>CAWCLG010000001.1:0-4633 GCA_963796335.1 uncultured Gemmatimonadales bacterium
GGTCAGAGGAAGGGTGGAGAGCTGCTCTATGATATCCGGCGGGTGGAGGGGGTGGAAGGGTTGCCTTTACCGCCCGCGACACCTGGGTGTGTTCAAGGTGCGTCCAGACGGCACGGGATTGACCAATCTCACCGATCTCGAGGAGAGAGACTGGATGCCGAACTGGAGGCCGTGAACCCGCTCGCGACGGCGGTACCCGCGCTCAGGGCGACGAGATCTCGTCGTTGGGCAGGCAGGTCACCTGCTGCGCCGAGAGGACGATCCGCCGCCCGCCGAATACCATGGGCAACTCGACCTGCACCCGTCCCGAGCGGTTGCAGTAACGCGGGACGTCGATCTGGATGGTCGTTGGGTTCCAGTCGGGGACCGTCCGCATGTCGCTGGCAGCCAGTGGGACGCCCGCGACGAATCCTCCCAGCGGGCCTTCGAGGTTCCGGCCCTTCAGGATGATCACCCGTTGCCACCACTCCTGGGGGGTACGGGCCTGCCTCAGCTCGCGAGTCACGATGACGGTATCTATCCGGGGCTCGCCGGAGAAGGTCATCTCCGCGGCCGAGGTGACCGAGCCGTAGGGCGTGGTGACCACGAGCCGCATCGGCGGCCGGGCGCCCTTCAAGATCTCCCGGGTCAGAAACAGCTTGAAGCGGCCGGAAGTCACTTCGTAGGGCTGGAGCGAGTAGCGGACCTGGGCGGTGGTGTACGGGGCGGGTTGGGGGCCGATCAGCTCCACGGTCGGGGAGATGAAGTTGGCGCCGGTGATCGTCGATCTCGTCACCCCACATCCATTGAGCGGGGACACCGTCGATGGTCGGCGGGGCCTTGGCGCGGTCGGGGAGCCGGCCGGTGGGGGCGGTCCGGCTGGCTCGCGTGGGGGCCGGGATGCTGGGGTCGGCGAGGGTGGCGGTTTGGGCTCCGGCGGTGCCGACGTGGAGGGCCACGGCGGCGAGTGCGAGGAGGCGTTGCGACATCCGGGGCATGATCGGGTCTCCGGTGGTGGGTGGACGTGGGGTCCATACTACCGGAGGGGTGTGGGGAGGGCGTCAAGCCGGGTGTCAAAGGGCTGCCCCGTTGGGGGTTAGCCTTGGCCGGTGCGGCTGGCTCCAGACTACTTAGCGATTGCCTAGCGCGATCATCAGGCCGGCGATCCCGACGAAGGTGGTGACCCAGAAGCCGAACATCCAGCGCAGCAGCTCGGCGCGAACTCGCTCGATGTTCCCCTGGTGAACTTCGGCCCGCACTTCCTGCAGCTCGGTGCGGAGCTCGCCACGCAACGCGCCGAGCTCCGCCCGCAGCTCCGCGCGCAGCTCCACGATACGCTGCTCCAGCTTGGCCTCGAAACGGGCGTAATTGAGCTCGTTGAGCTCGCGGAGGTCGGCGCGGTAGGTCAGGTCCACGGCGTTGAACCAGTTTACCAGTTCGTTGGCGACGTCCTCACCCAGGACGTCATAGAAGTGCTTGGACAGCTTGGCGGTCACCGGCACGGATGCTCCAAGGCATGGGCGGGTGACAGCCTAAGGATACGCTCGGCTCGCCACGGCATCAATTCGAAACGACGAGTGGCCGGCTACCGCGTGTGGGACTGGCCGGCTCAGACAGTCCCCCATCCCGCGCGCGATACCTTGACATCTAGGTATCGCGCCGGCAGCTTGGGCCAAGCATAGACACCTAGGTGTGACCCCATGCCCGCCCAGAGCAAAGACCGCCTCCACGGCACCCTCGACGCCCTCATCCTCAAGACCCTGAGCTGGGGCCCCCGCCACGGCTACGCCATCAGCCGCTGGCTCAGCGACACCAGCGGCGAGGCGATCCAGGTCGAGGAGGGCTCGCTCTACCCCGCCCTCTACCGGATGGAGCGGCGAGCGGTGGATCGAGGCCGAGTGGGGCGTCTCCGAGCTGGACCGCAAGGCGCGATTCTACAAGCTCACGCCCAAGGGCCGGAAACAGCTCGCCGCCGAGACCCGGCGCTTCGCCGAGTTCGTCGAGGCGGTCTCCCCCATCCTGCTGCCGGGCTGAGCCGATGTTCTGGCGCCGGAGCGTGGCCGACCAGGTGGACGAGGAGCTGGACTTCCACCTCGAGATGGTCACCCGGGACCTGATCGCACGGGGGCGGAGCGAGCCGGATGCACGGGCCGAGGCGCTGCGCCGCTTCGGCGACCTGGCCGCGGTCGGCGCGCGCTGCCGGAAGCTGGGCCTGGAGCACGAGCGCAACGTGCGCCGGGCCGAGTACCTGGCCGAGCTGCGGCAGGACGTCCGGCTCGCCTTCCGTCACCTTCGCCGGGCGCCGGCGTTCGCCGCCGTCGCCATCCTCACCCTGGTGCTCGCCATCGGGGCCAACACCGCGATCTTCAGCGCGGTGAGCGCGGTGCTGCTCCGCCCCCTGCCCTATCCCCACGCCGACCGGCTCGCCGCGATCTGGGGCACGCTGGGCGACTCGCCCCGGGTGCTGCTCTCCTACCCCGACCTG
This sequence comes from uncultured Gemmatimonadales bacterium, assembly GCA_963796335.1. Taxonomy (GTDB): domain Bacteria; phylum Gemmatimonadota; class Gemmatimonadetes; order Gemmatimonadales; family GWC2-71-9; genus CAVVWJ01. Next base: position 2,465 of record CAWCLG010000001.1, read on the forward strand.
GTCGAGTACCGCGCCGCGAAGCCGCACGCTCGACGACCTCGGCATCATCCGCGGGCAGAGCGTGAACCTCACCGGGAGCGACCGGCCCGACCGGCTCTCCGGCTCCTTCGTCACCGCCAACGTCTTCCGCCTCTTCGGCGCCCGGGCCGCAGCTGGGCCGGGTCTTCACCGACGAGGAGGCGAGCGGTGGGAACGGCGGCCCGGGTGGCGGTCCTGTCGCACGCGATCTGGACCTCGCGCTTCGGCGCCGACTCGGGCCTGGTGGGCCGGACCCTGGTGCTGAACGGCGTCCCGCAGCAGGTGATCGGCGTGCTCGGCGCCGAGTACCAGGACCCGTTCGGCCCGACCGAGGTGTGGCTGCCGTTCACCTCGGCGCCCAACCCGGCCTGGCTCACCCGGGAGGGTCCGGCGTTCTGGGCGGTGGGCCGGATGCGCCCGGGGGTGACCGCCGAGGAGGCGTCGGCGGACCTGTCCCGCATCGCGGCGGAGCTCGCCGCCGAGTTCCCCGCGACCAACGCCGGGCTGGGGGTCGGCCTCCAGCCGCTCCGCGATTCGCTGGTCGGCGAGATCCGGCCGGCGCTGCTGATCCTGCTGGGGTTCGTGGCGCTGATCCTGCTGCATCGCCTGCGCCAACATCGCCAACCTCCAGCTCGCCCGCGCCACCGCCCGCCGGCGGGAGATGTCGCTCCGCGCGGCACTCGGCGCCGGGCGGGCGCGACTGGTCCGCCAGCTCCTGACCGAGAGCGTGGTGCTGGCGCTGATCGGCGGGACGGTGGGCGTGCTGGTCGCGCGCTGGGGGATCTCGGGGCTGGTGACGATGGTGCCGGACGGACTCCCGTCGTTCGGCGAGGTGGGACTCGACCGGACGGTGCTGCTCTTCTCGCTCGCGATCACGATCGGCGCCGGGCTCGTCTTCGGCGCGGTCCCGGCGCGGTACGGCACCCGGGGCCAACTGGCCGACGCGCTGCAGGGCCGCGGGGCCGACCTCCTCGGCGGGACCGGCGTGCGCCAGCTCTTCGTGGCGGTCCAGCTCGGCCTCTGCATCGTGCTGCTGATCGGCGCGGGGCTCCTGGCGCGGAGCTTCAGCCGGCTGCAGCAGGTGCCGGTCGGTCTCAACCCGGACCACGTGGTCACCGCCGAGCTCCGGCTGCCGGTGACGAAGTACGGCAACGACACGCTGGTCGCGGCGTTCGGCCGGCAGGCGCTGGAGCGGCTCCGGGCGATCCCGGGCGTGCGGTCGGCGGCGCTGGTCGAAGCGATCCCGCTGAGCGGCAACTGGGGGATGACGAGCTTCCGGGTGGAGGGCCGGGCGACGCCCGACAGCCTGCTCCCCACCGCGCAGATACAACGCGGTGAGCGACGGGTTCTTCAGCACGATGGAGATCCCGCTCGTGATGGGGCGGGAGTTCAGCCCCACCGACCGGCTGGGCGCGCCGGCGGTCGCGATCGTGAACCGGGAGCTGGCGCGGCGGACGTGGCCGGGCGAGTCGCCGCTGGGGAAGCGGATCACGCTGCCGGGGCCGCCGGAGGTGGAGGCCACGGTAGTCGGCGTGGTGGGGAACGTGAAGCAGCTCACCCTGAGCCGCGCCGACGAGCCGCAGCTCTACGTGGCCAAGGCGCAGAACGGGGGGATCTTCCACAGCATCGCGGCCCGCACCGCGGGCGATCCCGACGCGATGGCCGAGGCGGTGCGGGAGGCGATCTGGGCGGTGGACCGGGACCAGCCGGTCTGGAAGATCCGCTCGATGGCGTCGCTGCTCGACCGCGACCTCGCGCCGCGCCGGTTCACCGCCCGGCTCACCGCCGGGTTCGCGCTGCTGGCCCTGCTGCTGGCGCTGATCGGCGTGTACGGGGTGATGTCGTACGTGGTGGCGCAGCGGACGCGGGAGATCGGGATCCGGATGGCGCTGGGCGCGGCCCGGGGCGAGGTGGTGCGGCTGGTCCTGGGCCGCGGGCTCCGGATCGTCGCGGCGGGGACCGGGCTGGGGCTGGTGGCGGCGTACGCCGGCGCGCGGGCTGATCGAGCGCCAGCTGTTCGGGGTGCCGGCGGCGGACCTGGCGACGTTCGTGTCGGTGCCGCTGGTGCTGTTGGTCGTCGCGGCGGTGGCGTGCTGGGTGCCGGCGCGGCGGGCGGCGCGGGTGGATCCGGCGATCGCGCTGTCGGCCGAG
>CAWCLG010000002.1:0-89831 GCA_963796335.1 uncultured Gemmatimonadales bacterium
CAGATCCGGCAGCTGGCCGGCATGCGCGGCCTGATGGCCAAGCCGCAGAAGAAGCTGACCGGCGGCATCGGCGAGATCATCGAGAGCCCGATCAAGTCGAACTTCCGCGAAGGGCTCACCGTGCTGGAGTACTTCATCTCCACCCACGGCGCCCGGAAGGGTCTGGCCGACACCGCGCTCAAGACCGCCGACGCGGGGTACCTGACCCGCCGTCTGGTGGACGTGGCGCAGGACGTCACGGTCACCGAAGAGGATTGCGGCACCATCCTGGGCCTCGACGTCGCCGCGCTGAAGGAAGGCGAGGACATCATCGAGCCGCTGCGGGAGCGCATCCTCGGCAGCGTCGCGAGCGAGGACGTGTTCGATCCGCACGAGCTGGACGAGGACGGCGATCCCAAGCTGCTGGTCGCGGCCGGCGAGCTGATCGACGAGGAAGTCGCCAACGCGATCGACGACGCCGGGATCGAGAAGGTCAAGATCCGCTCGGTGCTCACCTGCGAGGCCCGGCGCGGCATCTGCCGGATGTGCTACGGCCGCAACCTGGCCACCATGGACATGGTGGACATGGGCGAGGCGGTCGGCATCCTGGCCGCGCAGTCCATCGGCGAGCCGGGCACCCAGCTCACCCTCCGGACCTTCCACATCGGCGGTACCTCCAGCCGCATCGCGGAAGAGGCGGAGCGCCGGGCCCGGTCGGACGGCAAGGTGAAGTACACCGACGGGCTGGAGTGGGCCGACGTGCCGGTCGAGTTCGAGGACGGCACCAAGGGCATCAACCGGGTGGTGCTGACCCGGGAGGACGAGTCGGCCTCGGACGAGAGCAAGGAAGGCATCCTGGTGGTCGATCCGAAGGATCCGAAGCGGGTACTGAACCGCTATCCGGTTCCCGAGGGCGCGCTCCTCGCGGTCAAGGAGGGCGACCTGGTCACCAAGGGCGACAACGAGCGCCGGGCGACGATCCTGTACACCTGGGACCCGTACAACGATCCCAGCATCATCAAGGCCGACGGCGAGCTGCGCTGGAAGGACCTGGTGCCGGGCGTCACGCTCCGCGAGGAGCTGGACGAGGGCACCGGTCTGCGGTCGCTGGTGGTCATGGCGGACCCGGACCGGGAGCTGCACCCGAGCGTGCTGGTGTACATGCCCAACCGGAAGGACCCGCAGGAGTACACCCTGGCGGAGGGCAGCCGCGTGATCCTGGGCTCGCCCACCGACCAGGTGAGCCGGGCGATGGAGATCCCGGACGCCGCCAACCCGTGGAGCACCAAGTTCCACGTGGACGAGCGGCCGATCAACGAGGCCTGGCCCAGCAAGACCAAGAAGGAGAGCAAGGACAAGACGGTCTTCCTCTCCGCTCCGGTCAAGGTGGCGAAGGGCATCACGGTCACCAAGATCCCGCGGCAGGCGTACAAGACGCGCGACATCACGGGCGGTCTGCCGCGGATCGCGGAGCTGTTCGAGGCCGGCGGCCGAAGGATCCGGCACGATCTCGAGGTGGACGGGTGGTGAAGTTCGGCGAGATCAAGCGCGGAAGCGGAGATCTACGTTACCCGGGGATCACGGTCACCAAGATCCGCGGCAGGCTACAAGACCCGGGACATCACCGGCGGTCTGCCGCGGATCGCCGAGCTGTTCGAGGCCCGGCGGCCGAAGGATCCGGCCACGATCTCCGAGGTCGACGGCGTGGTCAAGTTCGGCGAGATCAAGCGCGGCAAGCGCGAGATCTACGTCTATCCCGAGACCACGGGCAGGCGGAGGAGGGCGTGGAGCCTCAGCTGTACGAGGTGCCCGCCGGCAAGCACCTCCGGGTGCACGAGGGCGACCGGGTGCGGGCGGGCGACCGCCTCACCGAGGGCCCGGTGAACCCGCACGACATCCTGCTCATCAAGGGTCCGCGGGCGGTGCAGGAGTACCTGCTCAACGAGGTGCAGGAGGTCTACCGGCTCCAGGGCGTGCGCATCAGCGACAAGCACATCGGCGTGATCGTGCGCCAGATGCTGCAGAAGGTGCGGGTGACCGATCCGGGCGACACCGACTTCCTCGAGGGCGAGACGGTGGACAAGCTGACCTTCCGCGACGAGAACGAGCGGGTGATCAAGCGGAAGAGCACCGCCGGCGCAGGCCGAGCCGGTGCTGCTGGGCATCACCAAGGCGAGTCTCACGACCCAGTCGTTCATCTCGGCGGCGTCGTTCCAGGAGACCACCCGGGTGCTGACCGACGCGGCGATCCGCGGGGCCAAGGACGACCTCCTCGGCCTCAAGGAGAACATCATCATCGGCCACCTGATCCCGGCCGGCAGCGGCATCTACCGCTACGCCGAGATCGACATCGAGCCGCCGGCGGGCTACGAAGCGCCGCCGCCGCGGGTCGAGGAGCCGGCGCCTCAGCCGCTGGTGGCGGTGGGAGTGGTGGAGGAGGAGGTGTAGGCCTCCGGATCAGTACAGGATGAAGAAGCGCCCGGGAGCGATCCCGGGCGCTTCTTCTTGTTATGTGCCGTGTGGCAGCGTGCTGCGGCGGTGCGCTCAGGGACCCCAGCTGAAGTTGCCAACGTCGTCGCCACAGGGGGAGATCGGGATCCTCGCGCCCTTCTTGTTCGCCGGCATGACCCAGAGTCGTCGGGCCATGCTCCCTTGGCAGCCGCCCGGGTCGCTGTGGAGGTACGCAACCTGGCTTCCCTGCCGGGACCATTGGGCCCTGATGTACCCGTTGGCCTGCGTCCCGTCGGTGGTGAGTTGCTGGGCCGAACTGCCGTCGGTTTTCGCCGACAAGAGATTGTGTCCGGTGCTGATCAGGAGGCGGGCGCCGTCGGGCGACCACCTCGGCCAGTGTGCGGGTCCGCAGCCCCACCGCAAGACTTTCCGCCCACTGCCATCGGCGTTTATGACCTCTACTACTCCGGGAGGGTTGCTCTGCTTGGTGTAACGACATAGCACCATGCGGGACCCATCGGGTGAATACTCCATCCAGCCGATAACCCCGCCGTTTGCCGGCACGAGCAGGACCGGCAGTGGGCCGGTACCGTCCCATCCTATCGTCCATATGCCGCGATCGTTCAACGGAGTTGCGGGGATGTCGGTGAATCTGAAGTATGCCAGCCGCTGTCCGTCCGGCGACCAGAAAGGTCCCTCGAGATATTCATCGAACGCTACGATCGTCCGGCCGGTACCATCGGGCGAGATGACCTCGATCTGGTCCCCGCCGTCATCGCTACGAAATGCAAGCCTCAGACCGTCCGGCGACCAAACCGGTCCGGCCGCAAAATCGTCCGCGGGGGTGAGATCCGACAGGCCACTGCCGTCGGCCGCCATGACGGCAGCATGAATCGTGATCCCGTCGTCCCAGAAATAGTTGAAGGCCAGCCGCTGGGGTGCAGTCGGAGACCATTCCGGTGATGTCGCCTGTTGTGGGTTGGTTGTGGCCGGCTTGACATAGATCGCCGTGCGTCCGGTTCCATTGTCATTGACCGTGTACAGGCTGCCATCGGTGCTGTACACCAGCCGATGAGCCTGCGCCTGTGGGGTGGGAACCGGCGCCGGCGCCAGCGGTGGCTCGCGGAGGTCTGCACCGCCCGGCTCGGTCGTCGGGTTCTCGCAAGCCACGAGCCCAAGAGCCGCGGTCACCACCCTGCAGGGGCGAGTCCAATACGACATGTGGTTCCTGCCTGGAAGAGGTCCGCCAAGGATGTCGTTTTCCCGTCACCCCATCGTTCTCTGAGCGTCCCTCCGGCGTCACTCGGTCGGCGGCCTAATCCGGCTCTGCTATGGCTCGGCCGTGAGTCGCCGCATCGCCAGCCGAGCCAGTTGCACCGCCCCGTTGGCGTCGGCGGACGAGGCGAGATAGCCCACCTTCAGCAGGCGCTCACCCTCGAGGAAGTAGAGCTCGCCCGTCGTGGCGTCGGCCCCGACCTCCTCCCACGCTTCGTCGAGCGTGTCGGCCGGGCTCTCGAGCAGCGCGGGCGCGATCTGCCCGATGAGCTCCGCCGCCTGCTGGAGGCCTACCGCCGGAAGACTGGCAAGGGCTGAGGTCGGAGACCACCTCAGCCGAGGCGGGGTTGAGCCCCTTGCCCGCGGGCCGATACATTCCCGGTCACTGACGTCTTGCGTCGGCCCGGCACCCCACCGCCGGCCCGCGACTACCCCTAGCGGTTCGACCCATGGTTCTCTCCCAGCGCCGCGCACTTATTCTCGGCACCGCTGCCGCGATTCTGCTGCTGGGCGCGATTCTCCTGGTCGCCGTCCGCCGCCGCGCTACGGCCCAGGCTTGGGTCGAACACACCCACAGCGTGCTTCGCACGACCGAGCTGGCGGTCGCCGGCCTGGTCCACGCCGAGAGCGGCCAGCGCGGGTACCTGCTGACCGGGCTGGATCGCTACCTGGCCCCCTACCGGTCCGGCCTCCAGACCTATGACTCCGCGATGACTGACCTGCGCCGGCTGACGGCCGACAACGCCGGCCAGCGGCGGAACCTCGACGTGCTCGCGGGTTGGGTCGAGCGGCGGCGCGAGGTGCTCGACCGGACGCTCCAGGTGCGCAGGACCCAGGGTCTCGAAGCCGCGATGTCGCTGTTTCAGACCAGTCTGGGGAAAGACTTGATGGACTCCGTCCGCCAGTCGGCGGCGAATCTGGAGCGCGCCGAGCTGGCCCTGCTGGCGGAGCGGCAGGAGGTGGAGACCCGGCGGGAGCGGGGGGTCTTTCTGCTGGCCGGGCTCGCCACCATCGCGGGAGTGCTGCTGGTGCTGATCCAGGGAGGGCTCCTTTCCCGGGCCGTGCGGGTTCAGGAGCAGTTGACCAGCGAGCTCGCCGATCGGGCGAAGACCCTGGAGGAAACCGCGTCGGAGCTGGAGGTCTCCAACGAGGAGCTCCAGTCCTCCAACGAGGAGCTTCAGACCGCCGGCGAGGAGCTGGAATCCACCAACCGGAGCCTCGAACAGGCCGCGGCCCGTTTCCGCATCCTGGTGGAGACCCTGCCCGCGCCGCTGGTGGTGTGCCGCCCCAGCGGCGAAACCACGTACGTGAATCCGGCCTGGGTCGCGCTGACCGGCATCCCCGCAGCCACGGCCGTCGCCGAGGGGTGGGCCTCGACCGTCCACCCCGAGGAGCGGCAACGGGTCGCGGCCGCCTGGCCGTCGGTGCTGGAGGGCAACCGGGTTGAGATCAGCTACCGCCACGTGCGGCCCGACGGCGCCGTCCGCCACGTGCGCACCATTTTCGAGCCGGTGAAGAGCGCCGCTGGTCCGACCACCGACGTCTTGGGCATGGGGCTCGACCTGACGGAGCGCCTGGAGCACGAGGAGCAGCTCCGCCACGCGCAGCGGATGCAGGCCGTCGGCCGGCTCGCCGGCGGCATGGCCCACGAGCTGAACAACATGCTCACCGCCAGCATCGGCTTCGCGATCTATGCCATGCGCCGGCTGCCCGCCGACCATCCCGCCTCCCCCGACATCTCGGAGAGCCTCAAGGCCCAGGAGCGCGCCGCCCGGATCACGTCCCAGGTGCTCAGCTTCAGCCGCCGGCAGATGCTGGCCCCGGTGCGGTTCGATCTCCGCGACGCCCTGGAAGATCTCCTGCCGCTCCTAAGGCAGAGCCTGGAGCCCGACCAGGCGGTGGTCATGGACCTGGAAGCCACCGGCGTGGCACACGTGGATCGCACCCGGCTCGACCAGGCGATCATCAATCTCACGCTCAACGCGAGGGATGCGATGGCCTCGGGTGGCACCCTCACCGTTAGCACCAGGCGGACGACGCTGGCCGCGGGGGCCTTGATCGGGCCTGAGGGTGAGCGAGTGCAGCCCGGCGATTACCTGGTCATCACCCTCACGGACGACGGCTCCGGCATGGACGACGAGGTCCGGCGCCGCGCCCTCGAGCCGTTCTTCACCACCAAGGCGGTGGGACAGGGCACCGGCCTCGGCCTCAGCATGGCGTACGGATTCGTGCGGCAGAGCGGCGGCACGCTGACGATCGAGAGCGAGACGGGTGGGGGCACGGCGGTCTCCCTGTATCTGCCGCTGGTCGCCGAGGCGATCCTGGCGGAGGCGGAGATCGTGCCGCTCGATCGGGTGATGCCGGCGCGGGGAGAGCGCGTTCTTATCGTGGACGACGAGCCCAGCGTGCGCAACGCCATGCGACGGGCACTGGAGGACAAAGGGTACCGGGTCATCGAGGCGGTGAGCGGGGCGGATGCCCTCGGGCATCTCGACACGGCGACCGGCGAAGTCCACCTGGTCGTGTGCGATCTGGTCATGCCCAACATGACCGGCGAGAACTTGGGCAAGGCGATCGGCCGGCGCTGGCCGCACCTTCCGGTGCTCTATGTCTCCGGCTTCCCCGGCGCCGAAGGCGACGAAGGCATGATGCCCGCCGGTGCTCCCTTCCTCAAGAAACCCTTCTCCCCACAGGACTTCGCCAGGCGAGTCCGGGAGCTGCTGGAGCGCGGTTAGGCCCGCGTGAGCCCCCTCACGGAGCCCGGGGCCGTCCTGCCTTAGGTTTGTCCGTGCTCACGCAGGACAACCCGAGGAGGAACCTATGGCGCGGTGGACCCTACTCGCGATCGGCATCGCGATTGTCGCGTGCAGTGACAAGGATGGAGACCGGCTGTCGAATGGTGCCTCTGAGACGACCGCGGAGGCGGACAGCGCGCTCCGGGCCGACAGCGGCGGCCTCGAGACCGGGTCGGCATCGGTGGCGAACATGGATACCCTGTCTTCGGCCGACACCGGCGCCGGGGCCGCCAAGCCGTCCAGCACCAGCCGCGGTGCCGGACCCGGCGGGCCGACGGGCGCCGAAGCGATGGGCGGCGTCGGGTCCGCGACCGCGCCGCTAGACCTGTCCGGCGATCGGATCCGCCAGCTTCAGACCGCGCTGAACGAGAATGACTGCGATGCGGGACCGGTGGATGGCGTGGTGGGTTCCCGCACTCGGCGGGCGATCGACTGTGGCCTGGAGAAGCACAAGCTGGGGCGCAACGACTACGCCGGGCTCTATCGTTCGTTGAACCTCAGCTTCTAGGCCGGCTGGGCCAGTTCCGGCGGGTGCATGACCCGGTGATCCCAGCGGCGGACCATGGCCGCGAACGTGCCGCAGAGCGCCGGGTCGAACTCCAGCCCCGCCCGTTCCTCGATGTACTTGAGGGCGGCCTCTGAGTCCCATGCGTCGCGGTAGGGACGCCTAGTGCGCAACGCATCGTAGACGTCGCAGACGTGTACGATGCGGCTCGCGTAGTGGGTGTCCCGCGGTGCATGCCGGCAGGGATAGCCGCTCCCATCCATCATGAGGTGGTGCTCGTAGGCCACGACCGCGGCCAGGTCGAGCGCCTCCTCTCCGGCCAGCAGGATCCGGGCACCCTCCACCGGGTGCCGTTGGATCTCGGCGCGTTCGAGGTCGGTCAGCTTCCCCGGCTTGAGCAGCACATCTTTCGACACCCGCACTTTCCCCAAGTCGTGCAGCAGCCCCGCCACGCCGACCGAGCGGATCTGGGCCGAGCCGAGGTCGAGCGACTCCGCCAGGGCCATCGCCAGCACGGCGACGTTCATGGAATGGGTCGTGGTGTACTGGTCGAACTCCTTGAGCCGCAGGAGTGGGAGCACGCTGGCCTGCTCCGCGTGCATCGCCACCGACAGCGACTGGACGATCACTTCCGCTTCCAGCAGCGGGAGGCGTCCGGTCCGGCTCACCTCGTCGTGCACCCAGTGGATCGCCTGGCACTCCTCCTCGAGCCCGTAGTTCAGCGTGGCGAGGACCGAGGCCGCCGCCGGACTCATCGATTGGTCCTTGTGCACCGCCACTTGCCCGAAGCGAAGGTTGCCGTTGCCCGCGTGCCGGACCGAGGCGCTGTCGAACGGCTTCCCGGCGAGGCGCTCCGCCAGCAGGTCCAGGAAGTTCTCGAACTCGTCCAGGTCGGGCTCGCCGGTCACCTCGATCCGCTGGATGCCCACCTCCGACAGCCGCGGAGCCCAGTCCCAGGCCCGCAGCTCGTGCACCACGCGATCGCGGAACACCACTTCGCCGTCGAGCAGGGAGAATTCGAGCAGGACGCCCTCGGCCCTCTGGAGATCCTGAAGCTGGCGGAAGGCGGAGTCCGCCGCGCGACGATAGACCGGATGGTCGTCGCCGTAGAGGACCGCGGACGACAGGGCCTGGGTGAGACCGGTGAGGAAGCGGACCGCGTTGCTCATGGCCGGGTCGCCGATCGCGCGGCCGCGCGGATCTCGGGGTCGCGGTGCCGCGCCGCCAGCGCGAGCACCGTGGAGGCCTCGGGGTCGTCTACGTAGCTGTCGGCCAGCGCCTTCAGCACCGCCACCAGGACCGCCGACTTGGGGACCAGGCGGATGCCGCCCCACCAGCGACGCTGCCGCGCGAGGCTGACCAGGCGGTTGACCCGGTCGGGATCGGGACTGCACGCCAGCGCCCGCACCGCCAGCAGCCGGACCTCGGGTCCCCGGGTGGCGTCGTAGGCGATCCGGTCGAGGAAGGGGATCGCGCCGGGCGGGCAGGTGGGGAGGGCCGCGTTCAGCACCATGGTGAGAATGCCGGGGTCGAGGTCCGAGAGTCCGCTCACGATCGCCGTCTCACGGGTATCCGGCAGGTCCAGCAGCAGGCGGTACGCCTCGCGGCGCACCCTCGGCTCGGTGTGGTGGCTGTAGTCCGCGGGATTGAAGCCCTCCGGCCAGGTGCCGAGACGGCCCAGCAGAACCAGCAGATTGCGCTGCACATACCAGGGTGTATCCGGCAGCCGCGCCGCGACCGCGGCGGCCACGGGAGCGCCGACCTCGGCGAGAATCCGGAGCAGGTTCCAGCGGATGGAGCGATCGGTGGAGGCGGCCAGCGCGTCGAGCAGCGGTTCGCTGGCCCGGCCCTTCAAGCGGGTCACGACCGCTTCCACCACGCCGAAGTCCACCGGCTGCGCCGCCAGCTCCCTCGCCAGCAGCTCGGGCGTCACCACGCGGCCCCAGATGGCCTCGGTCTCCGCGCCCGCCGTCGCTGCGCTGGCGAGCAGCTCGGTCAACCGCCGGGTGCGGCCGTCGGCCACCAGCCGGTCCGCCGCCGCCTGCACTCGAGACCCCAGCTCGCCCACCTCCAGTCCCATCTGGAGAATCTGCTCCGGGTCCAGGTCTAGCGCCGGCTGGACTCCTTCGCCCGGCCCTCGATCGCGGGTATTGCGGACCATGTGCTGGAGCACCGAGGTGTAGGCCTCGGGATTGGGATCGTCCAGGTCCCAGTCCGACACCAGGCGGCCCACGTTCTCGCGCAACGCGCTGTCCGCGGCGGCGGCCACCTCTGGCACCTCGGACTCGGCGTGCTGGGCCAGCTTGGCCAGCATCAGCATCAGGCTGTCCGACACGCTCCTCGTCGAGCTCTCGGCCGACGCCTGCACCACCCGGAGCACGGCGTCGGCGGCGAGAGTCTGCGAGGCCGCCAGGGCCAGCCTCCGCCGCTCGGGCTCGTTGCCCCCCACCGTGAGGAGCCGCTCCAGTGTCTCGGTGTCCAGCGACGCGATGAGCCGGGACAGCCGGCGGCGGAGCCAGGCCTGCTCGACCGTCTCACCTACCGCGACCTCTTCGGCCACCCGGACGAGGTAGCTGACCACCGTCTCGTCGTAGCTGACTTCCTTCATCCGCCGGTTGATCGCGGCGGCGAGCACGCCCGGGTGGCTGCTGCCGGCGAGGTCGGTCTCGGCGCCGTCGGGCAGGGCGACGCGCACGAGGTCGAGCCACAGCTCGGCCTCCCGGCTCGCTCCATCGTCTTCCGGATCGAGGGGCGCGTCGTCGGACAGCTCCAGGCGGTTGTACTGCGCGGGATACAGCTCGGCGTTGGTCCAGCGGCGCAGCTCTTCGGGGCGCAGGCCCAGAGGACCGGGATCCCTGCGAGCGTCGGTGCCGAGCGCTGCGAGGAGCGAGCTGATGTCGTCCTGGGTGATGCCCCGGTCGAAGCGCATGGCCGCGATCCGGTGCCGGTGGAAGCGGTGAGCGAGATTGCCGAGCAGCGCGTTACCGGGGTCGGTCGCTACTCCGTCGATGACGAATTGGCGGCGGGCGATGCCGAGGGTGAGGGTACTGCGGCGGGCGAGGACGCCGCCCAGGGCGTGGGTCAGCCGCTCGGCCGCGGCGGCGAGCATGGGATGGCCTTCCGGGTAGGCGGTTTGGTGGCCCAATGCCAGTGAGAGCTCCACCAGCAGGTCCGACAGATCCCGGGCTAGGGTGACGCGTTCGCCTGGCATCAACTGGGATGCTGACATCGAGTCCTGCGCCGTGGTGCGGTGACACCTCCCCGGAGAACCCTCCTCGCCTCCCCTAGGTAAGGGCAAGACCCGCGCCCCCTGGGGAAGGGTCCGTAAGTACTTGACTGTAAATGGTTTCTCAGCCCGAAACGCGCCCGGATGGGCGCGGGGTCATGCGATATGCGGGGAGGCGCGGCGGGGCCGCGAAATCAGGGGAAGTAGGTCCACCGGTCCCGGGACTCGCCCTCGAGGAGCGGAACCGGGTCGTCGGCGTCCCGGGAGGGGTCAAGCACCGGGGGCAGGGAGGCCGGTTCCTGGCGCCGCCGCAGGGACGATATCCAGGTGGTGCTTACCCGGCTGTAGAGGTCGCCGATGACCCGGAGAACGTTGCGCCGCTGGCGCCGCCGCCAGTCCGGCCGCCGCGAGGGCCCCTCCGCCGCCCGGATCTCCTCGAAGCGGCGGAACTCCGGGTGCATCCGGATCGACAGCCATTGGCCTGAGGCATAGTGATAGATCTGGGCGTCCGGCGTGATTACGCCGGAGTGGATCGCCGCGCGGAACTCCGAGGGCGTGCGGTACAGCCACTCCATCTCGGGTGACAGTTGGATCAGGTATTCGGCCATTGGGATTCCGGCTGGAAGCTCGAACGAGACGCCGTCCCGGGCCAATCTACGGCCCGGGGCGGCATCATCAAGAGGTGGTCAGTAACCCGGGTTCTGGGTGATCCCGGGCGCCACGTCGCGCTCGGTCTGCGGGATCGGGTAGAGCGTCTGGAACGTCGGGATACCTAGGACTGACTCCGCCAGCCCCCGGCGGACCAGGTCCGGCCACCGGTCGCCCTCGAACGCGAGCTCGAACTGACGCTCGAGATCGATCGCGGCCAGCACGTCTTCCTGGGTGGTGACTTCGTCGCCCAGCGTGTGTGGTGCCAGCCCCGCACGCACCCGCAGGAGGTTGTAGGAGTCCACCGCACCCGGGAGATCAGACAACCGGGCCTGGGCCTCGGCCTTGATGAGCAGCACCTCAGCCAGCCGGATGACGTGGAAGTCCTCCGCGCCGATCGTGGTGGGGAACTTGAGCCCGGACGCTTCGCCCTCGGTGTCGCCGGAGATGGACCAGGTGCCCCGGATATCCGCCGGATCGAAGAGATCGATCAGGCGCTGAGACGGGCCCACGGTGCCTTCGCCGCCCAGGTCCGACGAGGTGTAGTAGAACCCGTGCCAGGAGAACTGCTCGACCGTGAAGACCAGCTTGAAGATATCCTCGGGAGTGTCGGTGCCCTCGGCGTCGAACAGCGAGGTGAAGTCTTCCGCCAGAGTGTACCCTTGCGCCAGGACCTCGTCGGCTTCGGCGATCGCCCGGCCGTAGTCGGCCTCATACAACGCTACGCGGGCTTGGAGCGCATCCACCCCGCCCGTGGTCACCCGGGTGGCCGGTTCGGTCTCCGTCACCAGGGTTTCCGCCTGCGCCAAGTCCGCATCGACCTGAGCATAGACCTCCGCTGCCGGTGTCCGGGCGATCTGGGCCGCCTCCTCCACGCTGGTCGGTGATACCAGGGGCATCGGGACGTCGCCCCAGAACTTCGTCAAGTTATGGAGGTGCAATGCCCGCAGCGCGTACGCCTCGCCCAGGATCTGGTTTTTTTCGGTCACATCGAGATCTGTGAGGGGAGGTACTTTCTCGATGATGATGTTGACCCGGTTCAGAGCGTCATAGAGGGTCTGCCACATCCCCTCGACCGAGGCGTTGTTGGCCCGAAGCTGATTGCCATCGACAAAGGCGTACGAGCCGGAGATTCCCGTGCTCACCACGTTGTCGGCGGACAGGTCGCCGAGGATGGCGAACTCCGAGCCGTAGTAGAAGCCACTCGTGAAGGTCATCCCGTTGTAGGCGCCCGTCAGGGCGGCCCGCGCCCCCCGCGCATCGATGATGGATGTCTCGGTAGGGATGCGGTCGTTCGGAGTCTGGTCGAGCAGGGAATTGCAGCCCGTCAGCGACGCCGTCAGCAGGACGGCGAAAGCAAGTCTGGAATGCATCGCGTGTGCTCCCGTGAGCTGGTCGGTGACGGCTACCAGGAGGCCTGGACGCCAAAGGTGAAGGTGCGGGCCTGCGGGTAGGCGTAGAAATCGGTGCCCAGTCCCACGTCCGAGGAGAACTGTCCATTGCTGTTCACGTCCGGGGTGTACCCGGTGTAGTCGGTGATGGTGAACAGGTTGCGCACTGAGCCGTAGAACCGGGCCGATGCGAAGCCGAGTCCCCCGGCCCACTGCTCCGGCAGCCGGTAGCCCAGCGTGAGGTCCTGCAGCCGCCAGAACGAGCCGTCCTCCATGAACCGGCTCGAGATCTCCTGCGAGCCCGACAGCCCGTCGAAGCTGGCGCGGGGAGTGTCGGTGACGTCGCCCGGCTCCTGCCAGCGGTCGAGCACGTCGCGGAACTGGTTGTCCAGGAACCAGCCGCCGGCGTCGCTGAAGATCCGCATGGCGTTGAAGACGTCGTTGCCCTGGCTGAACGTCAGGAAGCCGGTCAGATCGAAGCCCTTATAGGTAAAGGTGCTGCTGAGACCGCCGGTGTAGTCGGGATGCGGGCTCCCCACGATGGTGAGATCGCCGGAGTCGATGGTCCCGTCCGCGTTCAAGTCCTTGTAGATCGCGTCGCCCGTCGCGGGATCCACGCCGAGGAACTGGAGCGTGTAGAACGCCCCGATCGGCTGACCGACGGCTACCCGATTGATGCTGCGGATGCCGTCGGAAAAGGGCTGGTCGTTGAACAGCGCGGTCACCTTGTTTCGGTTAAACGCGAGATTGAGCGTGGTGGTCCAGCGGAAGCCGTCGGCCTTGCGGGAATCCACGTTGACTGTCGTGAGGCCGAGCTCGAGACCGCGGTTGAGCACGTTCCCGACGTTGTCGAACACCGAGGTGAAGCCGCTGGTCGCTGTGATCGGACGCGCCAGCAGCAGGTCCCGCGTCTTCTTCTGATACCAGTCGGCGCTGAGGCTCACCCGGCCCTTTGCCACCGCCAGGTCCACCCCGAGGTTGAGCTGGGCCGTGGATTCCCATTTGAGGTCGGGGTTGGGCAGGTTGTCGGGCGCGATGCCCGGCGTATCGGCGTAGTTCGCGCTGGTCACCAGGCCCTGGAAGGGATAGTCGCTGATTGCCTGGTTGCCGGTGAGGCCATAGCTGGCGCGGACCTTCAGGAAGTCGAAAAAGCCGCCCTTGATGCCCGACTCCTCGCTGAGCAGCCACGAGGCCGAAACCGCGGGGAAGAGGCCCCACCGGTCGTTCGGGCCGAACCGGGACGAGCCATCGGTCCGGATGCTCCCGCCCAGCGTGTACTTCCCATCGAGGGTGTAGCTGCTGCGCGCGAAGAAGGAGACCAGGTTGCTCTCGAACTCGTCGCCGTCGAAATCCGTGATGATGGTCGCGTTCCCGACCTCCTGGAACTCGTCGCTGCTGAACCCTTCGCCCCGGATGAAGTTCAGCTCGCCCTTGTTGAACTCCAGGCTGCCGCCGGCGGTCGCCTCCAGCTCGTGGCGGCCCCCGAGGTCAGGCAGCACGGTGACGAAGTTGTCGATCACATAGCGGTCCGCGGTGGAGTACCCGCTCTTGGCCACCCCGTCGGCGCTCGAGGCATAGGTGCCCGCGGTCAGCCGCGACTGGAACTGGTCCTCCCGGAGGTTCACCAGGTCCAATCCGAACCGGCTGGTGAACTGGAGCGACGGCGTGATCTTGAGGCGAGCTTCGACATTCCCGAGCACGTGCGTGGTCCGGGAGCGCAGGTTGTCAAAGTTCACCAGCGCTGCTGGGTTGGGATATTCCAGTCCGTCATCCGGAGTGGAGAACTGGTTGTCGGACCGCACCACCGGTACCAGGGGCGATTCCCCAACCGCGTTGGTGATGATGCCCACGTCGCTCCCGTCGTTCTCCACCCGTTTGTTGCGGTCGCCCGTGAAGGAGAGACCGGTCCGTAGCGACAGCGTGCCGCTCGGATTGAAGTCCAGGTTGACGCGGCCGCCGATCCGCCGGTATCCCGAAGCCCGGACGATGCCTGCCTGGTCGAACCAGCTGCCCGATACCCGATAGGCGAGCTTATCGGTGCCGCCGCTGACCGCCAGCTCCGAGCTGCTGATGGGGGCGCTGCGGAGCACGGCGTCCTGCCAGTCTGCGTTCGCGGTGTCCGACACGCCGACCACGCCGTAGAAGTCCT
This sequence comes from uncultured Gemmatimonadales bacterium, assembly GCA_963796335.1. GTDB lineage: Bacteria > Gemmatimonadota > Gemmatimonadetes > Gemmatimonadales > GWC2-71-9 > CAVVWJ01. The sequence goes on from CAWCLG010000002.1 coordinate 14,420, forward strand.
CACCGTAGCCGTCGTTCGAAGCGCTCTCGTTGAAGAACTCCAAATATTCCGTGGCGTTGAGCAGCTCCAGCCGCTGGGCGGCGGATTGGGTGCCGATGTACGAGTTGAAGGTCACGTTGGTGCGCCCGGACGTCCCCCGCTTGGTGGTGATCAGCACCACGCCGTTGGAGCCCCGCGAGCCGTAGATCGACGCCGCCGCGGCGTCCTTCAGGATGTCCATACTCTCGACTTCGTCGGAGTTGAGCGTCGTGAGCGCGGCGATGCTCTGGCCCCCCGCATCGAGCTGCGAGATGTCACCGGCGACCATGGGCACGCCGTCGATCACGTACAGCGGGTCGTTGCTGGCCGACACCGATGCCGCGCCCCGGATCCGCACGCTCGGAGCGTTGCCCGGGTTGCCGGCGTTCTGCACCACCTGCACGCCGGGCGCCTTGCCCTGGAGCGCGCCGTCGATGCTGGCGATCGGCTGCCCCGCGAGATCCTCGGCCTTGACCGACGAGATCGCGCTCGCCAGCTCGCCGCGGGTCTGGGTGCCGTAGCCCACCGCCACGATCTCCTCGAGCTGCGCCACGCCCGGCGTCAGGACGAAGTCGACCGTGACCTCGTCGCTGGGCCGAACCTGGACCAGGCGCTCGGAAGGCGCGTAGCCGATGAGCTGGACCCGCACCGACACCGGCCCCGCCGACACGTTGGTGAGCCGGTACTGGCCGTCGGAGTTGGTCTCGGTACGGATCGCGGTGCCCACGACGGACACCTGGGCGCCTTGGACCGCCGCCCCGGTGCTCGAGTCGGTCACCGTGCCCCGGATGGACGATTGCTGGGCCCCCAGCGAGGTGGACATTGAGGCGGCCAGGACGACATTGGCCAGGATCCAGACGACAAACCGAAGCTTGTTCATGGCGCTCCCCCGATAGGTGATACTCCGCGACTGCTAGCGCGGCGGAAACGAAGTCTTGCCGTTCCTGGGATCGTAGACGCTGCCCGGCGGCAGCAGGTGAACCCGCATGTCGGTGACTGCCAGCCGCTCGCCGCCCAGGCGGGGAATGCCCGCTCGGCGCGCGTCATACACCACGACCTCACTCTCCCCCAGAACCCGCCACCGACCGTCGGGTCCCACCTCCAGCGCGGTGCTCTCGTCGATCCCTACCCCGATCAGGGTGGGACGCTCGAGCACGGCGCTCATCAGCCGGTTGTGCCGCTCCCGGCGGATGAAATGCTGATCCACGATGGCGCCCGGCAGAAATCCCAGACCCGCCGTGACCTGCACCCGTGACCGGGTGATCGCGGGGTACTCGTCGCCGTAGTAGCCGGTGGTGTCGCCCGGCGGAGTCTGATTGCCGGTGATCATCGAATCGGACATGATCGCCGCGCCGGCCGAGGTGCCGCCGACCGCGGCGCCGTCGCGGTAGCGCTGCTGCATCGCCCGGAGGGACGCGCTCCCGCCGAGCGCGGCGGTGATGAAGACCTGGTCGCCCCCGGTGAACCAGATGCCGGTGACCGAGTCCAGCCGGCGGACCGCGGTCGCGGCGTCGGCCTCGGCGCGGTCCACCAGGAAGACGAAGCTCCGCGCGCCGAGACTGTCGAGCTCGGCCGCGACCTCCTCACCGGTGGCCTGCGGTTCCGAGCTGGCCATCGGCACCACGGCGATCCGCGCCCGGCCCGACCCGCCGGCCAACTCGACGAACCGGCGCATCAGCGCTTCGCCGCGAGAGCCTCCGCCCACGATGACCAGCGATCCCTTGGGGCGCGGGGCGTCCTGCCGGAGGGGAAGGGAAGCCGTCGTCGCCAGCGCGACGGGGAGCAGCGCGAGGGTCCATCGGGTGGTGCGGAACATGATTCCTTTGGTCCGGAAAGAGCTCAGGAGGCCGAGCGCCTCGCGTGATAAGATGCCGCCAGCGGAGACCACCCCAGCCGCTGCGAGATCCGTGCGGCCGACTCCCGTACCGCCTTCACCAGCGCGGGGATCCGGGCATCGGTGAACCGGGTGCTGGGCCCGCCGAGTGAGATGGCGGCGATTACGCCGCCGTCGTGCCGCCGGATCGGTGCGCCGAGCGCGATATAGCCGGTCTCCAGCTCACCCATCGCGACGGCGAACCCCTGCCGCGTCACGGCAGCCAGCTCGGCGCTGAGCCGGGACGCCGACCGGATGGTGTCGGGGGTCATGTTGCGCAACCGGCCGCCGGCCTGCCGCGCCATCCGCCGGATCAGATCGGGGTCGCGCTCCGCCGCTGCCGCCAGCAGCACCTTGCCGGTCGACGTGGCGTGAGCCGGCCAGCGGGTGCCCACGCTCGGTGAGGTGCCGATGAGATGGCCGCCCTGGACCTCGTCCAGGATCAGGGTCTCGTCGTCCACCAGCACCTCCACGCTCGAGGTCTCGCCGGTGGTGCGGGTGAGCGTCTCCAGCTCGGACCGGGCGGCGGTAGCCACGTTGTTGGCCCGCTGGGCCCGGGCACCGAGCTCGATGGCCGAGGGCCCCAGGCGGTAGGGACCGGCCACATCCTCGCGCAGCACCAGACCCTCGTGCTCCAGCGCGAGCAGCAGCCGGAACGCGGTGGGCTTGCTCAGGCCGAGCTCGCGCGACAGGTCGGCGAGGCTCCATTCGGGACGCATGTCGGAGAACGCGCGAAGGATCTTCAGCGCGCGGACGACGGCCTGCGTCCCGGCGACGTGCCGGTTAGACGCAGATTTGGAATGGCGTTTCACGGTAGAGACAATGTTCGGCGGCGGGCGGGCGCCTGTCAAGGCGCGACCGCCGATCGCTCAGCGGCGATCGGCGGGTTTCAACGGCTGAAACGTCGGAGGGTCAGTGCGTCAGGAGGCCGCGGAACGGCGGAACATGCGACCCAGCAGTGACCGCCAGCTCCGCCGGGTCTCCAGCTTGGTCGGCGAGGCGTCCGCGGACTGCGACGCGGGCTCCTCGTCGAATTCCCGGCCCCGCGGTTCCAGGCCGAAGAAGGTCCACTGGGTGCGCGCCAGCGGCGGCAGCGGCGCGCTCGCGAGGTCCGCGGCCGCCTTGCGGTACTCCGGGTGCACCATGATCGAGACCCAGCTCGACGACGCGCGATGAAAGATCCGCGAGCGGGGACCCACATCGCCGCGCCGGATGGCCGATGCCAGATCATCCACCGACGGGAACAGCTGTTCCTTACCTGCCTCGATTTCGACGAGGTACATAGGAGTGCCGGTGTGACCGGTCTGTCGAAGGGGATCGGATGTGCTGCCGTGCTCCACCGTGTACGCACGATCCGAGCCATTCGACGTATCGAAGTCCGGCTCGATTCGAGCGTCTAAGTGTAGGAGTCTTCGCAACATCCGAAGTGCAGGTAACAGCACTTCTAGCCTCCCTCCCCGCGCTGTATCAGTCACGCCGCTGCCCCACGCCCACAACTTTACGCCGTCTCACCGCCAGCGAAAGAGCCGGATCGCCAGCACGAAGCTCAGGCCCAGCCAGGCGGCGATGATGCCGACTTCCGGCGCCAACCGGGTGAAGCCCGCGCCCTCCAGCATGCTTGCCCGCAGCGCGTCGTTCACCGCGGTCAGCGGAAGAGCCTGGATGAACGGCTGGAGCGCGTCGGGGAACCGGGACGCGGAGAAGAATACGCCCGAGAAGATCCACATCGGCAGCATCACCAGGTTCATTAGACCCGAGACGCCTTCCACCGTCCGGGCCCGCGACGCGATCAGCAGGCCTAGCGCGCCGAACGCGAGCGCCGACAGCAGGCACACGCCCAGGAGGGTCAACGGCGAGCCCCGGACCGGCACACCGAAGACCGCCAGGGCGAACCCGACCAGCACCGCCACCTCGATCACGAGCATGGTGAGCCGGGAGAGGACGAACGAGGCGAGAAACTGGGTCCGCGACATCGGCGTCGCGATCAGCCGCTTGAGCAGCTTCTTCCGGCGGGCATCCACGATGGCGAAGCCCATGCCCCAGATGCCGCTGCCCATCAGGTTCATGCCCAGCAGTCCCGGCACCACGAAATCGACGTATCGGGAGCCCGGCTCGCTGACCTGGTCGTCGGTGGTGGCGACGAGGTCCCGCCGTCCCGCCGCCCGCTGGAGCGCATCGTTCACCTGTTGCCGCGCCAGCCGGCCCTCGGGCCGGTCATGGTCGAAGCGGTAGGTGACTCTGTCGGGCCTCGAGCCGGGGGAAACCACTAGAGACACCCTTCCGGTGCGGAGCGCGTTGGCCGCCGCCGTGTCTTCCAGCGGAAGGACGACGAGATCCTCGCTCAGGCGCAGCGCTTCGACCACCTCGTCGGCGGCCGCGCCGCGAGCGACCACCGCCACGGGCGTGCGCTCCGGGGCCTGGTTCCGAAACGCGATGCCGAGCCCCGCGGTGAGGAGCACTGGAAAGACGAAGACCCAGAAGACCGCCTCCGGCTCGCGGAAGAACTCCCGGTAGCGCACCAGGGTGAGCTGGATCAGCGGATGTCCTCGCCAGCCCTCCGTCCTATTCATCGCGCAGATGCCTCCCGGTCAGCTCCACGAACACGTCTTCCAGCGTGGCCGAGTGGGTGCGGAGCTCCGTCAGCTGCACGCCCTGCCGCCGCAGCTCGGCCAGCAGGGCGGGGACGGTCCGGTGCAGCTCGGGCGCCCGGATGCGGTACGCGCCGTTTCGCCGGGCGGCCGCACCCACTTCGGGGAGCTGCTCGAGCGCTTGGAGGTCGAGCATCGCCTCGGCGGGAACCGCGAACTCCACGACATGCTCGGCGCTGAGCGAGGCCACCAGCGCGCGCGGTGTGTCCAGCGCGATCACGCGGCCGTGGTCGACGATGGCGACCCGGTCGCAGAGCCGCTCGGCCTCTTCCATATAGTGGGTGGTCAGCAGGATCGCGCGGCCGTCGGCCTTGAAGCGCTCGATCAGCTCCCAGAGCTGTCGGCGGGACTGGGGATCGAGCCCGGTGGTGGGCTCATCGAGGAAGAGCAGGGAGGGGTCCCCCACCAAGGCACAGGCGAGGGCGAGCCGCTGGCGCTGTCCGCCGGAGAGCTGCCCGACCCTGGCGGCGCGCTTCTCCTGGAGCTGCACCGTGCGGATGACCTCATCCACCGAGGGCCCCCGGCGATAGAAGCTGCGGAAGAGCCGGACCGTCTCCTCCACCGTCAGCTTCTCGGAGAACTGGGTCTCCTGGAGCGAGATGCCGAGCAGCTCGCGGAGCTCCCGGTCGTGCCGGCCCCAGCGGCGGCCCAGGACCTGGACCTCGCCTTCATCGGGCTCGGTAAGTCCCTCGCAGATCTCGATCGTGGTGGTCTTGCCGGCGCCGTTCGGTCCCAGCAGGCCGAAGCATTCGCCGGCCTGGATCTCGAGATCGAGTCCATCGACGGCGATGACATCGGCGTATCGCTTGCGCAGGCCTCGGACGAGGAGGGGTGGGTTGGCTGCGTCGGTGGGCGGCATCCGGGAAGGTTACCCGACCCGAACCCGGAGGCTACCCCTGGCGGCGGGTCCAGGCGCGCTGCACGGTCTGCCACGCCCGCTGCCACTCGTGGGGGGCGGTGAGCAGCGCGTAGCCGCCGAGGATGCCGCCGAGATAGATGGCGGTGAGCAGCAAGGGCGACGGGTCCGGGGAGATCGGCAGCATAGTTGGCTACTTGAGGGCGGTGGGGGACTCGACCATCCGCGCGTCGAGGGCGCGGGCGATGCGCTCGCGCGAGTCGATCAGGTGGGCACGGGTATAGGCGTCCAGCGTTGTGCGATCGTCGTCCAACGCACGGGCCAGCCGGATTTCCAGGTCGGACAGCGTGGCCCGGGCGAGGGCGCGGGCGTCCTCCGGCATGCCCGGGGCGGGCGCGACCACCATGCGCACCATCGCGTTCAGATGCATCCGCTGTACGTCGCGGCGGACCGACCGGATGTTCCGGGGAGCGGCGTGCTTCGTCAGGCTTCCGGTGACTTCGGCCCAGACGGACCGGGTCAGGGTCGCGAACAGCTCGGGAATGCCGACCGTCTCCTCGCCCGGAGTGGTCCGCAGTTCCGCGTCGCGGAGCCGGGAGAGCAGCACCGGGTCGAGCAGTTGATTGAGCAGGGATCCCTGCTGCGCTATCGCCCAGTCGTGCAGCGGGAAGTCGGCGCGACCCTGCGCCGCGGGCGACTGGCCCCAGTGGGACCACCGCTCGGGGGCGAGCAGGCGGAGCAATTCGGGGCGGAAGTTGAACGCCCGATCGCCCAGGCCCGCCTCGGCCACGAACGCGAGGGCCTCGCGCTGCCGGCTGGCGGGAACGGTCCGGATCGCGGGACGGGCATCGGGGTCGCCGCGGTGGTCCCGCGCCGTCGTGGCGCCACCGAGGTACTTGGTGCTGACCAGCAGGGCGTACCACCGGTCGGAGAGCAGGTCGGTGAAGGCGGAGCGGAGCCGGCCGTAGCCCTGGCCCGGCGCCACGACCCGAGTCTCCAGCGAGTCGAAGAGCCGGTCGATCAGGGTGACCCGGTCCTGGGCCCACCGGAGCGGATCGTCGGTCATGTCGTACCGCGAGACGGTGGGGTCGAGGCCGGACGCGCCGAACCCGGCGTCTTCGTCGCTCGCGTAGAGGTTCCCCGGGTCCGCCGCGCGCGACGCGATAGCTCGCAGGGCGTTGACCTCCAGGTCCGGCGTCCACTCGGCGGCCTCACCGGTGGCTCCCTTGCCGCCCCGGGCCGCGCCGCGGACTGGCTCGGAGTAGCCGTAGGTGATGGCCCAGCGGTCGTAGCTGCCGATCGTCGGGGAGTAGAAGTGGCCCTGGCGCCGCGGATCGAGCGCCAGCGCCGGCGGGGTGTAGTCCATGACCGACACGCCGTGCCCGTGCTGCTCGGTGTGCCCGCGGTCCGACAGGTCGTCGGCCGCGATGCCGGCCGAGCCCCGGAAGTTGTGCCGCAGGCCGAGGGTGTGCCCCACCTCGTGCATCACCAGCGCCTTCAGCGCCTGTCCGATGAAGGCGCGGGGCGCCGTCCCGCCGGCCGGAATCGCGCCGCGGGCCGCGAGCAGCGTCCGCGCCACGCTCCCCTCGCGCTCCAACCCTTCGCCGAAGCGGCACAGCAGGGAGGCGTTCGCGCCGGCCGAATCGGGCGCGAAGGCCGACTGCACGGAGGCGATCGGCGAGACGTACTCGCGAGACTCGCCCCGCCAGGTCTGGATCCAGCTGGCCGAGATCAGGATGTCGGCGTTGAGGATCTCACCGGTCCGGGGATCCACGTTGGTCGGTCCCACGGCATAGACCGACCGGTTGGTGGCGGTCCAGCGGACCGTGGAGAACCGCGCGTCACTCGCGCTGTAGCTCGGATCCTCGGGCGCGTCCAGCACCCGGACCGCGCCGCGGTACCCGGCCTCCTCGAAGGCGCGATTCCACTCCAGGATCCCGGCCCGCACGTAGGGCCGCCACTCCAGCGGCACCGTGTGGTCGATGTAGTACGTGATGGGACGCACCGGATCGCTGAGGGCGGCGCCGGGCGTCTGCTTCTCCAGCCGCCAGCGGTTGACGTACCGGACGAAGAAGCTCTCCGCGGTGTCGCGGGAGAAATCCTTGAAGGCCGAGATGAAGTATCCCACCCGCTCGTCGGCATAGCGCGGACGCATCGGCCGGTCCGGCAGTGCGAGCAGCGAGTAGTGCACGCCGATCGGAATGGAGCGGTAGTCGGAGACCGTCTCCAGGCCGAGGTTGCGCGGACTCTGGAAGGTCAGCCGGACCTCGGCCTCGAGGTTGGCGGGAAAGAGGTGCAGGTCCTGGAGGCTCGAGCGCTTGTCGTCCAGCGTGATGTTGCCGGTCACCTTCCGCTGGGTCGCGGCCTGCTGGAGCGTCGTGCCGACGTCGGCCCAGTCGGAAAGCAGGAAGGGCGAGAGATCGACCACGACCTCGCGTTCGCTCGAATCGCGCGCCGCCAGGATCGGGAACGCGAACGCCACCGAGTGGCCGAACGAGTAATCCACGGTGCGCGCCATCGGCGAGCCTGGGGTCGCGGCGAAATGAGGATTGATCACCCAGAGCTCGACCCGGTCGCCCTGGCGGTGAAACCGGATCAGGTCGGAGCGGACCGAGGTGCCGCCGTCGAGTCCCAGTTCCCCGATGCCCTGCGAGAGCTGGGCGACCAGGAGATAATCGCGATCGAAGTGCTCAGGGGTGAGAGAGAGGAGAACCTGATCGCGCTTGTAGTAGACCGAGAAGATTCCCGTCGCGGCTTCGGCGCCCTGGGTGACTTCGGCGAACGGCTTCCAAGGGGCATCCTGCGCGGCGGAGAGACCCGGACCGGCCGTGGCGAGCGCTGCGAGAATGGCGAGGTTGCGGGACAGGGGCACGAACGACTCCGCACGACGAGGTTGCGGTCGGGACGGGGACGTCCGACGTCGGGCGGAAAAGCAAAGACGGGGCCGCGGCTGATCGAGTCGCTAACCCCAGCGTCGGTGCGCAGTTGGAATATGGGACCCCGGCGAAAGCGCCACCGACGCTCGCAAAAGGCGGCAAGGTCACTCGCCGCTGAGGTCCAGCTCTCTCCCACAGCTCGAGCAATGGAGCCGGCGGGGCAGGCGGAACGTCTTGCCGGCGAGGCCGAGGCGCTGGACCGCGCCGCAGAACGGACAGGGCCCTTCGGCCGAGTGGAAGATCTCCCGCTGGCCCAGGCGGTGGGCGGCCAGCAGCCCGCCGATCAGCAGGGAGCCCGGTACCAGGATGAAGTGGACCAGCGGGATGGGAAGGGCGATCAGCGCCGCGGCGAGGCCCAGGCCCGCCGCGGTCCCGGCCCGTCCCAGCCGCCGGCGGAGCGTCAGCCGCTCGACCAGGACGGTCGCCGCCCGGGAGGGCGCGCCGAAACCGGAGAGCGTGGCGGTGAGGGTCTGCGGGTCCATGGCTGCCCGTATTATATATGGGAACCCATGGAACTGCCCGCCACCCGTGCCCACACCGACCTCGCCGGCGCACTCGACGCCATCCGGCGGATCGTGCGCGTGTTGCGGCTCTCGTCGGGCGAGACGGAGCGCAGCCTCGGCATCGGCGCCGCCCAGCTCTTCGTCCTCCAGCAGCTCGCCGCGTCCCCGGCCGGATCGGTGAACGAGCTGGCGGAGCGGACCTATACCCACCAGAGCTCGGTGTCGGTCGTGGTGCGGCGGCTGGTGGTGCAGGGTCTGGTGACCCGGCGCCGGTCGCGGGTGGACGGCCGCCGCCGGGAGCTGGGACTGACCGCAGCGGGTCGCCGGCTCACCGCGCGGGCGCCGGTGCCCGCGCAGGTGCGGCTGATTGCTGGGCTGGAAGCGCTTTCGCGAAAGGACCTCGCGGCGCTCCGCCGGCTGCTGGCGAGCGTGGTGCAAGGGATGGGGGCGGGAAGCGAGCCGGCGACCATGCTCTTCACGGAGGCGCGACCTGGCACTCGCTGAGCCCGCCGGGTTCGGCTTGACCCAACCCTATTCGGGGCCTACATTTCGCGGTCTGTGCCCGAATTGAGGTTCCCTGTTGGAGACCGTTCGGGCGATCTCCGTTCCTCAGCTCCAGGGTTATGCCGACCATCAATCAGCTCATCCGGCACGGCCGGAAAGACGTCGAAGCGAAAGACAAGGCGCCGGCGCTTCGCTCCAACCCGCAGAAGCGGGGCGTGTGCACCCGGGTGTATACCACCACGCCCAAGAAGCCGAACTCGGCTCTTCGGAAGGTGGCCCGTGTGCGACTGGTGAACGGCTTCGAGGTCACGGCATACATCCCCGGCGAAGGCCACAATCTCCAGGAGCACTCGATCGTGCTCATTCGGGGCGGCCGCGTGAAGGACCTGCCTGGCGTCCGCTACCATATCGTGCGCGGCACGCTCGACTCCGCCGGTGTGAACGACCGGCGTCAGAGCCGGTCGAAGTACGGCGCCAAGCGGCCCAAGGAGGCCGGGGCCAAGGGAGGTAAGAAGTGAGCCGGCGCAACAAGGCGGTCAAGCGGCCGGTGCCGCCCGATCCGCGGTACGACAGCCAGACGGTCTCCAAGTTCGTCAACAACCTGATGTTCGAGGGCAAGAAGAGCGTGGCCGAAGGAATTTTCTACTCGGCCATGGACATGATCGAAGAGCGCACCGGCCAGCCCGGGGTCGCGGTCTTCAAGCAGGCGGTCAACAACTCCAAGCCCACCCTCGAGGTGAAGAGCCGCCGGGTCGGCGGCGCCTCGCTCCAGGTTCCGGTGGAAGTCCGGCCCGATCGCCGCACCGCGCTCGCGATGCGCTGGCTCATCTCTTTCGCCCGTGCCCGCACCGAGAAGACCATGTCGGAGCGGCTGGCGGCGGAGCTGATCCTCGCCTCCAAGGGCGAGGGCAACACCATCAAGAAGAAGGAAGACACCCACCGGATGGCCGAGGCCAACCGGGCGTTCGCGCACTATCGCTGGTAGTCGCGGGCGGCAGGGCGGTGTCACCAGGGCGATCGGCCACGGCCGGTCGCCCTTCGTGCGTTCGGGACCCCGTGTCCGGTTTTCGCCGGGAATTGCGATTCCCTAATAGAACCCGCAGTTCCAGCTCGACCATCCCAAGATTCCGGAGGACACGTGCACCGTTCACCCGGCCGCGTACGTCGTTATCCGACTCGCCTGGCGGCCTTCCGCTTCTTGCTGCTCCCGCTGGCCGTCCTCGGTGCGGCAGCGTGTGATTCCGATCGCGATGTCGCGGGGCCCGAACCGGAGCCGGGTGGCCTGGCTCCGGGCATCCTGAAGTCGGCGGTCCGGCTGAAGGTGGACGTGGCCTCGGGCCGGGTGGAAGTGGCCCCGCTCCAGGCGGCCGCCCCGCAACGAGAAGACGGCCTCACGCCCTCCTTCGCATTGCTGGGCCGGAACGAGATCGCCGTGGCCGCCGCGAACTTCTCCCGCACCTCGGCCGGAATCGGCCGGGTCCGGATCCGGTTCGATCTCAAAGTCACCAACAAGCTGAAGCACAGCGACCTCGTCACGCCCACGTTCCCGGCGCCGCCATCCGGCGTCACCGGCGTCCTGCTCTTCCCCTTCAAGACCATCGCCCTCGGCTCCAACGGCCAGCCCCTCCCGCTGGCCGAGTCGCGCGCAGTGGCCAGCGTGGATTGGAACGGCACCGGGGCCTCCGGCAGCGGCGCGCCGCACAACTTCTTCAACTCGGCGACGTGCCTTCCCGTGCTGGGTGACGACTGCTTCAGGTGGGAGTCCTTCGGGACGGTGGCGGCCGGGGCGACTACCGCGGCGCACACGGTGGGGTTCGACGCGGACCTCCTGGTGTCGAGCCTCGACGTCTATGTCGTGCTCGCCGCCGACATCTCGGAGAACGCGCTGACCGGGGGGATCGGCGGGACGGTTGCGTCCGCCCTGTTCGGCCCGCTGCCCAACGCTTCCGTGACGGTGACGCCGGGCGGCCAGACCGGCACCAGCGACGGATCGGGCAACTACCTGATCGGCGGCCTCACCCCCGGCTCGAAGTCCGTCAGCGTGAGCGGCACGCCGGCGAGCTGCTTCCGCCCGTCGCCGCAGACCGTGGCGGTCGCGGCAGGCGCGACCGCGGATGCCGACTTCAACCTGGTGTGCCGGCCGATCGTGTTCACCCAGTTCGTGGGCTCGGGCGCGTACGAGATCTTCAGGATCCGGGCCGACGGTTCTGGAAGGACCCCGCTCACTAACGACGGGGCCATCAACGTGGATCCGGCCTGGTCGCCGGACGGAAGCAAGATCGTCTACTCCACGAGCGGCGACTTGATCCTGATGAACTCGAACGGAAGCGGAAAGACTCCATTGCTGAACGACGCCTTCTCTAACTCGGAGCCCGACTGGTCCCGAGACGGGTCGAAGATCGTGTTCGTGTCGTTCCGGAGCGGTCAGACCGACCTCTGGACCATCAACCCCGACGGAACCGGCGCGACCCAGCTCACCAGCACCGCCGGATCGGAGCGGGATCCGACCTGGTCGCCCGACGGCAGCAGGATCGCGTTCCAGATGGGGGGCAACATCCACGTGATGAACGCGACCCCGGGCAGCAGCGCGACCCAGCTGACGACCAATCCGTTCGGAGACGGGTACGCGGACTGGTCACCCGACGGGAGCAGGATCGCGTATGTGGCGACGAGCGAGGCGGATGACGGCCTGGGGAGCGCCGACCACTTGTATGAGGTGTGGGTGATGAATCCGGATGGGAGCAACAAGACTCAGATCACCAGCGACGACTTCTTCGACCTGCAGCCCGCATGGTCACCCGACGGCTCGAAGCTGGTGTACAGCTCCTATCGCCCCGGCACACCGTCGTTGGTCATCGTCGATGCGGCCGGCGGAACCCCGGTTCCCCTCACACCGGAGGGCGAAGCGGCGAGCTGGTGAGATTTCCGAGCAGCGCGGCCATCTCGTTGGCGGCGGCGGAGCGGGCTTCCGCTTCGGTGCGAAGCTCGGCGATCGAATCCGTCATGCCCGAGGTGGCCGCCTCGAGGTCGGCCGATTGACCCTGCAGCTGTCCCAGCACGGTCATGGCCTCGAGCAGCCGCTGCACCAGGGCGTCCCGGGCCCGCTCGCAGCGAGCCAGCGCGTCCATCCAGCCGGCGGGCCGCGCCGCGAGGCGGTCCCGCTGCCCCTCGAACCGGGCGAGGCTGGCGTCGAGCTGGGCCAGATCTTCGCCCGCGGAGCACGCGGCGGTCAGCAGCTCGGTGAGCACCGCCGTCGCGCCTCGCGAGTCGCCGGTCCGGCGGAGCTGGCCGTACAGGCCCTGGCCCATGCGGGTGATGTCGGCCAGCAGGCTGCGCGCGGTGCCGGGTGGAAGCTGGGCCAGCGTGGCGAGCAGCTGCCGTTCGACGTCGGCCGGCAACTCGCCGCGCCGCCGCTGGCTCACGATTAGCGGCGTGGCCGCGCCGCGGTGCGCGCTCAGCACCAGCAACCCGGCGAAGGCCGGCGTGACCCAGAGCAGTGCCGGCGCCGCCGCGACGCCCGCCAGGCTTCCGGCGACCACCACCGCGGCGAGCATCACGTAGTAGGCTGCCGGCAGCACGCTCATGGCCTTCGACCGGGGGATCGCGCGTGCCAGCAGCTGCCGCGTGCCCAGCTCCGCGACCAGCCGGTCGGCGCCTTCGGCGTAGGCGCGGAAGAGCGGCCGCTCGCCGCGCACTGCCGCCGCGGCGTCGGATCCCACCGCTGGCAACACCGCCAGCAACCGGCGCTCGACGGTCTGTGCCGCCTCCCCGCTGTCGCTTCGGAGAAAGATCAGCGACTCCTCCTTGCCGCCCGTGCCGCCGCAGGCCGGGCAGAGTCCGGACTCCAGCGGATCGGGCCCGTCGCAGAGCACGCACCGGGGCACCGGGGCGGGAGTTCGACCGCCGGCCTGGGCCAGCGCCTGGTCCATCGCCGCAACGGTGGGGAACCGCGATTCGGCCGCCGGTGCGGTGGCGCGGGCGACCAGCTCGTCGAGCCATTCGGGGACGCCCGGAGCGAGGTCCTTGGGACGATGCCCGGTCTCCTCGCCGGTTCGGGACGTGGTCCGGTCGGGCAGGCGGCCGGTGAGGGCGAAGAAGAGGGTGAGACCGAGAGCATAGACGTCGGCCCGGGCGTCGCCACGCCTCCCAGCGAGCACTTCGGGCGCGGTGTAGTCCGGGGTCCCGGTGAGCCCGCCGGTCGTGGTCACGCCGAGCTGCCCGTCGAGTCTGGCGGAGCCGAAGTCGGTCAGGCGATACCGGCCGTCGGGATCGAGCAGAACGTTCTGCGGCTTCACGTCCCGGTGGAGGATGCCGCGGGCGTGGGCCGCGCCCAGGGCGGCGGCGATATCGCGGCCCAGACGGATGGCGCCATCGGGGGAGAGGGGGCCGCCGTCCGCGATCCGCACGCTTAGGTCGGGGCCCGCCACGTACTCCATGACGATGAAGCTCCAGGGACCCGACTCCACGAAGTCATAGACCGCGACGATGTTCGGGTGGGAAAGTCCGCGCACCACCTGGACCTCGCGCCGCATCCGCTCCCGCGCGATCTTCGCGGCCGCCGGCGGGGGAACCAGCAGCTTCACCGCGACTTCCGCGTCCAGCTCCCGATCGCGGGCCAGATAGACCACGGAGTAGCCGCCGCGGCCGAGCTCCCGGCCGATGTCCCAGCGGCCGGCGAGGGTGGTCCCGGGGGTGAGGTAGGCGTCGCTCATCGGATTCGCCCGAGGACTTCCATGGCGTTCGACCGCCACCCGTCCTGCACCTGGTAGAGTTTGAGGAAGCGCTCCAGGTGGTCCCGGGCGTAGTCGAGGTGACCCAGCATGTACTCCGAGATGCCGGCGTGGTACAGCGCCATGTAGTTCTCGGGCTGGTACTCGACCACCAGGCGCATGATGGGCCCGGCGGAGGCGTCGTCGCCGGCGTCGGCCACCGGGTGGCCGATCTCGAAGACGATGCCGGCGGCGAGGTTCCGGTCGTCCGAGGGGAGTCCTTCGATGGCCTTCCGGGCGTGGTCGATCTTGCCGGCCAGGGCGTAGCACGCTGCCGCGTAACCCGCCCCGTCGGCCCCGACCGGCGGGGGCAGGCGCTGCTGCTGGACATCGACCTCGACGGCATTGCAGAACGGCTTGATCTGGGCGAACCACGCTCCCGCCTCCCCCCGGAAGGGGGCCGGCTGGCTGGGCGGCTCACCGGTCTGGGCCGGTCGGGAGCGGGTGGCCAGGACAAGGCCGCACAGGGCGACATAGCCCCATCCGGCGATGACGAGCAGTCGGTTCACGGGTCCCTCGATGTGACCGGTGGCGCCGGGATGGAGGCAATGGACGTGCCCGGCAGGGTCAGGGCGACGGGTGGGGGGCTGGAACTGACACAAATGGCAGGTTTTCCGGGGCGGATGGCGAAACCGCCGAACCACGGAGGACACGGAAACAGCCACGGAGAACCACAAATTTTGTGTTGCTCCGTGCCACCCTCCGTGTTCTTCGTGGCTCCGTGGTTCGCAGTTTCACGGCCCGCCCAGAACCCACCGGCACCTCCCCTGCGCTGAGACCGCCGCAAGGGTTGACACTGGGGGCTATCCCATTACTTTCTGCGGGCTTGGGATTTTCGGCGCACCCTGTCGGACCTCCCGCAAAACATCGGATGACGTGGACGGCTTAAGCCTTCACCTCTCATCTCCCGAACGACAACGCGAGGAGACCTTCTGGGTCTCCCCATCCAGGGCAGGCTCGGATGCGCGCGGAGCGATACCACCGGGTTCTCGCCGGGTCGGTCGCCCCGCTTTTTCGCTGGTAGAGGACACCGCATGGCCCGTCAGACCCCGCTCGAGCGGTATCGCAACATCGGCATCATGGCCCACATCGATGCCGGGAAGACGACTACGACCGAGCGCATCCTCTATTACACCGGAAAGAACTACAAGATCGGTGAAGTCCATGAGGGCGCGGCCACCATGGACTGGATGGAGCAGGAGCAGGAGCGGGGCATCACCATCACCTCCGCCGCCACCACCTGCTTCTGGAACCGCAACGGCATCCAGCACCGGATCAACATCATCGACACCCCGGGCCACGTGGACTTCACCGTCGAGGTGGAGCGCTCGCTCCGCGTGCTCGACGGCGCCGTCACCCTGCTCGATTCGGTCGCCGGCGTGGAGCCGCAGACCGAGACGGTGTGGCGCCAGGCCGACCGGTACGGCGTGCCGCGGCTCATCTTCGCCAACAAGATGGACCGGGTCGGCGCCGACTTCGATCGCTGCCTCGCCATGATCCGCGACCGGCTCACCAAGAAGGCGTATCCGATCCAGCTCCCGGTCGGGCTCGGGCGAGATGTTCACCGGTCATATCGACGTGCTGCGCCGGGTCGAGATCATCTTCGACGACGAGACCCTGGGCAAGACGTTCACCGAGATGCCGGTGCCCGAGGCGTACCGCGAGCGGGTCGAGGCGGCGCGGCACGAGGTGATCGAGGCGGCGGTGGAGCACGACGACGAGCTGTTGGCGAAGTACCTGGCCGGCGAAGAGCTGTCCTTCGAGGAGATTCAGCGGGCCATCCGCAAGGCCACGACCTCGGGCTCCATCGTGCCGGTGCTCTGCGGCGCCTCCTTCAAGAACAAGGGCGTTCAGGCGCTGCTCGACGCGGTCATCGACTACCTGCCGAGCCCGATCGACATCCCGCCCATCAAGGGCCACCTCCCGCTCCACGACGACACCCACATCGAGCGCTGCGCCTCGGACACCGAGCCGTTCTCCGCGCTCGCGTTCAAGGTGGCGACCGACCCCTACGTCGGCCGGCTCACCTTCTTCCGGGTGTACTCGGGGTCGCTCAAGAGCGGCAGCTACGTCTACAACAGCACCAAGGACAAGCGGGAGCGGATCGGCCGGCTGCTCCAGATGCACGCCAACAAGCGGGACGAGATCGAGGAGGTGCTCGCCGGCGACATCGCCGCGGCCATCGGCCTCAAGGACACCCGCACCGGCGACACGCTGGCCGACGAGGACAAGGCGATCATCCTGGAGGCGATGAAGTTCCCCAATCCGGTGATCGACGTCGCCATCGAGCCCAAGACCAAGGCCGACCAGGACAAGCTCTCCACCGCTCTCCAGAAGCTGCAGGAGGAGGATCCCACCTTCCGGGTGCGCTCCGACGCCGAGACCGGCCAGACGATCATCGCCGGCATGGGCGAGCTGCACCTCGAGATCCTGGTCGACCGGATGAAGCGGGAGTTCAAGGTCGAGGCCAACGTCGGCAAGCCCCAGGTGGCGTTCCGGGAGACCATCCGCAAGAAGGTCACCGACATCGAGGGCAAGTTCATCCGCCAGTCGGGCGGCAAGGGCCAGTACGGCCACGTGGTCATCACGCTGGAGCCGACGCGAGCCGGGTGGCGGGCTTCATCTTCGAGGACAAGATCGTCGGCGGCGTCATCCCCCGCGAGTTCATCAAGCCGGTCGAGGCCGGCATCCGCGAGGCGCTGGAGAACGGCGTGCTCGCCGGATATCCCATGGTGGACGTGAAGGCGACGCTCACCTACGGCAGCTACCACGACGTGGACAGCTCCGAAATGGCGTTCAAGATCGCCGGCTCCATGGCGGTGAAGGAGGCGGCCCGCCAGGCGAGCGCCGTGCTGCTCGAGCCGGTCATGGAAGTCGAAGTGGTGACGCCGTCCGACTTCCTGGGCGACGTGATCGGCGACCTCTCCGCCCGCCGGGGCAAGATCGGCGGCATGACCCAGCGGGGCGACGCGCAGGTGGTCGCGGCCGACGTGCCGCTGGCCGAGATGTTCGGCTACTCCACCACGCTGCGCAGCATGACGCAGGGCCGGGCGGTGTACACCATGCAGTTCGATCACTACGAAGAAGTGCCGAAGAACATCGCGGAGACGATCATCACGAAGGCGAAGGGCTGACGGGCAGGCGGGCAGACGGACAGAATAATCGACTGCCCGACTGCCCGACCGCCCGCCGGCCCGACAGCATCACCAGGCACTCAACCGGACACCGGAACACCGAGCTATGGCCAAAGCCAAATTCGAGCGGACGAAGCCGCATGTGAACGTGGGGACGATCGGGCACGTGGACCACGGGAAGACGACGTTGACGGCGGCGATCACGGCGATCCAGGCGAAGAAGGGGCTGGCGCAGTTCACGGCCTACGACCAGATCGACAAGGCGCCGGAGGAGCGGGAGCGGGGGATCACGATCGCGACGGCGCACGTGGAGTACGAGTCGGCCAAGCGGCACTATGCGCACGTGGACTGCCCGGGGCACGCCGACTACGTGAAGAACATGATCACGGGGGCGGCGCAGATGGACGGGGCGATCCTGGTGGTGTCGGCGGCGGACGGGCCGATGCCGCAGACCCGGGAGCACATCCTGCTGGCCAAGCAGGTGAACGTGCCGTACATCGTGGTGTTCATGAACAAGGTGGACATGGTGGACGACCCGGAGCTGCTGGAGCTGGTGGAGCTGGAGGTGCGGGAGCTGCTGTCGAGCTACGACTTCCCGGGGGACGACACGCCGATCATCAAGGGGTCGGCGCTGAAGGCGCTGGAGAGCGGGGACCCCAACAGCGAGCAGGGGCAGAAGATCCAGGAGCTGCTGGACGCGCTGGACAGCTACATCCCGCAGCCGAAGCGGGAGATCGACAAGCCGTTCCTGATGCCGGTGGAAGACGTGTTCTCGATCACGGGGCGGGGGACGGTGGCGACGGGGCGGATCGAGCGGGGGGTGGTGAAGGTGTCGGAAGAGGTGGCGGTGGTGGGCTTCAACAGCGCCAAGAAGACGGTGGTGACCGGGGTGGAGATGTTCCGGAAGCTGCTGGACCAGGGGGAGGCGGGGGACAACGTGGGCCTGCTGCTGCGGGGGGTGGAGAAGGCGGAGATCGAGCGGGGGATGGTGCTGGCGAAGCCGGGGAGCATCACGCCGCACACGCACTTCGAGGCCGAGGTGTACGTGCTGACGAAGGAAGAGGGGGGGCGGCACACGCCGTTCTTCAAGGGGTACCGGCCGCAGTTCTACTTCCGGACGACGGACGTGACGGGGAGCGTGGAGCTGCCGGCGGGGGTGGAGATGGTGATGCCGGGGGACAACGTGCAGATGACGATCGAGCTGATCATCCCGATCGCGATGGACGAGGGGCTGCGCTTCGCGATCCGCGAAGGTGGCCGGACGGTGGGCGCCGGCGTGGTGACGAAGATCCTGAAGTAGGCCGGCGAGCGCGCAACCGCCGCAACCGCCGAGTCCGCCGTCCGAGTGAAACGAGGAACCAGCATGGCACAGAGAATCCGAATCCGCCTCAAGGCCTTCGACCACGTGGTCCTGGACCAGGCCGCGGCGGACATCGTGCGCACCGCCGAGAAGACCGGCGCGCAGGTGTCGGGGCCGATCCCCCTGCCGGTGAAGACCGAGCGGTGGACCGTGCTTCGGAGCCCGCACATCGACAAGAAGAGCCGCGAGCAGTTCGAGCTGCGCACCCACAAGCGGCTGCTCGACATCAACGACTCCCGCCCGCAGACCATGGACGCGCTGACCAAGCTCGACCTGCCGGCCGGCGTGGACGTCGAGATCAAGGTCGAATAGCGATGACCAGCGGACTGATCGGACGCAAGCTCGGGATGACCCGGGTCTTCTCGGAAGACGGCACCGCGGTGCCGGTCACCGTCATCGAGGCCGGCCCCTGCCGGGTGGTGCAGGTGCGCGAGGGCGGCGTGCAGCTCGGCTTCGGCGCGCGGCGGAAGCAGCGCGCCACCCGGGCCGAGCTGGGCCACGCGAAGAAGGCGGGGCTGGATGTGGCGCCCCAGGTGCTCCGGGTCTTCGCCGCTGAACGGCGAGGCGCCGGCGCCCGGCGCCGAGGTGAAGGTCGACATCTTCGCGCCGGGCGAGCGGGTCAAGGTCACCGGCACCACCAAGGGCCGCGGATTCCAGGGCGTGGTGAAGCGCCACGGCTTCGGCGGCGGTCCCGCCACCCACGGCAACACCCGGCATCGGAAGCCCGGCTCGATCAGCCCGGGCACCGACCCGTCGCGGGTCATCAAGGGCAAGCGGATGCCGGGCCACATGGGCGCCGAGCGCCACACCGAGCTCGGCCTCACCGTGGTGAAGGTGGATGCCGAGCGGAATCTGCTGTTCGTCCGGGGCGCCATTCCGGGTGCCAGGAACGGCATCGTCACCGTGGCGAAGCAGGGAGGACCGAGCCGCCATGATTGAGGCGCCGCACTACACGCCGGCCGGCGCGAAGCGTGACGCGTCGTTCGCGCTCCCGGCCGACTACTTCGACGGCACGGTGAACGAGCCGGTGCTGCACCAGGCGGTCAAGGTGTTCCTGAACAACCAGCGCCAGGGCACCGCGTCCACCAAGACCCGGAGCTTCGTCTCCGGCGGCAACCAGAAGCCCTGGAAGCAGAAGGGCACCGGCCGCGCGCGGCAGGGCTCGACCCGGGCGCCGCACTGGCGGGGCGGCGGCATCGTCTTCGGACCCGCACCCGCGCGACTACCGCACCGAGATCCCCCGCAAGGTGAAGCAGCTGGCGCGGAAGTCGGCGCTCAACGCGCGGGCCCGGGAAGGCGCGCTGCACGTGGTCGAGCGCTTCGCCTTCCGCCGGCCCCGGACGGCGCAGCTCGCCGGCCTGCTCGGCAGCCTCGATCTCGACGGCCGCAAGGTGCTGGTGCTGACCGCCGGGGCCAACGAGCAGCGTGTACCTGAGCGGCCGCAACCTGCCCGACCGTCGAGGTGATGCCGTACGCCGAGGCCTCGGCGTACGACATCCTCTGGTCCGACGCGGTCGTGGTGGAAGAGGGCGCGCTGACCGGGGTGATGCCGGAGCCGCTGCCCGACGAGCCGGAGGCCGACGAGCCCGCCCGCGCGCCGCGCAAGCGTCCCGCCGCCGCCAAGCCCGCCCCGAGCAAGCGGCGAGGGAAAGTCCGCGGCCAAGCCCGCGGCCAAGGCCAAGGCCAAGGCGAAGAGCGCCAAGGCCGCCAAGGCCGGCCAAGAAGTCGGACGCCAAGGCCGCGAAGAAGGCCAAGCCGGCCAAGAAGGCCGGCCGCCAAGCCGGCCAAGAAGGCCGCGCCGAAGAAGAAGAAAGGAAGCAAGTGATGCCCGCCCTCCACGAGATCGTCGTGCGGCCGGTGGTGACCGAGAAGAGCTCGGCCGCCTACCAGACCCGGCGGGAATACGCGTTCGAGGTGCACCCGGAGGCCAACAAGTACCAGATCCGGGACGCGCTCCAGAAGCTGTTCGGGGTCACCGTGACGGACGTGCGCACCATGCAGGTGCGGCGCCACTCGGTCACCCGCGGTCGCACCCGCGGCACCACCGCGCGGTGGAAGAAGGCGATCGTCACGCTCAAGGACGGCGACTCGATCGCCGTGTTCGAGGGCTGAGATGAGCATCAGGCAATTCCGGCCGATGACGGCCGGCACCCGGTTCCGCTCGGTCTCCGGGTTCGACGAGATCACCCGGGACACCCCGGAGAAGTCGCTGCTCGAGCCGATGAAGAAGACCGGCGGCCGGAACAACCAGGGCCATCTGACCTCGCGGCACCGGGGCGGCGGGCACAAGCGGCAGTACCGGAAGATCGACTTCAAGCGCAACAAGGTCGGGATTCCCGGCCGGGTCGCGGAGATCGAGTACGATCCCAACCGCACCGCGCGGATCGCGCTCATCGTCTACGCCGACGGCGAGAAGCGGTACATCCTGCACCCCAAGGGGCTGAACCAGGGTGACACCGTCGTCTCCGGCACCGGGCTCCGACACCCGGACCGGCAACGCGCTGCCGCTGAGCGAGATCCCGCTCGGCACCACGGTGCACAACATCGAGCTCAAGATCGGCAAGGGCGGCCAGCTCTGCCGCACCGCCGGGCTCGAGCGCCCAGGTGGTCGCCAAGGAAGGCGAGTACGTCACCCTGCGGCTCCGCTCCACCGAGATGCGGCTGATCCACGGCCGCTGCTTCGCCACCGTCGGCGAGGTCGGCAACGCCGAGCACGAGCTGCTGTCGGTCGGCAAGGCGGGCAAGAGCCGCTGGCTGGGCAAGCGGCCCAAGGTCCGCGGCGTGGCCATGAACCCGGTGGACCACCCGCTGGGCGGCGGCGAGGGCAAGAGCTCGGGCGGGCGTCCGCCGACGTCGCCCTGGGGCAAGCCGGAAGGCCGCAAGACCCGTCATCGGAAGAAGGCGTCGACCAAGCTGATCGTCCGCGGGCGCAAGCGCGGCAAGGCGACGAGGTAAGGCATGGCGAGAAGCGTCAAGAAGGGCCCGTTCGTCCAGGAAGCGCTGATGCTCAAGGTGCAGATCCTGAACAGCAAGAACGAGAAGCGGGTGGTGAAGACCTGGAGCCGGGCGAGCACCATCCTGCCCGAGTTCGTGGGCCACACCTTCGCGGTGCACAACGGGAACAAGTTCGTCCCGGTCTACGTCACCGAGAACATGGTGGGCCACAAGCTGGGCGAGTTCGCGCCCGACCCGGCTCTTCCGCGGCCACAGCGGCAAGATGGTCGCCGACAAGAAGGCGAAGCCGGAGTAACGATGAGCGGCCATGCGATTCAGCGGCTGGTGCGCCAGTCGCCCCGGAAGATGCGGCTCGTGATCGACCTCATTCGCGGCAAGGACGTGAACGAGGCGTACGCGATCCTCAAGTTCAACAAGAAGCTCGCCGCCAAGCAGATCGCCAAGACGCTCAAGTCGGCGGTCGCCAACGCGGAGCAGAAGGCGCTCAAGGACAACGAGCGGTTCGATCCCGACGCGCTCGTGGTGACCAAGGCGATCGTGAACGGCGGCCAGCCGCTCAAGCGGTTCACCGCCGCCGCGCAGGGGCGCGCCACCCCGATCCGCAAGCGCACCAGCCACGTGGAGATCCACGTGGACAGCAAGGAGAGCGAGTAAATGGGCCAGAAAACGCACCCGATCGGGCTCCGGCTCGGCATCGTCCGGCAGCCGTCGTCCCGGTGGTTCGCCACCAAGGAGATGCCGGCGCTGCTCAAGGAAGACGAGCTGGTCCGGAAGTACCTGAAGCAGCGGCTGGGTCACGCGGCGATCGCGCAGATCGACATCGAGCGGCGGCCGGGCAAGGTCACCATCACGGTGCACACCGGGCGGCCGGGCGTGGTGATCGGCAAGCGCGGCGCCGAGGTGGACAAGCTGCGCGACGAGCTGGCCCAGCTCACCGGGAAGGAAGCCGCGATCAACGTCGAGGAGATCAAGCGGCCCGAGCTCTCCGCCCAGCTGGTCGGCGACAACATCGCCCACCAGCTCACCCAGCGGATCTCCTTCCGCCGGGCGATGAAGCGGGCGGTGCAGAGCGCCATGCGGATGGGCGCCCAGGGCATCAAGGTCCGCGCGGCCGGCCGGCTGGGCGGCGCCGAGATCGCGCGCACCGAGGGCTACCACGAGGGGCGGGTCCCGCTGCACACGCTGCGGGCCGACATCGATTACGCCACCAGCACCGCGAAGACCACCTACGGCACCATCGGCATCAAGGTCTGGATCTTCAAGGGTGAGGTGATCGAGGACGTGTCGGGCCGCACCTACAGCACGGGGGCCTGAGTCCGATGCTGGCACCGAAGCGGATCAAGTTCCGCAAGACGTTCAAGGGGCGGACCAAGGGCATCGCCGCCCGGGGCAACACCGTCGCCTTCGGCGAGTTCGGGCTGATGAGCCTGGATCCGGGCTGGGTCACCAACCGGCAGATCGAAGCCTCGCGCGTGGCGATGACCCGCGAGATGAAGCGCGGCGGCAAGGTGTGGATCCGGATCTTCCCGGACAAGCCGATCACCAAGAAGCCGGCCGAGACCCGCATGGGGAAGGGCAAGGGCAACCCGGAGGGATGGGTCGCCGTGGTGAAGCCGGGCCGGGTGATGTTCGAGATCGAGGGCATCGCCGAGGACCTGGCCAAGAAGGCGCTGGCGCTCGCCGCGGCGAAGCTGCCGGTGAAGACGCGCTTCGTGAAGCGCGAGGAGACCTGAGCCGTGAAGCCGAACGAGATCAGGGACATGTCGGTCGAGGACCTCAAGGCCAAGATCGACGAGCTGACCCGGGAGCGGTTCAACCTCCGCTTCCGCTCGGCCACCGAGTCGATCGAGAACCCGATGCGCTTCCGGGACCTCCGGCGCGACATCGCCCGGATGCAGACGATCCTGCGGGAGAAAGAAGCCCATGGCTGAACAGGTGAAGGCGTGACCGCACCCGGCGGAAGGTCCGCACCGGGATGGTGACCAGCGACAAGATGGACAAGACGGTCACCGTCTCGCTGGTGCGGCGCTACGCCCACCCGGTCTACGGCAAGCAGGTCACCCGCACCAAGAAGGTGAAGGCGCGGAATCTCGAAGGGCCGACGCGGCGCGAAGGCGGGCGATACCGTGCGGATCATGGAGACCCGGCCGCTCGCGAAGACGGTGCGGTGGCGGGTGACCGAAGTCGTGCGAAAGGGCCAAGTAGCCATGGTGCAACAGGAATCGATTCTCCGCATCGCCGACAACTCGGGCGCCCGGCAAGGCGCTGGTGATCCGGGTGCTGGGCGGCAGCAAGCGCCGCTACGCCGGGCTGGGCGACACGGTGGTGGTGGCCATCAAGGACGCGATCCCGACCGGCCAGGTGAAGAAGGGCGACGTGGCCAAGGCGGTGATCGTGCGGACGGCCAAGGAGACCCGCCGCAAGGACGGCTCCTACATCCGCTTCGACGAGAACGCCGCGGTCCTGATCAACGACGCCGGAGAGCCGCGGGCCACCCGCATCTTCGGCCCCGTGGCGCGCGAGCTGCGCGAGAAGCGGTACATGAAGATCGTCTCGCTCGCGCCGGAGGTGCTGTAGCATGAAGCCGCTCGTCTACAAGAAGGCCAAGCGGATCCGCCACAAGCCGCCGGTGCGGCAGCGGCTGCGCATCACCAAGGGCGACACCGTCCAGGTGATCTCGGGCGACGACAAGGGGAAGCAGGGCAAGGTGCTCCAGGTCTTCCCCAAGACCGGCCGGATCAAGATCCAGGGCGTGAACCTGGTCAAGCGGCACCTCCGCGCCACCCCGACCGCCGAGGGCGGGATCGTGGAGCGGGAGGCGTCGATCCATCACTCGAAGGCGATGCTGCTCGATCCGTCGAGCGGTGAGCCGACCCGCGTGCGGCGCCGGATCGACGCCGACGGGACGGTCGAGCGGATCGCCGTGAAGTCGGACCAGCCGATTCCCAGGAGCCGGTGACGATGGCGGACGCGAAGGAGAAGGCGCCGAAGGCGGCGAAGGCCGCCGAAGCCGCGCCCAAGGGCGGCCGGCAAGGGAGGCGGCAAGGGCAAGGACAAGGGCGGAGCCGGCGCCGCGGTGGATCACGAGCCCAAGGCCCGCGAAGGCGCGCCCCGGCTGCAGACGTTCTACCAGGAGACCGTGCGGGCCAAGCTGGCCAAGGAGTTCGGGCTCACCAACCCGCACCAGGTGCCGCGGCTGGAGAAGCTCGTGCTCAACATCGGCATGGGCGACGCGAGCAAGAACCCGAAGCA
Organism: uncultured Gemmatimonadales bacterium; assembly: GCA_963796335.1. Classification (GTDB taxonomy): domain Bacteria; phylum Gemmatimonadota; class Gemmatimonadetes; order Gemmatimonadales; family GWC2-71-9; genus CAVVWJ01. Next base: position 39,228 of record CAWCLG010000002.1, read on the forward strand.
GCTCGACGCCGCGGTCGAAGAGCTGAGCGCGATCACCGGGCAGAAGGCCGTGGTGACCAAGGCCAAGAAGGCGATCGCCAACTTCGGCCTCCGGGCCGGCATGCCGGTGGGCGCCTTCGTGACGCTCCGGGGCGCCCGGATGTACGAGTTCCTCGACCGGTTCATCACGCTGGCGATTCCCCGGATCCGCGACTTCCGCGGGCTGCCGAACCGGAGCTTCGACGGGCGGGGGAACTACACCTTCGGGATCAAGGAGCAGATGATCTTCCCGGAGATCGATTACGACAAGGTGGAGAAGATCCACGGGATGGACATCACCCTGGTGACGTCCACTGATCGCGACGACCTGGCGATGGCGCTGCTGCGCGAGCTGGGATGGCCGTTCCGCGGCGAGACGCCGCAGAGGGTAGCGTAACATGGCAAAGACTGCCTGGATCGAGCGCGCCAAGCGAACTCCGAAATTCAAGGTGCGGCGCGTGCGGCGCTGTCAGCGCTGCGGCCGGTCGCGCGCGGTGCTGCGGAAGTTCGGCCTCTGCCGCATCTGTTTCCGTGAGCTCGCCCTGAGGGGAGAAATCCCGGGCGTGCGCAAGGCCAGCTGGTAAGGGGAACGAAGGAATGAGTCTGACTGATCCCGTCGCGGATATGCTGACCCGCATCCGCAACGCGTGCTCCGCGGGGCACCGGCGGGTGGACATCCCGGTGTCCAAGCTGAAGACCGAAGTCGCCCGGCTGCTTCGGGACAACCACTACATCGCGGACTACAAGCTCCTCGATGACGGCGCGCACGGCGTGCTGCGGTTGTACCTGAAGTACCACAACGAGCTGCCGGTGATCCGGGAGCTGCGGCGGGTCTCCACGCCGGGCCTCCGGCGCTACGTGAAGTGCCGCGAGCTGCCCCGGGTGAAGAACGGCCTCGGCATGGCGATCGTCTCGCACCCCGAAGGGGCTGATGAGCGACCGCGAGGCGCGGACCGCCAACCTGGGCGGCGAGCTGCTCGCCGTCGTCTGGTAGGAGGCCGCCATGTCGCGAATCGGCAGGAGGCCGGTGACGCTGCCCAAGGGCGTCGCGCTGGATCTCCAGGGCAGCACCGTGGCGGTGAAGGGGCCCGCGCGGCGAGCTCGCGCCGCACGCTCCATCCCGGAGATGAAGCTGGCGCTGGCCGACGGCAAGTTCACCGTCGAGCGTCCCAGCGAGGACAAGCGCCACAAGGCGCTGCACGGCCTCACCCGCACCCTGGTCCAGAACATGGTCGACGGGGTCTCCAAGGGGTTCAGCAAGACGCTCGAGATCCAGGGCGTCGGCTACAAGGCCGAGGCCAAGCCCTACGGGGTGAACCTGATCGTCGGGTACTCCCACCCGGTGAAGTACGAGGCGCCGAAGGGGATCAAGATCTCGGTGGAGAACAACACCGTGGTCAAGATCGAGGGCGCCGACAAGGAAGCGGTGGGCCAGGTCGCGGCCGAGCTCCGCTCGGTGCGGCCGCCGGAGCCCTACAAGGGAAAGGGCATCCGCTACCAGGGTGAGCAGGTCCGCCGCAAGGCGGGCAAGACAGGAGCCAAGTAACATGCGCCGGATTCACGCGCCCAAGACCCGCACCCAGCTGCGCTACCGCCGGCACCTCCGGGTCCGGAGCAAGGTGGCGGGCACGGCCGAGCGGCCCCGGCTGGTGGTGTTCCGCTCCCTCAAGCACATCTACGCCCAGCTGGTCGACGACGACCGCGGCGTGACCCTGCTCGGCGTGAGCGACGGCAGCGAAGGGATCGCCCGGCGAAGGCGACGGGCAAGGTGGCCCGCGGCAAGGCGGTGGGCAAGCTGCTGGCGGAGAAGGCCAAGGCGGCGGGAGTCAGCCGGGTGGTGTTCGACCGCGCCGGCTACCGTTACCATGGTCGCGTCCAGGCGGTCGCCGAGGGCGCGCGCGAAGGCGGATTGGAGTTCTAATGGCGGACGAGGCAACAGGACGACGCAAGGCGGCGCACCCGGCGCCGACACCGGCACCCGCCGCGACCGAGGCCCCCGCCGCTCCCGAGCAGCGCACCGAGCGGCCCCGCGGCCGCGGCGGACGGGGCGGTGGCGAGCGCGGAGGCCGGGGCGGCCCACGGCGCGATCGGGGCGACCGGGACCACGCCAGCGATCACGTGGAGAACGTCATCGCCATCAACCGCGTCGCCAAGGTGGTGAAGGGCGGCCGGCGCTTCTCGTTCAACGCGCTCGTCGCCGTGGGCGACGGCAAGGGCAAGGTCGGCATCGCCACCGGCAAGGCCAACGAGGTCTCCGAGGCGGTGCGCAAGGCGGTCGATGCCGCCAAGCGCTCGATGGTGGAGCTGCCCAAGACCGGCTCGACCATCCCCCACGAGGTCGTGGGCCGGCACGGCGCCGGCCGGGTGCTGCTCAAGCCCGCCGCCACCGGAACCGGCGTCATCGCCGGCGGGCCGGTGCGCGCGGTGCTGGAGTGCGCCGGGATCACCGACATCCTGACCAAGAGCCTCGGCTCCACCAACCCGCACAACATGGTGCGGGCCACGATGGACGGCCTCACCCAGCCTGGTCTCGGCCCGGCAGGTGGCGCGGGAGCGGGGCGTGGAGCTGGATCAGATCGCGTACAAGCCGCGGCAGGGAGCCTGATCATGGGACGCAATCCAGCGGTCGGACGGCAGGGCCCCCGGCATCACGCGGCGGTGATTCCCAGCGAGGACAAGGCGAAGGCGCTCGAGGTGAAGCAGATCCGCTCCACCATCGGGCATCCCGACACCATGCGGCGGACGCTCGAGGCCCTCGGCCTGCACCACCACCAGCAGACCGTCCGCGTCGCCAACACGGCCTCGCGCCCGGGGCATGCTGTTCAAGGTGCGGCATCTGATCGATGTGAAGCCGGCTGGCAAAGCTGAGAACCGCGTGAAGAGTTCGAAGTAGACCCCTTCACGCTCTTGGAGACACGATGGCTGACAAGCTCACTCTTTCCACCCTCGCTCCCGCCCGCGGCTCGACCCAGCCGCGCAAGCGGGTGGGCCGGGGGCCGGGCTCGGGGCTCGGCAAGACGTCCGGGAAGGGTCACAAGGGGCACAAGGCGCGCACCGGCGGGGCCACCAACCCCGGCTTCGAGGGCGGCCAGATGCCGATGTACCGCCGGCTGCCGAAGCGCGGGTTCACCAACCCGTTCAAGGTGACGGCCCAGGCGGTGAACCTGTCGCAGCTCAAGAAGGTGACGGCGACCGAGGTGAGCCCCGAGACGCTGTATTCGGCGGGACTCATCGGCAAGCTGGACCGGCCGGTGAAGCTCCTGGGCACCGGTGACGCCGACCGGTCCTACACGGTTCGAGGCGTGGCACTGTCCGCGTCGGCGCGCGCGAAGATCGAGGCGGCCGGCGGCAAGATCGAGGGGTAATGACCGCACCGCGCGTCCCCAATCTGGCCATCGACGACGAGCTGAAGCGGAAGCTGCTCTTCACGCTCGGCATCCTGGTGATCTACCGGATCGGCGCCCACATCGCCGCGCCGGGCGTGAACGTCACCGCGCTGGCCGACTTCATCCGGAACTCCGCCGCCGCCGGGTTCTTCGGGCTGTACGACGCGCTGGGCGGCGGCCTCTCCCGGGCCACGGTGTTCGCGCTCGGGATCATGCCCTACATCTCGGCCTCCATCATCTTCCAGCTGGCCGGCGGCATCGCCCCGTCCATCGGCAAGATGCAGAAGGACGAGGAGGGCAAGAAGAGGATCACGCAGTGGACCCGGTACCTCACCGTGTTCATCGCGCTCTCCCAGGCCTACACCTTCGCCCTGTTCACCGAGTCCATCCCCGGCGCCGTGCCCGACTCCGGGCTTCGCGTCCCGCCTGATCATGGTGGTGACGCTCACCGCCGGCGCGATCTTCGTGATGTGGCTGGGCGAGCAGATCACCGAGCGGGGCATCGGCAACGGGATGAGCCTGCTCATCACCTTCTCGATCCTCGAGCGCCTCTGGCCCGGCAGCCTCCAGCTGCTCCAGTTCGTGCGGACCGGCGTGGTCACCGCGTTCGGCGCGGTGGCGTTCCTGGGGATCCTGGTGCTGGTGATCGCCGCGGTGGTGGCGATGACCATCGCCGCCCGGCGCATCCCCATCCAGATCCCCCGCAAGGTCATGGGCCGGGGCCGGATCCGCGAAGGCCAGAAGACCTTCATCCCGATCCGGCTGATCACCGCCGGCGTGATGCCGATCATCTTCGCCCAGACCATCATCATCGTGCCGGGCACCCTGGCGAGCTTCACCCAGAACCCCGTGCTCCAGGACCTGGCCGGCTTCTTCACCCCCGGCGACTGGCCCTACAACCTGACGTTCGCGGCGATGATCCTGGTGTTCAGCTACTTCTACACTTCGATCATCTTCAACTCGGTCGACCTGGCGGAGAACCTGAAGAAGCAGGGCGGGTTCATCCCCGGGCGTGAAGCCGGGCGCCAGCACCGCCGACTACATCGACGGCGTGCTCGGCCGGATCACCCTGCCGGGCGGCCTGTTCCTCGCCGGAGATCGCGCTGCTGCCCGATCCTGGTCTCGAGCTGGTTCAACATCCCCAACTCCGGTTTCGGCGGGCACCTCGGTGCTGATCGTGGTCGGCGTGCTGCTCGACACGATCGCGCAGGTGGAGCAGCACCGCACGCTGCGCAAGTACGACGGCTTCATGAAGACCGGCCGGGTCAAGTTCAGGGGCCGCCAGCAGCGCTACATGTAGAGGCCGCGTGAAGGGCTACAAGAGGTGTCACCCTGAACGCAGTGAAGGGGGCTATGCCGGCATGGTCTCCCTCACTTCGCTCGGGATGACACCTCTCTCATAAGGAAAGCAATGGATATTCTGCTGATGGGCCCGCCCGGTGCCGGGAAAGGCACCCAGGGCGCGATCCTGGGCAAGGCGCTCGGGCTGCCCAAGTTCGCCACCGGCGACCTGCTCCGCGACGCGGTGAAGCGGGGCACGCCCCTGGGCCAGAAGGCCAAGGCGGTGATGGAGGCCGGCCACCTGGTGGGCGACGACATCATCCTCGGCGTGGTGCGCGAGGAAGTGGGCAAGCCGGAGGCGGCGAAGGGCGTCATCTTCGACGGCGTGGTGCGCACCATCCCGCAGGCCGAGGGGCTCGATACGATCCTGTCGGACACGCGGCCGGCGGATGGACGCGGTGCTGTTCTTCGACGTGAGCGACGAGGAGATCCTCGCCCGGCTGGAGCGGCGGCGGTCCATCGAGGGCCGGGCCGACGACGATCCCGCGCGCGGTCGGCCACCCGGCTCCGGGCCTACCGGGAGCAGACCGCTCCGGTGCTCGACTGGTACGAGGAAGAACGGGGCAGTGCACCGGATTCCGGCGGTGGGCACGGTCGAGGAGATCGCCATCGCGCGTGAGGCAAGCACTGAACGGCAGATGATCACGCTCAAGTCGTCCCGGGAGATCGAGATCATGGCGCGGGCCGGCCGGATCGTCGCCGGCACCCTCGCCCTGATGCGGCGAGATCGTCCGCCCCGGGATGACGACCGAGGATCTCGACGCCGCCGCCGAGGAGTACATCCGGAGCCACGAGGGTGCGGTGCCCTCCTTCAAGGGCCTCTACGGCTTCCCCAAGACCCTCTGCACCTCGATCGACGAAGAGATCGTCCACGGCATCCCCTCGTCCCGCCGGGTGCTGGCCGAGGGGAGCATCGTGAGCGTGGACGTCGGGGTGCAGCTCGAGGGCCTGCACGCCGACTCCGCCACCACGATCGCGGTGGGGCGGGTGCAGGCCGGAGGCCGAGCGGCTGATGGAGGTGACCCGGGAGTCGCTGGCGGCGGCGATCGCCCAGGCCAGGGTGGGGAACCACGTCGGCGACATCGGCCACGCGGTGCAGCAGGTGGCGGAGGGCGCGGGCTACGGCGTGGTGCGCGAGCTGGTGGGGCACGGGATCGGGACCCGCTTCCACGAGGAGCCGCAGGTGCCCAACTACGGCTCGCCCCGCCGCGGTCCCCGGCTGCTCGAGGGCATGACCCTGGCCATCGAGCCGATGATCACCATGGGGAATCCCGGCCACCCGGACCCTGGGCGACAAGTGGACCGTGGTGACGGCCGACGGCAGCCTCTCCGCCCACTTCGAGCACACCGTGGCGATCACCGCCAACGGACCGCGGATCCTCACCGCGGCCTGAGCGTCACTCCAGCGGCTGCTCCAGCAGCCGCATCGCCTGCCGTTCCGCCTCCTCCACGCCCGCAGCCTTCCGGCCGCCGCCTCCACCATCCCGCGTGAACTCGGACCCTGCCGGCTCGTCCGGCCAGGTTGATCCGGATCGCCCACGCCGCGCTCCGGGCCGCCGCCGCCGCCAGGAACACCGCGGTCGCCGGCGTCCCCCCGGGCGGTCTTGAGACCGCGCTCCACCAGCGCCATCCCCAGCTCGGCCACCTCGTCGGCACAGCCGGCCAGCACGTCGCGCTGGATCTCCGCGCCCTCCCGGAGCGCCGACCGCTTGCTCCGCTCCCGGAGCTCCCGCTCGGCGGCGCTGCCCCGGGGCAGGGCCAGCGCCTGCTCGAACCGCTGGAGCGCCTCCGCGTCTGCGGAGGCCAGGGTCAGCAGCTCCTGGCGCAGCCCCTCGGCCCGGGCCCGGGCGGCCCGGGCCTCCTCGTGGACCAGGGCGTAGCGTCTCCGCGGCCGCGGTGAGCCCGGCGACCATCTCGACCAGGCCGCGGCCATCGCCGCCGGCGACGCGGCCGCCGAGCCGCCCGCGGGCGAGATCGTCGGGCGGGCGATGGCTGCGGGCCCAGTCGTCGAGCGAGAGGCTGCGGGTGGGTGCGACGGCGTCCGGCATTGCGGTCTCCTGAAGCGCTAATCCAGCATGTTAGCTCGAAGACAGGTCGAAGTAGCCGCAGATGAACGAAGATGAACGCGATAATCTCAAAAGTGTCGTCTGTGTTCATCTGCGTGCCTCGTGTTCATTTGACGAACCCAAGATGTCCAGGAGCCAGGCGTGGATCGCCGGATTCCCCGCGACCACGGCCCCGATGCTCGACCCCGAGATCGCGCCCCGAATAGTCGGTCACCCGGCCCCCCGCCTCACGGATCAGCAGCGTCCCCGCCGCGATGTCCCAGGCCGAGAGCCGCTGCTCCCAGAACCCGTCGAACCGGCCGGCCGCGACGTCGGCCAGGTCGAGCGCGGCGGCGCCGGGACGGCGGATGCCGCTGACGCCGCGCGGCGACCCGCGCGAACTGGTCCGAGGTATTCCTCGATGCCGCTCGATGTCCTTGAACGGAAAGCCGGTGCCGATCAGCGCGAACCCGGGATCGCCGATCGCCGAGACCGCCAGCCGGCGCTCGCCCTGCCAGGCGCCGCCGCCGCGGCTGGCGGTGTAGGTGATCGCTCCGCGGGACGTCGACGATCGCCGCCGGCCTCGAGCACGCCATCCACCGCCGCCGGCGATCGATACCGCATAGCTCGGGAAATCGTGCAGGAAGTTGGTGGTGCCGTCGAGCGGATCGACGATCCAGACCAGCGCCGTCGGTCACCACGTCCGGCTGCAGCTCCTCGCCGACGATCCGGCTGCCCGGCTCGGCGGCCAGCAGCATCTCGGTGATGATCCGCTCCGCCGTCCGATCCACCTCGGTCACGAAGTCCCGGCTGCCCTTGAGGGTCCACCGGCTGGGGTCGGCCGGCCGCTCGACCCCGCGCAGGTAGCCGGCGGCCCGCTCGGCGGCGGCCTGGGCCAGATGCAGTAAGTCTAAGGAGGACACCGTCTTGCTGGCCCGGTGCTGAAGCGGGTAACTTGCCGGTCATGCCACGCATCTTCTCGGGGATCCAGCCCTCCGGCGAGCTGCACATCGGCAACTGGCTCGGGGCGGTGCAGAACTGGGTCAACCTGCAGCACAGCTACGACTGCATTTTCTGCGTGGTGGACCTGCACGCCATCACCGGGAAGTACGACCAGCCGACCCTGGCGGCACGCACCCGGGAGATGGCGATCGGGCTGCTCGCCTGCGGCATCGATCCTGCGCGGTCGGTGCTGTTCGTGCAGTCGCACGTGCCGGAGCACAGCGAGCTGCAGTGGCTGCTGAACACCGTCACGCCGATCGGCGAGCTCGAGCGGATGACGCAGTTCAAAGATAAGTCGCAACGATTCGAAAGTGTTCCGGCCGGGCTGCTGAATTACCCGGTGTTGATGGCGGCGGATATCCTGCTCTATCGGGCCGACCTCGTGCCGGTGGGCGAGGATCAGACCCAGCACCTGGAGCTGACCCGCGAGGTCGCGCGGCGGTGGAACGCCGAGTTCGGCCGGGGCGCAGAGCTATTTCCCCGAGCCCCAGGCGCTGCTGACCGAGGCCAAGCGGATCATGGGCCTGGACGGCCAGGCCAAGATGTCGAAGAGCCTGGGGAACACCATCGGGCTGTTCGACACGCCCGATGAGATCTGGCAGAAGCTGCGGCCGGCCAAGACCGATCCGGCGCGGGTGACCCGGAAGGATCCCGGCAATCCCGAGGTCTGCAACATCTTCCAGCTGCACAAGTATTTCTCGCCGCCGGAGACGGTCGCCACGGTGGCGGACAACTGCCGCGGCGCCAAGTGGGGTTGCCTCGACTGCAAGCGGGTGCTGGCCGACAACATGATCCGTGCGCTCGCCCCGATCCGGGAGCGGGCGCTGGCCGCTCCAGGAGCGTCCGGAGATGGTGGACGAGATCCTGGCCGACGGCGCGGCATCGGCCGCCCGGCGGATCGCCGGCGAGACGATGCGGGAGGTGCGGGAGCGGATGGGGCTGCTGCAGCTGCCGTCCCGGGTGGGGGCGGTGTAGCGATACTTCATCCCTCGCTGCGCTCGGAATGAAGTGAGGTCGTGCCACGAGTCTCCGAACCACTGACGGGCACCCATGGAAAAAATCATCAAGGCGGCGGTCGAGCGAGGCGCCTCCGACCTGCACATCAAGGCCGGCGACGTGTTCCGCGCCCGGATCAACGGCAAGCTGGTCGCGCTGACCAAGCAGCGGCTCACGCCCGATCAGACCCGGGCGATCGCGATGAAGCTGATCAGCAGCGACGAGGATCGGGCCCGGATCGAGCGGCTGCGCGACTTCGACTGCTCCTGGGGCATGCCCGGCGTCGGCCGGTTCCGGGTGAACGTGCTGCGCCAGCGGTCGTCCTTCATGATCGTGATGCGGGTGATCCCGTTCACCGTCCCCACCATCGAGTCGCTCCGCCTGCCCGAGACGCTGGCAGCAGGTGGCCGAGTCGGAGCGGGGGCTGGTGCTGGTGACGGGAGTGAGCGGCAGCGGGAAGAGCTCCACCGTCGCCGCCATGGTGCACCACATCAACCGCACCCAGCACAAGCACGTGGTCACCATCGAGAACCCGATCGAGTTCCTCCACCGCGACCTGAGCTGCTCCATCACCCAGCGCGAAGTCGGGCGTGGACACCGAGAGCATCGTCGTCGGGCTCCGCGCCGCCCTGCGGCAGGATCCCGACGTGGTGGTCCTGGGCGAGATGGCCGACGCGGAGACCATCGACACCGCGATCAAGGCCGCGGAGACCGGGCACCTGGTGATCGCCACGATGCCGACCGCCGACGTGGTCGCCACAGTGGAGCGGGTCATCGCCGCGATGCCGGCGGAAGAGCGCGAGGTGGGCCGGATGCGCTTCGCCGAGGCGCTCCGGGCGATCGTCTCCCAGCAGCTGCTGCCGGAGAAGAAGGAGAAGGGCCGGGTGCCGGCGGTCGAGATCCTCATCGCCACGCCCGGCGGTGCGCGACATCCTCCGGGATGGCGGGCGCACCGGCGAGGTGCGCAAGCAGATGGCCGACGGCCGGAAGCAGCTCGGCAGCCAGACCTACCAGCAGCACCTGGACGAGCTGGTCGAGGGCGGCCTCATCACCGCCGAGACCGCCAAGGCCGCGCTCGCGCTCACCACGCCGGCGCCAGCGGCAAGCGGGCGGCAAGCAGCGGCGGCCAGCGACTCGGGCGGTGACCGCGCTCGCGACACGATCCGAGCGCCTGCTGGCCCAGCATCGCGAGGCCGGCACGCCCGAGGCGGAGCGGGCCCGCGAGCTGGTGGCGGCCCACCTGACCGCGCTCGGCTACCGGGTCACCCTCCAGCGGTTCCGCTTCCATCCCTCCGCCCTGCTCGGCTTTCCTATCTTCGGCGCCGGTGTCGGCGCCGCCGCGCTGCTCGCGCTTCCCCTCCTCACGCTTCCCGCCGTCGCTCGCCGCCGGCGCCCTCGCCGTCTGGGCGATCGTGCTCGCCGCGACGATCTGTCTCGCCGTGGGCGTCGCCGCCGGCTGGCTCACGCTGGGGGAAGCGCGGGAGGACGCCAACCTCATCGCGGTCCGGTCCGACGCGCCGGTGCGCCGGTGGATCGTGGCCCACCTCGACACCAAGGCCCAGGCTCAGTCCATGGCGGGCCGCCTGGTCGCCGTCTGGGTGCTCGCCGCGGCGATCGGCGGCGATGAGCGGGCTGGCGGTCGCCCGGCTCCAGGGGTCCGCTCCCGCTGTGGCTGGGCGCCGCGGGCGCCGCGCTCGCGGTGGTGGCCGGCGCGCTGGCGGGACGGGGCCGGCTCAGGGGCACCTCGCGCGGCGCGCGAGACAACGGCAGCGGCGTGGTCGCCGCGCTCGCCTTCGCCGAGGCGTCGTCCGACGAGTCGGCCGGGGTGCTGATCACCGGGGGCGAGGAGTTCGGGATGGTCGGCGGCGCGGATCTTCGCCTAGCGCCGGAGAAGGTGTCGCCGGCGTCGAGGTCGTGAACCTCGACACCATCGACGATCGACGGTCCCCTGTTCGTGGTGAGCCACGATCGCCCGGGGCGCGCTCGCTGGCGGCGGCGCTCGCGCCCCGGCTGGCGCCGCTGGGGCTCCCGGTCCGCACCTCGCCGGCTGCCGCTCGGCATTCTGGTGGACAGCCTTCCGCTGGCCCGAGCCGGTGCCACCGCGGTCACGGTCGGGCGGCTCACCTGGGATACCCTGCGGGTGATCCACACGCCGGCCGACGTGCCCGAGTCGCTCTCGCTGGACGCCGCCGAGCGGGTCGGCCGCGCCCTCGCCGGAGCTCCCGTCCCGAATTGATCTTTCGCAGGGCTTCGGATACGTTTGCCCGAGGATGCAGGAGCCCCGCGAGGGGCTCTTTTTCGTTGCTCTGGGGGTCACATGTTCGACGGCAGGACGACCTGTCTGGTGGTCGTTGGGGCGCAGTGGGGCGACGAAGGCAAGGGCAAGCTGGTCGACGTGCTCGCCGAGCGGGCCGACCTGGTGGTTCGCTACCAGGGCGGCGCCAACGCCGGGCACACCGTCGTCATCGGCGAGACCCAATTCATCCTCCGCCAGATCCCTTCCGGCATCCTCCACCCCGGCGTCACCTGCGTGGTGGGCAACGGCGTAGTGCTCGATCCCGAGACCTTCTTCGGCGAGCTGGACCAGCTCGCCGAGCGGGGCATCGGCACCGACGGGCCGGATCTTCGTCTCCGATCGCGCCCATCTGGTCCTCCCCTATCACAAGCTGCTCGACGCCGCGAGCGAGAAGAGCCAGAAGCTCGGCACCACGGGGCGGGGCATCGGCCCGGCGTACGAGGACAAGTACGGCCGGCGCGGCATCCGGGTCACCGATCTCCGGCATCCGGAATGCGCTCGCACGCTGCTGAGCGACCGGGTGCGGACGGGCCAACCGCCTGCTGGAGATGATGGGCTCGTCGGAGCGGGCATCGCTGGACGACCATGTCGCCCTGCTGCGAGCGGCTCGCCCCGCGGCTCCTGCCGCTGGCCGCCGACGCGGGACTGCTGGTGCACACGCGCGGTGCGGGAAGGCAAGCGGGTGCTGCTCGAGGGCGCCCAGGGCTCGCTGCTCGACGTGGATCACGGCACCTATCCCTTCGTCACCTCGTCGAACACCACGGCCGGCGGCGCCGCGGTCGGCGCCGGCATCGGTCCCACGCTGATCCACGGCGTGCTCGGCGTGGTGAAGGCCTACACCACGCGGGTGGGGAACGGCCCGCTGCCGACCGAAGCGCCCAGCCCCTTCGGCGAGCGCCTGCGCGAGGTCGGCGGCGAGTTCGGCGCCGTGACGGGCCGGCCCCGGCGCTGCGGCTGGTTCGACGCGATCGTGGTCCGCTACGCCGCCCGGGTGAACGGCCTGACCGGGCCTCGCGGTGACGAAGCTCGACGTGCTCGACGGGTTCGACGAGATCCCGGTCTGCACGGCCTACCGGCTGGACGGCAGCGGCTGCGCCGAGATGCCCGCCGAAGTGGAGGCGCTCGGCAGGGTGGAGCCGAAGTACGAGGTGCTTCGCGGGTGGAACCGGCCGACCGGCGGCGCCCGCAAGCTGGCCGATCTGCCCGCGGCGGCGCGCGCCTACCTCGACCGGCTCGAGGAGCTGTCGGGGGTGCCGGTGCGCTATGTGAGCGTGGGGACGCGGCGGGACCAGATAATCGAGGTCGAACAGCGGGAAAGGTGAAAAGTGAAAAGTGAAAGGGGACAGACTCTCGACCGGTCCTCCCTTTCCCTTTTCACCTTTCACTTTTCCCGCTGTTCCTGCACGGCATCGTATGAATGAGACCCAACTTTTGGTGGTCGGCGCCGGCCCTTGCGGGCTGGCCGTGGGAGTCGCCGCGAAGAAGGCGGGGCTCGGCCTGCGTGCTGCTCGACCGCCGGACCATCGTCTCCACCATCGAGCGCTATCCGCTCAGCATGACCTTCTTCTCCACCCCCGAGCGGATCGAGATCGGGGACGTGCCCTTCATCGCCAGCCACGAGAAGCCCACCCGGCGGGACGGGCTCATCTACTACCGGCGGGTGGCGGAGCACTACGGGCTGGACATCCGGCCCGGGCGAAGAGGTGGTGGATGTGGCCCGCGAGGCGGCCGGCGGCTTCCGGGTCGGAGGTGCGCCGGCCCCACGACGAGACGACCTACCTGGCGAGCAGCCGTCGTCTTCGCCACCGGCTACTACGACAACCCCAACTACCTGGGCATCCCGGGCGAGGACCTGCCCCACGTGGTCCACTACTTCACCGAGGGCCATCCCTACTGGCGCCGGCGGGTGGTGGTGATCGGGGCGGGGAACAGCAGCGTGGACGCCGCGCTCGAGTGCTGGCGCGCGGGAGCGGCGGTGACCCTGGTCCACTTCGGCGAGGGGTTCGACCGGACGGTGAAGGCCTGGGTGCTGCCCGACATCGTGAACCGGGTGAAGGAGGGGAGCATCGGGGTGCGCTGGCGCTCGCGGGTCCGGGCCATCACCCCGACCGAGGTCGAGATCGTGTCGGAGGCCACCGGGGCGGTGGAGTGCCTCCCCACCGACGCGGTGCTGGCCATGACCGGCTACCACGCCGACACGGCGATGCTCCGGCGCCTGGGCGTGCCGGTGGATCCGGCGACGGGCATCCCTGCTCACGACGAGGCCACGATGGCCACGCCGTTGCCCGGGGTCTACCTGGCCGGGGTGATCGCCAGCGGGAACGACGCCAACCGGCTCTTCATCGAGAACGCCCGCGGGCACGGCGAGCTGATCGTGCAGGACATCCTCCAAAAGCAGCGGACCCGGAGTGCCAGGTGGCATCCGGGTCCGCCACGTCGAGCTGAAGCTTGCCTTAGTTGTTCTGGTTGTTCGTGAACCACGCGTCGACCGAGAAGCCCACCGGGTCGATCTCGTAGTACCGGTTCTTGTAATAGCGGCCCGGTGGTCGGGAAGTACGGCGGCGGCCGGATGCCGTCGCAGCGGTCATAGGTCCATTGCGGGTTCCAGCCGGTTGCGCCGCCGGGGGAGCTCGACATACGGGCGGCGTTCTTGCCCTGAATCGCTGCCCCGACCATGAAGAAGCAGCCACGGCCCACCGGGCTGCCGACGCACTCTTCCGAGTTGTCGGACCCGTTGCCCACGTCCTCCGAGAGCACCGAGTTCAGGGTGAGCACGGCGGCGTGCACCGTCTCGTCCGGGGTTTCGTCGTAGTCGGTTATGTAGGCGCCGTTGACGGTGAACGGCGCGTTGACGCTGTTGTCTTCCAGCATGAAGAACTGAGGCGTCAGCAGGCCCAGGATGTCGGCTCGGACACCCGCCGCGGCGTCGCAGTCCGGAATGCTGCCGGGTGCGGTGACGTAGGTGAGGTCGTCGGCCAGCATGATGTTGCCGGTGGTGGCGATAGTTACCTGCCCGCGGAGCACGCCGCTCACCGCGACGCTGCCCGCCACGTAGATCACGCCCTTGAAGTTGACGTTGAAGGGGCGGTTGATCGGCCAGAGATAGTCTTTCATCGCGCCCGCGCCGCTCCCCGTGGTCGGCGTCACGCCGCCAGCACCCAAACCGGGGTGGATGTTCTTGTTATCGAGGGTGGCGGGCGCGCTGCCAGCACCGTAGCCCGGCCACTTGACCCAGCTGCCGAGAATCGTGGCGGCACCCCGCGGGTGATCGCGAGTGAAGGCGGTCAGGTTGCCGCTCAAGCTGTCGAGACGGGGGTCTCCGCCGAGGTAGCAACCGCGGTTGGCGTGCTGGAGCGACATGCGCTTGTTGGTGGCCAGGGTGGCGTTGTGCCGATGATTCGCCGGAGTCGCGGCGGTCGTGTGTGCACCGGCCGGGAGGAACTTTCTCACCCCGCCGACCAGCTGGTAGTCCCCGCAGTTCATCGAATCCGAGTTGGGATCGTTGGCCGAGGCATCATTCCACCGCCGGGCGCTCACGTAGTTCAGGGCGTTGGCACCGGTGCCGTTGGCGCGGAACACCCGCATGAAGCCTTCGTTCTCGTCCACATAGTCGCCGTCGGCGTTCACGTCCACCGCCACGAACTCGATGCGCACGGCGGGATCGTACTCCGTGAGCCCCACCGCGCCGCCGACCAGGCTGGTTCCACCGGTCGTGGCGTAGGCGCTGAGCGTCGCCAGGTCGGCCGGGCTCGGCATGTTGATCCGGGCCACGTTCTGCCGGTAGCCGACCTTCCAGACTCCGTTGCCGGGCGAGTTGATGGTCGCGGCCGTGGTGGCCGGACCCCAGAAGGTGGCTTCATTCCCCGGGCTGCTGCCGACGTAGAGCACGCCGTTGGTGTGGATCGGCCCGAACACCTGGATGCCGTTCCGGAACACGACGCCGGAGGTCGTGGTGTCGTCGAACCGGGCGAACTTGGCGAACGACTCCTGGGTCAGCTCGCCCCGGCGGACCACCACGGCCCGGCCGGCGTTGTCGTCGATCCGGGAGATGACGCTGGCGTAGACGCCGAACTGGCCGCTTGTCGCGCCGCTTCGGCCCGCGAAGACCGACCGGGTGTACCCCGGAATGACCACCCCGCTCGCATCCCGAACCGGCACCCGGTTCTGCAGGGTGTCCGACCCCGAGGGGGGCCAGGATCGTGGTCGTGCCGTTCAAGGTGTCCCGCGCCCACTCGATGCCGGCATCGGCCGCGGCCCGGAATCTCGGCGTCCTTCACATGGAAGCGGCCGACCAGGTTGGTGCTGCTCGAGAGCATGATGGCGCCGGCCGCCAGGCCGACCACCACCACACTGAGCAGCAGCGCGAACACGAGCGCCATGCCGCGTTCGTCGTGCGATCCTTGCCTGCGCATCATTCCTCCGGGCTAGCGAGAAGTGCTACCAGAACGCCTTTAAGGCAGCGTCGTATATGTCGCCAAAAGCACTGTCGATTCAGCCGGGCTGCAGTCCTGCGCGGCTACGCCCCATTGGTATTGCGTTGCAGCCACGGTGCCACCGTCGGGGTAGATGTAGTTCACCTGCCCGGCCGGAATCGTCGTCAGGAGCTCGAGGTTCGGGTTTGCGAACAAGCGGCGATAGATGTTGTACTGGGTCACGTCGCTCTCACCCGCCGCCTCGTCCACTGATGCCACCCACGCAAGCCGCACCGGTGTGCCCGATCCGCCGGGCTGGGTGGCGGTCAGCACACCCGCCAACAGCGGCGACGTGCCGCAAGTCTTCACCTGCACCAGGCCGTTGTTCGGGATGCTGGTGATGGTCGAGATGTCTCGGACGCGGCGGTTCACCCCGAGCAGCCCGTTGCTCACCCGGATGTTGACCCGCACCGCCTTGACGCTGTCCGCCAGGTAGGAGTTCGACGGATCGCCCACGCTGTCGGCTGCGCTGCCGTGGATCGGCGCGCTGTGCCGGATCGGGAGAGCGACACCGCTGCCGCCGACGTTCGCCTGGACCAGGGAGTCCCTCGTGGCCGGCGGCACCGGAAGGGTCAGGGGGTGCACGAAGTACTCGAAGAACGGGCGACCCGGATACGCGAACAGGTTGCGGGCAACCATCTCGGGCGGCCGGTCGTTGATCCGCTGGATCAGCATGAAGTCGGTGGCGTCGGCCACGGTGGTCGAGTCCGGCCGGAAGTACAGAACGATGGTCTCCGCGTCGCACGAGGTGCCGGTCACGGGGTAGTTCGCGGTCGGATAGATGAACGCGCTGTTGGGCAGGGTGTAAGCCTGCGCCATCGTCATGGTCTCGAACGTGCCCACCGGCGCGTCGGGGTTGAAGTTCACCGCGCACCCGGTCTGCAGGTTGCTCGCGTTGTCGGCGTTGAACGCCACCACGTCGTTGCCGCCGTAGATGAACATCGGCTGCTGGCTCACGACGCCGGCGCCCGCGGTCCGCAGCAGCCGGTCGACGGTCGTCGTCGCGTAGCGCATGTTCTGGAACAGCTCCAGCCGGTCGCCGGCGGTCCGGAAGCTCGTGGTCTGATTCCGGAACACCGAGAGCGTCGCGCCCATGACGACCGACAGCACCACCAGGGCGATCAACATCTCGACCAGGCTCATGCCGGTCCGGCGGACTGCGCGAAGCGCGCTCATGGCTGCCCCACGATGGAGGTAAGGCGGATGGGAGCCGTCATCGTCGGCTCGGTGACCCGGACCGTCACCACGGTGTAGTCGCGTCGCGGGGCAACCCCGGTGATGCGCTGCAGTGTCGTCACCCGCGTCATGTTGGCATAGCCGGGGAAGCCGGTCGTGGTGCCCGCCCACCGGGCGGCCAAAGTGGTGTAGCTCGGATCGGTGGTGATCATCTCCATCCGCTCAGTCGCCACCTCGGAGGCCGTGGTGCTCACCTGGGAGATGGCGGTGGTGTGGATGAACCGGGCGGTGAACTTGCCCGCGCCCAGCAGGACGCCGGCGAGGATCGACATCGCCACCATGACTTCGATCAGGGTAAAGCCGCGCTGCTGCCGCATCAGTCCCCCCGCTTCCAGGCGCCGGTCGCATAGGAAAACCAGGTGGCGCGTCCGGTCGCGCGGGTAAAGTCCACCGCGCGCACATCGGTCACCCGCCCCGCGGCGAGCCCCTGGATCGTCGTGATGTACATCCCGCCTTCCTCGCTCGCCGTGCCATCGCGGCGGAAGATCAGGACCGGGAGGCCGGCCTGCGTCCGCGTGAGCTGGATATTGGCGCCGCCGAAGGCCCGCGCCGCCGCCGCGCCGCGGCCGAAGGTCATCCCTTCGGCCAGCGGCGTGAACGTCACCCGCTCGCCGGCGTCCATGAGCAGATCGTTGTCCCGGTCCTCGTGCACCCGCATGCCCCGCCGCGCCGCGTCGAACGAGACATTGATGTTGGCCTGCTGGCTGATCGCCATGCGCTGGGCGTACGACAGCGTCCCGGTGACCGCCCGGGCCCCGGCATTCGCCTGATACCGGGAGACCTGGATTCTCGGCATGGCGATCGCGGCGATGATCCCGACGATCACCACCACGATGAGCGTCTCGATCAGGGTGAACCCTCTAGTCGTCGCTTTCACGTGCTCCTCTTCCCCATGACGTAGGACTGCCCTCGACCGCTGAAGCTTGCGGGGAGAGGGGTGTGGCGCAATCGGAAAAATCAAGTCACCTGTCAACATTCAATACACGCCCATGCAGTCCGCGGCAGGCGTGTAACCAATTGCATGGTTTTATGCTACGGCTCAGGCTTGTCTACTAGAACTCCCCACAACAGTTTAGATCCTTTGGGGTCCCCATCCGGCAGGAAGCGGGCCACCCGCCGGCCGTTTGCGACCGCCAAGTGGCCCCCCAACGCCAGAGCGCCTATTATCCAGCCCGATTTTCGACGCCCCTTCCTTTCTCTCTTCCCCGCACGCACGCCCATGGCCGACACCACCCTGATGGACAAGCTGGTCTCCCTCTGCAAGCGCCGGGGGTTCGTCTTCCAGTCCTCGGAGATCTACGGGGGCCTCGGCTCGGTCTGGGACTACGGTCCGCTCGGGGTGGAGCTCAAGAAGAACGTGAAGGACCGCTGGTGGCGGGCCATGGTCCACGCCCGGGACGACATCGAGGGGCTCGACGCCGCCATCCTCATGCATCCCAAGGTCTGGGAGGCCTCGGGCCACGTGGCCGGCTTCACCGATCCCCTGGTCGACTGCCGGCACTGCAAGAACCGCTTCCGGGCCGACGACCCCCGGATCAAGGGGACCCCGGGCCAGCCCGACGCCCAGTGCCCAGTCTGCGGCACCAAGGGCACCCTGACCGAGCCCCGGCTCTTCAACCTCATGTTCAAGACCTTCATGGGGCCGGTCGAGGAGCAGGCCGCGGTGGTCTTTCTCCGGCCGGAGACCGCCCAGGGCATCTACGTCAACTACCTGAACGTTCTCCAGAGCTCGCGCCAGAAGATCCCCTTCGGCATCGCGCAGATCGGGAAGGCGTTTCGCAACGAGATCACGCCCGGGCAACTTCATCTTCCGGACCCGCGAGTTCGAGCAGATGGAGATGCAGTTCTTCGTGAAGCCGGGGACCGACGCCGAGTGGTTCGAGCGCTGGCGCGAGTGGCGGATGCAGTGGCACCACGACCTGGGCCTCGACCCGGCCCGGCTCCGCTGGCACCAGCACGGCCCCGACGAGCTGGCCCACTACGCCCGGGCCGCCTTCGACGTGCAGTACGAGTTCCCCTTCGGCTGGCAGGAGATCGAGGGCATCCACAACCGCGGCGACTTCGACCTCGGCCGGCACCAGGAGTACTCGGGCAAGAAGCTCGACTACTTCGACCAGGCCGCCAACGAGCGCTTCCTCCCCTACATCGTCGAGACCTCCGCCGGCGCCGACCGGGTCACCCTGACCCTGCTGGTGGACGCCTACCGGGAGGAGGAGGTCGAGGGAGAGACCCGCGTGGTGCTCGGGCTCCACCCGGCGGTGGCGCCGATCAAGGCCGGCGTCTTCCCGCTGGTGAAGAAGGACGGGATGCCCGAGCTGGCCACCTCGCTCTACCACGACCTCAGGCGCCGCATTCCCCGCGTTCTACGACGACAGCGGCGCCATCGGCCGGCGCTACCGCCGGATGGACGAGGCGGGCACGCCGTTCGGCATCACCGTCGATGGGGAGACCGCCTCCGCCCGGACCGTGACCGTCCGCCATCGGGACTCGATGCAGCAGGAGCGGGTCTCGGTGGACCAGGTGGCGGATTACGTCGCCGAGCGGGTGGGCATGTCCCCCTGAACGACTCTCCATGCGCCTCGCCGACTTCGAAGCCATGGTCCGCCGGCTCGCCGGCGAGGTCCCCGCCGAGTTCCTCCAGGGCATCGCCGAGATCGCCGTGTCGCCCCGCACCGTGCCGCATCCCGAGCGGGCCGAGATCTACACCCTGGGCGAGTGCATTCCGCTCCCCGAGGCCGACAGCGGCATCCAGCGAAGGCATCCAGAGCCGCGTCGTGCTCTACTACGGGTCGTTCGCCGCGCTGGCCCGGCATGCAGGAGGGGTTCGACTGGCGGGAGGAGGCGTGGGAGACGCTGACCCACGAGCTGCGGCACCACCTCGAGTGGCGCGCCCGCGCCCCGGCGCTGGAGGCGTTCGACCGGGCGGTGGAGCAGAACTTCGCCCGGCAGGACGGCGAGCCGTTCGATCCGCTCTTCTACCTCGACGGCGAGCCCGCCGGCGAATCGGCCTACCGGGTGGAGGACGACGTCTTCCTCGACCGCGCTGGTCGCCGAGGTGCCGGCCAGCGCCACGGTCCTGTGGCGGGGCCGCACGCTACCGGATCGATCTCCCGCCTGACGTGACCCTCCCGGCGTTCGCTCACCCTCGACGGCGTGGCCGAGGCGCCCGGCGGCGACCTGGTGCTGGTGCTGCGCCGGAAGCCGGGCTGCGCGACCTGATCCGCCGGCGCGCGCCGTCACAGGCCACGCTGCCCGCGGTCGAGGTATATTTCTCCCCCGATTCGACCGATTCCTCCAACGCGATGAGCGCACCATGGTCTTCGAGGTGGTGACGGCGCTGGATGGGGCCGAAGTGCTCCGCCGGGCCAAGACGTTCTTCGCGCAGCGGATCCCGATGCAGGCCGCCTTCCCCGAGAAGGAGGGCCCCGCCTTCCTCACGCTCCGCGGCCAGGGCGGAGAAGAGATCGCCCTGGCGGTGCGCCCGGCGCCCGGCGGCACCGCCATCCGGGCGAGCACCCTGTTCTTCGACCAGGCGCTCGACCGGTTCCTCTCGACGCTGCCGCCGGCAGCCGAGGGCGCGGCGTGAGCGCGGCGACCTGCGCCTCCGGGTCACGGTGCAGGACGCCTGGGACGAGGTCCCGCTCGACCTTGCCGCCCGACATCGTCGCTCGCGGAGCTCAAGCGCACGCGCGCTCGAGGCCACCAAGGTCGTCCGCGATCCCGACGAGTACGTCCTCAAGTTCCGCGGCGCGGAGCTGTACGACGAGTCGCGTCCCTGGCCGACGCCGGGCTGGTGACGAACGGCGCCGTGATCGTGCTTCCCCGGCGCCGGCGCCCGGTGCGATAACCCGGCGCACCGTGTCGCTCTCTCCGCTCGCCTTCCGCTCGCCTCACCCTGTCGCCGCCGGCTTCCTCGCCTTCGACGGCGTGGCGCTGATCGGGCTCGGTGTCTGGGCCGGCCGGCGTGGTCTGCTCGTCGGCAGGCGTCGCTGCTCCTGCTCTCCGGCCGTGCTGATCCTCCTCCTGTGGCGAAGGCATCTGCGGCGCCTCGACGAGATCGATCAGGCCCGCCGCGAGCTGCGGGAGGACGCCGAGGAGCTGCGCCGGGTTCTGCGGGGCTGAGATGGCGGTCTCGGTCTTCACCCACCCCGACTGCCTGCGGCACGATCCGGGATCGGATCATCCGGAGACGCCCGGCCCGGCTCCGGACCCTGCTCGACCGGGTGCGCGGACAGCGAGGCGTCGAGCTCATCGAGGCGCGGCCCGCCTCCCGCGAGCCGCTGCTCGCGGTACACCCCGACGGCTACCTCCGCGGACCTCGAGGCGATGAGCGCTCGGGGCGGCGGCGTGCTCTTCCTCGACACCATCCTGAACGAAGCCAGCTGGAATGCGGTGCTCGGCGCGACCGGCGCCGTGCTCGCGGCGGTGGATCATGCGCACGCCGGGAAGGGCCACGCCTTCGCCGCCGTGCGGCCGCCGGGGCATCACGCGCTGGCGGGGAAGGGGATGGGGTTCTGCCTGGTGAACAACGTGATGGTGGCGGCCCGCCACGCGCCAGCGGGCCGGCCGCGCCCGGGTGCTCATCATCGACTGGGACGTGCACCACGGCAACGGGACCCAGGCGCTGATGGAGACCGATCCCACCGTCCGCTACGTGTCGCTGCACCAGCATCCCTGGTATCCCGGGAACCGGCATGGCCGACGAGCGCGGCGTGGGCAACGTGTTCAACGTGCCGCGCGGGCCCCGGATGCCCGCGATCGCTCTACGTGACCGACCTCTGGGCGGCGATCGTCGCCGCCACCACCGGCTGGCAGCCCGAGCTGGTGCTGGTCTCGGCCGGGTTCGACGCGATGGCCGGCGATCCGCTCGGCGGGTTCACGCTGGAGCCGGAGCACTACGCCGATCTCACCACGCCGGCTGCGGGAGCGCTTGCCCGAGGCGCCGATCGTCGGGACTGCTGGAGGGTGGCTACGCCCCGTCCCGGGTGGCGGAGGGCGCCTTGGCGCACCTACGGGCCTTAGCTTGACGCGAACATGTCATCCTGAGCGAACCGAAGGATGCCGGAGCGTAGCAAGCAACCCGCCTTTCACTTTTCACTTTTCACCTTTCACGCTTTTCTGACCAGAGGCCTCCTTGCCCCCGACCCTCCGTATGGAAACCGAAGTCCTCAAGCTCCGCACCCGGCACCCGTTCATCATCGCGCGCGGCGGGCGGAGCGACTACGAGACCGTCTGGGTCCGGCTCAAGGACGGCGAGGGCAACGAGGGCTGGGGCGAGGCGGCGCCGACGCAGCTTCTACGGGGAGAACACCGAGACGATCCTCGCGCGCGCTCCAGCGCTACGGCGAGCTGCTGCCGGCCGATCCGTTCGACCTCGAGGAGGCCGAAGAGCGCTGGGCCGAGCTCGCTCCGGCGCAACCCGTCGGCGCGCGCCGCGCTCTCGTCCGCGCTGCACGACCTGGTCGGCAAGCGGCTCGGGGATCCCGGTGTGGAAGCTCTGGGGTCTCGATCCGGCCACGCGCGCCGCGCTCCACCTTCACCATCGGGCTCGACACCCCGGAGAAGATGCGGGCCAAGGTGCTCGAGGCGGAGCAGTATCCCATCCTCAAGATCAAGCTCGGCACCGACCGCGACGTCGAGATCCTGCGCACCATCCGCGACGCCACCGACAAGGAGATCCGGGTGGACGCGAACTGCGGCTGGACGGTGAAGCAGACCATCCAGATGCTGCCGGTCCTGAAGGAATTCGGCGTGACGGTGCTGGAGCAGCCGCTGCCGCCCGACCAGCTCGACGGCCTGGCGCGAGATCACCCGGCGGGCGGAGATCCCGGTCATCGCCGACGAGAGCTGCGAGACCGCGGCCGACATCCCGCGGCTGGTCGGCAAGGTGGACGGGATCAACATCAAGCTGGCCAAGTGCGGCGGCCTCCGCGAAGCGATCCGGATGATCGCCGTCGCCCGCGCGCACGGCATGACGGTGATGGTCGGCTGCATGATCGAGACCTCGATCGCCATCACCGCCGCCGCCCACTTCACGCCCCTGGTCGACATCGTGGATCTCGACGGCGCCGCGCTCCTGGCGAACGATCCCTTCGTCGGCGCGACGATCGACGGCGGCCAGGTCACGCTCCCCACCGGTCCCGGACTCGGCCTCCGGCGGAGATGACCGAGCGCTTCGCCACCGTCGCGCTCCCGCTCCCGCTCGCCACCTCGTACACCTACCGCATTCCCGAGACGCTGGGCGACCGGGTCGCTCCCGGCGCGCGCGTCGTCGTGCCGGTGCGCCGCCGCGAGCTGATCGGGATCGTGCTGGAGACCGACGTCCCGGCGCCCGCGGCTGCGGCGCGCGACATCCTCGGCGCGCCCGACGACCTGCCCGCGGTCCCCGAGGGCCTGCTCGCGACCGCGCGGCTGGATGTCCGGCTACTACGGCGCGCCGATCGGGCTCACCCTCAAGGCCATGCTGCCCGGCCGGGCTCTGGGGCGAGTCGCAGGTGATCGCGGCGCGCGCCCGCGGGCGCTGTGGAGCATCGGCGGCCTCGCCGGCGAGATCCTCGACTGGCTGGAGGGCCGCGGCGGCGAGGCCTCGGTCGCCGCGATCGCCCGAGCGCTGCGGCGCCCGGTGTGGGACGCGCTCCACCGCCTCGCCACCGTAGGCGCCGTCGCCCTCGGGGTGGAGCCGCCCGACACCGCCGGCGGGACCGCCACCGAGCGCGTCGTCGCGCATCGCACGGCGAGCCGCCCACCCTGATCGAGCGGGCGACGCTCTTCAAGCGGCGGGCGCGCCGGCGGGAGCTGTACGAGGCGCTGGAGTCGCTGGGCGGGAGCGCGCAGGTCCGCCACGTGGTCGACCAGCTCGGCTTCGGCGAGGCGGTGATCCGGGGACTGGTGAGCCAGGGGCTGGCGCGCGTCACCACCGCGGAGCGGGTGCGCGATCCGTTCGAGCGACTCGCCCGGCACGCCGCCGCCGGAGACCCTGACCGACGGCGCAGATCGGACGCCCTCGAGGCGATCGAGTCGCTGCGGTCCGGGCGACGGCGCGCTCCTCTTCGGCGTGACCGGCAGCGGAAAGACGCTGGTCTATCTCGAGGCGGTGAAGCGGGCGCTGGCGCCGGGGCAGAGGCGCGATCGTGCTGGTGCCCGAGATCGGCCTCACGCCCCAGGCGGTGAGCCGGCTCCGCGGCGCGTTCGGCGACCAGGTCGCGGTGCTGCACAGCGCGCTGTCGGACGGCGAGCGGGCCGACGCCTGGCGGCTGCTGCGCCGGGGCGAGCGGCAAGGTGGCGGTCGGCGCGCGCTCCGCCGTCTTCGCGCCGGTGCAGGACCTCGGCATCATCGTGGTGGACGAGGAGCACGAGGCGAGCTACAAGAACGGCGAGACGCCGCGCTATCTCACCCGCGACGTCGCCGCCGTGCGGGCCAGGATCGAGGGCGCGTCGCTGGTCCTCGGCAGCGCCACGCCGTCGCTCGAGACGATGGCCCGGACCGCCGACCGGCTCCGGCTGCTGCGGCTCCCCGAGCGGATCGGCGCTCGTCCCATGCCGCCGGTGGAGATCGTGGATCTGCGGGTGGCGCCGAAGGTGGCGGGGACCGGATCGGTCGCCTGGTCCGCCGCGCTGGACGCCGCGATCGTCGAGACCGCTCGCCGCGGGAGGAGCAGGCGCTGCTCCTGCTCAACCGCCGCGGGATACGCCGCGTTCCTCCAGTGTCCCGACTGCGGCGAGGTCTGGCAGTGCCCTCGCTGCACCATCTCGCTCACCGTGCACCGCGCCCCGCCGCGCTTCGCTGCCACTACTGCGGCCACGAGGAGGCGCTGCCGTTCACCTGCCGGGCCTGCGCCAATCCCGTGCAGCAGATGCGCGGCGTCGGCACCCAGCAGCTGGAGCAGATGCTGGCCGAGCGCTACCCCCAGCGCCCGGGTGGCGCGGATGGACCTCGACACCACCAGCACCAAGTGGTCGCACCAGCGGATCCTCGGCGCGGTGGAGCGGGGCGAGGTGGACCTGCTGATCGGCACCCAGATGATCGCGAAGGGGCTCGACTTCCCCAACGTGACGCTGGTCGGCGTGGTGGATGCGGACACCGGGCTCTACCTGCCCGACTTCCGCTCGGCGGAGCGGACCTTCCAGCTCCTGGCCCAGGTGGCCGGCCGCGCGGGGCGGGGCCCCAAGGGCGGCCGGGTGATCGTGCAGACCCGCCACCCGCAGCACCACGCCCTGGTCCGGGCCGCGCGGCACGACGCCGAAGGATTCCTCGCGCGCAGGAGCTGGAGCTCCGCCGCGCGCCGCCGTATCCGCCCGAGCTCGCACCTGGTGAACCTGATCGTGTCGGGCGAGGGCGAGGCCGAGACGTCGAACCGCGCCGCCGAGGTGGCGGACTGGTGCCACGCGCTGGTCGCGCGGCACGAGCTGACGGTGACGGTGCTCGGCCCGGCGCCGTGCCCGCTGGCGCGGATCAAGGATCGGTGGCGGTGGCACGTGCTGCTCAAGGGAGCAGTCGGAGGTGCTGGGGCGGATCGTGCGCTATGCGGCGCGGCGGCTGCCGAGGGCGGGGAAGACGCGGGTGGTGATCGATCGGGATCCGGTGTCGTTGTTGTAGGCGGGGCAGCGGGGCGGCGGGGCGGCGGGCAGGCAGGACGCGACGGACAAGGTGTCATCCCGAGCGAAGCGAGGGATCTTGCCGGCCAGCCTCGAACTCGGCCGGGCAAGATCCCTCGCTACGCTCGGGATGACATCCGGTTACCCTCGCACTGCCCCGCTGCCCCGCTCCGCCCGCTGCCCCGCTGCCCCCCGCCCGCCTACCTCCCCCGATACCCGATCTCCGTCCCCACATACATCACCCGCCGCGGCGCCGGCTCCAGCACCCGCCCGAACACCCCGTTGAGCGTCACCGAGCCGATGTACCGCCGGTCCCACAGGTTGTTCACCCCGACGAACGGCGACAGCTGCAGCGCGCCCACATCCCCCTGCCAGCCGACCCGCAGGTTGGTGACGCCCGGCGCCCCACGAATCCACCACCCCCTCCGGCGTGTTCGCGTCGTCCGAGGCGACCGACGACGTCAGCGTGTGATCCGCGTCGAGATACAGCCCGTTGGTGAGCCCGGTGCGGAGCCCGAACCGCCAGAAGTGATCGGGCACGCCCGGCAGCCGCTTGCCGTCGAGCCCGGTCCCTCGGGCTCCTCCACGAAGCGATAGTGCGCGTAGGTGTACGCCGCATTGAGCGCTCAGCCCCGGCACCGGCGAGACGCTGAGCCCCACCTCCGCGCCGTCGTTGTGGGTCTTCTGCGCGTTGCGGAAGAACGCCCGTCCGCCGACCTCCTCCTGCTGCACGATCGCGTCGGTCACCCGGCTCATGAACAGCGCCACCGAGTAGGTGACCTCCGGCGCCGGCTGCCCTCGGGCGCCGACCTCGTAGTTCACCGCGCGCTGCGGGCCCAGCTCCCGGTTGAAGCCGCCCGAGCCGTCGGGCTGGTTCACCAGCTCCGTCGTCGTCGGCGTCTCGAACGAGGTGGAGACGTTGACGTAGGGCACGAACTGCTGATCGAACGACCAGCTCGCGCCGATGTTGCCGCTCACCGCCGACATCGAGCGGTTGCCGCTGTCGTCGCCGTCGGTGAGGAACCGGTCGCCCAGGCTGAACCGGACCCAGTCGAAGCGGGCGCCGCCGCTCAGCAGCAGCCGCTCGTTCGGCGCTCCACTGCACCTGGGCGAACGGGCCCAGCTCGGTGACCTTCTCCCGCTGGTCGAGGAACAGCGCGCCGGTCGGCGCGCCGGCGTCGGACACGAGGTTCTCCCGGTCGTCCCGCATCCGCTGGAGGTCCACCCCGGCGGTGAGCCGCGGCGCCTGCTCCGTCGCCGCCGAGGGCGTGCGCCGCGCTGAGCCGGACGCCCGGCGACGTTGCGGTCGATCCGGACGTAGGTCCCGTTGGTCGGGCCGCCGCCGATGTCGGGCGGCGCCGCGAGCGGGTTCTCCAGATCGCGCAGCAGCCCGAACACGGTCACGCTGTACTCGTTGCCCGCGGCGTCGAAGTGCCGCACGCCGAGGGAGAGCTGGTGCTGCTGCACGTCCTTGTCGGCGCCGCGGCGGATGTTGTTCGCCGGCGGCGGAGTCGGGGTTGGCGTCGTACTCGGCGCGGGTGAGCGCGCCGGGGTTCTGCGCCTCGGGGTTGTCGGCCAGGCTCAGCGCGGACCGTCGCGACGGTGGAGCCGCTGACGACCCAGTCGCCGCCGGCGTTGAGCTGGCGGAACTCCGCCGCGCTGTGCTGCCGGAAGCCGTCGGCCTTGAACTGCGAAACCGACAGCGTCCCGCTCACGTCGCCCGCCCGGCCCGAGGTCCAGCTCTGCCACTTGTAGAACCCGTCGCCCGGCGCGCTTGCCGTCGCCGCCCTGGAGCCGGACCCGCTGGGCGAACGGCCCCGGGGCCGCCCGCTGGGTCTGGAAGGAGATGACGCCGCCCGACGCGTTGCCGTACAGCGACGAGCTGGCCCCGCGCAGCACCTCGGCCCGCTCCAGGTCGGCGAAGTCCACGTTGGTGAGCTGGCTCTGCCCGTCGGGCAGGGTCTGGGGAACGCCGTCCACCAGGATCTTGAGCCCGCGCACGCCGAAGTTGGAGCGGCTGCCGAAGCCGCGGATGGAGATCCGCTGGTCCAGCGAGAAGTTGTAGCGGTTGGCGACCACCACGCCGGGCAGGTTGTTGAGCGCCTCGTCGATGCCGATGCGTCGGCTGGCCCCGCGACCAGGTCGTCCCGGTCGAGCACGCCGACGGCGAACGGGCACCCGGGCGAGCGGCTCCTGGGCTGCGGGTGACGGTGACGTTCAGCTCGGGGAGCTGGGTGACGCGGGTGGTGTCGCGGCCGGTGGTGTCGCCGGCCACGGGCTCCTGGGCGGCAACAGGGACGGCGACCAGGACGAGCGCGGCGAGCAGGGGGACGAGTCGGCGCATGGACCTCTCCTCGGGTTGCATGGATATTAACCCGATCCCGGTGAGCCCGCATCCGGCTTGAAAGCCCCCGACCCCCCCTCTAGCTTCCACCCGCGTATGACCGACACCCCCAACACATTGCCGGATTTCAGCCAGCCGCCGTTCGCCGGCGCGCCGGAGGCCCGCTTCCAGCCCCTCCCGGCCGACGGCGTGCTGCCGGAAGGCTTCTTCTCCACCTCGAACCTCCCGACCTACATCCACGTCGGGCGGCCGCTGGGTCGCGCCGATCCGGCCGCGGATGGACTGCGTGGTGGTGAAGCGGGGCGGCGGTGCTGGAGACCATCGAGCCGCGCCGGCTCAAGCAAGGGCGAGCTGGTCGCCATGGGCGAGGCGGAGGACGGCACCGAAGGCATCGTGGTGCACGCCCAGGGATTCCTGGGCGGGACCCACGGGGCCAACGAGTTCCGCTTCATGTCCACCGAGGTGAGCCGCGAGCGCCCGGTCAACTACGAGGAGCTGGCCGCCCGGGTGGGGGAGGAGAAGCGGCGCGGCGGCTATCTCGTCTGGGTCGTCGGCCCGGCGCTGGTGCACTCCCGGGCCCGCTCCGACTTCGAGTGGTTCATCCGCAACGGCTACGTGCAGGCGGTGCTCGCCGGCAACGCGGTCGCGGTGCACGACATCGAGGCCGCGATCTTCGGCACCACGCTGGGCATGAGCAACACCGGCCAGCCCACCGAAGGCGGCCACGGCCTGCACATGCGGGCCATCAACCGGGTCCGGGCGGCCGGCTCGATCGAGCGCGCGGTGGAGACCGGGCTGATCAAGAGCGGCATCATGCACGCGCTGGTCACCCAGCAAGGTGCCCTTCGTGCTGGCCGGCTCGATCCGGGACGACGGCCCGCTGCCCGGGGTCTACAGCGACACCCTGCTCGCCCAGGACGCGATGCGGGAGCACACCGTGAAGGCGACCGGCGCCATCTTCGTCGCCACCGCGCTCCACGCGATCGCGGTCGGCAACATGCTGCCGGCGTTCCATCTCTGCGACGGCGCGCCCGCGCCGCTCATGACCATCTGCGTGGACCAGACCGAGTTCGTGGTCAACAAGCTCAAGGACCGCGGCACCCACCAGGCCTACGGCGTGGTCACCAACGCGCAGGACTTCATGCACGTGCTCCGGTTCTACACCGAGCGGTGGGAGCAGACCGCGTCGATGAACGCACGCGCCCGACTCCGGCTGGGCCCGGCTCGCCGGCGCGGTCGCGGAGATCGCTGCCGCCGGCCGAGGTGGACGGCGTGTGGGTCTTCAGCCCGCTGCGGCACGAGGGGAAGGAGTGGGGCACCGCGGTGCTCTCCCGGGTGGACGGCGACCGCCGCCGGATCTACACCGCGCGCTACGTCCTCGCGGTCAAGGGGAAGGAGCGCGGCAAGTTCGAGGCGTCGGTGCAGGAGGTCGGCAGCGGCCCGGTCACGGCGCTCGCCCAGCTGCTGCAGGACGCCGCAGAAGCGGATCGACGACGAGCAGCCGCCGACCCCGGTCGGCGCCGGAGTCCTGGTTCCCCGCCGATGGCCCGGCTCGCTAGGGCCGAAGGAGCCGCGCTCCTCGACCGCTTCCGCCGGTATCTCCGCGACCATCACCAGCCGGTCACCCGCCAGCGCGATCTCGTCGCCCAGGTGGTGTTCCTCTCCGACGACCACCCCTCCGTGGACGCCATCCTCCGCCGCCTGAAGGAGCGGGGCGAGGCGGTCGGCACCGCCACCGTCTATCGGACCCTCGAGGTGCTGGTGGAGAGCGGCCTGGTGCGGGCCCACGACTTCGGCGAAGGGTTCAAGCGCTACGAGCCGATGCCGGCACAGGCCTACCACGAGCACCTGATCTGCGAGCGCTGCGGCAAGGTGGTCGAGTTCCAGAACGAGCGGCTGGAGCGGATGCTGCCGGTCATCGCCGACGAGCACGGCTTCCAGCACTCCCGGCACCGGGTGGAGATCTACGGCGTCTGCCGCGACTGCCGCCGCCGCGAGCTGGTGGTCGGGACGAGGGACGATCCGTGAACGAGCCCGCCGCGCTCGGCATCGCGGTCGCGTTCGCGGCGGGACTGCTGAGCTTCCTCTCCCCCTGCGTGCTGCCGCTGGTCCCGTCCTACGTCGGCTTCCTCACCGGGATGACGCTGCCGGAGATGGAAGGCCGGCGGCGGGTGGCGCTGCTCCACGCGCTGCTCTTCGTCGCGCGGCTTCTCCCTCGTCTTCATCCTGCTCGGCGCCAGCGCCACCGCGCTCGGCCGCGCGCTCAACTACTACCAGGTCTGGCTGCAGCGGGTCGGCGGCGTGCTCATCATCGCCTTCGGCCTCGTCTGCCTCGGCGTGTTCAAGGCGGAATGGCTGACCCAGGAGCGGCGGCTGCATATCGAGCACAAGCCGGTCGGGCTACCTCGGCTCGGCGCTGGTGGGGATGGCGTTCGGGGCGGGGTGGACGCCCTGCATCGGACCGGTGCTCGGCGCGCATCCTCGGACTCGCCGCCACCTCGGCCGATCTCTCGCGCGGCGATGCTGCTGCTGGCGGTCTACTCCGCCGGCCTCGCGGTGCCGTTCCTGATCGCCGCGGTGGCGGTGGAGCGGTTCCTCGACTGGTTCCAGCGCTTCCGCCGGTATCTGCCGTGGGTGATGCGGGTCAGCGGGGCGCTGCTGGTGCTGGTGGGCGTGCTGCTGCTCACCGGCGAGTTCACCCGCCTGGCGGGATGGCTCCAGGGCTTCACGCCCGAGTTCCTCCGCAAGCCAGCTCTGAGCCGCTACCGCTCCACGTACTTCACCGCGTAGTCCATCACGCACATCTGCTCGTACTCCTGGTGCGGTCCGCAGGCGACTCCTTCGGCGCCCCAGTTCGGGATTCAGCATGTTGTTCCGGTGGCCCCGGTCGCGGCACGCCGTCGTCCACCAGGAGCTGGATGACCACATCGCGCGCCGGGGTTCTCGCCGTAGGCGATGTTCTCGGCCATGCCGCTGATCCAGCGGCCGTGGCGGCTCGGCGCGCCGGCCGGGCTGCTGCCGTCGGTGCCGCGGTGCTCGATGTGCCGCCGACCGGGCCCTGGTCGCGGACGTGATCGGCCGCGGCGGCGGCGAGGCCCTTGGACCAGCGGAGCGGCGCGCATCGGCTGGCGCGGCTTCGAGCGCGGCGATGGCCTCCCGCACCGCGGCGGCGCCTTCGTCGGTGCGGAGGTAGGGCCGGCCGGGGCGCTCGAGCACCTTGCCGTCGAAGCGGGGGAGCATGCGCTCGAGGTGGGCGGCGTAGCCGGCGGGGTCGCGGCGGAGGGCGTTGGTCTCGGCGTGGATCTCGCGGGCGAGGCGGCGTCCAGGATCCGGCTACTGTCATCCCGAGCGGAGCGAGGGATCTTGCCGCGCGGGCATCGAAGCCGCGCAGCAGATCCCTCGCTTCGCTCGGGATGACAGTAGCGCCGCGCCGCCAGCAGCGACCGCCACGCCCAGCGACCGGCGATCCTACCCCCCACCCACGCTCTCCTCCTCCAGCTCCTCCTCCAGCTGCTGCCGCCGCAGCAGCTCCCAGTACCGCCCGCCGCGCGCGATGAGGTCGCGCATGCACGCCCTGCTCCACGATCCGCCCCTCGTCGAGCACCAGGATCCAGTCCGCGTCCCGCACCGCGGCCAGCCGGTGGGAGACGATGATGCTGGTCCGCCCGCTGAGCGCGCCCCGCAGCGCCGCGAGGATCCTGCGCCTCGGTGTGCGCGTCCACCGCGCTCAGCGCGTCGTCGAGCACGAACACCGGCGGATCCTGCGCCAGCGCCCGCGCGATCGCGGTGCGCTGCTTCTGCCCGCCGGAGAGATTGATGCCCCGCTCGCCCAGCATGGTGTCGAACCCGTTCGGCAGCGACGGCAGCGCCTCCGCCAGCTGGCTCACCTCGGCCACCCGCTCCAGCCGGCCGTCGTCCGGCGCGCCGAGCAGCACGTTCTCCCGCAGCGTCTCCCCGAACAGGAAAGTCTCCTGCGGCACGAAGCCCACCGCGCGCGCGCAGCGTCGGCGAGGTCGAGCTCGCGGACGTCGATCCCGTCGAGCCGCACCGCCCCGCGGGTCGGGTCGTAGGTCGCGGACGAGCAGGTCCACCAGCGTGGACTTGCCCGAGCCGGTGGCGCCGACGATCGCGAGCGACCGGCCCGGCCTCGACCGTGAAGCTCACGTCCTGCAGCACCCAGCCGCGCTCCGTCGGTGCCCGGATAGCGGAACCAGACGCCGTCGAACTCCACGCGTGCGGCCGCCGCGCGCCGGCGGCAGCGGCGACCGGCGCCGCCGGGCTGGTGATCGCCGGCGCGCTCCTGGAAGAGCTGGTTGATCCGCGCCATCGAGGCCGCGCCGCGCTGCACCAGGTTCACCGCCCAGCCGAGCGCGATCATCGGCCACACCAGCATCGCCGAGGTACACCCCGAACGCCACGAACTCGCCGACCGTCACCTGCCCGGCCATGATGAGCCGGCCGCCCACGTAGAGCACCGCGACCGCGCTGAGCCCGCCCATCAGCGGTGAGCAGCGGAAAGAAGAGGCCCTGGACCCGGGCCAGGCTCAGGTTCCGCCGCAGGTACTCGTCGCTGAGTCCGCGGAAGTGGGCGATCTCCGCGTCCTCCTGGCGGTACGCCCGGACCACCCGGACACCGGAGAGGTTCTCGTGCGCGTGGCTGGTGAGGTCGCTGAAGTGGGCCTGGATGGCCTGGGACCTGCGGTGGACCAGGCCCGCCGAGGCGACACCATGATGACCGGCAGGCCCAGGAGCGGCAGGAAGGCCAGCAGGGTCAGGCGGGGGCTGATCGCCACCATCGCGGGTGCAATCAGGAGGGTCCGGATGCTAGTATCCACCAGATACATGAGCGCCGGACCCGCCACCATCCTGACCGCCAGCAGGTCGTTGGTCGTGCGGGCCATCACATCGCCGGTGGGGTACCGGTCGTAAAATTCGGCCGACATCCGCTGAAGATGCTGGTAGAGCTGGTCCCGGAGATCCGTTTCGACACGGCGGCTGCCGCTGTTGAGCAGCTCGCGCATGCCGTAGCGGGCCACGCCGCCGAGCCAGGGCCACGGCCGAGCAGCAGGGCCACGGCGATCTGCACCTCGCGGAACGATTCCTGCGCACGGAGCGCGTCGATCCCGTGCTCCAGGAACCGGGGGCCCGAGCGTGGCGAAGAAGTTGGAGATGACGACCAGGGCGAGCCCGAGGGCGTACGTCCGGAGGTAGGGCCTCAGGAAGGGCAGCAGCGACCGCAGTTCGTGCATATGCTTGAGTGCAATGTCACCGGCCCGAGAGACCCGGGCAAGTCACACTTCAAGGAGGGACTGATGACGAGAACGCTTCTCACGGTGCTGGCGGTCGCGGGCCTGGCGGCGTGCGGTGGTGGCGAGCGCCGGGACGTCGCCACGGCCGACAGCCTGAGCCGCGATCTCCAGCTGGCGCCGGTGGACACCTCGGCCGAGCTGAACGACCAGCCCGCGGACACGACGCCGGCCGCCGAGCCCCGGCCCCCGCTCCCGGCGCCCGAAGCCCGACGCCCAAGCCCAAGCCCGCGCCCGAAGCCGGCCGCGCCGGCGCCGGCGCCCGCTCCGGCTCCGGCCCCCGCGCCGCGCCGGCGCCCGCTCCGTCGCTCGCGGCCGGCACCGCGATCACGGCCACGACCGACGCCGAGATCCGCTCGCAGCAAGAACAAGGTGGGCGACGAAGTGACCGCGACCGTGGCGAGCGACGTGAAGGACGCCAGCGGCCGCGTCGTGATTCCGGCGGGCTCGAAGGTCGTCCTCAAGGTGACCGCCATCAAGCCGTCGGACAGCAAGAGCGACACGACCGGCACCCTGACGCCTCGACGCGGTCGGCGTCGAAGTGAACGGCAAGCGAGCGGCCGATGGTCGCGACGATCTCCGGCGTGCGGACCAAGCTCGCAGGGCAGGGGCACCGACGCGAACGACGTCGCCAAGGTCGCCGGCGGCACCGCCGCGGGCGCCATCGTGGGCCGGGTCCTCGGCGGCAGCAGCAAGGGCGCCATCATCGGCGGCATCATCGGCGGCGCGGTCGGCACCCAGCGCGCGGTCGAGACCAAGGACCGCGACGTCGTGCTGCCGCCGGGGACGGCGGTGACGCTGACGCTGGACCAGAAGCTGGCGGCCAGCTAGTACGAAGAGCGGGAAAAGTGAAAGCGTGAACAGTGAACGGGAGGAGACCTCGGTCGTCGCGAGGGTCCTCCCTCTTTCTGTCCCCTTTCACCTTCACTTTTCACTCTTCCCGCTCTTCTGTTTCAGTAGCCCGCCCCTCCTCCACCGCGTCTCGGGTCGCTCACGCCCTGCCATCCCGACTCGCGTCCGGATGATCGCCTCCACATCGCCCCAGATACCCTCCGGTCGGAGATCCCGTGCCCCCGCGCGCGCAGGCTGTCGAGCGTCGTCGGCGGTGAAGCCGTCGCTCCTCCACCCGGATGCTGTCGGGCAGCGCCTGGTGGTGCATCCGCGGCGCGGTCACCGCGTCGGCCAGCGACATCCGGTGGTCGATCACGTTGGAGATCACGTGGTAGACCATCGTGATGATCCGCGGCCCGCCCGGGCGTGCCCGACACCATGATAGAGCTGCCCGTTCGGGTCCAGCACGATGCTCGGCGTCATCGCCGAGAGCATCCGCTTGCCCGGCGCGATCGCGTTGGCCTCGCCCTGCACCAGGCCGTACATGTTCGGCTTGCCCGGCGCGGTCGCGAAGTCGTCCATCTCGTCGTTGAGCAGGAAGCCGGCGCCGGTCACCGTCACCGCGCTGCCGTAGCTGTTGTTGAGCGTCGTCGTGCAGCTCACCGCGTTGCCCTCCGCGTCCACCACCGAATAGTGCGTGGTGGAGGAGCCGCCGGCCGCGGCCGGATCGAAGCGCCGGCGTCGGGCGTCGCGCGCTCGCCGATCTCGCTGCGGAGCGTGGCGGCGTAGTCCTTGGAGAGCAGCCGATCCATCGGGTTCTCGCACGAACGCCGGGTCGCCCAGGTGGCGTGTTGCGGTCGGTGAACGCGCGCCGCATCGCCTCCGCCTCGCGGTGCAGCAGCGCGGGCGTGCCGAACGGCGGCAGCGGATCGTAGCCCTCCATGATGTTGAGGATCTCGCCCATCGTGACGCCGCCCGACGAGGCCGGCGGCATGGAGTAGATCGTGTGGCCGCGGTAGCTGGATCGTGACCGGCTCGCGCCAGATGGCCCGGTAGGCGGCGAGGTCCGCGATGGGTGATGAGCCCGCCGCCCCGCTCCATCTCGGCCACGATCAGGTCGGCCACCGTGCCCTGGTAGAAGCCGGCCGCGCCGTCGCTGCCGGATCGCCTCCAGCGTGGCGCCGAGGTCCGGCTGCACCAGCGTGGTGCCGGGCACCGGCGGCCGGCCGCCGGGCAGGAAGCTCGCGAGCGAGGCGGGGAACGAGCTGAGCCGCGTGCTGTCGCTCCCGGATCGACTCGCTGCGGTACTCGTCGACCACGAAGCCGTCGCGCGCCAGCCGGATGGCGGGCGCCGATCACCGAGTCGAACGGCAGCCGGCCGAGCTGCTGGTGCGCCGCGGTCAGCCCGGCCACCGCGCCCGGGCACGCCCGCGGAGAGATGCCCGGTGACGCTCAGCTCGGTCGGCTCGCCGTTGGCGTCGAGGTACATGTCGCGGCGTCGCGCCGCCCGGCGCGGTCTCCCGGTAGTCGAGCGAGTGGACTGTCGCCGTCGGCGTTGCGGATCACCATGAACCCGCCGCCGCCGATGTTGCCCGCCTCCGGATGCACCACCGCCAGCGCGAACCCCACCGCCACGGCGGCGTCCACCGCGTTGCCGCCCGCCCGCAGGATGTCCCGCCCGATCTGCGCTCGCCAGCGGATGGCCGCGACACGACCATCGCCGGCCGGCGCCTCGGTCACGCATCGCCTTGCCGGTGAACGCCAGGCCCGGGCGATCCCGGCAGCGGGCTCCGGCGCATCGGTCGCCGCGGCCGGCGCAGCCGGCCAGGGCGAGCGAGCGGCAGCGCGAGCGGTTGGGCGGAGACGCACGGAGACCTCGACGACGGAGAAGGAGCGGACGGCCGGGAGTTGCCCCGGATGTTCGACGCGGTCTAATTTATGCGCCGGGCTGACGCTTGGAAACCATCTTCATCCACTTCACCGCGTGGCTGACGACTACCTCGACACGCGCCTGACCGAGCGGCGCAATCCCCGCAGCTCCACCATCGATACCGCCTCCTCGCTCGAGATCGTCGATCTCATCGGCGACGAGGACGCCACCGTGCCCGGCGCCGTCGCCCGGGCGCGCGAGGAGATCGCCCGCCTCGTCGGACCTGATCGAGGCCGCGTTCCGCGCCGGCGGCCGGCTGGTCTACGTCGGCGCCGGCACCAGCGGCCGGCTCGGCGTGCTCGACGCGGCCGAGTGTCCGCCGACCTTCGGCACGCCGCCGGAGATGGTGGTCGGCGTGATCGCGGGCGGATATCCGGCGCTGGTGAAGTCGGTCGAAGGCGCGGAGGACGACGTGAACGCGGCGATCGGCGAGATGGACGCGCGCCGGGTCGGGCCCCGACGACGTCGTGGTCGGCATCGCCGCGAGCGGCACCACGCCGTTCGTGCGCGCCGCGCTCTCCCGGGCCCAGACCCTCGGCGCCCGCACCGCGATCGTCTCCTGCTCCGAGCCGCCCAAGCTGCTGCGGGACACCTGCGACGTCATGCATCGTCGTCGCGGTCGGGCCCGAGGTCGTCACCGGCTCCACCCGGATGAAGGCGGGGACCGCCACCAAGCTGGTGCTCAACACCCTCACCACCGGCGCCATGATCCGGCTCGGCAAGACCTACGGCAACCTGATGGTGGATCTCCGGGCCTGGAACGACAAGCTGATCGACCGGAGCCAGCGCATCGTGATGGAGACCACCGGTCTCGGCCGCGACGAGGCGCGGGACGTGATCCAGGCGGCGGACGGCAAGGTGAAGACCGCGATCGTCATGGCCCGCCGCAAGGTGTCCCGCGACGAGGCGGAGCGGCTGCTGGAGGCAGCACCAGGGCCGCCTGCGGGAGATCGTCGGCGATCCGCCGCCGGTGCGCGAGCGCATGACCGAGCGCCCCATGCTCGGCATCGGCCTGATGTCGGGCACCTCGCTCGACGGCGTGGATGCCGCGCTGGTGCGGATCGACGAGCCCGACCCACGCCACGCTGCTCGATTTCGTCACCCGTCCCTACGACGACGACGGAGCGCGCCGAGCTGCGCGCCGCGCTCGAGCCCGGCGCGCGCAGGCGAGCCCGGCGGCTCTTCGCCCGGCTCCACGTGCGCATCGCCGAGTGGGCGGCCGACGCGGTGCAGATCCTCCTCGCCCAGACCGCACACGCCGGCCTCCGACCTCGGCTTCATCGCCTTTCCCGGGCCAGACCGTCTGGCACGAGCCGCCCGCCGTCACCTGGCAGCTGGGCGAGCCGGCGATCCTCGCCGAGCGGTTCGGCGTGAGGGTGGTGAGCGGCTTCCGGCCCCGCGACGTCGCGGCGGGAGGGCAGGGCGCGCCGCTGGTCCCGATGGCCGACGTGCTGCTCTTCGCCGCGCCCGACCATCCCCGCGTGCTGCTCAACCTCGGCGGGATGGCGAACCTCACCTACGTCCCCCGGCGGGCGCAGGAGGAGGGCGTGCTTCGCCTTCGACACCGGCCCCGGCGTCGCGATCATCGACGGCGTGGCCCGGATGGTGGACGGCGCGCCGCTCCTACGACCGCGACGGCAAGATCGCCGCGCAAGGGCACCGCCGAACGAGGCGGTGCTGGCCGAGCTGCTGGCCGATCCGTTCTTCGCCGCGCCGCCGCCCAAGAGCACCGGCCGCGAGCGCTTCGGCGAGCAGTACGCCCGCGAGCTGCACCGCCGCGTGCCCGGCGCCGACGGCGTCGCCACCGCGGTCGAGCTCACCGCGCGGAGCGTGGCCGACGCCGTCGGCCGCTGGGTCCCCGGCGACGCCGAGGTCGTGGCGTCGGGCGGCGGCTGCCATCACCCGGGCCTGGTGGCCGCGCTGCGCCGCCACCTCGACGCGCTGCCGGGCCGCCATCCGCTCCGAAGCTGTTCGACGAGCTGTTCTTCCCCGGCGACGCCAAGGAAGCCGTCGCCTTCGCCCTGCTCGGCTATCTCACGCTGCACGGCCAGCCCGGCAACGTCCCCGCCGCCACCGGCGCCGCGGGGTCGCGCGTGCTCGGCGCGGTCACGCCCGCCTGACGTAGGTGCTCACATGTCTCGTAAAGTCGTCTACTGGGTCAGCACCGTCGCTCATCGCCTTGGCCTGCTGGGCTCCCTGAGCTATCTCACCGGCAGCGAGGAGGTGGTGGCGGGGTTCGCCAAGGCCGGCTACCCGCAGCACCTCCGCATCGTCCTCGGCATCGTCAAGCCGATGGCCGCGATCGTCCTGCTCGCTGCCCGGCCTGCCGCTGATGAAGGAATGGGCCTACGCCGGCGTCACCATCGCCTTGGATCATGGCGACGATCTCCGCGCTACGTCACCGGCGGACCCTGGTTCGTGCCGCTCGGTGTTCATCGCGCTGGTGGTCGTCTCCTATACCTCCCGACCCGTCGCCGCTCGCGCCGCGGCGTCTGACGGGATTTCGCTGATGCCGGACACGCTCGAGCTCGGACGGCTGATCCTGCCGGCGCTCCGCGCGGGCGCCGGACGGCTCGTTTCGCCCACGAGGCCGGCGCCATCGCCGACGCGCTCGATCTGGGCGTCGGCGGGTTCATCATCTTCGGCGGCAACGCGGAGAGCGTCCGCCGCCTCACCGCCGATCTCCTGCGCCGCGCCGAGCGCGCCGCTGCTGCTCGCGTCGGACCTCGAGCGCGGCGCGGGGCAGCAGGTCGAGGGCCTCACCGAGTTTCCGCCGCCGCTCGCGCTCGCCGCGATGGGCGATCCCGAGCGTGGCGCGCTGGGCCGGCGCGGTGACCGCGCAGGAGGCCCGCGCGGTCGGGATCAACTGGGTCTTCGCGCCCGTCGCCGACCTCGACGTGCTGCCGGAGAACCCGATCGTGCAGACCCGCGCCTTCGGCCAGCGATCCCGACCGGGTGGCCACCCTGGTGCGCAACTGGATCGAGGGCTGCCAGGGCGCCGGCGCGCTCGCCTGCGCCAAGCACTATCCCGGGCACGGCCGCACCGCTCGTGGACTCCCACATCACGCTGCCCTCGGTGGACGCATCCAGCGAGAGTCTGCCGCACGACCGACCTGGTGCCGTTCGTGGTCGCGGCGGAGAGCGGCGTCGCCGCGATGATGACGGCGCACGTCGCGTATCCCGCGCTCGATCCGTCGGGCCTGCCCGCGACGCTCTCGCCGCGCCATCATGGGCGGCCTCCGCGACACGCTCGGCTTCGACGGACTGGTGGTGACCGACGCGCTCATCATGGACGGCGCGCTGGTGGGGCGCCGCGAGTCGGACGCGGCGGTCGAGGCGGTGCAGTCCGGGCGTGGACTGCTGCTCTATCCCAAGGACCCGCGCGCGGGTGCGCGACGCGCTGGTCGGCGCGGTGGAGAGCGGCGCGCTGTCCCGGCGAGCGGGTCGGACGAGGCGCTCGCGCCGCTACGCGCGCGCGGTCGGGCGGCGCACCGCGCTCGACTCCGCCGGTGCGCCGCGGGCCCTACGAATCGGCCGGCGGCCTGGCCGACGCGCTGCTCCAGCAGGGCATGGTGCGCGGCGACGCGCCCGCGGCTCAGCGGCCCGATCGATCTGGTGGTAGTGGACGACGACCTCGGCGGACCGTACCCGCCGAGCCCGAGCGACTACGTGGCGAAGGCGCTGGGCGAGCGAGCTGGCCGGCCGCTACACCGGCGGGTCGCGGGTCGTGCTGGTCTTCGCCGAGCCGCGCGCGTGGAAGGGAAGGGCGGGCTTCGGCGACGCGTCGCGCGAGGCGCTCGCGAGCTACGGGTCGGACGCCGACCTGATCGTGCTCTTCGGCCATCCGCAGGCTGGTCGAGCAGCTCCCTAGCGACGCGCCGGTGCTGCTGGCCTGGCACCGGCAGCGGCTGATGCAGGAGGCGGTTGCGCGCTGGCTGCGGCACCGTGTGAAGCCGATGTCACCCTGAGCGTAGCGAAGGGGGCTATGTCAAACTGCGAACCACGGAGCCACGGAGGGCACGAAGGGTACACGAAGGAAAAACAAAAAAATTTGTTGTTCTCCGTGCTGTTCTCCGTGTCCTCCGTGGCTCCGTGGTTCGCAGTTACACGGCCCGCCCATCCTAGACTGTCTCCCCCTCCTCCTCCCGTATCGCATCCCGGATCCAGGGCAACAGCGCATACGCCGGCACGCCGAGCGCGAAGGTGAAGCAGGAAGTAGCTGGCATACCCGAACTGCTCCGCCAGCATCCCCGACAACAACCCCACCGCCCAGCGGCTCAGCGCATACACCGCGGTCAGCAGCGCGAACTGGCTCGCCGCGTAGCGCCGCTCGCAGACCGACATCAGGAACGCGAGGAACGCCGCCGTCCCCAGCCCCGCGGCGAAGTTCTCGAACAGCGCCGCCGCGGAGATCATCACCCGGTCCGCCGGCAGCGCCGCCGCCAGCGCGTAGCCCAGGCTCGAGAGCAGCTGCACCAGGCCCATCGTCCACAGCGCCCGGAACAGTCCGATCCGGGTGGCGAGCACGCCGCCGAGCGCCGCGCCCGCGAGCGTCGCGATCAGCCGGCCGGTGGTGAGCACCGCGATCTCGCTCGAGCGAGAGCCCGCGCGCGATCCAGAACGGCTTCGTCATCGGGTCCATCGCCGAGATGTCGAGCTTGAAGAGTCAGGGCGAAGAGGATCACCGCCCAGACGCCCGGCCGCCGCAGCAGCGCCGACGATCGGCTCGGCCAGCGACTCGGCGTGCTGGCTCCCGCGGCTGGTCTCCGGCAGCACGAACGACGCGGCCGCGAGCGCGCCGGTGATCCCCGCGCGCCACCAGGAACGCCGCGTCCCACCCGCGCCGCGCCGCGACGTAGACCAGCAGCGCGCTGGAGACGAAGCTCGCCGCGCGGTAGGCGCCGATCCGGACCGAGTTGGCGACGCCCAGCTCGCGGCCCGACGTCGTCTCGATGGTGTAGGCGTCGACCGCGATGTCCTGGGTGGCGGAGAGCGTCACGTAGAGGAGGAGCAGCGCGCCAGCGCGGCGCCGTGGTGGGTGGGATCGGCGACGGCGAAGATCGCGGTGACGGCCGCGAGCAGCACCAGGCAGGCCCGGATCCAGGTCCGCCGTCTGCCGATAGCGGTCCACCAGCGGCGCCCAGAGGAACTTGAGCACCCACGGCATCGAGGCGCCGGTGGCGAGGCCGATGCCGGCCAGGCTCATCCCCTCCTGGGTCAGCCAGAGCGGGATGGTTTCGGTGAAGAAGAAGTAGGGAAGGCCCGAGGCGAAGGAGAGGCCGCCGATCCAGGCGAGCCGGCTGCCGAGCGTCGGCGGCGGTCACCGCGGTCAGAGGAGGGCGGAGAGGAGCAGCGCGATCAGCGCGATCAGCGCGGCGGCGAGCAGGAGGCTGCCGGTGCGGACTCGGCGGGTTCGCGGGCGCGGCGGGCTCGGCGGTCGCGGCGGTGCGGCGGTTGCGACGGATTCGGGAGTTCCGGACGGGCGCGCGACGGGCCGGTGACGGGCTCGGTGGTGTCCTGGTCGCCGACGTTGTAGACCTGGTAGCCCGCGCCGTCCGCGGAGTCGGGCTCCGGCAGCCCCTCGCCGTCGAACCTCGCCGCCACCACCGTGACGTTGTCCGGTCCGCCCCGCTCGTTCGCCAGGTCGATCAGCGCGCTGCAGAGCGAGGGCAGGTCCTCGTTCTCCTCCGCGAGCTGCGGCGAGCTCCTCCCGCTTCACTACGCCGGAGAGCCCGTCGGAGCAGAGGATGAGGGTGTCGCCTCGCCGGAGCGTCTGCCGGCTCAGGTCCACCTTCACCCGGGGGTCGGGACCCAGCGCCTGGAGGATGATGTTGCGGCGCTCGCTCTGCTCCGCCTCCTCCTCGGTCAGCTCGCCCGCGTCCACCAGCCGCTGGGTGAGCGACTGGTCGCGGGTGAGCTGGAAGGTCTCGCCGTTCCGGATCAGGTAGCCCCGGCTGTCGCCGATCTGGGCGAGGTAGAGCTCGTCGCCGAAGACGCCGGCGGCGGTGACGGTGGTGCCCATCCCCCGGACGTCGGGATGCTCCCGCGCGTAGGCGTAGATCTGTGCGTTGGCCAGCTCGACCGCCTCCTTCATCCGGTAGGCGAAGCGCGCGGCGGAGACGTCGGCGTCCTGGGCCCAGGTGGTGGCGAGATGGTGGTGGATGATGTCGGCGGCCATTGCGCTGGCCAGCTCGCCGGCGGCGGCGCCGCCCATGCCGTCGGCCACCATGAACAGCGAGCCGCGGGGACCCACCTCGTGGCTCGCGGACGTCGGGCTGCGAGACTGGCGTTGCCGGTGCTGAGATCGGCGACGAGGAAGGTGTCCTCGTTGTGATCCCGGGTGAGCCCCAGATCGGTCTTGCCGAAGACGGACACGCGGACGGCGAGAGTCACTCGGCGAAGGCCCTCCAAAGTTCATCTGGTTGCGGAGTGTGACGAATCTAGAGACCGGTCACGAGAGCGTCAACGTCCGCATGGCGTAAGTCATAGCCACTATGTACCTTGCAAGCCATGATTTCCGCCCGGCGCCCCGGCGCGCTCGCCCTGCTGCTGGGGCTCGCGGCGTGTGGCCGCTCCGCCGTACCACCCCCCGCCGACGCCCGCAGCCGCCGATCCCAGGCGCCGCCATGCCCGCCGCGGACACCGCCGCCAGGTCGTCCGCGCTGCCGCCTGTGCCTACG
Organism: uncultured Gemmatimonadales bacterium; assembly: GCA_963796335.1. GTDB lineage: Bacteria > Gemmatimonadota > Gemmatimonadetes > Gemmatimonadales > GWC2-71-9 > CAVVWJ01. Next base: position 81,706 of record CAWCLG010000002.1, read on the forward strand.
GTGAAGGGACCGCTGGCGATTCGGGTAGTCTATCCCACCCCGGACGCCGTGGTGCGGGCGCGCGACTCCAGCTTCCTCTTCGGCTCCGCCGGCACCGGCGACGCGCAAGCTGACGATCAACGGCCATCCGGTGCGGGTCTGGCCCAACGGCGCCTGGCTCGCCTGGATCCCGCTGCCCCACGACAGCCTCATGCAGTTCCGCATCGTCGCCCACACCGCCACCGACTCCGCCACGCTCGACTACTCTGTGCGCCGGGGCGACTGGGAGCCGGCGCGCGGAGCCGGGTCTGTGGCTCGACACCACGTCGCTCGCGCCGCAAGGGCGATGCGTGGTGGCCCGCGGACGAGTACCTGACCTTCTCCGTCCGCGCGAGCGAGGGGGCCGAGACTCCGGCTCGTTCTCACCGACGGCTCCAGCATCCCGCTGCGCCCGGAGACACGCCTGGAGGAGATCCCCGAGGGCATCCGCGCGTTCGACCTGGACACGGCGAACCTGGTCTCGCCGGTCCGGCGGGACCGGTACGTCGGCCGTGCTGCGCGGACGGCCGGTCGGCCCCCGTGCGGATGCCGTTCTACCCCCTCGAGATGAAGTGATCCAGCTCATGTTGAGGGACAACCGCAAAGTCCAGGAGCGCGATTCATCGCTCTGGGCGGTGGTGGAAGCGATGCGCGGCTCCGACACCGTGCGCAGCCCGCTGGCCGCTCCGGCTCGCGGCTGCTCGACACCCTGCCCGTCGTCGCGGAGCTCGACGACGACACCACTCGCGGCCGTCTCGGTGAAACCGACCGCATCACCGTGGGCCGCGCCGTGCCGGGCGGGACGTACCACTGGTTCTTCCCCGACGGGCACCCGCGCGCGGTGAGCGGGCGGCTGAACGACGATCTGCGCCTGCGCCTCTCGCCGGGAGCGGAGGCATGGGTGCCCGCCGTGGAGGCGCGACCGTGCCGGCGTCGCGAACGCGGTTCCCGCGGTCGTGGGCTCCGTCCGCCTCACGCCGATGAAGGACCGGGTACGCCTTCGCATCCCGGTCACCCATCGCGTGCCGTTCCAGGTCACCGAGACTGATCGCGGCCTCACCCTCCGTCTCTACGACGCGCTGGGCGACGTCAACTGGATCCAGTACGGCGCGGCCGACTCCCTGGTCCGCCGCGTCGCCTGGGCCCAGGACCGGCGCAACGAGGTCACGCTGACCCTCGAGCTGAGCCGCAGAGTCTGGGGCTACTACGCCCGCTGGGAGCGGGGCGACCTGATCCTCGACGTCCGCCGCCCGCCCGCGCTCGATCCGCGGCGGCTCGCTGAAGGGCCGGCTCATCGCCGTGGATCCGGGCCACCCGCCCGGCCGGGTCCACCGGCCCCACCGGCCTCCGCGAGGCGGAGGCCAATCTCGCGATCGGCCTCGAGGTGAAGCGCCTGCTGGAGCAGAGCAGGGCGCCCAGGTCTTCATGACCCGCACCGAGGACGTCCCGCTGGAGCTGTGGCCCCGGGTGGATTTCGCCGAGCGCGCGGGCGCCGAAGTCCTGGTCTCCATCCACAACAACGCGCTCCCCGACGGGGTGAACCCGCTCACCAACAACGGGTCCAGCGTCTACTACAATCAGCCCCGCAGCATCCCGCTCGCCCGCGCCATCCAGGAGCGCTGGTCCGCCGGCTCGGCGTCCGCGACCTCGGCATCGGCCGAGGCGACCTGGCGATGGTCCGCACCACCTGGATGCCCTCGGTCCTGACCGAGGGCCTGTTCGTCATCGTCCCCGAGCAGGAGGCCGCCCTGCGCTCGCCCAGCGGGGCACAGCTCTACGCCGAGGCGGTGGTCGACGGCCTCCGCAGCTTCTTGCGCGAGCGCGCCCTCGATCCCTAGCCTTCATAAAGAACTGCCCGCCTGCCCGTCTGCCCATCCGCCCGCCTCTACCATGTGGGCTGTAGCAGCACACGGGCGTCTCCTGTATCGAAATCCGGAACCCGCCGCTGCGCTTCAGGTTGAGTCGGAATGAGGATGCCGCAGATGCTCGCCCCGTATGCTCGTCTCACAGCGAATCGACACCGCGCCGCGCTCCTCGCGCTGGCCGCCGGACTCGTCGTGGCGGCCCCCGCGCCGCTCCGCGGCCAGGACCCGGCTCAGCGTTCCGAGCTGGAGCGGTTCCGCGACTCGGTCGGCCGCGACCTCGGACTCGGTGGGCCTGCTGGCGCTGGAGCAGCGGCTGATCGTCCAGGCCAAGGCCGACCGCAGCAACCCGATGGTCCACCTCCGCCTCGGCTTCCTCTCGCTCCGGCTGGGCGAGCTCGGCGGACAGTCGCACTATGAGGATGCGGCCTCCGAGTTCCAGTGGGCCATCGATCTCCAGCCCAACTGGCCCTACGGCTACTACGGGATGGGGTTCGCCGAGTACGGCGTCGGCGACTCGCAGATCTCCTTCGTCACCGGCATCAAGACCATGCTGGGGAAGGACGCCCTCACCCGCTCGGCGATGGCCTTCGCCAAGTCGGCCGAGGTGGATCCCAGCTTCGACGCGGGCCTGGTGGATCTCGCCAACACCGCGCTCCGGCAGCGGGTCAACATCAAGCTCGGCGTGGCGCTCGACGCTCTGCGCCGCGCCGCCTCCACGCCCGCCGCCACCCACCCGAAGGTGATGCTGGCGCGCGGCCGGGTCGAGCGCGAGGTGGGCGACGGCGACTCCGCCCTCGCCGCCTTCAAGGGCTATCTGGCGACGGCCGACGCCAATCCCAGCCTCGGCACAGCTGGAGGTGGCGCGCACGCTGTTCCTGCTGGGCCGGTTCGACGGCGTGGCGCCGTACTTCGAAGGCGCGGCGAGCGACGACTCGGTCACCGTCGCCGGCTACCGCGCCGACCTCGCTGGGCATCGCGAGCGACAGCATCATGCGGGAGTTCGACGCGCACCCGCGGCCAGCGGCGCGCCGACTACCTCCGGCGCTTCTGGAGCGAGCGCGACCGCACCGAGCTCCGGGCCGACGGCGAGCGGCTCCGCGAGCACTACCGCCGCCTCTTCTACTCCCGCAAGAACTTCCAGCTCGCCTCACCTCAACCGCCACTACGACATCGTCGAGCGCTATCGCTCCGGCAGCCGCGACTTCGACGACCGCGGCATCATCTACATCCGCCACGGCGAGCCGACCACCCGGGCCAGCTACGCCGCGCCCGGGCTCGATCCCAACGAGTCGTGGCGCTACAGCCGCCCCGACGGCGACCTGATCTTCCACTTCATGGCGCGGGAAGACGTCCAGGACTACAAGCTGGTCGAGAGCCTGTTCGACGTGCTCGGCTTCAGCAACGCGCTGGCGCTGCGCGGCGGGCTCTCCGGAGCCGAAGGCGATCCGACGGCGCAGGAGCTCCTGCTGTCCCGGGAGCAGCTCTCCCCGATCTACGGCCGGCTCCAGGCGGCGGGCCGGATCAGCACCGGCCGCTACCAGACCGACGAGCGGCAGGTTGGCCAGGAGAGCATCGCCCTCGGCACCAAGACGACAGCTACGAGCTCCACTTCCCCAACGAGCTGAAGGTGAAGTCCGAGGTGCTCGCGGTGGGCCGCGACTCTTCAGGCACCCAGGTGCAGATCGCCTACGCCATCGCGGGCTCCACCCTGGAGCCGGTGATGGTGACCCGCGGCTACCTCTACTCGGTGCGGGTGCGGTTCGTGGCGACCGACCGACACGGGCCGCGTCGCCTCTTCGCTCGACACCACCCGCCACTTCGTGTCGCCGGAGCCGGTGCCCGATGGAGAGCACTTGGTCGGCCGGCGTCGAGGTCCCGCTGCCGCCGGGCAAGTTCGACTACCGCCTGGCCATCCAGCAGGGCGAGGCGAGCGGCATCCTCCTCCCCCGCGACACCGTCCGGGTCGGCCGCCCCACCGCCAGCGTCACTCGCCCTCAGCGACCTGGTCCTCGGCAGCCGCAACACCAACCTCTTCTGGCGCCGCACGCCGGAAGACACCGTGCGTCTTCAATCCGCTCAGGACGTTCAAGCGGAAGGAAGACATGGCGCTGTACTACGAAGTGGAAGGCCTGATCAGCCGGCACCGAGTACTCCGTCCGCGTCGCGGTCCGCAAACAGGGCGGCGGCGGCGGCCTGTTCAAGAAGGTCTTCGGCGGCGGCGGGGCGCAGATCAGCCTGAAGTTCGAGGAGAGGGCGTCGTTCCCGGTCACCAGCACCAGCCGCTCGCTCAACTTGGACAAGCTGAAGCCCGGGTATTACTCGCTTGAAGTGCAGGTGGAGGACGAGCAGGGGAGAAGCGACCGCCGCGTGCAGCCGTTCCAGGTTGTGGACGAGTAGGCGGGCTGGTGGGTATCTCGTGAGGTGAGCGGGGCCGGGGCAGGCGCGCCGGGCGATTGCGCGCTTGCAGCGCTCGCCGGGCGGGGCGTCCGGGTCCAGTGGCAAGCGCTAAAATCGCCCAGCGCGCCTGCCCCGGCCCCGCTCACACGGCCATCTGGAAGCTCCGGAGGTACTACCGACGGAGGAATCGCCGCCCCGCGACTTCCCGGGACTTAGGGCGAAGCGACAGGCGGGCAGAAAGAAGACCCTTCGGTTCTCCGAAGGGTCTTTGGCTTTCAACCTGCCCGTCTGCCCGTCTGGCTACATCGGCCACGTCGCCGGCCGCTCGTGCGCGAGCACCAGCAGCGGCTGCACAAGGGTCTCCGCCTTCACCAGTGCCTCGACTTGAACCAGGTGCTGCGTCACCCCGGCGTTGGTATCGAACGTCGAGATGTGCATCACCAGCGAGATCAGCGGGGTGGTCCGCCGTCTCCGCCTTGCTCCCCTCCGACCCCTCGACGGTTTCGCCGGCGCCGAAGGTGATCCGGGCGTGGCCGAACAGCCAGATGGGGAGGCCGTCGAGGCCCTTCAGGAGCCGGTCGTTGAGCGCGAGGCTCTCACCCTGGAGGGTGATGACGCCGAGCGTGGGGCGCTCGTTGTGTCGCCGCGAGTGGACGACGAAGCCGTAGTTGAAGCCCGGCTCCTGGCCCGCGGCCCGGCGGAGGGCGGCGCGGAGCTTCTGCTGGCTGAAGGCGATCGTGTGGTACGGGACCACGGGTAATCTCCGGCTGTGCAAGGGGGTTTAGGGCGCGGGGGAGTGCAGAGATTATGCCACAGGACAGGCGGGCAGATGGGCCGGCGGGCAGGCGGGCGGTTCTCATAGGAAAGCTTGGATTTCCACGGTTTTTCTGCCCGCCCGCCCGCCGGCCCGCCTGCCCGCCCCCACGGGGGCTTTCGCCTCGTAACTCGCACAACGCCACGATTTGCGTAGCCCCCGGTGTCTTCGGTACCTTCCGCCCATGTTCTGCTCCCGTTGCGGAAGCGAGATCACCGGCAAATCCAAGTTCTGTCCCTCCTGCGGTCTCGACCTCATGGCCACCACCCCGGTCCACGCGATCGCGACCGGGGCCCTGGAGGAGACCGATCTGGTGCGCGAGGCGCTGACCTCGGAGTACGAGATCATGGAGGAGCTGGGGCGGGGCGGGATGGCGATGGTCTACCGGGCACGTGACCGCCACCTCGAGCGCGAGGTGGCGATTAAGGTCCTGCCCTTCTCGCTGGCGTTCGACTCCGAGTTCGTCGAGCGGTTCCAGCGCGAGGCCCGCACCGCGGCCCAGCTGGAGCACCCCAACATCATCCCGATCTTCCGGGTCGGCCGGTCCGGCCGGGTCATCTACTTCGTGATGAAGTTCCTCCGGGGCGGCTCGCTGGCCACCGTCCTGGGCGAGCGCCGCAAGCTCAACCCGCCCGAGATCCGGCGCCTCCTGCTCGAGGCCGGCAGCGCCCTGGGCTACGCCGCGCAGCGCGGCATCGTCCACCGCGACATCAAGCCCGACAACATCATGTTCGACGAGTTCGGCCAGTGCGTGCTGACCGACTTCGGGATCGCCAAGGCGGCCTCCGGGCAGCAAGCTCACCGGCACCGGGATGTCCATCGGGACGCCCCACTACATGAGCCCCGAGCAGGCCCGCGCCCAGTCCATTGACGGCCGGAGCGACATCTACAGCCTCGGCGTGGTGGCGTACCAGGCCCTCGCCGGCACGGTGCCGTACGACGGCGAGGACAGCTTCTCCATCGGCTACAAGCACATCACCGAGCCGGTGCCGGTCCCCCAGCTCATCACCGCGGACGAGCGGCGCCTGTTCGAGGTGATCAAGCGGATGCTGATGAAGGATCCGACCGACCGCTACCAGAGCTGCGAGGAGCTGCTTGCGTCGCTCCAGGGCCAGCCGACCGCGGCGGCCGGCAGCGTGCGCGCCTCGGTCGCGGCGGCGGGCGTCGGGGCGGGGATGGGCCCCACGGTGCCGAGCCCGGCGATGGGCGGGCCGGCGCTGATCGTGAGCCAGCCGACCACGCCGCTCGACTCGCCGCTGGTGAACCGCCGCGCCACGCCGCGCGAGCGGCGCGACCTCCCGCGCCGGGTGGCCGACCGCTCCGTCGCGATGCGCCGGATCGGCGCCTCCACCGGCGGGCTGGGATGGCTCTGGCTCCTGCTCGCCATCGCGGGCGGCGGGGGCGGCGCTTTCTACTACTACAGCAAGCGCGGCTTCGCCCCGTTCGCCACGGCGGGCGCCGACAGCACGGCGGTGGCCGACAGCGCGCGCGGCGACAGCGTCCCGGTCTCCACGCCGCCGCCCCCTGACTCGGCGCAGATCCACCTCGGCCCCGCTCCGCGACCGACCGACTCCGCCAAGGCGCCGGCACCTCGCCGCAACCCGTCACCGTCCGCCGCAACCGCCGGATCCGCCGCAACCGCCGCTTCCGCCGACAGCGGCGGCGTCCGCCTCATCGGCCTCCCGCGCGGCTCCACCGTGATGATCGACGAGCGCCCGGTGCTCGATGCGGTCACCGTGCTGTCGGCCGGGCCCCACGTGCTCGCGATCTCCGCTCCGCGATTCAATTTCTTCACCGACACCATCCGGATCCGCGGCGGCGACACCCTCGAGCTGACGCCCGAGCTCCAGCCCGCTCGGCGCGTCCGCGCCGCCCGCCGCGACCGCGCCGCCGGCCGAGCCCCAAGCTCCGCCGGTCCGCTCCCGCGTCGTCGACCGCTGCGCGCCGGGCCCCGGCTACAACGTGGACGGCTACTGCTTCGACGAGCGGCCCAAGCCGGTGAACCCGCCGTTCGTGCCGCTGCCGGAGGGCTACACCGGCGCGCCGCGGCCCTCGCTGCTCTGGGTCAAGGTGTCGGCCGAGGGGCGCACCGTGGATCTCCGGCGCCTGAGCCGTCGGACGACACCACCTTCGAGAACGCCGCGCGCGACTTCGTCTGGACCGTCGTCCTGGCATCCCGCGCTGAAGGACGGGGCGCCGGTCGAGGCCTGGACCCAGATGCTGTTCCCTCCCCAGCCGGCGAGTAGCCCCTGCCCAAATCCACCCCACCGCCTTCATCGCCCCGACCGCCGCCGTCATGGGCGACGTGACGCTGGGCGAGGAGTCGAGCATCTGGTACGGCGCCGTGCTCCGCGGCGACATGGCGCCGATCGTCATCGGCTCCCAGACCAGCCTCCAGGACGGCACCATCGTCCACGTGGATGAGGACGTGCCCTGCATCATCGGGGAGCCGGGTCGGCGTCGGGCACCGGGTGATCCTCCACGGCTGCATCGTGGAGGACGAGTGCCTGATCGGCATGGGGAGCATGCTGCTCAACGAGCGTGCGTCGTCGGGACCGGCAGCGTCGTTGCGGCCGGTGCGGTGCTGCCGGAGGGGATGCAGGTGCCGCCCGGGCTCGCTGGTGATGGGGGTGCCCGGCTCGCGTCGTCCGCCCGGTGGACGAGCGCTTGGCGCGGCGCATCGAAGCGACTTGGAGGCACTACGTGGGGCAGGCCCGGGACCACAAGGCGGGGAAGTATCCGCTGCAGCGTTGACGGCGGAGCGGCGGTTACGGCGGTTGCGGCGGTTGTGGGACGGGATAAGGTCGCCGTAACGCAGCCGCCGCAACCGCCGCAACCGCCCCAACCGCCGCCTCCGTAACCTTCCACATCCAAGCAGGTTATCCACACCAAACACACCACATTCAATGTGGTTATTTTTGTGATGTGGGAACTACGAAGCTGTGCTGCGGCGCGGGGTTTCGGCGCTATTGTGCCAGCATTTGCGTTGGCCTACGTTGCCCTTCCGCTATTCGCGGAACGAAGGGCAGGCA
>CAWCLG010000003.1:0-225880 GCA_963796335.1 uncultured Gemmatimonadales bacterium
GGGCGGCAGCAGCCGTCCTTACGGGTGACCCCTCGCCTCCTCCACCAGCGGCAGGTGCCGCGCCGACGGCCGATCATAGCGCTTCAAGAACCGCCGATAGTGCGCTGCTGCCGGCTCGGCGCGCCCTCGCGCCTGCTCGATGCGGGCGCGCTCCAGATCCACCAGTGGGCGCAGCATCGAGCTGTACAGGGTCCCGCTGGAGTGAAGCATGAAGGGGGCATCCACCCACCGGAGCAGTCGCAGCGCTCTCTCGGCGTCGCCCGTGGAGGCGAGCCAGCGGGCCGCGGCGAGCCGGTCCGTGGCCAGCGTCAGCGGATGGATCTCGAAGTCGGGTGCGGAGCACGGCGGCCTGCTCCCACTCCAGGGACGCCATGGCCTGGGCGGCACGGCGGACGTCGCCCGCGAGCGCCGGCCTCGAACGCGCCGAGAGAGCGCTCGAGCGCGGGCGAGGCGGGGTCCGCCGACCGCTGGACCGCGCCTCGGGCGGCCGCGAGTCCGCCCCGGTCGTTGCGGCCGACCGCCAGGACCCCATCGAGCCACCCGAGCTCGGCGGCGCCGGTGGCGCCCGCTCGCGCGGCCGCCGCGGTGGCGGCCTCCCGCCGCCGGAGGGCCTGCTCGGGATCGAGCGCTCCGAGCCAGGCGCCGAGCACGGCGACGCCGTAGGCGCGGAGCGGCGCCAGCGAGTCGCCGCCTTCCGCGGCCATCCGATCCATGCCCACCACCACGGAGTCCCAGGCTCCCCGTCCGCCCCATGACAGCGCGAGCATCAGCCCCTGCTCGCCATGCCGCGCGGAGGGGCGCTGCGCGATGACCGCGCGGCTCACGGCGATCTGCTGGGGGAAGAAGCCGTAGGAGAGGGGATCGTAGAAGCTGGCGTCCGCCACGGCGGGGGATGCCACGTCGCGGGCGATGCTGTCGGTCATCGCGCGACCGCGGTGCTGTCCCCTCGCTGGATGGCCCGGAGGAACCGGAACTGGAGCATGCGGTTGCCGTAGCCGTCGGCGGTCAGGGTGGGACCGGCGTCGAGCCGCTCCAGCGAGTCCAGCGCGCGGGTCGCCAGCGCCGTGTCGCCTTCCAGCAGCGCCAGGATCATCAGGTGCTCCCAGGCGGGGATCAGGTCGGGGTTGAGGTCGAGCGCCCGCTCGAAGGCGCGGCTCGCCTCGTCGCGCGATCGCCCCAGCAGCGGGCCCCAATGCAGCAGCGCGTCGCCGTAGATCAGCCAGCCGAACCAGGAGCCGGGGTAGCGCTCGCCCGTCGCCTGGCCTACCTCGAAGACCCGCCGACGCTGTCGCGGGACAGCGCATGATCATGTCGGTGGTCAGGCGCTCCCGCTCCGGCAGCTCGAGCGCGGTGGCGATCGAGCGCGTCCACCAGGCTGTCGGCGACCGGCTTGATCGACCAGTAGCTCGCGTAGAGTGCCGGGAGTAGGCCAGCCAGAACCTCGCGATCGGCCGAGATCGCCCGCTCGTAGGAGTCCGCGCGGCTTCTCCCACTCGCCGAAGGCCAGCTCCCGTTCTCCCTGGAGGAACTCCCGGAGCGCGGGCACCGAGCTGGTCCGGAGCGCCGCGTCGAGGCTCGGCGTCGGTGGCGTGCCGCGCGACCAGATCTGGGCGACGAGCGCGCGCGCGGCCGAATCGGTCAACGCGGCCACCGAGTCGGGCGGCGCGCTCACCGTCGCGCGGGCGAGCGGCGCGGCGGCGCTGTCGGTGCCGACGAGCGCGAGGTCGAGGCGCACGCGCTGGCCGTCGCGGACCAGGCTGCCGTGCACCATGCTGCCCGCGCCGAACCGGCGCACGAGCGCGGCGCCTTCGCCGAGCGTGGCGGCGCCGCCGGGCTCGACCCGGGCGAGCACGGTGTGGGCGTCCACCACTCGGATTCCGCCCAGCCCATCCAGCGCCGCGCTCAGGGTGAAGACCAGATCCCGGCCGAGGCGGAGCAGGGCGGTGTCGGAGACGCTGGGGGTGAAGGGGAGTACCGCGATCGAGGACGCCGAGCCGACGACCTCGGGTGAGTCGCCCCTCGACCGGAGGAACAGTCCGGCAGCGCCCAGGAGGAGTACCGCGGCCGCGGCTGCAAGCCTCCAGGGAAAAGCTCGCCTGGTACGTGCCGCAGGAACGGCCGCCGGCGCTCGCGCTTGTGCCAGCGCGGTCTCGAGCTCGGCGGCGTTCGGAGTACCGATCGGCCGGCGTCTTGGCCAGCGCGCGGGCGATGATCGTGCTCGACCGCCTCGGGCACCGTCGGGCGGACGGTGCGGATCGGGCGCACCGGGTCCACCATCGAGCGGGCGACGATCGCCTGGGCCGTGGGTCCGGTGAACGGCGGGTCGCCGGCGAGCATCTCGTAGAGCACGCAGCCGAGGGCGTAGATGTCGCTGCGGCCGTCGACCGCGGTCGCGCCCGCCGCCTGCTCCGGGCTCATGTAGTGCACCGTGCCGAGGGCGAGGCCGGTCGCGGTGAGCCGCTCGCCGCCGGCGATCGTCAGGGCGCGCGCGATCCCGAAGTCGGCGAGCACGGCCTGGCCGCGCGGAGAGCAGGATGTTGTCGGGCTTGACGTCGCGGTGGATCACGCCGTGGGCGTGGGCGTAGGCCAGCGCCGTCGGCCACATCGCGCGCGATCCGGAGCGCCTCGTCGACCGGGAGCTGGCGCTCGCGCGCGCAGCCGGTCCCGCAGCGACTCGCCTTCGACGTATGGCATGACGTAGAAGGGCGCAGGTGCTGCCGGGCCGGCCTCCAGTCCCGAGTCGAGCAGCGGCAGGATGTGCGGGTGCTGGAGCCGCGCGGTCAGGCGGATCTCCCGCAGGAAGCGATCGGCGCCGAGCGCTGGCGGCGAGCTCGGGGTCGAGGACCTTGAGGGCGACCGGGCGGTCGTGGCGGAGGTCGTGGGCGAGGTAGACGGTGGCCATGCCGCCGCGGCCGAGCTCGCGCTCGATGCGGTAGCGGTCGCGCAGCGCGGCGTTCAGCGCGAGGAAGGGGATCGGTAGTCGTCAACGAGAAGGGGAGAGAGTACAGCTAATGTATCAGGCGGGGTCCGACGAGCCTAATGAACGCGGTGCCCGGTGGCACCGGTCCCTCCGCCCGCTGCTCCGCCCGCCCTATACCACTGCCCAGCTACTGCTGCCCGGTAACTTTCCCCGGCCCCGGCCCCGACGCGAACGGCGCGCCGAGCTGCCCCGTTCCCATTGTCGCCCCAGCAGTAGGCGATTGGGGTGCGGGGGGATGGGGTGGCGGTGGTGGCGAATAACATCTCAGAACGCCGCCCCCACCCGCACATTGAGCGTCGTCCGATCCGAGCCCCGCGCCACTGCCAGCGAGGCAACCTTGCCCCCGCCCAGCCAGGCGAACCAGAGACCGGCGCCGAAGCCGGCGTGCCAGACGTCAGACGATTCGTCCTAGAGATACACCCGCCCCACATCGGCGAGGCCGAACAGGCCGAGCGTTCCCGGCACGACCAGTGTCGCCCGGCTGAGCCGCGCTGGCGGCTTCCATGGTGCGATCGGTTCGACCGTCTGCTCGTTTCCCAGGCCGAGTGGTCGCCCGCGGTGGGCCATTGCGCCTGAGGAAATCCTCCCGTACCATCTGCGCGTTCCCTGGACAGCACTTGACGGCGATCAGGCGGTTCCCTCCCCCGGGACGGCGGCGTGCTCTTCAACTCGCTCACCTTCGCGTCTTCTTCGCCGTCGTGCTCATCCTGCACGCCCTGCCGTTCCCCTGGCGGGTCAAGAAGGTCAACCTGCTGATCGCGAGCTACGTCTTCTACGCCGCCTGGAACCCGCCGTTCATCCTGCTGCTCTGGGTCTCGACCGTCGTCGACTGGTGCGTCGCGCGCGCTGGCTCGACCGCGAGGAGCGACCCGCGCGGCGCCGCGGGCTGCTCCTGCTCTCGGTCGCCGGCAACCTCGGCTTCCTCGGCTACTTCAAGTACGGCGAGTTCCTGCTGGAGAACTGGCAGGCGCTGATGGCGATCGTTCGGCATCACCTGGGTCGCCGCCCGCCTGGGACATCGTGCTGCCGGTCGGCATCTCGTTCTACACGTTCCAGACGATGTCCTACACGCTCGACGTCTACCTCGCGCCGCGAGCGGCCGGCCGACTCGTTCCTCGACTTCGCGCTGTTCGTCACCTTCTTTCCCGCAGCTCGTCGCCGGCCCGATCGTGCGGCCCGACCGAGCTCGTGCCGCCAGTTCGCAGCGAGCCGCGCCAGGCGACGCGCGACCAGCTGCGTCTGGGGCCTCGGGCTCATGATGCTCGGCCTGTTCCAGAAGGTGGTGCTCGCCGACGGCTGCCTCGCGCGCCGCGGCCGACGCCGTGTTCGGCGCGCACGGGCCCGGTCGCTTCGCTCGACGCCTGGCTCGGGACGCTCGCGTTCTCCGGGCAGATCTTCTGCGACTTCGCCGGCTACTCGACCACCGCGATCGGCGCGTGCGCTCTGCCTCGGCTTCGCGCATGCACCGACAACTTCCGCTATCCCGTACGCCGCGATCGGCTTCTCCGATTTCTGGCGGCGCTGGCACATCTCGCTGTCGACCTGGCTGCGCGACTACCTCTACATCCCGCTCGGCGGCAACCGCGGCGGCGCAGGCGCGCACCTACGTCAACCTGATGCTGACGATGCTGCTCGGCGGCCTCTGGCACGGCGCGAGCTGGACCTTCGTCGTCTGGGGCGGACTGCACGGGATCTATCTCGCGGTCGAGCGCTGGCTGCGCGAGCGCTTCGCCGGGCGCCGGCGTCCGGCGCCGGCGCCCGCATCGCGCTGGCGCTCCTCACCTACGTGCTGGTCAACATCACCTGGGTATTCTTCCGCGCGCGGGACTTCACCTCAGCCTGGCGCCTGTTGCGGTCGATGGTCGGGGCTCGGCGAGACGGGTGCGCGCGTGCTCTACTGGAACGGGATCCTCACGGTCGCCGCGATCACGGTCGCGATGCTCGCTCGCGCACTGGCGCATGCGGGACACCACGCTCGAGGCGGTGGTCGAGCGCACGCCCGGGTGGATCATCGCCGCGCTGTGGTCCGCCATGCTGTTCGCCATCATCACCTCCCAGGGCTCGGGCAATGCATTCATCTATTTCCAGTTCTGAGCGGCCGGTCCCCGACCGCCCGTGGCGCGGCATCCTCACGGGTGTGGCCGTGGCGACGGCCTTGCTGACGGCGGGCTGGGAGCTGTACTGGCGCGGCATCGGGTTCACCACGCCCGATTACGTGGATTCCCCCGGCTTCTGGGGAATGCAGCGCCGCCTGGCGACTGGGAACCGCACCATCCTGATCGGCTCCTCCCGGATCTACTTCGACACCAACCTGGAGGCGTGGGCGGAGGTCGCCGGCGGTCCGCCGCCGGTCCAGCTCGCCCTGGTCGGCACCAGTCCCCGCGGTATCCTCACCGAGCTGGCGAACGACACCACCGTCACCGGGCTCGTCGTGGTCGGGGTGACGCCGCAGATCTTCTTCCGGACCCGGCGCGGCTACCTGGGCGACTTCCCGGAGCGGGCGCGCAAGGAGACCCCGTCGGAGTGGCTGGGCCAGCGGATCTTCATGCGGGTGGAGGACCTCTTCGCCTTCATCGATTGGGACACCCGGCTCCAGGCCATCATCGAGCGCCAGCCGCTCCCGCTCCGCGAGGGGATGCTCCTCGATCGCGCGGTGCGCAAGGTCAGTGTGACCCAGGCCGATCGCCAGGGGTGGCTCGAGCCGAGGGTGCTGCGGGACTCGGTGTACCGGCAGCTGGTCCGGGACATCTGGCTGGATGGCATGGACGACCCCGGCCGCCGTCCGCCGCCCGGTCCCGACTCGGTGAGCGCCACGCTCGCGGAGCTTCGCCGCGACATCGCGAAGATCCGCGCGCGGGGCGGGGACGTGGCCTTCGTTCGGCACCCGTCGGGAGGCCGCGTGCTGGAGTACGAGGAGCGGGACGTCCCCCGCGCGAGGTTCTGGGACCGGCTGGCGAAGGAGGTGGACGCGGTGGCGATCTACTACGAGGACTACCCGGAGCTCGACGCCTGGGAGCCGCCGGAGTGGTCCCATCTCTCGCGGGCCGACGCCGAGGCCTTCACCCGGGCGCTGGTGCCGATCCTGCTCGACTCGCTGCGGATGGGCGCGGCAGATGCAGGGAAGTAGAAGGGTGTCGGCTGACGAAACCATTCGCTCGAGCTCTGCGGTAGGCCTGGGACATGAGCCCTGTCAGGCTCTTGAACGCGCGCGTGAGATGGCTCTGGTCGGCGAAGCCAGCGTTCAGGGCAATGCTCGCGAGCGACTCCTCCGAGCCGGTCAGCTTGGCCGCCACCCACTCCAGCCGCAGACTCCGGACGTAAGAGCCTAGCGGCGTCCTGAAATGTTGCCGGAACGCCCGGGCGAGATGCCCGGGATGCACGTCCACCTCCCGCGCCACCTCGCCGATACGCAGCGGCGCGCGGAACCTCGCGTGCACCAGCTCCCGCGCCCGCAGCAGCCACCGCGGCGGCGCCCGCTCGGCGTCCATCTCGAGACGGCCGAGCACCACCAGGATCTCGAGCACCGCCGCTTCGGCGGCCAGGGCGGCGAGGTGATCGGGTCGGTCGAGCTCCCGCACCAGCCGCGCCGCGCAGCCGGTAACGCCGGCATGGTGCCGGTGGGACGGTTGGTCGAGCAGCCGGGCGAACGGGTGCAGCATCTCGGTCCGGCGCGGATCCGGCTGGATCACGACCACGTGCGCACCAGCGTCGCCCATGCGGTTGGCGATGTTGGCGCAGGCGATGAGCAGAATGAGCGCCACGAATCCCAGCAGGATCAGCAGCGCCGGCCGTATCTCGCCGACCAGTGAATCGCGGAGCGGTTGGAGAGCGATCCCCATCCCGGCGTTGGACTCGGGAAACTCGGCGGCGAGCTTTGCAGCGATGCGCGACAGGTCCGCCGACGCTTCCGCCGCGGTCAGGCCAGGGCGCATCCGTCCTACGGCCCAGAACGCGGCACCTTCCCGGGTGAGCCAGGCCGGGTTGGGCGCCGACGTCATCGGCAGCCACACCTCGGTGGGGCCGAACGGATCCTGGTACTCGGCGCCGAGCACGCCGATCACCTGCTGCGGGATCCCGTTCAGCACCAGGGTCCGGCCCACCAGGCCAGAGTCGGCGCCGAAGCGCGAGGTCCAGACCGCGTGGGAGAGGACCGCCACCCGGGCTGCGGTTCCCACCGTCGTCTCTTCATCGGTGAAGAGCCGGCCCAGCTGGGCCCGGGCGCCGAAGAGGCGGAGGACGTTGGCGGTGACGAAGGCGCCGACGGCAAGCCGATTGAGCGAGGCCAGGAGCAGGTACGTGGCGGCACATGCCATCGCGCCGCCGCCGGAGTCGCGCTCGAGACCATTGCCTGCGGCCCAGGACAATTTCCTCGGCCAGGAACACGGAAACCGTGCGCATGGGCATAGGCCAGCGCGTCGGCTACCTCGCGCAGCAGCCGCACCGCCTCGCGGGTGGGCAGCTCGCCGCTTCGGGCGAGCCGGGTGCGAAGCGATTCGCCCTCCACGAATGGCATGGTGTAGTACAGCAGATCGCCGGCTTGCCCGGCCGAGAGGAGCGGGACGATGTGCGGGTGGGAGAGCCGTGCGGCGTGCCGGATCTCCTGGCGGAAGCGGTCGGCGCTCACCGCGTGAGCCAGCTCGGGCGGGAGCACTTTGACGACGACTTCGCGATCGAGCGCGGTCTCGGTCGCCAGGAACACGCGCGACATCCCGCCGCCGCCCAGCTCGCGCACGATCGAGTAGCTCGAGGCCAGCGCAGCTTCGAGGCGGGCGCGCAGCTCGGTCGGCCCGCTCATCGGGGTGGCTCCCGCGGAACGGCGCCGTGCCCCAGGACGCCCAGCTCCGAGCGGACGCTGTCCCGCTGGGGGACCAGCGCCGCCTCCGGTCGAGCGCGCAACGCGAGGTAGTCCCGATAGGCGCGGATTGCGCCGGCGGTATCGCCCGACGCGGCGGCGAGCTGGCCCTCGAGGCGCAGCAGAGTTCCGGTCGACGCATCCCACCCCATCATTCTCGTCCGGCGCCTGATCGCCGCGAGGGCGAGCGAGGTGTCACCGGTCGCAGCGAACAGGCGGGCGAGCGCCTGGTTCCCCGGCAGCGCCCCCACGTAGGGCAGCCACGCCGCGGGCACCGTACGCATCATCGAATCGAGCGCGAGCCGCGCTCGGCCCGCATCCGGCCGTCGCGCCAACGTCGCTGTCCAAGCGTCGAGAATGGCCGCGCACAGGTGTGCTTCTTCCACGGTGGTGGTCGAGTCCGAAGGCGCGGCCGCCCCGCGCAATCGGGCGGCCGCTCGGGGCGCCGGTCCGGGACTCGCCGTGCGCGAGGCGCCATTGCTCGACCCAGCACGCGGCGGCGTACTGGCCCGCGCGGTCACCGGCTTGGGTAGCAGGAGCCGCCTCGGCCTTGGAGATCAGGCGCTCCACGGCCCGAGCGGCGTCGAGCGTGTCGCCGTCGGCGTACAAGGCGTGGAACACAGCTGCGCGGTCGACGAAATCCTGGTTGACCCCCTCGCGTGCCTCGCGCGCCTTCGCTTGCAGTGCCGCGCCCGGTCGCCCGCGAGCCAAGTTCGTGGCGATCGCGTTGATCGCCGCATTGATCCGAGTGTCCCGCGTAGTGGCACGACGTTCCATCACCGCCAGCAGCGTGTCCGCGTCCGCCTGGTCGAGGGCGTCGTGGTTCACGAGCCTGAGTGCGATGTTGAGCTCGCGCGGCTGGAGTGAATCCAGAGTGGCCCGTCGGTTGGCGCGGGCCGCGGAATCTCCGATGGCCGCAGTGATCCGCCAGAGGAGGTAGGGACGTCGTCCCTCGTGCGTTTCGTCGCCGCCGAGTTGGCGCTCGAGCGCCTGGAGCGCCGCCGTGTCACGCTGCGCGGCGCGCAGTTCGATGAGGTGCTCGCGGGGACCACTGAAGTCGGGATCGAGCGACATCGCGCGCGCGAATGCAGCCAACGCTCGCGCTGGTGCGTCCGGAATACCCAACGCATCGCCCAGATGGAAGTACCAGTCACCCAAGTGGTACCAGGCGCCCGGCTGATCAGGGTAGGCCGCCACCCCCCGTTCCGCTGCGGTGATCAACTCGGCACCGCTCGATGCACCGGGAAAGCGGGGGCCATCGCTCGCCAGAAGCAGCGCGCGGTTGCGCGGGCTCAGGCGATCTTGACGGCCGCGCACAATGCGGTCGGCCCGCTCGACGCCTGGCACATCCTCCCAGCTCCAGGTTTCCCGCAGCATGAAGGCCGCGTCGGTGAAGGTGGAGTCGAAATCGAGCGCCCGATCGAAGGCACGCCCCGCGTCTACATAGCGACCGCGCCGGTACTCAGCGACGCCATCGAGGTAGGCTTGCAGCGCCGGGAGGGAGGTGGAAAGTGCGCTGGTAGCGGTGCTCGCACCGCCAGCCTCCGCCGTCAGAAGCTTGGCCGTGAGGCGATCGAGGAGCACAGCCAAGCTGTCCTCCGACCCTTCGGCCGTCGCCTGGGCGACCGGCGCGCCGCGCGGAACCGTAAGAAGGGAGGCGGAAAGCGTGAGGCGTCCTCGTGAGCCGACGACGCTGCCGTCGAGGAGCCGACCCGCTCCAAGCTCCCGAGATAGTTCGAGCGCGTCAGGCGCGGCCAGCTCGTGATCGGATGTCCCTCCCGCTCGACGCCAAGCGCTGAGTGCGGTCCGGGGGTCCACCGCCCGAAGCCCACCGGCGCCGGTCAGCTTCGCTGCGAGGAGGTCCACCACTCCCTCGCGCAGGTACCCGAGCGAAGCTTCCGCACCGGCGACACGGAAGGGGAGAACGGCCACGAGTCGCTCGTCGAGCGCGTCGGCGCCGGGAGAGGTCGGCCGCGCTGAGAGCACGACGCCGAGTCCCGCGATGATCGCCATGGCGCCGCCGCCGATTGCCGCCAGCAATGGCCGACGCCGACGCCGCGATACCCGGACCGGCACGGTCGGCGTCATGCCGGCGCTGGGCGTGAGCACCGCTTCCAGGGCCTGAAGAATCTCGGACGCCGACTGGGGCCGGTCGGCCGGCCGCTTTTCCAGGCAGCGCATCACCAGCGACGACAGCGCGGCCGGGAGGGCGGGCCGCCGCCGATCGATCGCTTCGGGCGACTCCGTCGCATGGGCGGCGAGCAGCGCCGCTGCCGGCCGTCCGACGAACGGGGGCTGTCCGGTCAACACTTCGTAGGCCACGCATCCCCAGGCGTACAGATCCGCGCGGTGATCGATTTGCGGATCGGCCGCGGCCTGCTCCGGCGCCATGTACGCCGGCGTGCCGAGCGCGACGCCGAGAGTGGTGAGCCCCGAGCCGCCCGCCGGCGCCGAGGCCGACAAGGCCTTGGCGACGCCGAAGTCGGTCACCAGCGCCTCACCGCCGGAGAGCAGCACGTTGTCGGGCTTGATGTCGCGATGCACCACGCCGTGCTCGTGGGCGTACGCCAGCGCGGCCGCGATATCGCGCAGCACCCGCAGAGCCTCGCGCACTGGCAGCTCGCCCCCGCGGGCGATCCTGACCCGAAGCGACTCCCCCTCGATGTAGGGCATGGTATAGTAGAGGAGCCCGTCCGCGTCACCGGCCGAAAGGAGTGCGACGATGTGGGGATGCTGGAGCCGCGCGGCGAGACGGATCTCCTGGTGGAAGCGCTCGATGGAGACCGCTTGGGCAAGCTCGGGCGGGAGGACCTTGAGCACGACCGGCCGGTCGAGCGCCAGCTCGGTGGCGACGAAGACCCGCGACATACCGCCGCCGCCCAACTCGCGCTCGATTCGATATGTCGAGACCAGGGCGGCTTGCAGCCGCTCCATTACCATCCCGACGGCCCTGCAGGGTCGACGAGGTAGATGTAGGTTTTCTGCTGATGCCGTAGGTCTTGGGAGTGGACTATGGCCGTGCCACCGCGTCCGGGATCGCGCCCGAATGCGTAGGTAGAACCCAACGCCAACTGCGGGTGGCGGGGCAGGGCCATTGGTGCCGGCGGTGCCGGCTTGTCGGAGTGTCCAGGGAATGTGCTCGATAGGACAACCGAGCGCCAGGCGCAGGCCCGCCTCTGCTCAGTCAGGCGAGCACTGACTCAGTGGATTCGGCCAGCGAGGTCCGCGCTCCGCTGTTTAGGGGAAGCACTCGCAACAGGGCTGGCCGGCCGCTCGCCACGACCACAACTGTGAAACTAGCTTCAATTCTTGGGGTTCACGCCAGTGAACGGCACCTGAGATCCCTTCTCCGCCGTCACCCGTGCGAGGGCCGCGCGCAATCCTTTTTTCTTTGGCTCCAGCTCGGGGTCGGCATTTTTCCATAGGTCGAGCAACGCCTGATAGTACTTGGCTGAGGAGTCAGGTTGACCAACGTTTTCATAGTTGCGCGCCAATGCCTCGTAGGTTTCGACGAGGTGCGCCGGATCGAGCCACATCAGACGAACCTGAAGTTGGGCGACGCGGCCGAGGTAGCCCTCGTAGAGCGCGATGGCGGAATCGGCGTGCCCGAGGAGATCGTGCGGGTGCGCCCGATGCGGGAAGAAGTTCTCGGCACCGGGGGTGAGGTCACCAGCTCGCCCGTGCAACCGGGCCGATTCGTCATAGCGACCCTCGCTCAATGCGATGTCGCCGAGCGCCCAGTAGATGCCGACGGAATCCAGCGGGCCGTCCGCGGGCTGAGCGGCGCTCCACCGGGCCAACATCTCCTTCGCGAAGCGCGATCGCCGCGACCACGCGGCCGAGCTGGCCATGAAGAAGTAGTCGGGGTCGAGCGGATTCATCTTCTCCGGAGGAAACCGGCGCAGCGCATCGTCGAGCCGCCGCTCGATGGCGGGGCCCGGCCCATTGAGACGCGTCAGCAGTTGCGCGAACGCGAACTCGTGCGCCAGCGCCCGCTCGGGCCGACCGCTCTTCGCCAGATGGTCTATGAACCGTCGGTGGTGTGCCTCGGCCTCGCGCTCTTTCCCTTGTAGCAACAGGAGATTGCGCCTCACACGCTCCCAAGTCGCGGCGAGGGCGGCGTTACCCTGCGAGCGTCGGAGCGCCGCCTCCGCCAGGCTGTCCGCTGCTCCGTAGTCGCCCAAGTGCGAATTCCACGCCACCTGGGCCATGACTTCCTCGTGTGAGTCCGGCGCCACCGCTCGCAGGGAATCCAGGACTCGCTTCGCGGCGTCAACGTGTCCGTTGGCCATTTCGGCGTCGATCACCGCGGCGAAGCGACCTGCGGCATGCCCGGAGGCCTGCAGCGCCTTGCGGGCAGCATCCAAGCCGCCTGGATCGTCCGCCGCCCGGTACAGGAGAAGCCAGCTGAGGTTACCCCACGCCGTGGTGTTCCCGGGATCCAGCTTGACCAGGTTGCGCAGTGCCATAGTAGCCCGTTGGTAGTCACCGGCGAACTCATAGTAAGTCGCTTCCGTAAACGCCCGCTCCGAGGCCGCCAGGCGATCACGATTACTCATGGCATGACGAATCGCTTCCCAACGTTCGGAGTCGAGCGGTCGGAGCTCCGCCAGGTCGCGCCACGCCAGCGCGAAACCGGTATCGAGTTTAACGGCCTCCTCCAGTAGGGCCGTGGCCTCGACTTCCGCGCCGGCGTTCTCCTTCAGCGCGACCGCCTGGGTGTACTTCCGCAGCGCCTCCACGGAGGTGGTCGTCGCCCGTGCGAGGGGCGGCGCGGACTTCAGCGACCGCGCCGACTCGCCCAGCCGCTCACGGACACTCTTCGAGAGGCGATCGATCGCGGCGAGCACTGCCGTCGAGTCGCTCGCGGTCTCCCGCACGGCGCCGAGGTCCTCGCCGCTCGCCGGCTCCACGATCCGCACCGCCAGGAGCACCCGACCGCCCACCTCAGATACGTCGCCCGCCACTACCGCAACCGCGCCTTCCCGCTGCGCCAGTTCGCGCCCGAGCCCCAGGTCTACCGGTGTGTTCCGGTCACGTCCGGACCGGGCGAGCGCCTCCTCCACCCGGTCCGATGAGAGCAGGATCACTGCCGATGACTGCGACAGGTCGCTTCGGAGCGCCTCGGTGACGATCGCCGCAAGCGTCGAGTCAGCGCCTCGGGTCGTGAAGTCCGCCAGGAGGATCGGTCGGCGGTCCGCCGGTTGACCGGCACCCAACTCGGCGCGACGCCAGGCGAACAGCACACCCAGCCCGAGGACGAAGCCCAGTCCCAGGGCGGTGGCCGCTAGGGGCAAGCGCCTGCGGCGTCGCGCCCCGGCGGGTGCCGCCACAGTCACCGAGGGTTGAGCCGCGTTCGTCGGTCCGGAGGGCCTCTCGTGCGCCGTAGCCGAGAGGGTCAGCGCCCGGGCGAAGTCGGCCGCCGAAACGAAGCGGTCGGCTGGCAAGGGGGCCAGCGCCCGCGCAATCGCTCGCTCGACGCCCTCCGGAACGGCAGAACGAGCCTGGCGGACCTGGGGCACTTCGCCCTTGAATCGCTTGGCGATGATTGCCTGAGCGGTGGGTCCGGTGAACGGAGGTTCACCCGCCAGCATCTCGTAGAGCACCGTGCCCAGGCTGTAGACATCCGTGCGAGCGTCGAGACTGCGATCTCCTGCCGCCTGCTCCGGGCTCATGTAGGCCGGCGTCCCGATGCTCATGCCAGTCTGGGTGAGTTGATCCCCGCCTTCGCTCAGAGCCCGTGCGATGCCGAAGTCGGCCACCAGGGTGCTGCCGTCTTGCGTCAGGAGCAGGTTTTCGGGCTTGATGTCGCGGTGCACGACCCCGTGATGGTGGGCATACTCCAGGGCTCGCGCGGCGTCGGTAGCAATTCGGAGCGCATCGTCAACCGGGAGTTGCGTTTCGCGGCGGAGCCGGTCGCGCAGCGACTCGCCCTCGACGAAAGGCATGGTGAACCACAGCTGGCCCACGGCTTCGCCAGAGTCGAGAACGGTCAGGATGTGGGGGTGTTGGAGCCTCGCGGCGGTCTCGATCTCGCGTCGGAAGCGGTCAGGGCCGACCGTCTGGGCCAGCTCGGGGTGGAGGACTTTGAGAGCGACCGACCGATTGTGGCGGAGGTCATGGGCCAAGAAGACGGTTGCCATGCCGCCGCGCCCGAGTTCGCGCTCGAGGCGATAGCGGTCAGCCAGGGCATTACTGAGCTGAGTTGGGAGATCGGCCAAAGCACGCTTCCGGCCGGGGGCACCGGTAGAGTACCGCAGTGGGACGGAGAGGGCTAGTCTGTATTCGCACCCGCCCCTGGAGAAGAGTGTAGCGCTGGGCCGCGAGGTCGAGCGCTGGCGGGAGTTGTCGGTCTCGACCGACTTCGCGGCCGAGCCAGAGGTCCAGGGAGCGGTCTAAAGACGCCCGGCCTCAACACTAGGTGAAAAACGATTAAAGGATTAGCAGGGCGGCGAGCGGGACCCGATCGACCCCGGCCCCGCAAGCCGTCTTCAGTCCTTATGCCGACGACGGCCCACGCGCATCATTCGACAAGGAGTAGATCCGGCTTTGCAGGGGAGGGCCGGAAGCGCCGGGTGCGCGGATGGGGTCGGCGCTAAACGGCACGCTCAAGGCGGTCGCAAAAGAGGAGAGGGGTCGCTCCACATGAGTCCACTCGCCAGTAACGTTCCCCGTAACAAACGATCCAGCGGCAGCCTGCGCCAGATAGCCGAGCAGGGCACCTAAGTCCTTGATTCACGCTGGTGGGCGCTGGTCAGCGCCAGGCTTGGGCGGCTGATAAGCGTGAGGTCGGTAGTTCAACTCTACCCAGGCCCATGGAAGACTCTTCCCCGCGGTCACTTCTGTGATCGCGGGCTCTTCTTTTTCGGGCGTTATCGCCGCCGCCTTACCGCGTGACACACGTTGCGCTCCGCGCGGCCTCTCCAAGGGAGCCGTCCCCGCGTAGGTTTTTCGCGGGTGCCCGGCGAATTCCAGCGCGGCAAGGTCGGAGAACCGCTGCATGGACTGCAAGTTGGAGTTCGGACCGTCCTTGACAGGGGCGGTACCGCCTCATAAATCAAACATCCCTTCCCGTAACCTACGATCCGAACGCTCAGCGCCCTTCTCCAACCACGCCCAAAATGCGCGCCAAGCCACCTCTTCTTGCCTTGCTCGCTCTCTTCCTCGCGCTGGTCTCGTCACCTGTCGCGTTACAAGCCCAGCGCGCCCCGCAGCGCCCACTCTACCCGGCCGGCGTCGACTCGGCTCGGCTCGCGGGACTCGTAGACTCCAACTTGGCGCTCGGCCGCCGTTCTTTCGACCATCTGCTCGGGCTGAAAGGGAGATCAGCAGGCCAAGGGACCCTTCGGGTGTGGGACGAGGCCCGACGGTTCGCCAATGAAGCAGACGGTCTCGCACAACTCGCACTCAACCTGCACCCTGACAGCACGGTCCGAGCGGAAGGAGTCGCCGCAATAGAGCGCGTGAGCCGCTTCCGGCACGAGCTCGTCACCAGTCCTCAAGCGGCGCAGGTCTTTCAGTCGGTTGACACCGTCAAGCTCTCGCCGGTGGAACGTCTGTACTTGACGCGTATCCTCAGGAATTTTCGCCGTGCTGGCGTGCTCCTCCCGGACGCCGCTCGCGACACGCTGCGCCAGCACCTGGAGACGATGGACCGGCTGGCCACCAGCTTCGCTCGGAATATCGCGGAAGATACGACGCGGGTGTTCGCTCATGAGAGAGAGCTTGAAGGTTTGCCGGCAGACTGGATCGAACGGCACCACCGTGACGCGCAGGGGCGACTCATCCTCACCATGAGCTACCCGGACTTCTTTCCGGTGCTGAAGTATGCCACCAACCGTGCCACTCGGTACCGCATGACGGATGCATTCGAGAACCGTGGGCGCCTGCACAACAGGATTGTTCTCGACTCGCTGCTTCGGGTACGCGAGGCTGTAGCGCATCGGCTCGGCTACTCAAACTGGGCTGCCTACCAGGTTGAGGTCCGAATGGCGGGATCGGCGGATAGCGTCCAGCATTTCATCGACCGGGTTCACCAAGCGGCTACGCCGGCGAGCAGACGGATCAAGGCCCGTCAGCTTGCGCTTCTGCGCCAAGAGGACAGCGCGGTCACGGAACTTGCCATGTGGGACGACTTCCGTGCGGCCGAGCTGCAGGGCCGCGTCGACTTTAATGTTGATAGTCGTGTTGTCAGGGACTACTTCCCATTCCAGATCGTGCGGGCCGGAGTGCTCGCGGTCACTGCTGAGTTGTTCGGCGTCACGTTCCGAAAGGCGAAGCTGCCCGTGTGGCATTCGTCGGTCGAGGGCTTCGAAGTTGTTGAGCAGGGTCAGCCGATCGGTCGCTTCTACCTCGATCTGCATCCACGACCGGGAAAGTACCAACATGCAGCGGTGTTCCCAGTGCGCCAGGCGGTCACCGGCCGCTGGCTCCCAGAAGGCGTACTCGTCGCCAACCTGCCTGGTGGACAAGCCGGTGACCCAGGGCTCATGGAGATGGATGATGTGGTCACATTCTTCCATGAGTTCGGCCATCTGATCCATCACATGTTTGCCCGGCAACCCTACGCCGAGTTGCAGTGGCCGGAGGAGGGCGATTTCATCGAGGCACCATCAATGATGCTGGAGGAACTAGTCCAACAACCCCAGGTACTCCGCCGGCTCTCGCGGCACGTAAAGACTGGCCAGTCGATCCCGGACACGCTGATGCGACGCCTGCGCGCAGCCGATGTTCCGTCCCGCCCGAGGTTCGCCACGTTCCAGGCCGCTCTGGCGGCAGTATCGATCGCACTCCACCGCACTCCCGCTGCCCAGGTGAACATCGACTCGCTCACGTATCGAAAGCTGGCGGATTACTCGGGTCTTCACGTGCCCGACACGACTCACTTTGCGACCTCATTCGATCATCTGGGTGCCAACGACTACTCCGCCTCCTACTACACGTATCTGTGGTCGCAGGTCATTGCGAAGGATCTTTGGAGCGCGTTTGATCCGGCACGCCCGCTCTCCTCAGGTCCAGCCGGCCGGTATCGCGACATGATCCTGCGGCCGGGAGGCGGAAAACCGGCAAGGCAGCTGGTTGAAGACTTTTTGGGACGGCCCTTCCAATTTGAGAGCTGGCGGCGGTGGCTGGAGGGGAAGGAAAGGGCCGGCGCTTCGAAAGCCGCATCGGGGACGTAGCCGCCAGAATGTACGGCCCAGTCGCTAACCCTACGAATAAAGTCCAAGTGCCTCCTGCACGTAGGCGACCTTCTTGTACCTGTCTTCGATAGTGTCAAAGATTCGTGGCATGATAACGGGCGCCTCGTTCTCCAGCGTGTCCAGCTCAACACGAATGGCAGCGATTTCCTCTAATGCAATTGTGACTCCTCCGGCAATGGTTGCCAGCATTTGTTCGAGGTTTCGAATCACGACCTTATACTTGGCTGCGCTAGCTCGATGTCGCTCGGCTCGTGTTGGGAAATCCAAGAATGTCTGGAGGGCTGCCAATACAGCTGCCGCAACGCTCAGCAGGCCGACCCACAAGGGGAGAACCCCCTTGGCGGAGATAGCGGCGAACACGGAAGTCCCCACCACGGTGGAAACAATGAGTGTTGGGATCCCTAACGCATAACGGGCACGCTCATAAACCCGCGCGGCGAGGTCGTGACGGTCCCGTCCCTTGTGCGCGTGGATGAGCCATCCGCGGAGGAGTTCAGTGTACGAAACTGGGTCGAAGAGCTTCTTGAGCTGACTCATTGCTGAACTCCAGCGAGGAGACTAGGTCACGCCGTTCCGGCGGCTCCCTAAGTCCTTGATTTTACGCCGATGGTCGGCATACGCCCCGCTGCCAGCTGAGCTGGCAGCGGGGCTTCTCACTAGCCCAGGCAGGTTCCACTCGCCGTGTTGTTCGCCTCGTTCGACTCGACGACCGCATTCCCCGAGTCCACCGTGATCCGGAAACCGCAGTCCGGGCTGAAGCAACCCGGCGGGATGTCGAACGCCACGTCGGTGGAAGCTCCCGCAGCCAGTGGCCCAGTCGGCTGCGACGCCGTCGTTCCGGTCGAGAAATCCACTCGCGTGGTCGAGGCTCCCGCGCCTGCGTTCCCCTGGTTCCTGACCGTCACGAAGAGTTTCAGGTCCTTTCTCTTGCAGAACCCGAGCTGAGGGTCCGGCACCGGAATCAGATCCGGCAGGCCGCCTCCACTGCCGCGACGCCGCGGCTTGACCCGTTCGACGTCCATCGTTTCGACTTGCCTGGTCGCCCCCGCCGCCGTGTACACCGCGACGACGTCGAGCTCCATGGCGCTTTCGATCACCGCGAAGCCCTTCACGAAGCCCTCCATTCTCAGCTTCCGGAGAATGTCGGGACAGTCGATCTCGAACGCTTCATCCGGTCCGAGCTTCGCATCGAAGAACTTCGAGACCGGGCCCGCCTTCTCACCGGGCAGCGCGACGGCGAACTTCTTCTTGAATCCAAATCCCCGGTCGTTGGGGTTATGGACGTTGATCGCCGAGTAGTACGCTCCGGGCGCTACTACCGTCCCTGCCGACTTGCCGCAGACGAACTTTACCACGTACTGAAATTGTGCCGAGTCCTGTACTTGGATCGCGAAAGCCTGGGCCGTCTCCGGTGAGGCCAACAGCCCCAGGATGATCACGGACACGGATCCGGGGGGACACCACCTGCGCGTAGCCATCGTCTTCCTCCCTTCCTGCCGATACTCCGGCCGTCACTGCACACGGCGGATCGCGACCGCGCGCCACCGAGGTGCGCTGCACCGGCCCATCGATCGGCTGGCGGGTGGACTCGGCGTCATGGATCGCCATCGCACCCTCAAGGGGGCGGGACTTGAATAGTCTCGGAGGGAGGTCCAACCTGCGGTTGCGGCGAGGCCACTACAAGGCCTCAAACGCGACATGGTAGGGGCCCAAACGCGACATCAACGGAGGATCTACTGCACCTCAGCCCGGCAGAATCTGCCGCCTAGCCAGACCCAGGGACCTTATCCCACCAGAGCACCTCATTGCGCCGAGCAAACCCAGGCGGAAGCGGTTCCCGGTTGAGCCGAATCTCCACGAGCGTCGTAGTGAACGGGTGAAAGAACGTGACGGCCTCCTTGCCGATCTCCGTCTTCAGGTCCACCGTCCCCTGGAACACCCCCGTAGGCAGCTCGCGAGCTTCCTGCTCCGTCAGGTCCGGTACGGCGAGGTAGCCGACATACCGAGAGCCACTCGCTGCCGTAATCACAGCCCGAAGCTTGACCTCGCTGTTTCTCCCGACGTCGGCCAGATCCACGTGGAAGCAGCGGAAGCTGGGATCTCTTCGGTTCACGTGGACATCCACATCGAACTCCGCCACGCGGTCGCCCTTTACCGTCTCGAGCTTGAGATTCCAGTCGTCGATCGGATGCCCGCGTTCGTCGGTCGCGCGGAACACGAACTGCTGCCACATGCCGACGTTGTGCTGCCACACCTCTCTGGTCTGCTGCATCGCCAAGTCCATCCAGGCATCGAACCCTTCCTTGCTGTCCACCCGCAGCGCGCGCGTCACCAGATCGACAGCGAGCGATGACGGAGCGGAGAGGATGCTGCCGTGGTTCAGCCCCGGCAGGGGAATCATCGGATACGCGATGCCCCTTCCCAGCTGTGCCGTGACACGACGCCGGGCGCTTCCATCGGTGCTGGTGAAGTCCAGGCTGATCTTCAAGGTGTTGAGCGCGGCGCCCGCCCACCGGACGGTGCCATCGGTGCCCTTTTCGTTGATGAGGCTCCGGAGACCGCCATAGTCCTCCACCCCGCAGAGCACGAAGGGGTAGGGCGTCCGGTCCGTGGGACCGTACACGATCTCCTCACCCAGGAGATCGCGGTGGGCCAGCTCCCAGGTGAAGGGGGACGCCAGCTCCAACGCGTCGAGCACCCGGTCCCCGGCCTCGAGGAAGTCCGGCTTGAAGATGTTCTTGCTTCCTTTGGCCAGGGCGCCGAGGAAGCTGCGGCCTTTGTGGGCGAGCGGGGAGCCGAACGTGGCGGGAGCGAGGGCGATGAGGTGCTTCAACCGCGCGCGGCGCGGCTTCGCACCGTAGCCGGTGAGCCAGGCACGGATGACCAGCATCCCGGTGGAGTGAACGACCGCATCGAACTCCTGGTCCGGTTTGAGACCGGCCTCCTCCTGGAGCGCCCGATCCAGCGCCTCCGCAATGTCGGGGACGGTCACTTCGTTCACGAGGCTTCTGTAGCAACAAACCCGTAGGGTGCTGGTGTCGTAGCCGGCTTGGCGGAGGTGCTTGACCCAGGCGGCGAAGCTCGCGCCTTTGTCGGAATAGCCGTGAATCAGTACTACCGGGCGCTTAGCCATGGTGGATTCCTCGAGCTGGAAACTCCCTGTCGGAAGCTAGCGGTCCTGGGCCCCTGGTTCATCCGACTGAACAAAACCGGCAAATTCTTCCGGGTTGAACATTGGTCACTCGGAGACACTAGACGCGTTCCGTGCGCTCCGTCATCTTTCGTCGCCCTTCCGACCTTCATTCATCAGTTTCGGCCAGCGACCTCCCTATCGGCGAGGCCATCATCCCATTCAGGGAGACGAGCGTGATAGCTCCAGCCCGGCGACAGCGGTTCCGCGTCCCCGCAGTGCTGGCCGTCCTCGTCGTTGCTACCACCCCTGCATTCGCTCAAGAGCCGGACTCACTCCTCTCCCCCGGCGCGCTCAAGAAACTGAGTCTCGAACAACTGATGTCGATCGAGGTCCGTTCGGTATCTCGGCGGGCGGAGCGGCTGTCGGAAGCGGCCTCCGCCGTACAGGTCATCACCCGGGAGGAGATCCGGCGCTCAGGCGCGACCCGGCTGCCGGAGGCGCTGCGTCTGGCCACCAATCTCCAGGTCGACCAGCTCGATGCCGCTCAGTGGGGCATCAGCGCCCGAGGCTTCAACAGCCCGCTGGCCAACAAGCTCCTGGTGCTGATCGATGGCCGGACCGTGTATTCGCCATTGTTCGCCGGCGTCTTCTGGGACGCTCAGGACGTGCTGTTGGAAGACGTCGAGCAGATCGAGGTCATCAGCGGGCCGGGGGCGACGCTGTGGGGGACCAACGCGGTCAACGGCGTGATCAATATCACGACCCGCCCGGCGGCCGACACGGAAGGCCTGCTCGCCCTCGCCGGTGGCGGGACCGACCTGCACGGACTCGGCGGTATCCGCTACGGCACGCGGTTGGGGACCTCAGCCCGATTCCGGGTGTACGGGAAGTACTTCGATCGGGACGGCGCCGTCCTGGCCACCGGTGAGGAGATACTCAACGACTGGACCATGGGGCAGGGAGGGTTCCGTCTCGACTGGGACCCGTCGGCTCGAGACCGGATGACCTTTCAGGGCGACCTCTACGACGACCAGATCACGGTGAGCAGCACCGAGGAGGCGGTCACCCGGGGCGCCAACGTCATCGGTCGCTGGTCCCGGCAGATGTCGGAGCGGTCGGACCTGAGCCTCCAGCTCTATGTGGACCGGGTATCCCGCGATGTTCCCGGGAGTTTCGACGACGTCCTGACCACCTACGACCTGGATGCCCAGCACCGGATTGCGCTCGGCGAGCGCAACGAGCTGGTCTGGGGCCTCGGCTATCGCCTGATGAAGGATCACTTCCAGGCGCCCGCGGTGCCGCTGGAGCTCCAGCGGGTCTCCCTGGAGACGTTCAGCGCGTTCGCGCAGGACGAGATCGCGCTCGTGACCAATCGGCTGCACCTCACCGTCGGCACCAAGATCGAGCACACCGAGTACACCGATTTCGAGCTTCAGCCCAGCGCCCGCCTGGCCTGGAAGGCGTCCGAGGACCACACGCTGTGGACCGCGGTGTCCCGAGCCACCCGGACGCCCTCACGGCTGGACCGGGACGTCCTTCCGGGACCAAACTTCGGTTCCGAAAAGCTGCTGGCTTACGAGGCGGGGTATCGGGGCCAGGCTGCCGAGAGACTCACCTTCTCGCTCTCCGCTTACTACCACGACTACGACGACATCCGCAGCGTGGAGGTGGTCGACGGCGCCCTGACCATCGAGAACGGACAGGAAGGCGAGTCGTACGGGGCGGAGCTGACCGCTCGGTATCAGGCCACCGATTGGTGGCGGATCCAGGTGGGATGGACCGAGCTGCGGGTGGACATCAGCCCGAAGCCCGGCAGCACCGACGTCAGCAATGGCGCGTCGGAAGCCGTGGACTACCGCCACCATGGAGCAGTGCGGTCCTCCGTGGACCTGCCCGGAGACTGGACGCTCGACGCCGGTTTGCGTTACGTCAGTGAGGTCACCAACCCCACGTTTCCGCTTCCGGGCTATGGCGAGCTGGACCTGCGCGTGGGCTGGACCCCGACGCCGCGGCTCGAGCTGTCCGTCGTTGGTCAAAATCTCTTACACGAGCGTCATGTGGAATTCGGCGCACCCGGCTCGCAGCAGGCAGTTCGGCGTGGCATGTACGCGAAGGCCGTATGGGGATTCTGAGCGCGCTTCGAGCCGGCCGCCTCGGCATCGTCCTGGGCCTCCTTGTCGCGGCCGCCTCCACGGCCCCGGCGCAGTCCGCTCCCAGCCCGGAGTATCAGCTCAAGGCAGTATTCCTCTTCAATTTCGCCCAGTTCGTCGAATGGCCCGATGCCGCGTTCGGCGCTCCCACCGAGCCGCTGGTCATCGGGGTGCTGGGTCAGGATCCGTTCGGCGCGTACCTCGACGAGACCGTGCAGGGCGAGACGATCAATCACCGCCCGCTGGCCGTTCGCCGCTTCCGAGGGGTCAACGAGATCACCACTTGCCACATCCTGTTCGTGAACCGGCCGGAGCCGGGCCAGATGCAGGCGATTCTCGACAGCCTGCAGGGCAGGAGCGTGCTCACGGTGAGCGACGGGGAACGGTTTCCATCGAGCGGCGGGATGATCGGCTTCGTCAGCGAGCAGAGCCGGATCGGGCTGCGCATCAATCTGGAGGCGGCCCAGGCCGCGAAACTGACCATCAGCTCCAAGCTGCTCCGGCCCGCGCGCATCGTGTCCACCCGGAGCAACTAGAGGATGTCGCTCCGCGACCGGCCGATCCGGAAGAAGCTGATGAGCATCATGCTGCTCACCAGCGGACTGGTGCTGCTGCTCACCGTCGCGGCATTCCTGGCGTACGAGTTCCTGACCTTCCGGCAGAGCACGGTCAGTCAGCTCTCCACCATCGGCCGGATCATCGCCACCAACAGCACGGCCGCCCTGGCGTTCCGGAACCAGGACGACGCGCATCAGGTCCTGGCGGCCCTCAAGGCGGAGCGCCACCTCACCTCCGCCGCACTGTATGAGGCCGACGGCCGGCTGTTCGCGGTGTATCCCGAGGGACGCTCGGCCGATTCTCTGCCCGCGACTCCGGAGGAACCGGGGTTTCGCTTCGAGGCTCCCTACCTGGTGGGCTACGAGCCCGTCGTTGAGGGGGGCCGGCGCCTGGGCACGCTCTACCTGCAGTCGGATATGGG
This sequence comes from uncultured Gemmatimonadales bacterium, assembly GCA_963796335.1. Lineage (GTDB taxonomy): Bacteria > Gemmatimonadota > Gemmatimonadetes > Gemmatimonadales > GWC2-71-9 > CAVVWJ01. The sequence goes on from CAWCLG010000003.1 coordinate 23,295, forward strand.
CGCGCTCTACGAGCGCATGCGACTGTACGGACTCATCGCCGCGCTGGTGATCGCGGTGTCGTTCGCGGCGGCCTACCTGGTCGCCCGGAAGCTGCAGAGCCAGATCTCCCACCCCATCCTGACGCTGGCCGAGACGGCCAAGGCGGTGTCGGAGCGGCAGGACTACTCGGTACGGGCGCCCAAGCTGGCCCAGGACGAGCTCGGGCTGCTGACCGACGCGTTCAACCAGATGCTGATGCGGATCCAGCAGCAGAACGTCGCGCTGCGGGAGAGCGAGGAGCGGGTGCGGGCGGTGGTCAACTCCGCGCTCAGCGCCGTGGTGGTGACCGACGGCGACGGGCGCATCACCGACTGGAACACCCGGGCCGAGACCATGTTCGGCTTCGGGCGGAGCGAGGCGATCGGGCAGCCGTTGGAGCAGACCATCGTGCCGGCGGCCCGGCGCGAGACTTACCAATTGGCCTTGCAACATTCTCTCGACGGCGGCGTCACCGCGGGCGCCTGGCCGATCGAGACCGTCGCCGCGCGCCGCGATCGCCGCGAGTTTCCCGTGGAGCTGGCGGTGAGCCCGTTGCGCACGTCCGAAGGCGTGAGCTTCTGCAGCTTCATCACCGACATCACCGAGCGCAAACAGGCCGTCGAGAAGCTCCACGCCCAGCTGGCCAGACACAGCCTGCTCAACCGGATCACCCGGGCGATCGGCGAGCGCCAGGACCTGTCCAGCATCTTCAAGGTGGTCATCTCCTCGCTGGAGCGCGATCTCCCGGTCGATGCAGGCTGGGTGTGCCTCTACGACCCCGCCCGGCAGCGGCTCCGCGTCTCCGGCGTCGGCGCCAAGAGCCTCCCCGTCGCGAGCGCGCTCGAGCTGACCGAGGGCGCGGACATCCCGCTCGATACCAACGGGCTGTCCCGCTGCGTCAACGGCCAGCTGGTCTATGAGCCCGACATCAGCGGGGTCGACTCCCCCTTCACCCGGCGCCTTGCGACCCAAGGCCTGCGCTCCCTGGTCGTGGCGCCGCTGGCGGTGGAGAGCCAGGTCTTCGGCGCGCTCATGGTAGCGCGCTGGGAACCGGCGTCGTTCGGCAGCCCCGAGTGTGAGTTCCTCCGCCAATTGAGCGAGCACGTGGCGCTGGCGGCCCACCAGGGTCAGATCCACGCCGCGCTGCAGCATGCCTATGACGATCTTCGGCACAGCCAGCAGGCGGTGCTCCAGCACGAGCGTCTGCGAGCGCTGGGTGAGATGGCGAGCGGCATCGCCCACGACATCAACAACGCCGTCTCGCCGGTGGCGCTCTATTCGGAGATGATGCTGCAGACCGAGAACGGATTGAGCGTGGATGGACGGGAGTATCTCGAGACCATCAACCGTGCCATGGAGGATGTCGCCGCGACCGTCGCCAGGCTCAGGGAGTTCTACCGGCCGCGGGAGCCTCAGGTGGCGCTGGCCGCCGCCGACCTGAACCAGGTGGTCCGTCAGGTGCTTCACCTGACGCGGGCCCGCTGGCTCGACATGCCGCAGCAGCATGGGATCACGATCAAGACGGTGGCCGAATGCGCGCCTGACCTTCCCGTCATCCTGGGAATCGAGGGCGAGCTCCGCGAGGCCCTGACCAACCTGATCTTCAACGGCGTGGATGCCATGCCCCAAGGCGGCACCCTGACCATCCGCACCTCCGTCACCGGTCGGAAGCCCGACTCCCCGGCGCAGGTCGATGAAAGGGAAGTGCACGTGGAAGTGGTGGACACCGGCGTCGGCATGGACGAGCCGACTCGGCAGCGCTGCCTGGAGCCGTTCTTTACCACCAAGGGCGAGCGCGGAACCGGGCTGGGCCTCGCCATGGTTTACGGCGCGTTGCAACGTCACGGCGCCGACATCAGCATCGAGAGCGTGCCAGGCAAGGGGACCAACGTCCGCCTCACCTTCGCGGTCCCCACGCAGGTCGAAGGCGTGATCCTTCCCACCGCCGCGCCGCAGCTCCCGCCACCGCTCGACATCCTGGTCGTGGACGACGACCCGCTCATCCTCAAGGCGTTGCGCGATGCGTTGGAGACCGGAGGACACCGGGTGGTCACCGCCGCGGGCGGCCAGGCGGGCATGGAGACCTTCCGGAAGGCGGTCGAGGACGAGACGCCGTTCGCCGTGGTCATCACCGATCTCGGCATGCCGTACGTGGACGGACGCCAGGTGGCCCGGGCGGTGAAACAGGCGGCGCCGCACACGCCGGTCATCATGCTGACCGGGTGGGGTCAGCGAATGGTGGAAGACGGGGACACCCCGAATGGGGTGGATCGCGTGCTGAGCAAGCCACCGAAGCTGCGGGAGATCAACGCGGCGCTGGTCCAGCTTTTCTCGCCGAACAACGGGAGCTAGGGCTCGGCTCGCCTTTCGTATTCATCTGAAGCCCGTCCGAGGACGACGTATCCGGCCGCTGCGAATACTGGTGATCGAAGACGACGACAATATCCGCCGTGCGGTGCGCACCGTGCTGGCCCGGGAGGGCTACGCCGTCCGGGAGGCCCGGAACGGGCGGATCGCCATGGAGCTGTGGCAGGAAGAGCCGAGCGACCTCATCATCTCGGATATCCACATGCCCGACAAGGGCGGCATCGAAACCATGCTGGACCTCCGAGCCTTGAATCCCCAGTTGCCGATCATCGCGGTGTCGGGCAGCGGCAAGAGCACCAGCCTGTCGTTGCTCCTCGATGCCAAGTTGTCGGGGCCCATCCGCACGCTGGACAAGCCCTTCAAGCTGGCTGAGCTGCTGGCCTGCGTCCGGGACCTTCTGGGAGACGCGTCAACGGTAGACCGACCCTGAGCAGAGACTCGCCATGACTCGAACCCTCCTGATACCAACCCTCCTGTCGGCGGCGCTCCTGGCCGGTTGCGCCTCCAATCCCTCGAGTGATGATGGGGCGACACCCAACAGAGCAAAGACCACCGTAATGGTCGACAACCGCGGCTTTCAGGACATGGTGGTGTATGCGACCAGCGGCGGCACCCGCACCAGGCTCGGCATCGCCCCCGGGAACCGTGAGACCGAGCTGGACATCCCGCCGCACCTCGCGCGCGGCAGCTCGATTCGGTTCATCTGCGACCCGATTGGCGGCGGCCGGCTACCGGTGAGCGAAGAGATGCTGGTCTCCCCCGGCGACCAGGTGGAGCTTCTGATCCTCGGCACCTGACGCGCAGCATTTGGAGTAGGCGGAAACCGGTATAGTTTGTGCTGGCGGTTACTCGCACCTCCACCCCTCCCGCGAGCCACCAAAACATGCTCACGCCCAAGACCTGGCTCCTGCTGGCCCTCGTCGTAGTGATCGTGTGCTTCCTCGTTGTCTGGGTCAGGGCGGGGCGGCGCGCCGCGGAACCCGGGGGGGTGCCATCTCCGCGCGAGACCGGAATCGGATTCTTCACCAATTTCTTCGACACCTTGGGCATCGGCTCGTTTGCGCCGACCACCTCGGTGTTCCGCCTGTGGAAAATCGTCCCCGACGAGAGGATCCCCGGCACGCTCAATGTCGGCCACACGCTGCCGACGCTGGCCCAGGCGCTGATTTACATCGTCATCGTCGAAGTGGAGTTCGTGACGCTGGTCTCGCTGATCGCGATGTCGGTGCTTGGGGCCTGGCTGGGCGCAGGCGTGGTGTGCCGGTGGCCGCGCCACAAGATTCAGATCGGAATGGGTCTCGCGCTGCTGGGGGCGGCCACGCTGTTCGTGATGACGAATCTGCAGCTCATCCCGGGTGGCGGAGACGCGATTGCGCTGCGGGGGCCGCTGCTGATCGTGGGTTTGATCGGCAACTTCATGCTCGGGGCGCTGATGACCCTGGGCATCGGGCTGTACGGTCCTTGCCTGATCATGATCAGCCTCCTCGGCATGGACCCGAAGGCGGCATTCCCGATCATGATGGGATCCTGTGCTTTCCTGATGCCGATCGCCAGCATGCGATTCGTCACCACCGGAGCGTACGCTCTCCGGCCGGCCATCGGCCTTGCGCTGGGCGGTGTGCCGGCGGTGCTTCTGGCCGCGTTCATCGTGAAGGCGCTGCCGCTCACCGCGGTGCGGTGGCTGGTGGCGTTCGTGGTGCTCTACACGGCGATCACGATGCTGCGGAGTGCCTTTCGCGAGCGCCAGGCGGACCCGGCCCTCGCGTCCCGCACCGGAGCGGTGCCGGACCGAGGCTGATCTCGATTAGAGCTGATCTTCCCTGAGCAGGCCATCCGCGCGCGCCTGCTCCAGGACTCCCTGAACCAGGCTGAGCAGTGCCGCCGCCTCGCCCTGCGGAATCACCAGCGCCGCTTCTCGCGGCTCGAGCGACGCACCGGCGCCCCGCCGGCCGACCGTCAGCAGCAGCGGGTACTGGGCGACCGCTGGAACGGACAGCTCGGCATACCACTCGCCTCCGCCGGGCAGACCCACCGAGCCCCGCGAGATCCGCTCGCTTCCCTCGCGTCGAAATGGAGTTCCCGTTGGATCGGGCGGTGGCATCCGTGGCTCGCTGAGGTCCCGTAGAAAACCCGAACTGCAACCCAAGCTAGCGTACGAATCCCTCGCACCCAAGAACCAGATTACGCGAGACGATCAGGCCTCTCGCTCGACCGCCTCGAACAGCTTGGCGATGCTGATGTCCAGCCCGCGTGCGATTTTCGCGATGATTTCCAAGGAGGGATTGCCGAGCCCCCGCTCCAGCGTGCCCATATAGGTGCGGTGGACTCCGATGGCGTCGGCGAAGCTCTCCTGCGAGTGGTCGGCGTTGGTGCGGAGGGTCCGCACTGCCCGCCCGAACTTGACCTTGAGGGACGCCATGGGACGAAGCGTATGGGCTCCCACCCCATTGAACCACATGCAATAGGATGGCATTCGATACGCTGGCAGGCGCCATCGCTCCCGGATGGTGGTAGGCACTCACTGGCCTGGAACAGCCTGACACGGTTGACAAGCTCCGCACCCGGCCAAATATTACCGCCGCGCGAGCACTGACCACGAGATGGCACCACCGCGGGTGTCCATTCGTCGCGACCGTGGCCCTGAGCGGCACGGTAATCCACCTGGTTCCAATCGTTCTCATATCCTGACCCCGGACCACCCGGGGCCCTGACCGTCATCCCCGGCTGCGCTGAAATCCGTCAGCCCGCCGCGGCGATGCCTGGGTGATCCACTCGCCATTCGAGGGGAAGCTCGCGCATGTATTGTCCTTCGCTCGTACCGAATCGCGCCTGCCGGCGGGGCGTGGCCGCCGTCGGCCTCATGCTCCTGTCCGCCGCCTGTATGGACGACTCCGCCAATCCAACCTCCCCGGCCAACCCGCCGGCCGACCCCGCTGAGGCAGCGCCGGCCGAAGTGCTCGAGCTCGACGCCTCCGCCGTGATGGAGAACCGGTCCCGCCTGCCCGGCATCGTGTTCGGCACTGCCGGCATGAGAAACGAGAACCTCAACGAGATCCACACCGGCTGGAAGAACGGCGGAGCCCTCGATCCCAAGAGTATCGTCTCGATGCTCTCGGGCGCGCGCGCCAAGGGTGGCCGGGTGGTGATCAAGCTGTCGAAGGGCAACGACAGCTTCGTGAAGAACGGCGACGGCACCTTCAGCCTCACCAAGTGGAAGGCCCTCGTGGGCGCGTTCAAGAACGTGAATCTCGATCCGTTCATCCAGGACGGAACGATCGTGGGCCACTGGCTGGTGGACGAGCCCCATCGCCCCCAGCGCTGGGGCGGCAAGGCCATCCCCCATTCGATCGTGGAGGAGATGGGGAGATACAGCAAGCAGCTCTGGCCCGGCATGACCACCATGGTCAGGGTCGTGCCGAGCTGGCTCGCCCAGGCGTCGTTCAAGTACCGGTACGTGGATGCCGGCTGGGCCCAGTACGAACGGGGCAAGGGCGATCCGGTCAAGTGGGCCAACGCCGAGGCCGCGGCCGCCAAGCGGGAGGGCCTGGGCCTGGTGGTCGGCCTCAACGTGACCGACGGGGGCGACGGCTCCAGCGGCGTTCGCGGTGACATGCCCGGCAAGTGGGCGATGAGCGCCAGCGAGATCCGCCAGATCGGCAGCGGGATGCTGGGCCCCAGCCACGCCTGCGCGTTCTTCAATCGCCCCTACGACGCGAAGTATTTCGGGCGCTCCGACGTGAAGAGCGCGATGGCCGAGCTGTCACGCAAAGCCAAGTCGCATCCCCAGACATCCTGCCGGCAGTAGGCGTCCGGGATCTGCATCAGCGGCCCGCCGTCCCCCCCGGGACGGCGGGCTTCTGTCGTCCCCGTCGCGCAGATTCCGTCCTTTGATTACACTGCCATCGGTTCGTACCCATGGGGACGGTAGATGAAAGCCCGCCACATCGCCATCGCGCCAAGCAGCGTCTATGCCGTGGGCCTGGACGACCAGGTGTGCCGCATCGAGCGCACCGAGGACGGTCTCTGGGGCAAGTGGGAGCCCGCCGGCGCGGAGGCCCGGAGCCTGGTCCACGCCGGCCAGATCGTCGGGGCCATCGGACTCGGCGGCGGCGTCTCTGTGCTCCAGCGGACGCCGCCGCTGCCCTGGACGGCGCTCGACCTGCAGGCCACCGAGCTGGCCGCGGCCCACCTCCCGGAAGGCGCGCCCACCCTCGTTGCGGCGGACTCGAGCCAGGCGGTGTGGTACACCTGGAAGCCAACCCCCGCGTCGGCCTGGAGCGCGTGGCAGCCGCTCGACGGCGCAGCCGGTGGTCTGTCGGCCGACCTCATCCCTGGTGGCGGCCTGGTGGTCTTCGGGATTCGCGACGGAGAGATCTGGCACACCTGGCAGGACCGCCCCCTCGGCGCGTGGAATCGCTGGACTTCGCTGGGAACCCCTGGCGATGGCGCGAAATCACTCGCCGTGAGCACGATCAGCCGCGGCGGTCTGGCCCTCTTCGCCCTCGGCCGGGATCAGACCATCTACCACCGGTGGCAGGACAAGTCCTTCGGGAAGTGGCATGAGTGGGAATCACTAGGCGGCGCCGTCAGCGCCATGTCGCTGACCAAGGCGCCGTCCGGCGGCCTCGCGCTCTTCGCCATCGGGGCGGAGGGAGACGTGCGATATCGGCACCAGCCCAGGCCGTCGGGTGAGTGGAGCCGGTGGATCGGACTGCTGGGAGAGGCCAAGCAGGTCGCGGCACAGCCGGGATACGCCGATGGGCTCGAGGTATTCAGCATCGGGCCGGACGACATCGTCTATCACAAGTGGTGCGACCGGGTAGATGCCCCCTGGACCGATTGGATGCAGCTCGACTTCGAGACCTCGCCCTTGCGGCTCCGGAGCTAGTCTCCCAGGAGCAGCGAGCCGCTCCAGAAGCCCACCGTTACCGAGTCATCCCGTCGGCTTCCGCTGAGCTGATTGAGCGCGAGCACGCTCCGACGCGTTCCCCCCGCGGGTTCCATCCGCATCCGCTCAGGCGGGATGTTCTCGCGCGCCGGCATGGAATCGTTGTACCGGCCCGCCAGCGGCCTCAGGTCGTAAGCCACCGTGTCGCGGCCCACCCGGATGCGGACGATCACCGCAGATGAGACCGACACCACGTTCACGCTGTCGCCGTTGGCCAGCTTGACGGCCGGATCGCCCGACGAGACGGGCACCGCCCACTCGTAGCCCGACACCGAGACCGCCCCGGGGCTGTTCAGGCTGAACCACGCCTCCCCGTTCGAGCCGCGCGCGTACTCCGGGACGTACCGGCCTCCCGCCGACCGCATGATGGCCTTCGCGATCGAGTCGCGCTCCGCGCCATAGCGCGGGAGCTTCGCCAGGTCCACCGCCGGCAGCGGCTGGCCGGTTCGTGCCGCGATCTCCTCGCCGGCGTTGTGGTCGATCAGGAAGCGCAGCGCCGCGCTCGCCTCCCGCGGGCCTATGCTGTCCGTGGAGTGCAGCATCTCGGCGAGGCGGCGCCCCTGGCTCGAGATCGATGCACCCGTCAGGCTCAGGGGCCCGTACAGCGTCAGCAGCAGCAGCGCCGAGAGGGTGACTGGAATGATCCTGATGCTCGCGCCCGATCGGACGGCGAACAGGACCGCGATGCCGAGCAGCCAGACGCCGAGGATCAGCCCGAGAGTGCGCGGCTCGGTCAGCCCGTAGGGCAGGATCCGCTTCCAGAACGCGACCAGCAGCATCAGGGCGGCCGGAATCAGTCCCACGAAGAGCCACCGGGCGTAGGTCCGGATCCATCCCTCCTCCGGGTCGCTCCGCAGGGGATGCACCAGCAGGTAGCCGAGAATCCCCGTGACCGACACGCTGGCGACCAGCCAGCCGATCCACCCGCTGGGCCACTCGCCACCCGCCACGATCTTGATCAGGTAGGCGAGCAGGATGATCAGGTAGGTGAAGGCCAGCGGCGTGAGTATGTACTGCGCGAAGACCTTGAGGCCGCGGGGATAGTCCGTCTCGTTCCCCAGCGCCGCGAGGTCCTCCGGGACGGCGGCGAGGAAGATCCAGGTGTTGACCACGAAGGCGATGATCAGCCAGATGCGGAGGTACGTCTCCCCGTCGATATCCACGCCGAAGAGGTGATCCAGCGCGCCGAGCGCGATCGCGATGCCCACGAAGAGCACGCCGGAGAACACCACCGCGCGCAGAAACCCGAGGAAGAGCCGGCGGTTGTACTGCCAGAACGCGACCGATTCGGCCGCACCGACGAACGGCAGGAACGCGACGCCGAGATGCAGCGCCCCGCTGAGCTGGAAGTACCGTATGGCTTCATGGCGGCGATCCAAGCCAGGCCAGACCCAGAAAAACCCGGCCAGCACCGCCAGGGCGGCGAGAATCGCGGCGGTCATCTTCCCGGTTGACCATCCGCGAACTTCACCGAGCAGGGTGATCGCGATTGTCGCGGGGAGGCCGAGCGCCGCGACCATTGCCACTCGCGCCCAGGAATCTTCGGTGGCTCCGGACGTGGTGGAGGCGATGATCGCGGCGGTGGCGGCAAGCGCGCCGGCCCCGAGCGTCCAGGGGAACCGGCGCAGGACGGCAACGGCGCGCTCGGCGAGCAGCGCGAGGGAAGGGAACCGCATGCCAGGCCTCCGGGAGGGATGCCTGGCAAGATAGCGTCTCCTAGGCCTTCAGCACGACTTTCTCACACCTGTCGCGCTTGTTCAGGAACATGTCGTACCCCTCGGCCGCCTCCTCCAGTCCGAGCCGATGGGTGATCACAAAGCTGGGATCGATCTCGCCCCGGGTGATGCGCTCCAGCAGCGGCTTCATGTAGCGCTGGACGTGGCATTGCCCGGTCCGGATGGTGAGACTCCGATTCATCACCGATCCCATCGGGAACTTGTCGATGAATCCGCCATAGACCCCGATGACGGAGACCACGCCTCCATTGCGGCAGGCGAGGATCGCCTCCCGCAGGGCCAGCGGCCGGTCGCTCTCCAGCATCAGAGCCTGCTTGGCGCGGTCGTACGCGTACATCGCCGGATGTCCGTGAGCCTCCATGCCCACGGCGTCGATGCAGGCGTCCGGTCCCCGGCCCCCGGTCAGCTCGTTCAGTGCCTCGAGGACGCTGGTCTCCTCGTAATTGATGACATCGGTGGCCCCGGCCCGCTCCCGGGCCAGCTCCAACCGGTAAGGGAACCGGTCGATCGCGATGATCCGTTCCGCGCCGAGCAGCCTGGCACTCGCGATGGCAAACTGGCCGACGGGGCCGGCGCCCCACACCGCGATGACGTTGCCCGGCTTGATGTCGCACATCTCCGCGCCCATGTAACCGGTCGGGAAGATGTCGGAGAGGAAGAGCACCTGCTCGTCGGCCAGCCCGTCCGGGACTTTCAGCGGACCGACGTCAGCGAAGGGGACGCGGACGAACTCCGCCTGGCCGCCGGCGTAGCCGCCGGTCAGATGGGAGTAGCCGAACATGCCGGCGGTGGAATGGCCCCAGAGCTTGCCGGCCATCCACGAGTTGGGATTGGTGTTCTCGCACAGGGAGAAGAGATCGCGCTGGCACATCGTGCAGCTGCCGCAGGCGATGGGGAAGGGGACCACCACCCGGTCGCCGACGGACAGGTTCTTCACCCCTTTGCCCAGGTCGACCACCTCTCCCATGAATTCATGCCCCAGGATATCGCCCTTCTCCATGCTGGGGACTAATCCATTGAATAGGTGCAGGTCGGAGCCGCAGATCGCGGTCGAGGTGACCCTGATGATGGCGTCACGCGAGTTCAGAATGGTCGGGTCGGGGACGGTCTCGACCCGAACCTTCTTCCGGCCTTCCCAGCAGGTCGCTCTCATACAGACGTCCCCTTCCCGGCATGCCGGAGCTGCTCGCGGGCCGGACGGGCTGGATGCATCCCCCGATGGATGCTGGCGTCGGAGTGGACCACCTCTCCCAGCTCGAGCACCTGCTTGAACCGGCGAAGATCGCCATCGACCTGGATGGACGGCTCCTCCCCAAACAGTTTCGCGATCGTCGCGCCGATGATCCCGGCCGGCGGATCGTACTTGAGCTCCACGGTGACCTCGGTGCCCAACCCTCCCGGCGCGGGCGTGAACCGGACTCGCCCCGAGTTCGGGACGTCGGTTCCTTCCAGCGACCGCCAGGCGATCAACTCGTTGGGGCGATCCTCGACCAGCTCGGCGCTCCACTCCACGGTGGTGCCGAGCGGCGCCTTGGCCCGCCAGTAGGAACGGCGGTCGTCCATCATCCGCACCGACTCGAGGTGCGCCATGAACTGGGGGAGCTGTTCGAAGTTGCGCCAGAACCGGTAGGCCTCCTCCGGCGGGCGATTGACCGTGATCGCCTTCGTCACCCGGATGCCCCGTGGCTTGGCCCGAACTCGGCCCGTCGCCCGGCCTCCGGCGGCTTCGGCTGTCAGTGTCTGGGCCGCCAGGAGATCGAGGGCCGCCACGCCGAGCACTGCGGCCGCGGCGGCCGCTACCCTCCGCCGGTCGCTTCGGCGCGAGGTGTAGGCACCACCCAGGAGAACGAGATCCAGCGCATCGCCCGCCACCCTCGCCCAGGCGAACCCGGCCGGCTGCTGCCGGGTGAGCAGACCGATCCCGCTGGCGATTTCTCGGACCCCCACCGCCCGCATCGTCCGGCTACTCCGGTCGTCGTCATCGAAGCCGATGGCTCGGGCCACGTTGCGGGGCGCCAGGATCTGGGTGAGGCCCAGGCCGATGCTGAACAGGCCCAGCACACGGGCCAGCCGCTCCCCCTCGCTACCCTCGGTCCGCCGCCCGCTACTTTCGTCGGTCCAGTCGGAATCCTGATCTGCGGGTTCTGCCGGATTCGGCTCGGCGAACGCGGCCGCGTCCGCCCGCCGATCGTTGGTCACTGTCATCGCACTCCCTTTCAAAGGCTCGGCTGTTGATAGCCATCGGGGCGATGCGATTCAGTGAGGAGGGTCACGGGAGGGCGTTTTCCATGCGGAGCAGAGCGGTGCCCGGAGAAGCGAGGGATGAGTGTTCTACCTGCCCCGCTGCCCCGCCGCCCGCCTACCTAAACGTTCCGGGGCTCACCTGATACACCATATGCGGCACCCCGACTTCTTCTTCCGGAGCCCAGAATCCGAGCTGCTGCGTCCACCGGGCGGTCTGGAGCCGGCGGCCGCCGAGCGTGAGAAAGCCCGCGGCACGATTGGTAACGACGCCGAGCTTCCGAAGATCGGCCAGGGAGCGAAACGACGTGCCGCTCCGCACCTCCACAATCCGGCGGGCCGACACCGGGCCGATGCCTGGCACCCGCATCAAGTCGTCGGGGGAAGCCTTGCGGACCTCGATCGGGAACCGCTCGGGATGGGCCAAGGCCCACGCCGTCTTGGGATCCACGGCCAAAGGGAGATTGCCGCTGGGCTCGAATACCACTTCGCTCTCCTCGAAGCCGTAGTCCCGCAGGAGATAGTCGGCCTGGTAGAGCCGATGCTCGCGCAGCGCCGGCGTTGCGGGGGCGCCCTCCAGTGGGGTGTCCTCTATGGGGCGGAAGGCGCTGAAATGGGCGTGGTGAATGCCACCGCCGGCGTTGAGGCGGGTGACGGTGTCAAGGATCGTGCGGTCGGTGTCGGAGGTGGCCCCCACGACGAACTGCATCGTCATGCCCGACACGCCGCCGGGATGCAGCGGGTCTCGCGGCCTGCCCTCCGCCCTGCGGGCTCGCTCCTGGAGCAGGTGCCCTCGCACCTGCTCCAGGTCGGCGACCGTGGTTCCGAAGCTCTTGTCGGGCGCGATCGTGGCCAGGCTCGCGCCGCAGGGAGCCTCCAGGTTGACCGACACTCGGCTGGCCAGCTGGGTGAGCCGCTCGATCTGGGCCGGTTGGCCCCCCGGAACCATTTTCACGTGGACGTAGCCGCCGAACCGATGCTTCTCGCGAAGCAGCTCGAGCGCCGTAATCAGGTCGTCCATCACCTTGACCGGCCGTCCGGGAATGCCCGTAGTGACGAACAATCCGTCGCACCACCCCCGGGCGCGGGCGCCGAGAAAGATGCGGACCAGCTCCTCCGGCTTGAGGAGCGTGCGGGGCATGTTCCGGTCCCGCCGCATGGGACAGTAGTGGCAGTTGTAGCTGCAGGCGTTGGTCATGAGGATGCGGAGCAGGGACATCCGCATGCCGGGGACGGGCCGCAGGTGGCGGATATTGATCGGATTGAGCGCGCCGGTGCTGCGCGCATGGCGGAGCCGCGGCGGCAGGCCCTCGCGGTCATCGGCTGCGAGGGACATCAGGACGTCGAGCTTGCGCTCCAGCTCCGGGCTTCGCGACATTGGCACCTCCTACATCACACTCTACCCGAACAAATACCGAAGCGCAAGAGTGCACGGCCCCTCTCTTCCATTATCTGGTATCAGGGTCCTCGACCTCTCCCGCGTCCTCGCCGGCCCGCTGTGCACCATGGCGCTGGGGGACCTGGGAGCCGACGTGCTCAAGGTCGAGCGCCCGGGCACCGGCGACGAGACTCGCGGCTGGGGGCCTCCCTTCGACCCCACCGGAGAGAGCGCCTACTACCTCGCGATCAATCGCAACAAGCTCAGTGTCGCGCTGGACCTTGACGACGAGGCCGATCGCGATCTCCTCCGCGCGCTCGCTGCCGGGGCCGATGTCGTGGTGGAGAACTTTCGCTCCGGGATGCTCCGCCGCCGCGGGCTCGATCCGGGGGCGTTGCTGGAGGTGCACCCGGAGCTGATCTGGTGCAGGCTGACGGGATTCGGCGAAGGGAACGACCGCCCCGGCTACGACGCCGTCATCCAGGCGGAATCGGGTTGGATGTCGATCACCGGCGAGCCGGGCGGTTCCCCGATGAAGATCGGCGTGGCGCTGGCCGACGTCTGCGCCGGCAAGGACGCCGCGATCGCCATCCTCGCCCGGCTGAGCACGCGGGGCCGGGGTCTCCCCGCCGGCGACCGGCTCATCACCATCTCGCTCGCCCACAGTGCGACCGCCGCGCTGGTCAACGTCGCGCAGAACGCGTTGGTGACGGGCCGGGAGCCGGTCCGTTGGGGCAATGCCCACCCGAACCTAGTTCCCTACCAGCTCTTCGACACCGCCGACCGGCCTATCGTGCTCGCCGTAGGCAACGATGCCCAGTGGCAAGCGTGCTGCCGGGCCCTCGACCGCGCCGATCTCGGCGTCGATGATCGCTACCGCACCAACTCAGGGCGAGTCGAGCGTCGCTCGGCGCTGGTCGGCGATGTGGCGGAGACATTGCGGACCCGAACCGCGGCGGAGTGGCTCGATCGGCTGGCTCGGGAGGCGGTGCCCGCGGGGGTGGTGCGGAGAGTATCGGAGGCATTGGCCGATGTGCCGGCCGATCCCCGGACCGGCGTCGCGCCAGTCGGGCAGGGGACGGTGAGAATGCCTCCGCCCCGGCTCGACGAGCACGGGGCGGCGGTGAGATCGCTGGGCTGGAAAGCTTTCGAGAAGTTTCCCGCCGCTAGCGGGAGGGCTTGAACGTGCTGTCGGCCGGCGTGAGGCGGTCGGCGGACCAGGTGTCGACCCGATACACCGAAGAGTCGCCCGCTGCCTGGACCCAGAATCCGTTGGCGGTGGAGTCGAAGGCCAGCGTCACCACCGGCTTCCCATCCCTGGCCGAGAGAACCGCGCGCCGGTCGGGCCGGGCGAATCCGGCGGCATCGGCCTGCGCCTTGGACGCGAACCCCGCTGCCTGCACGTCGCGGTACCCGCTCAGCAGCTCGGCGACCGCGGCGCTGTCGGCCTTGCCGCCGGTCGAGAGGCGCCAGCCGGAGCTGTCGCGCACCAGACTGTAGGAGCGGCGCCCGCGGGTGATATCGACCTTCGCGATGCTGTCCGACCCGGTGCCCGCGATGCGCCGGTCCCGCCACTCGTCGGATGTCTTCTCCAGGGCCTGTGCGAGGTTCCCTCCGACCAGGTAGACCGCCGAATCCTTCGCGTTCCGGAAGTATCCCCCTCCGAGGCCAGGGCCCCGGTTCCCCTGCACGATGTCCGCGAGCGTCGAGTCGCCCCGGACAAACCGGATGCGGGCGCCCTTGGCGCTGTCCACCCCGAATCCCGCGTGCGACGCCGACCGCTGGCCTACCAGCTCCGTTCGGCTGGCGGAGTCGCCCAACGCGGCGAACAGGTCCGCTACCGCGGTGTTGGAAGCGGGATGGCCGTCGATCGTCCAGGCGGCCGAATCGCGCCGGGCCAGCCGCGTGGTGTCGGCCGGCCGGACCATGATGATCGAATCGATGGAGTCCCGCTTCACGGCCGGAAGGACGAACCGGTCCGAGTCGGACAGCCCGCGGGAGGAATTCCGCACCAGCGACGCCGCGCCCCACAGGAGCAGCAGGGCGCCGAGCACCATGGCGAGCCGCGCCAGTTGTTTCGGCGTCATCCGGCGCTCCCGGTCGCAGGCACGAGCGGGCGGTAGGGCTCTCGAGTCCGGCGCCGCCGGCGGATCAGCCGCACCACGCCTACAATGCCCACCAGGAGCGGCAGGACCACGAGGTTCCCGTACTTCACGCCTTCACGCAGCGCCGCGCTCTGGAACATGAGCGGCGGCGGGCGCCGGTCCTTCGAGCGGATCGCGATCAGCGATTCGTCCTGCGCCAGCCAATCGACCGCGTTCAGCGCGAAATCGAGATTCTCCTTCGCGGAGCGGACGAAGCGGTCGGTCGCGAAGTCGAGGCTGCCGACGACCACCAGCCGCCCCCTGGCCTTCCCACCTTCGCTCCCCGTCGGTGGCGTGACCAGGACGCCGAGCAGCCGGTGCGCCAGGTCCTTCTGGGGGAAGTCCTGGGTCGGCGCGATCGTGGTGACGTTGGTGAACGTGCCAGTGGCCTGGCTGCTCACGAACAGGGGCGTGATCGTACCCTTGGCGGCGCCGGTGGTGTCGATGGTGCTGGCCCAGGTGAGCACGATGGTGCTGAGGTCCTGGTTCACCGGGGTCGATCTGGTGCTCTGCGCCCGGATAAAGAAAGGATAGACCTGGAGCACCCGGCCGAAATCCGTGGGCAGCGGGATGACCTCGTTGGCAAGCAGGTCGTACGCCATGTCGCTCCGGACCGAGACGCCGAAGGTCCGCAGCAGGCTGTTCCACCCCACCGTGCGCGGCTGCGCTGTCGGCGCCTGCTGCGACACCTCCATGCCCGGGGCCAGCACCAGCAGGCTGCCCGCCGCGAGCCACGTACGCCTCGAGCCGCTGAAGCTGCGCGGGTGGGACGCTGTCCGGAGTCCCCGCCAGCACCATCGCCACGACGTCGGGACCCGGCTGGGTCGAGTCGCTCAGCTCGATGTCGCGGACGTCGTAGGAGTTCCGCAGCCCCTCCTGCATCTGCTGAAACGAAACGCCGGGACCCTGCCGCTTCGGCGACGAATCCGATGACCGGTTTCTTGTCGCGGCTGAGCTGCCGGATGAGCGAGGCCATCCGGTACTCCAGGTCGTCGGTGCGCTGAATGAACGGAATGATCTCCGTCTGGCCGCCGTGCTGCACCGCGATGCCGAGGTATCCCTGCTTCACCTGGAGCTCGGACTGGCCGATGACGTTGAATTGGACCGGCTGGACCCCGAGCTCCTCGGCCTCGTTTCTGGCGCCCTCATCGTCGGCGGGATCGCGCTCGATGATGCGGACCTGATCCCGTCCCGCCGACCGCAGGTCGCGAAGCAGGTCATCGACGTCCCGCTTCATGAGCGCCACCTCGGTGGGCAGCTCCTTCGAGGCGAACAGCTTCACGGTGACCAGGTCGTTCAGGTTGCGGACGATCTGGCGGGTGGCGGGCGACAGGGTGTACGCGTTGCCCGGCGTCAGATCGAGCCGGCCGCCGATGTAGCCGCCGAGCAGATTGACCACGACCAGCGAGGCCGCGAGCATGCCCACGCCCAGTCGCAGCCGCCGCGTCCCCGCGCCCGGCGCGAGCTTGCGTCCGAGCAGCGCTCCATAGGCGAGCGCCAGGAAGATGCCGGCGAGCGAGACGAAGTAGATCACGTCCCGCAGATCGACCACGCCGCGGCCCAGGCTTTCGAAATGGGACAGCACGCCGATGCGCGCGGCGATCGCGCCCAGACCGGCGGGCAGGCCCACCAGCAAGCGGATCGAGCCCCACCAGGACCAGCACGAACATCAGCCCCGCGCCGACGATGAACGCCGTGATCTGGCTTCGGCGTCAGGCTCGAGGCCCAGACGCCGATGCCCGCGAGCCCCGCGGACGAGCAGCGCGGCCCCGATGTACTGGCCGAACACGGTGCCCCAGGGGAGATCGGAGCCGGCGGAGAGGCCCAGCGGGATGGCGCAGCGTGAGCGCCAGCGCGGTCCAGAGGAAGAGCACCGAGCCCAGGTACTTGCCCAGCAGCAGCTCCAGCTCGCTGACCGGCTGCGCCAGCACCACTTCGATCTGGCCGCCCCGGAGGTCCTCGGCCAGCGACCGCATGGTCACCGCCGGCACGAAGAAGAGGAGCTCCCACGGCAGCAGGTCGAGCATCGGCCGCAGGCTGGCCGTGTTCGACAGGAAGGCCTGGCGGAAGAAGAGGAACCCGTTGATGGCGAGAAACACGACGAGCAGCACGTACCCCGTCGGGAGATCGAAGAGCGCCCGGAGCTCGCGGCTCGCGATGGTCCAGATGCGCCTCATGCCGTCTCCTGATCGGTGGTGAGCTGGCGGAACAGGTCCTCGAGGCTGCCGGCCTCCTCGTGCAGCTCGAACAGCGTCCAGCCGGACGGACTTGGCCAGCTCGAAGACGCGGGGACGGAGGTCCTCCGCCCCGGCCACGAGGACCGTCACCCGCACCCGGTCTCCCTCGCCGCTGCGCGGCTCTACGCCGCGGACGCCGGGCAGCGCGGCCAGGCGGTCGGCGACGCCGGCGCCGGAGGCCTCCACGCTGATCCGGGCGCCGTCCTTGGCGCGCGAGACCAGGTCATCCACCGGGCCGTCCGCCACGATCGGCCGCGATTGATGATGAGCAGCCGGGAGCAGGTGAACTGGACTTCGGGAAGGATGTGGGTCGAGAGGATCACGGTCCGCTCCCGCCCCAGCTGGCCGATCAGCCGGCGGATCTCGACCCGCTGGTTGGGATCGAGCCCTTCGGTCGGCTCGTCCAGCACCAGGAGATCGGGGCGGTGGAGGATCGCGGCCGCCAGCCCGACCCGCTGCCGGAAGCCCTTCGACAGCTCGCCGATCGGCCGGTGATAGACCGCTTCGATCCCGGTGGCGGCGATCGCCTCGTCGAGCGACGAGCGCCGCTCGGCGCCGCGGATGTCCCGCAGGCCGGCCACGAAGTCCAGCCACTCCGACACCAGCATCTCGGCGTAGAGCGGGTTGTTCTCCGGGAGGTAGCCGATCCGGCGCTTGGCCTCGCGCCCGCCGTCGGTCGAGCGGCACGCCGTCCAGCCGGATGGTGCCGGCGTCGGGCTCGAAGTACTGGGTGATCATCCGCATGGTGGTGGATTTGCCGGCCCCGTTGGGGCCCAGAAAGCCCACCACCTGTCCGCGATCCACCCCGAAGGAGACTTCGTCAACGGCGGGGACGCCGTCGAACCGTTTGGAGACTCGGTCGAGCGTAAGCAACGACATAGCGCGCTTTGGGTTGGTGGTGTGACCGGGCGGGATTCTAATGCGCGCTCCGGCGGCCATCAAGCTCCATCCGAGGAAGGAATGCCCATGCGGCCCCGCCGGGGTCGCGCCGCGCTCGACCGGACCGATTACATTCGCACGCGTGACCGCCATCTGCCAGCGGGGAACGAGTGGGCCGGGTCGCCGACCCTTGGGCCGCGGCGATCTGCCTGTGGCGGCGCCTCGCGCCGCGGCCGCCCAGGAGCGGCGCCGCGGTCGGCGCCCAGGTGGGGTACTCCCGAGCCGACCTGACCGGCGAGAACGCCGACCTGGTGGAAAGCCGGCAGGGCGCGATCACCGGGGTCTACCTCCACCTCCCGCTCAACCCGTGCTGAGTCTGCGGCCCGAGGTGCTGTTCTCGGCTCAAGGGCGGCAAGACCCTGACCCTGATCACGGCACCGACGACCGCGGTCAGGCTGGTCGACATCGAGCTGGCCTACCTCGAGCTCCCGCTCCTGGCCCGGCTGACCCTGCCGCGAGGGCGCTATCGGCCCGGCGATCTTCGGCGGGCCCTCGGTCGGCCATCCAGATCGGCTGCGACTTCCTGCATCGTCGACGCCGACTGACCGCGAACCGTGACCTGCGGCAGGAGACGTCGGCCGGTGTGCGCGAATGGGACTTCGGCTGGATCGCCGGCGCCGCGGTCGAGATGCACCTGCCCCGCACCACGCTGGCGCTGCAGGGCCGCTACTCGGCCGGGCTTCCGGTCGGTGCTCGAGGGCCCGGTGGATCTGAGGAACCGGGGGATGGCGGTGCTGTTCGGGCTGACGTTCTGAAAGCGAGACAGCGGGAACAGTGAAAACGTGAAAAGTGAAAGCGGAGGAGCCATCGCACTCAAGGCTCCTCCGCTTTCCCTGTTCACGCTTTCACTTTTCCCGCTGTCTCCTCGTGGCTACTCGAAGAAGTACCGCAACCCCAGCTGCGCCCGCCAGCGCGAGAAGACGCTGGGATCGTCGATGAAGGTCTCGGCCGGGCCCGGTGAAGTTGAGTACCGGGCCGCCGTTGGCGTCGAACTGCGGGACGCCGGCACCGTCGGTCACCAGGCGGAGCGGCGACGTGGCCGCGGAGCTCGCCACCTTGCGGACGCCCCAGTCCGAGCTGATCAGGTTGCCCACGTTCAGGACGTCGAGGCTGAGCTGGAAGTTGTGCCGGGTGATGCCCCCGAACGCGAAGTCCTGCAGGATCCGGAGATCCACGTTGTTGTACCAGGGGTTGAGCGCGCCCGACCGCTCGGCGATCTGGCCGCGGTGGGAGCGGAGGTACTTGTCCTGCTCGATGAAGGCGTTGAGCGCGTCCCACTGCTGCTGCGCGGTCACGTTGGCGCCGCAGCCGGTGGCGCAGTCGGCGAAGGTGATCTCGCCCTGGTCGCGCGGGATGTAGATCAGGTCGTTGCCGCCGGTCCCGTCGCCGTTCACGTCGCCCGAGTAGATGAACGAGTACCGGTTGCCGCCGGCGCCGCGCGAAGCGGTTGCCCTGCGGCCACCTCGACGAAGAGGCCGATCGAGGTGCGCAGGCTGGGCGACCAGGACTTGACGTAGGTGGCGCCGCCGACGATCCGGTGCTTCTGGCCGAACTCGGAGAAGCTCAGCTCGGGATTGTTGGGATTGCCCTGCACCGGCTGGCTCTGCCACAGCACGCTGGCGATCTCGGTGGACTTGAGGTTGTTCTTCGCCTCGGTGAAGCTGTAGCCCAGCGTGGCGTCGAGCCCGAAGTCGAAGCTCTTCCGCAGCTGGGCGGTCGACGTTGAAGTTGTAGCCCGTCGCTGGTGTTGTCGATGCACGTAGATGCCGGCGCCGCCGTCGGGGTTGAGCTCGTTGGCGCCCGGCTCCGCCGTAGTACGGCCGCCCGTCGGGCAGCGTCCGCACCGGCGCCACCAGGTCGGCGTTCCGCACGATGACGTTGTTGATGTCCTTGCCGTAGATCACCTCCAGCGTGCCGAGGAACCCGCCGCCGAGCTGCTGGTCGACCGCGATGTCGCTGACCCAGGTCTGGGGCCACTTGAAGTCCGAGACCATCGCGTTCAGGTCGAACGACTGCGCCAGCGTCGCGTCGTCCGACGTGGGGAGCTGCCGGGCCGGTCGGGAACAGGTTCGGGTTCGCGCCCGGATTCGAGATCACGTTGCCGATCCAGACGAAGGGCACCCGGCCGGTGAAGATGCCGGTGCCGCCGCGGAGCTGGGTGCGCCGGTCGCCGTCCGACGTTCCAGTTGAAGCCCACCCGCGGGGAGAACAGCGGCGTCGTGCCCGGCAGCTCGCTCTGATCCACCGTCTCTGGATTGCCGTTCTCGTCCAGCGCCGTCAGCGAGCGAGAGAACGGATTGTCCACCGGATCGGTGAAGTAGATCGGGAAATCGACCCGGACGCCGAAGGTCAGGTTGAGCCGCTCGGAGGCCAGCAGCTCGTCCTGCGCGTAGACGCCGAGCTGGCCGACGTCGATGTTCTCGCCCTTGAACGGCCCGCTCCCGATCAACGCCGCGCAGATCCTTCTGAAGTCCGGATTGGTCGGGTCGGTCAGCGTCGAAGAACTCGTCCAGCGAGCCGAAGGTGCTGCCCGGCGGGATGGCCGCGGGCAGGAAGAACACCCCGTTCCGGAAGATGTTGAACGAGTTGAAGAAGCTGAACTTCTCGAAGTTCGCCGCCGAAGGTCAGCGAGTGCCGGCCCGCGGAACAGGGTAAAGTTGTTGGTGAGCTGGAGGACGTCCTGGTCCAGGATGTTGTGGATCGAGAACGGCTCATGGCCCAGCGTGGTGTAGGTGACGCCGCCCTCGCCGATCTCGACCGTCGGGAAGTCCTCGCTGAACGGCTGCCGGAAGTCCCGGAACCGGTTGTAGCTGGCGAAGAACCGGTTGGCGAACCCGGTGCTCCGGCTGTTCAGCTCCAGCGCGAAGGAGTGCAGGTCGTTGTTGATCGCGTAGCCCGCGTTCCGGAACGGCAGGCTGCTCTCGTTGGGCCCCCGGCCGGTGTTGGCGAAGCTGAGCACGAACGGATGCGGCGGCAGGTCGCGCTTGGCGTCGAGGTAGTTGTACCGGAACGTCAGGTTGTTGTTCTGGTTGATGTTCCAGTCCAGCTTCGCGATCACCTTGTTGTTGTTGGTCTCGTTGATGTACCCCTCGAACGCGCCCGGATCGTAGTCGTACACGTCGATCATCCGCTGGCGGATGGCGTCCATCACCGAGGCCTCCACCCGCGAGATCCCGAAGCCGGGCGATCCCTGGCTGGCCGCGAAGTTGGTGCCCGGGTCGTCGGTCCGCTCCAGCTCGGCGTTGACGAAGAAGAAGAGCTTGTCCCGCATCAGCGGCCCGCTCAGCGAGAAGCCCGACTGGATGAAGCTCAGGTCGGGATTGGCCACCACTTCCTGGCCCCGGACCGTGTTGCCCTGCAGCGCCTCGTTGCGGGCGAAGGTGTAGATCGAGCCCCGCAGGGTGTTGGTGCCGCTCTTGGTCACCGTGTTGATGTTGGCGCCGGTGAAGCCGCCCTCCCGGACGTCGAACGGCGCCAGCGACACCTGCACCTGCTCCACGGCGTCGTACGGCACCGGCTCGGCGTTGGTCTGGCCGCCCGGCGCCGGATCGTCGAGGCCGAACGGGTTGTTGAAGTACGAGCCGTCGAGCGAGACGTTGTTGTAGAGCCAGTTGCGGCCGGCGAAGCTGAAGTTGCCGTCGCTCCGTGGGTCCAGCCGGGTGAGGTCGCGGGTGGAGCGCTTGATGGACGGCAGCACCGCCACCTGCTCCGGATTGATGTAGGTCGCCGGCGCCGGTGCGGCCCGCGTCCAGCACCTCGTCCCGCTCCGCCGTCACCGCGATCTCCTCGAGCTCCACCGCCTGCGCGGTGAGCGCCAGGTCCAGCCGAAGGGTCTGGCCCAGGCTGAGCTCCACGTTCTCCTCGGTCTTGGGCTGGAACCCGATCATCGTCGCGGTGACCCGGTACGGCCCGCCGACCCGCATGTTGAGCAGGTTGTAGGCGCCGCCGGTCCGCGCAGCGGTGCGATACTGGGTCCCGCTCGGCACGTGGACCGCGGCGACGATCGCGTCCGCCAGCGGGGACGCTGTCGGCGCTGGTGATGAACCCGTTGATGGCCGAGGTCGTCACGCCCTGGGCGCCGAGCGATGCCGGCGCGATCACCGCCGAGGCCAGGAGCAGAAGGATGGGGAGGACGGACCAGCGGCGGGCGAGCGAGTGCGCGGATCGCGCGAGAGCGGGCTGACTCTGCAACGGCATACCCGTATCTCCTGAGTGGGCAGGGAATCCCCGGATCGAATCCGGCTGGTGGCGACTCTGGCGGGGATGGTCTGGAGTTGGCGATAGCATACCGCGCGGCGGAGCGCTCTGCAAGGCGCGAGCGAGGGCGCGGTCAGCGATCCCGGAGCTGCGGGTAGAACTGCACGAAGACGTTGTCGCGGGCGGCGTGCTCGGCATGACAGCGGGCGCAGCGCGCGGGTGGCAGGGCGCGCGCGGCCGGCGCGTCGCGGCCGAAGTCGAAGTAGGCCCAGCCGCCGGCGAATCGCGCCGGGTCCTTCACCGCCAGCTCCAG
The DNA here is from genome assembly GCA_963796335.1 of uncultured Gemmatimonadales bacterium. Classification (GTDB taxonomy): domain Bacteria; phylum Gemmatimonadota; class Gemmatimonadetes; order Gemmatimonadales; family GWC2-71-9; genus CAVVWJ01. Next base: position 45,814 of record CAWCLG010000003.1, read on the forward strand.
CGCCGCCAGCGGCCCTTCCGTCCAGCCGGCCCGGCTCGGCGGCACCCGTCGCTCCGGCCGCCGGATCGCGAGCGCGAGCATGGTCCCGTCGCGGAACCGCCCGGTACGGAGGTAGTGGTCATACGCCGAGGTCTCGAGATAGACCCGGTGGAACATCCCCGGCCCATCCTCCGTAGCGTCGGAATAGCCCAGTCCCAGCGAAGCGCCCACCAGGACCCACCGTTCCACCCCGGCCGGCCGGAGCAGCGCCCCATCCGGGGCGTACTCGGGCCGGGCCGCGCCGGGGTCGGGCGGCGTCGCGCCTCCCAGGAGCAGGGTCAGGGCCGGCAGCAACAGGCGTCGGAGCATGGCGGTCGGCGACCCCTTGCTGAATTAGGGGTCAGGTCCTATCATACATCGCTCACTTAGGTATCGCAACCATCCTCGCCGGAGCCGCCCGCCATGGCCGGCAGCGACCTCTACGTCGGCACGCTCGACGTGCTGATCCTCAAGGCTCTGAGCTGGGGGCCGATGCACGGGTACGCCATCGGCCGCTGGATCCGGCAGACCACCGACGACGTGCTGACGGTCCAGGAAGGCGCGCTCTACCCCGCGCTGCACCGGCTCGAGCGCCGTGGCTGGCTGGACGAGGAATGGGGAGTCAGCGAGACCGGCCGCGAAGCCAAGTTCTACCGGATGACGCCGGTCGGGCGGCGGCAGCTTCGCGCCGAGGTTGACCGGTGGCGCAGTTACGCCCGCGCGGTGAGCGCGGCGCTCGACGCCGCCCGGGCCTGAATCGCCCCCATGCGACGCCTCTTCCGCTTTCCTGGCTCGTCCGCCGATGTCCCCCGCGACGTGCGGAGCGAGCTGCAATTCCACCTCGACATGCGAACCCAGGAGTTGATCGACGCCGGCATGGGGGCCCAAGCGGCCCGCCTGGCGGCGCGCCAGGCGTTCGGCGACCTGGACGCGATCGAAGGGGAATGCCGGACCATCGCCACACGGGGCGCGCGCGAGCGCGCCAGGAGAGCCATCATGACCGGCCTGCTGCACGACGTGCGCTTCGCCGTCCGCTCGCTTCGGAAGAGCCCCGGCTTCACCCTCGTCGCCGTGCTCACCCTCGCCCTCGGCATCGGGGCGAACACGGCGGTGTTCAGCATGGTCCGCGGGGTGCTGTTGCGGCCGCTGCCCTATGAGAACGGCGAGCGCCTGGTCTATCTCCGGCAGCCCGCGCCGCTGGCCGGCGTCGCCAACGCCCAGTTCTCGGTCCTCGAGCTGGCCGACTATCGGGCTCGGGCCCGCACGCTGCAGGCGCTGGTCGAGTACCACTCGATGCCGTTCATCCTGCTGGGCCGCGGCGAGCCCCGCCGGGTGCAGACCGGCGTGGTCTCGGCGAACTACTTCGACGTGCTCGGCGTGCGTCCGCTGCTGGGCCGGACCTTCCGCACCGGCGAGGACCAGGCCGGGGCCGAGCCGGTGCTGGTGCTGAGTTACGGCTTCTGGAAGAACCGACTCGGCGGCGACCCCGGCATCGTGGGCCGCACCTTCGAGATGAATGACCGGATCCACACCGTGATCGGCGTGCTCCCGGCGGTGCCCCAGTACCCCGCCGAGAACGACATCTATATGCCGGCTTCGTCCTGCCCCTTCCGCTCCTCCCCCGGGACCATCAGCGGCCGGACCATTCGCATGCTCCACGTCTTCGGCCGGCTGGCGCCCGGCGTGACGCTGGACCGGGCGCAGACCGAGCTGGAAGGCATCGCCACGACGGTGCGGGCCGAGCATCCCGAGGCGTACCCCGGGGCCCAGGGGTTCACCATCCGGGCCGCATCGCTGCACGAGGAGCTGACCGGCAAGGCCCGGCCGACGTTGCTCCTGCTCATCGGCACTACCGGCTTCGTGCTGCTCATCGCGTGCGCCAACATCGCCAACCTCACGCTCGCGCGGCTGGTCCGCCGCTCCCGCGAGATGGCGCTGCGCTCGGCCCTCGGCGCCGACCGCGGGCGAATCTTCCGGCAGATGCTGGTCGAGGGCGGGCTGCTCGCGCTGTGCGGAGGGGTGCTGGGCCTCGGCATCGCCGCGGGGACCATGCGGCTCCTCACCGGATTCGCCGCGCGATTCACGCCGCGCGCCGGCGAGATCGCCCTCGACGGCGAAGTGCTCGCGTTCACGCTCGCCGTCTGCATGCTGACCGGCCTGATCTTCGCGGTGCTGCCCGCGCTGCCCTCGCGGGCCAATCTGGTCGGGGCGCTGAAGGAAGGCGGTGCGGCGGTCAGCGGCGGGGGGTCCAGCCGGGTCCGCGCGGCGCTGGTGGTCGCCCAGGTGGCGATCTCGATGGTGCTGATGGTGGGGGCGGGGCTCATGCTCCGGAGTCTGCTCGCGCTCCAGGCGCTCGACCCCGGCTTCGACACCCAGCGCATTCTCACCATGACGCTGGACCTCAACTGGTCCCGCTATACCACCAACGAGCTGATTCTCGGCTTCCACGACCGGCTCCACTCCCGGCTGGCGGGGCAGCCCGGCGTGCTCGCCACCGCCTCGTCGCTGACCTTCCCGCTCGACGGCCATCGCCGGATGAACGTCGGCTTCGTCATCGAGGGCCAGCCGCCGGCGGAGGCCGGCGCCGAGCCGCTGGGCGATCTTCGGAGCGCGACGCCGGAATATTTTCAGACCCTCGGCATTCCGCTGGTGACCGGCCGTTTCTTCACCGCGTCGGACGGCCCGAAATCGACCAACGTGGCGATCGTGAATCAGACGATGGCGCGACGGTACTGGGGCAACGAGACCGCGGTCGGCCACCGGATCTCGGCCGACAGCGGCGAGACCTGGATCAGTATCGTCGGCGTCGTGGGAGACGTGCGGCACTACGCCCTCGACAGCGAGCCCTCCGACGAGCTCTATATCCCGTTCTCGCAGCTTCCCATTCGCGAGGGCACCTTCCTGGTCCGCACCTCGGCCGATCCCGCGGCCATGGCGCGACGGATCGGCGACGAGGTCCTCGCAATCGATCCGGGCCAGCCCATCGCCAACGTACAGACGCTGGAAGAGGTACGGGGCGAGGCCCTGGCCTCGCCCCGGCTGACCACCACGCTTCTCATGCTGTTCGCGCTGCTCGCCATGTGCATCACCGCCGCCGGTCTCGGCGGCGTCATCGCCTTCTCGGTCAGCCAGCGCACCCAGGAGATCGGTGTGCGGATGGCGCTCGGGGCCGGGCGGGGAGAGGTGCTCGGCATGGTGCTGGTCGAGGGCCTCAAGCTCGTCGGGCTCGGGCTCGCCCTAGGCATCGGGGCGGCGATCGTCCTCACCCGACTGATGTCGGGCCTCCTCTTCCACGTCGAAGCCACCGATCCCCTCACCTTCGCCGCCATGGCCGGCGTCCTCGCCCTGATCGCCGCCGGAGCATGTATGGCCCCGGCGCGCCGAGCGTCCAGCGTGGATCCCATGGTCGCGCTGCGGGCGAGCTGACAGGAAGTTTCCCACACGGTGTAAGCAGTCTCACAGACTCCGTCCGGGGGGCGACACATCTTGATGTCGTCCCCACCGTCCTCGTCCCCCGCCTGGGATGAGACGTATCGTATTGGCATGCGGAGGTTTGCTCCGGACGGGTGACCATGGCGTACAGCGGTGCTACTCAGTTCGTAGAACTCGCCCGGTCCCGATTCTGGGCTCGGGTCAAACGGCCCGCCGCCGGTTGGGGGCGCGCCGCTGAGACCATCTGGGGTCCCCTGGTCACCCTCGCCACCCTCATCGTGCTGGACCAGCTCACCCGGGCCGGCACGCCGGTCACCTATCCCTTCACCATTCTCCTGCTGACGGTCGTCATCTCCGCGTACCTCGGCGGCCTGCGGACTGGTCTGGTGAGCGCGGTCCTCACGGTGCTCTACGGCGTGCACTTCTTCTCGGAGCCGGGACTGCCGATCCACTACACGGCGCCGAGCGGGTCCAGTTTGATCGTGCTCTGCGTGGCGACGGTCACCGTCGCCGTGCTGGTGTCCCGGCTGCATCGGGAGGCGAACGAGGGCCGCGAAGCGGAGCTGACCCGCGCCGAAGCTGAAGCGCTGGACCGCCGGCTCTCATTTCTCTCGCAGGCCAGCTCGGCGCTCGCCTCCTCCATGGATTACGAGGCGGCGCTCCGCGAGCTGAGCCGAGTCATCGTGCCGGCGATGGGCGACTGGTGCGCGATCCACGTCATCGACGACCACGGCGCCGTGCGGTACATCGCCGGTGCGCACCGCGATCCCGCCCGCGACCTGCTGGTCCGCGTGCTGTGCGAGGGCACCGACCGGCCGATCCCGTTCGGCATGCCGGAGCGGGGCGAGCTGGCGCCGATCGAGGTCACGGAAGAGCGGATCCGGCTGTTCGCGGCGGACGAGCAGCAGCGCAAGATGTACCGCTCGCTCAAGACCACTTGGGCCCTGCCGGTCCCGGTCTTCGCGAACGGTCGCCTGTCAGCCGTGCTGACGCTGGGGGCCTGCCGCGACTTCGGCCGGGCCTTCAGCGAGCAGGATCTCCGCTTTGCGCGGGAGCTGGCCGACCGGCTCGCGTTGGCCATCGGGGCGGGACGAGTATTCCATGACGCCCGCGAAGCCGACCGCCGATACCGGCTCCTGTTCCACGCCAATCCCCAGCCGATGTGGCAGTTCGACGTGGAGACGCTGGAGTTCATCGCGGTGAACGACGCGGTCGTGCGGCACTACGGCTATTCCCGCGACGAGTTCCTCGCCATGACCATCATGGATATCCGCCCGACAGAGGATACCCCCGGATTGCCGATGGCCGGCCATCCCGGCCGGAGGGACGCCGCCTTCACCCGCCACCAGCGGAAGGACGGCACCGTGATGGACGTCGAGCTCGTCTCCCACGAGCTGGAAATGGACGGCCGAAAGACCAGGCTGGTCATGGCGACCGACATCAGCGAGCGCGCCCGCACGCACGCCGCGCTGCACCAGAGCGAGGAACAGCTGCGCCAGATGCAGCGGCTCGACGCCGTCGGCCGCCTCGCCGGCGGCATCGCCCACGACTTCAACAACATCCTGACCACGGTGCGGGGATTCGGCGACCTGCTGCATCGCCAGCTCGAGGAGGGCGATCCCCGCCGCGCCGATGTCGAGCAGATCCGGAAGGCCGCCGACCGCGGCGTGTTGCTGACCAGCCAGCTGCTCGCGTTCGGGCAACGCCAGCAGCCCATGCCCCGCCTGCTCGACCTGCACCAAGTCATCCAGTCGATGGACGGCCTCTTCCGCAGGCTGCTCGGCGCGGACATCAGCCTCGAGCTCAAGCTCATGCCGGAAGCCGCGATGGTGCTGATGGACCCGGGTCACCTCGACCAGGTGCTGGTCAACATCGTCCTGAACGCGCGCGACGCGATGCCGAACGGAGGAGTGCTGACCATCGAGACGGCGGAACGGCACATTCGAAGCGGTGCGAAGGCTCGCCGGGTCCGCCCCGGTCCCTATCTGCAGCTCGCGATCAGGGACACGGGTCGAGGAATGGACGGCGAAACCAGGGAGCATGTCTTCGAGCCGTTCCGCAGCGCGGACCCGAAAGAGCACCGGGCGGGTCTCGGTCTCTCCATCGCCTACGGTATCGTCCGGCAGAACGGCGGCGTGATGCGAGTGGCCAGCGAGCCGGAGCAGGGGACCACGGTAAAGATGTACCTGCCGAAGGCCGATCCTGATGAAGCGCTCTCCGGCGAGGCCGACGCGCTGCGCGGCACTGAAACCGTGATGGTGGTCGAGGATGAGGACGGCGTGCGGGAGCTGGTGCGACAGGTGCTGGTCGAGCACGGCCACCCGGTGCTCACGGCACGGCACGGCCGCGACGCCCTGATGGTGGCCGAGCGGTACGAGCGGCCGATCGACCTGCTGGTGACCGACGTGGTGATGCCGGAGCTGGGCGGCAAGGACCTGGTGGATCGGCTCAAGGCCGGCCGCCCCGGCCTCAAAGTGCTCTTCATCTCGGGCTACACGAACGACGAGATTCTGCGGCGGGGGGTGAACGGCGCGGAGGTCAATTTCCTCCACAAGCCGTTCACCTCGGAAGTATTGATGCAACGGGTTCGGGACGCGCTGAGTGGAGCCGTCCCCGTGGCTACCTGACGCGAGCGCGGTAGTTCCGCAGCACGTCGGCGCTCACCTCTCCGCTCAAGTGCAGCGCGATCTCTCCCGTGACCCAATGCGGCCCGTTGCCCTGCGAGCTGGTTGACTGCCCGGGCCGGACCCGCTGCTGGTCGAGCAGGATCAGCCGCTCCTGGGCGTCCTGATAGACCACTCGGACCACCGGACGGGTCGCATCCGCGCCGGGCGAGAATCGGCCCTGCGCCAACCCCATGAACAGCGGGCTCATCCCCTCGATGACGTGCACCGGCCGGCCGAGCTGCTTCGCGGCCTCGTCGAGTCCGATCCTGAGATAGACCTGGGCGCGCTGCTGCGCCGTCCTGGGTGCCGGGGCGGCGGCCGCCTGGCGCGCCCGGGCGGCTTCCACTCGCCGGATGCTGTCGAGCGCGGCGGTCGCGGCATCGGCGCGCTCGACCGTGCGCTCGCGATCGAGCTGGCGCAGGGCTTCCGCGGCTTCGGCACGAACATTCTCGCGCTCCGCCGGCGGCGCCCCTTCATCGACGGCCGGCTCTTCCTCCGCCGCCGCCGAATCGTCGTAGTTGGCGCTGCGGACCCCGGCGGCTTGCGCTTCGGTGTCGGCGCTCTCGCCGTCGGCACTCTCGCTGTCGGCGGGCGTTTCGTTCGCGGAGGCGGCGCCGACCACCGCAGTGTTCCGACGGGCCTGCTGGGGCGCCGGTGTCGCCGAGCGGGCCTGGAGCGGCGTGGCCGGCTTCGAGGCCGGAGGCGGGGCCGCGGCTTTCGACTCGGCGGCGCGGTCGCGCTCTTCCGGCTGGGCCGGCGCCACCTTGGTCGAACCCGCATCCTCGGCGGGAATCGCTTCCTCGCTGCTCAGCACCGCGTCGGGATCGGAAATGGAGTCCGACGGCGACATGAGGACGGGCGCCACGAACGTCACGCCGGACTGTCGCATCTGGCTGCCGATGTAGCCGGCCCCGACGGTCACGAAGAGCAGGGCCGCCCACCGCATCCGGCGGATGACCTTGGAGCGCCCGTAATCGGGGTTTTCGGGAAGCAGGAGCGGCGGCGGCTCGGCCGCGGGGCCGGACACCCGCTGCTGGCGCCGGGGCGGCGCGGGCGGCGCGGGCGCGGCGGCCCGGACCTCGACCGGATCCGGATCGTCCTCGCGCGACATGCCGGTGCGGCGGGACGGCCCCGTGGGCATTTCCATCAGCCCGACCAGGCGGTCCGACTCCCCATGGAACTCCTTCACCTCGCGGAGGCGAGTTCCACAAGCCGCGCAGCTGCCGATATGAGCCTGTATTTCCTTCACCTCATGCAGGTCCAGCTCACCGTCGAGCAGGGCGTGCAGAGTGCCTTCATCAAGATGCGACATGGTTCCCTCGATCCTGCGCGCGATACGCTTCGACCAGTCTCCGTCTGGCTCGCGCCAGCGTGGTCCCCACGGCCCCTTTCGCCAGGCCGAGGGTGGAAGCGATCTCGTCGTACCCGAAGCCTTCCGCCTTCAACAGCAGGGCTTCGCGGTCCCGCTCGTTCAGCCTCGCGAGCGCGGCCCGTACTCGAGCGACATCTTCATTGCGATCGAACTCAGCGTCCGGACCGGCGGCGGGACGGTCCTGCTCGTTGCGCAGCAGCTCCAGCCGCCGTCCACGGGTCACGGCCCTGCGTCCATCCTCCCGCACCAAGTTGAGCGCCACCGCGAAGAGCCAGGGGCGCGGATTGTTCGGCGGCGCCGAGACGGCTCGCGCAAACGTCTCCTGGGCGAGGTCCTCGGCCCGATCCCGGTCGCCCGTCCGGCGGTAGAGCATGCGGACGAGTGAGGGGTAATACTCCTCGAATAACCGGGCGAGATCGGCGGTCATGTGCCCCTGTAGTTTCGGACCAGCGCCGCCAGCTCGCCTGGCTTCCAGGCTTCGACTCCCTGGCGGGAGATCCTGACCCTGCTGCGCCGGCCCGTCACCAGAACTTGCTCGCCGGCCGAGAGATAGGGGACTATTTCCGGCAACATTCGCACCAACTCGAAATATGCAGGACTGAAGGCGGCCACCGCCGTGATAGGGATCCTATCGGGGTTCCGGATGTCAGTCCAGACCGAGTCCCGCAGCACGAACAGCCGGTCGCCGGCCTGCCGGGTGGCCGGGGCACCTTCTCCCCGAACGAGGTCCGACGCCGCCGCGGCCGACAGCTCGTCCGAGCCCTGTAAGGTCTTGGCCGCCCGAAGGTTAGCGCTACGGCGCGCGCGCTCGAATTCCCGGGCGCCGGTTTGCTCGCGAGCCGACAGCGGCTGAACCAGGGGAGGTGGGGTCTCAGCCAAGCGTTCCGGCTCCTGGACAAGGTAAGAGGTGTACTCGGTCAGGATGCCGAACCGGAGCGCCAGGTCGCGGATTTCCTCGATCAGGACAGTGGAGTGCCCTTCGACACGGATCGTGCGGGTCAGCTCGCCGATTCGCCGGGCTGCCCAGAGGCGCGGGATGAAGCTGTTACCCGGCTCCGAGGCCCCGAAGCTCGCCTCGGTTGCCACCTGCTCCCGGGCTCCGTTGCGGGTGCCGGAGACCGACCAGGCGGCCCGATCCGGTCTTCCGATAGCGGCCGAATACCACCAGCTCCTCCCCGTAGAACAGATCCGGCAGTCCGGCCGGCTGGAGCCCGCTCAGCTCGACCGGTGATTCCGCGATCCGGAGATCGACCAGCGCCGGATGTCGGAGCTTGCCCAGGATCGCACCCATGGCGGTCTCCACGCTGGCGCCGGGCGCGACGTACTCCACCGCACCGCGTCCTTCGGTCGCCAGGCGGTCGAGCAGATACGTGTTCACGTCGTGGCCCACTCCGACCGGAAAGATCCGGCGCGCGGCCGATCCGCGCTGCCGCGTCGCGCGGCGATGCGGTCGGGAGCCTGCTCCCCGACCGAAGGGATGCCGTCGCTCACCAGAATGACTTGCGCCAGGCGCTCAGCGTCAGCCGGGCTGGTCGAGCGCGGCCTCGAGCGCCCCGGCGAGGTTGGTCCCGCCCTCCGCCGCGAGACCATCCACGAACTCGCGCGCCTCGCTCAGGTTCGCGGCGCGTCGGCGGCCACCGGCCTGCTCGCCGGAAGGACCGCACGGTGCCGGAGAACGCGATGATGCGGAACCGGTCGTTCGCGCCGAGGGTTCCCAGCGCCTGCTGCAGCGCGCCTTGGCCTGCTCGAGCTTGGTGCCCGACATGGAGCCCGAGACATCCACCACCAGGGTGAGATCGCGCGGCATCGCCTCGCCCCGGCCGGCCGGGCCCGGAGCGAGCAGCAGCATGAAGTAGCCGTCCTCGCCGCCCGGCGCGTGGGTCAGCAGAGTGGCGCCCGGCCACGCGGTCGCCGCAGCGGGAGCAACAGCTCGACGTCGCCGGCGGCGCCGGGCGAGACGGTGATCTCGAGCCGGCCGCCGTCTGCGTCCGGCTGTCGATGGTGTGGGTGGGGGAGTACGGCGTGCCGTACCGGTCGCCGCGAGCCACTTCGATGCGCAGCTCGGTCTCGCGATCGGAGCCGCGGACGCCGAGCGCGTAGCGGAGCCGCAGGGCATCGCCCTGCCGCTGCGAGAAGCTGAGTGTATCGGAGCGCCGACGCGGCGAGTCTCGCCGGGTTGGATGGGGAAGACCTGGGCCCGCACCAGGCCGTGCCCCGCGAGGGTCAGCAGCGCGGGATCCTTCCGCCGGCGCACGATGCTCTCGTAGATCTCGCGCGCCTTGCCGGCGTCCATCGGTCTCGCCGCGCAGCTCCTCGTCGTTGGCCAGAGCGAGAAATCGGAGAACGACGCCTCGCCGGCGAGCGGGTAGAGATAACTGCCTTCGGCCACCAGCGGCCCGCCGTTGCGGAAGCGCTCCTCGACCTGAACCCGGGCCATCCGATCCTCGACCGCGATGGTGACTCTGGACCCAACCCGCGAGACCGGCCCCGCCGGTGTCTCGGCTCGGCGGCTTTCGATCTCCATCCATCCTTGGGCGAACGCGGAGCTGCAACGGAATGCACAGGCCACGCGAGGGCCAGCAGCAGGAGCGGCGGCGACACGAGATCGCTCCGGAATCGGGTTCAGGGAGATGCAGCCGTCCGGAGACTTGCACGCGATCGTCTGAACACAAGCGGCGCTGTGACGGCGATCACGCTGCCGATTGCTCGCGCTTGCCTGGTGGCCGGGAAGGTACGAGGTTGAGCGAAGCCGAGCGATTGGAACGCATCACCATGGAACCTGATACACCAGCATCAGCCACGAACGGTTGAAGCTCATGAATGAGAGCAGCCGCAGCCGTGCAGGATGCCAGCGAGGCTGGAATCGGCGTCGAGCTGGAAGCCATGTCACGGCGTGCGCTCGGAGTCGCTGGTGCCGAAGCTGGCAGATCTCGCCGTCCTGGTGCTCGACGAGGTCACGGCGGCCCCGGCTCGAGTGGCAGCACGCCGAGTCCCGGCATGGCAGCCCGGCTTCGCCGCGAAGTCGTAGACCACCTGGAGACGATCCGTGAAGCCGCCAGTCGCCAGCGTCAGGCAGGGCCGCTACTCCCGCTGGATCCCCAGCCTCACCAGCACTCCACCCGCTTCATCACCGGACGCGACGAGCGAGCTTCGCGAACCTGCTGCAATTCGTTCGAAGTGCGGTCCCTGATCGTGGTGGCGCTCCGAGCGGGCGGCAGGACGATCGGCGGCGCTGGCGCTGGCCCGCTCCGAGAACGGCGAGCCGTTCCACGCCGCGGACTTCGCCACGGTGCAGGTGCTGGCCCGCCGCATCGCGCTGGCGCTGGAATCCGCGATGCTGCGAAGAGGATCTCGAGCGCCGACGTCGACCACGGTCCGAGCCTGGGCGACGCGATTCGCAAGTGGGTCCGGGTCTTCGATCTGGCTGTGGTGGGGAGCGGCGGTCGTGGACGGCGTCGACCGGCGGATCGACACGCGTCAATCCGGCCTTCGCCCGGCTGCACGGCTACGCCGATCCCGCGAGTCCTGACCGGCCGGCTCTTCTCCGACCTGCTCCCGCCGGAGCGCACGGGCGAGCTGGAGCGAATGGCGGACCGGTCGAGCGGAGGGCAGCCTACGAGACGAGTCCACCTCCGTGGCGACGGGACGACGGTGCCGGTGCTGGTGAGCGTCACCCCGCTGGACGACCGACGGACCGGCCGGCGTCCTACGTGGTGACGGTGCAGGATCTCACCGACCTCAAGCGAACCGAGGAGCGGCTGCGGCGCGCGCAGCGGATGGAGGCGGTCGGGCCGGCTGGCCGGCGGCGTCGCCCACGAAGTGAACAACATGATGACCATCATCCTCGGCTTCAGCGACCTGCTGAGCCGCGGAGCTCGAAGATGGCGGACGACCAGCAGCGGGAGGTGGACGAGATCCGGAAGGCGGCGATGCGGGCCGCCAAGATCACCACCCAGCTGCTGGCGTTCAGCCGGCAGCAGGTGCTCCAGCCGGCCGACCTCCGGCTCAATCAGCGTGGTGGAGGAGATGGTGCCGGTCCTGCGGCTGATGCTGCCGGCCAACGTCAAGGTGGAGACGTCGCTCGCGCCGCTCGGATGCCGTGGTGCGGGCCGACCGGTCGCAGCTGGAGCAGGTGCTGATCAACCTGGCCTTCAACGCGCGCGACGCGATGGCGGTCGGGAGGCACCATCCGGATCACCACCGAGTCCCGACGGCTGGACGAAGCCGACGGACGCCGGCTGATCGGCATCCCCATTCCCGCCGGGCAGTACGGGCTGGTCTCGGTGGTCGGACACCGGCCACGGGATGGACCAGGCCACGCTGGCGCAGGTGTTCGAGCCGTTCTTCACCACCAAGCCGGTGGGCTCCGGCACCGGGCTGGGCCTCTCGACCGTGTATGGCATCGTGAAGCAGAGCGGCGGGTACGTCTGGGTGGAGAGCACGCCGGGGGAGGGCACCACGTTTCACCGTCGTGCCTGCCCGAGGTGCGGCGGAGGTCGCGGAGATCCGGAGGACGCGCCGGTCGAGCGCCGGCGATCAGCCGGGCGAAGGCGGAACCGTCCTGATCCTGGAGGACGAGGACGGCGTGCGGGAGCTGGCCGCCCGGATGCTGTCGGGACCGCGGCTACCGGGTGCTCCAGGCCCGGAACGGCGGCGAGGCGCTCGCCAGTCCTCCGGAACGGCGGCGCCGAGCCCGACCTGCTGCTGACCGACGTCGTCGTGCCCGACATGGGCACGGAGGAGCTGGAGAGCCAGGTCCGCACGCCTGCAGCCCGAGCTTCCCATCCTCTATATGTCGGGCTATCCGCGGGACGATATCCTGATGCCGGGGCCTGCTTCGGGAGGACCAGCCGTTCCTTCAGAAACCCTTTACCAGTGAGCGACTTAGCTGCCGAGGTCGGGCGGATGATCCGCCGGGGCTGAGGCCGTGGTGGGCCGCTCCGATCGGCGTTATTTTTCCGCCTGAAGCGCACTTCACGGCCACCCGCCGAGGTCAGGGGGACCAATGCAGACCGACACGCTGGCCGGTCGCCAACGAGGCGACCGATACCTTTCCCGATCAACGGCACCGACTTCATCGAGTTCTACGTCGGCAACGCCAAGCAGGCCGCCCAGTACTACCGGTCGGCCTTCGGCTATCAGCTGGTGGCCTACCGGGGGCCCGAGACCGGCACCCGCGACCGGGCCAGCTACCTGCTGCAGCAGGACAAGGTCCGGCTGGTCCTCACCTCCGCCGCTCGCGCCCGACCATCCGATCGCCGACGCACGTCAACCGGCACGGCGACGGCGTCCGGGACATCGCGCTCTGGGTGGACGATGCGCGCGAGGCGTTCGCGCTGGCGGTCGAGCGGGGCGCCAAGCCGGCCGCGGAGCCGACGGTGCTGCGGGACGACGACGGCGAGGTGGTGATCGCCGGCATCCAGACCTACGGCGACACGATCCACAGCCTGGTGGAGCGGCGGAACTACCGGGGCGCTGTTCCTGCCCGGGCTTCCGGCCGGTGACAGCCGCGCTACCAGCCCGCGCCGGTCGGCCTGCAAGTACGTGGACCACTGCGTCGGGCAACGTCGAGCTGGGCCGGATGAACACCTGGGTCAAGTTCTACGAGGACGTGATGGGCTTCCGCAACCTGATCTCGTTCGACGACAAGGACATCTCGACCGAGTACTCGCTCGCTGATGTCGAAGGTGGTGGCCAGCGGCAACGACCGGATCAAGTTCCCCATCAACGAGCCGGCCGCAGGGCAAGAAGAAGTCGCAGATCGACGAGTACCTCGAGTTCTACCGCGGGCCCGGCGTGCAGCACCTCGCCATCGCCACCGACGACATCATCGAGACCGTGACCGCGCTGCGCGACCGCGGGCGTCGAGTTCCTCCGGGTGCCGACGACGCTACTACGACGACGCTGCAGGACCGGGTGGGCAAGATCGACGAGCCGGTGGACACGCTGGCCGAGCTCGGCATCCTGGTGGACCGCGACCCCGACGGCTACCTGCTCCAGATCTTCACCAAGCCGGTGCAGGACCGGCCGACGCTGTTCTACGAGATCATCCAGCGCAAGGGCGCCCGGAGCTTCGGCAAGGGCAACTTCAAGGCGCTGTTCGAGGCGATCGAGCGGGAGCAGGCGCTGCGAGGGAATCTGTGAGTGGAGCATGACACTGAACGACATACATATATTCTCTCCTCTCACTTCACTTTCACCATCAGGAGATAGCAATGCCGATCTACCACACGCTGGGCCAGATCCCGCGCAAGCGGCACATCGCGTTCCGGCAAGCCGGACGGCGGGCTCTACGCCGAGGAGCTGATGGGGCACGAGGGATTCACCGGGACCGTCCTCGCTGCTCTATCACACGCATCCGCCGACCACGGTGAAGTCGGCGCGGCGGCTGCGGGAGACCAAGTACGAGGCCGATCCCGACCAGACGCTCCGGCACCGGCACTTCCGCACCTCGCAGGTGAAGAAGGGCGGCAGCCCGACGCTCGACCGCGTGCCGCTGCTGTTCAACAGCGAAGTCGCGATGCTCTACGTCGAGCCGGACGAGAACGACGCCCACTTCTACCGCAACGCCCAGGCCGACGAGCTGGTCTACGTGAGCAAGGGCACGCGGCACGCTGGAGATCGGTGTTCGGCGACCTGCCGTTCCACGAGGGCGACTACCTCGTCATCCACCGCGGCATCCTGCACCGCTGGCGGCTCGACCTCGGCGGCGAGCAGACCAAGCTGCTGGTCATGGAGAGCCGGGGCCACGTGCGCTGGCCCAAGCGCTACCGCAACGAGTTCGGCCAGCTCATCGAGGGCGCGCCCTACAGCGAGCGCGACATCCGGCGGCCCGACCGCGCTCCGGACCCACGACGAGAAGGGCGACTTCCCGATCCTGGTGAAGCAGTACGACGGGCTCAACGAGATCATCCTCGACCACCATCCGTTCGACGTGGTCGGCTGGGACGGCTACTTCTATCCCTGGGCCTTCAACATCCACGACTTCGAGCCGATCGTCGGCCGCGTGCACCAGCCGCCGCCGGTGCACCAGACCTTCCAGGGCGACGGGTTCGTGGTCTGCAGCTTCTGCCCGCGGCCCTACGACTTCCATCCCGAGGCGGTGCCGGCGCCGTACAACCACAGCAACGTGGACTCCGACGAGGTGCTGTACTACGCCTCGAGCGAGTTCATGAGCCGGAAGGGGATCGAGTTCGGCAGCATCACCCACCATCCCGACGGCATTCCGCACGGCCCGCATCCCGGGCCGCGCCGAGGCGAGCATCGGCGCCAAGTACACCGAGGAGCTGGCGGTGATGATGGACACGCTTCCGCCCGCTCAAGGTGGCCAAGCCGGCGCTGTCGATCGAGGACCCGAACTACCACAAGTCGTGGCTGGACGCCCAGCACGCGCAGTTCAACCCGCCGACAAGTTGAGACGGCGGGCAGGCGGGCGGACAGGCGGCGGGCTGACGGCCGTGAGCGAGCCGATCTGGACTCCGGGCGCCGAGCGGGTTCGCCGCGCGAACCTGACCGCATTCCTTCAGCAGGTCCGCGACCGGCGGCCCACCGGGCGCCGAGTCGGTCTCCGACTTTCCCTCGCTCTATCGCTGGTCGGTCGAGCGCCCCGAGGCGTTCTGGCCCGAGGTGTGGGCGTTCTGCGGCGTGGTCAGCGAGGAGCGGGCCGGGCGGGCGTCCGTGGGACGAGGTGGTGGTCGGCCTCGAGCGCATGGCGCCGCCGGATCCGGCTCGGGCCCCCGCTGGTTCACCGGGGCGCGGCTCAACTTCGCGGAGAACCTGCTCCGGTACGCCGACGACCGGCCGGCGCTGGTCTTCTGGAACGAGCGCGGCCGGCAGCGGGCGCTGACCTATCGCGAGCTGCGCGCGCGAGGTCGGCGCGGTCGGCGGCGGCGCTGCGGCGCACGGCGTCGGCCCGGGCGACCGGGTCGCCGGCTTCCTGCCCAACCTGCCCGAGGCCGTCATCGCCATGCTGGCGACCGCCAGCCTCGGCGCGATCTGGTCGTCCTGCTCGCCCGACTTCGGGGCCAACGGCGTGCTCGATCGCTTCGGCCAGATCCGGCCCCGGGTGCTGTTCTGCGCCGACGGCTACCGCTACGCCGGCAAGGCGATCGATTCGCTCGCGCGGGTGCGCGAGGTGCGCGAGCGGATTCCCGAGATCGAGCGGGTCGTCGTCGTGCCGTACCTCGAGCCGCACGCCCGACCTCGGCGCGCATGCCGGGCGCCGTGCTGCTGGGACGACTGGCTCGACGCGCACCGCGGCGCCGGCCAGCCCGCCTTCGCGCCGCCTGCCGTTCGACCACCCGCTCTACATCATGTACTCCTCCGGCACCACCGGTCTGCCCAAGTGCATGGTGCACGGCGCGGGCGGGACGCTGCTCCAGCATCTGAAGGAGCTGGTGCTGCACACCGATCTCACCCGCGACGACCGGATCTTCTACTTCACCACCTGCGGCTGGATGATGTGGAACTGGCTGGTCTCCAGCCTCGCCGTCGGCGCCACGGTGGTGCTGTTCGACGGCGCGCCGCTCGCGCCGCCGCCGATGCTGTGGGACATGGTCGAGCCGAGGAGCGGGTGACGGTGTTCGGGACCAGCGCCAAGTATCTCGCGCTCGCGGAGAAGGAGGGGCTCGCGCCGGCGCGGACGCCACGACCTCGCCGCGCTCCGCGCCATCCTCTCGACCGGCAGCCCGCTCGCGCGCGCACAGCTTCGACTACGTCTACCGCGACGATCAAGCCCGACGTCCACCTCGCGAGCATCAGCGGCGGCACCGACATCATCTCCTGCTTCGCGCTGGGCAATCCGATCGCGCCCGGTGTGGCGCGGGCGAGCTGCAGACCCGCGGGCTCGGCATGGCGGTCGAGGTGTTCGACGAGCGCGGCCGGCCGGTGCGGGAGCGCGACGGCGAGCTGGTGTGCACCCGCCCGTTCCCCAGCATGCCGGTGGCCTTCTGGGACGACCCCGACGGCGCGAAGTACCGGGCGGCCTACTTCGAGCACTACCCCGGCGTCTGGCGCCACGGCGACTGGGCCCGGCTCACCGAGCACGACGGCCTGGTGATCACTGGGCCGGAGCGACGCCACCCTCAATCCCGGCGGCGTCCGGATCGGCACGGCGGAGATCTACCGCCAGGTGGAGCAGCTCCCGGAGGTGGTGGAGAGCCTGGTGGTGGGGCAGGAGTGGGAGGGCGACGTGCGGATCGTGCTGTTCGTCCGGCTGCGCCCGGGCCTCACGCTGGACGACGCCCTGCGCGACCGGATCCGCCGCCGGATCCGGGAGCACGCCAGCCCCCACCACGTCCCCCGGCGGATCCTCCAGGTGGCCGACATCCCGCGGACCATCAGCGGGAAGATCACCGAGCTGGCCGTGCGGGAGGTGATCCACGGCCGGCCGGTGGCCAATGCGGAGGCGCTGGCGAATCCGGCGGCGCTGGAGGCGTTTCGGGACTTGCCGGAACTTCGCGACTAGCGCGTCGCGGCGGGCAGCCGGGCGGGCGGGCAGGCGGGCAGGATTTTGGAACGCATTGCGGTGGGACGGTTGGTGATGGGGTGGGAGCACTTCGAACTTGAGGCGATGGATGCACAGGGCAGGGGAGGAAAGAAGCACGAGAATTTGAAGGCGTGGAGTGCGTGCCACAAGCTTGTGCTTGCTACATATCGGGCGACGGCGGGGTGGCCGAGCTCGGAACGTTTCGGATTGATCGCCCAGGCCCGCCGGGCGGCATATTCTTCCGCAGCGAACATCGCCGAAGGCATGGCCCGGAGGGGACCGAAGGAACTTCGAAAGTTCCTCGACTTCTCAATCGGCTCCTTGGCGGAACTCTCCTACATTTTCACCCTTGCCAAGGACCTCACCTATCTCACTAGGGATCAATGGAGCGAACTGGAAGCCCTTCGAGACCACGCTGGTCGCCTAACCTGGGGCCTGTACCGGGCCGCCCAGAAGGCCGGAAACGACCCTGAAGCCCAACGCATGTAACAACCTGCCCGCCAGCCCGCCCGTCCGCCTGCCCGCCCCTCAAATGTGTGATCCATGACCACGCGCCCCCCCTCCGCGACCGTTAGGTTGACCCCTCGATCGAGCTTTTGACTTTCGTGGCCCGGGTCCGGTCAATCGGACCAATACCAGTTCTGGAGCGGGCCTGACTTCGTTGTTACTCAGGGGGAGCAACGCTATGAAGACGCTATGGATTCTCGCCGCCGCGGCCACCTTCGCGGCGTGCTCCAGCCGGTCGGAAGAGGATGTAGGCGCCGCCCCGGATCGTGGCGACGATACGACTGCCGTGACCACCGGCGTGGACACTGCGACCGGTACGTGGGATACCACGGGTGCCACTGGTGATGTGAACGCTCAGCCGAGCGACACCGGCATGGCCGCCCCGGGTGACACTGCCCTCACCCCGGCTGCGCCCAGCGATACGTCGGCGTATCCGTCGCCCGACGCCAGCATGGACACCACCTCGACCACTCCGGACGCCGGCGTCCCGGCTGATACCGGCGCCTACGTGCCCGACACCAGCTCGGCCGGCATCGACACCACGTCGGCCGCCGATCCGTCTGCCGATCCCGGCATGAGCACCGATACCTCGATGGCCGTCCCGGCCGATCCGAGCGTGCCGGCTGATCCGAACGCCCCGGTTGACCCGAACGCGCCGGCTGATCCGACCGTTCCGGCCGATCCGAATGCGCCGGGCGTCGAGCCGACGACCCCGCAGTAACGAGGTTGCGGTACCTCAGGATGAAGGCCCCGGGCGGTATGCCGGGGCCTTTGTCTATCCGGCATATTAGAATGCCGCCATGGCGACGGTACAAGTCACCCGCACCTATCTCGAAATGAGCTCACCGGAGGATTTGCGCCGGCCTGAGCCGCCGGCAGAGCTGCCGGAGCTTGAGCGGGTCGAGAACTGCCCGGTCTCGTTGTTCCGCCATCTCTACGCGGAGGTCGGGCGCGCGTACCACTGGACGAGACCGGCTCTCCTGGACCGACGACCAGGTGCGTTCCCACCTCGCCGATCCAGCCATCTCCATCTGGCTGCTGTCCTGGAAGGGTGCTCCTGCCGGGTACTTCGAGCTGCGGGTCCATGAGGACCGGTCGGTCGAGATCGCGTACTTCGGCCTGCTGCCTGACTTCGTGGGACGGGGATGGGGAGGCTACCTGCTGACCCGGGCCGTCGACACGGCCTGGGAGCTGAAGCCGGGGCGTGTATGGCTGCACACCTGCACGCTGGATCACCCCGCGGCCCTGCCCAACTACATCGGCCGGGGCTTCAAGCCGGTGCGGCACGAGGTCTATACCGCAGAACTTCCCGCACCAGTCTGATTTCGTCATCGCCGCGCAGTGGGCAGCCACCCTGTTTTTCCATCCCTGCCAGTGACCGGATCTCCAGTCCACCTGCACGATGGACCGCTGGCGCCCGCCGAGCTTTGGCAAGCCTGGAGCAGGGAGCCCGCCGTGCTCCTGGGCTTGCTTGCCGTGGCGACGCTGTACGCCTTCGGCGCGCGGCGGATCGGACGAGGGCGCCGGTGGACCGCCGCGCGGCGGATTCAAGCGCTGGCGTTCTGGTGCGGGTGGGCGACGTTGGCGATCGCGCTGATCTCGCCGCTGCACCGCCTGGGCGCGACGCTGCTCTCCGGCCACATGGCGCAGCACGAGCTTCTGATGATCGTCGCGGCCCCCCTGCTGGCGTGGGCCCGGCCGCTCGCGGTCATGCTCTGGGCCCTGCCGCCATCATCGCGGCGAGCCATCGGCCGAGGCATCGCGCGGCTTCGCCCGGCGTGGCGCGCGGTATCCCGGATCGACATCGCCTGGCTGCTCCACGCCGCCGCGATCATCGTCTGGCATGTGCCCGCCCTGTACGACCGGACCCTCGTCTCGGAGGGATTCCATGCCCTCCAGCACACCAGCTTCCTCGTCACCGCACTGCTGTTCTGGTGGTCGGTACTGCCGGCGGCCGCCCGCTCGCGGCGCCACGGCCCCGCTATTCTTTCCCTGTTCTCTACGATGGTGTACACCGGCGGACTCGGCGCACTGTTGACCCTGTCCCGGACGACCTGGTATCCAGGGTATGGCGACGGCGCTCGACTCTGGGGCCTGACGCCGCTGGAAGACCAGCAGTTGGCCGGACTCATCATGTGGGTGCCCGGCAGCATCTCTTACCTCCTGGCGACCCTGTGGCTGATGGCCGCATGGCTCCGGGCCTCCGAACGGCAGGCCATGCATCTGGACCGTCCCGGCCCGGGCCCGATCCGGGCATGACATCCCTCCCCGGTGACGACTTATGACTGCGAAAGCACCTGCGCGTCCATCCCGCCGACCCGGCGGACAGCCCACCCCTGGCTGGGAAACCCGGGACATCCTGAAGGCCGCGGCGGTCGTCGCTGGCGTCTATCTGACCCTCCAGCTCCTGTGGGTCGGGCGTTCCGTGTTCCTGCTCGGCTTCATGGGGGTGCTGTTCGGCATCGTGCTCGCCTCGGGCGTGGACCGGCTGGAGCGTTTCCGGATCCCCCGCGGTCTGGGTGCGGTCCTGATCATTCTCGCCGTGATCGGAGCGGTCGCAGGCATCGGCTTCCTGGCCGCCCCGCAACTCAGTCAGCAGATGCGGGAGGTCCAGACCCAGCTGCCTCAGGCGATCAGGAAGGCGCAGGGATGGGTCCAGGACCGGGTCGGCAGCGTAACCCAGGTGCTCCAGCCGCCGGGCGGGGGGGAACAAGGAGCGCAGCAGAGCCAACAGCGTCAGCAGGGCCAACAGGGCCAGCAGGGTCAACAGAGTCAGCCGAGTCAGCAGGCGCAGGGCGGGGAGCAGCAGGCGGCGCCGAACGTCGGGGAGGGGATCACCGCGCAGCTGGGCGCGGCCGGTCGCACCTTCTTCTCGATCTTCTCATCGACGGTATCGGCCCTGGCCGGCATCATCGTCCTCATCTTCGTCTCGATCTTCGTGGCCAGCGAGCCCGATCTTTACCACCGTGGCTTGATGCACCTGTTTCCCCACCGGAGCAGGGCCAAGGCCGGCGAGGTGCTGACTGCGACTGCTACCACGCTGAGGCGATGGCTGCTGATGCAGCTGCTAGCGATGCTGGCCATCGGTGTGGTGACCACGGCCGCTCTTCTGGTGCTCGGCGTCAAAGGCGCGCTGGCGCTCGGTATCATCGCCGGCCTCCTCGAGTTCATCCCCTACGTGGGCCCGATCCTGTCCGCGGTACCCGCGGTCGGGATGGCGTTGGTGGACGGGCCGGACAAAGCACTCTACGTCGTCATCGCCTACATCGTCATTCAGCAACTCGAGGGCGTGGTTCTCCAGCCCTTGCTGATGAAGGAGGGCCTGGAGTTGCCGCCGGTGATGACCATCCTCGGCCAGGCGCTCTTCTCGATCGTCTTTGGCTTTCTGGGCCTGCTGCTGGCGGTACCGCTCCTCGCCACGGTGATGGTGCCGGTGAAGATGCTGTATGTACGCGATGTGGTGGGCGACGAGGTGACCGTCCCGGGAGAGGAGGACGACTAGCCTGCGGGCAGGTGTGACGCGACTCACGGCCCGGGGGGTTGTCGCCCTCTACAATCGGACCTGACCGGTGTTCGCCTCCCGCAACCAGTTGTGGTCCATGCTCCTCCCCAGCCGTTCCGCCCTCCTCCTGCTCTCCGGATTCTTGCTGAGCGGCCTCGCCGCTGCGTGCAGCCGAGAGGCCGCGCCACCGGCCGAGTCGGCCGCACGGGACAGTGGGGCCGCCGCCGCGCCGGTCGGAACCCGGGCGACTGCCGAGCCGATGCTCCCGCCCGGCGCGAAGCCGGGGGATTGGACCATTCCGGCGAGGGACTACGCCAGCACCCGGTTCAGCCCTCTGGACCAGATCAACGCCGAGAACGTGAAGGGTCTGCAGCTCGCTTGGGCATTCTCTACCGGCGTGCTGCGCGGTCACGAGGCCGCGCCGATCGTAGCCGACGGCACCATGTTCATCGTGACGCCCTATCCCAATCTGCTCTATGCCCTCGACATCGCGACCGGAGCCCAGAAGTGGAAGTACGATCCCGGCGCGGCCCGCGCGTCGCAGGGGGTGGCGTGCTGCGACGTAGTGAATCGCGGCGCGGCGTATGCCGGCGGACGGGTGTTCTTCAACACCCTCGACGCCCACACCATCGCGGTCGATGCGAAGAGCGGCAAGGAGCTGTGGAACATCAAGCTCGGCGAGATCAACCAGGGCGAGTCCATGACGATGGCTCCGCTGGTGGCCGACGGCCTGGTTTATGTCGGCAACAGCGGCGGGGAGTTCGGCGTCCGCGGATGGATCATCGCGCTGGACGCGGGAAGCGGGAAGATCGCGTGGAAGGCCAACCACACCGGTCCGGACGCCGACGTGCTCATCGGACCGAGGTTCAAGCCGTTCTATCCCTCCCATCAGGGTAAGGACCTCGGCGTGAGCACCTGGCCGCCGGATCAGTGGAAGATCGGCGGCGGCGCCGTTTGGGGCTGGATCTCCTACGACCCGAAGACAAAGGTCATTTTCTACGGCACGTCCAACCCCGGTGTCTGGAACCCGGGGATGCGGCCGGGCGACAACAAGTGGTCCACCTCGATCTTTGCCCGCGACGCGAAGACCGGTGAGGCCCTCTGGGCCTACCAGACCACGCCGCACGACGAGCATGACTACGACGGGGTCAACGAGCTGCTGCTGCTCGATCTCGACGTGCGGGGCCAATCCCGGGCGGTGGCCGTCCGGCCGGGCCGCAACGGGTTCATGTATGTGATCGATCGAGCCACCGGCGAGGTCCTGTCCGCCGAGCCCTACGGCCACGTGAACTGGGCCTCGGGCGTGGATCTGAAGACCGGCCTGCCGGCCGCCAACGAGGACAAGAAGACCGGCAACCGCGCGGCGAAAAACGTCTGCCCCGCGGCGCCCGGCATGAAGGACTGGCAGCCGTCTGCCTTCTCCCCCCGCACCGGGCTGATCTACCTCCCGCACAACAACCTCTGCATGGACTACGAGGGCGGGCAGGCGGCCTACATCGCAGGGACGCCCTACGTCGGCGCGCAGGTGAAGATGTATGCCGGCCCCGGCGGGCACCGCGGCGTGTTCGGCGCGTGGGACCCGGCACGGGCCCGGATGGTGTGGTCGATCAAGGAGCGGTTCCCGGTGTGGAGCGGCGCGCTTGTCACCGCCGGCGACGTCGCGTTCTACGGCACGATGGATAGGTGGTTCAAGGCGGTGAACGCCCGCTCGGGCGACCCGCTGTGGCAGTTCCAGGTCGGATCCGGCATCATCGGCCAGCCGGTCAGCTACGCCGGGCCCGACGGCACCCAGTACGTCGCCATCCTCTCGGGCGTCGGCGGCTGGGCCGGCGCCGCGGCGCTCGGCATCCTGCCCGAGCTCGATCCCTACATCGCGCTCGGATTCGCCAATGCGATGAAGGACCTGCCGGATTACACGGCGCAGGGGGGGATGTTGTATGTGTTCTCGTTGGGCGGGCAGACGGGCGGGCGGGCGGGCGGGCAGGAGGCGGCGAAGTGATTCGACTGGTTCCGGCTCTCCTGGCCTTGAGCCTCGCAGCGGACTCACTGCCCGCCGGCCCGCCTGCCCACCCGCCCGCCTTACTCCGTATCTGCGCCGACCCCAACAACCTCCCCTTCTCCAACTCCCGGGAGGAAGGCTTCGAGAACCGCATCGCCCACCTGATCGCGGAGGACATGGGCGCGCGGGTGGAATACACCTGGTGGGCGCAGCGGAGAGGATTCATCCGCAGCACCTTGGGGGCTGGGATGTGCGACCTGGTGCCGGGCGTCCCCGAGCGGTTCGATCCGGTCGCCACCACGGCGCCGTACTATCGCTCGACCTACGTCTTCGTCACCCGGGACGATCTCGAGCCGGCGATCGAGTCGTTCGACGATCCCCGGCTCCGGACGCTGACGGTCGGCGTGCACCTGATCGGCGACGACTACGCCAACCCGCCGCCCGTCAGCGCGCTCGCTCGCCGGGGCATCGTCCGCAACGTCAGGGGATACACGATCTACGGCGACTACCGCGATCCCAACCCGCCCGCGCGGTTGCTGGAGGCGCTGGCGCGAGGCGAGGTGGATGTCGCCATCGTCTGGGGGCCTCTGGGCGGCTACTTCGCCGCCCGGGAGTCGGCCCCGCTCCGGGTGACGCGGTTGCGGGAACCCGCCGACGCGGGCGTGCCCTTCACCTTCGCGATCGCGATGGGCGTTCGGCCGGACGACTCCGCACTGGGGAGGAAAGTGGGCGAGGTGCTGGTCCGGCGGCGGGGCGAGATCAGGAAGATCCTCGAGCAGTACGGGGTGCCGCTGGTGGGCGAGACGGCGGAGGCGATGTGATCCCGCTGCGCCGCGCGGCCGTCGCGCTAGTCCTGCTCTCCGGCTGTTCCGAGCGGGAGTCCGCCCCGGCTCCAGCCGCCACGTGGCTGTCGGAGCCGCTGGCCGCGGTCAGGCTCAGCGAGCTCGCGGCCGGTGCGTCCGACTCGGCGCCAAACCTCGCCAATCCCTACGCCGACGCGCCCGACGCGCTGGCGCAGGGCCGGCAGCTCTACATGTCATTCAACTGCGCCGGCTGCCACGGCGGCGCCGGCGGGGGCGGTATCGGTCCGCCGCTGGCCGACGCGCAATGGATCTACGGGGACTCGCCCGCGAACATCTACGCCTCGATCGTCCAGGGCCGGCCCAACGGCATGCCGGCGTTCGGGCCCAGCCTCCAGGGCGAGGCGGTGTGGAAGCTCGCCGCCTACGTGCGATCGCTGAGCGAGGAAGCCAGAAGCAAGGAAGAAAAGGACGAAGGGTCCGGGCAATGAGCGCCGTGCCGGATCCGGCCGGTCCGGCGGCCGCGCATATCGCCGACCTGTTCCGGGCGCTGACGGCGCTTGGTACGGCCGTGTTTCTCGTCTTCTGTGCCGGATTGGCCTACGCGCTCGCCCACCGTCGCGACCGGCCGCTCGCACCCTCGCCCGAGAGCGACCGCCGACATACTCGAATGATTCTCCTGTTCGGCGCGGTCCTGCCCGCGCTGATCCTCGTCCCTTTGCTCCTCTGGACCTTCGACTCACTCGCCGCGCTCGATCCCCGGGCGCGCAAGCCCGACCTGGTGATCGATCTGGTCGGCAAGCAGTGGTGGTGGGAGATCCGCTATCGGGACGCGGATCCGGCGCGCGGATTCACCACGGCGAACGAGCTGCACGTGCCGGTCGGGAAGCGGGTGGAGCTACGGCTCACCTCGACCGATGTCATCCACAGCTTCTGGGTCCCTGAGCTCCAGGGAAAGACCGACCTCATCCCGGGACGGGAAAACGTCACCTGGATAGAGGCCGGCCGCCCCGGCGTCTATGGCGGCCAGTGCGCCGAGTACTGTGGCACCCAGCACGCGCACATGGGCCTGCTGGTGGTGGCGCAGCCGCAGGAGCAGTTCGACGCTTGGGCCGCGGCCCAGCGCCGGCCCGCCGCCGAGCCGGCCGACTCGGCCGCCCTGATCGCCAGGGACGCGTTCCTCGGCGCGGCGTGCGCCCGCTGCCACACCGTGCGTGGCACGCCGGCCGGCGGGAATCTCGGCCCCGATCTCACCCACGTCGCAGGACGCCGGACTCTCGCCGCCGGGCTGCTCCCCAACACTCCCGGGCACCTCGCCGGCTGGATCGCGAATCCTCAGGCTCTGAAGCCCGGTGTGCGCATGCCTCGAGTTCCGATGAGTGCCGAAGAGCTCCAGCGCATCCGCCATTACCTCGGCACCCTGCGCTAGCCCATGGCCACCTCAGCCGCTCAGCGCGAAGGCCCCCGCCTCGACCGCAAGGAAGCATTCGAGCGGATCTGGAGCCAGCCGACCGGCTTCATCGGCATGCTGCGGACGGTGGACAACATCCCCATCGCTCAGCGGTACATGGCCACCGGATTCGGCTTCTTCGTGCTCGGCGGCATCCTCGCGCTGCTGATGCGAATCCAGCTCGGCACTCCGGACAACACCTTTCTCGACGCGGAGACCTACAACCAGATCTTCACGATGCACGGCACGACGATGATGTTCCTCTTCGTCATCCCGTTCATCGAAGCGCTCGCGAACTACCTCCTGCCGCTGCTCCTCGGCACCCGCGACCTGCCGTTTCCGCGGCTGACCGCGCTGAGCTACTGGACCTACCTGTTCGGCGGGCTGCTGCTCTACTCCAGCTTCCTGTTCGGAGTGGCGCCGGACGGCGGCTGGTTCGCCTACGTGCCGCTCACCAACCGCCAGTGGTCGCCGGGACTGAACCTCGACTTCTGGGACATCGCGCTCAGCGTGGCGGAGGTGGCCGCGATGGGCGCCGCGGCCGAGATGCTGGTGGCGGTGCTGCGCATGCGGGCGCCGGGCATGTCCATCAACCGGATCCCGGTGTTCGGATGGGCCATGCTGGTGACGGCGTTCATGATCGTGTTCAGCTTCACCCCGCTGATCGTGGGCACCGCGATGCTGGAGCTGGACCGGAAGGGGCTCACCAGCTTCTTCGTCCCCGAGCACGGCGGAGACCCGCTGCTGTGGCAGCACCTCTTCTGGGTGTTCGGGCACCCGGAGGTGTACATCATGTTCCTGCCGGCGGTCGGCATCGTCACCCAGATCGTCCAGGTCTTCTCCCGCCGGCCGGTGGTGAGCTACACCCTGGTGGTCCTGGCGATCATCGCCACCGCGTTCCTGAGCTTCGGTCTCTGGGTCCACCACATGTTCACGACCGGGCTCTCCCCGCTGGCGATGGGGTACTTCGCCGCCGCGAGCACTGTCATCGCCATTCCGACCGGGGTGCAGGTGATCGGCTGGGTCGCTACGCTCTGGAGCGGCAGGCCGCACTGGAGGACGCCGCTGGCGTTCTCGCTGGCCGGGCTGGTCATCTTCGTGGTCGGCGGCATCACCGGGGTGATGGTGGCGTCGCCGCCGTTCGACTTCCAGGCGCACGACACCTATTTCGTCGTCGCTCACCTGCACTACGTGCTGATCGGCGGCACGATCTTCCCGCTCTTCGCGGGCCTCTACTACTGGCTGCCCAAGATGACCGGCCGGATGATGAGCGAGCGGCTGGGCTGGTGGAGCGCCGGCACCATGTTCTTCGGCTTCAACCTCGCGTTCTTCCCGATGCACCTCTCGGGCCTGCTCGGCATGCCGCGCAGGGTCTACACCTATCCCGCCGGCTCGGGACTGGAGACCTACAACCTCCTCTCCACGATCGGGGCGTTCGTGTTCGCCACCGGCATCCTGCTGACCGTGGTGAACTTCGTCCGCCATCTCCGGCGGGGACCGCAGGCGGGAAACAATCCCTGGGAGGCGGACAGCCTCGAGTGGTCGGTGACCTCGCCGCCGCCCGACGCGCAGTTCGCCCGGCTGCCCGTGGTGCGGGACCGGCATCCGCTGTGGGACGAGGGGTGGCGGCAGGAGCGGATGCGTCCCGAGGAGACGGCGGCCGGCGACGAGGGGGCGCGGGAAGACGTGGCGCAGATGGATCACTGGCCCACCCGCTGGCGCGGGGCGCTGGTGGTGAGCGTGAACGAGGGGCGCCCGCTCGCGGTGGTGCACATGCCTCGCCGCTCCCTGGCACCCTTCACGATGTCGGTCGGGCTGGTGACCCTGTTCGCCGGCCTCATCGTGGACTACCTGCCTGTCATCTACGGAGCCGCGGCGGTCATCGCGGTGGCGCTGGTGATGTGGTTCTGGCCCCAGGAGACCGAGACCGCCGCGATGGAGGAGATCGGCGGGCCCGACGCCGACGAGCTGCCGCTGGCCCAGGCCGGGCCGATGTCGAACGGCTACTGGGGCACCGCGGTGTTCGTGCTGGTCATGGCCACCGCGCTCGCTACGATCGTCTCCAGCTACTTCTACCTCGGCGGCAACGTGCGAGTGGGAGGCGAGGCTCGGGCCGCGGCGCCGCTGGGCCGGGCCGCGCTCGCGACGCTCCTGCTGATCGCCGGAGTCATCCCGATGATGTGGGCGACGCGAGGCACGCGCTCCGGCCGGCCGGTCCCGCTCCGAGCCGGCGTCCTCGCGGCGATAGCGCTCGCGGCGACGCATCTCTGGCTGATGCTCGACATCCTGCTGGCGAGCGGCCTCGCCCCGGCCGGAAGCGGCCGCGACTCCGGGTTCGTCGGCGTGGCGGGATTCCACGCGGTGGTCACCGTCGTGTTGCTGGTGATGCTGGCGGTCGCGGTCATCTGGGCGCTGGCACGCCCGAGCGATGCCCGGGGCCACGCGACGGTGTGGAACGCGGGCCTGGTCTATTACTTCACCGCGGTGAACGGAGCGGTCGCGTTCGCCGTGCTGTATCTCGTGCCGAGGGCGGGGTGAAGCGGTGAGCCAGGGCGAAACGGAACAGGCGGTCCCGAAGGCGGAGACCTCACCGGCCGCGATGCTGTTCGCGATCCTCGGCGGAGCGGTCGCGTGGTCGGTGCACTTCCTCGGCAGCTACGCCCTGATCGCCGTCGGCTGCGTGTCGCACTGGCCCTCGACGGCGGGCATCGTCGGAGTGTTCACCGTGTTGCTGGGCGGGGTCGCCGCGTGGTCAACGCTCGCGGCCTGGCGCCGGTGGCGCCGGGTGAGCGCCGGCCAGCGGTGGGATACGGCGCTGAGCGAGCCAAAAGGTTGGTACGCATGGCTGATGACGGTTGGGGTTCTGCTGGGTGTGACTTCCACGTTCGCGATTCTTCTGGAAGGAATGGGGTCGCTCCTGCTCCCGGTCTGTGGATGGGACGTGCGATGAGGGCGCGGCTCGCGGCAGTTGTCGTTGCCGCTCTGGTGACGCTGGCGTGTCGCGACGAGAGCGCCGCTTCCCGGGACGACATTCTCGCCGCCACCGGCGGCGATCCGGTGGCGGGGCAGGGGGCGATCGCGAGATACGGCTGCGGCTCATGTCACGTGATCCCGGGTGTGGCCCGTGCGCGCGGGTTGGTCGGTCCTCCACTCACCGACATGGGCCGCCGCAGCTACATCGCAGGCCGCCTGACGAACACGCCGGCGCACCTCGCCACCTGGATCCGGCGCCCCGACTCTGTCGAACCAGGGACCGCGATGCCGATGCTTGGCGTGAGCGAACAGGATGCGCGGAACATCGCGGCGTATTTGTACCTCGAGACTGCGAGCGGGGGGCTGGGGCCGCGGCACCTGTTGCCTGCGTCGCTGTTGAAGAAGGAGTAGCCCCACCAGACTTCATCCCGAGCGCAGCGAGGGACCTTGCTCGCCAAGCTTCCAACTCGGCCCGCAAGATCCCTCGCTCCGCTCGGGATGAAGTACGTTGCGTTCCGCCCGCCCGCCCGCCCGCCCCGCCCGCCCGCCCGTCTGCCCGCCCTATATTCTCCCCCCATGCCAAGATTCTCCCCCGCCGTCCTCCAGCTCGCCGCCGCCGCGGTGCTCTTCTCCACCGGCGGCGCGGCGATCAAGGCCGCCGACTTCACCGCCTGGCAGATCACCTGTCTCCGCTCCGGCATCGCCGTCGTCGCCATCTGGCTGATGACGCGCGACGCGCGGCGCGCCTGGACCTCGCGCACGCTGCTGGTCGGCGCGACCTACGCCACCACGCTCACGCTGTTCGTCCTCGCCAACCGGCTCACCACCGCGGCCAACACCATCTATCTCCAATCGACGGCGCCGCTCTATCTGGCGCTGCTGGCGCCGTGGCTGCTTGAAGGAGCCGACCCGGCGGCAGGACATCGCGCTCATGGTCGCGGTCGGGGCGGGGCTGGCCCTGGTGTTCATGGGATTCGATGCGCCGATCGAGACCGCGCCCGATCCGCTCCGCGGCAACCTGCTAGCCCTCGGCAGCGGGGTGTTCTGGGCGCTGACGGTCTGCGGACTCCGGTGGATGAACACGTCGGGATCGGGCCGCGACTCCGCGGCCGTCGCCGTCGTCGCCGGCAATCTCATCGCGTTCCTGGCGGCGCTGCCGTTCGCGCTGCCGTTCGGCCACCACGGCCTGGGCGACTGGGCGCTGCTCGGCTACCTCGGCGTCTTCCAGATCGCGCTGGCCTACGTGCTGGTGACCCGGGCGCTGACCTCGATCCCGGCGCTCGAGGCCTCGCTCATCCTGCTGATCGAGCCGGTGCTGAATCCGGTGTGGGCCTGGATCTTTCAGGGCGAGAGCCCCAGCGCGTGGGCCCTGATCGGCGGGGTGGTCATCCTCGGCGCGACGACGGTCCGCGCCGTGCTCGACGCACGGCGCGGACCCGAGGTCACTGTACCCGCTCCACCTTGATGTGAAGCAGGTATTTGCCGCCTCGCCGGTCCCAGGCGTCGAACGGCAGCCGGACCGGGATCTGGTTGTCGGCGAAGAACGAGGCTTTGCCGCTGCTGAAGGTGATGGCGCGATCGCGGCCGATGCCCCGGTTCGCTTCGGCCCCCACACCTGCCACGCCGCCGGCCCAAAGCCCGGTCATCGCTCCGGCGGGTTCCTTGTTCCTCAGGTCCTGGGCGAGTGCCGGAATGCTGAGCAGGTAGGTCATGGCGAAGTCCGTCGTGCCGGACTGGGCCCTGAGGTCGTACCAGGTCATGTCCTTCCGCCAGCGGGCGAAGTCGTCGGAGTTGCCGGGGCCCGGCGGCTCGCGATCCACCTCGAACACGTTGGCGCGGAGCACGACGACGTCGTCGTCCACCAGATCTCCCTCCCAGGCGACGAGCGGGAGCACCGAGTCGCGGGGGACCCCGGGCGGTGGCGACTGCACCAACACCTGGTCGCCGTCGCGGAGCCCGCCCAGGGGACTCTGCGTGCCCGCCTGGATCCGCGTGGGAGCGCGATTCGCGTCCCCGTACACCCGCGACCGGACCACCTGAGTGCGTAGCTGCCCCGGCTTGCCGAAGTC
Organism: uncultured Gemmatimonadales bacterium; assembly: GCA_963796335.1. Classification (GTDB taxonomy): domain Bacteria; phylum Gemmatimonadota; class Gemmatimonadetes; order Gemmatimonadales; family GWC2-71-9; genus CAVVWJ01. The sequence continues at coordinate 76,089 of CAWCLG010000003.1, forward strand.
GTATACCCTCGTCGCCGCCGCGACCATGACCTCGTCTCCCTTCCCATCGAAGCTCATGGGATCGTCGTCCCGAGTGTTCTCGGTCACCGTGAAGCCCACGATCGTGAGCCGGTAGCGCCCGCCGGCGACCGGGAGCTTCGCGGTGGGCCACTCGTTCGCTGGCGTCGAGATCGGCCCGGGACCGTACATCGCGGCCAGCGTGTAGGTGTACAGGCCCGGCCGCAGGCCGAGCTCCTCCCGGTAGCTCCTGGCGGTGGGCGGCAGCTTGATTCCCTCGTCGAGCCCGGGGCCGAGCAGGAGGAAGTACGCCGGGCGCTGGTAGATCGGCGGCTCCCAGGTGAACTCGGTCACGTGCGCGGGCAGCATGTTCACGTCGAGCTCGGTCGCGTTCTCCGGCTTCGGCGGGGTAAACGCCACCGGCGCGCTGGGTCCGGTGTGGCCGTTGGGGTAGAGTGCGACGACGCCGTAGGAGTAGCCGAGCCGGTAGTCGTTTGCGGCCTCGTGGACGAACGAGGTCTGGGTCAGCGGCAGGTCGGCCGGGGTCAGCAGGCCGAGGTCGTTGCGATAGATCCGGTAGCCGGATGCGCCGACGATGGCGTTCCAGGTGAGCTTCACCGAAGCGGGCTGCGGGTCGGCGAGCTGGACCACCGGCGCGGGCATGTCGTCGGTCCGCGGCGCGAGGGGCGCCAGGGTCGCTACGTTGGTGTCCGGGGCCCCGGCCGGCGGGGTGATTCCGCGCGAAGGCAGGCCCGACCGGCTGCCGCGAGGATAGGCTGTCGCCTGGGCACCGGCTTCACCCGCAGCGACCAGTCCAATGAGTAGCGCAATCCAAGCCCGCATAGTCTCCCCCTCCTATCGATCGTTCCGCCGTAACCGCCGTAACCGCCGTAACCGCCGCAACCGCCGAGTCCCCCAGCCATGCCCACGTTACCCGATCGCCAGCAACCCCCTGTCAACCGCGGCGTCAAATCCCCGCGCGGCAGGGATTTGACCCCAGTCCATTGCCGCCGCCGTCGGGTGGCCCTAACCTCAGATCCATGACCTGGCGAATGCCGACGCCTGATCGAGACGGTCCGGATCCGGAACGGCGACGCGCCGCTCTGGTACCTCCACCTCCGGCGCCTGGCGGCGAGCTGCAAGGCGCTCGGCGTCCCGCTGCCCGGCGAGCTGCCGACGCCGGCGGGCGGCACCGACCGGGTCCACCGGCTGGAGGTGGGTCCGCGCGGCCTGGCGGTGTCGCGAGCGCTCGGTCGGCGAGCAACCGGCCGGTGGCGCTGGTCAGCTCGCGCGGTCGCCGCACCGGCCGTACCCCCACAAGACGACCGACCGGGACCAGTTCGACCGCGCCCTCGACGGCCGCGCGGTCGGCCGGGGCGGACGACGCGGTGCTGCTGACCGAGGGCGGGTACGTCGCCGAGTGCGCGATCTGGGGCGTCTTCTGGTGGGAGGGCGACCGGCTCTGCGGGCCCGCCGCTCGAGCTGGGGATCCTGCCGGGCGTGGCCCGGGCGCGGCTGGAGGAGCTGGCCGGCGGGATCGCCGAGCGGCGGGTCCGGCGGGAGGAGATCGAGGGCCGCAGTCTCTTCGTGGCGAACGCGGTCCGGGGGGTGGTGCCGGTGGCGACGTTTCGACGGCGTCCGGTGCCGCAACACGCGGGAACATCGAGGCTTTCGGCCTCGTTCTGGTCTTGACCCGACCCCGTCGGACCCGGTAATTTTTGCGGCCTCGTACGGGGCCTGTGCTCCGCCGTGGTGGTTGTAGCTCAATCGGTTAGAGCGCCGGACTGTGGCTCCGGAGGTTGCGGGTTCGATTCCCGTCAGCCACCCTGGTAAGACCCGTCCGTCACGCATAGCCGGCTGATCGGTGCAGAGGTCCGTAGCTCAAGTGGTAGAGCACCGGTCTCCAAAACCGGGGGTTGCAGGTTCGAGTCCTGCCGGGCCTGTGGCGAGATGATGTGCGACGCGGCGCTATCGTCTAGGGGACTAGGACGGGGCCCTCTCAAGGCCCAAACACGGGTTCGAATCCCGTTAGCGCTATGCCCTGAGGTCGGTCGGCCCCATCGTCTATCGGTTAGGACGCGACCCTTTCAAGGTCGAGAGAGGGGTTCGACTCCCCTTGGGGCTATGGACCACCGGCGCCGCTAGCTCAATTGGCAGAGCAAGTGACTCTTAATCACTAGGTTGTAGGTTCGATTCCTACGCGGCGCACTAAAGGGCTCCTTCGTGGAGTCCTTTCTTGTATCCTGGTGTGCCAGTTGGTAAGCTGAGGAGACCCAGCATGGCGCACGTCCTTCAAAACATCCGCGTCGGCCTTCGAGCCCTCCGCCGCACTCCGGGTTTCGCAGTCACCGCCATCCTCACCCTGGCCGTCGGCATCGGCCTCGCGACCGCGGTCGTCGCCGTGGCCGAGGCACTGCTCCTCCGCCCGCTACCGGTCCGCGACCAGAGCCGAGTAGTCGTCCTCTGGGGCGCCGCGCGCGACGGCAGCGTGGCCAACTTCCCCTTACTGCTCCCCGAATCTCGCGACTTCGCCACCCGAGCGCGCTCGTTGGAACGAGTGGAGTTCTTCTCCGCCGGCGGCGCGTACCTGGTGCCGATCCGCGACGGCAGCACCGTCTTCCGCCTCCGCCGGGCCCTCGTATCCGGCGGCTATTTCCAACTCCTCGGCACCCAGCCGCTGCTCGGCCGGGCCTTGAGCCCCGAAGACGACGCCACGGGAGCGGCACCCGCCGTCGTCCTGAGCCACAGCGCCTGGCGGCGCTACTTCGGTGGCGACCGGCGCGTGGTCGGCCGGCGGCTCGTCATGCACGAGACCGGCGTGGCCCACACGATCGTCGGCGTGATGCCGCTCGGGATGGATTATCCAAGGGGCACCGACTTCTGGTCTCCTGTCGTCCCGAACTCGAGGCCGCTGGGAGACGACCCGGTGTACGCGGAGCTCAACGTCCTCGGCCGTCTTCGCCCCGGCGCATCGTCGGCCGAAGCCCGCGCGGAGCTGACGGCCTACTTCCAACGCCCCGACGCCTCCGAGTGGCAGCGGGGCGTGCACGGCGTGGTGCGCCCGTTGACCGACGCCATCCTCGGTGACGTGCGGCCGGCGGTGATCGCCTTCGCCGCCGCGGCCGGGCTGCTGCTCCTGATGACCTGCATCAACGTGGCCGGCCTGCTCGTGGTCCGGGGCCTCGCCCGCGTGAGGGAGATCGCCCTGCGCTCGGCCCTCGGCGCGGGACGCGCCCGCATCGTCGGCCAGCTCCTGGCCGAGAGCGCCATCCTGGCCGCGGGCGGAGGGATTCTGGGACCGTCCTGGCCGCGGCCGCCATCCGCGGCTTCGTCGCGCTGGCGCCCGCCGGGACGCCGCGGATCGACGAGATCCAGGTGAACGGCGCCGCGATCGCAGGCGCCGTCGCGATCACCGGACTCGTGACGCTGCTCTTCGCCCTCGCGCCCGCGCTGGCCACCTCCCGCGTCGAGCTCCATGACGCCCTCCGCGCCGGGTCGCGCCAGAGCGGGGCCGGCCGGCGGTCGCGCCTCGGCACCGAGGCGCTGGTCGTGGGACAGATCGCGCTGGCGCTGCTGGTGCTGTCCGCCGCGGGCCTCATCACCCGCAGCTTCATGAAGCTCGAGCGCGTCGAGCTCGCGTTCGAGCCCTCGCGCCTGCTGATCGCGGAGCTGGGCCTGCCCTACCAGGGGTTCGGCGACACGCAAAAGCAGCTCGCGCTCCTGGACCGCCTGCTGCCGCGCCTCGAGGCCATCCCGGGCGTGCGCGCGGTCTCCCCCGTGCTCACCGCCCCATTCGTCAGCTCGGGGGGAATTTTCGGCCAGCTCGAGGCAGAGGGGCAAACCGCCGAGGAGAGCGCCAGGAACCCATCGCTGACGTTCGAAGTGGTGACGCCGAAGTACTTCACGACCTTCGAGATTCCCGTTCTCAGAGGGCGTGGGTTTGGGGACCAGGACCGCGCAGGCTCACCGCCCGTCGCGATCATCAGCGCTTCGGCCGCGCGGCACTACTGGCCGGGGGCCGACCCGATCGGCAAGCGCCTGGTGGGCCCGGGCGAGGGCTTGGTGACGGTCGTGGGCGTGGTGCCGGAGACCCGCTACCGCGACCTTCGGGACGCGCGGCCCAGCATCTACTTTCCGCTGAGTCAGTCGGCGTTCCCCGTGGCGCCGATGACGTTGGCCATCCGCTCCGAGGGTCGCCCGGCCGATCTGGTCCCCGCGATTCGGCGCACCATCGGAGAGCTGGAGCCGGGCGTCGCGCTCGCGAGCGCCGCGCCGTTCGAGACCTTGCTCCAGGAGCCGCTGGCGCAGCCCAGGCTCAACGCGCTCCTCCTCGTCGTGTTCGCGGGCGCCGCGGTCACGCTGGCCGCCGTCGGCCTGTTCGGAGTCATGGCGACGATGGTGCGCCAGAGGACCCGCGAGCTGGGCGTCCGCATGGCGCTTGGGGCGTCGGCCGCGGATGTCGGGCGGCTGGTGCTGGGCCGGGGGATGGTGCTCGCCATCGCTGGAACGGCGGTCGGACTGCTCGGCGCGCTGGTGGGCAATCGCCTGCTCTCGTCCATGCTGTTCGAGGTCAGCCCGACGGACGCCCCGACGCTCGGCGTGGTCGCCCTGATCCTGCTGTGTGTGGCAGCGCTGGCGAGCCTCGTCCCTACGCGGTCGAGCACCCGTATCGACCCGGTGGTCGCGCTGCGGGCAGAATGAGCACTTTGCTAAACGGAAAGGGAAAGCAATGCCGGATCACAAAATCGGAACCCGCGCGGAGTGGCAGGCCGCGCGCGACGAATTGGCCAAGCTGGAGGGGAAGGACGCGGAGCTCAACGCGGAGATCAAACGCAAGCGCCTGGAGCTGCCCTGGGTGCCGGTCGAGAAGAAATACGAGTTCGAGACCGACTCCGGCCGCAAGAGCCTTGCGGACCTCTTCGAGGGGCGCTCCCAGCTCCTCGCCTACAACATCATGTTCGGGCCCGACTACACGCTCGGCGCCTGTCCCGGATGCACCAGCCTGGTGGATGGTCTCGACGCCGCCGCGCTGCACCTCGGACACCGCGACGTGACGCTAATCCTGTTCTCCCGCGCGCCGATCGATCGGCTCGTCGCCTACAAGCAGCGGATGGGGTGGCAGCTCCCCTACGTCTCGACCTACAAGACCGAGTTCCCGTTCGATTTCGGGCTCGCGTTGACGGAGGAGCAGGGGCGGAAGACCCCGGAGATCAAGGGGATGGTAGACGACCCTCCGGAGTGGCTGGAGGAATGGGGTAAACAGATCGGCGCGAAGCTCGAAGACGGCCTCCGCGAGAACCCGAGCTGGATTGCGTTCGCTCGCGAGAACGAGAAGGTGTATCACACCTACACGGTGTCGGCGCCCGACCCGTTCGTTGCTCCCTACTTCGCGTTCCTGCAGGAGCGGACGCCGAAGGGTCCAGACGCCGAGCCGCGATCGTGGCGGAAGGACGAGTACCCGACTTGATCGCAAGATCGCTGAGTCGATAGTCCTCACAGCAAGACGCCCCCAGCTATGTGCTGGGGGCGTTTCTTTTGGCGAGTGGGGGGCTCTGGATTAGCTCTGGTTGAAAAACTGGTTCAGACGTTTGATCAAGGTCTTGTCCTTGGAGCCCAGTCCTTCGGGAAGCATGCAGGCCTCAGTATCCGCAAAAATTGGTGGCCACGCGACGGTATCGAAGAGTCTTGCGAAGACGACATGCTTTTCCCCTTTGTGCATTTCTAGGCCTGTCGTGTCTCTCAAGGTGAGCCTTATTCCCTTGCCCACGGAAGCAGGTCCCTTCCAACTGCGGCGAACTACAAGATCAACTTCGTCGGCGCTACACAAGAGTCTCATGCGCATGCCTTCGGTATACGGTTCCGGTCGACAAGGCCACACCCCAGTCACCTCGCCCAAGACGACAACGTCTGCGCTGTCCACCTGGCGTTCCAATGTTCGGCCTTCCGGACATGGGGTTGGCCGCTGCTGTAGTAGAGAAACGAGGACACTCATCCCTAATGCACGCAATAGCATCGTTCCTCCGGAGGGATTCAAGCAGTGAGGCCCAAAGACATGACGATGGAGGCGAGTTTCGGTTCACAACTACCGGTGGGGGTCGTCGGTTCCACAGGGGAGAACCGCGGGCCGCCAGCCAAGTTCGCTGCCGACCCGGGATTCCGGCCCACTAAGCCGCCGGCTTCACCTCCCCCTCGGCCGGCGGCGCCGTCCCCGACCCCGGCTCCTCCACCGACTCCGCCTGCGGCCCCGACACCACGTGCTTCGCCGACTGCCACGCCACCAGCAGCTGCGGATCCGCCGAACCGATACCGGTTGATCCCGTCCAGCATCTCCACCAGCAGCGTGACCTCGTCCCCCAGCACCTTCAGCTCGGCCCGGGCCAGCACATGCTCTCGGATCCCGCCGTTGGTCGCCGCCACCGACGCGTCGAACTCGTCGAGGCGGCGGCCAGCTCGTCCAGCAGGGTGGCGGACAGCCCATGCTTCACCAGCAGCTCCTGCTCCGCCACACCCTGATCCAGCAGCTTCCGCGGACGGTGCCAGAATTTCTTGCTCGCGGTCGTTGCGCGGCAGCTCGAACTTCTCCGCCAGCTCCGGCTTCTCCTCGGCGGCGCCGCTGGCGATGGTCACCAGGTCGCCACAGGCAACCGTGTGGACCCGGCGCCGGATCCTCGCCGGCGCGTCACGGACGACTGCTTCGACAGGACGGCCCCCACCTGCTGCTCCACCAGCATCTCCATCTGGCCGATCGCCTCGTTCAGCCGGGCCAGCACCGACGCATGATTCGCGTCGGCCGATGGGTGCGCGCGGCAGAAATCGCTGACGCGCACGGCCATCTCCAGTTTTCTCCTCACCAGCCGGTCCATACGATCCTCCCTTCACCCTTCGGCCGAGCGGCGGTCGGGCGCCGCCCGGCGGCACTGATATGGGAAGTCCGCGTCGTCTCCCGACCGGCGAGCGGACGGGAGGACGAAAAGCATCGGGTGTGCCACGGGGAGATGGAGAGGCGTTGTGGAAAGTCGTCGTTCGCGATTCGTGAGACATGATGCGCTGTCCACATTGTTTCGAGGCAACGTCGCAATTCGGCGCGCTCCGCCCACGAGTGCGACAGCTTCCCATCGCAGCTTGTCGAGGCCCGCGCCAAGCCGTCGAGCCTGCGTCGCGAGCGAGGGGGCGATCGCCTCAAGCAGCCGTTCCGCCTTCGGACGTACAAGCGCCATGCGGATTTGATGATTGGTTGATACTGGCGGAGCCGGCGCGGTGCAGGGAAGATGAGATTGGGTCGACGCCTGAGGTCGAGCAATGGGAGCGAGATGTCGCGTCGAGGTTTGCAGAAGTCCTCTGCTTGCTACCAGCGAAGGCCAAGGATCGCCAGCGCCCGTGGTCCAACGCGCAGAGTTGTCTTCCAGGTACACAGCGAGAGGGTCCGAGCTCCGCGCTACGCCTTCACTGACCACAGAAACAGTCACTCCGTCCCGCGCGGTGGACATCATCACTGTCACCCTGAACGCAGTGAAGGGGACCATGCCGAACATGGTCCCCTTCGCTCCGCTCAGGATGACAAACAATGTCGTTGTTTTTCCGTGCAGCTTCTACCGCCTGCCTGCCCGCCTGCCCGCCCGTCTACATCTGCCCCACCACGGCCGTCGGCACGCTCCGGTTGTCGTCCGTCCCATCGCCCAGGGTGCCGTTGGCATTGTCCCCCCAGCAGTAGGTGATGCTTTCGGCGATCCCGCAGGTGTTGTATTCGCCCAAGTCCACCGCGGTCCAATTGTGGTCCCCGGTGGGTTCGACCGGCACCGGGACCGGCTCCTGCGTCACCTCGCCGTTGCCGAGCTGCCCCGCGAAGTTCCGGCCCCAGCAACGCAGGTCTCCTCCGGTGAACAGCGCGCAAGCCGAGATAGCCCGGCTTCCATCGCGACGGCGCCAAAGACTGAGGGATAGTCCCGGATCTGGGGGAACCCCAGAGGGACCCGACATCCACCCCTCGGCACTGCGAGATGGGGTTCGTCCGAGTCTCGAAGTCGACCCCTGCATAGCAGGTGAACTGGCTGCCGACGGCGTAGACGAAGGGGAGCAAGGGCGAGTCGAGCCGGTCATAGACGTGGGCCCCGCTCGGCCGACAGGATCTGTCCGGCGCTGTTCTCTCCCCAACACCAGAGCTCGCCGTGATCGATCTCGGTCGCGACGCCGCAGGCGTTGTTCGAGCCCACCTTGATGGATTCAAACGTGATCGGCTGGGGCGTGCCGGGTGACGCGATCGCCACCGGGAAATTGGCGCTCGACAATGGCCTCCCCGGGATGAGACCCTTCGAGGCGAACCCCCAGCAGTAGGCCAGTCGGCTTTCGTCCAGCGCGCAGGTATTCTCGGCGCCGGCCGAGATGGCGAGAAAGCGATGATTGCCGACCACACGGGAGGGAAAATTGACGCCCCCGCTGGGCACGCCGTCGCCGAGGACCCCCCCGAAGTTTTCACCCCAGCACCAGGCCCCCAGGTCCTCATCCAGCCCGCAGGCGTGGCCGCCGCCGACCGTGATGGTGGTGAAGACATGCCCATCCGCCACCCGCACCGGCACCGCTGAGGACGGCACGGTCAGCCCGGCGCCGAGCATGCCGCTCCGGTTGAGTCCCCAGCACCAGGCGGCGCCGGAGGCGGTCAGTCCGCAGGTCAAGTGGCGGCCCACCGAGATCTGGGTGAACCGCAGCCGGGCATGGACCACCACCGTGTCGCTCTTTCCCTCGGTCGCCCCCACGATGCGCGCATCGCCGTAGGTGAGCGCCGAGACATCGCCGGTCGCGGAGACCGTGGCGATCTCGTCGTCGAGCGAGATCCAGGTCACGGTTCGGTCGGTGAGGACCGTCCCCTCCGCGTCGGTGACTCGCGCCAGGAGCCGTGAGACGTCATCCACCTCGAGGAGCCCGTCATCCGGCGTCACCTCGACCGCGGCGACCGCCGCCGGATCCGGGTCGGGATCCGGCGGATTCGGATCGGTGGTACCGCCGCCACTGCTGCAACCGAGCGCGAGAGCCAACACCAGCGTACAGCCGGGCATTGCGAGGCGAGACCGCCGAGCGAAGGGCGACATGGTGGAGTCCAGGGGGTGACTTGGGAGCGACTCGGCGCGGCAGGTCACAGCCGCCGCACCGGCACCAGCTCGAAGGCGCCTTCGAACCGATAGCCAAATCCGTGGTCGCGGGCCTCGCCGGCGAACACGCCGCTGCACCGGCCGTCCCGCATTTCTGTGAGAGTCAGCTCGCCTTCGCCCGGCGAGATCCGTCCCGGCATCCCTCGGCTCACCAGGAGGAGCGTGGCCGTACCGGGCTCGAACGCCGGGACCAGCCGATACCGCCCCGGGGCGGTGCCGTCGATCTCGATCACGAGCCGGTGGATCCCATCCGGGCTGCCGAGCTCAATCGACAGGTGCCCGCCATCCACCACGGCCGACACCCGGGCTTCGCTGAACCGGGCCAGCACGGTGGCATCCCGCCGCACCGTCACCCACCCGCTGCCGATCCCGCCGCCCGGCGTGCGAGCCTCCCCCCGGCTACAAGCCGGCAGGGCGACAAGCGCCAGGATCAGAGAGGAGTAGGTCAGAAACGCTCCTGTGCATTCACTGCTGCAGCCGCCGTAACCGCCGTAACCGCCGCAACCGCCGATTCCGCACCCGCCGCAACCGCCGCAACCGCCGCAACCGCCGCAACCGCCGGTTGCCGACCCTCCGAACGCGACGTAGAATCGGAAATCGCCGTCACCCCAACGACCCGTCGCCGTTACTGACCCGGTGACGCTCCCCGAACGCCATCACATGCTGCGTCTCCAGACCCTGGGCCGATTCGAGCTGACCCGGAGCCTGACTGCGGGGGAAGAGCCTATCCCCATGCAGCCCAAGCGCCTGGCGCTCCTGGCCTATCTCTGCCTGGCCGGGGCGGAGCGAGACGTTCGCCGGGATACCCTCCAGGCGCTCTTCTGGCCCGAGTCCGCCCCCGAGGAGGCCCAGCGATCCCTCCGGCAGGCGCTCTACTACCTCCGGAATGCCCTGGGCGAGGGGGTGCTCCTGAGCCCGAGCGCCGACACGGTAGCCGTCGACCCGGCCCGGCTCCGCTGCGACGCGGTCGAGCTCGAGTCCGGGAAGGGGCTCGCCCTCTACCGCGGCGACTTTCTCGGCGGGGTGATCTGCCGGAGGTGGCGCCGGAGCTGGAGGAGTGGATCGACGCGACCCGGCGGCGGCTCCGCGCCGTCGCCGCGACCGCGGCCTGGCGCGTGGCGACCGAGGCGGAGACCGGCGGGCAGATGGCGGAGGCCGTGCGGGCGGCGCGGCGGGCAGTAGAGCTCGCGCCGGACGACGAGCCCGGCGTGCGGCGGTTGATCGCGCTGCTGGCGAAGGCGGGAGATCGGCTCAGCGCGCTCAGCACCTACGAAGAGCTGGTGGGGAGACTGAAACGGGAGTTCGGTGCGGATCCCTCGCCCGAGACGGTGGCGCTCGGCCGCCGGCTCCGGAGCCGGCCGCCGCCCCCCAGGCCGAAGCGGCCGCCTCCCGCCGTCCCGCCGCCCGCCGTCCGCCGAGCGTGCATCGGCTGGTGGCCCGCCGCGATCGCCGGTCTCGCGGTAGCCATCGCCATCGCGGTCGGTATGCGCTCGCGGAGGTGCGCGCCGAGGCCGACCACACGGTCGCCGCTGCCCGCCCCGATCGAATTCTCCTCGCCGATCTGAGCAACGGGACCCGAGACTCTCTGCTGGCCGGCGCCATCGGTGAGGCGCTGCGCGTGGACCTGGCGCAGTCGTCCCGGGTCTCCGTGCTGAGCTCGCAGCAGGTGCGCCAAGGGCTGGCGAGGATGGAGCGCGGCGACGCGCCCCGCCTAACCGACTCACTCGCCCGTGAGCTCGCGATTCGGGAAGGCGCCAAGGCCTACGTCGTCGGCTCGGTGGGGGAAGTGGGGCGCGGCTACTCGATCGCGGCCACGCTGGTGGCGGCGGCCGACGGCGAGATCCTGGCCGCCGTCCGCGAGACCGCCCGGGACTCGAGCGAGCTGCTGCCCGGCGGTGGACCGCCTGGGAGCGAACCCTTCGCGAGCGCCTGGGCGAGTCGGTGCGCGCCGCCCGGTCGGCCGCGCCGCTGGAGCAGGTCACCACCCGCTCGCTGGAGGCGTTGCGGCGGTACTCCGAGGCCACCCGGGTGGCGGAGCGCGAGGGCGACGAGCGCCGCGCCCTGCCGCTCCTGCGTGAGGCGGTCACGCTCGACTCGGGGTTCGCCATGGCCTGGCGCAAGCTCGCCTCGGTGGCGGCCAACGTCGGGGAATACGGCCTGGCCCAGCAGGCCGGCGACCGCGCCTTCCAGCACCGCGACCGCCTGCCCGAGCGGGAGCGCTATCTCACCATGGGGAGCTACTACACCAACGCCGATCGTCCCGCCGACGCCATCCGCGCCTACTCGGCGCTGCTCGAGATCTGGCCAACCGACGTCCGGGCGCTCAACAACATCGGGTTCGTGTACGAGCAGCTCCGCGACTTCCGGCGGAGCGAGGAGTATCGCCGCCGTGCCCTCGCGGCCGACAGCAGCATCGCCTCGCTCTATTGGAACCTCGCGGCCGCGCTCCTCAACCAGGGCAAGCTGGACGCCGCGACCGAGCTCACCCGCGCGACCCTGGCGCGGTTCCCCGACAACGAGCGGGCCTTGTGGCTCGAGGTGGATCTCGCGATGGCGCGCGGCGATCTCGCCGGCGCGAGCGCCGCGCCCGAGAGCTGCTCGGCGGGGTGGGCGACGACTACACCCGGCGCGACCGGGCCCACCGTACGCTCGCGACTTTGGACCTGATGCGCGGACGGGTGCGGGCGGCCGAGGCGGATCTGCGGGAGCTGGAGCCGATCCTCCGGCGCGACGGCACCGCGGGCGACCTGGCGACGTTAGCAGCGTGGGAAGGCTTCGTCGCCGCGACGGCGCGCCATGCCGGGAGTGGGGCCGCGAGGACGATGGAGCGGGTGCTCGACGGCGTGCGGATGGATACGGTCCCGATCGCCGACCGGCGGGACGGGCTCCGTGGGTACGTCTATGCGCTCGCGGGCCAGCCGAACCGGGCCCGCGCGCTGGCGGCCGAAGCCCGCGCAGCGCCGGCTGAGGGGATCGGGCGCGAGGGTGAGCTCCGGCGGGCGGAAGGTGCGGCTCTGCTGGTGGAGGGTCGCGCGGCGGACGCGGTGACGGCTGCAGCAGGCGGCCAGGGCGCACTACTGCCCGATCTGCGCGCTCCCGGATCTCGCTCGCGCCTACGAGGCGACCGAGAACCGCGACTCCGCCCTCGCGGCCTGGCACCGGTATCTCGATACGCCCTGGAGCGAGCGCTGGAGCTCCGATGGCGAGTTCACCGGGGTTGCGCTCGCGCGTATCGTCGCGCTCAGCGCCGAGCGGGAGACAGTTTCGCTGCGCGGGCGGCGTATCCGCGTCTGGCGGTGCTGTGGGCTGAGGCCGATTCGGATGTAGGTGTGCTCGTGCGGGACGCCGAGCGTCTGGCGAACACCAACAAAGCAAATTAGCCGCAGATGAACGCAGAAGAACGCGGAAACACCTCTGCGTTTATCTGCGTTCATCTGCGGCTATTGTTTTGGTTGGTGTTCGCCAAGCTAGGTGTGTACACCTCGATGTCGGTCGGCTCGTCGAAGCCCGGCCTCAGCTGCCCTCCCATGGCCAGCAACTGCGGTTCCCCATCGATCACCACACGCAGCAGCCCCTCGTGAGTCGACGCCGGATCGGCGATCGCGCTCCACCGATTGGTCCCGGGGTTGTACACGTAGGCGTCCTGTCCCACGACCACGTACAGCTTCCCCGCCGACGCCGTTCCGATCGAGCGGCCGCCTTTCGGAACCGGAGCCAGTGTCTTCCAGGTGTCCGTGGCAGGATCGTAGACATCAAGATCCGCCAGCGGCTGGAAGCCGCTCACGCCACCTGCCACGTAAAGCCTGCCGCCGATCACCCCGGCCGCGCCGCCGCGGTGGAAGTGGGGCGCCAATTTCCGGGACGCCCACTTGTCCGTCGCCGGATTGTACCGGTACAGCCGGCGGCTCGGTTCGACCTCACAGTATCCGGCGCGGGGCCACCCGATCCCGTCGCAGACGCCCGGCAGTACGTAGAGCTTGCCGTCGATCACGCCGGTGACGCCTTCCGCTGTCGCCCGAGGCATGTCGGCCAATTCGGTCACTTGCCCCGTCGCAGGCTCGTAGGCCCAGAAGCGGCGCGACATCCCATCCAGCCTGTCGTGGGTGGGATACCCTCCCGAGACGTAATTTTGTTGCCGATCGCGCCGATGCCGTTGCCCTGCCACACCGCTGCCTGGAAGGCCTCATCGCTCGACCAAACCCCGGTCGCCGAGTGGTAGGTCTTGATGTCGGACACCGTGCATGACGTGCCGTCGCCTTGAACGACATCGCAGCCGCCCATGCTGTAGACGATGGACTGCCCAGCAGCATTGGGCAGGATGCCGTAGGAGACTCCGACCACGGTACCGAGCTGGTGAGGGCCCAGTTGGGTCCAGGTGTTCGCAGCAAGGCTTGCGGTTGTGGCCGGTTCGGTCGGTGACGGCTCGGAGCCGCAGGCCAGGGCCGTGAGAGCGAGTCCGGTGGACAGCAGGGTCGGGCGCATGGCCAGCTTCCGTTGGAGATGCCCCGAACCTGCGTCGCCGGGATCAAGCCGATCTCAAGTGCGCCCGGCTGCAGGAAGCCCTTACCAGGCGATCTCTTTCCGGTCATGAAAGAACCGCCCGGACGGTCCGCCCTTAGGCAACGTCGCGCACCACACGATCGTCTCGGCGCCCTGCGCGACGGACCGCGGCGCCGCGCGGCCGCCCAAATCGGTCGCACCCAGCCGGGGTCCACCGCATTGACGAGCACATCGCGCCCGCTCGCCGCGGAGGCCAGCAGGCGAGTGAGCGCGTTCAGCGCCGCTTTCGAGAGGGAATAGGGCGGGGCGTAGTCCGCGATCGAGGAGATCTGTCCGGCGCCGGACGACACGTTGACGACGCGGCCGTAGCCTCGCGCGATCATCCCGGGCATCAGGGCCTGCGCCAGACGCAGGGGCCCGTACGCGTTCGTCTCCATGCAGTCGCGGAAGCGCTGCACAGTCAGGTCGAGAACTTCGCCGTTCTCGTCGAGGAGAAGGCCAGCGTTGTTGACGAGAACGTGGGCGCCACCGAGCGCCCGCTCGACATGATCGGCGAGGGCGCGCACGCTCTCGCCGTCGGTGACGTCCAAACGGTGGAGGCTCCACCTCCAGTCCGCGATCCGCCAGCGACCGTGCGGCCGCCTCTCCCGAGGCCGCGTTGCGGCTGCCGAGGACGACGTGTTGGCCGGCTGCGGCGAGTTGACGGCAGACCTCGAGACCAATGCCTCGGTTGCCGCCGGTGATGATCGCCACGCGCTTGGCAAGCCGTCACTCATCGCAGTTCGCTCCGGAGGTTGCGGGTGCCTGTCGCGTCCACCCCTCGGCATTTGTCGAACACGAGAACGATCTCGCACCCTGCACACGCCTGACTTGACGCCGTCGGGCAACAGTCCCACTGTAGCTGCGAACTGGGCTTTCAAGGCCACGAACCGGCTCCGCCCCCGATCCTCCTGTCCATCAGTCATGACTCCTGCTCCCAGGCGACGGAGGCGCTCCGAGTTGGTACCAACGATCGCCTCGGGTGCGCGACAACATCCGAGCGAGAAGCCGTTTAATGGCGTAGGGCGGCCCGGAGGCGGGCCGACGCCGTGGCAACCTATGCCAGCCGCGCGGTACTGGTGGACGAGGACCACGTGCGCGGCAACTTCGGCTTGAGCCTGGATCTCGACAAGCTGTACGCCCTGTCGAAGGCCGTCGTAGGCGACTGACGCCCTAGGGTCTCCCTTCTCCGATTGGAGGATCGCATGCCGATCGCCTCCACCTCGCTCCTCTCGACCGTGCTCGCGATGGCGGCGGCCTTCCTCGCCCTCTCCCTGCTGGTCCAGGTGATCCAGGAGTGCTACAAGTACCTCACCAGCAGCCGCTCGAAGGCCTATCGCGGCGCGCTGATCGATTTCCTGGGGGACAAAGCGAAGGTCCTGCTCGAGTCGAAAGAACTGGCCGACCTCCGGGCACGTGGCCCTTTCCAGTTTTCCACTGGCGAGTTCAAGGGTCACCTCGAGCCGATGGACAAGGACGACCTGATGGCGGCACTGGAGCGTGCGGCGCCAGAGTGGATTCAGAAAAGCGTCCACCGCGCTCCGGCTCGAGACCTCGCTCCAGAAGGGCGCGAGCGCGCCGGCGAGCCCGTCGCTCCAGGCGTTCCTGCAGCAGCTCGTGGATCCATCGAACGCCACCGGCTCCGGCTTGCAACAGGTCCGCGAGTCTCTCACGAAATGGAGCATCGGCGCCAATCCTGCGACCGCGTTCGACGCTGGGCGCGTCCACCTGGCGCTCAAGCACCAGCTGCTGCCGAGCGTCGTGAAAGTGGAGGAACAGCTCACCCAGCTGGTGAAGAACTTCGATCACGCCTACCGCCGCCGCAATCTGCGCCAGACGCTGATCTTCGGCTTTCTCCTGGCGTTCGTGGCCGAGCAGCCGCTGGGCGACGTCTATCGGTCGGCCAGGCGGGTGCCGATCGAGCAGGCCGTCGCCGCGGCCGAGCAGGTGCGGGCTATCTACGCCGACGAAGCGGCCCGCGACACCACCGTCGAAGCGGACTCCCGACGAGCTCAAGGCGGTCGCCAAGTCCCTCACGGCCCATCTCGCCCGCGGAGGCGCGGGCGAGGCCGCGCCTTGGGAACGTGTGGACCGCGCCCGGCTCTGGTCCCACGTCAGCTCACCGATGTACCTCCTCGGATGTCTGCTGACCGCGCTGCTCATCGGCTTCGGCGCCCCCTTCTGGAACGACCTCACGGGCGCCGTGCTACGGGTGTACAAGGGACCGCCCCCGGAGGTGCCGCGGGAGCACGACACAGGAAAGGAGGGCTGACCGGATGTTTGCCACGCGCCGCGCGGCAGTTCGGGCCTTCCTGAGAACGGTGGGTGTTGGGGCCCTCACGGGAACGGCGGCTGTTTGCCTGGCGATGCTGAGCGACCTGGGTCGCCTTATCGGGGATATTCACAGCGCGGGGCAACGCTCGTACGACCCGAGTGTCTTTACCCGCTTCAGGCTGATCCCCTACCGGACCGACGAGCTGGCGGATGCGATGAGGCTTTGGAGGGACATTGCGCCCTCCTCGGGGTTTGAAATCCGGGATCTTCTCGCTCTGCTGCGGGGGGTGGACACGGGCGTTCGTCCCGGCGTACTGCGTGCGTCTTGCTGCTGTTGTTCCTGCGGCGCATTGGGGACGCGCGATATGCCTGGAACGTCGCCGGGTCGCTGTGGTTGATCGATTGGATCGAGACGGGGGCGACCTGGCAAGCCCTGATCGAACAGAACCTGCGCGCCGAGCGCTGGCTGCTCATCACCATTCATTCCCTCAGCTTCATCAAGTGGGCGCTGGTGGCGGCCTCCGTGGTGACGGGAGTTCGGTCGGCTTGGCCAGGCGGCGATTGCAGCGGCGGGCGGGAGGAGACAACGCCCTCCGAGGCGTGTTCAAGGTCCACAAAGAGGACCGGCAGCATCCGGCTCTCGCGCTCTCCGGCCTCACCGCGCTCGTGGCGGTCTTCGCGGCCCTGGTTGCTCTGCCTGCTGGGGGACCGTTCGAGCAGCTGCCCGACGTGGTGCGTGCCCTGTTTGGTGAAGACGTGTTCGGCAAGCCGCAGCTCGTCGCGGTCAGTGCGCTCCTGCTCCTTGCCGGTACCGTGGCGGCGGCGGGCCTGGTATTCACTGACCCGGCTCACGCGTACCCGCGCGGCACGGCTTGGCCCATCCATAGCGTTGTGCTCGGGTCATTAGGACTTTCGCTAGTGCTGCTGATTGTCGGGAGGCTTGCGGACGACCATCGCAGCCTCGTCCCGGCGGCTACGTTCTTCGTGGTCGCCGGTGTTGCGATCGCGGCCTTGTTGGCCCGGGCCGCCAAGGTCTCGCGTGAACCGCCGGTGGAAAAAGAGTACCCCGCGCGTAAGACTGCGTCGCGGGAGCCCGGCGCGACGCAGTGGGTGGGCGCGCTGGCAGGCGTGGTGGTCGTCGCCGGCGGGCTCGGCCTCGTTCGGGCGGCCTTTCCGGCGTTCGTGCTCGGGATCGAGAACACCGGGCATGCATGGTGGGTGCTCGTGGCCATCGGCATAGCGACCGCGCTCGTGGGCGGCTGGGCGGTCCAGTGGGTCACCGTGCGATCGGTGCGGCGGCTGTCACGACATGACGCCACACGCGGTCGCCGGCATCGGATCGGACCTGCGCTGATCGCGACCGTCCCGATCGGCATTGCTGGCGTGTGGATGGCAGTGGATCCCTCGAAGGCGGCACACATCGGCACCCCCGGGCACCCTCGCGGTCGGCTTTGGGGTTCTCGCGCTCCTCATCGGTCTCTTCAACTGGCTGTCGCGGCGGTACCCGCCCTGGGCGGCGACCCATGCGCTCGGCTTGGGCAAGCGCACCCCGTGGCTGACCCTGCTCGCCATCACGTGGGTGGTCGCGAGCGCCCTGAATACTGAAGGCGTCTATCACGATGCGCGCGTCGAGGCCGTCTTGGGTCCGCCCAAGGTTCGGTACGCCTCGCTCGACACGGCATTCGGCTCCTGGCTCGCAATCCAGGACTCGGCACCGTGCGTCCGCCGGGATGGCGATTCGCTGCCGCTGGTCATGGTCGCCGCCCCCGGTGGCGGCATCCGCGCGGCGTACTGGACGGCGTCCACGCTCGACGCACTCTTCGGACGCCAGGTGGGCGCGTGCGCGGCCCGGGAACTCTTCGCCGTCAGTGGCGTGTCCGGCGGGAGCGTGGGGGCGACGGCCTGGGTGGCGGCGATGCGCGAGGGGACGTCGGGCAGGACGGTGGTGACGGCCATGTCGAAGGATGGGGCCCTCGCCTCGGCCGCGGCCGGACTGATGTTTCGGGACCTGTTTCAGCCGTTCACCGGCATCACGGGGGGCTGGCGCAACCGCGCGGCGCTGATCGAGGACGGCTGGATCAAGGCGGCCAAGGTCTTCGGGGAGGTCGAGCAACCGAGACGGTGGTCGGACCTGGGGGATACGCTCGCGTGGCTGCCCGTGCTCGTGCTCAACGCCAGCTCGCTGACCGATGGGTGCCGGGTCCTGCTCGCCAACGTCGAATCGCTGCCGGCCGGGACGGGAAGCGACTGCGGGGCCATCCAGCCTGGTCCCAAGGGGCCGGGCGTGATCACCGCCTCGATCGATCCGTTTCCGGGACTCCAAGAACGAACGGACGACGCCGAACAACAGTGTGACAGCCTCAGGATCCGTGGGGCTGCGAAGCCCGGGATGAGGGTGGTGACGGCGGCCCTGCTGTCCGCCCGCTTCATGTACCTGACGCCATCCGGGGCGTTCATCCGGTGCGTCAGCGACTCGCTGCCCGGTGCCCCGACGTCCGAACCACCCCGCCGCGTCACTACCTACACCCTCGACGGCGGCTATTACGAGAACAGCGGACTGTTCACGCTGCTACAGGTGTGGAGAGCGATCGAGCCCAGAGTAAGGGCATACAACGCCAGTCTGCCCAAGGGCGGCCGCCGCATCACGCCGTGGTTCGTGGTAGCCGACAACCACTATCGGAGCAGCGCCCGGGCCGGTCCGTCCCGGCGGCCGTACGAGTTGCTGGCCCCGATCATGGCGCGCGGTCCCGACGGAATCCTCAGCCAGGCGGGGCTGGAGCAGGCGGCCGCATCCGCCATGGGCACGCAGGGATGTGCGGATCCCGACACGGCGGCCTCGCGCGATGTCGGGTCTCCGGGCTGTTTCATCGTCGTGGCTCCCACGAAAATGCCGGCGGTGTCGGCTCCGCTCGGGTGGGTGCTCTCTGAGACGAGCAGGACCGACCTGGACTGTCAACTGGAAGCCCGACTCTCGCGGAACGGGCCCTCGGCCGATGGGAGCCTGAACGCGCGCCTTCGACAGTTGAGTACGCGGGACCAGCCATCAGGGGCGAAGGAGGGACCGTCGCCGGTCTCGGTGCCGACGTGGTCCGGCATTCGTGGTGGCTGTATCACACGACGTGACGAGGCAAAGGAGGTAACCAAGCCATGCACGAAGCGTAATGCTGACCACAGTTCCTGAGGTGTCGAATCTCTTACTGGAGTTAATGAAATTCGGCTTTAGCCTCCTGCTTCTTGCCGCGGGCTGGCTTATCGGTGAGCGCATCATTGCCGGTTGGGACCTTAGGAAGAAGCGACAAGAACTCGACATTGCGTCAGCGGTCGAGTTTCAGCAGTTGTACGGCGAGCTCAAAGCGGTCGGACGGGCCTGGCGGGAATACAGGCGGCGAGCGGCCCATTTGTGCTCCTCCACAGAACGTGGAATGGCAACTCCTGTCTTCGGCCATTGCTGCCGAGAGCAAATATGAGGCGGTCGTGATCAAGCTTTCCGCCGAACGTCACCTCAACCAAGCACAGAGTCAGATGCTCGGGCACTTCCGCCAAGCTTGTCAGCAAGCACGACAGTCGATTCGTGAGAACAAGAGCATAGGCTGGTCCGGTTTTGGCCCTGAGTACCGGCTGTTCAACGATCTCGCCGCCGAGGTCACATGCTTGATCGCGCAGGCTCGTCCGAATAAGAGCGTCTCGCCAGATTCAGCGCGCGGGTCCCTCAAAGCCATTGCCGCAGTGCGTACCAGAGGTTGGCAAGAGAAGGTTGAGGAGTACAAATCACTCTTTGGGGATGAGGTTACGGCGCGGCCAGCTTTGTCGTCGCCTCCTCCTGGCCTTCCCCGTCCGTGGCCCGACGGATCGGCCACGTACACCTCCGGGCTGACTCGCACTCCAAATTCTGCAGCGGCGTACGAGCCTAACCAGAAATCGACCGCCCGCGAGATCCACGAAGAGCACGAAAGACAACAATGGCCGCAGATGAACGCAGAGGGCCCTCTGCGTTCATCTGCGGCCATTGTTGTGTTTCTACGGCGTATACACCTCGAGATTGGTCGGCTGATCGAAGTGCACGCCCTGCAGCCCGCCTAGCGCAGCAGCCGCGGCATCCCGCCGATCACCACCCGCACGAGTCCGTCGTGCCCCGTTGCCGGATCGGCGATGTCGCTCCACCGATTGGTCCCGGGGTTATAGACGAAGGCGTCCGTCCCGACCACCACGTACAGCTTGCCCGCCAGCGCCGTTCCGTTCGCGCGTCCAGCCCTCGGCATGGGGGCCAGCGTCTTCCAGCTGTCCGTCCCCGGATCATAGACATCGAGATCCGCCACCGGCTCGCGGCCCCCGATGCCCTTCACACCTCCCGCGACATACAGCTTGCCGCCGATCACCCCAGCCGCACCTCCGCGGTGGAAGTGGGGCGCCTGTTTCCGGGACGCCCACTTGTTGGTGGTGGGATTATACCGGTACAGCCGGCGGATCTGTTCCACTTCGCAGTATCCCGGCCGGGGCCAGCCGTTCGCGTCGCAGGCGCCCGGCAGCACATAGAGCTTGCCGTCGATGACCCCGGTGACGCCTTCGGCCGTCCACTTTGGGCATGTCGGCCAGTACGGTCGTTCGCCGGGTTGCGGGCTCGTAGGCCAGAAGCCGGCGGGCCATCCCGTCCGTCTCGTCGTGCGTGCCATAGCCTCCCGAGACGTACAGCTTGTTGCCGATCGCGCCGACCCCGTTGGCCTGCCACACGGCGCCTATGTATTCCGGATCCCCCGACCATTCGCCGGTGGCCGCGTTATAAATCCTGACGCTGGACACGGTGCAATGCCGAGCCGACGCCCCCGACCACGTCGCAGCCCGCAAAGCCATAGACGACCGACTGACCGGCCGCGTTGGGCAGGACACCGAACGAGACGCCGATCACCGTGTGGAGCTGGTGAGGAAGCCCTTGGGTCCAGGTGTTCGCGGCCAGATTGGCCGAGGTAGTACTGGAAGGAGTGAGGGTGCCGGGCTCGGTCGGTGAGGGCTCCGTGCCGCACGCTGCGACTCCGAGAACGAGTCCGGTGGACAGTACGAGGTGCGGGCGCATGGCACGGCTCCGTTTGAGGTGAGCCGAACCTGGGCCGCGGGTGTCAAGCGGATCTCAAGCCGGGTGGGAGGACAACAAAAAAAAGAGCCGCAGATGAACGCAGATGAGCGCAGAAGACCCTCTGCGTTTATCTGCGTTCATCTGCGGCCATTGTTGTCCTTCCCAAGAATCGCCAGGCTGGTCCGCGCCGTCCCCTGCTTAGTAGGCCACGGCAGGTCGCCGAGCGGCACCACGGCGATCGGCCAGCCGGCAGCGCGCAGCTCATCCACCGCACGCTGCGGCCCGTCGATCACCTTGCCGTCGGGCCACAGCGGCTGCAGTCCCGGGAAGAAGTCGTGCAGCAGGATGAACCCGCCGGCCCGCAGCCGGCCGAGCGCCGCGGGGATCTCGGCGAGCACGGTCTTGTAGCGGTGGTCGCCGTCGAGGAAGATCAGGTCGTACGGGTCGCCCGATTCGCGCAGCACGTCGAGCGAGCGGGCCATCCGGAACTGCACCAGGTCGCTCATAGCCCAGCTTGGCCATCGCGTCGCGAGGCGACTGCGGCGAGCTTGAACGAATGCCACGCGGCCGTCGGCCCGTGGTTGACGTCCTTGATGTCCACCGTCAGCAGGCGCGGCCCGTATGGCCGCGGTGCAGCGTCGGCCAATCCGGCCGCGAGGTGCACCGCGGAGGAGCCCGCCTGGGTGCCGATCTCCAGCACGCCGTTCGGCCGGAGGTAGCGCATCAGGTAGTAGAGCGCGCGGCGGTCTCCCGGATTCATCCCCGCTTCCGGCGTGATCCCCAGCGAGTCGATCCTCGGCGACGCCGAGTCCATCCCGCCTCGGCCTCCTGCGCCGAGAAGATTGCGCGGAGATCGAGCCGGGCCGGGTCGCCCGCGGCTTCCGCGGCGGCGCGCAGGCCGGGATGGAGCAGCGAGCCGCGAGTCGCGACATCAGGGCCATGGTAACCGGCAACATGCACGGGGCCGCCGCCGCCGTCCAGCGACTTGGCTGCCGCCCGTTTCACGCCTATCTCTCTCTGGCACCGCCCGATCCCTCACTCGAACTTCGCCGAGCCCTCGCAATGCCCACCGCACCTGCCGTCACCGGTCTCCATCACGTCACCTGCATCGCCGGCGATCCCCAGCGCAACCTCGACTTCTACACCGGCGACGCTCGGCATGCGCCTGGTGAAGCGCTCGGTCAACCAGGACGCGCCCGACACCTACCACCTCTTCTACGCCGACGCCGAGGGTCACGCGGGCAGCGACCTCACCTTCTTCCCCTGGCCCGAGCTGCCGCCCGGCCGCCGCGGCGTCGGGCTGACCAACGAGGTCGCGCTCGCCGTCCCGCCGGATACGCTCGACTGGTGGTCGGAGCGGCTCAGCGGCCGAGGGCATGACGGTGGGCGCGCACACCTTGTGGTTCGGCGAGCCGGCGCTCCCGTTCACCGATCCCGACGGACTCGGGCTCGCGCTGGTGGAAGACCGGCGATGCGCGCGAGTTCACGCCCTGGGCCGAGAGCCCGGTGGACCCCGCCCATCAGATCCGTGGCCTCCACGCGGTCCGACTGGCGCAAGCGGGAACTGGCGCCCACCGCCCGCTTCCTGACCCAGGGGCTGGGCTTCACCGAAGCGGGGGAGGACGGCGCTGGCACCGCTTTACCGTCGCCGGCGGGGGAACTTCGGGCCGCACGATCGACATCAGGTGCTGCCCGATGCCGGCCGCGGCGAATGGGGGCTCGGCAGCGTGCACCACATCGCGTGGCGGGTGCCCGACGACCAGTCCCAGCTCGCGGTCCGGGGCGCGGTGTCGGCCGCCGGCGGCCGGCCGACCGAGGTGATCGACCGGTTCTGGTTCCAGTCGGTCTATTTCCGGGAGCCGGGAGGCGCGCTGTTCGAGGTGGCGACCGACGGGCCCGGCTTCGCCGTGGACGAGTCGCCGGAGGCCCTGGGCGAGCGGCTGATCCTGCCGCCCTGGCTGGAGCCCCGCCGGGCCGAGATCGAGGCGGCGCTGCCGCCGCTCAGGCCGCCGGCAGGTAGGCGCCAAAAGAAAAGCGGGAAAAGTGAAAAGTAGAAAAGTGAAAAGGGGGCCCGTTGCGAGACGGGCCCCCTTTCACTTTTCACCTTTCACTTTTCTCGCTTTTCCAACAGCAACTCCCGAACATCTCTAATTCTCGAGCTCCTGCATGCCGCAGAAGTTCAGGAACGCCGCCAGCTCTTCCGCTTCCTTCGGCGTGGAGACCATGACGGTCGTCTCGCCCCGCACCACGGTGGGGATGAAGGACAATCCGCCGCGGCCCTTCCGCTTGAGCGGCTTGCTGGCGACCTGCCAGGGTCCCTCTGCCGCGGCCTGGCGGCGGCCGGGGAGCCGATGCCGAGCACCTGCTCGACGCAGCGACGGAGCAGCGCGGAGTCGCGGCGGGTGCCGCGCCGGGGCTTGCGCTGGTGCCGGACCAGCGCCGCGAGCTCCAGGGCCGCACGCTGGCAGTAGGTCTGTGGCGCCAGCTCCTCGACCGGGTTCTCGGGAATTTGGCGCGACCGGATGTCGTCCATAAGCATGGGGGGAAAATGCCTTTCGTCGCCTCGGGTGCCCCGTTTGGCTGGCAAACGGGCGTCGGGGTATGACCCTAAACTTAGCGCTCGTTCTGAACTGCGTAATAGGCGGCCGGAATGTGCTCCCGGCTGGCTCGCCAGTTGCCTCGTCCGCCGTGATCGGCGCCTTCGCGGTAATCCCGCTCCGGGCCGGCCGATTCAAACGCCACCTAAGCAACAACTTAGCAACCTGATTCCAGCCGGACTGCCAAGCAGTGCGCCGGGCGGAACGCGACGGGTCTCGCGTCCGTCGTCCTCCTCACCCTGACAGGTCCTGCATGCCCAGACACCGAATCCATCTTCTGCTGTCGGTCGCGTTCGGCCTGACGGTCGCCGGCTGCGGCGGCGGGACCACCGATCCGGCGACCGGCACCCTGGCCCTCGCAGTCTCCGGCCTGCCGGCGGGCGTGGCAGCCGACATCGACGTGTCGGGTCCGAACGGATATCACCGGCAGGTGGGCGCGGCCGAGACACTGGCCGGGCTCGCCCTCGGAACCTACACACTGGTCGCCGCCGGTGTCTCGGCGGACGGAACCGGATACGCGGCCTCGCCCCCGTCGCAGTCGGTCACCGTGAGCGACGGCGATGCGGCCGGAGCAGCGGTGGCGTACACCCCGCTGATTCCGGGGACCGGATCGCTGGCGGTGGCGGTGGACGGCCTTCCCGGCGGCACCGACGCCGCGGTCACCGTGTCCGGCCCCGGCGGCTACATCGCATCAGGTCGTGGCCACGGAGACGCTGACCGGTCTTTCGGCGGGCCAATACACGCTCACCGCGCTGCCGGTGACCGACGGGACCGATCAGTACTCGCCTGCTCCCACGAGCCAGACCGCCACGGTCGGCGCCGGCGATCCCGGCCTCCGCGACGGTGAACTACTCCACCGGCGGCGCCGCCGGCTTCAATCTGCGGGTGGACGGGCTCTATCTGGTGCAGAGCGTGCAGACCTACGCCCGCAGCGTGCCGCTGGTGCGCGACCGCGACGCGCTGCTCCGCGTCTTCGTGACCGCCAACCAGGTGAACGCCGCGGCGCCCGCGGTGCGCGTCCGGCTCTACAGCAACGGCACCCTGCTCGCGACCGAGACGATCTCCGCGCCGGGACTCACCACGCCGCTCGCCGCCGACGAGGGCGACCTCGCCAAGTCGTGGAACCTCGATCGTGGACTGGATCGTTGCTTCAGCCGAACCTCTCGCATGCTGGTGGAAGTGGATCCCGACAACACAGATCGCCGAGGGCGACGAGGCCGACAACGTCTTCCCGTCCACGGGCACGCCGCTGGCGATGGACGTCCGCACCACCGACGCCCTTCGAGCGTGCGGTTCGTCCCCGTGACTACGAAAGGCGACGACCGTCAAGGCAACGTCACCCCGGCGAATCGGCGAGGATTACTTCGAGGCCACGATGCGGATGCATCCCGCTCGGCGAGCTTCGACGCGACGGTGTCACGGGCCGTATACACGACGTCGACCAATACCGCTCTCAGTCGGACAACGGCAACCGGCCTGGAACAGCGTGCTCAGCGAGATCGACGCGCTTCGGCTGGCGGAGAGCAGCTCGCGGTACTATTACGGTGTGGTGAACCCCAACTACAGCAGCGGTGTCGCCGGGATGGGCTACATCGGCCGCCCGAGCCGCGATCGGCTGGGACAAGCGCCAACAGCCGCGGCTCGGTGGCGGCCCACGAGTGGGGTCACAACTGGGGCCGGAAGCACGCGCCCTGCGGCGGCGTGAGCGGGGCCGATCCCGAACTACCCTTACAGCGGCGGCGAGATCGGCGTGGTGGGCTACGACATGGTCGATCAGGAGCTCAAGCCGGCCGACTCGCACGATCTCATGGGCTACTGCAACGACGAATGGATCAGCGACTACACCTACATCGGCGTGATGAACTTCCGGGAGAGCGAGTGCGCTCGAGGGCCGGCGGCATGGCGGCCGCGGTCCAGCCCGCGCTGCTGGTCTGGGGCCGGATCGAGGACGGGCGCGCCGTGCTCGAGCCCGCGTTCCGCGTCACCGCGCGCCCCAGTCTCCCGCGCCGCGCCCGGCCCCTATCGCATCGAGGGCCGCGCGGTGGACGGCGACCAGGATCTTCGGCCTCGACTTCGCGCCGCTCGAGGTGGCGGATGATCCGAACGGGGCCAAGCATTTCGCCTTCGTCGTGCCGCTACCGCCGAGCCGAGCCTGCGAGGCTGGCGTCGCTGCGTCTGACTGGCGGCGGAGTGCAGGCCTCGCTGGCGCAGCCCGGCGGCCGAGCCGGTGGCGGTGGAGGCGAATCGCGCTGCTGGCGCGAATGGCGCTGCGGTGGGATGCGAGCAAGGCGCCGATGGTCATGGTGCGCGATCCGGTCACCGGCGAGGTGCTCGTCCTTCGCCCGCGGCGGCAGGGCCGAGATGGCGACGGCTCGGCGACGAGCTGTCGCTGACGGTGTCGGATCGGGTGCGGAGCCGGGACCTGCGGGTCGAGACGCCGCGATGACAGCGCCGTGCGGCGCTGCGCGCTGCCTGCTCGCCGGTCGCGTGCGTCGCCGCAGCCCGACGCCCTCGGCGTCCGGGCCGTCCCCGAATCCCCCGTCGTCACGCTGGAGCGGACGCCCTGCTTCGGCACCTGCCCGGTCTATGTAGTGGCGATCTCCCCTCCGGCACGGTGCGATTCTCGGGCAAGCATCACGTCGCGCAGCAGGGCGACGCCGTCGGACGACCATCCCCGTTGCGCGGGTGGATAGCCTGATGAGGGGCTGGAGGCGGGAGGGTATTTCGGGTTCGCCGATCGACTACGTCATGGACGCGCCGGCGTGCGGCCGGTACGCCACCGACTCACCGACCGTGATCACCTCGGTCAACGCCGGCGGGCGGAGCAAGACGATCCGGCACGACTACGGCTGCGAAGCGGCGCCCGCGGGAGCTGCGGGGGCTCGAGCGGCTGATCGACGACGTGGCGGGCAGCGGGCGTTGGATCGGACGCTGAGCGTAGCCAGGTGGTGTCGTCCTGGGTGAGTGCCAAACTGCGAACCACGGAGCCACGGAGGACACGGAGGTTCGCACGGAGAAAAACAAAAAAATGTTGTTTCTCCGTGGCTGTCTCCGTGTCCTCCGTGGCTCCGTGGTTCGCAGTTTGGCGCCCCCCCAAGCTCCCAGATCTCTCACTCCGTCCTCCGCACCACCAGCGACGGATCGAGCCGATCCCGCACCGCATCCCCCAGCAGCGTAGCCCCCACCACCACCATCACCAGCGCGATCCCCGGCGCCGCCGCCACCCACGGCGCGTTCACCAGCGTATCCCGGCCCGACGCGATCAGGTTGCCCCACGATGGCGTCGGCGGCTGCACCCCGAGTCCCAGAAACGAGAGCCCCGCCTCCAGCATGATCGCGTTGCCCAGCCCGAGCGCGGCGGCCACGATGACCGGCGTCATCGCGTTGGGCAGGATGTGCCGCACCAGCACCCGTAGATCCGTGGCCCCGAGCCCCACCGCGCCTTCCACGAACGGCCGCACCGCCAGCGCCCGCACCTCGCCGTGCACCAGCCGCGCGATCGTCATCCACCCGGTGAGGCCCAGCACCAGGATCACCAGCCCCGCGCTCGGCTGCCACAGCGAGGCCAGCAGGAGCAGCAGCACCACCCGGGGCAGCGCGAGCGCGAAATCGGTGAGCCCGAGCAGCACCGTCGCGGGCCACCCGCGCCAGAAGCCGGCCGCGGCGCCGACCGCGACGCCGACCAGCACCGACACCAGCACCGCCAGGCTGCCGACGCCGAGCGACACCCGGGCGCCGTAGGCGAGCCGGGCCCAGACGTCCCGGCCGAAGCGGTCGGTGCCGAGCAGATGGAAGCTGCCGTGGACGTCGGAGCTGAGCGGCGGGAGGAAGCGGGTCGCGACGATGTCGCGCTGGGCGATCGGATCGCCGGCCACGAGCGGCGCGAAGCAGCGCCACCGACCACCGCGGCGGCGAGCACCGCGAGGCCGAACGCGGCGCGCCGGTCGCGCCAGAGGCCGCGGCTCACGCGCGGCCCGCCTGCGGACCGGCGCACCCGCGGATCGGCCCAGCCCACCAGCGCCTCGGCGAGCAGGTTGCCCGCCACCACCAGCACGGCGCTCACCGCCGTCGCCGCCATGATCACCGGGTAGTCCCGCGCCACGACTCCCTCGACCAGCACCCGTCCCACGCCGGGCCAGGCGAAGATCGCCTCGATGAACACGGCGCCGGAGAACAGCGTCGGCAGCGAGAGGCCCAGCAGCGTGACCACCGGGATCAGCGCGTTGCGCAGCACGTGCCGCACCGCCACCTGCGTCGGCGAGAGTCCCTTGGCCCGCGCGATGGCGACGAACGGCGCGCCGGCCACGTCGAGCATGGCGCCGCGGACGTAG
The DNA here is from genome assembly GCA_963796335.1 of uncultured Gemmatimonadales bacterium. Lineage (GTDB taxonomy): Bacteria > Gemmatimonadota > Gemmatimonadetes > Gemmatimonadales > GWC2-71-9 > CAVVWJ01. The sequence goes on from CAWCLG010000003.1 coordinate 104,038, forward strand.
CGGGCGGTGCCGCCGATGCCGATCAGCGTGAGCGTCGCGAGCGGAAGCGCGAGATGGCGGAGCCGGTCAGCGACCCGCTCCCAGCCGGTGAGGAAGTCGGAGTCGAAACCCGCCGCGCCGAACGCCGGGAGCATCCGGGTCTGGTAGGTGAAGACCATCACCAGCATCAGCCCGAGCCAGTAGCCGGGCAGGGCGAAGAGCGTGACGGTGGCGACCGAGAGCGCCGTGTCGAGCCGTCCGCCCCGCATCGCCTGGAGCACGCCGACCGCGATGCCGAGCAGGTAGCTCAGCACCAGCGAGATGCCCGACCAGCCGCACCGTCGCCGGCCACGCCTCGCGCCAGCGTGTCGCGCCACCGGCCGGCCGGTGGCGATGCTGGTGCCCCAGTCGCCCTGGACGAACCGGCCGAGCCAGGCCGCGTACTGTGCCGGGAGCGGCCGGTCGAGGCCGAGGCGCGCGGCGCTGCGCCGCCACCTGCGCCTCGGTGGCGGCCGGGCCGACCAGCAGGCGCGCGGGATCGCCCGGCGCGAGCCGGAGCAGGAAGAACATCAGCGTCAGCACGCCGAAGACCACGGCGACGCCGCTGACCGCCCGTCGCAGGACCAGGAGAAGCCATCGCCGGAATCTCCTGCCTCCCTATCGCGGCCGCCAGTGAGATAGCTTCCGGCGTGCTTCGACGCCTCCTTCCGGCGCTGCTCGCCGCGCTGCTGGCTGCCGGCCTGCCAGCCGGAGGCCGCCCGCCGCGGCGCCACGGTGCTCTTCGCCTCCGGCGCGGACCTCCAGAGCATCAATCCGCTGCTCACCCAGCACCCGCTCGCCCGGCAGGTGCAGCGCTACGTGCTGCTCACCACCCTGGCCCGCTACGACAGCGCGCTCACGCCCGAGCCCTATCTCGCGCGCGCGTGGAGCTGGAGCGAGGACCGCCGCACGCTCACCTTCGTCGCTCCAGCCCGGCGTCCGATGGCACGACGGCGCGCCCACGACCGCGCGCGACGTGGCGTGGACGCTCGACCCGGGCCCGCGATCCCGCGACCGGCTATCCGCGGCTCACGGACCTGGCCCAGCTCGAGGCCGTATCGGCGCCGGACGACTCCACCGTCGTGCTCCGCTTCGCCGCGTCCGCAGCCGCGATTCCCCGACGTGCTCACCGATCTCGCGATCCTGCCGGCGCATCTGCTCGACACCGTGCCCGCGCCGCGCGGCTCCGGCAGGCGGCCTGGAACGAGCGGCCGGTGGGCAACGGCCCGTTCCGGTTCGTGGCCCACGAGCCCAACCGGCGCTGGGTCTTCGCCGCCGACAGCGGCTTCCCCCAGGCGCTCGGCGGGCCGCCGCAGCTCGACCGGCTGATCGTCGTGGTGGTGGACGAGCCGACCACCAAGCTCGCGGCGCTCACCTCCGGCGAGCTGGACTTCGCCGGCATCCAGCCGGCCCACGCGTCGTTCGTCCGCCGCGATCCCGCGCTCGAGGTCCGGACCTTCCCGCTGCTGCTCACCTACGGCATCGTGCTCAACACCCGGCGCCCGCCGTTCGACGATCTCGCGACCCGCCGCGCGGTGAGCGCGGCGATCGATCGGCGGGAGATCGTCGAGGGCTATCTCTACGGTTTCGGCACGCCCGCGACCGGACCGGTGCCGCCTGGAGTGCCCGGATATCTTCCGGTGGCCGAGCGCGCCGCGAGCGGCGGTGGCGCGGCGCTGGGGGCCGGCGGCAGCGCGTTCGAGCTGCTGACCGTGGGGAGCGGCGAGGCGGCGCTGGAGCAGATGGTCCAGGCGCGACTCGCGGCCGCCGGATTCGAGGTGACGATCCGGCAGCTCGAGCTCTCGACGTTTCTCGCCCGGGTCTACGGGCCCGAGCGAGACTTCGACGCCGCGGTGCTCGGCGTGGCGGGCGACATCGGCCTCGGCTACCTGACTTCGCTGGCGGAGGCCGCCGGCGTCGACGGCGCCGGCCGATCCGGCCGCGGCGCAGCGGTTCTTCGCCGACTCGGTGCCGGTGGCGTTTCTCTATCACGCGGCCGGTCTGCAGGGCGCCAACCGGCGGGTGAAAGGGGTGGAGATGGATCTGCGGGGTGAGCTGCCGAGCGTGCAGCGCTGGTGGGTCGCGCCGGTGACGCGAATTCCGGGCGGCGGCTCCGGTGCGGCTCGACTTCGCCGGCGGGTGGACCGACGTCCCGCCTTACTCCGCCCGCGAAGGGCGGCGTGGTCGTGGCCGCCGCCGTGCAGCTCTCACGCCTACGCCGAGGTGACGCCGCGCGACGCGGGCTACGTCCTGATGTCGAAGGACCTCGGCCAGGCGCTGGAGTTCGGCGACGCCGGCGGAGCTCGAGGGCGACGGGCCGCTGCCGCTGCTTCGCGCGGGACTGCGGCTGCTCCGAGTCCGGGCCCTGCTCCCTGGTCACCCGGTCGGACGCGCCGCCGGGGAGCGGACTCGGCAGCTCGGGCGCGATCGACGTCGCGCTCGTGGCCGCGCTCGCCGCGGCCGCGGGCCGGCGTTACCCGGTGCGCGAGATCGCCGATCTCGCCTGCCGGCTGGAGGCCGAGGAGGCGGGGATCCCCGGCGGCCGGCAGGATCAGTTCGTGGCGGCCTTCGGTGGATTTCTGCGGCTCACCTTTCGCGATCCCGAAGCCACGGTCGAGCCGCATCGCGCTCGACCCCGAGTTCGCGGCCGAGCTGGAGCGGCGGATGCTGCTCTGCTACACCGGCGCCTCACGCTTCTCGGGCAATACCATCGGCCGGGTGATGCGCGCCTACGAGCGGGGCGATGCCAGCGATCGCCGGTGCGCTCGACGGCCTCCGCCGGGTGGCGGACGACATGGCCGACGCCCTCCGCGCCGCCGACTTCGCCCGGATCGGCGCCCTGCTGAGCGAGAACTGGCGGCTGCAGCAGCAGCTCGATCCCGGCATGTCCACGCCGGAGATGGCGCGGCCTGGAGCAAGCGATGCTCGACGCCGGCGTGCTCGGCGGCAAGGCGGCCGGGTCCGGCGCCGGCGGCTCGATGTTCTTTCTCGCGCCCGACGATCCCGGCGACGGCCAGAGAAGCGGTGCGGCGGCTGGGCATGCGGCTTCTGCCGGTGCGGTGGGCGCTGATGGGCGTGCGCCCGTGCTGAGCGCGCGAGCAGCTCGACGTCGCGCCGGGAGCTGCGTAGCCGAATCGGCCGACCTGACGCGCGCTGGCCGGCCGCCTGGCCGCGCGCGCCGAGCCGGCTGCTCGGCCGCCCGCTGACGCCGCCGGCCGCTCAAGGCGCAGCTCACGGCCGACGGCGGCATCTGCCCCGACGACGGGTCGCCGCTCGAGTTCGACCCTGGCGTCCCGGCGCGCACCGCTGCCCGCGCTGCGGCCGGGAGCTGGCCGGGCCGCGGCACGAACGGCGCCTGGGCGCGGTGGCAGCACCTCTGGCTGGCGGAGCGTGCCGCCGAGCTGGCGGCGGTCGGCGTGCTCGCCGACCGGCAGGACGCGGCGGAGGCATCCGCCCGGATCCTCGGCGGCCTACGCCGCGCGCTACCTGGAGCTATCCCAACCGCGACAACGTGCTGGGACCCAGCCGGCTGTTCTTCTCCACCTATCTCGAGTCGATCTGGGTCACCAACTACCTCGCCGCGGCCGGCCTGCTGCGCGAGGCCGGGATGCTCGACGCGGCGGTGGAGGAAGCGCGTCAACGCGGTCGCCGACGAGGCCGCGAACCTGATCGGCGAGTTCGACGAGGGATTCTCCAACCGGCAGACCTGGCACAACGCCGCGCTCGCGGCGATCGCGGTCTGGTTCGAGGACGCGGAGCTGGCGGGCCGGGCCGTCGAAGGTCCCACCGGCGCCATCGCGCACCTGGTGCGCGGCTTCGGCGACGACGGCATGTGGTACGAAGGCGAGAACTACCACCTCTTCGCCCTGCGCGGGCAGCTCCTCGCGATGGGCTGGGCGCGACAGGCCGGCGTGGACATCCTGGCCGATCCGCGCCTCGCCGGCGCGGCTCGAAGGCGCGCTCCGGGCGCCCGCGCTGACCGCGCTGCCCGACTTCACCTTTCCCGCGCGGAAGGACTCCCGCTTCGGCGTCTCGCTGGCGCAGCCGATGTATCTCGAGCTGTGGGAGGTCGGCCTCGCGCGACTGGGCGACCGCGGCTCCGATCTCTGGGACTGGCTCCGCGCGCTCTACGCTTCACCGGCGCCGCAGGCCGAGCGCTTCGATTCATACCTGCACGACACCGGCGCCGAGGCGCCGGCGTCGCCCCGGACCCGGGCGGACCTGTCGTGGTGGGCCCTGCTGGAGATGGCGCCGGCGCTGGCCGCCGGCGCGGGGCGAATGGCGTCCGGGAAATACGCTGCTGGTAGGGTCAGGGGCTCGCCATCCTCCGGCACGGTAGACCGCTACGCCAGCCTCGAGTGCGGAAGCTACGGCGGCGGACACGGTCACCCCGACCGGCTGCATCTCACGCTCCACGCCGACGGCAAACATTGGTTGCCCGATCCGGGCACCGGCTCCTACGTCGCCCGCGATCTCTTCTGGTATCGCTCGACCCTGGCGCACAACGCGCCCCGGCTCGACGGCGCCTCCCAGCCGCCGGGGGACGCGGAGTGCCTCGCGTTCGGTGAATCGGGAGATTGGGCCTGGGCGCGCGGGGCGATACAAGGAGTTCACCCGCACGGTCGTGGCCGGACCCCGGTATCTGCTCGACGTCCTGGAGCTGTCCGTCGCCCGAGGAGCATCTGGTGGAGCTGCCCTGGCATCCCAACGGCGAGGTCGAGGTGGTGACGCGCCGGCCGCTGGGAGGCGGAGCCGGGTCTGGGCGAGTTCGTCCCGGCGGCGAGCGCTTCATTCCGGACGGAGCGATGGCGCCGATCCTGCTGCGATGCATCGCAGCGGAATCGGCAGCGGCCTTCTCGCTGCACCTCGATCCCGCCGCAGATGCTGCTGCGGGCCGCGGGACCGGGCCTGCCCGGCTCCACTGGACCTGTGCGCGTTCTTCGTGCAGCGAGCGCACGGGTCCGGTGTGCGCCTGGTGTCGGTGGTCGAGTCCGGCTCGGGCGAGCCGTACGTGCGGTCGTGGAGCGGGAGCGGGGATCTGATCGAGGTGGAGACCGTCGGAAGGCGTCGACCGCCACGTGAACACCAGCGACGGCTGGGAGGTGACCGTCGGCGGGCAGCCAGGTCTCGCTTCGCGGGATCCGCCGCGCGGCGCCGCCGCGCCGCTCAACGCCCGCTGATCGACCACGGACGGCGGACGCCGATCACCGGACTCGCCATCGGTCTTCGCGAAGTCCCCGGCGCTCGACGGCACACTCGACACCTTCGATTTCTCGGAGCCGCTCGAGCTGGATCACGAGGACCAGTACCGCCGGAGCGAGGAGCCCTATCGCCGGCCCCGAGGACTTCTCCGCCGCCGCGGCGGTGAACTGGGACCACGACGCGGTCTATGTCGCGGTCGAAGTGCGGAAGCCGGCGATGCTGGTGCGGAGACGACGCGGCGCCGCCGCTCGGCCTCGACAACGAGCCCGACGACATCCACGCCGACGGCATCCAGATCTACCTCCGGCCGGCGCCGGAGCGCCCCGCGTACGGATTCCTCATCGTGCCTTCGGCCGACGAGGGCGGACATCCGGGTGCGCGGCGCGGCGGGGACCGCCGGCGACCGCCGCGATGGTGCGCGGCGCCTGGCAGCCGACCGAGACGCGGATACGCGGTCACCGTCGCGCTCGCGCTGCCGGACTGGGACCCGCCTCCCGGCGAGCAGATCGGCTTCGATCTCCTGGTGAACCGCATCGAGCCGGGCCGGCAGCGGCGAGCCGGGCCAGCTGGTGTGGAGCGGCGGCGGCGGATGGGTCTATCTCCGCGGCGATCGCCAGGACCCCGCCGAGCTTCGGCCTGCTCGAGCTGCGCTGAATGGATCGAGTCGCGGGCTTCACCTCGACCGGCAGCAAGCGCCCCGCCGCCCTGTTCGGTGCGGAAGGCGAAGCGACGCCGCTCCGGATGACCCGGTCCTCCGGCTGCACCGGTGTGGGACAGCGAAGGCCGCGAGTACCTCGACTACATCATGGGACTGGGCTCGGTGGCGCTCGGCTACGGGCATCCCGAGGTGACTCGCGCCGCATCGGAGGCGGCGCAGCTCGGCGTCGTCGGCCCGCTCCCGCCCGTCCTGGAGGAGGCGCTCGCCGCCGATCTCTGCCGGCTCATTCCCTGGGTCGAACGGGTGCGCTTCCTCAAGACCGGCGCGGAGGCGATGGCCGCGGCGGTGCGGCTGGCCCGGGTCTTCACCGGCCGGGATGCCGTGCTCGGCTGCGGCTACCACGGCTGGCTGGATTGGTGCGAAACCCGCGAGGGCAAGGGAGTTCCCACCGCCACCCGCGCCCTCTACGCCGAGCTGCCGTTCAACGAGCCCGAGGCCGCCCGCCGGCTGATCCGCGCCGCCGGTGACCGGCTGGCCGCGGTCGCCTTCGAGCCGGTGATCCTCGAGCCCCCCAACCCCGCAGTGGCTCAGCGTGCTGCGCGAGGAGACCGCGCGCAGCGGCGCGCTGCTCGTGATCGATGAGATCAAGACCGTGGGCCGCCTCGCCATTGGCGGCGCCTGCGAGCGGTACGGCATCCGGCCCGATCTGGTCGTCATGGCAAGGCGATCGCCAACGGCTTCCCACTCGCGGCCGTCGGCGGGCGGGCGGACGTGATGGACGCGGTGTCGCGCACCTGGATCTCCTCGACCCTCGCCACGGAGTTCGTCTCCCTCGCCGCGAGCCGCGCGACCCTGGCCACGATGGTGGAAACGAAGGCGCCGGCCCACATCACCAGGGTGGGGACTCGGCTCCTGGAAGGGCTCCAGGCGCTGGCGGCGTCGTACCCGGGGCTGGTGACCCGGGCGGCCGGCCTCCCCGAGATGTGCTTCCTCGAGTATCGCGACGAGCCGGTCTCCGGCCGGGTGGCGGCGGCCTGCGCCGCGCGGGGCCTGCTGTTCAAGCGGGGAGCGTACAACTTCGTGTCGCTGGCGCACGACGAGGCCGACGTGGATCGGACGCTGGGGATTCTGGGAGAGGTGCTGGCCGCGATCCATAGTTCCTTCCGTGCTGATCGACGTCCACGCCCACTTCCTCCACGACCGCACCCCGCGAGCCGACTGGCGGGAGCGCAACGCCAGCCGGCTGCGCGCCGGCGAGCGGGTCGGCATCACCATCCACGTCGCGTCGATTCTCGGCAGCTGGGGCCACACCTCCCCGATCTACTTCCCCTCGCCCGACGACTTGCGCCACGGCAACGACGTCATGCTGCGGCTCCAGCGGGAGCATCCCGATCGGATCCGAGGCTACGTCGCCGTCAACCCCAACTACACCGACCACGCGCTGGGCGAGATCCGCCGCTGCCTCGACGCGGGCATGATCGGCGTCAAGCTGGCCGCGAGCCGCCGGGCCGACGATCCGCTGCTCGATCCGGTCTGCGCGCTCGCCGCCGAGCGGGGCGTGCCGGTGCTGCAGCACATCTGGCAGCACCGCCGCCGCGACTATCCGGGGCAGGAGGCCTCCGACGCCGTCGAGCTGGGCCGTCTCGCCGCCCGGCATCCTTCGGTGCCGTTCATCCTGGCCCACATCGGTGGCGGCGGGGACTGGCTGCACACGCTCCCGGCCATCCGCGGACTGTCCAACGTGCTGGTGGATCTCTCCGGCAGCGGCGTTGACGGCGGGATGCTGGAGGCATGCGTCGAGGCGGTGGGCGTGCGAGCGCCTGCTCTGGGGCTGCGACCTCACGATCGAGACCGGCTGGGCCAAGCTGCGCTACCTGGAGCACATCCTCTCGCCCGGCCGATCTGGACCAGGTGCGCTGGCGGAACGCCGCCCGGATTTTCCCCTCCGGCGCGTTTCCCTCGCGACTGATGCGCATCGACGTCAACGCCTTCCTCGGCTCGTATCCCTACCGCCGGGTCCCCGGGCACCTCGCCGGAGGCGCTGCTCGCCGCCATGGACCGCACCGGTATCGACGAGGCGTGGGTGAGCCACCTGCCCGGGATCTTCTGGCGCGATCCGGCGGCCGGCAACGACTGGCTGATCGAGACGGCGCAGCGGCAATCCCCGGCTTCGGCCGGTGCTCGCGGTCCATCCCGAGCTGGCGCGGCTGGGAGCGCGTGCTCGCGCGCCGCGGCCGATGCCGGCGCCCCGGCCGTCCGCTGCGATCCGACGTTCTACGGCATCGCGCCGGCCGGACCGTGCATGCGCGCGCTCGGCGTCGGCGTGCGGCAAGCGCCGGCATCGCCGCTGATGCTGGCCGTTCGGCTGGAGGACGGCCGGCAGCGCCACCCCAACGATCACGCCGCCGAGCTGCCGGCTGCCGCGGTGCGCGACGCTGGTGCGCGCCGACGCCGCCGTGCGGATCATCGTCACCCACGCCGACCGCCCCTTCATCGAGGAAGTCCACTTCGGCTCCACGCCCGACGAGGCAGCGCGCACCTGGTGGGACATCTCCTGGATCTGGGGGCCGCCCGAGGACCACCTCGAGACGCTGCTGCGCACCGTGGGAGCCGCGCGCTTCGTCTTCGGCACCGGCCAGCCGCTACGGATTCCGGAGAACGCCGTCGCCAAGCTCGATCTGCTCGACCTGCCGGCCGCCGACCGCGCGGCGATCGAGTCCGGCAACGCCGCCGAGGCGCGGGGCGGTCGCGCCGGAGCGGTGAGACGGTGAGCCAGATCGGCTCCCGCATCGAGTGGGGCCTGCTCCCCGCCGTCCCGGTCCCGTTTCGCGGCTCCGAGCTCGATGCCGCGGCGCAGCGTGGCTATGCCCGTTGGATGGCGGCCCAGCCGGTCGCCGGCGTCGCGGTCTGGGCCCACACCGGCCGGGGTCCGCATCTGAGCGCCGAGCAGCGGCGGGAGGTGCTGGAGAGCTGGCGCGAGGCGTTGCCCGACCGGGTGATCGTGGCAGGGGCGCGCGACATCACCATGGCCATCGAGGCCCGCCGGGGCCGCGCCGACGCGCTGCTCGCATTCCCCGAGCGTGACGATCCGGTGGGCTACCACCGCCGGCTGGGACGGGAGCTGCCCGGTCATCGCCTTCTACCTCTACGAGGCGGCCGGCGGCGTGGCGTACGACGATCGGACGCTGCACGCCATCCTCGACCTGCCCGGAGGTGATCGGCATCAAGGTCGCCACGCTCGATTCGGTGATGACGTTCCAGCGGCTCGCCGCGGTCCTCCGGAGCCATCCCGACAAGCTGCTCGTCACCGGAGAGGACCGGTTCCTCGGCTATTCGGTGATGGCCGGCGCGACGGCGGCGCTGGTCGGGATGGGCGCGGCGCTGCCCGACGTGCAGGCCGAGCTGCTGCACGCCTGGCGCGACCGGCAGTACGAGCGATTCGTCGCCTTGTCCGCGCTCTGCGACCGCCTGGCTCAGGCGACGTTCATCGAGCCGATGGAGGGATACATCCGGCGGATGCTGTGGGCCGCGGCGGCCGAGGGCGCGCATTCCCGCGCGAGGCGTGCGACGACCCTTGGGGACCGGCCCTGCCGGACCGCGGAGCGCGAGGCGGTGGAACAGGTGGTGAGCCGATGCGCGCGCAGCTCGAGCGTGACTTCGAGCGCTTCCGCGCCGGGCTCCCAGCCGACTTTCGCCGCCCACGTCCGGGACACCTACCGCATCGATCTGAGCGCCCGCTATCTCGGCTTCACCCTGCCGCATCCCATCGGCAAGGGCTCCGGCCAGCTCTCCCTCAACCAGGAGCAGCTCGAGACCGACCGCGATGCCGGCCTCGCCTTCGTCGTGCTCAAGACCGTGATCGCGGAGGACGCGAGCGGCCGCCGCGCCATGGAGGCGTGGGCGATCCACGAGACCCGGATGCGGGTGGAGAAGGTGCGCTCGGCGTCCGGGCTCGAAGGGTGGACGGTGACCTGGAAGGGCAGGGGATGGGACCGCTCCTTCGACGACTACCTAGCGCTGGTGCGTGCGGCGGGGGACATGACCCGCTCGGGCGCGATGCGTCGCCGTTCCGTCGGCAAAGTATCATCTGCCGCTGCTCGACGAGCCGTTTCGCGAAGGGGAGTACAGCTACACGACCGAGCGGCTGGCGCAGGCCTGGGGCGGGGACGTGCTGCGCGCTGGAGAAGGATTTCTCTCCCACGCTCGCCGGCGACGCGCTCGCCGACGAGCGCGAGCGTATCCTGCGCTGGCTCCGGGAAGTGCCCGAGTTGATCCGGCGCGGGGCGGGCGGTCACCCGGCCAGGATCGCGCTCAAGCTGATGAACGCGCGCCACGGCGAGCCGTTCCAGGTGGAGATGGTGGAGGCGGCCGGCAGGCGCCGACGCGCTGGTCTGCTTCAACCGGCTCTGGTCGGAGCACGCAGGCACGCGGCCTACGGCGGCTACGATCTGAGCGACCGCAACCTCCGGGCGCTCGAGGCGGTCGAAGACCGCGAGATGCGCCGGCCGCCGCTCTCCGGCACCGGCAACGTCTCGTCGGGCCGGATGATCCTGGAGTACGCCAAGCTCGGCTGCGAGAGCGTCCAGCTGCACACCTTCTTCCAGCTCCCGCTCTCGGAGTATCCCGCGACTGCCGGCTCGCGCACCCAGCGCGCGCTGCACGCGCTCGTCTTCCATCCCGAGAGCGGCCTCATCGCCGGCTTGCTCGACCTGGAGCATGCCGGGCGGCTGCACCGCCGCGGACGGCGAGCTTCGCTTCCTCGACGTGACAGGTTCCTGATGCGAATCACCCGGGTGGAGCTGCTCGAGCTGACCCTGCCGCTGGTCGAGCCGTTCGTCATCTCCGGCGGCACGATGCGCGAGCGGCGCTCGCTGGTGGTGGTGCTGCACGACGAGACCGGCCACCGGGGCTACGGCGAGTCGCCGCCGTTCGAGCTGCCGTTCTACTCGGACGAGACCACCGCGAGCGCCCGCTATATGCTGGAGCAGGTGCTGATCCCGCGGGTCCTCGGCGCTGAGTTCGATTCGCCCGAGGCGCGTGGACGCCGCGCTGCGACCCGGCGTGCGAGGCAACAGTTTCGCCCGGGCCGCGATCGAGACCGCGGCGTGGGATCTCGAGGCTCACCGCCGGAAGGTCGGGCTCGCCGCGCTGCTCGGCGAGCGGCTCGGCGCCGAGCCGGCGGTGGCGGTTCCCTGCGGCGTGGCGCTCGGCATTCCGGTGGATCGCTCGGCGGACACCTCACAGCGCTGGGTCGAGGACGCGGTCGCGGCCGGCTATCGCCGGGTGAAGATCAAGGTCGCGCCCGGCTGGGACGAGGTGCCGGTCCGGGCCGCGCGCGAGCGGCGATGGCGGGCACCGATCTGCCGCTTACCGTGGATGCGAACGGCGGCTACGAGTGGCCGGAGCACGAGCGCGCGCTGCGCGCGCTGGACGAGGCCGGGCTGCTCTACATCGAGCAGCCGCTGCATCCCGACGAGCTGGTGGGCCACGCGCGACTGGCCGAACGCCTGACGACCCAGGTCTGCGTGGACGAGACCCTGCGCGACGCACGCGCCGCCCGCCAGATCGCCGAGCTCGGCGGTCCGCTGGTGTGGAACGTGAAGGTGCATCGCGTGGGCGGGCTGTCGGAGGTGTGCCGGATCGTCCGAGGTGGCCCGGGAGCTGCGGCGCGAAGCTCTGGGCCGGGACCATGCCGGAGTCCGGACTCGGCTCGCAGGCCGCGCTCGCCGCCGCGGCGATGCCGGGGTTCGTCTATCCGTCGGATCTCGAGCCCAGCGCCCGGTGGTTCGGCCGAAACGCCGACGTCATCAAGCTCACCATGAGTCCACAGGGGGCCGATGCGGGTACCCGGCGTGCCGATTGCAGCACTGCTGGACGCCCGCCGCTTCGGCGCGGCCTCCCGCCAGTTCTAGATCTAACGCCGGCAACGTCTTAGCCAACCGGAGGGCGCATGGTCGAGTACGCCGTACTCCTGGCCGGGACCGGCATGGGGAGCCTGATGTCGTTGGGCCGGACGGCAGAACTGTGGCTTTCACGACATCAATTGGGACATGGTCGGAACTGTGGCATTCTGGGGCTGATCGCGCTCCGGATCGCGACTTGGGCCTTCAGGACCCGGTAGCCCGAAAGGCGTCACCCCTGGCTCGTGACCTGCACTACAGCCTGACCGCCGCCCCTGCGGCCATCCTTGGGTCAGACTCGAGTCAGGAGCCAAGACATGTTCCCGAACGAAGATCTGCAGCGGCTGGCTGGAAGGATCTGCCTGCTGCGGTCGGCGCGCTCGGGATGATGGGCTACTACTTCGCCAACGTCCGCTTCCTCCCGATCATGGCGGGCTTCGCCATCCTGGCCGGAGTCTGCTACAGCGTTCGAATCGCGCCCCAGCCGACCCGTTCGCTGAGGACCTCGGGACACCACCCGAGCGATGTGACGTGGCGCTGACCAGAGAGCGCGTTCGCGAAGCGGTCGAGCGCGCCGGCGACGAGCACTGGCAGGCATTGATAAGTTCCACGAGGACGCCTACCCCGCCAGCCGTCCCACCCCCGGCGACATCTGCAAGGCCGAAGCCGAGCGACTCAATCAGCTCGGCCTCGGCACCGACCCCGACCTCACGCTGGTCGAATCCCGCGTCGAGCGCCTCGACTCCACCGTCCGCCTCATCCACGTCTTCGAGAACCGATCGACCAAAGAGCGCCAGGCAGACCGAGCCGTACGAGAACTACGCTTGACTGCCTAGCTTGTTGGCATGGCCCAACGCACGTACCACCTGATCCCCCACACGCACTGGGATCGGGAGTGGTATCTCACGCGCGCCGCGTTCGTGTGCCGTCTGGTCCCCGCGCTCGACGACCTGATCGCCCGGCTGGAGCGCGAGCCCGGCTTCCGCGCGCTTCGTGCTCGACGGCCAGACGGTCTTGCTGGAGGACTACCTGGCGGTTCGCCCCGACGATGGCGTCGCGCGCCCATGCGCTCGTCGCCGACGGGCGGCTCCAAGTGGGACCCTGGTACGTCCTGGCCGACGAGCTGATCCCCTCCGGGGAATCGCTGATTCGCAACCTGCTGGCCGGACGGGCCGACGCCGAGCGCTGGGGCCGACGGCTCGACGTCCTCTATTCGCCGGACGCCTTCGGCCATCCGGCGGTCTGGCCCGCCCTCGCCGCCGAGTTCGGCATTCGCTTCGGCGTGCTCTGGCGCGGACTCGGCGGCGAGCCGGGCCAGGAGGGCGACCTGTTCCGCTGGCGCGCGCCGGACGGCCGGGAGGTGCTGCTGCATCATCTCTCGCCGGACGGGTACGAGGCCGGTTCGGCGCTCCCCGCCGACGCCGCGACTCTGGTTCCCGCGTGGAAAGCGCTCAAGGCGCGCATCGACCCTCGCGCGCGAAGCCCCCACGTCGCGGTGTTCGTCGGCGCCGACCACCACGCGGCCCATCCCGCGATCGGCGCGTTGCGCGATCTGCTCGCCGGGCTGGAGCCCGAAGCGGAGGTCCGGGTCTCCCGGCTCGACGAATACTTCGATGCCGCCTCGACCGCGGCCGAGGACGCCCCGCTGGTGGAAGGCGAGCTGCGCTGGTCGTACGGGTACACCTGGACGCTCCAGGGAGTCCACGCCACCCGCGCGCCCGCTCAAGCGCCTGCACGCCGAGGCGGAGCTGAGTCTGGAGCGGATCGCCGAGCCCCTCGCGGCGCTGGCGCATGGCCCATCGCGGACTTGAGCTGCGTCCGCTGCTCGATCATGCGTGGCGCACCCTGCTGCGATCCCAGTTCCACGACTCGATCTGCGGCTGTACCTCCGACGCGGTCGCCGAGCGGGTGGCCGCCCGCCTGGGCGACGCGCGCTCGATGGCCGCGCGAGCTGGCCCGCGCATCTCTGAACGCGCTCGGCGGCAACGATCCCGATGTCGCGCGCGACCATCCCGGCGCGACCGCGCCGCGCCTGGTCTGCTCAACCCCGCGGCCCGGCGGCGCAGCGGCGTCGTGGTCGCGGAGCTGACCTGGTTCCGGCGCGACGTGCTGGTCGGCCCGCCGGGCGACCGGGTGCCGCGCCGCGAACCGGCTCTCCCATCCGATCGCGATGTCGCCGCGGCGCTCGGCGGCCTTCCGTACCAGGTGCTGGGCCGGCGGCGGACCGCACGAGCGGCTGGACTCGGCCCGCCACTATCCCGATCAGGACGAGGTCGAGATCGTCCGCGTCGCGCTCGCCGCCCCCGAGCTCGACGGCTTCGAGCTCGTCCTCCGGGCCGGTCTCGGCCCGCCGGCCAGGGCCGGTATCGGCCAGCGGGTCGCAGGCTCGACCAATCGGCTGCATCGAGGCGGAGCTCGGCGCCGACGGCCTGGTCACGCTCACTGACCGCAGGAGCGGAGCGCGCTATTCTCACCTGCTCGCGCTGGAGACCGAAGGCGACGCCGGCGACACCTACAGCTTCGCGCCCGCGGCCGGCGACGGCCCCCACCGTACTCGCTGGACCGCCGCTCGACCTCCTAGCCACGGGGCCGCTGGTCGGCGCGCTCGAAGCGCGGGCCTCACTCCGGTCGGGGCAGATGCGCGCCCGCATCGTGCTGGCGCTGCACGCCGGGAGTCCGCTGCTCCGCTGCACTGTCGAGCTGGAGAACTCGGCCCCCGATCAGCGCCTCCGCATTCGCGTTCCCGCCGGCCCCGCGGAGGCCGCCGTGGCTGGCGGCCCGTTCGGGCCGGTGCGGAGAGTCTCGACGCGGCGATCCGCGGCGCTACCCACGGGAGACGCCGGTCACGACCGCGCCGGCCCACCGGTACGTGGCGAGCGCCGGAGACGGCGGCGGGCTCGCGGTCTTCGCTCCCGGGTTCTTCGAGTACGAGCACGATGCCGCGGGCGACCTGGCCGTGACGCTGCTTCGCTGCGTGGGACAGCTCTCCCGCGAAGATCTACCTACCCGGCCGGGACACGCCGGCTGGCCGACGCGCGACGCCGGGCGCCCAGTGCTTCGGCCGTGAGCGACTGCAGTTGGCGATCGCGCCGGTCACCCGGCGAGGACCTGGCGAACGGGATCGCCGCTGGCCGAGCTGTGGGAGGACGCCTTCCTTCCGCCGCGCGCGGTCTGGCTGCGCCAGGCGACGGCGCTGGATCGGCCCGATACCGACACTTCGGTTCGTGGGCGAGGGCCTGGTGTTCTCCTCCCTCAAGCCGGCCGCTGACTGGGGACGGCGATCGTGGTCCGCTGCTACAACGCGACCGGATCCGCCGTCGCCGGCCGCCTGGAGCTGGGCTCCCCGATCGCGGCTGCCGCTCGCGTGCGGGCCGACGAGCGAGCGCCGGTCCCGCTCGACCGCGGCGGAACTTCCCTCCGATTCAGCGCGGGCCCCCATCGAGATCGTGACGTTGCATCTCGATCTGTCATCCTGACCTGACATCCAGGTCCCTGCACGCTAAGTTCTCGCATGCGCGAATTCCCGGCGCTGCCTTGCTATCCCTTGTCCTCACCATTCCGCCTGCTGCGCGTACGGCGTCACCTTGAGCGACGACGAGGCGGCGGCGATCGTCGCGGCGCACGGCGAAGCCGTTGCCTATCGCACCCGGTGGGGTGAGTGGCGCACCCGGGTCCGCGGCGGACGCTGCGTCTTCCTGCGCGACAACGTCTGTACCATCCATGCCGAGCCCTACTATCCGGCGGTCTGCCGCGGGTTTCCCTGGACCGACGCGGAGACCGGAGGCCCCTACGAGTACGACCGCACCATCTGCCCTGAGTTCATCCTACGGCCCGAGCTGGTGAGCATCCACCGGTCCGCTGATCCTGCCCGCCTCTTTCCCCTTCACGAGATTCGCCCATGCATCCGGTCCACCGCTCCGGTGTCCTGCTGCTCGTTCTCGCCCTGACCGTCGCCACCTCCGCCTCGGCGCAGGACGACGCCGCCCTCGAGCGGGCTCGGCAGGATCCTCCGCTCGGTCCCGCTGATCGACGGGCACAACGATCTGCCCTGGGAGATTCGGAACTCCAAGACCGCTCCGCGCGACGTCGCCGCGTACGACTTCGCACACCAAGCACGCCGGGGCACACCGACTTCGCGCGGCTCAAGGCGGGCCAGGTGGGCGCGCAGTTCTGGTCGATCTACGTGCCGGGCGAGGTCAAGGACAGCGGCTACGCCAGGATCCAGCTGGAGGAGTTCGACATCGCCCGGCGGATCATCGCGCGCTATCCCGACCGGCTGGCGCTGCGCTCGACCGCGGCCGACATCGAGCGGGAGTTCAAGCGCGGCCGGATCGGCTCGCTGCTCGGCATGGAGGGCGGGCACGTCATCGAGAACTCGCTCGGCGCGCTGCGGGCCTACTACGATCTCGGCGCGCGCTATCTCACCCTCACCCATAACGTCACCCTCGACTGGGCCGACGCGGCGAACGGACACCGCCAAGCACGGCGGACTCACCGAGTTCGGCCGCGAGGTGGTGCGGGAGATGAACCGGCTGGGGATGCTGGTCGATCTCTCGCACGTCTCTCCGGGCACGATGAGCGACGCGCTCGACGTGGCCCAGGCCCCGGTGATCTTCTCCCACTCGTCCGCGCGCGCCCTGACCGACCACACGCGCAACGTGCCCGACTCGATCCTCGAGCCGGCTGCCGAAGAACGGCGGCGTGGTGATGGTGACGTTCGTGCCCGCGTTCGTCTCCCAGGAGGTGGCCGACTGGGAGAAGATGGCGGAGAACGAGGTCAAGCGGATCGAGGCGCAGACGACCGACACGTCTGGAGCAGCGAGCGGCTGTTCGACGAGTGGAAGTCGGCGCATCGCCGAGCCACAGGCCACGCTGGCCCAGGTGGCCGACCACATCGACCACGTCCGCAAGGTGGCCGGGGTGGATCACGTCGGCGATCGGGAGCGACTTCGACGGGATCACGACCACGCCGGTCGGGCCTGGAGGACGTGTCCACCTTCCCCAGCCTCTTCGCCGAGCTGGTCGCGGCGCGGGTGGAGCGATGACGACCTGCGGAAGCTGGCGGGCCGGAACCTGCTGCGGGTGCTGCGGGGTGCCGAAGGCGACGGCGGCCCGGCTGCAGCGCGAGCGGCAGCCCTCGACCCGGACGATCGAGCAGCTCGACCGGCGGGATCGTCGGCGAGTGCCCTGATTCAGGTCTTGCGCGCGACCACCAGGATCGCGAACGCCACCGCCATTCCCGCGAACAGGAACCACTGGATCGCGTAGTTGAGGTGCGGTCCGTCGTCGAGGCTCGGCGGCGCCAGCCGCCGCGGCCGAGCGCGGAAGCGCCGAGTCGGGCGCCTGCCGCACCACGACCGGCAGCAGCGGGTAGGGCAGCCGGGTCGCGCAGGGCGTCGAGATCCAGCCGCGCCCAGGTCGTCCGCCCGGCATGATCGATCGGCTTGCCCGGCACCGCTCTGAATCGGCGCCGCCAGGCCGCGGACCCGCAGCGTGCCCGGCTCCTCCAGCGCGCCGAGATCCGCGCGCACCGCGTCCGGGGCGGGAACGAACCCCCGCAGCACCAGCACCGCGGTATCGCTGCCCTGCCAGTCCGCAGCGGCGTCACCACGTGCACCCCGGGCGCACCCTGTAGCGCCTCGCCCCGAAGGACGATCTCGTGGGTCCGGTCGTAGATGCCCCGAGCTTCGACCCAGCGGTTCTGGAGCGCCGAGGCCGTCCGGGGACCCTCGGCTGAGAGCGTGACCACCGGCTTGGCGCGGGCGGCGAGTGCCGCCGCGTTCGCCGCCCGGCGCTCGGAGAGCCGGTGCACCTGCCAGAAGCCGAGCCGGAGGCAGACGGCGGCGACCAGCATGAGGCCGACGATGGCGATCCGGCGGGACGTGGGGGACATGCGCTGTCTGTGGTCGAGGACGCGCGGCGTGGCGATCGGCCACGGTGCCGCTGGCCTAACTTCGCCGGACTCAAGCGCTTCCGGCCTAGGAGCCGCGCGGTCCGGGGTTTGCCGTGACCGGGGGCGACGTCCCGGTGGTCTTCGACCCAACATAACGACGGCGAGGCTGCCATCATGCGCATCGCGTGGCGCGGCTCGCCAGCCGCGGTCGCCCTGCTCCTCGATCGCCTTCGACAGCGCGGCCGCACAGGACGCGCCGCAGGGGCTGTCGGAGGTTCGCGAGGGCGGCCGCGCGCGGCTTCTGGGGCGGCTTCTCGCTCGGGGCCGGCGGCGAGTCGTTCGATCTGCGGGACGGCAACGGCTACAGCGAAGAGCTGTACCGGCCCACGGTCTCGTTCCGCGCTCGGCGGCACGGTGAACCAGCATCTCCGGCTCGGCGGCGAGGTGCTGGCCTGGATCAACGAGCAAAACCGGACGGTCGAGTCGCTCACCAGCCTCCTCTTCGTGGGCCAGTTCTACCCGGTGCCGACGACGGGACTTTATCTCAAGGGTGGGCTCGGGATCGGCCGCAACGCGGTCGATTTCGATGAGGGCGGCGGCGTGGGCGACACCGGCTTCGCCGGGCTGCTCGGCGCGGGTTGGGAGATCCGGGTGGGCCGGCGCTGGTACCTCAATCCGGCGGTCGACATCGTGGAGCACCGCTACACCGGCCGCGGCAACGAGCGGTATCGCGAACGATTGATCAACTTCGGGCTTGGTGTGCTCTTCCAGAGCGGGCGCTGAACTCCTCGGGAGGCCGCCGAGCCGGCGGGTGATGCCAATGACGAACATGCAATCGCAGACATGCTTCTCCGTGGTTGCTCCTTCCCGCGCTCGCCGCGCTGGGGTGTGGCGGCGACCTGACCCTGCCCAGCTCCCCAGGTGGCTCGTCGGGTGAAGGAGTCGAGCTCTCGATCGTAGATGGCAACGGGCAGACGGGCACCGTCGGCCAGGAGCTTCCCGAGCCGCTCATCGTGAAGGTCGAGTCGGACGGAGCTCCGATCCAGGGCCAACAGGTCGCGTTCGTCGTGACGGAGATCCCGAGACCGCCGGTCGCTTGGATCCGGATACCGCGGTCACCGGGTCCGATGGCCGGGCCATCACGCACTGGGTGCTCGGCACCTCTGCCGGGCCCGCACGAGGTCGAGGCGAGACTCGTGGTGAGCGAGCCGAGCCCGCCGCCGTCCGCCCTTTTCGAGGCCTCCGCCGTTGCCGGTGCGCCGGACACTGCCAGGGCGCTGAGCCCGCTGGCGCAGCCGGGCAGGAAGGAGCAGCCGGCTCCCCAGGATCCCCTCATCATCGTGCTGGATCGCTTCGGCAATCCGGTCGATGGAGCTGCCGTGGCGTGGGAGGTCACGGCCGGCGGCGGCTCGGCCAGCGGCCAGACGCTCACCGATCAGGAAGGCCGCGCGACCGTGACCTGGCTGCTCGGCACCGGCATCGGAGTTCAGAAGCTTACCGCGCGTGGTCGAGGGCGCCCACGGATCCCCGGTAAGATTTTCCGCCGTGGTGCTCTTCTGAAGCGGTACTGCGGCGCCGGCGCAACAGCGAGGCGTTGAAACCACCCTGAAGTCTAGTCTGGCAAGGCATTAGGGCCCGGAACGGGACTCCCGTTCCGGCACGCATCATGCTTTCTTCATTGCCCACTCCGGACGCATCCGGAGACTCACGCCTAATCCCGAGCGGACGTGACCACCACTCGCCGCCCCTTCGCGATCGCGTTCGCCGTCATCCTCCTCTCCGGTCTCCACGGCTGCGGGACGACGTCACCCTTCCCGATGAAGGGGAGGCCGCCTCCATCGTGTCGAGGATGGCGACGAGCAGATCGGACCCGTCGGCAGCCCGCTGGCCGACGAGGTCGTCGTCCAGGTGCTGGATACGCGGGGACTGCCGGTGGCCGATCAGGAAGTGACCTTTTCCATTGCCGAGCGGAGCCGGCAGCGTCGAGCCGGTGACGGTCGAGACCAACGCGCAGGGCTTCGCGGCCACGACGTGGACCCTGGGGCCCGCTGCCGGCGAGCAGTCGCTCCGGGCGCAGACCCCGCGAGGCGGGTCCACCGCGACGCTCGAGGTCATTTTCAGTGCCACCGCGGTCGCCGGCTCGCGGCAGCATCCTGAGCGCCGACGGCGGCGAGGACCAGTCCGGTCCGGTCAACTCCGCGCTGGCCGACTCGCTCCGGGTCCGCGCCACCGACGCGCTCGGGAACCCGGTCGCCAATGTGGAGGTCACCTGGGCCGCCACCGGCGGCGGATCGGTCTCGCCTGTCACCGTCACGACCGGCGCCGACGGCCGCGCCGCGGTCGAGCGGGTGCTCGGGCCCGTCGCCGGTCCCCAGGCGGCGCAGGCCACCGTGGCTGGCTTCACCGGCTCGCCGGTCCAGTTCACCCACACGGCGGTGCCCGCCAATCCGACGGCGTTGATCCTGCTGTCGGGCGACAACCAGAGCGCGCCAGCCGGCCTCGAGGTGGCCGGAGATCTCGAGGTTCGGTTGGAGGACGACGACCACAACGGGATCGGCGGCCGTCCGATCACCTGGGTCGTCCCGTCCGGTTCCGGCTCCGTGAATCCGGTCAGCACCACCACGAACGTCAACGGCATCGCGAGCACCCGCTGGACGCTGCCGAGCAACGTGGGAAGCTTCACGGTGAGCGCGGTGTTCTCCGGGCTGCCCGCCGTGCAGTTCTCCGCGACCGCCACCGCGGACGTACCGACCACGATCGAGCTGTCGAGCGGCAACGGGCAGAGCGCTCCCGTGGGCACGGCGGTCACCAACCCGCTCGTGGTGCTGGTGACCGACGCCAACGACAATCCGGTCGAGAACGTCTCCGTAGCCTGGACTGCCGTAGGCGGCGGGTCGGTCTCGGAGGACAACACCGCGACCGACGCCAACGGCCTCGCGCGAGTCACCCGAATCCTCGGTCTCGCGCCCGGCACGTACACCACGACCGCAGCGGTCGATGGGCTGGCAGGTTCTCCCGTCACCTTCACCTCAGTCGGCACCGTCGGTCCGCCGGCCCAGCTCGCGATCCTCACGCAGCCGGGGGCCTCGACCACCAGCGGCAGCGCGTTCGCGCCGGCGCCGGTGATTCAGGTGGAGGACGCCCAGGGCAATCCGGTGAGCCAAGGCGGCATCGGGGTCACCGCAACCATCTCCTCCGGACAGACTGGCGCCACGCTGGAGAACGACCAGCGTAACACCGGCCCGGGCGGCCGGGCCACGTTCAACAATCTCCGCATCACAGGCCCGCCCGACGACGACTATGTGCTGACGTTCACCGCCGTTGTCGGCGGAGGGAACCCGCTGCAGCCGGTCAGCACCGGCCAGCTAACGGTCACGGCCGGCGGCGCGGACCGGATCCTCATCCTCACGCAGCCTTCGGCGTCCGCGCAGAACGGGACCAACTTCGGCGTGCAGCCGGTGGTCCAGGTGGTGGATGGAACCGGAAACCCGGTCTCCGGCAACCGCACGATCCAGGTCGAGCTCGGAGAAGGCGATGGGGATGGCACCCTCTCCGGCACGCTGACGTCGAGCACCGGCGGGGGCTCCACCGCGACCTTCAGCGGTCTCCGGATCACCGGTGATGCCAGAGCGTATACCCTGATCTTCAGCTCCGGCGCTCTGACACCCGCCGAGTCGAACACGATCAACATCACAGTCGGTCCGCCGTCCTCGCTGTCCATCTCGGCCGGCGGCAACCCGCAGAATGCGCCCGTGGGCACCGCGGTGCCGATAGAACCGGCCGTCCTGGTCACCGACCAGAGCGGCAATCCAATCTCCGGCGTAAACGTCGATTTCGACGTGACGGCGGGCGGTGGCACCGTCTTGCCAGGTACGGTGGCCACCGGCGCCAACGGCGTGGCCACGGTCACGAGCTGGACCCTGGGTCCGGCAGCTGGCGCCAACACCCTCACGGCAAGCGTGCCGAGCGCGCCGGGACTGGGGACCGAGGTGTTCACCGCGACCGGCACGGTGGACAACAGTGCGCCGACCGCTCAGGCCGACGCCTACACGGTGGACGAGGACCAGACCCTGAACGTTGCCGCCGCGACCGGCGTGCTGGACAACGACAGCGATCCCGACGCCGGCGACAACCTGACTGCGCAACTTCAGAGCGGCCCGAGCAACGCGCAGTCCTTCACCCTGAACCCCGACGGCTCGTTCAGCTACACGCCGACCGCCGACTTCAGCGGAAGCGACTCGTTCACCTACCAGGCGAACGACGGAACGGCCTCATCGAACACCGTGACGGTCACGATCACCGTGACCGAAGTGAACGACCCGCCCGGCTTCACCGCCGGTCCCAACGTCGAGGTCTCCACCGGAATCATCCCCACGCCGTTCTCCCAGGTCTGGGCGACCGGAATCAGTCCGGGCCCGGGAGAGAGTGGTCAAACGGTTCAGTTCCAGATCACGACCGATGCCCCGCCACTGACCTTCCTCGCCGAGCCGACGATCTCCCCCGCTGGCACTCTGGAGTTCACTCCGGTCATCGCGCTCCTCGAGCAGACCTTCAACGCCACGGTGATCGTGGAGGACAGCCAGGGGGCCCAAAGCGCACAGGCGAACTTCACCATCACCCTCAGGCCGTAAAGAATCCCTCGTAAAATCAAGGACTTAGGCGCCCGTGTGAGCTAAGTCCTAGTCCAACCGTCGGGTTGGCTGTATCATCGCCCCGATGCGCCACTTCTACGTTCCCGCGTCTGCGTTCGTCGCCTTCGCCCTGCTCTCCTGCGGCGGAGGCGATCTCGTGCTCCCCAGCGAGGGTGAGCCCGCCGAAATCACCATCCTCGACGGCAACGACCAGAGCGGCCGGGTGGGCGAGGCGCTGGCGAAGCCGCTGCTATTCGAGGTCCTCGACGGGGTGGACCGGCCGGTGCCCAATGCCATGGTCGTAGTGGACATCGAGGGCGCCGTCGCCGAGCCGGACACGTTGACGACGGACGCTTCGGGGCAGGCGACGACCGCGATCACGCTGGGATCGACCGTGGGCGCGACCAGTGGGGCGTTGCGGGTGGTCGCGCCGGAGAGTCCGGCGACGGTCGAAGCCGGATTCACCGTGACCGCGGTCGCCGCGTCCGCCAACGGGCTGGCGCTCGTCTCGGGCGATGCGCAGACCGGTGTGGCCGGGACACCCCTGACCAACCCTCTCGTGGTCCAAGTAACCGACGGGTTCGGAAACCCGATTTCGGGTGTGACCATCGGCTGGACCGTCGAAAGCGGGAGCGTCAGTGCACCGACGTCCACGACTGACGAGTCCGGGCTCGCCTCGGTCTTCCGGACTTTGGGACCAACGGCCGGCGCCCAGACTACGACGGCGACTTCCGAGGGACTCGCGGGCTCGCCCCTGGTGTTCACCCACACGGCGGTCTCCGGCAGTCCCAGCGGCGTTCTCATCGTCGCCGGAGACGATCAGACTGGACCACCCCGGACGACGCTGCCGCTCGACCTCGTCGTAGCCGTGGTGGATGCGGACGGCAATCCGGTGACGTCGGCGCCGGTGACCTGGGTGGTCACGGGCGGCGGCGGCACGCTCGACCCGGCCACCGGCACGACGGACGCCGAAGGCCGGGCCAGCACCAAGTGGACCCTCGGTTCCGCGGTCGGTGCCAACACCGCGCAGGCGGTCGTCTCGGGCGTCGGCCAGGCGGAGTTCACCGCGACGGCGGCGGCCGGTACCGCGTCCTCCATTCAGATCGTCTCCGGCAATAACCAGAATGGCCAGGCGGGAGCGCGGCTCGGGGCGGATCTCGTGGTGCTGGTGCTCGATGACAGCGACAATCCGGTGGCCGGCGTCCCGGTGACCTGGACGGTCCAGGCCGGCGGCGGCTCGGTGGTGCCCACGTCGGGCGCGACGGGCGCCGACGGCCGAGCCTCGACCGCCTGGTCGCTCGGTCCCAGCACCGGACGGCAGCGGGTCCAGGCGTCCGCGCCGGGCGCGGGCAACGTCCGCTTCGAAGCGACCGCGGCGGCGGGTGCGCCTTCGACCCTCGCGCTGGTGACCGCGCCGTCGGCCACCGCACAGGCCGGCGTAGCATTCGGCCGTCAGCCCGAGGTCCAGGTCCGCGACGCATCGGGCAATCCGGTCCAGGCGCCGGGTGTCAGCATTACCGCCGCGATCGCGACTGGACCGGGGCAGGTGGTCGGCACCGCGACCGCGACGACCGGCCCCAACGGCCGCGCCACGTTCTCGAATCTGGGTGTCGGGGGCGCCACCGGGACGCACACGCTGATCTTCGCGGCCTCCGGATTCACCTCCGTCACTTCGGGCCCGATCGAGGTCGGACCCGCCTCGACGACCACGACCATCACGGCCGACACGCCGGACCCGTCGCTGCCCGCGGAAGGAGTGGTGGTCACCTTCCAGGTCACCTCGCCGGCCGGCACTCCCACCGGAACCGTCCAGGTGACGGCCTCCGGCGGAGTCGAGACCTGCAGCGCCGAGGTCGCGGCGGGGAGCTGCTCCATCGTGCTGGTGACGCCCGGCGACCGCACGCTCACGGCCACCTTCCCGGGCGGCGGGCTGTTCCAATCCAGCTCGGCGACAGCGGGCCACGTAGTGACCCCGCCGGAAGTCCCGCCGCCGGGACAGTAGCGCCTCGTCCGATTCTGCAACTCCTTGCGGTGACAAATTTTGCACCGCAGGGACGACCTGCTCGCCTTGTGATCTGGACCCTATCGTCCGCCGGGCCGGCGTGCTAAGGTAAAACCTCCAGAAACATCGTCCGACCCTTCCCTCCGAGGTGCCGCTTGCGCTTCGTGCGTGCGCTTGCCGCGACCTGGTTGCTTCTCCCGATTGCCGCGTGCGCCGGCGGGGATCTTGTGCTTCCCCCCGACGCCAGCGAGCCCGACCAGATCAGCGCGACCGGCGGGGACGATCAGATCGGTCCCGTAGGCTCCGAGCTGGAAGATCCCTTGGAAGTGCTGGTGGTTGATGCCGAAGGTGATCCGGTCGCGAACGTGCAGGTGGCCTTCGTCCTTGGCGCCGCGTCCGCCGGCGGCAGCATCAGTCCCGACACCGTAGAAACGGACGACGAAGGCCGTGCCTCCACCACGTGGGTGCTGGGGGGCACCGAAGGCGAGCAGTCGGTGCGCGCCGAGGTGGTGGGCGAGGATCTCGTCGTCACCTTCTCGGCCCAGGCGGAACGCACCTCGGTGTTGACGCTGGAGATGGTCTCCGGCGACGGTCAGACCGGCGTCGCCGGGACGGTGTTGGACGATCCAATCGTGGTGCGCCTGGTCGATGAAGAAGGCGACGGTGTCTCCGGCCGCGCGGTCACCTGGGTCGTGACCACCGGTGGCGGATCCGTCTCTCCGGGAACCAGCGATACCGACGGCAACGGCCTGGCCTCGACCAGCTGGACGCTGGGGGCCCAGTCCGGTGAGAATGAACTCAGCGCTGTGGTGTCCGGGGTCGGTGTTGTAAGCTTCACGGCAACGGCGGAAGGAGCGGCGGGCGAGCCCAGCCGGAGCCGATCCTCCGTCTCCGCCTCACCGGGCAGTATCAAGGTCGGTACCGGCGTTACCACCATCACGGTCACCGTGCGCGACACGCGCGGCGATCCGATCGCCGGCGCCACGGTCGTGCTGTCGGCCAGCGGCGAAGGCAATGTGCTGGTCCAGCCCGCAGCCGTGACTGGGGCTGACGGCGTAGCGACCGGCACGCTCCAGTCCCTGGTGCCGGGTACCAAGGTCGTCTCCGCGGTCGTGAACGGCGCCGTGGAGATCAACGAGACGGCGGAAATCGAAGTCACGGCAGAGCTCGAGCCCGACCGTCTGGTCTTCCTGGTCCAGCCCACCGATACCGAGGAGGACCGGGATATCTCGCCTCCGGTCGAGGTCGGCGTCGTCGATGCCCTGGGCAATCCGGTGCCGGTCGATGGCATCGAGATCGAGCTCGTGCTGTTGGACGAGCACGGTCATTTCAAGAACGATCTCGATGGCGACCGCACCCAGAGCACCAACGACGGGGTCGCCGTCTTCCCCGGCCTGGAGGTTGACCGCGACCGTGACGACTACCGCCTGCGCGCGTTCGTGCGCGATCGGCCGGATTTGGATTCGGCAGTGAGCGAAACGTTCGATATCGAGGATTGATGGCGTCAGCGGCCAGACTCGCGTTCCTTTTGCCGGTCGCGCTCGGTCTTCTGGTCGGCTGCGGGGACGTTACCTTGCCCGACGAGGGTGAGCCCGTAGCCATCGAGATGTTTGGCGACGACCAGAACGGCACCATAGGCGAAGCCCTGAGCGATTCGCTGACCGTGCAGGTCAACGACCGCTTCGAGAATCCGGTTCGCGGTGTGACGGTCACCTGGACGGCCGAGGACGGCGGCAGCGTCGACCCCGCCGAAACCGTCACCGGCGCCGACGGGCGGGCGAGCACCGAGCGGGTCCTGGGTGCCGAGCCGGTCACCTACGTTACGGTTGCCAGGGTCTTAGGGATCGAGGATCCGGCGTTTTTCACCAGCACCGCCCTGGCGGCGCGTCTCGTCATCACCTCCCAGCTTCCCGCCATCGCCGTCTCCGGCGAGCCGCTTTCACCACAGCCTACCCTGGAGCTTCAGGACGCCGATGGCACTCCCATCCTCCGGGAGGGCGTCGAGGTGACCGTGGCAATCTCCCCCTCGGATGGCGCCGAGCTGGCTGGCGGTACTTCCGCCATCAGCGACGCGGAAGGGAAGGTCGCGTTCACCGATCTGGCCATCCGCGGGGAGCCCGGCGCCCGCCGACTGATCTTCGCGGCCGTAGAAGAGGCGTTCGCGCCCGCGACATCAGCCCCGATCGCGTTGGGAGTCGGCGCACCGGCCTCGATCGAGGGTGTGACCGGTGACGATCAGGAGGCTACCGTGGGCGAAGCGGTGCCTGTCGCTCCGGCGGTGCTGGTGCAAGACGGAGACGGGAATCCGCTGCCGCGGCATTCCGGTGACCTTCACGGTCACCGACGGCGGCGGCGAGGTTTCCGGGAACGTTCCGGTGACCGGAGCCGACGGGGTCGCGGCGGTCGGCGAGTGGGAGCTGGGTCGGACCGCCGGCGCGAACGAGCTGTCGGCCGCGGTCGTGGGCCAGGACCTGGCGGGCAGTCCCGTGGTGTTCACCGCCACAGGAACGCCGGGTCCGATCAGCGGGGCCGAGAGCTCGGTCTCGGCCGACCCGGCCAACATCAGCGCGTCGAACGGGTCCAGCAGCTCCACCATCACGGTGACCGTGCGCGACCGGTTCGGGAATCAGCTGCCAGGGGGTGAACGTCACGCTGGCGGCGGCAGGCGGCA
This sequence comes from uncultured Gemmatimonadales bacterium, assembly GCA_963796335.1. Lineage (GTDB taxonomy): Bacteria > Gemmatimonadota > Gemmatimonadetes > Gemmatimonadales > GWC2-71-9 > CAVVWJ01. The sequence goes on from CAWCLG010000003.1 coordinate 131,013, forward strand.
CCGGCAACAGCCTGGTGCAGCCGAGCAATCCCACGAACGCCAGTGGCGTGACTACCGGCCGGTTCAGCTCGAGCAGCGTGGGCAACCGCACCATCTCGGCGACCGCGGGCAGCGTGGCGATCGAGGAGACGGCGTCGGTGACAGTGGGCGCCGGCACGCCCTCGGCCGCCACCAGCTCGGCGACCGTGCCGGCGAACGGCCAGGCGGGACAGGCCACCACGATCCAGATCCAGCTGCGCGATGCGCAGAACAACCCGGTACCGGGCCGCGCCAACGCGATTGCGGTCACCATCTCCGGGGCGAACAACATCGGCGGCGTGGGGGCGAACGATCAGGGCGGTGGGCAATACACCGTGAGCTACACGCCGCAGGTGGCCGGCTTGGACCAGGTGTCGATCGAAGTCTCGGGTGGCGGGCTCTCCGGATCGCCGTTCAGCATCGTGGTGGCGCCGGGATCGACCTCGGCGTCCCAGAGCTTCGCCATCGTGCCGAGTCCGGTGTCGGTGTTCTCCAACTTCAATATTCAAGTGAACGCGCTGGACCAGTTCGGCAATCCGGTGGGCCACGGCGGTGACGCCTTCGAGCTGCGGATCGACGGCACGCCGATCGGGCTGACCGACAACGGGAACGGCACGTATATCGTGGGCATCGCGGCGTTCCAGCTGACCGCGGCGACCCACACCGTCGATGTCACCCTCGGCGGAACGCCGATTCAGGGGAGTCCGTACACCCTGATCGTGACCTTCCCCTGAGGTGTGTAGCGTTTGCCTTGGCAATGACTTATGCGGCGCTCTGAGCGGGGTTGCTTCCCCCATTTCCGGCCGCTATCTTGCCCCCCGCACGCCCTGGTGGTGAAACTGGTAGACACGCTATCTTGAGGGGGTAGTGCCGAAAGGCGTCGCGGTTCGAATCCGCGCCAGGGCATCGCGATCGGGGCGCGTGTACACGCGCCCCTTCATTGTTGGCCGGCCACTGTAGCTCAGGGGTAGAGCTCTCGATTCGTAATCGAGCGGTCGTCGGTTCAAATCCGACCAGTGGCTCTCTCAGTGGATCAACAACTTCGTGGTTTGATTTCGGCGGGAGCAGAAGGCGCTGCTCCCGCCGCTTTGCTTTTCTCCGGACTGGTGGAAGGCCTCAACGATCTTTTTCGACGCCAAACCGCCGAAGAACTGAAGCCCGGATATCCGGGCTATCCTGAAATGGTGGCGGGGATCGTGATAATGCGGTGATATTCCCCTTCCCATGTCCCCGCAGCCCTCTCCTGCCTCCCCCGATCTCCCGGGTTCCCCCGAGACCAGCGAAGAGCGCTACCGAGCCTTCATCGAGCAGACGGCCGAAGGCGTCTGGCGGTGCGAGATCCGCGTCGCCGATCGACATCACGCCTGCCTCCGGACGAGCAGATCGAGCTGATGTACGCGACTCGCTACCTCGCCGAGTGCAACGACGCCATGGCGCGGATGTACGGCGTCGAGAGCGCCGACTCAGATCGTCGGCGCTGCCGCTCGGCGACCTGCTGCCCCGGACCGATCCCGCCAACATCGAGTATCTCACGCGCGTTCATCGCCGCCGGCTACCGCATCACCGACGCGCGAGTCGCACGAGATCGGGGCAGGACGGCGAGAGCCGCTACTTCCTCAACAACCTGGTCGGCATCGTGCGCGACGGCCGGCTGTTCCGGGCCTGGGGCTCGCAGCGCGACATCACCGAGCGCAAGAAAACCGAGTCGGCGCTGCGGGCCAGCGAGGAGCGCTACCGCGCGCTGGTGACCGCCAGCAGCCTCGCTGGTCTGGACCAGCGACGCCGACGGGCCGATTCGTCGCGCCGCAGGCCGTCGTGGGAGGCTATCACCGGGCAGCCCTGGTCCGAACACCGGGATCTCGGGTGGATCGAGGCGCTGCACCCGGACGACCGGGAGGCCGTCCGGCGCCGCTGGCAGCGGCGGATGGCGCGCGCCCGGCTCGGTGCATGAGGAGCACGCGCGGCTCTGGTCAGTGGACAAGAACGGCTACCGGCACGTGTCGGCCGGGCGGTGCCGGTGCTCGACGCCGACGGCTCCGTGCGGGAGTGGATCGGCACCGTGACCGACGTCGAGGAGCGCTGGATCGCGGAGGAGCGGCTCCGCCGCGCGGAGCGGATGGAGACGGTCGGCCGGCTCGCCGGCGGCATCGCCCACGAGGCGAACAACCAGATGTCGGTGATCCTCGGCTCGGCCCAGTTCGTCCTCGCAGCGGACCGACATCCCTGACGAGGTCGCGGGAGGACGTCGAGCACATCCAGCGCGCCGCCGAGCGCACCGCCGGCATCACCCAGCAGCTCCTCGCCTTCAGCCGCCGCCAGGTGCTCCAGCCGCAGGTGCTCGACGTCAACGTCGCTGCTCCAGCGCGCGGAGCCGATCCTGCGCCGCACGCTGGGCGAGCGGTCCCGGCTCGTGGTCCGGCTCGGCCACCGGCATCGGCCGGGTGAAGGCCGACCCGGGGCAGCTGGAGCAGGTGCTCCTCAACCTGGTGCTCAACGCCCGCGACGCGATGCCGAACGGCGGCACGGTGACGATCGAGACCTCGAACGTCAGCGCTCAGCCGTCGAGTACGCGGCGCGCAAGCCGGTGGCGACGATCATTCCGGGCCCGCATCTCCTGCTCACGGTGAGCGACACCGGGACGGGCATGGACGCCGAGACGCTGGGCCGGGCCTTCGAGCCGTTCTTCACCACCAAGCCGGTCGGCGAAGGAACCGGCCTCGGCCTGGCGACGGTGTACGGCATCGTGAAGCAGAGCGGCGGGTACATCTGGGTCTACAGCGAGCCGGGGCAGGGCACCACCTTCAAGATCTATCTCCCCGTCGTCGGCGGGAGCGCCCTCGGAGCGCCGGCGGCGCGACTCCTCGCCGGTGGCGCTGGATGGCGAGACGGTGCTCGTGGTGGAGGACGAAGCCGAGCGTGCGTTCGATCATCGCGCCGGGTGCTGCGGGACCAGGGATACACGCGTCCTCGAGGCCGCCCACGGCCGCGACGCGCTGGCGATCGCGGGCGCGACCCGGCACTCGGCTCGACCTCATCATCGCCGATGTCGTCATGCCCGAGCTCGGCGGCCGGGAGCTGGCCGCGCAGCTGGGGCTGAGCCGGCCGGACCTCCCGATCCTGTTCACCTCGGGATACACCGGCCACGACGTGGTGGAGCGGGGCCTGATCGAGCGGGACTGGCCGTTCCTGCCGAAGCCGATCATGCCGGATGCGCTGGCGAGAAGGTCCGGGAGCTGCTCGACGGCTAGCCGTCGGTATCGAACCGCGCCAGCACCCGCAGCACGAAGAGCAGCAGCAGCGTCGCCCCCACCGCCAGCACGTAGTACTCCAGCCCCGCCGCGATGCCGATGGCCGCCGTCGCCCAGATCGAGGCCGCCGTCGTCAGCCCCTGCACCTGCTCGTCCTGCCGGCTCACGAAGATCACGCCGCTGCCCAGGAATCCGATGCCGATGGCCACGGCCTGGATCGCCCTGATCGGATCCGCCTGGAACGCTCGCCTCGCCGGGCCCGATGTCCGCCGCCGCGAGCTCGGCGATCGCGGTGTAGAGCGCGGCGGCGATGCCCGACCAGCATGTGGGTCCGGAGGCCGGCGGACTTGCGCGCGTGCTCGCGCTCCCAGCCCAGCAGCGCGGCGAGGACGGCGGCCACCAGCAGGCGGATCAGGAAGTGGAGCTCGGGGTGCACCGGGGCCCCTGGCAGGAGACCTCGATAAGCTAGCTCAGTCGGCCGATGCCGTGTGGTGAGCACTCCGGCGGAGCGGATGGCGGGCGTAGATCGGCTGGAGGGCGAGATAGCGGGTCATCGCCCGCGGTGCCCGGGACCAGCAGCTCGTACTGCTCGAGCAGCGACGCGGACGGCTCGGGGCCGGCCGGTCGCGGTGGCCTGGAGGAAGTGCACCGCGAAGGCGACCGCCTCGGCCTGGTGCTCCGACACGCTGCTGTGGCCGTAGCGGCGGCTGTCGGGGATCGGCGCGATGCCCTGCCACAGGGTGCGGAGCTGCCCCGGCGGCCCGCGCCTGCCAGCGGTGCGCCAGCTCGTGCGCCATCGCGTGGCGGAGCTGCTCCTCGCTGCTCATCCGCGCCGGGTCGAGCGCGAGCGAGTCGCGGGAGGCGATGTACTCGCCCAGGCGTCCCGCGCGGCGGCCCCGCGTGCTCACCAGCCCGGCCGGGCGCGCCGGGCGGCCGAACAAGCGCATAGAGCGTGTCGGCGTAAGCGCTGCGCTCGATGGTGCGGGTCACCAGCCAGATCGCGGCGGTGTCCCGCGGGTTGACCAGCGGCCGGTCGGGCCGCCACTCGCGCGACGACGACGCTGTCGAGCCAGTGCGGGCCGCTCGGCGACGTCCAGCAGGGGACCCGGCGCCTCGGTCCCGAAGACCCCGCCATCCACCCGGAAGACGTAGACCGGCCGGCCCATGCGCCGAGTCGGCGTAGGCCAGCGAGACCATCGGCGCCCGCCAGCGGCGCCCGTCCCGCAGCCGCACCGGCCCGATCAGGGGGTAGGTCTGGGCCAGCCGGCCGTCGGCCGAGATGGAAGACCAGGCCGGTGTCGGTGACGATGAACCGGCCGGGACGCGGCGGGCAGGCCGCGCGAGGAGAGGAACCCGCCGATCTCCGCTCCGACCGGCAGCGCGGTCAGCCGCTCGCGTCGCGCCGATCAGCCGAGGCGCGGCGTCCGCGACCGGCCGTGTCGGCGGCCGCCGGCGCGTAGCCTCGGCGCTCGCGCCGGATGGACGCGCCCGCGCCCGCGGCCGCGAGCCGCGAGCGCCAGCGACGATGCAGGAGACGGAGACCGGTCACCGGACTCAGCGCTGGGCGTAGCCCGCCGGCTCGGCCGGCGGCGCGTCGGAGGCGCTGGCGGGATCCACCCAGGTGGTCTGCACCAGGATCGCCATCGAGCAGCAGGATCAGGAAGATCATCGAGCCGAGGATGGCGGCGGCGGCCCGCTCGGGGACGGGGCGATCACGGCGGCGGCGGCGGTCGGCGGTGGCGCTGGAGTCGGCGGACACTGGTCGGTTCCGGTCTCTGGAGGTTGAGGGTGGTGGATCAGCCGGGGATACGAAGGCGCGTGCCGGCCATCAGCGCGTGCTCGTTGCGGATCGAGTTGGCCCGCCGGAGCGCCTTCACCGACACCCGGTAGCGCAGCGCGATGCCGCTCAGCGTCTCGCCCCGCCGCACCCGGTGGGTCCGGGCAGTGGCGGAGTGGTGCGGCCGGCGCTCGCCGGCGGCCCGGATGGCGAGCGCCGAGGGGATCGCGACCGTCGGGATGACGAGCCGGGCGCCGGCGCGGGGCCGCGCGCCCTGCTTGGGATTGGCGGCGCGGAGGTCGGCCAGCCGGAATCCGGTAGCGGGCGGCGATGGTGGTGAGCCGCTCCCGCTTGCGGACGACGTGGGTCAGGTAGTGCACCCGCTGCGTCGGAGGGAGATCGCTCGTAGGCCTCCGCGACCGCGCGCGCCGGTACCGGCGGGAAGCCGGATCACCGAGCGCGGTGCGGGGCGGCGTCGCGAGCCGGAGGTACTGCGGGTTGAGGTCGCGGATCTCGCCCAGGGTCACGTCCCGCGAGCCGGGCCACCACGTCGAGGCCGGTGGCGTCGGTGACGACCAGGCGAGTCGTAGGCGAACCGCTCGACCGCGGCGGTCGCGATGCCGTAGCGCGCCGGCTGCTTGGCGATGATCGCGGCGGCGATCAGCTTGGGGACGTAGTCCCGGGTCTCGTTGGCGAGGAGGTCGGACTCGGCGAGCCGGAAGAACGCGGCGTTGCCCTCGTCCTCGGCCGCCTCGTCCGACTCGGATTCGGCGTCCAGCGGCTCCAGCTTGCCCAGGCTGCGCGACACCTTGCCGGCGCCGGCGTTGTAGGCGGCGGCCGCGAGGTAGAGCGAGCCGAACCGCTTCCGCAGGTCGCGGAGATGGCGGGCCGCGGCGTCGGTCGCCTTCACCGGATCGCGGCGCTCGTCCACCCAGGTATCCACCCGGAGGCCGTAGCCGCGGCCGGTGCTCCGCATGAACTGCCACATGCCGACCGCGTAGGCCCGGCTCACCGCCTCGCTCGAGTACCCGCTCTCGATCAGCGCCAGGTAGAACAGGTCGCCCGGGAGTCCCTCGGCCTCGAACCGCTCGCGGATCATCGGCTCGTAGCGGGCGCCCCGCTCGAGCATCGTCCGCCATGCGGTCCGCCGGCATCGCCCTGGAAGTAGCTCGAGGTAGTACTGGACCCGCGGGTGGAGGCGTAGGTGCTGACGTCGATGTCCCAGGTGACATCCTCTGCGCTCGAGCGGCGCGACCTCGCGGTCCGGCGCGGCTCGCGGCCAGCTCGTCGAGCAGCTCGGCGTCGGGCTGCTGTCGGGGAGCGGACCGGCGGTGAGGGGCGAGAGGCTGTCGTGGACCGGGGCGGACGATCGGTGCAGGTGATCGGCGCCGGCGGCAGCCCGGGGGCGCACGCACCGAGGACGACGACTCCGATGGAGAGGTTCAGCAGTCGCTGCATGCCGGCCGTTGTTGAGAGTTCTGAGGCGGGGATACCCGCGCGTCTCAGAAGCACAAATCGGGCCGTATGCAGCTGATCTAGCTAAGTTGTTGTCATGATGTGGATTTAGATGGCTAATGCAGGCCGGCGCGGAGCAGGGGGTCAGGCAAAAGTCGAAGCGGGTCGGCAATTCGCCGCTCAGGTGCGCCCTCCTCCGGTGAGCCAGAGCGAGAAGACTTCGGCGCTTTCGCCCTTCGGGCGCGGTCCCTTCGGGGACCACGGTGGTGACCGACAGCCGGACCCTCCCGTCCCGGGTCACGTCGAGCCGCATGAAGCCCGCCGCCTCGCGCTTGAACAGCGAGCCTTCGATGTCGCGGACCACGCTGGCGTGGCCCAGAATCCCGGCGCCGCTCACCAGCTGGTAGCCCGCATTGGTGATCCGCGGCCGGCCGCCCCGGATGACCTGGAGGTCGTGGTCGTGTCCCGAGGCGATCGACCAGCGGTGGGTGCGGCGCGGAAGGCGCGCTCGAACGCCATCCCGCATCTCGCCGTACTTCCGGCCCGAGATGTCCTGGTTGGAGATCCCCATCTGCCGGGCGAACGGATAGGCCGACCCGATCAGCGGGAGCGGCACCCAGAGCCAGCGCTTGAAGTTGCGAAGCGGGAAGATGTGGTCGCATCAGGGTGAAGGTGCCGCCGTGGATCCCGCCCGAGCGGAGCGGGTGGTGGGTGAGCACGATGGCGTGGCGCTTGCCCTTGTCCCGGAGCGCGCCGGCGAGCGAATCGGCGACCTCGTCGTAGGTCCGGGTGGGGCAGGGCGAGGTCTCGCCGTACGGCTTGACGTCGTTGTGGACCCACCACTCGGAGTCCAGCGCGATGAGCCGCACGTGGGCGTCCCAGATCGACCACGTCGGGTCCGGGGCAGCCTCCGCGCGGGCGCCAGCCGGACGTCCTTCCCGCCGAACTTCCGGACCAGCGTGTCCTGCCGCCGGATGGCGTTCCAGCCGTCGCGGCCCTGCCGGTCCCAGTCGTGGTTGCCGGGCATCAGCAGGCCCTGCGCGCTGCCCCTTGCGGATCGCCAGCACCTGCGCCGCGATCTTCTTCTCCGCGTCTTCGCGGTCCGGATGGCCGAGCGGGTGGGACGCCGCGGGGATAGACGTTGTCGCCCAGGAAGACGACGAACTGGCGCACCGGCCGGAGCGAGTCCGACTGGAGTGCCAGCTCCTGGAGCACCGGCTCGCCGATCATAGGCGTCGCTGCCGGCGTCGCCGATGAGGAAGATGGCGACCTCGATGCTGTCCTTCGGGGCGACCGGAGCCGGTGCCAGCTGGCCGGCTCCAGCGCGGGAGTGCAGGCCGCGGCAGCCGAGACCGCCGCGCTGAGCCAGAGCGCTGCTCTAGCGGCGGTAGGCATAGCCGGTGATCGTCGCTGCCTTTCCTGCCGCCTCGTCGCTGATGAGGAGCGTCTTGTCCGGGGCGATCGCGATGCCCTCCGGCTGGCGGTGCCGCTCCGAGGCGAGCCGGGCCGCCGCCGAGCACCTTGCCGGTCGAATCGATCTCGGCGATAGGCGCGCTGGGGACCGGCGAGCAGCAGGTAGGTGCCGGTGTCGGGGTGACGGACCATCGCCGGTACCGGAGAAACTCTTCTGCCCGGTCACCCGGCTCAGCTCCTGCTCCGCGATCGCCGAGCCTCGGCTCGGGCTCGAACTGTCCGGTCTCGGGGGAGACGGCCAGGACCACGACCTGGTCCTTCCAGCGCTTGCTCTTCACCGCCTTGCAGAGCAGCAGCATGGAGCGGGAAGCCTCGTCCCAGGTCATCCCCTCCACCTCGCATCCCGCCTTCAGCCCGCGGGTGCTCCTGACGACCGGCGTCGTCGCGCCCGTCCGCGTCCTTCGCGCCCCTCGATCATCTGCCCATGGCTGGTCACCAGAAAGATCCGGTCGCCGACCACCTGGATGTCCTCGAAATCATCGCCGTACCGGACCGGCGCTGTTGCCGAACCCGAAGCGTTTGACTATTCGGCCGCCCGGCCAATCGACCTGAAAGACGACCGCCCGCTCGTCGCCGTGGGCGAGGAGCCTGCCGTCGGACGTGATGGCGATGCCCGAGACTTCGGCCAGATCGTTCGGCAGCTCGATCCGGGCCGCCGGCTCACCGTTGAGGTCGTACTTCGCGAGCGCGCCCGACTGCGCCGAGCAGGCGGAGGCGCCGGCGGAAGCCATGAGGGTCGAGCACAATGTCCATGCGAACAACTTCAAGGCTGCTCCTTGCTTGATGTCTCCGGTTTGGACTCAGCGGGCCGTGCCGCCAGGTCGGGGCCCAATCGCTTTTGCAGCGCGTCCAGCAGCTCGTGCCATTCCCGCCGCTTCTTCAGTCGCACCTGGTAGGTCAGCGCCGGCAGACCGTCCGGGCCGGGCTCCTCGGACTCCAGCGCCCAGTTCTTGGCCATGGTGCGCAGGACTTCGTCGATTCCTCTGCGGGTCTCGATGTCGTTCGCGGCCCTGACCCGGAGGATGCCCTCCTGGCGAATTCCCTGGTCGGGCTTGCTGCCGGACCCCGTCCACCAGCTGCTTGGACTCGGCCGCCTCGAACCACTCGGCCACCGGCGAAGGATGCCTCCCGGCACCCTTGGGGCTGCGCAGCACCTCGAGCACCGACTTCCCCTCGGGCACCACGCTCGGCTCACCGAGCGCGATGTCGGCGATGACCGGCTTGTTGCGGTTCCACTTCCACAGCGCGATGACCACGAGATTGAACAGACCGGAGAGCGCCGCGGACGCCTCCAGGGCGCCCACGCCGGCGCCGAGTCCCACCGCGATGGCGACGAAGACGTACATCGCGTCCTTGGTGTCGTCCAAGGCGTTCCGGAACCGCACCAGGCCGGCGATGCCGGCAAGGCTGAACGCCACCGCGAGACTGTCTTGGACGATCACGAGAATCGCGGCTACGGCGATCGGCAAAAGGGTGATGGTGGTGACTACGGAGCGATCCACTTTGCGGCTCTCGCGGGTGGCCACATACGCCCAGGCAATCGGGAGCATCAGCAGCAGCGCGCTCACCATCGCCACCACCGCCACCAGCCATCCCCGGCCGCTCCACGCCGGCTGATAGACCGCGCCGGGAATCGGCGACCGCGTCAGCTCCCGGAGCTCGTCCTCCAACAGCGGTCCGCCGGTGGCGAGGCCCGTGGTCAGCCGCGCCAGCGCCACGACGGCGGCGATCACCGCAACGTGAAAGGCCGCGAGCCACCAGAGCCGTGGCCTGGGTAGCTCCTCCGACTGCGTGCTGACGCTTTCGGGTTCGCGAGAGGTGCCCATGGTCCTCCTGGGTGGCGTCTGGGTCTGAAACGACGGCCGAATCTATGCCGGGCCGGGCCCGCGCGGCGTGAGCCAGATCGCAGGAAGCCGCACGGCGAGCGGTGCCGGGAGATATAAGTTCGCCGCTGGGGTCTTCCGCAAGCACGCAATGCCGAAGATTGATGCACATGCTCGACCAATCCAGGTCCCGTTCGAGCCCCATGGCTCACCCGCGCGCTGCGACTGTTGATGGCCGCCAGCTGCCTCAACGCCGGCGTTGCCGCCGCACAGAGCGCGGCCGACAGCGCGGCCGCCACCGATACCACGCGCGTTGTCGCAGGCCCGCAATACGACTCCGGATGGCTGCACCGGCTCTTCTTCGGCCGTCACTACCGGGATCTCTGGAGCCACGCCGATCCAGGCGCCGCTGCTCGACATGGCCAGCTTCGCCGGCGGCCTCAAGGTCACCCAGCGCGGCGGCGGCCAGCAGACCAAGTCGATCCGGCTGGAAGGCGCCGACGGCAAGGAGTACCAGTTCCGGTCCATCGACAAGGACCCGGTCGGCGCGCTGCCGCCGGCGCTCCGCTCCACCGCCGCGGCCGACATCGTCCGCGACCAGACCAGCGCCGGCCATCCGGTGGGGGCTCTGCTCGCGCCGCCGATCCTCGAGGCCGCCGGCGTCCTGCACGCGCCGCCGCCGGCTCTTCATGCTCCCCAAGAACGAGCCCCGGCTGGGCGAGTTCGCCGAAGGAGTTCGGCGGGATGCTCGGCACGATCGAGGAGCGTCCCGGGGACGACGAGGGAGGCGGAGTTCGAGGGCGCGAGCGAGGTCGTCAGCACCACCAAGCTGCTCAAGGAGGTGGAGGACAGTCCCAACGACCGGGTGGACGCGCCGCGCGTTCCTCACCGCCCGGCTGGTGGACATCTTCATCGGCGACTGGGACCGTCACGCCGACCAGTGGCGCTGGGCGCGGTTCGGCGACGACAAGCCGCATCTCTGGCGTCCGATCCCGCGCGACCGCGATCAGGCCTTCGTCCGCTACGACGGCCTACTGCTCAAGGTGGCGCGCGCCAGCACGCCGCAGCTGGTGAACTTCGGCGGCGACTACGCCGGGATGCTGGGCCAGACCTGGAACGGCCGCGACCTCGACCGGCGACTTCCTGGTCCCGCTGGAGCCGGCCGGTGTTCGATTCGGTCGCCGCCGCGCTCAAGTCGAAGCTCACCGACGCGGTGCATCGAGTCCGCCGCCGCCCAGCTGCCCCGAGGCTACGTCCCGCTCGATTCCGCCCGCCTGGCGAAGGCCCTCAAGCACCGGCGCGACCGGCTGCCCGAGGCGGCGCGCGACTACTACCGCCATCTCGCCGGTGAGGTGGACGTGCACGGGCACCGACCGCGACGAGATCGCCGAAGTGCGCCGGGTCGATGGCCGGTTCACCGAGGTGTCGCTCGCCGCGGTGGAAGGCGGCGAGGCTGGCGAGCCCTACTTCCGGCGCCGGTTCGACCACGACGACACCAAGGAGAGTCCGGCTGCACCTGCACAACGGGGCCGACAAGGTGCGGGTGCACGGGGAAGGCAGGCGGCGGCATCCGGGTGCGCGTTCTGCCGGGGAAGGGCACCGATCAGGTGGTCGATTCGTCCGGTGGTGGGCGGGTCACGATGTACACCGAGGAGGCGGGCGACGTGGTGCTTCCCGGCCGCGACGTTGGCCGTGGACCGCCAGCCTTACGCCCCGCGCGACACCGCCTCGCGCGACTGGGGCGACCGCTGGCTCTCGGTCACCTGGCTCGCCGCCGGCCCCGACATCGGCATCTTCGCCGGCACCGGTGTCTCCCTCACCCGCTACGGGTTCCGCCGCGATCCCTTCGCCGAGCGCTACCGGCTGCGGGCCGGCTGGTCCACCGGCGCCAACACCGGCCGGGCCGATTTCAACGCCACCTGGATTCCCCAGAACTCGCGGGTCCGCGCCCACCTGCTCGCGCGAGCGTCGGGCATCGACGTGCTGCGGTTCCACGGGTTCGGCAACGAGGTGAGCGCGGACGAGGACGCGACGATTTCTTCAGGGTCGACCAGGTGGATTTCACGCTGGTCCCGTCGCTCTCATTCCCAGTGGGCAGCGAATGCGGCGTTCACGCTCGGGCCAAGGCTTCGCTATCTCCGACCACCGACTTCGAGGACGACCGATTCATCACCCCCGGCACCTACGGGGCAGGAACGTTCGGCCTGTTCGGTGGCGACCGGCGAGCTTCGCCTCGACGACCAGGGACCAGCCCTTGGGCACGACGCGAAGCCTCTCCCTGACGGTCGGAGGCGGCTTCTACCCTGCGGTGATGGACGTCGAGGAGTCGTTCGGTGAGGCGCACGCGGAGGTTTCCGGTCTCCTCGCCTCAAACACGCTGCCGCTCCAGCCCGCCCTGGCGCTGCACCTGGGTGGCAAGAAGGTGTGGGGCGACCTCATCCCGTTCCAGGAGGCGGCCTACATCGGCGACGCGTCCACCGTCCGGCTCGGCCGGCAGAACCGCTACGCGGGCAATGCGTCGCTGTACGCCCAGAGCGAGCTGCGGCTGTTCCTGACCAAGTTCTACTTCCTCGCCCCGGCCGATTTCGGCGTCCTCGGCCTGGCCGATGTGGGGCGGGTATTCCTGGATGGCGAGGAGTCGGACCAGTGGCACGCGGCGGGCGGCGGAGGCATCTGGGCTTCCTTCCTCGACCGGTCCTATATGGTCAGCCTGTCGCTGGCGAAGAAGCTCGGAGCGCACAGCGCTGTACTTCAGAATTGGGGCGGGGCTTTAGGAGAGACGACCGGAGAGGTCCGCTCTTCTTTCAGTACCCGCTCAAGCTGGGCTGCCGGCCCGCTCTCCAGCAGCTCCGCGCAATCGGCTCAGCCCTTCCTCCAGCCGTGCCCGGCTCGCGGTGGCGCCGAGGCAGACGCGAACGGCGTGGGGCGCACTGTCGCGGCCTACCACGAACTCCTCCGACGGGCTCACCACGACCTGACGGGCCCGCGCCTGAGCCACGAACTGCTCGGTTCGCCACGGCTCCGGGAGCGGAAGCCAGAGGTGGAAGCTCGGCGGCGCGCGGCGCGGGAGCCAGCGGCTCGAGTATCCGCATCGCGGCGGCGTGGCGCGCGGTGGTCTCCTCCCGCTTCCAGGCCACCATGGCGTCCGCTTCGCCCCGCTCGATCCACTCGCTCGCCAGCTCGGCAAGCAGCGGTGCGATGAGCCAGGTGCTGGCGCGGATCACCCCGGCCACCCGATCCACCCGCGACTCCGGCGCCACCACGTATCCCACCCGAAGCCCGGGCGCCATGCTCTTCGACGTGCTGGTGATGTAGTAGGAGATGCGCCGGCGCGAGGCTGGTGAGCGGCGGAAGCGGACTGTTCGGACAGGAAGCCGTAGACGTCGTCCTCGATCAGCGCGACGTCGTAGCGCTGCGGCGATGCTCGACCAGCGCCTGGCGCCGCGCCAGCGGCATCGTGCGGGCGGTGGGGTTCTGCAGCGTCGGCATGCAGTAGAGCGCGCGAGGCGCGCTCTCGCGGCAGGCCGCCTCGAAGGCCTCGGGAATGAGACCGTGGGCGTCGAGCGGAAGGCCGCGAAGCTGCAGGTGCAGCAGGCTCGCGATCGCCTTGATGCCGGTGTAGGTGACGTGCTCGGTGAGGACCACGTCGCCGGGCCTGGCGAGCGAGGCGAGCACCGTGGCCGCGCCGTGCTGGGCGCCGCTCGTGATGATCACCCGCTCGGCCGGCACCGCGAGTCCGCTGCGACGGATCCACTGCGCGCCCAGCTCCCGATGCCGCGCCATGCCCGGCGCCGGCTGGTAGAAGTCCATCAGCCGGTCGAGATCCGGCCGGCGGGCGAGCGCCTGGAGTATGCGCGCCCGCGGAGCCGACCCGCGGGTCGCGAACCAGCCGGCTCTTGCTCAGGTCGATGACCTCGGGATCCTCCTCCTCCACCGCGCCCTGCTCGACGCCGGGCTCGGGCCCCCGCACGAACGTTCCCCGACCCACCTCGCCGCTCACGATGCCCCGCTGCTCCGCCACCGCGTAGGCCCGCCCCACGGTGCCGATGGCCACGCCGAGCCGCTGGGCGAGGTCGCGTTGGGTGGGAAGCCGGGTACCGGGGAGCAGGACGCCCGGCTTCGATGTCGCGCTGGAGGGCGTCGAGCAGCGCCTGGTACTTGGGCTCGGCGTCCGCGGCGAGGGCAGGGTTCCACATTGTCATAGTAACAATATGGCATTTGACATCACACAAGTCAACAGCAATATTGTGCAATCTAGCGATTGACTCGGAGCGAAGCCATGGCGGCGCACAACGACCTCGCACAGACCCCAGCCGACGACCTCACGCAGGCCTCCACCCAGGAGCGTCTCCGCCTGGTAGTCGCCGGCCCGCCTGCCGGACGCTCTCACAGCCGGCTAGCCGCGGTGGCGGCTTTCGTCGCGCTGTGCCTCATCTGGGGCTCGACCTGGCTCGCCATCAAGGTCGGACTGCGCGATCTGCCGCCGATCACGCTTCGCCGGGATCCGGTTCGTCCTCGCCGCGCTGATCCTCTACGGCATCATTCTCGTGCGCGGGATTCGGTTGCCCTGGGCGGCGCGGGACTGGCGCTTGCTGGCCTGGACCGGGTTCCTCTCCATCACCATCAACTACGCCCTCGTGTTCTGGGCCGAGCTGCACATCTCCTCGGGGCTCGCCGCCGTACTCAATGCGACCATCCCGCTGTTCGGGCTGCCGCTAGCGCATCGATTGCTGGCCGCGGAGCCGATGACGCCCCACAAGGTGGGTGGCGTCGTGCTCGGCGTGCTTGGCCTCGCGATCGTCTTCGGCGCGGAGCTGGGCGGCAACGGTACGCTGGCGGCGTGGGCGAGCATCGGCGTGATGGTGGCGTCGCTCTCGGGCGCGCATGCCGGGGTGCTGGTGAAGGCGAGGGGAACGCACCTCGATCCGGCGGTGCTGGCCGGCGTGCAGATGGCGGCGGGGTCGGTGCCCTTGGTTCTGGGTGGAATGGCGCTCGAGGGCAATCCGCTCCAGCTCCACTGGACGCCTTCGGCGCTCGCGTCGCTGGCCTACCTCACGGTCGTCGGGTCGGTGATCGCGTTTCTGGCGTACTACTGGCTGATCCGGCACATCGACGTGACCCGGGTGCTGCTGATCCCGCTCATCACGCCGCTGGTGGCCGTCGGGCTCGGCGTCGCGTTCCTGGGAGAGAGCGTGGGGTGGGGAACCGCGGTGGGAGGGACGGCGATCCTGGGTGGCGTGGCGCTGGCGGTGTGGAACGGGGGGCGCCGTTGACGCCCCCCGCTCGACCTGCCGCTATGCCGCCGACTCGTTTGTCCGGTGTGCCCGGCGAGTCTCCACCTGGCGCTTGAGCCAGTCGATCTGATCCTTGATCGTCTGGCGCGTGGCCTTGGTGGCCAGCCAGTCGAGCGCGCGGCGGCGCTCCTCTTCGGAGAACACCGGTGAATCCGCCAGCCGCTGGTAGAACGCGACCTGCTTCTCGGTAGGCGCGTAGGGACCGGCCCGGGTCTCGGCCTGCTCCAGCGCCGGAGCCGCCTTCGCAACCGCGCGCACCGCACCCCTCTCCTCCTCCACCACCCTGGTCTGGCCACCCTGGCGCGCGGCCGCGATCACCTGCGCCCGGACGCTGCCGGGGATCAGCCGGAAGCGGGCGTTCCTCGCCGCCTTCATCGCGCCGGCCTCGTACCAATGCGGATTGAGCTGCCGGCCGCGTTGCGCCACCACCTCCTCGCCCTCCAGGACTCGGCGCGCGAAGTCGCGGATGTCCGAGTCGGCGAAGTTCTCGGCCACCCAGGCGAGATAGTCGCGCCCTTCCGCGGACTCCAGGAGCTCGCGATAGGTCCTGCCCCGGTACTTCTTGCTGGGAACCTTGGAATCGAGATCCAGCTGGGCGGGATCGTAGTAAAGTGGCTGCCGCTTCACCCCGATCACCTGATCGAGCCGAACGTCCTGGCCCTCGGGTGATACCGCGAATCGGGCCGCCCGCACCTTGAACAGCGCCTCGCGATCTTCGCCTTCGCCGATCAACTCGTACTGGAGCTGTTCCTCGCGAATCACCTGACCCTGGGCGACCAGAGCCATGCAGCACTCATCCACCCCGGTCTTGCTGAGACCGACGATCTCCTGGCCTCCTTCGCGTACTACATAGACCAGATCGGTAGGGGCGACGCCCTCGAGCTCGCGCCGAAGCGCCTCTTCGTCCATCCGATCCATCAATTGAAACGGGTCCCATTGCGGCGCCGCTGGTACCGGCGTGGCCTCGATGGGACTGGATACCGCGTCCGACATGTGCCAACTCCTGCTGTATTGTGCACGGGCCGGTGAAGCGCCCGGTAACCGCAGTGCCGGGCCACGACCCGACACCCTGCGTAACACCAAATCTAGCAATGGGTTAGGCCTTGGTCAACAGGCCATAAGTCCACGCGGGACATGGAGTTAGCCGATCTGGCTTCGGGATTGTTTCGGGGTGAAAAGTCGGGGCAAAAAAAGAGGGACCGGATCGGGCGCCGGTCCCTCGTACCTTACTCGTCGTCGTTCTGATTCTTGTAGAGCCAGTACTCCGGCCCAGCCAGGCTCTCGGGCCAATCGTCCAAGTGGAGATCACCCCGCCACGCCTCAGTGTCGGCGGGCTCCCACTCCGCGTCCGGCGTGTCCCAGGGCAGATCTCCTTCGCCTTCCCAGGGTCGCCCATCCTGTAGGCTCATAACCTCTCCTCGGTTGGTCTCCGGGGGCTTCACCCGCTCTCACGAGCAAATGCCGGGCCGAACGGCTCGGCGCCTGGCCGAGACATCGGTCGAAGCCCCGCACTGGGCCGGGCTCGATCGACCAACACGACTATGGCGGAAGGCAGCCGTAACTCTCGATGGGAGCGGTCACACCGCTGCGGTGGCGCAGGTCGAGACAGGGCTGTCTCCCCGCGCACCATCGGCGCCTTCGAGAAGCCCTACCGCGTTGCTGGAAGCCCAACTACAATTCCGTCCCTCATGACGGGACGTGGCGCAGCCCGGTAGCGCACTGCAATGGGGTTGCAGGGGTCGCGGGTTCAAATCCCGCCGTCCCGATGGGTACAGAGCCGACCGCACCTGGTCGGCTTTGTCGTACCGGACTCCCGGCGGGCATCCCCTTCACTGATCGAGGTCCATCATGCGGCGCAGCAGCCTGGCAATCTTCGCCTTCCTCCTTTCAGCCTGCGGCGGTGGCGAGCCGAAGGCCGGGCAAGCCGGCGGCGACTTCGCGATCGACTCGGCGGCGCTCACCAAGACGGCAACCGGCCTTCAGTACCAGGACGTCGTCACCGGTACCGGCCCCGAGGCCGCGGCCGGGCAGACGGCCACCGTGCACTACACCGGCTGGCTCACCGACGGGACCAAGTTCGACAGCAGCCGAGACCGCGGCTCGCCGTTCAGCTTCCCGATCGGCGCCGGGCAGGTGATCCCGGGCTGGGACGAGGGCGTGGCCGGCATGAAGGTGGGCGGGCGGCGCAAGCTCGTGATCCCGGCCGACTTGGCCTATGGCGCGATGGGGAGCCCGCCGGTCATTCCTCCCAACGCGACCCTGGTCTTCGACGTGGAGCTGATCGAGCGTCCAGTGAGATGGATCACAGCCGGCGTGCGACCCAGGTCCCATACTTCTGCCTCCTAGTACGGCTCTTTTCTCCGTTTCGCCATTGCACTGAAGGCTACCGGCCGCGGGCCCCTCCAGGGGCCCGCTCGCAGCCGCGCCGGCAGGGACCACCAGCGAAAGGGGGAGACGCATGCGTCCTCGTCACGGTCGCCAGACTCGCACTGGCGCTGGGTGCGCTCGCGATGGTGCTCGGCTTGGCAGGGTGCGCCGCGAAGGTAAAGCAGGATGACTTCAACAACGAGATGGCCAAGCTTCGGCAGGAGATGCAGGCCGGCGACCAGGCCGTGGCATCCCGGGTGGACTCGACCAACGAGGGCTCGCCAAGCAGACCGCCCGGATCGACGCGCTGGAGCAGGAGCTCCAGGCGTTCCGCCAGCGAGTACACCGTCAGCATCGAGAAGGTGCGCGGGATGCTGAAATTCAATGTCCCGGTGCACTTCGAGTTCGCCAGCAGCGAGCTGCGCGAGGCCGACCGACCGGTGCTCGACCGGTTCGCCTCAGTCGTGGCCGAGTACTACCCCGGTGCGCTGGTGACGGTCGAAGGCTTCACCGACCCCGCCGGGAGCGCCGCCTACAATCTCCACTTGGGCAAGCAGCGGGCGGAGGCGGTCAAAGGAGTATCTCGGAGAAGCGGGCGGCTTCGGGCAGGACCACGTCAAGGCGGTGAGCTACGGCGAGGTCCGCAACCGGCAGGTGATGCCCGGCGCGCGAGGCCCGGGCGAGGAAGGGGTCGGAGAACCGGCGGGTGGTCGCTGGTGATCGACCACGCGGCAGTAGCGACGGATCAGTTGTCGATCGCACCCTGATCGGCTACTGCTCGTCGTGGTCATGATCGCGATCGTGGTCGCGATCACGTGCGCCCCGGGAACTCCCGGGGCGCACGAGTTCTATGGTCCCCTGGAACGACTCCAGCGTCACCTGCGCGCTGCCGGTGCCCGATGGTGAAGTTGAAGCGCCGGCCCTTCCTGGTCTCGGTCAGCGTCACCGGGAACTCGGAGGCGAACTCGCCATTGAACGTCGATACCGACACGGCGGCGTTGCTGGCCTGCGGGCACGGTCACAGTGATGTCGCCGTTGTGGGTGGAGAAGGCGTACCGCCCGCCGTTCCGGATGGGTCCGTCGTAGTCGAGGTCGCCGTTCACCGAGCTGGCGGTGACGCTGGTAGCATCGACCTTGCTCAGGGTGATGCTGCCGTTCACCGTCTCCGCGGTCACCTCGCCCGAGCTGCCGCTCACGGTCACGTCCTCGTTGACCGAATTCACCTCGAGCCGGCCTTTCGCGCCCTTGAGCGTCACGCTGCCCTGGACCGACCGGAGCGACACCAGCCCGTCGCCCCCATCCACATCGACCTCGCCCTGCACCGTCTCCACTGAGATCGGGCCCCGAGAGCCGGCCACGCTGATGTGGGTGTTGACGCCTGAGAGATCGAGCGGCATCCAGGACGGCGCGGTGATCACCAGATCCACCAGGCCGGGGGCGCCGCGGCGAGCCTCGGTCCGGATCGTCATCGCCGTCGTGGTCTGATCGATCTCCACCCGGTGTCCGGGTGCCGGGGTCGGCTTGGACTCGCACGGCGCTCCGGTCCCACGCCTTCACCGCGATCTCTCCGGCGTACGCGCTGACATCCAGCCGTTGTCCCCGTTGGACCGGGACGGTCGAGTCGATCTGCTGGAGCAGGGCCAGTAGCAGCAACACGTCGGGAATCCTTTCAGCTCACGGCGGAGACGAGCGAGGCCGCCTGCCGAAGCAGGTCGATCTTGCGCCGCATCGTCTCGGCCAGGTGGGAATTCAGATAGACATTGGCGGAGTCGGCCGCCACCGCGCTGCGGGCCTGCGCGATCGCGCGATCGATCAGCGCGAGATTCTGCTCCAGGACCCGCACGGTGGCGGTGTCCAGCCGGCCCCGATTCTCCTCCAGAACCCGCTGCAGATCGACCACGGCCGCGTCGTAGCGCTGGCCCGGACTGCTGCTCACCGGAATGGTCGGCAACCCGCCGGACGGCGTTTGCGCGGTGGAACCGGCGAGGCCGGTGGGGTCCGGGTGCAGCAGCCAGGCGCCGCCGCCGGAGAGCGACCGCGAGCGCGATCCCCGCGGCCAGCAGCTGGGGCAGAGAGAAGCTGAAGCGCCGCGGAGCGATGGCGGCGGGCTTCACCGCGTGAGTCCCCGTGGTTACCCCGATCCGCTCGGCGATCCCCGACCAGAGGTCGTCGGCCGGCGGGCGGTCCTCCAGCGCACTGGCCCGCATCATGACCCGCCGCAGGCCGGCCAGCGTGTCCGTGCAGGCGGCACAGGAATCCAGGTGCGCCTCGAGCATCGTCCGGTCCTGGCTCGGCCATGTCGCCGTCCAGGTACTCGGACAGCCGGTCGGTCCACTGGTCGGTCATGGTGCGCGTCCTCCTATCGGTCCAGATGCTGCCGCAACGCCATGCGCGCCCGGTGGAGCTGCGACTTCGAGGTCCCGGTGGCGAGCCCCAGCATGTCGGCGATCTCCTCGTGCCGGTACCCCTCGACATCGTGAAGCACGAAGATCTGCCGGGCGCCGTCGGGAAGCCGAGCGATCGCTCGTCTCCATATCCATCGAGGTCTCCGGGGGTCGCCACGCCGGCCCGGCACCGTCTCCAGCACTCGCGTCGCCCTCGAGATACCGCTGGCGCTGGACGCCGCGCCGCTCCCGCCGTCCCAGGATCACGTTGATGGCCAGCCGGTGGAGCCAGGTGCCGAAGGCCGCTTCACCTCGAAACGTCCCCAGCTTCTCCCAGGCTCGCACGAAGACGTCCTGCGCCGCTTCGTCGGCTTCGTCGTCGCTCGAGCATCCGCCGAGCCAGGCTGTGAACCCGCCCGACATGCCCCCGGTAGAGCCGCTCGAAGGCGTGCGGCGTCCCCGCTCGCGGCCAGGGTCGCGTCCACGGCATCCGAGTCGGATTTGGGGGTCAGTCTCTCGCCGCAGCGTCACCGGTCCTGGACGGGTTCGGGTCATCGCGAGGGATTGGATCGGAATACGGGGGGAAAGGTTGCAGCGACAGGTGGTTCCGTCGAGGGCCGAGGGGCTGCTTGTCATCCTGGGCCGCGGCCAAGGATCTTGCCACCCATGATTACGGCCCCGACCGGCACGACCCTCTCCTGCAAGGGATGGCATCAGGAAGCCGCGCTCCGGATGCTGATGAACAACCTCGATCCCGCGGTCGCCGAGCGCCCCGACGACCTGGTGGTCTATGGCGGGAGCGGCAAGGCGGCGCGGGACTGGCCATCCTACGAGCGCATCGTCGCCACGCTCCGCCGGCTGGAGAACGACGAGACCCTGCTGGTTCAGAGCGGCAAGCCGGTGGGCGTGTTCCGCACCCACGAGGAGGCCCCCCGGGTGCTGATCGCCAACGCGCACTTGGTGCCGCGCTGGGCGACCTGGGACGAGTTCCGCCGACTGGAGGCGCTGGGCCTGACGATGTACGGTCAGATGACCGCAGGCTCGTGGATCTACATCGGGACGCAGGGGATTCTCCAGGGGACTTACGAGACGTTCGCCGAGTGCGCCCGCCAGTCATTTCGGGGGACCCTCGAGGGGCGGCTGGTCGTCACCGGCGGACTCGGCGGCATGGGCGGCGCGCAGCCGCTTGCCGCGACGATGAACGGCGCCGCGTTCCTCGGCGTCGATGTCGACGAGAGCCGGATCCGCCGCCGGGTGGAGACCGGTTACTGCGACCGGCTGGAGACCGATCTCGACCGCTCGCTCGAGTTACTGGACGAGGCTCGCCGGAAGCCGCCGGGCGCTCTCGGTCGGACTGGTAGGCAACATCGCGGAGGTGCTGCCCGCCCTGGTCCGGCGCGGCCTGGTGCCGGATGTGGTGACCGACCAGACCTCGGCCCACGATCTCCGCCTGGGATACATCCCCGCCGGCTGCTCACTCGACCAGGCCGCAGCCTTGCGCGAGCGCGATCCCGCCGGCTACGAGTCGCGGGTCCTCGACTCGATGGTCACGCACGTCGCGCGATGCTCGAGCTGAAGCGCGCAAGGCGCGGTGGTGTTCGACTACGGCAACAACCTCCGTGGCCAGGTGGCGGACCACCGTGGGATGAAGGAGGCGTTCGACATCCCGGGCTTCGTCCCGGAGTACATCCGCCCGCTGTTCTGCAAAGGCGCGGGCCCGTTCCGTTGGGCGGCCCTGTCCGGCGACCCGGCCGATATCGCGGCGACCGACAGGGCGGTACTGGAGACCTTCCCCCACAACGAGCCACTGGCCCGCTGGATCCGCCAGGCGCAGGAGCGGATCCACTTCCAGGGGCTGCCGGCCCGGATCTGCTGGCTGGAGTACGGCGAGCGCGCGGAGATGGGGTTGCGGTTCAACTGGCTGGTGCGGCAGGGCAAGGTAAAGGCGCCGATCGTGATCGGGCGGGACCATCTCGACACCGGCTCGGTGGCGTCGCCCAACCGGGAGACCGAGGCGATGCAGGACGGCTCCGACGCCATCGCCGACTGGCCCCTGCTGAACGCGCTGCTCAATACCGCGTGCGGCGCGAGCTGGGTGTCGCTGCACCACGGCGGCGGCGTAGGGATCGGGTACTCGATTCACGCGGGGATGGTGGCCGTGGCCGACGGAACGGATGCCGGGGACCGCCGGCTCGAGCGAGTGCTGACGGCCGATCCGGGAACCGGGGTGATGCGCCATGCCGACGCCGGGTACGATCTGGCGATCGAGACGGCGCGAGAGCGGGGAGTGGATCTACCTTCGGTCCTGGGCTGAGCTCCTGCCGTGAAACTGATCGACAACATCTCCACGCTGGTCACCTGCCGCGCCGACGGCGGCCAGGGCGAGTTGCACCCGATCGCCGACGCCGCGATGGTCTGGTCCGGTTCCACCGTCCGGTGGGTCGGCCCGCGGGCCGAGCTGCCGGGGGAGTACGAGCGCGCCGACCGCGTCGATGCGCAGGGCGGGCTGCTCGTCCCCGGGCTCGTCGACTGCCACACGCACCTCGCCTTCGGTGGCTGGCGAGCGGACGAGTTCACCCAGCGGATCCAGGGCGCGACGTACCTGGATATCGCGCGCGCAGGCGGCGGAATCGCGCGCACGGTGCGGCTCACTCGCGAGGCGGGCGAGGAAGCACTCTATCAGCGGGCCCGCGGCTTTGTGCGGGAGATGATCGCGCTCGGCGTCACCACGATCGAGTGCAAGAGCGGCTACGGGCTCGATCGGGAGCACGAGCTCGAGCTGCTGCGGGTGTATCGCCGGCTGGGTGCGAGCGAGGCGGTGCGTGATCGTCCCGACGTTCCTGGGTGCGCACGTCGTCCCACCGGAGTATCGCGACCGGCGCGAAGCGTACATCGCGCTCCTCGTGGACGAGCTGATCCCGGCGATCGCGTCCGAGCGCTTGGCGGTGTGCTGCGATGCGTTCGTCGAGGAGTCGGCGTTCACCGTCGACGAGGCGCGGCGAATCCTCCTGGCGGGGCGCGCCGCGGGACTGAGCCCACGGCTCCACGCGGATCAGCTCACCGGCGCGGGCGGCGCCGAGCTGGCGGCCGAGGTGGGGGCGTTGTCGGCGGACCACCTGGAGCACGTCTCGGAGCGGGGCATCGCGGCGATGGCCGCGGCCGGGGTGGTGGCCGTGAGCCTGCCGATCGCCAGTCTCTACCTGGGACAGCCGCCGATGCCGGCCCGGCGGCTGATCGAGGCCGGGGTGGGGGTCGCAGTGGCGACCGATTTCAATCCGGGGTCGGCGCCGAGCTACCACCTGCCCCTCGCGATGACCCTCGCCTGCACCCTCCAGCGGATGACGCCGGCCGAGTCGCTCAAAGGGGCTACGTTCTACGCTGCCAAGGCTTTAGGGCTGGAGCAGCGGATCGGGTCACTGGAGCGGGGGAAGGCCGCCGACTTCGCCGTGGTGGACGCCCCGGATGTCGATACCTGGCTCTACCACCTGCGCCCGAACGCCTGCCGGCTTGACGGTCGCCGGCGGGCAGATCCTGTGGCGGAGCCAGGGGCGGGGGGGTACCTGAGAGCTTGCGTGAACATGCAGGGGCTTGCAGTGTAGTCTCCCAAGCAGCACCCCAAGTTTCCCAAATGAAGATCGAAACACCGTTTCACGGAGGCGCCATGGCACATCGCTGGTGGGGGATGGTCTTAGCCCTCGGTACCCTGATCTCCTCGTCCGCGGTGGCACAAGTGCGGCAGGTCACCGGTACGGGTGTCCAACGGAGAGACCGGAGCGGGTGTACCCGAGGCGACAATCGCGGTGCAAGGGACGCGGATCGTGGCCCAGAGCGGGACCGACGGCCGCTTTTCCCTCAACGCACCCGATGGCACACTGACCCTGGTAACCCGGGCGATCGGGTTCCGCTCTCATACCGACACCTTGCCGCCGGAGGCCGCCACGGCGGACGTGGCCCTCGAGCCGGACATCTTCAATCTCGAAGAGGTCGTGGTGACCGGCCAGTCTACCGGCATCGAGAAGCAGAACCTGCCGAACGCTGTGGCGACGGTGAGCGGAAGCGAGCTCACCCGGGCGCCGACCGGCACGCTCGAGAGCGCGCTCCAGGGCAAGATCCCGGGCGCGTTGATCCAGTCCAACTCCGGCGCGCCGGGCGGAGGCATCCAGGTCAACCTCCGCGGCGTCTCGACGATCAACGCGGGCACCGACCCGCTGTTCGTGGTCGATGGGATCGTGATCAGCAACGACGCGATTCCCAACGGCGCCGACGCGGTGACGGCCGGCCCAGGCGGGCGGCAACCCCCGCAACCAGGACAACCCGACCAACCGCATCGCCGACCTCAACCCCGAGGACATCGAGCGGATCGAAGTCCTGAAGGGGGGTTCGGCCGCGGCGATCTACGGGTCGAAGGCCACCAACGGCGTGGTGATCATCACCACGAAGCGGGGGCAGGCCGGCAAGCCGCAGTTCAGCCTGACCCAGCGGTTCGGCGTCTTCACCAGGTCCAACGAGCTGGGCAGGCGGACCTTCGACATCGCTGGAGGACGCGCTCGAGGTCTATACCGCCGACACCGCGCTCGTCACCTCCCTGTTCCAGCCGGGCCGTACCTTCGACATCGAGGACCAGATCTACGGCCGCCAGGCGCTCTCCTACGAGACCTCCGCCAGCGTGAGCGGCGGCACCGAGCAGACCCGGTACTACGTGTCGGGCTTGATCAAGAACGACGAGGGCATCGCGCTCAATACCGACTACAAGAAGCAATCGCTGCGGGCCAACATCGATCAGGAACTGAACGACTGGGTCACGCTCTCGGTGAACACCAACTTGATCCACAGCCGCTCGAACCGAGGCCTGTCGAACAACGACAACTCGGGCACCAGCCCTTATACGGTGTTCCCCTTCACCCCGAATTTCGTCGATCTGGCCGCCACCGGCCCCCTGATCACCGACTTCCCGCTCAATCCGTTCGAGCGCAGCAATCCGATCCAGACCTTCAGCTTCCTCAAGAACGACGAGGACACCTGGCGGGCGCTCGGCACGCTGACCGCGCGGATGAACCTGGTGACCAATGAGCACCACAACCTGAATCTGATCGCCATCGGCGGCGCGGACTATTTCAACCAGGAGAACGATTTCGTCTCGCCGCCGGAGCTGGAGTTCGAGCCCAACGACGGGCAGCCCGGCACCGTGGTGCTGGGCAAGTCCTCCAATCTGAACCTGAACCTCGCGGTCAACGGCAACTACACCTACTCGCCGGGCTCAGGGGGGTATCAGGCTACGACCTCGATGGGCGTGCAGTACGAGGACCGCGATCTGGACGCCACCCGGATCCTGGCCCGCACGCTGCTCGCGCGGACAGGAGAACCCCGACCAGGCGGCCAGCGTGAGCGTGCTCCAGGACGACCGGCCGGTGCGCGACCTCGGCATCTACGGCCAGGAGGAAGTGCTGCTGTTCGACCGGAAGCTGCTGCTCACCGCGGGCCTCCGCGCCGACCGCAGCAGCACCAACGGCAACACCGGCAAGTTCTTCTTCTATCCCAAGGCGGCGATTTCCTACCGGTTCATCAAGCCGTTCGGGGGGTTGGACGAGATCAAGCTGCGCGGCGCCTTCGGGCAGACCGGGCAACCAGCCGCTGTTCGGCGCCAAGTTCTCGCCCGACACCACCGGCACCATCGGCGGGATCTTCGGCGTGCTGCCGGGCAACCGGGCGGGCGATCCGTTCATCAGGCCGGAGCGCCAGACCGAGTTCGAGGCGGGCTTCGACGCCCAGCTCGGCGGGCGGCCGGGCCGAGGTGAACTTCACGGTCTACCAGCGCAACATCACCGACCTGCTGCTGGAGCAGACGCTGGCGCCCAGCTCGGGCCAGGAGACCCGCATCTTCAGCTCGGACAGCCGGCTGCGGAACCGCGGCTTCGAGGCCTCGCTCACGATCTCGCCGGTTCAGTCGCGCGACGTGAACTGGCTGTTCCGCACCACGTTCTTCAAGAACGAGCACGGTCATCACCCGGCTGTCGGTGCCCACCTTCCAGACCGGCGGCTTCGCGCTGGCGCTGGGCACCTACCAGATCCAGCAGGACAGCTCGGCCACCCAGATCTTCGGCAGCGAAGGGCAAGATCGGTGACGCCACACCCGACTTCCAGATGTCGTTCTCCAGCGACCTCGACTACAAGCGGCTTCACCTTCGGCTTCCTGTGGGACTGGAAGCAGGGCGGGGACATCATCAACCTGACCGAGTTCCTGTACGACGCGGGCCAGAACAGCATCGACTTCGTCGGCCCCGGCCAGGCGCGGCAGGACGGCGTTCAACGACGGGCATCAGCCAGGTCTACGTGCAGGACGGCTCGTACCTCAAGCTCCGCGAGGTCACGCTCGCCTACAACCTGCCGGAGAGCTTCACCCGCGGGCTGTTCGGCTCATCGGTCCGCAACGCCCGGATCTCGCTGAGCGGACGGAACCTGCTCCGCTTCACCGGCTATCGCGGGCTCGATCCGGAAGTCAGCAACTTCGGCAACCAGGCGATCGTCCGAAACATCGACGTCGGCCCGTTCCCGCCGAGCCGCAGCTTCTTCTTCGCGATCGACCTGGGATTCTGACCATGAGGCCGACCATGCGACACGTGGCATTCGCTGCTCCTGCTGGGCGTCCTCACCTCGGCAGGGTGCAGTTTCGATCTGAGCACCAACCCCAACAGCCCCGATCCCATCGGGGCGAATCCGACGCCGGAACGAGGTCGCCGCCGCGGCGAACGGGATGCTGATCGCCTTCCGCACCGACTTCGCCGATTTCCCGCTCGACATGGGGATCCTCGGCCGCGAAGTCGCTGCGCTTCGACGGCTCCGACCCGCGCTTCACCGGCGAGCTGCTGCTCGGCCCGCTGGATCCCGGAAGCGACGCCTTCGGCGGCGACCACTGGGCCGACCAGTACGCCGCCATCCGTGGCGGCAACCTGATCCTGGCGGTGCTGCCCACGGCTGCGTAGCTGACGGCGGAGGAGCAGAGCGCCACCTCGGGCTACGTGAAGACGATCCAGGCGCTCAACTACCTGATCATCCTGAATTCGCACACCCAGGACTCGATCCCGATCGTCACCGACACCTCGGTGACGGCGGCGCCGGCCGCATTTCGGACCCGGACGGAGGTGTTCGCCCACATCGTGACGCTGCTGGATCAGGCGGCGGCCGAGCTGACGGCTGGCGGCGCGGCGTTCCCGTTCCCGCTGCCGTCGGGCTTCCGGGGATTCAACACCCCGGCGACATACCGGCCGTTCAACCGGGCGCTCCGCGCCCGGGTGGCGGTCTATACCAATGACTTCGCCGGCGCGCTCACCGCGCTGGCCGAGTCGTTCGTCGATGCGCCCGGCGACCTGGATCTCGGCGTCTACATGGACTACGGCACCGGAGCGGGCGACCTGGCGAATCCGCTCTCCATCGACCCGCAACAGGGTGAGAACTTCGCCCACCCGTCGCTGGAGACCGGCGCGCAGCTCCAGATCGACGGGGTGACGCTGGACCAGCGGTTCGTCGACAAGATCGTGCCGCGGCCGGGACAGCAGTAACAACGGACTGGCGTCCGATCTGGGCTGGATCCGCTATCCCAGCCCCGGCAGCCTGATCCCGATCATCAAGAAGGAGGAGCTGATCCTGCTCCGGGCGGAGGCGAACATCGGTCTGAGCAACCTTCCGGCCGCGCTGTCCGGACATCAACACGGTGCGGGTGACTTCAGGCAATCTTGCGCCGCTGGCCGACCTCGGGACGGCTGACGCCGCCCTCGACCGAGCTGCTGTACAACAAGCTCTACTCCCTGATGTTCGAGGGGGCGCACCGGTGGATCGACGCCCGGCACTACGGCCGGCTCGACCAGCTGCCGATCGACCGGGAAGGCGATCGTGATCTTCTCGACGCTGCCGATTCCGACGGACGAAATCCTGCCGCGGCAGTGAGATAGGTGCGTTTCCGGGCGAGCCCCCACTGGCGTTGCGGGGGCTCGTTCGGCATTATGAATATTCCGGGTCGGCCTCATCGCCGGCTCCGACTCCCGTATTGTCACTGGTTTGCACGTCCGCCCGCCGGCAGCGCCGCGTGCGCGCTCCCCGGCGCCGGCTGAAGTTGGTGAGATCCCGAGCGTCTCATTCCATGGAGGGCACCGAGATGATTCACCGCATCACCCGTGTTTCCGGCGTCCGACTGCTGGCCGCCGCCGTCGCGCTGCTCTCGTTCACCGCGTGCGGTGGAGAGGCCTCGAAGTACTCCGGCTCCTGGAAGCGGGATCTCTACGGCGAAGGCGAGGTGCAGATGGACCTGGCCTCGAACGGCGGGATGGAGCTGCTGCTTCCGTCTCCCCGGTGGCCTGACAGCGTCGACATGAAGGGCCGGGCCGAACTTCATCGGCGACACCCTGATCTTCAAGGCGGACACCGCCGGCAGCCCCTGCCAGACCGCCGACGCGCGCTACGTGGTCAGCCGCACCGAGAACGAGCTGCGCATCGCGGGCGTGGGGATGGATTCATGCGGCGGCCGGCGAGCGGCGCTGGTGGGAACCTGGGACAAGACGTTGAGCTAAGACGGGCAGTCGGGCGGACGGGCAGGGGGCAGTTACTGACCGCCTGCCCGACTGCCGATCTGCCCGTCTGTAGATGGCCACTGCTGGGTGACGCAGTGGAAGGCGCCGAGGCCCCAGACCAGGTCGGTGCAGTCGATGCCGACGACATCGCGGTCGGGGAAGACGCCCTTGAGGATCGCCCTGGCTTCGCTGTCGCGCTCGGGGTCGTAGGTGGGGAGCAGGACCAGGCCGTTCGCGATGTAGAAGTTCGCGTAGCTGGCCGGGAGCCGCTGGCCCTCGTGGTAGAGCGGGCGCGGCATCGGCAGGGTGACAACGCGCAGCGGGGTGCCGTCCTGATCGCGCATCGTGCGGAGCCGCTCCAGGTTTTCCTGGAGCGGCTCGTAGTTTTCGTCGGCCGGGTCGTCCTCCACCACGGTGACGACGGTGGTCGGGATCCACGAAGCGGGTGATGTCATCGACGTGGCCGTCGGTATCGTCGCCGGCGATTCCGTCACCCAGCCAGAGGATGTTGCTGACGCCGAGGTAGCGGCGAAGCCTGGCCTCGATGGCGTCGCGGTCGAGCTGGGGATTCCGGTTGGGGTTGAGGAGGCACGCTTCGGTCGTGAGAAGCGTGCCACGGCCGTTCACGTCGATCGAACCGCCTTCCAGGATCATCCCGGGAGTAGACCACCGGAATGCCGTACTCCCGGCCGATCCGGGTCGGGATCACGTCGTCGAGGTCGTAGGGCGGATACTTGCCGCCCCAGGCGTTGTAGCCCCAGTCGAGGATCGTCTCCTCGGTCTTGCCGCGCTCCTGGCGGTGGACGAAGATCGGCCCGTGGTCCCGGCACCAGGCGTCGTTGGTGGGATGGTGGTGGAAGAAGACGTTGCCCGTGTCGGCGCCCTCGTCCGCGAGCAGGCGGCGCACGTCGGCCTCCATCGCCGGCCCGGCGACGTTGACGTGCACCTCCTCCCGCTCGGCGAGCAGGCGCACCATCCGGGCGAAGATCGGCGGCACCGCGCCGAACTTGCCGGGCCAGGACGCTTCCTTGTGCGGCCAGCTGAGCCAGGTGCCGCGGTGAGGCTCCCACTCGGCGGGCATGCGGAACCCGGTGTCGACATGGCCCCCTTCACTGCGTTCACGGTGACCAGAAACCCGGATCAATCGAGATACCGCTTCGTGATGTCCTGATAGGCGTCGATCCGCCGGTCCCGCAGGAAGGGCCAGTGGGTGCGGCTGACATCGACCTTGGACAGGTCGCAGGTGGCGGTGAGGATCTCTTCGCCGGTGCCGGCCTTCGCCAGCAGGCGGCCGCCGGGGTCGGAGACGAAGCTGCCGCCCCAGAACTCGATGCCGGCCTTCGGGGTCGCCCTCGTGGCCCACCCGGTTGACCGCGCAGACGTAGACCCCGTTGGCGATCGCGTGGCTCCGCTGGATGGTCTCCCAGGCCGCCTGCTGCTGCGCGCCGTGCTCCTGCTTCTCCGCGGGGAGCCAGCCGATGGCGGTGGGATAGAACAGGATCTGGGCCCCGCTCAGCGCGGTGAGCCGGGCGGCCTCGGGATACCACTGGTCCCAGCAGATCAGCACGCCGATCCGGCCGAACTGCGTGTCCCAGGCGCGGAAGCCCAGGTCGCCGGGGGTGAAGTAGAATTTCTCGTAGTATTGCGGATCGTCGGGGATGTGCATCTTCCGGTACTTGCCCAGGTACCGGCCGTCCGCGTCGAGACCGCGGCGGTGTTGTGATACAGCCCCTCGGCGCGCTTCTCGAACAGCGACGCGACGATGACGACGCCCAGCTCCTTGGCGAGCGCGGCGAGGCGCTCGGTGGAGGGGCCCGGGATCGGCTCCGCCAGGTCGAACTAGCGGTGGTCCTCCGTCTGGCAGAAGTACTGGCTGCGAAACAGCTCCTGGAGGCAGACGATCTGCGCGCCCTTGGCGGCGGCGTCGCGCACGCCGCGGATCGCCTTCTCCAGGTTCTCGGCAGGGTCCAGCGAGCAGCGCATCTGGACCAGCCCGAGCTCGACGGACTTTCCGGCGGTGGGGTTCATGGCGGTGAAGATAATGCCAGGCTCAGTGAGGCGACAGCCACGGCGGGTGATCCAGGTCACCTTGCGACCGTGGTCATGGGTCGCGGCAGAGAAGGCACACGATGAACGTAGGATCGATGCTGGCCGGACCCGGCCGCCACACCGGGAAAGGACGGACGAGGACCATGAGGATGCAGCCTCGATCCGCGTTGGCTGCTCCTGGCGCACCGCCTGCTGCGCGGCGGAGGCGACGACGACTCCGCCGCGCCGGAACCGAGGGCGCGGCGGTCACCGACTCGGCGGCCACGCCGCCGGCCGACACCGCCGCCACCGCCGACACCGCCACACCGGCGCAATCCGATACGTCGCCGGCCGCGACGGCCGGCGACACCGCGGCGAAGCAGCAGGCCCAGCAGACTCCAGCCCCCGCATCCAAGCCTGCGCCGAAACCGGCCGCCGACGCCCGAAGCCGGCGCCGACACCGGCGCCGTCCGCTCAGGCCGCCGCGCCGAAGGACACCGCGAGCTCGGGTACGACCGCGAGCGCCGATGCGCCGCTGCGCGACGCCTACCACCAGGCGCCGAAGGACACGGTGGATCAGGCGACCTACGACGGCTGGAAGCAGTACAACCTCAACTGCGCCCGCTGTCACGGTGAGGACGTGCTGGGCTCCACCATCGCCCCGCACCTGATCGTGTCGCTCAAGCCCGACGGGCCGATCAATACCCAGGAGCTGTTCGTGCAGACGGTCTGCGCCGGCCGCCCGGCCAAGGGCATGCCGTCCTGGTGCGCGCTGGGGATGGACCCCGCGAAGATCAACCAGATCTACTCCTACGTGAAGGGCAGGAGCGCGGCGAAGATCGGACCCGGCCGCCCCGCCGTCAAACAGGAAGGCTAGCCGATGAGACCGCTCGCGATTCCGCTCTCGCTGCTCGCCCTCCTCACCGGCGCCGCGGTCGAGCCGCTCGCCAGCCGCGGGGCAGGAGGAGGGCGCCAAGGTCAGCGCCGTGGAGTACGAGGGATGGCGGCAATACAACGTGCACTGCGCCCGCTGTCACGGGCAGGACGCGCTGCCCAATCCGGTGGCCGCGAACCTGCTGGTCAGCCTGGCCCCGGAAGGGCCGCGCCGCGGACAAGGCGACGTTCACCAAGGTCGTCATGGAAGGGCGGGCGGAGCGCGGCATGCCGCCGTTCGAAGGAGTCGGTCACGCCCGAGCAGGTCGACGCGATGCTACGCCTATCTGAAGGGCCGGGCGGCGAAGCGGATTCCGGCCGGCCGGCCGAAGGATCCCGGCGAGAAGCCGGGGAGCTAGGCGCTCCGCTAGCCGGCGGGCGAAGCACCACTGCCGCCTCGCCGAGGCGAACCGGCCATCGGAGCGTGAGCGACTCACCCTGCCTCGTGCGGTCGAGTCCGCGCTCCGATTTCGCGACCGTCTCGATGTCGAAGCGCCACGGCTCCGCGGCCGGGCGTGGCTCTCCGGCTCGAGTGGGCCGGCGAGCGAGATCTCGGTGGCGAAGCGATCGTCCGGCGCCCGACGCGCCTGGATCCCAGGCGTAGCGCACCGTCATCTCCCCCTCGCTCGCGAAACCGGATACAGCTTGGCCAGCCGCTCGCGCCCCTCGCCGGTCGCGCAGGCGATCTCCAGCGCGCCCCGCCGCCGCTGCACCGCGTAGTCGAACGCCGCGCGGGCCCAGGAGTGCACCGGCCGGTAGTCTCCGCTGCGCGTACGTCCTCCACGCCGAGCGAGCCGGGCAGCACGCGCTCGAGCAGGAGCGCCCGATCCTCCGGCGTCGAGCGGCGGGCGAGCGTCCAGCCGGATGCCCTCCTCGATGTCGTGGATGCTGGCCGTGCCCCCGTCCCCGTGCCCCGCTTCGGCCGCGGCGCGCTCCAGCGCCAGGTCGTGGTACGCCTCGCGCCGGCGGGTCAGCACGTTGGCGTAGTTGATCCCGGTCGCGGAACACGGTGTACTCCTCGATCGCCGCGCCGCGCACCGGGCTCACGAGCGCGGAGAAGAGCTCGGAGTGGACCCAGATCTCCTGGTGCCCGTCGCCGTCGAAGTCGAGCACCTCCCACGCCAGCCCCTTGCCCCGGCGCAGCTCGCCCTCGGCCAGCGCCAGCTCGCGCCAGATGGCGTCGCGGAGGTGCGGGAGGTAGAGCCCGCCGAACACGCCGTGCCAGTAGGCGTCGTTGCACTGGGCCCGGCCGATGGCGCGGCGGGCCTCCGGCGGGATTCCCCTTGCGGCGGCAGAGCGCGGAGAGCGCCTGCATCTTCTTGTGCATCCGGTTCGACTCGGAGTACTTGACGAGGAAGTTCCGCCAGTGCGCGCCCCGGACCAGCGCGCCGTCGGGACCCGCGACGCGCGCCTCGCCCATGTCGTGCTGCAGACGGTGCGAGCCGGAGCGCGGCGTCCGGCGGGAGCGACCAGCCCTCCATCTCGGTGTAGGACGCGGTCGGCAGATAGGCGAGCCCGTTGCTCGGCACCTCGGCGAGCGCCTCGTCCAGCCGGCTCGAGCCGCACCTCGCCGCTCTCCACCAGCGCGCCGACGGCCGTCCATGAACTGGTCGAGCCAGCCACGCTCGTAGACCCACTCCTTGGTGCCGGGCCAGCCGCCGAACTTCTCGCCGTCGTCGGCCAGCACCGCGAGCCGGTGCCCGGCGCCGCGCAGCTCGCGGAGGTAGTGCGCCGTCTCCTCCGGCGGGCGGAAGGGGATCAGGTAGCGGAGCCGCTCGTCGATCGGGAACAGCGCCACCCGCCGCCCGTCGCTCTCGGTCCAGAAGGGCGCGTGCAGCCGCTCGCTCTCGAAGCCGGTGGCCAGGAAGTGGCGGTCGTCCACCAGCGCGTAGCGCGACGCCGGCGTCGGCGAGATCGGCGGCCAGCTCGGGCTCCCAGACCCGCTCGGTGAGCCAGAGCCCGCTGGCGTCCACCCCGAAGCGGCGCCGCACCGCCTCGTGCATCCAGCGGATCTGCTCGACCCGGTCGGCCCGGGGCAGCGAGGCGAGCACCGGCTCGTAGAGGCCCGAGAGCAGCATCTCGATCTTGCCGTCGGCGGCGAGCGGCCCAGCCGATCGAGATAGGCGGGCTCGTGCTGCTCCAGCCACTCGAGCAGCGGCCCGGAGAGATGCAGGACGACCGGGAAGAAATCCGCGGCCCGCGCAGCCGGTCGAGCAGCGGCCGGTAGACGTCCTCCACGTGCTGGGCGAAGACGTGGTCGAAGTTGCCGACCGGCTGGTGGAGGTGCAGTCCGAAGACGAAGCGGATCGGGTCCATCGATCAGCGTAAGACCAGGGAGCGGGAGCCGCCGAGCGCCGCGGCGACGGCGGAGAGGACGTCAGGGAAGAGATCGTCGCGCCGGGCCAGCTCTTCGGCCCGGCGTCTGGGCGCGCGGCGAGCCGGTCCTCGCCGCCGGGCGCGAGCGCCGCGAGCAGCGCCTCCGCGTCGTCGCAG
The DNA here is from genome assembly GCA_963796335.1 of uncultured Gemmatimonadales bacterium. Taxonomy (GTDB): domain Bacteria; phylum Gemmatimonadota; class Gemmatimonadetes; order Gemmatimonadales; family GWC2-71-9; genus CAVVWJ01. The sequence goes on from CAWCLG010000003.1 coordinate 164,867, forward strand.
TGCTCCCGTGAAGCGCCGCTCGGCGTAGTCCGCCGCGGCGCCGGTGGAGATGATGAACTGCCAGTCGGACGACTGGGCCAGGAGCAGCTCGCGCGCCGCCTGGGCGAGCACCGGCCGCGCGGCGGGATCGGCCAGCGCCGCGGGCGCCGCGTCCCAGAACGCTTCCTCCAGCGGCCAGAGCCGCTCCCAGGTCCAGACCGTCGCGGTCGTTGAGCCACATGCTGAAATCGCCGTTGGCGCCCCACGAGCCCGAAGGCGAGCCGGATCGGCTGCCGGGCCGGGTGATCGGCGAGATGCCGGGACGCGGTGACCGGGCGGACGCCGCGGTCGTCGCGCGCGAGCGCGCGATAGACCGACGCCGAGCCAGTCGGGTCCCTCGAACCACCAGTGCCCGAACAGCTCGGTATCGAACGGCGCGACGATGACACCGTCGCGCTGCTGCCGCTCGACCGTCGGCGATCTCCGCCGAGCAGGCCGGCGAAGTGCTCGGCGTGCTCGCCCGGCGCGCTGCGAGCGCGGCCGCCGGGATCGTAGGGCTCCTTGCCGCCGAGGTCCACGTCGCCGCCGGTCACCCGCCAGAGCTTGAGGCCGCCGGGCCAGCGCATCTTGTGGAACTCGAGATACGCCCCGTCGCCCGGGATAGCCCTGGTACCGGCTCCACACCTGCATCGACGAGCGGGGGTCCCGCACCAGCGCGGCGATGCCCTCCGCGGCCTGCGCGTGCGCGACCTGGTAGGCGGCGTAGGGCGAGCGGTGCGCGATGCCGTCGGCGCTCCCGCCGGGCCGGTGCAGCGTCGGATCGCCGCCGGGATCGCCGTAGATGCCGAGCGGACGGCCCGCGGACGCGAGGTGCGAGTCCACGAAGAAGTAGCGGAAGCCGGCGTCGCTCACGTGCTCCTCGATCCCGCGGCGGATGCCGGCGCGCGGCGCGCGTCGCGCCACGGCTGCCAGGGCCCGCGCGGCCGGTAGGCGCACTCGGGCAGCCAGACGCCCTGCGGGCATCGCGGCCGAACAGCCGGCGGTGCTCGGCCCGGCCGACGGCGAGCTGGAGGCGGATGCTCTCGTCGCGCGCGAGCAGCGGGAGGAAGCCGTGGGTCGCGGCGGAGGCGATGGTCTCGAGCCGCCCGCGCTGCTCGAGGGCGCGCAGCGCGGCGACGATGTCGCCGCCGATCTCGTGGAAGAGCCGGCGCAGGCGGGTGCAGCCGCTCGCGCCAGAAGTCCACCAGCGGAAGCAGGTGCGCCTTCGCCGGTCGCGGCGAGCGAGGCGGGCGCCTCGTCGCAGGTCAGCGAGCCGCTGGGCGAAGAACGCCTCCATCTCCGCGACGAACGCGGGGCTGGCGAGCTGGTTGGCGAGCACCGGCGTGACGCCGATGGTGACGGGCGCGGGGATCCGGTCGGCCTCGAGCGGCGCGGAGCTGCTCGATCAGCGGGAGGTAGGTGTCGAGCGCGGCCTCGCAGAGCCAGTCGCTGCCGTGCGGCCACCGGCCGTGGTTCAGGACGTAGGGCAGGTGGCTGTGGAGCGCGAGCACGAAGTCCATCGGGACGTGCCTTATCGCATGGCGGCGTAGGCGATGGCGCGGCGGTAGACCTCGAGGTACTGGTCCACCGAGCGCTCCCAGCTGAAGTCGCGGGCCATTCCGCGGCGCACCATCGCCTGCCACTTGGCGGACTCGGCGTAGCCGCGGAGGGCGCGGAAGCCGGCCTCCTGGAACGCCTCCGGCGGTGTAGCCGTCGAAGGCGAAGCCGGTGACCCCGTCCTCGACCGTGTCGGCGAGGCCGCCGACGCGGCGCACGATCGGCGGGGCGCCGTAGCGCTGGGCGCGCATCTGGGTGAGGCCGCAGGGCTCGTAGAGCGACGGCATGAGGAAGATGTCGGCCCCCGCCATCAGCCGGTGCTCCAGCCGGTCGGTGAAGTCGAGCTGCACCCCGATCCGGTTGGGCGCGGCCGTGGCCAGCTCGACCAGCGCGTGCTCGTAGCGCGGATCGCCGCTGCCGAGGAAGACGAACTGCGCGTCGCTGCCGAGCAGCTCGCGCGCGCCGAGGATGAGGTCGAGCCCCTTCTGGGTGCACCAGGCGGCCGGTCATCCCGAAGAGCGGCGCCCGCCGGCGCTGCGGCAGCCCGAACGAGCGCTGCAGCGCCGCCTTGCAGCGCCGCTTGCCCTCCAGCTTCTCGGCGGAATACTGCGCGGTGATCTGGGTGTCGGTGGCGGGATTCCAGATCCGCTGGTCGATGCCGTTGAGCACGCCGACCAGCCGGTCGCCCAGCGCGACGAAGAGGTGGTGCAGGCCGAAGCCGCCGCCCGGCGGTGCGCAGCTCCTTGGCCTGGGTCGGGCTCACCGTGGTCACCGAGTCGGCGAACACCAGCGCCGCCCTTCAGGAAGTTCACCTTGCCGTACCACTCGAGCTGCTGCCAGTTGTACAGCTCCCACGGCAGGCCGATCTCGGGCATCGCCTCGGGGCCGAAGTGGCCCTGGTAGCCGGGATTGTGCACCGAGACCACGGTGGTCGCGTCGCGGGCGTAGCGCTCCTGGCTGAGGATGGTGCGGAGGTAGACCGGCGCGAGCGCGGTGTGCCAGTCGTGGGCGTGCAGCAGGATCGGACCCTGCGACCAGGCGGGGCAGCGCCGTCATCGCCGCGAGCGCGAAGAAGGCGAACCGCCGGTGGTTGTCGGGGTAGTCGGCGCCGCTCTCGCCGTAGATGCCGTGGCGGTTGAAGTAGTCGAGGTGCTCGATGAAGATACACCTGCGGTCCGCGTCGGCGGCCCGGCGACGCCGGAAGATCGCGGGCCTCCTCGTGCCGGGTCGCCGAGCGTGCACCACGAACGGCTGGCCCGACCGGCTCCAGGTCGGGGTCCTCGTCGCGGACGGTGCGGTAGAGCGGGCAGGATCGCCGTGACGTCGAGCCCGGCGGCGTGCTGGAAGTTGGCGAGGCCCGCGACCGCCTCCGCGAGCCCGCCGGTGCGGGCGTAGGGGAAGTACTCCGCCGTGACGTGGACGATCGAGACGGGCTCGCCGCCCGGCGTGGTCACCAGGCTGGCCATCGAGTCGGGCCTCATCCGGTGGGCGGATCGTCGCCGGCCGCTTCGCCGCGGATCGCGGGCGCGTAGTACTCCTGCACGTAGTTCTGGACCATCCGCCGGGCGGTGAAGTGCGAGCCGGCGAGCCGGAGCGCGTGGCGCATCTTGTCCACCCAGCCGATGGGCACGCCGGCGTCGTTGCGGGTGTGGTAGAGCGGGACCACCTGCTCCTCCAGCAGCCGGTAGAACCGCTCGACGTCGGCGGCGTCGGCGTCCTCGGTGTCGCCCGCGGGCGAGATGGCCCAGCCGCTGAGCCCGTCGAAGCCCTCCTGCCACCAGCCGTCGAGCGTGCTGAGCTGGGGCACGCCGTTGAGCGCCGCCTTCATCCCGCTGGTGCCCGACGCCTCCAGCGGCACCCGCGGCAGGTTGATCCAGACGATCCACGCCCTGCACCAGCAGGTGGGCGAGGTGCATGTCGTAGTCTTCCAGGAACGCCACCCGGCCCTCGAACTCGGGGTCGCGGGTGAACTGGTAGACGCTCTGGAGCACTTCCTTGCCCGGGTTGTCGGCCGGGTGCGCCTTGCCGGCGAAGATGATCTGCACCGGCCGCCGCTGGTCCACCAGCAGCCGCCGCAGCCGGTCGAGATCGCGGAAGATCAGGTTGGCGCGCTTGTAGGTGGCGAAGCGGCGGGCGAAGCCGAGGGTGAGCGCGGTGGGATCGAGCAGGGTGCCGGCGCCCGCCACCTGGGCCGCCTCCTTGAACCGGCTGGGCGAAGCGGCGGCGCGCGTCCTCCCGGATCCGGGTGGCGAGCACCTGCTTGAGCCGGACGTGCGCGGCCCAGAACTTGCCGTGATCGAGCGTGAGCACCCGGTCCCAGAAGCCCGGCTCGTCGAGCCGGTCGCCCCAGTCGGCGCCGACGTGCTCGTCGAGCAGCTCCATGATCGGGCGTCGCCATCCAGGTGGCGAGGTGGACGCCGTTGGTCACGTGGCCGACCGGCACCGCCTCCCACGGGCCGGCCGGGCCAGAGGTCGCGCCACAGGTTCCGCGACACCTGGCCGTGGCGGCGGGAGACGCCGTTCACCCGGGCCGACATCCGCATGGCGCAGACGGTCATGTGGAACTGGCCCTCGATCGACGGGATGCTTGCCGAGGCTGGAAGAGCGTCTCGCGGTCGATCCCCATCTCCTCCCAGATCGGACCGGCGCACGCCTCCAGCGCCTCGACGGCGAAGGCGTCGTGTCCCGCGGGCACCGGCGTGTGGGTGGTGAACACGCTGTGGGCCCGCACCTGGCGGATCGCCTCGTCCAGCGGCATGCCGGCCACGAGCAGCTCGCGGAGCCGCTCGACCATCATGAAGGCGGCGTGGCCCTCGTTGGCGTGCCAGACGGCGGGATCGATGCCCAGCGCGCGCAGCACCCGCACGCCGCCGACGCCGAGGATCCACTCCTGCCGCACGCGGAGGTCGGGGCCGCCGGCGTAGAGCTTGTTCATCAGGCCGCGGTCGTCCGGATGGTTGAGCTCGAGATTGGTGTCCAGCAGGTAGATCGGCACCCGGCCCACCATCATGCGCCAGGCGCGCACGTGGACCGGCCGGCCGGAGGTCTCCACCGTCGGTGAGGTAAGGGCTTGCCCTGCGGGCCGCTCACCGGCTCGAGCGGCGTGAGCGAGATGTCGTACTCGTCGTCGCTGTCCTCCTGCCAGCCGTCGAGCCGGAGCCGCTGGTCGAAGTAGCCCTTCATGTACATGAGGCCGACGCCGACCAGCGGGATGCCGACGTCGCTCGCGGCCTTGCAGTGGTCGCCGGCGAGCACGCCGAGGCCGCCGGAGTAGATCGGCACCGAGCTGTGGAGCCCGAACTCGGCGCAGAAGTAGGCCACCGGCCGGCCGTCGAGCTCGCCGTAGTTGCCGGTGGAACCAGGTGTCGCGGCTCGAGGTCTCGTGCTGCATCCGCACCATGACCTCGTCGTAGCGGCGGAGGAAGTCGGCTGTCGCTGGCGCAGGCCGCGATCCGCTCGGGATCCACCCGGCAGAGCAGCTCCAGCGGATTGTGCCGGGTCATGCCCCAGAGGGCGGCGTCGATGCTGCGGAACAGGCCGCGGGCCTCGCGATTCCAGCTCCACCAGAGGTTCTTCGCCAGCGGGGCGAGCCCTTCGATGCGAGCGGGGAGATACGGGATGTGCGTGCTATGGGAAGTCATAGCGCACAGATAGTTGGGCAGGGTTGGCGAATGGAGGCTTCGCGAAGGGGCAGGCGGGCGGGCGGGCAGGCGGGCAGGATTGGAGACAGCCGGGCAGCGGACGGACCGCAAAAGGGAGTCATCATGAAAATCGGAATTCTGGGCTCGGGGAACATGGGCGGGCGCTGGGACGGCGGTTCGCCGAGGCGGGTCACAGCGTCACCTACAGCTTCTCCCGCGACAAGGCCAAGCTTGCGCGGCTGGCGCGGCAGAGCGGCCCCCGGGCGAAGCCGGGAACGCCCGCGGAAGCGGTGCGAGGCGCGGACGCAGTGCTGATCGCGGTCCCGTGGCACCAGATGCCGAAGGTGCTGCGGCAGGCGGGAGCCTCCGGGGAAAGGTGCTCATCGACTGCACCCTGCCGATGAACCGGAAGGACACCGAGCTCGCGGTCGGATTCCGGACATCGGCGGGGAGCAGATCGCGCGCCGAGCCCGGGGGGCGCGAGTGGTGAAGGCATTCAACACCATCCCGGCCGAACTGCTGCGCGCGGGGCCGGAGGTGCTGACGGGCAAGCCCTCGGTGTGCCATTGCGGCGATGCGCCGTCGGCCAAGCGGATCGTCGCGCGGTTGATCCGGCAGATGGGCTACGAGCCCGTGGACTGCGGGAAGCTGGCGATGGCGAGGTACCTGGAGCCGATGACGCTGGTGGTGGCGGAGCTGGCGTACGAGCAAGGGAGACGGCCGGAGGTGGGGGTGACGTTCTTGAGGCGGGGCAGGGGGGCAGCGGGGCAGCGGGGCAGGAGGAAGCGCAGCGGTCGCTGAGATACTGAGCGCAGCGAGAGACCTTGCACGGCCAGCTACGAACTCGGCCCGGCAAGATCCCTCGCTTGCGCTCGGGATGACAGGTGGCTCACTCGCCGCTCCCCGCTGCCCCGCTGCCCCGCTGCCCCGCTGCCCCGCTGCCCCGCTGCCCCGCTGCCCCGCCTACACCCAGCTTCTTGTACCGGATCCGATGCGGCTGCCCCGCGTCGACGCCCTTCCGCCGCTTGAGATCGGCGGCGTAGTCCGCGTAGTTGCCCTCGAACCACACCACCTCGCTGTCGCCCTCGAACGCCAGCATGTGGGTCGCGATGCGGTCGAGGAACCAGCGGTCGTGGCTGATGACCACGGCGCAGCCGGCGAAGCCGAGCAGCGCCTCCTCCAGCGCGCGGAGGGTGTCGACGTCGAGGTCGTTGGTCGGCTCGTCGAGCAGCAGCAGGTTGCCGCCGCTCCGGAGCAGCTTGGCGAGGTGGAGCCGGTTGCGCTCGCCGCCGGAGAGGGTGGCGACCTTCTTCTGCTGGTCGGCGCCGCGGAAGTTGAAGCCCGCGCTGTAGGCCCGCGCGTTCACCGTGCGGCGGCCGAACTGGAGCTGGTCCTGCGCCGCCGGAGATCTCCTCGTACACGGTCTTCTCGGGATCGAGCGCATCGCGCGCCTGATCCACGTAGGCGATCTGCACCGTGGAGCCGACCTTCAGCGCTGCCGCCGTCGGGCTGCTCCTGGCCGGTGATCATCCGGAACAGGGTGGTCTTGCCCGCGCCGTTGGGCCCGATCACGCCGACGATCCCGCCGCGCGGCAGCGAGAAGTTCAGGTCGTCGATCAGCAGCCGGTCGCCGTAGCCCTTGGTGAGGTTCTCCGCGACCACGACCTCGTCGCCCAGGCGCTCGGGGACCGGGATGAGGATCTCGGCGCTGCCCTCGGTCTGCCGGGCGGCCTCCTCGCGCAGCTCCTCGTAGCGGGTGATGCGCGCCTTGTTCTTGGCCTGCCGGGCCCGGGGCGACATCCGGATCCACTCCAGCTCGTGCTGCAGGGTCTTCTGCCGGGCGGAGGCCTGCTTCTCCTCCTGGGCCAGCCGCCGCTCCTTCTGCTCCAGCCAGGAGGAGTAGTTCCCCTCCCAGGGGATGCCCGCGCCCTGGTACAGCTCGAGGATCCAGCCGGCGACGTTGTCGAGGAAGTAACGGTCGTGGGTCACGGCGACGACGGTGCCCTGGAACTCCGCGAGGAAGCGCTCCAGCCACCAGACGCTCTCCGCGTCGAGGTGGTTGGTGGGCTCGTCGAGCAGCAGCATGTCGGGCTGCTCCAGCAGCAGGCGGCAGAGCGCCACCCGGCGGCGCTCGCCGCCCGAGATCCTGCTGACGTCCGCGTCGCCCGGCGGGAGCCGGAGCGCGTCCATCGCCAGGTCGATCTTGTGGTCCAGCTCCCAGAGGCCGAGCGCGTCGATCCGCTCCTGGAGATTCCCCTGCTTCTCCAGCAGCCGGGTCATCTCGTCGTCGTCCATCGGCTCGGCGAACCTGGCGCTGATCTCATTGTACTGGTCGCAGCATCGCCCTGCTGCTCCTTCACCGCCGTCCATCACGTTCCCCCGGACGTCCTTCGACGGGATCGAGCTGGGGCTCCTGCGGCAGGAAGCCGATGCGGGTGCCCGGGGAGCGGGCGCGCGTCGCCGAGGAAGTCCTGGTCCACGCCCGCCATGATGCGGAGCAGGGAGGACTTGCCCGCGCCGTTGGCGCCGAGCACCCCGATCTTGGCGCCGGGGAAGAAGGCGAGATGGATGCCCTTGAGGATCTCGCGGGAGGGGGGCACGACCTTTCTGAGGTCGCGCATCGTGAAGATGTATTCGCCGGCCATGGGGGGGCAACATAACCAAAAGGGCGTCCCAGCGGGGACGCCCTCGGAGGTCGGAGGTGAAGAAGGATAGCTGAGGTGGCGGTTCACCAGCTTGGTCATGTCGAACATGGTGACCTGGCTCTTGCCGCCGAAGACCGGGCGGAGCTTCTCGTCCGCGTTGATCGCGCGCCGGTTCTTGGAATCCTGCAGGCCGTTCCGCTTGATGTAGGCCCACAGCTTCTTGGTGACTTCGGTGCGCGGCAGGGGGCTCGACCCGACCACCGCCGCGAGGGCGGCGCTGGGCTGCATCGGCTTCATGAACGCCGCGCTCGGCGTCCGCTTCTTGCCGGCCTTCTTCGTCGCCTTCTTCCGCGCGGTTGCCTTTCTCGGCGGGCTTACGGGCGCTCTTCTTGGCGGACTTCTTGGCTGCCTTCTTCTTGGTGGCCATCGCGTCTCTCCCAGTGATTGTGAGGACCTTGCGTGCCGACGTACCGCAGAACTCCCGTGAGAAACAGTACACAGTCAGCCCGGTACATGCAATAGGGAAATGTGGGTTTTTCCCCCGGGGAAAGCGGGGAAAAGTGTACGCCGATGTCACCTCATCCGAGCAGCCTTCTCCACCTCGCGCAGGTCCGGCTCGATCTCCACCGGGCGGTTGGCGCCCGGGGGAGGAGGCTCGGTCTCAGTGTGATACCTGAGGAGCACGCCGGGATCCTTGAGCACGTGGCCCGTGAGCACCGCCACCACCCGGTGCCCCCGATGGACGAACCCCCGGCGGACCAGCGTGCGCACCCCGGCGGCGCTCGCCGCGCTGGCGGGCTCGCAGCCCACCCCGGCGGCATCGATCGCCGCCTTCGCCTCGAGAATCTCTTCGTCGCCCACCGCGAGCACGACGCCGTTCGTCTCCTGAATCGCCCGCACCGCGCGGTCGTGCGAGGCGGGGTTCCCGATGCGGATGGCGGTCGCCACGGTCTCGGGCTCGACCTGGTAGCGCTGCTTGAAGCCCTCCGCGAAGCTCCGCGCGAAGGGCGCCGCGCCCGCCGCCTGCACCGCCGCGAGCCGCGGCATCCGGTCGATCAGCCCCCAGGCCCGCGCCTCCCGCAGCGCTTTGCCGAAGGCGGCGGTGTTCCCCAGGTTGCCGGCGGGGAGCACGATCCAGTCGGGCGGATCCCAGCCGAGCTGCTGGAGCAGCTCCAGCACGATGGTCTTCTGCCCTTCGATCCGGAACGGGTTGATCGAGTTCAGGAGATAGACGCCCAGCTTCTCGCTCGCCTCCTCGACCAGGCGGAGGCAGTCGTCGAAGCCCGCCGCGGCACGAGCAGCGTGCGCGCGCCGTAGGCGAGCGACTGCGCCAGCTTCCCCTGCGCGATGTGGCCCGCCGGCACCAGCACCAGAGCGGGAAGCCCCGCCTGCGACGCGTACGCGGCGAGCGACGCCGAGGTGTTGCCGGTAGAGGCGCACGCCACCGCGCGAGCGTCGATCCGCTTCGCCTGGGTGACGCCCACGGTCATCCCCCGGTCCTTGAACGAGCCGGTGGGATTGTAGCCCTCGTGCTTGAAGAGGAGCCCGCCGAGCCCGGTCCACACGTCGAGCGCGTCCCGGTGGATCAGCGGGCGTGTTGCCCTCGGGATGGGAGACGATGTGCTGCGCCGAGGGGAGGACGAACTCGCGGAAGCGCCAGACCCCGGACGCGGCAAGCCCCGGCTGTTGGCCCCGGCGCTCGGTGAACCGCGAGAGCAGCTGGGCGCCGGCCGGCGTCGGCGGGCGGTGCACGACCTCCAGCAGGCCGCCGCACGTCGGGCAGCGGGAACGCGGATCCGTCTCCGGAAGCTCGTTCCCGCAGGAGAGGCAGGTCTGCCAGGTCGCCGGGCGCTCAATCTCGAAGCTCATCGCTCGCTGCCTCCCTCTCGCTCTACCGTGGCGCCGGAACGATCCACCGGCGCGGTGCGCACCCGGCACTCCGCGCCGCCCGCGCGGTACGCCTTCCCCATCGCGTCCGCGATCCGCTCCGCGCTCTCCGGGCCGCGGGCCAGGGCGAACGCCGTCGGTCCGCTCCCCGAGATCGAGCTGCCGAGCGCGCCGGCCGCGAGCGCGGCGGCTTTCGCCGCGGCGAACCCCGGCAGCAGCCCGGCGCGGGCCGGCTCCGCGATCCGGTCATCCACCGAGCGGCCGAGCAGATCGTAGTCGCCGGTGGCGAGCGCCGCGACCATCGCGGCGACGTGGGCCGCCTGGTGCAGCGCGACCTCGCGGGAGACCTGCTTCGGCAGCACGGCCCGCGCCTCCGCGGTCCGCATCCGCTGGTCGGGTCGCGCCAGCACGACGTAGAGCTCCGACGGCACCGGCAGCCGCACCACGTCGAGCGGATCCAGCGAGCGGATCAGCACGATCCCCCCGAGCAGCGAGGGGGCGATGTTGTCGGCGTGCCGGCCGGCGACGGCCTCCTCCGCGTCGAGGCAGACCTCGATCAGCTCCGCAGGCCCGAGCGGATCGCCGAGCAGCGCGTTCATCGCGACGGCGCCGGCGACCGCCGAGGCGGCGCTCCCGCCCTGGCCGCCGGAGAGCGGGAGCCCCTTGATCACCGAGAGCCCCACACCCCGTCCGCGCGCCAGCCCGGCGCCGGCGCGCTGGAGCACCGCGAGCGCGGCGAGTCCCGACGTGTGCCGCTCCGCCTGGCTCGGCAGATCGGGATGTCCCGGGTCGAGCATCCGGATCCCCGGCTCCTCGAGCCACTCGGCGCGCACCCTGTCGCCGTCGCCGGCGACCGCGAGGCCGAGGATGTCGAGTCCCGGCCCGACGTTTCCGATGCTTCCGGGCGCGAACGCCGTGGCCGCCGTGAGGCTCATGCGCCGGCCAGCCGGAGGATGTCGTTCAGCACACCGGCCGCCGTCACCTCGGCGCCCGCGCCGGGCCCGCGAATGACCAGCGGGTTGGTCTTGTAGCGCGCGGTGGTGAACACGAGCTGGTTGTCCGAGCCCTTGATCGACGCGAGCGGGCTCGATATCGGCACGGCGCGGAGACCGACCGCGATCTTCCCCGGCGTCACGGTGGCGACGTACCGCAAGACGTCGCCGCGGGCCTTCGCGGCATCGACCCGGCGCTTCCACGCGGCGTCCAGCTCCGGCAGCCGCTTGAGGAACTGGGGGAGCGGGAGACTGCGGGCCCACGGCGGCACCAGCGATTCGACCGCCTTCCGGCTCAGCTCGCCGCGGAAGCCGAGCAGCCGGCCGAGGATCAGCGCCTTGCGGCCGACGTCCATGCCGGAGAGGTCCTCCCGCGGGTCGGGCTCGGTGTAGCCGAGGCGCATCGCCGAGCGCACCGCGCGGGAGAACGGGACGCCGTCGCCGACTTCGCTCAACACGTAGCCCAGCGTGCCGGAGAGCAACCCCTCGATCCGTTCCACCCGGTCGCCCGACTCGGTGAGCTTGTGGTAGGTGTCGATGATCGGGAGGCCGGCGCCGACGGTGGCTTCGTGCAGGATCCGGCGGCCCCGGGCCTGGGCCGTCTGCCAGAGAGATTCGCTCGCCAGGCGGCGGCCGGCCAGCGGGCGCTTGTTCGCCAGGACGAGATCCATCCCGTGGGTAAGCCCGGCCTCGAGGGCGGCGCCGGTCTCGTCGGCCGTCAGATCCACCAGCACCGGCCGGGTCAGCGCATAGCCCGCAATGTGCGCGATCGCCTCCTCCGCGCTGCCGGCGCGGCCCCGCTGCGCGTCGGCGAGCCCGCGTCCCTTCCGCTTGTCCGCCGCCAGCGAGGCCAGCCGGCGCGGGCCGATCCCCTGGGGGTCGAACACGAACCCGCTGCGGTCGATCACCGCGGCGACCTTGAGTGTGAGCGCGGGGCGGCGCACCTGGCCGATCAGGGAGGCGAGGGTGCGTCCGATCTGCCCGAAGCCGAGCAGCACGATCTCCATCCGCTCGGGCCGGATGACCGCGCCGCCGGCGATGCGGGAGAGCTGAAACGCGGCGTGCACCCGCCGCTGCGCGTCGGCCGCCTGCCGCTCTTCGACCACGACCGAGATGTTGAGCTCGGACGATCCCTGCGCGATGGCCACGACGTTGATCCCGCCCGCGGCGAGCGCGGAGAATACGCCCGCCGCGATCCCCGGCGTGCCGTGCATGCCGAGGCCGACGACGGCGACGGTCGCCATGCCGGGACTGACCTCCACGCCGTCGATCTCGCGCCGGGCGATCTCGCTCTTGAACTCGCGCTCCAGCCCGTCCTTCGCGTCCTCGGCCAGGCTCTCCGGCACGCTGAAACAGATCGAGTGCTCGGAGGAAGCCTGAGAGATCAGCGAGACCGAGATCCGCCGCGCGTGGAGCGCGGCGAACGTGCGGGCGGCGATTCCGGGGACGCCGAGCATGCCGTTGCCGGTGACGGTGAGCAGCGCCTGGCCTCCGGCGGCGGTGAGCGCCTTCACCGGATTGCGGCCGGCGCCGACCCGTTCGGACACCTCGGTGCCGGGGGAGTCGGGGTCGGCGAACGGGCGGACGAAGACGGGGATCCGGCGCCCCGCCACCGGGATCAGCGCGCGAGGGTGCAGCACTTTCGCGCCGTAGTACGCCAGCTCGGCCGCCTCGCGGGCGTGGAGCTGGGGAATGACTCGCGCGTCGGGGACGACGCGGGGGTCGGCGGTGAGCAGGCCGGGGACATCCTTCCACAGCGAGACCCGCGCGGCGCCGAGGCCGCGGGCAATGAGCGTCGCGGTGAGATCGGACCCGCCTCGTCCCAGCGTGGCGACGTCGCCGCCGGGCGTCGCGCCGATGAACCCCGGCACTACCGGCACCACGCCGCGGGCCAGGAGCGGCGCCAGCACCCGCTGCACCGCGCGGTCGGTCCGCGCGGCGTCGGGCGAGGCCTGGCCGAAGGTGGCGTCGGTGTGGATCAGATCGAGCGCATCGACGTACTTCGCCCGGGTGCCGGCCGCCTCGAGGGCCGCGGCGACCAGCCTGGCGCTCAGCCGCTCGCCGCGGGAGACGAGGTAGTCGGTGGTGCGCGGGGTCAGCTCGCGGAGCAGCCGAAGTCCCTGGGCCAGCGCCTCCAGCTCGGCGAACAGCTCGCTGATGTAGAGCAGCGCGTCGGCCCGGATCCGGCCCCCGGGAAGCAGCGAGCGCGCGACCTCCGCATGACGCGAGCGGAGCCGCGCGATGAGGGACGCGACGGTGCGCGACTCGCCGGACCCCGCCTGCTGCGCCACTTCCAGGAGCGCGTCGGTCGTCCCCGCCATCGCGGAGACGACGACGACCGTCGGCTCCGAGCGATGGCGGCGAATGATCTCGACGGCGTGGCGAACGGCGGTGGAATCGGCCAGCGACGCACCGCCGAACTTGTGGACCTGAGCCGCTCGGCGGGGACGGGGCATGGCGGGGAAGTTAGTGGAGCAGGCAGGCGTGGGGGTAGAACGGTGCGTGAAGCAGGGCGGGAGCGTTACAGGCCGTCTGCCAAACTGCGAACCACGGAGCCACGGAGGACGCGAAGGACGGCACGGAGAAAAACAAAGGTTGTGTTGTTCTCCGTGCTGTCTCCGTGCCCTTCGTGGCTCCGTGGTTCGCAGTTAGTCAGCTCGCCATCGGCACCGATGCTCTCGACCCCCGAGACCGCCCCACCTACTATTGACTTCATGCTCGCCCTGCTGAAGCTGATCCAGTCCATCATCAAGACCCTGCACTCGGACGGCACGCCGGGACAGGTGGCCGCGGGGATGGCGCTGGGGGCGGCGCTCGGGCTCACGCCGCTGCTCAACGCGCACAACCTGTTCGTCTTCTCGCTGATCGTGCTGCTCAACGTGTCCTTCGGCGGGGCGATGCTGGGGTGGGCGCTGTTCGTGCCGCTGGGATTCATCCTCGATCCGCTCTTCCACGCGATCGGCCTCTCGCTGCTCGAGGCGCCCTCGCTGCGGGACCTGTGGACCGGGATGTACAACACGCCGCTGGTCCCCTATACCAACTTCAACAACTCGGTCGTGCTGGGCAGCGTGGTGGGGTGGCTCGCGCTCAGTGTCCCGATCTTCTTCGCCGCCCGCTGGGGCGTGGCCCGCTATCGCGCCACCATCGGCGCCCGGGTGCAGCAGTCGAAGTTCTACAAGGCACTGACCGCGTCGAAGGTCTACAACGTCTATCGCCTCTTCCGGCCGGAGTGAGGCGATGAAGCTCAAGATCTTCCGCTGGAAGGCGATCGGTCCGCTGCTCCTGTTCCTCCTCCTCATCGGCGTGCTGCTCTGGCTCTTCGCCGAGCCGGTGGCGAAGGACACCACCGAGGAGGTGAGCACCGAGCTGCTGGGCACCCAGGTGGATATCGGGAAGCTCGACATCATCGCCGGGGAGGCGGCGGTTGACATCCGCGAGCTCCAGGTCGCCGACCCGTTCGACGTCAACAAGAACCTGGTCGAGGCGGCGGACATCCGGCTCAAGCTCAATCCGCTGGCGCTGGCGGAGAAGAAATTCGTGGTGGAGACCTTCCGGCTCAGCGGGATGCGGTTCGGCACCGCGCGGAAGACGCCGGCGAAGCCGGTCGAGGGCGACGGGTTCGCGCCGCAGGCGCTGCGCTCGGTGCGGCAGTGGGCCCAGCAGTTCGACGTCCCCATCCTCAAGCTGACCCCGATCGACACCGTGAAGCAGCTGGTGCTCAATCCGACCCAGCTCAGCAGCGTGCAGGCGGCGCAGGCGCTGGCCGCGCGGACCGACTCGGCGCGGCGCGCGCTGGAGGGGACCTTCCAGCAGCTCGACGTGAAGGGGACGGTCGATACCGCGCAGACGCTCGTCGCGCGGCTCAAGGGCACCAATCCGCGCGCGCTCGGCATCGACGGGACCAAGCGGGCCATCGACGACACCAGGGCGACACTCAAGCGGCTGGAGGACGCGAAGAGACGGCTCGCCGCCGTGGAGCAGCAGGTGAAGGGCGGCGTCGGCTCGCTCTCGACCGGTCTCCAGAACCTCGACGCGGCCCGGCGGAAGGACTACGCCTTCGCTCGCGGGCTGCTCAAGCTGCCCACCTTCTCCGCGCCGGAGATCGGGAGCGCGTTCTTCGGCAAGGTCAGCATCGACCGGTTCCAGCAGGCCATGTACTACACGGACCTGGCCCGGCACTACATGCCCGCGGGGCTGCTGCCGCGGGAGGAGCCGGGCCCCAAGCGGCTGCGGATGGACGGGAAGACCATCGGTTTTCCGAAGGAGCGGGACTGGCCCAAGTTCCTGATGCAGGTGGGGCAGATCGATCTGGCGATCGGCGGGGACAGCCCGCTGCGCGGCGCCTACGAGGCGGTGGTGCAGGGGCTCACGTCCGATCCGTCGCTCTACGGCAAGCCGACCGTGGTGCGCACCAGCCGGACCGCGGCGGGCAGCGCGATCGCGGCGATCGATGTCGGCGCCGTCATCGACCACGTGCGGCCGGACCGGGTGCGCGACTCGGTGGGCGCGCGGCTCCGGGGCGTCAAGCTGCCGGATATCAGGGTGCCGGAGCTGCCGTTCACCCTGCGGCCGGGCACCGGGGCCGCCAACCTCAATTTCGCGCTGAGGAACGACCAGGTGCTGGGACGGTGGTCCATCGGGTCGGAGAAAGTCGCCTGGACGCTCGACAGCGCCGGGCGCAAGCTCAACGACCTGGAACAGATCGTCTGGCGCGTGGTCTCAGGGCTGGGCCGGCTCTCGGTGGATGCCCGGGTCAGCGGGCCGATGAAGTCGCCCAGGCTGGCGGTCTCCAGCAACCTCGACCGGGCGATCGCCGAGCGGCTGGAGGCGGTCATCGGGGAGGAAGTGGCGAAGGCGGAGAAGATGGTCCGAGCCAAGGTCGACAGTGCCGTGGCCTCGAAGGTCGAGCCGGTGAAGCGGCAGGTGGCCGACGTCCGCACCAAGGCGGAGCAGCGGCTCGGCGCGGACCGGAAGCAGCTGGACGACGTCGAGAAGCAGCTCCAGGCAGAGCTCAAACGCCTCACCACCGGACTGGCCCCGGGCATCAAGCTGCCCAAGCTGGGCATCTAGTCCGGTACGGAGGGCTCTGGCCGGTCTCGCCGTCGTGGATATGTTTGCACGACCCCATCCTGAAGCGGAGCTCCGATGCGCATCGCTGTACCCAAGGAAACCGCCCCGGGCGAGCGGCGCGTCGCGCTGGTCCCCGAGTCCGCCAAGAAGCTGATCCAGGCGGGCTACGAGGTCGCGGTCGAGTCCGGAGCGGGGGACGCCGCCGGATACCCCGATGCCGGATACCGCGAGGCCGGCGCGACGATCGAGAGCGATCCGGCCGCCCTGCTCGGCGCGGCGGACCTGGTGCTCCGGGTGGGCCCCCCGCCGACCGGCGGCGGGCGCGACGAAGTGAGCTGGATGCGCCCGGGCGCGATCTGTCTCGGGTCCCTGATGCCGCTCCGAAATTTCGACGCCGTCCGCGCGCTCGCCTCCCGCCGGATCACCGCCTTCTCCACCGACGCCATCCCGCGCACCACCCGGGCCCAGTCCATGGACACCCTGTCGTCCATGGCGAACATCGCGGGCTACAAGGGCGCCCTCCTCGCCGCCGGCGAGCTCAACAAGTACTTCCCGATGCTCATGACCGCGGCGGGCATGGTCCCGCCGGCGAAGGTCTTCGTGATCGGCGCCGCGGTCGCCGGGCTCCAGGCGATCGCGACCGCGAAGCGGCTCGGCGCCAACGTGGTCGCGACCGACGTGCGGCCCGAGGTGAAGGAGCAGATCGAGAGCGTCGGCGGGAAATACGTCGGCATCGAGCTGGGCGAGGCGGCCTCCGCCGGCGGGGGCTACGCCAAGGAGCTGTCCGAGGCCGACCAGGCGCGGCAGCGGGAGCTGCTCGCGGCCCAGGTGGCGCAGTCCGATGTGGTGATCACCACCGCGCTCATCGGCGGCGTGTTCGCGCCGAAGCTGCTGACCGCGGAGATGGTGCGGAGCATGAAGCCGGGCGCGGTGGTGGTGGATCTCGCGGCCGACGGCGGCGGCAACTGCGAGCTGTCGAAGCCGGGTGAGACGACGCGGGTCGGCGCGGTCACCATCATGGCGCCGCTCAACCTGGCCGCGTCGCTGCCGCTCCACGCCAGCCTGCTGTTCTCCCGCAACATCACCGCGTTCGTGCTGGCGTTCACCAAGGACAAAAGCTTCCAGCTCGACTTCACCGACGACATCCAGCAGGGCGCGATCATCACCCACGAGGGTGAGGTGAAGCACGCCCGCACGCGCGATGCGTTGCAGAAAGGCGCCGCATGATCATCGAGACTGCCGCACCGGCCGTCGCGGCCGCGGCGGACACCGCCGATCTCTGGTCCCAGATCTACGTGTTCGCCCTAGCCACGTTCATCGGGCTGGGCGTGATCCGCCGAGTGTCGCGGCTGCTGCACACGCCGCTGATGTCGCTGACCAACGCCATCTCGGCGATCGCGGTCGTCGGCGCGATCCTGGTGGCGGGCCCCGACTACCCGGTCGAGATCCGGATCCTGGGCGCGATCGCGGTGTTCGCCTCGATGACGAACATCGTGAGCGGGTTCCTGATCACCCATCGGATGCTCAAGATGTTCAAGACCGATAAGAAGACCGACGGCGGGCACCCATGATCGGCGGACTGGTCCAGCTCGCGTACCTGGTCGCCACCGGGCTCTTCGTCTTCGCGCTGCACTGGATGAACACGCCGGCGACGGCACGTCGCGGCGTGTATGCCGGCGTGATCGGCATGGCGCTGGCCGTGGCGGCGACCTGGGCCCAGCCCGAGGTGGTGCACCATCTCTGGATCGTCATCGCGGTGGTGGCCGGCTTCGCGGTCGGCGTCCCGCTGTCGCGGGTGCCGCTCACCGCGGTGCCGCAGCGAACCGCGCTGTCCCACGCGTTCGGCGGACTCGCGGCAGGCCTGGTGGGTACCGCGAAGTTCTACCTGTGGTACGGCGAGGGCTCGGAGCATCTGACCGCGTTCCGGACGACCGCCATCATCGCGGAGGTGCTGCTCGGCTTCCTGACGTTCACCGGCAGTCTCATGGCGGCGGGGAAGCTGCAGGAGGTGAAGTGGATCCCCCAGCGGCCGGTGACCTATCCGCTGCAGAACTTCACCAACATCGGTCTGCTGCTCGGCGCCGCCGTGTTGGGTGTGGCCGTCGTGCTCCAGCCGGATGCGGTCTGGGCGCCGGTGGCCTTCGCGCTCATCGTGGTGCTCTCACTGCTGTTCGGGGTGCTGCTGATCATCCCGATCGGCGGCGCGGACATGCCGACGGTCATCGCGATCCTGAACTCGTACGCCGGCCTCGCCGCCGTGGCGATGGGCTTCGTGTTGGACAACAAGCTGCTGATCACCGCCGGCGCGCTGGACGGCTCCAGCGGCCTCATCCTCGCCGTCATCATGTGCAAGGCGATGAACCGCTCGTTCACCAACGTCCTGTTCGGGGCCTTTGGCCAGGTGCAGCAGGCGAAGGCCGGCGGCGAGGAGCGTCTCTATAAGGCGGAGTCCATCGAAGGCGCGGGGCAGGTGCTGGAGCAGGCCAACCTGGTGGTGATCGTGCCGGGCTACGGCATGGCCGTCGCCCAGGCGCAGCACAAGGTGCGGGAGCTGTACGACCAGCTCAAGAAGCGAGGGATCGCGGTGAAGTTCGCGATCCACCCGGTGGCCGGGCGGATGCCGGGGCACATGAACGTGCTGCTGGCCGAGGCGGATATCCCCTACACCGACCTGGTGGAGATGGATGAGATCAACCCGGACATGCCGCAGGTGGATGTGGCGCTGGTAGTGGGGGCGAACGACGTGGTGAACCCGGCCGCTCGCTCGGATAAGAGCAGCCCGATCTACGGGATGCCGATCATCGACGCGGACCGGGCGAGGACGGTGTTCGCGATCAAGCGGAGCAAGAATCCGGGGTTCGCGGGGATCGACAACGAGCTTTACTTTTCGGACAAGACCTGGATGTTGTTCGGGGATGCGAAGAACGTGATCGGCGAGCTGGTGAAGCAGATGTCGGGCGGGAGCGGGATGCACTGAGGCTGGCCGGGCGGAGTAGCGACATCGGGCGACCATCCTGTTAAGAATGCCGGTTCGCTGCCCATATGCTGGACCGCGTCCGCGATCGCCGAGCGCCCTTTCAAAAATGCCAATGGAGAATCGACATATGCGCGGGACCCTGACCGGCACCATCTCCCTGTCCATGCTCCTCGCCGCGCCCGCGGTGGCGCAGGGGAACGACTGTCTCGCCGGCCTCAAGATGCCGCCGGTCGGACAGTGGGCGGAGTATCAGGGGACGATGAGCAAGAAGCCCTACACCATGCGGTACGCGGTGGTGGGCGAGGAGGAGCGGGACGGGAAGAAGCTGAAGTGGCTCGAGCTCAAGATGACTGGCGAAAAGCCGGACCGGAACTCGATCTTTCAGGTCCTCACCCCCGGAACCCCGGCGGACATGGACCAGGCCGTAGAGGCGATCATGAAGAGCGGCAGCAACCCCCCCATGAAGATCAGCGCCGCCATGATGGGCATGATCAAGGGCCAGCTCGGCAAGAACTCGGTATTCAGTAACATGTGCGAGGGCGTGACCGTGGGCGGGGAAGAATCCGTGACGGTCCCCGCCGGGACCTTCACGGCCATCAAGTATCACAACGAAAAACACAACAACGACACCTGGGTGGTCCCCGACCGGCCCTTCGTGATGGTCAAGTCGGTGGGGAAAAACTTCGAGATGAGCCTGACGTCCAGCGGCGGTGGTGCGACGTCATCCATTACCGAGACCCCGAGGGAGATGCCGGGGTTGGGGCCGTCCAAATAGGGGGATCCCCTATCGCGCCTTCAGTAAGGTTTCTCTCCTAAGACTCGCTGCCTGCCAAAGTTGCAGGCACCTTTGGCCGCACATCACATAGCTGCTGTGGCCCGGGTCGACTGCGCGCAAATTGCCATCCCGTCACGGTTTAGCCCTAAGGTGTTGATTTTTCGTATCTTAGGTGTTAAGTTCGCGCGTCTAAACCTGGGGGGCGGCCCCAGGTTGCGATGCAGGTATAACGTGCGGGGGACGGGAGTCCGAGGAGGCTACAGCGTGACGATTAAGGCACGCAGCAAGCGTCGCCCGGTGCGACCGGCGCAGATCGCCCGTGCAATCGACGAGGGCCGTGAGAGTCTCGACCTGTACCTGGACGAGATCAGTCGGGTTCCGCTCCTCAGCCGCGAGGAGGAGATGGAGCTCGCCCGCAAGGCGTTCAAGGGCAGTGTGGCGGCCCAGGAGAGGCTGGCCCGGCACAACGTCCGCTTCGTGGTCTCGGTGGCTAAAAAGTTCCAGAACCGTGGGGTACCTCTGGTCGACCTCATCGGCGAGGGCAACCTCGGCCTGATGACGGCCGCCCGCAAGTTCGATCCGGACCGGGGAGTGAAGTTCATCTCCTACGCGGTCTGGTGGATCCGCCAGGCAGTGCAGGCCGCGATCGCCCGGCATGGCCGGCCGGTCCGCGTGCCGCTCAACCGCACCGCCGACCTCAGCCGGCTCGGCCGCACCACCACGCTCCTCAAGGACAAGCTCGGCCGCATGCCGACCACCGAGGAGCTGGCCCGTGCCACCGGTCTTACCGTGGAAGCCGTCCGCTCCCTCAGCGCGCTCAACTCCGAGGCGGTTCGCCTCGATCATCCCACCCGGGACGGCGAGGGCAACGAGCGGATCGAGCGGTTCACCAGCGGCGAGCAGGAAAGCACGGACATGAGCACCATGGCCAACAGCCAGACTCGGGACATCGAAGCGGCGCTGGCGGCTCTGCCGCCCCGCGACGCGAAGGTGCTCCGGCTCTACTTCGGCCTGGACGATGGGAACAGCCGCACGCTGGAAGAGATCGGCCGGATGATGGGCGTCACCCGGGAGCGGATCCGTCAGCTCCGCGATCGGGCGCTGCTCCGGCTCCGTGAAGGGGAGACCGGCGACCGCCTGCGCGATCTCGTCGCCTGATCGTTCACGCACGACACAAATGCTCCTCGAGCTTCGGCTCGGGGAGCATTTTTCTTTGTCTTGACTCTGTGCCATGCCGCGTCGCGTTGCGGTGATCGGGGCAGGTGCCGCCGGCACCATGGCGGCGATCTTCGCGGCCGCAGGTGGCGCCGAGACCCTGCTGCTCGAGCGCACCCGCGACGGGGGACGGAAGATCCTCATCAGCGGCGGCGGCCGCTGCAACATCCTGCCAGCTCGGGTGGACGAGCGACGGTTCGTCACCGACTCCTCGCCCAACACACTCAGAAATATGCTTCGCTCGTGGCCGCTGCCGGAGCAGGTCGCGTTCTTCGAGCGCGAGCTAAACTTGCCGCTGGTCGAAGAAAGCGAATCCGCCAAGCTCTTCCCGGCATCGAACCGCGCGCGGGACGTGCGGGATGGCTTACTCGCGCTGGCGGCCCGCCGGGGTGCGCGGTTTCTGCCGGAGACGACGGTCACCGGGCTCGAACCTGTCGCGGGCGGCTGGCGGGTCGAGCGGGAGCGTGCGGAGCCGCTGATGGTGGACGAAGTGGTCGTGGCGACCGGTGGGCTGTCGGTGCCGAACACCGGCAGCGACGGGCGCGGCCTCGCGTTGCTCGCCGCGCTGGGTCACACGGTGCACCCGACGTATCCGGCGCTCACGCCCGCGACCGCCAACCCGGCGCCGTACGCGGGGCTCGCCGGGGTGTCGTTGCCGGTGACGATTACCGCCCGCGATACCCAGAGGCGGGCCGACAGCCACGGGGGGTTTCTGTTCACCCACCGCGGGTACAGCGGTCCGTCGGTGCTCGACGTCTCCCACGTCCTCGTGCGCTCGCGCCTGGAGGGTGACGCCGGCGCCCGGCTCGCGGTGCAGTGGACTGGTCTCGACGAGGCAGCGTGGGAGTCCGCGCTCAAGCCGAAGGGCACCCGCACGGTCGGCGGTGTGCTCGCACGCGAGCTCCCCGACCGGCTGGCGGACGCGCTGGCCGAGGCGGCCGGCGTCGCTCCGTCGCGCCCGCTGGCGCAGTTGGGACGAGACGAACGCCTCCGGCTGATCGAGGTGCTGGTGCGCGGTGAGCTGCCCTGGACCGGGGACGAGGGCTACCGGAAGGCGGAGGTGACGGGCGGCGGGGTGAGCCTGGCGGAGGTAGACCCGCGAACCCTGGAGAGCCGCCGATGCCCCGGACTTTACCTGTCGGGAGAAGTGTTGGACGCGTTCGGCCCGATCGGCGGGTACAACTTTCTCTGGGCCTGGGCGACCGGGCGCGCCGCAGGCATTGCCGCGGCCCGCACGTAGAATCGACTCTCCCTCATGACCTCACGCCGCTATGTCGCCTTCCTCCGCGCCGTCAACGTCGGGGGACGGGTCGTGAAGATGACGGCGCTGAAGAGGATCTTCGAGGGGCTCAAGCTCACGGAGGTCGAGACCTTCATCGCCAGCGGGAACGTGATCTTCAGCTCGGCCGCGGAGGCGGCCCGGCTGGAGGAGGTCATCGAGGCGGGACTGCGGAAAGCGCTCGGCTACGAGGTGGTGACATTTCTGCGGACGACGAAGGAGGTCGCTGCGGTGGCGGAGCGGGATCCGTTCGGCGTTCCGGTGCCGCCGGGCGGGAGGATCTACGTGGGGTTCCTCCGGGATCGTCCCTCGGCGGCGGACAAGCGGAAGATCGCCGAGCTGGCCACTCCGACTGATACGCTGGCGGTCGAGGGCCGGGAGATCTACTGGCTCTGCACGACGACTTCCATGGAGTCCATCATCTCCGGGGCTACGCTGGAGAAGGCGCTGGGCCAGCCGGCGACGCTGCGCAACGTCAATACCGTGCGGCGGCTGGCGGCGAAGTATCCGGCTGCCTGAATTGCTCAGGCGAGCTGGAGCCCCACCTCGAACCGCCCCGCGTAGCCATTCCCCGAAGGCCGCAGCGCGAGCAGGAGCTGGTCGCCGCCGGTGGTGAAGATGCTGTCGTCCGCGTTCAGGTCGCGGCGGCCGTCCTTGGCGTACGGTTTCCGCGAGAGGACGCGGGTGGTCAGCTCGTCGTCGAAATAGAGCTGGGACGTAAAATCGTGGCCGCGGTCCGCCGCGGGGTCCGTGCGGATCTTGAAGTGGATGTGGACCGCCCGCCCCGAATACCAGCCCGGGTAGATCGTCTGGAACTTCGCCTCGCCGGCGTCGTCGGTGAGCTGATAACCGCGCAGAAAGCTCTGCCCCACCGTGTTGAACCCGGGATCCTCGACGCCCGAATAGACGCCCGCGGCATCGCAGTGCCAGATGTCCACGTGGGCGCCGGCCAGCGGCGCACAGCTCCCCGCGCGGAGGGCGGAGACCGCGAGGGTAAGGGCCAGAGGGGTGCCTTCCTTCTGGGCGCCGGTGCCCGGCTCGGCTCGGATGTCGGACCGCTTGAGCATCTGGTCCACGAAGTAGGGGCCTTCCATCTGCTCCGGGCGTGCGACGCAGGCGGGGAGCCGAGGCCGCGAGGGGACCCAGGCGTGGGCCTGGGGCGCATCGCCGGCCAGGAGGGCGAGGCCGGAGGCGCCGAGCACGGTCAGGGCATCGCGGCGAGAGAGGACTCGTCCGATCGGGGTGTCGTCCCGGTCCATAGGAACTCCGGCGTCACGTGAGGGTAGGGTAGAGAAACCAACGTGCAGCGCGAGCAGTCGGACGTCAACTTGCGCAAGTTGCCGGGTTCTATCCCGGACCGTAACTTCGTTCCCGCCACCCTCATATATGACAGTCGCTCCACCGGTGCCGGCTTCATCGATGACCGACCAGCACTTTGTCGCTATCTGGGAATACGAGGTGCCTTCCGACCGGGAGGCGGAGTTTCTCGCCCACTACGCGTCCGATGGGGTCTGGGCCCGTCTCTTCGGCCGGGCGTCCGGGTACCTCGGCACCGAATTGTATCGCGACCGCGCGCGGCCGGAGCGCTTCGTCACGATCGACCGCTGGCAGGACGAGGCGTCGTTCCGGGATTTTCGCCGGCGGTTCGCGGCGGACTACGAGGCGCTCGACGGGCACTGCGCCAAGCTGACCCGGCATGAGGCGCAGGTCGGCGAATTCCGGACGGCGTCCGAAACAGGCGGCTGACAGGAAGGAGCGAGAATGGCTGACATCAATCTACCTCCCGGCACCGCATACGTGGTCGCCGTCAGCCTCACTCTGACCGCGTGCGAGTTCAACGGACCTTGCCTACCCAACGTGGAGCCCGGTCTGGTCGTGCGGGTCTTCGACGCGGTGACCGAAGCGCCGGCAGCGCACGGGGCTACGGGCATCGCCGTCGATGATGAGTACCAGGAGACCCTGGTGAACCTGACCCCGGACGATCCGGCAGCCGAGCGTTTGCAAGGGGCGGACGAGCGGGAGGGCACCTATACGGTCTCCGTGGCCAAGGCCGGTTACCAGCCATGGGTTCGTGAAGGGGTGCGCGTTTCGGGGGGTGACTGCCACGTGCGCACGGTGAACCTCGAGGCCGGCCTCATGCCAGCAGAGTCGCCATGAGCGATGTCACGGAGGGATTCAGCGATGTACCTCGCAATGAAAACCCTGCACGTCCTGGCGGCGGCCCTCTTCCTGGGGAACATCATCACCGGGCTTTTCTGGAAGGCCCATGGTGATCGCACTGGAGACCCGCGGATCATCGCCCATACGTTGGACGGCGTCATCCGCAGCGACCGCTGGTTTACGATCCCCGGCGTGCTCCTGATCCTCGTGTCCGGCTTCGGCGCCGCCGGGATAGCGCGCTTGCCCGTGCTCGGCACGCCGTGGATAGCCTGGGCCGCCTTTCTGTTCACGCTCTCAGGGCTCGCGTTCGGGTTTAGAGTCGCACCGCTCCAAGTCCGGCTTCGGGACATGGCTGCCGCTGCCGCGGCCGGAGGAGTGTGGAATCTCGCGGAATACCACTCGCTCTCTCGACGCTGGGAGCTCTGGGGCGCGTTCGCTATTCTGACCCCCTTGGCGGCATTGGTCCTCATGGTCTTCAAGCCGGCACTCTGATTTCGGAGGTACGTCCTTGGCCGCCGTCATGGGGAAGATCATCGCCCGTCGCGAGCTTACACGGGTCAACTCGAAATCGCGGGTGGTCGTCGAAGTCGGCACTCCTCAGCAACGTGCCGAAGCAGAATGGGCCTGCCCCTACCGAATTCGCGGGCTGAGGCTGCGTGGGATCAAGCATGCGTACGGGGTGGATCCGATGCAGGCCCTGCAGCTCGTACAGCAGGCAATCTGGCGCGACCTGAAACCCTACGAGGGGGAACTCCGCTGGTTTGGGCAACGGGGCACGGGCTTCTATCGGTGTTTCCCGCCCTATTTCGGTCGAGGGTTCATGAAGCGTGTGGAGAGGATGATCGACCGGGAAGTCACCATTGAGAGCCGCCGGCTCAGGCAGCTGGCAACCAAGAGGCGGAGGCGCTGATGTGGTTCACGCGAGGTGTCCTGTTCAGCCACATCCTGGCAGCGCTGTCGGCGTGCTCGTCTCCAGGTCCGCCAGGAGAGCGCGGCAAGGACGCGACCGCCAAGGCGGTGTCCCTCTCGCTGGAGGGAGCCACCCTGCTCGATCCCGAGTCCTCGGAACGGAGCCCGGGCGTCGTCATCGTCCGAGACGGCCGCATCGCGTGCGTGGGGAGCGCGGACAAGTGCAGGGCGCCCGAAGGCGCACGGTCGGTCGATCTTCGAGGTCTCTTCATCGGGCCCGGGCTCATCGACGCCCACGTGCACTACGGGCAGACCGCGTGGGTCGATGGGCGACCCGATGCCATCGATCTTCGCTCTCGGTATCCCTACGACTCGGTGATGGAGGTGCTCCACACCCATCCCCAACTGTTCCACCGCGCCCAGCTCTGCAGCGGGGTCACCAGCGTGTTCGACGTCGGCGGCTTCCCATGGAGCTTCGACATCGCCCGCGCATCTCGCGAGGCCGGGGATGGGCCTCGGGTTCTCGCGGCGGGCCCTTTGCTCGCGACGATTCAGGTCGATCCCCAGATGGCAGGCCAGTTCGCCTTCATGAGCAACGACTCGGCCGTCCGGGCGGCGGTGCGCGAGCACAAGGCCCAGGGCGCGGACGCGATCAAGGTGTGGTACATCCAGGTGCCCGACTCGAGCCGAAGCCACATGCGCGCGATGCTGAAGGCTGCCGGGGACGAAGCCCGGAAGGCGGGATTGAGGCTCGTCGTCCACGCCACAGAGCTTCCTTCGGCCAAGGAGGCGGTGGCGGCGGGCGCGGCCGTGCTGGTGCACAACGTCGAGACGGGGACGATGGACTCGGCGTTTTTCGCCGCCGCAAAGCGGCAGGGTACCATCCTGGTTCCCACGCTCACGGTGTTGGAAGGGTATGCCGATGTCTTTCTGGGTCGCTCGCCTGGCATTCGGTACCCGCTCGAGTGCGTCGATCCCGGAACGCGGCGGAAGCTGGAGACCGTGCTCTCCGACAGCTTGCGATCGCCCGGCATGGGCTTCTGGAACAGTCCCGAGTTTGCTCAGTTGCGTGCGACCAGCGCCGACAACCTGCTCCGCGCCTACAAGGCCGGGATTCCCATCGCGCTCGGCACCGACGCCGGGAATCCCGGGACGGCGCACGGGCCGAGCGTCTATCGCGAGATGGAGGCCATGCAGGGGGCGGGGATGCCGGCGGCGGCCGTCTTCGCTTCGGCCACCAGTGTCGCGGCGCGGGCCCTGGCGCTCGGGGAGGAGCTGGGCTCGCTGGCCGTGGGGAAGCGCGCGGATCTCGTCGTGTTCGGCGCCGATCCAACCGTCGATATTCGCAATGCGCGTCAGGTGCGCTTCGTTGTACGGAATGGGGTCCTGCACTCGAAAGACGAACTGGTGTTCAAGGAGTCAGAGGCCCTGAACGCGCCCCGACCGATCGACGCCGTCCGAAGCCTCTGGACCGAAGAGATGACGTGGATGGAGGTGCGCGACCTGATCGCCGCCGGGTGGACTACAGTGATCGTCGGGACCGGAGGAGTGGAGCAGAACGGCCCCTACGTCGCCGGTGGCAAGCACAACTACGTGCTGCAGACCGTAATGCCCGCCATCGCCCGTGCGATCCCGCGGTCGCTGCTGGCGCCGATCGTGAGGTTCGTCCCCGAGGGACGGATCGAGCCGGCGGCGGACGGGCACATGCGCTTTCCAGGGACGATCGGGGTGGAGGAGGCCACGTTCGAAGCACTCCTGACCGACATCGCGCGCAGCTACCGGGCGGGAGGGTTCAAGGACATCATCCTCATCGGCGACAGCGGCGGGAACCAGGAAGGGATGCGGAACGTGGCGGCCGCGCTGAACGAGCGGTGGACGCGGGAGGGCTCGAATGCGCGGGTCCATTTCCTGGCGGAGTACTACCAGGAGGACATGTGGAGCTACGACTTCCTCAAGAAGCTGGGAATCACCCAGATTGACGAGACGCCGGGGCAGCCGCGGGACCAGCCCGGCCACACCCGAAATGGGATACACGACGACGTCTATTACGAGGCCCAGATCGCGGTGCAGGACCCGTCGCTCATCCGCTGGCCGCAGCGTGAGCGCGCCGGGCTGCTCTCCCTCCACGGCGTGGACCTGCGCCCTCTGGATCGGCTAGTCGATATCGGGCGCAAGTTGGCCCAGTACCGAGCGGAGATCACCGCCAGGGCGTTCACGGCGTCCCAGCGCAGGCTCCGGCCGCCGGCTTAGAGCAGTTTGACGATCTCCTTGTTCCGGGTGCCGTCGTGGGAGTGCTGCAATTCCATGGTCGGTGGCGGCGCGGTGGTGGCCGCGGGCCCGGCCATCGCGCCGACCGCCCCCTTCGACTGCGTCAGCCCGCCGTCCACGGTCCAGAGCGCGCCGGTGACGAAGCTGGCGGCGTCCGAAGCGAGAAACGCATAGACGTTGGCGGCTTCCAGGCCGTATCGATCGGACCGGGGCAGACGGAGTTGGCCCGTACACCGTACCGCGCCTGCTCCACGGCGACGCCACCGTTGACCACGAGCTTCGCGCCTTCCTGTCCGAACCGACGACAGATAGCCTCGCCGATGCCGGTGCCGCCGCCGGTCACAATCGCGACTTTGTCCTGCAGTAGAGCTCGCATCTCGGTACCCTCCGCCCCTCCGGGTGTTTGTCGCAGCATGAGACGGGTGTGGGGACGTGCGCCGTGTCGGGCGTCACTCGTGCCCGGGCGCGGAACACCCGGATTTCTGAGCCGCCCGGGAATGGCTTACCTTCCCAGGTGAACGTGTGAGCCTGGGGAGGTATATCTATGTCGCAGCACAAACTTCCAGCGTACCTGCGGACCGGGTCGCAGGTGGCGTTCGCCCGGGTGGCCACCGTCCTGGCAGTGGCGAGTATGGGCGCACTAGCGCTCGGGATCGTGGCGATCGGCCGGATCGCTGTCGGGCGGTTGGTCTTGAAGCATGGCCGGATCGAGCGCCTCTCGATCGGAGAACTGCAAGTGGACCGCCTGGTCGTCCGCGAGGCGATCACACCGCCTCCCGCACCAGCAGCCGCGCCGAGGCCGCCGCGGCGGCAGGGTGCGAAAGTCGCCAAGCAGAAGGGATAGGAAAGGAAGACATGCCACCAGACAGCCAGGTACAGAAGCAACCGCACCCCGACCTCAAGTCACTGAATCGCTTGATCGGAGAGTGGGACGTGTCGGGGGCGCAGTCCGGCACCAGCACCTTCGAGTGGGCCGAGGGAGGATACTTCGTCCTGCATCGGTTCGACTTCGTGCAGGACGGAGAGCGAAAGTCTGGTGTCGAGATCTTCGGCCATCAGCAGAGTTTTGGTGACGTCGCGACGCCGATGATCAAGACCCGGCTCTACGAGTACCTGAGCGGGATGACGTATGACTACACGTACGAGGCAGACCCGAACGGGTTCCGCATCTGGCTGGGGGAAAAGGGGTCGGACACCAGGTATGTGGCAGTCTTCGCCCCGAACGGTCGGAGCTACACCGGCGAATGGACTTCTCCAGATGGGACCTACAAGGTCCTCTTCACTCGAAAGGGTGGCTGAGGCGGGAATACAGAAAAGGAGAACCGCAGTCATGGCGACGACGATGACCCACCCGACAGGAACCCGCGAAGAGTGGCTGGCGGCGCGAGTCAAGCTGCTCAAGGCGGAGAAGGACCTGACCCACCGCAGCGATGACGTGGCCAAGCAGCGGCAGGAGCTGCCGTGGGTCCGCATCGACAAGGAATATCACTTCGATACCGACGACGGACGCGCGACGCTGGCGGACCTGTTCCGGGGGCGCTCGCAGCTCCTGATCTACCACTTCATGTTCGGGCCCGACTACAAGGTCGGCTGTCCGGCCTGCTCGTCCATCGCGGACGGGTTCAACGGCATCGAGACCCACCTGGCCAATCACGACGTGATGCTCTGGGCGGTGTCCCGGGCGCCACTCCAGCAGATCCAAACCTTCAAGCGGCGGATGGGCTGGAGCTTCCCCTGGGCCTCCGCGTTCGGCGACGACTTCAATCCCGATTTCAACGTTTATTTCACCGAGGAAGAACAGCGAAAGGGAGAGGTAGACTACAATTACCATCGCGAGGCGCCGGTGGAGCCGAAGACAGAGAGCGACTTCAAGTCCCGAACGGCTCCGGACGGCTCCAGCGTGGGCGCCTCAATCACCGGCACCGACGTAGGGGCCTACACCCGCGAGCGGCCAGGCATGAGCGCGTTCGCGCTGGAGGACGGGGTCGTCTATCACACGTATTCCGCCTTCGCGCGCGGAGTGGACGGGCTCTGGGGGATGTACCAGTGGCTCGACCGGGCGCCGAAGGGACGCAACGAGAAGGACTATTGGATCCGGCATCGCGACGCCTACCAGCGCTGAACCCGATGCGACATCTGATCTCCTGTGCAGTAGTCTTGGCGGCGGCCGCCGCCTGCAATGGGACCGACCCGTCCGACGATCCGAGCCGGTGCCAGCAGACCTTCGAATTCGGGAACACGGGGTGTGCCGACCTCATCGGATTGGTGACCGATGGCGGCGGCCATCCCATCGCTGGCGCCTCCGTCGATGTGCCGGGACATGCCGAGTCCGGGCGCGACATCCTGATTGTCACGGGGTTCCGCCCAGCCGATGTAGAGGGCCGATACAGTTTGCGGGCCATCCGGGAGACGGGCGAAACCCCTACCGAGGGACCGGACACGGTCACGGTGTGGGTTCGCGCGTCAGAAGTTCCCTCGTCGCAGCAGCCGGCGCCGAGGGACAGCGTTCTGGTGCTCCTGCAACTTCGGCCAGTGGGCGAGCAGGCGGTGGTCACCGAGGTACCGACGCTGGTCGTTTCCGATTGATCCTGACGTTCGACGCGCGGCACCTGATCGCGGCGGCGCTGGCCGGGATCGGCGCGACCCTCCTGATCGACGTCTGGGCGCTGGTGCTCAGGCGGGGCTTCGGCATCCAATCGCTCAACTACTGCCTGCTCGGCCGGTGGCTGCTGCACATGCCGGCGGGGACGTTCGCGCACCGCAGCATCGCGGCGGCTCCGCCGAAGCGAAACGAGTGCGCGCTGGGATGGACGGCGCACTATCTCATCGGGACAACGTTCGGGCTGCTGTTCGTCTGCCTCGTTTCGGAGAGCTGGCTGGAGCGGCCCACGCCCCTGCCGGCGCTGGCCTTCGGCGTGGTGACCGTGCTGGTGCCGTTCCTCGTGATGCAGCCGTCGTTCGGGCTGGGGGTCGCTGCCTCGCGGACTCCGAAACCGAACCAGGCGCGGCTCAAGAGCCTGATGACGCACACGGTGTTCGGCGTCGGGCTGTATCTCTCGGCGCTGGGGCTGAGCCGGTTTCTCTTCGGAGCATAGGGCGATGCGCTGCTTGGCCGGGGTCGAGGTCGGCGGGCAAGGTCCCTCGCTCCGCTCGGGATGAAGCCAGTCCGCAAAGCCGGTCCGCTCGGATGACCACCATTCTGCGATACGCGCGGCGACGGTAGCTTTCCTCCGTGGCCTTCTGGCATCCGGTTCCCCAAGTCGATAGTGAGAGCCTGCGCCGAGGACTGCGGGCGTTTCAGGGCGACGGCATCTGTTCCCAGGTGCGCGACTCGCTGCTGAGCGGTCCGCTGCTGGTCGGCTACGCGCTGCTGCTCGGCGCCTCCAACGCGGGCGTCGGGCTCCTGTCGGCGCTGGCGCCGGCGACGCAGATCCTCCAGCTGCCGACGGTCGCGCTGATCGAGCGGTGGCGGATGCGGAAGGCGATCTGCTGGTGGGCGGCGTTCGTCGCCCGGATCACCTGGCTCGGCATCCTGGTGATCCCCTGGGTCGTGGCGGACAAGCTGCGGCCCACGGCGCTCTTCACTCTCTTGTTGCTCGCCTCCGCGCTGGGCACGGTGTCGGGCGCGGCGTGGAATCCGTGGATCCGCGACTTCCTGCCGGAGGACATCCGGAACCGCGCCTTCGCCCGGCGGATGGCGAAGGCGGCCGCGATCGGCGCGGGGCTCAGCCTGCTCGCCGGGCTCGCGGTCGATCAGCTCGGCGTCCGGCTCAGCTCGCCGGCGGCCGGCTACGTAGTGGTGCTGGGCGCTGGCGCGGCGGCCGCGCTGCTGGGACTGGTGTTCCTGGGGCGGATCCCGGAGCCCGCGATGCCGCCGGCGACGCACCGGCCCTGGGCCGACATCATGCGGGCGCCGCTCCGGCACAAGGAGTTCCGGGCGCTGGTCGCCTTCATGGCGACGTGGACCTTCGCGATCAACCTGTCGACTCCGTTCTTCACCGTGTATCTGCTGCAGCGGCTGGGGCTGCCGATGGCGGCGGTGATCGCGTTCGCGGTGCTGTCGCAGGTGACGGCGGCGCTGGTGCTGCGGGCGTGGGGCGACCTGGCCGACCGGTTCTCGACGCTGACCGTGCTGCGGGTGAGCTGCGCCGGCTTCCTGCTGAGCGTCGCCTGTTGGCCGGTCGTCGGACTGTCGGGGACGCCGTGGGTGATTCTGGCCGCGCTGACGGCGATCCACGTGCTGGCCGGGTTCAGCACCGCGGGGGTCAACCTCGCCTCGGGCACGGTGGCGATGGAGCTGGCGCCGCGGGGGAGCGCGTCGGCCTACCTGGCAACGAACGCGCTCATCGTCGGGGTCGCCTCGGCGCTGGCGCCGGTGATCGCGGGGCTCTCGGCGGACTGGCTCAGCACCCAGCGGCTGTCGGTGACGGTGGCGTGGACCTCGACGCTGGACGGCGCGGGCGGGCTCGCGGTCCGGCCGCTCGACCTGCACGGACTGGACTTCCTGTTCGTGGGGACGGTGATCGTGGGGCTGTACGCGATCCACCGGATCCTGGCGGTGACGGAGCGGGCGATGGCGGGGCGGCGAGTGGTGCTCGCGGCGCTGGTGACGCTGATGCGGGAGCAGATGCCGCAGCCGCTGCGGGCGATCACGACGGTGCCGTCGGTGCGGGACCTGGCCTACTTCCCGTTCTCGATGCTGGGGCGGATGCTGCCGGAGCGGAGGCGGCGGGGAGCCGCGGGTCATGGCCGGGGCCGGCGGACCGGCGACCACGCGGCGCCGGCGGGGCCGCGAGCCGAGTGAGGCGGCGAGCTGCGCTCAACTGCGAACCACGGAGCCACGGAGGACACGGAGGTTGCACGGAGAAGGGGAAGTGGTAGTCGCACGAGGCGAGCTTTGGAGGTGGAATGGACGAAAGACTGGAGCGCAACAAGCGCACGGTTACTGCCTTTTACGATCTTATGTTCAATCAGGCGCGTCCTGCTGAAGCGGTAGAGCGCTACGTCGGCGCCACCTATACGCAGCACAACCCGATGGTCGCCGACGGGAAGGACGCGTTCATCGCGTATTTCGAGCGGATGGCGGGGGAGTTTCCGGAGAAGCGGGTGGAGTTCAGGCGGGTGATCGCGGAGGGCGACTACGTGGTGCTGCACTGCTATCAGCAGTGGCCGGGGGACCGGGACTGGGCGGGGATCGACATCTTTCGGCTGGACGCGGCGGGGAAGGTGGTGGAGCACTGGGACGTGCTGCAGCCGATTCCCGACTCCGCGGCGAACTCCAATACGATGTTCTAATCGGATGGACGATGAGGCATCGTTCTGGTTTCGGCAAAAGATTCACAGACACGAAGGGCACAAAGGGAAAGGCGAGTCCATGCATCGGAGTCCCTACCCCTTTTTTGTTTTTTCGTGTCCTTCGTGCCTTCGTGGTGAATCTTTTGCCGGACCCCACCCCAATTACTCTAGCGGGCTGCATGGCAGATCGTTTCAATTTGCATGGTAAAAAAGAGCGCAAGTCACCTGTCGTCCTGCTGCTGATCGACGTCATCAACGACATGGAGTTCGAAGGCGGGGACAAGCTGCTGCGGCAGGCCAAGCCCATGGCGGGCGCGCTACGCAGGTTAAGGGCCCGCGCGAAAGAGGCCGGCGTTCCGGTTATCTATGTAAATGACAACTTCGGGCAGTGGCGCTCCGATTTTCGTAAGACCATCGCCCACTGTCTGGATGACGGCGTGCGCGGAGAGCCCATCGCCCGCATGCTGCTGCCCGAGGAAGACGATTACTTTGTGCTGAAGCCGAAGTCTTCCGCCTTCTTCGACACCACGCTCCACACTCTGCTCCAGCACCTCGGCGCCGAGAGCCTGATTCTCACGGGCGTCGCCGCCGATGTGTGCATTCTCTTCACCGCGCATGATGCTCACATGCGCGACTATCGGATCATCGTGCCCTCGGACTGCGTCGCCTCCAACACCAAGCGGGAGACGGAGCAAGCTCTGCGCAACATGACCAAAGCGACGAAAGCGAGAGTCGTCACTTCCTCCCGTCTCGACTTCAACTCGGCTAAGGCACGCCAACGCTGACGCCGACATGGAAGTTGCTGATGATGACCTTCTGTGAGACTTCGTAATCATCCGCGTCTATCCCCGCGCCAAGCATTGCCTGGCAAGCCTGGCTCCGCGGCGGGGGCCTGCGGAAGTTTTTGCCGGGCGGAGAGCGCTTGCTCACCATCCCAGGCGCGTGGTACGATGTGGGGTGTGGTCGGACTCGGAGCAACCACCTCGCGCCATGCCCACTACTCGCGCCATACTCAGAGCTGCGCTCTCCACCACCCTCGTAGGCTGCACGGCGGCGGCAGCAGTTCCCCCATGCCCGCCGCCCAGCGAGCCGCCCGCCCCCATCAGCAGGACTGACTACGAAGAGTGCTCCGGCAGCGCCAAGCGCCCCGGCGCCTCCGCCGTCGTGCGCTTCTCCGTCGCCACGAGTGACAGCGTGCGACGCCCCGAGCGCACCATCACCGGCCCGCACACCGCCCTCTGTGCCCCCAGTGCCGTCGCCGGAGGACCGAAGGGCGAGCTGTACGTCCTGAACCACGCCCCGTGGTACTCCGATGCCGCGCCGAGGACCAGGCGCTGGATGAGCTGGATCACCGTGTACGACGCGGCCGCCCGAGGCGACGCGACACCCGTCCGCACGCTCCACGTCCACCCCCGCGATCTCAAGAAGCCCATCAGTCTCGGCGTGGACCGGGCGGGCTACCTCTACGTCGGCTATGGGGAGGATCGGCGCACCGATTCCGGGACGGTGACGGTGTTCGATGCCGGCGCCGGTGGGGACGTCGCACCGGTCCGGGTGCTCCACGGCTTCGGCAACGGTCTTCGCCGGCCGGGGGCGCTCGCGGTTGACCGCCGAGGATATCTCTACGTCGCGAACAACCAGGACAATACGGTCGACGACGCGGTGCTGGTGTTCGCCCCCGGGGCCGAGGGTGACGCGGCGGCGTGTCGGGTGATCTCCGGGCCGAGCACCGAGCTGCACCGTCCGATCTCGCTCGCGCTCGATCGCAAGGACCGGCTGTACGTGGGGAACTCCGAGCGGTCGCCTCGGTTGGGCGAGAACGCGCTGCAGGTGTACGGGCCGCTGGCGCACGGGGACGCGGCTCCCATCGTCACGATCTCGGGCGGCAACCGGTACGATGACGGATCGCGCCCAATCGGGCTGGTGCTCGACAGCCGCGACTCGCTCTACGTCAGATCCAGTCGCGCCCTCGCCGTCTATGCGCCCGGCACCACCGGCGCCCTCGAGCCGTCGCGCTACATCTTCATGCGGGAGGAAGACCTGCCCCCGCCGTCGGGCGCACGGATCGTAATGGAGGAGGCCAAGCCACCGGCGAAGCTGCCGCAGATGGAAACCGGGGGAATATTCGTTGATTTCAACGAGGTATTCGCTCCGGCGACATCTCGGGATCGGAACTGGGACCTGGAGCCCGTTCCGGAGGTCTTCGCGCTCGATCGGTCGGACCGCCTGTACGCGGCCTATGGGAATACGGTACTGGTCTACGGTGCAGGGTTCACGGGGGAGCAGACCCCGATCCGTCGCATCGCAGGGCCGCGCACCGGTCTCCGGGCCGTGACGGCCATCGCCGTCGACCGCAAAGGTTGGGTGTACGTCGCGATCCGCGACTCGTCTCTCATCAGGGTGTACCCGCCAGGAGCCATGGGGAATGTCGCGCCCTGGCGGACGATCGGGGGACCCAAGACGCGGCTCAAGCATCCGTCGAGGCTCGCGATCGACCGGGACGGCCGCCTCTACGTAGCGAACGGCTGGACGCCCGCCGGAGGGGCCATCGCGGTGTATGCTCCCGGCGCGGAGGGCGAGGACAAGCCGGTGCGCGTGCTCGCGGGGCCGTCCACTCGGCTGGGCGATCCCACCGATATGGCGTTCGACGGGGCGGGGAACCTGTACGTGCCATCGGGACAGTCTGACGCATCCATCAGTGTGTTCGGCCCGCAGGCATCGGGCGACGCGGCGCCGTTCCGCACCATCACCCAGCAGCGCGAGACCATGACGCGGCCCCTCGCGGTCGCCCTCGGCTCGGGAGATTCGCTGTACGTGCTCAAGGTCTCCCACTACTACAACAAGTGCGTTCCGCACGCGACGGCCGACACGATCAACGTGCTGGTCTATCCGCCGGGTGCGGAGGGGGACGCCAAGCCGGCTCGCACGGTGTCGCCGATGCGGGACTGCACCAGTCCTGGGCGCCACTACGCGCTCGGTGCGATGCAGCGTCTCACCGTCGATCCGTCCGGCGCGGTGCGGGTCTGGCATCCCGGCGGAGCGCTCTCCTTCCTGCCCGGCGCTCGAGGGCCGACGGGCGCGGGCCACACGGCCGACGAGAACCCGGTCTCCGGTTCGGAGCCAACGGGGATCGCGATCACGAGGGACGGGTGGGTCTATCGGACGTACGTCCCGAAAGTGTGGGGGCAGCGGTGAGAGTGCTCTCGAATATCGTCATCGTGACGCTGGCCGGGTGTGCGGCCGCGCCGAATCCCTGTGAGCGGGTGACACGGCCGGTCGCAGCGAGGGGGCCCGCCATGGGCTGGGAGGACTGTGTCGGCAAGGGTTGGCGCAGCAAAGGCAGCACCCCGGCGGTCGTGAGGTACTCCGCGGGCACCGCCGACAGCGTCCGCTCGCCGGACCGCGTCATCACCGGACCGCACACGCTCCTGTGCGAGCCCAGCGCCATCGCGGTCGGCCCCCGGGGCGAGACCTATGTGCTCAACCACATCAGAAGGAATTGGTCGAAGCCGTCCGAGCCGCCCGGCGACGGCTGGACGACGTGGGTGACGGTCTATGACTCCGCGGCGCGGGGGGACGCCGCGCCGATCCGCGCCCTCGGGATCGCGCCGATGAGCGGCTCGGGCGCCGGCGGCATCGCGGTCGATCGAGGCGGGTATCTGTACCTCACCTCCGAGCTGGGCAAGTCGCTCGATGAGGGGTCCGTCGCCGTGTTCGAGGCGGGGGCCGACGGCAACGTGTCGCCGATGCGCGTGCTCTCGGGCTCGCGCACCGGTCTCCAGCGACCTCGTGCGCTCACGGTCGATCGCCATGGCAACCTCTACGTCGTGAACAGCCAGGAGAAGGACGGCGACAAGGCGGTGCGAGTCTTCACGGCTTCCTCGGAGGGCAACGTCGTGCCCTGCCGGGTGATCGCCGGCCCGAAGACGGGCCTGGACCAACCCGCCGCACTCACGGTGGATCGGCGGGATCGGCTGTACGTGGCGAATGCGGGACGCTTCCCGGAGTCCAACCGCATCCTGATCTTCGATGCCGGGGCCAGGGGAGACAGGAGCCCGCTCCGCACGCTCACCGCGCTGGAAATCTCCGACAGGATGTACCGGCCACGGCGTGCCGCCCTCGACAGCCGCGACTCGCTGTACGTCAGCTCGGAGCGGAACCTCAGCGTCTTCGGCCCGAGCCAGGCCGACAGCGCCCGACCATCGCGGACCTTCTTCCGGGGGGCACCGCGCCTCTTCGCGCTCGACCGGCACGACACGCTGTACGCGCTGTCAGGCGACGAGATCAAGGTCTATCCGCCGGGGTATACAGGAATTCAACCCGAGGTCCGGACCATTGCGGGCGCCAGGACCGGCATCGACGGCACGAAGGACATCGCGGTGGACAGCCGGGGGTCGCTCTACCTCATGGCGGACACCGCGATCCGGGTGTTCGCGCCGGGGGCGACGGGAGACGTCGCGCCCAGCCGGACGATCGCCGGGGATCGAACGGGGCTCAGGGAGGCGTCCGGCCTCGCGCTGGACCGGGCGGACCGGCTGTACGTCAGCAACGGGCCGCAACCCAGCGGCGAGGGCGGGGGCAGCGGCGGCGCCATCCGGGTTTACGCTCCGGGCGCGAGCGGGGAGGACGAGCCGGTTCGTCTGGTCGCGGGGCGGGCTACCGGGCTAAGCCGTCCGATCGACATCGAGTTCGACAGCCGGGGATTCATGTACGTGTCCGACGAGCGATTCGAGGAGCCGGGATACGTGAGCGTGTTCCGCCCGCAGGCCACCGGCAACGAGCCGCCGGTCCGCAGGATCGCCGGCCCGACGACGCTGCTCCGGCGGCCCATCGCGCTGGCATTCGGCGCGGGGGACACGTTGTATGCTTTGAACTTCTGGGGGTATTACGGCGCGTGTCACGGCCGGCCGGGTCAGGTCAACGCGACGGTGACGGCCTTCGCGCCCGGAACGGAGGGAGACGTCGAGCCGGCCCGCTACGTCGTGCTGATCAAGAATGGGAAGCGGCTCATCCCGGACCTGCCGCGAGGGATCGCCGCGGACGCGAGTGGCGCCGTCCAGGTGTGGCACCGCCAGGGCGCCGTGACGTACGCGCCGGGGGCAAGCGGGTTCGTGCCGCCTTCGCGTGGGTTTGCCGAACCTCGTGACGAGGGCACCGCCGCCGGCGCGGTTGCGGCCACGAGGGACGGCAAGTCCTACCAGACCAACTCGCCCGGTATCGACCTAATGATCTGCACCTAGCTCGAGCGTCCGGAGCGGCGGCACGTCGCCCGAGGCACCCGGAGCGAAGACCGTCACGCTGCGCTCGTTGGCGACGTACAGCGTGTCGGCGCGATCGAGGGCGAGAGCGTAGGGCTTGTTCAACCCCGTCGCCGGCCCGACGATCATGCGGAGCGGCCGCACATCTTCCTCGGTGCCCGGCCCATAGACCGTCACCGAACCGGAGCCGGCGCCCCAGTAGTTTGCCGCATAGACGTTCCCTGCCCGATCCACCGCCAGCGCGATAGGTCCGTTGAGCCTTGTCATGGCGCCATTGATGATGCGCAGCGGCAAGGAGTCGCTGAGCGCGCCGGCACGATAGACGCGGATCTCGCCCATGTCCGCGCCATACGCGTTGACCCCATTGGCGCTGAGCATGTTCGCGAGATAGATGCTGCCGGCGGCGTCGACGGCCATCGCCCGGAGGTCAGTCCGGAAGTAGCTGGCGGTCCTGAGCGTGCGAACCGGAGGCGTGCCGGGACTGGCGCGCGGCGGATAGACCTTGACCTCTCGGCTCGATCCGGAGGCCATCAGGGCGTACAGGGTATCGGCCGGACCGACCGCGAGCGCCAGCGGGGCACGGATGCCGCCGGCGGGCCCGGTCAGCGTCGTGAGAGGCGGGCGGTCGCCCGTGGCGGCCGCGGCGTGGATCGTCACCGAGCCGAGATCGTCGGGAATCACCGTCGAGTTGGCCACGTACAGGGTTCCGTCGTCGGCCACCGCGACTGCTGCCGGACCGCCCAGCCGCGTGGCGGGGCCGGCGATGGTGCGGATCGGGGCGGCATCGCCCGCGGCATCCGGCGCGTAGACGGTGAGGGTTGGTGCGGGGAGCATGGTGTCGCTCGCCGTGCCGGCATTGGTCACGTAGATGCGGCCGGTGCGGTCGAGCGCGATGCCGGTCGGGTTCACCAGCCCGGTGCCGGGACCTTCGATGACGCGGACCGGAGGGACGTCGCCGTCCGCCTTCGGGGCGTAGATGGCGATGCGAGTCCTGGCCAGGGTTCGGTCCGACTTTGCCGACGATGTAGAGCGAGCCGTCGCGAGCCGACGGCCAGGTCGCTGATCTCGCCCAGGTCGGCTTTCGGGCCGAGGATCGTTCGCAGCGGTGCGGTGTCCCCAGTGAGGGGAGAGGGATAGACCACGACGGCCGGTTTTTGGTTGAGCATCGTCCCAAGACGCGCGAAGATCGAATCGCCCTTGGTCGCTGGTGGTCCGGTGTCGGTGAGCCAGCGCGCCACGTAGAACTCACCACCGCGACCCGCGGCCAGACGAGGTGGACCGCGAGAGAACAAGCGCTCCCCTCCCATCGGGTGGGCTCGAATCGATCCGTCCGGGAGACGAGCGGACAGGCCACGGGAGCCCAACGCCAGCAGAGTGCCATCCTCCCCGAAGGCCAGGTCGCTCACTTCTTCCAAGAGGCGCTCCACCGGCTCCGCATCACCGTCGGCGGCCGCACTGAACGCGGCAGCTACGGGGGGTGAGGGGCCGGCAACCCAGACCTTGCCGGTCCGATCCAGGGCGATCGTGGAGGGACGCGCCAGCTTCGTGCGCCCGCCCACGATCATGCGGATCGGCCTGGCGTCTCCGGCCGCATTCGGTGCATACACCGTGACGGAGCCCTGGCGTGGTACCAGGAACGATCGAACGGGGTCCGTTGGCGGCATAGATCCGGCCGCGCGAATCGAGCGCGATGCTCTGGGGGCTGATGAGACCGGTCCTCGAACCGCGGATCACGCGCACCGGCGGAGCGCGGCCCTCCGAGCCGGGAGCATAGACCTCGATCGCCGAGTCGCTGGATCGGATGAGGTAGAGGGCGCCGGCCGCGTCGAGGGCGATGGCGATAGGGATGTTGCTGGAGAACGGCGGCTCGGGGACGGATGCCGCCGCCAGCGCCGTGAAGCACACGGGGAGGGACCAGAGCAGGCTACGAGCGTTAGCGAATCGTCGGTATCCCTGGAGCGGTGGGTCGCGGAAATTATTGCCGGGCTGGGCGGGCTGAGGCAACTGCGAACCACGGAGCCACGGAGGACACGGAGGTTGCACGGAGAGGGGGAGTGGGGGTGCACACGGGGATTGTTGCTGTTCGCTACTCACTGTGCGTCCTTCGAAATGGACAGACCGACCACACCGCAGCTCGTCAGCTATTTCCGCTCGACAATCGATTCATAAAACCCGCGCGTCGCTCCATGAGATCGGTGCGAGGCTTTTTCGGGCGCGGAGCCGCATCTCGGATCGCGTGCGCCAGGGGGTGTCAGGGTGAAAGCCGGGCCATGCAGATGACGCGTTGCTCCCTCGGACGCGAGAGACGCTCGGCGGAGGGGAGAATCGCTCCCTCGGGCGCGCGCGACCAGTGGTGTCAAGAGCGCGTCGTCTCTCGACATCCGCGCGGCCGGTAGCGGGCGCGCGCGACGGCACCTGGAAGATGAACTCCGCTTCCTTGAGCCTGCGCGTCGTCTCCTGGAGCGAACGAGGTGGGGGGTGCAAGCCGCGCGTTGCTCTTCGGGCGCGCGAGATGTGACCTGTGAGGCGCGAGATGCGTCCCGCGATCGACGAGCTGCGTCCCGTCGCGCGCGTGATGCGACTTTTGGCACGCTCGATGCTTTTTGGGAGCTCGAGCGGCGCCGGCCGGGAGCGCGCCGCGGCTTCACTCACCAGTTCCATCATCAGTGCCGGTGGATGCCCGGCCGTCTCCGGCGCTATGCAGCTGGAGGAGGTATGAACGCGGACGTACGCAGGAAGATCGAGATGGGGACGCGCGCGCTGGAGTTCAGCCGCGCCCATCCGGACGCCGACCCGGGCTATGCCGCGGCGGCGGCGAAGTTGGAGCAGTTGATGTCGCGGGCCGGGACCGGCGCGGCGGTGCAGCGGGCCGGGATCGTGGATGTCAGGGCGGGCTCGGCGCGGAAGGGGGAGCTCCGGCGGAACATGCTGGACGTCCACATCGCGCACCTGGCCGAAGTCGGACGGGAGGCGGCGCGGGAGAACCACGAGCTGGGCAAGGCGTTCGTGTTCAAGCCCGGCGCGGGGACGTTCCTGGCCTTCCGGACGGCGGCGCGGGCGATGCTGGCCGAGGCCGAGGCCAACCGGGAGCTGCTGGTCCGGCACGGGCTGGCGGCGACGGTGCTGGAGGAGTTCGGCCAGCGGCTGGACCAGTTCGACGCCGCGGTGGCGCTGGGGAACGGCGGGCGGACCACCCACATGGGCGCGACGGCGGAGCTGAAGGCGGCTGCGCTGGGGATCGTCCGGGTGGTGCGGGTGATGGACGGCCGGAACCGGCAGCGGTTTCAGGAGGATCAGCAGCTGCTGGGGGAGTGGGTCAGTGCGAGTACGGTGGTGGGGCGGCCTCGGCCGGTGGTTGAGGAGGAGGAGCCGTCTGGGCCGGGTGAGGGTGAGCCTGGGGGGACGGAAGGGCCGCCGGTTGGTGATGTCAGGCCGGCCGCGTGAAGCCGGGTAGTTGGAGTGCCGAGTGGTGAGCCGCCGCCGATAGTCGCGACTGTCGGCGGCGGTCCTCTATGCACAATCGTGGTCTATCAACTCACATCGTATTAATCAGTCGCTGGAGACGCCCCCGAAACGCAAAACCATCCGGACGGTCCGTTTCACAAGGGAGGACCAACCGGAACGCAGGCATTCCTACGACTTGGCCCGGCCCGGTTCAATGGGTTGGCCGGCAGGGGTGTTTTTCTTCGAAGAAGGCGTAGCGGGCCCTGCTCGAAGCGCCGGTACTTCGAGCAAGCCGTGCTTAGGGCCGCATTCGTCAGCGGTCCTCAACGTCACAAGCTCAAGTACATGCATCCCCCCGCTCTCAAAGGAGTGCGCATGCGAAGCCGACTAGCAGTGGCGACTATGCTCGTTGTGCTCATCTCAGGCGGCTGCCGAGGTCTGATGAAGGGAGGCGCTCAAGCCGCTGAGCGGGCAGCGGCGGAGGCGGCAGAAGTGGCAGCACGGCTCGAGGCCGAAAGGGTGGCGGCGGCCGCCGCCGGCAAGACCGCGGTTCACACGCATCCGAACCCGACAAGTACCGGCTCGGAACCAATCCACTGGGAGGGGCTCAAGGAGCCGGCGATGAAGGTGGGGGAGGAGGGTGGGAAGCTGCTACTGGACACGTTGTCCAAGCGTTACGGATTCTAGTCAACGAGGGCGTCGGCAGCGCGTCTTGCTCCTCAGGCTCGCTGCCCAGGACCTGGCGCAGGCGAACCTTCGGTACGGACGGCGGCGCGGGCGATGCTGGCCGAGGCCGAGGCCAACCGGGAGCTGCTGGTGCGGCATGGGCTGGCGGTGCGGGTGCTGGAGGAGTTCGGCCAGCGGCTGGAGCAGTTCGGTAGGCGGACGCACGAGCGAACCAAAGTGAGGAGAATGCCGCATGCCCAAGGATCTCAACCTTTTTTGGCTCGTCAGGTACGGCTTCGGTGGAGCCTTGGTGTATGTCATTCTACTCCTCGCATACCCAGTGGAAGTAAAGAAGTACACAGAGGCTGCTGGAACTGTTCTCGCTCCAATCCTGGTCCTAGCTGGCGGTGCATGTATTTACGTGGTGTATCGCCATCTGCTCGGTGAGTGGTTCCTTTACCCGCTCGCTCACTTCTTCGACTACAGGGCGCCTTGAAGGCAATCAATGACAGTTTCGCACATCCGAACCAGGACTACTACCTACGTCATGTCGGTGTTGCGGAACGCGAGGACGGCAATATCGAGGTGAAGTTGCATTTCTTTGATGATGACTCTTTCCATTGGGCGAGCGTCCTTTCACTCCTTCATCTTCTCATCGTCACGCAAGATGCACTTGCGCGGATGTTCGCGAAGCGGTTCGTGAACCTTGATATTCGACCTGATCACTATGGGCTCAAGGGCTTCGAGCATCAACAGCTTGCGGCCGCGCGGACTGCGGCCGCCGTCGGGAAGACCGAAGCATACCTCATCCGCGAGCTCGGCCTTTGGGATCTCGATGCCGAGGCCTAACCCGTGCATGTAGCTGACAGGGGTATAAAGATAAGTTCGCAAAATGTCAGTCTCCCTTCAATCAACTTTCCAACGTTCGAGTGGGCTCGGGCGGCCAACGAGTAGCGGCCATTCACTTTTTGGAGTAACGTCCTCAATCGGACAGCTACTGATGGCCCTAAACCCCGAACAGCTAGCGCATCTCAAGTTGGCCTTAGGCCACGGTTACCGGATCCAGCGGGAACTCGGTGCCGGTGGGATGGCGTCAGTGTATCTGGCAGAAGAGCCGCGACACGCTCGACACGTTGCTCTCAAAGTGCTTCATCCGCATTTGGCTGTCACATTGGGAACCGACAGGTTCCTGCGAGAGATCAGGGTGACCGCCAACCTTACCCACCCGCACATC
Source organism: uncultured Gemmatimonadales bacterium (assembly GCA_963796335.1). GTDB lineage: Bacteria > Gemmatimonadota > Gemmatimonadetes > Gemmatimonadales > GWC2-71-9 > CAVVWJ01. The sequence continues at coordinate 208,157 of CAWCLG010000003.1, forward strand.
CTTCCCCTGTTTGATTCAGGCGAGGCAGGCGGTTTCTTATTCTACACCATGCCCTATGTAGAGGGAGAGTCTCTTCGCAACCTATTGAATCGGGAAGGGCAGCTCTCGATTATGGAGGCATTGCGAATCACGAATGAAATTGCGGATGCTCTTGGGTTTGCACATACACACAAGGTTGTGCACCGAGACATCAAGCCGGAGAATGTCCTCCTCGAAGCCGGACACGCTGTGGTCTCAGACTTTGGGATCGCAAAAGCAGTTACTGAGGCCGGCGGCGAGGATCTTACTGCAACCGGGCTGGCATTGGGCACGGCGCAGTACATGAGTCCTGAGCAGGCGGCAGGAAGCACGCGACTGACGGGCGCAGCGACATGTATAGCCTTGGGTGCGTGCTCTATGAAATGCTTGCGGGCAATCCACCATTTACGGGATCAAGGGAAGTCATCTTCGCGAGAAAGACCTTCGATAATGTCCCCCCCATGCGAACGGTCCGAAACACAATTCCACTAGCGTTAGACGAGGCTGTTGCCCGAGCGCTTGCGAAGGTACCTGCGGACCGCTTCCGGACCATGCAAGAGTTCATCGATGCGCTTACCGCGCCCACGCCAGTCTCGCGTGAACCTGGTTTAGACTCGCGTGTGCCAGTGCCACGGGGTGAAGAGGACCATGACACCCAAATGCCGCGGCTGCTCAAGCCGCTTCTCGATGAGCTCGACGTCTTCGGGGTTACCCATCCGGCAAAGGTGGGAAACAAGAATTACGATCATTTTCTCATCTCCTCCGTCGGCAGATACATGAGCGTCCACCAGACCAGTCTACCGGACGACACTCTGCTTCCGCGCATAGGAGGGCGCCAGGTGTTTCTCGCAATGATCGCAAGTGGAGTGGGAAGGGGGTCCTGGAGGCAAGAGGCAAGCCGGAGTGCACTTGAGGTGTTAACCCAATACATCGTGCATAGTATGAAGTGCTATTACACTGGCGATGAATCACACGACCAAGTACTGGTGGAGGCTATTCGTGAGGCGGCGAATCAATGTCACGCGAACATAGCCCAGAAGGGGAGAGAGAACCCCGGCGGACTCGGCATGGAGGCTGCAATATCGATGTATGTCGGGTGCTGGCCGCGAGCCTATGTGCTGCAGGTAGGTAATACCCGGTGTTACCGACTCCTCGAGGGCGAGCTCGCCCAGGTTACGAAAGATGATGTGGGGGTGCATGTGTATAAACACGGGAGTCCCGCCGCGGATGCCCCCACGTCAGGGATTACCATGAGTGGAGCATTCACACCGATCGTTTACAGACTGGAAATTTCCTGGGGCACAACCGTGCTACTCTGCACTGAAGAACTCACAAAGTACGTTCTGGACGACCAAATCCGAAAACGGGTGACCGCTCCGCTCTCGTCGGAGGAGGCATGTAATGATTTGGTGAATGATGCTCTTGCCGCTGGAGCAACCGAGAGCATCACCGTTATTGTAGGCCGAGCGAGACCGATTGTGCGACAATAAGCACACTCCCGAACGAAACAGGCCAGTACGTGACTGGCGCGCAGCCTAATCAACGATTTGAGACGTGGCTGGCTGGCCCCAAACCTCTATGGGCTTCGGCACCGCTCGAGGGCGCTCTAGCCCGACTTTGGCTTCCGTCCTCTATCAACCGCTATCTTGACGGGCGAGACTACGCGGCCAGGACGTCTGAGTACCGCGGTCAGCATGCATCCTAGGCCTCTGCTACTTAACCCGTAATCGCAGCCGACGAACACACCGTGACCGGAGTTCAGCCACCCCAGACACTTATGATGGCAATCGAGCTTGAGCAGCTTGTAAAGGACATTGGGGTGGCAATTAAGCGCATTGATGGCCGGCGACCGCAGGCTGCGAACGCTCGTACGGGCGCCGCCTACCAGCCGGGCATCGGCCCCCATCCCGAGACGCAGGCAGTGGCACTCATTGTGGCTGAGCTCAATGCCATTGACCAAAGGCGCTAACGACGGCCAGCTCCACACCGGCATCCCATACCGCGGCTTGAGCCGCCAGAAATGTGACCTCTGCACCGGCACCCACGGTAACTTCGACTGGGCCGTCGAGATCAAGAAATGCTTCGGCTCATGGGCGACAATGGAAAGCCGAACGACAATATGCTCATGCACATCCTGTCGCCTTATCCAGCCGATCGGAGCGCTCTGACTGATTGCTCAAAGCTGCTTGTAGCGGGGCCAGGCCACAGGAAAGCTGTCGTTATCTACGGGTTCGATTATCCGGACCTTCCGATGGACCCGGCAATCGACGCCTTCGAACTTCTTGCTCGGGCTAAAGTGCAGCTCGGCACCCGCGCCGCAGCAGCCTACGCTGATCTGGTCCATCCTGTTCACAGGACTGGACGCGTGTTCGGGTGGGAAGTCCATTGACTGGCCGCCTAAGCCATGGTCCTCATCTACATCAGATGCTTCGGAATTGCTCGGCTATGATCTTGCCCCAACTGATCGAGCCTTCGGTCCTCTCTGATCGCCGATCTGGAACAGGAGCTTTATGGGTAGACATGACGCTCGCGGAGAATCTCAAGTGGTCCTCAGAGTTAGAGATCTTCGTCATGAGCAAGCTGAGGAACTTGCGGCCCTCCGCGGCTTTACTGTCGCAATACGCTGCGCTGATAGAGAACTCGCGTCATCGGCTTGCATAGAGCAACTGACATTTTCTGAGTTGTCTTTATACCCCCATGTAGCTGACAGGGGTATAAAGACAACTCGGAAACATGTCAGTGCCCCCTTTTGCGGTCTCGTGCGGGTTAGCTCCAGGCTCGCCTCAGCTGACACCAATTCTGTCGCAGATCGCTCGCAGCGCGGCTAGCAATGGGGCAACTCGGGGCGGTGCGCTGACGCAGGATCGTCGGAGTTGGTTTGAAAGTGCGACAGCGCACGCGGGGCAGTTCGCGACTCCCTTGCGTACATACCTCGACCGGGACATGAGAACGGTGCATGTTGATGGAGAGCCAGCCCTACCTATCTTTTGTTCGGCTGCGGCATTCTGACAGCCCTCGATTGGGTCGACGGCGTAGGCCTGCGTGGCGCGAAGGGTTAGGGTAACGCGGGAACCGGCTGGGCTCTGACACGCAGTCTAATGCCAGTTAGGCAGCGGAGGACTACCGCATGCAACACCAACGAACATATCAGGTGGGTGCGTCGATTCTCTCGGTGGAGTTCGGCGACATTACCGCATCGAAGGCGGACGTACTGGTGAGCTCGGACGACTCCAACTTGACGATGGGCGGCGGTGTGTCGGCTGCTATTCGACGCGCAGCCGGTCCAGGGATCCTGCTGGAAGTTGCGAAGAAGATACCGGCGAAGCTGGGTGACGTCGTCGTCACAGGCGCCGGCTCGTTACCAGCGAAGCACGTTTTCCATGCCGTCACGATCGGCGAAAGCGCAGCGAGCGCTGACGATGTCGTCGCCTCGACGACCCGCCGCGCGATGAAGCTCTTGAAAGCGCTTGGCCTACCCTCGATCGCCTTTCCCGCGATCGGTGCCGGTGCTGCAGGATTCGCATATGAAGACGTCGCCGTGCACATGGCAGAAGCTATCGTAGAGGAACTTCGCGACTCGACAGATCCGCTGCACGTGACCATTTATCTGTTCGACCGATTCGGACGAATGCAGCCGCTCGACTACATCCAGTTCTTTGAGGAGTTTTCCTCTCGGACTCGTGGGCTGAGTGCTGTTTCAACCAAACGCACACCGGGTCGGCGGACCTCGGTCAAGTTGCCGCTCGCCTCGAAACGGAAAGGTGCCGCATCCAAGGCACGAAGCGGCGCGCTGGCCGACCTGGCCGAGCTAGATCGGGAACGGGAGGCGTTGGAAGGGCGCCTTGCAGAGTATGGCGATGCGCTAGCGCGCTTGGATGTGAGGAAGGTTGAGACGCGCTTGAAGGAGATTCAGGAACAACGGGTGGGGCTCCTGTCGACCGTGAGCCCACGACCGTCCAGGGCGGTCTCAGTGTTTGTCTCGTACTCACATGCGGACGAACGTTTGCGGAATAGACTCGGTCAGCACCTCAGGGTTCTTGAGCGCCAGGGTATCATCAAAACTTGGCATGATCGCATGATCGGTGCGGGTGCGGAATGGGAGGGTGTGATCGATGCAAACCTCAACCATTCACAAATCATTCTCCTGCTGATCAGTCCCGCTTTCATCCACTCGGACTACTGCTACGACGTTGAAATGAAGCGCGCCCTCCAACGCCATGATGAGCGGCAGGCACTCGTAGTACCCATTATTCTTCGCGCGATCAGTCTGAAGGGCACGCCATTCGCAAGGTTACAGGCGTTACCCAAGGATGCAAAGCCAGTCGTAACGTGGGCTGACCGCGATACGGCGTTCGAGAACATTACGGATGGTCTGCGCAACACAATTCAGGATCTAGTCGGCACTGTTTAACAATTGGGTGAGCCTGACGGCCCTTCGCGCCGCAGCTGATGCTGAGCGTTGAGATCTCGGCCAATGTGGCGGCCAGTCAAACCGCACACCATCTTCCGGTTACGTCGAGTTGCCCCAAGACCAGGCCGGCCCACCGGGCACGGAGCGAGAACGACCCCGGCCGCACGTCGCACTTACTCCCGCAGCGTGCGGAGAAGTGCTGCGCGCCTTGCGGCTTGGCATTGACGTGTTTCGCCAATCCGGGGTCGCTCTACCACAAGGCAGTTGGCTTCAGGAATCCGCCTCGTGGCTCGAACGGGTTTCGGCGCTCGACTCAGTAGGGGAAACTGATGACGATCTTAGGCGTACGTCGGCGGCCGTGGCCTGGGCAGTCGATCTATATCACATCAGTACGTGTCTGGGAGATCCGTCATTCCGGTCGATCGCAGGTGACCTGGGAAAGATTACGCGCGGACAATTGCTCGTGTCTGGCAAAGCTTCGGATGCCAAAAGCTATTTAGGTCAGTTTTGGGTCGGTGCACTCCTCGCCCAGTCAAAGCTTAATCCGCGTATCCTCGCATACGAGTCGCATGGCAAGTCAAAGCCGGACTTCCTTATTGACTTCGGCGCCGTGACCTTCGCAGTGGAAGTAAAGCGGCCAACCAGTCGTGATACAGCTGTGCGGAATGTGAGCGAAGCTGGTGACCAGATCCGCAGATATGATCGACCCGGCATCATAATCATTGACGCGACTGACTGCATGTCTGCCGACCCTTGGGAGGTCACACGCGAAGGTCCAAGCGTTCGTGCTAGGGTAGCTCAAGATCTAGAAACGCTTCAGAATGATCTCGCGCGATATATCGAGCGCTACTCGCTATCAAACAAGTTCCACCAAGTCACCATGTTGATGGCTTTTGCACGCTATTGGCCATATGTCACGGACAACGGACCTCGGAGGGACGCAGGCCTGAATTTCCGCGCGACTGCGTTCTCCTATAGGTGGAGCCATCAAATCACTGCGCTAACCAACGGTATGCAAGATGGAATACTGCACGGCCTTGAACAACTGACAGGAAACCCGCCACAGTATAGGTACTCGTGATGGAGCGATCGGCGCGGCTCCGCGCGCCAGGGAACGAAGGGATTGTGCGGGCGCCGGCTCGATGACCTGAAGCTGATGCGCATTTCGTTAGGCGTCTTCAACAAGCGATGCTGTGAACCGATGAGATTGTTTCGCCATAAGTAGTGATGCGTGTGGACGACAGATGGATGACGAGTAAGACAGAGTTGTCTCGCCGGGGCAGGACGGCCTGACCTCCGGCTGCCCTAGTATGAATGACTCTATTGACGACACTTGATCTGGGAAGTAGGCTCAGCCTCGCACACCTCACAAGCCCTCAGCGACAAAGCGACGGCGCTAGTGCCGGAGAGTAGGCGCAGCCTCGTCTAGGTCAACCAACGATGACCAAGGCACACCCGGCAAGAGCGGAGGCCGCAAAGCCACGGGTCCTCGCCTCCTGCGCGACGCCGCACTCCCAGACGCAACGAAGGACCCTAAGACTTGCCCAGCTGCCGAATCGGTGGCTTGGCCTGGGCCACCGTTGGGACGGCGCGGTGCGAAGGGTCCGTTGCGGCCCCGACCCGATCGTCCGCACCTGATACTTCAGTGGCTATACAACTGCTACTACCGAGGACGTGCGATGCTGGACTTCCTGCAATATCTAAAATACTTAGCCACAGCAATTACAGTGGGGTACGGTATCTATGCCATCACGCACGATTTCCATATAACGAAGAACGGTAGGAGGATTCTCACCCAAGCAGGGATTCGCGGCAGGTGGGTGCTGATCGTCAGCGGCCTCGTGGCGGTGGGAACCGACTGGTACAAAGACTACAATGAGACCAGAGCCAATGAGGTGCGCGAGAAACGTGACTCGAGTGATCTCGCACTGAAGGCTCGCCTTACCGCTCAGATGGATACGGCTGTGACGACACTTAACCAGGAACTGGAAACGAGCCGGAGCATCTCCTCTGCACTAGGACGTACAGCTGTGGTAGTTGACTCTACGAATCGGCATACTGGTCAACTGGCGGTTACTCTAAGAAACGCTGTCGCTCGTATTGATAGCGCCTCACACAAGACTCAACGAGTCTTGGACGAATTGGCAGCCCTTCCACCGCAAATCGAACGTGCGACGAGCCGCCTATCAGACATGACAACAGGTTTTGTCATAAAGCTGCCTATTCAGGCAGCTGAGTATGTCTCATATCGCCGCTCCTTTCTTGATGCGGTCCAGAGGTATACCCGTCAGCACCGCATACCCGCAGATGCATACGTCAACGCTTCAGCTGATAGTCTGCTGACCCCTCGGGCCTTACTTGCAGGTTTTAGAGATGAGTTTCTCAACCGTCTGGGCGTCCAGGTGATGCTCGGAGTGTATCCGCAAGAGTCGCTAGAGTGCGGCATTATCACAGGTGCGGAGGAGGAGGATACACTACTCATCGATGTTCAATCGGAGCTTGAGTGGTTTGCATTTCCACTACGCGGGGAGTGGACTAGACTGCAACTGGAATCTCCAGCCTCTGAGGAGACTAGACTTACAACGTCCGGCGTCACGCCCGTCTATCGGGTCAACTCAGGTAAACTCATCGGTCTCCCTGATCTAGTCGGGACCGTAATGAGTTTAAACCTTTATCTATCTCCCGGTCTTGCGGATTTTGGATCTGGGCGTGCCGAGTTTGTTCGTCGAGAACGCGCCATGAACGATTCTACAGACCTCGAGTATTTCGAAATGGCATTCCCCGACGGCCGAAGGATCCGCTTTCGCGACCTCTTAGAGTGCAGCACCTCGTCGGGCTATCGGTACTGGCTCTTTGCATTTCCTCGTTCGCTGGACTCACTGAAGGCGATTATGGCGAATGAATTCTAGCCAGTCCACTCCGGCTGAAAAACCGACAAAGAGGTGAGTACCCAGCGGCTCAAGACTCCGAGGGGCCCCTGACTCTAGAATGTCTTGGCTGTTCTCTCCCATAAGGTCGGATCGCTGGACGCGTCGTGGGGCCGGTGACAATCGCAAGGTGGCACGGTAAAAAGGGGCTACTGACATTTTGGTGGTTTGTCTTTATACCCCATGTAGCTGACAGGCCGGACGGGCGACGTGCCGCGTGGGCGGCACCGCTCTTGAACGCGCTGTGGAATGAAGGTTCGTGGGTGGGCGCGGCCTTGAGTGCCTGCATCCGCTGCACGTGGATGGCTGGCGATCGTTATTGCAGCGGCTGGTTGTCGGCGGGATCAGCCGATTGCAGGATCGAAGAGAAAGGCACAAGCTGAGGTGTGGCTTGTCAGTAAAGACCGCCGCACATACGTACGCATGTCGCATGGCCGGTCCGAGCGACCGGTCACAATAACCAGCTCGCGCGTCGCTCTCTAAAACGCAAAGTCAGCCGACTGGCCGTGGCGGGCCAGAACTCCAAGCGGGCGCGGTTACCCTCGAGGCCAAGTAGAGGAGGCGGTGATTTGTGAGAATCGATTTACCGGATCCGACGCATGGTCTGACCCAAAGCCACTATGACTTGGAGGATGTCGATCTCATCGGTGACCCAATGTTCACCGTTAGTGTGCCGCATTCTTTGCCGGAGGACTTCCGTCGGTACGTGGTCGCGGTGCTAAAGCGTACCAGCTCGGTCTGAAGTCCGTTGACTATACGCTCAAGCGATACGGGAAATTCTGGGACCTGGCGCCGAAGACCCATCGCCACCTCGATGTCAGTAGGGAGATTGGGGCTGATTAAGTCATCTGCCCGTGGGACTGCAGCTCGGTTGAGCGCGTTGCGAGCGCCAGGAGGCACAACCGCCGGACTGGTAGCAGCTGGCGGGGCGCTCGTTCGCCTGAGCGGTAGCTTCCGAGCCGGAACGTTGATGTGTCATTCGGGCTATCGCTTTGAGGCCGCAGCTATCGCACGGCTCATCCTTGAGCAACTGGCTTGGGCGTATGCGGTGCACGGTCTTGATGACTTGAGCCTCTTTGAAGTAAACCCCACGAAAACCTTTACGAAGCTCAAAGAGATTATACCCTATGCTGGCCAGTTGTACGGCACCCTATCCGATGAGGCGCACATATCTCCCGAGACCTCCGCAGCATACCTTCGCTTTGAGGGCGAGAAGTCGCAAGTAATTGTCTCCTCGATCGTTGAGACAAAGCTGGTAGCCTTTCAGCTGCTGCTCCTTGTGGATGCTTACTCAGTGGTGGCAAATGTTACCCATCGTTCGTTCTTCGAAACCGCAACCGAGTTGACCCCACTGGAAGTGGTCAAGCGTCAGGCAAGCCGCCCCATGCTGGATACCTTGCGAGAGTGGCGCAAGCGACTTGAGGAGGAGCTAAGCCAGGACGGATAGTGTGGGAACTGTCGCGCTCGCGGCCTGCCCCGCATGTGCGGTCGACAGGTCGAGAGGGCCAAAGCTATGCTCTGCTCGGTGCTAGAGCGAAATCATTGGGCATAAGACATCACCTCTGTAAAGGCGTTGAGTGGCGGACGAGCCGGCTGTGATATGCGTATTCAAGGCCCCGGGGTATCCATTTGACAACAGAAGAGATAGAGACTGGCCTTCTCGCCATAGCTGAACCCAGCGTGGGTTCAAGCGAGCGGTGTTGTCGACGCAGGGCGCATGCAAATAACCAACTTGGTGCAGACGTTGAGATGATGGCTGCGGCCGCTTGCAAGCAGCCAGGTGTCTGCAAGGAAGAAACGTGAACCCATCATTTATCGCGCTGCAGTCAAATGTCATTGCCCTATTCGACGCGGTGGACATCTGCGCGGAGCGTAAACATCCACTCGCAACGTTGATGCTGGTGTACAGCGGCATGGACGTAATCGCCTCGCTTGAAAGAGAGCCGAAGGAGGGAGTAGGCGCATGTTTCGCGAGGTGGACCGAGAAATACCTGCTGAGCGACAGCAAACTGGGGTGCACTGGACTTGAGTTGTTCGCTGCGCGCTGCGGAATTCTACACTCATTTTCAGCTGACTCGGATCTTTACCGCGCCGGCAAAGCTCGCCGAGTGATGTATGCCTGGGGCACGGCATCGAAGGACGACCTAAGTGAGGCGGCGACTCGGCTGCGGCGAAACGACTGTGTCTCAATTCACGTTACGGAACTTCTAGATGCCTTTCGAACTGCTGTGGGAAACTACTTCACGGAGGTCGGTGAAAGCGATCACGGAGTAAATACGGTCCTAGAGAATGCGGGGATGTGGCTGGTCAACATGGACCCAGGGCTCGTGCGGGAGTTCCTACAACGTACAGCGCCACGGGCAGACACCTAGCCGGCAAGGGCAGCTGACAGGCTATGGCTTTGCAGGACCTCGCAGCGTTGGGTGTTTCGTTAGGGCCGAACAGAGAAAGTTATTCATTGGAGCGCGAGCATGGTGTCTTCAGTTAATTGTAGATTTCTAAGGAGACTGAGCAGTCTGGGAGGCCTGATGGAGTGCTGAGGTGAGGGTTGCTACATCTAATACCTCATCCGCTCCAACAACCCCCCAAAATCCCTCCGCTTCCGCAACACATCCACCCGCGGATCCACCTTGAGAAACGCCAACTGGTGATCCCGCCACGAAAACCCCCGCTCCAGCCACTCCATCGCCGTCTCCGGATCCCCCAACCCCAGATAGATCAGCGCCAGATCGTACTGCGACACGTACCGCGTATCGGACAGATCCAGCAGATGGTCCAGCACCTGCCGCGCCTGCGCCGTCCGCCCCGCCACCGCATACGTGTGCCCCAGCGCGCCGAGGCTCGACACCCCATGCCCCGCCAGCCGCGCCGTCTCCTCCGCCGCGTCCACCGCATCGTGCAGATGCCCCGTCGCCAGCAGGCCAAGCGTCAGCCACCCGTGCGCCACCACGTTGCCCGGCTCCAGCTCGATCCCCCGCCGGCACTCCTCCACCCCCCGCTGGTACCGCCGCGCGAAGTAGCAGCCCCAGCCCAGCGCCGCGTACTTGAGCGCCGACAGCGGGTCCAGCGCCAGCGCCCGCTCGAACGCCGCGAGCGACTCGTCGAACCGCCCCACGACCGACAGGAAGTTCCCGTACCACTGGTGCGCCGTCGCGTAGCCCGGGTGGAGCTCGATCGCCCGGCGGAACGCGCCCTCCGCCTCGGCCCAGTCCCAGTCGTAGTACATCGCGGAGTACGCCAGCGCGGGATACGCCTCCGCCAGCCCCGGCTCCAGCGCCAGCGCGTGGTGCGCCGCGCGCTTCGCCTCGGGGAAGACCTCGCCCGGCGGCGCCGCGGAGTAGAAGCCCAGGATCGCCCAGGTGTCGGCCAGGCCGGCGTGGGCCAGGGCGAACTTGGGGTCGCGCGCCAGGGCATCGTCGAAGCACTGCATGGCCTGCCGGAGGTCGGCCTCGGTGCGGCGGTTCCAGTACTGGCGGCCCTTGAGGTAGAGCTGGTACGCCTCGAGATCGTCCGTCGGGCGCTTGATGCCGGGCGCGCGGGAGGTCCCCAGGAGCTTGATGCGGAGCGCCGAGCCGATGGCGCGGGCGATCTCGTCCTGGATGGCGAAGACGTCCGCCGCCTCGCGGTCGAAGCTCTCGGACCAGTGGAGGAACCCGTCGGCCACGTTGATGAGCTGGGTCGAGACCCGGAGGCGGCTGCCCGCCCGCCGGACGCTGCCCTCGACCACGGTGCGGACCTGGAGGCGGCGGCCGATCTCGCGGGCGTCCTCCGGCCGTCCCTTGAACGCGAAACATGAAGTTCGGGAGACGACGTGGAGGCCCGGCACCTTCGCCAGGGCGTTGATCAGCTCGTCGGTCATGCCGTCGGCGAAGTACTCGTCGTCGGGCGACGGGCTCAGGTTGGCGAACGGGAGCACCGCGACCGACGGCTGGCTCTCCTGCGGCGCCTGCACCGCGGTCGGCCGCGCGCTCCACGGCTCGCCCGCTCGCAGCGCCTCGGCCAGCGTGGCCGCGGAGGCGATGCGGTCCGCCGGCACCGGCGCCAGCGCCAGGCGGACGATCTCGTCCAGCCGCTCCGGCACCTGGCGTCCGCCCCGCCTCGCCGAGGGGGCCTGCTCGGTGAAGCGCTTGGCGATGATGGCGTGCGCCGTCGGGCCGGTGAACGGCGGCTCGCCCGCCAGCATCTCGAACAGGACGCAGCCCAGGGCATAGACGTCGGTGCGCACGTCGAGACTCGCGCCGCTGGCCTGCTCCGGACTCATGTAGGCCGGGGTGCCGAGGGTGAGGCCGGTCTCGGTCAGGCGGCCGGCGCCGGTCTCGTCGGTGGCGACCGCGCGGGCGATGCCGAAGTCTGCCACCAAAGCGTGGCCGCGGGAGAGGAGGATGTTCTCCGGCTTGATGTCGCGGTGGAGGACGTCGCGGCCGTGGGCATAGTCCAGCGCTTCGGCCACTTCCCTCGCGATCGGACACCGCCTGGTCCAGCGGGAGCTGGACTTCGCGACGCAGGCGCTCGCGCAGCGACTCGCCTTCGATATACGGCATCGTGAACCACAGCAGCTCCGCTGCCCCGCTGCCCTGCTGCCCCGCCGCCCCGCTGTCAAACACCGTCAGGATATGGGGATGCTGAAGCCGCGCCGCGGTGCGGATCTCGCGCAGGAAGCGCTCGGCGCCGAGGGTGGCGCCGAGGTCGGGGTGGAGGACCTTGATGGCGACGGGGCGGTCGTGCCGGAGGTCGTGCGCCAGGTATACCCGGGCCATGCCGCCCCGTCCCAGCTCGCGCTCGAGGCGGTAGCGGCCGGCGAGGCCGGTTTCGAGTGCGGTAGGGAAGCCGGCCAAGCAACTCCCTTCTCAATAGTGGTGGTGACAGGCGACTGGATAAGGGTACGCTCCGGAGCAGGGGTGTTCAATGACGCAGGGCGGCGAAGCGGCCACGGACTGGCCCGGACCATACTGGCGCGCTCGGTACCGGACTGTATCTTCGTGCTGTCCCTCAGTATCGGCCGTGGATGCGCCCGTCTCGCTGCCTCGCCCCGGTCCCCGCCCTCCAGGTGGGTCTCGTCCCGTTGACCTCCGACGGAACTGACGAGTCCCTCGCCAATCCTGCGTTCTCGCGACCGAGCATATGCCGGAACTGATCGACCGCCTGGGCACCGCCCTCTCCGCCCGGTATCGCATTCAACGCGAGCTGGGCCAGGGGGGAATGGCGAAAGTGTTCCTGGCCCACGACCTCAAGTACGATCGCGAGGTCGCGGTCAAGGTGCTCCGCCCCGACCTGGCTGCCGATGTCGGGGCCGCCAGGTTCCTGCACGAGATCCAGACCTCGGCTCGCCTGCACCATCCCCATATCCTGCCGCTCTACGACTCCGATCAGGCCGACGGTCTGGTCTACTACGTGATGCCCTACGTCAAGGGCGAGACTCTGCGGCAGCGACTCGAGCGGGAGCGCCAGCTTCCGGTCAGCGAGGCGATCCAGCTCGCCCGGGAAGTCCTGGACGCGCTGCACTACGCCCATGGCGCCAAGGTGGTGCACCGGGACATCAAGCCGGCCAACATCCTGCTGGACGCCGGCCACGCGGCGGTGGCGGACTTCGGGATCGCGCGTGCCATCGGCGAAGGGGAATCGACCACCGGGCACGTCATCGGCACGCCGGCGTACATGAGCCCGGAACAGATCGACGGCAGCAAGTACCTCGACGGGCGAACCGACATCTACAGCCTCGGCTGCGTGCTCTTCGAGATGCTGGTGGGTGAGCCCCCGTTCCGGGGCGCCACGCTCACCGCCGTCATCGCCAACCGGCTGAGCTCGCCGGTGCCCTCCGCGCGGGCCTTCCGGGAGCTGGTTCCCGAGGCGGTGGACGCGGCGGTGAAGAAGGCGATGAGCCCGCTCCCGGCCGACCGGTTCGCCACCGCCGCCCAGTTCTCCGAAGCGCTCGGTACCTCGGCGACGGTCGCCATCGCCGTGGGCGCGGCGCAGGCGATGGTCCAGGAGATCGTCGCGGCGAAGTCGGTCGCGGTGCTGCCGTTCGAGAACATGAGCACCGATCCGGAGAACGAGTACTTCAGCGACGGCATCACCGACGACATCATCGCGCAGCTCTCCAAGATCAGCGCCCTCAAGGTGATCTCCCGGACGTCCTCGATGCAGTACAAGAAGACGACCAAGAAGATCACGGCGATCGCCGAGGAGCTGGGTGTGGGTGCGGTGCTGGAGGGCAGCGTGCGCCGGGCCGGCCAGCGGGTGCGGATCGTCGCCCACCTGGTGGACCCGAAGAGCGAGAAGCATCTGTGGGGCGACACGTTCGACCGCAACCTGAGCGACATCTTCGAGGTGCAGAGCGAGGTGGCGCAGCAGATCACCGGCGCCCTGTCCGTCGCGCTGTCGCCCGAGGAGAAGGAGCGGGTCGAGAAGAAGGCGACCGGCGACGCCGACGCGTACAACCTCTATCTCCTGGGACGGTTCCAGGCCAACAAGTGGTCGGAGGCGGACGTCCTGAAGGCCATCGACTACTACCAGCTCGCCGTGGCCAAGGACCCGGGCTATGCCGTCGCCTATGCGGGCCTGGCGGACGCGTACGAGCTGCTCAGCATCGGGTTCAGCTCGAAGCCGCCGGCGGAGTATCTGGCGCTGGCGAAGGGCATGGCTCTCAAGGCCCTGCAGATGGACGACGCGCTCGCGGAGGCCCACACCTCGCTGGCCTACGCCCGGTGGCTGGGCGACCTGGACTGGCAGGGAGCGGAGCGAGGGTTCAAGCGCGCCCTGGAGCTGATGTCGAGCTACGTCATGGCCCATGAGTGGTACGCCGAGTACCTGGCGGCCATCGGCCGGCCGGAGGAGGCGCTGCAGTCCGCCAAGCGGGCGCAGCAGCTCGATCCACTCGCCGTCCCGGTGAACCGAACGGTCGGGTGGGTGCTCTACTTCGGGCGCCGCTACGACGAGGCGATCGAAGAGCTGCGGAAGACGCTGGCGATGAACGCCGACTTCCTGGGAGCGAGGCTGGTCCTCTGGTGGGCCTACATCGCGAAGGGCGCCCACGACCAGGCGCTGGCCGACATCCGGCGAGAAGTCGAGCGGCCCGGGCTGCGCACCATCAAGAAGCTGACGCTGGCCTACGCCTGCGCCAGCGCCGGCGATTCCGAAGAGGCCAACGGGATCATCTGGGAGCTGGAGCCCAAGCTGGCCACCGAGACCCGTCTGGCGCTGCTCTCCGCGCTCGTCTTCATCGCGCTCGGGGCCAACGACCGGGCCTTCGAGCAGCTGGAGCGGGCCTTCGAGATGCGGGAGCCGGGGCTGCTGTTCCTCAAGGTCGCGCCCTGGGCCGATCCCCTGCGGAGCGACCCACGGTACGGCGCTTTCGTGGAGAAGCTCGGCATCGGTTAAGCGAACTGGCAGGGACCGAGACTCGGAGAGGCTGATATGCCCACGAGCATGGACCTGATCGACCGGGTGGCGGATCTCGCACAACCTTGGGCGTCGATGTACAACGACAGCCCGACGCTGCAGACAGCGGTAACCTTCCTGCACCTTTCCGGCATCTTCCTCGGCGGCGGGTTCGCCATCGCGACCGACCGCGAGACCTTCGTCGCACTCCGCGCCGCGCGGATGTCAGGGCAGATCCGGCATCTGGCGCACATCCACACGATCCATCGTCCGGTGCTGATCGGGCTGGTGCTGGCGCTGAGCAGCGGATTCCTGCTGTGGGCCGCCGACGTCCAGACCTTCGCCCGCTCGGGCGTGTTCTGGCTGAAGATGGCGCTGCTGGTGCTGCTGCTGGCCAACGGCTACCTGCTCGCCCGCACCGAGACCGCCCTGCGGGAGGGCGCTCCCGACTCGCCGGCCCTGTGGGGGCGGCTCCGCTACATCTCCGCCGCGAGCATGGCGCTCTGGCTCGGCCTCATCCTCGCCGGCACGGTTCTCATGGCGACATGACGGACGAGTCACTCGAGTCCCGGCGCGAGTTCCTGCGCGAGACAATGGCGCTGGCGGCCTGCATGGCCGGGGTGCCGGGCCTCGCCGCGCTCCGTCTGGTAGGGGAGCAGGCCGTATATCCTATCCCGGCAGAGGACGGCGTCACGATCGACCGGGACCACGAGGTGATGCTGGCCCGGTTGCAGAACTCGATCTATGCGTTCGGGTTGTCGTGTCCCCACCAGCGCACGCCGCTCCGTTGGCAGGAGGAGCAGCGGCGGTTTCAGTGCCCCAAACACAAGAGCACGTTCCAACTGGACGGCGCCTTCGTGTCAGGCCGCGCCACGCGAAGCCTGGACCGCTATGCCCTGGCGCGGGACGGCGACACCGTCGTCGTGGACCTGTCGGCGCTGCTGCAGGAGGAGCGGGACCGAGAGCGATGGGTCAACGCGGTGCTGCAGCTCTAGATGAACCGGCCACACAGGAAGCTTGGCTGCGAACCACTGGGTGTCCGCGTCCTCGCGGCAGCGGCGCTCGCGTGTGCCCCGGCCTCTCAGGCCGCCGCACAGGACAAGCTCCTGGTCACCGAGGCCGAGTACCAGGGGTGGAAGTATTACGCGGTGTACTGTGAGCGCTGCCATGCGCCCGACGCGGTCGGCACCGCGGATGCGCCGGACTTGCGCTACTCGATCTCGCCCGAGGGCGAGGTGTCGGCCGATTCGTTTCGCGTGGTCGTGCGCAACGGATCGGAGGACAAGCAAATGAAGGGATTCGACGACCTGATGGATGTCCAGCGCATCGATCAGATCTACAGCTACATCCTCGCCCGCAGCGAAGGCCGTCTGGCGCCCGGGCGGCCGCATCGCGCCTCGCCGTAGCCCTCACTTCAGATCTGGAGACTCGACTCATGGACCGCCGGATACTCATCAGCCTGCCCAGGGGACGGGTCCGGCTCGCCGGATTCGCAGTGTCGCTGGCTCTCGCCGCCGGCTGCGGCGGACAGCCGGATGCCGCAGGGAAGGGATCGGACCAGACGTCCGGTGGCGAGACCGGAGGTCCGGCCGTCGTGGCGATCATCCGGGCCGCCGACTGGATGGGGCGCGAGTGGAGCGAGGACGCGATCACCCTCGGGTTGCGGGAAGCCGACATGGAAGCCGGGCGCGACTACGAGCTCAGGATCTCGAGCGCCCAGGGGGACCTGGCGACGCTCCCCGGTCTCATCGACGCCGCCATCGACGCCAAGGCGAAAGTCATCGTCACGCTACAGGACGCCACGCTTCAGGTCGCGGTGCAGCGGGTCAAGACAGTGCCAGTGATCTTCAACCTGCTGTCCGACCCCTTCGCCGCCGGCGCGGGCACCAGCGACAGCAATCACCGGTCCAACATCACCGGGGTCTACTCGCCGGGGTTCGGCGATCCGGAGCAGGCCAAGCGGGCGGCGCTGATCAAGCAAGTGGTGCCCAAGGCGAAGACCGTCGGCGTCCTCTTCAGCCCCGAGGAGCAGCTCTCGGTGACGTTCAAGGACCGGCTGACCAAGGCGGCGGGCGAGGCGGGCCTGCGGGTGAGCGCGGTCCCGGTCAGCGGGGTGGGCGAAGTTGGCGATGCCACCCGGAAACTCTGCGGCCAGAAGGTTGACGCGATCGAGCTCTTCGGCAACGCCGCCCACGCCGGGTTCGCGAGTCTCATCAAGGTGGCCCGGGAGTGCTCGGTCCCGGTCTTTTCTCCGTCGCCGTTCGAGGTGCTGCAGGGCGCGGTCGCCTCGTTCTACCCCGATTTCCAAGAGGGGGGCGTGCAGGCCGGCCAGATGATCGCGCGGGTCCTGCGGGGCGAGAGCCCCGCATCGATTCCCTTCTACCGGCTGGAGACGACGAAGACGGTGGTGAATTCCGCCGACGCGGCCAAGCTGGGCATTCCGCTGTCTCCCGAGGTCCTGAAGCAGGCGGACTCGGTGGTGGGCGGGCCGCCGCCGAAGCCATGAAGATCGAGGCCGCGCGGGCTGGAGGCTCGGCGCGTCTGCAGCTGCAGGGCCGGCTCGACCGGGAGGGAGCGGAGCTGCTCTCCGACACGGTGGAAGATCTGCTCCAGGACGGCGTCCGGTCCCTCGACATCGATTGCGCCGGCGTCACCTACGCCAGCTCGGCGGCCACACGGGTCCTGACTCGCTGGCACGAAGAGCTGACGCTCCTCCGCGGCCAGGTGCGGCTGAGCGCGCTGCCGCCCGGCGTGCGCGAGGTGTTCGACGGCGCGGGATGGGGCTCGGGCTCCCCTCCGCCCGCTTCCACCGGGGCCGCGGCGGAGCTGCGGCAGTCGTCCTGGCTCAGCCGCGACGACTTCGAAGCGACCGGGCTGTACGAGCTGTCTTCCAGCGTCCCGGGCGGGACCCTGACCTGCCGGCTCCAGGGAGAGCCGCTGGGTGCGGACGACTGCCGCGCGACCGTCCTGCCCGATGCCGGCTTCGGCATC
>CAWCLG010000004.1:0-23464 GCA_963796335.1 uncultured Gemmatimonadales bacterium
AGCAGGTACTGGGAGAAGTCGAAGTTGAAGGTCCACGCGACCCGGATCACCGTCAGCTCGAGCAGGACCAGCCACAGGCCGCGGAGGAGCAGGACGCGGGAGACGTCCGGATGCCGGCGGCCGTACAGGTACGCGCTGGTGCCGGCGAGGAAGATGAAGGCCGGGGCGCAGAAGTGGGTGATCCAGCGGGTGAAGAAGATGCCCGGTGTGGGTCCGCCGGGCGGGAGGCCGGAATAGACCCGGACGTGGTCCACCGCCATGAGCACCATGACGGCGCCGCGGATCAGATCGATGGAGCGGAGACGCGACATCCTAGTGAACCTTCCCGAGTCGGTCCAGCATCTCAGCAGCCCTGGGGTCCCGCCGCAGCTTGTCGTACCGCTCGGACCGCGGGAACTGTACCAGCCAGACGTCGTGCTGCACGATCGCCTCCTCCAGCAGCGCCACCGCGGCATCGTGGTCGCCCAGCTCTTCCAGGGCCGCCGCGGTGGCCCCGGACGCCGGAAGCTTGCCGCCCGACTGCCGTCGCATCGTCTCCAGCAGCGCCCGCGCATCGGCCGCCCGCCCCGCGCGGGCATACGCGTAGGCCAGCATGCCGTGCGCTTCCTCCGGCCGGCCGGCCGGCAGCAACGCTACCTGCCGCTCCAGCAGCCTGACCGCTTCGTCGGTCCGTCCCATCGCCAGCAGGGGCATCGCCCGCCAGGTCCACGCCAGCATGAACGTGGAATCCAGCGCCATCGTCGCGCTGGCCACCGAATCGGCGGCCGCGAACCGGCGCTCCAGATGGAGGACCTGCGCCTCCCAGACTCTCGCGATCAGTGAGGCCGGCTCGAGCGCACGCCCCCGCCCGATCCGTTCGTGCGCGGCGCGGAAGTCCCCCAGCCGATTCGCGAGCAACCCGTACCAACCCCAGGTCGAGGCCACGGTGGAGTCGAGCGCCACGGCCCGTCGGAAGCTCGCCTCCGCTTGCCGCAGCTCGCCCAGCAGGGAGTAGGCGTAGCCCAGCCCGGCGTACGACTCGGGGATGGTCGAGTCGAGGGCGATCGCGCGCTGCGCCGCGGCAACGGCGCTGGTGACGAGCGGCGTCGTGCTGTCCTGCACGTACGCGGGGAGCACGGCCAGAGCCATCGCCAGGCCGGCCTGAGCGCGGGCGTACTTCGGATCCCGTGCGGCGGCCCGCTGGAACAAGGCGACGGCCTGCTGCAACGACCCTGCCCCGCGCCGGTTGAAGAGCACCAATCCCTGCAGGAACAGCGCGTGCGCCTCGGGATCCGCGGTTTCCGCCCGCGCCGGCGCCGCGCCGGGGGCTCTGAAGGTGCCCAGGAGGGTCGCGGCGACCGTGCGCGCAATCTCGTCCTGGACCGCGAACACGTTCGCCATCGGCCGGTCGTACTTTTCGCTCCACCGCACCGCCCCGTCGCCGGCCGACAGCAGCGCCACGCTGATCCGGATCTGGCCCTCCGCACGCTGGACCGTGCCCGTGAGCAGCGAGCCGACGCGCAGCTCGCGCGCGACGGCTAGCTCGTCGAGCCCTTTGGCCTGCAGCGCTCCGGCGCTGACCCGTCCGATCACGCGGATCCCATTCTTCGCCAACGCGCGGGTGATCTCCTCGGCCAGTCCGATGCCGAAATAGTCGTCGCCCTGGTCGCCGCCCAGGTTTGCGAGGGGGAGAACCGCGAGCGACGGCTGCTCCTCCCTCGACGCTGCGGCGCCGCGGCCGGGACGAAGCAGCCACGCTGCAATGGCCACAACCACCAGGGCCGCGGCGACCAGGATGCCGGTCAGCTTGGACCGAGAGGCGGCAGGCGCTGGAGCCGAAGGCGAACCAGCCGGCGTCCCCGACGCATCGAGCGCGGCGAGAACCTCCGTTGCCGACGAAGGACGGCGGGCCGGCTCCTTCTCGAGGCACTGCATCACCAGCGCGGCCAGCGGACGAGGGAGACCGGGATCGGTCAGCGACAAGTCACCCGGCGCCTCCGTCAGGTGCGCGGCGATGAGCCGCTGCGGCGTGGCATGGCGGGCGAAGGGATGCGCGCCCGACAGCAGCTCGTACGCCATGATGCCCCAGGCGTAGAGATCGGCCCGGTGGTCCACCGTCTCGCCGACCGCCTGCTCCGGCGCCATGTACGCAGGCGTGCCGAGGGCGCCTCCCGCCTGCGTGAGGGTGGTCGAGGCGACGCTGTCCGAAGCCCGGGACGCGGTGAGCGCCTTGGCGATGCCGAAGTCGGTGACCATCGCCGCTCCGTGGGAGAGGAGCACGTTGTCGGGCTTGATGTCGCGATGGACGATGCCCTCGTGGTGGGCGTAGGCTAGCGCCCGGGCCACATCCCGCAACAGGCTCACCCGCTCGGCGATTGAGAGCGGATCGCCGCCCGCCATCCGCGCGCGGAGCGATTGGCCCCGCACGTAGGGCATCGTGTAGTAGGGGAGGCCGTCGGCGGTCCCGGCGTTCAGGACCGGGACGATGTTGGCGTGCTGCAGCCTGGCCGCGAGCCGCACCTCGCGGGTGAAGCGCTCCGCGCTCAGGCCTTCGGTGAGCTCGGCGGCGATCACCTTGACGACGACCTGGCGGTCGAGCGCGGTCTCGGTAGCGATCCAGACGCGCGACATGCCGCCGCCGCCGAGCTCCCGCTCGATGCGGTAGTGGTCGGCCAGCGCGCGAATGAGTCGCTCCTGGGCCTCGGTCATGGGGTTGTGGGAACTTACGCCCGGTGTCGCTGCCGGGGGAGGCGGCTACAGTCCCAGCCCCCGATGTCGTCTTTTCCCCTCCAATTCCGTTTGTCCAAGCAAGGGAATCTGCGCTCCTGGCAGTTCCCCTCCCGAAGCCCCCCTATAAACCGAGGTCTGGCAGTTCCTGCTTGGCAGGAGGAGACGTCATGTACGCCCGAAACGAGACCTATCGCCCGCGGACCCGCACGCTTGCCGCTATGCTGCTGCTGGCGGTCCTGGCTGGATGCAGTGAGGATGACCCCACCGGCCCCGATCAGGGCCTGCTCCCGGAAACCGGCGCCGATGCCGAGATGGAAGCCCTGGATGTCCGGGCCTCCGCGGTGGCGCACTATGCCGACGGATACGTCTGGGCCAGCAGCCCCAGCACCGCGTCCTACACGCCGAGCCCGTTCTATTCGTATAACCGGAGCGGCGGAGCCAACACGATCACGCGTCAAGGCGACGGCCTCTACACCGTCCGCTTCGCCGGGCTCTCGGCAGCGCTCGGCAGCAAGAGCACGGTCCACGTCACCGGCTACAACAGCGACAACACCTACTGCAAGGCCACGACGCAGAAGCTGGTGAGCGACAAGATCAAGATCAAATGCTTCGATGCCGCCTCGGGCCGACCGACCGACGCCTACTACACGGTGTTCGTCACCAAGAAGTTCGGTGACCTGGCGTTCGCCTTCGCCAACAAGCCGACCGGCACCAACTACGCGCCGCTGGCGAGCGCGTCCCACAATCCGACGGGCGCACTCCGGGTCTTCCGCAACGGGATCGGCAACTACACGGTGCGATTCAGCGGATTCGCCACCCGGGTGACCGCCAACGGGGGCCATGCCCAGGTCAGCGGGCTCGGCACCGGCGCCCAGCACTGCAAGGTCGCCAGTTGGGGGCCCAGCGGCAGCGACCTGCACGTCAACGTGCTCTGCTATCGCCGGACGGGTGAGCTGGTGGACCAGAAGTTCAACGTGTTCTTCGCCACGCCCAACCCGAACCTGGCGTACGTCTGGGCCAATCAGCCCTCGACCAACAGCTACTCGCCCAGCACCTTCTACCGCTCCAACCCCAGCGGCGGCGCCGTGAGCATCAGCCGGGTGGGCGTGGGACGGTACACGGTCACCTGGAGCGGCCTGGCGCTGCTGGACGGCGGCGATGTCCAGGTGACGGCCTACGGTGGCGGGAACATCGTGTGCAAAGTGGAAGGTTGGTCGTCGATCGCGGCGACGGTCCGCTGCTTCAATCCGGGGACCAGCATCCCGTTCGATTCCTTCTTCACGATCCTGTTCGCTTCGTAACTGAATAGCCGCAGATGAACGCAGATGAACGCAGAGGGCATCTCTGCGTTCATCTGCGTTCATCTGCGGCTATGCGTTTTTCATGAGCCGAGCAGGATCGTGAACGGCTCATCGACGGGGGTGCCGTTGGTCGCGTAGCAGTGTACCCGCGCTCCATCCGTGTTGAGCTGGTAGATCGCGCAGGTGGCGTTGTCATAGAGCCCCAGCGCGGTCACCTGCACGTTCCCCAGGTCGATGATGCTGGGGTCCACGCCTTCCCAGGTCACGTTGAAGATGCCGCGATTGATCCGGTTCACCCTCGTCACCCCCCCGGACGGGTTGGAGCTCCAGAACGGATCGATGTTGTAGGCCGACAGGGTCGGCTGGTTGGCGTACGCATACGCCAGGTGCGCAGCCGGCAGCAGGAAGAGCACGGTAAACTTGGCATCGACCGGCACACCGCCGGCGGTGTAGCACTGGACCAGGATGCTCAGGTTCGGATTCCCCTGCCATTCCTCGGCCGTCTTGCACCAGGCCTTGCCGATGCCGACCGCGCTCACCTGCACGTGGCCGGCCTTGCCCCCGAGCTTCGCGCCCAGACCGTTGAACAGCACCTGGTAGCTGCCGGTGTACAGGCGGTTGACCCGCATGGTCCCCGCCGGGTTGTAGGAGCCGGAACCGGCCGGAGCGTAACTCGCGGTGGTCGGCTTGTTGGCGTAGGCGAAGGCGCGGGCGGCCGTCTTCTTCAGGACCAGGATGGTGAACTCCGAGTTCACCGGCGCGCCGCTCTTGTTATCGGTGCAGCGGATTTCGACCTTGTCGGCCGCGAGGCTGCCGGCCACCGGCTTGCAGTAGGTGTTGGCCCCGTTGGCGGCGGTCGCGCGCACGGTGCTCTTGGCGCCGAGTTTGGCCGAAAGCCCGCTAAAGGTGACGATGTAGCGGCCCGTCGCGGGGCGCTGAATCAGGATCCTGCCGCCGCCGCTGTTGTAGGCGTACTCCGAAGGCGGAGTGTAGGTCGTGGCGCTCGGGTCGTCGTAGATGGCGTAGCCGTCGGCCCAGCGGGCGGCCGCCAGCGCGGCAGGGGCCTCTGCCTCGGGCGCAGCGATCTCGGGAGCGTGGGTCGCCTCGAAGGGCGAGTCGGAGTCCTCGCAGGCGGCCAGGGTCAGGGCGGCCGAGGCGAGCAATAGGCGGATCGATGGGGTGGTGCGCATGGCGACGTCTCCTGGCTGAGGTCGGTTTGAGTGATTCCTACCCCCTTAGGCGTGAGACCTGGCCGAATCGAGCCATTGGGAGAAAAAGCCACAGAACAGAAAGCCGCAGGTGAACGCAGATAGACGCAGATACACACCCCATTCTGCGTTTATCTGCGGCTCATTTTTTTGGGGGTCAAACAAGTCGGGGTGACCAGCCGAGGGAGCCATGGCTCGATTTGGGGCGGCCCCACGCCTTCCCTTATATGCCGACTCGTTGCCGCCCTACCGGCCGGGCCGTATTTTCGGGCCACCCATGCCGGATCAGCCTTCCACCTCGGTCACCGAGCTGCTCGTCAGAGCGCGCTCGGGCGACGCTTCCGCGCTCGCCCACGTGTTCCCGCTGATCTACGACGAGCTCAGGCGCATCGCCCAGCAGCAGCTGCGGCGGGAGCCGGACGGCCACACGCTGAGTCCCACGGCGCTGGTCCACGAGGCCTACATGCGCCTGGTGGACTTCTCCCGGATCGAGTGGGCCGGCCGGGCCCACTTCCTCGCCCTCGCCTCGACCGCCATGCGCCGGATCCTGGTGGACCATGCCCGCGCGCACCGCAGCGTGAAGCGGGGCGGCGAGCTCCGGCGGGTGTCGCTCGACGCCGTCGAGCTCGGCACCGAGGACCGCGCCGAGCTGCTGATCGCGCTGGATGAGGCGCTCGAGCGGCTCAAGGCGCTCGACGCCCGGCAGGCGCAGGTCGTGGAGTGCCGCTTCTTCGGCGGGATGACCGAGGAGGAGACCGCGGAGGCGCTGGGGATCGGGCTCCGCACCGCGAAGCGCGACTGGGCCAAGGCGAAGAGCTGGCTGCACCGCGAGATCGGCGCGGAGGAGGGGGCATGACCGGGTCGCCGACGGAGCGGTTCCGCCGGGTGGACGCGATCTTCGACGCGGCGCTCGATCTTCCGGTCGAGGAGCAGGCGGCGTTCATAGACCGGGAGAGCGGCGGCGACGAGAGCCTGCGGGCCGAGGTGCTGGGGCTGATGCGGGCCTACCACCACTCGGACAGCGTGCTCGACTCTCCGGCCGCCCGCCTTGCCGCCCCGCTGCTCGACGGGGCGGCGGCGATCGGCGGGCCGGTCCCCGGGCGGATCGGCCCGTTCCGCGTGGTCCGCGAGCTGGGGCGCGGCGGGATGGGACGAGTGCTGCTCGGCGAGCGGGACGACGGACAGTTCGAGCAGCGGGTCGCGATCAAGGTGATCCACCAGGGCGGGCCCGGCGTGCTCCGGCGCTTCGTCGAGGAGCGGCGGATCCTGGCCCTACTGGAGCACCCGGGGATCGCGCGGCTGGTCGATGGCGGGATCACCGAGCAGGGACTGCCCTACTTCGCGATGGAGCTGGTCGAGGGCGAGCCGATCGACCGCTACTGCGAGACCCACGACCTGACGCTGGACCAGCGGCTAGAGCTGTTCACCGGCGTGTGCGACGCGGTGGCCTACGCGCACCAGCACCTTGTGGTCCACCGGGACCTCAAGCCCTCCAACATCCTCGTCACCACCCGAGGCCAGGCGAAGCTGCTCGACTTCGGCATCGCCAAGCTGATCGGCGGGCCGGAGGGGGAGGACCTCACGCGGACGGGGTTCCTGGTCATGACCCCGGAGTTCGCCGCGCCCGAGCAGATCCGCGGGACCCCGATCAGCAGCGCCACCGACGTCTATGCGCTCGGCGTGCTGCTCTACCAGATCCTCACCGGCAGCCGGCCCTACGACCTCAAGGGACGGTCGCCGGCCGAGGTGGAGCGGGTGGTCTGCGTGGAGGCGCCGCCAAGGCCGTCGAGCCGGGCGCCGGTTCCGCTGGCCCGGCGGCTCCGGGGCGACCTCGACCTGATCGTGCTGACGGCGCTGCAGAAAGAGCAGGACCGGCGGTACCGGTCGCCGGCGGACCTGGCGGAGGACCTCCGGCGCTTCCGGCAGGGACTCCCCATCCTCGCGCGGCCGGACAGCGCGCGGTACCGGCTGGGCAAGTTCGTGAGCCGGAACCGGACGACGGTCGCGCTCACGGCGGCGACGGTGATCGCGCTAGTCGGGGCGACGGTGATCTCGCTGGTGCAGCTTCGGGAAGCTCGGATCCAGCGGCAGGAGGCGATTCGCGAGGCGCGGCGGGCCACGGCCATGACCGACCTCCAGGGCGTGTTCGCCGGCGACAGCCGCGATCCGGATGGGCGGCCGCTCTCGGCGGCGGGCCGGATCGGCCTTGCCGAGCGCGTGGTCCTGTCGCGCTACAGGGCCGAGCCGTGGCTCGCGGCCGACCTGCTGTCCGACCTCGCCTCGCGGCATTACGAGGCCGGCGAACCGCAGGCCGAACGCGAGATGCTGGGACGGGCGCGGGCCATCGCGATCGAGGCGAAGGAGTACGACCAGCTCGCGCTGGCCGACTGCCGGCGGGCGATCGGCTTCTGGCTGGAGGACAAACTGGATTCGGCCCGTGCCGACGTAGACGAGGCCAAGGCCGCCCTCGCCGGGCGGGCGCGGCGGGATCCGAGCGTGGAAGCGGTCTGCCTGGAGGCGGAGGGGAAGCTGCTGCAGGCGACGGGCAACCCGGATTCGGCGGTCGTCTTGCTCAAGCGGGCCGTGGACCTGGCCAGTAGCGCCCGAGGCGACGGGCAGCGGCTCGGCTTCACCAACTCCCTGGCGGAGGTGCTCCGGCTCAGCGGGCGGACCCGCGAGGCGGTGCCGTACTTCCGGCAGATCCTCGCGGAGCTCGAGGCGTCAGGCTACGGCGAGACCGAGACGTTTCCCAACGTGGTCGGCTTTCTCGCCTTGTCGCTGTGGGACCTGGGGGAGCTGGCGTCGCTCGACTCGACGCTGCGCGAGTTCATCCGCACGCGGGAGGCGGTGCACGGCGCGGGGCGGGTCCCTACCCCGCTGGCGTTTCACTACGGCCGGACCAAGCTGCGGCTCGGCGAACTCGACTCGGCGGACCTGTGGATCGGGCGGGCGGTGCGGGATACGACGCAGGGGGCGAACACGTTCTCGCCCTATACCGACGCGACGGTGGCCGAGCTGCGGCTGGAGCAGTCGCGACTGGCGGAGGCGCGGGCGGCGGTGAGCCGGGTGCCGGACGAACGACGAGGGCAGCGGGCGACGGCGGCGATGCTGCGGGCGCGGCTGCGGGCGGCGGAGGGGGATGCCGCAGGGGCGGCGGCGTTGCTGGAACGGGAGATGGCGAAGCTGCTGAGCGACGGCCAGCCGGGGCTGACGCTGTTCGCACTGCCGCTGGTCGTTGCCGGAGAGTGGCGTCTGGCACGTGGCGATGCGGCGGGCGCGGATTCGCTGGCGCGGCTCGCGCGCGACGCGGCGGCGATCGATTCGCTAGCGCTGGAGCGGAGCGCGCTCGCCGGACGGGCGGAGCTGTTGCAAGCGCGGGCGCTAGGCACCCATGCGCCGGCGGCGCGAGCCGTCACCGCGCTTGGGACCGGCTATGGGACACACAATCAGTGGACCCAAGCGGCGAGGGTTCTCCTGGATTCCCTTCGTCTCGTAGGTGAGAGCCGCAACTGAATAGCCGCAGATGAACGCAGATAAACGCAGATACTGCAGATGAACGCAGACAATGCTGTTGGGGTGCACCACACAAGTTTCATCTGCGTTTTTCTCTGCGTTCATCTGCGTTCATCTGCGGCTATTCAGTTACTTCTGCGGCTTCACTTACTAAGGAGCCGAACCTTCGAAACCGCTTTGGGGCTTGCAGCTCTTACGGCCCGAGGCGCCTGGAACGCATTCGCCGCCTGCTCAGCAACGGGCTCGGTCAGCCTGTTCGCCACATCTGCCTCCGCCGCCCTGGCATTGCGTATGAGCCCATCCCTGTTCTCGCCGGCCACGACCGCCAGCCAGATATCCTGCGTCTGCTGGGGCTCGAGAGTGATGGGGCCCACCGAATGGATGTTTCGCAGATCGGTGGGACCGGCGGTATTCCGGCGAAGCTCACCTCGCAGCGCCCGCAACTGATCCGCCTCGGACGGCAATTCCTCCGGCAGGATGAAGTAGGTCCCGGCTACCGGCACATCGCCCAGCAACATGGTGCCGATGTGACTCAGGCCCTCGGTGATGTCGGTACTCGCCTGGAACATCAGCCTTCGGTTCAAGGCGGTGAAGCCCTGGTCGTCCAGCGGCTCCAGATCCACGTCCCAATCCCCGGCAAAACCGGCGTAGAACGTGAGAGCGGACTGGCTCGTATTCCGGAACACGAAGCGGAAGAGGACATACGCGTGTCCGCGTTCGCCGTCGATCGAACGCTGGATCACTCGAAGCCCGACCTTTTCGGCTGACGTCGCGTCCGAGTAACGCCAGGTCACCGTCTTGCGCCCATTGGAGGACTCATCGAACTCGACAGTTCCGTTCAGCCCCAGGTCGTGGCATTCCGGATCGCACGCCAGCATGCCCGCCGCGGGGAACCCGGTCAGGATCCGGTCCGGGGCAACGCCGACGATGAGCCCGCCGTTGAAGATGTGCGAGAGCTGGCTGCCTCCGTGAACCGGGGCGCCGGGTACGATCGGGAACTGCACTCCATACCCGACCCCGTACTGCTCGCTCAACACGGAGAACGGCGATCCGCCGATGTCCCCGGGAAGAGGCGTCACCGCCAGCCGGTTGAAGTCATGGGTGAACTGGGCGGAGGCACCGGTCTCCAGGTCGCAGAACAGGGCCGAGCGGCCGGTCGGAAACAGGAATCCGGCGTCGGCGATGTCCCTGAGCACCCGGGTGCCGAGGATCCCGGAACAACCGCCCTGCGCGACGTAACGCGTGCCACTCTGAAGAAACATCGACGAGCGGTCGAACTCTGCCCAGCGGCCGTCCGGCCCACTTGCGCCGGAAGCCGCCCCGTAATTGGGATTGAACTCGTACGCCAAACTCAGGTTGATGCCTTCGAAGGGCTGCCCATCCAGCTTGGCCCCCCCACCCAACGGAGTTCCCTCCTCGATCCGCACAGGGTGCGTCGGGGAGGCCGCAAACCGATCCAGGGTTCTCCGCGGCAAGGCACCGATGTTGTCGTTCAGCAACTCCACGCGCAGGAATGCCGTGCCGGGATCGGCCTCTATGGAATAGGCGTTGTCCGGGCAGGTGAGGTCCTGTTGAGCAAGGAACGGGACATCCGAGCCGGTTCCAAACTCCGGATTGAGCAGTCGCAGCAGCACGGTGCCTTCCCCAATGGTCCGGCAGATGTTCCTGCCGTCCGGACCCAGGACTCTGCCGGAGACCGCCAGGCTGCTGACCTGGTGAGAAGGTTCCATCACGGTGGGGTCGTCCCGGCCGCAGCCGAGGCCCGCGGCCGCGAGAAGCCAACCAGCTACTGCCCGAATCCTAGGCATAGCTCCCTCCAATTTTCGAGATTTTCAAACCGACGGCGGGGGATCGACCCGGCGCAGCGCGGCCACGCTGCCGTAGAGAGAACCGGACGATCCCTCTGGTGACGTTCCTCTGTCGATCAAAGACACCGAGGAGTACCTTGAGGCTGGACCCATGAGCATCAGTCCCGGCAGCGTGCTCCTCTCCTCCCTCGCACTCAGCGCGGTCGGCTTCGCCTGGCTCGACGGCCCGACCCCTAGCCGGCAGCTCGCCGCCCCTGCCCCGTCCTGCCCCCTCCCCGTCGGCAAGCAGGTGAAGGCGATCAAGGCCTTCGGCAGATGATGCCGGTCTTCCGCCATCCCCGCTGCCTCAACTGCCATGGTGGTCTGGATATCTTCTCGGATCGGCACCCGGGGGCGAGCGGACTGGACGAGCAGGACCTCACCCTGCGACGAGAAGCTCTGCCTGCAGATGAAGTGGATGGAGCCGGCCGACAGTCTCTTCGTGTCGCACATCCGGGACGACCACAAGTCGATCCAGTTCCTGGAGGCGGCGTACCAGGGCGACCGCGCGCTCGGCGCCGAGGAGCTGGCCCGGCTGAAGCTGAAGGCGGAAGCGCCGCCGGGAAGCCAGGCACAGCTCACCGAGCAGGCGAAGCAGTGGGTCAAGATTCTAGGCAAGGAGGGCTATGCAGCCTCGAAGGAATGCGGCTGCGTGATGCCCAAGCTCAAGCTGAAGGTCCATCACACCCATGTGCTCACCGTCCCGCGGGGCCTTTCTTCCAAGGAAGCCAGCGAGACGCGGTTCGAGGTGGCGCCCGCGCCGATGGGGGAGGAACGGCCCAACTACTACCGGGGACAATTCTCCCAGACTCGAGTGATCACTTACACGCTGCCGAAGAACTGAAAGGCGGGGCGCGCCGCCAGGAGCGCTGGGAGTTCACCGTCCGGTTGGATCCCGAGTCCGGCGACATCACGGTGTACCATCATCTGCTCGACGGCGAGCCGACCGGCAATCTCATGTGCTCGACCCCCAGAGGCACGGGGTTCAGGGACCGGAGCATGGGCTACGACGAATCGCTCACTATCGCGGTGGTCGCCGACCTGGGCGCAGGAGACTGAACGCATGTGCCAGACCGGTCGTCGAAAAGAAAGCCGCAGATAAACGCAGAGAAACGCGGAGTATGCCCCTCTGCGTTCATCCGCGGCCTATTTGTCATTGCCACCCTGGGAGACGGGGCCGACCCGAGCCGTGGCCAGGTTGGTGCTGAGCTGGAAGGCGAACCCGGCCTCTCGGGTATTCGCTTCCAGCACCCCGCCGCTGTCGCGCACGATCGCCATCACGGCGCCCTCCCGCTCGTGGTCGGCCATCTCCTTCGACCTTCCGCTCATCCCCACCAGGGCCATGGCGTTCAGCCGGATGAACACCGACCCGTCCTCGAAGCGGATGGTCCGGGACACCGTCTTCGTGCGGATGTCGTGAAAGCCGGCGTCGCGGAGGAGGGCGACGAGCGGGCCTGACTCCCCGAAGCCGTGGCGGCGGTCGGCGATCGGTCCGAGCTGGCGCTCCGCGACGTGACGAAGCGCCTCACACACGGGCACCTCCGCGTCGGGGCGCCAGGTGCTCACCGCCAGCCGGCCGCCGTCGGCCAGCGCCCGGCGCATCTGGCTCGCTGCCGCGGGCCGGTCGGGGAAGAACTGCATGCCCTGCTGGCAGACCACCACGTCAAACCGCTCACCGTCGCGCAGCGGCAGGGCGCCGGCGTCGCCCTCGCGCCAGTCGATGCCGGGCTCCTCCCGCCGCGCCACCGCGAGCATGGCCGGGCTCAGGTCCACGCCGACGACGCCGCCACCCGTGCCAAGGCGCGCCTTCGCGAGACGCGCGACGATGCCGGTGCCGCAGGCCACGTCGAGCAGCCGCTCGCCCGGCGACAAGCCGACCTCCTCGAGCACGTCCTCGGCCCAGGGGCGGAACAGCGGCCCGACGAGGGCCTGCTCGTACATCTCCGGAAAGCTCATTTGAGCGAAGGGAATGGTCATGGCGATCTCGCGGGTGGCGTCCGCTCCAAGATACCGGCGCGCCGGGCCGAGGGAATGGGGGGTGGAAGGTGGCCCTCCGGTCCGCTAACCTGCGATCACAACAAGGAGACGACGATGCGTCTGGTAGACCCCCTTATTGCGGAGCTGGAGCAGGAGGCCGAGACCACGCGGCGGGTGCTGGAGCGGATCCCGGAGGACAAGCTGAGCTGGCGCCCGCATCCCAGATCCATGTCGCTGGGACAGCTCGCGCTGCACCTCGCCACCATTCCCGGCGGGGTGGCCCAGGTCGCCGCGGAAGACAGCATGGAACGGCCACAGTTCGACCGCCCCGAGCCGAAGAGCAAGCGTGAGGTCCTCGAAGCGCTGCCGGAGTCGGTGGCCACCGCGCTGAAATTCCTCCGCGGGCTCGACGACCGCCCGAGCCACCGAGAGCTGGACCATGACCGCCGGCGGCAAGGCGGTCTTCTCGCTGCCAAGAATCGGCGTGGTCAGGACCATCATGCTCAATCATTGGTATCATCACCGCGGCGAGATGCAGGTGTATCTCCGGCTGCTCGACGTGCCGCTCGCCTCGGTGTACGGCCCGACGGCGGACGAGAACCCGTTCGCGGCTGCGGCAGCGAGTTAGCACGTCTGGGCACCTGAAAGCCCACTTTCAACGAAAGGAAACGATCATGGCCCGCACCGCTGCTCCGCCACGTCCGCGGAGCGTCTCGCCCGCTAGGAGCTCGAGCCACCACGGCTCCGCCGAGACCCAGCTCTATCCCACCAAGAACGATCTCCCCGAGTCGAGCCGGATCAATGCGATCGGGCTCCTCAACCAGCGCCTGGCCGATTGCATCGACCTGCAGACCCAATGCAAGCAGGCCCATTGGAACGTGAAGGGACCCAGCTTCATCGCCTTGCACAAGCTCTTCGACGAGATCAACGAGGAGGTCGAGGATTACGTGGATCTGCTGGCCGAGCGCGTCGTGCAGCTCGGCGGCGTGGCCGAAGGGACGGCTCGGATCGTCGCGAGCCGGAGCGGCTTGGCGGACTACCCCGTCAGCATCTCTTCCGGAGCGGAGCACGTCGGGGCGCTGTCGGATGCCCTGGCCCAGTTCGGCCGGACGGCGCGGATCGGCATCGAAGAGATGAACGAACTGGAGGACGCGGACAGCGCCGACATCCTGACCGAGATCTCTCGAGGGACGGACAAGTGGCTCTGGTTCGTCGAGGCTCACATCCAAGGGGAGAGCGCGTTCAAAGACTCATGAGCCTCGAACGACCCTTGCGAGGGTGACGATCTGGCCGGCGTGGCGCGACGAGTGTTCCGCTGCGTGAAAGATGAGGCCCATCGTGGTCGATGGCAGTTTCTTCCGGCCCACGTCCCGATGCTCCAGCAACGCTTCCAGAGGAAGCGTTCGCAGGTAGTCGAGCGCGCGCTCGATTTCGCCGGTCAGCCGGGTGACCAGGGCATCGAGGCCGGGGCGATCCTCGTGCACGGTCCGCTCCGACGCCAGTCGCGCCATCTGTTCGGGTGAGAGACTTTCGCCCCTCGAGTAGGTCAGGAGGCGCTCGAGACTGCCCGGCAGGTGGTGGAGATGAAACCCGATGGCCGCGGCGCCACCGGGGCGCTGCCACAGCTGGTCCGTGGTGAGGTCCCGAATGGCGGCTACTATGTCTTCACGGACCTGTTGCAGGGTGTGCGCGGCAGGCTGAAGATACGGCTGGATGCCGGGCATCGGGCCGCGCAGCCACACTTCGGGAATGTTGTCCATGACCGGCAAGTTAGCCGCAGATGAACGCAGATGAACACAGAAGGTGATAAACACGGAATTCTTTCTCTGTGTTTATCTGCGTTCATCTGCGGCTTCAATTTCTCTGCAGCCGGAATATACTTGGCGATGCGCCTACAACACCTTCTGCTAGTGGTACCCGCCCTGCCGGCGGCCCTGGCCGCCCAGCAACCCAGCCAGAAGCTCCGCGCCGCCTTCCCCGCTGTCGACAGCATCATGCTTGCGTTCACCGAGCGCGAGCACGTCCCCGGCGCCGCCTGGGCGATCGTGGTGGGCGACAGGGTGGAGCATGTCGGCGTCACCGGCCTGCGCGACGTCGGGGCGAAGGCGCCGGTGGACACCAACTCCGTCTTTCGCATCGCTTCGATGACCAAGAGCTTCACGGCGATGGCCATCATGCGGCTGCGCGACGAGGGCAAGCTGTCGCTGGACGATCCCGCCGAGCGGTACGTCCCCGAGCTGAAGAAGCTCAAGTATCCGACCACCGACTCGCCGAAGATCACCATCCGCCATCTGCTGTCGCACAGCGCCGGCTTTCCGGAGGACAACCCCTGGGGCGACCAGCAGCTCGCGCGCACCGACGCCGAGCTGAGCGCCATGCTGAAGAAGGGCATCCCCTTCTCCAACCCGCCCGGCGTGGCGTACGAGTATTCGAACTACGGGTTCGCCATCCTGGGACGCGATCGTCACCCGCGCCTCGGGCAAGCCGTACAACGAGTACATCGCCACGCACATCCTGCGGCCGCTCGACATGCGCTCGACGACCCTGTCGCCGGCCTCGGTGCCGGCCGGGCGCCTGGCGCACGGGTACCGGTGGGAAGACGAGCAGTGGAAGGAAGAGCCCCAGCTCCCCGACGGCTCGTTCGGCGCCATGGGCGGCATGCTCACGTCGCTGAGCGACCTGGGCCGCTACGTCGCGGCCTACCTCGGCGCGTGGCCGCCGCGGGATGGGCCGGAGACCGGGCCGGTGCGCCGGGCGTCGCTGCGTGAGATGCAGCAGGTCTGGCGGCAATCCCCGCCGACCGTGGAGCGGGATTCCAGCGGCGTGCGGGTCAATACTGGCGGCTACGGCTTCGGGCTCCGGGTGGGGGCCGACTGCGACTTCGGCCACGTGGTATCGCACAGCGGCGGGCTGCCGGGCTTCGGGTCCCGGATGCAGTGGCTGCCGGCGTACGGCATCGGGATCATCGCGTTCGGCAACCGGACGTACACGGGGTGGGGCCCGCCGGTGGCGGCGGCGCTGGCGGTGCTGAAGCAGCGCGGGGGGCTGATGACCCGCCAGGCGTTGCCGTCGCAGGCGTTGGTGGAGGCGCGGGAGCGGGTGACGCGGTTGATCTTGAACTGGGACGACGACCTGGCCCGGTCGATTGCCGCGGAGAACCTGTTCCTGGACCGGAGTCTGGACCGGCGGCGGGCAGACGTGACGGAGCTGGTGAAGCGGGTGGGGCCGTGCGACGCGGGGAAGGGCGGGTTTTTGGTCGTAGAGAACGCGCTGCGCGGGAAGTGGACGATGGGGTGCTCCGGAACGCTCCTGATAGTGTCGGTGACGCTGGCGCCGACGATGCCGCCGTTGGTGCAGTATCTGGATGTGGCACGTCCGTCGACGGTATTGGAGATGAATCCTAAGTTGACGTGTCTCGGGTCGTAGAATGCTGTCACCCTGAGCGTAGCGAAGGGGCCGGAGCTTTTTTTAGCCGCAGATGAACGCAGAAAACGCAGATGACCCTCGCCCAGCTACGCCGGTACGCCGTTGCCCGCAGCCTGTTTCCTCCAACGACGCTGAAGCGCGCACTGCGCCGGTTCGGCTTCCTTCAAGCGGATCCGATCCGAGCGCCCGCGCGGGCCCAAGACCTGATCCTGCGGCATCGGGTGCGGGACTACCGGGCCGGCGATCTGGAGCGCCACTATTCCGAGCTCGGCATCGCCGAAGACTTCTTCGTGAACTACGGGTTCGTCACGGCGGAGGTCCAGGCGTTGATGCACCCGCGCGGCACGCTTCAGCGCTGGTCGCCGAAGCGTAAGGCGCAAGCCCACGAGCTGCTGGCCTTCGTGCGCGATCGGGGCGCGGTGCATCCGCGTGAGGTGCACGCCCACTTCGCGCACGGGTCGGTGATCAATTACTGGGGCGGCTCGTCCAACGCCACGACCCATCTCCTCGACTCGATGCACTACCGAGGGCTGCTCCGGGTGGTGCGCCGCGAGCGGGGCGTCCGGGTCTATGCGGTGCACGAGCATCCGGCCGAGCCACTCGACAGCGTCACGCGGCGCGACCGGCTCGACCGCCTGGTGGACGTGATCGTGCGCCAGTACGCGCCGTTGCCGTCCCTGAGTCTCTCGGGGCTGATCGGCCGGCTGCGATACGCGGTTCCGCAGTGGCGCCGGGAGCTGAAGAGCACGCTCCTGCGCACCCGGCGGCGGCTCTCGCATACGCGGATCGACGGCGTGGACTGGTATTGGCCGGCGGACGAGTCCCCGGCGCCGGCCCGGGCCGACACCGCCGTGCGGTTCCTGGCTCCGTTCGACCCGATCGTGTGGGATCGGCGGCGCTTCGAGCTGCTCTGGGGATGGGCCTACCGCTTCGAGGCGTATACGCCGCTGCCCAAGCGGCGGCTCGGCTACTATGCGCTTCCCTTGCTGTGGCGGGATCAGGTGATCGGATGGGCCAATGTGGCGCTGCGCGGGCCGGGGCTGGCGGTCGATGTGGGTTTCGTGGCAGGGACCGCGCCGACGTCTGCGGCGTTCGCGCGCGCGCTCGAGGCCGAGATCGGCCGGATGCGGCGGTTTCTCGGCGGTGCGTGACTACTCCGGGACTCGACGGACATGTTCGGCTAGGGCGGCGACGTCCGGCCTGCGCCCATCGTCAGCACGGCACCGGCGACGATCAGGTCGAAGCTGACACAGCCCCACGGGTACCAGTCCGGCGTATATGCGCCCCCGGCGCCGTGGAGGTGCAGCGCGACATCCCAGACAATGTGCAGCGCCCAGCCCAGCGCCAGCAGCGCGGCCGATTTGCGGTAGCCGAGCCAGGCCGCGCCGCCGTACAGGAGAACCCCGAGCGCCTCCAGGCCGAGCGACCGCGCGTCCGGGCGACCGACCAGGGCGAAGACGAGATAGATGAGCGCGGTGACGATGAGCCCGATGGTGTAGAGGCGGCGGCCGCCGTCGGGCTGTTTCCTCGTCCAGAGGAGAAAGGCGAACGCGAGGACGATACCGACCACGAGCGCGATCAGCCGCATCACCGATTCCTCCCCGGCATCCTTCGGGTGTCCCGCCACGCAGCTGATGAACCCGAGCGTGAACAGCAGGTGAACGACCAGAAACAGCTTCGCGACCTCCCGGGCCTCGCCGCTGAAGACGCCCCAGACGTCGTTCGCGGCCACGATGCCGAACCCGACCATGTTGGCCAGGACGATGGCGTCACGCGCCGGGGAGGCCTCGGCATGGCGCGCCAGCCAGTTCAGCACGGCGATGCCGAGCGGGGGGCCGGAGAAGATCCGGAGAAAGGCGAGCAGCTCGGGCGACGCGTCGGGCGGCACGGCGCCGACTCCGAAGTATTGGGGGACGAGCAGGACGCCGAGCCCGATCAGGCCCAGATAGACCGCGGAGGCCGCGAGCAGGAATTTGAGATTCATCAGTCTGCCGATCAGGAGAACCTATACCTCATCCCGAGCGGAGCGAGGGACCTTGGCCGGCCAGGTCCCTCGCTTCGCTCGGGATGAAGTACGTAGTTATGGCGCCGCCTCGCAGCCGCTGACGCCGGCTTCGGGCGATTGGACGAGGACCGCCGGGGCCCAATCGGGAAAGTCACCCACCGTCAAGAACAGCGTATCGCTGCGGTCGGGGTGAATGAGCCTGATCCCGTCGCGAAAGGTCTCCCGGTACGCGATCCAGGAGCCCCCCGGTGACCACGCGGGGTTGTTGCCGTCCTCCACCAGGTAGGGCGCGAAGTAGGGGAGAGGTGAGCCGTCCAGCGTCGTGATATGCAGGTCGTTGAGCATCGGGAATTCGCTTCGGTACGCGAGCATGTTGCCGTCCGGAGACCACGCCGGCGTGAGGAGCACGTCATCCACGCCATCGAGCACCCGCGTTATCTGCCCGCTGGCGGGGCTGATGGTGTAGATGCCGCTGCCCAATTCGCTCGGGCCGCGGTTGCTGACGAACGCGATCAGATTGCCGTCGGGGGACCAGGCCGGGTACCCATCCGCGTCCGCGTCGTCCGTCAGACGCCGGACGTCGCCGCCAGCGGCATCCATGGTGAAGATCTCGCCAATGGTCGCGAAGGCGATCCTCCCCCCATCCGGCGACCACGATGGGGCGAAACTGGTGTTTGCCTCGCCGATCACCGTCTGGCCGGTGCCGTCGGCGTTCATCACGCCGATGAAGCCGGTGGCGTCGATGACATAGGCGATCTTCGAGCCGTCCGGGGACCAGCGCGGCGACCGGGCGCCGAGCCCCTCGGTCAGCGGGGTGCGGTTGCTGCCATCGAGGTCGATCCGGTAGATGTCCCGGGATCGCCGTCGGCGAAGGCCAGGCGGCCGATCTCCTCGCAGGTGACGGCGAACGAGGCCTCGGCGGTGTCGCCGACGCTCACGGTGACGGGGACCGGCTCGCTGATCCGCGAGCGCGCAGTTGCACGCGAGCATCGGAGAGGGCCACGGCGTAATCGCCGGGCTCGACGTCGCGAATCACGAGGCTGCCGGTCGGCTCGACGTCGGGTCCGGCAGCCCCGTCCAGGCGCGAACCAGTAGCCGTCGGGATCGAGCAGGGCGCCGGTCGTCGCGGCCGACACCCGGATCGCGCCGGTGGTCTCGTCCGGATCGGTGCTGTCGTTGCATGCCGCAACGAGGAGGCAGGCCAGGGTCAAGGCCCGCCGCGGGAAGCTGCTCGTCTCCGTCTGAGCGCTCCTGTTGGAGATGCTGCCACCTTAGCACTGGGGTCTGGGTTGCGCCAGACGCATGTACGGGGGCTGTAGGGCGCCCATACTTCATCCCGAGCGAAGCGAGGGATCTTGGCCGGCTAGATCCCTCGCTTCGCTCGGGATGAAGTAGGGGTTGAATAGCCGCAGATGAACGCAGATGAACGCAGATAACCACAGAATTATTTATTTCTGTGTTTATCACCTTCTGTGTTCATCTGCGTTCATCTGCGGCTATTCTTTTCCTCACTCCCCCTGAAGCATGCGAGCCGGATCGATCGCCGTAGCCTTGCGAGCCGGCACCAGTGTGGCAACTAGCGCGACCACGACCAATCCTGCCGCAGCCGCGATGAAGGTGGCTGGGTCGGTCGCGCTGGTCTCGTAGAGCTGCGACTCCAGCCACCGAGTGACGAGGAGCCCCGCCGCCACACCGAGGGCCACCCCCATCGCCGCCAGCCGCATCCCCTCGGCCAGCACCAGCCTCAGCACGGTACGCGGGGTGGCGCCGATCGCCATCCGGATCGCGATCTCCCGCTGCCGCTGCGTCACGAGATACGCCACGACACCGTAGATGCCGAGCGCCGCGAGCAACACCGCGGGCACGGCGAAGGCGCCGATCAGGATGGTGACCAATCTCCGGTAGGAGAGCGACTCGCTCAACGACGCGCTCAGCTGGTAGACCCGGTTGACGAGCCGGGCGCCCTCGAGCGGAAGATCGGGATCCACGCCGCGAACCGCCTGCGCGATGCCCGGCACCAGACGCTCCGTGTCGCCGGCGGTACGAGCCAGGACGGCCATGCGGGGCCAGACGGTGACGGTGTACGGCAGGTAGACCTCGGGCTGGAAGTCGGTCTCGAGGGAGAAGTGCCGCACGTTGGCCACCACGCCGACCACGGTGGCCCTGATCGGTTGCCCGAAGTCCGGGCGGCCTTGGGCCGACTTGTAGACCGTGATCCGCCGTCCGATCGGATCCGCGCCGGGCCAGTAGCGGCCCGCCAGTGACTGGTTCACGATGACCGACGAGCCCGGGCTGGCCATGTCGTCCGCGGTGAAGTTCCGCCCCCGGAGCAGCGGAATGCCGGCGGTGGCGAAGTACGCCGTATCCACCTCGCGGAAGAGCGCCCGGTCGGCTCCTTCCCCGACCGGAGCGCCGTCCACCTCCAGAGCGGTATCCATCGAAGCCCAGCTGAGGGGCACGTGGTTGGTCAGGGCGACCGAGGTGACGCCGGGCACGCGCGCGATCGCCGCGGCCACGTCGCGATAGAGCTGCAGCGCCCGATCCGGGGCATCATAGCGGGGCGAGGGCGGGTCGATCGGGACGGCGATCAGGCGATCGACGTCGAACCCGGCCGGCACCTGTCCGAGGCGGCCGAGGCTGAGGACGAGCAGGCCGGTTCCGGTGAGCAACACGAGGGCGAGCGCCATCTGTCCGACGACGAGCGCCGCCCGGAACCGCCTGCGAGCCGGGCCGCGCCCGGCGCCGGCGCCCTCGCGAAGGGTGACAGCGGGCGACCCCGCTCCGCGCAGGGCCGGCAGCAACCCCAGCGCCACGGTCACCAGCGCCGCGACTCCCATCGCGGCGAGGAGCACGCCGGGCACGATCGCCACCTCGTCCAGGCGGGGCACCTGGTCGCGGGCCGCGACTCGGACCCACCCCAGCGCGAGCCAGGCGAGCCCGAGGCCCAGCACTCCCGCCACCGCGCACAGCACCAGCGACTCGGCCGCGAGCAGCCGAAGCAGCGCGGGCCGTCCCCCGCCCAGCGCGGTGCGAATGGCCAACTCGCGGCCCCGGGCCCCTGCCCGCGCCAGCGTCAGACCGGCGACGTTGACGCAACCGACCAGCAGCACCAGCGCCGCGGCGGCGGCGAGCAGGCGGAGCTGGGATCCGGTGTCCCCCAGCACCTCGGCGCTGACCGGGATCACCGCCGCCCTTCCCCATCCCCGGTTCTCGGCGGGATAGGCGTCGGCGAGGCGAGCCGCCACCACGGAGAGCGCGCGCTCCCCCGCGGCCGAGTCCACGCCGGCGCGGAGCCGGCCGACGACGCGGCTATCCACGTGCAGCCCGCGCTGGCTCAGCGCCGCGTCGGTGGGAAGGATGGTGGCGATCGGGGCCCAGAAGTCCGCCCAGGGGGGATAGAGGTAGCCGGGCGGCATGACCCCGATCAGCGTGTAGGAGCGATCGCCGAGGGTGACCGTGCTCCCCAGCTTCGACCGATCCGCGGCGAACCGCCGCTGCCACAGATGCCAGGCGAGGACCACCACCGGCTCCGCGCCGGGCCGGTAGTCGGCCGGCTCGATGCGGCGGCCGATCGCCGGAGGCGAAGGGAGCACCCGGAAGAACTCGTCGGTGACGAACGCGCCCACCAGCCGTTCGGCCGTTCCGTCCGACTTGAGCACACTGCCGAGCCCTCGGGCAAAGGCGATCGCTTCGAAGGCGTCGGTGCCGGATCGCCAGTCCTGAAAGGTCGGGTAGGACGGGAGCCGGATGGCGCCGGTGGAATCGCGCTCGGCCAGCAGCATCGCGCGGTCGGCCGGGGCCCAGGCCAGCGGGCGGAGGATCACCCGGTCCAGGAGGCTGCCTGCCGCCGTGGCGCCGGCGATGCCGAGGGCGAGCGTGAGGACGACGGCGATGGAGTACGCGGGGGCGCGAAGGAGGGTACGGCAGGCGAGGCGGAAGTCGGTCATGGGCCTCTCCGGATAGGCAGGGTTGTGGGAGACTCCCGGAATGTGCTGGGGTGGCCGGGGGGCGGCCAGTGGAGGGCGTGGCATGTTGGGGGAGTCGCAATGCGTGCCGTCCCACCCGCAGGACAGCGAGCGACACGCCGCGTCCACTGATCGCGCCAGCAACGTCGCCGGTCGGCGCGCGGATGAGGCGGGCGAAGCCGCACATTCCGCCGGCACGACTCTACAGATGAGCATCCGCGGCACAATGCCGACGTCGCTCCGCCAACCGCGGCGGGCGGGGCGGAAAAGGTTGCCGTTCGGTGGTACGAGGACAGTTGCCGCTGCGGCAAGGAGGCCGGCAGACGCGCGGCGACGACGGTGT
Organism: uncultured Gemmatimonadales bacterium; assembly: GCA_963796335.1. Classification (GTDB taxonomy): domain Bacteria; phylum Gemmatimonadota; class Gemmatimonadetes; order Gemmatimonadales; family GWC2-71-9; genus CAVVWJ01. The sequence continues at coordinate 22,295 of CAWCLG010000004.1, forward strand.
CGCGCATGAGATCGATGTACGCTGTTCCTACGACAGCGTCCCGCCCTCACCTGTCGCTTGCGCATCAACTTGCGTGACGGGCGCGACCTCGAGCGACGCCGTCGTGTGCTCCGACAAAGCCGGTCAGTTCGACAATGCGGCGGACCGGCGAACAACGTCGCCGATCGCTCCTCACAGCCAGACATTTTTGCGCCAAGAACGCCTGCCAGTCTGCAGACAGCGCGTGTCGCTCGTCGTAGCGCGACGGTCGTCTTCACCATCACGCCGTCATGGCTGCAAGCCGTGGCACACCTCTCGCCTATTCTCTCGGCGGCCGCCCGATTGCCGGGCGCGGGCGACCTCCTTCGACATCACTGTGGCACACGCCGACGTCGCGCCCGACCGCCGTCCGGCGGACTCTCAGGAGGGTTGTATGGATGCGCGAAGTAGACGGAGACTGGAGATGGCGGCGAACGCGGCGGAGTTCAGCCGCAGCCATCCCGACGAGAGCCCGGGTTACCAGGCGGTGCTCTCGGATCTGGACAAAAAGCTGGCGCAGGCCAAGGAGGCACTGGCCGGCCAGCGGAGCGGAATCCTCGGCGTGCGGGCCGGCTCGGCCATCAAGCTGGAGCTGCGGAGTACGATGCGCCAGGCACACCTGGCCCATATCGCTCAGGTGGCGAGAGCGGCGGGCCGCGAGGCGCCGCAGGTCCCGCACGAGTTCGTGTTCAAGCCGGGCACCCGTACCCATGTGGCGTTCCAGACCACGGCGCGTGGGTTCCTGACCCGGGCCGAGGCCCACCGGGAACTGCTGGTCCGGCATGGGCTGGTGGAGAGCGTGCTGACGGAGCTCCGGCAGTCGCTCGATCAGTTCGACGCCGCGATCGTCAGCAGCGGCGAGGCCCGGACCGCCCACGTGCGGGCCAGCGAGCGAGCTCCGGCGGCTGGCGGACGAAGTGTTTCAGGCCGTCAGAGTGCTGGACAAGTTCAACCGGGTGCGGTTCCGGGACACGCCGGAGGTGTTGGCGGCGTGGCTGAGCATCAGCAATGTGGTCGGTGAATCACGTCGGAAGAAGGAGCCTGAGGATGGTGAAGGATCTGGAGGTGCCCCGGAGGATGGGGGCGAGGTTCGGCCGGCGGCATGAGGGCCGGGGAGGTGGGAGGAGCGAGGCGCCATCGATGCGGGAGTGG
>CAWCLG010000005.1:0-838954 GCA_963796335.1 uncultured Gemmatimonadales bacterium
CCGCTCGGCCTGGGAGACGGGCAGACGGCCGAACGGATCGCGCCATGGCAACTGCCTGGACCGCTCCTGGTACCGAGTGGCCCTGGAGGGCGAGGTGCTGGACTACGCCCACAGCTCGACCCTGGTACTTGCCCTGGCGGTCGTAGGTCCCACCTGACACATTTTCTAGCCTTCGTCCTTCGACAAGCCGGCACCGCCGGCCCCAATGGACTTGCCCCGCCACCGCTGTCGGCGTCGGGTTCGACCTACGCGTCGAGCCGGAACCGACCGGTGCGCGTGGACGCGCGGTCTAGGTGGTGAAGGATCGGCTTCAGGCCGCGCTGGTCTCGAGCTACCGGATCGAGCGCGAGCTCGGCGGCGGCGGGATGTCGCGCGTCTTCGTCGCGACCGAGCGCGCGCTCGACCGGCCGGTCGTCGTCAAGGTGCTGCCGCCCGAGCTGGCCCAGGCGGTCAGCGCCGAGCGCTTCCGCCAGGAGATCCGGCTCGCCGCCCGGCTGCAGCATCCCGCACATCGTGCCGCTCCTCTCGGCCGGCGACGCGGGCGGGCTGCCCTACTACACCATGCCGTTCATCGAGGGCGAGTCGCTTCGGGCGCGGCTCGCCCGCGAGCGGCGAGCTGCCGATGCGCGAGGCGGTGCGGGTGCTGCGCGACGTCGCCGACGCGCTGGCGTACGCCCACGAGCATGGCGTGGTGCACCGCGACATCAAGCCCGACAACGTGCTGCTCTCGCGGCGGCGACGCGCTGGTGACCGACTTCGGCGTGGCCAAGGCGCTCTCGCGCCTCGCGCCACCGGCGGCGGCACGCGGGCTCACCTCACTGGGCGTCGCGCTGGGGACGCCGGCGTACATGGCGCCGGAGCAGGCGGCGGCCGATCCGCACGTCGACCATCGGGCCGACATGTACGCCTTCGGGTGCCTGGCGTACGAGGTGCTGACCGGCCAGGCGCCGTTCGTCGGGACGATCGCCGCGCGGCGCTGCTCGCTGCGCACACGACCGAGACGCCGGAAGCGGTGAGCGCCGGCGGCCCGCAGCTGCCCCCGCGCTCGCGGCGCTGGTGATGCGGTGCCTGGAGAAGCGGCCGGCCGACCGGCCGCAGGCGGCGGGCGAGATGCTCCAGGCGCTGGAGGCGATAGCGACGCCGAGCGGTGGGACCGAACCGAACAGGGTGGTGCGCAGCGGCCGAGCGGCCAGGTTAGAGCTGCCGGCGACGCCTCGCTTCTGGGCGGGCTCGCGGCGCTCGCTATTGGCGGGGCGGCACAGCGACGATGTGGAGGCGCGAGGCCCCGGCAGCGCCTGCGCTGGACGCCAACCTCGTCGCGATCGCGCCGTTCGACGCGCTCGGGCCGGGCCTGGACCTCTGGCGCGAGGGGTTCGTGGATCTGCTCAGCCGCGGACTCGATGGTGCCGGCCAGCTGCGGACCGTATCGCCCACGGTAGTGATCCGCCGCTGGAGCGGACGCTCGGATCCGGCATCGGCGACGGAGCTCGGGCAGGCTCACCGGAGCCGGGCTCGCGGTGTATGGCACGCTGGTCAGCACCGGTCCCGACTCGGTCCGGATCTCGGCCTCGATCCTGGACGTGAGGCGAGGCGCGCCGATCGGAGAAGTGCAGATCAAGGGCGACGAGGTCACATGGCCGCGCTGTCGGACTCGCTCACCGTGGCGCTGTTGCGAGAGTTGGGAGCGGTGCCGGCCGATCGGCGCGACTCGTTCGGGCTCGCTTCGGCTCGAGCACGCTCCCTGCGCTCAAAGCGTTCCTGACCGGCGAGCAGCTACTATCGACGCGGGGCCTGGGATTCGGCGTATGCCGCGTTACCCGCGCGCTGACCATCGATTCGACCTTCGTTCCCGCGATGTCCGGGCCGCGAACGCGGCCTGGTGGGGATCGAATACGGCAGCCGGTCTACCACCGCTCATCTACCGTGCCGCGTCGCTCAACCGGGGGCTCGGGCCCAGGGACAGCCTTTCGATCATCGTTGACTCCAACTTCACGGCCCTCTTCGATGCCCAGACCCTGCCCCCGCCGGTTCGGCGACGGCTGGCCAGTCGGGCCTTCGAGACCGTCACCGAGCTGACTGCACGCTACCCTGACGACCCGGAAGGCTGGTATCGGCGGCGAGGCAGGTTTCCACCACGGCTGGATGGGGCGGGTCCGTCCTCGTGAGGCCCTGGAGGCATTCGATCGAGCCATAGCGCTCGACTCCGCGTTCAGTCCCGCATACCTGCACACGATGCATCTCAACGGGTGGGTGATGCCCGAGGAAGGCTGGGATCGTCACCTTCGCGCCTATCTCGCAAGTTCTGGACGGCGAGGCTCACCTCCGAGGTGAGGCTGCTTCAGGCCCTGCGTGAGCCGGACAGGGTCCGTTCGGACTCCGCTGCTGCGCGCGGCATCTCTCAAACTCCTGCTGGCTGCGGCCGGCACGGGCTACATGATGCCGGACTCCACCGAGCCGGGCGTGCAGTGACGACGCGAGGTGGCCTCCCGGACGGCACCGACTCGTGAACATGGCTTGCTCTGGCAGGCCTACTACGCCCTGAGCCTCGCATATCGAGGCCGACGTGCGGCAGGCGGCCGGCGTGTTGTCTGCCGCACGGGACTATCCGGACGTGTCGGATCTCACGACCGAGCTTGCCTTACTGGGAGCGATTCCTGCGGACACTGCGGACTCCCTCCTGGCGGAGCGACTCCAGCAGGCGCCCTACCGCCAGCCAGGCACATCTCCGAAGGGGGTGGCCCGGGGGCACTTGGCTTTGCGCCGCCCTGGTGGCTCGCACGGAGAGACTCTGCCTCTCTGCTGCGCTTCGCGGCTCGAGCCGATTCCGCTTCTCGCGACTCCGCTGTGACGATCATGGGCGAACGAGCCGCGTACGACGCGCGTGTGGCCCGAGCGTACGTCATGCTCATTCGTGGCGACAGCGCCGCGGCGCTGCGGCAGCTCTCCGAGCTTCCCCACGATGTGAACTGGGGCGTACTGGACCGGTTAACCGAGGCGAAGCTGCTGGCCCTGCGAGGCCGTGACGCAGATGTCTTGTACCTACTGGATCGTTCGATTCCCATATCGTGGGCGAGCCCGTCCATGGTTCTCGCCCGGCTGGAGACCGCACGCGCCGCCGAGCGATTGGGTCAACGCGCTCGCGCGGTCGAGGATTACCGGTTCGTGGTCGATGTCTGGCGCAACGCCGATGCCGAGCTGCGGCCTTACGTAGACGAAGCCCGCATGGCTCTTGCGCGATTGTCAGCGGAGGGTGCGTGAGCGAAACCGGCGGCGTGCGAGAGCGGCTCCAGGCCGCGCTGGCCTCTAGCAACGTGGTGCGATGGTGGAAGGACTGCGACCCCGAGGCCAGGCCGGTCTTCGAGGAAGCCCGGGTAGCGCTTGCCCGGCTGGCCGGCGAGCCGCTCGCGGCCGCGGGCGAAGTGCTCCATCCCGAGCCTGCGAGACGCTCGGGATGATGATGGACCGCCTTCAGGCCGCGCTGGCCTCCAGCTACCGCATCGAGCGAGAGCTGGGCGGCGGCGGGATGTCCCGCGTCTTTCTGGCGACCGAAGTCGCGCTCGACCGAAAGGTCGTAATCAAGGTCTTGCCCCCGGAGATGGCCGCGGGCGTAAACGTCGAGCGCTTCCGCCGCGAGATCCAGCTCGCCGCCTCGCTCCAGCATCCACATATCGTCCCGCTCCACGCGGCTGGATCGGGGACCGATCTGCTGTATTTCACGATGCCGTTCATCGAGGGTGAGTCGCTCCGGGCCCGCGTGGCGCGCGACGGGGAGCTGCCCGTCAATGTGGCCGTGAGGATCCTCCGGGACGTCGCCGATGGGCTGGCTTATGCCCACAGCCGCGGTGTAATACACCGGGACATCAAGCCCGACAACGTGCTCCTCTCCAGGCAGCACGCGCAGGTCACGGACTTCGGCGTGGCCCGCGCGCTCGAGAGCTCCACCGGCGAATCCTCGCTCACGTCGCTCGGCGTTGCGCTGGGCACTCCGGCCTATATGGCGCCGGAACAGGCGGCCGCGGAGCCCCACGTGGACCACCGGGCAGACATTTACGCGTTCGGCTGCCTGGCATACGAGGTGCTCACCGGACGGCCACCGTTCGCAGGCATGTCGGCGCAGCAGGTGCTCGCGGCCCACGTGACCCAGCGGCCTGAGCCGGTCGCGATGCGGCGATCGGCGTGCCCTCCGGCGCTTGCCGCGCTCGTCACCCGCTGTCTGGAGAAGAAGCCGGCGGACCGACCACAGAGCGCCACCGAGGTGCACGAGCAGCTCGAGCTGATTGCGACGCCGAGTGGGGGTCTAGCACCGACGACAGCGGTGCCCGCAGCGGTCACGTCGCCACGAAGCCGGCAGTGGCTTTTGGCGGCAGCGGCTCTGGCGGGACTGGCCGTGGCATTGGGCGCCGGCTACTGGAGCTTCGGGCGTCGTGTGCCGCTCGACCGCCACCGCGTGCTCGCTCCGGTGTTCGAGAACAAGACTGGCGAGGCGGCCTTCGACCCAGTCATCGCCAACGCTACCGCGGCCGTCAGCAGCGGACTGGCGGAGATTGAGGGGGTCGAGGTCGTCGAGGGCGCGGAAAATCGCGGCACGGTGGGTACGTTGGTCGCTGGGACACTCTATCGCCAGGCGGACTCCCTCCTGCTCTCGGCAACGATCAGCGACGCCGGCTCCGGGAAGACTATCTACACCATTGGCCCCGTCGCGGCTTCCCTGACGCGGCCACGCGACGCAATCGAGCCCCTAGCGCAGCGAATCGTCGGGGGCGTTGCTGTCCTGCTCGACCCGACCTGGGGCGCGCAGCATGTGCTGCCGTCGCGTCCGCCCCGCTGGGATGCATACCGCGAGTTTCACCAGGGCGACCTCAGCTACTATCTCGAAGTCCAGGACTCGGCCTTCGACCACTTCGCCCGTGCGGCAGCGCTCGATTCGACGTTCGTATTGGCGCGGCTCCGCGCCGCGCAGGTCCTGGTCGATGCCGGCACCGCGCGGTGGGCGCGCGCCGACTCCGCGGTGACGGCCGCCGTTGCCGAACGGGCGAGACTCGCACCGTTCGAGCGCGCCTACCTGGAATGGGTCCGGGCCTGGCATCGCCGCGACTGGGAAGGAGCCCACACGGCCTCGGTGACGCTGACCGAGGTCGCTCCGCATTCCGAGGTCGCCGCCTACATTCGCGGGAACTTCGCCAATATCAGCATGCGCTGGCGCGAAGCGGTGAACGTGCTCAGTCGGCTGGATCCAGGCTCGACCACACTACGAATCCGCTCAGCCTACTACCTACACCTTACGAATGCCCATCACATGCTTGGCGAGCATTCTCGGGAGCTCAAGGTGGCGCGCCAGGCTCGGGGTCGATTTCCCGATCAGCTGCGAGCCCGCCAGTTGGAGGTGCGGGCCATCGCCGCCCTCGGAGACAGCGCAGAGCTGCGTCTGCGTGTTTCCCATGCCATGGCTCTTCCGGAGTTCGAAAGGCGGGGAACGGCGGGGCGCGTGCTGCTTACGGCGGCGAATGAAGCTCGGGCCCACGGGCACCCGGCAATCGCAAAGGAGGCGTCGTCACAGCTGCTGGAGTGGGTTGAGACCCGTCTCGCGGCGGCGGATACTTCGGGAGCGACCCAGCGTTTGCGGATCGATGCCCTGCGCCTCAATGGAGAGCAGGCACGAGCTCAAGCGATAGCCGAGTCGCTGGCCACGCGCAGCCCGAATGACCCGGTCTACCTTGGCACGCTTGGAGTCATGGCCGCACACGATGGCCGGCGAGCCGAGGCCGAGCTCTACTCCCAACGCCTCGCTGGCATTCGGCGGCCGGACCTCTTCGGGGAGCCTACCCTCTGGCGCGCACGGATCGCGGCAAACCTCGGCGATCGGCAACAAGCGGTGGCGCTGCTGAGGGCAGCCATGGCCCAGGGATCGCGGTCCCTCGCCACGGACCATGTCGACCCAGACCTCGAGCCCGTGCGCGACTACCCACCGTTCCGCGAGCTCGCCAGAGCGAGGGAGTAGGCATCCCATGACCGAGTCCAGACTGCCGCTCGCCGAGGCACTGGCGGACCGCTACGCGATCGAGCGGGAGCTGGGCCGGGGCGGCATGGCCGCGGTCTATCTGGCTCACGATCTCAAGCGTTCCGCGGTGCACGGCGTTATCTGAACAGCTTCGATATCGGCACTTACAACGCCGGGCTGGCTACCCTATCGCCGGGCTGTACCGCGGCTAGGCGGCGGAAGGACTGGGGCAGATGGAGGAGGCGAGGGCGAACTATAGCAACGTCGTGCGCTGGCTGGCTCGCTACGACGCCGAGCTGGAGCCGGTGCGTGAGCGCGCCCGCCGCTTTCTCGCACGTTTGAGCACAGAGCCGCCGGAGCGAACGTGACCGAGCTCCGCGACCGCCTCGAGGCCGCCATCGGCACCGCCTATAACCTCGAGCGCGAGCTCGGCGGCGGTGGCATGTCGCGCGTGTTCGTGGCCACCGAGACCGCTCTCGGCCGGAAGGTCGTGATCAAAGTCCTGCCCCCCGAGATGGCCGCCGGCGTCAACGTCGAGCGCTTCCGGCGCGAGATCCAACTCGCCGCCTCGCTCCAGCACCCGCATATCGTTCCGCTGCATGCGGCGGGCCAGGCGGGCGATCTGCTTCTACTACACGATGCCGATGGTGGAGGGCGAGACACTGCGCGCTCGGCTCGCCCGCGAGTCGGAGATACCGGTCACGGACGCGGTGCGCATTCTCAGGGACGTGGCCGACGCCCTGGCACACGCACACGCCCACGGCGTGGTCCACCGGGACATCAAGCCCGACAACGTGCTGATCTCCGGCGCGCCACGCAATGGTGACCGACTTCGGCGTCGCCAAGGCGATCAGCGAGTCCACCGGCCAGTCGTCCCTTACCTCGGCTGGGCTTGCGCTGGGTACGCCCGCCTACATGGCGCCCGAGCAGGCTGCGGGCGATCCCCACGTGGACCACCGGGCCGACATCTACGCGCTTGGCGCGCTCGCGTACGAGATGCTCACCGGCCGGCCGCCGTTCGTCGGCCCCTCACCGCAGATGGTGCTGGCGGCGCACGTGACGCAGCGTCCCGAGCCGCTCAGCGGCAGCCGCGCCCACCTGTCCTCCTGCCCTCGCCGCTTTGGTCATGCGCTGTCTCGAGAAGAAGCCGGCCGACCGGTGGCAGAGCGCCGAGGAGCTGGTGCGGCAGCTCGAGTTGATGGCCACGCCGAGCGGGGGGCTGGCTCCGACGACGGCTGTGCCCGCCGCCGGAAGATCCGCGACTAGGCGGCGTGGGTCAGCCGGGATCGCCGCGGCCGCGGCGGTCGCGGTCGGCGCGTACTTGATCAAGGCGCGGGCCGATCCGGACGCCCGTCCGAGGAAAGCAAGTCCATCGCGGTGTTGCCCTTGGCCAACGTCGGCGGCGACGTCAAACACGAGTACTTCTCCGACGGCATGACCGACGAGCTGGCGACGGCCCTCGGCAGGATTCCAGGACTGCGTGTCGCGTCGAGGACGTCGTCCTACACGTTCAAGGGCAAGAGCGTGGACGTGGCGCAGATCGGCCGGGCGCTCCACGTCGAGACAGTCCTCGAGGGCACGGTGCGGCGGGAGGGCGATCGACTGCGGGTGAGCGTGCAGCTCACCAAGGTGAGCGACGGCCTCGCGCTCTGGTCCGATACCTACGAGCGGCCGGCGACGCGACGTTTTCCGGGTCCAGGACGATGTGGCCAGATCGGTGGTGACGGCACTCTCCCCCACACTTGGCACCCAGGTCGGCCTCACTGCAAGCCGGGCACTGGCACCGGCCCGGGGCACCGATAACTTGCAGGCGTACGATCTGTACCTGCGGGGTCAGTACCTGTGGCACGGGCGGCGATCGGACGGCCTCAAGCAGGCGGCGGAGCATTTCAAGAAAGCCGTGGCGCTCGATCCTGCCTACGCCCGCGCCTACGCCGCGCTCGCCCTCACCTACGCCCTGTACCCCGAGTTATACCGAGATGCCTCCGGAGGAGGCGCTTCCGTTGGTGCGACAGGCGGCAGAACGCGCGCTGGCCCTCGATAGCTCTCTGGCGGAGGCTCGCGTGGCGCTGGGATCCGCCCACCTGCAGACCGCGCAGTATTCGGAGGCCGAGGAGGAATTCCGCGACGCCATTCGGTTGGATCCACGCTATCCGACCGCACACCAATGGTATGGCACGCTTCTCGAGGCCACCCATCGGACTCAGGACGCGATTCACGAGTACTCGCAAGCGCGAGATCTGGACCCACTATCACCCATCATTTCCGCCAACCTTGGCGTTTCGCTCGCCCTCGGCGGCCGCCGGGAAGAGGCGATCACCGCTATGGGTCGTGCCCTGGAGCTCGCTCCCTCCGTCGGCGCGATACGGATGAACGCGTCCAAGATGTGGGAGATCCTGGGTGAGGTGGACAGCTCTCTCGCCCAAATTCGGGAGACGGTCAGGTTGGTGCCGGGCCATCCTGCTCCCCTGGCGATGCTCGCGCTTCGCGCCATGAATCACCGCCGCTTCCCCGAAGCGGCGGCGGCAGCGGATCGCGCGATGGCCGGTTTCCCGGATAACGCGAACGGGTACGTACTGAAGGCGAACTTGCTCCTATCGTCGGGCAATCAGGCCGGCGCGCGGACGATTCTTGCCAATCTGATCCGGCGCATTCCCCGGCCACCCATCGATGCCTATCTCCTGTTTCCTCTAGTCGGCGGCGGGTATGCCGCGGAGTTCGAGAGGCTTCCGCTGGCGTCAGCGAATGCGGTATCACGGCTAGACACCTTCGGTTTCTACGGCTCTAAGGCAATCTGGATGCGCGGCCGCGGCCACACCGAGCGGGCTCGGGCGACCTTCGACACGCTTCTGAACGCACTCGAGACCGGATCCGCCGGTCCAGAGTCCGAGCCCGTGCACCTCCCTTACAGAACCATAGCCTTCGCAGGACTGGGTCGGCGGGAGGAGGCCAGACAGGCGCTCCGCGCCCTTCTCGACTTGGGTCAACGACTTGAGTCCGAGGGGGACCGCGTCACCGCCGGCGCTATGAGCTATCACGCCGCATGCGTCTACATGCTGATGGGCGACGCCGGAGCGGCTGTTGGACAGCTCCAGCGCTGGCTCACCTTCCCGACCGGAGGGACACTGGCCTACCTCCGCATCGATCCGACTTTCGCTCCGCTCCGCGACGACCCGAGCTTCCGCCGCCTGGTCGGCGAGCCCTGACAGTCTACGCGCGCGAGGAAGCTTCCGACGCTGGCGGGACGGAAGTCCGATGACGCTCGTGCCCGAGACCGAAGGCATGGAGCTTTCCGGAGAAAAGCCCGCAGACGGTCCTGACCTGCTATCAGCGGGCCGATGCAGTATCCATGCAGCAGGCCCTGGCAGCACGGCGCTGGCTTGAAGCCTGAGCGCCAACGGACACCCGCCTACCCTGACGGCCCAAAGCGTTCCGACCAAGTCGGAGCCGAGCTCTATTCATGGGTCAGGAACGGGCTGTCGTGGGCGGTCAGGGTTGGTCTGCTCGATCGAAACGCACTCCTGGGCTATGCACCTCCGGCAGAGATCTCGCCGCGGCGGCCCATTGTAACTGGATCGGAGTACGAGGCGCTCTTGGTCGCGAGCGGGCCGATTCATCCGCTCTTTCGGCTGGCTCTCATCGTGGCCCATGAGACAGGACATCGGATTGGGGCGGTGCGGCTGCTGCGCTGGGCCGATATCGATCTTGATCGCCAGCTTGTGCAGTGGCGCGGGGACAACGACAAAATCGGATATGAGCACGAAACGTGGCTCACACCCACGGCGGGTGAAGCTCTTCAAACTGCACGCCGCTCGGAACCGGTGATCAGTGAGTGGGTGTTCCCGGCGCCGTCGGACCCGGCCAAGCCGATTTCGCGGCACTTGCTTCGGGACTGGTGGCAGCGAGGGCAGGCGCTGGCGAAACTGCCGCCGGAGCCGGGACGTGGCTGGCACAGTCTCCGCCGGCAGTTTGCGACGGAAATGAAGTACGCGCCCCTCAAGGATCTCTGCGCGCTGGGAGGCTGGAAGAGCCCGCAGACGGTGCTGACCTGCTACCAACGGGCCGACGCGGTGTCGATGCAGCAGGCATTGGTAGCACGGCGCCGGCTCGAAGCCTGAGCACCAACGGACAACACAACGGACAACATGGAGACCCAAGATCACGAAAATGATCACCCCGCCCGGCAGAGCGCCAAGCGGGGTAACGGGTTCGAGAAATGGGCCTGGGTAGAGTTGAACTACCGACCTCACGCTTATCAGGCGTGCGCTCTAACCACCTGAGCTACAGGCCCCTACACCCCTCACGTCCGGCTGCCCGTCCGCGCGGGCCAGCAATATACACCAGCCGGGCCGCCGCCCGGTAGCAGCCGAAAGTCAGCGCAGGCCCGCCCCTTTCCACCGCACCGGATTGTTGTCCCGCCAGTTCACCAAGGCGGAAACCTTCCCCGATTCTTCCCGCTCGAACAGCCAGAACCCCCGCACCCCGTGCCGGACGAAGATCCGCTCGTCGATCGCGTAGAGCCGCTCCGCCGCGCGCGACCGCCGGACCATGGAGAGCCCGGAGTCTCCCACCTCGATCCGCAGATCGATCTCCGGCGTCAGCACGTACCTGCCGGCGTAGGCCTCCAGCTCCCGTCTCGACACTGCCTTGCCGGCGATCGGCGTCGGCAGGGCGATGACCTGGGTGGCAAGCAGCTTCCAGCCCCGGCTCTCGCGGATCCAGGTGTCCGTGGCGTGGAACCTGGTGCGAAGCGCCTGCCCGTAGAAGTCGTGCCACTCCTCGATATCGTAGCTCAGGACGGCTACACCCGGCGCGCCGGCCAGATGTCGCGCCCCGATCTCGAGCCGGCCGCTCTGCCCTTCCGGGAGCCCGCGCAGCTCTTTCAGGAACTCGCCGCGGGTGATGTGGCGGCCCTCCTCGTCGGTCATGATCCAGCGCGGGGACAGATGCGGCGCCCACACCGCGCTGTCGCCGTCCGTGATCGCGTCCAGGAGGCGTTGCGTCGTGCCGACCAGCTCGGCGGAATCCGCCGCCGCCACCTGGGCCGAGGCCGTGGGCGGAACCAGCAGTGCCAGCAGCACCAGCGGAAGGTGCCGGACAGCTCCGGCGCCCTCGGCGATCTCGACCCGGGGCGCGGCCAGCCACGACGCCCCGCACATCGCCAGTGCGATGACCAAGCTGGTCCACTCGTCCTGGCTGCCGAGGTTCGCCGCCACTCTCGGCGCATGCACGATGGCGGCCCACGAGCCGAACATCACGCCGAGCAGGATGGCCGCCGGGCGGCCGAGCACCCGGAACGTGATGCTCGCGCCCGCCGCGATGAAGGCGACGCCCGTGATGTACGCCCACGCTGGCCGCCCGGGGATCCAAGCCGGCACCAGCGAGGCGACGAACTCGTGGTAGACGAGATGCAGGATGCCGAAGGCGAACATCGGCAGCCCGAAGCAGGCGCGGGCGGCGGCCGCCGGCTTGCCCGAGGGGGCCCAGAGCAGCCAGGCCGCGCCGAACAGCGCGAGCGTCTCACTGACGATGGTGATCACGCTGGGATCCGCCGGCCGGCTGATGAGGAGCGGCAGGTGCAACACGAGGAGCCATACCCCGAGAATCATGGTGAGCGCTCGAGCGAACGTGCTTCCTCGCCAGCCGGTGGCAATCCCGATTCCCACGGCGAGGAGAGCGAATCCCGTAACGATGGCGGCGGGAAGCTGTCCCGGCCAGTCGGCCGGGATCGGCTCCAGCCCGCGCACCCCGCTTCGATAGCAAAGGCTCAGTCCGCCGAAGGCGGCGATGGCGATGCCGAAGATCCAGCGGCCAGCCGTGTAGATGGGATCCATCCGGCGAGCATACCGCGCGCAGGGCAAAGCGACCGGCCGGAATCGGACGTTGAATCCGATTCCGGCCGGATCACCAGGCGATCCTGCTGCCTCGGTTACGGTATGTATTGGACATTCGGGACCTTAGCCTGCACGCGTCAAGCCGGAGTCAAGCAAAAGCCCCGCCCGGCGGCGGCGCCGGGTGGGGCAGCAATGGAACGGGCTACAGCGTCACGCTCTCATCGAGGCGCGATCGCGAACGACTGGCCGGCGAGAGGCGAGCAGTCGCTCACCGCCCGCCGGTCTACTCCCGCTCTTCGTCCTCGTCGACGTCCTCGAACTCTTCGAGATCCTCGTCGTCGAAATCGTCCTCGTCTTCCAGCTCGTCGTCGTCGTCCAGGCCCTCGTCCTCGTCATCGTCGTCGTCGAAGGCGAAACCGTCGTCCTCGAATTCCTCGTCGTCATCGAACTTCCGACGCATCTCCGAGTCGAGGGTTTCCAGCGACGTCTCCCAGGCCGACATGATGTCCTCCACCAACGGTGAGTGTGATTCCGACTACTAGGACGCATCCAGCACCCGGGCGGCCCGGGCGGCTCTCTTCCTGTCGTTTGCCGTGAGGACCCGCTTGCGCAAGCGGATCGTCTTCGGGGTGATCTCGATCAGCTCGTCTTCTTCGATGTACTCCAGCGCGTACTCCAGGGTGATCTGCCGGGGTGGCTCGAGAATCACGTTGTCGTCCGACGCCGTGGTGCGCATGTTCGTCAGCTTCTTTTCCTTCGTGACGTTGACGTCGAGGTCGCCCGGCCGTGAGTTCTCTCCGGCGACCATCCCTTCATAGACCAGGTCGCCCGGGGTGACGAACATCTGGGCCCGCTCCTGGAGGTTGCCGAGGGCGAAAGCGACCACGCTGCCCTCGCGGTCGGCCACCAGGACGCCCCGCTTGCGCCCGGCGAGCGGACCGGCCCAGGGGCCGTAGTCCAGGAACCGATGGTGCATGATCCCGGTGCCGCGTGTATCGGTCAGAAACTCCGAGCGGTACCCGAACAACCCGCGGGCCGGGATCCGGAAAGTGATCCGGACCATGCCCTGCCCCGGATTGCGCAACTCCGACACCTCGCTGCGGCGGGGCCCCAGCTTCTCCATGACGACGCCCATGTAGTCCTCGGGCACATCGATGGTCAGCTCCTCGTACGGCTCCAGCCGCTCGCCGTCCTCGCCCAGCCTGGTGATGACCCGCGGCCGCGACACCTGGAACTCGTACCCCTCGCGCCGCATGGTCTCCATCAGGATGCCGAGATGCAGCTCGCCGCGGCCCGAGACGGTGTGGGTGTCGGGGCTGTCGGTCTCCTCCACCCGGAGGGCCACGTTCCGCTCGAGCTCCCGGTAGAGCCGGTCCTTGAGCTGGCGGCTGGTGACGTACTTCCCTTCCCGCCCCGCGAACGGGCTGTTGTTCACGATGACATCGACCGAGATGGTGGGTTCTTCGACCGCGATGCCGGCCAGCCGCTCCGGCTGCTCCACGGCCGTGAAGGTCCGCCCGATCTCGATGGTCTCGAACCCCGACAGCGCCACGATGTCGCCGGCCTCGGCCTGGTCCACCTCGACGCGGCTGGAGACCGTCGAAGGTGTAGAGTGTGGTGACCCGGTTCCGCTCGAAGGTCTCGTCCGCCACCAGGCCCGGCTCGCCCAGCGGCAGCAGCGCGACCTGGTCGCCCACCTTCACCCGCCCGCGCTCGATCCGCCCGATGGCGATCCGGCCCAGGAAGCTGGAGAAGTCGAGGGTCGATACCAGCATCTGGAACGGGCCTTCGGGGTCGCCCTTCGGGGGCGGGACATGCTCGAGGATGGCCTTGAAGAGCGGACGGAGATCGGTCCCCGGCTGCTCCAGCTCGGCCGTCGCGGTGCCCGCGCGGCTCGAGGTATAAAGGAACGGCGCGTCGAGCTGCTCGTGGGTGGCTTCGAGATCGATGAAGAGTCCGAGGACCTCGTCGTGGACCCGGAGCGGCTCGGCGTCGGACCGGTCGATCTTGTTGATCGCCACGATCGGCTTGAGGCCGAGGGCGAGCGCCTTCCGGGTGACGAACCGGGTCTGGGGCATCGGCCCCTCGGCCGCGTCGACCAGGATGAGCACGCCGTCCACCATCCGGAGAATCCGCTCGACCTCACCGCCGAAGTCGGCGTGGCCCGGCGTATCCACGATGTTGATCTTGGTGCCTTCCCAGTTGACCGCGGTGTTCTTCGCCAGGATGGTGATCCCGCGCTCCCGCTCCAGCGGGTTCGAGTCCATCACCCGCTCTTCGACCTGCTGATTGGCGCGGAACGCCCCCGCCTGCCGCAGCATCTGATCCACCAGAGTGGTCTTGCCGTGGTCGACGTGAGCGATGATGGCGAGATTGCGGATCAACGAGGTAATTCCCTGACACCCATCGGGTTTGAGAACGGACGAGGCCCGGACCCCGGGCCTCCGGGGCGCATATATAGACAACGCCGTCGGATGCCGCAAGACGGCGGGGCAGCTGGGCGGCGGGGCAGCGGGGCAGTCTGCGAAACGTCCAGTAGCAAGACATCGTGCGCTGCTGCCCCGCGGCCCCGCTGCCCCGCCTAATGCTGATGACTATGCCCGTGGTGCCCCAACTGGGACATGGCGGCCGGCTCCCGGGGGTCGTCGCACCCCTCGCACCCGTGCTCGACTTCCAGCTGGATGGTGACGTGCGCGATCCCGAGGCGTGACATCTCGCTCCGGATGCCTTCGAGCACGCCGGGGTGGGCCCCCAGGTCGGGGACCACGGCGTGGCCGCTCATCGCCACCATGCCGCTGGTCACGGTCCAGACGTGGAGATCGTGCACCGCCGCCACGCCGGGCACGCCGAGCATCCGGCGCTGCACGTCGGTCATGGAGACGTGCCGCGGGACCGACTCCAGCAGGATGTCGGTGCTGTCCCGGAGGAGCCGCCAGCCGCCGACCAGGATGAGGAGTGACAACAGGATGGAGACGATCGGGTCGGCCAGGGTCCAGCCGGTGAGGGCGATGATGCCGGCCGCCGCGAGCGCGCCGGCCGAGCCGAGCGCGTCGCCCATGACATGGAGATAGGCGCCCCGCATGTTGAGGCTGCCCTCGCGGGCGGAATGCAGGGTGGCGAGACTCAGCAGGTTGACGATGAGGCCGGCGGCGGCCACCGCGAGAAAGAGATCGAGCCTGACCGGCTGGGGATCCTGGATCCGCTCCACCGCTTCCACCACGACCCACGCCGCGATCCCGAAAAGCGCCGCCCCGTTCACCAGCGCCGCGAGGATCTCCCAGCGGAGGTAGCCGTAGGTCTTGGTGTCGTCCCGGGGACGCTGGGCGATCCAGGCGGTGACCAGCGACAGCGCCAGCGCCCCCACGTCGGTCAGCATGTGGCCCGCGTCCGCCAGCAGCGCGAGTGACCCCGCGAGCCAGCCGCCCACGGCCTCGACGATCATGAAGAGGGCTGTCAATGCCAGCACCCACCGCAGGCGGGGCAGCGGGGCGGTGGGGCGGCGGGGCAGGTCGACCGTGGTCATGCTCTAATGCTATCCCGTTCGCCCGTCGCTGCGCTGACCCCCTGCCCCGCTGCCCTGCTGCCCCGCCGCCCCGCGTATCCTCACCGCTTCCGCATGCCCGTACAGTCCCTCCGCTTCGGCCAGGGCGACGATCGCGTCGGCGTCGGCGGCCAGGCGGGCCGGCGAATAGCGGATGACGCTGGTGCGCTTTACGAAGTCATAGACGCCGAGGGGGGAGGCGTAGCGGGCGGTGCCACCGGTCGGGAGGACGTGGCTCGGGCCGGCGAGGTAGTCGCCGACCGGCTCCGGGGTGGAGTCGCCCAGGAAGATGGCGCCGGCGTGGCGGATGCCGCTGGCGATGCGCTCGGCGCCCTCGGCGAGGATCTCCAGGTGCTCCGCCGCCCGGAGGTTGGCTACCTCGATCGCTTCGCGCATCGAAGGAACGACGATCACGAGACCGTTCCGCTCCAGCGCGGCCCGGGCGATGGCGGCGCGCGGGGCCGCCGACAGCGCCGCCTCGAGGGCCGCCGGGATCGCGTCCGCGATCGCCACGTCGGTCGTGACGCACCAGGCGGTGGCCTCCTCGTCGTGCTCGGCCTGGGCGATGAGGTCGGCCGCGATCCGGGCGGGCGATGCGGTGCCGTCGGCGATCACCAGGATCTCGGTCGGCCCGGCGATCATGTCGATGCCGACCTGGCCGACCACCTGCCGCTTGGCCTCGGCGACCCACTTGTTGCCCGGTCCCACGATCTTGTCCACCCGCGGGACCGTGCGGGTGCCGAACGCCAGCGCGGCCACCGCCTGGGCGCCGCCGATCTGGAAGATCCGGGTCACTCCCGACAGGGCGCAGGCCGCCAGCACCGCGTCAGTGACCCCGCTCGGCGGGACTACCGCCACGATCTCCTTCACCCCGGCCACGACCGCGGGCACCGCGTTCATCACTACCGACGAAGGGTAGGACGCCTTGCCGCCGGGGATGTAGAGGCCGACCCGATCCACCGGGGTCACCTTCATCCCTACGACGCTGCCGTCCTCCCCCGCGAGCCGGAACCCGTCCTCTCGCTGGTGCTCATGGTACTCCCGGACCCGGTCGACCATGCGGATCAGCGCGGCCCGGAGCACGGGCTCCACCCGGTCCAAGGCGCCCGGCCATCCGGCGGCGTCCAGCTCCCACTCCCCAGGCGCCAACTCGACCCCATCGAACCGCCGGGTATACTCCCGGACCGCCTCGTCGCCCCGAAGGGCGACGTCGTCCAGGATCCTGGCGACCGTCTCCCGAGTGGCAGGGTCCGACCCAGCTCGTTGCGGCAGCAGCGGGTAGAGCCGCTCGAAGGGGGGCACCGCGATCCGGCGGATCACCCCGCTGTCTCGCAGTAACACCGCATCGGAGTTACAGTTAAAACGTATGGAACCCGCTGAGTCACCCTCGATTCTCCTCGGCCTCGGCGCCGTCGTCATCCTGGTGTTGGGCAATGCCTTCTTCGTCGCCGCGGAGTTCGCGCTGGTGGGAGCGCGGAGGACCCGTCTCGATGAGATGGCCCGCGCCGGCGACGGCAAAGCTAGGTTGGCCCGTCGTGCGGTACAATCGCTCGACCGCTACATCTCGGCCACCCAGTTGGGCATCACGCTGGCCTCACTGGGGCTGGGCTGGATCGGCGAGCCCGCGCTGGCCCACCTGATCGAAGGCGGGTTCAAGTGGCTCCCCGCGGCGGTCGCCACCTTCGCCACGCACGCGGTGGCGTCGGTGATCGCGTTCATCATCATCACCGTGCTCCACATCATCCTCGGCGAGCTGGTGCCGAAGGCGATGGCCCTGCTCTACCCCGAGGTGATCAGCGGCTGGGTCGCGGCCCCGCTGATGGGGTTCGCCTGGGTCATGGCGCTGCCGATCGCCGTCCTGAACGGGACCGCCAACCGGTTGCTCCGGCTGATGAAGATCGATCCGCCCGGGGAGCACGAGCGGCTCCACTCGCCGGAGGAGATCCGGATGCTGGTGGAGCAGAGCACCGAGGGCGGCAGCCTCCTCAAGCAGGACGCCCGGCTGCTCGAAGGGGTCTTCGAGTTCAGTGAAAAGACCGCCCAGGAGGTGATGACGCCGCGGACGCAGATGATCGCGCTGGAGGCCGACTTTCCGGTCGAGCGCGCGGCGGACGAAGTCGCCGCCGCGGGGCGGTCGCGCTATCCGGTCTATACCGACTCGCTCGACGAGATCGTGGGTGTGGTCCACGCCAAGGACATCCTGGCGGCGCTGCGGGCCCAGCCGGGACGCACCGTCCGGCAGATCATGCGCCCGCCGCTCTTCGTCCCCGGCACCCGCGAAGTGGAGGACGTGCTGGCCGACATGAAGCGGCTCAAGACCCACCTGGCGGTGGTGCTCGACGAGTACGGCGGCACCGCGGGACTGGTGACGATGGAGGACCTCCTGGAGGAGATCGTCGGGCCGATCTACGACGAGTACGATCCCCAGGACAAGGCGCCTCCCGCCGGCGCGCGGCAGCTCGACGGCGCGATGCCGATTTCCGAGTTCAACACCGAGTATGAGGAACAGCTCGACGATACCGACTACACCACGATCGGCGGATATGTCTTCGGCCAGCTCGGACGCCTCCCGCGTCCGGGCGACCGCGTGCCCGCCGGCCGCCACACCCTCGAAGTGGTCGAGATGGAAGGACGCCGGGTGAAATCACTCCGCCTCCATATCCCCCAGCCTGAACCTGCTCCCGAATCCCCGGTCGCCGGCCGGGAGAGTCGCGCGTCCTGACGGAGTCGTATCTCGTGGCCCCGGCTTCCTCCCGGGCGGACCTGCGCACGGCCCTCCTCGACCTCGGCTACCGTCTCGCCGGCGTTCGCACGCCGGAAGAGGCGGCCCGGATCATCGCGGCCGTCGCGCAGGACCTGCTCGGCTGGGATGCGTACAGCCTCGACCTGTACTTCGCCGACAGCGGAACGGTGCAGGCGATCGTGAGCATGGACCGGCTGGGCAACAGCGAGCCGGTGGACGTCCCTCATGCCTATGTCTCCGGTCCGCCGGGCCCGATGACCCGGAAGGTGCTCGCCGAAGGAGCCCAGCTCATCCTGCGGGAGACGGCAACCCGGGCGGACGAGGGTCTCACGCCCTTCGGGGCGGTGAGCCGCCCCTCGGCGTCGCTGATGTTCGTGCCGGTGCGGCACGGCGACCGGATCGCCGGCATCCTCTCCATCCAGAGCTACACGCCCCGCGCCTACGGGCCCGACGATCTCGCCGTGCTGCAGACGCTGGCCGACCACTGCGGCAGCGCGCTGGAACGGCTCCGAATCGAGGCCGCGCTCCAGGAGAGCCAGGCGCAGCTCCAGCGCGCCGAGAGTATCGCCCTGGTCATGACCGCGCACATCGGGGTGGATGGCCGCTGGCGCAAGGTGCCGCCCAGGCTCTGCGAGCTGCTGGGCTACAGCGAAGGGGAGATGCTGGAGCTCCGGGTGAGCGACCTGGCCCATCCCGAGGACGTGGAAGCCGATCGCGCCGAGCGAAGCCGGGTGCTCGCGGGGACGGCCCGGTCCTACGACCTCCCGATGCGCCTGCTGCGGCGCGACGGCAGGATCATCTGGGTCTATGCCAACAATTCGGTGGTGCAGGACGCCGAGGGGAAGCCGCTCTACTTCCTGGTCTACATCCGCGACGTGAGCGAGCGGAAAGCGCTGGAGGAACAGCTCCGCCAGGCCCAGAAGATGGAGGCCGTGGGCCAGCTCGCCGGCGGCGTGGCGCACGACTTCAACAACCTGCTGACGGCGATCATCGGCAACGCCGAGCTGCTGCTCCGAACCATCGAGCCGGAGGACCGCCGCCGCTTCGACGTGCTGGAGATCAACCGGGCGGCGCACCGGGCGGCCACGCTCACCCGCCAGCTGCTCGCCTTCAGCCGGAAGCAGGTCCTTCAGCCTCGGATCGTGGATCTCAACGTGGTGGTCACCGAGCTGACCGCGATGCTGCGCCGGGTCATCGGGGAGCACGTCGAGCTGCGGCTCAAGCTGGAGCCGCGGCTCGGCCGGGTGGTGGCCGACCCCGGCCAGCTGGAACAGGTGATCACCAACCTGGCGGTGAACGCGCGGGATGCGATGCCGTCCGGCGGAACCCTCACGATCAAGACCGCCAACCTGCAGGCGGACGACGTGCCGCCGCCGAGCCCGGCGAGCAGCCCGATGCTCGGGCCGGTGGTCGAGCTGAGCGTGAGTGACGACGGCATGGGGATGGACGAGCGGACCCAGGCGCACCTGTTCGAGCCGTTCTTCACGACGAAGGAGCTGGGCCGGGGGACTGGACTCGGACTCGCCACCGTCTATGGCATCGTGCGCCAGAGCGGCGGCCACATCCGAGTGAACACCAGGCTGCACCACGGCACCACCTTCACCATTTATCTGCCCCGCGCCGAAGGATCGCCGGAGGGCAGCGGCGACACCGGCACCTTCGCCGACATTCCGGCCGGCAGCGGGACCATCCTCGTGGTGGAAGACGAAGAAACGGTGCGCCACCTGGTGTGCCGGGTGCTCCGCGGCATCGGATACCGGGTGCTCGAGGCGGGCGATCCGTCGGTGGCGCTCCGGATCATGACCGAGCGGACGCAGCCGATCGATCTCGTGGTTACCGACATCGTGATGCCGGGCATGAGCGGCCCCGCGCTCGCGGAACGGCTCCTGATCCACTGGCCCGGCCTGAAAGTCCTCTATATGACCGGTTACGCCGAAGAGGCGATCGAGCGGCAGGCCGCGCTGCCCGCGGGCGGCGCGCTGCTGGAGAAGCCGTTCACCGCCCAGCAGCTGGCCGACCGGGTGCGGCGCGTGCTCGCGAACGTGGAGGCCTGATGCTGAACCTGCCGGCGGCCACGCCGCCCGGTGCGCTCGATCTCACGGGGGCCGCGGCGCGCCGCCGCCGCTCGCTCCAGCGCGACGCGGTGCAGGTGCTGGAAGCCCGGGGCTATGAGGAGCTGCTCCCGCCCACCTTCGAGTACGAAGACGTGTTCCTCCGGGCCGGCGGCGCCGGCGTGGCGGAGCGGCTGCTGCGGTTCCCCGATCGGGACGGCCGGATCCTGGCGCTGCGCTACGATTTCACCTCCAGCATCGCGCGGATCGCCTCGACCACGTTCGCCCGCGCCACGCTGCCGCTCCGGCTCAGCTACTCCGGCAAGGTCTATCGCCAGGAACCCGAACGGGGCGGGCGTCCGCGCGAGACGCTGCAGATCGGCGCCGAGCTGCTGGGCGACGGGTCGCTCCGGGCGGACGTGGAGGTCGTGCGCCTCACACTGGAGCTGATCCGCTCCGCTGGGTTGGAAGACTTCCAGATCAACCTGGGTCACGTCGGCGTGCTCGCGCCGGGGCTCGCCGCGTTGGAGGATCCGTTGCGCGACCAGGTGCGGCGGTGGATCGACCGGAAGGATCGGGCCGGTCTCACCCGCGCGCTCGCCGGGCGCGACGGTGATGCGGCGACGCTGGCCCGGCTGCCGTTCGTGATCGGCCGCCGGGACGCCCTGGAGTCCGCGGTCGCAGAGGCGCCGGCATCGGCGGTGGCGAGTCTCCGGCACCTGCTCGCATTGGACGACGCGCTTACCGGCGAGGAGCGCGCCCATGTGGTCTATGACCTGGGCGAGGTGCGCGGGCTGGACTACTACACCGGCATTCACTTCGAGGTCTATGTCGCGGGAGCGGGCCGCGCGGCCGGCGCCGGCGGACGCTACGACGAGCTGATGGGCCGTTTCGGCCGCCCGATGCCGGCGGTGGGCGTCTCGCTCGACCTCGACACGATCGCCGAGGTGCCGCTGTGAGCCGCCTCCGGGTGGCGCTGGCGAAGGGCCGCCTGTACGAGCCGTCGGTCGAGCGCTTCCGCGCAGCCGGGGTGGAGCCGGCAAACGACGCCGGACGCCGCCTCCTGATCCCATCCAGCGATCCCACCATCGAATTCCTGGTGGTGAAGCCGGGCGATGTGCCGGTGTACGTGGAGTCGGGCGCCGCCGATCTCGGTATCACGGGGACCGACGTGCTGCGGGAAACCGGCGCCGACGTGCTCGAGCCGCTGGAGCTGGGCTTCGGCTTCTGCCGCCTGGTCGTCGCCTCTCCGGCGTCGGCCCCTTATCCCCAGCTGGACGGCGGGATCACCGCCCGGGTCGCGACCAAGTATCCGCGCCTGGCCCAGGCCCACTTCGCCGCCGCGGGCCGCCCGGTCGATATCATCCAGGTGAACGGCTCGGTCGAAGTCGCTCCGCTGCTGCACCTGTCCCACTGGATCGTGGATCTGGTCGACACCGGCAACACGCTCCGCGCGAACGGCCTGCTCGAGCGGGAGACGATCCTCGAGTGTGGGGCTGTCCTGGTCGCCAACCGGGCGAGTCAGAAGCTGAAGCTGGAAGCGTATCTGCGGTTGATGGGAAGGCTGGAGCAAGCGGGATGATGGCCCCTTCGCTGCTCAGGGTGACAAGCTTCGGTCATCCTGAGCGCGGCGAAGGAGCCGAAGCCTTTCTGCTCGCCATCCCCACGGCCAGCTCTACCGCCGCCCGCATGCTCGCGGGATCCGCCACTCCCTGTCCGGCGATGTCGAACGCAGTGCCGTGATCCGGCGAAGTGCGCGGGAACGGCAGGCCTAGGGTCACGTTCACCGCGCGTCCGAAGGCGGCGACCTTGATCGCGGTCATCCCGACGTCGTGATAGGGCGCCAGCACCGCGTCGAACTCCCCGCGCATCGCGCGCACGAAGACGGTGTCGGCCGGCAGCGGGCCCGAGGCGCCGAGCGCTTCGGCGGCCGGGCGGAGCACCCGCTCCTCCTCATCGCCGAACAGGCCCGATTCGCCGGCGTGCGGGTTCACCGCGCAGAGCGCGATGCGTGGTCGTTCGATCCCCCACCACTGCCTGAGTCCCAGCTGCGTGATGCGGCCGGTGCGCACGACCCGTTCCTGGGTGAGCAGCGCGGGCACATCGCGGAACGGGACGTGGGTCGTCACCAGCACCACCCGCAGCTCCGCCGCGGCCAGCATCATCGCGACATCCACGCCACCGGCGAGGTGGGCCAGCCATTCGGTGTGACCGGGGTAGGGAAATCCGGCGAGGTGGAGAGCGTGCTTCTGGGCCGGTGCGGTGACGATGGCATCGACCTCGCCGCCGAGCGCGAGCTTCACGGCGGTCTCGACGGCGTGCCCGGTGAGGCGTCCGGCCCGGATCACACGCGCACGATCATCGGGCCGCTCTCCGCTCCCCTGCCCCCAGGTCCCCACCGGCACCTTCTTGGCGGCCGGCAGTTCCGCGATCTGATCCTCCGCCCCCACGACCGTCACCTCGGCGCCGATCGGCTGCTCCAGCACCCGCGCGATGATCTCGGGGCCGATGCCGCGAGGATCGCCCAAAGTGACAGCGAGGCGGGGCAGCCCCGCTGCCCCGCTGGTCAGATTCTCATCTCCACGTACGTCGACTTGCGGAGCTGATCGATGTAGCGGCGGATGGCCAGCTCCTGGCCGAGCTGCTGGCGAATGCGATCCTTGACGTCCTCGTAGCGGACCTCGCCCTGGGAGCGGCGGGACGTCACCTGGAGAACCACGAACTGGTCGCGATCGCCGGCGCCCTTCATGGTGAACACCGGCACGACGGTATTGGTGTCCGCATCGCCGATGCCCTTCATGTACGTCTCGGGGAGCTTGTCGGCGGGGACGTTGTCGACCTCGCGCTCGCCGCCCGACGGATCGTGAAAGATCCGCTGGAGCGAGTCGAACGAAGTACCCCGGGTGACCATGTCGTGCAGCCGGCTCGCGAGGGTGCGCGCACTGTTCACGTTCGCTGAATCGAGGGCCGGCACCAGCAGAATGTGACGGGCCTGCACCTCGGCGGGCTGGACCCGTTCCACCTGAATGATATGGAAGCCAAACGGCGATTCGACCGGATCGGAGACCACCCCGGGCTTGAGCGCGAACGCCACGCGCTCGAACTCGGGCACCATGACGCCGCGGCGGAACCAGTTGAGCGAGCCGCCCTGGTCGCGCGAGCCAGGATCCTGGGAGAAGCGGCGGGCGGCGGTGGCGAAATCGGCGCCGCCGCGCAGCTCCAGCACGATCGAGTCGGCCTGGGCTCGCGCGCGGGCCTTGGCGGCCGTGCTCGCCTTCGGTGACACGATGATCTGGCGGAACGAGATGGTGGCGGGACGGCTGCCGAGGCTGCCCTTCTGCTCCTCGAAGAACTTCCGCATCTCCGGCTCGGTCGGAGCCACCGGCTTGAGCTTGCCGGCGCCGCGCAGGTTGTCGATCAGCCGGTTCTGGAGCGCCGCGCGCCGCTGCTGGTCGGTGAGCCAGCGGCGGTACTCCTCCGGCGTGAGGAAGCCCGCCTTCTTCAGCTCGTTCTGGTAGTCGATTTCCGAGGTGAAGTTGCCGCGGACCTTCCGCGTCTGCTGCTCCACGCCGTCGGAGATCTCCTGGTCGGTGATCTTGATCGACGTGTCGCGCGACGCCTGCTGGACCAGCAGCTCCTCATCGACGATGGAGCCGGCCACCTGGCGGCGGAGCGCTTCCAGCTGCTTCGGATCCTCCGGCAGCTTGAGACCCTGCGCCTGCCGGCTGAACAGCTCCTCATCCACCTGCGACGCGAGGACGGGCCGGTTGCCCACCACCGCCACGACGCGATCCACCACCAGTACCGAATCGTCCGGCACCGAACCGTCCGGCACCGGGGCCGGCATGGGGACCGCCGCCTGTGCCGGAGCTTCGGGCGCGGCAGGCGTGCTGTCCGCGGGCGCCGTGGAATCGGCCGGCGCCACCGCCGTGGTGTCCTGTGCCCGGGCGACGCCGGCGATCGCCGTCAGTCCGATCGCGATCAGCAGGCCGGTCAGTCGTCCCGACCGCGTCAACGGCATGGTGCCCTCTCCTATGGCTGCTTCTGGGCGGGGTCCGCGGGCGCCGGCGCCGGCTGACGCGCGGCGCTGTCCGGCTGCTGCCCCGGAATCGGGGCCGGGCCGGGGGCCGGCCGCAAGCCCGGAGGCAGCGCCTGGCCCCGAGTCGTGTCCCCGCGCTCGCGGGCCCGCTCCAACGCCAGGTCGGTCGAGCGCTGGAGGCCGGGGTCGAGGAGCTTGAACGGCATCCGCGCCCGCAGCACGGTAGCGAGGGCGAAGGGCAGCGGCCGGATCCGGGTCTTGCCGTCGTTCAGCCGGTTCAGGTAGGCCTCGACCTTGTCTCCGGCGAGCGCTTCGCGCTGGGCCTCCGGAACACTTTTGTCGGTCAGCTCCGGCGAGTCGAGTCCCATCTCGGCCCGCAGGGTATCGAAGTGCGCCTTGTACCGGCTGGTCATGTCGGCCCATTCGTCGGCCGTCAGCTTGGTGCCGCCGGCCTCGGCGTCGCGGAGCAGGAGCGCGTTCTCGCCCAGCGCCTTGGCGAACTGCTTGAGCGACGCGTCATCCGCGGTCTGCACCCGTGCGGAGAACTGCGGCGGCAGCGCGTTGACCCAGCGCAGGAAGTCTTTCGTAGTCAGCGCCCCATTGGCATACCGCGCCAATGGCTTCGCCTCGCCGACGCCGGTCCCCGGATTCTTGATCGCGGTCCGCATCAGCGCCGGCGCGTCGCTCACGACTTCGAGCTTGTTCGCGGTCGCCAGGCTGTCCATGTAGATCGAGTCGAGGTGGGCGCCAAGCTGGTTCACCAGGTGGGTGTTCAGCCGTGCCCGCACCTCATCCAGCGAGGGGCGGTGCAGGATGTGGTACCCGTACTGCGTCGTGACCAGGCCACTGGTCTGTCCCGGCCCCAGCAGCCACGCCGCGCTGTCGAACGCGGCCACGAAACGGCCCTTGGGGCCGAGCGGCAGGAAGCCGCTGTCCGCCCTCGACCCCGGATCTTCGGAGAGGCGCGCGGCCAGGCCGCCGAACTTGGCGCCCTGCCGGATGCGGGTCAGCGCCGCCTCGGCTTGTTTCCGCTTGGAGGCACGCAGGGTATCGGGCGCGTTCTCCCTTGCGCCGAACAGGATATGCTGGAACAGCCGCTCGTCGCTCTTCTGGTAGATGCTGTCCGCGGCGGTGGGCGGGATCTTGGAGCGGCGGGCCATCAAGGTGTCGTGCCACCGGGAGCCCAGGATTTCAGCGACCTCGGGCCAGACCGCTTCGGCCACGCTGGCCGAGTCGGTCGGCGTCTGTCCCAGCACGATCGACTGGGCCAGGAGCGAGTAGTCGACCCAGACGCTCGCCACCATCTCCGCGCCGTCCCGGTTGAGCTTGACGCTCTTGACCGAGCTCATGATGTCGCTGAGCCGCGCCGTGCTCAGCTCCCGGCCGGCGGCTTCCGCGGCGACCTCGGGATGGGCGGTGAACAGGTTGCGGGCCTGGTCGCACCCGGCCAGCGCGGCGTTCGAGAGAATGACGGGGACAGCCAGACGAACCAGCGGCGAAACTCGACTCATGACCTCTCCAATGAGGTGAATCACACTAGGCGGCGGCCTTCTGCAGGGCTCGCACGAGCGCGGGCACGATCGGCTCTCCGCCCAGACGCATCAGGCGGAGCGAGAGCGGAACCGTGCGGCGCACCTCCGCCGCCAGCTGTACGTCATCCAGCGCGCTAGTGAGGCCGGTGAGCCGAGGCTGAGTGCCCGGGCGAAAGGTGAGCCGCGCCTCGTCTCCCCGGACCAGCACGTGCTGCAGGCCGAGCGCCGCTCCGAGGACGCGCAGGCGCGCCATGTGAAGCAGGGTTTCGGCCTCGGCCGGGAGGGGTCCGAAGCGCTCGCGCAGTTCGTCTCGCAGCCCATCAATGTCGCCGGGTGCCACCGCCCGCGCCAGTCGTCGGTACAGGTCGAGCTTGACGTCGTCGTCCGGCACGTAGCCGTCCGGCAGGTGGGCCGGACGGTCGAGCACTACGTCAGGCGGCGCGGGCTGCTCCGCGGCGCCCTGGCCGCGCAGGCTCCGAACGGTCTCCTCCAACCAGCGCATGTACAGCTCGAATCCGACGGCGTGGGCGTGCCCCGACTGCTCGGAACCGAGCAGGTTGCCGGCGCCCCGCAGCTCGAGATCCTTGAGCGCGATCCGATAGCCCGCGCCCAGATCGGTATGATGCTCCAGAACCCGCAGCCGTTCCTCCGCGTCCGCGTCGATCGCGTCGGGCACCAGCAGGTAGCAGTACGCTCGCCGGTGGCTTCGTCCCACCCGGCCCCGCAGCTGGTAGAGCTGGGCGAGGCCGAACCGGTGGGCGTCGTGCACCACCATCGTGTTCGCATTCGGAACGTCGAGGCCCGACTCCACGATCATGGTGGAGACGAGGATGTTGACCTCGCCGGACACGAATCCCTGCATCACCGTCTCCAGCTCGTCGGCCGGCATCTGGCCGTGGGCCACGCCGATGCGCGCCCGGGGCGCCAGCGAGCGCACCTTCGCCGCTATGGTCTCGATGGTCTCGATCCGGTTGTGCACCACGAACACCTGGCCGCCGCGGTCGATTTCCCGGGCGAAGGCTTCCTCCAGCAGCGCGTCGTCCCAGGGCTCCACGAAAGTCAGGATGGGCGAGCGGTCCCGCGGCGCGGTCTCGATCAGCGTCAGATCCCGCAGCCCCGCCAGCGAGAGGTGCAGCGTGCGGGGGATCGGCGTCGCCGTCAGCGTCAGCACATCCACCGCGAGCCGCAGGGCCTTGAGCCGCTCCTTGTGGCGCACGCCGAAGCGGTGCTCCTCGTCCACCACCAGGAGGCCGAGGTCTTTGAACACCACGTCCTTCGAAAGCAGGCGGTGGGTGCCGATGACGATGTCGGTCGAGCCTTCGGCCAGGCGGGTGAGCGCCGCCTTCTGCTCGGCGGCGGTGCGGAAGCGGGAGAGGATCTCGATCTTCACCGGAAAGTCGGCCAGCCGCTCGCTGAAGGTGCGCCCATGCTGCTCCGCCAGAATCGTGGTCGGCACCAGCACGGCCACCTGCTTGCCGCCCTGCACCGCCTTGAACGCGGCCCGCACCGCGATCTCGGTCTTGCCGTAGCCCACGTCGCCCACCAGCAGGCGATCCATCGGGAGCGGCCGCTGCATGTCGCTCTTGACCTCTTCGGTCGCGGTCCGCTGGTCGGGCGTGTCCTCGTAGAGGAAGCTGCTCTCCAGCTCGCGCTGCCACTTGGTGTCGGGCGGGAAGGGGTAGCCGGCGGAGACGGTGCGGCGGGCGTAGAGGTCGAGCAGCTCGGCGGCCATCTGGCGGATCGCCTGGCGGGTCCGCTCCCGCACCCGCTGCCAGGACGTGCCGCCGAGCCGGTGGATTCTGGGCGGCGGCCGGTCCCCGTCTTCGCCGGCGGCGCGGTAGCGCTCGAGCTGGTCCAGCCGGTAGAGCGGCACGTTGAGCCGGTCGCCGCCCTCGTACTCCACGATCGCTACCTCGAGGGTCGATTCGCCGACCATGATGGTCTGGATGCCGCGGTAGATCCCGATCCCGTGATCGAGATGCACCACGTAGTCGCCGACGGTCAGCGCGCCGGTGGCCATCGAGGGCGCGGCCTGCCGGTAGCGCCGGGCGCGGCGCAGCCGGCGAGCCCGGCGGAAAATCTCGTGGTCGGTGAGCACCCGCAGCGACGGCATCACGAACCCGCCGTCGAGCGCGCCGATCGCCAGCGTGGCGCGGCTGCGCCCCCGGCCGCCCTCGTCCAGCAGCTCGTCGAGCCGCTCGAGCTGGCCCTCGTTATCGCAGAGGATCAGGGTGGGCGGCGAGCCGGCGAGCAGGGAGCGGAGCCGGTTGAGGTCGCGGTCGATCCGCTCGGGGGGGAAGAAGCCGAACTGGATATCGGCCTGCTCGTCGCTCAGCGTGAGTCGGGGAAATCCGGCGATGCGTCCGGCCCAGGTTTCGGGACTTTCCAGGATGGCGTCCCGCTTCGGCACGTCTTCTCCCAGCCGGCGGGCTACCTCCAAGTGGTGCTCCGCCTCCCGCCAGGCTCGCTCGACCTCGTCGCGGTCGGAGCCGGCGGATTCCTCCAGGACGAAGGTGTCCGAGGGCAGCAGCTCCAGCAGCGTCTTGCGAGCCGGCGCCTCCGCCGGCTCCGACTCCTCGGTGAGCGACCGCGTGCTCACCGGCAGGACGGTCATCTCCTCCATCTCCTGGAGCGAGCGCTGGGTGGTGAGGTCGAAGCCGCGAATCGAGCTGACGTCGTCGCCCCACCATTCGGCTCGGGCCGGCGCGGCCATGCCGAAGCCATAGACGTCGAGGATCCCGCCGCGGACGCTGAACTCGGCGACCTCGGTGACGGTCGCGACCCGGCGGTAGCCCATCGCCTCGAGCGTCGTGGCGACGGCCGCGGGCGCCCGCCGTTCGCCTTTGACGAGGCGGAGCCGCAGCCGGTCGAGCGCGGCGGGCACCAGCGTGCGCTCCGCGGTGGCCCGGGCGGTGGTGACCACGACGCGCACCTGGCCGCGGAGCAGCGCCTCGATCGTCTCCACCCGCTCGCCCGCGATCTCGTAGTGCGGCTCCTCCTCGCCCAGCGCCTCGCGCTGGGGATAGAGCGCCACTCCGCCGTCGGTCAGCAGCGTGAGGTCGGAGAGCCAACGCTCCGCCTCGCCGGGCGTGGTGGCCACGACCATCACCTGGCGCTGGGGATGGGTGTTCGCCAGCCAGGCCGCGAGCACGCTGCCGCTGGAGCCGGCGAGTCCGCCGAGCCGCCGCGCCTCACCCCGGCCCGGCAGCCGTTCCGAGAGGTCCGCGGTCCCGGGACTTCGGGCGAACGCATCCACCACCGGCCGGAGCTTCACCGCTGCCGCCTCCACCAGCTGGCGAGTCCCATCTCACCCAGCCCGAGCAGCAGCGCGGCCAGCAGGAGCGGACCGCGGAGATCGCCCTGCGCGCCGGCCGAGAACACCAGGCCGGCGCTCTCCCCCAGCGACACCACCCGCGCCCCGCGCCAGAGCCGCCGGACCGCCGCGTCCGACGCCGGTGCGAGCAGCGACTCGCGAGTGTCGAGGTTGGAGCTGATCGCGCCCACGGTATCGCCGTTCGCCACCAGGTAGTACGCGCCGACATCCGGTGGGCGGAACAGCCCGCCGCCTTCCACCCGCCACTCCCGGTCGTCCTGCCGGACACCGGTGGTGAGATCGGGCAGCGGCACGGCGTCGCCGGGCGCACCCTCGGCCAGGGTGACCTCTCCCCGGGCGAGGCGATTCAGCAGGAGATCCATGAAGGGCATGAAGCCGGCCGCGAGCGGCAGCTCGGTCCACTCCGGCTCGAGACGGCTACCAAGCAGCACGACGTTGCCGCTGCGGACCAGCCAGGGCTCGCCGGCGGCGGTCGCCAGCACCCCGGTCCGTCCGCTGCCGGTCGGCTGGAGCACGTAGCGCCGCTGCACCCGGACCCGCCCGATGACGGCCCCGCTGTCGGTGGTGGCGGGATTGATCACCAGACGGCCGAAGCTCCAGCCGACGCCCCGCGCGGCGAGCGCGCGATTCAGCGCGCCCAGCCCGGCGGGATCCTCGGGCGGCTGCACCACCGAGCTGCCCCGGCCGAGCCGTCCGACGGTCACCTCGCCGCCGGGGACGATACGCCGGCTGTCGGCGAGCACCCGGCACGCGGCCGCGATGTAGCGGCTGGCCGTGTCCCAGGCCACCCGCGCCACCGGGGCCACGCGCACGACGCCATGGCGCTGGTCGTCCGACCGCAGCTCGTCGGGGCTCAGCTCCGCGGCGAGAGTCCACCATCCGCTCGGCACGCCGGGCAGCGCCACGGTCGCGGCCGCACCCGCGTGTCCGAGGGCCTGCCGCGGCGGGCGCTGGGCCAGGCGGACCGTGAGCGGCACCGCCACACCCGAGTCGCCGGCCAGCAGGACGCTCACCCGTCCGCCGTCACCGGACCACGGCTGCGCGCCGGTCCTGACGTCGGCGATGCCGACGTTCGCCGGCGGCCGGTCATCCGGCCTTCCCACGAGAAGCGGCGCGCCGGGAGTCGCCGGCGTCACCGCGCTGGCCTGGAGGTCGCTCAGCAGCACGATCTCGCCCGGGCGCGGCTCGGCGGCGAGCACCTCGCTCGCCAGGGCCACGGCCGCGCCGAGGTCGAGCCGGTGGGGCGAGACCTCGAGGGCATCGAGCTGAGTGGCGAGCGTGGCCGGGTCGCCCCGCTGGGGCACTCCGTCGGCGGTGACGAGCCAGAGCGCGTCCTGCGGCGTCGCGCGGCCGAGCACCCTGGCCGCCTCATCCCGCAGGCCGGCCAGCCGGGGCGAGCCACCGACCACCGCGCCGCTGCTCGGCGAGTTGTCCACGATCAGCGCCAGTGCGCTCGGTGCGTGGCCGGGAACGCCGCGGAGCGGCAGCGTGGGGCCGGCGGCGGCGAGCACGAGGGCGATGACGAGCAGGGTGCGGAGGAGGAGCAGCAGCAGATTCTGGAGCTTGAGCCGGCGCTGGTGCTCGCGGGTGGTGGCGATCAGGTAGCGGACCGCGGGAAAGACGACGGTCGGCGGTTCTCTCCGCGCCAGCAGGTGAAGCAGGACCGGGATGCCCGCCGCCGCGAGACCGAGCAGCGCCCAGGGGTGAAGGAAGCCGATCATCCTGCCCGCGGGTCCGGCGCCAGGGCCTCGCGCAGCACCGACCCGTACGGCGTGTCGGTCGTGACCCGGTGGTAGCGGATGCCGTGGCGGCGGCAGGCGAGGCGCCACTCGCCCACGACGCCGCGGACCGTCTCGCGATACGCCCCGGCCCAGTCGCGGGGGCGCAGCACCACGGCGCTGCGAGTCTCCGGATCCTCGAAGCGCGCCTCCGCCGGTCCTCCCAGGGTCAGCTCGGCGGGATCCATGATGTGGAGCACGAGCACCTGGTGCCCGCGGTGGCGGAGGAATCGCAAAGCCTTGAGCGCGAGCGTGCGGTCGAGCAGCAGGTCGGAGACGAAGACCACCAGTCCCCGGCGGCGGAGCTGGTTCACCACCCGCCGCAGCGCGGGCTCGGCGGCAGTCCCCAGCCCGGCCTGGAGCCCGGCGAGGGTGCTCACCAGCTGGCGCCAATGGCTGAGCCGCGCCCGGGGCGGCAGCACGGTCCGGACTTCATCGTCGAACGCGATGAGCCCGGTGGCGTCCTTCTGGCGGAGCAGGATGAGCGTGAGCGCCGCGATCAGCCGCTGGGCGTAGGCCAGCTTGGGCAGAACGGTCTCCGGGTCGCCGGTCCAGGCCATGGAGCGGCTGACGTCGCAGACCACCATGGCCCGGAGGTTGGTTTCCTCCTCGTACTGCTTCACATAGAGCCGGTCGTTCCGCCCCAGGATCTTCCAATCGACATACCGCAGCTCGTCGCCCGGCTGGTACATCCGGTGTTCGGCGAACTCGACCGAGAACCCGCGCCGGGGCGACCGGTGCAATCCGGACAGAAAGCCCTCCACGACGCCCTCGGTGGTCACCTCGATCCCGCCGAGCCGGGCGACATCGAGGGGGTCGAGAAGGTCGAGTCGAGTCATGAGGCGCGCAACGTATTGGGGTTTCTGACGTCCGGCAACGCCGTTCGAGGGCCGCCGAGTGTCCGGCGGTGGAGACGAGCCGGGCCGGAGGAAGGCCGTGGTGTCTTCCTCAAGATCTTACCGTCACACAGCTTAACCCGCCGGTCCCCGGTGGCATGCCACCTGCTGCCTGGCCCAGGATACGCTCCGAAGCGTCCGGAGGGACCATGTATGCCACGCTGAGTTGGGTGCTGATCGCCAGCCTCCCGCTTCTCAGCCTTCCCACAACACATGATGATGTTGACCCGCCCGCCCGACGGATGTCCGCCGCGGCGCCGGGCCGCGTCGCCGTGTGGTCCGACCGGGAAGATCCCTACGAGCGTGGCCAGGGCGCGCGAGTCTATCTCAGCGCGGAACGCGCGTCTCACGTCGCGGTGTTCCGAGTGGATACGGACGGCCGGGTCAGCGTCCTGTTTCCCCGGGAGCCCTGGGGTGACACCTACGTACGGGAGCCCCGTAGGTTCGAGGTGACCGGCGGCCGGGGCGGCCGGTCGTTCGTGGTCGACGACTATCCCGGCGTCGGATACCTCTTCGCCATCGCTTCGACCCGTCCGCTCCACTTCGAGGATATCGCTCGAGGCGACTATTGGGACTACCGCGCCATCGCGGGCGGCCGGATCCAGGGCGACCCCTATGTCGCCCTCTCCGATCTCGCCGCGCGCCTCGCGCCGGGCGGCGAGTACGACTACGACGTGAGTCCCTACTACGTCGAGCGCCGCTACGACTATCCGAGGTTCGTGTGCTACGACTGTCACGCCTACGCGAAGTTCGACGACTGGGATCCGTACCGGCGAGCCTGCGCACGATTCCGGATGGTGATCTACGACGACCCCCGCTTCTATCCCTATCGGTCGGGACGGGGGCGGAACATCGTGGTGTCCCGGCCGTTGCACCCCGGTCCCCGCTTCGTCTTCCGCGACAGCGACCCCGGCAACGAGTACGTGACGCGGCTCCGCGGCAGCGAGTCGCCCGACCGGCGGCGGACCGAGCGCCTGAGCCGGACCAGCGATGACATCGGCGGGAGAGGGTCGGTACCGGTTCCGTCCAGGTCGAGCGCCCGTCCCACCACCAGGATGGCGCCGCCGCTCCGCGCGGTCCCGTCGCCGGCTGAGGGCGACAACCGTACCGAGGGACGCCGGCGGGCCGAGCCGGTTGCACCGGAGGCGGCGCCGAGAGGACTGCGCCCGGCCGATCGCGAGCGGCGGGAGCCGGCCACGAAGCGGGAGCCGGCCGTCAAGCGGCAGCCCGAGCCGCAGAGCACCGGAGAACCCGAGCTGCGCCGACGGAAGCCATAGCCTCCGGATGATCGTTCGTTTCAGTCTCCTGTTCACATTGCTGGCAGTCCCACCCCTCGGCGCGCAGGCCCCGGGCCCGCTCGACGAGGCGGCCTCATCCATCACCGCGCAGGATCTCGGCGGGCAGCTCGCGATCCTGGCGCACGACTCGATGCTGGGCCGGGACACACCGAGCCCCGGGCTGGAGCGTGCGGCGGCATATGTGATCCGCGAGTTTCGCCGGCTGGGCCTCCGGCCCGCTGGGGAAGCCGGCACCTACATCCAGCGCTTCGGGGTCTCCCGCTGGACGGTCGACACCGCGGGGTCGAGTCTCGTGATGCGGGCGGGGCGAGCGCGCGACACGGCGGCGTTTTCCAACGAGGTGCGGGTCATCGGCGGAAGCGTCACGGGGACGCCGATCCGAGGCCGGGCCCTCCTCGTGGCCGGCCGTCTGACCGAAACCGTGGCGGCCCGGCCCGAACTGCGCGGCCGGATCGTCCTCCTCACCCCGGATTATCTGCGCGCGCTCCCCTACGACCTCGGCCCCCGAGTTGATGCCATCGCCCGAGTCGCGAGCGCGGTCATCCTGCTCTCCAATCGCGACGCGGAGAGCCTGGCCCGGAGGATCGAGGATTCGCTGGAGCCCCGGCGGTCGCCCGACTTCCGCGCTGCGCGCGCCGGCGCCCCGGTCCTCGAGGTGCGCGACGGCGCGGTGCGCGACGCGGTCGAGGCCGCCGGGCTCGATCTCCCACAGCTCAGGGGGCTCGACACGACGATCGTGCGCGAGGTCCCGGCGCTCGAGGTGGAGCTCCGGGTCGGGCGACGGTACCTGGCGCGGGGCCAGGCGCCCAACCTGGTCGCGGTGCTGGACGGCAAGGATGGGCGGCTGGGGAGCGAGTACGTGGGATTCTCCGCCCATCTGGACCACATCGGCACGCAGCCAGGCGGGACGGACAGCATCTTCAACGGCGCCGACGACAACGCGTCCGGCGTCGCCGGCCTGCTGGAGATCGCTGAGGCGTTCAGCCGGCCCGAGGCGCGGCCCCGCCGGTCGCTGTTGTTCCTGGTGCCGAGCGGCGAAGAGCCTGGCCTGTGGGGCAGCGCGTACTGGGTGGAGCATCCCACGGTTCCGCTGCCCGACGTGGTGGCGGACCTCAACATGGATCTCATCGGGCGGAATTGGACCGACTCGGTCATCGTGACCGGACCCGAGATGTCCACCCTGGGTGCGGCGCTGAGCCGGGTGAGCGCCGCGCACCCCGAGCTTCGCATGTGGCCACTGGCGGACCGCTGGCCGCAGGAGCGGATCTTCTACCGCTCGGACCACTACAACTTTGCCCTCAAGGGCGTCCCCGTGCTCTTTTTCACCAGCGGCACGCACGCCGACTACCACCAGCCCAGCGACGCGGCGGACCGCATCGACACCGAGAAGGCCGCGCGGCTGGTGCGTCTCGTGTTTCGCGTCGGCGCCGCGGTGGCCGACGCCCCGGAGCGTCCGCAGTGGACTCCGGGAAGTCATCAGCGACTCATAGAGGAACGATGAATACTCGGATACTGCCTCAGGTGACGGCGCTCCTGCTCGCGGCGGCTCCGCTGGCGGCGCAGGCCCCGAAGCCGGCCGAATCGGCGACCGGCGCGGCCGGCAGCATCACCGCCGCCGACGTGGCCCGCCGGATCGGCATTCTGGCCCACGACTCCATGGGCGGGCGCGACACGCCGAGCCGGGGTCTCGAGCTGGCGGCGCAGTACGTGGCGGACCAGTTCAAGAGCTTCGGCCTGCAGCCGGGTGGCGAGAACGGCACCTGGTTCCAGCGCTACCCGATCACCCGCCGGCGACTGGATCCGGCCGCCTCGCAGGTGGTGCTGCGAGCCGGCAGCGTGACCGCCACCGCGCCGCTCACCCGGACGGCGCGGTTCGTCTCCGGAGTCCCGCCGAAGGGCCTGGTGCAAGGGAGCGCCATCCTGGTCGGCGGGACGGTCTCACCCGAGGCCGTCGCCGAGATGAAGCTGCGGGACAAAGTCGTGCTCTACGTCCATGACTACAGCAAACCGATCCCCGGCAACGCCACGCAAGTGGCGCGGGCGATCCGGCTGGGCAAGCCGAAGGCGATCGTGGGCATCGCGAACACCGATGCCGCCGCCTTCGCGTCCCGGATCCCGTCCAGTCCGCCGGAGCGCTACGGCATGGAGCTGCGGGTCGAGTCGCCGCCGGTGGTCGAAGTGCATGAAGGCGCGATCGCGGCGGTCCTGAAGGCCGCCCGGGTTGATCTCGCCGAGGTGCGCGCTTCGACGACGCCGGTCGCCCGGGACCTGCCGGCGCTCAAGGCGAGTGTCGAGCTGAAGGAGACCGTGCTCGATTCGCTGAGCGCGCCGAATACCATCGGCATCATCCGGGGCAGCGATCCCAAGCTGCGCGACGAGTACCTGGTGTTCTCCGCCCACATGGACCACATCGGCATCACGCCCAGCCCGCTCGACAGCATCAACAACGGCGCGGACGACAACGCCTCGGGGACCACCGGCGTGATGGAGCTGGCCGAAGCGTTCAGCCGGCCGGGCGCGCGCCCACGACGGTCGATCGTCTTCCTCACCGTAAGCGGCGAGGAGAAGGGACTCTGGGGCAGCCGCTACTTCAGCGAGCACCCCACGGTGCCTCTGGACCAGATCGTGGCCGACTTCAACCTCGACATGCTGGGCCGCAATTGGGCCGACACCATCGTGGCGATCGGCAAGGAGCACTCCGACCTCGGCGCCACGCTGGAGCGGGTAAACGCCGCGCATCCGGAGCTGCGGATGGCGGCGATCGACGACCGCTGGCCGGAGGAGCGATTCTACTTCCGCTCCGATCACTACAACTTCGCCCGCAAGGGCGTCCCGGTGCTCTTCTTCTTCAACGGCGTGCACCCGGACTACCACCGCCCCACCGACTCGCCCGAGAAGATCGACAGCGAGAAGGAGTCGCGGATTCTCCAGCTGCTCTACTATCTCGGCCTCGAGGTGGGCAACGCCCCGGAGCGCCCGAAGTGGAACCCGGAGAGCCGGAAGGAGATCGTGGAGGAGCCGGGGGTGAGTTGACGGCGGATGCGGCGGTTACGGCGGTTGCGGCGGACACGACGGGCGGCGGACATCCACGGGCTTCATCCGACGTGGGGCCACGCAACCGCCGTAACCGCCGCAACCGCCGTGTCCGCCCCAACCGCCGCAATTCACTATTTTCCCTCCATGCCCGACACTCTCCAGGATTTCCAAGCCTTCCGCGCCCGGATGAATGAAATCATCGGCGACGCCGGCAATCTGACGATCAACCGCTTCTTCGCCCTCGACCAGCGGGCGTACGAGCCCGGGGCGCTGGGCACCAGGACGAAGGAGATGCTCGGCCTGGTCTCCTCGCTGGTGCTGCGCTGCGACGACTGCGTGACCTATCACGTGGTGCGCTGCCACGAGGAAGGGGTGACGCGGGAGGAGTTTCTGGAGGTATTCGCGGTGGGACTGGTCGTGGGCGGGAGCATCGTGATTCCCCACCTCCGCCGCGCGATGGCGAGGCTGGAGGAGCTGGGGCCGGCTACCCCGAGCTCACCTCGCTCCGCTGCCCCACCGTCAGCACCACCCCGGCAATGATCAGCGCGGCGCCGACGGCCTGGAGCGGCCGGGGGCGCTCACCGAGCAGCACCGCCGCCGCCGCGACGGCGATGAGCGGCGTGAGGCACATGTAGATCACGGTCCGGCTGGGTCCCACCACCTTCACGCTCCGATTCCAGATCACGTAGGCCACCAGCAGCGAGAGCACGGTGGCGTACCCGAGCGCGAGCCATCCCTGCCACCGGATCGCGCTCCACTCCATCTCCAGCATCGAAGGCAGCCCGGCCAGGAAGAGCACCGGCGCCCCCGCCACAGTCGTGACCATGGTGACTCGGAGCGTGGAGATCTCGGGAGGCACCAGGCGGAGGCCGAGGGTGTACCCCGCCCAACAGATCACCGCCGCCAGCGTCAGCAGGTCACCCGCCATCGTGGCCGGTCCGAACCCCGTCCCCCGCGCCGCCACCACCAGCACCACGCCGAGGCTCGCGACGAGCACGCCGCCGAGCACTTTGGGCCGGAACGGCTCCAGCCGGAAGGCCACGGCCATGATCGCGACGATGGTGGGCATCGAGGCCAGGATGAGCGCGCTGTTGGACGCGGTGGTGCGCTCGAGCCCCGAGATCCAGGCGAGCTGGTAGAGCGTGTTGCCCACCACGCCGAGCGCGATGAGGCGGGTGAGCGCGCCGCGGGGCATCGACTCGCCGCCCTCGAGCCGGCGCACCAGCGGGACCAGCAGCAGGCTCGCGAGGGTGAAGCGGATGCCGGTGAACGCCAGCGGCGGAATGTGGGCGAAGGCGCCCTTGGTGACGCTGAAATTGACGCCCCAGATGACCGCGACGAGGAGCATGCCGAGGTCAGCCGCCAAGGCGGGGCGGCGGGGCCACGGGGCAGCGGGACGGGGATTGGACACGCAGAAGTGTAGCCGGGCTGGCAAGGGTCCAACTGCCCCGCTGCCCGGCTGCCCCGCGGCCCCGCTATCTTTTCGCCATGTCCCAGGCTCGCATTCGCAACTTCTGCATCGTGGCCCACATCGACCACGGTAAATCGACGCTCGCCGACCGGCTGATCGAGGCCACGGGGGCGGTCGAGAAGCGCCAGATGCGCGAACAGCTCCTCGACACGATGGACCTGGAGCGCGAGCGCGGGATCACCATCAAGCTCAACGCGGTGAGGATGAGCTACACCGCCCGGGACGGGATCGTGTACGAGCTCAACCTGATCGACACCCCGGGCCACGTCGATTTCACCTACGAGGTGTCCCGGTCGCTGGCGGCCTGCGAAGGCGCCATCCTGGTGGTGGATGCCTCACAGGGGATCCAGGCGCAGACCCTGAGCAACCTCTTTCTCGCGCTCGATGCCGGGCTCGAGATCATTCCGGTCCTCAACAAGATCGACCTCCCCGGCGCCGAGCCCGAGCGCCGGGCGAAGGAGATCATGGATCTGATCGGAGCCAAGCAAGCGGAAATCCTCGCCGTGTCGGCCAAGGAGGGCACCGGGGTCCCCGAGCTGCTCGAGGCGGTGGTGGCGCGGGTGCCGCCGCCGCGCGGGCGGGAGGACGCCCCACTCCGCGCCCTGATCTTCGACTCCTATTACGACCGGTACCGGGGCGCGATCCCCAGCATCCGGGTGGTGGATGGCGTGGTGCGCAAAGGGATGGAGATCGCCTTCGGCGCCCACTCCGCCGAGGTCTATCACGTCGATGAGGTGGGCTACCTCCAGCTGGGCCAGCACCCGTCGGACCAGCTCGAGGCGGGAGAGGTGGGCTATCTGGTGGCCAGCCTGCGGGACGTCCGCGACGCGCGGGTGGGGGACACCATCTTCGACGCGCACGATCGGGCGGGCGACCTGCTGCCCGGCTACCGCGAGGTGAAGTCGATGGTCTTCGCCGGCCTCTACCCCACGGAGTCGGACCAGTACGAGGGGCTCCGCGACGCGCTGGAGAAGCTCCGGCTCAACGACGCGAGCCTCCAGTACGAGCCGGAGTCCTCGACCGCGCTGGGCTTCGGCTTCCGCTGCGGATTCCTGGGCCTGCTGCACATGGAGATCGTGCAGGAGCGGCTGGAGCGCGAGTTCAACCTCGACCTCATCAGCACGGTGCCGACGGTGGAGTACCACGTCTATCGCACCGACGGCGAGATGCTGCTGCTGGAGAATCCGAGCAACCTGCCGGACCCCGCGTCGATCTCCCGGATCGACGAGCCCTACGTGAAGGCCAGGATCATGGCCCCGGCCGACTACATCGGGGGGATCATGAAGCTGGGCCAGGAGCGGCGCGGGGTCTATAACGGGATGCACTACATCGATCCCACCCGGGTCGAGTTCCACTTCGACTTTCCGCTGGGTGAGATCGTGCTCGATTTCTACGACAAGCTGAAGTCGCTGAGCCGCGGCTACGCCTCCCTCGACTACGAGCTGGCGGGCTATCGCGAGTCCGACCTGGTGAAGCTCGACATGCTCATCAACGGGGACCCGATCGACGCGTTCAGCGTCATCATCCACCGCGACAAGGCCCAGGAGTACGGCCGCAAGGTGGCGGAGAAGCTCAAGGAGCTGATCCCCCGGCAGCTCTACCAGGTCGCGATCCAGGCCGCCATCGGCAACAAGATCATCGCGCGGGAGACCATCTCCGCCTTCCGCAAGGACGTGCTGGCCAAGTGCTACGGCGGCGACATCACCCGGAAGCGCAAGCTCCTCGAGAAGCAGAAAGAGGGGAAGAAGCGCATGAAGCAGATCGGGGCGGTGGAGATTCCGCAGGAGGCGTTCCTGGCCGTCCTGCAGGTGGAATGACGAACCGCCGGACCGGCGGGCGGGCGAACGGGTCGAACGCGACTCTGGTCGTCCAGACCGCCTTTCTCGGCGATGTCGTCCTGACGACGCCCTTGCTCCTGGTGCTCGCCGGGCAGTACGGGCCGGTCGACGTGGTCGTCACCCCCGCGGCGGCGCCGCTGTTGGAGGGCCACCCCGCGGTCCGCGAAGTCATCCGGTATGACAAGCACGGACGTGACGCCGGACTCGGCGGGCTCCGGCGGCTGGGAGCGGCGCTGCGGTCGCGCGGGTACGCGCGCGCCTACCTTCCCCACCGTTCCTGGCGGTCAGCCGCCCTCGCGCTGCTCGCCCGGATCCCGCGGCGGACGGGCTTCGCGGACAGTCCGGCAGCGATTACATATAGCACGCGCGTGAGACGG
Organism: uncultured Gemmatimonadales bacterium; assembly: GCA_963796335.1. Classification (GTDB taxonomy): domain Bacteria; phylum Gemmatimonadota; class Gemmatimonadetes; order Gemmatimonadales; family GWC2-71-9; genus CAVVWJ01. The sequence continues at coordinate 39,767 of CAWCLG010000005.1, forward strand.
GAACGGAGCTGCCACGAAGTCGAGCGTCTCCTCGCCCTGGCGGGCCCCAGCGAGGGCATGCCGCCGGTCGTGGCGCTCGTCCTCCGCAGCGAGGACGAAGCGGCCGCCGATCGCTGGTTGACCGAGCGGGGCATCCTTCCGGGATTCATCGCGATGGCGCCGGGCTCGATCTGGGGGACCAAGCGGTGGCCCTTCTACCCGGAGCTCGCCGCCGCGCTGGAAGGGCAGATCGTCGTGGTCGGCGGGAACGACGACGCCACGCTGGCGGACCGGGTGACCGCCGCCGCGCCGGGCCGGGCCTGGTCGGCGGCCGGTGGGTTGAGCCTCCGGGGCTCGGCCGCGCTCATTCGCCGGGCGCGGCTCCTGATCACCAACGACTCGGCGCCGCTGCACCTGGCCACCGCGGTCGGCACGCCGCAGGTCGCCATCTTCGGACCCACGGTGCCGGAGCAGGGCTTCGGTCCCCGTGGCACCCGAAGCCTCGCGCTGGGACACGCCGGATTGCGCTGCCGTCCCTGTTCTTCCCACGGGCCCCGGGTCTGCCCGCTGGGTCATCATCGCTGTATGCGTGAGCTGCCGGTCGAGACCGTCGCGGAGGCGGCGGCCATGGTCGCGGGAGCGGAGGATCGTCGTGCGATTCGTCCTCGGTATTGATATCGGGGGAACCAACCTCGTGGTGGGGTGCGTGGCCGAGGACGGCGGCGCGCTGCACGCGCTCACCTCGGCGCCGACCCACGCCGAGGCGGGCGCGAAGGACGTGGTGGACCGCCTGGTCGCGCTGGTGAACCAGTGCATGACGCAGGCGCGGCACGAGCTGCCCGGCGCCGACATCGTCGGTGTCGGCGTCGGCGCCCCCGGGCCGCTGGACACCAAGAGCGGGGTGGTACTCCTCACCCCGAATCTCGGCTGGGTGAACCTGCCGCTGCGCCAGATCATCCGCGACCGGCTGAACCTGACGGCCGCGCTGGACAACGACGCCAACTGTGCAGTGCTGGGCGAATGGTGGGTCGGTGCCGCGCGCGGCTCCCGCCACGCGATCGGCCTCACGATCGGGACCGGGATCGGCGGCGGCATCATCCTCGACGGGCGGCTCTATCACGGCGCGTCGGACGTGGCGGGCGAGATCGGCCACACCACGATCGACACCGACGGCCGCCGCTGCAAATGCGGCAACTACGGCTGCCTCGAGGCCTATGCCTCGGGCCCCAACATCGCCCTCCGCGCGATCGAGGCGATCGAGGCCGGCGCCGAGACCCGGCTTCCGGAGTACGTCGGCGGGGACATGAAGAAGATCACGGCCCAGACCGTCTACGAGGCCGCCCACGACGGCGACGAGCTGGCCCTGGAGGTGGTGAACGACACCGCCAGGTTCCTCGGCGCCGGGGTCGCCAACCTGCTCAACCTGTTCAATCCCGAGGTCGTGGTGATCTGCGGCGGCGTGACTCTCGCCGGCGACCACCTCTTCACGCCGCTCCGGCGGGAGACCGCCCGCCGTGCGTTCAAGCCCGCCGTCTCGGCGTGCCGGATCGTCCCGGGCGAGCTGGTGGGAACGGCGGGAGTCTATGGGGCGGTGAAAACATTTCTCGATCAGACCGCCTGACCGCCTGCCCGCCTGTCCGCCATGCCTAGAATCGGCATCCTTGGCTCCCTCGTCTGGGACCAGATCCACGGCCGCGACCCGCTGACGAAGCCGGTGGAGGAATGGGGCGGGGTGGCGTACGCGCTCGCCAGCCTGGACGCCAGCGTCGCGCCGGGGTGGGAGATCGTGCCGCTCATCAAGGTGGGACAGGATCTCGCAGCCCGGGCCCGCGAGTTCCTCGGCGGCCTGGAGCGGCTGACGCCGGGAGGCCGCTGCGTCGAGGTCCCCGCGCCGAACAACCGGGTGGTGCTTCATTATCTCTCCACCGAGCGCCGGACCGAGCGGATGTCCGGCGGCGTACCGGGCTGGACCTGGGACGAACTGGGCCCCATGGTACGGGATCTCGACGCCCTCTACCTCAACTTCATCTCCGGCTTCGAGCTCACGCTCGGCACCGCGCAGGCCTTGCGGCAGGGCTTCGACGGACCGATCTACGTGGATCTCCACAGCCTCCTGCTCGGCATGCAGCACGACGGGATCCGGGTGCTCCGGCCGCTCACCGACGCGGTCGAATGGCTGGCGTGTTTCGACGTGGTCCAGCTGAACGAGGACGAGATGCGCCAACTTTCCCCCGACCCGTTGAGTCTCGCGGCCGACGCGATCGGCGCCGGGACGTCGCTGCTGATCGTGACGCTCGCCGCGGCCGGCGCGGCTTATGTAGCGGCGCCGGGGTTTGACGGCTTCACGGCCGGCAGACGGGCAGGCGGGCGGGCGGGCAGTGGACTGCCGGCCGGCGCATCGGTCTCCCTGCCCATCCGCACAGCCCGCATCCCCGCGCCCTCCATCACCCCGCTCGACCCCACCGGCTGCGGCGACGTGTTCGGGGCGGCGGCGGCGGCGCGGCTCTTCGCCGGTGACGGGGTCGAAGACGCGATCCGCCACGCCAACGCCATGGCCTCGCGCAACGCGGTGTTTCGGGGCGCCGGCGGATTGCGGCGACACTTGAAAGGCGAGCTGGTGATGCCGTGACCCGGGTGATCGAGGTTCCGGCCCACTTCGACGACCGCAGCTTCGACCAGTTCGCGGCGGGGTTCGGCGCGTGGCCGCCGGAGGAGAAGCTGCTGGTCGATGCCCGGAGCGCGCAGTGGGCGTCGCCCTTCGGGCTCATCGGCATGCTCACCGCGGGGCAGGCCATCGCCGAGGCGCAAGGCGAGCGCCCACTCTTCACCGTGCCGGTGAGCGACGACGTGAAGCGCTACTGGGCGCGGGTAGGATTCTTCCGCCACGCCGCCGAGCTGTTCGAGTTGCACGGCAAGGTGCCCAAGGCCGCGGCGACGGGGCCGAGTGACGTGCTGCTCGACGTCACGCCGGTCCGGGGAGTGGAGGACGTCCACCAGGTGGTGGAGAAGATCAGCGAGGCCGCCTCACGCATTCTGCACGGCGAGCTCGGCCTCGAGCGCGCGGCGGCGGGGCGATTCAGTATGGCGCTTTCGGAGTCGTGCCAGAATATTGTTGAGCACGCCGGCACCAGCGGCTGGGTCGCCGTTCAGGTGTATACCTTCCGCCGCCGGCTCGGACGCCGTGTCGCGGTCATCGCTGTCAGCGACGCGGGTGTCGGGTTTCGTCGCTCCCTCGAAAGCACCCATGCCAAAAGATTCGGAGAGCGGTGGGGCGACGGCGCCGCGCTGGAGGCCGCGCTGATCCAGGGCGTGAGCCGGTTCCGCGATCCCGGCCGGGGCCAGGGTCTGGCAGGCATCAAGGCGTTTCTCGATCGCTGGAAGGGCAAGATCTCGATCCGCAGCGGCACGGCTCGGCTGTCGATCGTTCCCGCCTGGGACGACGACCTTCCGCTGGCCGACCATCTCCCCTTCTTTCCCGGAGCCCAGGTGCAGATCACCATTCCCGCTCAGGAGGCCGAGACTCGATGATCGAAACGATCCGGATCGGTCACCTGCTGCGGGAGACGGCCGCCACGCCGTACCGGAACCTGGTCACCCGTCCCACCGGCGCCGCCGTCCGGACTCGCATCGAGGACACGCTGTCGCGCTCCGACTGCCTCACCGCCCTGCTGGACTTCTCCGACATCGAGCTGCTGGATTTCAGCTGCGCCGAGGAGATCGTCGCCAAGCTGCTCCTGGCGCAGGTCGCCCAGCGGCCTCGGTTCCTGGTGCTGCGCGGCCTGCGGGACGACCAGCATGACGCCATCGAGCAGGTGCTGAAGCACCACCGGCTGGCGATCGCCACGTTGATGGCCGACGGCGAACCGCTGCTCCTCGGGTGGGTCTTGCCCGACGCGCGGGCGGCGTTCGGCTGCGTCTGCCGTCTGGGCCGGGCCTGCGCCGGCGACGTCGCCCAGTCGCTCGGCTGGACCGAGGCGCGCGCCGGCGAAGCGCTCGAGTCGCTCACCCTGCACCGGCTGGTCCGTCCCGACGGCGATCTGCGGTACCCTTTGCTCGTCGCATGAGCCCCCGTCGCGTCGGCCTCTCGACCCTCGCGATCCACGGCATCCCCCGGCGGCGTCCCGACTGGACCCCGGTGGCCCCTCCGCTGGTCCAGAGCAGCACCTTCAGTAACCCGGTGGGCTCCACCGACGAAGTGCTCTATGCCCGCTACGGCAACACGCCGAGCCAGGTCGCGCTGGCCAAGAAGTACGCGCTGCTGGAGGGCGCGGAGGACGCGATCTTCCTCGCCAGCGGCATGGGCGCCACGGCGCTGGCCCACATGGCGGTGCTGCGTCCCGGCGACCACCTGGTCAGCAGCAACTGGATCTACGGCGGCACCCGCAAGCTCTTCGGGGAGGAGCTGGTGCGGTTGGGGATCGACGTCACCTTCGTGGATCCGTCGCAGCCGCGGCTCTGGCGCAAGTCGGTCCGCAAGAACACCCGGGCCATCTTCGTCGAGACGCCGACCAACCCGGTCATGCGGGTGCTCGACCTTGCGCCGCTGGCGCAGGTGTCGAAGGAGTTCGGGCTGGCGCTCATGGTGGATGCCACCTTCGCCAGCCCGATCAATTTCCGCCCGCTGGAGCACGGCGCCGACGTAGTCATCACCAGCGCCACCAAGTATCTCAACGGCCACAGCGATCTGGTGGCGGGCGCTGTGGCCGGCTCCTTCTCGGTGGTGGAGGAAGTGAACCGGCTGCTCCGGATCTGGGGTCAGGCCATCGACCCCCACACGGCCTGGCTGGTCGATCGGGGCCTGCGCACCCTGGCGGTCCGCATGGAGCGGCACAACGCCAACGGTCTCGCGGTGGCCCACTGGGCGGAGAAACATCCCTCCATCGTGCGGGTGCACTATCCCGGACTCCCGACTCATCCCGATCACGCGCACGCGCGCAAGGTGCTCGCGGGGTTCGGCGGGATGGTGGGCCTGGAGCTGAAGGGAGGCGTCCGCGCCGCGGAGCGGATGCTCAAGCGCCTCAAGCTGATCACCCATGCGCCAAGCCTGGCGGGAGTGGAGAGCCTGGTGTCCGAGCCCCGGCTCACGTCGCACCGCGATCAGACGCCCGAAGCCCGCGCCGCCATCGGCATCCCCGACGGCTTCCTCCGCCTGAGCTGCGGCCTGGAGGACGGGGAGGACATCATCGAGGACCTGAGGCAGGCGCTCGGCAAGGAAGAACGTGAAAAGTGAAACTGTTCACTTTTTACGCAGTCCTCCCGCAGTTCCCTTCTCCCCACTTTGCCACTCGTTTAGCTTCAGTTCCGTGATCCGCTTCTCCCACGTTTACAAGTCATATCCCAACGGTCATCTCGCCCTGAAGGACGTCACCTTTCGGGTCGGGAAGGGCGAGTTCGTTTTCCTGACCGGGCATTCGGGCGCCGGGAAGTCCACCATCATGAAGATGCTCTACGCCGAGCAGAAGCCGACGGCCGGCGAAGTGCGGGTGTCGAACTACAACGTGAGCGAGCTGCGGCCCGACGAGATCCCCCGGCTCCGGCGCCGGCTCGGCATCGTGTTCCAGGACTTCCGGCTGCTGGAGGACCGCACCGCGGCGGAGAACATCGCCTTCGCCCTGGAGGTGATCGGCGCCCGCCGGGATACCGTCGCCGCCCGGGTGACCCGGGTGCTCACCCAGGTGGGCCTGGCCGCGAAGAACCGGGCGTACCCCCGCGAGCTGTCGGGCGGCGAGCAACAGCGGGTGGCGATCGCCCGGGCGCTGGTGAACGACCCGGCGATCCTGGTGGCCGACGAGCCCACCGGCAACCTGGACGAGCGCGCCACCCGTGGCGTCATCCAGCTCCTCCGCGACATCAACACCGGCGGCACCGTCGTGGTCATGGCGACTCACGACCTCGACATCGTGCGCAACACGCCCTATCGCAGCATCGAGCTGCGCGAGGGGTCGGTGGTCTACGATACCGCGGTGGATGAGACCGAGGAGACGGAGGCCTCGTGAGGCTCCTCACCCGTGAAGCGCTGCTCTCCTTCCGCCGGGCGCCGCTCCTGTCCGCGCTCTCCATCACCACCATCGCCTTCTCGCTCTTCACCCTGGGGCTCTTCGGGCTGGTCGCGATCAACCTGCGCGAGGCGCTCCGGGGCATCGAGGAGCGGGTGGAGATCGTCGCCTTCGTGCTGCGGGGGACGCCCACCGAGACGATCACGCTCGCCACCGAGGACATCGCGGCCTTCCCCGAAGTGCAGGACGTGAGCTTCGTATCGGAGGCGCAGGCCCTGGACCGCGCCCGCACCGAGCTGGTCGAGTTTCGCGACGCCTACCGCGACCTCAAGGCCAATCCCCTCCCCGCCTCGATCGAGGTGCGGCTCAAGGAGGGGTTCCGCCAGTCGGCCATCGTCGGCCGGGTCGCGGAGCGGATCCGGGGCTTCAGCTTCATCGACGACGTGCGCTACGGGAGAGACTGGGTCCAGCGGCTCGACCAGCTCCGCAACGTGACCGGCCTGGTCGGCCTCGTGATCGGCCTGGCCTTCGCCGCCGTCGCCATCGTGATCATCGGCGTCACCATCCGTCTCACCATCCTCCAGCGGGCGCGGGAGATCTCCATCATGCGCCTGGTGGGGGCCACCAACTGGTTCGTCCGCGGCCCCTTCCTGCTCGAAGGCGCGCTCAAGGGCCTGTTCGGCGGCTTCCTCTCGCTGGTCCTCTGCTACGCCGGATACCGCCTCTTCCGCGACACCACCGGCGGCACGTTCGGCGGACTGCTCTTCTTCCGGCCCGAACACATGCTGGTGATCATGATTTTCGGCGTGCTGCTCGGCCTGGCGGGGAGTCTGGTGAGTGTGGGGAGGCACTTGAGGAATGTTTAGGCGGGGCGGCGGGGCGGCGGGGCAGCGGGGCAGATCGCCTTCGCGAAGTCCTAGTCTCCGGCTAAGCTGCACCGCCCCGCTGCCCCGCTGCCCCGCTGCCCCGCTCCTGGGCCTCCTCCTCATTTGCATTGTGTCGATCCCTGGCCAGGCCCAGGATCGCCCCGATCTCGACGAGAGCCGGCGGCGGCTCGAGGAGATTCGCCGCGAGCGCGACCGGCTGGAGGCTCAGCAGCAGCGGCTCCAGGGTCAGGTGCACGACGTCAACGACGAGCTGCACAACCTGGAGCGGCAGCGGGAATCGACCCAGAAGATCGTCGATGAGATCGGGCGGCAGATCGGCGGGCTCTCGGGGCAGCTCGACCGCACCAGCGCCGAGCTGATCCTCGCCGAGGACAATCTCGCGGAGCGGCGCGCGGTGCTGGAGCGGCGGCTGGTCGATATCTACAAGCGGGGGCCGCTCTACACCTTCCAGGCCCTGCTCGCCGCGGAGTCGTTCGGCGATCTCCTGAGCCGCTACAAGTATCTCTATCTCACCAGCCGGCAGGACCGGGCGCTGGTCGGCGACGTGGAGAAGCTTCGGAACCGGGTGGTGGACCAGCGGGACGACCTGCTCGACGTCCGGCGCCAGCTCGACCGGAGCCGGGAGGAGCGCGAGGCGGAGTACGGCAAGGTCACCGATCTGGTCGATGCCCGGGCCCGGCGTCTCGTACAGCTCCGCCGCTCCGCCCGCACCACCGAGCGACGACTCGACGAGCTCACCAAGGACGAGGCGCGGCTCAACGGCCTGCTGGCGTCCCTGGAGCGGGCGCGGCGAGACGAGGCGGCGCGCGGACTTCGAGGCGCGACCCCGGTTCCCGGTTCGATCACGACCGCCGACCTCGGCCGGCTCGACTGGCCGGTGGATGGCGCCATCGTCTATCGCTTCGGCCGCGACACCCTGCCGAGCGGCGGCATCATCCGCTGGAACGGCATCGGCATCGCGGCGGGCTCGGGCACGCCGGTCAAAGCGGTGGAGTCAGGGAAGGTGCGGCTGGTGGGGCAGTTCGGCACCTACGGGCTCACCGTCGTGCTGGAACACGGGAACGGCTACTACTCGGTCTATTCCCACCTGCAGTCCGCCGAGGTCCAGCTCGCTTCCACCGTCACCCGCGGCCAGGTCCTCGGGAACGTGGGTGGAGAGAACTCCGACTACGGCCCCCATCTGCACTTCGAGATTCGAGGCGAGAATCAGGTCGCGCTGGATCCGACGGAGTGGCTGCGCAAGCGATAGAACGCGGCTAGTCGGCCACGCCGACCCGCTCGCCGAGCTGGGCCTTGCCCCGGGCGAGCGCGGCCTCGACCAGCGCAAACAGGTCGTCGGCCTGGGTCACGGCCGGGTGGGGATAGGTGACGATGCCCGCGCTGAACGGCAGCGCTTCCACCATCCCGCCGATCCGCGCCGCGAGCTGCTCCCGGACCCGGGCCACCGACCGCCGCGCGCCTTCCATCCCGGTCTCCGGCAGCACCAGCGCGAACTCTCCGCCAGTGTAGCGGGAGACGAAGTCGGGCAGCCGCAGTCCATGGCGCAGGCGATCGGCGGTCTTCCCGCCGGTTGCGTCGCTCTCCACCGGCGGACCCAGGTCCAGCAGCACCAGACTGAAGCTGAGCGAGTAGCGCCGGGCGCGCTCGAATTCTTCCTGGAGCCGCAGGTCCAGCGACGGCTCGGCGAAGGGCGCGGAGGTGCGGAGGGGATGGGGGACGCCGTTGCCGTTGCCGGCGACGTGGTGCGGGTCAAGCGCCCGTGCGGCGGCCTCGGCCAGGCTCTCGGCGAACTGGAGCTGCGCCGGGCTCAGCCCCGGCTGGCCTTCCTGCCGCTGGAGCAGGAGCACCCCGAGCACCCGGCCGTCGACCACCGCGGGGAGCACAGCGGTATGACCGTCGGGCGGCGTGGAGACCCGGCGTGAGCGGATCGCCTCGGCGATCGCCGGACGGGCGGGCCGCTCCGGCTCCGCCTCTTCGCCGACCGGCAGCGGGCCGGGCCCCACTTCCGCGATGACCTGAGTCTCCGTACCATCGGGGCCCACGGCCAGGAAGGAGCAGCCGTGCAGGTCGAAGGCCCGGGCCAGCCGGCGCACCAGCGCGAGCACCACCTCGTCGGGGCGGAGGGTCATCCGGCCTTCGCCCACCAGGCTGTGCAGCGAGCGGAGCACGGCGCCTTCCCTGGCGGTGCTTCGGGGGCACTGGCGGTCGCGGATGCGGGCGTGGAGCCGGGCACAGAGCTCGGGCAGGTGGACCGGCGCGGCCAGGGCATCGTCGGCGCCGAGGGCGAGCGCCGCGGTCGGCGCGTCGGGATCGGAAGCGGCGAACAGCACGATCACGGGCGGTGACTCGGGACGGCCGGCGATCGCCGCCCGCAGCTCGACCTCGCCCGGCATGGCGAGAGTCACCACGATGGCGTCGGGCTCGAGGTCGCCCTGGCCCGGCGGAGCCTCGCTCACCAGAAAGCCGGCCCGGGTCAGGGCGCGCTCAAGCCCCCCCGGGCGGGCGGAGGCGTCGCCGGCGAGCAGCACGCGGCTGCCGCCTGTCACGCGACGGAGATAGTCGTATGCATCAGTCGAAGGTCGCCGACCTGCTCGGGGCCCACGTTTCCACCCAAGGCGGCGTGCAGACGGCGCTGGCACGCGGGAAGGCGATCGGTGCCACGGCGATCCAGGTATTCACGAAGACCCCCAACCAGTGGCGCGAGCCTGCGCTCACGGAAGAGTCCCGCACGGCATTCCGGCGCGAATGCGACCGGAGCCAGATCGCACGTATAGTGGCGCATGACTCCTACCTAATCAACCTCGCCTCCCCCGATCCGGCGCTTTCCGCCCGCTCGGTCGAGTCCTTCACCGCCGAGCTCCAGCGGTGCACGACCCTCGGTATCAGTGCCGTGGTCTCCCATCCCGGCAACTTTATCGATGACCGCGACGCGGGCGTGGAGCGGAACGCGGCCGCGATCACCCGCTGTCTCCAGGCGGTGCCGGGAGACGTGATGGTGCTGCTGGAGACGACGGCCGGCACCGGCACCGCGCTCGGCTCGACGTTCGAGGAGCTGGCCGCGCTGCGCGAGGCGATCGGCGAGAGCGTGCGGCATCGCATCGGATTCTGCGCCGACACCTGCCACCTCTACTCGGCGGGATACGACCTGGTGAAGGACTACGACAGCGTCTGGCGCCGTTGGGAGCAGACAGTCGGTCTGGCCCGGCTCCACTGCCTCCATCTCAACGACTCCAAGACGCCTTTTGGATCGCGGCGCGACCGGCACGAGCTGGTGGGCGAGGGATCGCTGGGACCGGAGCCGTTCCGGCGGATCATGCGGGACCGGCGCTTCCGCAAGGTGATGAAGGTGATCGAGACGCCGAAGGGCGACGACGAGGTCACCTGCGACCGTCGCATGCTGCGACGCCTGCGCGCGTATGCCCGCCTCGCGCGTTGACCCTCTGGAACGGGCCACTCATCTTCCACCGATGCTCAGATCCATCCTGATTCCGGCGCTGCTTCTGGCCGCCGGTGCCCGGGCGCTCCCCGCCCAGACGGACTACTACGCCCGCCTCGGCGTGGTGGGCCACGGCACCCTCCTGCGCGACTTTCTCTTCAGCGAGATCACGGTGAAGCAGTCCATCGCGCCGATGCTCGCGCTCGGCGCCGCGCTGCCGATTTCCCCCGGCTACCACGCCGGCCTCGAGGCCACGGTCGCCTCCGGCGGATTCGAGGCCGAGCAGGACGAGGTCTCGACCGACCTCGGCACCCTGCGCACCGTGTCCCTGCTCCTCGGGCTCGACGGTCCCGTCACCCGCACCCTGCGCTGGCGGGCCGGAGTCGGCGGGATCCTGTATTGGCCCCCGGAGGATCGCGGCATTTTCCTTCAGGGCGGACCGATCCGCTTTCTCGCCGGCGCCGGCCTGGACTACCGGCGCCCGGTGCTGCCTAGCTGGGACCTGATGGTCTCGGGCCGCTACGACTTCCACCGCTTCTCCACCGATGAGCTGGAGCGCCGGGGATTCTCCCAGGCGCAAGGCGTGAGCCGGGTGTCACTCTCGGTCGGCCTGGCCCGAGGTGCCCGATGATGTCGCTGCCCCGCCGTCTCGTCCTAGCCGCCTCCGCCCTCACGGCGCTCGCCTGCGGCGACATCGCCTCGCCCGTGCGGTCCGATGCCTACGAGTGGCGGCTGGAGGTGCCGTCGGTGCCCGGGCCTGGGCTCGACACGCTCAGCTTCCACTGGGGCCAGGCGGACCTGCCGGTCAGAGTATGGGTGGAGGACGCCGAGGACCTCCCCAGGCACATGGCGCGCGCGCTCGAGGTCTGGGAGGGCGTGTTCCTCTACGGCGAGTTCGACGCCGCGATCGTGAGTGACTCGGCCGGGGCCGATGTCCTGGTCCGGGCCGGCGCGCCCGCACCCGCGGCCGCGGCGCTCAGGCTGCGCTCGCTGGCTCCGGAATGCGCCGGGGCAACCGACCTCGACATCGATGTCGCCGCCACGATCCTGCGGCTGCCGATCCGGATTTTCGTGGATCCGAGCGTGTCCCCGGAAAACCCGGGGCTGGAACCCTGTATGGCGCTGACGAGCATCCACGAAATGGGCCACGCCCTGGGCATCTTCGCCCACTCGCCGAACGCGGCGGACATCATGTTCGCCAATCCGGTGGTCGAGCAACCCAGCGAGCAGGATCGGAGCACCGCCGAGGCGGCGTACCATTTCCTTCCGAATCTGGATGTAGCCGGCCGGGCTGAATAGCCGCCCCCGAGCGATCCATACTTCATCCCGAGCGCAGCGAGGGACCTTGCCCGGCCAAGTCCGAAGCCCGCCGGCAAGGTCCCTCGCTGCGCTCGGGATGAAGTACGGGTGACGGCGGCGCGCCGATTGCCGAATACCCCGCCCGCCGAAGGCGAAACGAGGGGTGCCGGCTCACTTTCTGGCGGCAGCCGGCATTCGGCCCAGGCAGCTAAGTAGATCCAGAACAACGGCTTGTCCAGCCAGCAGCCGAGGCCGGTCCACCGGAGCCCAGTCTCCCTGGATCGGGAGCCGGGCTGCTGTCGGGACGCCGCATCATGCCACAGCGGGGATGCGAGTGTGGCCCGGTTGCACCAGGCCCCGGGCATGCCGATCTTTCCCGCTCAGTTGGAGGCGGCCCAGGGCCGCCGCACCTTTATTCCGCGCCGCCGGGCGCATCGGAGCTATGACCGAGACGACCGCAGTTCCGCGTGAGAGCCTCACCCTCGTCGAGCATGGGCTGTTTCCGATCCGGATTCACGCCAACCTCACTCCCGCTGCGCTGCTCGAGCATGCCATCGCCCGCGGCGAAGGCACCCTGACCGACCGCGGCGCCTTCTGCGCCATCACCTCGCCGCACACCGGCCGCTCGCCCAAGGACAAGTTCGTGGTCGAGGAGTCCGGCGGCGCCGACCGGATCTGGTGGGAGAAGAATCCCCGGCTGGAGCCCGCCGCGTTCGAGCGGCTGCACGAGGACGTTCGGGGCTACCTCGACGCGCGCGAAGTCTTCGTACAGGACCTGTTCGCCGGCGCCGACCCTGCCTACCGCCTCTCGGTGCGGTTCGTGACCCCGAACGCGTGGCACGCCTTGTTCGTGCGCAACATGTTCATCCGCGCGATGCCCGCCGAGCTGGCCCAGTTCCGTCCCGGCTTCACGGTGCTGCACGCCCCCGATTTCCAGGCCGACCCGTCCCGCCACGGCACCCGCAGCGGCACGTTCGTGGTGATCCACTTCGGCAAGAAGCTGGTGCTGATCGGCGGCACCCGGTACGCGGGGGAGATGAAGAAGTCGATCTTCACCGCCCTGAACTACGGGCTCCCCGCCCAGAACGTGATGCCGATGCACTGCTCCGCCAACGTCGGCCCGGGCGGCGACACGGCGGTGTTTTTCGGTCTGTCCGGCACCGGCAAGACCACGCTCTCGGCCGATCCCACCCGCAAACTGATCGGCGACGACGAGCACGGGTGGAGCGACCGGGGCGTGTTCAACTTCGAGGGCGGGTGTTACGCCAAGGTGATCCGGCTTCGCCCCGACAGCGAGCCGGAGATCTACGCGGCCACCGAGATGTTCGGCACCGTGTTGGAGAACGTCGTGCTCGATCCGACCAACCGAAATCCGGACTTCGACGCCGACCGCATCACCGAGAATACCCGCGCGTGTTACCCCATCCATTACATCCCCAACCATCAGCCCAGCGGCGCCGGCGCCCACCCGCGGAACATCGTGTTCCTGACCGCGGATGCCTTCGGGGTCATGCCCCCGATCGCCCGGCTCACCGCCGACCAGGCGATGTACCATTTCCTCTCAGGCTACACCGCCAAGGTCGCGGGCACCGAGCGCGGTGTCACCGAGCCGTCGGCCACCTTCTCGGCATGCTTCGGCGCGCCGTTCCTGCCCCTGCACCCCGGGGTCTATGCCAAGATGCTGGGCGAGAAGATCGCGCGGCATGGCGTGAAGGTCTGGATGGTCAATACCGGATGGACCGGCGGCCCCTACGGCACCGGCTCGCGCATGAAGCTCTCGCACACTCGGGCCATGGTCCGGGCCGCGCTCTCCGGCGAGCTCGACGCTGTGAAGTTCACCCGCGATCCGGTCTTCGGTTTCGAGGTCCCCGCGGCGGTCCCCGAGGTCCCGGCCGAGCTGCTCGCTCCACGCGGCACCTGGGCCGACCCCGCGGCGTACGATGCCCAGGCCCGCAAGCTGGCGACCATGTTCCGGGAAAATTTCGAGCATTTCCGCTCGGAGGTGCCCAAGTCGGTCGCCGGAGCGGGACCGGAGTAGACTGGCGGGCAGGCGGACGGGCGGGCGGGCGGTATGATTAGGGCATGACCATGCTGCCCGGCGGCCCGGCGGCCCGCCTGCCCGACTGGGAAGTCATTCGCGATCCCCTCTGGGACAACATCCGGGTCGACCGGCCGGCCCTGCTGGCGCTCGACACTCCGACGGTCCAGCGGCTCCGCTACGTGCGCCAGGTCGGGCACGCCTTCCTGGTCTATCCCGGCGCCACCCACACCCGCTTCGAGCACGCGCTCGGCGCGTATCATCTCACCCGCCGCGCCCTCGCGGCGCTGGAGGAGCGGGGTGAGCTCGCGCCGGTCGCCGACGAGGACCGGCTCGCGGTCCGGATGGCGGCGCTCCTGCACGACATCGGGCACTACCCGTTCTCCCACGCCTTGGAGGAGGCCGGTTTTCCCTCCCACGAGGCGCTCGGGACCGCCAAGCTGACCCGGGGCGACCTGGGAGACCGCCTGGTCGAGATCGGCGGCGCCGGGTTCGCGGATACCGTGGGACGGCTGATCCGGGGCGAGAGCGACAGCCCGCTCCAGGGTCTCATCTCCGGCTCTCTCGACCTCGACAAGATCGACTACCTGAGCCGCGACGCCCGGATGTGCGGGGTGCCCTACGGCACCGTCGATGTCGACCGGCTGCTCTCTTCGCTGACGCTGGTCGAGACGGCGCCCGGCCGGCTCGAGGTCGGCGTGCAGGAGAAGGGGGTGAGCGCGCTCGAGTCGCTGCTCTTCTCCAAGTACCAGATGTATCGCAACGTGTATTGGCACCACGCGGTGCGGTCGGCCACCTGCATGTTCAAGCGCGCGGTCCGGGTCGCGGTCGAGCTGGGGCATGTCACGGTAGAGGCGATCGCCGACGCGACGGACGACGGGCTGATGGAGCTGCTGATCACCCGGGATCGCCAGGGGCTGGCGGCCTCGATCCGGGCCCGGCGGCTCTACAAGCGCGCGCTCGACCTCCCCGCGAGCGACGTCCCTACCGAGGTCCAGCCCTGGGTCGCGGACGATCCCGCGCTGCTCCATCGGGTGGAGGATTCGGTCGCGGCCCGGGTCGGCCTCCAGCCGGGCGAGCTGCTGCTCGATTTCCCCTCCCGGTCGTCCATGCTCGGAGTGGACCTGCCGCTGCGCACCCGCGGCGGCACGGTCGAGCGGCTGACCGACGCAGGGCGCGCGGGCCAGCTCGGCCTCCCACGCGTGGCCGACGAGCTGTACCGGAGCGCGAGACGGCTCAGGGTCTTCGTGGCCCGGATGCCGGAGCGTCCGCTCGATGGATTGCTGGACGTGCTGACCTGGCCGGCCGAGGAAACCGCCCGCCGCCTCGCCGAAGAGGTTTCACTGGTTTGACGGAGAAATTGCCGATGATGACGCGACGCTCGTTTGTGGGACACGCCGCCGGAGCCGGACTCGCCCTCGCGGGAGGGCGGTCTCTCTGGGCCTCCGTGCCCCGTCTCCCCAACCCGACCATGACCATCTACATGAGCCCCACCTGCGGGTGCTGCGCCAAGTGGGTGGACCACGTGAAGGCCGCCGGGTTCGCAACCGTGGTCCACGAGCGGGAGGACATGGAGACGGTCAAGGAAAGCCTTGGGGTGCCGGCCGACGTCCGCTCCTGCCATACCGCCCAGGTCGGGAAATATCTGGTCGAAGGCCACGTGCCCGCGGAAGACATCAAGAAGATGCTGGATCAGGGTCCCAAGGCGCTGGGCCTCGCCGCGCCGGGGATGCCCGCCAGCTCGCCGGGGATGGCGGTGCCCGGGGATCCGCACGAGCCCTTCGAGGTGCTGCTGGTACGCGGCGACGGCGGCACTGAGGTGTTCGCCAAGCACTAGAGAGGGAGTGTGCGTGCCGTCACACTCCGAGGTGTCTTTCGGGCCCTGTCGCCGGAATCGCGGATCGCGTATGCTCACGGAACGAGACTTCAGCGGAAACGGTGACACTCTTGGGGAGAACGGCAATGGCAACCCGGACTGAGCAGCAGCCCAAAGCGAAAGACGCTACCAAGGAGCTGCTGGAAGGCTTGAACGAAGACCTGCGGGGAGAGTTCCAGGCGATCATCATGTACCGGCTCTACGCCAGCATGGTCCAGGGGCCGTGGCGGCAGGAGCTGCGCGCCTTCTTCGCCAACGAGATCCCGGAGGAGCTGGGCCACGCCCAGATCCTCGCCGACAAGATCTCGTCGCTGGGCGGTACCCCCGCGACCGAGCCGTCGCCGGTGAAGGTGGTCAAGGATGCGAAGGGGATGCTGGAGACGGCGCTCGAGGCGGAGATCGAGACCATCGACCGCTACGTTATCCGGAGAGAGCAGGCCACCGCCGCCGGTGAGCACGGGCTCGCGGTCCATTTCGACGACATCATCGCCGACGAGACCCACCACCGCGACGAGCTCAGGCAGATCCTGGCCCGCTGGCCTTGAACACGCCGCACCCCGGGGTGACCGCCGAGCTGGTGAGCTGGCGCCCGGAATACCGCATCCACTTCGAGCGTCTGAACCGGGAGTGGATCGAGCAGTACTTCGCGGTGGAGGAGGAGGACCGAAAGGTCTTCGGCGATCCCGAATCGGCGATCGTCGCCCCCGGGGGGCAGATCTTCTTCCTGGTCGATGAGGAGGGGGTGCGGGGCACCTGCGCGGTGGTCCGCCATGACGCCGAGACCTACGAGCTGGCCAAGATGGCGGTCTCGCCCGCGGCGCGGGGAAGAGGTTACGGCGACCGGCTGGTGGAGGCGGTTGTCGCGTTCGCCCGCGGCGCCGGGGCACGGCGAGTGATGCTGGTATCGAACTCCCGGTTGGCGCCCGCCCTCACGCTGTACCGCAAGCACGGCTTCCACGACGTGCCGCTCGACCCCGCCAACGGCTATTCCCGGGCCGACGTCCAGATGGAGCTGCCGCTCGACCCCTAGTTCGTCCCGCCGGCCGCCGCCGTCACGGTCGGCGTCTCACCAGTGTTGCTCTCCACCGATTCGATCCGAATGATGATCGCCGTGATGTTGTCGAGGCCGCCCCGGCGGTTGGCCTCGGTGATCATCCGATCGACCCAGTGCTGGGGGCCGCCATCGGAGGAGAGGATGCGGATCAGGTGCTCGTCCTCCAGCATCCCGGTGAGGCCATCGGAGGCGATGAGCAGGATGTCGCCCTGCTCCAGCGACCCGAAATAGATGTCGGGGACCACGTCGCCGCTGGCGCCGACGCAGCGGGTGATGACGTTGCTATATGGGTGGACCCGGGCCTGGTCGGGCGTGAGGAGCCCGGCATCGACCTGTTCCTGGACGTAGGAATGGTCCTTGGTGAGCTGGAGCAGCTGGCCTTGGCGGAGCAGGTAGGCGCGGCTGTCGCCCACCTGCCCGATCAAGTACCGGCGGGGCATGAGGACGAGCACCGTCGCCGTCGTCCCCATGCCCCGCTTGTCGTGTTCCGCCAGCGTTCGTTCGAAGATCGCGTCGTTCGCGGTGCGGATCGCGGTCCGCAGCCGGTCGCTGGCCTCGGCGTCGCTCAGGCCACGGAGCGAGCCGATTTCCTTCGACGTGATGCGGACCGCCATCTCGCTCGCCACCTCGCCGGCGGCGTGCCCACCCATCCCGTCGGCCACGATGAACACACCGCGGTCGGCCAGCATGAGGTAGTTGTCTTCGTTGCCCGACCGCACGATCCCGACGTCGGTCCGAGCCGCACAGGTGAAATGCACGGGCCCCTTCAGCTCGGAGTCAGGAGAACGTAGGCGATGACCACGGCGGCGAGCACCAGCAACGCGATGAGCCAGAGGGGAGGACCGCCCGGCTTGGGCGCCGAGGCTCGGATCGGCCGGCGCGCCGGCCCGCGCGATTCGGCCGGCGTGGGGGACTCCCAGGGCGGGGCCGGTTCCGCCACCGGGATCGAGCTCGCCCCGGCCGCCGCGAGCACCGGCGCATCGTGGGGCTCGAACAGGGCCGATACCTCGCCGAACCGGAGCGTGGTCCCAGGAGTGAGCGCGGTCTCCCCTGTCACCGGATCCCCTTCGACATAGCTGCCGTTGGTGGAGCCGAGGTCGGTCAGCACCCAGACGCCGTCCTTCCACTGGAGCTTCGCGTGGGTGGTGCTGATGCTGGGATCGGCGATGACGACGTCGTTGTAATCGGCCCGCCCGATATTCACCACCGCGAGGGTGATCGGCAGGCGCCGGCCGCGCAGGTCCCCGCTCCGCACCAGGAGCGAGGCGATCGGCGTGGCGGGCGCGGGGGCGGGCGTGGGAATGGAATCCCGCGGAAGCGCGAGCGGCACGTTGTGCATGGTATCGGAGAGCCGCGCTATCGCCCCGGTCGGGGTATGCAGCGCTCCCTCGGAGGGCACCGGCCGGGGGGCCATCGGCTGCGCCTCGGGGGCGCTGTCGGCGTAGAACCGGAACTCGTCGGTGCCGATCCGGATCACGTCGGCCCGCGACAGCAGGTGGCTCCGGCCCACCCGTTTGCCGTTCACGAAGGTGCCGTTGACGCTGAGATCCACGAGGACGTAGCCCTCGGCCGCCACCTGGATCTCCGCGTGCCGCCGGGAGACCTCGCCCCCGGTCACCACCACATCGGATACCGCGTCCCGGCCGAACACCAGCGGCTCCGACCCGACCGCGTACTCCCGGCCGTCCGTCAGGCACACCACCCGGCCGCCGGAGGCGCCCTTGGGCTTGGACGGGACCGGCGGGAGATCGGCGAACGCGCCGGAATCGAAGAGCTGGGTGCTGCCCGTCCGCGCGGGATCGACGGCGAGGATCTCGTGCCCGAAGATCTGGATCTTGTCTCCGTGGAGGACGGGGGTGGGGTCGGTGCCCAGCCGCACGCCGTTGATGGACACCTCGGCGTCGGCCCCGGCGGTACGGATCGCCGCGGCGCCCTCCTGGGTGCCCTGAACGACGGCGTGATGGGGCCGGACGCCCTCACCCTCGAGAACGATTCCGCACCACGGCGCCGAGCCTATGACTGTGTCCCCGGTGGCGACAGGTATCCGCCGGCCACCGACTTCGAGCTGCATCATTGATCGGATCCCGAAGGCTGAACCGGATGCCAAACGTATCCCGGGCTCCAGAGGCAGGCAAGCAAATGCTCAGGCAATGCGGCGGACCTCCTGACCCCGAAGTTGAAGCTGGTAAAGCCGCTCGTACAGCCCGCCCGCCGCCAGAAGCTCCCGGTGCGAGCCGCGCTCCCGGATCTCCCCGTGGTGCATGACCAGAATCTCGTCCGCGTGCAGGATGGTGCTGAGCCGGTGGGCCACCACCAGGCTGGTCCGCCCGGACATCAGCTCGGCGATGGCCCGCTGGATCTGCGCCTCGGCCTCCGCATCGACCGAGCTGGTCGCCTCGTCCAACACCAGGATCCGCGGATCCAGGGCCAGCGCCCGGGCGAAGCTCAGCAGCTGCCGCTCCCCCACGCTGAGATTGCGGCCCCGCTCTCCCAGCCGATGGCCGTACCCCGACGGAAGCCGCTCGATGAACCGGCTGGCCCCCACCCGCTCCGCCGCGAGCCGGGCCTCCTCGCGTGAGATCGGCGCACCCAGGGTGAGGTTATGCAGGATGTCGCCGGTGAAGAGGAAGAGGTCCTGCTGCACGAAGCCGATGGCGGCGCGGAGATCGGCGGTCGAGAGCTCGCGGATATCGATGCCATCCACCGTGATCCGGCCCCGCTCCGGGTCGTAGAACCGGAGCAGAAGGCTCACGATGGTGGTCTTCCCCGCGCCCGTATGTCCCACCAGGGCCACGGTCCGCCCAGGCGAGGCGGTAAAGGAGATGTCCTTGAGGACCCAGGGCCCCTCGGGCGAGTAGCGGAACCAGACCCCTTCGAAACGGACCTCGCCACGGACCGGACGCGGCAGCGGCCGGGGGTGGGCCGGCTCCCCCACCGACACGGGCTCGTCGAGCAGGGCGAAGACCCGCTCCGACGACGCCATCGCGCTCTGGAGCAGGTTGAACTTCTCGGAGAGGTCCTGGAGCGGCTGGAAGAAGCGCCGGGTGTATTGAATGAACGCCGCCAGCACGCCGACGGTGAGCGTGCCCTCCAGCACCCGGAGCCCGCCGTACCACAGGAGGAGCGCCATCGCGACCGAGGTGAGCACCTCCACCACCGGAAAGAAGATGGCGTACACCGTGATGGACCGGAGATGGGCGCCCAGGTGCTCCCGGTTGAGCTCCCCGAACCGGCGGGCGGAATCGGCTTCGCGCCCGAAGAGCTGGACGATCCGCATCCCCGACAGCCGCTCCTGCAGGAACGCGTTGAGCCGGGCGAGCCGGTAGCGGATGTCGCGGAAGGCATCGCGCACCCGGCGGCGGAAGATGGCCGCCGTGAGCCAGACCAGCGGGATCACCGCGAAGGTGACGAGCGCCAGCTTCACGTCGATCACCAGCATCATGCCCATGATGGCGACGAGGGTGAACACGTCGCCGAAGATCGTCACCACGCCCGAGGAGAACAGCTCGTTCAGGGTCTCGACGTCGGAGGTGACCCGGGTCATGAGCCGGCCGACCGGGTTGCGGTCGTAATAGGAGACGCTGAGCCGCTGGAGGTGGTCGAAGATCGCCATCCGCAGGTCGTACATCACCCGCTGGCCCACCAGCGCCGTGAGAATGGCCCCGCCGTACTCCATCAGCAGGTCGAACAGCAGCGTCGCCAGGTAGAGTCCCGCCAGGAGGCCGAGCAGGCCGAGATCGCGGCGAGGGATCGCGACGTCGAGCGCCTGCTCGGTGAGCCGGGGGCCGACCAGCGCCAGCGCGGATTGCGCCAGGAGCAGCAGGACCGCGCCGGTCGCGACCCAGCGGTACGGCCGCAGATAGCTCAGCAGCCGGCGCATGAGCGCCGCGTCGTACTTGCCTCCGGGTACGTCCTGATCGTCCTGCATCGCGTCAGCCGCCGGCCGGCTCGGCCAGCGGACCCTGGTCGATCGATTTGAGCCCCCGGCGGAGCCAGCCGGAGAAGACCACGAAACCGAAGGCCAGGGTGAAATAGGTCAGGATGAGCCGCCAGAGGAGGATGTAGATCGGGGTGAGTTCCCGCGGCACATAGGACGACATGACCGCCGCCGAGAGCACCTCACCGATGCCGGAGGCGCCGGGAGTCGGGGCGAAGTAGAGCAGGAACATCACCAGGGTCTGAACCAGCAGGATATCCACGAAGTTTGCGTGGAGGCCGAGCGCGCGAAGCGCCACGTACCCCGCCAGCAGCTTGTTGGCGTGAGAGACCGCGGAGAGCATGGTGGACCAGAAGATCGCGATCCAGCCCCGGACGCTGTTGAACGCCACCACACTCGCGTGGGCCTCGTCGATGCCGCGGCGGAGTCGTTCCAGCCGCTGGCCCACCCGCTCGCTCCGCCGTCCGATCGCCTCCGCCGCCCGGTGGATCAGGCCGGCCACGAACCGGGGGAAGAAGATCACGACCCCCATCAGCACGCCGATGGTCCCCACGATCGTGAGGCTGCCGAGAAAGAGGTCGTAGAGTGAGAGGCCCAGCACGTTGCCCCGCTGTCCCAGCCCCTTGCCGGCCCCGAAGACCAACGCCAGCGGCCCCGCGATCGCGAAGAAGAGGACGGTGGAAACGAAGCTGATGAAGGTGGAGGTGACGGCCACCGGCAGCGGGATCCCGTACCGGCGGAGGGTGTACATCGTCATCGGGCCGGCGCCGGAGTTGACCGGCGTGATGAACCCGGCCCATGCCCCCATTCCTCCCGCCAGGATGCATCCCTTGAGCGACGGATTGGGGTGGATGTGCCGGGAGCAGATCCAGAGCCGAAGCCCGCCACCGATCCAGTCCATCGACGCCAGCCCGGCCCCGGCGACCACCCAGCCCCAGTGCACCCGGCCCATGCCCCGAAGAAAGGCGGGGAGGTCGTTGCCGTAGAGCAGGGTGATCCCGAAGCCGGCGAGCGAGGCCAGCACCGAGAACTCGAATCCGCGGAGCAGGAATTTGGGGGTCAGACGGGGCATCAGTGGGAGAAGATAGCGTTGTGGCGGGGCAGCGGGGCAGCGGGGCCGCGGGGCAGTATGACGGCAAGGGGTGACTATATCCGCAGAGCAACCGAGGACACTGCCCCGCTGCCCTGCGGCCCCGCTGCCCCGCCTCGCCCGAAACTATCCCGAAACCGCCCACCCCACTATTTTCCTATCGTGGCCCAGTCAGTCATCCGCATCGTCAATGCGCGCCAGAACAACCTGCAGGGCGTCACCGTAGACCTGCCGCACCGGGCTCTCACCGTGGTGACCGGCCCGTCCGGCTCCGGGAAGAGCACGCTCGCGTTCGACACGCTCTATGCCGAGGGCCAGCGGCGGTACATCGACTCGCTGTCCACCTACGCCAAGCAGTTCCTCGAGCGGATGCCGAAGCCGCTGGTCGATCGGCTCGAGGGGATCGCGCCCTCGGTGGCGATCGAGCAGCGGAATCCCGTCGTGTCCAGCCGCTCCACGGTCGGGACCGCGACCGAGGTCTACGATCACCTGCGGCTCCTCTGGGCCCGGATCGGGCGGAGCTTCTGCCGCGCCTGCGGGGCGCCGGTTCGGACCGACACCCCCCAGTCCGCAGCCGACGAGGTCGTGGCCGCCGGGCCGGGCCGGGTCCAGATCGCCTTTCCCCTGCCCCCGATCGCCCGGCTGGCCCACGCGGCGGTGGTGGAGAATCTCCGGGCCCTCGGGTTCGTGCGGGTGGTGGCGGATGGAGTCGCCCACCACCTCGACGAGCTGCCGAAGGCCCTCGATCTCACCAAGGCGCGCGAGCTGCTGGTGATCGTGGACCGGCTCACCGCCACGGCCGGGGCGCTCGGGCGGATTTCGGAGGCGATGGCGACCGCGTTTCAGGAGGGCGAAGGGGTCGCCCTTGCCTTGCTGGAGCACCGCCGCCTCAGGTTCAGCCGCACGCCTTCGTGCAGTGCCTGCGATACGCCGGCGGCGACCGTCACCCCGGCCCTCTTCTCGTTCAACAACCCTCGCGGCGCCTGCGCCGCCTGCAACGGCTTCGGCGCCGTGCTGGAATACGCCGAGTCGCTGGTGGTGCCCGATCCCGGGCGCAGCCTGGCCGCCGGGGCGATCGATCCCTGGACCAAGCCCCGCTACGAGACGCGGCGGCGGATCCTGCTGGAGCACGCGCGCAGCCTGGGCGCCGATCCCACCAGGCCGTGGCACAAGCTCAAGATCTCGCACCGCCGCGATCTGCTCCACGGCCGCAAGGGACGCTACGTGGGCATCTTCCCGTTCCTCAAGGACCTCGAGGAGAAGCGGTACAAGCAGTACATCCGGGTCTTCCTGCGGCAGTACCAGCTCGCGATGACCTGCGGCGAGTGCGGCGGCGCCCGGCTCAACCCCGACGCGCTCGCGGTGCGGATTCAGGACACGACCATCGCCGACCTCGCCGGCCGGCCGGTCGATGCGATCCATGGCTGGCTCCGCGCCCTGGAGCTGACGCCGTTCGAACGCGAAGTCGCCCACCTCATCCTCGACCAGCTCGACGCACGGCTCACCTTCCTGCGCGACGTGGGGCTGGGCTACCTCTCGCTCGACCGCCAGACCAGAACGCTCTCCGGCGGCGAGGCGCAACGGATCTCCCTCTCCAACGCGCTCGGCGCGAAGCTGGTGGACACGCTCTACGTGCTGGACGAGCCCTCGGTCGGTCTCCACGCCAGGGATACCGACCGGCTGCTGGCCCTGCTGCGCCGGCTGCGCGACGGCGGCAACACGGTGCTGGTGGTCGAACACGATCTGGCCGCGATCCAGCAGGCCGACTTCATGCTCGAGCTGGGTCCCGGCGCCGGCGACCGCGGCGGCCGGGTGGTACACGCGGGGCCGGTGGCGACGGCGTCCAGCTCGCTCACCGGTCAGTATCTCACCGGCCAGAAGCGGATCGCCGTGCCCAGCGCGCGCCGCGAGGCCGGACCGCTGTGGCTCAAGGTGCGAGGCGCCACGCTCCACAACCTGCGCGACGTCGATGTCGATATCCCGCTCGGCGCCCTGACCGCGGTCACCGGCGTCTCCGGCTCGGGCAAGAGCACCCTGCTCTACGACGTGGTCTATCGGAACCTGGAGCGGGTGCTCCGCGGCGGACATTCGGCCAAGTCGCACCTGGGCGAGGCGGTCGGAACGGTCGCCTCGATGACCGGCTGGGAGTTTCTGCAGGACGTGCTGCTGATCGACCAGTCGCCGATCGGCCGCTCGCCCCGCTCCAACCCGATCACCTACATCAAGGCGTTCGACGAGATCCGCGAGCTGTTCGCCGCCCAGCCACTGGCGCGGCAGCGGAAGTACACCGCCAGCACCTTCTCCTTCAACATGCCGGGCGGGCGGTGCGACCAGTGCGAGGGCGCGGGCCATGTGCAGGTCGAGATGGTATTCCTGGCCGACGTCTTCGTCCCCTGCGAGGCCTGCGGGGGCAGCCGCTATCGGCGCGAAGTGCTCGATGTCCGGATCCAGGGGCGCTCGATCCACGACGCGCTCCAGTGGACGGTCGAGGAGGCGATGGGCCGCTTCCGCCACCAGCCCAGGCTGGGCACCGCGCTCTGGCACCTCCAGCAAGTGGGACTGGGCTATCTCCGGCTGGGCCAGCCGGCGACGACGCTGTCGGGCGGCGAGGCGCAGCGCCTCAAGATCGCCCGCGAGCTGATCCAGGCCACCAAACGGGAAGGCCGGAAACTCTACATCCTCGACGAGCCTACCACCGGACTGCATCTGGACGACGTGCGGGTGCTCATCCAGGTCCTCGACCGCCTGGTCGATGCCGGGCACACCGTGGTGATCATCGAGCACCACCTCGACATCATCAAGCGCGCCGACTGGATCATCGATCTCGGCCCCGAGGCGGGCGACGGCGGCGGACGCCTGGTGATCCAGGGCGTGCCGGAGGCCGTCGCCGATTGCGACCGGTCGCACACCGGCCGCTACCTCCGCCCGATGCTTCGTCACGAGAACACGCCCATCCCCGATGCTCTGGTAGCAGCCTCGTAACGCGACGCGCAGTCGTATGGCCCCACCCGGGGCCCCTTCCTATCATCGGTCCCGTTCGGTTCGCCGCACCGTCCCTACCTGTCGCACGTCGGTTCGTCGCAAACAGCGCGGAAAGGATTCCCTCGACCATGACCGGGATCGATCGCCGTCACTTCCTCCGGAGAACCGCCGCCGCGAGCGGCCTGGTTCTCGCCCCCTCTCTCACCGGACTCATCGCCTGCACCGACAAGGATCCCACCGCGCCGAGCACCGCCTCCACCCCGCCGCTCAAGCGGGCGCGGAAAGGCCAAGGCGGCTACGGCGAGCTGGTCGCGAGCAAGCAGCTCGAAGGCAGGATCTCCATCCCTAAAGGATTCCACGCCGCCACCCTAAGCACCGCGGGCCAGGAGATGGTGGGCGGCGCGGTGCCCTACGCGATGGACGGCATGGCCGCCTTCGCCGCCGGTCGGAACCTGGTGCGCATCGTCCGCAACCACGAGCTGCGCGATACCCCGGAGTTCGGTTCCTCCGCCTTTGCCGGCGGCGCCTACGATGAGAAGGGTCCCGGCGGCAACACCACCCTCGAAGTCCGGGTCTTCCCCAACGGGAGGGCGGAGCTGGTGAAGCAGTGGGCCAGCCTCTCCGGCACGTTCACCAACTGCGCCGGCGGCGGGACGCCGTGGCGCACCTGGATCTCCTCGGAGGAGACCATCGAAGGCACCGGATCGGGCTTCGGCCGCGCCCACGGCTACAATTTCGAAGTGCAGGTCGACGGTGACGCCGTGAGCCGCGCCGTGCCGCTGCGCGACATGGGGCGGTTCGAGCACGAAGCGGTCGCGGTCGATCCCGAATCCGGGTTCGTCTATCAGACCGAGGATCGGACCCCGTCGGGCTTCTATCGCTACAAGCCGAAGACCTATGGGAAGCTGGCGGACGGTGGAGAGCTCCAGGCGCTGGTGATCGAAGGGAAGCCGGGATACAACACCATGACCGGCCAGCGGCGCTTCTCCCCGATGAAGGTGAAGTGGGTGCGGATCCCCGAGCCTGACAATGCCGCCGGCCAGCTGATCAGCGGCTTCGTGTTCAACCAGGGGTTGGAGCGGGGAGCGGCGCAGTTCGCCCGGCTGGAGGGATGCTGGTACGGCGACCGGAGCATCTTCTTCAACGCCACCAGCGGCGGCGATGCCGGCGCGGGCCAGGTGTGGCAGTACCACATCGGCCGCCGGGAGCTCCAGCTCATCTTCGAGTCGCCCTCGACCGACGTGCTCAACAGCCCCGACAACATCACCGTGAGCCCGCGGGGCGGCCTGGTGATCTGTGAGGACGGCAGCGGCGTCCAGCACGTCCGCGGCCTCACCCGCGGCGGCGAGATCTTCGACCTCGCCCGCAACGACGCCAGCGGCACGGAGTGGGCCGGCGCCTGCTTCAGCCCGCAGGGCCGCACGCTGTTCGTGAATCTCCAGGGCGAGACCCGCCCGCTCCAGAATCCGACGGGCGAGAAGGGCGTGACGATCGCGATCTGGGGGCCGTGGGAGGAAGGGGCGCTGTAGCCGGTACCGCGGGAAAAGTGAAAGGTGAAAGGTGAAAGGGAGGGAACCGCGGATCGCACGGTTTCTCCCCTTCTACTTTTCACCCTTCACTTTTCACGCGGGCTGAGGCATTCGCATCTCGCTCGCCGCTTCCCGAACGATGCTCCACGCCCGCTCCACATCCTCCCGGTCCGTCGTTCTCTGCCCCACCACCAGCCGGATCACGTAGCGTCCGCCCAGGCGGGTGTGGGTGAGATGCACCCGCCGCGTGGCGTTCACCGCCGCCAGCAGCCGCTCGTTGAGGCCGTCCAGCTGTTCGTCCGGGATACCGGCGGGGCGAAACCGGAAGCAGACCAGGCCGAACGGCACCGGCGCCACCCGCTCGAAGTCGGGCGCCGCATCCACCCATCCCGCCAGCTCCTTCGCGATCGCCACATGGCGGCGGATCACCGCCCGCAGCCCCTCCACGCCGTAGCTCCGGATCACGAACCACAGCTTGAGCGCACGGAACCGGCGGCCCAGCTGGATGCCCCAATCGCGATAGTTCACCACCTCCGCGTCGTGCGCGGTGCGGAGGTACTCGGGCGTCAGGCTGAACGTTGCCAGCAGGGCATCCCGGTCGCGGACGTAGTAGGCCGTGCAATCGAAGTTGGTCAACAGCCACTTGTGAGGGTTGACGACGATGCTGTCCGCGGCCTCCATCCCACTGAAGAGATGTCGCAGCTCCGGGACGATTGCGGCAGCGCCCGCGTACGCGGCGTCGAGGTGGAGCCAGATCCCATGCCGCCGGCAGATCGCGGCGACAGCCGGAACCGGGTCGATCGCCGTCGATGAAGTGGTGCCGATCGAGGCTACCACACAGGCCGGCTTGAGACCGGCGGCAAGGTCTCGCTCGATCGCGCGCTCCAGCGCGTCGGAGTCCATCGCGAACGCCGCATCGCCCGGGATCCGCCGCAGGCGATCGAGTCCGTAGCCCGCGAGCTTCACCGCCTTGTCGATAGAGGAGTGGGCTTGCTCGGACGCATAGACAGTGAGCACCGCTCCCCCGGCCATTCCCTGTTGTCCGCTCGCTCCGCCGGTGGCGCGCTCGCGAGCCGACAGCAACGCGACCAGCGTCGCGGTGGAGGCGGTGTCCTGGATGACGCCGACGAATGTCTCCGGCAGCCCCAGCATCAGCCGGAGCCAGTCCATCACGACCTGCTCCAGCTCGGTCGCGGCCGGAGACGTCGCCCACGACATGCACTGGGCGCCCATCGTCGCGGTCAGCATCTCCCCTAAAATCGATGGCGGACTGGTGTTGCCGGGGAAGTAGGCATGCCACCCCGGATGGTTCCAGTGAGTCATCCCCGGCACGATCAGCTCGCGGAAGTCCTGGAACAGGGCGGCGAACGGCTCGCCCTGTTCCGGCGGGCCGGCCGGAAGCCGGCGGCGGATGTCGCCCGGGCGCACCGCCGGGGTGACGGGCAGCTCGGCCACACCATCCAGATAGTCGGCCATCCAATCGACCAGCTCGTGCGCGTGGCGGCGGAACTCTTCGGAGTTCATCCGGCCAAAGCGAACGCGGTCCCGCGCCGCCGTCAAGGACGTTGCCCTCTCTACGAAGAATTACCCATGGCCACGGACTCGCCGGTCTGGATCGTTCGCCCGACGCGACGGCCGGGCCGGCCGCTTAGCCTCGGGCGGATCGGACCACTTTCACCTTGAGGCGCCATGCTCTCTCCATCCGCGGTCATCTCCTTTCGCTCCTCCGTCCTCCGGCTTGCCCTGCCGCTGACCGTCCTCGCCGCCTGCGAGTCCAGACCGATAGAACCGTCTCCCGTGCAGGCCACGCCGGCGAGCCCATCGCTCGCCGCAGACCGTCAGGCCAACCCGGTGCTCCAGTGGAACACCATCGCCGCGGAGCTCATGACCGACCCGGGGCCGGTCATCGACTCGCGGGCGTTCGCGATCCTGCACGCCGCCATCCACGACGCGGTCAACGGCGTCGAGCGGCGCTACCAGCCGTATACCGCGGATCTGACCTCCCCAGGGGCCTCGGTCGAAGCCGCCGTGGCGGCCGCGGCCCGGGAGGTCCTGATCGCGCTCTCGCCCAGTCGCCGCAACCAAGTGGAGGCGAGGTATGTCGCCGCACTGGCGGCCATTCAGGACGGGGCACCGAAGACCAAAGGCGTATCTCTAGGCCGGCGAGCGGCGAAGGCCAACCTGCAGCGAAGGGAGGGCGACCGCGTGCCCGCGGGTCCCTGGCCTCCGCAGACCGGACCGATCACGCGGCCGGTCTATGTGCCGACCGGCGAGCCCGGCAACTACGACTTCACGCCGCCGTTCGATAGGCCGCCGTTCGGTCCCATCGCGCTGTTCCCCGGCTGGGGCCGAATGGAGCCCTTCGTGGCGGGGACGGCGAAGCAGCGCCTGGAGGGACCGGACGCCCTCGCGAGCCGGGAATACGCCAGGGATCTCAACCGCCTCAAACTCATCGGCCGGCGGGACAGTCCGACACGGACCCCCGAGCAGACCGAGATCGCGCGCTTCTGGTTCG
This sequence comes from uncultured Gemmatimonadales bacterium, assembly GCA_963796335.1. Taxonomy (GTDB): domain Bacteria; phylum Gemmatimonadota; class Gemmatimonadetes; order Gemmatimonadales; family GWC2-71-9; genus CAVVWJ01. Next base: position 68,385 of record CAWCLG010000005.1, read on the forward strand.
AGGAGTTTCCGACTTGGAACCAGATCGCCAACCGCGTCATCCGGCGGCGCGGTCTCGACCCCTGGGAGGCGGCCCGGATCCTGGCGCTGATGCACTTCGCGGCCGCGGATGCAGGGTTCGCCTGCTTCGAGGCGAAGTATCGTTTCCGCTTCTGGCGTCCCTTCACCGCGATCCGGAGAGCCGCCGAGGATGGAAATCCGCGGACCATCGCCGACGCCCGATGGCTGCCGCTGCTGTGGACGCCACTCGATGGGAGGCCGCAGACCTTCCTGATTCCGCCCATTCCCGAATATCCCTCGGCCGCGGCGACCATAGCTTCGGCGGCAGCCGCGGTGCTGAGCGCGCACCTCGGCGACCACGTCACCTTCGAGGCGACCAGCCTGACGCTTCCAGGCGTGACCCGGCGATTCGACAGCTTCAGGAACGCCGCGGAGGAAGCCGGGATGTCCCGGGTGTACGGCGGCATCCACTTTGACCGCGCGGTCCGGGATGGCCACCGGCTGGGACACGCGGTCGGCGGCGAGGTCGCCCGGTCGTTGCCTCCGGCGAATCGGTAGACCGACTTAGTTTTCCCGCTCCCCGCCGAAAGGATCTTGTGGGAGCCGGGACCGCTGTCCGAGGTCTGGGCTGGATGGTCATCGCTCAGCTCTGCTTCGCCGGGATGAACGTCTTTACCCGGCTCGGGTCACGCCAGCTTCCGTGGCAGGAGATCGCGGCGGCGCGCTTCCTCATCGGCGCCGCCGTCGCGGTCGGACTCGCGCTGTCGCGGGGAAGCTCGCTGCGGGTGACCGACCGGCAGGGAACCTGGCGGCGCAGCATCTATGGCACCCTGGCGGCCCTCGCTTCGTTCTACGTGCTGGCCTCGCCCACCGTCGCCGTGGGCGACGCCGCGACGTTCGGCGCTACGGCGCCGATCTTCGTTGCGTTGCTGTCCGGCCCCCTGCTCGGCGAACGGGTCGGGCGCCGGATCTGGCTGGCGGTCGCCATGGCCTTCGCCGGCATCATCCTGGTGGTCCGGCCCTCGTTCGCGCTGGCTGCCCCGGTCGCCGCGGTCGCCACCGCGGGCGCGTTCTTCTACGCGCTGGCGATGACCTGGCTCCGGCGGATCGGGCCCGCCGAGAGCCACGAAGCGGTGGTGCTGCACTTCTCGCTCGTCGCCCTCGCCACGATGCTCGTGCTCGCGATCCCGTCCTGGACCTGGCCCGACGGCGCGGGCGCGCTCTACCTGCTCGGCGCGGGACTCGGCGGCGGCGGTGCGCAGCTCGCGATGACCCGCGCCTATTCTCTGCACCGCGCCGCGCCGGTGACCGCGGTGAGCAATCTCGGCGTCGTGTTCACCTACCTGCTGGCGCTCCCGATCTTCCCCGACCGGCCGTCGGAGTGGCAGATCGGGGGCTCCCTGCTGGTGCTGCTCGCGACGGCGCTGGTCGGGGCGTGGACCGCCCGCCCCCGTGTATCTTTGACCACATGACCGCCCGACCGCTCGCCGCCGGGTCGGGGCTGGACTACGATCCGGCCCTGGCGTGCCGGCACCTCGCGGAATCCGATCCTCAGCTCGGCGCGCTGATTGCGCGCGTGGGTCCCTACGACCTTCGGTCGAGGCCGGCCCAGAGCCTCTTCGCGGCGATCGCCCGCGCCATCGTCTACCAGCAGCTCTCCGGCAACGCGGCGGCCACCATCCTGGGCCGGGTCCGAGCCGTCTACGCTCCCAAGCGGTTTCCCACGCCGCGGGACATCCTCACGACGCCGCCGGAGCGCCTGCGCGCCGCCGGTCTCTCCACGGCGAAGACGGCGGCCCTGCGCGACCTCGCGACCCGATGCCTCGACCGCACGGTGCCGTCCATGTCGCTGGTCCGCCGGATGGCCGACGAGGAGATCATCGAGCGCCTGATCCAGGTGCGCGGCGTGGGGCGGTGGACCGCAGAGATGCTGCTGATGTTCCGGCTGGGACGCGGCGACGTCCTGCCGGTCACCGATCTCGGCATTCGCAAGGGGTTTGCGCTCACGTTCGGCAATCGGCGGCTGCCGGCCGCGGTGACCATCACCCGGCGGGCGGAACGTTGGCGTCCTTACCGTTCGGTCGCGTGCTGGTATCTCTGGCGCGCGTGCGACATGTGACGCGGAGGGGACCATGATGAGCGAGAAGCAGCAAGGATCCTCGAGTCCCGAGCCCAGCCTCCAGACGGTGGAGATGGTGTGTGACCGGCTCGCCGAGCTGGGCGTCGCCGTCGGGCCCGACCAGGCGCGGGCGCTGGTGCGCGAGGTGCTCGCGGCCGAGGCGCCCCGGGTGGACGCCAGGCTGCGCGACGCGCTCTACACCGCGCTCCAGACCATCCGGGTGGCGGCGCAGTCGGGCATGGGGATGCTGGCGACCACGGCCTCGGATCCGCGGGAGGCGCCCCCGGAACAATTGCACGTCTCCCGCCGCCCGCCGGTCCAGCAACAGCCTCCGGCCGCGCCAGCTCCCCGGAAGGCGGCGCCGCCGCCGCCGGAGCCGAAGCCGGAGCCGCGGCGGTCGGGGCCGCGGCGTCCCCGGATCGAGCCCGACGAGGACGAGCGCCGTCCGGTGTTCCGGCGACCCGGTCGGCGCTAGTGCTCCTGCACCGCGTGTGGGACCCCAAGCTCGCCCAGGCGAGCTATCTCCTCGGGTGTATCGAGGCGCGGGAGGCGTTGGTGATCGACGCCAACCGCGACGTCGATCAGTACCTCGCCCTCGCCGCCTCGCTCAATCTCCGCATCGCCCACGTCACCGAAACCCACATCCACGCCGACTACGTCTCCGGCAGCCGCGAGCTGGCGGCGCGATCGGGGGCGAAACTCTACCTGTCGGACGAGGGCGGCCGCGACTGGCGCTATGCCTTCGCCGACAGCGACGGCGCGGTGCGATTGCGCGACGGAGACAGCTTTGCGGTCGGACGGATCGGCGTCACCGCCCTCCACACGCCGGGCCACACGCCCGAGCACATGATCTTCCTCATCACCGACGGCGCGGCCGCCACCGAGCCGATCGCCGCGGTGACCGGCGACTTCGTGTTCGTGGGCGATGTCGGCCGGCCCGACCTGCTGGAGAAGGCGGCGCGGGTGGAAGGGAGCATGGACGCCGCGGCGAAGACGCTCTTCCACAGCATCCAGCGGTTCAGGGATCAGCCGGACTGGCTCCAGATCTGGCCCGGGCACGGGGCCGGCTCCGCCTGCGGCAAGGGGATGAGCGCCATTCCCCACAGCACGGTGGGCTACGAGAAGCGCTTCAACTGGGCCTTCGGCGTCACCGACGAGGCGGAGTTCGTCCGGCTGGTGCTGGAAGGCCAGCCGGATCCGCCGCGGTACTTCGGCATCATGAAGCGGATCAACCAGCAGGGCCCCCGGTCACTGGGCGCACCGCCTCGACCGACGTTGCTGGCGGGGGAGCAGGTGATCGAGCTGCTGGAGCGGGGCGAGGTCGTGATCGACACCCGCTCCGCGGCGGAGTACGCGACGGGCCATCTCCCGGGCAGTCTCAACATCCCGTTCAACACCGCGTTCACCACGTGGGCAGGCTGGATCGCCCCGTACGATCGCGACATCTATCTCGTCTCGGCCAAGCCGGACGGCCGCCAGTCCGAGCTGGCGCTGCGGGACCTCGCGATGATCGGCCTCGATCGGGTGGCGGGATCGTTCGGGCTCGACGCGCTCGGGGCCTGGACGAAGTCGGGCCGGCCGCTGGCGCACTTCGGCCGGATCACCGCCCGCGAGCTGGCCGATCGCCTGGCGGCGGGGCAGGCGGCGGCGCTGGACGTGCGGAGCCGGGCCGAGTGGGAGGCGGGACACATCGCGGGAGTCCCGAATATTCCGGCCGGGGAGATCGCCGAGCGGATGGACGAGCTTCCGAGCGGGCGCCCCCTGGTGGTCCACTGCCAGGGCGGCACCCGCTCGGCGATCGCGGCCGGCATCCTCGATGCCCGAGGAATCGCCGATGTCCTGGACCAGCCGGGCGGCTTCACCGAGTGGGAGCGCGAAGGGCTTCCGGTGGTGCGGGAGACCGGCTCGATGGCGGAGCTGGTGATGGCGCCGCTGGAGCGCGCGGCGCGCCTGTCACCCTGACTAGCTGAGCTTCCGCAGATACGCCGCGAGCCGCTCGTAGCTCACGTCCAGTCCGTCCTTCATCCCGGTTCCCAGCGCCATGTCGCGGGCTTCCTTCGACGGGTAGAGAATCGTCAGCGTCGCGGTGGTCTTTCCGTCGCGCTCGGTGAGGACCAGCGTGTTGGTGGTCTCGGGCCACTCCGGCCCCCACGACTCGGTGTTCACGATCCGCTCCGGCGGCGACAGCTCGCGGTAGGTCCCCCGCATCGCCATCTCGCTGCCGTCGTCTTTCCGCCAGACAAAGTGCCAGCCGCCGCCCACCCGCAGGTCGATCTCGCAGACCGGCATGGTCCACCCCACGGGGAATCCCATCCAGTTGGGCACGTGCTCGGGCTTGGTCCAAGCGTCGAAGACGAGCCGGCGGGGCGCGTCGAACATCCGGGTGATCACGACCTCGCGATCCGAGGGTGTCGCGAGCGTCGTGGTGGGCGGGTTAGTCGCGGTGGCCATGGTCCTGCTCCTTTGCTTTCAAGTGTTCGAGATACTGGTCGAGTCGGCGGAAGCTGGTGTCCCAATGCCGGCGATAGGTCTCCGCCCACTCGGCGACCTCCTTGAGCGGCGCGGCCTCGAGCTTGGCGGGGCGCCACTGCGCGTCGCGCCCGCGGGAGATGAGGCCTGCGCGCTCGAGGACCCGCAGGTGTTTCGAGACCGCGGGGCCGCTCATCGCGAACGGCGCGGCGAGCTCCTTCACTGTCGTCACGCCCTGGGCGAGGCGCTCGAGTATGGCCCGGCGAGTGGGGTCGGCGAGGGCGCCGAAGGTCAGGCTGAGGGTATCGGTCGGCATTAGATAACCATTTAGTTTATTAACCTACTGGCTATATACAGCAGGCCGCCCGGTCCGTCAAGGACGCCCCTCTGAGGGGCCAAAGAAAAATGGGCTCCCATGAGGGAGCCCAGATCTGGTATATCCTGTTGGCGTGAAGGCTGTTCTGCCGCAAGCTCCCGAGGAGGGACTCGAACCCCCGACCCGGTGATTAACAGTCACCTGCTCTACCAACTGAGCTACTCGGGAAGGCATTTCGCCAAAAGCGGATGCAATCTCGCCGCCGGTGCTCCGAGGGTCAAGGCGCGGGGCTCTCCAGGCTCCGCGAGCCCAGTCTTGGTACACCAGGATCTTGGCACCCCTGCATCGACTGGCATGCAATTCACGCCAGCGGATGCTCACTTGGCGCGCCGCTGCCGATCATCGCATGCTTTGCGGGATAAAGATGGCTCATCAAGCGTGCCTAAGCCATTATTTGCGTTAGTGTTACTTTCTTTCTACTATCTTTTTCCGGCACGCTTCTTACCTTGTCCTCATGCCATTACCAGCCCTGACCGGGCACCCCGAGACCAGGCAGCGTCTGGCCAAGGCGCTTCGTGCGGGCAGGCTGCCCCAGGTCCTGCTGTTCACGGGTTCGACGGGGATAGGCAAACAACGGCTCGCCCTCTGGCTGGCGCAGCTGATCATGTGCGAGCGCGGGGGCGAGGAGCCGTGTGGCTCCTGCCGGGCCTGCCACCTGGTCGAAGGGCTGAGCCACGCCGACGTCCACTGGTTCGTCCCGATCACCCGGCCCAAGGCCGGGGATCCGGACAAACAGGTGGAGGAAGCCGCCGAGGCACTGGCCGGGGCGTTGGACGAGCGCCGGAAACGGCCGCTCTACAGCCCGCCCGACGGGATGGCCAGCCATCCTATCGCCAGCGTGCGGCTGCTGCACCGGCGGGCCGCGCTGACGGCGGTGGAGGGTGGACGCCGGGTCTTTATCATCGGCGAGGCCGATCGCCTGGTGCCTCAGGAGTCGAGTCCCGAGGCGGCGAACGCCATGCTGAAGCTGTTGGAGGAGCCGCCACCTGGAATGGTGATCCTCCTGACGACGGTGGATGCCCGGCGGGTGCTGCCGACCATCCGGTCGCGCGCGGTGCCGATTCGGCTCCACCGGTTGTCCGACGACGAAGTCCGCGGCTTCCTCCGGGAGCACACGGAGCCACGCTGGAACGAGGAGCGGATCGAGGAGCGGGTGGCCCTGGCCGGCGGATCCATCGGCCAGGCGCTGAGTCAGGGCGATGAGGCGGGCAAGGCCTATCGCTCCGCCGAGCTGCTGCTGGCGGCCGTCATCGAGGGGCGCGGTGCGGCGCTCGAGCGGGCGCTGGGCCAGACGGCCTACGCCGCGCGCGGCGAGTTTGCCGCGATGCTCGACGCCTTGGCCGACACCCTGGGCGAGGCGGCTCGCGGCACGATGGGACAGCCGGTGCGGCGCGCGGTGCCGGAGCCCCTGCTCCGCCATCGGAGCCCCGGGCCCCTGCTCCAGGCGATGGAGAAGGTGGCGGAGGCCCGCGAGGCCGCGGCCGGCAACGTGAATCCGCAGGTGCTCCTCGCCGTACTGGGCGAAGACCTGGCGGAGGTCCTGTGAAGCTGAGCCATCTCGACGCGGAAGGCCGCGCCCGGATGGTCGATGTGGGCGACAAGCCGGTGAGCGACCGGACCGCGGTGGCGTCCGGCGCCGTGCTGATGTCGCGAGAGGCGTTCGAGCTGGTGGCCGGCGAAGGCGTCCCTAAGGGCGACGTCCTCGCCGTCGCCGAAGTGGCCGGGGTGATGGGGGCCAAGCGGACCGGGGAGCTGATCCCGCTGTGCCATCCGCTCGGTCTGGATCACGTGCAAGTCGAAGCCCGGCTTGACCCTGCGTTGCCCGGGGTAGCGGTGACGGCAACCGCCCGAGTGACCGGGCGCACAGGCGTGGAGATGGAAGCGCTCACAGCGGTCGCGGTGGCGTGTCTTACTGTGTATGACATGGTCAAGGCAGTCGATAAGGCGATGGTCATCCAGGACGTCAAGTTGGTGAGTAAGACCAAACGGCCTGCTCACGACTCATAGACAGGAGGTTGGCCCGTGGTAAGACCGACCGACGAGTACGGCGATCGGCGCGGTGGGGTCCTTCAGCGGCTCCTCGTTCGAGGGGGACTGCTGGTGGTGACCGCCGTGGTGATCGGCGCCCTGGCCGGCTGGACCAAACGGGTGGGGGCGGCGGATCACGTCATCCCCGCGGACACGCAGTTCGTCGCCAGGCAGATGGGCACGCTCGAGAACCAGCTCCAGAGCACCCGGGGCGAGGTGGAGCTCGTGACGCTCCAGCTCGAGCGGACCAACGCGATCGTGTCCTATTCGGCCAAGTACCAGATCCCGGCTGACCTCGCCGAGGATATCTACGACATCGCGTTGAGCGAGGGCATCGATCCGGCCCTCGGCTTCCAGCTGGTGAAGATCGAGAGCGGTTTCAAAGGCACCGCCCGCTCCTCGATGCATGCGTTCGGCTACACCCAGCTCCAGGTGGCCACTGCCCGGTTCTACGACCGGGACGTGACCGTGAAGGATCTGTACGAACGGGAGACCAATCTCCGGATCGGGTTCCGCTTCCTGCGCGACCTGCTGGAGCAGTTCGATCATGACATGGAGCTGGCACTGGTCGCCTACAACCGCGGCCCCGGCAAGGTCGCCAACATTCTGGCCGATGGCGGCGATCCGACCAACGGCTATGCCGAGGCGGTGATGGAGGGATACGAGCCCCTGGGGAGTGGAGGCGGGGCGCAGTAGAGCGTTGCTGTCATCTTGAACGCAGTGAAGGGGATCATGCCCAGGCATGGTCCCCTTCGCTTTGCCCAGGGTGACAGGGAGGGTCAGCCCGGTCCGGCCTTGGTGCTGGGCGGCTTCACCCGCAGCCGCTGGCCCGCCCGGATGAATCCCTTCGCGTCGAGCTTGTTCCAGGCCCGGAGGTCGCGCTGGCTCACGCCGTATTCGTCGGCGATCTCGGAGAGCGTCTCACCGCGCTTCACCCGGTGGTAGCCCGAGGAGTTGGTGCCGGCGGCCGGCACCGGGTCCGACATCCTCCGCGCCATCGTGCCGGAGATCGCGCCGCCGGTGGGGACCACCAGGCGCTGGCCGACCCGCAGACGGCGCGGGTTCACCTTGGGGTTGGCCTCGGCGAGCAGCCGGCTGCTGACCCGGTACTTCCGGGCGATGTGCCCCATCGTCTCGCCCCGCACCACGAAATGCTCGACGAAGGTCACCCGCTTCTCCGGCGGCAGCTCGGCGTAAGCCGCGACGGTCGTCGGCCCGCGACCCTTCGGCAGCCGCACGACGGAAGCCGTGGCGGGCGGCGTCGCGAGGCGGAGGAACTGGGGATTGAGCTCCCGGATGGCGGCGACCGTGGTGTCGGCCAGCCGGGCGACGACGTCGAGCCCGGTCATCGTCGGCACCACGATCGAGTCATAGACCAGCGGCTCGGCCGGCGTGACGGCGAAGCCGTACTTGGACGGCTCCTTCGCGATGACCGCCGCGGCGATCAGCTTGGGAACGTAGTCCTTGGTCTCCCGCCGGAGCGAGCGAGTGTCGTAGAGCCGGAAGAAGGCCGCGTCGGCGTCGGACTCGCTGTTGTAGCCTCGGAGCTTGCGCAGCCCGCGGGAGACGCGACCGGAGCCGGCATTGTAGGCCGCCGCCGCCAGGTAGAGCGAGCCGAAGCGCGCGTTGAGGTCGCGCAGGTGCCGCACCGCCGCGTCGGTGGCGAGGAAGGGATCGCGGCGCTCATCGACCCACGAATCCACCCGAAGCTTGTAGAGCTTGGCGGTGCCCTTCATGAATTGCCACATGCCGACCGCCTTGGCCCGGCTGGTGGCGGTGTTGGAGAATCCGCTCTCGATCATCGCGAGAAACACCAGGTCGCCCGGCATCCCCTCCTGGGCCAGCCGGCGGCGGATCATCGGCTCGTAGAGCTGCATGCGGTTGAGCCAGATGCCCATCCGGTCCCGCCCGCGGCCCTTGAAGAAGTCCAGGTACCACTGCACCCGCGAGTGACTGTTGTAGGTCTCGACGTCGATGTCCCAGGTGACCGCTTCCGCCAGCACCTTGCTGTCGTCGCCGGCGATGGTCGCGTCGGCGCCCGCGGCCTCCTCGTCGCTGGGCTCGGCGTCCGCCAGCTCATCCAGCACCGCTTCGTCCGCCGCGGAGTCGGCGGCGATTTTCGTCTCGGCCGCCAGCTCATCGGCCGGGATCAGCGTGTCGATACCGGGCGCGGGAGGCAGGGTGGACAGCGTCAGCGGGGACGGCGCTTCGCCGGAGGCGGTGGACGGCGTCTGCGTGTAGGTCTGCTCAGAGCCCGCCCCGGACTCCGGGACCGGGTGCTGGGACGCCTGCCTGGCGCCTCCGCAGGCGGCCAAGACCAGGAGCGAGAGGAGAGCGGGCAGTCGAAGCATCAGCGCTCCGCTTCGGAGTGTATTCGGGGTGCATTCCGCCGTGCGGAAGGCGTTCTGAGGCAGTGGTCCGGCGCGAGGCGCCGTCTAACGCATGAAAAGCCGGTTTCCGAGGATCCGGTTGGTCGCATTGAGCACGGCCAATGCCGCGGCTTTGGCGGGATCGACCTCGGTGAGCACCGAGCCCACCACGCGCTGGTCGGAGCCTTCGGCGTTGGTCGCGAGCGACACGATCACCACCGTGGCATCGAATGCCCGCACGGCCTTCACGCCGAGCAGCTCGAAGGTCATCCCCCCCTGCACCGCCTGACCCAGCGCGACCACGCAGGCCTGGGCCGCACAGCGCAACTCACCCGCCTGCGAGGCCAGTCCTTCGCTCTCGCCGGTGAAGGCCTCCGAGTCCCTCCAAGTGAGTCCCACCTTCGCGCGGCACCGGCCGTTGGGCAGGCGATCCAGCACGAACTCGGCGAAGCGCAGGCGCTCGCTGAGGGGGTTTGGCGCTGACATGACCTTCCTTGGACGGGCGAAAAGAGGTGGACGACTGCAAGGTGGGAGGCGGGCAAGCCCTATGCCACCCCCGACCCCGGCCTTCTCAATCCAGCTGCTCGGAAAGGAAGGCGGTGAGGGCGTCGTTCGAGAGCTTTTCGGCCTGGGCGAAGAGGGCGGCCTTCGACGAGGAAGCGAGCGGGTAGGTCGCCCAGACAGCCCGGCCGTCGGCGCTCAGGCACCGAAACGAGAACACCAGATTCCATTGCGCCGAGTTCGGGCGGCGCTCGGCGGCGACCGTCACGTTCCATCGGCGGTCGTCGTGCTCGACCACTCTCCACGCCATCAACGACTCCACGAAGCCGTACGAAAGGTCGCCAATAATGACTGGCCTGCGGGAATCAGGTCAAGAGTCGCTCCGCTTTCGCCTGCTCCATGGTATCCACGACCCGCAGTGCCGGGAGCTCTCGCCAGGTCAGGCCCACATGGGTCAGGCGCGCTCGGGTCTCCGCCAGCAGCCGGCTGGTGCCCCACGGCATCGCGGTGAACAGATCGGGCAGCGGCGGGGTCCCGCCGATCAGGTAATAGCCCCCGTCTTCGGTGGGGCCGATCGCGACTTCGCCGGTCGAGACGATGGCGCTCGCCTGGCGCAACACCGCGGCGTCGATGCTGGGGCAGTCGCCCACGATCGCGAGCCACGGCCGGCGGGGATCGGCCGCGCGCGCGGCGGTCGCGAGCCGGGCGCCGCGGTCGCCGGAGGCCTGCGGCCGTGCGTCGCAGTCGTCCCCGAGCCAGTACTTCATCTCGGGGCCGGCGTCGCTCGGCGCGTACCAGATGGTGATGTCGAGGCCGGCCTCGCGCGCGGCGTCGATAGTGCGGGCGGCCATGATGCGGTAGAGGCGGAGCGCGTGGCGCTCGCCGACTTGGGCGGCGAGCTGCGACTTGACCGCCCCGAGGCGAGGGGCGTAGAGAAAGACAGCGAGGGCCGGCGTCACCGGCAGGGGGCGCGGTCGAGCGTCTGAACGACGGCCGACCGCGGCGTAATCAGCTCCGCACCAGCGCCTGGAAGCGGGTTCGCAGGTCGCGGGTGACGGGCCCCGCCTTCCCGCTGCCGACGACGCGCCCATCGACCTGGCGGATCGAGATCACCTCGCTCGCCGTGCCGGTGAAGAACGCCTCGTCGGCGGTATAGACGTCGTAGCGGTTGATCGTCGTCTCCTGGACCTCGTACCCGGCCTCCCGGCCCAGCTCGATGACCACGTCGCGGGTGACGCCCTTGAGGATGCCCGCGTACGCGGCCGGGGTGCGCACCACGCCGTTCTTCACCACGAAGAGATTCTGTCCCGACCCTTCGGCCACGTGGCCTTCGCTGTCGAGCATGAGGACTTCGTCGGCGCCGGAGTGGATGCCCTCGATCTTGGCCAGGATGTGGGCCAGATAGTTGAGCGACTTGACCCGGGGGGAGAGCGACTCGCGATGGGGAATCGGGGTCCCCGCGGTCACGACTCGGAGGCCGCTCTCATAGACTTCCTCGGGGAACAGCCGGATCGTATCCACGATGATGATGATCGTGGGCTTGGGGCACTTTCTCGGGTCGAGACCCAGATCGCCCACGCCGCGGGTGACGATGTGGCGGATGTACGCCTCGGCGATTCCCGAGCGCCGCACGGCCTCCTCGGTGACCGCCGCCAGCTCATCCTTGGTCATCGGGATGGTGAGCCAGATCGCCTTGGCGGAGTCGTAGAGGCGGTCCAGGTGCTCGGAGAGGCGGAAAATCTTCCCGCCGTATACGCGAATCCCTTCGAACACGCCGTCGCCGTACAGCAGGCCGTGGTCATAGACCGACACGGTGGCGGTGTCGCGGTCGAGCCACTTGCCGTCGAGCCAGACTGTTGGCACGCCCGCTCCGGTGGTCGTCGAGGGCTTGGAAGGCTTCAGAGTCGTTGACATGGAGCCAAATCTACCGTGCCGGCTCGGGATTGGCCAAGGCGACCCACTGGTTTCAGCGGGGCCGCCTTGCGACTATTTGTCATGCGTCTCAATCGCTGGAGCGAGCCCCAGCTCGATCGCCGGATGTCGGTTCGGGCCGAATACCGCCGCACCGCCCCCGCCCTGCTCGAGCTCGAAGGTTATCGCTGCGCCGTCCGCGACCTGGGCCCGGGAGGGCTTCGGGTCGAGCCGGCGCCCGCGGGACGAGTCTGGGACCCGGGCGAGCAGGTGACCGGGATCCTGCACCTGCGCGGGGGAGGGGCCGTGGCGATCGAGGCGACGATCGCGCGGATCGACCGTGGCGGACTCGCCCTGGTCCCCGGCTCGGACCTGTGGCCGGACCCCGACACGATCGACGCGGAGCGAGCCTCGCTGGTGCGCTGGCATCACGAGCGCCGCGCCGCGCCGCGGCTTCCCCTGCCGGCCACCACCACCAACGGCGCCGCGACGACGCCGCTCCGCGACGTGAGCGCCACCGGCCTCCGCTACGCGCTGGCGCCGATGGAGCGCGCGCCCGCGCCCGGCAGCCACGTCGCCGGCGAGCTCCGGCTCGACGCCGACACGGTGATTCCGGTGCGCGGCCAGGTCATCCGGCACGTGGGCCGGGAGATCGCCGTCGCGCTCGATCCGCCGGGGCTCACGCCCGACGTGCTCGCGCTGCTGCGGCACCGCTACTTCCCCGAGGGCCTCTCAAGGTGAAAGCGTAGCCAGCGCCCCGGCGATCTCCTCCAACGGCATCACCCACGACACGCCACCCCGCCGCACCGCCGCCCGCGGCATTCCATACACGACGCAGCTCGCCTCGCTCTCCGCGATCGTCACTCCGCCTCCCGCGCGGATCGCGGCCATGCCGTCGGCGCCGTCCTCCCCCATGCCGGTGAGCAGGATCCCGAGCACCCGCCCCGGCCTCGACCGGGCCGCGGAGCGCATCGTGACGTCGATGCTCGGCATGTGGCGCGCGCTCGCGGGCTCCGAGGCCAGCACCACCGCGAGGCCCGGGCTCACCCGCAGGTGCCGGCCACCGGGGGCGATCACCACCCGCCCCGGCGCCAGCCGATCGCCTTCGACCGCTTCGCTCACCCGCACCCGGCTCAGCGAATTCAGCCGGTTGGCGAACGCGCGGGTGAATCCCTCGGGCATGTGCTGCACCACCACCACCGGCAGCGGGAACCGAAGCGGGAGCTGCTCCACGATCCGCTGCACCGCGGCGGGCCCTCCGGTGCTGGCGCCGATCACGCACAGCTCGCACTCCAGCAGCGCTTCGGGCGAGACGGACGGCGCCGCGGCCGCCTTGCCGTTCGTCCCGTTGGTATCGCCGGCCATCGGAGCCAGCGCCCGAAGGCGCTCGCCCACCTCCCGCCGCAGGTAGTCGAGGTCCATCACGTTGAAGGCGGTCTTGTCGATGAAATCGACGGCGCCGGCCGCGAGCGCCGCGACCGTCGCGGCCGCGCCTTCCTGGGTGTGCGCCGAGAGCATCAGCACCCGGAGCGAGGGCTTCCAGCGCAGCAGGGCCGGCAGCACCTGGAGTCCGCTCATCCCGGGCATCGCCACATCCAGAGTGACGAAGTCGGGATTGGCTGCGGGGATCCGCGCCAGTGCCTCCGCGCCGGATTCGGCCTCGCCCACGACCCGAACGCCCGGCTCGGCCGCGAGCACGCGGGTGAGCGCCCGGCGGACGAAGGCGGAGTCATCCACGATGAAGATGCGGATCATGCCGCGGGCTTTCGATAGACGACCGAGCTTCCCACCACGACCGGCGCGAGCTCGGTACTGCGATCGAACAGCGACTCGGAATGACCCAGGAACAGATAGCCGCCGGGGAGCAGCGAGCGGGTCAGCAGGCCGATGAGCCGCTCGAAGGCCTCGTCGCAGAAATAGATCAACAGGTTGCGGCAGAGGACGGCGTCGTAGGACTCGCGGTCGAGCGCGAAACCGGGAGCGAGCAGGTTCGCCTGGAAGAACCGAAGGCCGGCCCGGTAGCGGTCCTTGAGCCGGTACCGGCCGTGCTCGGGGGTGAAGTACCGCCGGCGCGATTCGGGGTCGCAGGCGCGCAGCGAGGTCTCCTCATAGAGCGCCTCGCGCGCCCGCCCGATACGCTCGGGGTTGAGATCGCAGGCATCGATCTCCCAGCCGCGGCCGGGCGCGAGCCCCGCGTTGTGCAGCGTGATCGCGAGGCTGTAGGGCTCCTCGCCCGAGGAACACCCGGCGGATAGCACCCGGAGCGGGCGCGCGGGCTCCCGGGCCCTCCGCTCGGGCAGCACGTGATCCACCAGGATCTCGAACTGGCGGGTCTCGCGAAAGAAGTACGTCTCGTTGTTGGTGACCAGCGCGGGCAGGCGGTCGAACTCGGCGTCGCGCTGCGGATGGAAGCGGAGGTACTCGTAGTAGGCCCGGGCCGAGTCGAGGCGCAGCTCGCGCATCCTCGGCTGAAGCCGGGAGGCCAGGATCTCCTGGCGCACGCCGTCGAAGGTGAGACCGAATCGCTCCTGGATCAGGTCGCCCAGAAGCTTGAGATCGGCCGCGGGGTACGCGGTCACCCGTCCAGTGCGGCCCGGGCCGTGGCCGCGACCACCGACTCCACATCCCGCGCGAGCGTGAGCAGCGCGGCCCGGCTCTCCGGCGTCCCCATACGGCCGAGGCCGCGGGCGGCGGAGTTCCGGATATCCCAGTCCGGATCGTCGGCCAGCCCGAGCAGCACCGCCACGTGCTCGGGGCCCGCGGCCTCGGCGAGCCCCTGCGCCGCGGCCCGCCGTTTGTCGACATCCGGCTCCTCCAGGCGACGGAGGAGAAAGTCGGCCAGCCACGGGGGCGAGATCCGGAGCAGGGCCCAGATGATCTGGAACTGCTCGTGGGGGCCGCACTCGAGGTAGAGGTCGCGAAGCCGCGTCGCGGCCGGCCGGGCCCGGCAATTTCCCAGCGCCCGGATCACGTGAAATCGAAGCGAGTCGGCGGTGCCGAGCAGCGCGATGAGGGTGGACACCGTCCGCTCCTCGCCGCGGCGGACCAGCAGGTCGAGCGCCTCGGTCTGGATCGGCGGGTGCCGGTCCGCGAGCGCGCGGATGAGCACGACGTCGCTCTTGGACGCGGCCACCCGGGCCGAGGCCCGGAGCGCCGCCAGCCGGAGCGCCGCGCTGGGCGAGTCGGTGAGCTTGAAGATCCGCTCTTCCAGCGAGGGCACCGGCGTCCGCGCCAGCACCGCCAGCGCCTCCACCATCACCGGCTCGTCGGTCCCCGGCTCCAGGCAGACGCCCAGCTCGACCAGCGCCTCGGGCGAGAGACGGGCCAGTCCCTGGGCCGCGGCGGCCTGCTCCGGCGGCTCGCCCCGCCGCAACCGCTCCAGCAGCAGCGGCGCGACGACATCGAGCTCGCTCCGGCCGAGGGCGAGGCAGGCGGCGGTCCGCACCGGGACTTCCGGATCGCTCAAGTGCGCCGCCACGGCCGAGAGCGCGTCGGGTCCGAAGGTCCCGACCCGGAGGGCGCCACAGCGCACCTCGGGATCGGGCTGTTCCAGCAGGGTCAGCAGCCGCGGGGCGATCCGGTCGGGGAACCGGCTCAGCAGACCCTCGATCCACTGTGCGCCGGGGTCCTTCGCCAGCCGGGCCAGCAACACCGGCTGGAGCTCCGCCAGGCCCGCCGACGCCACCACGGTGGCCGCGGCGCGCAGCAGGCTGTCGGCCTCGCCCTCTTCGCCGGCGCCGGCCGGCGGATCGAGGACCTGGCCGAGATAAGCCACCAGGTTGCCGCCATCGACCACGACATCGCGCTCCAGCCGTCGCATCGCGGGCTCGGGATCGGGATGGAACTCGACCACCACGGCGACCGCGAGCAGGAGCGGATCGCGCAGCGCCCGCTCGCGCACCGCGAGCAGGAGCGGGAGGAGCGGCGCCAGCGACTCCGGGGCCGCGATGCGCCGCAGCGCCTGGACCGCCGGCTCCGCCAGCACCGAGTCGGGGACAAAGGCCATCAGAGGGGCGACCGCGTCGGGATCGCCGATCTCGCCGAGCGCGGCGATCGCCGCGAGTTGAAGCCAGAGGTCCCGGCTCAGCAGCGCGCACAGCGGCGGCACCGCCTCGCGCACCCGCAGCTTGCCCGCCGCCTCGATGGCGGCCTGGGCGACGTTGGGATCGGGATGCTCGAGCAACGGCAGGATGGCCGGGCCGGCCGAAGCCTGGCCGATGCGGGCGAGGCTCTGGAGCGCGAAGAGCACCAGCTCGGGATCCTCCCGGCGCAGCATCGCGACCAGGTGCGGCACCGCGTACGGGCCCTGCCGCTCCAGCGCCGTCAGGCCGGCGTTCCGCCGCACCGCGTTCTCGCCGTCGGCCACCAGCTCGCCGAGCACCGCCGGTTCGATGTAGCGCGCGGCGAGCCGGATGGCCCGGTCGCGCACGCTGGGCGTGGCGTCCTCCAGCGCGGCGAGGATGTGCCGCTCGCCGTCCGCGCCTTTCGCCGCCTCCTCCAGCTCGGCGAGCCGGCGGGCGGGCGCGGTGAGGAGCGAGCTCATACCTGCAGCAGGGCGACGCGCTGGCGGAGCGCGTCCGACTCGCCGGCGAGGCTCCTGGCCGCGCTGTTCATCTGCTCCACCGCCTCCAGATTTTGCCGCGACACCACCGCGATCGCCTCGACCGCCTTCACCACCATCTCGCCGCCGTGCTTCTGCTCGACCACCGCCTCCGACATCTGGTGGGTGAGCTGGTTCATCTTCTGGGCGGCCGCGCTGATCTCCTGGGCCCCGGCCGCGTTCTCCCCGATCGAGCCCACGATCTGCCGGGCCAGCGCCGACATCCGGCTCACCGTCGCCAGCACCTCGCGAGCATCTGTGGCCTGCTCGTCCGCAGCGCCGGCGGCCTCCGCGACCAGGCCCGACGTCTTGCTGATCGATGCGACGATGCCGGCCAGCGTGTGCTCGATCAGCGAGACGGCGCGCTTGGTGTCCTTCTGCACCGTCTCGATCACCTCGCCGATCTCCTGGGTCGCGGAGACGGAGCGCTCCGCCAGCCGGCGGACCTCGTCCGCCACGACGGCGAAGCCCTTCCCCGCGTCGCCCGCGCGGGCGGCTTCGATCGCCGCGTTGAGGGCGAGAAGGTTGGTCTGGTCGGCGATCCCCTCGATCACCTTCAGGATTTTGCCGATCTCGTCGGAGCGCTGGCCGATCGAGGCCAGCGACTCCTGGAGCCGCTCGCCGTTGCCCCGGGTGTCGCTCACCGACTGCTGGCTCACCTGATCGACCTGGTGGATCCGCGTGACGATCGCGCCCACGTTGTTGATCATGGTGCTGAGGGTGGCGCTCGCCTCCTCCACCGCGCCGACCAGCACTTCGCCGTTCTCCGCCGTCTGACTCAGCGTCGCGCTCATCTCCTGGATCGAGGCGGAGGTCTGATCCACGTTCGCGGCCAGCGCCTCGGCACTCCGGGCCAGGTGCTGCATCTGGGAGGCGATCTCGACCATGGTCGAGGAGGTCTCCTCGGTGGAGCTGGACTGCATCTCCGCGCCCTTGGCCATCTGGGACGACGACGCCGAGATCTCTTCGGCCGACGCGGCGACCGCCCGGGAGGAGACCGCGATCTGGGACGCGATCTCGCGCAGGCTCTTCACCATCTGCCGCATCGAGTGCTCCAGCCAGCCGATCTCGTCCCGCGACTGGCTGCGGATATCGGTGGTGAGGTCGCCCTTGGAGACCTGTTCGGCGAGGATGCCGAGCTGGGTCAGCGGATCGGCGATGAGCCGGGCGAGGCCGAGCGCGAGCAGCACGCCGCCCCCGAGAGTGAAGGCGAGCAGCACCAGGATGGTGGTCCGCGAGTCCTGGAAGATCTGGGCGGCGGCGGCGGTGTCGTTGCCCGCGCTGTTGAGCCGGTCGAGCGCCCGCAGCGCCTGCCAGCCGAGCAGCATGGTGAGGCCGAGGACGCCGGCGAATCCGGTCAGGATCTTCCGGCGGATGTTCCAGTCCTTGATCGTCTGTTGCCAGGTTTCGGGCATCGTCACCGCATCCTTAGAGCAGGTCGGGAGCGCTACGCGTTCAGCAGCAGCACCTTGTCGAGATCGAGCAGCATGATGAGCCGGGAGTCCCAGCGGGCGACTCCGGTCAGGAAATCGGTCTCCGCCGTCACCACCTCTTCCGGCGGCGGGGTGACGCTGTCGGCGGGGACCTTGGTCACCTGTGAGACGCGATCCACCAGCAGGCCGAGCGTGCGGCCTCGCACATCGACCACCACGACCCGCGACGAGGGCGTGACCACCGCCTCCGGGAGGCCCAGCCGGGTCCGGATTTCCACCACGGCCAGGATCCGGCCGCGCAGGTTGGTGACGCCGCGGATGTGCGCCGGCACCTGGGGCACCCGGGTGATGTCGTGGACCCGGATGACCTCCCGCACCTGGGTCACCGGGATGCCGTACTCCTCCCGGTCGAGAGCGAACGTCAGCAGGTGCAGGGTGGGCGCCGGCGCGCTCGCGTCCGCGGCCGGAGCAGGGAGCGCGTCCGCAAAACCCAGCAGAGGCTCGACGGCCGTGCGCCCGTCAGGCGGCATGGGCGGCGCCCTCGAGAATCCGGACCACGTCCAGAATGCAGGCCACGCGTCCGTCGCCGAGGATAGTGGTCCCCGAGACGACCGCTGGCCGGCCGAGGGCGGGATCGAGTCCCTTCACCACGATGTCCTGATGGCCGATCAGCCGATCCACCAGCAGGCCGCGACGGCGCGCGCCCGCGGTCATCACGACGTAGAACGGGCGCAGCGCCTGGGACCCGGATCTGGTCCCAAGAACGGCGCCGGCATCGGCCAGGTGGATCAGATCGCCCCGCCATTGAGTGACTCCCTGGTTGTTGATCTGGCGAATGGTCTCCGGCTCCGCCCGCACCGTCTCGGCCACGTGCGAGAGCGGCACCGCGTAGCGCTCGCAATCCACTTCCACGATGAGCGAGCGCACGATGGCGAGGGTGACGGGCAGGCTGAGGGTGAAGCGGGTGCCCCGCCCCGGCCGGCTCTCGACCTCGATCGTGCCGCCGAGGGCGTGGATCACGTTCGCCGCCACGTCGAGGCCCATGCCCCGCCCGGCGATGGTGGTCACCTTCGCGGCGGTGGACAGGCCGGGCAGAAAGACCAGGTTGTGCAGCTGGGCCGGGTCCGCGTTGCGCACGTCGTGGCCGAGCGCTTCGGCCCGGGCGCGGATGGCTTCGGGGTCGAGGCCCCTGCCGTCGTCGCTCACCCGGACGGTGACCCGGCCCGCGTCGGCCGCCGCGTGCAGCCGCAGCACGCCCTCCGTCGGCTTGCCGGCCCGCGCCCGGTCGGCCGCCGGCTCCAGACCGTGTGCCACCGCGTTGCTCAGCAGGTGCAGCAGCGGCTCGCCCAGCCGGTCGAGCACCGCCTTGTCCAGCGTGGCTTCACCCCCGGTCACGTCGAGCCGCACGGTCTTGCCCTCCGCGTGCGCGATGTCGCGCACCAGCCGGGGGAAGCGGCCGAAGACGGTGGAGACTGGCAGCAGCCGGGTCTCCATCAGGGTGGATTCCAGCCGGGCCAGCGTCTTCTGCAGCGCGAGCACGGTCTGGTCCAGCTCCTCCAGCTCCGCTGAGGCGCCCACCCGCCGCGCCAGGCGGCGATGGACCTCGGCCAGGCCGGCGTGCTGGATCAATCCTTCGCCCAGCACCTCGAGCAGCGTGTCGAGCCGGCGGAAATCGACCCGGACCACGTGGCCCGCGCCCTCCGCGCCCCGGCTCTCGCCGCGGCGATCGGCCTGGCGCCGGTCGCTCTGCTGGGCCGAGGCGCCGGGCGCGACCTCGAGAAACCCGTGCACTCGCAGCACGAAGCCGGCGGCGGCGCTGCCGTCGGCCTCGGGCGATGCGCTCCCGACTAGATCGACCAGGAGGCTCGCGCCGGCGACGAGGAGCGCCGCCGCGGAGTCGCTGCGGGCCTCGGCCGCGCGGCCGAGGAATCCGCAGGCGTCTTCCAGCGCGTGGGCGACGTCCCGGATCGGGGCGAGGCCCATCATCGCGGAGTTGCCCTTGACGGTGTGCAGCCGGCCCATCACCGAGGTCAGCAGATCCTCGGCGTGTTCACCCGCGCGCCAGCTCCGCTCCAGCTCCACGAACGCGTCGGCCACCTGCTCGGCGAGCGGCAGGCACTCGACGATGTAGTCCTGGAGCAGATCGCCGAACGGGTGCTCCTCCGCGGTCATGCCGCGCCCCGCTCCCGCCGCAGCTCCCGGGCGCGGCGCACCAGGCCCTGGATGTCCGAAGGTTGGAACGGCTTCCGGAGGTAGTCCCAGGCCCCGGCTTCCCGGCCCCGGGCCTCGTCATCCTCGGTGCTCTCGGTGGTCACCAGGACGACCGGCACGTGGAGGTGCAGCCGCTCCGCGTGGCGCCGCGTGAGGACCTCGAGGCCGTTCATCTCCGGCATGTTGAGGTCGAGCAGCACCAGGGTGAGATCGGGATGGGCGGCGAGGAGGCCGTAGCCGTCGCGGCCGTTGGTGGCGTAGTGGACCGTGCTCCCGGCGAGATCTCCCTGGGAGAAGATCAGCCGATACATCTGGTGGAGCAGCTTGGAATCGTCGATGACGAGGAACGACTCGGCCATGATTACTCCGCGGGTGACTCGATGACCTTCTGCACGATGCCCCGCAGCGCCTGGGGCGACCACGGCTTCTTGACCACGGCGGCGACGCCGAAGGCCCGGGCCCGGCCCAGCAGCTCGGAGTCGTCGGATTCCGCCGTCGTCAGCACCACGGGCGTGCCGGCGTGGATCGGCTGGGCGCGCAGCGCCTGCAGGAACTCCGCCCCGTCCATGTCGGGCATCCGGAGATCGAGCAGCACGGCATCGAACGGCTCCGAGAACACGGCCAGGACCTCGAGGGCCGCGCGGCCGTTCTCGGCCGGGTGGAGCTCGTGGGATTGGTGCGGGAATGCGAGACCGAACATCCTTCGCAAAAGCGGCGAATCCTCGACCACCAGGAGCCTCATCCGGCTCGTCTCCGCGCTGGGCGATTCTATTGTGGTAAGTGGAGCGATGCCCGTAGTGCAAAACGAGGACCCACCCCGGGTCCACGATGCAAATGCTGTCATAGCAACGAGGTCGGAACGACCCGGCAAAAGAATCCGCGCCCCGATCGGCTTCGCGGCGTGGCGATTCGCCCCCGGGCCATCTTATTTCCAACGCCGACGCAGAACCGTCCCGTTCACCCGCCATCGAGGTCCCTGCGTGCGCCGACTGGTCGGATCCCTCCTGGCGCCGGCGGTATTCGTCGGCCTGCTGGCCGTCCCGTTCCCCAGCCTGTCTCCCGAAGCTCACCGCCTCGCCGCGATCCTCGCCGCCGTGGTCGTGCTGTGGGTGACCGAGGCCCTGCCGCTCCCCGTCACCGCGCTGTGCGGAGCCGCGGCCTGCGTGTTGCTCCAGGTCGCGCCGGCGAAAGACGTGTTCGCCCCGTTCGCGGACCCGCTGATGTTTCTCTTCATCGGCGCGTTCATCCTGGCTCGCGGGATCTTCCTTCACGGGCTGGACCGGCGGCTGGCCTACGCGGTGCTTTCGTTCGGCTGGGTCGGTGCCCGGCCCCACCGGATCCTGCTCGCCTTCGGGATCGCGACCGCGACGCTCTCGGCCTGGATCTCGAACACCGCCACGACCGCGATGATGTTCGGCATCGGACTCTCGATCCTCGCGGCGCTCCAGGGGCCGGAGTCCGGGGTGAAGATCGACCCGCGCTACGCCACCGGGCTGATGCTGATGACCTCGTTCGCGGCTTCGGTCGGCGGTCTCGCCACCCCGGTGGGTACGCCGCCGAACCTGATCGGCATCGGGTTCATCCGGTCGCAGATCGGCGTCGAGATCGCGTTCTTCCGCTGGGTGCTGATCGGCGTGCCGGTCGTGGTGGTGCTGTTCGCATTCCTCTACTTCTGGCTGCGCCTGGTCGCACCGGCGGGCGTGCGGGAGCTGCCCGCGGGGGGCGAGGTGATCCGGCGGGAGCGGGAACGGCTGGGCCCGTGGAGCCGGGGCGAGCGGTCGGTGGCCTTCGCGTTCAGCCTGACGGTGGCGCTCTGGGTCATCCCCGGCATCGTGGCGCTCGCCGCCGGCGAGTCGAGCCCGGCGTACCAGACGCTGTCCCGCCGGCTCCCCGAGGGGGTCGCCGCGATCCTGGGGGCCTCGCTACTCTTCGTCCTGCCCGGCAGGGAGGGTCCGGCGATCACCTGGAAAGAGGCCGCCGAGATCGACTGGGGCGTGGTGCTGCTGTACGGCGGAGGCTTCGCGCTCGGGGTGCTCTCGTTCCAGACCGGGCTCGCCGAGGCGATGGGCCGCGGGCTCACCGGGCTGCTGCCGGTGGAGAGCTCGCTCGGGCTGCTGGTGGCGTCGGTCGTCTTCGCGACGATGCTCTCGGAGACGACCTCGAACACGGCGTCCGCCAACATGGTGGTTCCCGTCGTCATCTCGATCGCCCGCGCGGCCGGGATGGACCCCCTGGAGCCGGCGCTCGGCGCCACCTTCGCGGCCAGCCTCGGCTTCATGTTGCCGGTTTCCACGCCGTGCAACGCGATCGTCTACAGCTCGGGATACATCCCGCTCGGACGGATGATCCGCTGGGGCCTGGCGCTCGACCTGGCGGGGATGGTGCTCATCGTGTGCCTGGTCCGGGCGCTGTCCCACCTGGTGCGCTAGCCGTACAGGATACCGCCACCCTCGGTCCTTGGAGATGACTTGAGCATAGATCCGCTTCTCACGATCGCGTCGTTCGGCATCGGCATCGTCGTCGGCCTCACCGGCATGGGCGGCGGCGCGCTGATGACGC
Organism: uncultured Gemmatimonadales bacterium; assembly: GCA_963796335.1. Lineage (GTDB taxonomy): Bacteria > Gemmatimonadota > Gemmatimonadetes > Gemmatimonadales > GWC2-71-9 > CAVVWJ01. The sequence continues at coordinate 90,960 of CAWCLG010000005.1, forward strand.
CGGTGCTGGTGCTCTTCTTCAACGTGCCGCCGCTGGCCGCGGTGTCCTCCGACCTGGTGGCGAGCGCGGTGATGAAGCCGGTCGGCTCCATCGTGCACCTCCGGCGCGGCACGGTGCATCTCGGGCTGGTGAAGTGGCTCTGCGTCGGGTCCATCCCCGGCGCGTTCAGCGGCGTGCTGATCGCCAGGGCGTTGGGCAGGGGCCAGGAGGTCGAAGAGGTCATCCGGACCGCGCTGGGGGTCGCCTTGCTGCTCGCGGCGTTCGGGCTCACAGTGCGGGCCTATCTCCGGATGCTGGAATACGCCCGGCGGCGGGACGGCCGGGCGCCGCCGCTGCCGCAGGGCAAGCCGAGCGTGAACCTCCGGATCGGGCCGACGATCGCCCTGGGCGTGGTCGGCGGCATCGTGGTCGGGATGACCTCGGTGGGCTCGGGATCGCTCATCATCATCGCGCTGATGGCGCTGTATCCGACGCTCAAGGCGAGCGAGCTGGTGGGGACCGATTTAGTGCAGGCAGTGCCGCTGGTGGCCAGCGCGGCGATCGGTCACCTGCTGTTCGGCGACTTCCAGATGGATGTCACCACGTCGCTGTTGCTGGGGTGCATTCCGGGGGTGTGGATCGGCGCCCACCTGTCCGCCCGCGCACCCGGTGGGTTGGTGCGCCGGGCGCTGGCGTTCGTGCTCCTGGCGTCTGCCCTCAAGCTGCTGCACGTCTCCAATACCAACACCGGCATCATCCTCTTGCTGGTCGCGATGATCGCCCCCGTCCTGTGGATGCTGGTGCGGCGGCGGCACGGCTTCCCCGCCATCGCGCCCCGCCGCCCGAAGACCGAACCCTAAAGTTTCCGTCGCAAACAGCCGAAGACTGTGCCGGGCCGGAGTGATCTCCGGCCCGGTCTGGTTTTTCGCGTACCCACCCGACGGGAGTGCCCATGCCTTCGCCGCTCAACTCGCCCGCCCGGACCCGGCATCGGGTTCTGGCGCTTCCCCTGGTCTCGCTCGTCGGGGCCCTCGCCTTCGCCGGCCAGGCGCGAGCCCAGCAGCCGCTCCAGCCTGCCCCGCGGGTCTGGGAGACCCTCTCCCTGTCGGCTGAATGGCTGCACGCCAACCGGGGCGACCTGCACCGCGACGCGCTCCCCAGCTACGGCTGGAGCATCGCCCACGACCGGCCGAACGGGATGCGCTTCGAGCTCGGCTACCTGCGGGCCGCGCGGCCGACGACCACGGCGAAGGGTGTGACCGGCGGGTTCGGGCTTCGCTTCGACCGGGGGCGGTTCAGCGTCCGGCCCGGCCTCGCCGCGCTGGTGGGTGTGGCGGAGACCAACGCCGACCTCGACGGGTACGACTGGCGCGGCATCGAGGCGCCGAACGACGGGCAGGACGGCCACCAGGGCCGGGCGGTCTATAGCCGCGGCACGACGATCGGCGGAGGCCTGAGCCTCGGCGCCGAGTACCACCTGGGGGCGGGCGTGTCGCTCACCGGATCGGTGCGGCAGTGGCTCTTCTCCGGTCCGGTGCTGAGCTCCCACCCCGATCGCACCTTGGCAGGCTTCGGACTTTCCCTTCGTCCCGGCGGCCTGGTCCAGGCGCTGCGGGGCCAACCCACTCGGCCCATCACGATCAGCGCGACCACCGAGGAGACCGAACAGTGATCCGCCAGACCAAGACCTTCGCGCTCGGCCTGTTCGCGGCCGGGACTCTCCTCTCCGGCTGCGGAGAGGACTTCGCGACCGGGCCGCAGCAGTTCCCGGCCAGCCTCGACGTCGCGTCGTGGAAGGACACCCTGGTGCTGGGTGAGCGTCACACGGTGACCGCGCGGGTGCTCGACGGCCAGCGCCGCGAAGTACTCAATCGCAGCATCGAGTGGACCGTCGGCACGCCCGCGATCGTCGGCATCGCGCCGGCCGAGGGCGATGCCTCAGCCTCGGCCGCACTCACCGTGGCCGGTGGCGCCGCGGTCGAGCTCCAGGCCCTCCAGCTCGGCGAGGCGCACCTCAGCTTCGTGTTCGCCGACGAGCTGTTCCACCAGACCACCGCCGAGCGCACCGTGACCGTGGTGACCGCGGGGGTGCAGCTCGCGGTGGAGAGCAACGTCGCCGTCGGCGAAGTGGGCGACACCGCGGTGATCGTCGCGTCGGCGATGGGCTGGAACGCCGCCGGCGAGAGCGAGGCGGTAGCGGGGCTCGGCCTGCAGTGGACCAAGCAGGGTCCCGGCGCCGTGAAGCTGCTGAATCAGGGCGACACCGTGCGCGTCGTGGGCGAGGCCGCCGGCACCGATACCCTGGTGGTCTCCCACCCGGCCTGCCTCGAGGGGGCGCACTGCGCCGACACGCTGCTGGTGACGGTGGACGGCGAGGCGGCGCCGCCGGCCGATCCGCTGGCCATCACCCCGACGGAGGTGGAGAAGACGGTGAACCAGGTGCAGCAGTTCAGCCTCACCGGTCCCGCCGGCCCGTACGTCTGGTCGGTGGATGGAGTCGATGGCGGCAACGCGACCAAGGGCACCGTGAGTGTCGCCGGGCTCTACACCGCGCCGGGCAGCGTGCCGCCGGGCGGGTCGGTGGAAGTCTGCGGCCGGCTGGCTTCATCGCCGGCGGTCAAGGCGTGCGCGACCGTCACGCTGGTGGTTACGCCGTCGGCGGGTGCCGACGTGATCGTGGTGAACGACATCGACATGTGGGCGACGGATTGGGGCAGCAGCGAGGACAACCGGAAGTTCTTCAGCAACATCGTCAACTACCCGACCGCGGGCTCCCGGGCCAGCGCCACCAGGGTGATGTTCTACACCGGCGCCAACTCGGCCTGCGGGGGAATGTGCAGGACCGACGGCTACGCCTCCGGTGCGATTGTTCCGGCGCTGGTCAATCTGGGGTACACGCCTTTCGATGAGACGGGTCCGCTGGCCTCCATTCCGGCGGACGTGAAGGTCATCTTCATCTGGATGCCCGCGACCGAGATCCCGGCGAACGAGGTCAACGCGCTCAAGCAGTTCGCGGGCGAAGGCGGGAGGCTCGTCGTGATCGGTGAGAACGGCGGGTTCTACGGCTCCGGCATCGAGATCGAGAACAAGCTGTTGGCCGACCTCGGCTCCGAGCTGGAGAACCAAGGCGATTGCGCCTGGGGTCCGGGGGTGCTGGAGAGCGATCACCAGCTGGTGTCGGGCATGTCGACGATCACCATCGCCTGCGCGTCCACCATGACGCCCGGGCCGAACGACTTCGTGGTGGTGCGGGCGCCCGATACCGGGAAGGTGATCGTGGCTGTCACCCGGATCGACCTGACGCCGTTGCCGTAGAGTCGAGCAGGGTTAGCTGGAAATACGCCGCCCGGCCGTTGCAGCAGACGGCCGGGCGGTGTGCTTTTCAGCGTGGGTCCTCACGCTCAGCCGGCTGCTCAGTAGATTGGGCCTGAACCGCCCTACGGGGGGGTCTATGGCAGTCGGGCAGAATCTTGGCTGGATGGCAACGGCATTGCTGACCGGTTTCTCACCCGCGTTGGCTCAGCAGGACAAGCAGAAGGAGGAATCGGCCCCGGTGCCGGTGCGCTACGCCGAGGGTACGGTCCACGGCTTTCTCGAGCTGCGGACGGCAACCGGCGCGCTCCTGGCGAACGGAGATCTGCTTCAGATCCCTCGGGACCGGGAGATCCAGAGCCGGATGGTTTTTCATTTTCTGGACGCGTCCGTCTTCGAGGAGGCGGTCACATTCACTCAGCAGGGCGTCTTCAGGATGAAGAACTACCACCTCGTCCAACGCGGTCCGGCCTTCGCCGACGATCTCGAGGCGTCGCTATCGGACGCAGGGGAATACGTCGTCAAGAGCAAGTCGCGCAAAGATGGAGACGAAAAGGAGTACTCCGGTACGCTCGAGTTGCCGCCGGACGTCTACAACGGCATGCCCATCACGATCGCGAAGAACCTGGCCCCGGGCGAAACGCACACCGTCCATATCGTGGCTTTCACGCCGAAGCCACGACTCATCGGGCTCGAGATCGCGCCCGCCGGCTCGGCGCGAGTCAAGTTCGGCCGGCACGCGGAAACGGCGGTCCATTACAAGCTCAAGCCCAAGTTGGGCGTGCTGGTCAAGGTGTTCGCCACCCTGTTGGGTAAGGCGCCGCCGGATAGCGACACGTGGATCGTCACGGACGACGTGCCCGCCTTCGTGCGATTCGAGGGGCCGATGTACTCCGGGCCCGTGTGGCGTCTGGATCTGACCAGCCCGAGCTGGCCCGAGTAAGTGAGGGCGGTGGGACTCGAACCCACGACCCCGCTTTACCGCTACTTGACCGCTCTCGGGTATCCTCGACTCGGTTGAACCCCTTTCACCGAGTTACTGGAGGACCCAATGCGAGTCATCCCTTCACTTCTCGCGGCCATCATCATGTGCCTTGCGGCCGCCTGCTCCGACGAGTCGAACGACGGCGTTGGCAGTCCGTTGGAACCTGGGGCCGATCCGATTCCTGACGCGTCACACACCAGGCATCCGGACATTACCGTAATGACCCGGAACCTGTACGTCGGCGCGGATGTGGACGCGGTCATCGGCGCACTCGTCACTCCCGATCCAGTCGATGACCAAGTCGCGCTGCTGGCCGCGATCTCCACCCTGCAGGAGACCGACTTTATCAGCCGTGCGGCGGCGATCGCCGGCGAGATCGCCCGGACCCGTCCGCATGTGGTCGGGCTTCAGGAGGTTTCCACCGTCGATATCAGCCTTCCACCGCTAGGCGTCGAGGTGCACCTCGACTTCCTGCCCACGCTTCTGGCGGAGTTGTCGGCACACGGGCTTCAGTATGAAGTCGCCGCCAGAGTCCGCAATATCGAGGCGACCCCGTTTCCCGGGGTGAACCTGATCGACGAGGACGCGATTCTGGTTGATGGAAGACGGGTTCAGGTGCAGCAAACGACTGCTCACAGGTTTGCTGCCAACCTGGGGCAGGTGGCCGCCGGCGTCCTTCTCGCACGGGGCTGGGTGACCGCCACCGTCACAATCGGGAGGCGAGACTACACCATCGCCAGCACTCATCTCGAATCCGGGGATGCCCCCGGCCTGGATCAGCTTCGCGCCGCGCAGGCAGCGGAGCTGGCTCAGGCGCTGGCCGGCACCGCACCGGCGGTCCTGCTGGGCGACCTGAACGACGTCCCCGGCTCACCGATGTATCAGGTGCTGATCGGCGCGGGACTTACCGACGCCTGGGAGGCGTTTCGGCAGCGGAGCCGTGGGTATACATGCTGTCATCTCCCCGACCTTTCCAACCGGGTGCAGCACTTCAACAAGCGAATCGATTACGTGTTCGCTCGGGACGGCAAGCCGGGAAACCACCTCGCCGGTCATATCACTCGGCTGGGAGACGATCCGGCCGACCGGTTCGCCGGACCGATTGACCGACTCTGGCCGTCGGACCACGCCGGACTCGTCGCCCGCTTCGATTTCCGGCGGCCGCATCAGTAGGGCGCCTGCCTGGTCATTCATGACCGGCGTGCTGCGACAGGGCACACGAGTAGCAGATAGGGCGGAGCTCGGCTTCCAGTGCCGACCAGGCATCAGCGAGCTCCGTCACCGGCGCCGGCAGCCCCCGGTCCGCCGCGCTGTGAAGTCGCTCGCGCCAGTCTCGCCCGTAGCGCTCCAAGACCGCGGCCACCTGACCGGCGCTTTCGGACGACAGACCATGCCGGAGCCGCAGGAGCGCGAGAAAGTAGAGCTCACCTCCGCCCGCCAGTGCCGCAGCCAACCCGGCCGGAGACGCACGATCGCTCCCCGGCGGGGCTTCGATCCCGAGGCGGTACCAGGGAAGGGCCCAGTTATCGGTCGCGAAGAGACCAGCGGGATTGTCCAGCCAGACCCAGGCATGAAGCACGGCGATTCGCGGTCCACTGGTGGAATCCATCGCGGTGCCGCCCTGGGAATGCCCCAGGATGAAGCTCTCCTCGTCCACCGAGCCCGCGTGATAGTGCCAGGCGGAAGCCGGGGCCGGGAGCGACGACCGCGGCGGACCGTCACGTACCAGTTGGGTGTACGCGATGCCGGCGAGCACCGGCTTTCCCGCCACACTGACGTACTCCAGGATCGGGGGCCGCGCGGGGTCGACACCATCGCGGACCACGAGGGGCACACTGATCCAATGCTCCCCCATACTGGGGAAGTCGGGCCCGATCCGCCGGTAGCCGTCCGCGATGGCGGCGCCCTGGTCGCGGTAGCGGCCAGTGGCCTCTCGAGCGGCCGCGGCGAACGCGGGTACATCGGCGGGTACCGCTTGCCCGGCGAGAGGCGCCGCCGCCAACCAGAGTACCAGGGCAGGAGTCGTGCTGTTCACGAGATCTGCCGGACGCCGCTTGCCCCGTAAGCCTGGAGCAGCCGAGCCTCCAGCTCGGGGGAGATTCCCTGAGGATATCGGCTGACGAGTCGCAGCCGCTCACGAGTATCCGCGGACATGGTACCTCCGACAAAGGTGATCCTGGGTGCCTTCCCAGATTCGATCAGTACCAACGGCACGCGGGTCAGCTGCTGCTCCTGAAGGATGAGGAGAGTGGCTTCCTCGACCGCCAGCAGTTCCCCGCCGACCTCGCGCTTGCCGCCGAGCTCGAGCTGCACCATCGCACCAGCCGGTCCTCGAGCGGGGGCGTAGCTCCGACCGGTGGTGCCGACCATGCAGGCGGCCAGGAACAGCAGCGCGACAATTGGACGAAGGTTGGCTCGCATGAAGTCACCTGACCGGAACGCGGGTGGCGAAGAACCGGCGCTCCAGGGTGTCCTGGACCTGGCGCCACCGCTCCAGCGCGCGGAGCAGCGAGGCGTCGCCCGGTCGGAACACCGTGGTGTCGCGCGCCGCCGCGATCCAGCCCTGGCGCACCCACTCCACGTAATACCCCTGGGAGGCCAGCAAGAACGTCCGCTCTACGCCGGCCGAGCCGGGTCCGACATCCCAGGTCGCGACAAATGACTGACCCGCCACCGTCTCGAGATAGCGGCCATCGGCATCCGCCAGGGTCGCGCGGGCTTCGGGTTCGGCCGCACCGCTGATTGCGGCCACGTGGCCGAGCCGGAATGTGCGAACCGCTGGCCGGCGAACGCTCGCCGCCAGTGCGGCGCGGTCGATCCGCCAGTTGTCGGCGGGGAAGCGAAGCCGGATCCGCATCTCGTTGCTCGAAACTCTCGGCAATGGGAGGGCGACATCCTTCCACGCCACCGGTCCCGTGTCTTTCAGGCGGGCGATCGGCGCCCATGCCGAGTCGCCCCAGACCTCGACGCTGAGCCCCATGCGGGATGAATACCAGTTGCCCAGCTCCAGCGCCGTGCCGACCCTGGACAACTCCTCCGCCTGCCAGTCGAGCGAGCGGGCACCGGGATCGCCCAGCATGAGATCGTAGAGCAGCACCGTATTCAGCAGGCTGTTGCGGAGCCGGAGCACGAGGGCGACCGAATCCTCCCCGGCCGGAGTCACGAAGCTGAGCTGGATCTCATCCTCCAGATCCGTCGCAGAAACGCTGGCAAGGACGCCCGGAGCAGTGGCATAGGTCTCACCGTCGGAATGGGTTAGGACCATTCTGACGTCACGCCCTATCCGGTCCCGCGCGGCGAGCGGAGGGCGCTGCCCCGCGACGGCGACCGGATGTCCCTGCTGGTCGGTGGCGACGAACTCCTCGGGTGCGTGCGTGGCCTCCAGCAGCTCGAAATGGTTGAGGAAGTGGGTCTCGAAGGCCTCGTTCCGCACCTCGAGACGCAGGATGCCATCTACCTGGGGCTGCGCCCGAAGCCGGTCTACGTCCCGGGACTCGAAGAGTGGGGCGATGCTGTAGGAAAACCCTTCGGCCTCGAGCACAGGAGTGCCGGCGCTGTCGGAGTAATAGGTAGGACACGAGCCGAAGCATTTGGGGTCGATCGCGCAGGCGATCGCGACTCCGAGCCCCACGGCGCCGACGGTAGCCGCCAGCGAGAGTCCAACGGTGGCTGTGTTATTGACCTCGGTGCGGAAGCTCTCCAGGCCGACCACGCTGTCGAGCGGCAACTCGTCGACCTCGATGGGATCGCTCAACCTGAGATCGTAGCGCGTCCCGGGGCCTTTCAGCCGCCCGGCTGCAAGGAGCATCCCCTTGGGATAGACGACCGTGGAGCCGTCCAGCAGGTGTGCCTTGACCGGCGTGCGCACCCGCACCGAGTCGGCAGCCCGATTTACCTCGGCCACCGAGGGCCGGCGCACGATGAAGCAGGCGCCGAGCATGCACAGCAGGAGCACCAATAGCGGGCGGAGTAGCCGGGAAGGCAGCACGGGCATGGCGAGCCTCGGAAACGAGGACGTGGACTTCGCGATGCCCCACCTTAACCAGTCCCGGTCAAGTAGCGATCAAGCAGTCAAGGTCGGATACGTTCGGCGATGCGGCGGCGCTGACCCGGGGTGAGCATATCTCTGGCGACAATCTGCCGCACGATTCGAGCGGCGAATCCGTATCCTCGCGTCTCGCTTACCAGCCACCGGTCCCATTCCAGCTCGTCGAGCGCGTCGATCACGTCGGCCGACGGCAGGTCTGCCGCGCGCGCCAGCAGGTCCGGGGTGACCCGATCGTCGAGAACGGACGCGGCCGCGAGGACGCTCCGCGCCTTGGGGCTGAGCCGTCCGAATCCCACGCGGATCGCCGCGACGACCGCGGTGGGTAGGTCGCCCGGCAACGTCTGGTCCAGCGTCTTGAGGGGTTCCGGCCAGGCGCCGGAGGTGACCCCGAGATCCATGCCGAGCGCCACCGCCCGAAGTAGCTCGACGGCGAGCAGCGGTATGCCGGCTGAGTCGGTTCCCACCCGTCGCGCCACCCGATCGATTTCCACCTCGTCGAAGCTGGGAAGGATCCGGTGGGCCAGCTCTCGCAGCCCGGCGATGCCCAGCGGGCTCAGTGACACGGCGGCTCCGGCCACATCGTGTCCGATACCGGCGCGGATCCGTTCGATGTCCGGCGAGGGAGGTCTTCCCGAGGTCGTGAGGACGATCCCGACCGGCGCCCTCGAGAGGTCCCGCAGTATGGCCTCGAGCGCGAGTAACGATTCGCGATCCAGCCATTCGGCGTCGTCCACCGCGAGGAACACCGGCTGCTCCTCGATGGCGCTGCGCAGCAGCTCGCCCAGTGCCCTGCCCGGCGCCAACGGCAGCGCGCTCGAGACGCCCTCGAACCGATCGGCCCATTCTGGAAGCTCCCCCGCGAAGGCGGCCAACGCCGGGGCCGGCGCCGCCCCGAGTCCCCGAGCATCCAGCAGTCCGCCTCGCGCCAGCGCCCGGATCCCGCTCCATGGTGCACCCCGGTCGGCCTCTACCGCTCGAACCGCGGCAGTGACGGCGCCATCGAGCCGCAGTCGGCCGAGCAGCTCCTCCAGCAGGCGAGTCTTGCCGGTGCCCGCATCGCCTTCCAGGACGATCGCCATCGCCCGGCGCTGGAGTCGGCAGCTGCCAGCAACCTCCAGCACGCGTGATAACTCCTGCTCTCGGGAAACCAGCGGCAGCCGAGGCTCGAGCGCATCCGCGATCTTCCGCCCTGCAGTCGGTGGGGGTCTCTGGCGTCGCACCCGATCGACCAGCGCTATCGTCTCAGGCTGTGGCTCGACGCCCAGCTCGCCCTCGAGCCGGGTGGCAAAGGTCTGATAGCACTCCAGCGCCGACGCCCGTTCCCCGCTGAGCGCGAGACTCCGCAAGAGGGTGCGGACAGCGAAATCGGAGCGCGGGTCGAGAGCCGTCGCGCGTCTGGCAATTGCTGCTGCGTCACGCGCCTGCCCTGCTGCCAGCACCTCCTCCGCACAGCCTACCAGGACGTCCACCGAGCGGCTTCGCCAGGTAGCGCGCTCGTCGGTCAACCAGTCCTCGAAGCTCGCAGCGCCCGGCACCGCGAACCCCTCGAGAAACTCGCCCGCGACCAGCCGCGCGCCGGCACACCATTCCCGTTGGGAGCCATGCTCGTCGAGCTGCTCGACATCGAGGCGAATGGCTTCGGGCGCGAGACGGACCTGGCCGGCTTCGGTGTCCACGCCGGCCTCGCCGAGCGAGCGGCGGAGCACCCGCACGGCCTCGTTGAGTGAGTGACGTGCCGCCGATTCCGGCTTGTCGGCCCACAAGAGACCCATTAGGTGATCCCGGGTCCGGCTCCGTCGGGGTGAGCGGGCGAGATACACCAGCAGGGCCAGGTTCTTTCTCCAGAGCAACTCGGTTGGGGCGAGACCGCCATCCACCAGCATCTCGACCGGACCGAGGGTGCGGCAGACAATCACGCCGGGCAGCCTCGGGCGAGCACCGCCGCTTCGTCGGTCAGAGTTCGCAGCGCCGGCGACACCTCGGACCACAGCTCTCCGAGACGCGCGAGATAGCCGCAGGCCCGGAGCGAGTCGGCCGCTGCGTTGCCGGAGCGTAGCAACCCGCGGGCCCGTTTCAGGCGCGCGAATGCGGCGAGGGCACCGTCCACCTCGCCTGCCTGAGAAAGCCCTTCCGGCCATCCCTCGAGGTTCGAGGCTTCGTACCACAGTCGTTCGCGGTCCGCACGGTCCGGTTGGGAGGTGGCCTCCCACCAGTCGCTTCGGAAGAGATGGAAGACCGCCCCCCCGAATGGGTCGGGAGGACGGGTCACCTGGAATGCCAAGCGGACCGAATCGGTCATGGCGAGCGCGGCGGTGAAGTCACCGTCCGCTGCGGCCCGGCCGGCATCGACCAGGACTCGGAGCGGATCGCCGACCGGGAGGCGCTGGCTCCAGCGCTGGGCATTCAGCGTGTCTCCCGCAGTGAGCCGGGCCAGCGCCAATGCCCAGGCCGCGCGGCCGCCGATGTTGGGGTCTTCGGTCAGTTCCGCCAGCCGCAGCTCCCAGCCAGCGGTATCCATGAGCGGAAGCCCTAACACGTGTGGAATCACTCGCCACTCCGCCTGCTGCAGCCGCGCCTCGGGCGAGTCGAACAGCGCGACTGCCGAGTCGAACTCCGCCAGCGCTTCGTCGAGCCGCCCCAGGGCGAAAAGCGCGAGTCCCTTGCCCTCGTGGGCCGTGGCGTAATTTTCCGCCATCGGATGCCCTGCCTGGAGAAGGAGGTCACAGTAGCGGAGCTGAGTTCTCGGCAGGTCGAGCCATGGCATCCCCAATCGCGCGACCCGACGGATGGCGTCGAGTTGCCTGGGATCCTTGCGCCAGGCGATGTACTGATAGCGCATCCACGCCCGCCAGGGCACGAATCGCTCGTCATAGACCAGCTCGAGGAATGGCAGCTGGTCCAGATCGTCCGGCCTGATGCCCCCGCCCGTCCGCCGGCGCAGGGCCAGCGCGGTTCGAGCATCTTGGCGGTTGCCCAGGCGCACGTAGCCGAGGACTAGATGATCGTGCGCCAGCGCAAGGGAAGAATCGCGGGCCACCGCCGCCGCCATCACCGGAAGCGCTTCATCCAGTCCTCGGCCCGCGAGAGGACCGCGATGAAATAGCTCTTCCCCTTGCAACAACCGGGTATAACCGTCTCCCGGCACGCGCTCGACTACGCTGTCGAGGCGGGCGAATCGAATCGAGAGATCCGGTTCGAGCAGCGCTTGGATGAGCATGCGGTCCCGCGGGCGGAGCCGCGAGACGTGCCGCCGGTAGACGGTTGACAGGTGGGACTCCTGATTCAGCCGGCGCCAATGTCTAACGTTGGCCAGCCGCCAGTCGGCCAGCGCGAAGGTAGAGTCGATTCCCAGTGCGATCTCGTAGTGGCGCTGGGCCAGAGCCCAGGCGTCCCTGGCGAATGCCGCTTCGCCCTGAAGGAAGGCCTTCAGCGCCGGAACCGGAACGCTACCGAAACCGGCGGCCGGCTCGTACAGCTGGTCGGATCGGGGCGCCACGACTCGGAGTATTCCCAGAGTGATCGAATCGCCCAGTGCGGCGAGGTCGCTCGCCGGGCCGCGCACTTCCGGCAGAATGCTCGTGGCACCGGACGAGTCGTGGAGCGAGAGCCGCACCCGGAGGATGTCGCCCGGTCGCCGGTCCACCAGTCCGTGCGCAACCCAGTGGACTTTGAGTGCCCGCGTCGCACTCAATCCGTTGACCGCCTGCGACTCCCTGTCCTGGGTCTCCCACCACCGGTCAACTTGGCCACGGGGAGTCAACCCCAATCCCGGTACCTCCTCGAGGTCGAGCTGGATCAGGTGAGCCAGATTCGACCCCAGCGGGTCGAGCGGTTGGCCACCGTCAACCTCCAGCGGGAGGACCGCCAATTCGCGAGGGGCAGGTCCGGGCGGCCCCGGACGTTCCAGCATTCTGCCGATACCCAGGATCGTTGCGGCCGCCAGCACCCCGCCGATCGCCAGGCGCCTGCTGAGATGGCGCGGCGCCGCCCGCCATGCCACGGCGTCAAGGGCCTCGCGAAAAGCGCCGGCGCTCGGCTTCCGCTCAACGGGGTGAAGATCGAGCGCGCGCCCTATCGCCGCCCTCAGGGGGGGAAGGAGCGCCCCGCCACTCGCATCGTCGAGCAGGCGCCCCACAGCTGTCAAGTCGGCCAACGTTCCCTCGTGGCCCCCGGCGGTCGCGCGGCCGAAGCCGTCCAGCACGTACCGCCCTTCGCTGACGATCACGTTGCTGGGGACAACCGCGGAATGGAGGATGCCGGCGGCATGAGCGGTCTCCAGTGCCCCCAGTATCTGAACGCCCAGGCGGAGAACCTCGTTGACCGGGAGCGCCCCATCGAGCAATCGGCGCTCCAGCGTTGGACCCTCGGCACGCTCCAGCACGATGAACTGGAAGTTGCCGATTATTCCCGCGTGATGGATCGCGGGGATGCTTGGGTGACTCAGCGAGGCGAGCACCCTGGCCTCGCGTGCGAACTCAGAGGCCCGCGACTCGCCCGCCCACGCCGGATCGAGCGCCCTCACGAGCACCCGCCGGTCGAGCGTGAGATCGCGGGCGAAGTACGCTACTCCGTCGGACGACTCGTGGAGCACTTTTTCGATCCGGAACTCGTGCTCCAGCGCTGCGCGGAACGAAGCGTACCGATCAGGGGAGGTCATGGGGGACAGGTCGCTGTCATGGCGGCGAGCTCCTGGCCGAGCTTGGTGACGGCAGGCTCCGCCTCCGACCATGTGTTCGCCACCCTCCGGGCGAGAGCGCAGCCGTCCGACAGGTTCCCGCCCTCAAGTGCCAGTCGAGCGCGACGCAACCGGGCGTGAGAAGCCAAGGCCCAATCCACCTCGGCCGGTTGTGCTTCCGCGTCCGGCCAGCCCCGTACATCAAGGTTTTCGTACCACATCCACGATTGGTCGGCATCCGCGGCCCGTCCAGCGCGCTCGAGCCACTCGCCGCGCTTCAGGTGAAGCACCGCGCGAAGAAATGGGTCCGGCGCATGTCCCGCGGAGTCGAACGCCAGTGCCGGCTCCGTCGCGGCGAGCGCGGCCTGCCACTCGCCTCGCGCCGCATGTCCCAGTCCGACCAGCACCTGGATCAGACCTTCCTCCCGATCCGCGAGACTCATGCTCTCTTCCCGAAGGCGGGCCTCCGCGGTGTCTCCGCGGCTATGGGCGTCGAGGCTGAGTGCCCAGGCTGCCCGCGCGCGGACCGAAGGATCGCTGAGCATGGCCCGGAGCGCGGTACGCCCGCGCGCCCGCTCGCTCTCGCTCCATCCGACGACACCCAGCGCGGAAGGAATCACCCGCCACTCCGCGGCCTGGAGTCTCGCCTCGTGGGGATCGGTGAAGAGCCCCACGGCCGAGTCGAACGAGAGCTGGCCGGCGGCGGGTCGGCCGAGGGCGACCAGAGCAACACCTCGAGCGACGAAGCCGCTCGCGCGCTGGTCGGCCGTGACAGCCGAGGCAACGAGCGCCGCGGCAAGTATGGCCTGAGCGGCAGGAAGGTCGAAGGACGCCGCGCCGCGCGCGGCAAGGGCCAGCGCGTCGGGGGATCGGCTCAGCGTTCCGACGGCTTGGTCCCGGGCGCCGGGACCGCCGAAGCGGAATGCGTAGGCCATTCGCAGAAACGTGGGGACGTGGATCTCGGACTCGCCCGCCGGCGCCGCCCATCGCTCCAATTGCGTTAACGCGGCGCCGGCGCGCTCCCCATTCCCCAGCCGAATGAGGGCCCATGCAAGGTGCTCCCAGGCGGGGGCCAGCGTGGAGTCAATCGCCACGGCGCGTTCCAGCATTCGGACGGCGTCCCTCAGCGGCCGGCCGGCCAAAGGGCCACGGTGAAACAGCTCGTCGCCGTAGAGCAGCGCGGCATACGGATCGTCGCCGGCAACCAGCAATGCCTGCTCATACCGCTGGAATCGCGGCGCGCCGGATGGCTGGTACTGCGCCTCTATCAGATGGCGGTCGACCGGAGGCACACTCTCACGATAATCTTTAAAGAGCTCCAACAGGCCGGGTGGATATGGGGCTCCGGTACGCAGGGGCAGCCACCGGCGCGCGTTACCCAACCTCCACCCGGCTAGGACAAAGGTGGAGTCAAGCTGAAAGGCGCGGAGGTAGTGTCGCTCGGCCGTGAGCCACGCGTCGCGGGCGAAGGCCTCTTCACCCAAGAGGAACTGATCCACCGCTTCCGGCTTGACCCGCGCAAGAGCATCCGCCTGCCGCCCCTGCCGATCGGAGCGGGCGAACACCGCGCGAGTGAGGACGCGGGCGACCGAGTCAGCCAGGGCGGCGGGGTCTCGGGCGGGGCCGGTCACTGTGCCCTCGAAAGCCGGGTCCCCCTCAGCCCCGACGACGCTGAGCTGGACTTCCAGTTGGTCGCCCCGCGGGCGCACGACAGCCCAGACGCCGTAACGGCTCCGGGTCCGCTCGCCGGTCATTGCTTGGAGCCGAAGTGCCGGAGGCCGGTCCGACCCGCGCCAAGCGCGAAAGGCGAGCTGCCGCGGCGCGAGCGTGAGCCCTTGAACCTGTTCCAAAGACCAGCCGGTAAGTGCCGCCAGCCGCGGACCCAGAGAGGAGTCGGTCAGTCCGACCGTCATGAAGGGGAACACGGCCAGGTCCCGCAGGTTCTCACCGTCGGATGGGGCCGTATCCCGGAAGGCGTAGGTCGCGAGCAGGAATCCCGCCGTTCCCACAGCCGCCGTGGCACCGATGATCCACCTCGCCCGGGAGCGGCGCTCCGCCGAGGCGAGCGCATCGGCGAACTGAATGACGTTAGGCCAGCGATCCTTCGGTTCAAGGCACAGGGCATGACGGATAGGTTTTCGCAGGTGACGAGGGACGCTCGACCAGTCGCCCCGAGCAGGGTCCGTGATCGGCTGCCAGCGATGGCCGCTGGCAGCTTCGTACAGCACCAACCCTACGGCATAGATGTCGGTCCGCTCGGTGACCGGCTGATCCCGGAGCTGCTCCGGGGAGATGTAGGCCAATGTGCCGACCGGATGGCCGGGCTGAGTGAGGGCGGTCGCACTGGTGTCGAGGGCGTACGCCACCCCGAAGTCACCCAGTAAGGCGCGATCGCGGTCGAGGAAGATGTTGGAGGGCTTGACGTCCCGATGGATAAGACCGTGGCGATGGGCGGCGTCAAGCGCGGCGAGTATATCGACGCCGAGGCGGACCACCGCCCCGGGCGTCAGACTGCCGGTTTCCAGGCGAGCGGCGAGCGTCTCTCCCGGGACGTAATCCATGGTGTAGTAGAGCAGGCCGTCAGCTTCGCCAGCGTGGTGGACCAATACAACGTTGGGGTGCCTCAGGCCGGCTGCGTGGCGAGCTTCCCGGAGGAATCGCTCCGCGGCTGTCGCCGTGGTCAACTCCGGTTTTAGCAATTTGATTGCGAGAGGTCGGTCGAGCAGGATATCGCGGCCCAGAAGCACGACTCCCATACCCCCGCGCGCAATCTCCCGCTCCACCAGGATGCTGGGGGCGAGCGCGGCACGCAGACGTTCGAGCACCGAGGTCATCGGCAGTCGCTAGCTAGGTTCAAGCGGTCTCTGGTGAGGGTTCTGTAACAGATATGCGGTATGGGCCAGGGAAGTGCAAACGGGAGGCGTTGAAGCACCGAGGATGACGATACGGAGAGCATCGCCACTCCGACTACAAACGCCAGTCTCCGCAGAACTGCCCGGCAAACGGCCTCATCCGGGGCACCTAGCAAGCCGAGAGATGTAGTTCGTATCGGGTAGACGGAGCAGTTCATGGAGTCAGGGGCCTAGGAAGGCAGCTAGTTCCGCTCACGAGCCGGTCAGTCATACAGCAGACACAACTACCCGCACGAGGCCTATCGTCCGAGATCTTCGGCGATTGACAACTACATGAAAACGGGTGGCTTAGGAAAGTGAGGGCGGTGGGACTCGAACCCACGACCTAGGGATTAAAAGTCACTGGCCCCTCTTGTGTCTGGTTTCGCCTGGTTGGTCTAAATGTTGGTGAACCGGGAGTTAGTGTCTATTCCCGTTAGGCTGAGTTGTTGCGCTTTCCTGTCCGTTGGGCTGTGTTGGCACACAAATCAGCACACAATGTCCTGGCCCATCCCAAAGGTTCATAGGATGTGAAAGCGAGTCGACCAGGACGTACCGTCCGTTTCTCAAGTAACAGTTGGCTCAGCAAGCAACTTTTGGACTCCCTCGATCAATGTGGGCCCCCCGAACGGCTTTTGGAGGAAACTCCACCGGAGGGCAGTGAGTTTCTCCGCAACCGCGATTCCGTCCATCCAGCCCGATATGAAAAGCACCGGTGCATGGAGCTCCAAGGCATGAAGGCGCAGGGCGAGGACTGGGCCGTAGATATCAGGAAGCCTGATATCAATGATCAGGAGATCGGGCCGAACGCCCCCTTGGACAAACTGGATGGCCTCGGTGGCGCTGGCAACGCAGACGCATTCCCAGCCGGCGTCATCCAAGTACCGGCCGAGCACATGGCGCACGGCTGGCTCGTCATCGACCAAAAGAACAAATGGCATCGTCGTTAACTCACGGGCGCCATTCCCACTGGCAGTAAAAGCGACCTGCATCGAGCAGGGCTCTTCCAATGGACGCGACATCCAACGGGTCGTCCGCGACAACGAAGCCAAGCTGGGCAGATACCGCAGACATTGTGAGGGCTCCTAAGGCTCCGGCGAGCGCAGCCCGGCACGCCCTTAAGGGGGAAGGCTAGGGTAGTCGAGACATGGAATGCGACACCAACCCATAGCCGGTTCTGCTAGAGCAAAGCGCGCACAGTTTCGCGGGTTGAGGCGCGAAGATCGTGGTCAGCGAGGCAGCGGTGTATCCTGTGACGCGGTCAGCCGCCAGCCACTGGTGCTCCAGGTATACACGTCGAGGAACCGGAGTCGGAGATTGAGCTTATCGATCCCAAGGCCCTCGCTCACCTCACTGACCCCAGCGACCAAACCGACGTCACCCATGACCTTCGTCTGAAGCTCGCTGAGTCGAAGAGCCGCGAGGCGCATCTTTCCTTGGGCGTAGGCCGACAACAAGCTGGCGCGGTTCTGAATCCGCCCGTTCACGTCGTAGCCTCGGTAATCCGGAGCAAGCAGCGCCTCGAGAACGCCCACGTTGCCCCAGCGCTCTGCGCCTGCAAGCCGCGTCGCGGCATCAAGAAGCGAAGCCTCGGTCGCTCGGGTCGTCGCAACGGGATTCATGACACCCTCATTTCTCGGTCGGATGGCAGACAGCATGGTTGAAGCTGGGCTGCATGCGCAACCCTGAGTCGAGCCAGGAGTCGCCAGGCCGCCGCTGGCAGCGGGGTAGTGACCTGCGCGGTGGCGCACTCGAGCTCAAGGCACCAGAGGCCCACTTCTTCGAGGAGCCGACGCGTAAGAGTGACTTCCGATGGCGAGGAATTCAGGTGATGCTCCGCAGCCAACAGCTCATTCCTCGTACTTTCGATCGCCAGCCGAGCTATTGCGAGGCGTCTGGCCGCGGTGCTGGATATAGAACATTGGATCGCCATGGCAAAAGCTGCCTCGAGGCGAAAGCCATCGGCAAACTGATGCTCCATATACCGGGCGGCTGCGCAATGGGGCCAGGTATCCGCTATTGGGCGGGGAGCCGTGACCAGAACCGAGCGCATCTGCTGGATCCAGCGTTCGTGGATCGTGGCGAGTATCGCCGCGACAGCTCGGGTCTCCAAAGCGCTCTTCATCGGCGACGTCATCTGCCCTCCAGTGAGGTGACATGCCTAGTATGATGCGCGGTCACCCAACTGGTGATTAATCGCATATGAAGGTGCCTTCACAGCGGGATCGTAAGGACGGCACAGGTTGCCAAATGGGCGAGCCGCCGTGCTGTACTTCCGGCTTCCAGCATCCCCGGAGGCCCACCACGGTGAAATCCGATCGCAAGGACTTCGCTGCTATGGTCTCCGACAGCTGCCAATACCTGTTCGACGGTTTCCCCGCGCCGGATATCGACCGGAACGCATGCCTGTTCGCCCAGTTCCCGCCGCACGACCTGCTGCGCATTGGCCCCGAGCCGTTGGCTCCTCGTTAGAACTGGCCCGACACCGTTCTCGCCCGGTACGACCGGCTCCACCGTCACTATTTGCAGGGGAGCCCCTATGGCACGGGCGAAGCCAGCCGTCTGTTGGAGCACTCTCAAGCCCCGTTCGGAGCCGTCCAAGGCAACCAGGACGCGCCGTATAGGCCCAACCCCGGGCGGCACGAACAGGCAGGGCACCAGACTTCGCCGGGCTACCGCGTCCGCAGTATCACCGACCAGCAGGCGGGCCGCTTGGGAGCGAGCCTTCCGCCCCAGCACCAGGAGATCGGCCCGATAGTTCTCGGCATAACGGGAGATCTCGATGCTCGGCACGCCCGCCGCGATACCCACCTGGACTTCGGACGGGAGCCCGGAGGTAGCTGGCTCCGACTCCAGCCAGTTCCGGAGCCGCTCATGCTCCGATTGTTCCGGCGCCCAATGGGATGGTCCGGTAGCTCTGGCCCCAGCGGTGGCGGGCGGCGTCCTGAACACGACCCGCATGACGGAGACGCTGGCCGAGGTTGTCCTTGCCAGCTCACGCCCCACGCGGACGGCCTGACGGCCTGCCTCCGACTCATCGGTCGCGATCACAATCCTTTCTAGCACCATGCCCAATCCTCCATCGGTCGCCGCAGAATACTCGGTACCCGATGAAGAGAGGATGAAAGCCGCGCGAGAGCGTGTTGGACTTTCGGCATCACCTGCCTCTGGGCCGCGTGACCAGCACGGGTACGTTCCCCGACCGGACCAGCTTGTCGGCGATACTGCCCAGGACCATGCGGCGAACCCCGCCCCTGCCATGCGTAGTCAGCGCGATAATTCCGGTGCCCGGCTCATCGGCTACGGCTCGGATTGTGTCGAACGCCGTTCCACCCAGTACGGCCGTACCTGAGGCTCGGAAGCCGGCAGCCCTCAATTGATCGGTCAGGGAATCCAGGTAATCCTGAGCCTGTTGCCGCTCCAGCTTTGTGATCTCTTCGTCAATACCAAGAGGGTAGGAGGTCGGGGGATCGGTCATCAAGCTCACTGGCGCCACTGCCTGAAGCAGCGCGATATCAGCGCCAGTGACTGTGGCCAACGTCATGGCAGCAGGCAGGATGGACTCGGACTTCCTCGACCCGTCAAGCGGAACAAGCAATCGCTTCGCGCCGATCGTCGAGGTCCCGCCCTCGGCAGGACGAATCAGCAGCACAGGAATTTCCAGCGTTCTAACGAGCTGATCCGCGACACTCCCAAGCCACGCTCGTTCAAGACCGCCGCGACCATGAGTTGTCATGACCACGAGATCGACGCCGATTTCGGTCACGTACTTGGCCAGTGCCGGTGCGGGGGTGCCTTCCAGCATCGCCGTTGCGGTCTGTACCCCGTCATCGCCCTTAATGCGGGCTGCTATCCGGTGGACATAGTCTCGCTGAGACCGCCTGAGTCCGAGTTCCACCTTGGTGTAGAGTCGCAGCGTCGCCTCGTCGACAGGCGGCGGGGATGGGAGCTGATGAACCATTGCGAGGCGGAGGCGCGCCCGCGACTTCCGAGCTACGGCGATCGCCCAGGGCAGCGCCTGCTCAGCAAACGGAGACCCGTCCAGGGGCACGAGCACCGTACGGATCCGGAGGGGTTCCAAGGCGGGAGGCTGTTTCATACTTCCCTCCTGGACATCGCGGCGCGGACCGGGCAGGAGCCGGTCAAGGCGGTGCCGAAGGGCAGCAAGCCGACGAGGGTGAGATAACGCCAGGGCTCCGGCAGCGCTCCGTACAACCCGAGGATCAGAACACCCAGAATAAGCCTGAACACTCGCTCGAACTTCCCGACGTTTCCCAACATCTTAGCCTCCGACTCAGGTGTGGAGTTGGTTCCCGAGAGTAGCAGCAGGCGGGTGAAGATTTGATGAAGCCCTTGGGAAACAATTAGGGGGTTTCGGCGTTGCGGCTGGGCATGCACATTCCCCACGTGGACCCCACGGCATTCCCTCGTTATGCCAGCACGCAAGAACGCCTCGAGCGTCTGGTTATTACCACCTCCGGCCTGATCGCGGATGTGTCGCTCGAAGCCGTCCTAACGCACGCGGTTGAAGCGGCCGCCCAGCTCATTGGTGCGCAATTCGCAGCCGTCGGGGTACTCGCACCGGATGGTCGGCTGCTCGAGAGCTTTACCACGTATGGCATCGATGAGGAACAGCGCGCTCGCATTGGCCCTCCACCTCGAGGTCATGGCATACTTGGGTTGGTGATCCGTGAGGCCCGGCCGATCCGTCTGCCCGATCTCAGCAAGCATCCGGACTCCTACGGATTTCCCCCCAATCATCCCCCGATGCATTCGTTCCTCGGCGTGCCGATCTCCGGCCGGCGTGGAGCATTTGGGAATCTCTATTTGACGGAGAAGCTGTCCGGCGAGCTGTTCTCGGACGAGGACGAATACATCGCAGTCCTCCTGGCCAGCACGATCGCCGCAGTGGTGGAAAACGCGCGGCTCCACGAAGAGAGTGCTCGCCTGCTCGAGGAGGTGCAACAGCTGCACCGCTCGCGCGAGCGCTTCTTCGCGATGGTGAATCATGAATTGCGGAACTCGCTGGCCGCGGTCTACGGGTGGTCGGAGATGCTGATCCGCAAGAAGGATCCCGCCACGGTCCCCCCGGCCGCGCTCGAGGTCATGGACTCCGCCCAGCAGGCGGTTGGCCTCATCAATGACCTGCTCGACCTCAGCCGCCTCGATGAAGACCGTCTGAAACCAATCATCCGTGCTGTGGATTCAGGCAGCGTGGCCAAGCGAGCCATTGGCCGCGTCACCCCCGCCGCCGATGCGCGCGGGGTCTCCGTGGTCCTCGAGGTTGGTGACGGGCTTCCGACCTGCGACACGGACGCCAGCCGAGTCGAGCAGATCCTTATCAACCTGCTCGGCAATGCCATTCAGCACACTCGGCCCAACACCAGAGTCTGGCTCACGGTGTCTCACCGGGAAAGGTTGATCATGTTTACGGTGAGGGACTCGGGCCCAGGCATTCCCGAGGAAGACTTGGAACGGGTCTTCGACATTTATGCGACCGAGAAAGAAGGCGATATGCGTGGCGTAGGGTTGGGTCTGCCGCTGTCCCGACGCCTGGCCAGGCTCTTAGGAGGTGACCTCCGCGCCTTCGCCCTCCCTGGTGAGGGCGGGAAGTTCGTTCTGGAGCTCCCGGCCGCGGAATTATGAAGATCTCTTCACCCTGTTTTGGCAAAGCGTTCAGCCCCCCAGAGCCAGATTCCCACCCATGAAGATCCTCGTTGTGGAAGACGACCGGAAGGTCGCTGGGTTCATCGAGCAGGGCCTCAAGGAGGAGGGCTACGTGGTCGATGTTGCCCCCGACGGTGATGAAGCCTTGATGCTGGCTCATGTCTACGAGTACGACATCATCCTCCTGGACGTGGTGCTGCCCAAGAAAAATGGATTCCAAGTGGCGACGGAGCTGAGGCGGGAGGGGCGCAACACCCCCATTCTCATGCTGACGTCCCGCGATGCGGTGGAGGATGTGGTCCGCGGATTGGATGCGGGTGCAGACGACTATTTGGCCAAACCATTCAAATTCGACGAGCTGCTGGCACGGGTTCGGGCGCTCCACCGCCGCGGCGGAGCGGAGCGGCTGGAGGTTTTGAGGTACGGGCCGATCACACTCGATCGCCTTCGCCATCAGGCCGAGATCAACGATCGCAAGCTCGATCTCACCCCCAAAGAGTTTCAGTTGCTCGAGTACTTCCTCCTACACCCGGAGGAAGTGGTTCGCCGGACCACTCTCCTGGAGAAGGTATGGGACATGCACTTCGATCCGGAGAGCAACGTAGTGGACGTCCACGTCGGGAACCTTCGCAGGAAGCTGAACGAGGCGGCAGGCGAGCAGCTGCTGGCGACGGTCAGGGGAGTGGGGTTCAGTCTGCGCCGAACGGGGGAATCGGGGGTCGGCGCCGAGACGGAGTGAGCGTCTGGCGGGCGGGCTTCTTACCTTCCGCAGCACTGCAGGCGATCCTCGCGGGGCTCAGCGTTCGATATCTAGTTGGTGAGGCGCCGGCCGCCATCCTCTGGAATGCCGGGCTCGCTATTACTGGTGCCCCCGTTGTCTGGCGGACGCTGCGTGGTATCGCGTCCGGCCGGTTTGCGGCCGACCTGATCGCGATGCTCGCGATTCTGGCCTCCTTGGTGTTCGGCGAGCCGCTCGCCGGGCTGATCATCGTAGTGATGCAGTCGGGAGGCGAAGCCCTGGAGCGGTACGCCGAAGGCCGCGCGTCCGATGCCGTGCGTGAGTTGGAGGCAGCTGCACCCCGCACCGCCCATCTGGTCAGCATCTCAGGACTTGAGGACGTTTCCCTCGATTCGGTCCGGGTGGGAGACATTCTCCTCGTGCGCCCCGGGGAACTGATCCCCTGCGACGGCGAGGTGGTTGAGGGCGGGTCCAGCGTGGACACGTCTCGGCTGACCGGGGAACCAATTCCGCTAGCCGCCCGTCCCGGTTTGCGGCTACTGAGCGGGAGCCTCAATCTGGACGGAGCACTCCGGATCCGGGCCACCGCGCGCGCCGGCGAGAGCCAGTATGCTCGGATCGTGGAGTTGGTGCGTGGGGCCCAGGCCAGCAAGGCACCCCTTCAGCGCATGGCGGACCGATACGCGGTCTGGTTCACTCCTCTCACCCTGGCCGCCTGCGCCGGCGCTTATTGGCTTTCAGGTGATCCATTGCGCGCCCTCGCGGTGCTCGTGGTCGCGACCCCCTGTCCTCTTATTCTCGCAGTACCTGTCGCACTCATCGGCGGCATAAATCGCGCAGCCCGCCAAGGGATCATCTTCCGCCATGGCACCGCCCTCGAGCAACTCGGCGGCGTCACGGTGGCCCTCTTCGACAAGACGGGTACGCTCACCGTAGGGCACCCTCGGGTGTCCCAGGTGCTGCCGGAGCCGGCCTACACGTCGGACCAGCTCCTCGGCCTCGCGGCCGGGGTGGAACAGAGCTCGGGCCATCCTCTCGCTCGAACCGTGGTCGAGGATGCGGCTTCGCGAGGGATTGTGCTGCAGCCGGGCGTTGGCGTCATGGAGGCGCCGGGTCAAGGCGTCTCGGGTATGGTAGGCGATCGCAAAGTGTCGATCGGAGGATGGCGGTACCTGGCCGACCGATACCCGGAGGCTGCGACAGAATTGAGCGATCTGCGGGTTCGACATCCAGACGCCGAGTTGCGCGCGTTCGTCGCGGTGGACGGCCGGCCCGCTGGAGTGATTGAGTTCGCCGACCGCATCCGGCCCGAGTTAGCAGGCGTGGTCTCGCGACTTCGAGCGCTCGGGTTGCAGCGGGTCATTCTTCTCTCAGGCGACGACCAGGTTCACACGGAGTCGGTCGCCCGGGCAATGGGCATCGCGGAAGCCCATGGCGAGCTCTTGCCCGAAGGCAAGGTGACCCACGTGCGCCGACTGCTGAAGGTCGGCGAGCGGGTGCTCATGGTGGGGGATGGCACCAACGACGCGCCCGCGCTGAGCTCCGCCACGGTCGGAGTCGCCCTGGCATCCGGCGGAGGTGGGATCACAGCCGAGGCGGCCGACGTCGTGCTCCTGGCCGACGATCCATCCCGGGTCGAGATCGCGATCAGCATAAGCCGGCGTACCCTACGACTCGCTCGCCAAAGCGTGATGGCCGGTCTCGGTCTGAGTGCTCTGGGGATGATCGCCGCGGGCTTGGGTTGGCTGCCCCCCGTGGCGGGCGCTGTGGTGCAGGAGGCGATCGATGTCGCCGTGATTCTCAACGCCCTCCGTGCAAGCGTCGCCCCTCGATTGGCTACAGACTTGCCAGCATGACTTCAGAAACGAGCACACTCCAGGAACCGCTGATCATTCTGCTTGCGGCAGTTGCCGTGGTACCGCTGGTGCGTCGGTTCCAGGCCAGCGCCGTGCTCGGCTATCTGGCCGCGGGTGCGCTCATCGGGCCCTATGGATTCGCCCTGGTACAGGAACTCGATGCGATCCACGTTATCGGCCAGTTGGGTGTCATCTTCCTGCTCTTCTCGATCGGGCTGTCGCTCTCGGTCGAGCGTCTCCTGGCTCTTCGCGGCTACGTCTTCGGGTTAGGCGTCGCACAGTTCGCGGTGACCGCAGTCGCTCTCTGGGTTTTGCTCCAGCTCATCGGTGTTCCGAGTGCCGCTGCTCTCGTGCTGGCTGGTGGCCTCGCGCTCTCTTCCACGGCCGTTGTGCTCCAGGTGCTGACCGAGAGGCGAGAGCTTGCCACGACGCGCGGGCGCGCGGCATTCGCTGTCTTGCTGCTGCAGGATCTGGCCGTCGTTCCCCTCCTTACGCTTGTTCCACTGCTCAGAAGTCCCGACGCGAGGGTGCTGGGATCGCTCGGCATCGCCGTCGTCAGGGCCGCTGTGGCTCTGATAGTCATCCTAGCCTTGGGCCGCTTGTTGCTGCGCCCGCTGTTCCGAGCAGTCACCCGTGGAGGTGATCCAGAACTCTTCACTGGCATCGTCCTGCTACTCGTACTCGGCGTCGGTTGGCTGACCGAGCAGGCGGGGCTGTCCATGGCTCTGGGAGCGTTTCTCGCCGGAGTTCTCGTAGCGGAGACCGAGTATCGGCCTCAGGTCGAGGGCGACATTCAGCCGTTTCGGGGTGTCCTGCTGGCACTCTTCTTCATGACGGTGGGGATGAGCATCGACCTGGGTCTCTTTTCCAGGTCGCTCCCGCTCATTGTGGCGCTTTTGGTAAGCCTCCTGCTTCTCAAGGGCGGCATTCTGTTCGCACTCTCACGGGCCTTCCGCCTTGGCATCGGTACGGCTGCGGCACTGGCCTTCACGTTGGCCCAGGGTGGTGAGTTCGGTTTCGTGCTGTTCGCGTTAGCCCAGCAGGCCGGCGTCCTCAGTCAGGACATCTCTCAGCTGGCCGTGCTGGTCGTGGGACTCAGCATGGCGGTAACCCCGCTGCTCCTTCTGGTGGGCCGCCGAGTCGCGCGCCGGCTCGAGCGTCCATCCCCTGATGCCGCGGTACTGGAGGGTGACCCAAGCGTAGTTGCCCCGCATGTGCTCATTGCGGGGTACGGTCGTGTGGGTCGCACCCTGGCGCTGCTGTTGGAATCCCGAGGTACACGGTATGTCGCCCTTGACCTCGATGCCGAGCAAGTGGCAGATGCTCGTCGGCAAGACCTTCCGGTGTACTACGGCGATGCGAGCCGAGCCGATGTGCTCAAAGCCGCGGGTATCGCCCAAGCCATGGCGGTTGTTATCACCCTGGATCAGCCCGACTCCGCGCGTCGGACAGTTCTGGCCGTCCGGCGGCTCGATCCCGAGGTGCCGCTGCTGGCTCGCGCGCGCGACCTGCCTCAATGCGATGCCCTGACGGACGCCGGCGCTACCATGGTCGTTCCGGAGGTCGTCGAGGGTAGCCTTCAACTCGCCGCCGCCTTACTCAGTGAAGTGGGCGCATCCAGAGAAGAGGTGGACCAGGCACTCGAGGAGTTTCGACGGAAGACCTACGCGAGGTTGGCGGCTCTGACCGAGGCGACGCCGAGCCATGATTGATTCTCCATACGGTCCAGCAGCGCTCTTAGAGTGCAGATTGCAACCAACTCCCCGATCCGGCCTGATGTCGCGGCAATTCGGTCGCCGCCTACCTACTCGCGCGCTGCTGTGGCTTTCGGTGATTCTCTCTGCGGCCCCCGTCTTTGGCCAGGATGTTCAGGGAGCCACCCCGCAATCCGTAATCGCCACCGCGAAACTCCCGTGGTCGCGCTGGCCTGATTTCTCTCGTTACGTCGACGCCGTCGTTCGTCTCTACAGTTCGCGCGCAAATGCGCTGCTCTGGCGGGACTCGGCGGGGGTAACGCGCCAGGCTGGCGAGGCCATGAACTTACTCGCGGCCGCGGCCGACCACGGCCTCAACCCATCGGACTACGACGCTCTTACGCTCGATAGCCTGTCGCGCGACCTCCGCACTTCGGGTCAGGCATCGCATGAGCCCCTGCGCTTCGATCTTCTACTTAGCGTCGCCTTTCTTCGATACATGGACGATCTGTACGGCGGGCGGACTCATCCGGGGCCGCTTAGTAAGAGCCTGCCGTCGGCACAGCTCGATTTGGCATCGGCCTTGTCGGCAGCTTTGGAGGGGGACACGGTCAGCAGACTAGCTCTCGCGCTCTCGCCCCGCCTGGCACAGTATCGGAACCTACAGCGCGAGTTAGAGCGATACCGTGCCCTGGCCGCCGATCCGGACCTCCCACTGTTGCCCATCGCTCCACGGATTCGCCGCGGAGATCGCTACGATGGGGCCGGGGCGCTCGCGCAACGGCTTCGTGCCCTAGGTGATCTCCCCGCGTCTTCGTTCCCGCCCCAAGATGGGCGTTATGCAGGGGATCTCGTGGAAGCGGTTCGGCATTTTCAGAGCCGCCACGGCCTCACGGCCGATGGAGTGTTGGGCCGCCGGAGTTTCGACGCGCTCAACACCCCGCTAACCCAACGTGTCCGCCAGATCGAGCTGGCACTCGAGCGGCTCCGATGGCTGCCCTCCCTCGGTCGCCAGCGGTTCGTCGTGGTCAACATCCCCGCTTTCCAGCTGTTTGCATTCGATTCGACAGGGGGATCCGGCGCGCCGGCACTGGAGATGCGGGTCATCGTCGGGAAAGCCCTCGATACACGAACTCCGGTGTTGATCGAGCAGCTCCGCTATCTAGAGTTTCAGCCATACTGGAATGTCCCTCGGAGCATTCTGGTCGGCGAGATTCTCCCCATGCTCCGCCGCCGACCCGGGTACCTCAAAGAGAATGACATGGAGCTTGTTGGGCCTCGCGACCGGGTTCTGACCCAGGCAGTTACGCCGGCGGTAGGGCTGCAGTTGCAAAATGGCGCGCTGCGCCTTCGGCAGCGCCCGTCCACCCGGAATCCGCTAGGTCGGGTAAAATTTGTCTTTCCCAATGCCGCGGAGGTGTACCTGCACGGGACACCCGATACCGCGCTGTTCGCCCGGCAGCGTCGCGACTTCAGCCACGGCTGCATACGGTTGGAGAGGCCGACAGAACTCGCGCACTGGGTACTGCGGGATCAGCGGGCGTGGACGCGGGATAGCGTGGTCGCGGCTATGGCACTGGGGCCCACTCGACGCGCTCTGCTCACCCGCCCGATGCCAGTCATCTTGTTTTACACGACAGCTGTTGCCCGCTCGAACGAGATCGCCTTCTACGAAGACATCTACGGTCATGACCGTAGCCTCGATGAGGCGTTGCGGTCCGGACCAACACCGCCGTAGGCTGGGCCGTGTTCCACACCCCATCACTAGCAGACTCGAAAGCCTTACAGCGCCCCGAGCCGGCGCCCAAGCCATGGCTGGCGCGACGAGCGGTCGTCCTGGTGGCGTTCCTCGCCATCGCCGCCCTCATCCTGGCGGTCCGACCGCTGCACAGCTGGCTGCTCGAGCAGTTCTCGGTAGCGGAGACGATCATCCGGCAGAATGGCGCCTGGAGCATGGCGCTGTTCGTCGCTCTTGCAGCGCTCTCGGCGATGATTGCGTTCGTCAGCAGTTCCGTGCTAATCCCCGTGGCGATATACGCCTGGGGCCCCTGGGCCTGCGCGGCTCTCCTATGGGCTGGTTGGTTTCTCGGCGGCGTCGCGGCGTATGCCATCGGTCGCCTTTTTGGCCGCCGCCTGGTCGGCCGCTTGATCGGAGCCGAGGCGGTGGAACGCCAGGAACGCTGGGCTCGTTCGCCTCAGTCACTTGCGGCTATAGTCCTGTTTCAACTTGCAGTCCCAACGGACCTCGCCGGGTATATCTTCGGCGTAATCCGCACTCCCGTTCTGCCGTTCCTTCTAGCCTTAGGCGTTGCCGAGATTCCTTATGCCATCGGTTCGGTGTTCCTGGGCGTCAGTTTCGTTGAGCGCCGCCCAGGCCTCCTGGTGCTCCTGGGACTTGCAGGCGCCCTACTAAGTATCGCGGCGCTGCATGCGCACCATCGGACACACCTGCCGTCCAAAACGCAACGACGGCAGGTGTCTGATCAAGCCGAGCCGCAGGATGGCTGACAGCCGGACTACGCGTAAGCGAGTACCTCAGTGATGACGAGGCGGTTGTCGATACCCGTGATGCCTGGAGCGTTCGACGCGGCCCGGAGGGCATCCTTGACTTCGGTGTAGGACCGCACCGCCCCGGTCAGGACCACCTTGGACCCCTGTATCTCCACCTTGATCCGGTCGGCATCAAACTCCACACCCCGGTGCAGAGCATCCTTGATGCGCTTCTTAATGTCCCGAGGGGTGCTCGCGGGGTGGACGGCAATCTGGTTGGA
The DNA here is from genome assembly GCA_963796335.1 of uncultured Gemmatimonadales bacterium. Classification (GTDB taxonomy): domain Bacteria; phylum Gemmatimonadota; class Gemmatimonadetes; order Gemmatimonadales; family GWC2-71-9; genus CAVVWJ01. The sequence continues at coordinate 119,577 of CAWCLG010000005.1, forward strand.
TACCCCCTTGACGCCGCGGAGGTAACGCACGGCACGCTCGGCGGCTTGCTTCTGGTGCAGCCACTCGACCTGGCCTCCCAAGTTGATCCATCCTTGATCCACCGTGGCTTGGATCCTCTCATGAGGTACCGCCACGTTCCACTGAAGAGCATCGATTACCGCCCGGGCAAGGTCCGGATCGGTCCGTTCGGCACCACCCGGCAACTTCACTTGCAGCTCGTTGGCAATCGCCATCACGCCTCTGACACGACTTGCCACCCGCTCGACCTTGGCCTTGTCACCATAGCTGTCTACGAAGCCCCCAAGGGTGACCACTCCGCCCCGGACGCCTACGGCGACGTCGTCATTGCGCAGGCTGGGTTGCCACCTGAGTTCCTCAACGATGTCTTGCTGAATCTTCTGGTCACGGTCTGCCATACAATCCTCCCGGCTAATGTCGATGCGGTTCGCGAACTCCTGATGGCTTCTACTCAGCGTCGGCGTGCCACCCACCAGTTCCCCAGGCGCAAGGCCTTTGCCGTATCGGCAGGGTTTGTGAAGTACATACCCCGAAGCGTGTCTCCATCGATGGTGCCTTCGAACCAGGTGTCCATCAGACATCCCAGCTCGGGATCCGGATATGGACGAAGCCAGCCGCCTACGCTTGGCTCGCCCACGTTGACGGTCCCCAGGGTCAGTGCCAGCTGTCCGATCACCTTGGGGGCTGTCGCAAGAGATACGGGATCAACGCAACCTGCGTGCGGCGCAGGGCCGTCGACAGTCACCAAACCCTCTGCCGTATCTCTTCCGGCCATCAGCCTGAAGGCAATCTTGCCGCGCCGGCCGCCTTCTTCGCTCACGAACTCCCCTTGCCAGTCCCCCACCAGTAGCTGCATATCGCGCGCATTGGCGTTCACTGGCACGGGAGGCAGGGGGTCTTGGCGATGGGATTGGCACGCAGCCAGCATGGTTATGGCGGTCAGGATCAATGCGCGGCGCACACCATTTCTCGCGCGTGAACACTGTGTAGCAGTCGGCGACCGAAAGGTCATACGCGGCTCTGGTGTCGTCATGGCACCAATCTGCGACTCCGCTTACGAACGCTCCGTGAAAGGTTTGTGAAGATTCCTATTGGTGAGTCAGCCTTACCGTTTCCCGAGCAATTACCGCCTCTTCATCGGTTGGGATCACGAAGGCAGCCAACGGGCTTCCTTCAGCCGATATCCGCAGTTCGTTATGATCGTTGCGCTCCGGATCGAGGTGTAGACCTGCCCATCCGAGTGGCTCGCAAATACGCCGGCGGACCTCGACGGCATTTTCGCCAATGCCCCCGGTAAACACGATCGCCTCTGCCCCTTCAAGAACGGCCAGGTAGGACCCTACGCATTTGCGAGCCCGGTAGCAAAAGACCTCCAGTGCCAGGTCCGCCTCAGGATCCGTGCGCTCCAGGAGAACACGCATGTCAGAGGTGCCGGCGATCGCTTTGAGCCCCGATTCCAGGTTCAACAGCCGTTCGAGGTCATGGAGCGTGCTGCCTTGTCGTAGGAGATAAAGCAATATCCCTGAGTCTAAGTCGCCCGGGCGGGTACCCATGACCAACCCCTCCAGGGGAGAGTATCCCATAGAAGTATCGATGGAGCGACCCGCCCGGATAGCGGCCGCCGAGCAGCCGCTGCCAAGATGAAGACTGATGATGGTCGGCGTCGCTGAGCCGGAAAGCGCGGCGTATTGCTCCGTCACAGACCGATGCGACCAGCCGTGAAAGCCATACCGGCGCACTCCTGGAACTTCCGGTATCGCGTACCGGGTGGCCCTTGCTGGCATGGTGTCATGGAAGGCACTGTCCAACGCCGCCACGAGGGGGACGCCCGTGCCCAGAGTAGCCTCGATGCCCTGAAGCGCTGGGCCGTTGTGCAGTGGGGCAGTCGGAGTCAGCTCTCGCAGGATCGCGAGTACTTTCCCGTCTACTCTGGTCAGGGGGGGCAGCCGCCCACCCCCATGTACCACCCGATGAGCGATGATGTCCGGCCTTGCCGGCAGGCGGCCCATCGCCTGCTCCACGGCAACGCGATGCGGCCCAACCACATCCGTGCGGTCTACCGCCAGGACCTGCAAGCCGCCACCCACGGCTTCGAACATCTTGAGCTTGAGTGTTGAGCTACCGCAATTAATGACCAGGATCCGCACGCTACCGTGTGCCTAGGCTTCAGGAGGATTGAGCACCTCGGCCAACTCTCGGCGGGTACTCCGATGTCTCGCGGCGGACCGCTTGTGGCCGATCCGTACCAGTTGCTGTCCCCAACGAAGACTGGCGCCCATCGTATCCGACAGGCGGGCTCGCAGCTCCGGTACCTCGAGAGCCGCGCTCAGTGGCTGCAGACCCAGTCCCCTGACTTCAGCCGTGAGCCAGATGCGCTCCAGCAGTTGCCCGCTTCGCATCTGCGATGCGGGATCGTCTTCCCGCGAACTGATCAGAGCCAGAAGTGGCGTACTGCGGATCGCACTGGCATCCAGTTGCGCAAAGAAGTGCGCCACACCATCACTATCCATCATCGCCTGGCCGACCCGCGACACTGCCCAGGATGAACTGATCCCTCCGGCCCCTACCCACTCGGCCAGCTCGTGGCGGAAAGCAGGATCACTCAGTGAGAGCCGATGCGCCTCGAGATGCAGCCGCTCGACCTCGTCGCGCCGCTCGGGATCGGTCACCAAGCACAGGTCCAGATCGGGGTCCGCCAGGCAGCGCCTCAAAGCCTGCATTTCCTCGTCACTAACCGTTCCATCCGCGAATCGCGCATGGGTCGTCCCACGATCGATGACAGCCTCAAGGGTAAGACTCACCCGCTCCTCAGCGAGCTTGCCACCCGGGTGAAGCGTGATGACAGCCGCGGGATTCTTAGCGATGGCACGGGGGGCGTAGACCGTTCTGTGCCGAAAACCAAAGTGCTCGGCGGCGATAAACAGATTCTCCATCGCGCAGCCGAGGCTCAAGTACAACTCGCGCCGGTCGTCGTCCGCAATCCGATGGTTCCTGGAGAGATCTGGATACACGAGCACCCGATTGCCTTCAACAGTGAACCGCCAGGGCTGTGTATTGCGGGTGGAGGGGGCGAGCACGGCATACCGAAGCAGAAATCGGAGCTGCTCTTGCACCGGATACATCGCCGGGAACTCATCCCTCGAAGGCTTGTCGCTATGGACTGGCACGGGACCCCCTCTGAATGGTCGCCCCAGTATCGCTCGGACCTACCAAAGCCGCTCTGAAGCATTGATGAAGGTTTCTTCATGGGACTGCGGCGTCATGAAGAAAGCTTCACCACAGCTTCAATTCGCCGTCAGCCCGCATGCCGCATCCTAGCAATACACTTATAGCGGGGGCCGTTTTATGTGGCAGCGTAACGCTAAGGAACCAGTCAGGACTGAGCGCCAGCACTTCAATAAGGTCTTGCTGGAAAGGTTTGAGCGGTCATTTGAAACCCATGGGTACAGGGGAGTCTGCGCTTCGCTGCAAAGCCTCCTCGATCGGCTCAGCGACCAGGCTTTGCGGGACTATGCCGTTAGTCAAAGTCTGACTAGTCAGAAAGACCTCGAGCCTGAGGGTGACCATGGGCCGACACTGGTCGCCGAGGAGGATGCATGAAATCGCCGCTCCGCAGAATCATGGTACCGCTCGATGGCTCGGCCCTCTCTCACCAGGCTCTGTCGATAGCCATGGTTATGGCTCGCCGCGAGGGCGCTGAACTGGACCTCGTCATGGTGGCCCCTCCGGTCTCGTCATTCCCGGGTGACGCCGGCGGGTGGAGTGAGGCATTGCCTGCGGAAGCGGCGCTGCGCGAAAGCCTAAGACACTACCTCGACGAGCAGGCGGATTCATGTCGTCGCGTGGATGCGTCAATTCGCATGACCTGCTCAGTGCTCGAGGGCCCAATAGCGCCAGCAATTGCCAAGCGCGCCGCATCCCACGACGTCGATCTTATCGTAATGACGACGCACGGCTGGGGTGGCTTCAAGCGGTTTTGGCTTGGAAGCGTGACCGAGGCGCTCGTCCATCTGACGCCCTGTCCGACGCTGGTGATTCGGCAGTCCGTAAGCATCCCAGGTCTTTGCTTGCGACGCATCCTCGTCGCGCTCGAAAGTGATCGCGACGCCAACGACTTGATCCAGCCGGCTCTCGAGCTTGGCGGGACCGACGGCGCCCGATACACCCTTCTACAAGTGATGCAACTCACACCATCACTCATGCTTAGGATGCTGGGCATCCCGGCGGCCACTACGGATAACTGGGTCCAGCGCATGGCGGATGAATCTGCCGGCCAGCTTGAGCATATAGCCGAGCGACTGCGTCATCGCGGAATTGCGGCGGATTGGAGAGTGGTGATCGACCGAGATGCCAGCGAGCAGATTCTGAGCTTCGCTGCACGCCCGGGTTATGACCTCATCGTGGTCGGTACTCGCGGACACGGTATCGAGCGGATGCTGTTCGGGAGCGTGAGCAATAAAGTGCTCCGTGGTGCCCAGCAGATGGTCCTGGTCGTACCGCTGCAAGTGTGCGGATCGACCGGGTCGGCAGCTGAGAGGGCGACCGTCTCCGCGGTCTCAGGAGCCACGCCCTGATGACCAACTTCCTCAGAGTTCTAGTAGCGGCCGGGAGTGTCGCAGCGTGCGCCGTACGACCAAGCGCAGGACCTGTGCCGGTCCAGGGAACTCGGGCCGAAATGGACGCTTTAACTGGGCGGTGGGAGGGGACGTACCATGTCTCCAGAGGCGGCCGCAGAGGTGTTCTTCGATTTGAGCTCCAACCCGGCGCCGATACGGCCTACGGTGATGTGGAAATCACCTTCTCCCCCACCTTGCGCCTATACGGGGCAACGACTGACGAGGATGGCAACCGCAGGCCGAATATCCTCATTGGCATTCGGGTGGTGCGGCTCGCGGGGGGACTGGTCCGTGGGACCCTTCCGCCCTATTTGGACCCAGATTGCGAGTGTCGTACCCTGACACTCTTCGAAGGTGCTCTCTCCGGCGACCGGATCGAGGGGTCTTTCACGTCCGGTCCCAGCACCGACGTCCCCCCTCGGCTGAAAGGAACATGGGCTGCGGTGCGTCGGCGCGACTAAGCTCTCCTGCCTTCTCGTCGCTCCGCTTCCTGCTTCACCAGACGCAATGTCTCTACACGTATCAGGCGAATGCCGGCGGAAACGAATACCCAGTATCGGCGAAACTTCCTGCGCGATGATCCATCCGTGGCCTTCACCCGCGTTTCGGTGCGAAAGACCGAACGGTCGCCTTCCAGCGGCTCAACGCTAAGGCTCACTGCGATCTTTACGTAGTCCGGCTCTTGGAAGCCGGCGAACTCAGCCGGCTCCAGGCCGCGAAAGACCACCTCCGCATGCCAAGGTTGTGTTACCGCGCCAAGGACGATCTCGCGATCGGGCACCTCAGTCAGGACCCGCCATCCGAGCCCAAGCATCTCTTCCAGAAACGGTCGAGACATTGCTGCGTTGTCAGGCCTGCCCGCACCCATCATCAGCTCGCGAGCCCGGAAGATGCCGGTAATGACCGGTGAGCGCCGCAGCTCCAACGCCTTGGCTGCCGCAAATGTAGTCGCCGCCGATGCCTTCACCTGGATCCCATGGCGCTCTTGTACCTCAAAATCGGGCATGTGAGCGTCCAGCAGGCTGTCTACGTCCTGGACACGGCGAGGCCGACCATACTGAAGCCAGGTCACTAGCCCATAGGCAGCACCTCCTAGCATCGCACTGACAGCGCCCAAGGCAAGGATGCGCCGAGGCCAGGTCATAGTACGTCTCCCCGCGAATCGAACGTGATCCGGACGTTAGTGCCGCGGTAATACGGTCGTTCCAGCCCGTCGATCACCCAGTACACCTCAGACGAGATGGGAACCTTCATGCCGGCCGCTTCACCGTAGTCTCCGTATCGCGCGCCCCATGGAGCCGGCTCATAGGAGCCAGCGTTACCCGGCACCGCGCGCTGCCGGGAGGGCGTATAGCACCCGACGATCTCTCCACTGGGCGCGAACTCGAACTCGAGGGTCGCGACCGTTTCGCCCTCCTGGAGCGTGGCCCGGGCGTGGCGCTCGTCCATGGCGGTCCACTGCAACCGTTCGCTCGGCAGAAGCGCGGGCGGGAGCCACACCGCCTCCGCCAAGTAGCGCTGCAAGGCACCCTCGCGTAGGGAAGCATCGTCACGAGCGTTGACGATCCGTATTGCTCCGCGCAGCGCGCCGAGCATTGTGGCATGGCCGCGCACGTAGGAATCTCGGACCCAGACCTGGACAAGGGGGGCCATTCGGATGCCGGCGTCCCAGACGAACCCGGGAGGTTGCGAGGTCATGACCTGATTCGCTTCGAACCGGCGCCAGCCGGCATCCGGTGCTGCCATCAAGTCGGTCCTGAAGGTCCCCGCCTGCGTTAGCCGAGCAGACACAGGAAGCCGTTGGCCGGGCTTGAGCACGGTGCGGAAATAGCGTTGTACCGGAACGGGCAGCGCATCGAGACTATCAAGCAGATGCTCGGGGCCGACTCTTGCACTCCCCATCAGCCGTTCACTCAAGTCCCCTGTTGCAGCTTTCCAGTGTCGCGCTGCGATCGCCATGCCGACGACACTACCGACTACTGCAACCGCCAGCGCGGCGGAAATCACAAGCATCCAACCTGGCATGGGCCCTCTCACTGAGTGGTGTATCCACCATGGACGAGGTGATGCGATCCGGTACCCGAAAAGCGCGCCATCCTTACTCCCCGTAGGCTACGACGCAGTACCGCTGGCGCAGCACGTTGTTGTCGTATCGGTTGTCGACGTAGTGAACCCGAGTCAGACCGCCGGCCTGAGCGGCTGCGGCGACGCTCGCCCGTCCGTTTGGGCCGATGAGATAGAGAATAGTGGTGGCGCACGACTCGCCCCGTCGCATCGTGGCGATTCGGCTCAGATCGAGGTCCGAAGTGACAGGGAATGTCGTCGCGGCCGGCGTCAGTATGGCGGAGCACGCGGTCAAGCCGAAAAACCCGGGAAGGATCAGAGATCGAGCAGCTCGCATTGGCCACCTCAGTGAAAGGGTACCTCACGCAATGTGACTGTCGCGCGGTGCCATGCTAGCCTCTCCAGCCAGAAAATCTTCGGAGTTGGAGATGAAGCTTTCTTCATGGTCGCTCTTCGGTTTCTTCACAACGCAGCTCCTATTGTGACTGCATGCTCGCCACCGAGTCGCTCGGCCTGGAGTTCGCAGGACAGCTTGGATTGTCCGGCCTTACCGGCTTGGCCATCGGCATCGAGCGCGAATGGTCCGGTCACGCCGCGGGTCCGGGGGCGCGGTTCGGCGGCGTCAGAACTTTCCTTCTGCTCGGACTCACTGGAGGAATCGCCGGCCTTCTGACGGGCGAGGGCTGGCTTGCCATGGGGGCGGTGCTCGTGGCAGGTGCATCCCTGCTCTCCTGCGTGGCGTACGTCCTAGCCACCTACCAGACGGCGGATCGGGACGGGACCACGGAAGCCGCCGCTCTACTGGTCTGGCAACCGGCGTCCTCTGCGGGCTCGGCTTCGGCGGCATTGGGAGTGGAGTTGCGGCCCTGGCCGTCCTAGCCCTCGCCGAGAAGAACCGGATCCGCGGCCTGATCGCCCGGATTGGCGAGACCGAGCTCCGGGCGGCACTGCGCTTCGCGGTCCTCGCTCTGGTGGTCTTGCCGCTTCTCCCTGTCGGTCCGCTCGGCCCCTACGACGCGATTCGCCCCAGAGCCCTATGGGCGATCGTCCTGCTGTTCTCCGGCCTCAACTTCGTCGGCTATCTCGCACGACGGGCCGTTGGTTCCGATCGAGGCTATGGCATTGCGGGCCTCCTGGGTGGCCTGGTGTCATCGACAGCCGTGACACTTACGTTCGCGCGTACCAGCCATTCAGAGCCGCCCTATGCCTCGAGCCTTGCCTTGGGCGTCCTGGCTGCATGCACGGCAGTGTTGCTTCGAGTCATCGCCGTGACCCTGGCTCTGAGCCCCGCGGTGGCGCAGGAGCTCTATCCGTACTTGCTACCTGCGGGGCTGGCGGGAGGCGCAGCGATAGCTCTCGCTGCCAAGCGTCATTCCTCGACAGTGAGCAATACAGCGCCACCGGAGCCCAATCCGCTTCGGTTGGGTTCAGCCATCAAGATGGTGCTTGCCTTCCAAGTCGTCCTTCTCGCGGTGCCGGCCGCCGAGCGCCTGGGGATCAGCTGGAGTATTGGGCTCGGCCACCTTGCTTGGCCTCACGGACATGGACGCTCTCACCTACTCGATGGCCAGGCTGGGCTCGGGTGGGGAGGCCGCACTTGCTGCGCAAGCGATCGCCATAGGATTGCTGTCGAACACCATTCTGAAGCTGGTCCTGGTTCTCGTGGTGGGCTCAGCAGGCTTCCGACGCGTCGCGGGCCCGGGACTGCTGGCGCTCGGAATCGCGCTGGCGGTGTCCGTCGCAGCCCGCGCCTGAGAGTAGGCCGCCGATGCTCTTTACCGTCCTGATCCCCTTGATGACGCAGCTGGTCATCCCTCTAGGGATGCTGGCGTGGCTGTCATTCGGGCGCCACCGCAACCGGGCTGTGTGGGCCGCAGGAGCCGCCCTTCTCGCGCTGTATCTCGGTGCGATCAACATCGCGGGACTTTGGCTCATTCTCCCCTGGTTCATGCCATTTGTGTATGCCGCCCTGCTCGTGATTGTCCTGGCCTCCAGCTCCCGGCTGGCCGGCCTCCCTATTGGACCCCAGAAGAGCTGGGAGTGGGCTACAATGGCAGTTCTGGTCGTGGCAGGCGGCGCCGTCGGCTCGCTGGTCTTGCATGTCACCTCGAACCGGCAGGTCCCGGGAGCTGCGGTGCCGCTGAAGTTCCCCATGCGAGGTGGGACATACCTGGTGGTGAATGGTGGGGGCAGCACACTGATCAACGCCCACTTAGCCACGTTGGAAGGAGAGCGCTTCAAGGCGTACCGTGGTCAGAGCTACGGTGTAGACCTGGTGAGGATCACGCGACTGGGACTGCGGGCCAAAGGAATGGTTCCCGCGGACCCGACACTATACGCCATCTTCGGCGATACCGTATATGCCCCGTGCACAGGGACTGTAGTGCGCACCAAGACCGATCACCCCGATATGCCCCCGCCTCAACCGGACCGCCGTCATATGGCCGGCAATTACGTGCTACTGGACTGTGGACACGCATGGGTCCTGATGGGCCATCTTCTTCGCGGCAGTGTCCGAGTGGTCGAAGGCCAGCACGCGGACACCGGTCTGGTCCTCGGACAGGTCGGCAACAGCGGCAACAGCCAGGAGCCGCACCTCCACGTTCATGCACAGCGCCCGGGCACTCCGAATCGGCCGCTCGGAGGTCAACCGCTTGGGCTCCGCTTTGGCCACCACTATCCCGCACGCAACGACCGGATTAGGCCTTAGCCTGTCTTTCACGAATCACTTTCACCAATTGCCCCACGATCGCCGGCGCCGCGCCCAGAACAGCCACCAAGACCCACTGGTTGCCCGACAGGGGGGTAACACCTAGGACTCGGGCGAGCGGGGGAAAGAAGCCCGCCAGAAGCTGGAGTCCCCCCGCGAGCGCCACCGCCGCAAGCGCGGCCCGGTTGGCCAGCGCCGAGCGGGGCGCCAGCACGGGACCACTGCTCCGGGCGTTGCCAAGGTGCAGTATCTGGGCAAGGGCGAGCGTCATGAAAGCGCCGGTCGTGCCGCAGATGGCGAAGGCGGCGACGGTAACAGATGCGATGATGCCGGCATACGCCGATAGACCGGAGCATCCCACTAGACAGAATAGCCTCGCGTGGGTCACGCGGCGGCTGGCTCATCACAGCGCGATCACCCGGCTCCACTGCGAGCGCCAACGCCGGAAAGGTATCGGTGATGAGATTGAGCCAGAGTATCTGAAGCGGCAACAACGGCGCCCGACCCCACAAAGCCGGCACCCAGCAGCACGAGAATCTCGGCCAGATTGCAGCTGAAGAGATAGAACACGAACTTCCGGACGTTGTCGAAGATGACCCGTCCCTCCTCCACCGCCGCCCCGAGCGTCGGAAAGCGATCGTCCTCCAGAATCAGGTCAGCCGCTTCCTTCGCCATGTCGGTACCACGCAGACCCATAGCCACTCCGATGTCCGCCTGACGCAGAGCCGCGGCATCGTTCACTCCGTCGCCGAACATCGCTACGATCGCATCACGGTTTGATGCGCGGCGATGATTCGGAGCTTGGCCTCAGGACTGGCACGGCTGTAGGCGGCGACCCGGTCCACAGTGGAGCGCAGCTCCTCCTCGGACATCCGATCGAGCACCCGGCCGTCGAGAACCCGATCCTCCCCCCGGGCCAGCCCTACTCACCCGCCACAGCTTCGGTGGTGCGCTGTTGGTCCCCGGTAATCATCACGGTACGAATTCCAGCCCGACCGAAGACTCGATCGTTCCCGCACTCCTGACGCTGGCGGATCGCTCAACCAACGAGCGCCACCCAGGTAAGCCCTTAAGGTCGGCCTCTGTGCCGCCCCGTCTCCTCATCGCCAGCGCCAAGAACCCGAAGCCCTTGGCCGCGAGCTCCAGATGATCTGTCAGGAGGCACTCACGACTCTCCGGCGCAAGCGGCTGCGCGCCATCCGCGGCGAGGACCTGCTCGCTCAGCGCCAGGATCCGGCCTGGCGCCCCCTTCACGAACAGACTCAAGCCTTGCGTGGTGCGATGCCAGCTCGCGGCTAACAGACGCTCACTCGAGAAGGGGAGCTCGCGCTGTCGAGGGAACTCCGCCAGAAGACGGTCACGATCCATCCCCGCCTTGGCCGCCCCAAGGAGGAGTGCCGCGTCGGTCGGATCGCCATGCACTTTCCACGTGGGGCCCGCCCGGGCTATCGAGCCCTCGTTGGCCAGCGCAGCGATGCGGAAGGCGAGGCCAACTCTCCGGTCGCTGGCGTCGACCCCTTCGCCCAGGAGTCCGACCTCCCGATCGAAGAACCGCAGGACCGTCGCGGTCATCTTTCCTTCTGTCAGGGTGCCGGTCTTGTCGGTGCAGATCACGGTTGCGGATCCGAGCGTTTCCACGACCGGCAGCCGACGGACCAGAACCCGCCGACGTGCCATGCGGCGCACCCCGACCGCCATCGCGATGGTGCCGACCACCGGCAGTCCTCGGCACCGCCGCGACCGCCAATGCGATCGCCATTTGGATCAAGTCGGCCATGTTCGCGCCACGCCAGTAGTAGAGCGCCGCGACCAGGCCGGCTACGCCCAGCGCAACCAGAGCAAGTCGGCGACCCAGATCATCGAGACGCCGTTCGAGCGGTGTCGCACGGTGCTCCACCGAGCCGGCGAGGGTGCCGATACGGCCGACCTCGGTGGCCATTCCGGTAGCGACTACGGCACCTTCGCCTCGACCTGCAGCTATGGTCGTCGCCTTGTAGACCATCGTGCTGCGGTCGGGAAGCGGCACGTCTGGGGGCAGCGAGAGATGGGCTGCCTTCTGCGCTGCAATCGGCTCGCCTGTGAGTGAGGCTTCCTGCACGCGGAGTTCCCACGCTTCCAGCAGACGAGCGTCGGCCGGCACCGTTTGCCCAGCCTCGAGGTGGACGATGTCACCCGGCACCAGGTCACGCGCGTCCACTTCACGCCACTGGCCATCGCGCAACACCCTGGCTCGCGCCACCTCGAGGTCGATCAGGGCCTCCATGGCCCGGCGCGCACGTAGTTCGGTGGTGAATCCGATTGCCACGTTGAAGACAAGGACCGCTCCGATCGCCGCGGCGTCGAGGACGTCTCCCGTCAACAGCGCCACCGCCGTTGCGATGAGCAGAAGTGCGACCACCACGTTGCGCAGCTGCGCCGCCAGGACACGCCAGGCTGATGCCGGTGGCGTCCGTTCGAACCGGTTGGGGCCGTACTGCGCCAGCCGCCGCTCCGCCTCCGCCTGTTCCAAGCCTTGAGCCGACGACGCCAGCTCCCGTAGAGACCTCGTCCTGCGGCAGACTGTGCCAGCGAGGTCCTTAAAGACTGGTTCATCAATTCTCCACCGAGCCTTCAGGAAGGGAGTCACTACAATCTGAGCATCCCTGTAGCCGACGCAAACTTTGCGCAGAGGTGCCCGTGTCCGAGTTTTCGCAACCCATGCCTCCCGCCGGCCGCCGCTCTTTCATCCGCCAAGGCGCCCTGGCCGCGGTGGCCTTGCCTGCCGTTGTCTCGACCCTGAGTTGCGGAGATAGCAAGGCGTCGACCGTGCCTGTCAGCGCCAGTAAACCCGCTGCACTCCCTCCACCGACTTCGCGGCAGAAGGCCGATCAGATGGACGCGATGCACGAGAAGGGCGTGAAGGCGTTCCCGGCCAAGACCGAGGGCCTGGGGAACCAGGTGCTGCATCCAAGAATCGAGAGCAGCGTCAAGGTCTATGACCTCACGGCGGAGGAGATCCAGTGGGAGGTCGAGCCGGGCCGCAAGGTGAAGGCGTGGGCGTACAACAGACAGGTGCCAGGCCCCCAGATACGAGTCCGCGAGGGCGATCGGGTTCGGGTCAACCTCACCAACAACCTTCCCGAGTCCACCGCGATCCACTTCCATGGCCTGGAGCTGCCCAACGACCAGGACGGCGTGCCTTTCATTACCCAGCCGCCGGTGAAGCCGGGTGAGAAGTACACCTACGAGTTCACCGTGCCCAACTCGGGCTCTCACATGTACCACTCCCACCACAATGCCGCAGCCCAGGTCGGACTCGGCCTGCTGGGCGCCTTCATCGTCGAACCGAAGAGGCCCGCTCGGGCCCACAAGGCGGACGTGGACTACGTAATGGTGCTGAACGACGGCTACCACGGCTACACCTTGAACGGCAAGGGCTTCCCGGCGACCGAGCCGATCGTGTGCGCCAGGGGCCAGACGGTCCGGCTCCGCTTCATGAACGAAGGGATGATGATCCACCCGATGCACCTCCACGGGATGCACATGACGGTCATCGCGAAGGACGGGTGGGACCAGCCGGCGCCCTGGAGGTGTGACACGCTCAACATCGCGCCGGGCGAGCGATGGGATGTGCTCGTGAGGGCGACCAACCCGGGCACCTGGGCCTTCCACTGCCACATTCTCCCGCACGCGGAGTCGGAACACGGGATGTTCGGAATGGTGACGGCGCTGATCGTGAAACCTGCTACGGCCTGAGCCGCGAAAGGAAGCGGATATGGACTGGGGACACCTTCACCTGATGTTGAACCACCTGCCAGTGCTGGGCGCGCCAGCGCTGCTGGTGCTTCTTGGCTGGGCCTTCGCGCGACAGCAGCCTGAGGTCGTCCGGCTGGCGCTCTGGTGCACGGTGGCGCTCGGCTCAGTGACGCTGGTGGTATACCTGACGGGTGATTCGGCCGAGGAGATGGTGGAGTTCCTCCCGCACTTCGATAATGAGATGGTGGAACGACACGAAGGGCTCGGTCTGGCGGCGACCATACTCATCGTTGCCAGCTCTACGCTTGCCGCCATGGCGCTCTGGGCCCCGCGTGTATGGAGCCGCCTGTACCGTCCTTTGCTCGTGGCGGTGCTGTGTGGACTCCTCGCCGGTACCGCGGCAGTGGCGGCTACAGCGTGGACCGGAGGGCCCATAGGCCATCCGGAGCTTCGGTCGGCGATCCCGCCCTCTATGCCCGATCGCCCTCGGGCCGACTCCTGATCCGGGTCCACATCGTCCAGAAGAAGACCCCGAGGCCCATGGCCTGAGCGACGCCGCCGAGTACTACGATCCAGCGGACCGCTGCACCGTCGCTCCAGGGCCGGGCAAGCTCACCGGCCACCCTCGAAGCCGTCCCCAGCGTAATGAACCAGTAGGCAGTGCCAGCCAGCCGCGGATCGAACTGGGTGTCGTCCCGCGCGGGCCGAGGAAACATCCACAGCGCCACTCCCATGATCATCATCATCACAAACCCGACCAGGATGGCGTGAGTGTGGGCGCTTCTCCACCACGGCGTGGGCCACACGCCGGCCAGCTCGCGCCGGGCCAGCATGTAAACGCCTAACGCGACACCGAGAATCAGGAACCCGATCGCTGTCTTCAGGAAACGGCGGACCAGCGGCGGCATAAGGACCTCGAGCGGAAGGAGGCAATGGCCCAGCAATCTTCGTCGCCAGGTAACCCGCCCACAACTGGTGCATACCAGGTCTCTTGGACCATGAAGAAAGGTTCACGGCCCTCTCACGATTTGATTCGCCATGACGCCCTAAACTAGGCTGCGCGATGGGCCCACCCTTCCGAGGTCGACCACCCACGCGACCCCGACCGACGGCGAAAGGATCCGGTCATGACCGCTGGCCCCCGCTGGACTCTGCTTTTCACCCTGACCGTCCTCGTCGCGTGCGGGGACAGAGCTCCCGCCCCAGCTCTGCCAGCCGGCGACGAGACGCCGGCGGAGGCTTCGGCCGTGCGGCCAACTGGCACCGTCGTCGAGGTCAAAGCCATCACCGACGATCAGGGCAACCGCTTCGAGCCACGCGAGATCGAGGTTCATCAGGGTGACGTCCTGCGCGTGGTCCTGGTTAGCGGGGTACACAATATCAACTTCCCAGCCGAGCGTAACCCCGGTGCCAATGGCCTCCCTGGCCCAAGCGACATGCTGCAGCTGCCCGGGCAGACGCTGGACCTGCCGATCACATTCGAACCTGGTGAATACGCCTTCCAGTGCGATCCGCATGCCGCCCTCGGCATGGTGGGGAAGCTGGAGGTCGAAGATGACTGAACGATCGCTTACCACTAGCACCGGAGGCAGGACCATGTCTCGCGTCAGGTACGGCGCCATCGCCTTCATCCTTTTCTCGCTCTCAGGCTGCGACCGCGTGACGCCCAAGGCGCCGGGCACTCAGCCGATGGCCACCGGCGACGTCCAGGCCGCCGCGCTGGCGAGCTACGTGAAGCCAGGCGACCAGGACCAGTACTATCTGTTCTACTCCGGCGGGCATTCGGGTCAGGTCTTCGTGGCCGGCGTGCCGTCCATGCGGCACATCTTCACCATTCCCGTCTTCACGCCCTATCCCGGCACCGGCTATGGCTATGACGAGGAGTCGAAGGCTATGCTGGGCGGCTTCACCTGGGGCGACGTGCACCACCCAGCGGCCTCCAAGACCGCCGGGGACTATGACGGCCGCTGGCTCTTCGTGAACGACAACGCCAACAACCGGATCGCCCGGATTGACCTGCGCGACCTGAAGACGAAGCAGATTCTCGGCCCCATCCCCAACACGATGGGCAACCACGGATCTTCCATGGTGACCGACAACACCGAGTACGCGCTGGTTGCCACCCGCTTCTCGGTACCGATCGGAAGCGAGTACGTCCCGCTGGAAGATTATGCGACGAAGTACAAGGGCGCGGTCACCGGCATCCGGGTGGACTCCGCTACCGGCACCATGCAACTCGGTTGGCAAATCATGACGCCACCCTTCAACTGGGACCTGGGCGCCACCGGCAAAGGACCCTCGGTGGAATGGGCGTTCTGGACTTCCTATAACACCGAGCGCGCCACCGGAAAGCTGGAAACATCATCGACCCAGAAAGATCGCGACTACCTGGCCGTGGTCCACTGGAAGGCGGCGGAGCAGGCAGCGTCAGCCGGCGGCGCGGGCTGGTTCAACGCCGGCGGCGTCAAGGTCATGGATCCGGCCAAGGTGCCGGGCGTGATGTATCTCCTGCCATGCGGCAAGAGTCCCCACGGCGTGGACATTGACCCGAGCGGCGAATACGTCATCTGCTCGGGCAAACTGCAGCCCACTTCGACGGTGTTCTCGTTCAGCAAGATCCAAGACGCCATCGCGCGCAAAAGCTTCAGCGGGGCGGAGGATGGCATTCCGGTGATCAAGTATGAGGACGCCCTGGTGATGGAGATACCGGTGGGCCTGGGCCCCTTGCACACCCAGTTCGACGGCAAGGGCTTCGCTTACACGTCGCTGTTCGTAGAGAGCGCGATCGCCAAGTGGAAGCTGCCGCCCTACGAGGCTGGGCGGATCCCAAGGCCATGGTGGTGGATAAGATTCCGGTGCAGTTCAACGTGGGCCACCTCGTAACCGCGCACGGCGATACCCGCCACCCTAAGGGTGACTGGCTGGTTGCGATGAACAAGATGTCGAAGGGACGCTCGATCAAAACGGGGCCGTCTATTCCGGAGAGCTCTCAGCTGATCGACATTACCGGCAGTGGTAAAATGCGGATGGTATACGAGGCATATACGGAGCCGGAGCCCCACTTCGCCCAGCTGATCCACAAGGACGTGCTGAAGAACACGATCGAGTTTTACCCCAAGAGCGAGAACCACCACAAGCATGCGGTATGGGCCGCCAAGGACGCCAAGGTGACCCGCAATGCGGCCACCCGGACGGTGGAAGGTACGGTGTTCGCGATCCGCACCTATTTTGAGCCGGGCCGGATCCAGGTGCAGGAAGGCGACACGGTCATCCTCCACATCACAAACGCCGAGCAAGCGCGGGACGAGATTCACGGGTTCGGGATGGTGGCGTTCGATAAGAATGTTGTGATCGATCCTGGCGAGACCAAGACGCTCAAGTTCATCGCTCGAAAGTCGGGTGTGTATCCGTACTACTGCACAAATTTCTGCTCGGCGCTGCACCAGGAAATGCAGGGCTATTTGGAGGTCGTGCCGCGGGGCCGGCAGTTGGCGCTGTACAACCATGGCCAGGGGCTCATGCGGACGTCTCCCGAGAGTCGGCGCGCGGTCCAGGAGGCGGGTCATGATGGCCACGGCGCGCGGGGAGGCATGCGATGAGCGTCGCCGGTCTCCTGACCGAGGTCAGCCGTAAGCGCAAGGCGCTGTTGATCCTGGCGGCGCTCCTGCTGGGGGCGGCGCCGGCACTGCCGCTCTGGGGCATGACACTCGTCAGCACCCAGTATCCCGAAGGTCTGCGGCTGGTGGTCTATCCAGCCAGGATCGCGGGGGACGTAAACGAGATCAACGCGCTCAACCACTACATCGGGATGACGCCGATCTCGGCAGACTTCTTCACCGAGCTGCGGTACCTCCAGCCGGCCCTGTTTCTGCTAGCCGGGGATCCTGGTGATCGCCGCGATATCTCGGAGCTCCAGGTGGTTGATCCCGGTCGCGCTCGCCAGCATGGCCGGGCTCGGCGCCGCAGGCCTCGGCCTGATGCGGTACCGTCTCTGGCAGTTCGGGCACCAGCTCGATCCCCTGGCGGCGATCACCATCGATCCGTTTACGCCACCCATGGTCGGGCTGAATCAGATTGCCCAGTTCGCCACCTACAGCTACTTCAGCTGGGGGTTCTTCCTGCCCGTGGTGGCGGGGCTGCTGGTGACGCTCGTGCTCCTCGCCGACCGGCGACGCGCGCGGACGCAGTTTACCCGAATTTGCTCGCGGCCGCCTGATGTCAGGGGCCCTGCTGCTTTGCGCGGCAATAGTCCTGGCAGCCGTCCCCCAAGGCCTGGCGCCAGTACCCACGGCTGCCGAGGCGCTCGCGGCTGCCCGGCCCGGCGACACCATCCGGCTCAGAAACGGCACCCACTCCGGACCGCTGGTGGTGCGGGTGCCGGCCATCACAATCCTTGGCTCGCGCGCGGCGGTGGTAGACGGGGGCCGACAGGGCACCGTTATCACCGTTGCCGCCGATTCGGTGACGCTCCAGGGATTCACGGTTCGGGCCAGCGGCCGGTCCCTGGACCGGGACGAGGCGGCGGTCAAGCTCGAGCGATGCATCGGTTGCGTAGTCCGGGGGCTGACGATTCGGGATCCGCTACATGGGATCTACCTGCTCGAGTCTCACGGGATCAGCCTCGAAGACAACGACATTCTCGGAGCGCCCGACCTCATCGAGTCCGCTCGGGGCAATGGCATCCATCTATTCAACTCTCGCGGCAACCGGCTGGTCGGCAACCGGGTCCGGGCCACGCGTGACGGGATCTACTTCTCCTTCGCCAGCGGCAACCTAGTCGCCGGAAACGAGGTGAGCAGGACCCGCTACGGCTTGCACT
Organism: uncultured Gemmatimonadales bacterium; assembly: GCA_963796335.1. Classification (GTDB taxonomy): domain Bacteria; phylum Gemmatimonadota; class Gemmatimonadetes; order Gemmatimonadales; family GWC2-71-9; genus CAVVWJ01. Next base: position 137,540 of record CAWCLG010000005.1, read on the forward strand.
ACATGTACTCGGACGACAACCGGTTTGAGCACAACGTCTTCGACCAGAACGCGGCGGGCGCGGCCGTCATGTTCTCCAAGCGCATCGTACTCCGCAACAACGTGTTCGCCCGGCACGTGGGCTATCGCGCCTACGGACTGTTGCTGCACACGGGGGAGGAGATCCTGGCCGAAGGAAACCGATTCGAGGGCAACCTGACAGCATTATTCCTCGACGGGTCGCTTCGCAACACCTTCCGTGGAAATCTCATCGCCGGCAACGGCACCGGCATCGACCTGCCCGCGAGCGCCGAGCAGAACACCTTCACCGAAAACGTCTTTCGTGACAACCGCACGTCGGTGCGCAAGGTGCTCGGCAGCAGCGACAATGAGTGGAGCCTGAACGGGCGAGGCAACGACTGGGGCGACCCCGCGGTGTTCGACCTGAACCGCGACGGCATCGGCGACCGGCCCTACCGCGCCGGCGATCCGTTCCTGTCCTTGGCCGCCTCCCGTCCCGCCCTCGAGGTGTTCGCTGGCACCCTGGCTGCACGGGCGCTTTCGTGGGCGGAAGAGGCGTTCCCGGTGTTCGGTCTGCCGAGAGTCGTGGATTCGGTGCCACTGGTAGCGTCCCGATGATCCGCTACGAAAGATTCACCAAATTCTATGGGCGCGTGCCGGCCGTAGAGCATCTGGACCTCGAGGTCCGCGCGGGAGAGACGCTCGCCCTCATCGGGCCCAATGGATCGGGCAAGAGTACCACCCTCAAGGCGGCTGTCGGGCTGGTGCGTCCCACCGGGGGGCGCGTGTTGGTGGACGGTTGCGACGTCGCGGCCGGACCGGAGGCTCGTGTCGGACTCGGATACCTGCCGCAGCGAGTCTCTTTTCCCGAAGGCATGTCGGCCCGTGAGGTGATGCGGTTCCACGCCCGCCTCCGCGACGCCTCCAGGGATGATGTCGAGATCCTTTTGGAGAGGGTTGGCGTTGCTCGAGCTGCGGACCGGGCAACCGACGGGTTCTCCGGCGGCATGCGTCAGAGGCTCGGCATCGCGATTGCGCTGCTGGGGCATCCGCGCATCCTGCTGCTCGACGAGCCCACCGCTGCGCTTGATCCCACCGGCGCACTCCTGATCCGCGATCTCATTGCCGATATCGCCACCGAAGGCACGACAGTGATCCTATCCTCGCATGACCTCACCGAGGTGACTGCACTGGCCGACCGGATCGCGATCTTCGCCTCTGGGCGAGTGACAGGGGCCGGAACGCTCGGCGAGCTTGAGGGCTGCGTGGGTGGCCGGGGCCTGGAAATCGTGTATCGCCGGCTTGCCGAAGGGCTGGAGCCCTTTCCGGAAGTGAGAGTGGCATGAGCATCAGGTCGGCAATGATAGTGGCCGGCGCGGAGTACCGCGGTGCGGTGGGGAGCCGGTTGGTCCAGGGGTTCGGGACTATCTTCGCGCTCTTGGCGCTGGCAATCGCGACCGCGGGACTTGCCGCCAGCGGACAGCTCCTGGTTCAGGGATTCACCCGCACCGCGGTCTCGCTGTTGAGCCTCGCGCTGTACCTCCTGCCACTGGTGGGCCTGGTCATGGGGGCGCACGCCTTCGGCGTGGAAGACGGCGGCACTGAGCTGCTGCTGGCCCAGCCGATATCGCGAGGTGCCGTGTTGGTGGGCCGCACTGCCGGGCTCGCCATGACCCTGGTGCTGGTGGCCGCCATCGGGTTCGGCCTCGCCGGGCTGGTCGTCGCGGTGGGTTCGGGCACGGCCGGCCTCGCCGGCTACCTCTTGGTCGCGGGGGGTAGCACCTTGGTAGGACTTGCCGGACTCGCACTTGGCGTGCTGCTCGGAGTCCAGGCCCGGCGTCGCCTCACCGCGGTGGCGATGGCGCTGGTGGCATGGGTGGTGCTCGCGGTGCTCTTTGACTTCGCGGCAATCGCTGTCCTCCAGTTCATCGGCAATGGCGAGCCGGGACCGTTATTGCTTGTGCTCCTGGCGGCCAATCCCCTGGACGGCATGCGTGCACTTCTACTGGTTGGCCTGGGGGCAGATGTGTTGCTGGGGCCGACCGGCGCCGCGCTCGCGAACCTCCTGAGTCCATCGGGTGGCGCCCTGTTGGTAGCCGCAGGCGTAGCGGCGTGGTGCACCCTTCCACTTGCGACGGCGGCGAACATTTATAGCCGGAGGGATTTCTGAATGTCGCCGGTCCCGCGATCCCCCGACAGCGATATACTGTTGTTCGACCTCGGCCAGGAACACGATCGCCTCGGGGATGTGCCGAGCGGACGACGCGCGCGTACGCGGCTTATGACCCACGATGAAGCGAAGGGTATCCTCGACGGCATATAGGGACTTAGGATATTCAAACCGTCGGCTGGGGATGAGTCTGCTAAGAATGTTCGTCCCACCCGTCTCAGCGTTGTGCGACCGCATGTACCAAACACGCTTGGGCGGGGTAGTCGCTTCAGCGTCGGACGCATAAAACCCCTCTATGGAACCATCGGGCCGGCGCCCCGTGATGGTCAATTCACCGGCCCGGATGCTCGCAATGGTTCCGCTTGGGAGATAATAGACGGTGCCCGTTTTCTTGTTTGGCTTCCAATTAACACGGACGAATCCGCGGAGCCAGTTTTTCGGAGCGCCTCTGGCGTGAGCCCCCAGAGCATCTCCGTGCCATCTGGGCGGAGCGGCCAGAGTGCGACCGTCCCGTCGGATACGGGGACTGAGGAGCGATCAACATCGTCCGCGACGGCGTCCCCGATCGACTGGATATGGCCGGTCTCAGCATCCACGAAGATCGGGAAGAACTGGTTTGGCCGTGAGCCGCGTATACTCGACGGCTCTCTCCTCCTGAGGCCGAGCCATTCAACCTGGGCCACCGCCCCTTCCGCGACCTCAGGGTGTTCGTCAGGCGTGGCTTCGTCGGGCGATTCGTCCTCCTCGTGATGCTCGTCGGCGCCGGTAAGCATGCTGTGGACCCACGGCGCCACCCGCGCCTCTCCGAACAGGACGAAGAACAAGTGCTCTTCGACGCGTGAGAACTGACCTCTCCTCACAGCACCCTTTGCGCTAATGACCGATGTGACCATCTGGATCCGAGCCTCCGGAAACGTCTGTTCCAGGAGGAGCCCGAGTCGTAAGACCTCCCGCTCATCAATGGTCACGATGAGCGCAGACTCGTCCGGGTTCAAGAGGTCCTTCGCCAGCTTCAGGCGGCGCTCCATCATTGCGAGCCACTTGCTGTGACGATAATCGTCGTCGGAGTCGACATAGTCGTTATTGTATTTCCACTGCTTGTCACGGCTGTTGTATGGGGGATCGATATAGATGCAGCCGACGGAACCGCGGCACGTGAACGTCAGCGCTTCAAGGACGTGGTAGTTCTCGCCGTTGATAATGACGTGATATGGACGCTCCCCCCCAATTCGACGGTTCCCCTCGGCCGAAGGCCGGGATAGATCGGGTCTCGGAATTCCGCGACGACGCCGAGATCCACAACTTTCCGCGTCGTGGTCACTGATTCCTCGGAAGGCCCAGAAGGGATCAGCGTCGCCTGGCGGTCGTCACCGGAACCCTCGAAGCCGGTGACGATCCACGTTCGCTGGTCGGGGTCCTTCTCCGAGTCTCCACAAGGAGCACGACATACGACCTTGTCGCCCCGGCGGACGCGACGGTTCGGCAATTGCACCGTCTCCGGGATATGACGCTCGAAGTTGAGGCCGAAGGGCCTACGGCGGCTAAGCACTTCTGCCTCGCGTCGTAGGTCGTTCGCGAGGTCGGGATTTGAGTCAGCGGAGCCTAGAAAACCTCTGCGTGATTCTATTGGGTCGCCTTGCGCCCATGTGCCGGTGTAAGGACACGGTTGACAGTTCCTTAGGTCAGTTAAATCAAAGTCCATTCGGGTCTTCACCTGCGCCCCGTTTACGCTCGTGCGATCGCACCTGCACACAAAATGCACACATTTTAGTTGAGCTTAGATTGGACGCGAGGGAATGGTTAGCGTGCAACTCCAACTTATGGATAGCCTTAGGAGAGAGTGAGGGCGGTGGGACTCGAACCCACGACCTAGGGATTAAAAGTCCCTTGCTCTACCAACTGAGCTACGCCCCCCGGTGCCCGTAAAATCCTCTCCCCGCATCGCTTCCACAAGCACCACTGCGAGGGGGGCCCCGACACACACAGAATGCCCCGCAGGTCCTTATCATTCCTGTCCGCCCGCTGAGTGCGGCCGGCGGGAGGAGGACCGTGTGACGCCCGTCACTGCCCTCCCCGTCCGTAGAGGCTACCAATCCGGGACCACAACCAACTCACGAATGACCGTCGATGACATATAATCCATCCTCCCCCGAAATCCCGCTCATCCACACGATCCTGGTCGTCGATGATGCCGGCGTCGTCCGGCGCCTCTCCTTCCGCATTCTCTCGGAGGCCGGCTACCGCGTCTTCGAAGCCGCCGGCGCGGTCGAGGCACTGGAAGTGATGGAGATGCTGCACGGGCATCTCGACCTGGTGATCGTCGATGTGGTGATGCCTGAGGTGAACGGCATCGATCTGGTGCGGATGATCCGGGAACGGTGGTCGGACCCCCAGATCCTCTTCATGTCGGCCTACCCGGCCGAAGTGCTCGCCCGCGAAGGCCTCAAGGACCTCCAAGTGCAGTTTCTAGCCAAGCCCTTCACCCGCGACGAGCTGCTCGGCGCTGTCCAGCGCGCCATCAAGCCCGGGAAACCCAACGGCAAGCACGAGAGCGAGGCCCGGCGTCGCGAGCCCTGATCCCGGTCAGGTCTGCCCCCGCAGTCCCCGTCCGAGCTCCATCGCCGCTTCCACCAAGTCGCCCGAGGCCGCGAATCTCGCCTGCGCCCGGGCGGTAGCTCCTTCCGACAATCCGAACAGGGTCTGCGGCTCCCAGCCTTTCGCGCGCTCCTCCAGCGCGGTGGAGAGCTCGTCCGTCTGAAGCGGCTTGCCGAGGCAGCCGGCAATCTCCACCCCGGCCACCAGGCGAGTGTTCGACAGGCATAGCACCGGGAGGTCGGGCCGGAACAGCCGCAGCGCCTCGATGAGGACCGGCCCGGGGAGGCCCGGCAGGTCGAGCTCGGTGATCACCAGCCGGAAGCTGCGCGACAGGCGCTGAATCAGCTCCAGAGCGGCGAGACCGTTCGACGCCTGGATGACGTCCATGCCTCGTTGCTCCAGAACATGCCGGGCGTGGCGCCGCGATTCGTCGTCGTTGTCGACCAGCAGCACCAGCCTCCGCTCACTCGCGCTGTCCTTTTCAGGCAAAAAGCCTCCCAGTCGGTGTGGTGAGCGAATCTGGCCCACTAGAGGGGTGCAGGCAGCGGCAGGGGTCACGTTGCGGCTGTGCCTATGTCATTTCGCCGGGCGTTTCGGTGAGGTCCACCACGGCCGCAGTGTGCCCTGGGCGGCCTTTGGCATAAGTTTCCCACATGAAGCACGTCAGGATCGCCGCACTCACGCTGTTCCTCGCCGCGGCTCCCGGACTCGCGGCGCAGGAGAGTGACCGGTGGCAGGTCACGCTCGACCAGGATCAGTACGTGTGGGACGTGAGGTTGGTCCGGCTCGACGGGGACTCGCTGGTGGTGCAGCAATCGGACTCGACCGTCCGGGTGCCGGTCGAGCGGATCACGGAGCTACGGCTGATCCGGAAGACCGAGATGAGCCTGGGCGACGGGGGCGCGATGAGCGCGCTCACGGGGAGCGGTGACGAGATCTACGACCTGACGCCGCTGGATTTCGCGGGGCGGATGCGGGCGATCCAGAAGCTCCTCCTGCTTCATCCCTCGGGGCCCTGACCGGCCGCGTCGCGAGCCCATTCCCGAACCCACCCCCGCCGGTCGGCCAGCAAGCGCTCGAGCGCAGCCCTCGCGGCAGCGTCGCCGCGGGCCGCCAACGCGGCGAGCGCCACCGCCGGCAGCGGCTGCTCCGCCGCGATCGCCTCCAGCTCGGCGACCAATCCGCTGTCGGGCCGCTGAACCGCGGCGGCGATCGCGGCGTTCTGGATCACCTCCCGGTAAGACCTGGCCCGCAGTCCGGCGGCGACCGCGTCGCGCGATGACTCGGGCGCGAGGCGCACCAGCGCGGTCAGCGCAGCGGCCCGCACCTGATCGCTGCGGTCGCCCGACCATCTCGCCCGCACCAGCTCCGCCACGCCGTCGCCCCCGACCCGCCCCAGCGCCTCCACCGCCGCCTTCCGCACTCGGGCCGAGGTGTCGGCCAGCGCTGCCTGGAGCGCCGACCGCGCCTGCTCAGCGGCGAACCGGCCGAGCGCCGTCGCGGCCTCCGCCCGGGTGAGATCGTAGTCGGCGGCGGTGACCGCGTGAGCCAGCGCGGCGGCCGCCAGCGGGTCTCCGGTACGGGAGGCGAGCTGGGTCGTCGCCCAGCTCCGGTTCCACAGGTTCGGATGGCGGTGCAACAGGTTCGCCAGCCACGGCGTCGGCTGGTGAAAGGACAGGGTCTTGAGCACGGCGTTCTCGTCGTCGAACGCGACCATGGAGGGCGCCTCGCGGACGCCGTCGATCCTGATCGTCTGCTCCCGCCGGTCGATGACCACGCGCGCGACCACGTCCTCCTTGCCGGTCCCGACCCGGATCGCGACCGGGCTGCGGAACACGGCTGGCGCGCTGTCGCGCTGAGTCTGCCGCACCGTCAGCGTGAGGGCCGCGGCGGCGGAGTCGTAGGCCGCCGTGACCTGGAATTCGGGATGTCCCGCCTGATAGATCCACTGGGACCAGAACCAGGGGAGACTCTCGCCCGTGGCGTCGAGGACCGCCTGCCGGAGGTCGTCGCTGGTGGCGGTGCCGTACTGGTGCCGGGTGAGGTAGCGATTGATGGAGGCCCAGAAGCGCTGGGGCCCCAGTTGCTGTTTCAGCATCTCCAGCACCAGGGCGCCTTTGGGGTAGACCACGCTGGAGTTGTACGACGCGAGCGGGGTGCGGCGCCGCTTGTCGCGCGCGAGGTACTGCCGGTACTCGTCGAGGTAAAAATCCTCCTCGGCGTGGCGGCCCTGCTTCACGCCCCAGTACTGCCCGGGCATGAACTGCGCGATGCCTTCATGCAGCCAGTAGTTGGCCCAGTTCTCCGCGGTCACCAGGTTGCCGAACCACTGGTGCGCCAGCTCGTGAGCGATGAGCGTGTGATGGTACCAGGGCCGGTCGGCGTAGTCGCGCGGCCCCGGCAGCCAATCGACCAGCGTCGTCGCGCCCACGTTCTCCATCCCGCCGATGAAGTCGGCCGCGGTGACCTGGGCGTACCGACCCCAGGGATAGGGCACGCCGGTCAGCCGGGTGAACGTCTCCATCACGTCGGGCGTGAGGCCGAAGAGCGGCCGCGCCAACGCACTGTCCTCGGGATAGACGTAGTACTCCAGCGGGACATCGCGCCAACGGTCCCGCAGCTTCACCAGCGGCGCGGCCACCAGCGAGATGAGGTACGTCGAGGCCGGCTTCTCCTGCCGCCAATGCGTGGTCCGCTGCCCCCCGGCCGTCGGCCGGTCGCTCACCAGCCTGCCGTTGGAGATCACGGTGAGCCTCGAGGGAACGGTGGCGATCAGCTCCCAGGTCGCCTTGTCGTTGGGCGCGCCGTAGGTCGGGATCCAGCGCGGATTCCCGTCGGTCCCGCCACCGCTATAGACCTGCTGGGGACGATGGGGCCGCCCGGGCTCGTCCTTGAAGAAGTAGAGCCCGCGACCCTGGGTGATGCGGGCGTGATAGTCGATGGTGAATCGTGCGGTATCGCCGAAGGCCACCGGCCTGGACAGCCGGACCACGATCGAGTCGCCGGGCCGCTGATACGCCAGGTCGCCCGACCGGCGGGTCACGCTCCGCACCTCCAGCCGCCGCTCCATGTCGAGGATCACGCTGTCGAGGCCAGGCCGGCGGGCAACGACGGTAATGGTGACGCGTCCGTCGAAGGAGGTCGAATCCCAGTCGAAGCGCTTCACCTCGATGCGCTGGTGGATCAGGTCGTAATCGTGCGACGGGGTGTAGCTGCCGTTGACGACGCGCTCGATGTTGGATTGGCCGGGGGCCGCCTGGCTTACCAGGGCGAGCAGTGCAGTGAGAGTTGCTAGTGGGCGCACATCCGGATCCGGTTAGCAGGTGTCAAACTGCGAACCACGGAGCCACAGAGGACACGGAAACAGCCACGGAGAACAACAACCTTTGTGTTTCTCCGTGCCGCCCTCCGTGGCCTCCGTGGCTCCGTGGTTCGCAGTAAGGAATCGGCCGAGCTACGCAAATAGCGTAAGCTGGGCGAGCGGCGCGAAGGTGAGACGGTGGTGGCGGGTGGGGCCGTGGAGCTGGATGCCCTCCTGGTGCTCCTCCGTGCCGTAACCGACGTTGGTGGCCCAGCCGTAGCCCGGGTGGCGCGGGGCGAGCTGGTGCATCAGCCGGTCGCGCACGGTCTTGGCCAGGATGGCGGCGGCGGCGATGGAATGGCACCGGGCGTCGCCATCGACCAGGGCCTCGTGCTCGAATCCGATCTCCGGAAGCGGCAGGCCGTCGATCAGGATCCGGTGAGACGTGCCCACCCCGATCGGAGTCCGGGCCATCAGCCGGGCGATCGCGCGGTGCATGGCGAGCGCGGTGGCGACCCGGATGTTGAGACGGTCGATCTCCCGGGACGACGCCGCGCCGACCGCGAAGGCAAGGGCGCGCTGCCGGATCTTGAGCGCGAGCCGGAGCCGCACCCGCTCCGGGAGGATCTTGCTGTCCCTGAGCCCGCGGACCGCGGTGCAGCCGGATGGAAACACGACGGCCGCGGCGACCACTGGACCAGCCAGTGGGCCGCGGCCCGCTTCATCGACGCCGACGAGCAACCGCGCGTCGGCCCAAGCCGCCCGCTCCCGCTTCAGCGAGGGGCGCAGGGCCATCGATCAGCCCTCGCGCTTCTCCCGGATCCTGGCCGCCTTGCCGCTGAGCGCGCGCAGGTAGTACAGCTTGGCGCGCCGCACCCGGCCGCGGCGGACCACCTCGACGGCCGAGATGGTGGGACTGTGCACCGGGAAGAGCCGCTCGACGCCGACGCCGGCGGAGATCTTCCGCACGGTGAACGTCTCGCTGATGCCGCCGCCCCGGCGGGCGATCACCACGCCCTCGAACGCCTGGAGCCGCTCCTTGTCGCCCTCGCGTACCCGCACCATGACGCGGACGGTGTCACCTGGGTCGAATGGAGGAATGTCCGTGCGCAAGCCCTCACGGGCCACCTCTGCCAACCGTTCCATGGTCGAACCTCCGCGCGATGTGCGCCTAGACGATGTGCGCCTTGAACTTGGTATGCCACTCTGCCAAACGCCAGCCGCTGCGCTTCCTCGGCCGTCACCCCTTCTCGTGCCGCTCCCACAGCTCCGGCCGCCGCTCCCGGGTCAGCCGCTCCGCCTCCGCCTGCCGCCACGCCGCGATCCGCGCGTGGTCGCCGGAGAGCAGCACTTCGGGCACCGCGAGCCCGCGATACTCCGCCGGCCGGGTGTAGCTCGCCGGGCTCAGCAGCCCCTCGTAGTGCGAGTCCGAGCTGGCCGACTCGTGGTCGCCCATCGCGCCGGGGAGCAGCCGCACCACCGCGTCCAGCACACAGAGGGCCGCGGCCTCGCCGCCGGAGAGCACGAAGTCGCCGACCGACAGCTCTTCGCTGGCGAGTCCGTCGGCCACTCGCTGGTCCACGTCCTTGTAGTGGCCGCAGAGCAGCGTCAGCCGCTCGCCCACCGAGAACCGAACCGCGTCGTCGTGCCCGAACCGCCGTCCCCTCGCCGAGAGCAGCACCACCGGTCCGCTGGGCTTGAGACTCTCGACCGCCTCGAAGAACGGCTCGGGCTTGAGCACCATCCCCGCGCCGCCGCCGTAGGCGTAGTCGTCGACCGTCTGGTGGCGGTCGTGGGTGAAGTCCCGCAGCTGAACCAGGTTGTACCGGACCAGTCCCGCCGCCGCAGCCCGTCCCGGGATGCTCGCCGCCACGAAAGGGGCGATGACTTCGGGGAAGAGCGTGACGACATCGATCGTCAGCACCGTCACTCCTCGATCAGCCCCTCGGGCGGTGTCACCAGCAGCCGCCGTCCTTCCCGATCCACCTGGCGCACGAACTCCTTCTTGTACGGCAGCAGGAACTCCCGCTTGGGGCCCTGCACCTCGATCATGAGCCCGGCCGGCAGCTCATAGACCGCGCTCACCAGGCCGAGCGGCGTCTCGTCGGGAAGCCGGACCGAGAAGCCCTCCAGCTCGTGGAGATAGACCTCGTCGCCCTGGGGCGGCGGCAGCTCCTCGGCGGGGACCGCGAGGAAGAGTCCCCGCCATGGGGCCAGCGCGTCCCTGCTCTCGGCGCCGGTGAACTTCACCAGCCACTCCCGGTGATACGACCGACTGCGCTCGATCGTGACCGGACCGGCCACGGTCTCGCCGTCCAGCCCGAGCAGCCACACCGACCGACCGGGTGAGAACACCGTCCCTGGATCATCGGTGAGCGGAAACAGCGTCACGTCGCCCTTGAGACCGTGCGGTTTCCGCAGCCTGCCCACCACCAGGTGGCGGGCGGCGGCCATCACACCGAGGTCGGCTTGAAGACTCCGGCCTGCTTGAGCAGCGACTGCACCGTGTCCGAGGGAGTGGCGCCCTTCGAGATCCAGGTGCGCGCCTTCTCGGCGTCCACCTGGATCTTGTCGGCGGCGGTCTGCGCCCTTCGGATTGTAGGTGCCGATCACTTCGATGAAGCGGCCGTCGCGCGGCGCCTCCTGATCGGCCACGACGATGCGGTAGAGCGGCAGCTTCTTCCGTCCGACGCGACGCAGGCGAATTCGTGTTGCCATGTCCATCCCTGTGTGTGCGGGGTTACCCGGGGAAAGGGCCGCGGCCAAACGGGAGCTTGAGTCCGCCAATGCCCCCGGTCTTCCCCACCGTCTTCATGACCTTCTGCATCTGCTTGAACTGCGCGAGCAGCGTGTTCACTTCCTGCACCGACCGGCCCGAGCCTTTGGCGATCCGAAGCCGGCGCTGCCCGGTGATGATGTCGGGGTTGGTGCGCTCCTTCGGGGTCATCGAGAGCACGATCGCCTCGACCTGCTTCATCTTCTTGTCATCGACCTTCGCGGCCTGGAGCATCGCCGGGTTGATGCCCGGCAACAGTCCCAGCACGTTCTTGAGCGGCCCCATCTTCTGCATCTGCCGCATGGCGCCGAGGAAGTCCTCGAGGTCGAGCCCCTTCTTCGAGGTGACCTTCTTCGCCAGCCGCTCGGCTTCCTTCTCGTCGACCGCGCCCTGCGCCTTCTCGACCAGCGAGAGGATGTCGCCCTGCTGGAGGATCCGCCCGGCCAGCCGGTCGGGATGGAACGGCTCCAGCGCGTCGAGCTTCTCGCCGACGCCGATGTACTTGATCGGCGCGTGGGTCACCCCGTAGATCGAGAGCGCCGCGCCACCGCGGGCGTCGCCGTCCATCTTGGTCAGGATCACGCCGGTGATGCCGAGGGTGTCGTGGAAGCCCTTGGCGATCCGGACCGCGTCCTGGCCGGTCATCCCGTCGGCGACGAGCAGGATCTCGTGCGGGGCGATCGCGGCCTTGAGCCGCGACAGCTCGCGCATCATCTCCTCGTCGATCTGCAACCGGCCCGCGGTGTCCACCAGGACCGTGCGGGCCCGGGCCTTGCCCGCGGCCGCGATGCCGTCCCGCACGATCTTCACCACGTCGGTCGAGCCGGTATCGCCGTGCACGCCGACATCGATCTGCTTGCCCAGCGTCTTCAGCTGCTCGATCGCGGCCGGGCGATAGACGTCGGCGGCCACCAGGAACGGCGCCTTCTGTTCCGTCTTGAGCCGCCTGGCGAGCTTGCCCGCCGTCGTCGTCTTGCCGGAACCCTGAAGCCCGACCAGCAGGATGATCGTGGGCGGCACCGTGGCGTGGGCGATCGGCGCCTGCTTCTCGCCCAGCAACACGACCAGCTCGTCATAGACGATCTTGACCAGCTGATGCCCCGGCCGCACGTCGGCCAGCGCGTTCGCACCGATCGCCCTGGCCTGCACCCGCTCGAGGAAATCGCGAGTGAGATCGAAGCTCACGTCGGCTTCGAGGAGGATGCGCCGGATCTCCCGGAGCCCCTCTTTGACGGCGTCTTCCGTCAGCACGCCGCGCCCCGCGAGGGCGCGGAGTGTGGCGGTCAGTTTTCCGGAGAGCTCGTCGAACATAAGCCCTGAAGGTTAGCAGGGTTACGGGGTTAAGGGAAGTGGCGGTAGGCGGGGCAGCGGGGCGGCGGGGCCGCGGGGCGGTTTGGGACCATCCAGCTGCTACTCTCCCCCCTCTCCCGGGCCGACTGCCCCGCTGCCCCGCCGCCCAGCTGCCCCGCCTACTATTCCCCCCATGTCCACTCCCGTTGTCCGCACGGCCGCGATCCCTCAGGTCGCGGACGCCGAGGCGAAGCAGCTCATGCTGGACCGGATGAAGCGGCGGGCGACGGGGTTGCTCGTCGTGATGAGCGGCGTCTTCCTGGTGACGCTCCTGCTCGAGCCGCGATACCCCTGGCTCGGCTACGTCCGAGCCACGGCGGAAGCCGCGATGGTGGGCGGGCTGGCCGACTGGTTTGCCATCACCGCGCTCTTCCGCCATCCGCTCAACATCCCGATCCCCCACACCGCGATCATCCCCAACCGCAAGGACCGGATCGGGCGGACCCTCGGCAACTTCGTCCAGCACAACTTCCTCTCGCCCGACGTGCTGGGACCGCGGCTGCTGGCGATCCAGCCCAGCCGCCGGGTGGCGGAGTGGCTCCGGCGTCCCGAAAATGCCAGGTTGGTGGCCAGCCACGCCGCCTCCGCGTTCCGGAGCGCGACCGACGTGGTGAAGGACGAGGACGTGCACGCACTCCTGGAGCGCAGCGTGATCGAGCCGCTCCGGCAGCGGCCGATCGCGCCGATGCTGGCGAAAGGACTGGTGCTGCTCACCGCGAACGACCGCCACCAGCAGCTGCTCGACCGGGTGATCAACGGCCTCGCGAAGCTCATCGTGGAGAACGAGGAGTTCATCCGCCACCGGATCCACACCGAGAGCCCCTGGTGGGTGCCGGGATTCGTGGATGAGAAAGTCCACGCCAAGGTCGTCGCCGGCATCCAGCACACGCTGATCGAGGTCGCGGCCGATCCGGGGCACCCGCTCCGGCGGCAGTTCGACGACCTGCTCACCGACTGGATCGTCCGGCTTCAGGAATCGCCCGAGGTGATCGCGCGGGCCGACGCGGTGAAGCAGCAGCTGTTCGACAACCCCACCAGCCGGAGCATGAGCGCCTCGCTCTGGGACGAGGTCAAGCGGGTCCTCGACAGCCAGGCCGCCCCCGACGGGGACGCGCCGCCCGGCGCGCTGGAGCGGGGACTGGTCGCGCTGGCGGGCGGCGCGCTCGACGACGAGACCCTGCTCGCGAAGCTGGACGGCTGGATCGTGGATGCCGTCCTCCGAGTGGTCGAGCAGCATCGCCACGAGGTGGGGCGGCTCATCGAGCAGACGGTGAGCAACTGGGATCCGCAGGAGACCTCGCAGCGGCTGGAGCTCGCGGTTGGCCGCGACCTCCAGTTCGTGCGGATCAACGGGACGCTGGTCGGTGGATTGGTAGGGCTGATCCTCTACACGGTGTCACGGCTGGCGGGGTACGGGGGACACTGATACGCGAAGCAGGGCGGGGATGGTCCCCTTGCCGGCTTATCGCCCCTCACGAACCTCCGGCAGCCCCGCCCATCGATCCCACCCCTCCGGCGCCAACACGAATCTCGTAGCCGCCCTCCCGCCGATCCGGAGCGAGTCGAGCGACGCGCGATACCCCGGCCGTGACGTCTTGCGCAGCCCGGCCGCGCTGCGCATGAACCGGTCGCCCGACCGCGCGTCGTCCCAGACCACGTACCAGACCAGCGCTTCGCCCCGCGGCGTCCGGTAGAGCCGGTAGCGGTCGCCGCCCCAGCCGATCGGCACCACGGTCTGAACCTCGTCCGAGCCGGCGAGCGCGGCGAGCACCACGCGGATCTCGTTCTCGCCCAGCACGTCCTCATAGACCACGCCCGAATCCGCGGCGAAGCCGAACCCGACCGGTTCGTCCCCTCGACCGTAGCGGGCGGGGTGGAGGATCTGCTCGGTCGAGACCGGCATCCGGGCGCCGTACGGCTGGCCCTCCTGTTTCTCCGCCTGCCACCAGTGCATGAACTCGGCGCCCTGGAGGTAAGGGAAGATGAGCGACTCGCGGAGCACCAGCGGCGCGCGGCGGAAGACCGGCATGGACGACTGCTGCGCCCGCACCTGCTCGCGATACAGCTCCCAGAACTGGGGATTCTGCGCGATGTGCTGGCCGGGAGCGAGCACGTCGAGCGAGGCCAGCGTGGCCTGGCCCTCCAGCACCGCCTGCGCGGCCGAGAGCCGGTCGTTGTTGGCGCGCGCGTCGAGGATCGAGTCCAGCGGCAGGTGCTGGCCCTGGAGCGCATGGATGAGCTCGTGAGCCAGCACCAGGCGCAGCTGGGTCCGGTCCGCGCCCCGCACCCCGAAGAGCGTCGCCGAATCGGGATCGTAGAAGCCCGCGACCTGCTCGGTGTAGAGGTCGAGGAGCAGCGGCCTGAGCTGCAGCGTGTCGGGCAGCAGCCCGAAGAGGCGGTAGGTCGTCTCCAGCCCGCGCAGGCGGTCCGGCGGCAGCTCTTCGTCCAGCTTGCGGACCAGGTAGTCGCGCACCTGCTCCCGGCTCCGCATCGCCGACCGCGGAGGTTTGGTGAACCGAAGGCCCACGGCCTGCTCCACCGGACCGCGGAGGCTGTCCACCAGCAGCGCAAGGTCGTGGTCGGCGGCGGTCTGCTGTGAGGAGCGCGCCTCGCCCCGGCAACCGCCGAGCAGAACGGCGAGGGCGGCCGCCAGTCTCCAGTGGGCGATCACAGGCCCAGCCCCATCGCGATCTCCGCGAACATCTCTCGCACTGTCTCAAACCCTCCGGAATAGGCCAGGATCACGGCCGCGATGCTGAGACCGATGCCGAACGGGAGATAGCCCTGGGCGCTCAAGTCGTCCGTGCTCTCCGGCGACGACGCCACCGACTGCCGGGAAGCCCAGGTCCAGGCGCCGGCGGCGACCGCGACGGCCACGAGGACGCCGACCAGGTTCGCCGTGCCGATCGCGATCCCGACCGCGGCCCCCAGCAAGCCCCAGATCTGGAGCGCCTTGCCGTGCACCAGCCGGCTCAGCGGCAGGAACGAGACGTAGTACGCGGCGCCGGCGCCGAGCGTGGCGAAGAAGAAGCCGCGGAGCATCCAGGGGAGCACCCCCGCCCGAGCCGCCACTCCCAGCAGTCCGCCGAGCGCGAGCCCGCCGGCCAGGAGCTGAGAGAGCTTTCCCCAGCGGATCCCGTGTGCCGGACTCTGGACCGCCGGCGGACCCTCGGCGAGCGGCGGACTCTCTATGGTCGGCGGATTCTCCGCGGCAGGCGGTACGCCGGCGGCGAGCGGATCCAGCTCCGGCGCGGGCATGGGTTCGGGGACCGGATCGGGGACCGGAGCGGTTTCCGTCCGGCTGCCGCGCCGCAGCGCGACCGGCAGGTGAAAGAGCAGCCCGACGAAGGCTCCGAGCGCGAGCACCGGCCAGATCGCCTCCCATCCGAAGAAGGCGCCCACCATGCCCATCAGCGCGCAGTCGCCGCCGCCCATGGCCTCCTGCCCCAGCACCAGCTCG
Organism: uncultured Gemmatimonadales bacterium; assembly: GCA_963796335.1. GTDB lineage: Bacteria > Gemmatimonadota > Gemmatimonadetes > Gemmatimonadales > GWC2-71-9 > CAVVWJ01. Next base: position 153,191 of record CAWCLG010000005.1, read on the forward strand.
GTCACCTCGCCCACCAGCAGCACCAGCCCCGCCCCGAACAGCGCGCCCAGGATCGCGTCCCCGACGCCGCCCGGTGTCGGGAAGGCGGCAAAGGCGAGCGCGATCGCGGTGCCCCCGATGGAGAACTCGTGCGGGATGATGTACGCCCGGGCGTCGCTCACCGCGATGCCCAACAGGAGGGTCGAGGCGATCGCCAGCTCGAGCGCCGCGACGTTGGGACCGAGCAGGACGACCGATCCCGCCCAGAGAAGCGCCGTCGCCGCCTCCACCGCGGGGTACAGCGCGGAGATCCTGGTGCCGCAGCCGGCGCATCTGGCCCGCAGCCAGATCCACGACGCGATCGGGATGTTCTCGTACCAGCGGATCGCGCGGCCGCAATTGGGGCAGCGCGACGGCGGGCGCATCACCGACTGCTTCGGCTCCGCTCCCCAGCGCAGGATGCAGACGTTGAGAAAGCTGCCGATGACGGCGCCGAGGAGGGCGACGTAAGCCAGGACGAACACATCCGGGAGTCCTTCAATCGGCACGCGCAACCTCACGAAGCAGGATGGCCGCGGCGACGGCCACGTTGAGCGACTCCGCCCCCGGAGCGAGACGGATGGCGACCCGGCGGCTCGCGGCCGCCTCGAGGGCGGGGCCGACCCCGGCGCCCTCGTTCCCCACGACCAGCCCGATCGCGGCCCGATGGTCGCGCACCGATCCCGGTTCGACGATCGCGCCGTCCGCCGCGGCGACCCAGGTCTCGATCCCTCGGCCCGCCGCCCACGAAAGATAGGACTCGGCGTCGGTCGCAACGGCGGGCAGCCGGAAGAGCGCGCCCATGCTGCCGCGCAGCACCTTCGGGTTGGTCAGCTCGGCCGTGCCCTTGAGCGCGACCACGCCGGCGGCGCCGAGGCCCAGCGCCGAGCGGAGCATGGTGCCGACATTCCCGGGATCCTGCACGCCGTCGAGCACGAGCACGGGGACGCCGGCCTTCGCGGCGAGGTCATCGAGCCTCCAGGTGCGGGGCTCGACCACGGCCACGACCCCCTGGGGATGCTCGGTGTCGGCCAGCTTCTCCAGCTCGTCCTCACTCACCGGCTCGACCCGCACGCCCTGCCGCTCCAGCGCGCCCTTGAGGGCCCTGCCCCGGGTGGTAGCTTCCAGCGCCGGAGAGATGGCCGCCCCCCGCACTGCGAGCCCGGCGCCGAGCGCTTCCTCGACCAGCCGCACGCCTTCCGCGAGGGCCAGACCCCGGCGCTCGCGGCCCCGGCGCCGGTGCAGGTCGCGGATCATCGTCCTGAGAGGGCTCGTCATGGACTTCCCTGCCCGATGAAGATCGCGCTCACGATCGCCGGCTCGGACTCCGGCGGTGGCGCCGGCATCCAGGCCGATCTGAAGACTTTCCACCAGTTCGGCGTCTTCGGCACCTCGGTCATCGTCGCCCTCACCGCGCAGAACACCCGCGGCGTGCGGGCGGTGGAGACCGTGTCCGAGGCGATGGTGTCGGCCCAGCTCGACGCGCTCGCCGAGGACCTGCCGCCCGCCGCCCTCAAGACCGGCATGCTCGCCGAGGCCTCACTGGTGCGCCTGGTGGGCAAGGCGATCCGTGATCACGGCTGGGCGCCGCTGGTGGTGGATCCGGTGATGGTCTCCACCTCGGGGGACCGGCTCCTCACGCCGGAGGCGGAGGACGTCGTGCGCGAGAGCCTGTTGCCGCTCGCCGCGCTGGTGACGCCCAATCTCGACGAGGCCGCCATCCTCACCGGACGCGCGGTGCACGACGAGGCCTCGATGCTCGAGGCGGGCGAGACCCTGCTCCGATTCGGCGCCGGCGCGGCGCTGGTAAAGGGGGGTCATCTCGCGGGTGACGAGATCACCGATCTGCTGGTGACGCCCTCGGGGAGCCAGGCATATCGCCGGCCAAGGATCGAGACCGGATCCACCCACGGCACCGGCTGCACGCTGTCCGCCGCCATCACCGCCGGCCTAGCGCTCGGCCGCGGTCTGGACCAGGCGGTGGAGGATGCGCTCGACTTCGTCCACCGTGCCATCGCCGCCGCGCCGGGACTCGGCGCGGGCCATGGACCGCTGAATCACACCGTGCCGGCGCCGTCAGCGTAGCCCCGCCACCACTCCCTCGACCAGCCGCTCCAAGTCCCCCGACACCCGCGCCGCCACTTCCATCACTTCAGTGTGCGACAGGCGCTCGCCGGTGATCCCCGCCGCGGGGTTGGTGATGGTGGAGAACGCGAGGCACCGCACCCCCCGTGCTCGGGCCGCGATCACCTCCACCGCGGTGGACATCCCCACCGCGTCCGCGCCGAGCCGCTCGGCCATCCGGACCTCGGCGGGCGTCTCGTAGGTGGGACCGAGGAGCTGGAGATACACGCCTTCCTCCAGCGCGATCCTCCGCTCCCGGGCCACTTCGCGGGCCAGAGTGCGCAGCTTCGGGTCGTAGGGGTCGGACATGTCGGGAAAGCGCTCCTCACCGGGGAGGAGCGCTCCGATCAGCGGATTGCGGAACGTGAGGTTCAGGTGGTCCGCGATCATCATCAGCGCGCCGCGAGAGAAGGTGCGGCGAACGCCGCCGGCCGCGTTGGTGAGGATCAGCGTCCGCATGCCCAGCGCGGCCATCGCGCGCACCGGGAGCGCCACCGTCTCGGGCTCGTGGCCTTCGTAGAGGTGGAAGCGGCCGCTCTGCACCAGCACCTCTCTTCCGCCGAGCTTGCCCGCCACCAGCTCGCCCTGATGCCCCACCACGGTGGTAGTCGGGAAGCCGTCGATCGCCGAGTAGGGCGCCCGCCGCGGATTCTCCAGCCTCGAGGCGAGCTTGCCCAGGCCGCTGCCCAGCACGATGGCGACATCGGGCACCGCGCCGATGCGGTCCTGGATGGAGCGGGCGGTCGCCTCGACCCGCGCGGCCGGCCCGGAGGCTCCGCTCACAGGAGAAGGCCGGCGATCGTCGCGGAGAGAAAATTGGCCAGCGTGCCCGCGAGCATGGCGCGGAAGCCCAGGCGCGCGAGATCGCCTTTGCGCTCCGGCGCCAGCGCACCGATGCCGCCGAGCTGGATGCCGACCGAGCTGAAGTTGGCGAACCCGGCCAGTGCGAACGAAGCGATGGTGAAGGAGCGGGGGTCGAGCGCGTCCCGCATCGTTCCCAGATCTTTGAAGGCGATGAATTCGTTCAGCACCATCCGGGTGCCGAGCAGGCTGCCGATGGCCCCGCTGTCGTGCCAGGGCACGCCCATCACGAACGCCACCGGCATGAAGATCCAGCCCAGCACGGTCTGCAGGTCCTGCGGGAACCAGGGCAGCCAGGAGTGGATCAGCCCGAATCCGCCGTTCAACAGCGCCACGAGCGCGATGAACGACACCAGCATCGCGATCACGTTGAGCATCAGGTGGAGCCCTTCGCTGGTCCCGCGGGCCGCGGCATCCACCACGTTCACGTCGGTGCGGGGGATGGCGAGCTTGACGTTGCCGTAGGTCTCCGGCGTCTCGGTCTCCGGCTCGAACAGCTTCGCCATCATGATCGTCCCGGGCGCGGTCATGATGACCGCGGTCAGCAGGTGCCGGGCTTCCACGCCGAACGCGATGTAGGCGGCCATGATCGAGCCGGAGATGTGGGCCATCCCCGAGGTCATCACGGTCATCAGCTCGGAGCGGGTCATGCGGGGCAGGAACGGCCGGATGGTGAGCGGCGCCTCGGTCTGGCCCATGAAGATCGAGGCCGCCACGTTCAGGCTCTCCGCTCCGCTCGCTCCCATCACCCGGCTCATCACCAGCGCGCAGGCGCGGACGATCAGCTGCATGATGCCGAGGTAGTACATGATCGCGAAGAGCGCGGAGACGTAGATGATGGCCGGCAGGATCTGGAAGGCGAAGACCACCCCGATGCTCGAGTTCGGTTTCCCCAGCTCGCCGAACACGAACTCCGACCCCACATAGCTGTAGTGCAGCACCGTGGCCACGAAGTCGCCCAGGCGGCGGAAGAGCGCCTGGCCCGCCGGGACGCGGAGGACGAAGATCGCGAAGGCCACCTGGAGCGCGAGGCCCCAGCCGACCACCTGCCAGCGGATCCTCCGGCGGTTGTGCGAGAGGGCGAAGCCGATGCCGATGAACGTCGCCAGCCCGATCAGGCCGATCAACCGGTCGCCCAGCGTCACCGGGGCGGGAACCGGGCGAGCCGGAGGGACCACCGCGGCCGCGGTGTCGGCCTGCGGTCCGGTGTCCTGCTGGGCCACCAGCGCGCCCAGCCCACGGCCGGCCATGCCCGGCACCAGCCATGCTCCCGCGACCGCCAGCGCGAAGAGCACCAGCGCGAGGAGCGCTCTTCGGGCGGTCACCGGGTCGCCTCCAGCTCACGGCGCACCCGCGCGGTCAGGTCCTGCCGCTCCGGCCAGGGGAGGAACGCTCCGGCAAAGGCATTGAGGATCATCTGGTCGATCTCCTCGCGGGTGAAGCCGAGCACCGTGTGAGCCAGCCAATACTCGTCGCTGAGCGAGACGCCGCACATCAGCCAGCCGTCGGTGCAGAGCGTCACGGCCACGTCCTGGTCGAAGTACTGCCGCACCGGGTGCGCCGCCGCGTCGGGGACGGCGCGAGTCTGCACGTTGCTGGTGATGTTGATCTCGAGGAGAATCCGCCGGTCGCGCACGTAGCGCAGCAGCTCGGGACTCTCATGGAGCCGGGTGCCGTGGCCGATCCGCTCGGCGTGGCAGTGATCCACCGCGTCGGCGATGGACTCCGCGCCCGCGGCTTCGCCCGCGTGCACCGTGATGCCGAGCCGACCTTCGGCGGCGAGGTCGAAGGCGGCGCGATGGGCCGCCGCCGGACGCCCCGCCTCGCCGCCGGCCAGGTCGAACGCGACCACACCCCGGTCGCGATAGGCGACCGAGAGCCGTGCGATCTCCAACGAGACCGCCGGATCGTAGTGCCGGAGCGCGCAGTTGATGACCCGGGTCGTCACCCCGAAGTCCCGCTCGCCCTGGGACAGGCCGGCCAGCTCGGCCTCGAGGGCGCGCTCCAGGGACAGTCCCTGGCGGCGGCTCAGCCAGGGGCAGTAGCGCACCTCGAGATACCGGATCCCGTCCCGCGCCGCGTCTTCCACCATCTCGTAGGAGACCCGCTCGATCGCTTCGGCGCTCTGGAGCAGCGGAATGGTGTATTCGAAGCGGCTGAGATAGTCCTCGAGGTTGCCGGCATCATCCACCCGCATGAAGCGGCGCAGGGCCTCGGGCTCGCGGGCCGGCAGGTCGAATCCGGTGTCCCGCGCCAGCTCGATCATGGTTTCGGGACGGAGGGCCGCATCGAGGTGGGTGTGCAGCTCCGCCTTCGGCAGCCGGCCGAGCAGCTCAAGCGTCAGCATCGGTCTCCCCGGCCGCGCGGCGGGCGCTGACGACCACCCGCAGGATCGCACCCTCGACCAGCCCCGCATCGAGCGGAACCTCGATCCCCCGCGCGTCGGTCACGAAGGCGGAACCCGACTCCAGCCGTCCCGCGAGCGCCCCGTCCAACGCGGCGACCGCCCCGCGCACGTCCGCGCCCTTCTCCAGATCCAGCGCTACGGCGTTGACGAATACGCGCATCGGCGGCTCAGCGTCGGGTGGATACGAACGCGGTGGTGGCTTCGACCTCCACCGGCTGGGGGAGGCGCCGAAGGTAGGTCGCGGCAGCCTCCACGTCCAGCAGCCCGACGCGCTCGGCCGGCAGTCCCTGCAACATGGTGAAACCACCGGCGCCCGCGGCGGTCGTCTCGTCGGTCGCCAGAGTATAGCTGCTCTTCGGCTGAACCTTGCGACCGCGGATCCGGATCTCCTTCACCCTCCGGCCCGCGGCTGCCCGGGGGTCGTATCGCACGATGCCGCCCGCGAGATGAACCGAGGGGCCGCCGGCTCCGTCGATCGCCCGCTCGGCCAGGCTCAGGAGCTGGGAGCCCGTCAGCGTGAGCCGCACCAGGTCGGACCCGTCGGGCTCGACCTCCCGCAGCCGCGCCAGTGTGACCGGGCCCGACGGGAGATCGGCGCGGATGGAGGCGTTGCGCACCAGGCCGAGGTCCGCCCTCGCGAGGTTTCGCCGCGCCTCGGCCAGGACACCGCCGAGCGCATGCTGCGCGCCTTCGCGAGGAAGCGGGCGCTTGAGCTGAGCCTGGGCGCGGCGGGCGATGCTGTCGCTCCGCCGGGCGAAGGTGTCGAGCGCACCCGCCAGCGCCGCGGCCGGCGCGACCGCCGAGTCGGACACCGGCACGACCCGGGCTCGCAGCTCCAGGCCACCGGCCGGCGTCTTCACCAGGTCGGCGACGGCGAGCGCACGCGGCCCACCGGGCGCCACTACCGACATTCCCGAGATGCGGGTCTCCACCCGGCCGCCGCCGCCGCCGATGAGGAGGCTCACCCCGCTCCCGTGCAACTCCTCCGCGAGGCGCGCCAGCTCGTCCTCGCCGGCGTCGGCGATCAGGACGGTGAGCGACGGCTTCGCCTGCCGCACCTCGCCCAGGGCGTCGTGCAGTCCCAGCTCGCCCGCGCCGAAGCGCAGCCCTTCGGTTCGCTCCGCCGCCTGGCTCGTCTTCGTCTCGGGCGACACGTAGCCCAGCACGGCGATGCGGAAACCCGCGGTGTCGATCAAGCGGTACGGCATCGCCCAGGAGGGCCGGCGGCCGGTGGCACTGTCGAACAGGTTGGCGGCGAGCCAGGGAAACCGAGTCTCTCTGAGCCGGACGCGCAGGGAATCCAGGGGACGATCGAAGTCCCGCTCCGCCAGCGCGGACGCCGCGAATCCCAGGCGGCCCAGCAGATCCAGCGCCGTGCGGCCGGTGACGGCGCCGCCGCCGTCGAGGCGGAGCGACGGACAGTCGCAGCCGGCGCCGATGCTGTCCATCGCGCGGTCCAGGCCTGCCGCCGCGGCGCCGAGCGAGCGGTGAAGGCCCGCGGTGCCGAGCACCCGGAACATCACGGTGTCGCTCGCGGAGCGGGGCAGCGGCGGCGGGGCGATCCCGTAGATCTCCCGCACGGCCACGGCCGACACCTCGGGGACGATGCGCCACTCGGACGGCGCGATCCTCGACGGGTCGACCGGGCCCCGCCGGACCTCCTCTTCCAGCACCTCCTGGATTCGCTCTCCCTCGTTATGGATCACCGGCGCCCCGGCGATGATTCCGTAGCCGCCTGATCCGGTCTGCCGGTGGCTGTTGACCGCGAGGGTGAAGCTCTGCCCCGGCTCCACCGCCCGCCCGCCGACCGAGAGGTTCCGGATCCGGCTCCCCACCGGCTGCCTCAAATCCACGTCGTAGCGCGCGCCGCGCACGATGTCGAAGTCGTAGCCCGCCATGTCCTCGTTCAAGGAGACCCGGCCGGCGGGATCGACCCTGAAGTACTGCGCGCTCCGCTCCAGGTACTCGCGGAGCTGGTCGCCGGTAATGCGGACGGCCTTCAGGGTGTTCTCGTAGGGATAGAGGCGGCGCAGGTCGCGGCGCCGGATGGTATCGGAGAGGCCGCCGTCGAGGTTGAACATGGGACCGGCGGAGAGCTGCGCGCCGGCGCGGCGCCTTTGCACTTCGAGCATCCAGTCGAGGAGCGGCGTCGGGCCGGCGCGCGCCGCCGTCGCCGGCATCGGCGCCAGCGCCAGGCCGAGCGGCGTGTTCAGCCAGGCGCGCACCGAGTCGTGGACCGGAGCGAGACGCTGCTCCAGCAGGGCGGATGGCGTCGCGTCCTTGGTCGGCACCAGATCGGACCGGATGCGCGAGACGGTCCAGCGGCCGGCTTCGGGACGCACCAGGTCGATGTGGACCACGGCGACCGAAGCCGCGGCGGGTTTCGGCTGCACGAAGCGCACGCCGTTGATGGACGTGTCGCGGATCTCGGCGTGCGTGTGCCCCACGATCACGAGGTCCGGCCGCACCGGCAGCGCGGCAAAGCTCGCCGCCACGTTCTCCGCGCCCACGCCGGCCGTGTCGTAGGTCGATCTTCCCGCGAGCCCGCTGTGCGCCAAGACGATCACCAGGTTCGAGGTCCGCCGCATCGTCTCGATCGTCGCCCGGGCGTTCTGCTCGATGCGGCCCACCCGGATGCGGCCCCGGAGCAGCTCGCGGTTCCAGAGCATGACACCGGGCGTGGTGAAGCCGGTGACGCCAACCCGGACCTGGCTGCGCCGGAGGACGCGGAACGGGCTCACCAGGAGGCTGTCGGCGGGAAGAGCGTAGATGTTGGCGCTGACGTAGGGAAACGCGGCGTCGGCGAGCGCGCGCTCCAGCTCGGGAACGCCCCAGTCGAAGTCGTGATTCCCGGGCGTGGCCGCGTCGTAGCCCGCGAGGTTCATCGCTTCGATGACCGGGTTCGGCCCTTTGCGGCCCGTCCGCGCCGCGTAGGCGGCGAACGGGTTGCCTTGGAGCACGTCCCCAACATCGAGCGTCACGACCTGTCCCGGGTACCGCCTCCGCAGCGAATCCACGATCGTCGCCACCCGGGTGAGCCCGCCGGTCGACGCGCGATCGGCCAGGTAGTCCCAGGAGGTGGCGCGGCCGTGCACGTCCGTCGTCGCGACGACCACGACGTGAGCACTGTCCGGAACTTGAGCGGCGGCGAGTGATGCTGCGAAGAGGAGCGAGAGCATCGTGGGGGAATTATAGCGGCGGAGGCGGTGGTTACGGCGGTACGGCGGTTACGGCGGTCCGACGGTAGCAAGGGACTGACACGCCGCGGCGGGGCTCCACCGCGTCCGCCGCTACCGCCGCAACCGCCGCTTCCGCCGCCCCCTTGTCCATTCCCCCCGCCATATATACGTTTGCCCGCATATGCGCGCGGCCTCCGCCACCGACGTCCTCCTCACCGTCGCCGAGCCCACTCGGCTCCGGATCCTCAACTGCCTGGCGGCGGCCCCGCTGTTCGTGTCCGATCTGCAGGAAGTGCTCGACCTTCCCCAGCCCACCGTCTCCCGCCACCTCCAGGTGCTCCGCAAGGCGGAGCTGGTCCGCGACACGCCGATCGCCCAGTTCGTGCTCTACCGCCTCCGCCGCGACGCGGGGGTGCCGGGCCGGCTGCTGTCGTCGATCCTCGATGCGGTGATCCAGGACGACTCCACCATGCGGGCCGAGCGGGACCGGGCCGCGGATCGGAGCCGCTCGCACACCCACACCCGGGTGCAGGAGCCGCCGGACCCCCGGCCGTTGACTCGCGCGAAGAGACCGACATGAGACCGACATGACGCATCGCATTCTCGTGGTCGATGATGAGCCCGATATCACCGCCCTGGTCGCGTATCACCTGGCGAAAGCCGGCTTCCGGGTCTCCACCGCGGGCAACGGCCCGGACGCGCTCAAGGCGGCGCGGGAGGAGAAGCCCGACATCGTCATCCTCGACCTGATGCTGCCCGGGATCTCGGGCTACGACATCCTGGCCGAGCTGCGGAAGCGGGATGAGACCAAGGACGTGGGCGTCATTCTCCTCACCGCCCGGCGGGAGGAGACCGACCGCATCCGCGGCCTGACCCTCGGCGCCGACGACTACCTCACCAAGCCGTTCTCCCCCCAGGAGCTGTCGCTCCGGGTGCGGGGGCTGCTGCGGCGGCTGGGCTCGCCGCCGGTCACCGCGGGCTCGACCCTCGCCGCCGGCCCGATCTCGATCGACCGCTCCGCGCACCGCGCCACCGTCGCGGGGGAGGAGCTGAGCCTCACCGCCACCGAGTACAAGCTGCTGCTCACCCTGGTCGAGCGCCGCGGCCGGGTGCAGACCAGGCCGCAGCTGCTGGAGACCGTGTGGGAGGCGCAGCCCGACATCCAGACCCGCACGGTCGACATGCACGTGCAGCGGCTGCGCACCAAGCTGGGTGACGCGGGCAAGCTGATCGAGACCGTCCGCGGGTTCGGCTATCGCTTCAAGGGGACCGAGCGGGGGGTACGCGCCAGGTGACGTTCGCCACCCGGCTCGTCGCGGGAACCATCCTGGTGCTGGTGCTCGCGGTGGCGGTCCTGCTGTTGGCGGCGGAGCGGTCCCTGCGCCGCGACCTGGTCGGCGAGATCGAGCGCTCCCTGGAGAGTGAGGCCGGCCTGATCCGCGAGGCCCTCGGCCCCGACTCAACCACCTGGGACGAAAGCGTCCGCCGGCTCGCCGCGGGACAGAACAACCGCCGCATCACCGTCGTCGATCAGACCGGCCGGGTCCGGGCCGACAGCGATTTTCCCCCGGGCCCGCTTCCCGACATCGAGAACCACGGCCAGCGTCCCGAGGTCCGCGCCGCGCTCTCCGGACGGACCGGGGTCGCCTCCCGCGAGAGCGACACCGTCGGCCGGTGGATGCTCTACGTCGCCATCCCGGGCGGCCCGGGCGCGATCCGCGTCGCCGCGAACCTGAGCCAGGTGGACGACGTCGTCCGCCGGGCCCAGGGCGCGGTGGCCGGCGCGGCGGTCATCGCGCTGCTGGTGGGCGGCGTGCTCGCCCTGGTCGCCGGGCGCTCGATCGCCCGCCCGCTCACCGGCATCACCGCGGCCGCGCGGGCCATCGCCGCCGGCTCGCCGCCCCGGTTCCCTCGGTCCGGCGTGCCCGACATCGACGCGCTGGTCCAGGCGCTGCGGCAGATGCACCGCCAGCTCGCCGACCGCTTCGACGAGCTGCGCCGGGAGCAGGCGGAGACCGCGGCGCTGGTCGAATCCATGGTGGAGGGCGTGATCGCCGCGGACGAGCGCGGCCGCATCGTCACCGCCAATCCCGCCGCGCGCAAGCTGCTGGGCTACGACCAGCTCGATGCCCTGCCCGACCTCGCCGAGCTGTTTCGGGTCAAGGCGGCGCGCGAGGTGGTCAACTCGGTGCTTCAGGCCACGCCGGTGCTGGATCGCGAGGTGGATCTCGACGGCCGCGCGGTGCTGCTGAATGCCCGGCCGCTTCCGGCCGGCGGCGCGGTGCTGGTGATGCACGACCTCACCGAGCTCCGCCGGCTCGAGGCCGTTCGCCGTGACTTCGTCGCCAACGTCTCCCACGAGCTCAAGACCCCGCTCACCTCGATCTCCGGCTACGCCGAGACGCTGCTCTCCCTGCCGCCCGAACCGGAGATGGGCCGGGTCTTCCTGGGGACCATCCTGGCCAATGCAAGACGGATGCAGCGATTGGTGGATGATTTGCTCGACCTCTCCCGCATCGAGTCGGGCCGCTGGCAGCCGGACGCGGATCGAAGTCGATGTCGTCGGAATCGCGCGCGAGTCGTGGACCGAGGTCGCCGCGCGGCCCGAGACCAAAACCATGTCGTTCGAGGTCACTATCCAATCCGGCGCGGAGCAGCTCTGTGCCGATCTCGACGCCCTGCGCCAGGTGCTCACCAACCTGTTCGAGAACTCACTGCGCCATACCCAGGCGGGCGGCACCATCGCCTGCCTCGCCTGGCGCGACGGGAACGGCATCGCGGTCGCGGTCCGCGACAACGGATCGGGAATCACCCGGGAGCACCTGCCGCGGATCTTCGAGCGGTTCTATCGGGCGGATTCCTCGCGGTCCCGTGAGGAAGGTGGGACCGGCCTCGGCCTGGCCATCGTGAAGCATCTGGTCGAGGCCCACGGCGGGCGAGTGTCGGCGGAGAGCGAACGGGGAGAGGGCACCACGGTCAGCTGCTGGTTCCCGGACGCGTAGCCGCCGCGTCCGCCTCGAGTCTCGCGAGATAGTCCTCCAGACAGCGCACCCCCGCGTCGAACGGCTCGATCGACCGGTGGGTGCGCGCCTGCATCACCCCGCCTTCCATCGTTGTCAGGATAAACGTGGCGAGCGCGCGCCGATCCACGCCCGCGGGCAGCCGGTCGCGCGCCTGGTCCAGGCAGGACTCCACCGCCGACACCCACCCTTCGAAGTTCACCGCCAGCAGCTCGCGCACCGGCGGGTCGGGCTCGTGGATCTCCAGCGCGAGGTTCCCGATCGGACAGCCGTAGGTGCACTCCGAGTCGGTCAGCATCCGGCGGTACAGGGCCAGCAGGGCGAAGATCTTCCGGATCGGATCGTCCACGCCCTGCCACGCCGGCTCCAGCAGCATCGGGTAGATGCCGTCGCGGTAGAGGCCGAGCACCGCGAGGAGCAGGTCCTGTTTCGTGGGGAAGAAGTGGTAGAGGCTGCCGGCATTGGCGCCCGCGGCCCGGAGAATCTCCGACACGCTGGTCGCCCCGTACCCCCGCTCGGCGAACAGCTCCATCGCACAGAAGACCAGCCGGTCCCGGGTATCTCCCGTCACTCCGCGCCTCTCACGCCCGGCTCCCGGAGCGCGCCAGGAGCGAAGCCAGGCAGCCGCCGATCGCGCCGGCGATCGCCGAGCCCAGGGTGCCGAAGGCGATCACCGGCGCGGCGACGTCTCCCATGAAATAGGAGACCAGAATGCCGATCAACGCGCAGACGCCACCGGCCACGAATCCGCCGGTCATCGCGGCTCCCACGCCGGCCGGACGGGCCAGGACCGCGAAGAGCACGCCCGCGAGCAGTGAGATCGTCATCCCGCCCACGGCGAACATGTTGGCCACGGCGGGGGCGGTGTGGCCGATGAGGACCATGGCGAGTTGGAGGAGGGTGCCGGCGGCGAGGGCGGTGAGCATCGGCTTGGGTATGAGCATAGTGGCCTCAGGAGACGGGTTGACGGTCACTTGAGTGAGCGTTCAAGCCCATTGTGCGGCGCGTCGAGCAATTCGTCAAGGACCGCTCATGGCCCTCGTCTAATAGTTCACCGCCGTGGCATTTCCCGCGGCACTGTTCCGGGTCCCCTCGATCACCTCCCGGTAGCTCCGGTCCAGCCGCTCGATCTCCTTGTCCCAGCTCAGCCCCGCGACCGTCGACCGGGCCCCTCTCGCGAGGCGGCGGCTCAACCCCCACTCGGTCGCGAGCCGGACCATCGCCAGCGCCATCGCGTGGACGTCGCCTTCCCGGCAGGCCAGTCCGTTCCGGCCGTCCTGGAGATGGTCCCGCACACCGCCCGCCGGGACCGCGACCACCGGCAGCCCGCTCGCCATCGCCTCGAGCACCACGAGGCCGAGGGTTTCGGTGACCGATGCGAACACGAAGGCATCGCAGTTGGCGTAGAGATCGGGCAGCCGGCTCCGCCGGTCCAGCAATCCGAGGAAGGTCACACCCGCCGGCGCGGCCGCCCGTAGCTCCGCCTCCCGCGGCCCCGTCCCCGCCACGACCATGTGGATCACCCCGCGCGGCACCATCTCGCTGGCGACCCGGTAGGCGTCGATCACCTGCTCGGTGCGCTTCTCCGACGCGAGTCGCCCGACGTGGAGAAACGTGTACCGGCTCCCCATGCCGAGCGCGGCGCGCAGCCCATCCGACCGGCGGCCGGGATGGAAGGTCTCGGTGTCCACCCCCCGTCCCCACACCTCGACGTCGGCGAGGCCGAGGCCGAGCAGGTCCTCCCGCGCGACGCTGGATGGCGTGTACACCCGGCGGCTGGTGCGGTGGAACCGGGCGATGTAGCGCGATACCGTGCCCTTGAGCCAGCGGGCCCCGTACGCCTCGGCGTATCGGGCGAAGTCGGTGTGATACGAGGTGACGACCGGAAGGCCGGCCCGCTCCGCCGCGGCCTTCCCCGCGCGCCCGATGCCGAACTCGGTCTCGCAGTGCACCAGGTCGGGACGGAGCCGCTCGATCAGCCGGGACAGCTCCGGGGGCCGGGGACGCGAGAGCCGCACTTCGGGATAGAACGGCATCGGCACGCTGGGAAAGTCGTGCACTACGCCGACGCCAGCATCGCCCCCGTGGTCGCGGCTCCAGGCCGCGTGGATGGCCGCCGGATATCGGGGGGCGGCGACCGCGCACTCCCAGCCTACCCGTGAGAGCCCGATCACCGACTCGGCCGTGACGACCGAGACGCCGTTCATCTGGGGTGGATATGTGTCGGTGCAATAGAGGACGCGCATGCCGGATCCGAGGTCGTCGGAGTCGGCAAGCTGGCCGGTGCCCATCACGGGAATGTGAAGGTCGGGTCTCGATTCCGACCGGCGGCCACCGTACCGAGTCGTTACCGCGGCGTGGCAGCCCGCTCGCGCCACGGTGGCAGAGGCCCGCGAGATTCGCAGGGCATGACCGCACAATTACTGGCCCGGCTGGGCGCCCGCGATCGGGCGCTGATGCTGCGCTGCGCGATGTCCTCCGCGGCGCCGCGGACCTCGCGCGCCGTCTGGGTGGCGATCACGTCCCTGGGCAGTACCGCGGTGTCTGTCGGGGCCGCCGGACTGCCTCTGCTGGGCTGCTGTGAATGGGATGAGGTGGCCGAGCTGGCCTTGCCGACGCTCGTCGTCTCGCATCTGCTGGTGCAGCTGGTCAAGCGAACGGTGGGTCGCGGCCGGCCCTCCCGAACCTGCGATCTCTCCGTGGCGATCAGAGAACCTGATCGCTTTTCCTTTCCCTCCGGCCACGCCTGCGCCAGCTTCGCGGTCGCCCTGTCCTATGCGACCGTTTTTCCTCTCTTGGCCGGTCCGCTGATCCTCCTCGCTCTTCTCACCGGCTTCTCCCGTGTCCGGCTGGGCGTCCACTACCCCGGCGACGTGGTCGCGGGCCAGCTCATTGCGATCGGCACCACGGCCCTCATCGCCCTGTCCTGACCGGAAATCGCGGCTTCCCCGCAGTAGCCGTTATGATCCTATGTCACCCTGAACGAAGCGAAGGGGACCATCTTGACGATGCCGGCACCGATGCGGGGCCTGATCTTCGCCATGCTGTGCGGGGGCGCTGCTCGAGCGCTCTCCGCCCAGACTTCCGACTCCGTCGTATACCACATCGATCCCAGCAGCCGCCTGGTGGTGAAGACCGGGAAGTCGGGGTTCTTCGGCTTCGCGGGCCACGACCACGTGATCCGCGCCCGCGACGTCTCCGGTGAGCTGGTTTATCGTGCCGGGGAGGCCACGTCCAGGCTGCGCATCGTGGTGGCCACCGCCCGGTTGGAGGTCCTGACCCCTCCCGACTCGGCCGAGATCCGCAAGGTGACGAGGGCGATGCAAACGGAGGTGCTCCATGTCGAGAAGCACCCGCGGATGACGTTTGCGGCCGATGGCATCGAGGCGAAGACCGGCAAGGTCGAGCTGCAGCTCGCGGTGACGATGGAGGGCACCACCCGCCGAATCCCGGTGACCGCGGACCTGAAGGTGAGCCCTGACAGGCTGGCGGCATCGGGAACCTTCACCGCGAAGCAGACCGACTTCGGGATCAAGCCCTTCAAGGGCGGACCGGGCGGGATCGTGAAAGTCGCGGATCAGGTGACGTTCTGCTTCGACCTGGTGGCGATCCGCGGCGAGGTTGCGGGCAAAGAGGTTAGCGCCGAGGAAGCGGCCAAGGTGCCGGGCTGCGTGGATAACACCAGGCCGCAGACTGAAAGGGACAGACGCCCGATGTAGGCCGCCAAGAGCCCTCCCAGCGCGAATCGGAGCCGGGGCGCTTATGTTAGGTAGGTAGTCCCTCCGCTGCCCTGCCATTTCCCGGACGTCGCCCGGGTCCAAGGCTTACAATGGACAAGTGGTCTGCCCCGGCCTTCACCGGGCGGCATATCATCGTGGCCGATGAGGATGCCCGCATGGTCGAGGAGATCATCCGGACCTTGCGGCAAGATGGACATGCAGTCTTTCATGCCTACGACGTGCTCTCCGCCACCCAGCTCGCCAACGGCCTGGAGTACTGTGATCTGCTTATCAGTAACACCAAAGTGGAGGGATCGGTCGGCGTAGAGCTGGTTCTGGACCTCCGCAAGCGCCAGCCCAATCTCCCCATCATCTATCTCGCCAATCTCGGCCGGTCCACCCCGGAGGAGGAAGCCAGGCTTCCCCCCGATGTGCCGATCCTCCGCGAGCCTTTTTCGATGGAGACATTGCGGGCCACCGTGGCGGAAAAGCTTGACGGCCACCGCCCTCCAGCCTCGCCCCAATGATATTCAAACGGCGCCGGACCTCGGGCCGTACATGATGAGCGCCATCCCGAACACGCAGAGCGCCCCGCCGAGGTAGTCCCACCGATCCGGGCGGTGCCCGTCCACTGCCCAGCCCCAGGCGAGCGACAGGACGATGAATACCCCACCGTAGGCGGCATAGACTCGACCGAAATTGGCCGGCTGGAGAGTGGCGACGGCTCCGTAGGCGGCTAGCGCAACTGCGCCCGCGACCGCCAGCCACGGCGAGCGCCCCTCACGCAAGGTGAGCCAGACCAGATACCCTCCGCCGATCTCCAACAGCCCCGCCAGCAGGAAGACGGCGACGGAGCGTAGCACCATCAGCGAGTCACGGTGGGGAGCTGCAGCTCGGCACGGATAAAGTCTTTGACGCCTTCCGCGCCGGTGAGCCGAAGGCGGAGGGGGCCACGCTCAGGGGAGACATCCAACGCGAATGTCAGGAAGGGACAGCACAGTCGCTCTCGGCCCATGAACTCCGTCACGGCCTCAAACTCTTCAGCCGGGAATCGGAAAGCGAGGCCGTCCGGCAGCTCGCTGATTTCTTCGACAGCCTCGGTCATGAGCCGACGGATCAGGGCATGGTGCGCTCCGCGCTTCTCAGGCGGGATCGCGGTCATGTCGCACGCGAAGGGAATAGACATGATGGGAATCTAGCCGAGATATGGGAAGGCATCCCTTGACATATCAACACTTGTTGATAGATTGACTTCATGGCCACACGCACCGAACCGAATACCGAACGAGCCGCCCGGCTCTTTCATGCACTGTCCGACCAGACTCGGCTCTCGATCCTCTCGCGTCTGAGGTTCGGGGAGCGGTGCGTATGCGAGCTGACCAACGCCCTCGACGCCGCCCAGTCGAGGCTGTCGTTCCATTTGAGGGTGCTTAAGGAAGCCGGCTTGGTAACCGACCGGCGCGAAGGACGCTGGATGTACTACACGCTGAACAGCGAAACGCTGGCCGAGGCCATCGAAGCTGTAGAGGCGCTGGCAAGCGAGCCTTCGGCCGCGGAACGCCGCTCTGACTGCTGCTCATAACTCTTTATTTGATTGATATATCAACCATTTTTGATGGAGGAATCAGGCGATGAGCACGGCAGACATCAAGACCACGGTTCGCGAGCGCTACGGCAAGGCGGCGCTCCAGGTAGCGACGGGAGGAGCGAAGTCGTCTTGCTGCGGCGGCTCCTGCGGCGGAAGCGCGGACGACCCCATCACTTCCAACCTCTACTCGGCCGCGGAGACGGCGACCCTTCCCGCCGAGGCCGTCCTGGCTTCGCTGGGCTGCGGCAACCCGACGGCGTTGGCCGAGCTGAACCAAGGTGAGGTGGTCCTGGATCTGGGCTCCGGCGGCGGCATCGATGTGCTGCTCTCGGCCCAGCGGGTCGGTCCGGCCGGCAAGGCGTATGGGCTGGACATGACCGACGAAATGCTCGAGCTCGCCCGCGCGAACCAGCGCAAGGCCGGCGTCGAGAACGTCGAGTTTCTGAAGGGCGAGATCGAGGCGATCCCACTGCCCGACAACTCGGTGGATGTCATCATCTCCAACTGCGTGGTCAACCTCTCGGGGGACAAGCGAAAGGTCATCGCCGAAGCCTTCCGCGTGCTGAAGCCGGGCGGTCGCTTCGCGGTCTCCGATGTCGTGATCCGGGGTGAGGTTCCCGAAGAGATCCGCCGGAGCATGGAGCTGTGGGTGGGCTGCGTCGCGGGGGCGCTCACCGAGCAGGAATTCCACGGCCACCTGTGGGAAGCGGGCTTCCAGGAGATCGGCATCGAGCCGACCCGGATCTACGAGTTCGAGGACGCCAAGGCGTTCCTCACCGGCACGGGACTCGACGTCGAGACGCTGGCTCAGGAGGTCGGAGGGCGTGTGATGGGTGCGTTCATCCGCGCACGGAAGCCATGACGAAGGTGGCGATGCACAAACCGCTGGCACTTACGGAGAACTGACCATGAACGTGACGACTACGCCCTTGCGCGTTCTCTTCCTCTGCACCGGGAACAGCGCCCGCAGCCAGATCGCGGAGAAGATCCTGAACCGCAAGGGCCGCGGCCGCTTCGTGGCAGAGAGCGCGGGGTCGCAGCCCGCCAAGGTGGTGAATTCGCTGGCGATCGACGCCCTGGAACGCCACGGATTTTTCTGGACCGGTGGCCAGCCTCGAAGCGTGGAAACCCTCGTGAACGGTGACTGGGATTTCGTGATCACGGTTTGCGACGGGGCCAAGGAAGCCTGCCCGATCTTTCCGGGCCAGCCGGTCATCGCCCACTGGGGGATGCCGGACCCGGCGGCCGTCGAGGGAACCGACACGGAGAAGCGCCGGGCGTTCGACGACACCCTGATGCTGGTCAGCCGTCGCATCGATCTGCTGCTGGCGCTGCCGATCGAGAAGCTCTCCCGCCTGGCGCTGGAGCACCGCGTCCGGGCCATCGGTCTCACCGGAGCCGAAGAGCCGGCCGCCGGCGCTACCTGAGCCTCCGATGCGCTACGCCCTCATCTCGGATATCCACGCCAACCTGCCGTCCCTCGAGGCCGTCCTGGCCGACATCGATCGGAAGCGTGAGACAGACGCCGTCTATCACCTGGGTGATCTGGTCGGCTACGCGCCCTGGCCCAACGAGGTTGTCGAGCTGTTGATCGGGCGGGGCATTTCCGGCGTCGCGGGGAACTACGACTCCACGGTCGGGACGGACTACAAACACTGCGGCTGCCGCTACGAGGATCAGCGGCAGGAAGAGCTCAGCCACCTGAGCTACGGGTGGACTCGCGCGCGCGTCTCGCCGGCCACGAGGGTCTACCTCGCGGGCCTGCCTTTCCGGATCGACCTGCTGCCGCGGGGCGGCCATCTGAGCGGGCCGAAGCTCGTGCTGGTCCACGGCTCCCCGACGCTGAATACCCTGTACTGGACCGAGGATCGGCCCGACGATTTCTGCCTGAAGATGGCCGAGCACGCCGGTGCCCGGCCGGGCGACGTCATCGCCTTCGGCCACACTCATCTCCCCTGGCAACGGGAGGTCGGCGGGATCCACTTCGTCAACACGGGGAGCGTCGGCCGGCCGAAGGACGGCGACTGGCGTGCCGGCTATGCCGTGGTGGACATGTCGGACACCGTCGAGGTGGGCTTCGTGAGGGTGGAGTACGACGTCGAGGCCGCCGCGCGGGCCATCGAGGAGAGCACCCTGCCACACGACTTCGCGGCCTACCTCCGAACCGGCGGCCGGCTCGCATGACGGCAAGCCTCGATGTGGCCGGCCGCGGCCGGCGACTGGTTGCCGAAGGGATCGGTACCTTCTTTTTGGTGTTGATTGGCCCCGGTGCAGCGATGGTAAATGCGTTCAGCGGCGGTGCCGTGGGCCATGTTGGCGTGTCGCTCGCCTTTGCGTTCGTCGTGACCGCCATGGTCTTTGCGTTCGGGCCCGTCTCAGGGGCGCATATCAATCCGGCCGTCACGGTAGCCCTCTGGTCGCTCAGACGCTTCCCACGGAGCCTGGTTCTTCCCTACTTGGCCGCCCAGTGCGCCGGCGCCGCGGCGGCTTCGTTGGTGCTGCTCGCCGTCCTCGGCCCTGTCGCCAATCTCGGCGCGACCCTGCCGGTAGTCGGAGTTGGCGCAGCGTTCGGGATTGAGTGGCTCATGTCGTTCAGCCTGATGATTGTGATCATGGCGGCGATCACGGACGACTCCGCCACCCGCGCAGGCTCTGCACTCGCCATCGGCCTGACGGTCGGCTTCTGCGCCTTGATGGCCGGGCCGCTGACCGGTGCGAGCATGAACCCCGCCCGTTCGTTCGGGCCGGCGATCGTGAGCGGACTCTGGATGGCACACTGGGTGTACTGGCTGGCGCCTGTGACAGGAATGCTCGTGGCAGCGCGAACCTACGACGCCTTCGGTAACTCGCGATGAGGCCAGAGCGGCTGAAGTCGGAGCTGAAGCGTGGAAAGCTGAAGCGGCAGGCTCAACGGTGCCACAGACTGAACGCAAAACTCCGGCGTCGGGCCTAGCACCATGCGACGCATCCAGAGGACGCTCTCGCCTTCCCGGATGAGGGGTGCTAACAGTCCGACGAGGTCTTCGTAGGTCATGCCCTGACCGCTGGCGAACCACCAGGCGTGCCGTGGTCCAATCAAGGGAACCCCGAGCCGGACTCGGTAGAGACCGGCCGAACCGCCTGCCGCACCCTTGGCGGCACTTGCGTGTGCTTCACGATGGGGATCCATGGCCACACTTTGATCCAGAGTATCCAGCGCCGCCGCATCGAGCAGACAGTAGCGGTCCTCGTAGGCCACCCCTCCGGCATTTGCCCATGGTGCACCTTCCATCAATGAGCTGCTGGAGCCTACGAAGCCCTCGGGCGGACGGGCCTCGAACGTGGCGTGGAAGGATCGCTGATGAGCCTCGTATTCCGCTTCCTCTATGGAGGAACGCTTCCAGTGCCAGAATACGTACAGGAGCGAGCCGGTCACGACGTCAAAGCCTCGCCAAGCAGGCGCTCCACGATTAGTACGTCACGCCAGATCCCATCAAGCCTCGCATGACGCTCGTAGACCCCTACCTCCCGGAATCCGTGTCGGCGACATAGCGCCCGGGAGGCAACGTTCTCCGGAAAGATTCGCGACAAGACCTTCCAGAACCCTCCGGTATCGAGCACCGCCATGAATTCGCGCATCAGTGCATCGCCGATCCTTTGACCTTGAGCCGCTGGAGCGACGTATACCGAGAACTCCGCAACACCGGAGTAGCACCCGCGCATCCGGTAGTTCGTGGCCGCGATCCATCCCACGACGGTTGCATCCACCTCGGCGACAAGGATCGGATGCAGCCCGCCACCGAACCAGTTCTCGACCTCAGCCGAGGTACGCTCTTGAGTCTCAAAAGTTGCCGTGCGTGCGCGGATGCCCGCGTTGTAGATCTCGGCGATTGCCGGTGCGTCGCCGCGTTTGGCCGGACGCACCCAAGGCAAGAGAGTCGCCAGCATGGCGGTGGCGGAGTCCGGGCATGCTTCACGGAACTCCTCGGAAGCGCGAACCGCGTCCGGCACAGCTGTCCGATCTACCGGTCTGAATCCGAAACGAGGGAAGTACTCAGCGGCGGTGATGGTGAGAACCACGAGCGTCGCAAGTCGATCGTGTCTCGCACCAGCCATACACCGGTCGACCAGCAGGGTGCCGGTACCTAGCCCCCGTTCCGCCTCGGCGACCGCGACCGAGCGCAAGAGGCCCGCCGTCCCGTAGCGCTCGACCGCCGCGCATCCGACCAGCACTCCATCCCGTTCCGCCACGAGGAAGCTGTCCAGGTGCTCCCGGGCGCCCGCCAGCGGTAGCCCACAGTCTGTAAGCAGGCCGGCTATGCGTTTCCAGTCGCCGGTGCCGGCCCGGCGAATGGCCACACCACCGGCCGCGGCCACGATCAGGTCGTCGCGCATGGGCGACCTTGCTCCTCAGCCTTCGGCACCGCCGATCCGTCCGCCAGCTCAGCCAAGTACGCCTTGTGGAGGGCGTCCAGTGTTCGGCGCACACCTGCCCGCTCGGCCCGTGGAACGCGCCTGATCACGCGAGCGACCTGCTCGTTCAACATGGACTCGAGTCGGCGGTGCCGTTCCTGACCGGCACGCGTCAGCGAGATGGCGATAGTCCGGCGATCGGTGGCATCAGGGGCCTTTTCGACCAGCCCTTCTTCCAGGAGCTGGTCCACCGCGCGGCTGGTCCACCCTTTGTCGATGCGGAGCCTTCGGGAGAGTTGTGCGAGGGTCATGGCTGGCGCGCGCCCGAGTTCCGTGAGGATGGTGCACTCGGTGGTACGCGCACCATCACATGCGAGGGCCTCGCGCTGAGCCCGGACATGGAGGCGTGCGACTTCCCGCAGGAGGGTCGGGGAATCGTCCGGACGGTAATCTGTAGTGAGAGCGTTTGGCGTCATGGAGCAAGGATGCCTTCGCCTCCACTCGTTGTCAATAGCAACGATATAGGGTAGCAAAGGGTTCGCCGCCGACGGTCGCGGCCATCGGCGGCGGCTGGTCCCAGAACCCCGAAGCAGTAAGGCAGAGGCCCGGCAACTCCTTCCGGGCCACCAGTTAGATTTGGCGCAAAACGGTCTCTACATTTTGTTGGTGTAGTTCAAAAACTTGTACCGCCCGTCACGCTCGATGATCTGACTGAACAGCCGCTGGGAGACCGTGTCTCCCTTCGCGCGCCTGAGCCGCACCTCACACGGTCCCCAGATCGTGTTTGCCCCCTCGGTGCTCGATCCGGTTCCGCAGTCGTAGCCCAGCAGGGTCAGCTTCTCCCCGCCGTACAACGTCAGCGCCCGCTTCACCCCGCGGTTGCTCCGCTGCACCAGCAGCGACCACATGAGACCCGGATCCAGGCTGTAGGGCGGCAGCCCCTGCGGCGTGGTCGGGTAGTAGAGATACCCGAACTCCGCCGGCGTCACCGCCATGGCGGCCAGTGCTGCGGTGTCGCGCGCGGCCAGCGCTTTCACGTAGTCCTCCACCAGCGCGTCCCGGCTTTCCCGGCTCGGCTCGAGCGCTGGCACCGGGGCGAGCTCCGCCTGGAACCGGCGGAGCATCTCCGCACGGGGGACGGTGCTGTCGACGACGGACCCCGGCGGCCGGGTGGCCTGTGCTTCGGGCCGGTCGCAGGCCAGGGAACCGCCGAGGGCCGCGGAGAAGAGCAGAAGCCAGAGCCATTTCATGCAACGATTCTCCGATCGACGGTGAAACAGCCCGAGCAACCTACGTCATCCCGAGCGGAGCGAGGGACCTTGTCGGCTTCGTTCGGAGGCTGGCAAGGTCCCTCGCTCCGCTCGGGATGAAGCGAGGCGGGACGGCCCGCCTGCCCGGCCGCCCGCCTGCCCGCCTTATTCCGTCGCGTAGTTCGTCCAACCCTCCCACCACTTGTCCGTGCCCGCGGGGTCCGCGGCGCCGAAGTAAGTGGTGTTCGTCAGCGTTCCGCCGAAGTAAGCGCCGGTGTAGTCCTCCGGGATCACCACGGTGCCGCCGCCCGCCGCCGCCGCCGACCCGGCCGCCGGCGTGAAGTCGAGCGACGTCGGATCGAGGCTGGTGAGCAGATCCGCCGCCAGGCCTTCGTCCTCCACGTGGTTCGACGCGGTGAAGGCGTCGGCCACGCCGAAGTTGCCGCTGTCGTCCGCGTCGTAGTTCCCCGCGGTGTTCTCGGCGAACACGATGTTGGACAGGTTCAGCGAATCGGCCGTCAGCAGGGCGTCGGTCTCCGGATCGCGGATCGAGAGACCCTGCGCCGCGAACCGGGCCACGACGCCGTTGGTGAGGTACCCGGCGGTCCCGCGGCGCAGCACCATGCCGAAGTCGCCCGATGCCGTGGGCGTGGTCGCATTGCCCGGGCCGATCAGGGTGAAGTTGGCGAACACCGGGACCGAGAACGGCTCGCTGGCGAACCCGTCGTCGCAGCCGGTGCCGTTGCAGCCGTCGGCCTCGAAGCCCTCGGGATCGCTGGAAAGCGAGCCCGCGCCGGCCGCCGGATCCAGCCGGGTCGACTGGAAGGCGATCAGGAACTGGTTCCGCCCGCGGTAGCCTTCGGTCCAGTCGAAGTGGTCGTCGCCCGCCTCGTAGGACACCAGGTGGCGGCCGTCCACGGCGCCGCCCCACCACTCGAAGCCGTCGTCCAGCCCGGACATCGACTGCACGAACTCCAGGGTCGTGCCCGAGCCCACGGCGTACATCGACAGGCTGTTCAGCTCCTGCCCGGCGCCCGCCGAAACGTCGAAGCCGGCGAACTCGATGCGGACGTAGCGCAGCGTGCCGCTGTTGTCGGTGTTGTCGTTGCCGCCCGAGTAGATCTCGGTGACACCCGCCGGACCCTCGGTGAGCACGTCGCCCGAGCGGTTGATGATGCCGTTCCCGATGATGAGCAGGCCGCCCCAGTCGCCCGGCGCGCGCTCGCCCTCCGGCTTGCCCGAGGTGAAGACGATCGGCGCGTCGGCCGTGCCCTCGGCGTCGATGGTGGCGCCGCGGAGAATCCACAGCGAGCTGCCCAGCACCGCGGGATCGCCCACGATCGTGGTGCCCGGCTCGATGGTGAGCGTCGCGCCGTCGGTGACCTTCACGAAGCCTGAGAGCGTATAGAGCGTGTCGGCGAAGAGGGTGCGGCTCGCGGTGATGTTCCCGGTGATCGTCTGGATCGCCTCGCCCTCGGTGCTCACCGACACGATCGAGCTGAACTGGCCGGTGCCCTCGGCGTTCACCGCCGCCACCCGGTAGTTGTACGAGGCATCCACCTCGACGTCGGTGTCGGTGAAGCTGGTCTCGGTCAGGTCGCCGCCGACCTCGGTGAAGGCTCCGGCCGGCGTGCCGGTGGCGCGCTCCAGCACGTACCCCGTCGCCCCGGTGACCGCGTTCCAGGTGACCGCGATGCTCGTGAGGTCCTCCGAGGCCGTGGCCGCGAGCCCGGTCGGCGCCGGGGGCGTCGCCGGCGGGTTGTTGTTGTCGTCGTCACCGCACGCGGCGAGGCCCGCAACCAGGAGCACCGCCAACGTCGCGCGGACGCTACGCAGGGAAAACGGCATCTGTTTCCTCAGAGAGAAGGGGTTCGAGAGCTGACCGAATCGGCGCACCAGTAAGCTTCACTCGCGGGTAGCGTCACCAGCACGGGCGCGTCACGATCCGGTCACCCGCTCAGGGATTCCAGCTCGCGCCGAAGGAGAACACCCGGCCGGCCTTGTACCGCAGTCGCGTGACGCTGCCCTGGCGCACTTCATAGGGCGAGTCCAGCAGGTTCTTGCCGTCCAGCCGGATCGAGGTGTTGGCCAGCACCGGAACCAGCACCGAGACGTCCAGCACGTGGCGGGCCTGCTCGTAGGAGTCCGGGAACGGCCGCGCCCCGGCCTCCAGCACCCGGGCGCCGACCACGTTGTAGAGCGCCGTCGCATTGAACCCGCTGGCGCCCGCGTACGTCAGACCGCCGTTGACCACGTACTCCGCCTGGCCGACCATCGGCCGGTCGGCGCTGGTGAGCACGTCGTTGCCGGGAGTGATCTCGCTCTGCATCAGCGTGGTGTTGGCGAACAGGGTGAGCGGCGCCAGGACCGGCGACAGGAAGTCCAGGCTCTTCCGCGCCTCCAGCTCGACGCCGTAGTTGTCGGCACCCTCCGCGTTCACGAAGCTGTTCGCCAGGGTGCCGGTCTGGTTGACGAACACCCGCTCGATCGGCTCCTTGAAGTGCTTCGCGAACACCGCCACGCTGAACACCTCGCCCGCCCGCGGATACCACTCCCACCGCAGGTCGTAGTTCTGGATCAGCGCGCGCCGCAGGTCGGTGTTGCCGAAGGTGATGACGCCTCCGATCGGCTCGAACGAGCTGGTGGGCGAGATCTCCCGGTACTCCGGCCGCGACAGCGTCTGGCTCGCCGACAGGCGGACCACCTGGTCGTCCCGGAGCTGGTAGTTCAGCGAGACCGAGGGGAGGACGTCGGTGTTGCTGCGCTCCACCGCGACCGGCTCACCCTGCGGCGTCAGCGCGTTCAGATCCAGCTTCCAGTGCTCCAGCCGCGCCCCGCCGATGACCCGCAGCCGGCCGCCCAGCGGCATCTCCACCTGGGCGTACCCCGCGCCCAGCCGGTCTTCGGCGTCGTACTGTCCGCCGAACGGACTGATGAAGAGGTTGAGCCTGCCGTCCTGCGCGAAGGGACCGGCGAAGATCTGCTCCGGCGGGAGCGACCGGTCGGCCGGGGAGAGATTGCGGTTGGTGATGTCGAACGCCCGGCTGTCCACGTTCCGATCGACCGCCCGGAACAGGCCGCCCAGCTTCACGGTCACCGGGTTGCCGATCGAGCCGAGGACGAGGCGGTAGTTGCCGCTGCCCTCGTAGCTCCGCTCGTTGAGGTCGCTGAAGGTACGGGTGGCCGAGCGCGGGCCGCCGAACCAGGAGACCGGACTCGAGACGCCGGTGCCCGGGTCGAGCTGGGTGATGTAGGCGAGGTCCGAGCGGTCGGGCTCGGTCCGATCGACGTGCGACGCCGAGAGCGACCAATCCACCATGTGGCGGTCGGCCAGCAGGTGCTCGCCCGCGAGCTGGTGGGAGCGGACCGTGCGCTCGACGAAGGTGAGCCGGGTGATGTCGAGATCGACGTCAAACTCCTCGTTCTCCCCCGCGAGCTCGGTCGCCTCGTTGTCGGCGCCTCGGTTGTACGTGTTGTTCAGCGAGAGCTTGCTGCTGGTGCCGAGCCGGGTGCTGAGGTTCACGATACCGCCCCAGAGCACCGCGTTGCGGACGGTGCTGCCGTGGGTCTCGTTGAGCGGGCGCAGGCCGTCGGACGTCACCTGGGCCAGTGCCCTGGTCTCGTCGTCACGGATCTCCTGGCCGTTGGAGTACGTGAAGGAGCCGATGTAGCCGATCGGCTGGTTGAACACCGGATCCTCGCCGCCCACGGTCAGGCCGAAGCCGCCGTTCGCGGTGCCGTCCCCGAATAAGGGAGACCACGCGTTCCGGAACGACCCGATCATCGCGTTGATCTCTTCTCTGCTGCGGCCCGCCAGCGAGTTTACCCCGTTCACCGGGCCGGGCAGGTCGCGCTCCGACCCGGCGAAGCCGAGCCACTCGCCGCCCTCTCGCGGCGCCCGGGCCAGCTGCTTGCCGGTCGCGGCGGTGTTGAAGCCGCCGGAGGCGGAGAAGGTGATCACCCGCCGGGTCGGAAACTCCCGGGTCTTGAGATTCACCGACGCGCCGCTGAAGTCTCCCGGCTGGTCGGGCGTGAAGGTCTTCGAGGTGGTGATCCCTTCCAGCAGGCTGGCCGGAAACAGGTCGAGCGGCACCACTTTGCGCTCCGGCTCGGGGCTCGGGATCCTGGCACCGTTCAATGAGGCTGTCGTGTAGCGCTCGCCCAGGCCGCGGACATAGACGTACTTGCCGTCCTGCACGCTGACGCCGCTTACCCGCTGCACCGCCTGGCCGGCATCGCTGTCCGGGCTCCTCCGGATCTGCTCCGCGGTGACCGAGCTGACGATGTTGGTCGCGTTGCGCTGCTCTTCCAGGGCCCGGTTCACCGTCCCCCGCTCCGCTTCGGCGCTGACCGAGATCTCGGCGAGCTGCACCACCTCCGCCGACAGAGCGATGTCCTGCGCCACCGAGCCCCCATCCGGGATCGCGATGCCGGTCACGACTTTGGGTCCGAACCCGATCATCCGGGCCCGTACCGACACGGAACCGGCCGGCACCCGCTCGAGGATGTACCGGCCGTCGAGCGCGGTGACCGTCCTGCGGTCGGTGCCGACCACCTCAACGGTCGCCCCGGCCACGGGACTTCCCTGCTGCCCTTCGATCACCCGGCCCACCAGGCGACCGGTTCCCTGGGCGGACAGCTCGGCCGTCCAGAGAGCGCAGCAAGCGAAGAGCACACCGAATCGAGCCAGAAGTCGTGTCATCATCGTGGAGTTGGGTGAGAGAGAGCAGCAACGTCCACCTGCTCGGTGTCGGCGACGGCACGGGAATGCAACGGGATGGTCACGGGTGGGGGCGGAGCGACCCGGGACCCCTCGGTTACTCGGCTGTTACAAACCGGACGGGGGTTCGTGACCGGTGCCGGGCTTCTTAGGCGCGGTCCCAGCGGCCCGGTGAACCCCCTAGGCAGGAAGGGCAGACATGCGCGTGATCGCTCGCGGCTTCGTGAGTCTCATTCTCGTCGGTGCAGGCATCGCCGCCACGGCGGCGGCTCAGACGACCTACCCCAACGTGAAGCTCAGCGGCCGGCTGCAGGAGCAGTTCTACTTCTTCGGCAACGAAGACTTCGCCAGCCAGACCGGACCGGAGAGCAACGTCTTCACCCGCCGGGCGCGCATCGAGGCGCGGGGCGACATCTCGGAGAACGTCTCGGTCTATATCCAGCCCTCCTTTGAAGGCGGGCGGAACCTTTCGGGCGTCACCACCACCTGTACCTCCAGCGAGGTCCCGCCCGGGGGCGGCACGCCGACCATCACCTGCCGCACCACGGGGCGGAGCGGGCTGCGGCTCCGGGACGCCTACATCGACGTCCGGTTCACCCGGCCGGAGAACAAGTCGGCCTTCTACATCCGCGCCGGCCAGGAGAAGCGGCCCTACAGCCGCTACGAGCTGACCTCGTCCAACAATCTGCCGTCGATCGAGCGCGGCGCCGGTCAGGGGCTTCTGGCCCGGGGCTCCAACGACCTCTTCAGCTCCGCCGGATTTCTCTCTCACGACGTGGGCGCCAGCGTCCGGCTGGAGCACAAGCTCGACGCCACCCGCTTGGTCACCGTCAAGTTTGGCGCTTACAACGGGCAGGGTGAGAGCCTCAACGACGTGAACAACAAGAAGAGCTTCGGCGCCCGGGCCACCACCGCGGTAACGCCCAAGATCGACATCGGAGGCTCTTTCTTCACGCACGACGCCATCGTGACCAGCGGAACGACGGTCGATTCCAGCTTCAACAACAGCGCCTGGGGCGTCGACGCCCAGTACGGCAAGCCGGGCGATGAGGGGTTCTTCGCGCTGGCCGAGTACCTCCAGGGCAAGGACGCTTCGGCGGCCAAGCTCCAGATGCGCGGCATCCAGGGGGTCGCGGCCTACAACGTCCGGATGAGCAGCCCGACCTCGTGGCTTTACGCCGTGGAGCCCTTCGCCCGCTTCGACCTGGCCGACCCCGACACCGACGTTGACGACAACGGTGCCACCCTGATCACCGCGGGCATCGGCGTGTATATGTCGAGCAAGGCGTGGTTCAGGATCGCCTACGAGCGGCAGAGCTTCCAGGCGGCCGACGTGGAGAGCATCAGCGGCGTGCGGAGCATGCTGGCGGTCAGCTTCTGAGCGCAGCGGCACTGTCATCCTGAGCGCAGCGAAGGAGCTGCGCTCCGCCGGTAGAGCAGTTCAACCAGACCAGGAGCAGTCATGATCAGCCGAATCTTCCGACTCGCCGGCCCGGCCCTGTTGGCGCTCGCCGCGCCGCTCGGGGCCCAATCCCTGAACGGGGCCGGGGCGTCGTTTCCCAATCCGATCTATACGAAGTGGTTCGACGCCTACAACAAGAAGACCGGTGTCCAGATCAACTACCAGTCCATCGGCTCCGGCGGCGGCATCCGCCAGTTCACCGAGGGCACGGTCGATTTCGGCGCGACCGACGGTCCGATGAACGAGTCCCAGATCCAGGCGGTGAACGGCAACGTCCTCCACATCCCGACCGTGCTCGGCGCCGTGGTGGTGACCTACAACCTCCCCGCCCTGGGCGCGACCAAGCTCAAGTTCGACGGCAATGTGCTGGTCGATATCTTCATGGGCCGCATCACCAAGTGGGATGACAAGAAGATCGCGGCCTTGAATCCCGGCGTGAAGCTGCCGAGCATCGATCTGATCGTGGTCCACCGGTCGGACGGGTCGGGCACGACCTACATCTTCACCGACTTCCTCAACAAGTTTTCCCGCGAGTGGCGGGACAAGGTCGGATTCGCCACCTCGGTCAATTGGCCGGTGGGACTGGGCGGCAAAGGCAACGAGGGCGTGGCCCAGCAGGTCAAGCAGACCGAAGGCGCGATCGGGTACGTGGAGCTCATCTACGCCCTGTCGAACAAGCTCGGCTACGGCGAGATCAAGAACGCGGAGGGGAGCTTCGTGACGCCTTCGCTCGAGTCGGTGACCACCGCGGCCGCCGGCACCAAGCTGGCACAGGACACCGATTTCCGGGTGTCCATCACCAACGCCCCGGGCGCGGCGTCCTACCCGATCGCCTCCTTCACCTGGCTGCTGGTCCGCAAGGACGGCAAGGATCCGGCGAAGGCGAAGGTCATCAAGGACTTCCTCACCTGGATGATCTCCCCCGAGGCCCAGAAGATGGCGTCCGACCTCAATTACTCGCCGCTCCCCGCCGAAGTCGTGTCACTGGTGCAGGCCCGCCTGCCGACCCTGAAGGCGGGCGGCAAAGCCATCGCCGCCAACTAAGGAGCTCACGTGACCATCCGTCTTTCGGCCGCCACCGCCCTCGCGCTTCTCGCGGTGGGCTGCGGCGGCGGCGACAAGGCCCCGGGGGGCCAAGGCTCGGCCGGCGGCAGCGCCGCCGCACCAGCCGCCTCGTCGAGCGGGGCGACGCTCACCGGCGCCGGGGCGACGTTCCCCAATCCGATTTATACCAAGTGGTTCGACGCGTACGCCAAGGCCACCGGCGTCCGCATCAACTACCAGTCGATCGGCTCCGGCGGCGGCATCCGCCAGTTCACCGAGGGCACCGTCGATTTCGGCGCCACCGACGGACCGATGAGCGACGCGCAGATCAAGACCGTGGGCGGCAACGTGCTCCACATCCCGACAGTCCTCGGCGCCGTCGTGGTGACCTACAACCTGCCCGAGCTGGGCGAGACGCCGCTCAAGTTCGACGGCGCCACCCTGGCCGACATCTTCCTCGGCCGGATCAGCAAGTGGAACGACAAGCGCATCGCCGCGCTCAACCCGGGCGCGAAGCTGCCGGAGAAGGACATCATCGTGGTCCATCGCTCCGACGGCTCCGGCACCTCCTTCATCTTCACCGACTACCTCGCCAAGGTGTCGCCCCTGTGGAAGGAGAAGGTCGGGAGCGCGACCTCGGTGCAGTGGCCGATCGGGCTCGGCGGCAAGGGCAACGAAGGGGTGACCCAGCAGGTCAAGCAGTCCGACGGCTCCGTCGGCTACGTCGAGCTGATCTACGCCGTCTCCAACAAGCTGCCCTATGCCGACGTGAAGAACGCGGAAAACCAGTACGCGCGCCCGTCGCTCAAGAGCGTGACCGCGGCCGCCGCCTCGGCGGACCTGCCGCCGGACACCGACTTCCGGGTCTCGATCACCAACCCGAAGGGCGCCGAGGCGTATCCCATCGCCTCGTTCACCTGGCTGTTGGTGCAGGCCCAGCCGCGGGACAGCGCCAAGGGCGAGGAGATCGCGGGCTTCATCAAGTGGATGCTCGATCCCGAGGCCCAGCGGATGGCCGCCGACCTCCACTACGCCCCGCTGCCGATGCCGGTGATTGAGATGGTGCAGAAGAAGATGGGAGCGTAACAGCGGGAAAAGTGAAAGGTAAAAAGTGAAAGGGAGAAGCCAGGCTAATTTG
Source organism: uncultured Gemmatimonadales bacterium (assembly GCA_963796335.1). Lineage (GTDB taxonomy): Bacteria > Gemmatimonadota > Gemmatimonadetes > Gemmatimonadales > GWC2-71-9 > CAVVWJ01. Next base: position 184,113 of record CAWCLG010000005.1, read on the forward strand.
CGGTTCCCTCCCTTTCACCTTTCACTTTTCACCGTTCCCGCTGTCAGGCCGAGTCTCCGTGACACCTCCGTTACAATTCCGTGACCTCCCTCCCGCCAGCGCCGGGTAACATCTCCACCATGACTTCCACCGTTGCGGACGAGGCTGTCGGCCGGCCGGCGGCCCTCGAGCCGCCGTCGTTGGAGCGGGCCAGCTACGGCGACCGGGTCTTTCGCTGGATCCTCACCATCGGCGCCGCGACGATTCCGGTCCTGCTCGGCTTCCTGGTCTATGAGCTGTGGCTGGGCTCGCGGCTTGCCATCGACAAGTTTGGTCTCGACTTCGTCACCTCCAGCACCTGGGATCCGGTCGCCGAACAGTTCGGCGCCTTCCCCCTGGTGTTCGGAACGCTGGTGTCGTCGCTCGTGGCGCTGGTCATCGCGGTGCCGCTCTCACTCGGCGTCGCCATCTACCTGACCGAGTTCGCCCCGAAGCAGATCCGCCAGCCGGTCGCGTTTCTCATCAGCCTGCTCGCCGCGATCCCCAGCGTGGTCTATGGCCTGTGGGGAATTTTCGTCCTGATTCCGATCCTCCGCACCTCGGTCTTTCCGTTTCTGCGCGACCTGTTCGGCTTCCTCCCGTTCTTCCAGGGCCCTATTTACGGCCCCTCCATGCTCTCGGCGGGCATCATCCTCGCCATCATGGTGATGCCGTACATCATGTCGGTGTCGCGGGAGGTGCTCCTCGCGGTGCCCGACACCCAGCGCGAGGCCGCGCTCGGTCTCGGCGCCACCCGGTGGGAGGCGGTCATCACGGCGGTGATTCCCTACGCCCGCTCGGGCATCATGGGAGCCGTCATCCTCGGGCTCGGCCGCGCGCTGGGCGAGACGATGGCGGTGACGATGCTGATCGGCAACCGCCACGAGATCGCCGCGTCGCTCTTCGCGCCGAGCTACACCATGGCGGCAGCGATCGCCAATGAGTTCTCCGAGGCCGTGGGCGATATGCACCTCTCGGCCCTCGCCTACGTCGCCTTCCTGCTGTTCATCGTGACCGTGCTGGTGAACGCCGGCGCCCGGATCCTGATCTGGCGGGTGGCCCGCGGCTCGGGCGTGGGGAGCAAGGCCCTGTGAACCGCCGGACCCTCCGCCGCGCGACCAGCAACGCGATGGTCGGCCTCATGATCGGCGCGGTGGTCGTGGCGCTGCTGCCGCTCTTTTTCATCCTGGCCGATCTGGTCATCAAGGGCGCGGGCAGCCTCTCGTTCGACTTCTTCACCAGGATGCCGGCGCCCGCGGGGGAGAGCGGCGGCGGCGTGGCGCATGCCATCGTCGGCACCCTCATCATCGTCGGGACCGCTAGCCTGATCGGCCTCCCCATCGGGGTCGCGGCCGGGATCTATTGCGCCGAGTATCCCGGCAGCCGCCTCACCTGGGTCACCCGCTTCGTGGCCGACGTCATGAACGGCACCCCATCGATCGTCGTGGGCGTCTTCGCCTGGGCCTGGATCGTGGCGACCCAGAAGCACTTCTCCGCCCTGGCCGGCAGCGCGGCCCTGGCGATGCTGATGATCCCGATGGTGATGCGGACCACCGAGGAGATGATCAAGCTGGTGCCCAACTCGCTCCGCGAGGCCGCACTGGCCCTGGGCTACCCCCGCTGGCGCACCAGCCTCTCGATCGTCGTCCGCACCACGCTGCCCGGCATCGTCACCGGCAGCCTCCTGGCCGTCGCGCGCATCGCCGGCGAGACCGCGCCGCTGCTCTTCACGGCGCTCGGCAGCCAGTACATGGGCGTGAACATCAACCAGCCGATGGCGGCGCTGCCTCTCACGGTGTTCACCTATGCGACCGGGCCCTTCGAGGAGTGGCATCGCTACGCCTGGGCCGCCGCGCTCGTCCTCATCCTGGTCGTCTTCGTGCTGAGCCTTGGCGCGCGACTCGCGATCGGCCGGAGGTTCACACTGAATGGCTGACGCCCTGCTCAAGACCGCCCCCCCTCCGGCGCCGGCGCCCGCCGCCGCGCCCGCCAAGGTGCGGGTCGAGGCCGACAAGCTCACCGCCATGTACGGGAAGTTCACCGCGGTGAAGAGCGTGTCGCTGGGATTCCCGTCGCACCGGGTCCACGCGTTGATCGGACCGTCGGGGTGCGGGAAATCCACCTTCCTCCGGACCCTGAACCGGATGCACGAGCTGGTGGAGGGCGGGTGGATCACCGGGCGGGTGCTGCTGGACGGGGAGGACATCTACGCGCCGCGGGTCAACGCCATGCAGCTCCGGCGGCGGATCGGCATGGTGTTCCAGCGTCCGACGCCCTTCCCGACCATGTCCATCTACGACAACGTGGCGGCGGGTCTCCGGGTCCACGGCCGCCTGCCCAAGGCGGAGCTCGACACGATCGTGGAGCGGTCGCTTCGGCAGGCCGCGCTCTGGGACGAGGTGAAGGACCGGCTCCGGGCCAGCGCGATGGCGCTGTCGGGCGGGCAGCAGCAGCGGCTCTGCATCGCCCGCACGGTGGCGCCCACGCCCGACGTGATCCTGCTCGACGAGCCGACCGCGTCGCTCGACCCGCAGGGCACTCAGCGCATCGAGGAGCTGCTGTTCGAGCTGAAGAACGCGTTCACCATCATCATCGTCACTCACAACATGCAACAGGCGGCCCGGGTGTCCGACACCACGACGTTTTTTTACCTGGGGACCATGGTGGAGACCGGCGTCACCCGGCAGATCTTCACCGCGCCGCGCAACGAGCAGACCGAAGCGTACATTACGGGGAGATTCGGATGAGCGCGATCATGAAGCCCAAGACCTCGTTCGTGACCACCCCGAAGGCCACCCTCGCCCCGCGACCGCCCGCCGCCCACCCGGCCGAGCGGGGGGCGCCGGCCGTCGATGTGCGCGGGTTCAACTTCTTCTACGGCCCGCGCCAGGTGCTTCGCGACCTGGAGTTCACCATCGAGCGCAAGGCGGTCACCGCGGTCATCGGCCCGTCCGGCTGCGGCAAATCCACCTTCCTGCGCTCCATCAACCGGCTGAACGACCTGATCACCGCCACCCGGCACCAGGGCGACATCCTGGTCGAGGGCCGCTCGGTCTACGCCCCGGGCACCGACCTGGTGGCGTTGCGCCAGCGGGTGGGGATGGTCTTCCAGCGGCCCAATCCGTTCCCCAAGTCGGTGTTCGACAACGTGGCGTACGGCGCCTGGCTCAACCGGCTGGTGTCGAAGCGCGACCTTCCCGACCTGGTGGAGCGGTGCCTCCGGCAGGCGGCGCTGTGGGATGAGGTGAAAGACCGGTTGGACGAGCCGGCCACCGGACTCTCCGGCGGCCAGCAGCAGCGGCTCTGCATCGCCCGCGCGTTGGGCAACCAGCCCGAGCTCCTGCTGATGGACGAGCCCTGCTCGGCGCTCGACCCCATCGCCACCCAGCGGGTCGAAGAGCTGATCTTCGAGCTCAAGCGGGAATACACCATCGTGATCGTGACCCACAACATGCAGCAGGCCGCGCGGGTATCGGACTTCACCGGCTTCTTCGACCGAGGAGCGCTGGTCGAATTCGACGAGACGGAGCGCATCTTCACCAGCCCGGCGCACGAGCGGACCGAAGCCTACATCACCGGGAGGTTCGGATGAGCCTCGACGTCCACCGCCACTTCCACGACGAGCTCAGCCACGTGAAAGTCCGCCTCCTCACCATGTCCGGTGAGGCCGAGGCGGCGCTGAGCCTCGCGGTGGAGGCGCTGCTGGAGCGGGACAGCGAGAAGGCCCGCCGGGTCATCAGGGGAGACCGGGTCATCGACAGCATGGAGGTCGAGATCGAAGAGCAGTGCATCCATCTGCTCGCCCTCCAGCAACCGATGGCCCGCGACCTCCGGATGCTCACCTCCGCCCTCAAGATCGCCAACGATCTGGAGCGGGTCGGCGACCACGCCGTGAACATCGCCCAGTCGGCCGAGCGGCTCAATCAGAGCCGGCCGATCGCGCCCGAGCCCGAGATCATCGAGATGGCGCGGCTCGCCCGCGACATGCTGTCCGATGCCCTCGAAGCCTTCATCCGGGGGGACGCCGCCGGCGGCCGCGAGGTGTGTCTCCGGGACGACAAGGTTGACCGGCTGCACCAATCCGTGTTCCGTATTCTGCTGACGCACATGATGGAAGACCCGCATATGATCGGCGCGGGCATGGAACTTTTCCTGGTCAGCAGGAACCTGGAACGGGTGGCCGACCTCGCCACGAACATCGGCGAAGACGTCGTCTTCCTGGTGGAGGGCAAATCCATCAAGCACCACGCCGAGGACCGGGGCGAGGCCAAAGTCACGGCATGACCGGAGGGAGCAACGGCGGCGGGCCGGAACGGATCGCCGCCATCGACGTCGGTTCCAACTCCGTCCGTCTCCTGGTCGCCGAGTACGATCCCGCCTCCGGACTCACCGTCATCGATGAGATGAAAGACCAGCCCCGGCTCGCCGCGGGGCTGGCCCGGACCGGCTGTCTCAACGAGACGGCCATGGACCGCGCCATCCAGACCCTGCGCCGGATGCGCGAAGTCTGCCAGCGGCGCGACGTCCGCCGCATTTCCGCGGTCGCCACCGCGGCGGTGCGCGAGGCCGAGAACGGGCCCTGGTTCGTCCGCCGGGTCCGCCAGGAGCTCGACATCCCCCTTCGGATCATCGATGCCGAGACCGAGGCCGCCCTCTCCTACCGCTCGGTGGCCCACCACTTCCCCCTCGCCGGCGAGCGCGCGCTGGTGGCCGACATCGGCGGCGGCAGCCTGGAGCTGATCGGCGCCGTCGACGGCCTGGTCGAGCAAACCCTCTCACTCCCGCTCGGCGCCGTCCGCCTCACCGAGCTGTACCTCCCCGGCGACCACTCGATGCAGCGCGAGCTGGCCAACCTGCGGAAGTACATCCGGAAGCAGCTCAAGCGGGCGCTCTCCAGCCGTGAATGGGCCGCCGCCGCGGTCATCGGCTCGGGCGGCACCTTCACCACCCTGGGCCGGATCAGCCAGACCCGCCGCGGCCTCCCCCCGGGCGACACGGTCCATGGGGTCGCGGTGGATACCGGCGAGGTGGAGCGGCTGCTCGACTGGCTGGCGAGCCGGACACCCGAGCAACGGCGGCAGGTGCCCGGGCTCAACCCCGAGCGCGCCGACATCATCATCGCCGGCCTGGCGGTGACCGCGGAGCTGCTCGACTGGGTCCGAACCCGCAACATCACGGTGAGCGCCTTCGGACTGCGGGAGGGCCTGCTGCTGGAGATGGCGGGCGCAGAGGAGCCGGTGGTGCGCGACCCGCTCCGGCTGTTCCGGGAGTTCGCCCAGCGTTGCCAGTCCGACCGGCGGCACGTGGAGCACGTGCGGAAGCTGGCGCTCCAGCTCTTCGATCAGCTCGGCGGTATCCTGGGCTGCGGTCCCGAGGAGCAGCTCCTGCTGGAGGCCGCCGGCCTGCTGCACGACGTCGGGCAGCTGGTGAGCTACCCCAAGCATCACAAGCACAGCTACAGCCTCATCACGCACGCCGAGCGGCTGGGGCTCGCGCCCCGCGAGCGCCATCTCGTCGCGCTGGTGAGCCGCTACCATCGGCGCACCGGCCCCCGGAAGAAGCACCCGGAGTTCGCGGCGCTACCGCTGAACGATCAGCAGGTGGTGCGGAGGTTGAGCGCGATCCTGCGGGTGGCGGACGGGTTGGACCGGGGGCACTCCGCGGCGGTCGAGACGGTCACCGCCAAGGTAAGCGACCACGCGGTGGTGCTGCGGGTGACGCCGGCGACGCCGCAGACCGACCTCGGCCTGGAGTGCTGGGGCGCGTCGCGGAAGGCCAACGTGCTCGCGAAGGAGCTGCGCCGCGACGTCGTGATCACGACAGCGGAACACTAGCCTCCAGCAGCTGGCGCAGCGGCGGTGCCGAAGGACCCAGCACGGCCGCCATCGAGGCGGTGCTGGAAGTCCCGATCCGGTTGGCGCCCGCCGCCAGCAGCCGCAGCGCGAAGGCCGCGTCGCGCACGCCGCCCGAGGCCTTCACCCCCCAGTCCGCGCCGACCGCCCGCCTGAGCAGCGACACCGTGCCTTCGCTCGCCCCGCCTGCGGGATGGAACCCGGTCGAGGTCTTGACGAACGAGGCGCCGGCGGCCCGCGCGACCAGACACGCCGCGGCGATCTCCACCGGCTGCAGCACCGCCGTCTCCAGCACCACCGTCACCGGGACATGGCCCCCGGCATCGACCACCCGGCGAATGTCGTCTTCGACGTAGCGCCACTCCCCGGATTTCGCCGGCCCGATCGCCATCACCATGTCCAGCTCCCCCGCGCCCGAGCCGACCGCCAGCTTGGCCTCGGCGGCCTTGGCCTTGGACGCGCCGGCGCCCATGGGGAACCCGACGACCGCGGTGACGACGACCCCCGTGCGCGCCAGCCTCGCGGCGCAGTCGGCGACCCAGACGCCGTTGACGCACACCGCATAGACGCCGTAGCGGATCGCCTCCTCGCAGTGCGCCGTGATCGCGTCGTTGCCGGCTTCCGGCTTGAGCAGGGTGTGCTGGATGAACCGGCCGATGCCGGGCTCCTCCCCGGCGGAAGCCAGCCACCCCGGCACGCCGTCGAGCCGTCCCTGCGGCGTCGCGGTCCAGCGCTCCACCACGCCGCGCGCCTCGTCGATGAGCACGCCGGGTCCCCGCCGGGCCGCCCGGCGGCGCCGGGGCCAGCCCTCAGACATTGCCGGCCACTCAGTACCGATCACGGTTCATGAAGCCGTGCTCCATCGTCCGCGACGCCGCCCGGTGCTTGGCCACCAGCTCCGCGTCCTTGAAGACCAGGATGAGAACGGCGCCGGCGACGAAGCCGCCCACGTGTGCCCAAAACGCAACTCCGCCCTCCCCTTGTGCAGCGCTCCCACCGAGCAGTTGCAGGAGAAACCAGTAGCCAAGCATCAAATAAGCTGGCACGACGATGCGAGTTACGAAGACGACAAGGACTAGAAGCATGTGGATGCGAACACGAGGGTATAGAACGACGTAGGCTCCCATCACACCGCTGATAGCACCAGACGCACCTACCATCGGAATGGCACTCGAAGGATCGGTAGCGGTCTGAGCGACGGCGGCAGCGAGACCGCACAGGATATAGAACGCCAAGTACCGCACGTGTCCCATCGAATCCTCGACGTTGTTTCCGAAGAGCCAGAGGAACCACATGTTCCCGATCAGATGGAGCCAGCCGCCGTGCAGGAACATCGAGGTCAGCGGCGCTGACCACGACTGCCCCTTCTCCATCACGCACGCCATTGAGTCGCTCATCGGGATGGAGTACCCGTCCGGGAGCCTGCCCAGAAACTCTCCGGGAATCAGCCCCAGCTCGCACACCGACTTGGAGAGGTACGGTTCGGCACCCATCCCCTGGACCAGGAGCCAGGCGGCGACGTTCAGGCCGATAAAAACGTAGGTGACGAAGGGCGTGCCGAGAGTGGGATTGTCATCGCGGTAGGGGAACATGGGACAAACTTAGCGGGGCAGCGGGACCGCGGGGCAGCGGGGCCGATCGCCCCAACCTGCTGCCCCGCTGCCCAGCTGCCCCGCTGCCCTGCCTATAAGGCTCTCCTGCCCTGGACCAGCTGCATCACCGCGAGAATCACCGCAACGATCAACAGCACATGGATGAAGCCGCCCAACGTGTAAGACGAGACCACTCCCAGCAACCAGAGGACCAGGAGGATCACGAAGATCGTCCACAACATGGTTTGCCTCCTTGAAGGCGGTGTCCGACGCTCACGACGGGCACCCGTGGAGGACCAGCGAGCCGGTCGGCTAAACCCGGTCCACGGGGCTGGGACGATCTTAGCATGGACCCGGAAATCCGGTCGTGAGGGGGGTCACGGGAGGAAAGGCGGTCAGACGGGCAAGCGGGCAGGCGGGCAGGATCACAGGGGCATCTGGCTGACATGGGCGCATCTGCCTGCCCGCCTGCCCGTCCGCCCGTCTGCCCGACCCAAGATCGCTGCCAAATTGGCAGCGATCGGGGGTATACGTCTTGCCCAAGCCTCGTCCCGGTCGTATGTCCGCACGTCAGAAGGGCACAGCGGACCCACACGCAACAACAACTGGAGTCCACATGGCGTCGAAAATCATTGGCATCGACCTGGGAACCACGAACTCGGTCGTGTCGGTCATGGAGGGGGGCGACCCGGTCGTCATCCCGAATGCCGAAGGCGGCCGGACCACCCCGTCGGTCGTGGCATTCACCAAGGACGGTGAGCGCCTGGTCGGCCAGGTGGCCAAGCGGCAGGCGGTGACCAACCCCAAGAACACCATCTTCTCGATCAAGCGCTTCATGGGCCGGCGGATGAACGAGATCCAGGAAGAGATCAAGAAGGTGCCCTACAAGGTGGTCGAAGGCCCCAACGGGCTCGCCACCGTCGAGATCAGCGGGAAGCGATACACCCCGCCCGAGATCTCCGCGATGATCCTGCAGAAGATGAAGCAGACCGCCGAGGACTACCTCGGCCAGACGGTGGACCGCGCGGTGATCACCGTGCCGGCGTACTTCAATGACGCCCAGCGGCAGGCCACCAAAGACGCCGGCAAGGTCGCCGGCCTCGAGGTGCTTCGAATCATCAACGAGCCGACGGCGGCCGCTCTGGCTTACGGCCTCGACAAGAAGAAGGAAGAGAAGATCGCGGTCTTCGACCTCGGCGGCGGCACCTACGACATCTCGGTGCTGGAGCTGGCCGACGGCGTCTTCGAGGTGAAGAGCACCAACGGCGACACCCACCTCGGCGGCGACGACTTCGACCAGCGGCTGATCGACTGGCTGGTGACCGAGTTCAAGAAGGATCAGGGCATCGACCTCTCCAAGGATCCGATGGCGCTTCAGCGCCTCAAGGAAGCCGCGGAGAAGGCCAAGATGGAGCTCTCGACCACCACCCAGACCGACATCAACCTGCCGTTCATCACGGCCGACCAGTCGGGACCCAAGCACCTCAACCTGAGCCTCACCCGGGCCAAGTTCGAGCAGCTGGTGGACGACCTGATCCAGCGGACCCTCCCGCCGATGCAGCAGGCGCTGAAGGACGCGGGCCTGGATCCGAAGGCCGTGGATGAGGTGATCCTGGTCGGCGGCTCGACCCGGATCCCGAAAATCCAGCAGATCGTGAAGGACTTCTTCGGCAAGGAGCCCAACCGCTCCGTCAACCCGGACGAGGTCGTGGCGATCGGCGCCGCGATTCAGGGCGGCGTGCTCGGCGGCGAGGTGAAGGACGTCCTGCTGCTCGACGTGACCCCGCTCTCGCTCGGCATCGAGACGCTCGGCGGCGTCACCACCGTGCTGATCCAGCGGAACACCACCATCCCGACCAAGAAGTCGGAGACGTTCTCCACCGCGGAGGACAATCAGACCACGGTCGAGATCCACGTGCTCCAGGGCGAGCGCCAGATGGCGCAGGACAACCGCACCATCGGGAAGTTCCAGCTCACCGGGATCCCGCCGGCACCCCGCGGCATGCCGCAGGTCGAGGTCACCTTCGACATCGACGCCAACGGCATCCTGCACGTGAGCGCGAAGGACAAGGCCACGAACAAGGAGCAGAAAATCCGGATCGAGGCCTCGAGCGGTCTCAGCGACACCGACATCGACAAGATGGTGAAGGCGGCGGAGGCCCACGCGAACGAGGACAAGCAGCGGCGGGAGACCATCGAGCAGCGCAACCAGCTCGACAGCCTGGTCTATCGGGTGGAGAAGGACAGCAAGGAGTGGGTCGATCGGCTTCCGGCCGACGCGAAGACCCGGCTGGACTCGGCGGTGGAGGGCGGCAAGCAGGCCCTCCGCACCGGCGACACCGACGCGATCCGCAAGGCGCTCGATGAGCTGAACAACGCCTACTCCGCGGCCGGCGCCTCGCTGTACCAGTCCGGCCAGGCCCAGGGCGGCCCCAGTGGCGAGGCGGGCCCAGACGCCCAGTCAGGCGACCAGCCCGCCGCCGGCCAGGAGGACGTGGTCGAAGCCGACTACGAGATCGTGGACGAGGGGAAGAAATAAGAAAAAGGCGGGGCAGGCGGGCGGACGGGCCGGCGGCCCGTCCGCCCGCCTGCCCAGCTACTCGCCATAGGGAATCCAGATGTTCTTGATCTGTACCGCCTGCTCCAGGAACTCCTGTCCTTCACCCTGGAGCGGGTCGGCCCAGTCCCGGCTCTTCCCGTAGCTCACCCAGGTTCGCTTCATGTTGCCGGCGGAGAGTCGTTCCACCTCCGCCGAACCCTCCGCGCTGCCGAAGTACCAGATCCCATCGACGTCATCGTGGGCGGCGAGGACCGGTGCCAGCTCCTCCTGGAGACCGGTGACGATGTTCAGCACGCCGCCGGGCAGGTCGGAGGTGTCGAGCACCTGGTAGAAATCGGTCGCGGACAGCGGCGCGGTGGAGGAGGGGATCGCGACGACGGTGTTGCCCATCGCGATCGCGGGAAGGGCGGCCGACACCAGGCCGAGCAGTGGCCACTCGTCGGGGCAGACGATTCCCATCACCCCGATGGGCTCCGGCATCGCCAGCGTGACGTTGCGGAAGGGAGTGTGGTGCACCATCCCGTCGTACTTGTCGGCCCACGCCGCCCAGGTGTAGATCCGCTCGATCGCCAGGCCCACCTCGCGCGGGTCGGTCCGGCGGCCCATCTCCTCCGCCCGCGCCGCCAGGTTCTCCGCGATGTAGAACAGGACCTGCGCCCGTTGGTGCGCGGTCGCCTTGCCCCACGCTGCCGCCTTGTGCGCCGCCTCGACGGCGTTGCGGATGTCCTTTCGGTTCCCTTTGCCCACCTCCCCGACCTGCCCATCCGAGCCACCTACCGCCAAGCTGTACCCTGAGTCCGGCCGCGCCTGCTTGCCACCGATGTAGAGCTTCGGGGTGCGGTCGATGGGAGGCGGGGCAGCGGGGCCGCGGGGCCGCGGGGCGGCCGAAGACGTCGCCGTGCGTGACACCGCCCGCTGACGGCTTCTGCTTCCGCCGTTTCGTTTTCCCGCCGAGCCCTGCCCCGCTGCCCCGCTGCCCCGCTGCCCCGCCCACTTCACGTACTCCCTCAACCCCTCCCGTCCCCCCTCGCGCCCGAACCCGCTCTCCCGGTATCCGCCGAAGCCGCTCGCGGCATCGAACACGTTGGTGCAGTTGATCCAGACGGTACCGGCCTTGAGCTGCGGCGCGATGTCGAGGGCCAGGTTGATGTTCTCGGTCCAGAGGCTCGCGGCGAGCCCGTAGCGCGTGTTGTTCGCCAGCTCGACGGCTTCGGCCGGCGTGCGGAAGGTCATCAGCACGACCACGGGGCCGAAGATCTCCACCTGGGCGATGGTCGCGGCCGGCGCCACCTCGGTGAACAGCGTCGGCGGGAAGAACCAGCCCTCGCGCGGGCAGCTCCAGGACGGCTGCCAGAGCTTGGCGCCCTCCTCTTCGCCCTGGCGGACCAGGCTCTGGATCTTCTCCAGCTGCACCGGCGCCACGATGGCGCCCATATCGACCGCCTTGTCCAGCGGATCGCCCACCCGCAGCGTCTCCATCCTCGCCTTCAGCTTGGCCACCAGCCGCTCGGCGACACCCTCCTGGGCCAGGATGCGCGAGCCGGCGCAGCACACCTGCCCCTGGTTGAACCAGATCGCATCGACCACCCCTTCCACCACGCTGTCGAGATCCGCGTCGGGGAAGACGATGAACGGCGACTTCCCGCCCAGCTCCAGCGACAGCTTCTTCCCGCTGCCGGCGGTCGCGGTGCGGATGATCCGGCCCACCTCGGTGGAGCCGGTGAAGGCGATCTTGTCGACGCCGGCGTGGGTGACCAGGGCCTCCCCGGTACGGCCGTCGCCGGTGAGGATGTTGACCACCCCCGGCGGCAGGCCCGCCTCCTGGCACAGCTCCGCGAAGCGCAGCGCGGTGAGCGAGGTGAACTCGGCCGGCTTGAGCACCACCGTGTTCCCCATGGCGAGGGCCGGCGCGATTTTCCACGCGAGCATCAGCAGCGGGAAGTTCCAGGGGATGATCTGCCCGATCACACCGACTGGCACCCGCCCGGGCAGCTCGCGGTCCATGAGCTGAGCCCACCCGGCGTGATGGTAGAAGTGCCGCGCGACCAGCGGCACGTCGATGTCGCGGGATTCGCGGATCGGCTTGCCGTTGTCGAGCGACTCCAGCACCGCGAAGAACCGGCTGTGCTTCTGGAGGTGCCGGGCGAGGGCGTAGAGATACCGCGCGCGCGCGTGTCCGCCGATCGCCCACCACTCCGGCTGCGCCTCCCGCGCGGCCCTTACCGCGCTATCGACATCTCCGGCGCTGGCCTGCGTCAGCGAGGCGAGCGGCTTCCCGGTCGCGGGGTTCAGCGTCTCGAAAGTCTCGCTCCCCGGCTCAGTCCACTCACCCCCGATGAACAGTCCCAACCGCCGTCCATGGCGCTCGAGCCATGCCTGCGCCGGGGCCGCAGCCTCGGGGGCGGGCCCGTACTCCATGGTGGCGAAAATCTCGGGAATAGATGCCATCGGGTTCCTAGTCGGGCAGACGGGCAGACGGGCAGACGGGCGGATCTACCCTCGGTGTGCGGTTACTGCCCGCCGGCCCGACTGCCCGCCGGCCCGTCACGCTGTGGGATGCCTGTGCACGGCCGAGTATCGACCGGTGACGTAGTGCTCCAGTTGCCGCTCGATATCGGCCAGCAAGGCGCTGGCGCCGAAGCGGAACAGGTTCGGTCGCAGCCACCGGTCGCCCAGCTCGTCCTTCATCAGCGCCAGCCAGTCGGTCGCGTCCTTCGCAGCCCGGATGCCGCCGGCCGGCTTGAGCCCGACGAGGAAGCCGGTGCGCTCGCGGTAGTCCCGGATGGCGCGCGCCATCACCAGGCCGACCGGCAGCGTCGCGTTCACGCTCTCCTTGCCGGTCGAAGTCTTGATGAAGTCCGCCCCGGCCATCATGCAGACCAGGCTCGCCCGCGCGACGTTGCGCAGCGTGCCGAGCTCGCCGGTGCCCAGGATCGTCTTGATGTGGGCGTCGCCGCAGGCTTCGCGCATGGCCCGGACCTCGTCGTACAGCGCGCGCCAGTTCTCGGTCAGCACGTGCGCCCGGGTGATGACGATGTCGATCTCTTCGGCTCCGGCGGCCACCGAAGCGCGGATCTCGCCGATCCGCTGCTCGAAGGGAGAGAGCCCGGCGGGAAAGCCGGTGGAGACCGCCGCGACCGGGATCCCCGATCCCTCCAGCGCCTCGACCGCGGTCTCGACGAAGGCGTGATAGACGCACACGGCAGCCGCCTGGATCGGCAGCTGCCGGGCGCCCATGGCCTCCAGCAAGTCGTCGCGCACCGGGCGCCGCGCTTTGGCGCAGAGCCGGCGGACCCGGCCGGGGGTATCGTCGCTGGAGAGGGTGGTGAGGTCCATCAGAGTCACGGCCCGGAGGAGCCAGGCGGCCTGCCATTCCTTCTTCACCGTCCGGCGGGTGCGCAGCGTCGCGGCCCGCCGCTCGACGGCGCTCCGGTTCACTCGGGCGTCCTCGACCCACTGGAGGTCCAGGGGGACCCCCGGATTCCGGGGTGTCACGGGCACGTCCAGCGGCCCGGTGCCGCTGGGTGCGAGCGTCTCCCGTTTCGGTGACTCCGCCATAGGCTTGAACATACCTGCTGGAACGCGGGGGACGCCATGCGGCATCCGGGGCCCCGATATTGCCGTACTCTCCGGGCCCGGGCCGCGAAACAGTCCGCGGGAGACGGTGGTAATATTAGAGAGCTAGCTGTATCAGGATCACGCCTTGACGAAGGACCCTGCGATGTCCGCTCGATCGTTGAACTGGCTGAAATTCGGGGGCTTAGTGGCCCTGGCGTTCGCTCTGGGGCTGCTCTTTGCCGGGCTGCTCGATCTGCCGAATCGCTCCTCGGCCCAGGAACAGGCGCGGGGCTCCGCGGTCATCGCCCAGGTCCCCGCGCCCTCGATTCCGGCGGCCCGCCCGCTCCAGGACTTGAGCGAGTCGTTTGCCGCCGTCGCCGAGCACGTGAAGCCCAGCGTGGTGTATATCCGGTCGCGCCGGACCGAGCAGCCCAGCCAGCAGCAGCAGCGGGTGCCGCCGGGCATGGAGCGCTTCTTCCCCCGCTTCCGCCAGCAGCCCGACATCGAGCAGGGCAGTGGCTCCGGCTTCGTGGTCTCCGCCGATGGCTACATCCTCACCAACAATCACGTGGTGGAGGGGGCGGAACAGGTGACGGTTCGCCTGCTGGACCGGCGGGAGTTCAAGGCCAAAGTGGTAGGGACCGACCCCAACACCGACGTCGCGGTGCTCAAGATCGCCGCCACCAACCTGCCCCCCATGGCGCTGGGCAACAGCGACGATGCCCGGGTCGGGGAATGGGTGCTCGCCATCGGAAACCCGCTGGGCGAAGGCCTCACCTTCACGGTGACGTCGGGGATCGTGAGCGCCAAGGGCCGGGCGCTGAACGGACTGCCCCGCGCCGGCCAGGGCAGCATCCAGGACTTCATCCAGACCGACGCCGCGATCAACCCCGGCAACTCCGGCGGGCCGCTGGTGAGCGTGCGGGGCGAGGTCATCGGGATCAACTCCGCCATCGCTAGCGAGACCGGCTTCTACTCCGGCTACGGCTTCGCCATCCCGATCAACCTGGCCCGCACGGTGATGAACCAGCTCATCGAATCGGGCAAGGTGCACCGCGCGGCGCTGGGCGTCTCGATTGCCGATGTCTCGCTGACCGACGCCGAGTACGTGGGGCTCCCGGCGATCCGGGGCGTGGTGGTGAAGGACATCCCCAACGAGGATTCGCCCGCCCGCGCCGCCGGGATCGAGCCCGGCGACATCATCGTCGCGGTCGACGGCAAGCCGGTCGAGTACGTGGGCCAGCTCCAGCAGATCATCGGCTTCCGCAAGCCGGGCGAGATGGTGAAGGTCGAGGTGGCCCGGAAGGGCGGCGTGCGCAAGACGGTCCAGGTGAAGCTCCAGGCGCTCAACGACGCGCCGCAGGTCGCGGCGGGCGACGAGCCTGCCGCCCCCGGCGAGGACGGCCCGGGCGGCACCGCGATGAACCGGCTGGGCATCAGCGTCGAGCCGGTGGGACCGGACGTCGCGGCCGAGCTCCAGCTGCCGACCAACACGCGCGGCCTCATCGTCACCAGCGTCACGCCGGGCGGGCCGTCCTGGGACGTGCTCTACGACGACCCCCAGCGGGGTGGACCGGACATCATCCTCTCGATCGAGGACAAGCAGTTGCGCACCGAAGCCGACCTTCGGAACGCGCTGCTCGCCGAGAAACCGGGCAGCATCGTCACCCTCCGCGTCTTCAATCCCCGCGCGCAGAACCGGCGCATCGAGCGCGTCAGGTTGAGCGACACCAAGTAACAAGTCCGAATACCACAAGGGGCCGCATCGTGCGGCCCCTTGTGGTATTGCGGGCATTCCAGTATCAGCTATTTGCCGCCGGGTGATCGGCGATCGCAGTATCTGCGGTCGCGGGCCGCGGATAACCGTCAACCGGGAACACCCCCCATGACCACCTCCCCCGAAACCGCATGGATGAACCACCCCGCCATCCGGGCTCTGGTCGACCAGGGCAACGCGCTGGCGCTCGAGGAGCGCATCACCCTGGTGAAGGGTCTGATTCCGGGAATCGCCGACGCGCTCTCGGAGGAGGAGTACGAGCAGTTCGTCACTTTCATCCGGCTCAAGGGCGAGCGCTACCACGAGGCCAAGTCGCACCCCGGCGAAGGGCGGGCCGACCGGCACGTCCCGGGCGAGCGGGAGCTGGAAGGCCGTTGAGGGTTCAGCCCCGGGGCCGGGGCGACTAGGATAGTGGGTCACCGGAAGGAGGCCCCATGAACGAGGAGCGATTCAACCTCTCTCTGCGCCAGCTGCTCAAGCAGTTCGGGATCACCGCGCAGCGGGAGGTGGAGAAGGCGGTGCACGCCGCTGTCGAGTCGGGTGCCCTCACCGGCAGGGAGGTGCTCCAGGCGCGCATCACCATGGCCGTCGAAGGGCTTCCAGCCGAGATCGCGGTGGAAGGGCACATCGAGCTGGCATGAGGACCGACTACTCCCACCCGGAGCGCGGCGCATGAGGCGGTGGATTCGACCCTTGGGAGCAGCCCTGGCCCTCGCCGCCACCGCAGCCTGCGGGGGGTCGGAAGCGGAGCACGCAATGGATGCAGGGACGGGCGCCGCGGCCGGCACCTCGGTGGAGGCGAAGCTGGCGCGCTATACGCCGGTTCGGCTCACCGCGGATCTCGGAGGGCTGAGCGGACGGGAGCGGGAGATGATCCCGCTCCTCATCGAAGCCGCGCAGGAGATGGACACCATCTACTGGCAGCAGGTCTATCCCGCCCGCGACTCCCTCCTCGGCGCGACCGCCGACTCGGCCACCCGCGAATACGTCGTGCTGAATTACGGCCCCTGGGACCGGCTCGACGACAACGAGCCGTTCGTGCCGGGTGTCGGACCGCGGCCGCCGGGCGCCGCCTTCTATCCGGCCGACGTCACCAAAGAGGAGTTCGAGTCAGCCGCCGGCGTATCCAAGGCCGCCGCCGCCTCACTTCGCGGCCTCTACACCGTGGTGCGCCGCGACTCGGCCGGAGAGCTGGTCGCGGTGCCGTACCACCAGGCGTTCGCGGAGCCGTCCCGCCGCGCCGCGGCCAAGCTGCGGGAGGCTGCCGCGCTGGCTGAGGACGCGGGCCTCAAGCGCTACCTGGAGCTCCGGGCCAAGGCGCTCGAGACCGACGACTACCGGCCGAGCGACCTCGCCTGGATGGATATGAAGCGCAACCGGATCGATGTCATCATCGGTCCGATCGAGACCTACGACGACGGACTGTTCGGCTACAAGGCGGCGCACGAGGCATTCGTCCTGATCAAGGACGTGGAGTGGAGCGCGCGGCTCGCCCGGTACGCCAAGCTGCTGCCCGCCCTTCAGCGCGGCCTCCCGGTCTCCGACGATTACAAGCGGGAGAAGCCGGGCACCGACTCCGATCTCAACGCGTACGACGCGGTCTACTACACCGGTCAGGCCAACGCCGGCTCCAAGTCGATCGCCATCAATCTCCCGAACGACGAGAAGGTCCAGCTGGAGAAGGGCACCCGGCGGCTCCAGCTCAAGAACGTCATGCGGGCCAAGTTCGACCGCATCCTGGTGCCGATCGGGGAGGAGCTGATCGCCGAGGAGCAGCGGAGCAACATCGACTTCGACTCCTTCTTCGCCAACGTGATGTTCCACGAGGTGGCGCACGGGCTGGGCATCAAGAAGACGATCGCCGGCAAGGGCACGGTGCGCGACGCGCTGAAGGAGCAGGCCGGCGCCCTGGAGGAAGGCAAGGCCGATATCCTGGGCCTCTACATGGTCACCCGGCTCCAGCAGCAGGGCGATCTGCCGGACGCGAAGATCGAGAACAACTACGTCACCTTTCTCGCGGGCATCCTCCGCTCCATCCGGTTCGGGGCTGGCAGCGCGCACGGGCGGGCCAACGCGGCCGAGATGTCGTACCTCCAGGAGCAGGGCGCGTTCACCCGCGACTCCGCGTCCGGACGCTTCCGGGTCGATTTCCCCAGGATGCGCGCCGCCGTCGATTCCATGGCCGCCGTCATCCTCCGCTACCAGGGCGACGGGGACTACGACGGCGTGACCCGGTTCATGGCCCAACGCGCGACGATCCCGCCGGGTCTGCAGCAGGACCTCGACCGGCTGGCGAGCAAGGGGATTCCGGTGGATGTCGTCTTCGAGCAGGGGATGAACCTGCTGGCGGCCGGGCGGTAGTGGCGCGGCCCCCGAAGGTGGTCGATATCGAGCCGGTGAGCCGGTTCGGCGGTTGCCGGCGCATGATCCTTCCCCTGCTGTTCCTGGCTGCGGCCGGCGCGGGCGTGTGGTACTACATGTTCCGGCCCAAGAAGCTGCCGCCTCCGCCGCCCGAGGCCATCGACGTCCGCTCGACCATCGTGCAGGACGGCGACTCGCTGAAGGTCGCGGTCGGGTGGCGCCTGGTCACCGCGCGGGGCCCGGAGCTGCCCGAGTCGGTGCGAGTGGAGGTCGTGGTGAACGACGGCTCGGTATCCCAGGTCGCGACCGTGCCGGCGGATGAGCATGACGACACGCTGCGAGTGCCGGCGCCCCAGGTCGGCCAGACCGCGAGCGGATTCTCCTGCGTCGCACCGATGACACGAGGCCGGCTCAGCCGCGAGAGCTGCACCCCCTGGCAATACGTGCGCCCCGCCGCGGGCAGGTCGAAAGCCGACTCCGCCCCGGCCGCCCCGCAGACCAAACGCAGCAGTACCCCCGCCAAGGTGAGCCGGATCGAGCTGCAGCCCTCCGGCATGCAGGTCGATGTGGACGTCAACGGGCGCTGCGCCGCCTGGCAGCGGTCCCACCCCGATCAGTCGGTGTGGGTCAGCGTGAACCGGCAGGCGGTCGCGGAGTGTACCGGGCCGAACGGCAAGCCGACGGTGGCGCAGTTCTGCGCCTTCGCGGTGCTGGCGGACGGGAGGCGGGTGAAGACACTCAGCGCGGAAAAGGTGGAGTACTGCGACGAGCTGTTCCGCAAATGGCGGGAGGAGCGCACCGCCTGACCGTCTCTTCCGCTAAAACTTGACCTGCGCCTGCGTGACCAGCGCGCCCCTCCGGGTTCCCGGTTCCCCGATCTTCCGCGAGACATAGTTCACCAGCAGCCGGACTTTTCCCCCGGGGAACTCGACGCTCCCGCCCGCGGTGGTGGCCCGGTTCCGGCTGTCGGGCGTGATCGCCGAGCGCCGGAAGTCCTCCTGTTTCAGCACCACCTGGAGCCACGGCCGGATCCGGTAGGCGCCGAGCGCGTACCACCCCTTGTCGTCCAGCTCGAGCGCGTCGCGCCGCTGCGCCAGATATTCGCCCTTCAGCGTGGCGCCCATGTATTCGACCGCGACATCCACGCCGTAGCGTGTGCTGTCTCCGCCGAAATCGGCGAGGTTCACGCCGAGATTGAGGTAGGGGACCGGCCGCGCGGTGAGCCGTGCGACCACCAGGAGACTGGAGTCGGCGTTCGCGGTGACGTTCTGCCCTTCCCCGTTGAACACGCCCAAGGCCGCGGTCGCCACCACGCCGAAAGCGTAGTCCGCCATGATTCCGATGTCGCGCTTGGGCGCGAAGGAATCCACCGCGGTGGCCCGATCGGCGGTCTCGATATCGGCCAGCGAGGCGATGAACTCGCGGGTGAACGGCGTCTTGAACTGGCCGGCCTGGATGCCGAGCGATCCCGGCTTGTAGCGCACGTAGGCATCCTGGAGCGAGACGCTCGCCCTTCCGGTCCCCACGTTGCCGGTGCGAAACTCTCCCTGGACCCGCCAGGTCAGGTCCTTCGCGCCGCCGCCCGCCGCGGTGAGCCTCGCCCGGTTGATCGAGCCGGTCAGGCCCACGTCCTCCCGGTAGGTCTGCCGGGCCTGGATGTAGCCGCTCCAGCGCACGGCGGGCGCCGGCGACTGCGCAGCGGCGGCCGACGGGAGGAGCCAGGAGAAGAGTGTGATGGCGACGGCGGCCAGACGCATCGGCGCCTCGGTTGGGAGAAGACTTAACGTTGCTCTGGAGAACTTTTTGAAGTACGATAAGGTACAATGAGGTAACATATGCAGCTCATTAGCGCCAGTGAAGCGGCCCGCTACCTCCACCTGAACGTCAAGCGCATCCAGGCGCTGGCCCGAAGCGGCCGGCTGCCCGGCCGGCGGGTCGGCCGCAAATGGCTCTTCGACCGGCGCGATCTCGACAACGCGCTCGGCTCCGGGGAGGGGGGAGAGGTGGTCGGCCTCGACCTCAGCGCCCGCAATCAGCTGCGAGGCACGGTCGCCGCTGTTGCTATCGACGGCATGATGGCGGAAGTGCGGGTGCGGATCGGCGACCAGGAGGTGGTCTCGATCATCACCCGGGCCTCCGCCGAGCGGTTGGGACTTCGAGTGGGCGACGACGTCGTCGCCGTGATCAAGTCAACCGAGATCATGATCGGGAAGGAACACGGGACACGATGACCAGACTGTGGCTCGCCGTCCTGTGCACGGCGCTCGGGTGGACCTCTGTGGCGGCGCAGGACGCCGCGCCCTCGTCGGAAGTGACGGTGTTCGCCGCCGCCTCGCTCACGGAGGCATTCCGCGAGCTGGGCCCTCAGCTGGCCGCCCGGCGGCCCGGCACCGTGGTGAAGTTCAACTTCGCCGGCTCCCAGCAGCTCGCGGTGCAGATCGAGCAGGGCGCCCCGGCCGACGTGTTCGCCTCGGCCGACCAGCGCTGGATGGATTACGCCATCGAGCACCAGCTGATCGACGGTGAGCCGAGGGTTTTCACCAACAACCGGCTGGTGGCGATCGTGCCGAAGTCGAATCCGGCTCGGATCCGTAGACTGGAGGACCTGGCCAAGCGGGGCATCAAGCTCGTGCTCGGCGCGGAGGCGGTCCCGGTCGGGAAGTACTCGCGCGACGTGATCCAGAACCTGGAGCGGGCCCCCGGCTTCCCCGAGCGCTACTCGGCGAAGGTGCTGGGCAACCTCGTGTCCCAGGAGGAGAACGTGAAGTCGGTGGTGTCGAAGGTGCAGCTCGGCGAGGCCGACGCCGGATTCGTCTATCGCTCCGACGTCACGCCCCAGGTCGCGCGCTATCTGACCGTCCTGGAGATCCCGAAGGACGCCAACGTGCTGGCGAGCTACCCCATCGCGGTCGTCGCGGCATCCAAGAACGGCGAAGGGGCGCGCGCCTTCGTGGATCTGGTCATGAGCCCGGAAGGCAAGGCCGTGCTGGCCCGGCACGGCCTGATGCCGGCCGGCGCCACCCCCTGACGCCATGACGGCTCCTGCTCTCTCCCGCGCCCCCAACGGACTCGCCATTGGGGGCGCGGTGCTTGCCTCCGCCGCGCTCGTCGGCCTGCTCGGCCTGCCGGTCGCGGCGCTGGTGCTTCGGGTGCCGCCCGGCCAGCTGCTCCGCCGGTTCGCCGACCCCGAGGTGTTGGAGGCGTTGCGGCTCAGCCTGATCACCAGCGCAGCGGCGACCGTGGCGGTCGTCCTGATCGGCCTGCCGGTCGCCTATCTGCTCGCCACCCGGAATTTCCGCGGCAAACGCCTGCTAGAGGTGCTGATCGACCTCCCGATGGTGCTGCCGCCGACCGTCGCCGGCGTCGGCCTGCTGCTGGCGTTCGGGCGGAACGGACTGGCCGGCGGAGCGCTGCGCGTGGTCGGACTGACGGTGCCGTTCACCACATTGGCGGTGGTGGTCGCGCAGGTCTTCGTGGCGGCGCCGTTCTTCATCTCGGCGACCCGGGCCGGGCTCAGCGAGATCGACCAGCGGTATCTCGACGCCGCCGCGACCCTGCGGGCCTCGCCGGCGCGCACGCTGCTGCGGGTCATGCTGCCGCTGGCCTTCCCTTCCCTGCTCGCTGGCGCCGCGATGACCTGGGCCCGGGCCCTCGGCGAGTTCGGGGCGACGATCACCTTCGCCGGCAACATGCCCGGCGTCACCCAGACCATGCCGCTCGCGGTCTATATCGCGCTCCAGAGCGATCTCGACGCCGCGGTGGCGATGTCGGTCCTCCTGCTGGCCCTGTCACTCGCGGTGCTGCTGAGCATCCGGCTCGCGTCGCCCGAGGCGTTTCGTGCTCGACTTCCGGGTCGCTAGCAGCCGGGGGTCGTTCGACCTGGAGGTCGCGTTCGACGCGCCGGCCGGCGCCACGACCGTGATCGTCGGCGAGAGCGGCGCCGGCAAGACCTCCGTCCTCCGTCTCGCGGCCGGCCTGGACCAGCCGCACGCGGGGCGCATCGCGCTGGACGGCGCGGTCTATGCCGATCCCGCTGCCGGGATCGCGGTGCCGGCCTGGCGGCGCGACATCGGCTACCTGGCGCAGGACTACTCGCTCTTCCCGCACCTCACCGTGGCGCAGAACGTCGCCTTCGGTCTCGAGGCCGCAGGGGTTCGCCGCGCCGAGATCGCTCGCCGGGTCGCGGCCGCGCTGGAGCGGACCCGCATCCCCGACCTCGCGCCGCGCAAGCCGGCCATGCTCTCCGGGGGACAGCAGCAGCGGGCCGCGCTCGCCCGGGCGCTGGTCCTCGATCCCCGCCTGCTCCTCCTCGATGAGCCGCTCGCGGCCCTCGACCTCCAGACCCGTGGCCTGGTGCGGCGCGAGCTGCGGGAGCTACTGAGGAGTCTCGGCTGCGTGACGCTGTACGTCACCCACAGCCCGATCGAGGCGCTGCTGTTCGGCGATCGCATCGTGGTGGTCGAGAGCGGGCGGGTCTCGCAAGCCGGCGAGCGCGATGACCTGCTGCGGCACCCGAGGTCGCGCTACGTGGCGGAGCTGATGGGGACCAATCTCATCGCCGGCCGGCTGGGCCTGCTTCGTGGAGAAGGTGTGACGCTCAAGACCGGTGACGGGGACGTCGAAGTCTCGTCGCCCCAGCAGGGCGACGTATTCGTGACCGTCGATCCGCGGCAGATCAGCCTCCACGTCCAGGCGCCGGAGGGGAGCGCGCAGAACGTGCTCGCCGGACCGATTCTCGAGCTGGCGCCGGAGCCGCCGTCGGGTGAGCGGGTCCGGGTGGCGCTGGGGACCACGCCCCCGCTGGTGGCGGAGGTTACCCGCGAGGCGGTGGCGGCGCTGTCACTCCGCGAGGGGATGACGATCCACGCGAGCTTCAAGGCCACGGGAATCCGCACGTACCGCTGACGCCCGCGGGTGACCGTGGGCGGGCGCGCTATATTGGCGGCGGGTCAACGTGAGGAGTTGGGAGATGTCCTGGGTGGTCCTGGGAATTCTGGCAAGCCTGCAGACGGCCACGCCGCAGACCGACGGTGCGCCAGCGTCGTGGACCGAGCCGGTGGAGCCCTTCGCGATCGCGGAGGGTTTCTACTACGTGGGCACCGCCGAGCTCGCGTCCTTTTTGATGACGTCGGACAAGGGGCACGCGCTGATCGACGCGCCGCTGGCGGCGAACGTCGAGCTCATCCTCGAGAATGTTCGGCGACTGGGCTTCGACCCATCCGACGTGAACGTGCTGCTCGCCAGCCAAGCGCACTTCGACCATGTGGGTGGCCTCGCGCGGATGATGGAGGTCACCGGAGCGGATTTGGTGCTCAGCAAGAGGGGACTCGGCGGTCGTCGCGAGCGGGGGAGCCTTGGATGGGGCCATCGACATCGGCTTCACCGCCGCCAGAGCGACGAGGACGATCGGGCATCTGGAGACCGTCGCCGTCGGGAACCAAACGTTGACCGCTCACCTGACCCCCGGACACACCAGGGGCTGCACCACGTGGAGCGGCAGTGTCGAAGTCGCCGGCCGGAGGCGCAGCTTCGTGTCGGTCTGCAGTCTGAGCGTGCTGCCCACCCACCGCCTGGTTGGGCCGGCGCAGACCTACCCCGGCATCGGGCGAGACTTCTGCGCCAGCCTGGCCCATCTGCGAACCCTCAAACCGGATATCTTCCTGGCGCCGCACGGTGAGATGTTCGGGCTCACCGAGAAGCGCCGCTCGCTGGCATCGGGCAGCCGGGGATCCTTTGTGGATCCGGACAGCTACGGTCGCTACCTCGACCTGGCGCAGCAGGCCATCGAGCGGGCGCTGACCGAGCAAGGGCACCTCGGCGGCTGTGCGACCCTGAGAACCAGCCTGCAGGGCTGATCACGCGAACGTGGCGGAACTGGCAGACGCGCAGGACTTAGGATCCTGTCCCGCAAGGGGTCCGGGTTCGACTCCCGGCGTTCGCATCCCTTCTCACCTCAGCTCGACTTCCCCAGCTCCTGCGCCATCTTCATGTGCGCCTCGAACGCGGGCGCAACTTTCACTTCCAGCGCCTTCAGCTCCTCGTTCTTTGTAGCCGGCAGCAGCGTCCCCTTCACGGCGTCCAGCACCGCCTGGTGGAACGCCACCTCGTGCTCCAGAAAAGCCTTGTCGAATTCGGCGCCGCTCAGCCCCTTGAGCTTCGCCATCGCGGCGGCGTGATCCTTGGCCGACTGGTCGTCCTTCGGCGGGGTAGGCGTGACCTTCAGCTTGGCGGCGAGATCGCGCCCCTGCTGCCGAACGGCCTTGTGATCCCGCTCCAGGGCCTCGGGGGAATGAGTTGCCCCAGATATGGGAGGGTAAAAATAATTTGTCAAGTTTTTTCTTGAGATCTTTGACTTTTCGTGGCTCGGGCCGGTATTGTGGCGCAGCTTATTGGGAACTCCGCAGTACATGATCTCGTGCATGGGGGGCGGTTGGCGACCGAGCTGAGCCGGCGGTTCTGGGAGACGACGCGAGGGCGAGTCCTCGGCATCCTGCGACGCGGCCCGCGCACGGTCGAGGAGCTGGCACGTGACCTCGACCTGACCGACAACGCCATCCGGGCGCACCTGGCGACGTTGGAGCGCGACGGACTGGTGATCCAGGACGGCGTCCGCCGCGGCCCCGGCGCTGGAAAGCCGGCCCAGGTCTTTGCGCTGGGGCCCGGCGTCGCGGTCCGGCTCTCCCGGGCCTACGCGCCGGTCCTGGCAACCCTGCTGGACGAGCTGGGTGACCAGCTCGGCTCCCCGCGGGTCGAGACCCTGATGGCGGCAGCGGGCCGCCGCCTCGCCGCGACCGCGCCTCACCCTTCCGGCTCATTGGAGAAGAGGGTCGCTACCGCGGTCGGGCTGATGCACGACCTCGGCAGCGATGCGACCGTCGTCCCCGAAGGTTCCGGCTTCCGGGTCGAGGGATCGGGATGCCCGCTCTCCGCGGCCGTAAGTCATCGTCCGGAGACCTGCCGAGCCTTACTGGGGTTCCTCGCGGAGGCGACTGGGGGGCGGGTCACCCAATGCTGCACCCAAGGGGCCAACCCACACTGCTGCTTCACCGTCTCACCGGCGGCCTGAGCCTCCATCCCGCATGCGCCGACGCGCGTTCCTTCAGGCGCTGAGCCTCCCGCTCGCCGCGCCGTTGCTTCCTCGGCTCGACCCCCTGGCCGGCAGGCTCCCCCGCATCGGCCTCCAGCTCTACACCGTGCGCGACCTCATGGAGGCCGGCGTCGGCCCCACGCTCGAGCGGGTCGCGGCGATCGGGTACAAGGAGGTCGAGTTCGCCGGCTATTTCGGCATCCCGCCGGCGCAGATCCGCGGCCTGCTCGACGCCGCCGGCCTCGCCTCGCCTTCGACCCACCTCTCCCTCGGCGAGCTGCGCGACCAGCCGAACCGGCTCTTCGACGCGGCGGAGATGATCGGCCACCGCTACCTCGTCGTTCCCTCCCTGGACCCGCAGGACCGTCGCACTCTAGACGACTTCCGCCGGGTGGCCGCGGAGCTGAATCGTGCCGGCGAGCAAGCGCGCTCCCGCGGACTCAAGATCGGGTACCACAACCACGACTTCGAGCTGTCCCGGATGCGCGGCACGCTCCCTTACGATGTCCTCCTGGCCGAGACGGATCCGGCGCTGGTCTGGTTCGAGATGGACTTCTACTGGATGACGAACGGCGGCGCCGACCCGGCGGCCTATCTCGACCGCCACCCCGGCCGCTTCCATCTCTGCCACATCAAGGACCGGGGATTCCTGGGCCGGATGACCGACGTCGGCGACGGCCGGATCGACTTCCGCCGGATTCTCGCCCGGCGGGAGCGGGCGGGGCTGCAGCACTTCTACGTGGAGCACGATCATCCGGGGAAGCCGCTGGATTCGATTCGGCGGAGCTATGAGTACCTGAAGGAGCTGGAGGTGTAGGAAGGCGGGCAGCGGGGCAGCGGGGCAGGGGGACGGGGCATATCACCCCGCGCAACGAGGAATGACAGTCCCTGCATCCGGATCAACTGCCCCGCTGCCCCGCTGCCCCGCCGCCCCGCCTCCCCCGCCGTTCCACCCCCGGCGCACCCCGGCTAGATTCCCGGCAAATGAGCCAGATCACCGTCGAGAAGACCGCCGAAGATTCCGCCTCCAAATCGCTCCGCGTGACCGTGCCCGTCGATCGCGTCCGCGAGGCCGAAGCCAAGGCGGTGCAATACTACGCCAAGCGGGCCCGGCTGCCCGGGTTCCGACCCGGCAAGGCGCCCGAAGCGGTCGTCCGCAAGCGGTTCAACGACGCCATCCGCCAGACCGTGCTCGAAGAGGTCCTCCGGGAGAGCTGGGAGACCGCCAAGAGCTCCGAGTCGCTCAAGCCGATCGCCGACCCCAGCGTCCGCAATCTCAAGTTCGAGGAAGGCAGCCCGATCGAGTTCGATCTGCTGGTCGAGGTGCGGCCCGAGGTCAAGCTCGACCGGGTAGGCGGGTTCCGGGTGGAGCGGCGGGTGCCCCCGGTGCCCGACGCCGCGGTGGATGAGCGGGTCGGGTCGCTTCAGGAGGCCAAGGCGGCGTGGATCCCGGTCACCGGCGAGAAGCCCTCGCCGGGCCAGATGGTGCGGGTCGAGGTGGCGCCGATCGAGGAGGGGACCGCGGGTCCGTCCCAGCCCTACGACCTGGTGCTGGGCCAGAACCAGGCAATCCCGGAGCTGGAGGAGCGGATCATGGCCCTCCTGCCCGGCGAGACCACCGAGACCGAGGTCCGCTTTCCCGAGGATCACCCCGACGAGAAGCGCCGGGGACAGAGCCGCCGGGTCCGCGTCGCGCTGCACGAGGTCAAGCGGCAGGAGCTGCCGGCGCTGGACGACGCGTTCGCCCGGGAGATGGGTGACTTCGAGAACTTCGACGCCTTCCGCGCCACCGTCCGCCGCGACCTCGAGGCCGAGGCGGAGCGGGACGCCGACGCCCAGGTGCGCCAGGCGCTGCTGGCCCAGGTGGTCGAGGCCAACGGGATCCAGGCCCCCGAGTCGCTGGTCCACCGGCTGATGCACGGCTACGCCGAGGTCTATCGCATCCCTCCCGAGCAGCTGCCGGCCTTCGAGCAGCAGTTCCACGAGATCGCCGAGAACCAGGTGAAGCGCGACCTGGTCATCGACGCCCTGGTCGAGCAGCAGGGGCTGCGGGCCACGGAGGCGGAGATCGACGCCCGGATCGCGGCCATGGCCGAAGTGCGCGGCGTGTCGGCGGGCGAGCTGTACGGCTCGCTCCAGAAGGCGAACCGCCTGGCCGAGCTGGAGCGCGGCCTGACCGAGGCGAAGGCGTTCGAGTTCTTGCTCGGACAATCCACTGTCGAAAAGGTGACTTCCTGATGAAGGCCACGCTCTATCCGCCGTATATCATCGAGCGCTCCAGCCGGGGCGAGCGGACCTACGACATCTTCTCCCGGCTCCTGATGGATCGGATCGTCTTCCTCGGCGCCCCGATCAACGACGACGTCTCCAATATCATCATCGCCCAGCTGCTGTTCCTCGAGGCGGACAACCCCGACAAGGACATTTATCTTTACATCAACTCGCCGGGGGGTGTGGTGTCCGCGGGGATGGCGATCTACGACACCATGCAGCACTTGCGCGCGCCGGTGAACACCATCTGCATGGGCATGGCGGCGTCGATGGGCTCGTTCCTGCTGGCCGCGGGCACCAAGGGCAAGCGAAGCGCGCTGCCCCACTCGAGGATCATGATCCACCAGCCTTCCGGCGGCGCCCAGGGCACCGCGGCCGACATCGAGATCCAGGCCCGGGAGATCCTCTACCTGCGGTCCAAGATGAACGCGCTGTACTCGCTCCACACCGGCCAGCCGATCGAGACGATCGAGCGGGACATGGACCGCGACCGGTTCATGAGCGCCGAGGAGGCCAAGGCGTATGGCCTGATCGACAGTGTATTTACGCCTCGCAAGGACCTGGTACCGCAGGCGGACGGCAAGAAGGAGACTTGACGCCCCCGGGGCCGGGATTCACCTTTCCGGCACCCCATCCACCTCCAGGCGACGTGGTGTAATGTCCAACGACAAGCATCTCCGCTGCTCGTTCTGCGGCAAATCGAAGGACTCCGTCCGGAAGTTCATCTCCGGGCCTTCGGTCTATATCTGCAACGAGTGCATCACGCTGTGCAACGAGATCCTGGCGGAGGACGAAGAGCGGGAGGTCGCCGACAGCATCACCCAGGTCCCCACGCCGGGTGAGATCAAGGACGTGCTCGACCAGTACGTGATCGGCCAGGAACGCGCCAAGCGCACCCTGGCCGTCGCCGTCTATAACCACTACAAGCGGATCAACGCCTCGAACGGCCGGGACACCGACGTCGAGCTGGACAAGTCGAACATTCTCCTCCTCGGCCCCACCGGCGTCGGCAAGACCCTGCTCGCGCAGACCCTCGCCCGCATCCTGGATGTCCCGTTCACCATCGCCGATGCCACCACGCTCACCGAAGCCGGCTACGTCGGCGAGGACGTGGAGAACATCCTGGTGCGGCTGCTCCAGGCCGGCGAGTTCAACGTCGCCGAGTGCGAGCGCGGCATCGTCTATATCGACGAGATCGACAAGATCGCCCGCAAGTCGGAAAACCCGAGCATCACCCGCGACGTCTCGGGCGAAGGTGTGCAGCAGGCGCTGCTCAAGATCCTCGAAGGCACCATCGCCTCCGTCCCGCCCCAGGGCGGCCGGAAGCACCCGCAGCAGGAATACATCCAGATCAACACCAAGGACATCCTGTTCATCTGCGGCGGCGCGTTCGACGGGTTGGAGAAGATCATCGAGGCCCGCACCGGCCGGCAGCAGATCGGGTTCGCCGGCGACGAACGCAAGCGCGCGCCCGAGCTGAGCAAGCAGAACCCTTACGCCGAGGTCGAGCCCGACGACCTGCTCCGCTTCGGCCTGATCCCCGAGCTGGTCGGCCGGCTGCCGGTCGTGGTGTCGCTCGAAGCGCTCGACGAGGAGGCGCTGATGCGGATCCTCATCGAGCCCAAGAACGCCCTCACCAAGCAGTACAAGAAGCTGTTCGAGCTGGAGGACGTCGGCCTCACCTTCGATCCCGAGTCGCTCCGCGCGGTCGCCCAGAAGGCGCTCAAGCGCGGCACCGGGGCTCGGGGGCTCCGCGCGATCCTCGAGACCATGATGACCGACATCATGTTCGACCTGCCCCACCGGGACGACGTGAGGGAGATCGTCATCACCAAGGAAGCGATCACCGAGGGTGTCGCGCCGCTGGTGGTGACCGAGCGAGCCCGCACCAAGCGCGAAGCCTAGAGCGACCGCAGGAACGCCAGCAGCGCCTCCCGATCGGCCGGCGGCAGATCCAGCACCTGGGATCTCGCGCCGGCCGCTTCACCATCATGCCACAGAATCGCTTCCATCAGACTTCGAGCCCGCCCGTCGTGCAGGAAGTTGGTGTGCCCGTTGACCACCTCGGTGAGCCCGATGCCCCAGAGCGGAGCGGTACGCCACTCCCGGCCCGACGCCTCGAAATCGGGCCGGTCGTCGGCGAGACCCGCCCCCATGTCGTGCAGTAGTAGATCGGTGTAGGGCCGAATTACCTGGTTGGACGCCTCCGGAACGCCCGCCAGCGTGCCGGTCCTGAGCTCCGGCAGGTGGCAGCTGGCACAGCCCGACTCCCGGAAAACCGTTTCCCCTCGCCGGGCTGCCGGATCGTCGAGCTCCCGCCTCGCCGGCACACCCAGGGTGCGGACATAGTGCTGGGCCAGCTCCACCACTTCGTCGCTGACGTCGGGTGCGTGGGGCTCGCATCCCGGCAGTCCCTCGCAGGGCTCCGCCGGCAGAAACGACGAGGTGACCCCCATGTCGGCATTGTAGGCAAACGCCGTCTGTTGCAGCAGCGACGCATTGTTGGCCTTCCATCCGAACCGGCCGATCGCGGCGGCGCCGGCGGTCGGGTCCCAGACTCTGTTGGGGCGGCCGCTGATGCCGTCGCCATCCGAATCGTCCGGATCCGCAACCTCCAGCATCGTGGCCTCGCTCACCGCCTCCAGCAATCCCAGCCCGAACACCGGCGGGGCGATCCGGGGAGAGGCGAGGAGGCCGGCCGGCAGGGGCACCGACCCGCCCTGGAGCGTGAAGGTCGGGCGGTGCAGGGAGTAGGGCGTGCCGTCGGTGAACTGTCCCGGCACCTCCTCGTAAGCCACCGCGGCGCTCCCCTCCGGTGGAAACCCCACGATGGCTCTGAGCTGGAGCTGGAGTCCGATCCCGGGGGCGGGCACCGGTCCCCCCCGCTCGTCCACGCCCGCGATGCTGGTGCGAATGAGCAGCGAGACGAAGGTCTCGCCCGGGTTGGGAGGCCGGCCTCTCCCGTCGCCTACGTGACAGCGCTCGCAACTGGTGTTGTTGAACACCGGTCCCAGCCCGGCATGCACCGGGGCGGGGGCGGTGACGAACGTGGCGCCGAACTGGAAGTCTCCCGCCAGATGGCGGTCGAGACTCTCGGGACCGAGATTGGGCGCCGGCGTCTCGAACGCGTTGCTGGTCGCGTCGAACACCGTCATAGCGCCGCCGGACAAGGCGAGCTCCTCGTCCCCGCCGCCCCCGCTGCCGGTGGCGTCGCCGCATCCGGCGGCGAGGACGAGCAGGAGCGAGCCGATCCCGCTCCGGACCCGGCTGCTCATTGCGCCAATGGCAACACCTCGGCCTCAAGGGTCTGCCGCAGCGTCCCGACCGCGGTCCGAGCGGCCTCGACCGCGGCGGCATTGGAGGTGATCGCCTCGCCGAACGAGGGCGTCATGTCGCCGATCGCCGCGATCGCGGCGTCGATCTGGGAGAGCACCGTCTCGTCGAGCGCCGGGTCCGACGCCTGGACCAGCGCCTGCACCCCGGTCCCGCTGGCGCCCTGGTAACCGCCGACATAGACGTTGCGGACGCTCCGGATGTTGTCGGCGAAGTCCTGGTTCGAGTTGTCGCTGAACTGGGACTCCTCCAGCGAGCGGTCCTGCTGGTCGAAGGGGTCGCTGATCTTGCCGTTGCCGACTTCGTCGCAGATCACGATCATGCCGTTGATGATCTCCTGCACCGCCTGCGACTGGCTGGTGTACACCGAGTTCCCCGCCTCTCCAGCCGACGCCACCGTGCCGCTGTAGTCGTCGACCGCCGGGTCCCACGCCTCCCGCAGACGCGTCACCGCGCCGACCAGGCTCTGGGTCACGGCGTCGAGATACTCCAGCTCCCGGTCCGTGAGGTCGCCGGCGGTCTTGCTGCCGCCCACGCCGAACAGCAGGTACTCGATAGTGTGGAATCCCTTCAGGGTGCCTTCCAGCGCATCGATCGACTCTTTGGTGAGCGGATCGCCGCCGGCCAGCACCGCGTCCAGATCGGCCACGTTCACCGGCCAACTGTCGATGCTGGGATCGATGCCCTCGGTGTCCACCGGTCCGAAGAGAAAGCCTTCCGACTGTTCCCACGGGAGCCGGGTCGCCCGCCAGGCTGCGCGCGCGAGTTCAAGGTTGGGATCGGTGACATCCGCTCCAAGCGTCACGACCGCCGCGTTCAACGCCTCGGCCTTCGTCTCCAGGTCCACGTAGGTCGGGAAGATGACCTGGCTGGGCACGTCGGCCAGCAGCTCGGTCGCATCGAAGTCGTCCGGGCCGGGCGACTCGGTGTCGCTGCAGGCGGCGAGAGACAGAGCGAGCGCGGCCACGAGGCCGGCGCGACGCGGACGGGACAGAGACCGGAGGGGCATGGATAAGGCTCTCGGGTTCAGGTTGAATGGCCAGAGTCACTCGCCATAGATCAGGCCGAAGCCCAGCGCGATGGTGTCTTCGTGGTTCGCCGTCGGGAGACCGATGGTCCGGTGAGCGTACTCGCCCTTCACGAGGAAGGCGGGATGGACTCGCCAGTTGAGGCCGGCGGTGATGACCTTCCGGTCCCACCGCGGGTTGTCGAACACCCCCTCGGCGACATCGTGCATCGAGTCGTACCGGTCGTAGCGGGCGAAGACGTCGAGGCCGGGACCGCCCTCGCGGGCCGGCCTGCCGGTGAGGAGGGGCAGCACGTCGTAGCCGGCCTCGACGAACCAGCCGAGCGCGGCGCTCGCCACCGGCGTGCGCTTGACGTTGAGGTTGTTCGACAGGTTGCGGTTGGCCGCCGAGACCGCCGCGCTGTTCTGGAGCCGCCCGTAGAGCAGCAGCCCGCGCGCCTTGAACGGACCGCGCTCGACCACGGCGTGCAGATCGACGATCCCGACGTTCGCCGGGATGTCGAGATCGGCCTTCGGACGGTTGGGGGCGCTGTTGCCGAAGTAGCCCGACACGCCGACGTAGCTCTCGGGAGCCACATCGAGGTCCAGCCTCCCCACCACCGCCAGGCCGTTGGCGTTGGCCTGCTCGAATCGCTTCTGCCACCCGCCGACGATCCAGTTGGCCGAGCTGAAGCCCGTGGCGTCGAGTCCGGTCACGATCAGCGCCTGATAGCGGGCCCGGCCGAATCGGCCGAACGCGCCGACACCGGTCTCGTGCCAGAGGGTCGGAATGAGCGCGATTTCGGTCTCGTTCCGAGTGTTGGTGAAGTACTCGTCAGGCTCGTCGTGGGAGCTGAGCAGGCCGACCGGGACATACACCCGGCCCACTCGCACGTTGAACTGGGGCCGGAACTGAAAGACCGCCTCGAGCTTCTCGATGACGATTTCGCCGCCCTTTTCGATATCGGTCTCGAACTCGCCGAACTCCTCGAACGGATCGAACTCCACCGTCGCCCCGGTACCGCCGTGCTCGAACTCGATCTCGGCTTCGAACCCGAGCCACTCGTTTACGACGTAGCTCGGTTCGATCGTGAAGCGCTCGAGGTCGATCGTGTTGCGCCGGCGGGGATCGGTCTGCCAGCGAAAGCGATAGTAGTTGGCGACCGCGTACCCTTCGACCGCGAAGCGCGGCTCGACCTCCTGCTGCGCGACCAGGACGGAGGGGAGGCAGAGCGCGAAGAGGAGGGCCAGCGAGCGAGCGACCACGAGGCAGGCTCCGAGAGGGCCGGAGTTAATGAGAATGAGAATCAATTACATTTATGCAATGCCTATCACATTATTCCCCATTCGCTTGCCTGTCAATCTCCCAGCCGGCACATTCCCCCATGATCCGAACCGACACCCCTGAGCCTCCCCTTCCTCGGACCCACGCTGCCTTGGGCGAGGTCAGCTTCGTAGGTTCCTATCCGGATCCCCTCGTCCGGCTCGAACCGCCCTTGCCCGAAATCGCCTTGATCGGCCGATCCAACGTCGGGAAGTCAAGCTTGCTGAACGCCCTGGTCGGGCAACCGGGACTGGCGAGAGTCAGCTCGACTCCGGGCAAGACGACGCTGCTGAACGCGTTCCGGCTGAATGGGTGGTACCTCATCGACCTTCCCGGCTACGGCTTCGCCCGGGCGGGCAAAGCCGAACGGGCGGGATACCGGCGCCTGGTCACCCGGTACATTCAGGAGCGGTCCACCCTGACGGGCGTGGTCTGGCTGCTCGATATCCGGCACGACCCATCCGCCGATGATTTTGAGATGCAGGAGCTCCTCGTCGGCAGCGGCCGCCCGGTGCTCGCGGCGTTGACCAAAGGGGACAAGCTGAGCCGCTCGGCGGGCCTGGCGCGCACCGAGGCGTTGCAGTCGGCACTGGGATTGCGAGAGGATCAGGTGCAGTTCACCAGCAGCAAGTCGCGCCAGGGCATCAGCGAGCTGGCGCAGGCCATTCTCGCCACTGTCGGAGGTCCGGGATGAGAAGGATCGTGGTACTGGGATGCGCCTGGGTGTTCCTGGTCAGCGGGCGTCTTCTCGGGCAGGGCACCACCGGGCAGATGGAGCAGCTGCCCCCGCCGGGGTACGGTTCCCTGAGCCAGAGCGACCTCTCCCTCCGGGTCCGGAGCGGCGACCTCGACATCCGGCTGGTGCCGCTCGACGAGCGGGTGACCCGGCTGCTGGCCCGCGACGCCTACCAGTCGCTCCAGGGCCTGGTCCAATCCAAGCAGTCGGCGATCGACTCACTCGCCAGGGTGGCCGGGATCAGCGCGCCTGGGCTGGCGTTGGTCAGCTTCTTCGCCCAGCGCGAAGGGACCCGGTTCGACCCGCAGACTCTGACGCTGCTGATCCGCAACCGGCTGTTCCGGCCCCGCGGCATTGTCCCCTTCTCCCCCCGGTTCACCTCCCAGCAGCTCAATGTCCGGGAGCAGGCGAGCGCGATCTTTCTCTTCGAGGAGCTGCTGCCGGTCACGGACGGCTTCAAGGTCTCCTATGAGGGCCGGGATTCGGACGACTGGGAGAGCAAGCAACGGGTGCTGATCTCCGAGCGCGGACGGGTCCAGGCCCGGTCCCGCCTGGCCCGCCCGGACAGCGTCCCCGCCCAGCCCTGAGCGCCCGCCGCACGCCGCTTGCCTGCCTCCGGCCACCCGGGGAGATTTGATGCGCGGCGCGGGTCCCCCGCCGCCACACCTCCCGGAGCCCACATGCCCCATCTGCCGCTGCGCGCGATCACGGTGCCCGACGCGGCCAATCGCGTCTACGACGACTGGCTGGCCGAGATCGAAGGCCGGCTGGCCGAGCCTGGGGCGGACTGGTCGCGGCTCGCCCGGGAGATTCTCTACCAGATCTACTATCCCGGCTACGGTGACTACGAGCAACGCGTGGGAGACGCCAAGACTCCCCCGGCGGCCCGTCTCGCCCTGCTGTCGCTCGACCCGCGCAACATCACGCTCGAGCCCGAGTACTACGCCGACGTGGATCAGGCGAAGTTCGCCCGGGTGAAGCCGCTGCTCTGGCTCTGGTACAGTTTCGACCGCACGCCCCTCGGCGGACAGAACGTCCACCTGGCCGTGCGCTTCCGCCGCCTGCTGGCGACCCATCTCTTCGGGCGCGTCGGCCGGAACTTCAAGTGCTTCCAGTTCACGGAATTTTCCTACGGGTACAACCTGGACGTGGGCGACGACGTGGTGGTGCACCGGCACGTCCTGCTGGATGACCGTGGCGGGATCATCCTGGGGAACCGGGTCAGCATCTCGGACTACGCCAACATCTACAGTCATACCCACAGCATCGTGGAGCAGAAGGACGTCACCAACGCCCGCACGGTGCTGGAAGACGATGTGCGCATCACCTACCACGCGACCGTCCTGGCCGGCGTCCGGGTGGGCCGCAACGGCATGGTGGGCGCCTCGGCCGTCGCCACGAAGGACGTGCGGCCCTACCACGTCAACGTCGGCATTCCGGCCAAGTCCATCCGCATCAAGCCGAACGCACCGCCCGAAGCCTACGTGACCGAGCGGGTCGCGCGGCGCGAGCCGCAGGAGCCCTAGCCTGCCTCCCCGCCGGGAGCGCTGGTACCTCTCCCCCGCCGCCATCGCCGCCTGGGCGCTCCTCGCGAGCGCCCTCGTCGCCTCGGCGCTGGGGGGCTTGCCCAGCGTCGTTGCGCTCGTCACGGGGATCGCCGGCGCGCTCATCGTGCTGCTGGCCGCCTGGCGCAGGGAATGGGAGGTCCCGCTCCACGCCGTAGGGGTGAGCCTGCTGGCCGCCGTCATCTGGATCGTGGACGAGCGGAACTGGTGGCTCGCGCTACTCGCGCTCCTCACCATCACCATGAGCTTCTGGGTCGCGATCTCCCGCGGCCGCCGGCGCGCCCGCGACGCCGAGAGCAAGACCGAAGCCCTCGCCAGCCAGCTCGACCGCCGCATCAGCGAGCTGTTCTCGCTCCAGGAGCTGAGCTACGTCCTCTCCGAGTCCATCCAGCTCGACCGGATCGTGGATCAGGTGGCCCGCTACGCCGGCCGCTTCCTCCAGACCGACGGTGCGATCGTGGTGCTGGCCGACGACGAGCGGGAGCAACGCCTCGGCATCGTGGCCGCCACCGGGACGCTGGAGTCGCTCCAGGGCCGCAAGGCGGACGAGGACGACGCGGGCCTGGTCCGGTTCGCCATCAGCCGCGAGCGGATCGAAGTGGCGCAGGGCACCGGCACACCCACGGTCAACCTGATCGCCAACGTCACCGTCCGCTCCGCCGCGGTGGCCCCCCTGCGCTCCCAGGGCGTCACGATGGGCGCGCTCGCCGTGGCCGACCGCCAGGGTGGGCCCTTCACGACCGAGGACCTCTGGCTCCTCTCGACCGTGGCGACCAACGCCTCGGTGGTGCTGGCCAACAGCCGGCTCTACGAGATCGTCCGCCGCAGCAAGGAGGAGTGGGAGACCGCGTTCAACGCGCTCGCCGAGGGCATCGCGGTGGTGGGACCGACGGGGGCGATGCTCCGGGCCAACCGGGCGCTCGCCGCGCTGGCGGAGGTGAGCGAGAGCGAGCTGGTGGGGCGTGGGTTCTGCGAGACGCTGTTCGGGACGTCTGAAGCGGTGGAGGCCCTGATCCGCGACGCCTACGGGCGGCAGCGGACCGCGCCGCTGGTCGTGCGGCTGGAACGCAACCAGCGGGTGCTCCGGCTCACCGCCGCCCCGTTCGCCGAGCAGGCCGGCCACACCGCCCCCACGGGCACCGGATCGGTGGTGATCCTGGTCGAGGACGTGACCGAGCAGCGGATCATGGAGGCCCAGCTCATCCAGAACGACAAGATGGCCTCCATCGGCCAGCTGGTCTCCGGCGTGGCGCACGAGCTGAACAATCCGCTGACCTCGATCGCGGGTCTCACCGAGCTGCTGCTGGAGCGGGATCCCCACCCCGACTTCCCCCACGAGCATCTCCGCGTCATCCACGATCAGGCGGAACGCGCCGGCCGGATCGTCCGCAACCTGCTGACATTTGCCCGGAAGGGCGTGGCGGAGAAGACGGCGGTCGACCTGAACGACGTGGCCGCGCGCACCTCGCTGCTGATCGTGTATGAGCTACAGCTCCACGGCATCGAGCTGGAATCGGAGCTGAGTCCCGAGCCGGTGGTGGTCCTGGGAGACCGCTACGAGCTCCAGCAGGTGCTGCTGAACCTGGTGAACAACGCGGTCCAGGCGGTGAGCCAGCTCGAACCGGGGCGGCCGCGCTGGATCCGGCTGGGGACGGCGCTGCAGAACGGCACCGCGGTGCTCCGGGTGCGCGACTCGGGACCGGGCGTCCCGCCCCACCTCGTGTCGTATCTCTTCACGCCGTTCTTCACCACCAAGGCGCCGGGCGAGGGCACCGGGCTGGGGCTGTCACTGAGCTACGGGCTGGTGAACGCGCACGGCGGCATCCTGAGCTACGAGGCGCCGCCCGAGGGAGGGGCGGATTTCCGGATCAGCCTGCCGGCTTACCAGACGCCGGACGGCCCTCGCGAGAACGAGCCTGCCGCGAGTCTGGCGCGGCCGTCCTCGCAACGGATCCTGGTGGTGGATGACGATCCGGCGGTCCATCGGTTGGTGAGCGCGCTGTTCACGCCGCAGGGTCACGTGGTGGAGGCGGTGCGGTCGGGGGGACAGGGCCTGCGGATGCTCAAGGAGCGGCACTTCGATCTGATCATCGCGGACGCGATGGCCGCCGCGGGGCCGCAGGAGCTGTTCGTGCACGCGCTGGCCGCGCAGCAGCCCGAGACCTGCGCCCGCCTGGTGCTGGGTGTGTCCGGCAACGGCGATCCCGACCCGGGTACCGACGCGGGCGTACGCCGCACCCGGAAGCCGTTCAGCCTGCGCGATCTCAACGCGCTGGCGCAGGAGGTCTTCGCTAGTACCCCGCCGCGGCCGCCGGCCGCCACGGAAGGACGCTGATCCTTCCCTTTACCCGCGCCGACGCCGCCGCGGCGTCGGCGGTGGCCCAGTAGTTCCCCCCGGCGGCGAGATCCGGCGCCTCGATGAACCAGCCGGAGGCGCGAAGAAACACGTTCCCGGTGACCTCGGTGCCGTGGCCCGCGTTGTCGATCACCAGACCGTCTCCCAGTCCGTCCAGCTGGTTCCCCCGCACCCGGCTTCCAGTGGTGCCCTGCAACACGATGCCCTGCTCCACCCCGCCCACCGCGTTGTCGTCGATGCGGTGCCCGCGGCTGGGCGCGCCGCCCCGCACCGGTGCGGTGACCATCACGCCGGCTCTGCCGCCGAGGAGCACGTTGGCTTCGATCGTGTTGTCGGCGCTGTGCTCCATCGCGATGCCCGCGAGCCGGGAACCGATGACGGTGTTCGCCCTGACCGAGCTGGTGTTCAGGTGGTCGAGCCGGAATCCGAAGGCGGCGCTGTCGGCCGTGTTCTCCAGGAAGGTGACGCCCCAGGTGTGGCCGGCGGCGAACGCGATCGCGGAACCCGAGGCGTCGTTGCGATAGATCAGGTTGCCGATCGAAGGAAGGGTGAGCGGCCGCCGGCCGGTGAGGCGGAGGCCGGTGCTGGAGCCGGTGAGGTCGTTCTCCGAGATCGTGTTGGAGTCGCTCCCCTCGCGCAGCAGGATCGCGGCGGCGCCACAATCGATGCCGGGGGGCGCGCAGCGGACCGTGCGGCCGGCACGGTTTCGGATAAGGACGTTGTGCGATGAGCGCCAGAGGCTGACAGCCCAGCCGGAATTGCCCTGGAGCTCGTTGTCGGCGATGTAGGTGTCTCTCGCCTCGATCAGCCCGATGCCGTTCTGCGCCGAGGCGGCGGTCACGCCGGTCACGCTCGCGCCGACGGTGCGAACCAGCACCACGCCCGAGCCCGCCCCAGTGAACGCCGCGAGGCGGTAGGGATCGAGCCGGTCGGAGCTGTCAGGCTGGGCCGCCGTGGAGCGCATCGCGTCGGTCCGGCTGCCCGACAGGTCCGACCCGGCGATCCGGTGCCCCCTCCCGCCCTCCAGCCGGAGGCCGATGCGGTAACCGCGGATGGTGCCGCCGAGGACCGAGACGCCATCGACGTTCTTGCTCGCGATGCCGACGCCGGTGAAGCCCGCGGCGACCGAGTCGCCGCTTTCCAACAGGACGCCGGTGAGATCTATCCGGGTGCCCGAGGCCGCGGCGACGATGACGCCGCGCTCGCCGGGATCCGCGATGCGATATCGGCCGGGACAGATCCGTACTTCGCCCTGCACCTGGGTGCCGGCCCGCGAGAGCCGCATGCAGGGAGGCGCTGTGGCCGGGTCGCCCAGGGCGGACAGCGCCAGACCGAGAAGGAAAGAGCTGAGCATAGTCATGGCCGAACCGGGACGCCCCGCTCGCGCAGGAACGCGCGCGCCTCGGGGAGCGAGGATCCTTGAAAGTGAAAGATGGTGGCGGCGAGGACGCCGTGCGCGCCCGCGTCGAGCGCTTCCGCCAGATGCGACAGGTTCCCCGCGCCCCCGGAGGCGATGATCGGGATGCCGACCGCCGCCGCGGCCGCCCGCAACAGGTCCAGGTCGTAGCCAGCGCCGGTGCCATCCCGGTCCATGGACGTGAGCAGGATCTCGCCGGCGCCGAGCGCCTCCAGGTCCCGCATCCACCCGACCGCCTCACGCGGGGTCGGCTCCCGGCCCCCGTTCACCACCACGACGAGCTTCCCGTCGATCCGCTTCACATCGACCGCGGCGACCACGCACTGGCTGCCGAAGCTCTCCGCCAGCCGCGACACCAGCGACGGGTCGCGCACCGCCGCGGTGTTGACCGTGATCTTGTCCGCTCCCGCCCGGAGCGCGGCCCCGGCATCGGCCACGGAGCGAATGCCCCCTCCGACCGTGAATGGGATGAAGATCGCATCCGCGACCCGCGCCACCATCTCCAGCGTGGTGCGGCGGTCGTCGGGGCTCGCGGAGATGTCGAGGAAAACCAGCTCGTCCGCGCCCTCCCGATCGTAGCGAGCCGCCTGCTCCACCGGATCGCCGGCGTCCCGCAACGACTCGAAATGCACCCCTTTGACCACCCTGCCCCCTGCGACGTCGAGACAGGGGATGATGCGG
This sequence comes from uncultured Gemmatimonadales bacterium, assembly GCA_963796335.1. GTDB lineage: Bacteria > Gemmatimonadota > Gemmatimonadetes > Gemmatimonadales > GWC2-71-9 > CAVVWJ01. The sequence goes on from CAWCLG010000005.1 coordinate 223,607, forward strand.
CGCGCTAGCATACCCGGAGCACGTCCTCGACCGCTCCCGCATCCCCGGAGGCGAGCAGCCGCACGGCGTCGTCCAGAGCCCGGCGCTCGCGCGGCCACGCGAAGCGGTCACCGGCGAACGCGGGCGCCAGCCACTCGTGCCGATCGTGCTCCGCGCTCAGGCGGACCGCCGCATCGGCGGCGACAAAGGCCGCGAAAACAGGCACCAGCGCGACCTCGTCGGCCCGATGCTGGTAGAACGCCTCGACCCGGCTCAGGTTGTACAGCCGGTCGGGCGTGAGCCCGGTCTCTTCCTCCAGCTCCCGCCGGGCCGCATCCGAGGGCAGCTCGCCGTCCTCGATGTGGCCGTGCACCGTCTCCCAGGATCCCGGACAGCGTCCGCCGAAGGGCGCCCGCCGCAGGACGAGGCACTGGAGCCCGCCCTGACTCTGCCGCAGCACATAGACGTCCACCAGCGACACCCGAACCGAGGTCACGGCGCCCACCGGGCGAAGGCGTCGAGCAGCTCGATGCCCGCCCGCTGCGACTTCTCGGGATGGAACTGGGCCCCGATCACGACGCCGCAGCCGACCAGCGTAGGAAACACCCGGCCATACTCTCCGGTGCCGAGCATGGCATCGCCCGGGAGATCGCTCGGGTGGTAGCTGTGCACGTGGTAGAAGAAGCGCGGCTCGCCGGCAAACAGCGGTCCCAGCATCGCGTGCCGCCGCCCCGCGTCCGTCAGCTCGACCCGGGCCCATCCCACGTGCGGCACGTGCGGGGCGTCCACGAAGCGGCGCACCCGGCCCGGGAGCAGGCCGAGCCCCCGGGCATCCGCGGCCTCCTCGCTGGTGGCGAAGAGGAGTTGGAGGCCGAGGCAGATGCCCATCACCGGGCGTCCCGCCGCGGCGACCTCGCGGACCGCGTCGCCCAGACCGCTGCTGGTGAGATTGCGGGAACCCTGCCCGAAGTTGCCGACTCCGGGCACCAGCACCCGATCGGCCCCGCGCACCTCGGCGGGGTCGGTGGAGAGCGTCGCCTGGTGGCCGCCCGCCTCCAGCGCGCGCACCACGCTCTTCAGGTTGTTGACGCCGTAATCGACGACCGCGATCACAGGCTCCCCTTCGTCGATGGCACTCCGGCCACCCGGGGATCGAGCGCGGTGGCGGCGTCCAGCGCGCGCGCGAAGGCCTTGAAGGCGGCTTCGACGATGTGGTGAGGATTGTCTCCCCGCACCAGATCGAGGTGGGCCGTCAGTCCGGCGTTGAGCACCACCGCGCGGAAGAACTCGGGCGTCAGGAAGACGTCGTAGTCACCCAGCATCTGCCACTTGGGAATCTCGATGTCGTAGTGGATGTACGGCCGTCCCGAGACATCGACCACCGCTCGCACCAGCGCCTCGTCCAGCGCCACCAGCGCGTCGCCGTAGCGCCGGATGCCGGCCCGGTCGCCCAGCGCCTTGGCAATCGCCGCGCCGAGCGCGATGCCGGTGTCCTCGACCGTGTGGTGGCCGTCGACATGGAGATCGCCCTGGCCTTCGATGGTCAGGTTCATCAGCCCGTGGCGCGCCAGCGCCTCGAGCATGTGGTCGAAGAACCCAATGCCCGTCTTGATCGACGACTCGCCCCGGCCGTCGAGCACCACCCGGACGAAGAGATCGGTCTCCTTCGTGGTCCGGCGGACCTCACCGATACGCTGGCTCACCGCGCCTCCTTTCCGTCGGCGAGGATCCGGCTCAAGGCCTCGAGCACCGCCGCCATGTCCTCCTCGGTTCCGATCGAGATCCGCAGGCATTCGGACAGATCGGGACTGCCGGAGACATCCCGCACCAGGATGCCGTGCTCCTCGTAGAGCCGCCGGAACACCTCGGCCGCGGGGCGGGACCGGCAGCGGAACAGGACGAAGTTGGCGGCGGTCGGATAGACCGTGATCCCCGGCAGGCTCGCGAGCCGGGGGACGAACCGGTCCCGCGTGGCCGCAATGGCTTGTGTGCGCTCGGCGAAGAGGCCGGCGTGATCCAGCGCGACGTCCGCGGCGGCGAGCGTGACGAGGTTCACGTTGTACGGCAGCTTTCCCTTTGCCAGCTCGCGGGCCACCTCGGGGTGCGCCAGCGCGAGCCCGAAGCGGAGTCCGGCCATGCCCATCGCCTTGGAGAAAGTCCGCAGCACGATCAGCCGCGACGTCCGTTGGAGCAGCGGAATGGCGGTGGGACCGCCGAAGTCCTGGTAGGCCTCGTCGCACAGCACCAGCGCACCGGTTTCCGCCACGATCCGCTCCACGGCCCCGTCCTCCACCACGCTCCCCGTCGGATTGTTGGGTGAGTTGATCACCACAATCCGGGCCCGCTCCTTCACCGCCGCCTCCACGATGCGATCGGTCTGGAGCTCGAAGCTCGCGCCCGCCGGCACCGGTATGTAGCGCCCGCCAAGGACACCGGTGAGCAGGCGGTAGAGGGAGAAGGTGGGCGACGAAGCTACGACGGCCTCGCCCGGCGCCAGCACGACGGACAGCGCGGCCTGGATCAGCTCGTTGGAGCCGTTCCCCACCACGACGCCGTCGCCCACCCAGCTGTAGTGCGCCGCGAGCCGCCCGGCGAGCCGGGCCGGGGCGAAATCGGGATAGCGCTGCCACGGCGCCGACGCGGCCCGCTCCAACACCTCGCGCTTGAGGTCGGGCGGGAGATCGTGGGGGCACTCGTTCTGGTTGAGTTTGCGGCGCGCCTCCGGCGCTCGAAGCGTGTAGGCGGATTGGGCCCGCACGCCGGGCTTGATCAGCGCGAGACCCTCGGCGCCGCTGGGGACGGCGACCCCCGGGCCTGGTGTGTCGCGAGCGATCGGTCGGACGGGGGTGGAGGGAGTGGCGGTTGGCGGCGGCCGGGTCAAGCGCGGTGGCGGCCGAGGACCGCCTCGAGCCGTGCGGACAGGGCGCGGGCCCGGAACGGCTTGGTGATGAAGTCGTCGGCACCCAGCTCGAACACCCGCACTTCGTTGTCTTCGTCGCCCTTGGCGGTGAGCACCATGACCGGGATGGCGCGGGTGGCGGGCCGGGAGCGGAGCTGCGTGAGCACGCTGTAGCCGTCGAGACCGGGCAGGTTCAGATCCAGAATGATGACGTCGGGCGCGAAGCGATCGACCTGATCCAGCGCCTGGATCCCGTCCCGCGCCTCGGCCACGGTGTAGCCCTCCCGCTCCAGGAGATCCTTCATCACCCGGCGGAGCTGGTCTTCGTCTTCCACCAGGAGCACGGTGGTGCCGGCGCCGCGGCCGCCCGCGCTCGGCGATTCGCCGGTCGAGAGATCGTCCACCAGCTCCATCGACTCGGCAAAGTCGAGCGACGATCCCGCCGAGGCGGACGCGGCCTGGGCCGGAGGTGCGGCCGTGGCGGAACCGGCGGCGCGGCCGGACGCGCGATCCCGAGGCGTGCGCGCGGGAGGCGCTTCCTCCCGGGGCGGGTCGGTGACCCGGAGCAGTTCCTCGATGCCCGAATGCCCGTTCAGCACGTGGCGCAGACCGCTGTCGAACAGCGAGCGCATCCCGTTGGCCCGGGCGGCCTCCGCGATGTTCTCGGCGGTGGCACCCTGCCCGATCCGCCGCTCCAGCTCGGAGTTCATGATGAGCACTTCCATGATGCTGAAGCGGCCCCGGTAGCCGGTCATGGCGCATTCGGGACAGCCGACAGCGCGGAACAGCTTGGCGCCCTGCGGAATGTACCGGGCCAACCGCTCCGGCACCGGCTCCTCGCTAGGCTGCACGCAGACCTTGCACAGCCGGCGCATGAGCCGCTGCGCGACGACGCCGCGGAGCGCGGACGCGATCTTGTACGGCTCCATACCCATATCGACCAGTCGCGTCACCGCGTTGGGCGCGTCGTTGGTGTGCAGGGTGGAGAGCACCAGGTGGCCGGTGAGCGATGCCTGGAGCGCGATCTGCGCGGTCTCCTGGTCGCGGATCTCGCCCACCAGGACGACGTCGGGGTCCTGCCGCAGGATCGAGCGGAGCGCGGAGGCGAACGTGAGGCCGGTCTTCTCGTGGACCTGAACCTGGACGATGTTCTGGCCCAACCGATACTCGACCGGGTCCTCGACGGTCACGATGTTGACGCCCTCGTTCTGCACCAGGCGGAGGGCGGAGTACAGCGTGGTGGTCTTGCCCGACCCGGTGGGGCCGGTGACGAGGATGATGCCTTCCTTGTTGGTGAGCAGGCGGACGACCGCCTCCGCCTCGTCCTTGTGCATCCCCAGCGCATCGAGACTCAACACGGTGGAGCGCTGGCTCAGGATCCGGATGACCACCTTCTCGCCCAGAGAAGCGGGGAGGGTGGACACCCGGAGATCGACCGCCTCGCCGTTCACCGAGACCCGCGCGCGGCCGTCCTGGGGCCGGAGCCGGTCGGCGATATCGAGGCCCGACATGATCTTGATGCGGGAGATGAGGGGCAGGCCCGCATTGCGGGGGACCTTCATCACCTGGCGCAGCACGCCGTCGATGCGGTAGCGCACCACCACGCCGCCCTCGATCGGCTCGACGTGGATGTCGCTCGCCCGGCTCACCACGCCGTCGGCCAGCATCATGTCCACCAGCCGGATGATGGGCCGCTGGCTGGCTTCCTCCGCACTGGCGGAAAAATCCTCTTCTTCCTCCGCCAGCGCCTTGACCTCGAGTTCTTCGCCGATGCCGGCCAGAAGGCGGCTCACGACCTCCTCGCCGCTTCGATAGATCTCGTCGATCTTGGCCTTCAGTTTGGCCGGGGAGGCGAGCAGCATCCGCACTTCCCGCCCGGTCGCGAAGGCCAGCATCTTCTCCGCGTCGATGTCGAAGGGGTTGGCGGTGGCGACCTCGAGATAGGAGTCGGTCTGCCCCACGGGGACGACCGTGAACCGGCGGGCAAGCTGCTCCGGGACGGCCTGGATCAGCGGGGCGTCGATCCGGGACAGATCCGCCACCGGGAACCGGAACCGGGCGGCGAGCGCGGCGATCACCTGGTCGTCACCGATCAGCTTGCGCTGCACCACCGTGTCCCACAGGGACACGGGGCCGGGCGCCTGCTCCTGCCGCAGCGCCGCCAGGGCGTCAGCGGGCAGCAACGGCTCGACGGTGAGGACCAGCCATTCGTCCAGAAACTGCATTCCGCGGCTCGAAGAGGGTGTACGAGAAATCTACTAGACCGGGTCCATATCTAATAGCGGATTATTGATAGCTAGCCGCTCACAAGACTCCCCACCAGTCCCGATTCACATCTACACTGACCCCAAAACCGCCGCCCCGGAGGCCCACCCCGGCTTCGACCCTGATGAGGCGCATGAGCCACTCCACCGCCACCCCCAGGACCGGACGAATTCCATCGGTGCCGTCCCACGGCAGCCCCGGGATCGGGCGCTCCGCCCATCCGAGTGACACGAACGGGGCGACGGTGACGGTTCGGCCGGTGCTGGCGAAGGAGCCCAGCGGCACGGCGGGCACCGGAGCCTCCAGCCGCCACTCGACCTGCCCCAGCGCCATGCTCCTGCCCCCGTACGCCCGGAACGGCTCCCCGAGAAGGGTCCCGCGCCCACCCAGAACGAAGCTCCGATAGCCGGGCAGCCGTTCGGTTCCCGCGCCCAGATACAGCCGGGAGAGGAGTTGCCCCGGACCGGCGGTGGCGAGCCAGCGGCCTTCCGCGGTGATCCGGACATACTCGCCCGCGCCCTCCCCCGCCTCCACCGAGAGCCGCCCCTGGAAATCCCGCCCCACGGCGATCCCTCCGCTGGCCCGCTCCAGCGCCACCCGGGCGAGGCGCCAGGTGCCTGCGCCGAGGGCAGGGTTGGGCCGGTACCGGCCGTTGGCCGGCGAGGAGCTGATGCCCACCGACCGGCTCTCCTCCACCGCGAGCTGGAGAGAGAGCGAAGTGCGCCCGCTGATCCGGTGGCGGACCGCCGCCGCCGCGGAGTTGAGCAGCACGTAGTCCCCGTAGTCGTCCCCCGCTTCCTGCGACAGCAGCGAATTGAGCGCGGGCGAGATGACCTGGATATCGGAGAGATCGCGCACCTGTCGCTCCGCGCCTAGTGAGACCTGGGTGGCGCCCTCGCCCGCCAGCACGGTCAAGCCCCCCGTGACGCGCTCGTCGGAGGTGCCGTAGCCGAGCTGCGGCCGAAGCTGGATCCGGCTGCCGGAGACCCCCAGCAGTCCGCCGAACCCCAGCGCGAGACCCTGGACCCGATTGACCCGCGCCACATCGCTCAGCGAGCCCGTGGCCAGCCGGCTGCTCGGGAGACCGCCGAGCGCGCGCGACCCCGCGATCCGCTCGACTTCCACCCGCAGCGCGTCCATGTCCTGCCGGTTGACCGGGGCCGCGACTCCCGCGATGGCCGACGAGAGTGGGTCGGCCCAGGTGGAATCGTCGGGCCGGGCCTCCCCCAGACCCCCGATGGCCGGTCCCGCCAGCACCGAGGGCGGGACGGGAACGTTCATGTGGTAGTCTGCGATCTCCCACCGCCCCCGGATGATTCCCCGCGCCGGGAAATCGAAGAAGCTTGCCCGCCGCCGGATCTCGATCTCCTGCCGATGCGGCAGCCACCAGCGATTCTCGAACCGGCCGTTCTCCAGGACGATGGTGATGTCCTCCAGCTGCCGGTCGAGATACGCGGCGGGAGTGAAGCTGAAGCGGAAGCGCACCAGCTCCGCGGTGCGGGTGTCGAGGTAGAGCGTGCCCACCACGAGCGGCAAAGCGAACGATCGGGGCCGCACCTGCACCTCCCGCACCGTGACGTTTCCGCCGCCGGTGGCGATGGTGAGCGAGTCGCCGAGGGCGTATTGGTAGGCCCCTGGGCCGGCGCGGGAGAGCGGGTGGATGGCGTCTCGCACCTCGTCGCCCTCGCCGATCCGGATCACGTCGCCGAAGTTGTTGGTGACGATCCCGAGATGGTCGCGATGGTACTGGATGTCGGTGGGGAGGAACGCGCCGTCCCGCCAGCCGAGCACCACCTGCTTGCTGCGATTGGGTGCCTGCCAATACACTTCGACGTCGAGCTCGTCGGCCTTCACCAGGCGGGGCGGCTCGGTCAGTCCCTCGCCGACCTGCGCCAGGAAGAAGACGAACCCATGGGCCCGGGTTCGATAGCTCCGAAGCGCTGAGTCGGCCTCGACGGCGGCGCGCTGCCCCACCGCTCGACGGACCAAGGCGAGCGCATCAGGCGAATCCCACCGCTGCGCCGCCAACGGAGGCGCGACGGCCAGACCCAGTCCGATCTGGAGCAATCCGATCGGGAGCAACCCGATCGACCAGCGCGCGCACCGCACACCTCTCACGTTCACCTCTCACGGCTCAAGGGGTCGATGGCCGGAATATTCCGGAGGCTCTGGGGACGAGCAAGCTGGCTCTGTCTCGCGGCAGCCGCCTGCGGCGGCTCCGCCTGCGGCGGCTCGCGGCCGCCGAGCCAGGCCGGCCAATCCGCGACCGCAGAGCCCCGGGTCATTCCGATGGCCGATGCCGTAGTGCTGGGGAGCTCGGGCCCACAGCCCCCCGACACCACAGTGACCTTCACGGCCGGCCAACCGCGTACCATCGTCCTCCGGCACGGCGCACCGGAATTCGTGGTATTCGCCGAGCTCATCTTTCCGCCCGCGGCGTTCGCCGAGCGGGGGCGGGAGGTCCGGGTCGAGGTGCGGCCCCGGCCTGGAGTCTATGGTCTCGACGTGGTGACCAGCCTGCCGATCCGGGACAGCGCCGTCGTGGTGTTCAAGTATGCCCGCTACTTCGCGGCCCCCGCCAAGGCCCGCGCGACCTATCGCTCCGACGTGCTCTACGAGCGCGCCCTCGCCGTGGGCCGGGTGCTGGAGAGCTCCGTGTTGGGGCTGCTCCCCTCGGTCCGGCCTTTCCCCGACGTCCTGCGTGCCCCGCTGCCCGCCGCCGGCACTTACTTCGTGGCCGCGCCGCAATGAGCGCGGGCTTCGAGCGCTTCGCCGAACAGGCCCGGCTGGGCGGCGGGATCGTGCCGGTGACACGCGAGGTCGTGCTCGATGGGGATACTCCGGTGACCGCGTTCGCCAAACTGCACCGCGGCCGCTGGGGCTTTCTGCTCGAGTCGCTGGAAGGTGGCGAGCGGTGGGCCCGCTACACGTTTCTCGCCACCGAGCCCAGGGAGGTCTTCCGCTATCGGGGGCGCGAATGCTCCCGGTGGACCGCCGACGCCGGGTGGACCACGGTCGCGTCCGATCTCGCTCCTCTGGAGCACCTCGGCCGGACCATGCGCCGCCATCCGCCCGTCGTGGTGCCCGGCCTGCCCCGCTTCACCGGCGGCGCGGTCGGCTTCTGGGGCTACGACGTGGTGCGGACCATCGAGTCGCTGCCTGACCCGCCTCCGGACGACCGGGATCTCCCCGATGCCATCGTCATGGTGGCCGACACGCTCCTGGTGCTGGACAATCTCTTCAACCGGGCGACCGTGATCGCGAGCGTCGAAGTTCCGGCCGGCGCCGGCGGTGAGGAGCTGAAGACGCTCTATGCCGACGCGGAGAGCCGGATCGATGAGTGGCTGGAGCGCCTCGCGGCGCCGGGCACGGTGCAGCCGCTGGCCATCGAGACCAACCCGCCGCTCCCGGCGGCGTCATCCCCCTATCCCGATGCCCGGTTCCAGGACGACGTGCGCCGGATCAAGGAGTACATCGGCGCGGGCGACACCTTCCAGACGGTGCTGAGCCGGCGGATCGACCTCGCGGCCCCGGATCCGTTCCTCAGTTACCGCTATCTCCGCGCGCTCAATCCCGCGCCGTACCTGTACTATCTCCACTGCGACGAGATCCACATCATCGGCAGCTCGCCGGAGATCCTGGTGCGGGTGGAGGAAGGCGAGGTCACGGTACGGCCGATCGCCGGCACCCGGCCGCGCGGTACCGACCCCGTCCACGACGCCGCGCTCGCCGAGGAGCTGGCCGCCGACCCCAAGGAGCGCGCCGAGCACCTGATGCTGGTCGATCTGGGCCGGAACGACGTGGGGCGGGTCGCCGAATACGGCTCCGTGCGGCTCACCGCGTTCATGACCATCGAGCGCTATTCCCACGTGATGCACCTGGTGAGCGAGGTGCGCGGCCGGTTGCGGCCCGAGCTGGACGCGGTGGCCGCCCTCGCCGCCTGCTTCCCGGCCGGCACGGTGTCCGGCGCCCCCAAGGTGCGGGCGATGCAGATCATCGACGAGCTGGAGCCGGTCCGCCGGGGACCTTACGCCGGGGCGGTCGGCTACGTCGGCTGGGGCGCCCGAACGCTCGACACCGCCATCGCGATCCGCACCTGCGTCATCCGAGACGGCCGCGCCTGGGTCCAGGCCGGCGCCGGCATCGTAGCCGACTCCGACCCCGCGGGCGAATGGCGGGAGACGGAGGCGAAAGCTCGCGCCGTGCTGCTGGCGCTGGCGCTTGCCGGCGGGCAGCCGGGCAGGCGGGCGGACGGGCAGGCGGGGGGCTAAACCGCCGGCCCAGCTGCCCGACTGCCCGCCTGCCCGCCCTATATTCTGTCCATGCCCGTGTTTCGTCTCATTTCCGCCTCCGGCGACCAGAGTTTCGACCTGCCGCCGGGGCGCAGCCTGGTAGTCGGCCGCGGGGTGGCGACGGACATCGCGATCTACGATCCCACCATCTCGCGGCGCCACGCCGAGCTGACAGCCGTCGCCGACGCTGTCGAAGTGCGCGACCTCGGCAGCTCCAACGGCACCTGCATCAACGGCAGCCGGGTCATGGCCGGACGGCTGGTGGCGAACGACTCGGTCACCTTCGGGAAAGTGACCTACCGGATCCGCGAATCGATGGCGATGCCGTCGGAGCCCCGGCGCCCGCGCCTCGAGCCGCCCAGCGACACCATCATCCGCCAGCTCATGGTGAGCAGCGGCAGCGCAGCCGGTATCACCAGCCGCGATGGGCCCCGCAGCCGGGGGCAGCTCCGGGTCGCGGCCGCCACCGCGGAGGAGCGGCAGGCGAAGAAGCTGTCGCTGCTGCTCGAGGTGGCCCAGAAGCTGACCACCGAGCTCGACATCGACCGGCTGCTCCGTACCGTGGTCGATATGACCTTCCAGGTCATGGAGGTCGATCGGGTCACGATCCTCCTGCAGAACGAGACCACCGGGGAAATGATGCCCACCATCTCCAAGAGCAAGCTGGGCGACACCCAGGTCCAGCAGGTGCCTCGCTCCATCGTCGACAAGGTGGTGGAGGAGCGGGTCGCCGTCGTCTCTCACAACGCCCCGGCCGACGCCCGCTTCAAGGGCCGCTCCATCGTCACCCAGAGCGTCCGGAGCGCGATGTGCTCCCCCCTGCTCGACGCCGGCGACCAGATCCTCGGCCTGCTCTACGTCGATAACCTGAGCGCGCCGGGCAGCTTCAGCGACGAAGATCTCCAGTTCCTGGTCGCGTTCAGCGGCCTCGCGGCGCTCGGGATCAAGAACAGCCGGATCGCGGAGCAGACCCGCCGGGATGCGCTGGTCCGCTCCAACTTCGAGCGCTACTTCGCGCCCAACATCGCGGCCGACATCGCCCAGCAGGACGGCGCCGTGCGCCGCGGCGGCGAGCGGCGCGAGGTGGCGGTCCTCTTCAGCGACATCCGCGGCTTCACCGCGATGGCCGAGTCGATGGGCCCCGACGCCGTGGCGCGGCTCCTGAGCGACTATTTCAGCGAGATGGTGGAGGTGATCTTCGAGCACGGCGGCACGCTCGACAAGTTCATCGGTGACGCCGTGATGGCGCTGTGGGGCGCCCCGATCTCCCACAGCGACGACCCCGATCGGGCGCTCCGCGCCGCCATCGCCATGCAGCGGGCGATCGACGATCTGAACCGAGGCTGGGCCGCGGCCGGCCAGCCGGAGATCGGCGTCGGGATCGGGATCAGCCACGGCGAGGTCTTCGCGGGCAACATCGGAAGCCACCGCCGGCTGGAGTACACGGTGCTGGGCGACGCGGTGAACGTGGCGTCACGGCTCTGCGCCGAGGCGGGACCGGGTGAGATCCTGGTGAGCGAATCGCTGCTGCGCGTAGTCCGGGACCACGTCGAGTACGAGTATCTGCCGGAGCTGGCGCTGAAGGGGAAATCGCAGGTGGTGCAGGTGTATAGGGTGGGACGGGGGGGCGGGGCAGCGGGGCAGCGGGGCGGCGACTGAACCGATATCCTGCTAGCCCGATACTCTCACCGCTTCGCTGCCCCGCTGCCCCGCTGCCCCGCCGAACTGATACTGTTCTCCCACCTCATCCAGCAGCCGCAGCACCAATCGAATCGGCAGGCCCATCACGCTGAAGAAGTCGCCTTCGATCCGCTCCACCAGTGCCGCGCCGTAGCCCTGGATGCCGTAGGCGCCGGCCTTGTCCATCGGCTCGCCGGTCGCGACGTACGCCCGGAGGTAGTCCTCGCTCATCCGGCGGAAGGCCACGTTGGTGACATCGGTGGCCTGGTGCACCTTCTCGTTCGAGACCAGGGCCACCGAGGTGACGACCTGGTGGGTGCGCCCCTGGAGCTTGAGCAGCATCGCCAGCGCGTCGGCCTCATCGACCGGCTTCTCCAGCACGTGATCCCGGATGATGACCGTCGTGTCGGCGCCCAGCACCAGCCTGCCGCTCACCCCGAGCGCTTTCTCCCGGGCCAGCCGCTCGACGTAATCCAGCGCGGTTTCCAGGGGACGCCGCACTTCCGGTACGTTCGAGGGGACCACCCGCAGCGGAATGCCGAGCATTTCGAGCAGCTGGCGCCGCCGGGGCGAGCCCGAGGCGAGAGTAAGTGGCTCGCGCGTCATGCGCTCCGTTCCAGGATCAGGGTGACGGGACCGTCGTTGTGGATCTCGACCTGCATGTCGGCCCCGAACTCGCCGGTAGCGACCTCGAGCCCGCGGCTGCGCAGCGCGGCGACGAAGCGTTGGTAGAGGGGGATGGCCACCTCGGGCCGCGCGGCCTCGATGAACGAGGGACGCCGCCCCTTCGCGGCGTCACCGTAGAGCGTGAACTGGGAGATCACCAGCACTCCCCCATCCACCTCGTCCAGCCCCAGGTTCATTTTTCCTTCCGCATCCGAGAAGAGCCGCAGGCCCGCCACCTTCTCGGCCATCCAATCTACCGTCGCCTCTGTGTCGCCATGGGTGAGACCGACGAGGAGGCAGAAGCCGCGCCCGATGGCGCCGGCGGTCTTTCCCCCGATCTCAACCGAGGCACGCGAGACCCGCTGCAGCACGACCCGCATGTTGGGCTTAGAATCCCTTCCGTGTCCTGCAATGCCAAGGTGACGCCGTGGTGAAGATAAGCCCGATCCCGGCGGCGCCACATCGCCCGCGGCCCGGTGAGTGGCCCGACGACCGGCTGACCGTCGCGTGGCTCGGCCACGCGAGCGTCCTGCTCAATTTCTATGGGACTTGGATCGTGACCGATCCGGCCCTCGAGCCGCGCGTTGGGATCGGCCGCGGCCTGGCGAAGCTGGGACCGCGGCGCCTGGTGCGACCGGCGCTTCGGGCACGCGAGCTGCCGGCGCTCGACCTCCTGCTGCTGTCGCACGCGCACATGGATCACACCGATCTGGGCACGCTGCGATCCTTCCCGCGCGACGTGCCGGTAGTGGTCCAGCAGGGAAATCGCGACCTGGTCAAGCGATTCCGCCACATCGAGGAGCTGGGCTGGGGACAGTCCACCCGGGTGGCCGGTGTGGAGGTGGAATCGGTGGAGGTGCGGCACTGGGGCGCGCGGATGGTGACCGACCGCCACCGCGGGTACGGCGGATACCTGCTTCGCAGGAACGGCGGCACCGTGCTCTTCGCGGGCGACACCGCCTACACCGACGCGCTCGACCGCATCGGCGCGCGGGAGAAGGTCGATCTCGCGATCCTCCCGATCGGCGCCTACGACCCCTGGATCGACAATCACGCCTCCCCGGAGGAGGCGTGGCGGATGTTTCAGGGCGTGCGCGCGGATTATCTGCTGCCGGTGCACCACTCGACTTTCCGGCTGAGCCGGGAGCCGGTGGAGGAGCCACTGGAGCGGTTGCTGGCGGCGGCTGGGGATGAGAGCTGGAGGATCGTCGGCGCCGAGATCGGGAAGACCTGGTCGCTGAACGAGAGCGACCCCCGCGCGGCCGCCGGGTAAGCGGCGCGGGGGGCCGGGAGGTGCCAAGCACGGTGGGGGGAGGCGACGTTATCGTTTCGTCGGCAACTCCGCCGTCACCGCCCTGGCGATGTTCGACCCTTCAGAACAATCTGCTCACCGGACATCAGTATTCGGCAGTACAGCGGTAACGGTCAGGTGAAGACCTATTCGATCGCCACCGTAAACTCCTGCGTCGCCTCGTCTACCTCGTCTACCTCGTCCTGCACCCGCAGCGTGAACGTCTAGGTTCCCGCCAGCGTAGGCTCACCGACCACCCGGGAACCGAACAGCGATTCGCTTTGGACCGCGAGTCCAGGCGGAAGCGCTCCCGCCACGACCAACCACGTTCTGGCGCCGAAGCCGCCGGTGGCCGAGAGCGCGCCTTCGTAGTCGGCTCCGACCTCGCCGTCGGGCAGCACATCGCCGGTGATCACCAGGGGGCCTGGCGAGACGCCGAGGGTGACACTGCCGATCGCGCTCGCGCCGGCCGCGTCATGGACCGTGACAGGCACGGTCACCGGCTCCCCAGCCGGCCCGGTCGGCCTCTCCGGGCTCCCCGATATCGCGCCCGTCCCGCCGTTGAGAGACAAGCCTTCCAGGTCGGTGGGCGCGGACCATTCGAAGGTGTACGGCGCCGTCCCACCGGTGGCCTCGAGCGCGTCGGCGTACGGCGCACCCGCCTCGGCCGTTTCGAGCTGTACGCTGGTGACCTCGAGCCCGGTGGGGTCCTCGAACTCGATCGTGACGGTCCTGAAGACCGACGCATCATCGGCATCCACCACCCTGGCGCTGAACGTGTGAACGCCCGCCGGGTACGCCGGAGTTCCCGTGACCTGGCCGCTGGCATCGAGAATCAAGCCCGGCGGCGAATTGCTGCTCCAGCTCCAGACAAACGGCGGCGAGCCGCCGGCCGCTTCGAGCTCCGCCTCATACGCCGCGCCGACCGTGGCGGCCGGCAGTGATGCCGTCGTGACTCTGAGTCCGGTAGGTTCGGATGCGGTCAGCTCGACGTCGAAGATGTTGTCGATGCCCGGCCGGATCTCGGCGTCAAACGTCCCGGTGCCGTATCTCGCCCGCTCGGCAGTCACCTCATGGGTGCCCGCCGGCACGCTGTCGATCTCGTAACTGCCGTCGCCCGCCGTCTGTCCGTCCCTGCCCGCCACCGAGAGGCTCACGCCCTCCAGTGGAGCGTGGGACACCGCGTCGCGAGCCACGCCGGTCAACACACCGAATTCCTGCGGATCGTTGGGATCGGCGCAGGCCAGGGCCGCCAGCAGGATCCCGAGACCAAGCAAAACCGGGCCCTCGATTGGCCGAGGACCCGATGGTGATGCAGTTGCCAAGAACGGCGCGGCGTGGCGGCGTTATCATTTCGCCGGCTACTCCACCGTCACCGACTTGGCGAGATTGCGTGGCTGATCGACATTGCACCCGCGGGCCACCGCCACGTAGTACGACAAGAGCTGCAACGGAATACTGGTCAGCATCGGCGTCAGCAGGTCGAGCGTCACCGGAATGGTGAACGTCGCGTCCGCCAGCCGCTGGATCTCGGTATCGCCGTCGTTGATCAGCGCGATGACCTTCCCGCCTCGCGCCTTCACCTCTTCGATGTTGGACACGATCTTCGAGTGCACGGCGTCTTTCGGCGCGATGAACACCACCGGCATGTTCTCGTCGATCAGCGCGATCGGGCCGTGCTTCATCTCCGCCGCCGGATATCCCTCGGCGTGGATGTAGGAGATCTCCTTCAGCTTGAGCGCGCCCTCGAGCGCCACCGGGAAGTTGACCCCGCGGCCCAGATAGAGCGCGTTGGTGGCGGTCCCCAGGAAGCTCTCGGCCAGCTGCTCCAGCTCCGCCTTCCGCTCCAGGATCTGGGCGATCTGGTCCGGCAGCACTCGCAGTCCCTGGATGAATTCGCGGCCCTGGAGGATGCTCAGGCTCCGGAGCCGGGCGATGCGCAGGGTCACCAGCGCCAGCGCGGCGACCTGGCTGGTGAACGCCTTGGTGCTCGCCACGCCCACCTCGGGGCCGGCGTGCAGGTAGATCCCGCCATCGACCTCGCGCGCGATGGTCGAGCCGACCACGTTGACCAGCCCGATGGTGCGCGCGCCCCGGCGCTTCGCTTCCCGGATCGCCGCCAGGGTGTCGGCCGTCTCGCCCGACTGGGAGATCCCGATCACCAGCGTGCGATGATCGACCACCGGATTGCGGTAGCGGAACTCCGACGCGTACTCCACCTCGACCGGAATCCGCGCCAGCTCCTCCAGCATGTACTCGCCGATGAGGGCGGAGTGCCAGGAGGTGCCGCAGGCGGTGATGATGATCCGCTCGACGTGCTTGAGCTGGTCATCACTCATGTTGAGGCCGCTGACCCGCGCGGTGCCCTCTTCCTCCAGCAGGTGGCCCCGGAGTGTGTTGCAGAGGCTCTCGGGCTGCTCGCAGATTTCCTTCAGCATGAAGTGGGCGAAGCCGTTCCGCTCCACCATCGCCAGGTCCCAGTCGATCTGGTTCACCGGCTTGCTGATCCGGGTGGTCTCCAGGTTGCGCACCCGGTAGCCGTCACGGGTGAGCACCACCATCTCGCCGTCGTCCAGATAGACCACCGACCGGGTGTACTGGAGCAGGGGCGACGCGTCGGAGGCGACGAACCACTCGTTCTCGCCCACGCCCACCAGCAGCGGCGAGCCCTTCCGCGCCGCGACCAGGACGCCCGGCTCGTCGGCCGAGATGAACGCGAGGCCGTACGCGCCGTCGACCTCGCGCAGCGCGGCGGCGACCGATTCCTCGAGATTGCCCTCGTAGTACTCGCCCACCAGGTGCGCCAGCACCTCGGTGTCGGTCTCGGACTTGAACGTGTGACCCCGGCGCTCCAGCGTCTTCCGGATCGCGGCGGAGTTCTCGATGATGCCGTTGTGGATCACCGCGATCCGCCCCGACTGGTCGGTGTGCGGATGCGCGTTCGGCTTGGTGGGAGCGCCGTGGGTGGCCCAGCGGGTGTGCCCGATGCCGAGGGTGCCGTGCGGCATCGCGCCTTCGAGCTCCTGCTCCAGCATCGACAGCTTGCCCGCGGCCTTCGCGATCTTGAGGCCGTCGCCGTTCACGATCGCGATCCCCGAGGAGTCGTAGCCGCGATACTCCAGCCGGCGGAGACCCTCGAGGAGCAAGCCCGCCGCCTGGCGGGGTCCGATGTAGCCTACGATACCGCACATCGCGCCATGGTCCTCACTGCAAGAGTTCTCGGCCTGCGGCCACCAGCGCTTCCGCTTCGGATGGCGTCGGGGCTTCGGCAATCAATCGAACGATGGGTTCGGTGCCGGAGGGCCGGATGTGCAGCCAGCGGTCGGCCCACGCGAGCCGCAGCCCATCCCGGTCATCGGCGGTCGCGTCGGCGAAGCGCCGCCGCAGCTTGTCGTACAGTGGTCCCAGCTCGGGGCCGCGCGGCCCCTTGGCCTTCACGATCGTGTAGCGGGGTGAGGCGCCGACCAGTCCAGCCACCGTTACCCCAGTCGTGGCAAGGAGATGCAAGATCAAGGCCACCCCCAGGGGGGCGTCGCGGCCGATGTGCAGGCCGGGATACATCACGCCGCCGTTCCCCTCGCCACCGATGGCGGCGCCCTCATCTCGTATGGCACGGGCTACGTTGGCTTCGCCGACCGGCGCCCGCAGAAGCCGGGCGCCCACGGCCCGCGCCGCATCATCAACCACCAGACTGGTGGAAAGGTTCACCACCACCGTCGGGCTTTTCGCCGGATTGCTGCGTCTATCCAACACGGCCCGCACCGCGAAGGCGAGGGTGTAGTCCTCCCCGATCGCCCGTCCGGTCTCATCGACCACCGCCAGCCGGTCCACGTCGGGATCGACCGCCAGCCCGATCTCCGCCCCAGTCTCCCGCACCAGCCGGCCCAGATCTCCCAGATTTTCCGGGACCGGTTCCGGCGCCCGGGGAAAGCGGCCGTCGGCCTCGAGGTTGATCCCGCTCACCCGGCAGCCGAGCCGCTCGAGCAGCGGCAGCATGGCGACCGCGCCGGCGCCGCGCACGCAATCGAGCGCAACATGGAACCGCCGGTTCCGGATCGCCGTAACATCGATCACCGGCAGCCGGAGGATCGCGTCGAGGTGGCGGGAGACAGCCTCGGGATCCTCCCGCACCTCGCCGATGCCGTCCCAGCCGGCGCGCGGCGGGCCCTGGTCGGCCAGCGCCCGGACCCGCTCGCCCGCCGCCGCGTCGAGGAAGATGCCGTCGGGGCCGACGAACTTGAGCGCGTTCCATTCGATCGGGTTGTGACTGGCGGTCAGGATGAGCCCCGCGCCCGCGTGATGATGCTCGACCGCCATCTGCACCGTCGGTGTGGGCACCACGCCGAGATCGATGACATCGACCCCCACCGACATCAGGCCGCTCGCCGCGGCGCGGGCGAACATCGGCCCGCTGGTCCGCGCGTCGCGCCCCAGCACCACCCGGGGACGGGCGCCCGCCGGCGAAGCGCCGGGCGTCGAGTGGACCCAGCCCCCCAGGGCGGCGGCATGGCGGGCGACGAGCTCCGGGGTGAGATCGGTGCCGACGTGGCCCCGCATCCCGGAGACGCTGATCATGAGCGTATCGGACATGGATGTGTGTGCCGCTCAGCGGCCGAGGGGGAGGGCGGTGAGATCCCGGAACGCGCTCGCGAAGGCCTCGACCACGTCGGCGTCGAAGTGGACGCCCGCGCAGCGCCGCAGCTCGTCGAAGGCCTCGGACGGCGAGCGGGAAGCGCGGTACGCCCGGTTGGTGGTCATCGCGTCGAAGGCATCGACCACGGCCACGATGCGCGCCTCGGGAGGGATGGCGGGCCCCGGCAGCGCGTCGGGGAATCCCGCGCCGTCCATCCGCTCGTGGTGCGAGCGGACGATCCGGAGCGCCATCGCCGACTCGCTCAGAAACGGCGCGAGGATCCGCTCGCCCAGAACCGTGTGCTCCTTGATGTGCTCGAACTCGTCGGCCGTGAGCGGCCCCGGCTTGTTCAGCACCGCTTCACGGGTGCCGATCTTCCCGATGTCGTGCAGCTCGGCGCCGAGCTTGATGTGGTCCAGCAGCTCGCCCACGTAGCCCAGCTGGACCGCGGTCTTCACCGCGTAGCGGCTGACCCGGGAGGAGTGGCCGCTGGTGTAGGCGTCCTTCGCTTCCAGCGCGTGCACCAGGGTCTGCACCCCATTGATCAGTGACTCCTTGTTCCGCCGGTCCAGCTCCCGCACCCGGGTCTCCAGGTTCCGCTGGTAGAAGCGGTTCTGCAGGACCAGCTGCCGCTTCTCCAGCGCCTTGTCCAGCCGGGCCCGCACCTCTTCCATCATCACCGGCTTCGCGATGTAGTCCAGCGCGCCCAGCTTGAGGCATTCGACCGCCGTGCTCACGTCGGCGACGCCGGTGAGCATGATGATCGCCATGTCGGGGTACAGCTTGAGCGCCTCCCGCAGGAAGGTCACGCCGTCCATCTCCGCCATGTGCACGTCGGATATGCAGAGGGGGATCTCGCCTTCGCGATGGAGAATCGCGAGCGCTTCGACGCCGGAAGACGCTTGCACCGTGGCGAGACCGTGGCCTTCGATGACGCGCGCGAGAGCTTGCCGCACCGCGCCTTCGTCGTCCACGACCAGACAACGGGCCTGCGTTCCCGATCCCGGTTGATTCACCTGTCGAAGGTAATCGTGGCGGCGCCCCCGCTTCAACGGAGCGAAGCGCTTGCCGCCCGCCGCAGCAGGCCGTTACGCTTCTGGCACTTCGACCCGAGCCGCCCCAATGACCAGGATTCTTCCCCACGACGACGAGCATGAATTCGCCACCCGCTCGGTGCACGCCGGGCAGGTGATCGAGCCGCTCGCCGGCGCGGTGATGACCCCGATCTACCAGACTTCCACCTACGTCCAGGAAGGGCTCGGGCGCCACCGGGGGTACGAGTACGCCCGGACCCAGAACCCGACCCGCGAGGCCCTGGAGCGCAACGTGGCCAGCCTGGAAGGCGGACAGCACGGCTTCGCCTTCGGCTCCGGACTCGCCGCGCTCGACTCCCTGCTCAAGCTCCTCCAGAGCGGCGACCACGTCGTCTGCGGGGACAACGTCTATGGCGGTACCCAGCGCCTGATGGAGCGGGTGTACGCCGGGTTCGGGCTCAAGTTCACCTTCGTGGATATGCGCGAGGTGGGCAACGTGGAGCGCGCGCTCACCCCCGCCACCCGCGTGGTCTACTGCGAAACCCCCACCAACCCGATGATGAACCTGGTCGATCTCGCCGCCGTCGGCGATCTGACCCAGGCCCACGGGTACCTCTTCGCGGTGGATAACACCTTCGCCACGCCGTTCTTCCAGCGGCCGCTCGCCTTCGGCGCAGACGTCGTGCTTCACTCCACGACCAAGTACCTCAATGGGCACAGCGACATGGTGGGCGGCCTGCTGGTGACGGCCCGCGACGACCTGGCCGAGCGGCTGGGCTTCATTCAGAACGCGGCGGGCGGGGTGCCCGGCCCGATGGACTGCTGGCTGGCACTCCGGGGCATCAAGACCCTGCCGCTCCGCATGCGGCAGCACGATGCCAACGGGCGTCGGGTCGCTGAGTGGCTCGCGGGACGGAAGGACATCCAGAAGGTCTATTACCCCGGACTGCCGTCCCACTCCCAGCACGAGCTGGCCTGCCGGCAGATGACCGGGTTCGGCGGGATGATCTCGATCGAGCTGGGTGACACCGCACGGGCACGACGGGTGGTCGAGCGCACCAAGATCTTCGCCCTCGCCGAATCCCTCGGCGGGGTGGAGAGCCTGATCGGCCATCCCGCCACCATGACCCACGCGGCCGTCCCGCCGGCGATGCGACAGGCGATGGGACTGACCGACAGTCTGGTCCGGCTGAGCTGCGGGATCGAAGACGCGGAAGACCTGATCGCCGACCTCGATCGGGCGCTGGCGTGAGCGACGTCGTCCCAATGTGAAACATGTATCTCGCTGTCCCGTAGGTGCAGCATCCCCAACCCGAGCGATCCATGACCACGTCCCTCCCGGCTCCCCGACCCCGCCGCACCTTCCCCGAGATTTCCGCGGTGTCCTGGGAGCATCCCGCCGACCGGGCCGCGCTGCAGGCGCTCCGGGCAGTCCCCGGAGTCGATGAGGTGATCCGCAAGGTGCTCGCTCTCCTGGGCGGCGAGCGCGGTGTCCGCCTGCTGTTCCAGGGCAACGCGATCCGGATCGGTCCGTCGCAGTTCCCCAAGCTGTGGCATCTGCACACCGAAGTGACCACGACCTTCGACTGGCCCGAAGTCCCCGAGCTCTACGTCTCCCAGACCCCGTTCTTCAACGCCGGTGCGTACGGCATCGACAAGCCCTTCATCGTCATCCACTCGGCCGCGATCGAGCTGTTGGACGACGACGAGCTGCGGGTGCTGGTCGCGCACGAGCTGGGGCACGTGATGAGCGGCCACGCGCTCTACCGCACCATCGCGGCGATCCTCGCCATGATCAGCCTGGGCGCGCTCCCGATGCTCGCGAGCCTCGCGGTCCTGCCGGTGCGGCTCGCCTTCCTCGAGTGGTCCCGCAAATCCGAGCTCTCGGCCGACCGCGCCGGCTTGCTCGGCGGCCAGGACGTCGCGGTGGCGCAGCGGGTCGATATGAAGATGGCCGGCGGCGGACGGGGGGATGGCTTCGCCGGGCAGCTCAACGTGGACGCCTTCATGCAGCAGGCCCACGAGTATGCGGCCACCGGCGAGGGGCTCGACGTGGTCTATAAGGTGCTGAGCACGCTCGCGCTGACCCACCCGATGCACACCGTTCGCGCCGCCGAGCTGCAGCGCTGGGTGACCGCCGGCGAGTACGACCGGATCCTGCGCGATGAGTACGTGCGCCGCGGCCCGGAGACCACCGAGCGTCCGGTACGCGACGACTTCGCCGCCGCCGGTAGTTACTACGCCGGCGAAGCGCGGGAGCTGGCCACGCAGGTGGCCGACGCCGCCAAGCGCGCCGCCGAGCGGGCCCGCGAGGCGTTCCGGAACGCCCAGAAGCCTTCGTGAGACTGCTCGTCGTCGGCTCGGGCGGCCGGGAACACGCGCTGTGCTGGACGCTGCGGCGGGAGAACCCGGACGCCGACATCTACTGCGCGCCGGGCAACCCCGGGACGGCCGAGCTGGGAACGAACCTTCCGATCGCGGCCGACGACCTCGACCGTCTCGCCGATGCCGCGGACATGCAGGGCATCGACCTCACCGTCATCGGACCCGAGGTGCCGCTCGCCCGCGGCCTGGCCGACCGGCTTCGAGCGGAGGGTCGCGCCGTGTTTGGACCGGGCGCCGCGGCCGCGCAGCTCGAGGCTTCCAAGGCGTTCGCGAAAGAAGTCATGGCGGCCGCGAAGATCCCCACCGCGTCGAGCCGCACCTTCCAGGAGCTCGCCTCCGCGCTCGAGTACGTCGCCCGGCACCCGGAGCCGCTGGTCGTGAAAGCGTCCGGCCTCGCGGCCGGCAAGGGCGCCGTGGTGTGCGAGACCCGGGGCGAGGCATCGGCGGCGGTTCGCGCGATGCTCGGCGACGGCGTCTTCGGTGACGCCGGCCGGACCGTGGTGATCGAGTCGTACCTGCGGGGCGAGGAGGTCTCGGTCCTCGCGATCACCGACGGACACGCGGTGGAGCTGCTTCCAGTCTCCCAGGATCACAAGCGCCTGCTGGAGAACGATGCCGGGCCCAACACCGGGGGCATGGGAGCCTACAGCCCGGTTTCCGTCGCCACGCCCGAGCTGCTCGACCGCGCCCGCCGGGAAGTCCTGGTGCCGGCGCTCGCCGAGATGCGCCGGCGCGGGACCCCCTTCACCGGCGTGCTGTATGCCGGACTGATGGTGGATGAGGAGGGGACCCCGTGGGTGGTGGAGTTCAACTGCCGGCTTGGTGACCCCGAGACCCAGGTGGTCCTGCCGCTGGTGGCGGACGGCTTCACCCGATCCCTCTGGGCGGTCGCGCGGGGCGAATCTCCGACTGAGCTCCAGTGGCACCAGGGCGCCGCCTCGGTCACCACGGTGCTGGCATCCCGCGGCTATCCCGAGGCGCCCGAGAAAGGCGCCGCGATCCGGATCCCCGACCGCTTGCCCGAGGGCGTGACGGTGTTCCACGCGGGCACCGCTCGATCGGCGGACGGCGTGCTCCGGGTGAACGGGGGCCGGGTCCTCAACGTCACCGCGGTCGCTCCCGGTTTCGCCGAGGCCCAGCGGCTGAGCCGCGAGACCGCCGAGGCGATCGAGTACGACGGCAAGATCTACCGCCGCGACATCGGCTGGCGCGAAGCCGCACGGCTCACCGGAGCGCCGCGCTAGCCCGCTCCCCGTTTTACATTCCGGGCGCAATGCCCGAGCTCCCCGAAGTCGAAACCATTGTTCGCGACATCCGACCTGCCCTGCTCGGCCGCCGAATCGAACGCGTCGCGTTGAGCCACGACGACGTCCTGCGAGGCGTGACGCGCCGTCGCCTGGTGCGGGGACTCACCGGAGCTACCGTACGCGACGTGTTCCGGCGCGCCAAGCACGCGGTGATCGACTTCGGCGATCGCCGGCTGGTGGTGCAGCCCGGTATGACCGGATCGCTGATCGTCCACCGCCGGCCGCTCCCGGCGGCGGGGCGGCGATACGCGGTGCTTCGGGCGGCGTTGGACAACGGCAGCGAGCTGGTCTATGACGACGTCCGCCGCCTCGGCACCCTGCTCCTGCTCGACCGCCGCGGCTGGGACCGGTACAGCGCGGCCATCGGACCCGAGCCCCTGGAGCCGGAGTTCACGCCGGAGCAGTTCGGGGTCGCCCTGGGGCGGTCGCGGCAGGCGGTGAAGAAAGTCATCATGGATCAGAAGTATCTGGCCGGCGTTGGGAACATCTACGCCAACGAGGCGCTCTACGCGGCGGGGATCGACCCCTCCAAGCCGGCCGTGAAGCTCACCGCCGACGACCACCGGCGGCTCCACGCGGAGATCCGCCGCATCCTGCTGGCCGCGATCGCCTCGGACGGCACGACCGTGCGGGACTACCGCACCGGCACCGGCGACGAGGGGAGCTTCCAGCTCGAGCTGCTGGTGTATGGCCGCGAAGGCGAGGCCTGTCGCCGATGCGGAACCAGGCTCGTAGGCACCCACGCGATCGACGGCCGCATCACCGTGTTCTGCCACCACTGCCAATCATGAGTCCCCGCCTGGCGCGCCGCCGCGCGACGCCGACCCCGGCCGCCGACCTCGCGCTGCTTCGCCAGCGCATCCGCGACCGGGCGGAGAACCGGCCCGCGGTCTATCGGATGCTCGACGCCGAAGGGCGCATCATCTACGTCGGCAAGGCGAAGCGGCTGCGAACCCGGCTCATGACCTACTTCCGGGCGGCCTATCCCGACGACAAGGCGGCCCGGATCCTGTACGCCTCGCACGACATCGCCTGGGACTACAGCCCGAGCGAGTTCTCCGCCTACCTCGGCGAGCTGCGCCAGATCAAGCAGTATCGCCCCGCCTTCAACTACCGGGGCAATCTCACGCGCCGGGCGGTGTTCATTAAGGTCTCCAAGGGGCCGGCACCCCGGGTGTATGCCGGCGAAGTGGTCACCCGCGACGACGTGCGCTGCTACGGGCCGTTCCGCTCGCTCGCCCGGACCGGCGAGGCGGTGCGGACGCTGAACGACCTGCTCGGCCTCCGCGACTGCGTCACGGCGATGCCGATCCTCTTCAGCGGCCAGGGCGACCTCTTCGGATCCACCAGGCAGGCGGCCTGCATGCGCCACGAGTTCGGCTTCTGCACCGGACCCTGCGCGGGGTTCGTAGCCGAGCGGGACTATCGGACGAGGCTGGAGACCGCGGTCGCGTTCCTGGAGGGCCGGTCGATTCAGCCGATCGACAAAGTCGTCACCGCGATGCAGGACGCCTCGCGGTCGGATCGTTTCGAGCTTGCGGTCCGCTGGCGGGAGAAGTTCGAGCATCTCGAATGGCTGCTGGCGGCTACCAGCCGGGCGCGCACGGCGGTGGATCTGCTGACGTTCGTCTATCGCGACCCCGGAACATTCGGCGACGACCGGGTCTATCTAATCCGGCAGGGCGTCGTCCGGGCGTCCTTCGCCGATCCCACCACGCCGATCGAGACCGAGGCGTTTCGCGCCGTTGTTTCGGCCGAGCTGACGAAGCCGGACCCGGTACCGGGCCCGCTCCCGCTGGAGTCGGTCGATGAGATCCTTCTGCTGATGGCGTGGTTCCGCGCCCATCCCGACGCTCTTCGCCGCACCACCCCGTTCTCCGAGTGGGTTTAGGCCCAAAACGTCCTCCCCAGGGGACGATTTCCGGCCTGGCACAGCGCGGTGAACGCCATCTAAAGATCTTCAATACCGCAGGTTAGCTGGCTGCAGGTTGTGGCACCGGCCGTGCCTGCCTTCCAGGGGATCCTCGGCGCCTCGCGCCGATTCACCGATCACCAGGAGGTTTCCATGCTACGATCGCTCTGCGCCGGCGCAGTCGCCGGTCTCCTTCTCGCGGCCCCGCTGCATGCTCAGAGCGGACGGCCCGGCAGCTTTGGCATTACCCCCTACGCCGGCTACATGAAGTTCGGCAACCTGGTCAACGGACCGCTGGGCACCAGCGTGCGCGGCGCCGCGGGTCCGGTCTACGGCGCGGAGGCGAAACTCGGTCTGACTCGTGGTCTGGCGATCGTGGGGAACGTGGCCTACGCGAGCACGGATCTCGAAGTCGGCATCCCCGTGGTGGGCGGGCTCTCGTTCGGCCGGACCTCGGCGCTGCTGTACGACGCGGGGCTGCGGCTCAGCCTGCCGATGAGCGCGGGGCCGGGTGGCATCAATCCGTTCGTGCAGGCGGGCGCCGGCGCGATGCGCCAGGAGATCGAGGTCGGTCCGGTCGGGACCCAGGCGACGAACTTCGCCTACAACCTCGGCGCCGGGGTCGATGTCCCGGTGGGATCTAGGTTCGGCCTCCAGCTGATGGCGAAGGATTACATCGGCAAGTTCGACGCGCGGGAGGCGACGGCGATCGACATCAACACGGAGACCACCCACAACTGGACGGTGAGCGCGGGAGCGCGGCTGGCCCTCTAGTAGCTATGCTGTCCGAGGCATCGTAAGGGGGGCCATGGCAATCATGGTCTCCTTTTTTTTCAGATCAGCGAAGCCAGCGACCGACCTCGTCCCTGCTGTCCTCACTCACGGTAATCCAGTCGACTCCATCCAAAGAAGCCCGAATGATCGCGCCCGAGGCCAGCTTGGCCAGGATCTCGGTTCCGTCTGGACTCCACTCCCCTACCATCGCACCGGAGAACACCGACACCTCCAGTGGAGTGACTTCGGTGCCGTCCGGACGCATCGTCCACAATCCGGCGAACGATCCCTCCCAGAAGAGCAGCTGGTCGCCCGTCGGTGACCACCGCGCGCAGCACCCACGGCGCGGTTCATAGAGGGGCAGCGGGTCACCCCCCTCGGCAGACATGACGTGGATTTGCCAGTCCGTCGCCTGGCTCCAGAAGACGATTGAGCGCCCGTCAGGCGACCACCGCGGCTCCACCGCGTCGAGGTCTGTAGTAAGCCGGCGAACGTCGGATCCATCCAGCGCGGCGCGATACAGATCCCAGACGGCACCCACTGAGGACGATACCACCACGGACTTCCCGTCGGGGGATACATCCGGGTGAATGAGCGCACCTGGGATATTGGGAGCCGGATCCCAGCGTCGGGTTCGATCCGCCGGCGTTATCGAGATGCGTCCGGTCCGCCAATCCTCGTAGACGACCCTGGTTCCATTCGGTGTCGCCACTCCTTTCCTCGCATCGGCCTGGAAGAGCTGCCGCCCGGTGCCGTCTGCCTGCATCAACCAGAGTTCGGGACGCCGGTTATCCTCAGTCCATCGGTCGAACAGGATGACGTTCCGCAGAGCCGAATCGCAGGAAATTTCCACCGGGATGCGGATGGTCTCCTCACTCGCGACCTCGACACTCGGTGGGGGATAGGAGAACGCGCGGCAATTGTCCGCCAAGCCTGACAGCGCCAGGGGCGTCGAGCCCACGGCCACATCGGTGATGTCCACCGAGTCCTGCGCCTTCAATGCAACGTCGGAAGTGCCGATCTGGAGGGAATAGCCGTCGGCGTCGAGCGTGGCGCCGAAGGTACGAACCAGGACGCGGAGAGTTCCCCCGTCCACAGTGCCGGTCGTTTCACCCTGACACGCCAGCAGAGCCGCGAGGCTACCAAGAGCCAATCGACGCCGAAAATCGGTCATGGGTTTGTCCGGGTGGGATGACGCCAATCTACTTCACGTCAATGCGGCTCGTTAGGTGACGACTACTTCCCTACAGAGCCCCACAGGTCGGGCACCCGCTCTACTCCCGAAGCCTGGCGTGCCGGCCCCGGCGCAGGCCAGGCGAACCACCCGCCGGGGCTGTCATCATAGATCCTGAACGCGATGCCTGGCCGACCACCCTCCCCGCTGTCGAGCCAGGCCGCGTCCAGTCGCAGGATCAGCACCCATCCCGCCGCGTCGCTGCGCCCGGTGACCGTCCAACCCCCGCCGTCCCGTTCCGCTCCCAGGCGCCAGTCAGGATCGGCCCTCGGCGCTTCCCACTTTCCGGCCCGCCCGCGATACACCACGCTGCTGTCGAGCGCGCGGCGGAAGTACCACTGGAAGTCGTCGTGTCCCGGCACCTTTCCCCGGTCCCCGGAGACATCGAGACTGATCACCAGGTCGTCGCCCCAGTAGTAGGTGGTGTCGGGGATCCGGGCGACGATGAATGCCGAATCGCGGGTGCGGAGGAGCCAGAGCGAGGCGGCCCCCTGTCCCGTCCGGATCCGGAGCGAAGGCTCGCCCAGTGCGGCGATGCCGGCCTCGGTGTCCAGCGGGGCAACCCCGACGTCGCGCACCGGAATCACCGAATCCGGCGCGGCCTGAAGCGCCAGGAGGAGCAGGATCGAAGCGGCGCTCACCCGTCGTCGAACGGCGCGAGGGGAACCAGGCGGCCGCGGGGGGGAATACCGGGCTCCAGCTCCAGGATGCCCACCGAGGGCGGCAGCCCGAACCGTCGGGGACCGGCACCGCCGGGATTGATCACCGTCACCACCGTATCGACCAGCGTGAGAATCGGCCGGTGGGTGTGCCCGAACACGATGATCTCCGCCGTCGGAAACGCGGCCTGCACCGACTCCGGCGTGGGCGACCCGAACTGGTCCCCGTGGGTGACCACGATGTCGAAGCCGTCGAGCTGGAGCTTCGCGACCTGGGAAAGCTGGCTCCTGATCTCCCACCCGTCGGTGTTGCCATACACCGCGGTCACCGGCGCGAGAGTGCCGAGCTCGATGAGAATGTCGGGGGGGCCGATGTCGCCGCCGTGAAGGATGTGATCGACATCGCGGAAGACGTCGAAGACTTCGGGCCGGAGCAGCCCGTGGGTATCGGAGATCACGCCGAGGCGCATGCGCTATTGCGGCAGGGCGCCGAAGGCGGCGAGGAGCTCGGTCGAGGTGAACGTGCAGTGGCCGAAGCGTGCGACGTCGGTCCGATCCAGCAGTCCGGTCAGCCCGGCGTCGGCCACCTTGGCGGCGTAGAGCTCCTGATGAAAGAACGGAACGATGGGATCGCCGGTCGTGTGGATGATGGAGATCGCCGCGGAGGGATCGCCGCTGGTCTCGAACCGCCCCAGCACGCCGCGGGCCCTCGAGTCCGCCGTAAACCGGGCGACGCCTTCATTCAGCGCGGCATCGTCGGCCGAGCCCGCATACACCTTGGCCTGGTTCTCATACGGCTG
Source organism: uncultured Gemmatimonadales bacterium (assembly GCA_963796335.1). Taxonomy (GTDB): domain Bacteria; phylum Gemmatimonadota; class Gemmatimonadetes; order Gemmatimonadales; family GWC2-71-9; genus CAVVWJ01. Next base: position 251,417 of record CAWCLG010000005.1, read on the forward strand.
GCCGCCCAGCCGCGCCTGCGCGTCGGCCGTCCCCCGCACGTTGTACCGCAGGATGTCGGTGATGGCGGCGGCGAGGATCTCCGGCGTGGTGCCCTCCGTCGGCACGCCGGTGACCGCGGCGAGCTCGAGCGCGGCGGCGGGGTCGGCCGTCAACGCGGAGGCCACCGCCGGCGCGTAGGTCGAGGCCCAGCCCGCCCGGACGTTGTCGGGCGGGTCGATCGCGCTGCCGGGAATCACCCCGGGGAAGAAGTAGTCAAAGACGACGCGGACGTCGTTGAAGTAGTCGAGCTGCCGGGCGAAGTCGCCGACCGGGCCGCAGGCGGCGAGCGCACCGGTGTATGTGGCTCCGTCCCGCTCGATCGCCAGCGTGGCCACCAGGCCGCCCTCGGAGACGCCGATGAGATACGTCCTGATGGGATCGGGCCGTACCGTGTTTCGCACCAGCTCCTCCAGCTCCGCCACGTCGTCGACGGCGACATCCGCCACCAGCCCGTTGGCGCGGTAGCTGGTGGTGGCATAGGCGTATCCCTGGGCGTTGATCAGGTCTTCGAGGGGCACGCCGCCGACCAGATTCACGGGGATCGCCAGCGGGGTCGTCGGGATCCACGTACCCGTGCGCGTACAACACCAGCGCGCCGTTCCAATCGGCGGGGAAGCAAAGCCGGGTCAGCGCGCCGGAGGCGGTGGCGCCGTCGGTGCAGCCGATGACGGGCGGTTCGCCCTCGTCCTCGGGACCTTGTCCGCCGTCGTCGCCTCCGCAGCCGGCGAGCAGGATCGCGGCGTACAGCGTCCCCCGTAGCAGTCTCCGCATCATGCGTTTCCTTCGCCGCCCCAGCGGCGCGCGATCTCGATGTCCAGCCCCGCCTGGTCGAGCACCCGCTGCACGATGAAGTCCACTAGCTCCTCGACTTTGGAGGGGCGGTGGTAGAAGCCCGGGGCGGCGGGGATGACGACCGCGCCGGCTTCGGTCACCGAGACCAGATTCCTGAGGTGGATCAGCGACAGCGGCGTCTCCCGCGGCACCAGGATCAGCTTCCGTCGCTCCTTCAGGGTCACATCGGCGGCGCGCTCGACCAGCGAGCGGGAGGTGCCGGCAGCGATCGCGGCCACGGTGCCCATGGAGCAGGGACAGATCACCATGCCGCCGGTGCGCTGGGAGCCTGAGGCGGGGAGGGCGCCGCGGTCGGTGTCGGGGAACGATCGAACCGACGACCAGTCGCCGCCGGTGGCCGCCCGCAGCTCGTCGAGCGACCCGATGCCGCACTCGGCCTGGAGCAGGCGGACCCCGTGACTGGAGGCGATCAACCAGACCGGCACCTGGTTGCGCGCCAGCACCTCGAGCAGCCGGACGGCATACGGCGCTCCGGACGCGCCGGTGATCGCCAGGACCAGCGGGGGACGCGCGGCGGCCGCGCTCATGCCGCGAGCCGATCCACCAGGGCGAACAGGAACACGGTGATGCTCATAATGCCGTTCATGGTGAAGAACGCGGCGTCGAGCCGGGAGAGGTCGCCGGGGCGAACCAGGCTGTGCTCGTACGCCAGCATGCCGGCCGCCACCACCAGCCCCGCGTAGTACCACGGGCCGAACCCCATCCCGTAGCCGAACAGGGCCAGCGCCGGAATGGTGACCCCGTGCAGCAATTTGGCAAGCAGGATCGCGCGGCGCTCACCGAGGCGGACGACCGCGCTCCGCAACCCCGCGCTTCGATCGAAGGCCTCGTCCGGAAGCGCGTAGAAGATGTCGAACCCCGCCACCCAGGTCGCGACCGCGCCGGCGATCGCGAGGAGCGGCCAGGCCGGCGCGCTCCAGGCACCGGTGACCGCGAGGTACCCGCCGACCGGAGCGATCGCGAGGCTCACGCCGAGCCAGAGGTGCGGCCACCAGGTGAACCGCTTGGTGACGCTGTAGGTGAGAATCCATCCGAGGGCCAGCGGGCTCAGCAGGAGACAGAGGCGGTTCAATGAGCCCGCCGCCAGGATGAATATCAGCCCCGCGGCGACCACCGAGGTCCAGGCCTGCGTCAGGGTGAGTGCCCCGCGAGGCAGCTCCCGCTGCATCGTGCGTGGGTTGCGGGCGTCGAAGCCCCGGTCGGCGATGCGGTTGAACCCCATCGCCGCCCAGCGGGCGGCGGAGAAGGCGACCACGACGAGCACGACTGCCCGCACCGTCACCGGTGCGCTGAGCGATGCCGCTACCACGCCGAGCATGGCGAACGGCAGGGCGAAGAGCGTGTGCGGAAGCTTGACGAAGTTGACGTAGCGGACGAGGAGCGATTCACCGGTAAAGGTTTGCCCCTCGGCGGGCCGGCGGACCGGCGGAACCGCGGAAGGCCCGCTCACCGGCCACGCCTGGTCTCGAGATCGATCCCCAGCTTCGGCCACATCTCATCGACCCGCCGCCTGGTCTCCTCGTCCATCACAATCCGCTCCGGCCACTCGCGCTCGAAGCCCTCCTCCTTCCACTTCCGGGTGGCGTCGATCCCCATCTTGCTCCCGTAGGTGAACCCGCGGCTCGAGTGGTCGAGCACGTCGATCGGCCCCATGGTGAAGCGCACGTCGCGCTCGGGGTCGATGTTGTTGAGCGCGATCCACCAGGCCTCGTCGGGGTCGCGCACGTTGACGTCCTTATCGACCACCACGATCACCTTGGCGAGCGACATCAGGCCCTGGCCCCACAGTGCGCTCATCACCTTGTAGGCCTGTCCGGGGTACTGCTTGTCGATCGAGACGAACACCAGGTTGTGGAAAATGCCCGGCGCCGGCATGTGGTAATCGACGATCTCCGGAACGGTGAGGCGAAGCAGAGGCAGGAAGATCCGCTCGGTCGCGTGGCCGAGGTAGAAGTCCTCCATCGGCGGGCGGCCGACCAGCGTGGCGGGATACACCGGATCGCGGCGGGCGGTGACCGCGGTGACATGGACCTTGGGATAGTAGTCGGCCAGCGAGTAGAAGCCGGTGTGGTCGCCGAAGGGGCCCTCGATGCACCAGCTCCTCGGCCGGATCGATGTAGCCCTCCAGCACCAGCTCCGCCTCCGACGGCACCTCGAGATCGCAGGTGATGGCGCGGACCAGATCGACCGGCTCCTTCCGCAGAAATCCGGCGAAGAGGAACTCGTCGATGGTAGGCGGGAGCGGCGCGGAGCCGGAGTAGATGCTGGCCGGGTCGCCGCCGATGGCGATGGCGACCGGCATGCGCTCGCCCGCCGCCGCCATCTCGCGCCAGTGCGCCGCGCCCACCTTGTGCCGCTGCCAGTGCATCGCCAGCGTGTCGCGGCCGATCACCTGGATCCGGTACATCCCCACGTTCCGGATCCCGCGGGCGGGATCGCGGGTGATCACCATCGGCAGGGTGATGTAGCGGCCGCCGTCGCCCGGCCAAGTGGTGAGGAACGGGATGTCGTCGAGGTTCACCGCGTCGCCCCGGAGCACCACTTCCTGGCAGGGCGCTCGGCCGCCGCGCACCTTGGGCGGGAACTTGCCCACCTCGGCCAGCTTCGGAAGCAGCGCGAGCTTGCCGAAGAGTCCCTCGGGCACCTTCATCTCCAGCAGCTCCGAGATGCGCCCGCCGACGGTCTCCAGGGCGTCGACCCCGAGCGCCAGACACATCCGCCGCATCGAGCCGAAGAGATTGATGGCGACGGGATGCGGGCTCCGGCGGCCATCGTCGAGCAGCACGTGCTCGAAGAGGAGGGCGGGACCGCCACCGGGGCTTTTCATGCACCGGTCGGCGATCTCGGCGATCTCGAGTCGCGCCCGAACGGGATGGGGAACCCGCACCAGCTCCCCGATCGTCTCGATCGCGTGGATGAAGTCCCGAAGGTTATCGTGGGCCATGGGTCACGAGCCTTTCCCGCTTTTCGCGCCCACATGCATCGCGGTTACCCCACCGAGAAAGAGCTCGTGGTGCACCGCGGTGAATCCCGCGTCTTCCATGCGCCGCGCCAGCTCCCCCGGGCCGGGAAACGCGGCGGTGGACTCTGGAAGCCAGGTATAGGCGGTCGTATGTTTCGAGATCATTCGGCCGATCACGGGCAGCACCCGGCGGAAGTAGAGCTGGTACAGCCGGCGGAGACGGGGGTTCGGGGGCAGGGTCATCTCCAGGATCACCAGCCGCGCGCCGGGCTGGAGCACCCGCGCGGCCTCGCGCAGTCCGGCATCGAGATCCATCAGGTTGCGGACGCCCCAGCCGACCATGGCGCCGTCGAAGGCGTCGGTCCGGAAACGGCAGCGAAAGGGCATCGGCGCACACCGGCGCCAGGCGGGGAGACTTGCCGCGGCCCAGCCGCAGCATGCGCTGGACGAAGTCGGCGCCGACGATCCGTCCGCCGAATCCGCGCTGGCTCGCGAGCGTGGCTCCGAAGTCCAGCGTGCCGGCGCAAAGATCCAGGTACATTCCCTCCGGCGCCCGCTCCCACCCCAATCGCCGCACCGCGTATCGCCGCCATCGCTGGTCCAGCCGGAGACTGATGATGCGGTTGAGCCGGTCGTAGGTGGGCGCGATGGCGGTGAACATCTCGCGGACGTAAGTCCGCTTCTCGAGTCCGCCCGAAACGGGTAACTCACGATCCGAGGCTAACATAGGCGCACAATGTAGTCCCGCCGCCGGAGCCTTGGCAAGCCGGACGCGCGATGGCTGAAGGGCCGGATTGGGCCCGTCTCACCGATCAGGAGGTCGTGCTTCTCGCCCGCAGCGGACGGGAAGCGGCGTACCGCGAGTTGGTTCGCCGGTACGAGCGGCCGGTGTTCGCCCTGCTCTACCGGATGGTGCGCGACCGCGAGCTGGCCGAGGACCTGGCGCAGGAGACCTTCGTCAAGGCGCTCAACGCCATCGACTCCTATCGGCCGGAGTTCAAGTTTTCCTCCTGGATCTTCAAGATCGCCAACAACGCGGCCATCGATCACCTGCGCCGCCGGGAGCTCGATACCCTCTCGCTCGACGGCTCCCCGCACGCGGAGACGCCGGAGGCGATGCAGGCTACGGCACTCCAGATCGGGGCCCGGCAGGAATCCCCCCTCGATGCGGTCGAAGCCCGCGAGCTGGGCGGCGCCATCGAGGCCGCGATCGGGAGGCTCCGGCCCGAGTACCGCTCGTGCATCCTGCTGCGCCACGTCGAGGGCCGGGCCTACGAGGAAATCGCCGAAATCCTGAACCTCCCGCTGGGTACGGTGAAGACCTATATCCACCGTGCCCGCAACGAGCTGCGACTCGCGCTGGCGCACCTGAAAGAATGAAACCTTCGCCTCACCCCGACCGTAGGAGGGTCCACTTATGACCCAGGCTCCCGGCCCCCATCTCTCGCCGGACGACGTCGAGAACTGGCTCAGCGGCATCCTCGACGCCGAACGCACCCGACACCTCGACCTGTGCGCCGGAGTGCTTCGATCGCGCTCAGCTGGAGCGCGAGATCGTGGAGCAGCTCTCCGGCACTGCCGCTCGATGAGTCCCTCGGCCGGCTTCGCCGATCGGGTCATGGCCTCGGTCACCGTCGCCGATCCCTTCTCGCTTCGCTCGCTTCAGCAGCATTCGCCGCCGCATCTTCGCCACCCGCCGCTCGCTCGCCATCGCGGCCGAGCCTCGCGCTGGCGGTCGTCGGCTCCATGGCGGCGAGCATCGCGTGGATCGCTGGCCAATCAGGACGTGCTCGCGTCCGTCGGTCTGGGTTCCTGGCCAGGGCAGCCAGGCCGGCTGGCTCGCCCTCCGCGGCCTCGCCTCGAACTTCATCGAGCAGCCGTGGTACGAGAGCGCGCGAAGCTTCGCAGGTCACCCCGGCCGTCTCGCCGCCGCGATCGGCGTGGCGTCCCTGGTCTACCTGAGCGGCATGCTCGCGCTCCGCCGCCTGCTGGCTTTGCCGACCCAGCAGGTGGCCCATGTCGGTTAGGGGCGGGCGGGCAGGCGGGCGGACGGACCGGCGGGCAGGGGCGATGCGTGGGCTGGGCGTCGTGCTGCTCGTTCTGCTCCTGGCACCTGTATCCGCCGGCGCGGCTGAGCCGTCGAAGTCGGTGCCGACCGGATCCGCCGCGGTCGAGCTGGTGAAGAACTTCTGGGACCTGGTCGCCAGCCAGCAGGGCAACGACCGGCCGGCCCGGCCCGAGCCGCAGGCCATCCAGCAGGCGCCGGAAGGCACGCCGGCGGTCGATCTCAGCGATCTCTCCAAACCCATCGAGCTGAGAGCCAAGGCTCAAGACCGCGCTCGACCTCCGAGGACGGGGACATGCGGGTGACAGTCGCGGGCGGGCATGCGCGACTCGGGAGCTTCAGCGTCGGCTCGGTCGAGACGCTCGAAGGCAATCTGCTCGTGGTCCAGGGTGACGCCGACATCTACGGCCGCTTGCAGGGCAACCTGGTCACGGTCGATGGCGACGTCATCGTCCACCCCGGCGCCATCGTCTCGGGCGACGTGCTCGCGCTCGGCGGCGAGGTGCGCGACCTGGGCGGCGAGATCGGCGGCGAGATCCGCACCCTGCGCTCCAGCACCGTCTTCACCGCCCCGGCTCCGCGTTGCCGCGGACGGCGCCCGGCGCGCTCGAGCTACGGTGGGCCGGCGGCTGGCCGGCGTCGTCGGCGTGTTCCTTACGCTCGCGCGCGCTCGGGTTCGGGCTGGTGATGTTCGGCCGGCCCAATCTCGAGGTCGTCTCCGACACCGTCTCCCACTCCTTCGGGCGCGCCTTCGTCACCGGACTGCTGGGCCAGATTCTCGTGGTGCCGACGTTCGGCATGCTGGTCGTCGGGCCTGGTGCTGAGCGTGGCGGGCATCCTGCTCCTGCCGTTCGCGGTCACGGTCTACGCACTGCTCGTGGTGGTCGGCGCACTGGGCGGATTTCTCGCCGTGGCGCACGCGATGGGCGAGACCTATACCCGGCGGCGGATGGCGATGGGTGAGGTCATCGGATCGCCCAACAGCTATCGCTACCTGCTGGTCGGCCTCGGCGCGCTGGCCGCGCTGTGGCTGGCCTGGTCGGTGTTCGGCTGGGTGCCGGTGGCGGGCGATATCATTCGCGGCGCCGCCTTCCTCGTCACCTGGCTGCTCGCCACCGCGGGCTTCGGCGCCGCGCTCCTGAGCCGGGCCGGCATCCGGGAGAACTTCGCCGGCCGGCTCCTGCCGCCCGAGGCGCTCACCGACGAGTACCTCTGGGCCACACCGCAGTTCGGCGTTCCCGCGGCGCGCCGCCCGGGCGGCGGCCGGACCCCCACCCGAGGTCTCTGATGCGCGGGGTCGCGCTGGCCGCGCTCGCCCTCTCTCTCGGAGCGGTGGGCGCCTCGGCCCAGAGCATGCGAGCGTATCACCACGTTCCGGCAGCTCCACGGCGAGACCCGGCTGCAGGCCCGGCTGGAGTATCGGGCCGGCGGCCTCCGCGTCGCGCCAGGGCGCTCCAACGAGCTGTACCGGATGGACGCCTCGTACGACGAGGACCGCTACGTCCCATCGACCAGCGACTTCAACGCCGCCCAGGGCTCGGTCTCGCTCGGCCTCCAGCCGGCCGGCGAAGGCGGCCTCCGGGTCGTCTCGACCCGCCAGCTTCGCCAGGACGCCAACGTCGCGTTCTCCCCGGCAGTCGATCTCGACCCTCGACCTCAATCTCGGCGCGGTGGATGCCGACCTCGAGCTGGGCGGCCTGAGCCTCTCGGCGCCTGACCCTGCAGGCGGGGGCGAGCCAGGCCGTGGTCCGGTTCTCCCAGCCGAACCGGTCCCGGTGCCGCGACCGTCGAAGATCACCGCCGGCGCCGCGGAAGTCACCATGCTGGGGCTGGGCAACAGCCGCTGCGACCGCATCGAGTTCGAGGGCGGCATGGGCAAGGTCACCCTCGACTTCAGCGGCAGCGTGGAGCACCAGCACCCGGGCGGCGGTCAAGATGGCGCTCGGCGAGCTCACGCTCCGCCTGCCCCGGTCGGGTCGGGCGTGCGGCTGACACTCGACCGGTTTCTGGCGAGCTTCGACCCGGCGGGCCTGGCCCGGGTCGGCAACAGCTTCCAGTCCCCCGGCTACGATCGCGCCGAGCGGCAGCTGGATATCGACGTGACGACGCGCGGTTGGCGGCGTGAAGGTCGAGTGGGCGGATCAGCGACAGCGGGAAGAGTGAACAGTTAAGTTAGGTCTATGTCTCCGCTCGAGACCCTCGGTTTCGCCCTGGGCACCTCGTTCGCCTCCGGGCTCAATCTCTACGCCACGGTGGCGGCCGCCGGGCTGTTCCAGCGCCTCGGCATCGTCACCCTCCCCGAACCGCTCCAGATCCTCGCCAACCCCGTCGTGCTCGGCGTGGCGCTCACGCTGTTCCTGATCGAGTTCGTCGCCGACAAGATCCCCTACGTCGACAGCGCGTGGGACGCGCTCCACACCTTCATCCGGCCACCGGCGGCGGCGCTGCTCTCCTACAGCGCGTTCGCCGGCGAGGGCGTCCCCGAGCAATGGCGGCTGATCGCGGCGCTTCTCGCGGGGAGCGTGGCGCTCACGTCGCACGGGGCGAAGGCGAGCACCCGGGCGGCCGCGAACGCGAGCCCGGAGCCGATCAGCAACTGGACGTTGAGCCTGCTGGAGGACGGCGCCGCCGTGTTCCTCGCGTGGATGGCGGCGGAGCACCCGCTGATCACGGCGGCGCTCGTGGTGGTGCTGGTCATCATCGCGGTGTTCGTGATCTGGAAGCTGTTCAGCTTCCTCCGGCTGGCGATCGCGAAGCTGAAGCGGGGACCTAGCCCAGCCGGGCCCTGACTCTCCCGCCGACGCCCATCCCCAGCCGGCGAGCGGCCGATCCGTCGCGCACCGCGATCTCCACCTGGCCCGCCCGACCCCACGTAGGCCAACAAGCCCCCCGTCGGCACGTCGCCGAACGTCCGACGGAGCGGTCCGATCTCCAGGCCCTCGACCTCGACCGTGGCATAGGACGGCACCAGCTCGGACGTCAGGTTGGTGATCAAGAGTGCCGAAGCGATCCACGTATATCACCTGTCCCACCACCGACTTTCCCTCGTAGTGCGGCTCGGCATAGACCAGGCGGGCCGGCATGGTCGCCAGCGGCTCGCCGAGGCTGGCCAGCGTTGCGCCGGCGGCGAGCGCCGCCGCCGCCGGGGCAAAGAGATCGCGGCCGTGAAAGGTGGCGGAGGCGTTCGGCGGTGTGGGCAGGGAGACGATCTGTACCTCGGCATCGCGCAGCACGAAGGTGAAGAGCCCGTTGTCCGGGCCGACGAACCAGTGGCCGTGGGCCCCGATCGCGAGGGCGGACCGCTCGGTGCCGACACCGGGATCCACCACCGCGAGATGGACGCTGCCCGCGGGGAAAGCGGTGCCAGACCCGGCCCAGGAGGTACGCCGCGGCCCGGACGTCGCCGGGCGGCACCGAGTGGGTGATGTCGACCAGGCTCGCGCCCGGCGCCGCGCTCAGCAGGGCCGCCTTTCATTTCGGCGACGTAGGAGTCGGTGGTTCCGAAATCGGTGAGGAGGGTGATCACGCCAGCGGCGCGCTCAGCCGCGGAGGATCGGGAGTGCGGTCGAGCGGCCGGCGGTCTTCCGTTGGAGCTTGTCGGCCACGCTCTGGAGCTCGGCCGCGGCCGCGCTTCCAGGCTCGGCGACGAGAATCGGGCGGCCCGCATCGGCCAGCTCGGCGAGGCGGGGCTGGAGCGGGACGCTGCCCAGCAGATCGACGCCCAGCTCCTCGGCGAGACGCTGTCCCCCGCCGGAGGAGAAGAGCTCGAATCCGGCGTCCGGTCTCCTGATCCACGAAGGCGCTCATGTTCTCGACGATGCCCAGCACGGGCACGCCCACCTTCTCGAACATCTTGGCGCCCCGGAGCGCGTCGCCGACCGCCATCTCCTGAGGAGTGGTGACGATGATGGCGCCCGAGACGTGGGTGGCCTGAACCAGGGAGAGCTGCGCGTCGCCGGTGCCGGGCGGGCAGATCCACCAGGAAGTAGTCGAGCGGCCCCCACTCCACGTCGCGCAGGAACTGCTGCACGATCTTCATGATGATGGGGCCGCGCCAGATCGCGGGCGCGTCCCGCTCCACCAGCAGGCCCAGCGACATCAGCTTGACCCCGTAGGCCTCGAGCGGCTGGATCTTGCCGCTGAGTGACCGGCGGGCGCTCGGACACGCCGAACATGCGCGGGATGTTCGGGCCGTACACGTCGGCGTCCATCAGGCCGACCTTGCGCCCCGCCTTGGCCAGCGCCACGGCGAGGTTGGCCGACACGGTGGACTTCCCCACTCCGCCCTTGCCCGACGATATCGCGATGATCCGGCCGAGGTCGGGAAGCTCCGGCGCGGAGGCCGGGGGCGGAGCGGCATCGCCGCCTGGGGGACCGTGGGTGACCTTCGTCGGGCCGGCGGGATTGGTGACGGAGATCTTGACCGCCTCGCGGCGGACTCCTTCCACCTCCTGCACGGCGGCGCGGGCCTGGCGCACCAGCGTAGCCGGATCCTCCGGCGTGAGCAGGAAGGTGAAGCTCACGGCGCCGTCCTGGGTCACCGCGAGGTCCCGGATCATGCCGGCGGAAAGGAGATCGTTCTCGAGTCGGGGATTCTGAATGCGGGCGAGCGCGGCGGTGACCCTGGCCTCCAGCGGACTCGGCCATCAGACCGCCTCCACGTGCTTCACTTCGGGCACCATCTCCCGGAGCCGCGCCTCGATCCCCTGCCGCAGGGTCACGGTGGAAGCGGCGCAGCCGTGGCAAGTCCCCCCGAGCCGCAGCAGCAGCACGCCCTCACCCTCGTCGAAATCCACCACCTCGACCTGCCCGCGGTGCGAGGCGATATACGGGCGGAGTGTGTCCAGGGTGCGCTCGATGCGGTCAATCGTGGTCCATGTGCCACCGGTCCCGGAATTCCTACTGGCATAGTCGGCAATATAGGACCTCAGGTCAACCCGCTCGTCTCCGCTCGCCAAGGTACTCCCGGGCGGCCGCGAGGACGGTCGCCTGGACCTCGGCCAGGGAGCCCAGCAGCGCCAGACCGGCCGCCTTGGTGTGGCCCCCGCCGCCGAAGCGCTTGGCGAAGGCGGCTACATCGACCGGGCCGACGGACCGGAGGGAGACCTTCACCCGGCCCTGGCTCACCTCCCGGAACAGCAGCGCCATCCGGACGCCCTCGATGGACCGGGGGAACTCCACCACGCCGTCGAGGTCGTCGGAGGAGACGCCAAGCCGCTCGATGGCCCCGGGCGGGACGGTGACCCAGGCGAGGCCGCGATCGGGCTCGACGACCAGGGTTTGCAGGGCTTCCGCGAAGAGCCGGGGACGGCCTTCCGGGGCCCGGGCATAGACCTCGAGGTAGATCTCTTCCGGATCGACCCCGGTCTCCAGCAGCTCCGCCGCGACCCGGAGCGTGCGGGGGCGGGTGTTGCTGAAGCGGAAGCCGCCGGTGTCGGTCAGGATGGCGACGTACAGCCCGCGCGCCACCGGCTGATCGACCTGCCAGCCGTTCGCGATGGCGAGCTCGAACACCAGCTCCCCGGTGGCGGCCGCGTCGGGATCGACGTAGCGGGGTCCGTCGGGCAGCACGCCGACGCCCACGTGGTGATCGATGCAGGCGACCGGAACGCCGCGAGTCTTTCACCGTCTCCGCCAGCATGCCGAGCCTGCCGAGGTCGGCGATGTCCAGCACGACGATGTGATCGGCGCGCCGCAGCTCCTTCACCGCCTCCGCGGTCCGATCCACGCCGGGGAGGTCCTCGAACAGGAAGCCGAAGCGGGGAGGCGTGGCGGTCGGATTGGTGATGGAGACATCGACGCCCCGGGCGCGGAGCAGGTGGGCGAGCCCGGCTTCGCTGCCCAGCCCGTCGCCGTCCGGATTGACGTGGGTGGTGAGACACACCCGTTGTCCAGGATGGAACGTCGCGGCGAAAGCTCGCGCCGCCTCGAGCCGATCGGCAGACAGATGAGAACGGCATTCGTGGAAGATAACGGCGGAACGGCGGAAGCCGGCACGAGCGAGGGACCTTGCAGAGCCGAGTTCGAACTCCGGCCAGCAAGGTCCCTCGCTTCGCTCGGGAAGAAGTATACGGCTCTAGTCCATCTGCTCCGCCGCTACCGCCGTCCCGCCGTCCCCCGCAGCCCTACTTCCCCTGCAATCCCACTCGCGAATGGCTCTTCCCATACAGGAAGTAGATCGCGAGGCCCAGCGCCATCCAGACGATCAGCCGGGCCCAGGTGTCGACCGGGAGACCGAGCATCAGGTACACGCATGCGGCGATGCCGGCGAGCGGCACGAACGGCACCAGCGGCGTCTTGAACGGCCGCGGCCGGTCGGGATCGGTGTAGCGCAGCACCAGGACGCCGGCGCAGACGATCGCGAAGGCGAGCAGGGTGCCGATCGAGACCAGCTCGCCCAGGAGGCCGATGGGGAGCAGGCCGGCGAAGATCATCGCGGTCACGCCGGTGACGGCGCTGGCGAGCCAGGGCGTGCGGAACTTGGGGTGCACGGCGCTGAAGATCGGCGGCAGCAGTCCGTCCTTCGACATCGTGTAGAAGATCCGGGGCTGGCCCAGCAGCATCACCAGGATGACCGAGGAAAGTCCCGCGATGGCGCCGATCTTGACGATGGGACGGAGCCAGGTCAGGCTCTCGCCGGTCGCGTTGATGCCGACGGCGATCGGATCGGGCACGTTGAGCTGGCTGAAGTTGACGATGCCGGTGAGAACCAGAGCGACGGCGATGTAGAGGACGGTGCAGATCGCCAGCGAGCCGAGGATGCCGATCGGCATGTCTTTCTGGGGATTGCGACATTCCTGCGCCGCTGTCGAAACGGCGTCGAATCCGATGTAGGCGAAGAAGATCACGCCCGCGCCGCGGACGATGCCGTCCCAGCCGTACTTGCCGGGGCCTTCGGCCGGCGGGATGAACGGGGTCCAGTTGTCCGCGTTGACGTACCCGACGCCGAAGGCGATGAACAGCAGCACCACGGTGACCTTGATTACCACGGCGATGTTGTTGAACGTCGCCGACTCACTGATGCCCACGATCAGCAGGATGGTGATCAGCGCGACGATGAACATCGCCGGCACGTTGAGCACGTGCCCGGTGGCGGACCACCCCTCGGTGAAGAGGCGCCAGACGTTGAGCCCGGCATCGGGCGGCGTCGTGTGGGTATAGGGCGCGGAGGTGTAGGCCGCCGGGATGTTGATGCCAAGGTCTTTCAGGAACGAGACCACGTAGCCCGACCAGCCCACCGCCACCGTCGAGGCGGCGAAGAGGTACTCCAGAATCAGGTCCCAACCGATGATCCAGGCGAACAGCTCGCCCAGCGTCGCATACCCGTAGGTGTAGGCGGAACCGGCCACGGGGATCATGGCGGAGAATTCGGCGTAGCACAGTCCGGCGAAGGCGCAGGCGGTGCCGGCGAGGACGAAGGAGAGCACGATCGCCGGGCCGGCATAGTTCGCGGCCGCCTGACCCGTCAACACGAAGATCCCGGCGCCGATGACGGCGCCGATGCCGAGCAGGACCAGGTTGACGGGTCCGAGCACGCGCTTGAGGTTGTGATCCGAGGCAAGCTCGGCCTGAAGCGCGGACACATCCTTGCGACGGAAGAGGCTCATAAGTGTGGCTCGGCTGTTGTGGGAGGCGTGGGGTCAGGCCAGATCAGGCACTGTAGTTCGGTGCTTCTCGCGTAATCGTGACGTCGTGCGGATGCGATTCACGAAGGCCGGCGCTGGTGATCTGCACCATCTCGACCTCGCACTGGAGCTGCGGGATGGAGGACACACCACAGTAGCCCATCCCGCTGCGGAGCCCGCCGACCATCTGGAACAGCACGTCGGCCACCGGACCCTTGTACGGTACCCGTCCTTCGATGCCCTCGGGCACCATCTTGGAGGGCGCCATCTCACCTTCCTGGAAGTAGCGGTCGGCCGATCCGTCCTGCATCGCCGAGAGGCTCCCCATGCCGCGGATCATCTTGTAGCGCCGGCCCTCGGCGAGGACCGACTCACCCGGGCTCTCCTCGGTGCCCGCGAGCATGGATCCCATCATCACTGAGGACGCGCCGGCCGCCAGCGCTTTCACCACATCGCCGGAGTACTTGACGCCGCCGTCGGCGATCACCGGGATGTCGTCGGCGCCGCGCACCGCGTCCATCACCGCGGTCACCTGGGGTACGCCGACTCCGGTCACAACCCGGGTAGTGCAGATGCTGCCCGGTCCGATTCCGACCTTCATCGCGTCCACCCCGCGGCGGACCATTTCCCGGGCACCGGCTTCGGTCGCCACGTTGCCCGCGATCAGCTGGACATCGGGGAACGCTTCCCGAATCTGGGAGACGGTATTCAGCACGCCCTCGCTGTGGCCGTGGGCGGAATCCACCACGATCACATCGACGCCGGCGGCGACCAGCGCCTTGGCCCGGGCGTTGGCGTCGGAGCCGCCGCCGACGGCGGCGGCGACCCGGAGCCGGCCGTGCTGATCCTTGTTGGCGTTGGGGTGCTCCCGCCGCTTGAAGATGTCCTTGACGGTAATCAGGCCCTTCAGGATTCCGTTGGCATCGACTACCGGCAGCTTCTCGATCCGGTGCTGCGCCAGAATCCGCTCGGCGTCGTCCAGGCTGGTGCCGACAGGGGCGGTCACCAGCTTGTCCTTGGTCATCGCCTCGCGGATCGGCTGGTCGAGATTGCGCTCGAACTGGAGATCGCGGTTGGTGATGATGCCGATCAGCCGGCCCTGGCCATCGACGATGGGGACGCCGGAGATCTTGAAGCGCCGCATGAGAGCGTACGCCTCGCGCAGCGGCCGGTCGGGTCCCAGCGTGATGGGATTGAGGATCATCCCGCTCTCGCTGCGCTTCACCCGATCGACTTCGGCCGCCTGCCGCTCGGGGGTCATGTTCTTGTGCAGGACGCCGATCCCGCCGGCGCGCGCCATCGCGATGGCCATGTCCGCCTCGGTGACGGTGTCCATCGCGGCGGAGATCAGCGGAATGTTGAGGGAGATCGTGCGGGTGAAGCGGCTGACGGTCGAGACCTCACGCGGGTGCACCGCCGAGTATCGCGGTACCAGGAGGACGTCGTCGAAGGTGAGTCCCGGCTTGGGGCGGATGACGGTCATGCGCTCCTGGGCGGCGTCACCGGCCGCGGTGCTCGGTCCCGATGCACGACGGCCCGCCGAGACCCGGTACAGGCGCAGGGCGAGCCGAAGGTAGGATGATCCATCTCCAAGTCTAGGACCGAGTTCCAGCGAATGCAAGCGCGCCCGGTCCGGGGGCGGCGAGCGGACTAGCTCCCGCCGTGGCCCAAGGAGTACACGTAAGCCGCGACCGCGTTCACCTGGTCGTCGCTCAGCGCCGCACCGCCCATCGGCGGCATCGGGGCCGGCGCCTTGGTGGGCTTCGGCACGCCGGTCTTGATCGTCTTCACGATGGCCGGCAAGCTGCCGTCGCTGTGGAGCCACTCCTTGTCGTTCAGCGTCGCACCCACCGCCGAGCCCTCGCCGTTCTGTCCGTGGCAGGCGTAGCAGGTGGCGCCTCCCACCTGGCCGTGGAAGATGCTGTCTCCCAATGCGATCTGCTTCTTGTCCGAGCCGCCGCCGCCCCCGGCGGCAGCCGCTCCGGATGGCGCCGCGGGAGCCGCCGCCGTATCGGCCGGCTGGCCTCCCGATGCCGCGCCGCTGTCGGCGGGCGGAGTCGGGGTGGCCGGCGCGCCGGTGGCAGCGGCCGTGTCGGAGCCGCCCGCGGCGCCGCGATCGCCGCCGCAGGCGGAGAGAAGGCCGGCGAGAAGCGCCGGCGTGAGACAGGAGAAGGCCAATCGGAGAGAGAAGGTGTGATGGCGCATGTGACGACCTCGCGCTGGTGTCCATGGACCCGCCACCGATACCCGGCGGGGATGACGCCACGCTACGGCGTCGAGGCGCGAGCGTCTGTGACCGTTGGGCTAGCTGCCGGTCTCCGCGTCCGGCTTGGCCGGAGGCGTGGGCGGCGCCGGCTTCGACGCGCTCTCCGCCGCCTTCACGGCCTCATCGACCACCGCCTGCCCGGCCGCCGCGAGACCCTTCATCACCTTCGCGGCGCCGTCCACCAGTCCCATGGTGCCGCTGATGGCCTGGATCGGGAGCTTGCCGGCGCGCATCGTGTCCTCGACCGTCTCGGTGAGGCGCGCGAAGATCCCGCCCGGCCGCGCCCGCTCGGCGTACTTGCTGTCGAGAAACTCGATGTAATCAAGGATCTGGTACCCGCGCTCGTCGCTCAGGCCTTCGAGCATCCTCGCGATTCGCTGCTTGAGAAGGTCGTTCATCTACTGTCCCACGGTGGCGCCGCCGAGGCTGGACACCAGATCCGCGACCGGGGTGTTGAGGTATCGGGTCCGGGCGGCTTTCAGGGTGACTCGCAGCACCATCTCCTGCAGGGGTGGGACCGACCGGAACTCGTTGATTCGTTCCGGGGGAATCGTCACGTAGACGAAGCCCGGCTCCGGGAGCGGCCCCCGGGTCAGCAGGTAGGGCTGTCCCCTGGGGATTTCGGGCCGCAGCTCGTCGGCCACCTGCACCGCGATGATCTGGAGCCGCCAATCGAGCGTCTGTCCCACGAAGCGGTCTGGCGTGGCCCGCACCTGGGCCGCGGTGATGCCGGCCAGCACACCGGCCTCGGCGGGCTTCACATCGGATTCGCGTACCCACCCGTCGAGCTGCACCCGCACCCATTCCCCGGCGCGGTCGATGACCCGGGCAGGAGTTCCCGCGGACAGGGTCGCGGCGGGCGCGCTGTCCGGCATCGGGCTCAGCCCCGTAGCCTTGATCGTCTCCACGCCTTCGATGGTCGAAGCCGCGGATCCGGCGGCGGGCGCCGCAGTCGCGGGGGGCACGGCCGGCCGGCGGGCCTGCGCTCGGCCCTGGGCGGGCCGGGTGGTATCGGGCTCGGTCCGCGCCCGGTTCCGCGACGCCGCCTGCTTCGGTTGGGTGACGGCCTCCCGGGGCACCCACCCGTCGCGGCGGACCCGGAACCACTTTCCTTTCTCACCCACCCGCTCGAGCAGGGTTCCCTCCCGCGCCCGTCCCACGATCGGTCCGTTGGGGACCTGCCGGAGGTTCTCGCCTTCAGTGGAGGTGACCACGAGATCGAACCCGTCGCGCTGGGTGGGAGAGGTCGAAGGCCGGTAGATCCAGCCCTCGACGGTCACCTGACGCCAGTCGCCATCGGCCTTGCCGGCCTCGACCTCGGCGCCGGCGGGGAGGGTTACCAGGGGTGCACCATCGGGATCGCGGTGCAGATCGGCGGAGGATTCGAGGCGCCGCTCGTCCTGCGCGGCCAGGGGTCCGGCGAGCAGCAACGCTGCCATTATGCAGGCTGGTAGCCGGAGAGGGCCGGGACTAGATTGCGGCGCGTAACTCACAGTCCGGCATTGTAGAACACGCGGAGAGCCATGTCAAACGGACGCCCCCGGAACCGGGTGGTCCTGGTGGTTCTGGACGGCTGGGGATACCGACGCGAGCGGGAAGGCAACGCCATCGAGCTGGCCTCCACCCCGGTCTGGCATAGGCTCTGGGGAAGCTTTCCGCGCACCTTGCTCGACGCCAGCGGTTTGGCCGTCGGACTCCCCGAGGGCCAGATGGGGAACAGCGAGGTCGGCCACCTGAACATCGGGGCCGGCCGGGTGGTCCCCCAGGACCTGGTCCGAATCTCCCAGAGCATCCAGTCAGGCGAGTTCTACCAGCTTCCTCCGCTGGTCGAGCTGTGCGCCACCCTCCGGCAGAGCGGCGGCACGCTCCACCTCGTCGGCCTCCTCGGGCCCGGCGGGGTCCACGCCCTGGACCGGCACCTGGTGGCCTGCGTGGAGCTGGGCATCCGCCACCGGGTCTCCGCCATCGCCATCCATGGGTTTCTCGACGGCCGGGACTCCGCCCCGACCCTGGGCGCCGAAGTGGTTCGGACGCTGCTCCAGGACATGCGGCGGATCGCGGGGACGAAGGTCGATGTGGCGACGCTCACCGGCCGGTACTTCGGGATGGACCGGGACCGCAGGTGGGATCGCACCAAGCTGGCCTATGACGCGATGGTGCACGGCATCGGCGCACCGGTGGAGCATCCGGTGCTCGCGGTCCAGTCGGCCTACCAGCGAGGGGAGACCGACGAGTTCATCCGGCCCCTGGTCCACCACCGGGGAGGCAAGCCGGTCGCGACGATGCGGGACGGTGACGGGATGCTGTTCTTCAACTACCGCAGCGACCGGATGCGCCAGATCGTGAGCGCGCTGGCGCTGGAGGGATTCGAGGAGTTCGACCTCGGCAAGCGGCCGCACCTCGCCGCGGTGACGATGACACAGTACGACCAGACGTTTCCGATCCCGCAGGCGTTTCCGCCGTTCAGCCTGGCCCGCATCCTGGCCGAAGTGCTCGCCGACCAGAACCGGACCCAGTTCCGCACCGCGGAGACCGAGAAGTACCCCCACGTCACGTACTTCTTCAACGGGGGATACGAGCCGCCGTATCCCGGCGAGGAGCGGCGCCTGATCCCGTCGCAGCGGGTGGCGACGTACGACCTGGCGCCGGAAATGAGCGCCCGGGGCATCACCGACGCCCTCTGCCAGACGATCGAAACGGGGGATCACGACTTCCTGCTCTGCAACTTCGCCAACGCCGATATGGTGGGGCACACCGGGGTCCTGCCCGCCGTCATCACGGCGGTGGAGACGGTTGACGCCTGCCTCAGCCGGGTGTTGGCCAGTGCGGAGAAAGCGGGCGCGAGCGTCCTCATCACCGCCGATCACGGCAACAGCGAGATGATGATCGACCCGATCACCGGCGGGGTGCATACCGCCCATACCACCAACCCGGTGCCGTTCGTCGCCGTCGCGGCGGAGACCGCACGGCTCAGAACGGGCGGCTCGCTGCGAGACGTGGCGCCCACGGTGCTCCGGCTGCTCGGCATCGAGCCGCCGGTCGAGATGACCGGGCGCGACCTGAGGGAGTGTTGAGGATGGCCCGCATCACCTGGTCCGTGACTCTGCTGCTGATGACCCTCCTGCCGGCTGGCGCGGCCGCGCAGGTAGGGCACGCGCCGAACCGGTCGCCCTACCGGGACATCCCGAAGGGCCACACGGTCACCGGGGTAGGCGCGCTCTTCGGCGGCACCGGCGGGCGCTTCGGCATCGCGCCGCACGACGGCCCGGTCTTTGGCCTCCGCTACGACATCCGAACCGGCAGCACGATCCAGATGGGACTCCAGCTGTCCCGGGGCACGCTGGAGCGTCAGATTATCGATCCGTTCGTGGTAGTAGCCCAACGGGTCCGGGGACCGGTGGATCAAACCGCGTCGTTCGTGGAGCTCGATCTCCAGCTCAACCTGACCGGGGGAAAGACCTGGCACCGGCTCGCGCCCTTCGTGGGCGCCGGAGTCGGCATCACCCTGGCGAGCGGGACGGCGGCGGACACCAGCGGGTTCGAATTGGGCAAGAAGATCTTTCTGGCGCCTCACGCCGGGCTCCGATTCTTCTTGACCGACCGGATTCATCTCCGGACCGAGGCCCGGGTCCTCTTCTGGAAGCTCAGCTATCCCGCCAGCTTCACCCGGGCCCCGACGGACGAGCCGGAGGCTCCGCCGGTCATCACCGACGGCAACGTGAGCGAGTGGACCACGAGCTCGTGGCTCCAGGCCGGGCTCGGTTTCTCCTTCTCGCCGTAGCGCCGTGGCGATCTCGCTCACCCGGACGGTGGGATTCCACGCGGTGCACCGCCTGTACCGGCCGGACTGGACCGAGGCGCGCAACCGGGAAGCCTTCGGCGCGCTGAGTGAGGCACCGGGCCATCCGCACGACTACCGCTGCGCGGTGACGGTCTCCGGCCCCTACGACGAGCGCATGGGCATGGTGGTCGACCTAGGGGAGCTGGACCGCATCCTCCAGGAGGAGATCGTCGCCCGGCTGGACGGCAGGCACCTGAACGAAGACGTCCCGGGTCTGAGCGGCAGCCGGACGCTGCCGACCTGCGAGGCCATCGCGGCCGATCTCTTCGGCCGGATCCTCGCCCGGCTGCCGGCAGGCGTGGTCCTGGAGCGGGTGCGGATCATGGAGGATCCCTCGCTCTATGCCGACTGCACCGGATTGCGGTGAGCGGATTCAGGACCCGGTCGGGGGGAGCGGCTGTGTGGGCTCCCTGCCGCGAGGCCGTCTCCACGTTTCAAATGCAACCACGCAGCACCACCTCCAGGAACCACCGCTTGCCAGGGGACCGCTGATGCGCATCAGATATCTGGCCACCGCCGCGCTGCTGGCGGTCTCCACCGCTCCCCTGGAGGCGCAGCGCACCGGGGACCAGGCGCGCCTCATCTTCACGGTCTCCGGCGCATACCTCGGGGGCAAAGGCTTGTGGGCGGCCTCACCGCAGCCGATTCAGGATGTGATCGGAACCTCCACACTCACCGACAATCTGGATCTGGGCCGCAGCATCATGCCGACCTTCGGCGCCGGGTTCTCGGGGATGTATTTCCCCGGCGAGGTCGTGGGCCTGACTGCCGACGCTTTCCTGATCGGACTTGGGTACGAGGATCGGTGCCAGATCATCGGCCCCGTCCAGAGCTCGCAAAACCGGTCGGTGTGCGAGACCATCGATGCCCGGGAGCGGCGGGCCGCCGCGGTGACCATGTCCGTCGGCGCGGTCTTCCGTGCGTTCAGCCGGGAGACGATCTCGCCCTTCGCGCGGGT
This sequence comes from uncultured Gemmatimonadales bacterium, assembly GCA_963796335.1. Taxonomy (GTDB): domain Bacteria; phylum Gemmatimonadota; class Gemmatimonadetes; order Gemmatimonadales; family GWC2-71-9; genus CAVVWJ01. The sequence goes on from CAWCLG010000005.1 coordinate 272,026, forward strand.
CAATGCCGGCCTGCTCTTCTCCAACCAGAGCTCGATCCGGATGGAAGGCTTCAGGGAGGACGACGCGCTGGTCACGCTCTACGAGCATGACTCCGATACCCGGATCGCCCCCGCGTTCGCCCTCGGCATCGGCGCCACGATGGTGCTGGGCCGGGCCTACCACCTGCGCTGGGAGGTCAGGGACAACATCGTCGGGGTCGAGGAGGTGACGGGGACGACGCCGGGACCGCGGGTCGAGCCGCCGCACGGCCAGACCTTCAGGCATCTCTTCAGCGTCCTGATCGGGATCGACGTGGTGCTGGAGCGAAACCGCGGGAGGCGGTACTGAGCGAAGGCCGGGTCGGGGCGGTTCGCGGAGCCATCCTCGCAGGCGGTGGCGCGACCCGGTTCGGAGGCAGGCCGAAGGGATTGGAAGTCGTCGGGAACGAGCGGATCCTGGACCGGCTGGTGCGGGTCATGACCGGCGCCCTCGGCGAACCGCCGATCCTCGTAGCCAATGCGCCCGAGGCGGGCGACTGGCGGCCCGGCCTGCAAGTGGTGCCGGACCTGCGGCCCGGGCTCGGCTCCCTCGGCGGGATCTACACCGCGGTGGTGGTGGCCCCGGCGCCGGTGGTATGCGTCGCGTGGGATATGCCGTTCGTCGCCGAGGGCCTGCTCCGCCGGCTGGCCGAGGGTCTCCGAACCCACGACGCCTGCCTGCCGTGGAGCGGAGGCCCCCGCGGGGCCGAGCCGCTCTGCGCGGCCTACGGCCCGGGGTGCCGCGACCCCATCGCCCAAAGCCTCGACGCCGGCGACCTCCGGGCCGTCGCCTTCCATGAGCGCATCGCCCTCGGTATCCTCCCCCTGTCCGAAGTCGCCCGATTCGGCGACCCGGCAACGCTGTTCTTCAACGTGAATTCGGCGGACGACCTCGCGCGCACGGACGAGATGTGGCGGCGACTCGAATCATCTCCATCATCGGCAGGAAGAACGCCGGAAAGACCACGCTGACCGTCGCGCTGGCGAGCGAGCTCGCCCGCCGCGGCCACCGGGTCATGTCCATGAAGCACGCCGACCACCCGGCCCAGGTCGATCAGCCCGGGGTCGACAGCTGGCGGCACTTCCATGAGGGCCGGGCGGAGCGGGTGCTGCTGGTGACGCCCGACGTGCGCGTCCTCTTCCACCGCGCCGCGGAGGAGTACGATCCCATCGGCCTCTCCAAGGAATACCTGCGGGGCGCCGACATCGTGCTGGTCGAGGGATTCAAGCGGGCGCCGATCCCCAAGATCGAGGTATTTCGCCGCGCGGTGGCCAAGGAGCCGATCTACGATGCGTCGTCGCCCGGCGCCGACCAGTGGGTCGCCATCGTGACCGACGACTACGGCTTCGAAGCCGACCGGCGGATCCTGCGGTTCAGCGATACCATGTGGCTTCAACTCCTGGCCAACCTGGCTTGGGAGCACGCGATGCTGATCGACACGTGACCGTGCCGCTCGCGGCAGCGGATGCCGCCCGCCGCATCCTCGACGAGGTGCGGCGCCAGCCTCCCCTCCGAATGCCGCTCGACGATGCGCTCGACGCGGTCCTCGCCGAAGACATCACCAGCCCCCTGGACATCCCCGCCTGGGCCAATTCCGCCATGGACGGCTACGCCGTCCGGAGCGGGGACGTCCGCGGCGCCTCCGCCGAGCGGCCCGTCCGCCTCAGGGTGGTGGAGCACGTGGCGGCCGGCCGGTTCCCCTCGACGCCGATCGGACCGGGGGAGTGCGCCCGTATCTTCACCGGCGCGCCGGTCCCGGATGGCGCCGACGCGGTCATCCGCCAGGAAGACACCGACCTGGGAGCGGAGCAGGTCGCGATCCTCCGCGACCGGGACGCGGGGAGCAACATCCGGCCCGCCGGCGAGGACATCCGCCGGGGGCAGACGGTGCTCCACGAGGGCACCGAGCTGGGCCCGGCGCAGCTCGGCCTGCTCGCCTCGCTCGCGGTGGCGCACCCGCTGGTGTTCCGGCAGCCCCGGGTCGCGATCCTCGGCGGGGGCGACGAGATCGTCGACGTCGATCAGCGGGAAGCCATCCTGAGCGGGCGCAAGACCGCGAGCAGCAACACCCACACGGTGATGGCGATGGTCCGCCGCGCCGGCGCCGAGCCGATCAATCTCGGCATCGCCCGCGACACCCCGGAGAGTCTGCGGGACCACCTGAGCCGGGCGCTCGACGCCGACCTGCTGGTGACCAGCGGGGGCGTGAGCGTGGGCGAGCACGACTACCTGCGCGGCGTGCTCGCCGACCTCGGCGCGGAGCATCGGTTCTGGCGGCTGCGGCTCCGCCCGGGCGCGCCGGTGGGCTTCGGCCTGCTGAACGGCTTGCCCTGGATCGGACTGCCGGGCAATCCGGTCAGCACGATGGTGACGTTCGAGCTGCTGGTCCGGCCCGCGATCCGGAAGATGTCCGGGCACCTTCTGCCGTTCCGCCGAACGGTGCCGGTCCGGGTGGTCGAGACCATCACGGTGAGACCCAGGCTCCAGCACTTTCTCCGGGCGGTCATCATCGAGGGTCCGGACGGGCCCGAAGCCCGGCTGACCGGGCCGCAGGGGTCGGGGATCCTGACCTCGATGTCGCTCGCCAACGCCCTTCTCATCCTGCCCGAAGGACAATTCGAGGCACCCGCCGGATCTACCCTCCAGGCGCTGCGGCTCGACGAGCCGGTTCATACCTCCGAGCCGGGGTTCTAATTCGTCTTCGTTGCTAGCGAGTGGGGGAGGTGGGACGATCGCCGGGCGATTGCGCACTTGCAGCGCTCGCCGGGCGGGCGTTCCGGGTCCAGTGGCAAGTGCTAAAATCGCCCAGCGATCGTCCCACCTCCCCCACTCGCCTAGGGTACCGGGAAGTTGCTAGCAGAGCTCGGGCTCCCGACGGTTGTGTGAGCGGGGCCGGGGCAGGAGCGCGGGGCGATTTTAGCACTTGCCACTGGACCCCGACGCCCGCCCGGCGAGCGCTGCAAGTGCGCAATCGCCTCGCGCTCCTGCCCCGGCCCCGCTCACCCGCCCCAACACCCAAAGCAGCGAGTTGAGATCGAGTTGAGATCGAGGTGAACCCCTCCCGGTAGTCTTTCCCCCGTCGAGAGCAACGACGGTCTATCACATCTCGCGGGGGGACACCATGAAGTCGGTTGCTGTGCTGGGACTCGGAGTTATCGCGCTGACGGCCGGCGCGTTCATCACGGCTAGCGAGGCGGCGGGTCGCGGGACGGCGATGGCGTCGATGGCTCGGGGCTCGTACTTCGAAGCCGCCGTGGCCGGCGCGGTCAAGGCCAAACCCTCGGGCGGTGTGTCGGTCGGGGTGGTCGGGGACGAGGCGAGCGGCGTGGCCGCCTTCACCATCACGCTGGGCGCCACCGACTCGGCCGGCGCCATCCTGTTCACCAGCCTCGATGGCAGGGCGCCGGCGTCGGGCCGATACCGGATCGACAACGCGGGGATGGCGAGCGGCGAAGGCTTCCGGGCGTCGTACATCGCGGGCAGTCCGGAGCAACCCAGCGGGTTCTTCTGGGGACGGGACGGCAGCCTGGAGATCACCGCGGTCTCGGGCGACCACCTCAGCGGGCACTTCTCCTTCACGGGCGTCGGCTTCACCGCCGCCGATCCGGCGAACGAAAGCGCGGAGGTGACGGTGAACGGCGCGTTCACATCGAATAAGCCGGCTGTCATGCAGCCGTAGATGGCGGGGCAGCGGGGCAGCGGGGCGGTTGGTCAGCGGAGCGGTGGGACGGTACGGGTGTCATCCCGAGCGGATCGGGGATGACACCCGTCGCCGTTTGTCCAACCCCACTGCCCCGCCGCCCCGCTGCCCCGCTGCCCCGCCTTGTTGACTTCCAATTGAGATCCGGATGAACCCCGATCCGTATCCTTGCCCCCATCAAATGGCGCTGGATCGTCCACCACTTGCTCGAGGAGATACACCCATGCGTTCGATCTCGCTTCGCCGGTTCATCGGCACCGCGGTTACCACCCTGGCCCTCGCCACCGCCGCGTGTGGCGGCGATGACAACAACGGCTCGACCGGTCCGCAGCCGGTGCCGGCCGACGTCAGCGGCAGCTACAACCTGACCAGCCTCCGCAGCCTGGGGACCCTGGGCGGCGGCGGGAACGGCGTCCCGGTGACCTTCACCGACGGCAGCGGTTCGACCCTGACCTTCAAGGGCGGATACCTCGCGCTGAACGCCGACGGCACCTACGAGCTCGCGGTGGATGCCGCGTTCAACGGCGGCGACGTGACCTTGACCGACGAAGGGGTCTATGACCTGACCGGCAGCGCGATCGACTTCACGCCGACCGGCGACCCGGCGCGGATGCGGGATGGCGTCATCAGCGGCACATCGATGACGGCCGAGACCCAGTTCGGCGGCATCGCATTCGAGATCGATCTCCAGAAGTGAGCAACGCCGTGCAGGTGGAGCGCACCGGGGTGGTGGTCGGCAGGTATGAGCTGGTCGGAGTCAATGGAAGCCTGCTCCCGGTCTCGCTGGACGACGGCGAGGCCGGGGCGGGCGACCAGGATCGCTGCAGCATCGAAGCGGGAGAGCTGCGGCTGGAGGGCGACGGCACCTACGTTCTCGAGCTCACCGCCAGGTACGACACGGCGGCCGGGGCCGGCGGGACCCGCACCATCGCCAGCGGAGGGACCTGGCGGTTTCTCCCCTCGGCGCTGGACCCGACCTCGGGCGAGATCCGGCTCTGCACGGGGCCGGCCCAGACCAGCGCGGCGGTGACCGGCGTGTCACTGGTGCATCGGACCCGGGGACCGGCCGGGCAGCTCGGCGCCCAGGCCCACTGGGTGTACATCCGGCGCTGACCCCCTTATTTTTGTGACCAAGAAGGGGAGTAGCTTATCCGCCGAGTGGCGGACCTCCGAATCGTCAAGACTGTCCGCCTCCGCGCGGGCACGGTTCGGTGGGGAAGCGGGGCGAGCTTCGACCCGCGGTCCAGAGCGAGACCTTCGTCCAACGCGCATGCCGCGGTACGGACGGGGTCTCGCTCTTTTTTCACCCCTCCTCGCAACGGCGTAGCGCGAACGAGGAGTGTATGAACAACGTCAAGACGTTCGTGCTGATGGGCGCCCTGGTCGCCCTGTTCGGGCTGGCGGGGCAGCTGCTGGGCGGGTCTCAAGGGCTGGTCCTGGCCCTGGTGTTCGGCAGCCTCTTCAACTTCGTGATGTACTTCTTCTCGGACCGCCTGGTGCTCCGGATGTACGGGGCCAAGGTCGTGACCGAGGCGGAAGCGCCCGAGCTGTACCGGATGGTGGATCGCCTGCGGCAGCGGGCCGGCCTGCCGATGCCGGTCGTAGCCGTGGCGCCGCACGAGCAGCCGAACGCGTTCGCCACCGGCCGGAGCCCGACCAAGGCGGTCGTGGCGGTCACCACCGGCATTCTCAAGTATCATGCCGCCGAGGAGCTCGAAGGCGTGATCGCCCACGAGCTGGCCCACATCAAGAACCGCGACATGCTGATCGCCACGGTGGCGGCCGGCATCGCGGGCGCGATCAGCAACCTTCCCTACCTCCTGATGTTCGGTGGCGGGCGTGACGACGAGGGCGGGCATCCCTACGCCCAGATCGCGCTGCTGTTGCTGGCCCCGATCGGCGCCATGCTGATCCAGATGGCGGTCTCCCGGCAGCGGGAGTTCGAGGCCGACCGGGTCGGCGCTCAGATCCTGGGCCGCCCGCTGCCGCTGGCGCATGCCCTGGTACGGCTCGACGCGCTGGCGCACCGGATCCCGATGCAGGTAGCGCCAGCCGCAGCTTCGCTGGCGCAGGTGAACCCGTTCTCCGCGCAGAGCGGCGGGATCGCCCGGCTGTTCAGCACTCACCCGCCGACGGCCGACCGGGTGGCTCGGCTCGAAGCCATGGCGGCGGGCCGGTAGTTGTTCGGTCATCACGGCGCCGCGGTCTGGCTCGGGTTCACCGGGCTCGTCGCCGCCCTGCTGATCATCGACCTGGGGATCCTGAACCGCAGGTCCCACGTGCTGTCGTTCAAGGAGGCGATGAGCTGGAGTATCGGGCTCATCGCCTTCGCACATCTGTTCGGTCTCTTCATCTTCTGGCGGGAAGGCACCGGGCCGGCGTTGGAGTACTACACCGGCTACCTGATCGAGCTGTCCCTCAGCGTCGACAACCTCTTCGTCTTCATCCTCATCTTCTCGTACTTCTGCGTCCCCGCGGAAGCGCAGCCCAAGGTCCTCAAATGGGGGATCCTGGGCGCGATCGTGATGCGCCTGATCATGATCGCCCTCGGCGCGCTCCTGCTTCAGGAGTTCGAGTGGATCATCTTCGTGTTCGGCGGGATCCTGATCATCACCGGCATCAGGATGGCGACCCAGAAGGACGAGGGCGTCGATCTGGAGAAGAATCCGGTGGTGCGGCTCGCCCGCCGGTTGCTCCCCTTCAGCAACTACTACGACGACACCAAGTTCTTCACCCGCAAGCGGGACGGCGCGGTGCTGGCGACGCCGCTGCTCCTGGTGCTTATCATCGTGGAGTGGTCTGACCTGGTGTTCGCGATCGACAGCATCCCCGCGATCTTCGCGATCACCCGCGACCCGTTCCTGGTCTACAGCTCCAACGTGTTCGCCATCCTCGGCCTTCGCGCGCTGTTCTTCGTGCTCGCCGGGATGATGGACAAGTTCGTCTATCTGAAGCCCGGGGTGGCGATCATCCTGGTGTTCGTAGGTCTCAAGATGACCCTGACCCATTGGGTTCACATTCCGACGCTCGCCTCGCTCGCGGTCATCGTCGTCACCCTGGCCGGGGCGGTCGTCCTTTCGCTGCGCCGGATTGCGCGGGAGTCCCGCCAGCCGGCCTGAAACGTCTCTCGCCTCGCAGGTTGCCAGCCTTCCCCGCCCCGCCGATCTTCCACCGCCTATGCCCCGACCCTCCCTGCTCGCCCGCCTCGGCCTCGGCCGTCCCGAGCTGCGCGCCTGGGCGATGTACGACTGGGCCGCCTCCTCGGTGCAGACGACCATCATGGTCGCGGTCTTCCCGATCTATTTCGTCAAGGTCGCCGGCGCCGGCATCGGCGACAGCGGTGCGACTCAGCGGCTGGCGACGATCAACTCGATCGCCCTCATCATCATCGCGCTGGTGTCGCCGATCCTCGGCGCGCTGTCGGACTACCGGGCGGCGAAGAAGCGATTCGCCGCCGTCTTCATCGTGTTCGGCATCGCGGCCTGTCTCGGGCTCTTCTGGGTTCACAAGGGAGACCTGGAGCTGGCGTCCTGGCTCTTCGTCGCGGTGATGGTCGGAGTGGCGGGAAGTTACGTGTTCTACGAGGCCCTCCTGCCCCATATCGCCCGGCCGGAGGAGATCGACCGGGTCTCCACCGCCGGCTATGCGATCGGCTACCTCGGCGGCGGAGTCCTGCTGGCGCTCAACCTGGCCTGGATCCAGATGCCAGGGCTGTTCGGCCTGCCGGCGGGGCCGGGGCTCAGCGAGTCCGAGGCCACCCTGCCGGCCCGGCTAGCGTTTCTCTCGGTGGCGGTGTGGTGGGGCGTGTTTTCCGTCCCGCTGTTCCGCCGGGTGCCGGAACCGCCGGCCAGGCTCGAGCCCGATGAGACCGCCGGAGAGAGCCCGGTGCGAATGGCGTTCGTACGGCTGGGCGAGACCTTCCGCGAGCTCCGGGGCTACCGGCAGGCGTTTCTGATGCTCCTCGCGTTCCTGATCTACAACGACGGAATCCAGACCATCATCAAGATGGCGACCGCCTACGGGACCGAGATCGGCATCGGCCAGAGCGCGCTGATCGGCGCGATCCTGCTGGTGCAGTTCGTGGGCATCCCCTGCACCTTTCTCTTCGGCATGGTGGCCAACCGGATCGGCGCCAAGCGCTCGCTCTTCCTCGGCCTGGTCGCCTATGCGGTCATCAGCGTGCTCGGCTACTTCATGACCAACGCGACCCATTTCTACATCCTGGCAGGGCTGGTCGGCATGGTGCAGGGCGGAACCCAGGCGCTCAGCCGCAGCCTGTTCGCGAGCATGATTCCGCAGCATAAGTCGGGGGAGTTCTTCGGCTTCTTCAGCGTGTTCGAGAAGTTTGCCGGGATCTTCGGGCCGTTGATCTTTGCGGGGACGATCGCGATGACGGGTTCCAGCCGAAACGCGATTCTCTCGGTGATCGGGTTCTTCGCGGTGGGTGCGGCGCTGTTGGCCCTGGTGGACGTCGCTGAGGGACAGCGGACGGCGCGAGCTGTGGACGCCCCGGCCACGCGGCGAAGTGTATAGGCGCCGGCGAGTGGGGGAGGTGGGAGGAACGCCGGGCAATTGCGCACTTGCAGCGCTCGCCGAGCGGGCGTCGGGGGCCGGTGGCAAGTGCTAAAATTGCCCGGCGTTTCTCCCACCTCCCCCACTCGCCCAGACTACCGGGAAGGCGCTAGCAGAAACTCAGTGCTCCCCGACGGTTGTGTGAGCGGGGCCGGGGCAGGAGCGCGGGGCGATTTTAGCACTTGCCACTGGACCCCGACGCCCGCCCGGCGAGCGCTGCAAGTGCGCAATCGTCCTGCGCTCCTGCCCCGGCCCCGCTCACGCGCTCTGACACCAGCCGAGAGCACCACTTGCCCGCATACTCGCCCGCTCATACGTTAGTCAGATGATGACGCCCTGCATGACCACCTCGAAGCGCCGCTCGTGCGGCGGGTGCCGACCGGCCTAGGGACGTCACGACCATCCTTCGACCTGGAAGCCCCGCCGTGCCAAGCGCAGGCGGGGCGTTTGCGTTCATGGACCCACTCGAGCTGACCCGCGCCCTCGTGGCGCTGGACACTCCGACCGGAGCGGAACAGCCGGCCATCGACCTGCTCGACGGCCTGCTCCGGCGTGCCGGCTATCGCACGCTGCGACAGCCGGTCTCCCGTGGGCGCGACAACCTGTACGCCTTCCGGGAGGAGCCCGAGCTGGTCTTCTCCACCCACCTCGACACCGTGCCGCCCCACGTGCCGCTGACCGAGGACGAGGTGGCGCTGCGGGGCCGGGGCACCTGCGACGCGAAGGGGCTCGCGGCGGCCATGATCGCGGCGACCGAGCAGCTGGCGGCGCGGGGCGAACGGCGCGTGGGGCTGCTCTTCCTGGTGGGTGAGGAGAACGGGTCGGACGGCGCCAAGGCCGCCGCCGGCTTCGGCCCGCGGGGCCGCTACCTCATCAACGGTGAGCCGACCGAGAACCGGCTCTCGGTCGGACAGAAGGGCACACTGCGGGTAGACCTCTCCGCTACGGGCCGCGCGGCCCACTCGGCGTATCCTGAGGAGGGCACCAGCGCGATCGCCGCGCTGCTCGACACCATCGAGCGGATCCGGCGCCTGCCCTTGCCGCACGATCCGCTGCTGGGGCCATCGACGCTGAACCTGGGGCTCATCTCGGGCGGCGTGGCGCCCAACGTCATTCCGCCGCACGCCGCGGCCCAGCTCCTGGTGCGCACCGTCGAGCCCACGGCTCCGCTCAAGGAGGCGATCCGAGGGCAGCTGGCGCCGGGCGTGAGCGTGAGCTTTCCGGTGGAGCTGCCGTTCCACAAGGCCGGCGGAGCGCCGCCGGGATGGGAGACAACCGTGGTGAGCTACGCCAGCGATCTCCCCTTCCTGGCACCCTGGGGCGAGGGCTATCAGATGGGGCCGGGGAGCATCAAAGTCGCCCACACCGCCGAAGAACACATTCTCAAGGCCGACCTGCTCCGGGGCGTGGAGCTCTACGTCCGGCTGGCCGGCGACCTGCTCGCACGCGAGGCGTCATGAACGCGAAGATCCCCGTCTGCATCCTCGGCGCCACCGGGACGGTGGGCCAGAAGTTCGTCCGCCTGCTCGCCGAGCATCCGTGGTTCGAAGTGGCGGCCGTCGCGGCCTCGAGCGCGAGCGCCGGGAAGCGCTATGGCGACGTGGTCCGCTGGCGCGAGCAGTCCGAGCTCCCCGCGCGCATCGCCGACCTCACGGTGCAGGAGTGCGCGCCCCCGCTGCCCGGCGCCGTCGCCTTCTCGGCGCTCGACGCCGACGCCGCGGCGCCGGTCGAGCAGGCGTTCGCGCGGGCGGGAGCGTACGTCGTCACCAACACCCGCACCCACCGCATGGACCCGGACGTGCCGCTCCTCATCCCCGAGGCCAACGCGGATCACCTGGTGCTGATCGAGCGCCAGCGGAAGGCGAGGGGCTGGAGCGGGGCTGTCCTGGCCAATCCCAACTGTTCCACCGCGGCGCTCACCCTCGCGCTGGCCCCGTTACACCAGGCGTTCGGGGTGGAGAAGCTCTTCGTCTCCACCATGCAGGCGGTGTCAGGCGCGGGCTATCCGGGCGTGGCGTCGCTCGACGCGCTGGGCAACGTCATCCCGCACATCGGCGGCGAGGAAGAGAAGATCGAGCGCGAGAGCCGCAAGATTCTCGGCACCCTGGGACCCGAGGGCGTGGAGCCGGCGACATTCGCCGTCAGCGCGCACACCAACCGCGTCGCCGTGATCGACGGCCACCTGGAGACCGTGTCCGTCGGCTTTCGCCGCCGGGTGTCGCCCGACGAGGCGATCGCGGCGATCCGGGAGTTCCGGGGCTCGCCGTGCGTCGCCGGTCTGCCGTCGTCGCCCAATCCGCCGGTCGAAGTCGATCTCCGACCCGATCGCCCCCAGCCCCGGCTCGACCTCGAGCGGGGCCGGGGAATGGCGGTGACCGTCGGCCGGGTCCGTCCGTGCCCGATTCTGGACTTGCGCCTGGTGCTCCTGGGCCATAACACCATCCGCGGCGCCGCGGGACAGGCGGTGCAGATCGCGGAGCTGCTGGTGGCCGACGGGCACCTGGGACAGCGCCCGTGATCGTCTGCAAGTTTGGCGGGACGTCGGTCGCCGATGGCGCGGCCATCCGCCGGCTGGCGGACATCGTGGCGGCGCGCGCGGCCGAGCATCCGCTGGTAGTGGTCTCCGCGATCGCGAAGATCACCGACTCGCTCCTGAGCTTTGCATCGATCGTGCGGAGCGGAGACGGGACCGCTCTCGACAGCGCGATCGAGACGCTGGCCCGGCGCCACGAGGCGGTTGCCGCCGACCTGCCGGGAGCGGATGTCGCCGCCCGGACCGTGCGATCCGACGCCGAGGCGCTCCGCGCGTTCCTGGCTCCGGCGCTGGGCCGGGAGCTGCGGCCCGACGAGATGGACCGGTTGGCGGGAGCGGGCGAGCTGTGGAGCTCGCGGCTGGTCGCGGCCGCGTTGGATGGCGCCGGCGTGCCCGCCGCATGGGTGGATATACGTCCCATCATGGTGACCGACGACCGATTCGGCCGCGCCACGCCGTGCATTCCGGCCCTGGACGACCGAGCGCGCGAGACCCTGCTGCCGATCCTGGCGCAGGGCCGCATCCCGGTGACCCAGGGCTTCATCGGCGCCACCGCCGAAGGGGTGCCGACCACGCTGGGACGAGGGGGCTCGGATTTCACGGCGGCGCTGCTGGGCGCGGCGCTGGGCGCAAAGCGGGTAGAGATCTGGACCGACGTGGACGGGCTGATGACCGCCGATCCGCGGATCGTTCCTTCGGCCCGGACGCTCGCCGCCGCGAGCTACGAGGAGGCGGCCGAGCTATCCACCTTCGGCGCGAAGGTGCTGCACCCGGCGACCGCGCTGCCGCTGGTGCGAGCCGGTATCCCGATCGTGGTGCTGAATTCCTCCCGGCCGGAGCTGCCCGGCACGGTCATCGAGCCCTCCGCAGAGCCGGAGCGGATGGGGGACTCGCCGATCCGGTCGATTTCCTGGAAGCGCGGCATCACCGTGGTCAACGTGCGGGCGCCGCGGATGCTGGGGACCTACGGCTTCCTCCGGGCGATGTTCGAGGTCTTCGAGCGACATGAGGTCGTGGTGGACGTGCTCGCGAGCGGAGAGGTGAGCGTGTCGCTCACGGTCGAGGATGGGGCACGGCTCGAGCCGGTGGTCCGGGATCTGTCGGCGCTGGGTGAGGTCTGGACCGACGACGGACGGGCGATCGTGGCGGTGGTGGGTGTCGGGCTGCGGGGAACGCCGGGGCTCGCCTCCAGGATCTTCCGCGCAGTGCAGCCGGCCAACGTCGAGGTGATCTCGCAGGGCGCGTCGGCGATCAACATGACGTTCGTCGTTCGTGAGGAGGACGGGCCGGGGGTGGTGCAGAGGCTACATCAGGAGTTTTTCGGGTAGACTGAAAGAAGCAACAGCAACTGCAACAGCCACTGCAACAGCGAAACGAGTGTGATACCCGCGTGGTGGAACAGAGACCTATGCGCATCGCAATCGTTGGCAACGGCAAGATGGGCCGCGAGGTGGCCGAGGTGGCCGCCGAGCGGGGTCATGTCGTGCATGCCATCGTGAGCCGCGAGGAGAACCTCGCCGGACGTGCGCTCACTCGGGATCGCCTGGACGGCGCCGACGTCGCGATCGAGTTCACCAGTCCCGATGCCGTAGCCGCCAATCTCGAGCGGCTGATCGAGGCCGGCATCCCGACCGTCACCGGAACGACCGGCTGGGCGGGCGAACTGCCGCGCATCGCCCGCCTGGTCGAAGCCCGCCGCGGCGCGCTGCTCCACTCGCCCAACTTCTCCGTCGGCATCCACCTCTTTCTCCGTGCCGCCCGGGATCTCGCCGCCCGCTTCACGCGGCACCCCGATTTCGACTCCTATATACTGGAGGAGCATCACGCCGCGAAGGTGGATGCGCCGTCCGGAACCGCGATCGCGCTCCGTGGCAGGCTTCGCGACGCCGATCCCGGGCGGGACTTTCCGATTACATCGATCAGGGCCGGCGCGATCCCGGGCACGCACGCCGTCACCTACGACGGCCCCTACGAGACCGTGCGGCTCAGTCACACCGCCCGGAGCCGGCGAGGATTCGCCGCGGGCGCGGTGGCCGCGGCGGAGTGGCTGCCGGGCCATCCCGGAGTTCACGAGTTCGAGGCGATGCTCTTTGGAGGGGCCGGATGACGCGTCTGCAGGGATGCGGGACGGCGCTGGTCACCCCGTTCACCGACCGTGGCGAGGTCGATTTCCCCGCGCTGCGCGCGCTGGTGGAGTGGCAGATCGCCGAGGGCATCGACTTCCTGGTGCCCTGCGGCTCGACCGGCGAGGCGCAGACGATGGACGACGGCGAGCGGGAAAAAGTCGTGGCCGCCGTGGTGGAGACTGCCGCGGGCCGGGTGCCGGTCATGGCGGGCGCCAGCAGCAACGACACCGCGCGCGCGGTGGCGGAGACGCGCCGAATGTGCCGGCTGGGAGCCGACTACATCCTGACCGCCACGCCCTACTACAACAAGCCGACCCAGGGCGGGCTCTTCCGCCACTTCACCGTCATCGCCGACGCCTCCACCAAGCCGATCTGTCTCTACAACGTGCCGGGTCGGACCGCGGTGAACCTCCAGCCGAACGTCACCCTCCAGCTCGCCGAGCATCTGAACGTGATGGGCATCAAGGAGGCCAGCGGCGACCTCGCCCAGGTGATGCAGATCCTGCGGGGCCGGCCCGGGCGCTTCTCGGTGTTTTCGGGCGACGACTGGCTCACCCTTGCGATCATCGCCGCCGGCGGCGACGGGCTGGTGTCGGTCGCGTCGAACGAGCTGCCCGGCGCGATGCGCGCGCTGGTACACCTGATCCTCGCCGGTGAGCTCCAGAAGGCGCGCGACTGGCACTATCGCCTGCTCCCCTTGATGGACGTCAACTTCCTGGAGACCAACCCCGCCCCGGTCAAAGCCGCCCTCGCCCTCACCGGCCGGATCCGCAACGTGCTCCGCCTTCCCCTGGTGCCGGTCACCGAAAAAACCCGGACCACCATCGCCTCCACCCTCAAGGACCTCGGCGTCGAGTTCTGATGGCCCCGGTCGAGCCGGCCGCCCTGCGCGCCCAGCTGGAGCGCTTCGCCGGCGGCATCGCCTCAGGCGAGGAGGGCGCCGCCCGGGCGGCGTTCCGCGCGCTCATGGCCGAGCTCAACGCCGGCCGGGTGCGCGCGGCCGAGCGGGGCAGCGACGGGCGGTGGCGCGCCAATGCGTGGGTGAAGGCCGGCATCCTGCTGGGCTTCCGAGTGGGACGGGTTGGGCCCGCGGCGTCCGGTGGGCCGTTCACGTTCTTCGACAAGGACACCTTTCCGCTCCGCGCCATCGGCGTTGACGACGGTGTGCGAGTCGTGCCGGGCGGGTCGGCGATCCGCGACGGGTGCTACCTCGGACGAGGCGTGGTCTGCATGCCGCCGATGTACGTCAACGTGGGCGCCTACGTCGATGAAGAGACCATGATCGACAGCCACGCGCTCGTCGGGTCGTGCGCCCAGATCGGCAAACGGGTCCACCTCTCCGCCGCGGCCCAGATCGGCGGGGTGCTGGAACCGGCCGGCGCGTTGCCCGTGGTGATCGAGGACGAAGTGCTGGTGGGCGGGAACTGCGGAGTGTATGAGGGGACGATCGTCCGTGAGCGCGCAGTGCTAGCGCCCGGCACTCTCCTCACCGCGGGCACGGTCGTGTTCGATCTGGTGCGGGACCGCAGTTACCGGCGGGACGGCGACCAGCTGCTGGAGATCCCAAGCGGCGCCGTCGTGGTTCCCGGTACTCGCCCCGTCACCGCCGGACCGGGGCACAAGGCGGGGATCGCCCTGTACGCTCCGGTCATCGTGAAGTATCGGGACGAGAAGACCGACACGGCGGTGCGGCTGGAGGAGCTGCTGCGGCCGTGAATCAGCCGCCGGCATTGTCGTCCGTCTGCCAGATCGCGATCAAGTTGCCCTCGGGGTCGTTGAGTTGGGCAAACCATCCCATGCCTGGCACCGGCATCTTCGGCACCACGACCTTGGCGCCCAGCCGCTCGGCCTTTTTAGCGTACTCATCCACGCTGTCGACGCTGATGTAGTTGACGGGCTGCTGGCCCGGCGCCATCCGCTTCATCAGGCCGCCGTTGACGCCCGGGCGAGTCGGCATGCCCTTCCCGTCGGTGGGCACCGTGCTCACCATCCAATACTCTGGCATGTTCTTGTCCGCCGAACCCTCGAACTTGTCGATTTTCCAGCCGAACAGCTCACGGTAGAACTTGGCCGCCCGCTCCGGATCCTCAGCGGGGATCTCGAAATGCACGATCGTGTGATCCACAAAACCCTCCTCGGTTACCACGAAAAACTATCCCATAGGGATACCGAACGTATCCCGAACCTCCGGGGGCGGCAAGATGGCCCACTCCGCCTGTTACTTTGCGGCAAACAGGAGGAGCGGGATGCCGAGTCACACCCACTATCTGTGGTTCGAGACGAAAAAGCGCCAAGAGATTATCGACATCACCGACCAGGTCGCCGAGCAGGTGCGGGCCAGCGGCGTCCGCGAGGGCATGGTGCTGGTCTCCGCAATGCACATCAGCGCGTCGGTCTTCGTGAACGACCACGAATCGGGGCTCTGGCAGGACATCCTGAAGTGGCTGGAGGGCACGATCGCGCCGTGGGATCCGGCGCGCTACCGCCACAACGAGACCGGTGAGGACAACGCCGCCGCACACCTGCGGAGTCTGACCGTAGGGCACGAGGTGATCGTGCCGATCACGGATGGGAAGCTCGACTTCGGACCGTGGCAGCGGGTGTTTTACGGGGAGTGGGACGGCCAGCGGAAGAAGCGGGTCATCATCAAAGTTCTGGGTGAGCGCTAACGGTACGTCAACCGGCGTTCGAGTAGCGCGCCGGCGAGTAGGGGAGGTGGGACGAACCCCCGGGCAATTGCGTACTTGCAGCGCTCGCCGAGCCGGCATCGGGGTCCAGTGGCAAGTGCTAAAATTGCCCGGGGTTCGTCCCACCTCCCCCACTCGCCCGAGACTACCGGGAAGGCGCTAGCAGAACTCAGTGCGCCCCGACGGTTGTGTGAGCGGGGCCGGGGCAGGTGCGCGGGGCGATTTTAGCACTTGCCACTGGACCCCGACGCCCGCCCGGCGAGCGCTGCAAGTGCGCAATCGCACCGCGCTCCTGCCCCGGTCCCGCTCACCCGCACGAGTGCCTGCGCTCTTGCCCGAGGTGGCCAGCCCTACGGCTTAGCGTTCAGCACCAGCGTCCTGCTCACCTCACTGCCCACCAATGTAGCCGCCAGCTCGGGCTTCTTCGCCTTGGCGCCCGGCGTCCACTTCACCTTCGTCCGCCCCTCGGCATCGGTGAGCCCTCGAGCCGGGCTCACCGTCCCGCTCGACGGCTTGAACACCACGGTCTGCGCCGCGAGCGGGTTGCCGTACGCATCGGTCACCTGCACCACGAGCGGCTTGAGCAGCGCACGGCCGGGGACGCCCTTCTCCGGAGGATTCACGAAGGCCACCTTCGCGGGCTTGCCCGGCCGCGCGAGCGCGGTGGCTTCGGTCGCCGCGGTGTCACCGGCCAAGCGAATAGCCATCCGCTGGAGCCCCGCGGGCCGGCCGAGGGTCCACTGAATCTTGGCTTGCCCGACGGAGTCGGTGATGACGCTGCTGTCGGCGATCGTGCCGGCCGCAGGGGAAATGCGAACCAGCGCTCCCGGCACCGGATTGCCGTGGCGATCCACGGTGCGCAGCACCAGCGGCGCCTTGAGCGTCGCCCCCACCGCGCCGAGCTGTCGGTCGCCGGCTTTGACCACCACCGACGTGGCCGGACCCGCGGCCGCCTTCGCCAGGATGGGGAGCGCGGACATGGTGCGCGGGTTCCCGACCTGCACCTTCGCCTGGTGGCTCCCGGCCTTGGGTCCGAGTAGCCACCTGGCGCGCGCCTCACCGAGCGAGTCGGTGCGGTCCACCAGCGCGGCCAGCTTGCCGCCGCTGGCCGTGCTCCAGGCGACCGGCAGATCGGCGAGCGGCGCGCCGGTGGAATCGGTGACGCGGATCAGGATCGGTTCCCGCAGGGTGTCGCCCACCTGCCCCGCTGGATCCTCGCTGAGCAGCTCGACCTTGGCATTCCCGGGCACCGGATCGGCCTCGGCGGCGATCGAAGGCGACACGCCCACACCTTCGACTGACAGAGCGAGCTGCTGCCGTCCGGGCGTATCGCCCAGCCGCCAGACGGTCCGCACCATGCCGCGCGCATCGGAGGTATCGAGCGCGGGCTCGGCGGCGGCGCCGGGAGCGATGGACAGGAAGGTGGCGACCACGCCGCTCATCGGCCGGCCGGTGCGGGAGACGATCTGGGCGCTGACCGGCTGGCCCAGCGCGCGGCCCGCCGCTCCCCGCTGGCCCTCGCCGCCGAGGACCGTGATCGAGCCGGGGACCGGCACGACCTCGACCGGCTGAAGCGCGCGAAGCTCACCGGCGGTCGCGGCGAGGGCGGTGCGCCCGGGGTTTACGCCGACGACGTCCGCGCCCTCGACGATCGCGACCGACGGATCGGGCGCGGTCCAGCTCACCTCAGCGCCGACGATCGGGTTGCCCCGCGCGTCCATCACGTGACCCGTGAGCGACCTCCGCTCGCTCTCGGCGACCCGCACCAGCGTGTCAGCGAGCTGGAGCGAAGCGGGGACCTGCCGCACCACGATGCGCGACCGCGCCTCAACCGGTCCGACCCGGACTACGATCGCGGTGGTGCCAGGTCCGGCCGCCGTCACGGTTCCGGCCTGGCTCACGGTGGCGATCGATGGATCGCCGGTGGTCCAGGAGGGCGCAACGCCCATCATCGCGGTGCCTGTCGAGTCGGTCACGACCGCCGCGAGCTGAATGGTGTCGCCGATCGCGTCGGCAGTGTCGATCGCGGGCCCCAAGGTGACGCTGTGAACCCGCATCGCGGGCGACGGCATCCCCGGCACGGCGATCCCGGCCGAGCTGGTATAGCTCAGGATGGAGACGAGCGCCGCCCCGGCCGAGAGCGCCGCTGCCGCGCCGCGGGCCGCACCGGCGGTCCATCGCGGCTTGGGTTTGGCTATCGCATTCGATCGCAGAGGGGCACCCCTTCCTCGCCTGCCATCTCCCGGTCTGCATCGGTGCGGGGCGACTCCGCGCCCGCCACTCGTCCCACGAAGATCACGCAGCTCCGTCCCGGCTGATCCTGGTGCACGGCCTTGGCCTGCCACCCGGCCGGGCCGGCGGCGAGGATCTCCACCCGGACGCCCCGCGCCTGTGGCAGACGCAGCACCTCCGGCGAGACGGCGTAGGATGATTTCGAGGCGCGATACCTGGTCTGGGCGGCGGCCACGGCTCGCAAGGCGCCCTTGAGCTGCGAAGCGTGGCTGGGCCCCGTCGCCATGGCCTTAGTCTGGGCCTGGGCCTTGGTCTGCGCCGCGGCCGGCGAGCTGAGCGCGAGCAGGGCGGAGGCGGCGAGCGCCGCGCACCCGGAGATCGAACAGGTCGTCATCGTCTCCTCCAGGCGAATGCGGGACCGGATGCTGGTAGCGGACGGCAGCACGGGCCGGGATCTTCCCGGCTCGTGGATATGATGGGCTAGGGTCTAGTCTGGGAAACGCGGAGGGAACGCACAATCCGCAGGAAGCGCACACTGTCCAGTTTCGTGGCATTGCAACCGGGCGGGTGCTGCAATCGCTGGTAAAGTGCCGATCACTGCACGATCGGCTTTGACTCGGGCGGGGGCGCTCCTCTACATCGACCGGTACTTGGGCCCGCTTCCCCCTTCCCGCGGGGTCCACCGGGGCCCGAGCACGTCTGTCGCCTTGCAGTCGATGCAGTTCGGCGGATTGACCCGGAGCTCGTCGCCCACCCGCTCATAGACCCCGGCCGGACAGACGTGGGCGTAGAACTCGGCGACCTCGCCGCTCACGTCGGGGCCGACCTGGAGGTGCGAGGGGATGGTATCGCGGGTCGCGTTGCCGGACTTGAACACCGCGTCGAGTTTGCTGAAGGTGAGCTTGCCGTCGGCGACGAACGGCTCGGAGCCATCGAGTCGGCGCGGCGTCGCGGCGTCCTCCGGCATGTCGATCTTCCCGCCGAACAGCCGACCGCCGGTGATCGTCATGAGGCCGGCTTTGAACCCGCCGACGTAGAGCCCGTCCTTGAACGCGAGCCGCATGTTCCTGGTGCGGTACATGTCGGCGGCGATGTAGCTCTCATCCACCATGCGGTCGTAGCTCGCCAGCCCATCCGACGACACGTCGCCCGCCTTGATTGCCGCGTAGGCCGAGCGTGCGGCGAAGATGCCCGAGTGCATGGCGTAGTGAATGCCCTTGAGCGAGGGCACATCGACGAAGCCCGCGGTGTCACCCACCAGCAATACGCCGTCGCCCCGGCGCCGCTCGGGCAGAGCGTGGAAGCCGCCTTCGGGAATGGTCTTGGCCCCCCACTCGAGCAGCTGGCCGCCCTCGAGGTGGGGCCGGAAGAGGGGATGGAGCTTCATCCGCTGGAGCAGCTCGTGGATGTCGAGCGCCGCGTCGTGATAGTCGAGGCCCACCACGATGCCGAGGGCGATCTGGCTGGGGCCGAGCGGATACATGAAGCTGCCGCCGAAGGCATCGTCGGGCAGCGGCCAGCCGAGCGTGTGGATCACCGAGTCCAGCGGCCGCTTCGTCTCCCAAACTTCCTTCACGCCGAGCGCGAAGATCTGGGGGTTGGGAGACCCGACCCGCTGCCACTGGCGCCACGCCTGGCCCAGCGCCCCGCGAGTGCCCTCCGCCACGACGGTCACCTTCGCGGTGACGTCGGTGGGCTCGGCGTAGTCGCCGGTCGGCTTGCCGTCGCGGTCGAGGCCGGACGGCGTGGTCCGCACGCCGCGCACCGCGTTGCCGTCGATCAGCAGCGAATCGACCGGGAAGCCCGCGAAGAGATTGACGCCCGCCCCCTCGGCGCGCTCGCCCATCCAGCGGACGATCTCGCAGATGGAGGCGGTGTAGAAACCGGCGTTGTGCATCGTGGGCGGCGTCGGGACTCGCTGCGCTCGGCCTTCGGTCAGGAAGTACACCGCCTCGCCGCCGACCGGCTGGCGAAACGGGAAATCGCTGGGATTGAGATCGGGAAACAGCTCGCGGAAGGCGGCGGGATTCACGACCGCCCCCGACAGACTGTGCTCGCCGAGCGCGCCGGCCTTCTCCAGCACCGCGATGTTGAGCTCGGCGGAATCCTGCTTCGCCAGCCGGGTCAGCTCGATCGCGCACGCGAGCCCGGCGGGCCCGGCGCCCACGACCACCACGTCCATCTCGATCGCCTCGGCGCCGGGTGGATCGCGGCGCAGGAGCTGATCGAGGTCGAGAGGGCGCTGGTGGCGGGACGGCAGGATGCTGGACACGGCGAACGGCTCCTTGATCGTGGGCGCGGAAATATAGCGGCGGTACCGCCGTAGCCGCCGTAGCCGCCGTAGCCGCCGTAGCCGCCGTAGCCGCCGTAACCGCCGTAACCGCCGTAACCGCCGCAGTCATTATCATTCCCGGCCATGTCCATCCCCGGCTTCCGTCCGGTTCCCTTCACCGGCGTCATCTTCGTCATGGCTGAGGCGGGGCAGCTCGGCTACCGCTACGGGCACCCCGACTGGTGCAACCTCGGCCAGGGGCAGCCCGAGACCGGCGAGCTGCCCGGCGCGCCGCCCCGGATCCAACACGTGGAGATCGGCGTGGACGACCAGGACTACGCGCCGGTGCCCGGTATCTGGGAGCTGCGCCGCGCCGTCGCCGAGCTGTACAACCGGCTCTACCGGAGCGGCAAGCGGTCGCAATACACCGAGCGGAACGTCTGCATCTGCGGCGGAGGGCGAGCCTCGCTCACCCGCGCGGTCGCGGCCCTCGGGCAGGTCAACCTCGGCCACTTTCTGCCGGACTACACCGCGTACGAAGAGCTGCTGGACATCTTCAAGCTCTTCACCTCCATCCCGATCCTGCTCGACGGCAAGGAGGGCTATCACTTCAGCGCCGAGCACCTGAAGGACGAGATCACCGGGCGCGGCCTCTCCGCCGTTCTCCTGTCCAATCCCTGTAACCCGACCGGCCGGGTGATCGCCGATCAGGAATTGGCCGGCTGGGTGGCGGCGGCGCGCGAGCTGAGCTGCTCGCTGCTGGTCGACGAGTTCTACTCCCACTACATCTGGCGCGACACCGCGGACGGCGACGGCCTGGTTTCGGCCGCGCGATACGTGGAGGACGTGGACACCGATCCCGTGGTCCTGTTCGACGGCCTCACCAAGAACTGGCGCTATCCGGGCTGGCGCTGCAGCTGGATCGTGGGTCCGCGCCAGGTGATCGACGCGGTCGCCAGCAGCGGGTCCTTTCTTGACGGTGGCGGCAGCAAGCCGCTGCAGCGCTCCGCCGTGCCCTTGCTCGCCCCGACGGTCGTGGAGGCCGAGACCCAGGCGATCCGGGAAGTCTTCCTGCGCAAGCGCCGGATCCTTTCCGACGGATTGCTGCGGGCCGGCGTGCGGTTCGATCTGGAGCCGGAAGGGACCTTCTACTGCTGGGGAGATATCTCGGGGCTGCCGCCCGCCATCAACGACGGGATGTCGTTCTTTCGTGCGGCGCTGCAGCGGAAAGTGATCTGCGTTCCGGGCGAGTTCTTCGACGTGAATCCCGGCAAGCGGCGGAGCGGCCGTCCGTCACGCTTCCGGCACTACGTACGCTTCTCGTTCGGACCGGATGAGGCGACGGTGACGGAAGGCGCGCGGCGGATCGAGGAGATGGTGCGGGAGCTCCGTCAGTCGTGACGGAGGCTGCTCAATCGCTGCTCTTGGCCTTGCGGATCTCTTCGGTCAGGCGTGGTAGGATCTCGAAGAGGTCGCCCACGATCCCGTAGTCGGCGATCTTGAAGATCGGCGCGTCTTTGTCCTTGTTGACGGCGACGATCGTCTTGGCGGTGCGCATGCCAGCCAGGTGCTGGATCGCACCCGAGATGCCGATCGCCACGTAGAGATCGGGGCTCACCACACGCCCGGTCTGGCCGATCTGGTCGGTGGAGGGCCGCCAGCCATCGTCGGTCACGGCCCGGGTGGCGCCCACCGCCGCGTTGCCGAATGCGGCCGCCAGCTCTTCGACCAGCTTGAAGTTGCCCGCCTCGCGCAGTCCCCGCCCGCCGCTCACGATGACCGGCGCTTCGCCCAGATCGAGCTTGGCGCCTCCGCGCGCCGAGCTCTCGGTCACCACCACGCGCGCTGCGCCGGGGTCCATGGCAGGCGCGGCCTTCTCCACCCGCGGCGTGCGCGCGGACTCGGCGGGCGTGATCGCGCCCGGGCGCAGGGAGACCAGGGCCGGCGTGCCCACCAGGCGCAGGGTGATGATCACCTTGCCGGTGTATCCCGGATGCTGGGCGACGACGGCGTCGCCCTGGACCTCGAACCCGGTCACGTCGGACGCGAGGCTCACGCCGAGCCGTGCCGCGGCGCGGGGCGCGAGATCGCGGCCCTGCGCCGAGGCGGGGAAGAAGGCCGCCCGGTACCCGCCGGCGCGGATCCGGCTCTCGGCGGTCGCGGCGAACACCTCGGGGTTGTAGCGCCCGAGCGAGGCCTCTTCGACAACAACCACCAGGTCGGCGCCGCAGCGGCCCAGCTCCTCCGCCTTGGCCGCGATGCCCGGCCCGCCGATCAGCAGCGCGTGGACCTCGCCGCCGCCGGTCGCGTCGGCCGCCTGCCGCGCCGCGGTCACCGCCTCGAAGGCGACTTTCCGGAGCGCTCCGTCCCGCGATTCCGCAAACGCGAACGTGTTCGCCATCAGAGCACCTTCGCTTCCGTGCGGAGCAGCCGCACCAGCTCGGGCACGGCGTCCGGTCCCTCGCCGACGATCCTCCCGCCGGACCGCTCCGGCGGCAGCGCCATGGACTCGACCGTGAGGCTCACCTTGCCGAGCTGCGCCGGCTTCGTCTCAAGCGGCTTCTTCTTGGCGGCCATGATCCCCTTGAGGGTGGCGAGCCGGGGCCGGGCGATGCCTTCGTCGATGGTGAGCACGGCAGGGAGGGAGAACTGCACTGTCTCCGACGCGCCTTCGAGGTCGCGCTGGGCGGTGCCCTGCTTGTCGGCGAGTTCGAGATGGGAGATCGAGGTGACGCTGGGCAGGTCGAGCAGCTGGGCCGTCATCGCGCCGACCGTCCCGCTAGCGGTATCGGTGGCCATCCGGCCGAACAGGATCAGATCGTAGCCACCGTCCTTGAGCTCGGCCGCGAGCGCGGAGGCGATGGCGAAGCCGTCAAAGGGGACCTCATCTGACTTGAGCTGGACGGCCCGAGTGGCACCCATGGCGAGCGCCTTGCGCAGGGTCTCCTGGACCCCGTCGGGCCCCAGGCAGATCGCCGCCACCTCGCCGCTGCCGGCCTTCTCCACCAGCTGCAGGCCGAGCTCCAAGGCATAGCCGTCGAAATCGCTGATCTCGTACTTGAGCCCGGCCTGGTCCAACGACTTGCGATCCCCGGCGATGGAGAACCGCAGCTCCATTTCCGGCACCCGCTTGATGCAGACTGCGATCTTCAACGCGCGCTCCCGGCCTCGGTCTGGTCAGCCCTCGAAACTGGCGGCAAAGCTAGTCGAGGGTTTCCCGGGCCGCCAGCACGCCTCAGTCGATGTCGCCGGCGCCCTCCGGACCGCGGGGACCGCCGAGGGAAGTGCGCACGATCACCCGGAACTGCCGCTCCGCGCCGGGTGACAGGAAGCGCTCGACCGCCGGCCCGTCCGGGTTTCCCTGGTTGATGTTGAAGGTGCCGAAGATGGCGTAGCGATTCTGGAAGAGATTGGTGACCACGCCGCTGATCTCCCAGCGGTCGATCTCCACGCCCACCCGCGCATCGACCACGATGTAATCGTCCATCTCGCTCGTCACGTTGGCTTCGTCACCGCGGAGCCATTGCTTGCCGGTATAGCGCCCGTCGGCGCCGACATGGACGTACCGGCCGATCTGGGCCCGCGCGCCGCCCTTGATGATGTGATCGGGAACCAGGGGGAAGCGGTTGCCCGGGACCACCTCGTTCGAGGTGGGGAACGGGTTCTCGATCTCCTCTTCCGGGTCTTCGGGCTCCTCGCCCTCCTCGGTCACTCCGCGGATGCTGAACAGGTCCGCTTCGTTCTGGAAGGTGGCGCGGGTGAAGCCGTAGTTGATGTAGAGCCGGTGACCCTGTGGGAAGCGATACGCGGCGCCGAGCTCGAGTCCGACACGGCGGGTCTTGTCGAGGTTGATGAAGTAGCCGTCGATCGTGCCGCCGGTGGGCTCGTCCGCCCCGAACGGGGTGAGGAAGATGTCGTTCCGCACGTTGGAGTGATACACCGACCCGTCCAGCGCCAGATTCGCGGTGGCGTAGCGAAACCCCGCCTCGATCGTGTTGACCTTGACCGGCTCGAGCGGTGGATCGTCACCCAGCGCGAACGGCAGCGGGCAGGGGGCTTCCGGATCGGCGCAGGCGTTCTCGATCACGGCCGGGGCGCGGAACGTCTTTCCCCACGACGCGAACACCGAGGAGTTCTGGCCCACGGCGACGCTGACTCCGAACCGGGGATTGAACTGCTTGTAGATCCCCACCGTGTCGGCGGAGGGGTCCAGCAGGTTCTCGAACGGCAGCCTCACGTAGTCGTAGCGCGCCCCCGCCGAAAACGTCGCCGGACCGGTGGTCAGGTCCGCCATCACGAACGGCGACAGGTCCCAGAGCGGGCTTCGCGCCTGCGTGGTGATCGTCCGGGTGCCGCCGAATTTGATCGAGTCGGCGAAGATGTCGATCTTGACCCGGCTCACGCTGCCGTCCACCCCGCCGCGGAGATTGAGCGCGACGTTATCGCTCAGCAAGGTGGCCCAGCGGTAGTCCGCGGTGTAGCCGAACGTCGTGTTGTAGGAGATGCCGAAGACGTCGGCGTCGTCCGGCTGGTTGGCGTTGAACCGCTCGGCGCGGTGCCGCCGGAAATAGACTGTCGCCGACGCCTTGCCGCCCCCCGTCTGCTTGTAGCCCTGGACCGCGCCCTGGAAGGCCCAGAGGTCCTCGTAGTCCTCCGCGCTCAGGTTGGAGTCGGGGCTGGTCTCGAAAATGGATTCGGGCAGAGAGCCCGCGGTCTGCGCGTAGGAGTTGCCGTACAGAGCCTGGAACCGGATGCCGCTGGTGGCGCCCAGCTTCCCCACGTTGACGAAGCCGCTGTACTGCTCCGCCGAGGTCACCTGGCGCCAGCCGTCCTCCGTGTTGTAGTTGCCGCCGGCGTACCAGTCGAGCCCGCCGGCGGTCATGCCGGAGACGTTCCCCTCCCCCCGAAAGGCGCCGAAGTTGCCGCCCGACAGCTCCACGTTTGCATGGGGCGCGCCGCGCCCTCGCGCGGTCACCAGGTTGACCGCGCCTCCGAGCGCGTTGCGCCCGAGCAGCGAGCCGTTGCCGGAGAGCACCTCGATCCGCTGGATGTGGTCCATCGGCAGCAGATCGAAGTTGATCTGCGAGGCCTCAGGCTCGTTCATCCGCACGCCGTCGAGGAATACCGCCACGCCCTGCGGCAGGCCGACCACCGGCGAGGAATAGAAGCCGCGGGACGAGATGTTGAGCTTGTAGGGGCTGCCCAGATCGTCGTAGGTGGAGATACCGGCCACTTGCCGCATCGCGTCCGAGAGGACCCGGGGCTCGTAGGCGTCGACGTCCTCGGCGTCGAGGGTGGTGACCCGGGCGGGTACGCCCGAGCCGACGTTGGGCCCGGCGCTCGGCTGGATGCTGCCGACTACCTCGATCGGTGGCAGCTCGAAGGCAGTGGTATCGGTCGCGCTGGTGTCGGTCACCTGGGCCCGCAGCGCGGGCGCGGCGGCCAGGCCAACCAATACCAATAGCCCATTCCGATTCATCGACCAGCTCCTCGACCTTAGGGGGAAGACGGGGAACTAACGGAGAGGGAATCCGGCGTCGCGGGGACCCGAGCCTTCGGGGGCGTCGCCCGTTTCGTAGATCGCGGCCATCACCACGCGGTCGGGAGGGACCCCGATCACGATGAGGCCGTCGTCGGCGGGACCGCCGCCGTCGAAGTCGAGGCAGCAGCGCTCGATCGTCACCAGCCCGGGGATCGAGGCGCCGTGCAGCGCCGGTGCGCCGCGACGGTCGAGGCGGATGAGATCGCCGGCGTTGAAGTGGCCCGAGCCGTCGAGGTCCTCATAGACCTGCAGCCGGTGAACCTCCGCGTCGCGCTCGGCGAGCACCACCACGCCGTCGTCGGCGTCTCCCCCGCCGTCCAGGTCGTAGCAGCAGCGGTCCACCAGGACCGAGCCCGGCGAGAGCAGCACCAACACGGTGCCCGCCGCGAGGATCAATCCGGCGGCCGCCGCCGCGAGCGCCGGACGGTTGCTCCACGAGGTGGCGGCACCCTTCGACCGCTCCCCGCGACGCAGCCGGCCGAGCAACTCGGGACCCAGAGATGCGCGGGGGCGGAAGCTGATCCCGCGCAGCTTGCGATCCAGCTCCTCCAGATCGGGCGGCAGCTCCGGATCGTCGCTCATCGAGCCAGCACCCCGCGAAGCTTGCCGAGCACCCGCCAGAGCCGGGTCCGAACGCTGCCCTCGCTGATCCCCAGGATCTGCGCAACCTCGGCCGTGTCGAGTCCGCTGCCGTACCGCAGGCCGACCAGCTCCCGCTCGGCGTGGCCCAGGGTGGCGACAGCGTCGAGCAGGCGGCCCACTTCCTCCTCCCGCAGCAGCCGTTCCTCGGGGGACGGAGCGTCGTGGATGAGGTCGTGCATGGTGCCGAGCGTGACGTACTGGCGGAGCCGGGCTCGCCGGCGCCAGTCGGCCAGGACGTTCCGGGCGACGGTCAGGATCCAGGCCTTGGGGCTGCCCTTGAGGGGGTCGAACCGGTCCGCCGCCCGGACCACCTTGAGAAAGGTCTCGGCGGTGAGATCCTCGGCGACGTCGGCCTGCGGCACGTGGAACCGGAAGTAGTTGTAGACCGCCGCCCCGTGAGCCTGGTACCACTCACGACACAGCGCCTCGCCCTGATCGGGCGGGAAGACGGATGCGGCGGGGTGGTCGGAGGCTGAGGACACGGATGCCGGGGTCACGAACCTACATACGCGCGAGGTGGGCGGGCGTCACAACCTGAAAAAAGCGGGAAACGTGAAAGGTGAAAAGTGAAAGGGGGTCGCCAGGCGACTCTCCAGGTGACCGGCGGCCCTCAGTCCCTTTTCACTTTTCACTTTTCACTTTTCCCGCTGTTCTCACTGGAACGCCGGCAGGCCGGTAATGGCCTGGCCCACGATGAGGCTGTGCATGTCGTGGGTCCCCTCGTACGTGTACACCGACTCCAGGTTGGCCATGTGGCGCATGGAGTGGTACTCGGCGAGGATCCCGTTGGCGCCGAGGAGGCGGCGGGCTTCCCGGGCGGCATCGCAGGCCATGTCGACGTTGTTCCGCTTGCAGAGGGAGACCTGGTCCGGGGTCATGGTGCCGGCGTCCTTCAGGCGGCCGAGCTGAAGCGTCATGAACTGGGCCTTCACGATCTCGGCCAGCATGTCGACCAGGCGGACCTGCTGAATCTGGGTCTGCGCGATGGGCCGGTCGAACATCACCCGCTGCTGGGCGTACCGCAGGGCCTCGTCATAGCAGGCCATCGCGGCGCCGATCGCGCCCCAGGAGATGCCGTAGCGGGCCTGGGTCAGGCACATGAGCGGGCTCTTGATGCCGCCGGATTTCGGCAGCAGGGCGTCTTTCGGCAGGTGCACGTCCTGGAGATGGATCTCGCTGGTGTCGCTCGCGCGAAGCGAGAGCTTCCCCTTCTGGTCCTTGCCGGCGTATCCCTTGGTGTCGGTGGGGACGATGAAGCCGCGGATGGACTTGGGATCCTTGATGTCCCCGGTCTTGGCCCAGATGATCGACACCGTGGCCTGCGATCCGTTGGTGATCCACATCTTGGTGCCGTTCAGCACCCACCCGTCCTTGGTCTCCCGCGCGGTGGTGATCATACCGCTGGGATTGGATCCGAAATCCGGCTCGGTCAGCCCGAAGCACCCGATCTCCTGTCCCGAGGCCAGCAGCGGGAGCCACTTCTTTCGCTGCTCCTCCGAGCCGAAGGCATAAATCGGGTACATCACCAGCCCGCCCTGCACCGAGGCGAACGACCGGATCCCCGAGTCGCCCCGCTCCAGCTCCTGCATGATTAGGCCGTAGGCCACGTTGTTGAGGCCGGCGCAGCCGTACTCCTCGGGGAGATTGGCGCCGAAGAGCCCCAGCTCGGCCATCCCAGGGATCAGCTTCTTGGGAAACTTCCCCTCGACGTAGGCCTCGCCGATGATCGGGATCAGGTGCTCATCCACCCAGGTGCGCACCGTATCGCGGACCGCGCGCTCTTCCTCCGAAAGGAGGGTGTCGAAAGCCAGGAAATCGACCCCGGTGAACTGGGAAGTGGCTGCGGCGGTGGCCATGAAGTCCTCGTCCTTGTGTCGGTGTGGTCGGCAGGGGAGGAAAGATACCACGCGGCCCGCCCCTTGCCGAGCGGTGCGGCGACCGCCGGACGCCGGCCGAGCCGCCGCCAGGCAACCCCGGCGGGCATTTGATCCAAGTGGCTGAGGAGTAAGCATTTGCACAGAATCGGTAACGGCCATGCCACCGGGCGCGCCGGCCTCTTGCGCAAGCCGTTGGGGCAGGTGGTACTTTACGTGGCCGGCACTCGACACTTGCCCCCTGCCCCCGTAGCGAACTCACCGCGTCGTTCCCGCTGCTCCTGTGGCGGACCACCGGTCGTGCGCTTCGGCTCGCCGTGCACCTGTACCCCGGAGGCACCGAGGTGGTGATGGGCCCGGCGTGAGAATTCTGGTCCTTGCTCCCCAGCCGTTCTTCCAGGCCCGCGGCACGCCCATCGCCGTGCGCACGGTGCTGGAGTTTCTCGGCGCGCAGGGTCATCGGATCGACGCCCTCACCTACCACGAGGGCACTGACGTCGAGATCCCCAACTGCACGATCCACCGGATCCCGCGCCTTCCCGGCGTCCGCAACGTCCGGCCCGGCTTCTCCCTCAAGAAGGTCCTCTGCGACATCGCGATGTGCTGGACCTGTGCCCGGATGATGCGGCGGACCCGCTATGACCTGGTCCACGCCGTGGAGGAAGCCGCGTTCATCGCCGCGGTGATGAAGATTTTCACCGGCGTCCCCTACGTCTATGACATGGACTCGTCGCTGGCGGAGCAGCTGATCGACGCGTATCCGGCGCTCCGGATCGTGGCGCCGGTGCTGCGTCGGCTCGAGGCCTTCGCCGTCCGGCGGAGCGCCGGCGTCCTCACCGTCTGCGCGGCGCTGGAAGACGTGGCCCACGGCCACGCCCCCGACACGCCGATCGGCCGGGTGGAAGACACCACGCTGCTCGCCCCGGCGGCGCCCGGCGCGCCCCGCCATATCCCGGCCGAAGCGGCCGGGTCTCCGGTCGCGATGTACGTGGGCAATCTCGAGAGCTACCAGGGAATCGACCTGTTGCTGGAAGGGTTCTGCCACACGCTGGACCAGATGAACGAGGCCCGGCTGGTCATCGTGGGAGGGCAGGCAGAAGACATCGCCCGCTATGGCGCGCGCGCGACCGAGCTCGGCATCGGCAAGGCGGTGCACTTCCTCGGGCCCAAGCCGGTCTCGGTGCTCGCCGATCTCCTCCGCGAGGCCGACGTGCTGGTCTCGCCGAGACTCAAGGGGCTCAACACGCCCATGAAGATCTATTCCTATCTGGACTCCGGAACCGCCGTGCTGGCCACCCGGCTCCGGACCCACACCCAGGTGCTCGACGATCACACCGCCTACCTGGTGGAGCCCGAGCCGAAGGCCCTGGGCACCGGCCTCGCAACCCTGCTCAAGGACGACTCGCTCCGCGAGGGACTCGCCGCCCGGGCCAAGGACCGGGTGCAGCGCGAGTTCACTCCGGCCGCCGCCCGCCGCAAGCTGGAGATCTTCTACACCATGATCGAGTCGCGTTCGACCGGGACTCGGGCGCCCGCGTGAAGCAGTTCTGGCGCTCGCCGACCATTCGAACCGCGGCAGTCTATGGAGCAGCAGGAGCAGGCTTCGCGATCGCGAACCTGATCCTCGCCCGGGTGCTGTCGGCCGCCGAGTATGCGCTGGTCACCCTCGTCGTGGCGCTGGTCAACGTGGGGTTCGCCCTCGCGCCCGCCGGCATCGACGGCATCGTCAACCGGCGGGATATCGAGGCGGGCCCCCAGCTGTTCCGCCGGGTGATGCTGGCGACGACCGCGACCGGCGTGGTGTTCGCCCTCATCGGCGCGCTGGCGTACGAGACATCGGCCGCGGTGACGGCCATGATCTTCTTCTCGACCGCCATCGGTGGCGCGCTGATGGTGGCCGCCGCGAAGTTTCAGAGCGAGCAGCGATTCGGCATCTCCCTCACGCTGTTCCAGAGCCCGAACATCATCCTGCTGATCGGCGCGCTGGCCACTCTGGTAGCCGGCGTGCGGGAAGCCTGGCTCTCCCTGCTGATCATGACTGTGGGATGGATTCCGGGAGCGGCCTGGGGCTGGGCCATCCTCTTCCGCGAGCGCCACACCAAGGGCCACGCACGCAGTGGATTTCTCCTGGAGCGAGTCACTCTCCTTCGCCGGGGTGCAGGCGACCGGACTGCTGCTGATCCAGCTCGAGCGCCTGGTCCTTCCCCACGTGCTGCCGCTGTCCGACCTCGCCACCTACGGCGTCCTCGGGGCCATCGCCGGCTCGCTGTTCCGGGTGCTTCAGATGGGCGTCGGCTACACCATGTTCCCCCGGCTCCGGGCGGCCAAGACCGTGGAGCAGCGGCGGCACCTGGTCGCCCAGGAGGCGCGCACCGTCGGCACCGTGGTGCTGCTGGGCTCGGCGGCGATCTGGATCGTCACGCCGCTGGCCGAGCGGTGGTTCCTGGCCGGGAAGTACCACTTGGCCGGCTCCCTGGTCCTGGCGGCCGTCGTGAGCGGCGTCGCGAAGGTGATCAACGCCTTCACCAAGTCGGCGGCTTCCGCGCTCGCCACCCCGCGCGAGCTGTCGGCGGTAAACCTGTGGGGATGGGCGTCGGTGGTCATCGCCATCGGCGCCGCCGTGGTCGGCGCCCGTTGGGGCCTCGCGGGCGTGATCTATGGAGTGGCGCTGGGCTGGACGGTGCGGTCGGCCTCGACTTGGTACGTCGCCGCGAAGCACCTGCGACTTCCCCTCGCCGAGCAGGCCGCGGAGGCGGCAACTCGGCCGTAAACGAACCACCGGAATCGGAGCGATCGTGGGAGCAGTGTACGGGATAGTGGGTGGGGCGGAGCCGGCGGAGCTGCGGGCGATGAGCGGGCGGCTGGCGCATCGCGGCGGCGACTCCGCGGAGTGGTCGCCGGCCTCGGGACTGTCGCTGGGCACCCGTGGCTCGCCCGAGGCCGCGCGCCGGCAGATGGGCGGACCGATCGCCTTCGACGGCGCCATCGACAACCGCGAGGAGCTGGCGCAGGCGCTGGGACGCCGGGCGGGACAGAGCGACCTCACGGGTGACGCCGAGCTGGCTGCCGCCCTCTGGGATGCGTTCGGGGAGGAGGGCCTGGCCCGGATCGCGGGGCAGTTCGCCTTTGCGCTGTGGGACACTCCGGGCCGGCGACTCATCCTGGCCCGGGACCGGGTGGGGTACGCGCCGCTCTATTTCGCGATGGCTGGAGATCGCCTGGTCTTCGCCAGCGAGTACAAGGCGCTGCTGGCGCTCGACGCCATCCCGGCCCGGCCCAACCGCGCCGCGCTCCAGGCGATTCAGAACACCAAGTGGGTCCTTCCGGGCGTCACCTGCTTGGAGGGAATCCACCCGGTGGCGCCGGGCACCTGGGTCGAGGTGCGCGACGGCCACGTCTCGACCCGGCGCTACTGGGATATCCCGGTTCGCGCCGCCGACCTGGACGACGCCGGCCACGCGGCGCGCCTGCGCGAGAGCTTCCTCGAGACCCTGCGCCGCCAGACCGAGCCCTACAGCCGCATCGGGGTCTCGCTGAGCGGCGGGCTCGACTCCGCGGTGGTGGCGGCCGGCGTGCGCGCGGTCGCCGGCTCCCGGGAGGTCCACACCTTCTCCGCCGGCTTCGGCCCCGACGACAAAGAGCTGGTGAATGCGGAGATCGTGGCCCGTGAGGTGGGGAGCATCCACCACCCAGTGGTGCTCGATCCCGACGACCTGCCCGGCCTCCTCCCCTGGATGGTGTGGCACATCGAGGAGCCGATCGGCCGCGAGGACATCGCGTACCTGTTCTCGCGGCCCGGGAGGCCGCGCGACACGTCGACCTGATCGTGACCGGCTTCGGATTCGACGGGCTCTTCGCCGGACTGCCCCGGCACCGCCTGGTGGATCTCGGCGTGAAGTATCCCGCCGTCCGGAAACCGCTGGAGGAGTTCTTCGACTACACCTACCGCAGCGTGGAGCCGCGGACGCTCGGCGGACGGGCCCTGAAGCGCGCCTATTTCCGAGGCCGCGAGTTCCCCGCCCCGCAGGTCCGGGGGACCCCGCCGCTGGCGCGCTTCCCCGGGTTCCCCCCGGCGGGCGACCAGCCGCTCACCAACTTCCTGAAGCGCGGATTCATGGTGCTGCCCTACCAGCACCCGGTGGAGCGGCTCTATGCGGGCGTGGGGATGCGGATGAATGCCCAGCACACCAATCCCGGATTCCTCGCGACCGCGTTCGCGATTCCGGACCGGCTCAAGATCCGGGGCCGGACCCAGAAGTACATCCTCCGCCGCGCCTGCGAGGGCTTGCTGTCGCCTTCGATCCTGGCGACCGGCAAGAGCTTCAACCGGCTCAAGCACGACACCCACATGTCCGACGTGCTCGACCGGCTCGCCGACGAGCTGCTCAACGCCGATGCGGTAGCACGGCGGGGACTGTTCGACACCGGGTACCTCTCCAGCCTGCGCCGCCGGCCGCCGGGCCAGCCCTACAGCCAGGAGCGAGCGTATCGCCTCTGGTCGCTGCTGCTGACCGAGCTGTGGGCCCGCCGGTTCCTCGACCAGCGTGGAGCGGCGCCGAACCACCCGCTGCCGCCGGTGCGCCACCTGCCGGGGCACGCCACCCGGAACGACAAAGGCCGCGCTGCAGTCTGAGCGCGGCCTCCGGGTGAATGTCGCCGGCCGGAATCAGGCCGGCGAGACTTCGACCAGCTCCCCGGGAGCCTGCTGCAAGTAGCCCTGCTCGCGGTACCAGCGCCCGGTGCGGCGCAGCCCCTCGTCCAGCTCGATCCGCGGCGCGTAGCCCAGCTCCTTCTTCGCCCGGCTGATGTCGAACGCCCGGTTCTGCCGGTACCAATCGACCCGGCGGGGGAAGATCGGCGGGGTGATGCCGAACGGCTTGCAGATCTTCTCGCAGATGTGTCCGGCGGCCACGACCGGCATGATCGGGTAGTGGGGGATCCGCAACTTGACGTCGAGGGCCCGGCCCACCGACTTCACGATCTCCTCGATCGGATAGTAGTGCTCATCGGCGATGAGGTATTCACGCCCGTTCCCGACCCCGGGGGCGAGACAGAGCATGAAGGCCTCGACCAGATTGTCGATGTAGAGAGGGTGATAGAGCGTCTGGCCGTTGCCGAACATCGGGAAGGTGCCGCGGGCGACGCGCTTGAAGATCATGAAGAAGCGCTCGGGATCGCCGGGACCGTAGATGGCGGCGGGACGCAGGATCACCGTCTCCATGTTGCCGCCGGCGACCTGCTTGACCAGGGGCTCGGCCTCGTACTTGGTGCGCTGGTAGTAGTCGGCGGGCTGGATCGGCGAGTCTTCGTTCGCGGGCGGGTTATCCACGTTGCCGTGCACGCCGCAGGTGCTGCAGTAGACGAACTTCCAAACCCCGGCCCGCTTCGCCGACTCGAGCACGTTCCGGGTTCCCTCCACGTTGACTTCGTCGTAGAAGGAATTGGGCACGTTCAGCTCGCGGAACGCCGCGGCGAGGTGGAACACGTACTCCACGCCCCGCATCGACTTCTCGACGACGGCACGGTCGGTCACCGACCCGATGACGACCTCGGCGCCCATGGCGCGAAGGGCGTCGCACTGAAGGCCGTCCTTGTAGTCCAGAGCCACGACTTCGTGCCCCGCCCCCCGAAGGCGGCGGACCAGCGCCGTTCCCGTGAACCCCGTACCGCCCGTCACAAGGACCCGCATTCTCGCTCCTTGGTGGTTATCCCGCATGCCCGGTGGTGCCGACACTGGCCGGGGCTCCTACAAGAACCATGCCTTCGAAGCGCTTACGGTACAGCAAGTTGGCGCACAGCGTTGGACCTGCGGGCACCAGGGATGGGCCGGCCGGGGTGTCGCAGGCATGCGTCAGAATTGCCAATCGCACGCTTCGAGTCAACAGCGGCGGACGGGGTCAAGGCCCCGAGCGACCCCCGCTGCGAGCCGGTCCAGGACCGTCCAAGCCTTCTCCGGGGAGTCCAGCACGGCGAGCGTAAGAATCGAGTCCGACGTGGCTTCCCACCTCGCCACCACGGACTCCGGCCGGCCGGCGGCCGTCACCGCCCATCCCGACGCCAGCGTACCCTCCATGACCAGCGACAGCGCGTAGGGTGCGGGTCCCGCACCGGCCTTGTACGCGGCCTCCTTGCAGCTCAACACCAGCACCACCGCCTCTCGAAAGGACGGCTGCGCGGCGCACCACGTCCGCTCGGCCGGGGCGAGCCACCGGAGCGCCGCCCGGCGAACCGCTGCCTCGTCGAGATGCCGCCAGGTGCTCCGTTCTGCCAGGTCGATTCCGACGCCGGGCTTAGTTGGCTGGACCAAGTCTGCGACCCAGCAGGCCGACGATGGCGGTGTAGGAGGTGAGGTCCTTGATCTCCTGGTTCGAGAAGACCACGCCGAACTCGGACTCCAGCTGGGAGATGAGCATGAGATGGTTGAGCGAGGTCCAGGCGCCGGACGATTCGGCGGTCAGCCCAGGACCTACGCTGGCGGTCGGGACATCGAGCACCTGGCCGAGCACCTCTCGGACCCTGGATTCGATAGCGGCCTGGTCAGCCATCCGCGCGGCCCCCCTGGGGCTGGGACGCCGCTCCGGCCGAGGAGAGGGCGGCCGGCTCGATCCACTCCGGCCATTCCAGGCCCGGCGCGCCGAGCCGGCGGCTCCAGCCGGTCTCCGGCGCCACGGCGAAGCCGTGGTTCGCCAGGAAGGTGGAGGCGACCTGATTGCGGCCCGAGTCGATGAATTCGGCCGTGAGTGACGAGGCCCCGGCCCCGCGAGCATCGTCCGCGATCCGGGCGAGGAGCGCCGTTTCCACGGACTTCCCGATCACCCGGCAGCTCAGGAGAAACGAATCGAGATGCCAGGTGTCCGAGCCGGGCACGGCGATCGCGATGCCGGTGAGGCCGAAGTCCCCGAACCGGTCGGCGACCCGCATGGTATAGACCTTCCACGAGCCAGCCGCGACCTGACGCCGGATCGTCGCCTCGTCATAGCGGCGGGTGGTCAGGTTGAACTGGTTGGTCTTCGCGAGAAGCTGGACTACCCGGGAAAGGCTGTCGTCATCCACCGGCGCGATCTCCACCCGCAGGCCCAGTCCCCGCAGAAAGTCCTGCAGCGAGCCCGACGAGCCGCGATACGCCTCCCGGCTGCGGGATTCCTGGTATTGCCGGGTCCGCTGCGCGTCCTCTCGAGTCTGCTGAAGCACCACGAGCGACGGAAGCGACCCCACCCAGTTGGCGTACATGGATGGATCGGCCGGCAGCTCGGGAATCCTGAGCTCAGGAATCTGCTCCCGCACCCAGGCCCGCTCGTGCGGGCTGTCGTCGATCAGCAGCATGTGGTCGAGCCCGATGTTGAGCTCGCCGGCCAGCGACCGGATGTTGGTCGCCTTGTCCTCCCAGTTGACGCGGTAGGCGGCGAGCTGCTCCTCGCGGATCAGCATGCTGGGATGGGTCCGCAGCACCTCGAGCGCCTCCGGCTCGTTGTTCTTGCTGCAGATGGCGAGGAGGATGCCCTGCCGCTGCAGGTCGAGCAGCTCCCGCTGAAAATCCACGAACTCGCTGCCCGGCCACTGCGGGCCCAGCGCGATTCCGCGCGGGGCCGTCCTCTCCCAGGACGCCGCCCCACAGCGTGTTGTCGAGGTCGAGCACGATGCACTTCGTCGCCTTGCCGATCGCCGCGAGGGCGAACCCCGCGTAGCGCTCCGCCACGGCGGCCATCAGCGTGTCCGACCAGGTCACGTGTCCGCGATAGTGCGTCCGCCAGTTGAAGGCCTGGGTCCGGCCCACCTGCGCGACGACGTCCGCGAGAGGGAACAGGAAGGTGTGATCCCGGAGCGCGAGCCGCAGCCGGAGATGCTTGTTCGCGTGCGCGATCGTGTGGGCGAACGTGCCCTTGCTCCGGAACGCGTTGACGCCTTCCGTGCTCCGCCGCGGGAGCACGAAGTCGTTCATCACCACGATGCCGGAACCGGCCCGGTCGAAGACGTCCAGCCCGGCGAACAGCGGCGTCAGCAGGCCGCCGACCACCGGCTCGCTCTTGAGCGGCGGCGACTCCGCCCACCGTTGATTCCACAGCA
Organism: uncultured Gemmatimonadales bacterium; assembly: GCA_963796335.1. Classification (GTDB taxonomy): domain Bacteria; phylum Gemmatimonadota; class Gemmatimonadetes; order Gemmatimonadales; family GWC2-71-9; genus CAVVWJ01. Next base: position 308,289 of record CAWCLG010000005.1, read on the forward strand.
CGTCGCCGTCGATGACGAGGAAGGTGACGTGAGGTCGGAACTGGTACAGGCCGGAGCCGGCATCCAGCAGCTCCGACATGTAGAGGCCGTAGGGAGCGACATAGGTGTCGAGCCACAACCCCGCCCTCGCGGCCTCGACCCGCAGCACCGGGACGAACGGCTCGAGCGTGAACGAGCCCAGCAGCGCCACCCGCGCGCGCAGCCGTTCCGGAATGGTCTCCTGGGAGAGGCGATCCAGGGCGCGAGCGGCCGACTGGTACGCCGACCAGGGCGCGCCGTGAGGCACCTCGGCGGCGATCCGCTGGAGGGCCATGCTGTCCATCTCGGGTGCGTGAGTCATGGTTCTAGCGTCGGGTAAAGATGATCTTCGCGGGATTGCCCAGGACGATGCTGTTGGGAGGGACGTTCCCGCTGACGACCGAGCCGGCCGAGACGATGACGTTGTCCCCCAGCTCGGTGCCGCCCAGCACCACCGAGTTGGAACCCACCCACACCCGGTGGCCGATCCGGACCGGTTTGCTGGCCGTGCCCTGGTCCTGCAGCGGGACGTCGAGCCGGTCCATGTTGTAGGTCCCGGTGAGAATGGTGCAGTTGGGGCTGATCAGCACGTCGTCGCCCAGGGTCAGACCCGCTCGCCCGGCACCGATGAAGCAGCCGGTCGCGACCTGCACCCGCTGTCCCATCACGAACGGTCCGCTGATCTTGACCTTGGTGAACGCCGAGATGACACAGCCCTTGCCCCACGTCGTCGATCCCGCGAGATCCACTTCGGCCCTGCGGCTGATGACCGCCCCATGTTTCCACAGGTAGTAGAGACGGACCACGAACATCGGGGTCAGCGCCCGACGGAGCAGCTTCCACCACTTTTCCATCGGAGATCTCCGAACCAGCCCGGTCACCGGGAAGGAATCTAGCCGATCGAGGCGCAATATCGCGGCCAGCGACAGGAGGCGTGCAAGATATGCGCTGTAAGGACCTATACAACCCTGATCCACCGCGCCCAGCGACACTGTGGTGTTTGCGTGCAACGATTCGGTAACTCGACCCGGGTGTTCGAAGCCAAGATTAGGGGTATTCCCCCAGGTCCCGCTCTTGCGACCGACTGTCTAGCTTGATGAATTCACAAACCCCTTCCGGTTCAATGACCCGTTCTCTCACCCGGCTCGGCACCCGATGCCTCGGCCTAGTCCTGCCCGCATTCGTCGGTCTGGCAGCCGTGGCCTGTGGGGGTGGAGACATCGGGCCGGGCGGCGCCGAGCCGGCCGCGATCGAGATCGTGGATGGGGAGGACCAGGTGGGCGCGGCTGGAGACGCGCTCGCCCGCCCGGTGGTGGCCCGAGTGACCGATGCCGAGGGGCAGCCGGTGGAAGGCGCAGCGGTCGCGTTCAACGACGAGGCCGACGGCGACTTCGCCACGGCGGCGCCGACGACCGACGCGGACGGCGAGGCGACGGCGGTGTGGACGCTCGGGAGCCATGCCGGCGCGGTACAGGCTACGGTCACCGTGGAGGGAGTGGCGCCCGTGCTGGTCTCGGCGACGGCGGTCGCGGGCCCGGTGGATGCCGGTGGCTCCACCGTGTCGGCGGAGCCCGCTTCCGTGGCCCTGGGCGGGACTGCCACCGTCACCGTCGCCGCGCGCGATGCCTTCGGCAACCCGATTGCCGGAGCGGTGGTCGAGCTGAGCGCGGTCGGCGCCGGCGTCACCTTGGTCCAGCCACCGGCGACCGATGACGCCGGCACGGCCGTGGGATCACTCCAGGCTGACGAGCCGGGAACGAAGACGGTCACCGCCATCGTCGCCGGAGTGGTGTTGGACCAGACCGCGGCCGTCGAGGTCGAGGGCCCGCCTTCCGTCGCCACCGTCGAGGTGACCCCCGACGAGGCAGGACTGCTGGTGGGCCAGACCATCGCCCTGACCGCGGCTGCGCTCGACGCCGGCGGCCAGCCGGTCCCCGGCGCGGAGATCACCTGGAGCACCGACGACGCCGGGGTCGCCGAGGTGGACTTGGCAGGCAATGTGACGGCGGTGAGCCCAGGGACCGCGGTCATCACGGCCGGCAGTGGAGGGCATTCCGGGACCGCCACGCTTACCGTGAGTCTGGGCGAAGGCACGCTGACCGGGGTGACCTACTGTACCATCGACGGCGTGGCCGACCTGATGGACGTGTATCTGCCCAGCGCGACCAAGCCGAGACCGCTGCCCGTCGCGGTGCACGTGCACGGCGGCGGCTGGGTGAGCGGCAGCCGGTCGACCGGGGAGCGGTTCGCCGCCCTCAAGGACGAGCTGCTGGACCGGGGATACATGGTCGCGAGCCTCGACTACCGGCTGGGCCCCGCCCACAAGTATCCGGCCCAGATCCAGGACGTGAAGTGCGCCATCCGCCATCTGCGGGCGCGCGCGTCGCGCTACGGGCTCGACGCGGACCGGATCGGCGCCTGGGGCGGCAGCGCCGGCGGACAACTGGTGGCGTTGCTGGGGACCGCCGACGCCTCCGCGGGGTTCGACGATGCCGGCGGGTTCCCGGCGTTTTCCAGCGAGGTGCAGGCGGTCGCCGCGATCTCGGCCATCACCGATTTCACCGCGACTGGAGAGCTGTTCGACGACTACAGCCGCGCGTTCCAGACCTGGCCCGACCCCACCTCGCCGGAGATGATCGAGGCGAGCCCTGTCACCCACGTCTCCGCGGGCGATTCGCCTTTCTTCTTTCTGGTCGGGGATGAAGACGCGCTGGTGGCACCGGCGCAGTCGGAGCGGATGGATCAGCGGTTGCGGCAGGCGGGGGTCGAGTCGTCACTGCTCCGGGTGCTGCACGCCGATCACGACCTGAGCCCCACCAGCGAGCCGACCGATCCGAGTCAGGCCGCGATCGTGAACCGGATCGCGGATTTCTTCGACGCCCACCTGCACTGACTCAGCGGGCGGGCGCGCCGCCCGGCTGCTGGATGACCGGCCGCTTGGCCCCGGGCAGCACCCCCACCTCCCGCGCCTTGCGCCGGAACTCGACCCCGTGATCCACCGGGCGACCGGTCTCCGCCTGCCACTGGTGCACCATCTCGTGCAGCAGGGTGTGCTCCACTTCCTCCCACAGGTGGCGGGCGATGTGGCGCCGGCTGATCGCGATCTCGATCGGGGTTCCGGTGCGGAGATCGACGCTCAGCTCGCCGAGCCGGGTGCGCATCCGGCCGGACAGCCGGATCGGCAGGCTGCTGAGCGCTCGGCCGAAGTGCTCCCGGTTGAACCGGTCGTGCGCCTGGGCCAGCCGGTGGAGGGTCAGCAGGTCGCCGGGACGGGGCCGCTCGCGGCGGGCTGACGCGGGGGGCGGGGCGTATTCCTCCGCCGGGAACGCCAGGAACTCCTGTTCCGCCTGGCGACGGACGGCGCGAGGCAGGCGCGGGTCCAGGAAGCGGAGGATCGCCTGGAGCACCTCGTCTGGCGCGAAGGCATAGCCGCGGTGCAGCCGCAGCACGCCTCCGGCGCCGAGGCTCACCATGACGATCCGATTGGTATGGAGGACGACGCGGGCACAACCCTGCAGGCCGAGCCGGGCGAGCCGATGCGGCAGTTGCGCCGGGGGATCGTCTGCCCGCACATGGCCACGGCCCTGCCTCATAGTCCCTGGTCCCCGCCGGCTACTGACACAGTCACCTTCGATGGTTCGGCTCTGGCGAATGAGAATGCGTCGGAGCGCTGGAACTCCCGGCCCGAAAGCTCCCACCGATAATGTTGGATGTGCACGGCGGCCGAATCAATGGTGACGAGGTTGAAGACGGACGGCCGGCCGCCGCGCGAGCGCGAGCTGTGGGTGCCCGACGTGCTCACCGCGAGGGCGCCGCCGATCTGGCCGGCGCCTTCCTGGTGGTCGTGCCCGCAGAGGATGACGTCCGCGCCCGTGGCGAGCAGCCGCCGGTGGGCCGACTTCCAGCGCGCCAGTCCCATCCGCCGTGACAGCGACCCGGGCAGCACGTTGTGATGGAATACCAGCACCCTCGCCAGACCGGCGGGCGCCTTCCGGAACACTTCGGTCACCCGGTCGGTCTCCCCCCGGGGCAGGTGGCCCTTCACCGCGATGTCGCGGATGTTCCAGGTCAGCGACCCGAACGCGACGCCGTAGCTGCTGAGCGTCCCGGCGATGACGGCGCCGGGAATCTCCAGCACGGGCGTCAGGACGTTGAAATAGCGGGAGTATTTCCGGTATTTCCGCCCCTGGCCGCGCAGCCCGAGCGGGCTCTTCCACCATTCGATGTCGTGATTGCCGGGGACGACCAGCACCGGCGCGAGCGGCCGCAGCCGGTGGACGAAGGCGTGCGCGGCCTGGAACTCGCCGTGCCGGGCCCGCTGAGACAGATCGCCCGACACCACGACCGCGTCGAGCTGAAGCGTGGGAAGGAACGTCTCCAGCGCTTCAATCTGGGCCAGATCGGCGTAGCCGCCGAAGTGGAGATCGGAGAGGTGGGCGATGACCACCCGCTCCGCGGTCATCTCACCATACGATTCTGAGGCGATAGGTGACCGCCGCCTCGCCCCTGGCGGGCACCTTGAGCCGGAACCGGGTGCGGGTGGAGGACAGCTTTTCCGCCGGAAGCGAGCTCGAGAGCACCGCCCACTCCCCTGCCCGCTCCTCGATCACATCCACCACGGCGGCGCTATCGGTCGCGTTGCGGACGGTCACCCGGTAGTCGGCCAGGGCCAGCGTGCGCACGCCGTACGCCTTGGTACTGTCCCGCCGGGTGACGTAGCCGGTCTGGACCCGGCGCGCGGTGAGATCGAACGCCGTGCCCGCCTCCAGCCGCAGGTCTTTGCCCGCCGGGGTGTGGTCGGTCGCCGCCTCGCCGACCATCTGGGGACGGCCCGCGCTGTCGGTCTGGAAGATCCGGGCGATTCCGCCGGGCAGGGGCAGATCGCCGAACGGCGTCTTGTGGGGCCGCTTGAGCGTGTAGCTCACCTCGACCGGGGCTTCGGTCTCCTCACCCTGCTGCGGCACGAATCCCCAGTAGGGCACCAGGCCGCGCACCTCGTAGGTCCGCTCGTACGGCACCGCGGCCGGCTCGAACAAGGCGACCGAGGTGGTGAGGCCGGGCAGCAGCGTGCTCTTGCCGGAGAGCGAGTACAGGTGGAACTCCCCCACTCGCTCCTCGACCGCGGCCGCGTCCGCGGCGAAGCCCATCTCGGCCCGCGCCGCGAGCGGCCGCGGCGGCGAGGGCTGCTTCTCCGCCCGTCCGACCGAGCCCGCGAGGAGCTGGATGTCGGCGCTGTCGGCCCGGAGACCCTGCGACTCGAGCACGGCCAGTCCGGAAACCCGGGCGGTCCGTCCGCCGAGCACCACCTGGTAGCTGGCCTGCCAGGTCGCGCCGGAGGTGAAGTAACCGAGCCGGAGCCGGTCATAGGCGCGGGTGCTGCGCAGATCGAGATTCGCGGCGGGGTCGGCGACGACCACATCGGCGGGATAGAGCGCGGCTCCCGGCGGCTGGAAGGTCACCCGCCCGTCGGGGAGCTGCAGCCGCAGCGGGTCCACGCCGAGGACCAGGGCGCTCAGCGTGTCCTTCGACTCGGGAAGCCGATAGACCACCCGCCGCCCGACCGAGCGCCGGAGCGCGCTCCCCTCGTCGGTCGCGCCGTCGAAGGTGAGCCGGGTGATCGCGACCCCGGAGTCGAGCGGAAAGATCGAAGCCGGATCCGGCGATCCGAGCGCCACCTTGTGGCTGGATCCGCCCTTCGGCACCGCGGCCCGCACTTCCCGCCGGACCAGGACCCGGCCGTCGTTGTAGATGGTGAGGGAGGATGATTGGGCATGAAGCGGGGCGGCGGGGCAGCGGGGCAGCGGGGCCGCCATGACCCCGAGTACCACCACCAGTCTCGCCAGGAAGACCCTGCCCCGCTGCCCCGCTGCCCCGCTGCCAGTCGTCATGTCATTATCTCCATTGCCACGCGGCTCACGATCCGCCGCACGATGATGTAGGTCGCCAGGACGGCGACTGCCCCATAGACACGAGCCATTGGATCGTGGGGCATGCGGAAGGCGACGTACAGACCCATCAGTACCGTCGCGGCGAGGGAGATGCGGTTCGCGATTCGAGATGCACGCCGGCCGCGCTCGGCGCGACACTGGGGGCAGTAGTCTCCCCACGCGAGGCCGATGACCCGGCGCCCGCAGGCGACGCAGGGAACTTCAGGCAGCCCGCCGCGCGACAGCACTGCCGAAGACCTCCGTTGACGCCGTGCCGCCCAGGTCGCGGGTGCGGATCCCGTCGGTCACGATCGTATCGACCACCGCCCGGCGGACCCGCTCGGCGCGGTCCAGCTCACCCAGGTGGTCCAGCATCATGGCGGCGGCGAAGACCTGCGCCGACGGGTTGGCGAGCCCCTTGCCGGCGATGTCGGGCGCGCTGCCGTGGACCGCTTCGAAGATCGCCGCCCGGGTCCCGATGTTGGCGCCGGGGGCGAGGCCGAGGCCGCCCACCAGGCCGGAGACTTCGTCGCTGAGGATGTCGCCGAACATGTTGGTCGTCACCATGACGTCGAACTGCTCGGGGCGAAGCACCAGCTGCATCGCGGTGTTATCGACGATCATGTCGTTCGACTCCACCCGGCCGGCATACTCCTGAGCGACGGCGCGGCCGACCTCGAGGAAGAGGCCGCTCACCATCTTCAGGATGTTCGCCTTGTGGACGATGGTGACCTTGCGGCGGCCGTGCTTGAGGGCGTACTCGAACGCGTAGCGGACGATGCGCTCGCAGCCGGCGCGGGTGACGATCGCCATGGACTCGGCGACGGCCCGGGGGTCGTCGCCGATCTGCACGAAGTGCTCCACGCCGATGTACAGGCCCTCGAGATTCTCCCGCACCAGCACGATATCCACGTTCTCGAACCGCCCGCCGGGCACGATCGTCTTGGCGGGCCGGACGTTGGCGAAGAGCTCGAATTCCTTGCGGAGACCGACGTTGACGGAGCGGAACCCGGTGCCGATGGGGGTGGTGAGGGGGCCCTTCAAGGCGACGGCGTTCTTGCGGATGCTTTCGACGGTCGCGTCGGGGAGGGGAGTGCCGGTGGCTTCGACCGCGCTCATCCCGGCCAGCTCCTCGTCCCAATTGAAACGCAACCCGGTGGCCTCGAGGATCTTCACCGTCTGGGCCGTGATCTCCGGGCCGATCCCGTCCCCTGGGATGAGGGTGACGTCGTAGGTCATGGCCCGCCGACGTCAATGGGGAGGGCCGCGACGAGCGCGGCGTCCAGTGCCTCCCGCGGGTTGCCCCCGCTCCCGATCGCGTTGGTGCGCCAGAGCACTTTCCCGGACCTGGTGTCCGCCGCGACCAGCGAGAGGTCGGCCCGGATCTTTCCGTCGGCCTGGCGGCCGAAGCCGATGGAAGCGGGGACCATCACCACCCGTCCTCCGACCACCGCCATGAGATTGCGGAGCGAAGAGCGCAGCGGATCGGGGATGTCGCGCAGCTTGGGCGCCCGGAGCATCGCCTGCCCCATCTGGTCGGGATCGCCCACGATCCCGGGCGCGCGGCGGGCCACCTTCCGGAGCTCGGCCGGCAGCACCCAGCGGACTTCCGGAGCCCGCCCCGCAAACGCTTCGCCGATGAGCGAGTCGGCCCAGAGCAGCGCCGTCCGCCGGTCGCGGTACGGAGCGTAGATCGTGTCGGCCGCGAGCGCGGGATCGGGCGCGATCAGAGTGATCGGCATCAGCGCCACGTTCTGGCCGACGAACGACTGGGTCGGCACCGGAGGCACGAGCGGCGGCGGCGGCACCGGCACGCCGGTCTGGGCAGGCGGGTTGGTCGGCGCCGGCTGCTGCGCCCCGGCCGCGCAGCTGATCGTCAGCAGCGCGATGATGATCGCTGGGATCGGATTCACGGCGGGAAAGTAAACGGTCGAGGGGGTGGACTGAAGCCTGCGGTCGCCCATACTGTCATCCCGAGCGCAGCGAGGGATCTTGCCCGGGTTGCCCCCGAAACCAGTCCGCTGCGAAATCCCGCCACCCAGGGTTCGCGGATTCGATCAGCGCAATCTTCTTCTCCCGGCGCCACGACTTGATCTTGCGCTCGCGATCGACGGCCTCGCGGGCGTTTGGCGTCTGGTCCCACCAGACCAGTTGGGTGATCCTGTAGCGCGCGGTGAAACCGGGAAACATGCCGTGGATGTGCTGGTACACTCGGCGGGTCAGATCGGACGTGCTGCCGACATACAGGGTGCGGGCCCTGCTGGCGAGGATGTACACGTAGTAGCTGCGTGCCCGTGACATACGGGCAAGATCCCTCGCTGCGCTCGGGATGACAGCATCGCTTTCGACGAACACCGTACCACTCTGCTGCGCCCCCCTACTCCAACGACAACCCCCCATCCACCACGATCGTCTGCCCGGTGATGTGCCGGGCCGACTCCGAGCATAGGAACGACACCACGTGGGCCACGTCCTCCGGGTCCGCCACGCGGCCGAGCACCGAGCTCTTCTGGGCCCGCTCCACCACCTCCGAAGGCAACATCGCCATGCGCTCGGTGCGGATGAATCCGGGCGCGACCGCGTTGACGTTGACGTTCGCCGGGCCGAGCTCGACGGCGGCGGCGCGGGTGAGCCCGAGCAGGGCCGCCTTGCTGGCGGCGTAGTTGGCCACGCCGAAGCCGGGCCGCTTGGCCTGGTGCGCGCTCACGTTGACGATTTTGCCGTAGTGCTGCTGCCGGAAGATGGGCGCGACCGCGCGGATGCAGTTGAAGGAGCCGGTGACGTTGGTGTCGATGACTTCGCGCCAGGCCTCATCGCTCAACCGCCAGAGGGCGCCGTCGTTCGCGATCCCCGCGTTGTTCACCAGGAAGTGGACCCCGCCGAGCTTCTGCTTCGCGTCGGCCACGAACCGGTCGACGTCGTCGCGGTCGCGCACATCGCACCGGCCGGCGTGCACGTTCACTCCCATCGCGGCCAGGGCGGTCTCGGTCAGCAGCGCCTGCTCCACCACGTCGCGGCCCGGCATGTTCACGAAGCAGAATGCGACGTTGCAACCCAGCTTGCCGAATTCCATCACCACCGCGCGCCCCAGACCGGTGGCCCCTCCGGTCACCAGCGCCACCTTCCCTTTCCACCCCTTCCGGATCGGCTGCGGCTCGGGCTCCTCGAGGACCGCGCCGCTGCCGTCAGGAGCCTCGTACTCCCACGACGGCCGATGGCCGAAACCGAAGGATGGCAAGGGCATGGAATCCGAAGGTACGGGAAGATTTCGGGTGGGGCAAGAAGACACAGGCGGGCAGGCGGGCAGGCGGGAAGACGGGCAGGATCAACGATGCGTAGAACTGCCCGCAACTGCCCGTCTGTCCGTCCGCCCGCCTGCCCGACAGCCGCCCCCCTCCCTATCTTTTCCCCATGCACCTGTTCATCTGGGCGGCGATCGCCCTGGTGGGCGCCATTTCCTGGGCGATGCTGGCGCTGCACCGGGGCGAATCCATCAGCGCCGCGTGGCTGGTCCTGGCCGCCGTCGGGACCTATCTCCTCGCCTTCCGCTTCTACAGCCGCTTCCTCGCCGACCGGGTGTTCGGCCTCGACGACCGCCGGGCCACGCCCGCAGAGCGCCTGGCGAACGGCCGCGACTACGTCCCCACCTCCCGCTGGGTGCTCTTCGGCCACCACTTCGCCGCGATCGCGGGAGCGGGACCGCTGGTAGGGCCGGTCCTCGCCGCCCAGTTCGGCTACCTGCCCGGCACCATCTGGATCGTCTTCGGCGTGGTGTTCGCGGGCGCCGTCCAGGACTTCATCATTCTTTTCGGGTCCATGCGGCGCGACGGCAAGTCGCTCGGCCAGATGGCGAAGGAGGAGACCGGGCCGGTCACCGGCATCCTCGCCATGGTCGCCGTCCTCGCCATCATGGTGATTCTGCTGGCGGTGCTGGCGCTGGTGGTGGTCAATGCGCTGCGGGACAGCCCCTGGGGCGTCTTCACCATCCTCTGTACCATCCCGATCGCGATCCTGATGGGCTACTGGATGAAGGTCTGGCGGCCGGGGCGCACCCTGGAGGCCTCGGCCGGCGGCGTGGTGCTGCTGATGCTCGCGCTGGTCGGCGGCCGGTACGTCGCCGAGTCGCCCACCCTGGCGCCGCTCTTCACCCACTCCGGTCTCACCATCGCCTACGCCATCATCGCCTACGGATTCATCGCCAGCGTGCTGCCGGTCTGGATGCTGCTCTGTCCCCGCGACTACCTCTCCACCTTCATGAAGATCGGCACCATCCTGCTGCTGGCGATCGGCATCCTGGTGGTGCTGCCGCCGCTCCAGATGCCGGCCCTGACCCGCTTCGTCGATGGCACCGGACCGGTGTTCGCGGGCAAGCTCTTCCCGTTCGCCTTCATCACCGTGGCCTGCGGCGCCATCAGCGGGTTCCACGCCCTGGTCGCCTCGGGCACGACGCCGAAGATGGTGACCCGGGAGAGCGACGCCCGCTTCATCGGCTACGGCGGGATGCTGATGGAATCGTTCGTCGCGGTGATGGCGATGTGCGCCGCGGCGGTGCTGGATCCCGGAGTCTATTTCGCCATCAACACCCCGCTGGCCACGCTCGGCGGGAGCGTCGAAGCCGCGGCCGAGACCATTCGCGGCTGGGGCTTCACCGTCACCCCGGAGCAGATGACCGGCCTCGCCGCGGCCGTCGGCGAGAGCACGCTGCTCTCCCGCACGGGCGGAGCGCCGTCGCTCGCCGTCGGTATGGCGCAGATCTTCAGCGGCGCGTTCGGCCATGGCCTGATGGCGCTCTGGTACCACTTCGCCATCATGTTCGAGGCGCTCTTCATCCTCACCACCGTCGACACCGGCACCCGGGTCGGCCGCTTCATGCTCCAGGAGCTCGCCGGCCAGCTCTGGAAGCCACTCGGCCGGACATCGTGGTATCCCAGCATCGTGTTCGCGTCGGCCATGGTGGTCGCGGGGTGGGGCTACTTCCTGGTCCAGGGGGTGCTCGATCCGCTGGGGGGCATCAACTCGCTCTGGCCGCTGTTCGGCATCAGCAACCAGCTGCTCGCGTCGGTCGCGCTCTGCGTGGGCACGACGCTGCTGATCAAGGGCGGCAAGGCGCGCTACGCCTGGGTCACCCTCCTGCCGCTCGCCTGGGTGCTTACGGTGACGCTCACGGCCGGCTGGCAGAAGGTGTTCGCCGCGGATCCCCGGCTCGGCTTCCTCTCCCACGCCGCGCTCACCGCGCAGCAGATCGCCGAGGGAGCGCTGGATCCGGCCCGCGGGGCCCGGCTCATCTTCAACGACAGGCTGGACGCGGTCGTGGCGATCGCATTCATGCTGGTGACGATCCTCGTGGTGCTGGCCTCGGCCCGGGAGTGGGCGATGGTGCTGACGCGGCGGAAGCCGGCGCTGGCGCAGGAGACTCCGTTCGTGGAGACGGCGTATGTTGGATAGGCGGGCCGGCGGGCCGGCGGGCAGGCGGGCAGGTGCGATGGTTGCCCGGATCGCTAATGTGATGCGGCGGGTGGCGGGGATGCCGGACTACGCCGCCCACCTCGAGCACCTGAGCCGGTGTCATCCGGACCGCCCGGCCCCGAGCGAGCGGGAGTTTTTCGAGCAGTACGTCCAGGGGCGCTACGCCGACGGGCCGACGCGGTGCTGCTGAGCCGCGGCCGCCGTCAGGCTCCCGGCCTCAGCTGGGCCAGCCACTCCGTCAGCCATTTCCCCGTCCTCGAGATCACCGCCGAGCTGTCGTTCGCCAGAAAGTCGTAGCCGCCACGACTCAGCTCCGGTGCGGCATACACTCCCTTCGCCCGCGCCATCTCCCGGGCATCGAGTAGCGCCGACAGACTTCCCCGAGTCCCGATCCACAACAGCCCATCCGAGGCCCGTGAGGCGTACCGGGGCGGCACCCCGAAGCTGTCCGGCGCGGCATAGACCTGCGCCAGCAGCGGGATCGACGCCGTGTCAGTGGAGAAGGACAGCAGGGTGAGGTAGCGCACCTTGAGCTCGGTGTCACTCGCCGCCAGGAATCGGGCACGGATCGAGTCGTTCGCCGCGCGGCCTAGCCGGCCCAGCACCCACGCCTCCCCGAGACCATAGTCCCCCGGGATCGCCGCGAGGATCGCCTTCAGCACGGCCGGGTCACCGTTGACTGTCCGGTCCCGCTCCAGCGCCACCGCCCGCAGAGCCGGGAGAAGGTCGGCGGGGTCCTCCCCTGGCGGAGCCTTCACCTCCCCCGCTTCGATCGCGGCGCCGAGCCTCGCGGCGCTGTCCGCGAAGGCGGCGTCGCGCAGCTCGGCCAGCCTGGTGAGGGCCAGCGGCGCGTCGTTCCAGGCCACCTTGCCGGCCAGGGCGGCCCGCATCCGGCGCCAGACCACCGCGGCCCGCCGCTCCCGCAGGATCGCGAGCGCGGAATCCGCCGCGGGCGTGCCGGCACGAAGGCCCTCGTGCAGCTCGGAATAGGTGGCCCGGCCCGGCTCGCCCACCCGGATCTGGACCTGTCCGGCCAGCGCGGCCGGCGCCAGCGCCAGCAGGCCCGCGAGAACGACAACTCTCCTCACGCTACCCCCAGATCTTGGTCGGACAGTAGACGTCGAGCGCCTGCGGGACCACCTCGACCCTCGCGGGGGTCTGCGAGCCCAGCTCGCCATCCAGGTCGATCGGCATCCGCTTTCGGGTGCGGATCTCGAAGCCGGTAGCCCGGACGGTCCCGACCTCGTCCCGCTCCCCGTGGGTCCCGCGCTTGAGCGCCGGCACGAGGCGGACCAGGTCCCACCAGCTGTCGACCTCCAGGGTGTACAGGTCGAGCCGGGCATCGTCGATCGCCGCATCCTCCGCCACGGCGAGCGCCGCACCGTAATACCGTCCGTTCCCCACCACGATCTGGACGGTCCGGGAGAGGCGGCGGCCGCCGTCCCAGGTGATGTCGGCCCGAAAGGGACGGGCGCGGCGCAGTGCCCGGAGCGCCGCCACCGCGTACGCCGCCCGGCCGAGCTTGCGCTTGATCTCCGAAGACAGCTCTTCGGTGATCCGGACGCTCAGGCCGAGGCTCGCGGTGGTGCAAAAATACCGGTCGTTGACCCGGCCGAGATCGATCTTCCGGTGGTAGCCCGCCGCGATGACCTCGCAGGCGCCGGCCGGGTCGGTGGGGATTCGGAGGGTCCGGGCCAGGTTGTTGGCCGTGCCCATGGGAATGATGCCGAGGGGGAGGCCGACCTCCACCAGTACCTGGACCGCCGCGTTGATCGTGCCGTCGCCGCCGGCCACGATCACGCGGTCGATCTCGGCCAGACGGCTTCGGATCGCCAGGGGGAACCGGGCTGGACTCCCGGGCGGCTCGACGATCAGGTCGATGCCGAGGCTTCGGAGCTGGCTGGAGATCCCGTCTGGACCCTCATCGCCCCGCCGCGCGCGAGGGTTCTGAAGCAGGAGGGCTCGGGACGGCATCGCCGAAACCTAGCATATATGTTTGTCGCCATGCCGTCCGAAACCTCCCGCTTTCACGAAACCAACCTCTGGTCCACACCGATCCGGGACTTTGGGCTCACCATCGAAGGGACACCGCTCCAGCCCATCATCGAAGAGTTCCTGAAGGAGCTGAGCCGGGCCGGCCTCACCCGGGTGAGGCCCCGGTTCTACCTCTCGACCGAATGGGGAGTGCCCTTCGAGTCGGTCGCGATCGCCATTCCTTTCTATCTGGCGCGGCCGGAGCTCAAGGCCCTGCACGTGGAGCGGACCGGACTGGTGGAAGGGTTCGATCAGGCCGATATCCTCCGCTACCTGCGCCACGAGATGGGCCATGTGTTCAACTACGCCTACCGGCTGTATGACCAGGAGGAGTGGGTCAAACAGTTCGGCTCGATCACCCAGCCGTACGGGGAGGAATACAAGCCGGAGCCGTTCAGCCGCCGGTACGTCCGCCATCTGCCCGGGTGGTACGCCCAGAAGCATCCGGACGAGGACTGGTCCGAGACCTTTGCGGTGTGGATGACGCCCGGAATGGACTGGCGGAAGGAGTACAGCGGCTGGCCGGTCGCCGCGGCAAAGCTGGCCTACTGCGACCGGACCATGGCCTCGCTCAGGAACCGGGACCCGGAGGTCACCAACGCCGAGCTGGATGAGGACGTGGCCGAGATCGAATACTCACTGGGCCACTACTATCGGGACGAGGCGATCGCCCTCGGCGAGGTGCCGCCCGGACTGGACGGCGCCATCCGGGCCATCTTCGAGGATCTGGGCAGCGCCGGCGAGGTGCCCACCGGCGAGGAGCTCGCCCCGGCCGCCGCCCTGATCCGCCGCCTGGAGCCGGACCTGCTGGCCAACGTCTTCCGGTGGACCGGCCACTTCCCCGAGCGGACCAGGGTGCTGCTGCGTTACCTGGCGGAGCGGGCCGAGCAGCTCCGCCAGGGCTACGAGCCGGAGCGGGAGGCGGCCGCCACGGTCGCGGTGACGACCCTGGTCACGGGACTGGCCATGAACCATGTCCAGCGAGGGAGCTACCTCCCCTGAGCCCGGTTCACGCCTTTCTCTCTCTGGGCTTCTTATGCCTCGCGAGGGCCAGGTCCACGATCCGCTCGATCAACTGCTTGTAGTCGAGCCCGGCGGCCGCCGCCGCCATCGCGAACTCACTGTCCTTCGCCAGGTAGCAGCTCGCGTTCACCTCGAGGACGTAGATGTCGCCGGTGTCCGTGAGCCGGATATCCACCCGCCCGTAGTCCCGTACCCTGAGCGCGCGGTAGGCATCGACCGCCACCTTCTGGAGCCGGGCGCGCAGCTCGTCGGGGAGCTGGGCCAGGACCGAGCGGGTGCCCTTGTACTCCTTGCTGCGCTCGTCCCATTTCGCCTTGCTGTCCATCACCTTGGGCACGCCCTCGGGGAATCCGGTGAAGTCGATCTCCACCGGCGGGAGCGCCTTCGGCTGGGAATTGCCGACAACGCCGACGTAGAACTCCCGCCCCTCGATGTACTCCTCGGCCAGCGCGGAGTCGTTCAGCTCCTTCCGGATCGCCCCGACCCGCTCCATCAGGGCGACGGCGTCGTGCACCAACGACTTGCCCCCGATGCCGAGTGAGGCGTCGGAGCGCAGCGGCTTGACGAACAGCGGCATCCGCAGGTTGCCGCCGCCGGTCTCGAACGCCGCGTCCCGCGCGAACACCGCGAAGCGGGGATAGAGGATGTCCTCGAAGGCGAGGAGCTTCTTGGTGAGACCCTTGTCCTGGCTCAGGTAGAGCTCACCCGGGCCGCTCCCGGTGTAGTCGAGCCGGAGCAGCTCCAGCAGTCCGGTGACCGGGATGTCGCCGAATACGTTGTCGCCGAACATCTCCATCAGGTTGACCACCAGGTCCGGCCGGCGGCGGGAGAGCCCGCTGATCAGTCGCTTGACGTCGCCGTGGACACCGAGGACGGAGACTCGATGCCCCAGCTTGCGCAGGGTTCGCGCGACCTGGGGCACCACCGGGTCGTAGTCCTTGGAATTTTCGTCTTCGCTGTCGAGGTACGTCAGGACGGTGATCTTCATGAGTCCCTTCGGGACGGACGGGTCACTCCTCCCCCAGGTCCATGCCCCAGCGCGCCAGGGCCACCGGAATGCCGCCGTAGGCCAGCAGCTCGTCGTGGAACCGCTTCGGCTGGAACGACGCGCCCGCCCGCTCGCGGTAGGCATCGCGCAGTCGCAGCAGCTCGCGGCGGCCGACTGCGTAGCAGAGCTGGTAGGTCGGCCAGGCGCAGTAGCGGCGCACCTCGGCCTCCGCGCTGGCCCGCTCGATCGGCATGTGCTCCACCATGTAGCTCACCGCCTCGGCGGGCGTCATGCCGCGGGTGTGCAACCCGACGTCGAGGACGATCCGGATGGCGCGCCACTGCAGATTCACCAGGCGGAAGAGCCGCGCCTGGTCGTCGGAGTAGTAGCCGGTCTCTTCCATGAGCTGCTCGCAGTAGAGCGCCCATCCCTCGACCATCACCGGCGTCCACACGTGCCGGCGAACCTGGGAGGCGAGCCCCTGCGCGGTGACCAGCTGGAGGTGGTGGCCCGGGTACGCCTCGTGGGCGACCATCGCGGGGATCGCATGCCGGCAGTGGCCCCGGCGCTGGCGCGCCTGCGCCTCGGGCGGCAGCGACGGGTCCGGCGGCGTCACGTAGAACCGGCCGGTCTGCTGCGACAGGAAGATCGGCGGCGGCTCGTACGCGGCGAACGGGACCAGCGAGAGCAGGAAGCTCGGCGTCGGGACCACGTCGACCGGCTCCCGCGGAATGCTCACCAGGTCGTGCTCGGCCAGGAAGGCCTGGGCCCGATCCATCTCCGCCCGATAGACGGAGAGCAGGGACCCCGGCTCGGGAGCGTCGCCGCGCAGCTCTTCGACCAGCTCCCGCCAGCTGCGTCCATCCATGCGGGCCGCCAGCTCGGCCAGGGCGGCTTCGGTCTCCTCCTGGAGATGGAGCCCGTAGCGCCAGAGCTCGGGGGCGCCGGCCACGAGGGCGTGCTCGTGGTGCAGCCGCCGGCTGAACTGCTCCTCCCCGATAGCGAAGGCGTGGGGATCGGCGGCCGGCTCGATCTCGCCCTGTAGCGCGGTCCCGAACTGTTTGAGCGACGCCAGCGCCGCACCGGCGGCGTCCCTCAGCGGATCGCGAAGCTCGGGCACCTCGCGCTCGAGCTGGCCGGCCAGCTGGACCACCAGCTCGCCGCCGCCGCCGAGCATGCCGAGGGCGGTATCGGTGAAGACCGAGGGAGGTTCGTCGAGGGTGTCGCGGGCGGCACCGAGAAAGTCGGGGATGGATCTCAACCGTTCGAGCGCGGCCGGCGCGCGGGCCGCCATGGCGCCGTTCCGGCGGCTGAGAATCGCGTAGAGACCCTGGAACAGGTGTGACAGCCAGTAGGCCGGATTGCGGACGTGGGGGCGCTCGTGCTCGAAACGGAACACCGCGCACCGGATCTCTCCCAACAGCGCGGTGCGGTCGATCTCCGACTGCACATCGTCGGGCTCCAGCTCTTCGATCGCGGCGACGACGGCGCGCAGCGCGGAGAGGTGCGCTCGCAGCGTCTCGCCGTCGAACCGGCCGAGGCGCGCGTCGTGCGACACCAGCCCGGCGGAGCTCGCCGCGGCGGGATCGAAGTGGTACTTCAGATCGAGATAGGACCGGCAGAGATCGTCAACCGACGCCATGGCCCCTCGAGGCGGAGTTCCCGAGGTGGATCAGCCCTTCGCGGTCACTTCTGAATGATCGCCCAGTGTCGTGCTGCCGCGAAAGCCCTCCAGCACCACGTTGTTGCCCAGCAGCGCACCGTCGAGGGTCGAGCTGGTGAGCGTGGCGTCGCGGCCGATGATGGCGTTGCGGATCACGCTGTCGCGCACCTTGCTCCCCCGCTCCAGCGACACGTTGGGGCCGATCTCGCTGCGCTCGATCGTGACGCCGTCCTCGATATAGACCGGCTCCCGGATGGTGACGCCGGGAAACTCTCCCCGGCGCGCCGCGCCGAGATGGAGCAACGTGTGATTGGTCTCCAGCAGAGTCTCCAGCGCACCGCAGTCGTACCAGCCGTTCACCTGCGCGGCCAGGATCCGCTTGCCGTGCTGGATCATCCACTGAAAGGCATCGGTCAGGAAATATTCGCCCTTGTTCTTGGGGCTGGCGAGCACGTGATCGATCCCCTGCCACAGGCTATCGATGGCCCGCACGTACTGCAGACCGATGTTGGCCAGCCGCGAGATCGGGGTGCTGGGCTTCTCCACGATCCGGGTCATGTAGCCCTTCTCGTCGGTCACCACCACGCCATAGCTCTGATAGTTCTCCACCTCCTTGGTCCAGATGATCCCATCGGCGTCGGTGCGCTGGATCAGGGAGAGGTCGGCGTCGAAGACGGTATCGACGAAGATGATGAGCACCGGCTCCCGCACGTGGGGGCGGGCCAGGTTCACCGCGCCCGCGGTCCCGTCCTGCACCGTCTGCTCGATGAAGCGCGAGGGAATCTTGTAGCGGGCCCGGGCGTAGGCCTCGACCTGCTCCTTGAGATGACCGGTGATGAAAATCAATTCGCTCACGTCGAGGCCGTCCAGCCGGTCCATCACCCAATCCATCACCGGCCGCCCGGCCACCTTGAGCAGCGGCTTGGGGACCAGATGGGTGTGGGGGCGCAGTCGAGTGCCCTTCCCGGCCAGCGGGATAATCACTTGCATGTCAGCCTCGACCGTAGCGGTCTTGAAGTCGGACCAGATCGTCGAGCTCGGAGGTGGATGCCTCGAGGACGTCGCTGTCCACGATGGCTTCGATCTGGTGAATCAGCTTGGGAGGGATGCGCACGCTCTCGCCCGCCCGGAACCGCCGCTCATCGAGCGTCGAGCCGGGTTGGGTCCGGAGAATCAGCTCGCCGCGGAGCACGTGCATCGTTTCGTCTTTGCGATTGTGATACTGGAGACTGAGCAGTCCACCGGCGCGCACGTGGAGCAGCTTGCCCACGTAGCGATCGGTTCGCGCCCAGACCAGCTCATGTCCCCAGGGCTTTTCCACTCGATAGGGAATCTCGGGCACACCACCTCCATGGCTTGGCGGTGCGGAAATATAGGCAAAGGGAGATGCGAGTGGTTGACTGGGAGAGCGACAACGAGGCGACTGGATGCGATGGCGCTACTCGGTGCCCGATGAGTCGCCGCCGTCGTGTCTCACGATGGTGTCTTCCTGGGGAATGTACTTCCCGGTAGTCCCGCGGGAGGCGCCGCCCCAATTTTGCGGCGAGTATCCGCCCGAAGCTCCACCGCCGCCGCCCCCGCCGCCGCCCCCGCCGCCGGAGGGCGCCGGATTGGTTGCCGGGCGGGACGGCCGGGCCGGCTCGTCGCCCGGCTTGCCGGATGCGGGCTGTTCCATGGTCTCCACGCGCTTCGGCGTGTCCGCAACCTGGATATCGAAGGTTTTGAAGATCGCGCCAAGCATGACGATGGCACCCAAAAGGACGAAGAAGATACCGGCCGCGCCGCGCAGCCTGACCACGGCTTCGGCATTGGTGGCCTCGAGCTCTTCTTCCTCCGTTTCGGACTGTTTCGTCTCTTTCGAGTCGGACTTGGCGAACAGCAGGAAACCCAAGCATACGATCACCAGTCCGATGGCGAGCGTAAAGGCGCGGTACAGCAGGACGGCTACAGGAATGTCCAGTCGGGGATCCTTAGGGGGAGCAATTGACCAACCTAGCGGCCGTCCACACCCCGTCAAGCGCGACAGTGAATCTGGCCCATCGAAATGACTAATCGTGTCTAAGATGTGCTTACATGCTACGATACGGCAGGCATGAAACCAATATTATTGACAATACGTAGGCTGGAGCTGTATTCTGGCTACGAATAGCAACAGGAGCTGCCAAATGAATGCACCGCCGCTCGACCACACCTCCCATCGCATCCTCCAGCTCCTCGCCATCGACGGGCGCGCCAGCTACCAGGGCATCGCCGACGAGGTCGGACTCTCGCGGCCCGCCGTCATGGAACGAGTCAAGCGGTTGGAAGAGGCGGGGCTCATCACAGGCTACCACGCCAGGCTCGACCGCGGCAAGGCGGGCTATCCCATCACCGCCTTCGTCGCCATCCGGTACCCGGTCACCGAGCACGCGGGCGACGATCCCCGGATCCAGACCCTCGCCGGCAACCCCCACGTCCTGGAGTGCCACCACGTGGCGGGAGACGACTGCTACGTCCTCAAGGTGGCGGCTCCCTCCATCGAGAGTTTGGAGGGCGTGCTGCGCGAAATCAAGCGGCCGGGCCAGCCGGTCAGCACCCGGACCACCATCGTCCTATCCACTGTGTTCGAGAAGCCGGGCATCGTCCCGGTGGAGGCGGACTGATGGCAGGCCTCCGCGGCAAGGCGCTCGTCGCCTATCTCCTGGTCTGCACGGTCTGGGGCTCCACCTACCTCGCGATCCGCGTGGGGGTGATGCACCTGCCGCCGCTCCTGTTCGCCGGCGTCCGGTTCGTCATCGCCGGCCTGCTGCTCACGGGCATCGTGCTCGCCATCGGCGACCGGCTGCCGAGCACGTTTCGGGATTGGAAGGTGCAGACCATCACCGGCGTCTTCCTGCTCCTCGGCGGCAACGCGGTCGTCGTCTGGGCCGAGCAGCACGTCGAATCCGGCGCCGCGAGCGTCTACGTCGCGGCGGTGCCGCTCTGGGCGGCCTTCTTCGACGCGATGTGGCCCGGTGGCACCACCGTGTTCACCTGGCGGGTCGGCGTCGGGCTCGCGCTCGGCTTCCTGGGGAGCGCGCTCCTCGCCGGTGTCACCCCGGGCGAGCTGCTGAACGCGGACCTCGCGGGCCCGGCCGCGCTCACCATGGCGAGCGCATCGTGGGCGCTCGGCACGGTCTACTCCAAGCGCAATCCGACCAGCATCTCGCCCTATGCCGCGTCGGCGGTCCAGATGCTGGCCGGCGGCACCGTCATCGCGCTGCTCGGCCTGGTGCTCGGCGAGGCCGGACAGTGGCGCTGGTCCGCCTCCGGCATGGGGGCGCTGGCGTACCTGGTGGTCTTC
Organism: uncultured Gemmatimonadales bacterium; assembly: GCA_963796335.1. Lineage (GTDB taxonomy): Bacteria > Gemmatimonadota > Gemmatimonadetes > Gemmatimonadales > GWC2-71-9 > CAVVWJ01. The sequence goes on from CAWCLG010000005.1 coordinate 328,730, forward strand.
GGCTCGATCGTCGGCTTCACCGCGTACGCGTACGCGCTGCGGCACGCCTCCGCCACGGTGGTGGGGACCTACGCGTACGTGAATCCGGTGGTGGCGGTGCTGCTGGGGTGGCTGATCCTGAGAGAAAGCATCACGCCGAGGACCATCGCGGCGATGGCGCTGATCCTGGGCGCGGTGCTCATGATCCAGCTCGCGCCGGGTGCCCACGGCAAAGCCGGCTCGGCGGCCTCGGAGCCTTCGGGCGGATCGGCCCGCCCGCGGAAGGCGGGCGTGTGAGCGCGCCCGCCGCCGAACCACTCCATCCGTTCGACGAGGCCGCCGAGGTGCTGAGTCTGGTGGCGCGATTCGAGGACGCCACGCTCCGCCAGGCGGAATGGACGCACGCGGCGCACCTGACAATGGCACTCTGGTACGCCTCGAGACTCCCCTACGACGCGGCGCTGGAAGCGATGCGGGACGGCATCCTGCGCCTCAACCAGGCGCACGGCGTCGTGACCACGCCGGCCCGCGGGTACCACGAGACGATCACCCGCTTCTACATGCAGGTGATCTGCGGCTATGTGGCGAGTGAGGAGAACGGAGTGGAATCGGACTGGGCCGAGCGGGTGAACCGGCTGCTCCGGCGCTACGGAGCCCGGGACCTTCCGCTGCGGCACTACAGCAAGGATCGCCTCATGTCGGTCGAGGCGAGATTCGGCTGGGTGGAGCCGGACCTGCGGCCGATCGCCTGATCGGCCGGGTCAGCTGGACAGAAGTTGCCGGCGGAGCTTCGTCGCCCGGCGACGCACCGAGCCGTCGTGGATCCGCTCGCCGACCCGCACCACGGTTCCCCCCAGGATCTCGGGATCCACGTGAAAGGTCGCCAGCACTTGCTTGCCGAGCTGGCGGCTCAGGGCGGCCTGGATGTCGCGCTGCAAGGCTTCGTTCGCCGAGCGGGCCAGCGTCACCCCCGCGCGCACCCGGTTGTGCTTGATGTCGAGCAGCGCCTCGTATTCCGCCGCGATCTCCCGCAACAGCCGCTGCCGTCCCCGCTTCACCAGCGCCTGGAGGAACAGCACGAACTCCTTCGGCGCCCCCTTGAGCGCCGAGGCCAGGAGGCGAGCCTTCTCCGACTTGGGGATGCGGGGCGACATCAGCACGGCCTGCACCTCGGGCGAAGTCTCCACCGCGCCGGCGACCGCGTCGATCATCTCGGCGTAACGGTCCGTGTGCCCGCTGCGCTCGCCGAGCTCAAACAGCGCCTCGGCATAGTTGCGGGCGATGGTGGTCGATCTCACCGCCGGTCGTCCAGCGTGGCGAGGAAGTCGACCACCAGCTTGCGGTCGCTGTCGCCGTCGAGCCGCTTCTCGATCAGCTTGGACGCGGCGGCGAGCGAAATGTCCACCGCCTCGCGCCGGAGCTCGGCCACCGCGCGCTCCCGTTCGGCGCCGATCTCGCGCCGGGCGCGGGCCAGCAGCTCCTCCTGCTCCTGCTTCGTCTTCTCGATCGCGAGCGCCCGTTCCTTCTCGGAGACGTTGCGCGCCTCGACCACAATGGCGTGCGCCTGGCCCTTGGCCTCGGCCACCAGCTTCTGGTGCTCGGCCAGCAGCGCGGCCGCCTGCTCCCGGTCCTTCGCCGCCTCGGCGAGCTGCCGCTCCAGCGCCTGCTCCCGCGCCTCGACCGCGCCGAGGATGGCCGGCCACGCGAACTTTCTGAGAATGGCGAGCAGCAGCAGGAAGATGACGATGGTCCAGAACATCAGGCCGCCCTCGACCGTGAGCGGGCCCGAGGCGTGCTCCTGAGCCGCGGGAGCGTGGTCCTGCATGGCGGCGAGCGTGAGTGCGATCATCGGCTTCTCCGGAGGCTCCGGCTGCCGGCCCCGAATCGGGACGGCAGCCGGCAGCCGGCGTCGGTCTTCAGAACGTGATGTTGCTCTGGATCAGGAACGCGATGACCGCGACGAACAGCGCCACGCCTTCGATCAGCGCGGCGGAGATGATCATGGCGGTCTGGATCCGCGCGGTGTTCTCCGGCTGGCGCGCCATGCCCTCGGTAGCCGAGCCACCGATGCGGCCGATGCCGATCCCGGCGCCGAGCACCGCGAGACCACCGGCGATACCGGCGCCGATGAGGCCGTACCCCTTGTCGGGCCCGACCGCCGCGGCGGCCTGAAGCAGAGCGATCAAGTACAGCATGTCGTGCTCCCCTTGATGGGCGGGAGAACCGGTTCTGTCGCGCCCGCCGCGCACAAGCCGCCTCTCCCTGGGCGGCCCCGCCACGGTGACCCGCCGGCGCCTGCCGGCTCGAGGCCGGCCTGCAGCGGGTATCGTCCGCCGGACGGCGGACTACGGTGCCGACGCGGCGCGGGCGCGCGGCGCGTCGGACAAGCTCAGTGCTCCGCCCGCATCAGCCCGATGAACACGCTGGTGAGCAGCGTGAACACGTAGGCCTGCAGGAAGGCGACGAACAGCTCCAGCAGCATGATCGAGGTCGCCAGCAGCGAGGACATCACCCCGACCGTGTAGCTCTTGAAGAGGAAGGTCAGCCCGATCAGCGCCAGCACCAGCACGTGGCCTGCGGTCATGTTCGCGAAGAGCCGGACCGCGAGGGCGAAGGGCTTGGACAGCTTGGAGATGACCTCCACCGGCGTCATGATGATCAGCATCACCGGCTTGAGCACGGTCGGCAGGCCGGGCGGCAGGTAGAAGATGGTGTTCATATACCCCTTCCAGCCCAGCGACCGCATGCCCGCCACCTCGATGGTGATGAACGCCATGAGGGCGAGCGCCGCGGTGACCGAGATGTTGCCGGTCGCGGTCGCGCCCCAGGGCAGCAGGCCCAGGACGTTCATCACCAGAATGAAGAAGAAAAGGGTGAGCAGGTACGGCGCGAATCCCTCGCCGTGATGGCCCACGTTCGGCAGCACGACTTCCTGGCGGATGTAGAGCGCCATGGCTTCCATCGATCCTGCGAAGCCCTTCGCCGGGCGGCCCTGGGCCTGCGCGCGGGCCACCGAGCGCGCGGTGACCAGGAAGGTGAGGCCCACGATCGTCGCGGCCAGGAGCATGAACACGAGGTGCTTGGTGGGCGACAGGTCGATGGCGAAGCCACCAATGTGAATCGGCTCGAAGTGCGGCAGGGGGACGGCGCCCACGAAAGGAATTTCGATCTCGTGCGAGTTCCCGATGTGGTGCGCGATGTCGATCTTGTTCTCGGAAGCCTCGTGCTGAGACTCGGGCGACACCGCCTGACGGGCCACCTCGGCCGTGCTCCCATGTTCCTGGGCCGCCAGCGGGAAGCCAGCTCCGGCCGCCAGCAGCGCGGCGGCCAGGGTCATCGATCGTCCGAATCGCGTCATCGCTCGCCTTCCCGCGAATTTTCCAGCATCGCCACCGCGCCCTCGATCACCAGGAGAACGAGGAGCACGCCTACCATCGTCACCAGCATCGCCGGCGCCAGCGGTTCGGGCGCACCCCGGAGGGCCAAGGCCGCAATCAGGAGCACGCCCAGCCGAGCCAGCATACCCAATCCCCACACCGTCAGGAACCTTTCGGTTCCGATGCTCCGTAGGGTCCACCAGCCGAGGGGCGCCTGCAGGAGCAGTCCGGCCAGCAAACCCCAGATCATCCCCAGCCGCCAGCTGTCGGGAGCCGATGCCAGTGCCATCATACCCGCGGCGCCGGCGCCCGCCACCCCGGCGGCATACCGCGCGGCGAGCGTCACTCGCCGGTGCCGTCCTTCTTATTGAGCGTCCGGATCAGCGAATACATCGTCCCGCCGAACCCCAGGAACGCGGCGGCGACGGTAATGATGCCCCCGGTGCCTAGCTGGCGGTCGGCCCACCGTCCGGCGAGCACGAAGACCACGAGGCTCACGGCCAGTTGAAGGCCGAGACCCGCGAAGCGCATCGGCCCGGGCGACTTTTGGCTGCCCGGATCTGGGGTGGTCACGGGCCGCAAATTACCGGCTTGTGAAAAATTTCGCAAGCTGCGGAACACCCCTGTGCCTGGGGGTCCGCAGCCGCCGCGATCGGTGCCGGCTGCACCGTTCCGACAACTACCGTCATCCAGACTACCCGGGTAATGTCAACCATGACCGCAACGCAGAGCGTCCCCCAAGACGACGTCCAGCAGCTCGAGCGACTCGTCGGCGCCGTCAAGCGCCTCCGGGCCCAAGTGGCTCAGCGCATCGTCGGCCAAGACGAGGTGGTGGACGGGATCCTGACGGCCGTCCTCGCCGGCGGGCACGCGCTCTTGATCGGGGTGCCCGGCCTCGCCAAGACCCTCATGGTCCAGACGGTGGCCGAGGCGTTGGAGCTGAGCTTCAACCGGGTTCAGTTCACCCCCGATCTCATGCCGAGCGACATCACCGGCACCGAGATCATCGAGGAGGACCTGACCACCGGGAAGCGGGCGTTCCGCTTCGTGAACGGGCCGATCTTCGCCAACGTGGTCCTGGCCGACGAGATCAACCGCACGCCGCCGAAGACCCAGGCCGCGCTGCTCCAGGCGATGCAGGAGCACCAGGTAACGGCAGGCGGCCGGACCTACCGGCTGCCCGATCCTTTCTTCGTGCTCGCCACCCAGAATCCCATCGAGCAGGAAGGCACCTATCCCCTGCCGGAGGCGCAGCTCGACCGCTTCATGCTGGAGCTCCGAGTCGGCTATCCCAGCCGGACCGAGGAGGAGGCGATCGTGGAGCAGACGACGGGCACGGTACGGGCGCCGCTGCACGCCGTGCTCGATGCGCCCTCCGTGCTGGCGATGCAGGACCTGGTGCGCCGCGTGCCCGTGTCCCGCGGTCTGATCCGCGCCGCGGTCAGCTTGGCCCGGATGACCCGCCCGGGCGACGCCGACGCCCCAAACATGGTCAAGGAATACGTCGATTGGGGAGCCGGCCCGCGCGCCTCGCAATACCTGGTGCTTGGCGCGAAGGCCCGCGCCGCCATGGCCGGCCGCCCGATGGCGGACCTGGACGACGTGCGCGCCGTGGCTTCCTCGGTCCTCCGCCACCGGATCGTGACTAACTTCGCGGCAGAGGCCGCCGACCGGACGTCGGAAGACCTGGTGCGGGAGCTGGTGGGTGGGAAAGCGTGGCTCGGCACATAGACGGCGGGAAAAGTGAAAGGTGAAAAGGAAAGGGAGGAACCGCGAATTACCCGGTTCCTCCCTTTCACTTTTCACTTGTTACGTTGTTTCCAACACCGGCTCAGGTGCTCTCTCCCTCATCCCAGCGGATCGAGCAGATCCTCGAAGAAATCAAACCCCTGGAGGAACACGGCGTAGATCATGGCGATCGCGAGCCGCTCGGCGTTGCTCAGCGCGCCGTCCTCGGGGTCGGTGATCACCGGGGCCTGGCCGGTCTCGGCAGTGATGATGGCGAACGGCTCCCCGTTCACCTCCACGTCGAACGATCCAGTGCTCCCGCTCTCGGTGCCGGTGACGAGGACCGTGCCGTGAGGGCCCCGCGCCGAGAGCGTCGAAGTGGTGGTGCCTTCGTCGGCCTCGCCTTCGAAGTCCATCCGGAAGCCGCCGCGGGTGGGGACGGTGAGCGTGTAGTCCAGCGAGAGCGAGTTCACCCGGAGGGTGTTATCGAGATCGAAGGTGACCTGATCGTCGCCGTTGGTAACGTAACCGGTCACGCTGAGGGTGATAGCGGACGCGCTGCCGCTGGTCCCAACGGTGTAGTCGAGGTAGGTGACGTTCTCCGAGACCAGCTCCACCCGCACGGTCAGCGAGTTGTCGGTCTCGGTGGTCACGATGTCGGCGTAGCCGACCTCGACCAGGGGCTCGATGATCGCCCCGGTGATGCCGTTGACGGCATAGACGATGAACCGGACTCCGTTGGCTGGAGCGCCGTCCAGCGCGGATGCCTCGTAGAGATCGGTCTCCGGATCATAGACGAACGTGACGCCGAGATATTGGCTCGGGATGGAGGCGGAGGCGAGGCTGCCTCCAGGCCGAACCCAGGCCTTCGCGAGCCGAGCCGCGTAGTGCTCGGCGGCAGGCTTGCCCATTCTCACCAGGCTCTTGGTCGGCATCGCTCGGACCGCGGCGGCCGCGGCCGTCTCACCCAGCACAGCGCCGATCGCTTCCGTCGCCGCCGCGTAGCTCGCGGTGACCGGCGAATCGAACGCGGCCTGCACGGCGCCGACGTCGGCGGACGTCCCGTCCGGATCGAAAGGAGCGTCAGGGGCGGTGGAGTCTCCCGAGCAGCCCGCTGCCAGGGCGGTCAGGGCCAGCGCCGCGAGAAAGCGCTTTGCGTATTGCGGGACGCGCATGGGGGCAGTCTCCATCCGGTGGCGAGCGGAGTTCACGTGGTAACCAGCTATGGTATAAAGCTTTAGGTGTCTATTTCCGGCCTGGATCACGCCGGCGGGCGCCCCAGAACCGGGGCCTGGATACACCTCGAAAGGCAACCGCTGTGCCGCTGGACGACAAAGGGCGGTGAAGCTCGCGCCTCACCGCCCTTTAGCCTCACTTGTTAATCACCGGCATGCCGGCGCTCTTCCACGCCGTCCACCCTCCCAGCAGCGCCTGCGCCCTCAGCCAACCTGCCCGACGAAGCTCTCGCGCCACACGGGCGCTTGTCGCTTCGTCCTTTCAAGTACAGTAGAGGACCAGCGTGCCGTGGTAGTCGAGACCTCGTTCTCGCGCGAGGCGCACGGCATCGTCCGGCGGCATCCGGATCGCGCCGGCGGCTATCTGCGGATCGTCCCGGTAGCTCCGCTCGGTCCGAACGTCCAGCAGGGCGACCGGCTCTCCCTGCCTCATCAGCTCGCGCAGCTCGGGAATCGTGATCTTCTCGGGGACCTGGGCGCTCGGCGCCGCCGTCCGAACGGATGGCACCGGCGGCGTGGCGGCGCCGAAGGACAGCTCCTCCGGCTGCCCGGCCCGGGCTTCCGGCACCGGAGGCGCCCCGCCCTGGTCTGTCTTCACGGCGCGCCGCAGGTACAGCGCGATTCCGCCCCCGTGCAGAACGACGGAGAGGAGCACCACCAGGCAGGTGATCTGGAACAGCTCGACCGAACCTTCGATCCCGGCGAACACCGGCAGCAGCGCGAGCAGCAGTGCACTCAGCCCCCGGGGCCCCACCAGGGCGATGATCTTGCAGCTTCGGCCCTGCAACCCCGAGCCGCGGAGCACCGGAAACAGCACGATCGTCCGGGTGGCGAGCGCGAGCGCGGCGAACAGGAGCGTTCGCCAGTCCGCCACCTGGAAACCGGTCCAGATGATGGACGCGCCGAAGGCGACGAAGGTGAGCAGCAGGAACATTTCGGCGGAAGCTTCGCCGTAGTCGAGGAAGCAGTCGCACAGCTCGACGTCGAGCGCCGCGATCACCAGGCCCGCCGCGAACGCCGCCAGGTATCCGCTGCCGCCCACCGCCTCGGCCGCGGCGAACGCCGTAAAGGCGATGCCCAGCGCGTAGATCGACTCGTAGTCCCGCCGCACGCCGACCCGTGCCCGCACCCGCTCCAGCAGGGTGATCCCGACATAGCCCACTACCGCCCCGAGCAGCGGGCCGAGGAGGAAGAGCCCGATCGCGTGCCGGGCGACCTCGCCGGGACCAGCCTGGCCGCCACTGCGAAGCGCCAGCATCGCGAGCACTACGATCGGGAGCAGGATGACGTCGTTCATCCCACTCTCCAGCCGGAGCGCGAGCCTGGCCGGCTGCGGCAGGGCGGGATGCCGCACCAGGGTGCGGAGCAGCACCGGATCGGTGGATGCGAGCGCGGCGCCGAGGATCGCCGCCGCCGCCAGGGGGAGATCCAGCAGCGACCACGCGGCGATCGTGATGAGCACCGCCGGAATGAGCGTCCCCGGTCCCAGGATCAGAGTCGCGAGCCGGGCGTGCTGCTTCACTTCGCCGGTATCCACCGCGATCGCGTCGGTGAACAGCACCAGCATCAGGGCGAGCGTCGCTATGACCTGGACCGACTCCGACTCCAGCGGGAGGTCCACCACGCCGAGTCCCGCGGGTCCGAGCAGGGCGCCGAACAGGAGGAAGATGGCGACCTGGGGAAGCCCGGAGCGCTCGACCGCTCCCGAGAGGAGCGAGGCGACCAGGATCACGAGCCCGATCAGGGCGAGGGTGGCGACAAAGGTCTCGTGGGACATGAGCTGAAGTATGGTGCCGCTCTGGCGGCTCCCGCCAGCGGGGTGGTAACCTGGGGCGAATCATGACGACCAACGAGCCGGCCGCCACCGCCCTGCTGATCACCACGTGGGGCATCCTGCTCGCCGCGAGCGTGCTCTTCGGGCGCGTCTCCCAGCGGGCGGGAGTCCCGGTCGCGCTCCTCTTCATCCTCGTGGGAATCCTGGCCGGCACCGAAGGCATCGGCGGGATCCCGTTCGAGGACTACCACTTCGCCTTCCGGATCGGCTACTTCGCCCTCGCCCTCATCCTGTTCGACGGCGGGCTCAATACCCCGATGGAAGCGGTGCGGCGGTACTGGGCTCCCGCCGGCGTGCTGGCGACCGTCGGCGTCGTGGTCACGGCGGGGCTGGTGGCGCTGTGCGCCCGGCTCATGGGACTCGGGTGGCCGGAGTCGATGATCCTCGGCGCGGTCGTGTCATCGACCGACGCCGCCGCGGTCTTCTCGATTCTGCGAGGGAGCGGCCTCCATCTCAAGCGGCGGGTGGGCGTCACTCTCGAGCTGGAGTCGGGCCTCAACGATCCCGTCGCGGTCATTCTCACCACCACGCTCACCGCCAACCTGATGGCATCCGAATCGGTGAACGGGTGGCGGGTGGCGGGCGAGATGCTGGTCCAGCTCATCGCCGGCGCGGCCGCCGGGCTGGCCATCGCCTGGGCGGGCAAGGTCGTCCTCAGAAAGCTCCGGCTGGCGAGCGGTGGCCTCTACCCCGCCCTCACCCTCGCCATCGCGTTCCTGGCGTTCGGCGTGGCCACCCTGATCCACGGCAGCGGATTCCTCGCGGTCTATCTCGCCGGGCTGGTACTCGGCAACAGCGAGCTGCCCTACAAGGCAGGATTGCTCCGAGTGCACGACGCGCTCGCTTGGCTGTCGCAGATCGGGATGTTCCTGATCCTCGGCCTGCTGGTCTTCCCCAGCCGCCTGATGGAAGTGGCGCCCGTCGGACTCGGCATCGCCCTGCTGCTCGCCTTCGTCCTCCGCCCGGTGACGGTCGCGCTCTGCCTGGTCCCCTTCCGGTATCCGGCCAAGGAGATCGCCTTCATCGGGTGGGTCGGCCTCCGGGGGGCGGTGCCGATCGTCCTGGGCACCTTCCCGATGCTGGCCAACGCCCCGGGCGCGGAGCGCATCTTCAACCTCGTGTTCTTCCTCGTCGTGGTGAGCGCGCTGATCCCGGGCGGCACCGTGGCCTGGGTGACCCGGTGGCTCCGGTTGGAAGCCGCCGAGCCGCCGGCCCCGCAGGCGGTGCTGGCCATCGAATCCCGCCAGCCGCTTCGCGGCCAGCTGCTCTCGTTCTACATCGACGACGCGCTGATCGTATCGGGCGTGTCGCTGAGCGACCTTGATTTTCCGGAGGAGGCTGCGGTCTCCCTCATTGTGCGCGGCGACCGATTGATCGCACCGAAGGGCAACACCGTCCTGCTTCCCGGCGACCACGTCTACGTAATCGCGCAGGAGGAGGACCGGCCGCTGATTCAGCTCATCTTCGGGCGGCCGGAAGAGGACTAGCGGTCACCGGTCACGGGCTACTCGTCGGCAACGAAGGAGATCGCAGGGTCGTCCCCGCAGTCCTCCCACACGATGCGAACGTAGCCGGGGGTCTCACCGAACACGCCCGCGACGTGGAGCTCGCCGTCATCGAAGCGCTGTCCGATCTCGTCGCAGCTCGCGTTGTAGTGGAGCGCCGTGGCGGTCGTGACGGTGAGGTCGAAGCTCTCCTGGCCCCGGCTCCAGGAGACGGTCCCGGCCACGGTGACCGAGCCGCTCGGCAGGGGCTGGTTGATCTGCAGCGTGGTCTCGGGGTCGAACCCGACGGTCCACTGATGCTCGGCGGAGGCGTCGGAGAGACCGGTGAAGGTGCGGAGCACCTGCACGCTGGTGGCCAGCTCGAGACCGGTCGCGTCCCCGCTCAGCGTCATCGTGCCGTTCCGGGTCACCGAATAGCTGTTGTTGGCATCCTCGGCCGTCAGGCTGAAGCGGAGGTTGGTGAGGGTGACCTCGGCGCCGAAGCCGGGGGTGGTCGGCGCGGGATCGACGATCCGAAGCTGCCCGACCGCGTCGAGGGTGAAGCCGCGCACGCCGTCATAGCGGCAGGGCGGCGCGGTGAAGGTGTAGCTGGCGTCATCCGGGATCCCGTCGCCGTCGGTCTCCTCGGTCGATGAAGGATTGACGCAGGGGTCGTTCGTTTCGCCGGTGCTGAAGGGCTGGAGCAGGCGTGCGGGGAAGAAGGCGTCGAGCGAGGCCTCGACGTTGTCCCGCACCGTGAGGCCGACCGCGCTGGCGGCGTTGTCGGGCAGCGGATCGTCATCGGGATCCGTCGAGTCGCCGCAGGACGCCAACGCGGCCGCGACGATGCCCGCGGCGAGGAGAGAACAGGGGCGGCGCATGACGTCTCCGGGGTGGGGGCTTCGAGGAGCATAGCCCGGTGCACCCCGGAGCTACAAGCGGCGCGGGGCCGGCCACCGCCGACCCCGCCACCGCCTGAGCACTAGAGGTACGAGAGATACCACGCCCGGCTCCGGGCCTTCAGGGCCGCATACCGCCGGCACAGCGGGTAGAGCGCCGCCACGACACCGAGCCAGATGAGATAGACCGTTGGCAAACCGAATCCGTAGCCCTGCGGAAGATTGAGGAACACGTCCCTGAGGGAGGATTCGGGGAAGCCCTGAGCGACGCCGGCCGCGACCGCGAGCGCGTGGACCAGATAGAGGTGGGCCACGTAGAAGAGGAACGGCACCCGGCCGAAGGTGACGAAGACGTTCGCGACCGGACCTTTCGCGCGGCGGAAGAGCGCCAGAGCGAGCAGCGCGGGCCCCAGCGTCATCAGCAGGTACAGCAGCGACGGCGGGTACTTGGTCAGGTTGAGGAACGACATGCCGAGCAGGGCCGCCGATCCTTCCTCGATCCGATGACTGGCGTCACCGTAGCCGTTCAGCAACCGGAGCGCCACGAACGCCGCGACCAGCAGGGCGCCGGCCCACGCGAGCCGCCGCGAGGCGCCTGCCTCCTGGGAGAAGACCGCCGGTCCGGCGGCGTATCCCAGCGCCATCACGCCGACCCACGGCACCAAAGGATAGAGCAGGAACACCGGCACCACCCCGAGCGGCCCCGGGACGTGGAGCACGCGCCACAGCGGCGCGAGCGATCCGAAGGTCTCGGGTGAGATCCCGTCGAACAGGTTGTGTCCCAGGACGAGCGCAAGGCCGACGGCGGCGACCGCGGCCCGGGGCAGGTGGATGAGTCCGGCGAGCACGATCATCGAGGCACCGATCACCCAGATCACCTGTCCCACCGCACCGAGGGTGAACCTGGTGGTGAAGTACCAGGCGAAGGTGATGACCGTGAGCTCCAGGAAAATGAGCCACAGCCCGCGGCTGATCAGGAATCGCCCCAGCTCGCCGCGGCTACGCCTGGTGCCGGCGATCCAGGCACTGGCGCCGGCGAGGAAGATGAAGGCCGGGGCGCAGTAATGGGTGATCCACCGGGTCGCGAACAGCGCGACGTTGGTCTGGGTGAGATCGGTGGGATCGAAGCGAACCTCGGTGAAGTAGGCCCGGACGTGGTCCAGCACCATGATGACCATCACGAGACCGCGCAGGAGATCCACGTGGTCGAGCCGGCGCGGCTCCGGGGCGGCCGCGGGCGAGGCCGCCACCACGGGCGATTTGCGGGGGCTGGGCCGATGGACCGGGTAGGCCCCGGAGGAGGACTCGGGTTGCAGAACCGTGCTCATCGGGAGGCTCCTCTCGAACTCGGGTATCGGCCGCGTTCTGCGGGCCACAACAGGTATGCGCGAGATACCCCCCGAAGCGGACAGCAAAGTCGGCAGAAATTTCTGGGATCGAGGCCATTTGTTGCGCTGCTGGCGCCGAATGCGACGGCGGTGTCGTAGAACTGAACAACCCCCAGTATCAGGACGCTTGACCCAGGGGCCGCAACTCCGTACCGTGGCAGACTTCTTCCAGTTGTTTCGGCCTATCTCGACGACCGGAGTATTCCTGTCCCGCCTCGCCTCGATTTTGTGACCCTCGGCCCCGAAAACGTCGGCACGCCCTGGTTGGGATGGGTGGATACTTCCGCCCTCCTCAGCCAGGCGCGCGCATACGAACTGGCGGGCTCGCTGCGGCATGCGGACGCGGCGTACAACGCGCTGATCGTCGCGGCGGCGCGGCAGCAGGATCACGTGACGCTCGCGTCCGCGTTCCGCCACCGGGCGGTGCTGGCGCACCATGCGGGCGACACCGTGCGCGCGAGGAGCGCGCTCCAGCAGAGCTATGCGGTGGCGACCATGATCGGCGACCGCCGGCTCACCGCCGAGACGCTGAACACGCTGGGCGGGATCGAATTGGAGACCCGCAATCTGGCGGCGGCGGAGACCGCGCTGCTGGAGGCGGAGGCGCTGGCGAGCGAGGAGCCGTCGGTGCTGGCCCGGGTCGAGCAGAACCTGGGGATCGTGGCCAACATCCGGGGGCAGCACGACACGGCGGAGGAGCATTACCGCCGGTCGCTCTCGGCATACGAGACGCTGCCGGATCCGCACGGCAGCGCGATCGCGCATCACAACCTCGGCATGCTGGCAGCGGACCGGAAGGACAACTCCCAGGCGATCAGCCACTACGACGCATGCGAGGAGCTGGCGGAGGCGAGCCGGGACACCCACCTGGTCGCGCTGTGCCTGCTGAACCGCGCGGAGGTGCTGGTGGCCCTGGGGCGGGCGGAGCAGGCGCGGCGCGACGTGGCGTCGGCGGAGCGTGGGTTCGAGGCGATGGGCGCGCACTTCGACGCGGCGGACGTGCACCGGGTGCGGGCGCTGTGCGACCGGGCGGAAGGGCTGTGGGGCCAGGCCGAGGCGCGGCTGGTGCAGGCGCGGGAGCTGGCGCGGATGACGGGCGCGCGGCTCACGGAGGCGGAGGCGGCGCGGGACCTGGGGCGGCTGTACGCCGAGACGGGGCGGCCCCGGGAGGCGGAACAGACGCTTCGAGAGGCGGCGCGGGCGTTCGAGGGGCTGGGTGCGCGGTCGGAGGCGGAGGCGACGCAGCGGGAGATGGCGCGGATGGCGATAGTAGAGGTGGTGCGGTAGCTTGGTTGGTCCCTGCCGAAGTCTGTGGGTCAACTCCTAAGTACAATCTGCGCAGACCGATAGGCGCGTCGGGAGCCGGTTTTCCGCGACCGCGTCGCAGCGAGTCTGGCGTTGATGCCCTCTTGAGGTGCATCAATAAGCCTGCGATAGCGATTCCTCTTGGGGGCCAGGAATGGAAAAGCGGCCATATCTCCGCTGTCTGGGTATGCCGGTTCTGCTCTCAGCGACGGGCGAGCCGTTTCACTTTCGGACGAAGAAACACCTCGCCTTGCTGGTCTACTTGGCCGTTGAGGCTGGAAGAGCTCATCGCCGCGACCGGCTAGCCGAGATCTTCTGGCCCAACGTATCGCCGCTGGAGGGAAGGCATTCTCTCGCCACGGCGCTGTCGGTGCTTCGCCCGAGGCTGCCCACCGGTTCCATCGAGTCCACCCGTGACAGCGTCGCTCTCAACGGCGGCAAGCTGGATCGTGATCTGGATCGCCTGCTCGCGGGTGAGGTCATGGCGGCGCCGACACGGGACGAGCTCGAGGTCGCTGAATTTCTCGAAGGCTTCGAGATTGCGGGCTCGGTCGAGTTCAGCCAGTGGAAGGATCGACAACGAGCCACGCTGTTGTCCCCAACCAAAGCCGCATTGGTGCAACTCATCGACCGCTGTCGGCGAACGGCCGACACGCGCCTGATCGAGCAATTGGCCGAGCGGATGCTCGTGCTCGACGATCTGAGCGAGGAGGCCGTTCGCGCTCAGATGGAGGCCCGGGCATTCGCGGGCGATCGGCTGACCGCTCTGCGGCTCTTTGAGGAGTGGAAGGAGAAGCTGGCCGACTCCGTTGGTGCGCAACCCTCGGCGCTCGTCGAAGGGATGGCCGTGCGGCTCAGGAAGCGCGGGTGGGAGCGACCCAACGTCGTCGACGTTCCGACGGTTCAAACGGATCAATGGCGAGGGCGCTGCTTCGTGGGTCGTTCCACGGAGTACCGCACGCTCTACGAGGCCTGGGAGGCGACGAAGCGTGGCCGGGCATCGCACGCCCTCGTGCTCGGCGACTCAGGGATCGGGAAGAGTACCCTGGTGGATCGATTGACCACTGCGGCCGGCCTGGAAGGTGCCGCGTTCAGTCGGACCCAATGCTACGATCTGGAGCAGGACATCCCCTATGCGGCCCTTTCCAACCTCGTGACCGGTCTGCTCGACCGGCCTGGCGTCTCCGCCACCCCGCCGGAAGCTCTGGCTGAGATCGCGAGAACGGTCAGCGAGGTGCGGCGGCGGTTTCCGTCAATACCCCCGGCGGAGGAGAGTCAAGGCGAGACTTCCCGGCTACGACTCACCGAGTCCTTGTCTCACATGCTCGAGACCATAGCCGAGGAACATCCGTTGATCCTGGTCGTAGACGACCTCCACCTCTGTGATGAAGCGACACTTTCGATCCTGCATCTGATCCTGCGCAGGCTCACCGACCAGGCGATCATGGTCGTGCTGATTGCACGTCCGGGAGAGCTGGTCCGCTCAGCCGCCGCGGCGAGGCTGAGAACAAGCGCGAAGTCGTTCGGCATCCTTGAAATAGTCCTGTCTCCACTGTCCGACGGCGAGAGCGGCGAAGTCCTGCGCGACTTGCTGGGCCCCCCGGGCTCCCAGCGCAACGCGGCGGTCTACCGCACGATGGTGAAGGCCGCCGGTGGCTTTCCGATGGTCCTCGAGCTCCTGGCGCAGGATTGGACTGCCAACGCGGACGACTCATTGGCTCTGACCTTCGATTCGGTCACGGCGGAGTTCGGCCACGGACGCACCGTGCCGCCGATCTACAGACAGGCGTTCGACAGGCTGATTGCGGTGCTGGACCCGAATACCAGGCATGCCCTCAACATGGCTTCCGTGCTTGGACACCGCCTCAACGACCTTTCTCTTTACGAGATCGGTGATCTGGGGCCGGGGCAGGTCATGTCGGCCATGTCGCAATTGGTCGACCACCGCATTCTTCGAGACAATGGCCGGGGACTGGAGTTCGTCAACGAGTTCATCCGCACCGCGGCCTACCTGGAGGTTCCATCCCCGGTCAGGCGGGCTCTTCACGCCGGGGTTGCCGAGAGGCTCGTAGCGGAGGACACGCGCGGGACTCGCTACCTCGGCCTGGAAATCGCCTGGCACGCGGCGCGGGGCAACCGCGTGAGCGATGTCCCCATTTACCTTCTCCGGGGAGCCCGCGACGCCATCTCCGAAGGTGCACTGGATGCGGCGAGCAAAGCCTTGAGCTCGGCATTGAAGCACTTCTCGCCGGCGGACCACACGGCGGGAGTCCTCTTACTCACCGAAGCACTACAGGAGCAGGGGCGCTGGGGAGAGTCGTTGATCGCGCTGCTCTCCGACCACGACGCAGAGGCATCCCCGCTGGGCACGGTTTTCCGGATCCTCGCTGAGCACAGAACCGCTGTTCATACCAGGGATCAACTGAGCCTCGACCTCGAGCGCTTGCTGTTGATCGTCCGGTCGGACGGCTCCCCGCCGGTGAAGCTCAAGGCCGTCAATGCGGCCACGCAGTTCATGGGTGACATCAGGGATCCGACAATCGCCGAGACTCTATTCAAAGCTGTGCACGCCCTGGGTCCCGACGGGTTCACTGAGGACGAGAATAGCCAATTGGTGCTCTGTCGTGGACAATTGCTGTACTACATGGGGCGGCAAAAGAACTCCTATGCGCTCCTGAAAGCCTTGGCCGACACGTTGAAGGCCCGACGCATCGCGAATTCTACGCTGACCAGGATTCACGCCGGGCTCGGCGCGGCACAATGCTTCGAAGGGAAGTACGACGAGGCTCGCGCCGAGTTCCGGGCTGGGTACGCCATCGCTGTCCGCATTGGCAACGAATCCCGGCAATTTGGGTTGGCCGCGGATATTGCGCTCTGCTGCTTGCGACTCGGAGAATACGACGAGCAACTCGCGTGGAATACGCGAGCCACCGCGGCCGACGGCTACGGAGCCAGATACCAGGACCTTCAGGCCGCGTACTACCACGCGTTTGCCCTGGCCATGCGGGGCGATCGGCAATCCGCTTCAGGAGTGATGGCACAGGCCAACGCCAAAGTGCCGCCCGGAAGTCCGCTGTGGATGCTCCAGGCCTGGAAGTTCTTCAGGACGGATATACTCTGTCTCTGCGGCCAACGGGCCGCCGCTCTGGAGCAAGCCAAGGATGCCCTGGAATTCCCGAATCCGGTGCTGCGGGCGCCTTCGTTCGCGGGGTTCTTCGCCCGATCACTGGCACTGGTCGCTTGCAATGAGGACGGGACCAAGGATGTGAGCTCCAAGTGTCTCGAAGAGCTCTGGGGTCAGATCGATCGCTTGGACGCTCTCGACCGCGCGGAGATCACGTGCGCGAGGTTGCTGCTTGGGATGAACGGCGAGACTGAGGACCTGCGCAGGACCCTGGTCCGACAGCTCGCGGAGCTGCCGGCGCCGATCACGAGCCACCTTGAACGGCTGGGAGTGCTTCCTCGGGAGGCGGTGGCGGGAGTGGCACGGTAGGGGCGGCTCCTGCCGAAGTCTGTCGGCAACGCACAAATACAATCAGCATACTCCGATAGGCCGTCGGCGAGCTGGCGGAGGCAAGCCGGGACACCCACCTGCTCGCGCTGTGCCTGCTGAACCGCGCGGAGGTGCTGGTGGCCCTGGAGCCGGCGGAGCAGGCGCGGCGCGACGTGGCGTCGGCGGAGCGTACGGAGGCGGAGGCGGAGGCGGCGCAGCGGGAGATGGCGCGGGTGGCGATAGTGGAGGTAGTGCGGTAGCTGGGGTGGTTCCTGCCGAAGTCCAGTGGGTCAATTCCTAAGTACAATCGGGGTAGCGCGATAGGCGAACCGGTGGGACTGGGGCGCCGGGCCGATTACAGATCGTCAATCGGAAGTTGGCGCAATTCTGTCTGGCGTTGACGGGCGCTTGAAGTGAATCAATAGCCTGAGAGCTACTCTGGATCGGGGGGATTCATGGAGAGGCGGCCGTACCTGCGGTGTTTGGGCATTCCGGCCCTGTTCTCGCCGACGGATGAACCCATCCGCTTCCGGACGAAAAAGCATCTGGCCCTCTTGGTTTACTTAGCAGTCGAGTCTGGGCGAGTTCATCGTCGGGACAGGATTGCCGAGATCCTTTGGCCGAACGTATCGCTATCGGAAGGAAGGCATTCGCTTGCCACAGCATTGTCGATACTGCGACCTCGGCTTCCTCCGGGAACGATCGACTCTACTCGCGACATCGTAGTACTCAATGAGAAGGAGCTGGACCGCGATTTGGATAGGCTCCTTGCGGGCGAGATAATGGCAACGCCTACAAGGGCTGAACTAGAGGTTGCAGGATTTCTCGAAGGTTTCGAGATCCCCGACGCAGTAGAGTTTAGCCTTTGGAAGGATCGTCAGCGGGCCAGCCTGCTACCCCCGACCAAGGCGGCACTAGTCCAGCTCATCGACCGTTGCAGACGGACGGCCGATACTCGACTGATAGAGCGCTTGGCAGACAGAATGCTCGCCCTTGACGATCTGAGCGAAGAGGCTATCCGCGCCAAGATGGAAGCACGAGCGTTCGCCGGGGATCGCCTCACGGCGCTCAGGCTCTTTGAGGATTGGAAGGAGAAACTAGGCGAGGCAGTGGGGGCACAACCCTCTGCTCTCGTGGAAGGGATGGCCGTACGCCTCAGAAAGCGAGGTTGGGAACGCCCTAGCCTGGCAGAGATTCCAACAGTCCAGACTGACCACTGGCGCGGTCGCTCATTCGTTGGTCGGTCCACACAGTACCGTCAGCTATACGAAGCATGGGAAGCGACGAAGCGAGGGAGACCCTCGCATGCCATCGTCCTTGGAGACTCTGGCATTGGCAAGACGACTCTTGTGGATCGGCTGACGACTGCGGCTGGTCTGGAGGGTGCGGGTTTCAGCCGTACTCAGTGCTACGACCTAGAGCGGGGTATACCGTACGCAGCTCTTGCCAACCTGGTTCTCGGTCTTCTCGATCGACCCGGCATTTCCGCGACACCGCCCGAGGCACTCGCGGAACTAGCTCGGACGGTCAGTGAAGTTCGTCGTCGCTTCCCGTCCATTCCTGTCGCTGAGGAGAGCCACGGTGAAACCTCTAGGCTTAGACTCACGGACTCTGTGTTTCAGTTATTGGAGACCATTGCAGAAGAGCACCCTCTGATACTTGTGGTCGACGACCTACATCTTTGTGATGAGGCGACTCTGTCAGTTCTTCACCTGGTGATGCATAGGATAACAGACCAGGCGATCATGGTCGTACTCATCGCCCGTCCGGGAGAGCTCGCTAGTGCGCCCGCAGCAGCGAGGCTACGCACAAGCACACAGACACTCGCAATCCGGGAGGTGATCCTTTCGCCTCTGTCCGATCATGAGAGCCGAGAAGTCCTTGAGGACCTGCTGAGTTCTACAAACGCCCCGTCCAGCGCCGCTTATAGGACCATGGTGAAAGCTGCTGGCGGCTTTCCGATGATTCTCGAGCTTCTCGCTCAAGATTGGGTAGCACATGTGGATCAGTCCTTAGCACTTACGTTCGATTCTGTAACTGAAGACTTCGGGAGCGGACGCAGTCTGCCACCCGTATACAAGCAGGTCTTCGACAGACTCAACGAGGCTCTTGATCCCACGACGAGGCACGCGCTAAACGTCGCTGCAGTTCTGGGACATCGCTTGAACGACCTCTCCCTTTATGCGATTGGTGACTTGGGCCCCGGCCAGGTCATGTCAGCGATGTCCGAGCTCGTAGCGCATCGCATACTCAGGGATAGCGGCCGAGGCTTGGAGTTTGTCAATGAGTTTGTGCGAACTGTCGCATACCTGGAGGTCCCCTCCACCGTGAGGCGGGCGCTTCACGCGAGCGTAGCCGAGAGACTAATCGAAGAGGAACGCCGAGGGACCCGCTTTCTCGGCCTGGAGATAGCTTGGCATGCGGCCCGAGGCGGCCGGCTCAATGAGGTGCCAATCTATCTTCTCCGAGGAGCGAAGGATGCGATCTCTGAAGGCGCCCTTGATGCGGCAAGCAAGGCATTAAGCACGGCATTGAGCCAACTGACTCCTCCCGACCAAACCGCGGCAGCCCTATTGCTTACCGAGGTACTTCAAGAGCAGGGTCGGTGGGCGGAATCCCTAACTGCGCTCATGTCAGACGGAAAGGCTCAGACCTCTGCTGATGGCACGGTTTTTCGGATTCTTGCCGAACATAGAATTACAGGTCTAACCCGAGACCAGATGCGCCAGGATATCGAACGACTGCTGCTGATTGCCAAGTCCGGCAGTTCATCACAATTGAGGCTGAAAGCGGCGAACGCAGCCACGCAATTCATGACCGACACGAGAGATCAAACGATCTCGGAGGCTCTCCTAAAGACAGTTAGTACTCTTGGCCCGCATGGGTTTACTGAGGAGGAGAATAGGCAGCTGACGCTGTGTCGCGCTCAGCTGTTGTACCACTCTGGACAACAACGCGCGGCCTTCGAACTGCTGAAGGACCTGGCGATCAGCTTGAAGGCGCGAGGGATAGCTAATTCCACGCTCGTCAGAGTTCATACAGGGCTGGGAGCGGTCCAATGTTTCGAAGGCAGATATGAAGCAGCACGCGTGGAGTTCGACACTGGTTATTCAATCGCTGCCAGAATTGGCAATGAGTCTCAGCAGGCTGGATTGGCGGCCCAGCTAGCTCTTTGCTATCTGCGTCTGGGTGAGTATGACCTTCAGTCTGAGTGGAATACAAGAGCTGTCGCCACTTCTCACCAAGGCGCAGGCTATCAAGACCTTCAGACGGCCTACTATCAGGCTTTCGCATTGGCTATGCAGGGAGAGCCCAAGTCGGCCTTGCACGCATTTGCTCGTGTCGATTCAAGAATTCAACCCGAGAGTCCGCTTTGGCTTATTCAGGCCTGGAAGCTCTTTAGGGCTGACATCCTATGTCTTAGTGGACAAGGCACTGCGGCTGTCGCCCAAGCCAAAGAGGCGCTGAGTTTCCCTCAACCCGTCCTTAGAGCATCGTCTTTCGCAGGCTCGTTCGCCCGTTGGTTAGCGCTCGTCGCCTCGAGGGAAGGGCGACCAGAAAGCGCTCGCCCCATCTTGGATCTCCTCTGGTCTGAATTGGATCGCTTTGACGCTCTTGATAGGGCGGAGATCACGTGCGCGAGAATTCTGCTTGGAATGTGGGATGAGGCGGACGACTTACAGAGGGCCTTGGCCGAGCGGATGGGCGATCTGCCTCCTGCTACTACAGCCCAGCTCGAACGCCTGGGCGTCCTGACGGGGACGCTTTTCTAGGCTCGACCAACTTTCCAGAGACCACTGGAGGGCCAACTGACTTTCTTCGATCGGACAGGACCAACCTGCACTGATGCGCCATGAACATTGGTTCCAGCGATCAGGCGGCGAACGACAACAGAGGAAATCGCAACTTCAACCAAATCTGGATCAAACTGAGTTCCCTTGCATTTCTGAAGCTCAGCAATCACAACATCCAAACCAAGACGCTTACGATAGGGCCTGTCGGTGGTCATGGCATCAATCGTATCTGAAATGAGAATGATCCGAGATGCTAAGGGGATGCCCTTGGCTGAGAGTCCTTCAGGGTACCCCTGACCGTCCCACCGCTCATGATGGTGCCGAACCGAATCTTGGATGAATCCACGAAACTTTGAGATAATTCCTACAAGGTCCGCGCTTCGGCTTGAGTGCGTCTGCATTAACGCTGTCTCTTCGGGCGTTAGCCTCCCCTCCTTACGAAGCAAAGGGGCGAACTCTTCGTGGATCTTGCCGACGTCATGCAAAAGAGCTGCTGTCTCTACTTGCTCGATTTCCCTAGCCGGCAGGCCGAGCTCGACAGCTATCGCGCGCGACATCTCGCTGACTCGGAGAGAATGTCCAGAGGTATAGGGATCACGAGCTTCGATTGCCTTTACCATCACTTGAAGAAGTTCCTGGCCGCTGTCCTCCAACTGGTGATAGAGCCCATAGACATGGCGGACAGCCACAATCGGAACGATCACACCGATTAGTCCAAGTGACCCGAACCCAAGCCAAGTATCAAATCTCGTATACAGCCAAGCGACCATGACAGCCAGAGCGCTGGCGCCGAGATCGTAAACGAGAACGCCCCGGGTGTTCATGTTCCAGACCTCACGGAACGCACGCCCAGAGCTTAAGACCACTACTCCGTTGACCGCTGTCGCATTCACCAGGAAGTAGACCGCGGCGAAGGCAAAAAAGACGCCGAGGTCCCGCTGAACCGCATCAGATGAGAGCAGCCCTCCGTCGATGAGGTAGGCCGGAGGGAAGCGGCCGCCCATCGACTCGTATACCAGTGCCGCTAGCCCAACTGTCAGGATTCGCTGGGATACGTTGAAGACGAGTTTGATTGACGGGCTGTTGCGGGCTAGCTCACCGACAAGAGTGGAAACAGCCGCCACCAATACGGCCCACCACCCTCCGAATAGGAGGGCGGCGGACATATGCATGATGAAGGAGAGGGAACCTTTAGCGGAAAGCCGAGCTTGTCTACCTAGTCCTTCAAGAAGACTGGCGACGAAAACGAATGTCGCCAGCGGCCACCAGCCTGGAAACTCAAGGCGGAGTTGCAGAACGATTGCGCCAACGACAAAACCGGCGACAGCAACGCCGCCAACAAAGAGTCGGATGCGCAATTCCTTGGACATTTAGGTACAAGGTTGGGGATCCTGGTCAGTCGCCTGGGACTACTTAATCCCAGACTAGCCCTTCACTCTTCCCAAACAGACCGGCAAGAGCGTTGGCAAACGTTCTGAGCCAGCTGACTTTCAACATGAGCGTCACCCCCGTAAGAGAACACAGTAGCATCGGGAAGTGGCGAGCCTCGCTATGGCCGCCAGACGCTCCGCTCCATCAGTTGTCCGCTAGTCTCCGCTGTGCTCGTTTGTCCTACACCTGCAGAGACCGGGATCCCCTAACCGTGTGTCCTTTCCATAAGTGAGTAGGCTTACCGGCGCCCCCACCAACCACCCCTGAAGGTCTCGTCCAAAAATGCACCAGACCTACCCGGGGCAGGCCCAGTCATTGTCGCTAGTATCGGCCCGAAAACACGGGTGCGTAAGAGCACCCACTCCCCAGCTCGCCACCGGCGACTAAGCCGGCCGCCGGGCCTCAGTCCATCGGTTCGTCGCGTCCAGCACGGCGAAGACCGCCGCGCGCTCCGCGCTCTCCCGGATCTCCGCCGAGCCGGTCAGCAGCGAGGTCTCCCGCCCGCCGAGACCCTGCACCGCCACGAAGGCGAACTCCCGGTCGAACGCGTCCACGATCTTCGCGCCCTCGAGGGCGATGGAGAAATCGGTCAGCAGCCGGTCGATCACCATCACCGACGCCTTGGCCGCGCACTCCACCCGGCTTCGCGGCGTGTCCGACGCCTCCTCTTCAGCCGTCTCGGTCTGGCCCCGGAACGAGAGCGTCACCGTGATCGCGATCCGGTGCGGCCGCTTCCCGGGCGCCACCGTCATGTTCTCGAACAACAGCGCCCGCTGGAGCATCTTGTCCCGCACCGTCTCCCGCTCCAGCGCCTCGATCGGCCTAACCTCGGCCGTCTGGGCGATGCTGATCTTCCGGTGGTCCACCTTGAGGCCGAGCTGGGCCAGCAGCGCCGATTCGATGTTCCGGACCAGCTGCTTCGCCTGGAGCCCGGCCTGCGCCAGTATGTGGACCTCACTCACCTCACCCAACGGCGTGGTCACCACTCGCGCCGAAAGGATCCCCTCCAGGCTCGTCAGCAGATTCTCCGCCCGCCTGACACCCCAGGGATCCGGAATGGCCTCGACTGCCCCGCTTGCCCGAGGCGGCTGTCCCGCCTGCGGTGGCTGGGTCACGTTCACCGGCCCGCTTGGTCTTGGACTGTATCCCGTCACGGTGCCTGCCCTTCTTCCCGTCCAGTAGTCCGGAGGCGAAGGGGGGTCGCCTCGAGGGTCGCCTCGCTGTCTTGGTACTGCCCGACAATCATGCTACGGCGTTTCTCCCCGCCGCCTTGGCCCGATACAGCGCCCGGTCGGCCGACACCAGCAGATCGACTTCCGTCGGCTCCCGGGGATCGAACTCCGCCAACCCGATGCTCACCGTCACCAGCCCCGGCGGATAGCCCAGCCGGCGGCCGGTGCCCTCGATCCCTGCGCGCAGCGCCTCAGCCACTCGCGCAGCACCCTGCAGATCGGTACGGGTGAGAATCACCACGAATTCGTCGCCGCCGTACCTGGCCGCCACGTCGGAGGCACGGACTGCGTTCCGGATCTCGCCCGCCACCGCGCGGAGAATATCGTTCCCCGCCTCGTGGCCGAATTGGTCGTTGACTTCCTTGAAGCGGTCCAGGTCGAGGAACAGGACCGCGAATCCTTCGCTGCTGCGCTTGCTCCGTTCGACTTCGAACGCCAGCTGATCCCGCAGGACCCGATAGGTGCTGAGCCCGGTCATCGTGTCCACCGCCGCCGCCCGCTGCGCCTCGTCCGCCCGGCGCTCCTGGAACGGCGTGCACTGCCGCATGCTCGCCCGGCCCAACGCCGCCGCCTCCGCGAACCGCTGGCAGGTCTCGAACCCGCAGGCCCGGCAGTCCCACGCCCGGCCGTTGGGGCCCTTCCCGATCTGCTCCAGGACCGCCGCGACCGCCTCGGGATCCGGCTTCATGCGCCGGGGCTTGATGGCGAACGTCGCGCCGATACTGGCGACCACCGCCGCATCCACTACCGGGAAGCGGCTCCTGGGCGGCTCGGTGCTCGCCAGCAGCTCCCGCCTCCAGTACAGCTCCTCCCGGGGGCCCGACAACGGATGGTCCAACACGCCCTCCGTCGAGAGGATATCCACGAAGCCCAGGTCCATCCGATCGACCGCGACCGCCCGGGCCAGCGCCCGAAGCGCGTCCAACCCCCGGATCTTCCTGAACCGCCGGCTGCTGTAGCGCGATTCGTCCAGCAGGGCGAGCGGCAGCCCACCCGCGGTGCTCAAGTGCCGCCGCCGCTCCTCCGGCACTCGCTCGAAGAACGTCGGCTGGGTCAGCGGGTTCACCCCGCGAATCCGGAACAACTGCTCCAGGTCGCCGAAGGTGATCGCCGCGTCCAGATCACCAGCCTCCACCGGTGGGCAGATGCCCGCGTAGGCGATGCGTAGTCCGGTGCGGTACAGCGCTCGCAGATATCGCGCCTCGGCCACCGCGGGCAGCGTCACCGGCGCCAGGTAGGGCACCAGCTCCGGATACTGAGTCCTCACCGTCTCCACCACCACCGGATCGGTGGAGCGGATCAGGGTTCCCCACGGCTCTTCTTCCAACAGCTTAAGATATTCTGCCGCAACGAGTTCGTCGCCGATCACGCCCCGGGTGACCGCCCGGAATCCGGCCCCGTAGCAGGCGTTGATCAGCTGCTCGGGCGTCGCCGGATAGAAGTGGGCGACGGACTCCGGGCTCAGGATCAGGATCCCGTCGCCCTGCGACGCAATGGCGAGAGCCTTGCCGATTTCGCCATTTACCTTGACCGCGCTATGCGGACAGGCCGGGAGGCACTGGCCACACCGGATGCACGCTTCGTCGACCACCTGCAGCAGCAGCGGCTCGTCGCCCGCCACCGCAATGGCATCGGTGGGGCAGACGCGCACGCATGCCAAGCAAGCGACACAGAGCTCGGCGTCGATCGCGAAATTCAAGGGTACCCTAACCAGGGGGAGTCAGGTAAGACCTTCGCAATTTGACGGCCAGTCAGGCGACTGTCAATAGCTCGGTAGGTGCAAAACAATGATACAGTAGAACTTAGCCATGGTGCCGCTGTTGTCCTAGACAGCTAAGCTATTCCAGCCGATAAGCTTTGATCTTTCGGTACAGGGTCCGCTCTCCTATCCCCAAGATTTCCGCGGCCTTGCGCCGGTTCCCCCGGTACTCCCGAAGGGCGGCTTCGATGGCCGCCCGTTCCACTTCGGCCATGGTCATCCCGGGGCGATAAACGACAGGTTGGTCCCCATCATTGTCGCCATCCGGCAACACGTCCGCGACCGTCGCATGGTCGCCCAGCTCAATGACCTGGACCCGCTGGGGCTGGCTGTCCAGCCGCCGGCGGAGCTCCTCCACCTGGAGCTTCAGCTCGACCAGGCTGCGGAGGATGAACTCCAGCTCCTGCCCGCCGGCCCCCCCGCCGTGCGTCAGCGACCCCACCCGCACCGGCAGAAAAGTCCTGGGACCCTCCAGGACGTCCGCCGGGATGTCGCTGGCCCGGATCTCCGCCCCCGGGGCCAGGACCACCATGCTCTCGATCAGGTTCCGCAGCTGGCGCACGTTCCCCGGCCAGGGCGCGCTCACCAGGCGCTGCATCGCCTCGGGCGTGATCCCCCGGAACGTGCGGTCGTGCGCTTTGGCGAGCTCGCGGATGAACCGGCGGACCAGGAGGGGGATGTCGTCCCGCCGCTCCCGCAGGGGAGCGAGATAGACGTTGAGGACGTTCAGCCGGTAGTAGAGGTCGTCCCGGAACTCGCCCAGGGAAACCGCTTCCCGAAGGGCCCGGTTGGTCGCCGCGATGACCCGGACGCTGACCTTGATCGGCTGGACGCCCCCCACCCGGAAGAAGGTCCTGCTCTCCAGCACCCGCAGCAGCTTGACCTGGGTGGCCGGCGCGATCTCACCGATCTCGTCCAGGAAGATCGTCCCTCCGTCGGCCAGCTCGAACCGGCCCAGCCGGCGCTCCGCGGCCCCGGTGAACGAGCCCTTCTCATGGCCGAACAGCTCCGACTCCAGCAAGGTCTCCGGCAGCGCCGCGCAGTTGACCGCGATGAAGGGCTGTCCCCGCCGTGGCGACAGGTCGTGTAACGCCTTGGCTACCAATTCCTTGCCGGTGCCGCTCTCGCCCTGGATCAGCACGGTGCTGGAGACCGGCGCCATCTGCTCGATTTTGACCAGGACTTCCTGAATCGCGGCGCTTTCGCCGATGATCCCGGTGCGCTCCTGAAGCCGGCGCCGCTCGATCAGGCGGCGGGCGGTCTCCACGATCTCGTCCGGACGGGCCGGCTTCATCATCGTCTCGGTGACGCCGAGGCGCTCGACCCGTTCGGTCCGCTCGGAGTCGGTCGGCTCCAGGAGCGCGAGGGTCGAGATCTCCCCATCGCGGGCGAGCGCCGCCAGCTGCACCGCATGGGGGTCGTGCACCCCGCCGGTCAGCACCACCAGGTCGGGATTCTCCCGGCGCACCGCGCCCCGGGCGTCATCGAGCGAGGAGAACATCGCGGTCGAGAAGCCCGCGGCCTCCAGCGCGGCGTTGAGCGGCACGGCGGTCTCGAGGTCGTCCATGGTGATGAGGATCTGGGACGGCATGGCCGGAAATCAAACCGAATCGCGCAATGCGTGAAAGGAGAGCTGGGTCCCGGAAAAGCGTTTTCCCTCTTCACCTTCCACGCCTTTCCCTGGGCCCCGCCCCCGGGCGGAGGTGCTACATTGTCTGCCGTGACCCTCGACTTCCAGGAGCAGTTGCAACGGTCGCTGGGGGAGGTGTACCGCATCGAGCGCGAGCTCGGCGGCGGCGGGATGTCACGCGTGTTCGTGGCGGTGGAGACGGCGCTTCAGCGGAAGGTCGTGGTCAAGGTGCTCCTGCCCGACCTGGCGGCTGGGGTGAGCGTCGAGCGGTTCCGCCGCGAGATCTACCTGGCCGCCCAGCTCCAGCACCCCCATATCGTTCCGCTCCTCTCGGCCGGCGAATCGGGCGGGCTCCCCTACTTCACCATGCCCTATGTGGAGGGGGAGTCTCTCCGGGCCCGCATCATCCGCGAGCGCGAGTTGCCGGTCCCCCAAGCGGTTCGGGTCCTCCGCGACGTCGCCTCCGCCCTGGCGTACGCCCACGAGCAGGGCGTGGTCCACCGGGACATCAAGCCCGACAACGTGCTCCTCTCGCACGGGATCGCGGTCGTCACCGACTTCGGTGTCGCCAAGGCGGTGACCGCCTCGACCGCCTACAACCCCGCCGCCGGCCACCCGGGACTCACCTCGCTGGGCGTGACGCTCGGGACCCCGCACTACATGGCCCCCGAGCAAGGGACCGCGGATCCAGGGATGGACCACCGGGTGGATCTCTACGCCTTCGGGGTGACGGCGTATGAGATGCTGACCGGCGATCCGCCGTTCACCGGTCCCTCCCCCCACGCCGTCCTGGGCGCCCACCTCGCCACGGCCCCGGTCCCGATCACGACTCGACGCCCCGGCATCCCGCCCCTGCTGGGCCACATCATCATGAGGTGCCTGGAGAAGCGGCCGGCCGACCGGCCGCAGTCGGCAACCGAGATCATCAACGCGCTGGACACCCTGACCACGCCGACCGGCGGCACCGTGCCGATCGCCGCTATCCGCCGGAGCGGTGCCCCGCTCCACGACGCCGCCCGGCGCTACGGACCCCGGCTCGCCGCGGCGGTCGCCCTCGGAGCGGTGGCGCTGCTGGTCTGGTCTAGGCGCGGCACCGAGCCCGGGGCCAACGTCGCTGACACGGTCGCGGCGGTCGCTCGCGCGACTCCGCCAGCCGGGCCGGCACCGCCGGCCCCGGTCGTCGTGGACTCCACGGTCAAACCGGCGCCCGAGCCGGCGCCGCCGGAGGTAAGCGCGCCCGTCGAGCGCGTCCGCCGCCCCGAGCCGCAGGCGCCGAGCGCGCGGCCGACGCGACCGACCCCCGAAGACTCGGTTCTGCTCGCCCGGCTACGTTCGGTGGCCGACAGCGCGAGGGGCCGCGCCCGCGCCGCCGGGGTGGACGAGACCGTCATGGCGCGCGGCGACTCCAGCGTCGCCCGGGCGGATCTCCTGACCCTACGCCGGCGCACCGCGGAGGCGGCGGCCGAGCTATCCACCGCCGCCACGCTCTGGTCGCAGGCCGCGGCGGATGCCCGGCGGGCCGCACCGCGGCCCCCGGCTGCGGCCCCGGTGCCGCCGCCCGTCCCCGCGCTCCGCCGGGACACCGTCCCGCCGGCGGCTCCGGATCCGGCGCCGCAGATCCGGGCCCTGTTCGATGAGTACGGCCGCGCGATCGAGGCGCGGAGTCTCGATGCGATCCGCCGAACCTATCCCGGCCTGCAACCCGAGCAGGCCCGCGAGTGGGAGGAATTCTTTCGCGGGGTGACCGACATCAAGGTGGAGCTGGAGGTGAGGGAGCTGAAGGTGACCGGGGATGCGGCCGAAGCAGGACTGGCAGGTGTCTATCTGTTCACCAACCCGAGCACTCACCGGAACCAGCGGGAGCCGGTCACCTTCCGCGCTTCGCTTCGCCGGGAGGGCGGTCAGTGGCGGATCACGTCGCTGCGCTGACCGCCGTCAGAAGGTGTACTCCGCCCCCACCGTCCAGAGCACGTCGGGCCGCATCCCTCCACGATTGAGCGGGAAGGCGCCGTTGGCGACGAAGGTCACGGCGCGAGGGATGGTCAGCTTGAGGCCCAGCGACGCGTTGATGATGTCATCTCTCCGGTCGGGGATGGACGACGTCCGGATGGATCGCCGGAACGGCTCTTCGATCGTGACGGTGCCCGGCACCGGGATCTCGCTGGTCCCGACCGGGAACTCGGTGATCAGGTCGGCCGCCATCGTGGCCCACGGGCTCAGGAGTTGATCGAAGCCGGCGGTGAGGAGAAAGACGTCGGGATCGAGCTCCCGGCCCCGGTACTGATATCCGACATTGGCGTGGGGTGAGAAGTCGCCCAGCCGGGCCGACACGATTCCCAGCCCGCGCAGCGACACGGCGCCCGACCCCCGCAGATCCTCCTCGCTTCCGGTCGGGAAGCGGCCCTCCGCCAGCAGCGCGAGGGACACGGGCGACGCCTCCCGCACGTTCACCTTGATCCTGGCCGACACGTCGCCCAACCCGGACGACGAGCCCTCCACGAACCGGCTCGCGGTGAGGATCGGATCGTCCTCGGTCCCGGCGAAGAAATGCGGCGGCGTGCCGGAGGACCCGAACGGAATGATGGTGGCGGTGCTGGTCCCTTGCAGCGACGTCTTCACCACCGGAAGCACGATGCCGAGATCGATCCGGTCGTTGATGCCGTAGGTCAGCGCGAAGGCGGTCACATCCACGTTCACGTCGAGACCGAGGGTGAAATCGATCACCTCGTTCTCGAACTCCGGGACTCCATAGCGGGTGCAGTCCCCATCGAAGATGGCGTCGCAGCCGGGGAAATCGACATTGGAGTGAGTGAACACCAGCGGTACCGCGTCGAGCGGCACGCCGCGCAGCGTCTCGTAGTGGAGACCGGTGCGGGAGAGGCTCACGAAGAGCCGGCCCGAGCCCAGGGTCTGCGCCCGCTCGCCGTAGATGGGGCCGGGCGAGATCGAGGTGCGGACCGGCGTGGCGCCTTCGAAGCGAAAGGTCTCGCCGCCGCTCGAGGCGCTGACCGGCAGGTTCGAGACGTTGCTGCCGATCGAGTTGGTGAGGAAGGAGATGATCGTGGCGTTGCCGCCGACCGCGGCGGGAACGAAGTGATCGCCGTGGACCTGGATCTGGGGATTCTCCGCGGCGCCGGATCCGCCGAGGAACAGGACTTCGTCGCCTTCGCCGAAGATGAAGAGATCGGTGATGCGATCTTCCAGCGCCTGGGCCCGGAGCGGCGACCAGGACAAGGCGAGGAGGAGGAAACACCACGGCAGGATCCTCATTCCCATTCAACCTACCGTTCAACCCGTGGCGCGCAACGGGACCTCAGCCGTGACCGGTGCGGTCGCCCTTGACCAGCTCGACCGCGTGCTCCACCAGACCCTCCAGCACCGCCAGCCCATCCTTCACTCCCCCCGGGCTCCCGGGGAGATTGACGATCAGCGCACGCCCCCGGACCCCGGCGGTCCCGCGGGAGAGCGCGGCGCGAGGGAATCGGGGATACACCGCGACGCGCAGCGCCTCGGCGATACCAGGCGCCTCCTTATCCAGGATGGCCCGGGTGGCTTCGGGGGTCACGTCGCGGGGCGAGAGTCCGGTGCCGCCGGTGGTGAGGATCAGATCGGCCGCGCCGGCATCGGCCCAGGTGGCAAGGGCCGCGGCTATGCGGCCGGTCTCGTCGGGCACCAGCGCCCGCTCGGCGACGGCGTATCCCTTGCCGGCCGCCCAGCCAGCGATCGCGTCGCCCGAGGCATCAGTCCCTCCGCCGAGGCTGCGAGAATCCGAGATGGTGAGGATGGCGAGGCGCATCGCTTCACGCTTTTCGCACACTGCCCTTGGTGTAGAATGGCCGCTTCACCACCTCGGCCGGGATCTTCTCCCCCCGGCACTCCACCTCGAACCGGGTGCCGACCTTGGCGCCGTCGGCGGGCAGGTAGGTAGTGCCGATCGCCTGCCCCAGGGAGGGGCTCATGGTCCCGCTGCGGACCACGTCCACGTCGCGACCCTGGGCATAGACCGGGTACCCGTGCCGGGGGAAGCCGCGGCCGTCGAGCCGGAAGCCGACCAGCTTGCGGGTCACGCCGCGCTGCTTCTGGGCGGCGAGCGCCTTGTCGCCGGTGAACGGCGAACCCTTGTCCAGCTTCACGATCCAGCCGAGGCCGGCCTCCAGCGGGGTGATCGTGTCGTCGATATCGTTGCCGTAGAGCGCGTAGCCCATCTCCAGCCGAAGCGAATCACGGGCGCCAAGTCCGATCGGCTGCGCTCCCGCGCCGGTGAGCGCGGTCCAGATTGCCACCGTGTCGCGATCGCGGCAGTAGAGCTCGAAGCCATCCTCTCCCGTGTAGCCCGTGCGGGAGATGAAGCACTGGGCGCCGGCGACCTGGCCGACCGTAAAGTGGTAGTAGGCGACGTCGTCCAGCCGGGTGTCGGTGAGCGGCTGGAGCAGCGCCTGGGAGCTCGGGCCCTGGAGTGCGATGAGACCCACTTCGTCCGAGATGTCCTTGAGCCGGACGTTGGCGCCGCCCTTCTGCTTGACGATGTGCTCCCAGGCGCGCGCGATGTTCGCCGCGTTGACCACGATCATGAGCTTGTTTTCGAAGCGGTAGACGGTACAGTCGTCAACGAACGTCCCCTCGGGCGTCAGGATCGCGGAATACTGCACGCCGCCAGCTTCCAGCGCCGAGACGTCGTTACAGGTGATCCGATTGACGAAGGCGTTGCGGTCGGGGCCGGTGACCTCGAACTCGCCCATGTGGGAGACATCGAACACGCCGGCCGCCGTCCGCACCGCGTGGTGCTCGGCGAGGATGCCGCCGGAGTACTGCACCGGCATCTCCCATCCGGCGAACGGCACCAGCTTGGCGCCGGCGGCCTTGTGGAGGTCGTAGAGCGGGGTGCGGCGCAGCGCGGACGTTGAAGTCATGGTTGGCCTTTCACTTTTCCCGCTGTTGTCTTGTCGCCCATCAGCGTGGCCATCAAGGCCTTCTGCACGTGGAGCCGGTTCTCGGCCTGGTCCCAGACCCGCGATTGCGGCCCCTCGATGACGGCTTCGGTCACTTCCTCGCCGCGGTGGGCGGGGAGGCAGTGCAGGAAGATGGCGCGCTTGTCGGCCTGCTCCATCAGCGCCTCATCCACCAGGTAGCCCTGGAAGGCGCGGGCCCGCTCCTCCTGCTCCGCCTCCTGCCCCATCGACGCCCACACGTCGGTATTCACCACGTGTGCTCCGCGGACCGCCTCGCGCGGGTCGGTGGTGAGGGTGATCCGGCTGCGCGTCTGGTTCCGCTCGAGGATCTCGCGGTTCGGGGCGTACCCCTCGGGACAGGCCAGCCGCAGCTCGAATCCGAGCGTGCCCGCGGCATTGATCCAGCTGTTGGCCATGTTGTTCCCGTCGCCGATCCACGCCACCGCCTTGCCGTCCCAACCGCCGAGGTGTTCCCGGATCGTCAGCAGGTCGGCGAGGACCTGGCAGGGATGGAGCAGGTCGGTGAGGCCGTTGATCACCGGAATCGAGGCGAAGCGGGCCAGCTCCTCGACGTCGGCATGATCGTAGGTCCGGATCATGATGCCGTCGAGATAGCGCGAGAGGACTCGCGCGGTGTCGCGGATCGGCTCGCCCCGACCCAGCTGAATGTCCCGGGACGACAGGAAGAGCGCGTGGCCACCGAGCTGGTAGGCGCCGACCTCGAAGGATACCCGGGTCCGCGTGCTGCTCTTGGCGAAGATCATCCCCAACGTCTTGCCCGCGAGCGGCCGCTCGCCGTACTCGGGCCGCTTCATGCGGCTGGCGAGATCGAACAGGGAGTGCAGCTCGGCGCGGGAGAGGTCGGGAATGGCGAGAAAGTGGCGCGGGGTACTCATGGCGTGCCTATTGTAGTCGCCACCTCCTGACTATGGAAGGCCGAAGCGGCCGCCGGGCTGGCCAGCGAACCCGGCGGATGTAGGTTATCCGGGCATGACCTCTCTCTCTCGCCGTCTCCTCGGCGCCGGCCTGCTTTTCCCCCTTCAGCTCGCGGCGCAGGAACCGGTCGTGATCCGGGCCGCCCGCATGCTGGACGTATCGACCGGCCGCATCGTGGCGCCGGCCTCCGTGATCGTGAAGGGCGACAGAATCGCGGACGTCGGTGGCGCTCTGCCCCCGGGAGCGCGCACGCTGGACCTGGGCGACGTGACCCTGCTGCCGGGGCTGATCGACCTGCACACCCACCTCACCAACGATCTGTCATCTGCCGAGTGGCTGGCGGAACCGGTGCGGGGCACCCCGGCGAGCTGGGCGTTGCGGGGAGCGAAGAACGCGCGCACCACGATCCGGGCCGGCTTCACCACCGTGCGCGACGTGGGCGCGGGGGGATTCTCCGACGTGGCGCTGATGCGGGCGGTCGATGCCGGGTTCGTCCCCGGCCCGCGGATCGTCCCCTCGGGCCACGCGGTCGGCATCACCGGCGGGCACTGCGACGCGACCGGCTGGGCGCCCGGCGTGGTGGAACAGGGTCCGGAGACCGGCGTGGCCGATGGGCCCGAAGCGGTGACCCGAGCGGTGCGCTACCAGATCAAGCACGGCGCCAAAGTCATCAAGCTCTGCGCGACCGCCGGCGTGCTGTCGTTCGAGGGCAGCGTCGGCGCGCAGCAGATGGACGACGACGAGCTGCGGGCCGCGGTGCGGGAAGCGAGCCGGCACGGCATCGCGGTGGCGGCGCATGCGCACGGGAGCGAGGGAATTCTGGCGGCGGTGCGGGCCGGGGTCTCCACCATCGAGCACGGCTCCATCCTGACGCCGCAGGTCCTCGCCGCGATGAAGGACCGCGGCACCTGGCTGGTGCCGACGCTCTACCTGCGCGAGGCCATCCGCCGCGACCTCCTGCCGCCGCCGATCCGCGCCAAGATGGATCAGGTCACGCCGCTGATGGACCAGAGCTTCCGGCTGGCCGTCCGCTCCGGGGTGAGGATCGCGTTCGGCACCGACGCGAGCGTCTACACCCACGGGGAAAACGCGCGCGAGTTCGCGATCCGAGTCCGGCTGGGACAGTCGGCGCTGGAGGCGATTCGCGGCGCCACCGTCTACGCCGCGCAGGCGCTCAGGGTGGATGACCGCGGGGTGATCGCCCGGGGGAAGCTGGCCGACCTGGTCGCGGTCCGGGGCGATCCGCTGAAGGACATCGGCGCGATGGAGCGGATCGCCTTCGTCATGAAGGGCGGCGCCGTGCAGGACCTCTCCCGCGATTCGGTAGCGGCCGGGCCGGTCGTGATCCGGGCCGCCCGGATGATCGATGTCGAGAAGGGCACGGTGGTGAGTCCCGGTGTCGTCGTGGTGGATAGCGGCCGGATCCGCTCCGCCGGCAACTCGGGGATCCCCGCCGGCGCGCGGGCGATCGACCTGGGCGATCTCACCCTGCTTCCGGGCCTGATCGACGCCCACACCCACCTGACCGGCGACTACGACAAGGGCTGGGAGCTGCGGGCCGCCGAGGAGACTCCCGGCGACCGCGCGATGCGCGGGGCGCGCAACGCGGCCATCACGCTCCAGGCGGGGTTCACCACGGTCCGCGATCTCGGCGGGTCGGCGTTCGCCGATGTGGCCCTCATGCGCGCCATCGACGCCGGCTGGGTGCCGGGCCCCATGATGATTCCCGCCGGCCACGCGATCGGCATCACCGGCGGCCACTGCGACGAAACGGGTTGGGCGCCCGGGGTGCTGCGGCGCACCGTCGAGGAGGGCGTGGCCGACGGCCCCGACCAGGTCACCGCGGCGGTGCGGAACCAGGCCAAGTACGGCGCCAAGGTCATCAAGCTCTGCGCCACGGCGGGCGTGCTCTCCCACGACGCGACGGTCGGCGCGCAGCAGCTCTCCGACGCCGAGATGGTCGCGGCTGTCGAGGAGGCGGAACGGCACGGCCTGCGGGTGGCGGCCCACGGACACGGGCCGGAGGGCATCGTGGCGGCGGTCTCCGCCGGCGTGAATTCGATCGAGCACGGCTCGATGCTCACGGACGAAGCGCTCGCGCTGATGAAGGAGCGCGGGACCTGGCTGGTGCCCACCACCACGCTGCGCGACATCGAGCTCCCGGACCTTCCTCCGGCCATCCTGGCGAAGCGGCGCTCCATCGCTTCGGTGGCGAAGGAGAGCTTGCGCCGGGCCATCCAGGCCGGGGTGAAGATCGCCCTGGGGACCGATGCCGGAGTGCTGCCGCACGGGCAGAACGGCCGCGAGGTCGCGGCGATGGTCAACCGGGGCATGACGCCCGCCGACGCGATCCGCGCCGGGACCATGGGGTCGGCGGAGCTGCTCGGCCTGACCGACCGCGGTACGATCGCGGCGGGCAAGGTGGCCGATCTCATCGCGGTGGAGGGGAACCCGCTGGAGGATCCCACCGCGGTACAGCGGGTGCGGTGGGTGATGAAGGGCGGCGTCGAAGCGCTGCGTCCGGCGCCTTAGAGGATATACCGCCGCAGGTCGTCGTCGTTCACGATCCGGGCCAGCCGCTCCTTGACCTCGGGCGCATCGAAGCGAATCCGCTTCTCGGGAAGCTCCGGCAGCTCGAAGAGCACGTCCTCCATCAGCGCGGCCATCACCGTGTGCAGCCGCCGCGCGCCGATGTTCTCCATCCGGTCGTTCGCCATGAACGCCACGCGAGCCACCTCGGCGATGCCCTCGGGCGTGAACTCCAGCTCCGCACCCTCCGCGGCGACCAGCGCCTGATACTGCCTGGTGAGGGCGTTTTCCGGCTCGGTCATGATCCGGACGAAGTCCTGCTCGGTGAGCGGCTGGAGCTCGACCCGGATGGGGAACCGGCCCTGGAGCTCGGGGATCAGGTCGGACGGCTTCGAGACGTTAAAAGCGCCGGCCGCAATGAAGAGAATGTGGTCGCTCCGCACGTAGCCGTAGCGGGTCTGAATGGTGGACCCTTCCACGATCGGGAGCAGATCGCGCTGCACCCCCTCTCGGGACACGTCGGGGCCGCCGGTGTGGCCTCGCTCGCCCGCGATCTTGTCGATCTCGTCGATGAAGATGATGCCGTGGTTCTCGACCCGGTCGAGCGCCTCGTTCACCACGTCATCCATGTCCACCAGCTTCTTGAGCTCCTCATCGACCAGCACCCGGCGCGCCTCGGGCACCTTCACCGACCGGCGCTTCTTCCGGCGTGGGAGCATGTCCTGGAGCATCTCGGTGAAGTTGATATCCGCGCCTTCCATGCCCTGGGGCGGCTGAATCAGCTCCATCATCGGGAAGCTCTGCGGCGTGACCTCGATCTCCACCTCGCGGTCGTCGAGGTTCCCATCGAGCAGCATCTGCCGCAGCTTCTCCCGCGACCGGCCCCGGCGCTCGTCTTCGGCGGCCTCCGCCTTCTCCTCTTTCGCCTGCCCACCCGAGCCCACCACGAAAATCGACGCCACACCTTCGCCGGCGGCCGCGGCCGCCTGCCCGTCGGCCCGCCCGCCTGGCCGCACCGGCGCCGGGACCGGAGGCAACAGCAGATCCAGCACCCGCTCGTCGGCCCGCTGTTCGGCCTGGGGATAGACCTCATCCTCTCGCTCGGTCCGAACCATGTTGATCGCGGCATCGACCAGGTCTCGCACCATGGACTCGGCGTCGCGGCCCACATAGCCGACTTCGGTGAACTTGGAGGCCTCGACCTTGATGAACGGCGCTCCGGCCAACCGGGCGAGCCGCCTCGCCACCTCGGTTTTCCCCACCCCGGTCGGCCCGATCATGATGATGTTGTAGGGCGTGATCTCGTCGCGGATGTCGTCGGGGGCCTGCGCCCGGCGCCAGCGGTTGCGCACGGCGATCGCGACGGCCTTCTTGGCCGCATCCTGCCCCACGATGTAGCGGTCGAGCTCGGAGACGATCTGCCGCGGCGGCATCTCCTCGAGCCAGGGCGGAGGTGTGGCCTCCGTCTCGGGGGTAGCCACGGGGGTGGTGGTCACGCCTTTCTCTCCGGGAGCTCCAGAATGGCAATCTGCCGATTGGTGAACACGCAGATATCGGCGGCGATCTCGAGGGAGCGCTGCACGATCTCGCGGGCGCTGCGGTCGGGTTCCGGGAGCAGGGCGCGGGCGGCGGCGAGGGCGAAGTTGCCGCCGGAGCCGACGCCGACAATGCCGTCATCGGGCTCGATCAGCTCGCCGGAGCCGCTCAGCAGGAAGCTGTGATCCAGGTCGGCCACCACCAGCAGGGCCTCCAGCCGCCGAAGCACCCGGTCGCTGCGCCAGTCCTTGGCCAGCTCCACCGCCGCCCGGGGCAGATTCCCGGGGTAGCGGTCGAGCTTCTCCTCGAACTTCTCGTAGAGGGTCAGCGCGTCGGCGACCGAACCGGCGAAGCCGGCCAGGACCTTGCCGCCCTTCAAGGTGCGGACCTTGGTCGCGTTCGACTTGACGACGGTGTCGCCGATGCTGACCTGGCCGTCCCCGCCGAGGGCGACCCGGCCGTCCTTTCGGACAGCCAGAATGGTGGTGCCGTGAAAAATGTGCATGCGCTCCAGAGTTCGGGACCTTTCGCTTTCGTGCTGTTCAGGCTCGAGGATGCGCCTGCTGATACACTTTTTTCAGCCGCTCCACGCTGGTGTGCGTATAGATCTGGGTCGTGCTCAGCGAGGCGTGGCCGAGCAGCTCCTGCACCGCCCGGAGGTCCGCGCCCGCATCCAGCATGTGGGTGGCGAAGGTGTGCCGGAGGGAGTGGACCCGCAGTCCGTCTCCGCCGACAGCATCGAACATCACGTGCACCAGCCGCTGGATCGCGCGGGGCGCGAGGCGACGCCCGCGACGGGTCACGAACACGGCCCGGCGATCGCCACCGACCTGGGCGATCAGCGCTTCCCGGTGGTTAAGATAGCGCCGCAGGGCGAGCGAGGCCCGCGAGCCCACTGGCACCAGCCTCTCCTTGCGCCCCTTCCCCCGGACCTTGGCCTGATCGGAGAGCAGGTCGAGGTCCTCCAGGTTCATGCCGCTCAGCTCCGACAACCGGATGCCGGTGGAGTAGAACAACTCGAGGATGGCGAGATCGCGCGTGGGACCGAACTCATCGCCGGCCGCGCGACCCTCCGCCCACTGGAAGAGCCGCTCGGTGTGCGGCCGGTCGAGGAACGTAGGGAGGCGCTTGTCGATCTTGGGGACCTTCGCCGCGCGGGCGGCGGCATTGCCGACGCCGTGATGAACCTGGAGATAGCGATAGAAGCTCCGCACCGCCGAGAGGGACCGGGCGGCGCTGCGCTTGGAAAGCCCGCGGCGTTCCAGCTCGCCAAGGAAGCCACGCATGCCGAGCCGATCGACCGAGGCCCACTTCCATCGACCGCCGTAGTGGCGGTCGCAGAACTCGGTGAACGCCTCGAGGTCGCGGCGGTAGGCCTTCACCGTATGCGGGGACTGGTCGCGTTCCTTCTCAAGGTGGGTGAGGAATTCCTGGACCAGAGGCGGGGCCGCGGGGCGGCGGGGCCGCGGGGCAGTGCTCACAGAGCGGCCATCCAAGCAGCGAACTCGGCTTGGGCCCTCTCAATCAGCAGCGACTTCTTCTGGTCCTTGGAGATGCGCGTCTTGGTGCCCTGCCCCGCTGCCCTGCCGCCCCGCTGCCCCGCTGACTCCAACGGCTCCAGCAATCCGAAGTTGGCATTCATCGGCTGGAAATGCTTCGGATCGGCCTCGCGGAGGTATCGGTAGAGCGCCCCCAGCATCGTTGTCGGCGGTGGAACGGTGGCCGGCAGGCCGCCCAGGCGCCGCGCCAGGTTGATGCCCGCGAGCAACCCGGTGCCCAGCGACTCGGTATAGCCCTCGACCCCGGTGAGCTGCCCGGCGAAGAAGAGCCGGTCGTCGTCACGAGCCGTCAGCGCGGGGCCGAGCGTGGCGGGGCTGTTGAGGTACGCGTTCCGGTGGATGCTCCCATAGCGCAGAAACTCCGCCTGGCCCAGCCCGGGGAACATCCGGAACACCCGCTGCTGCTCCGGGATCCGGAGCCGGGTCTGGAATCCCACCATGTTCCACATCTGTCCGGCGCGGTCCTCCCGCCGGAGCTGAAGCACCGCGTAGGGCTCGCGCCCGCTGCGCGGATCGGGGAGGCCGACCGGCTTCATCGGTCCGAAGCGCAGCGTCTCCCGCCCTCGGCGGGCCATCTCCTCGACCGGAAGGCAGCCCTCGAAATACGGCACCTGGTCGAAGTCATGTCCCTGGTGTTGATCCGCGGCGATCAGGGCGTCGAGAAATCCCTCGTACCCCTGGCGGTCGAGCGGGACGTTGAGGTAGTCGTCGCCGCCGCCCTTGCCGTAGCGGGAGAGGGCGTACAGGTGCTCGCGGTCGAGCGAGTCGTCCGCGAGCACCGGCGCGATCGCGTCGTAGAACGCCAGCGCTTCCACGCCGAGCCGCGCCGAGATCGCGCCGGCCAGCCGCTGGGAGGTCAGCGGTCCGGTCGCGATCACACCCGGCGCCGGCAGCTCCGCGATCTCCTCCCGAGCCACCGTGATGTTGGGATGCCCGGTCACCCGCTCCTGTACGGCGCGGGAGAAAAGCTCGCGATCCACTGCGAGCGCGGTTCCGCCCGGCACCCGCGCCTCATCGGCGCAGGGGAGCAGGAGACTGCCCAGGGCACGCAGCTCCGCCTTGAGCAGACCATGAGCGTTGGTGAGATCCACCGACTTGAAGGTGTTGCTGCAGACCAGCTCGGCGAGACGATCGGTGCGGTGCGCCGGGGTGGGCACCACCGGCCGCATTTCGTACAACGTCACTCGAACGCCACGCTCGGCGAGCGCCCAGGCCGCCTCCGAGCCGGCGAGGCCGCCGCCGACGACGGTGGCGTTCACGCCAGCGCCACCTCCTCGGGCTCGGCGAGAACGATCTTGTGCTTGCACTTGAGGCAGGTCCGGGTCTCCCCCTCGGCCTTGTTCACCTTCTTCTCCATCCCGACCCAGCCGCACTGCGGGCAGGTCTCGGCCACGGGGCGGTTCCAGGTGGAGAAATCGCACGCCGGATACCGGACGCAGCCCCAGAACGACTTGCCCCGCTTCGTGCGCCGCTCCGCAAGGTCGCCCTCGAGGCACTTGGGGCACTTCATGCCGAGCGGGATGGCCCGGGTGCCCTTGCACGCCGGATAGGTGGTGCAGGCGAGGAACTCTCCGAAGCGGCCGGTCTTGATCACCATCGGCGAGCTGCAGAGGTGGCACTTCTCGTCGGTCGGCCGGTCGGGCGCTCGGGCCTTGCGCAGCGACTTCACGTAGTCGCAGGTGTCCTTGTACTTGACGCAGGCCAGGTAGGGCCCGAAGCGCCCGGTCTTGAGCTCGATCGGCGAGCCGCACTTGGGGCAGCGCTCCTTGGCCAGCTCCGCGGTATCGAGACCGTGCGCGTCGGCGACGAGCGCGGTCATATCGACGGCATCGAGCGCCTTGGTGAACGGCCCGTAGAAGTCCTCCAGGACCCGCTGCCAGCCCAGCTCCCCGTCCTCGATCCGGTCGAGCTCGTTCTCCATGCCGGAGGTGAACTCGACGTTGAAGATCTCGGGAAACTTGGCCACCATGATCTTCTCGACCAGCTCGCCCAGCTCGGTGGGGAAGAACCGGCGCTGTTCCACCTTCACGTACTCCCGCGCAGTCAGGGTGGAGATGATGGCGCTGTAGGTGGAAGGCCGGCCGATGCCGAGGCGCTCCAGCTCCTTCACCAGGCTGGCCTCGGAGAACCGCGGCGGGGGCTCGGTGAAGTGCTGGGACGGAGTGATCTCCTTCACCTCGGCCCGATCTCCCTGCACCAGCGGCGGAATCGGGGGCAGGTCTTCGACCTGGCGGCCCTCCTCCTTCTCCCGTCCCTCGGTGTACAGGACGTGGTACCCGTCGAAGATCATGACCGATCCGGTGGCCCGGAACAGGTAGCGGCCGAGATCGAACTCCACCACCGTCATGTCGTAGAGCGCCGGAGTCATCTGGGACGCGACGAAGCGCTGCCAGATGAGCTGGTACAGCCGGAATTGGTCGGGCTCGAGGTAGCGCTGGACGTCGTCCGGGTGCCGGCGCACGTCGGTCGGGCGGATCGCCTCGTGGGCGCCCTGCACCC
Organism: uncultured Gemmatimonadales bacterium; assembly: GCA_963796335.1. Lineage (GTDB taxonomy): Bacteria > Gemmatimonadota > Gemmatimonadetes > Gemmatimonadales > GWC2-71-9 > CAVVWJ01. The sequence goes on from CAWCLG010000005.1 coordinate 369,306, forward strand.
GGGCGTTCTTCTTGTCGCTGTAGCTGTTGGGCTGCTCCGGGAGGTAAGGCTTGCCGTAGCGCTCCCCGATCAGCTCGCGAACCGCGGCGACCGCGGTATCGGCGACCCGCACCGAGTCGGTCCGCATGTAGGTGATGAGGCCGGCCGGCCCCTCTTCGCCTACGTCGATGCCCTCGTAGAGGTCCTGGGCCGCGCGCATGGTGCGCCGGGAGGAGAAGCCCAGCTTCTTGGCCGCCTCCTGCTGAAGCGTGCTGGTGGTGAACGGCGCCCCGGGCCGCTTGTTCCGGCGGCGCTGCTCGACCTTGGTGACGACGAACGGCAGGGTCCGCACCGCGTCGACCACGGCCTTGGCATCGGCCTCGGTGACCAGCTGCGGCTTGTGGCCATCCACCTTCACCAGCGAGGCCTCGAAGGTCTGTCCCTTGCCTTCGCACAGCGCCTCGATGGTCCAGTACTCCTGCGGCTTGAAGGCGCGGATCTCCCGCTCCCGCTCCACCAGCAGGCGCAGCGCCACGGTCTGGACCCGGCCGGCCGACAGCCCCGTCTTGATGGTGCGCCAGAGGATCGGGCTGGCCTTGTAGCCGACCAGCCGGTCGAGAATCCGGCGGGCCTGCTGGGCATCCACCTTCCGGTCGTCGATCTTGCCCGGGGCCTCCATCGCCGCGAGCACCGCGTCCCGGGTGATCTCTTCGAACAGCACCCGGTGGACCGGGGCCTTGGAGTCGATCTGGTTCGCGACGTGCCAGGCGATGGCTTCGCCTTCGCGGTCCGGGTCGGTGGCGAGGTAGATCGTGGAAGCGACCTTGGCCGCCTTCTTCAGCTCCGAGAGGGTCTTTGTCTTTCCTTTAATGGTGACGTACTTGGGCTCGAACCCCCGCTCCACATCGACGCCCAGCTCCCGGGTCGGGAGGTCGCGCAGGTGGCCGACGGTCGCCTTCACGTCGTACCCTGAGCCCAGATACTTCCCGATGGTCTTGGCCTTGGTGGGAGACTCGACGATCACGAGCGCACCTCGCCCCGGCCCGGCCGAAGTCTGGCTCCGGGTGCGGGAAGCCTTCGGGCGCGACGCCTTGGCGCCGCCCGTGGCGGCCTTTGCTCCCTTGGCGCCGTCCTTGGCCGGCTTGGGAATTTCGGCCTTCTTTACCGCTCGTTTCGCTCGAGTTGCCATGTCTGGAGTGTAATCTCCGGTCTCACCGGGTGGTCAATTTCGGGAACCCCAAAAAAGGGGCAGCGGTGGGCTGACGCAAGGCTGGCAATCGTAAATCCCTACAGCTCAGTAACTTGGCGGTTTGGAATTACCAGCCGCCGTGGGTCTTGGCCAACTCCACCACCCCGGCCGCGACTTGGTCCACGCCTCGTTCCGCGGCCACTTCAAAATCAGCGAGCTTGTAAAACGGTTCCCGGAAGTCGAGCAGATTCCGCATTCGCTCGACCGGATCCGACCCCTCCAGAACCGGGCGAACCTCTCCCTGCTCCACCCGTTTGGCGGCGGTGCTGGGCAGGCAGCGCAGATAGACCAGGAGGGCGAAGGCGCGGGCGTCGTGCATGTGACCGGGCTGGGCGGCCCAGCCGCCCCCTGGCACGATCACGGCGGGCTCCAGCGCCTCCACCGCGGCCAGCACCGCCTTCTGCTCCATCTCCCGGAACCGCTGCTCGCCCACCATGCCGAAGATCTGGTTCACGGGCATGCCCATCTCCCGAACCAGCAGCAGGTCGATGTCGAACAGGGGCGCGCCGAGCTGTTCGGCCACCTGGTGGCCGACCGTGCTTTTCCCGGACCCGGGAAGTCCGACGAGCAGGAGGTGGCGCGGCATCAGCGGGTTTCCGCCTCGGAGCGGTGCTCCACCCAGCGCGACCCCAAGGAGTCGAGGTACGCCTGGTAGTTGCGCCGCATTTCCGCCAGGGAGTCGCCGCCGAACTTTTCCAGCATCGCGTCGGCCAGCGCGATCGCGACCATCGCCTCGGCGATCACCCCGAGCGCCGGAACGGCGGTGACATCGGACCGCTCGCTCTGGGCCTGGGCCGGTCCGCCGGTGGTGAGCTCGACGGTCGGCAGCGGCGACATCAGGGTGGAGATCGGCTTCATGGCGACTCGCGCCACGACCGGTTCTCCGGTGGTGATTCCGCCCTCGAGTCCCCCGGCATTGTTGCTCGCCCTGATAAACCCTCCTCGCCGATCGCCTGCGGTCGGTGGCCCCCCTGCCTGTCCGTCCGCCCCGCCTATCGGATCGTGCACCTGCGACCCGGGCCGGCGCGCCGCCTCGAAGCCCATTCCGATCTCCACGCCTTTGACGGCCGGAATGGACATGAGGAGGCCGGCCAGCCGTCCGTCGAGCTTGCGGTCCCAGCTTACGTGGCTGCCGAGGCCCACGACTACGCCGCGGGCGATGACTTCGACTTCGCCGCCAAGGGTGTCCCCGGCCTTCTTGGCATCGTCGATCCGGCGGACCACCTGGGGCTCGACGGACCGGTCGAGCATCCGGATCTCGGATTGGTCGGCGGCGTCGTTCAGCGGCTCGGGCAGCGGGTCGGGCCGGGCGCCTACGACCCCGCCGAGCGAGATGACGTGGCTCCCGATCTCGACCCCGAACTCGCCCAGCAGCCGCTTGGCCAGGGCGCCGGCGGCCACGCGCGCCGCGGTCTCGCGGGCACTGGCGCGCTCCAGGATGTCGCGGGCGTCGAGCCGGTCGTACTTGAGGACGCCGGCCAGGTCGGCGTGGCCCGGCCGGGGCCGGGAGACCCGCCGCCGGCGCAGCTCGCCCGGCTCGGCGGCCTCATGCGCCATGACGTCTTCCCAGTTGGCCCAGTCGCGGTTGGCGATCAGCATCGCGACCGGCGAGCCGAGGGTCTCGCCGGCGCGCACGCCGGAGAGCCATTCGATCCGGTCGCGCTCGATCTTCATCCGGGCGCCCCGCCCGTAGCCCTGCATCCGGCGGCCGAGGTCGCGGTCCACCGCCTCGGCCGACACCGGAAGCCCGGCGGGAAGGCCCTCGACGATGGTGACGAAGGCCTTCCCGTGGGACTCGCCGGCGGTGGTGAAGCGCAGGTGCATGGGAACTCCGAAACGGAGGGGCAGACGGGTGGGCGGGCAGCAGTCCCACTCCGCCGGAAAGTGAAATGCCGAACGGCGGAACGCTACCCCGTTCCGCCGTTTGGCTGTCCGACTGCGTCTGCCCGACTGCGCGCGTCTTACTCCGACGCCCCGTCGTCCGTGATCCGCGGCGTCACCAGGATGATGAGGTCGCGCCGGCTTTCCCGCTCTTTGCTGAAGCTGAAGAGCTTGCCCACGATCGGCAGCCCGGAGAGCAGGGGGATGCCGCTGCGGTTCTTCTCCACCTCGGTGACGGTCAGGCCGCCGATAACCGCGGTCTCGCCGTCGTTCACGAGGAGCTGGTTGTCCGCCTTCTGCTTGGCGAACACGTACCCGAGGTCGGCCTCCGGGAGGATCTGAATCGCGGAGCGCTCGGTGTGCAGATTCATCAGGATCTGCCGATTGTTGGTCACGTGCGGCGTGACCGTGAGACGGATACCGGTCTCCTTGAACTGTACGTTCGCGCGAGGCGCATCGCTGCCGCTGCTGTTGCCCGAGGCGTCGATGACGCGGACCGGCGTCTCCTGACCGACGAGGATGTCGGCCTGGCGGTTGTCGAGGGTCGAGATGACCGGCTCGGCCTGGATGTCGGCGAGCTGGGACGTCTCGAGCGCGCTCAGGAACGTGGTGAGCGAGAAGCCCCCGATGCTGGTCGAGTAGATCAGGTCCAGCGCCGAGCCGGTGATCGTGGCGTCCGCGTTGCCGACCGCCGAGACGGAATTGCCACCCAGGTTGATGACGTTGATGTTGCGGCCAAAGGCCTCGCCGGTGGACGGGTCCCGCCGCTGCACCAGCTTGTTGAAGAACTGGTTGCGGTCGCCCAGGTCGTACTTGATGCCCAGCTCCTCGATGTCGGTCCGATCCACGAAGATGATCTTCGCCTGGATCGAGAGCTGCGGCGTGCGGATGTCGAGGCCGCGGACGAACTCGGTAACGTTCTGCACCCGGCTGCGGGTGTCGGTGATGATGAGGCTGTTGGAGCCGGTGTCGGCCACCACGCGGCCGCGGCCCTTGGTCAGGATGCTCTCGACCGTCTTCTCCAGCGTGCCGGCGTGGGCGTAGTTGATCCGGACGATGCTGGTCTCCAGCGGCTCGAGCGAGTCGAGCGCGGAGAGGACGCCCGGGGCATCGACCCGGATGATGCCGCCCGCCATCTCCTGGGCGGACAGGCCCTGGCTCGCCAGTATCGCCTGGAAGGCCATCGGCCACGGCTGATTCTTCACCTCGGCGGTGACTTCACCCTTCACGTCCTTGCCGATGATGATGGTGCGGCCGCTGAAGGCCGCGAAGCCGGCGACCACGTCGGCCACGCTGGCGCGGTCCCAGGTCACGGTGATCCGGGGCTCCGCAGCGCCGCGGCCAACCACGTTGGCGCGGGTCAGGGCGGACTTACCCGAGGGCTTGACCTCGGGCGCCTGAGCCTCGACCGGGGCCTCGACCACAGCCTGCTCCTCAGCGACGAGGGTGGCGTGGGCCTCGACCGACGACCAGGCCTGGAAGCCCTTGTCGGCGCCGAAGGCGATCTTGATCGACTCGCCCTGGCGGGTGACCTCGTAGGCCTTGGGGCCGTCGAGATCGATCACGATCCGGACGACGTCGGGCCGGAACTGGGAGTAGCGGAGGTTGAGCACGCCGCCACGCTTCACCCCGTCGTACAGCGCCGGAGCGCCGTCGCTCAACCGGGCGCCGACGACGTCGAGCACCAGCCGGTCGGGGGAGGCGAGGACGAAGTCGCGCACGTCCACCGCGCCTTTGACGGCGATCATCACTTCTGCCTTGCCGGCAGAGGGAGCCAGGCTCACCGCCGTGACCTCCCCGGTGCCGGGGCCTTCAGCCCAGGCCGGGGCCGCCACCGTCAGACCCGCCGCGAGCAGCAGCGAGTGAGCAGTAGCGTTTAGGATCTTGCGATACAATCCGGTCATGGCGTCTCGACCTCCTGCTTCCGCAGTGAGAGAGTTTCCTGGCGTTCAAACCCGAAATCACGAATGGTGAACACGGCGTCACGCGGACGGATCTGCACCAGTCTCGCGCGTCCCAGCTGATCACCGACCCGCATCTTATGACGCTTGGCGGTGACCTTTTCCCGCAGAATGACAACGCTGTTGTCAGTGCTGCGGAGGTCCTGATATACCCCGACGAGTTCCAGGTCGGCGATCTCGGGTCCGGTCTTCGAGCTGTTGATCAGCGAAGAGAACGGATCGCGGGTGCCGCCGGCGTACGCGAAGGTCTCGCGCATCACCTCGATTTCACGGGCCTTCTGGACCGAATCGGCCAGCGCGGCTTCGGCGACGGTCACGCTGTCGCTGCCGGTGCTGTCGGTTCCCGCCGCCGTGGCGGCGAGCGTGCTGCTGGCTCCGGAATCGGCCGCCGCGGGGGCGGGCGGTGCCGCCTCTCGGGCCTGCCGGAGACTGTCGTTGTGGGCTCGCAGCGCGGCCAACTGCGCCTCGGCCGCCTGGCCTTCCGCCTCGTCTCCGGACGGCGAGCAGCCGGCCAGAGCGGCGAGCAGGGCGAACCCGAGCAGAGCGTTACGAGCCACTGGCCTGTCCCTCCGGAGTGGAAGACTTGACGAACGTACGGACCTGGAACTTCGCCTCCAGCAGCGAGCCGCTGGTGTCACCCAGCGCTTTGGCGGAGCTGGTGGTCGCCTGGTCGAGGGTCAGGTCGTAGGGCACGATGATCCGCTGCAGGCTCGCCACGTCGGCGAGGAACTGGCCGATCTGATCGTACCGCCCGATGACCGCGATGTTGTACTTGTAGGTGTCGAACGGCGCCGGACCCGCTTCAACCGGCATCGGCACCACCTGCGACAGCGTCACGCCGCGGATCTTGCCCCGGCTGGAGATGTCGTCGAGCAGGTTGGGGACCTCGTTCCGCTCCGGCACCAGCCGGCGCAGCAGCGACAGGCTGCCGCGGTAGGTCTCCAGCCGCTTGCGCAGGTCTTCCACCGTGCCGCGCGCGAGCTCGCGCTTGGCGCTGTCGGTGGCGGCCTGGAGCTGGGCGATGGTGTCGCGCACCGCGACCACCTGCTGCTCCCGCGCGGAGAGGCCGGACAGGCCGGCCGCCTCGATGACCGTCCCGGTGTAGGCGATGTATCCGGTGAGACCGGCGAGCAGCATCACCAGCACCGTGGTGGACTTCTGGTTATTCAGGGCCATGGCGGCGTTACCTCACCGACTCGCTGAGGGGAACAGTCCGGACGTACGCCGAGTCAGCTTGGCGATAGGTAGCCCGGATGGTGAACGCGGTGACCGGACGCTCCTTCTCGACCACCGTCTGAGCCGAGACCGGCGTGACCTCGGTGATCCAGGGCGACGCTTCGAGCTGCCGCAGGAACCGGGTATAGGCCTGGATGTCGACCGTCCGACCGTTCACGTTGAACGTGACCGTCGGGCTGACGAACGGCTTCACGGCCGTGGAGTCCGTCTTGCCGTCGGCCGCCGGGGCCTCGGGCGCCACCGCCGGAGCGGCGAAGCCCATGTCCTCGAGCCAGGTGTAGGCCGGCAGCGCCTTGGTCACTTCATCGAGCAGGTGGGGCCACACATAGCGGTCGCCATCCACCGTGCGGATGACGCCGATCTGGGCGACCAGCGAGTCGCGGATGGTTTCCTGATGCCGCTTCTCGGCGAGGAACGCCTTGTACCGCTTGTGCTCGGCGCGGGTCTGTTCCAGCTGCGGCTCCAGCGCGTTCAGCTCGCGGGTGGTGCCGACCACGACGTAGCCCAGCCACGCCAGCACACCGACCCAGCTCACGACCGTCGCGAGCAGCAGCGGATCTTTGATTTTGGAGCTCAGGCCGCGCGCGCTTTCCATGACGCCCTGGAGAGGCGACCGCGCCCGCTTGCGCTTGAGGTCCGGACGAAGATTGATGGTAATCATCGGGTATCGAGTCCGTTGGTCGGGGTCACGCCGCGCTGCGAAGCGCGAGGCCGATGGGGAGCATCAGCAGGGGCGCCACTTCATCCACCGGCATGGTATCGAACACGCCGTCGGCCACCTGGAGCTTCTCGATCGGGTTGGCCAGCTGCACCGGAATCCGGAGCCGGTCGGACAGCATCTTGTTGAGGCGCGGGATCCGGGCGCCGCCGCCGGTGGTGAAGATCCGGGAGATCCCGCCGGCCGAGCGGCTGGCCGACTGGAGAAACGCGGCCGCGCGCTCGATGCCGACCGCGAGCTCCTCGCCACGGCCCTCGAGCAGGGGATCGAGCGCTTCGCTCGAGCTGGCACCCCGCAGCACGCTGTCGGCCTCATCGGCCGAGAGCCCGCGCTCCCGCTGGAGATCTTCCTTGAACCGGCGGGTGCCGATCGGAATGTCCCGGGTCAGTACCGGAACCCCGTCGTCCAGGATGTTGATGTTGGTGGTCTCGTGCCCGATGTTGACCAGGCCGACCACTCCGACCATCGCCTCGGGATAGTTGATCTCGAAGGCATTGTGGAGCGCGAAGGCATCCACGTCGATCACGCTGGCATCGAGCCCGACGTCGGAGAGGAGCGCGACCTTGTGCTCCACCAGCTCGCGCTTGGCGGCGACCAGGAGCACGGTCATCTGAAGCCCCTCACCCTCGGGATCGAGGATCTGGAAGTCGAGCTCGACGTTGTCCATGTCGAACGGCACGTGCTGCTCCGCTTCCCAGCGGATCACCTCACGGGCCTCGGCTTCCTTCATCCGATCCATGTTGATCTTCTTGATGATCACATCGCGGCCGCCCACGGCCGTGACGATCTTCTTGCCCTTGATGCCGGCCGAGGCCAGCAAATTCTTGATGGCCTCGGCCACGATGCCGGGGTCCATCACTTCGCCCTCGACGATGGCGTCGTTCACGACCGAGGTGAACGCCACCTTGGTGAGAACCGGCCCGCCCGAGGCGTGAGAAATAGCGACGAGCTTGATAAGGCCGCTCCCGATATCGAGACCGACCGTCGTCGTGTTGCGCCCGAAGAGTCCCATACGTATCCGCTTGTTGAGGGCCGGAAGCCGAGGCGTGAGTGTAGCCTGCCTAGATGAGGGCAACCGATGTGCCACACAAATTGCAGCCTGCTAAGTAGATGGGGTTCCCCGGGTTAATCCCGAGGCAAACCGGCCGGTGCAACCCCTGTAGCGCGCCCTATCTTCTCTTTCGCAAGCCATCTCTCGGGTTGCACTAGTCCGGCCGGGTCCTGCGCATCCCTGCAAAGCCTGGCATTCGCCCGATTACCCCCGGATCAGGGGCCCGGCAGCAGCCAGGGACGATCGCGGAGCGGCCGTACCCCGGCCGGCCCACCCACCGCGCTGTCCGCAATGCGCAGGAGCAGACCCACCTCGCGCCTGGCCAGCACGCCGCCGCCCGCATCACTCCGGGTACCCTCCACCCGCAGGAGGAAGAGCTGCCCGTTGAGCCGGACCACCGCCGGCACGTAGCGGGTGCGGCCCGGCAGCGCGCCGGCGGGAAGGACTGCGCTGTCGCCCGGTGCCAGGAGAACGAGACCCGCCCCCGGCCATCCGCCTGCTACCGCGGCGATCCCTGCATCGGCCGCGGCGGCCGCCTGCACCCCGTACATCGCGTTTCTGCCGAGCCGCTGTTCCAGCAGGGCGACCGTGAATCCCGCGGCCACTAACCCGGCGATCAGCACCAGGCTGATGAGCGCCAGCGGTAGCGCGATGCCGCGCCGACCGCGCTTCACCGGCCCGGCGCGTTGCGGAGCGCCACCCGGGTGCTGAGCGCGAGGCTGTCCACCAGCGGCCGCAGCGCGCTGCGGCCATAGACCGGCCGGTCGGTGACTCCGACCAGCGAGACCTCGATCGCCCGGACGACCGCAGGGTCCGCGACCGGCTCATCGGAGCCGCCCCGATACCGCAGGGTGAGACCGCGTGATCCCGCGGTGCTGTCGGCCAGTGGGCCGGCCACCGGGGTGATGACCTCGCCGGTGGCGACCGACCGCATGCCCAGCCACCAACCGCGCTCGGCGCGGTAGTACCGCATCTCCATCGTCTCGGCGAGCCGCACCGGCGCGCCCGCGACGACCCGATCGAGCACCACCGGCGCCGCGTAGGGCGGCAACCCGACTTCGATCGCGAGGCCGTCCCTGCCGTCGGGACATGCGTCCCTGCCGGCAGCGGCAACTCCGAGGTGAAGCCAGGCATCGTCCGAGGCGGTGGCGGAATCGCTCTCCGCGAACACCAGGAGCGAGTCGCCGGCGCGGGGCGCCCGGAAGGACCGCCAGGTAACCGCGGCCGCCACGATCCGCCCGGGAGCACCCGCAACGACCGCGCAGAGGTAGCCGCCACCACGGCCGCCGAGATACCTGACCGCTCCCTCCGCCGTCGAGATCAGATCGCTGCCACGCCGGGGTGGCATGCCCAGAGCGGCCGCAGCTTCCGGCGTGATCTCATCGAAGCCCAGCGGGCTCAGCTCTCCCGCCAGGATCAGCGCGGCCGTTCTGACGTTGTCCTGCAGGGCCATTCGCTCGGCCTGCGCCCCGCTCAGCCGCTGGCTCCGGAGCAGGACTCGGTGCACCAGGCCGCCTACCAGCGTGGCGAGCACCAGCGCGACGACGACCTCGATCAGGGTGAACCCTCGACGCGCATTCATCGGGGTTCGCACCACACGGCGGAGACCACGGTATCCGCGATCGGTCCGGCCGGAGTGCGGTGGCTCACTACCACTCGAACTCTCCGGGCGGCGCCGGCGGTATCGAGGATGTCCCACCGCTCGCTGGTCCAGGCGCCGGCGGCGGCCCCGTTGCGCCAGCCGGGCCCGCTGCACGGCGGCGTGGACGCGAGCGCCGCCTGCCGCAGCCATTCGATCCTGCTGGAGGCGGCGAGGGCCGCGACGGTGGAGTGGCGGCCGAGACCGATCATCCTGCTGGTGCGGGCCCAGGTCCCGACCAGCGCGAGCACTCCGACGGTCAGCACCACGACCGCGACCAACACCTCTGCCACGGTGACCCCGAACCTGATGAAGCGCACCTCGACGCTCCTGCCGTTGAAGACGGGAGCAGTCTAGGTGCGCTTCGCTGACCTCAGAGTACCGATATCGTTCGAACCGGCGTTTGCCGCCGCGAGCACGCGGCGGCGAGCAGCTCAGACGTGGACCGGCAGCCGCCGCATCTTGTAGAACAGGGTCCGCAGACTGATGCCGAGCAGCGAGGCGGCCTGCCGGCGGTTGCCGCCCGACGCCTCCAGCGCGCGCAGGATCGCCTGGCGCTCGACCGCCTCGACCTGGGACTTGAGATCGAGACCGGTCGGGGCGGCGCCGTTGGCGCCGGCGTGGCCGTTCCCGTTGTTGTGCGCCGCGATCCCGTTGAAATCCTTCACGTCGAGCGGGCCGGCGCCGGCCAGTGCCGCCGCGCGATCGATCGAGTGGCGGAGCTCGCGGACGTTGCCGGGCCAGGAATAATGGCTCAGCGCCGCAAGCGCGTTCGGCGTGACGCTCACGGGGTGCCCGAGCCGGTGCGCCGCCTGCCCGGCGAAATGAGCCAGGAGCGCCGGGATGTCCTCGGGCCGCTCGCGGAGGGGCGGCAGGTGAATGCGCACCGCGCTGAGCCGCTGGAACAGATCGGAGCGGAACTCGCCGCGCACCACTGCCTCTTCCAGCGAGGCCGTGGACGCCGCGATCAGCCGCACGTCGGCCGGGCGGGTATCACGGCCGCCGGTACGGGTCACCAGGCTCTCGTCGAGGACCCGGGCCAGCCTGGCCTGGAGCTCCAGAGGCAGAGCGCCGATGTCCTGGATCAGGATGGTGCCCTCGTGGGCCGTCTCGAGCAGGCCGGCGTGGTCGGCCGTGGCCCCCGGCATCGCGCCGGCGACGTGGCCGAACAGCTCGGACTCCAGCAGCTGCTGGGGAACCGAGCCGCAGTGAATGGCGGTGAAGCTCCGCTCGCTCCGGGGACTCATCCGGTGGATGGCCCGGGCGAAGATTTCCTTGCCGGTGCCGGCTTCGCCGGTGAGGAGCACCGGCGTAGCGTGGCGGGCCAGCCGGTTGGCCAGATCGACGAGATCGCGCATGACGCGGCTCTCGCAGACGATCATGTCGTTCACCGAACCGGCGCCGACGCTGGATCGCAGCGTCTCGACTTCGCGGCGCAGCGCCTCGCGCTCTTCCGCCTTGCGGATCGTCATGGTGACCTCGTCAGGCCGGACTGGCTTCTGGACATAGTCGTAGGCCCCCTCCCGCATCGCGGCGAGGGCGCCGTCTTCATGGCCCGTGGCGCTCAGCATGATCATCGGCGCCGCCCCACCGTCCGCGCGATAGCGGCGGAGGAAGGTGACGCCATCCATGCGAGGCAGCTTTACGTCGCAGACGATGAGATCGTAGCGCTCAGTGCCGGCGCGCCGAAGGGCCTGTTCCGGATCGCCCTCGGCGGCAACCCGATAGCCCGCCTCCTCGAGGAGCCGGGCCAGGGATTGCCGCGCCGAGGGATCGTGATCAACGATGAGCAAACGCATGACGGACCGCCCGAGACGAGAAGGAGCGTGAAGCCGGAGTCAGGTGCAGGCGACCGCCGCGTCGGCCGTGGCCGGCGGGATCGGGGGCGCATCGCCGTAAAAGATCGAGCAAGTCTGCCCGGTCAGACCGGGAGCCGTGGCCTGGGCCGACCAGCCGGCCGGCGTCGCGCTCACCACCGTGATCGTGACGCCCTGCGAGGGGCGGTACGGAAAGGCGGCGACGTCCGGAATCACTCCGCTGTAGTAGCCGGCGTTCTGAACCCAGTAGGTCTCCTGGGCGCCGGCCAGGTTCCTGAGATCGGACCGCATCGTCGTGACGACGGCCTTCTCCTTGGTGCTGCCGAACTTCGGGATGGCGATGGCGGCCAGGATCCCGATGATCACAACTACGATCAGCAGCTCGATCAAGGTGAATCCGCGTTGTCTGACTCGCATAGGGTTCTCCCGTGCCGCGCACGGCCAGCCATCATTACTTGAGTTAGAAAGACTGGGGCGGCGGGTTGAGCCGCCGCCCCGGCACAGCCACTTCTTTCAGCTCCTGCTTAGTAGCACTTCGGGGCGCCCTCGACGTCGGTCGCAGCCAGGCCCGCGCCAGCCGAGTAGGTGGCCGGATCGCCGACGAAGATGCCGCACTTGTCGTTCGCCTTGCTGGTAACCGCAGGGTTGGTCGCAGTCGCCGACCAGCCAGCCGCGTTGGTGTAGTTCACGACGATCGTGTTGCCGCTGGACGGGGTGAACGCGATGGTGCCACCGGCGCCGTTGATCTGGGCCGCACCGGTCTTCGCGCCGTAGTCCTGGTTGTCCGAGAAGAAGCCTTCCTGGGCAGTGACCAGGTTACGCAGGTCGGACTTCATCGAAGCCACGACCGCCTTCTCCTTCGTGTTGGCGAACTTCGGAATGGCGATCGCGGCCAGAATGCCGATGATTACGACCACGATCAACAGCTCGATCAGGGTAAAGCCCTTGCGGTTCATCATACTTCCTCCGAGAGAGTGAGCGGCGACGTGGCCGAGCCGACGACGTGGGTCGGACTGGCGCAGGGTAAGGCAACGCGCATGCCACCTGAGGGTCACCTCGCGCAAGGCTCACATCGGTAACCGCTTAACTGCGGCTTGCACGGCCGGCGGCGGCGCTCCGCGGTCGCGACAGACAGGGATTTTGCAAGTCGGTGGCGGCGCGGATCCGAATGTCGGCCGTCACCCAAGTGCCGATGGCATCGAGCGTACGCACGCCGGATCGAGTTCCCGCGCACTCCGGACTGCAAGACGGTGCATGAATCTTGCCCGTTGCCTGCCTGGACCCCCTCGCTGGCCGTTTTCAGCTCCTCATTCTTCTGGCGTTCCGCCGGGAGGCGTGCATGACCCGGGTGCTTTACGCCCTCTTCATCCTGTCCGGCGCGGCCGGCCTGATCTACGAGTCCATCTGGACCCGGTATCTGGGCCTGTTCGTCGGCCACGATGCCTACGCCCAGATCATCGTTCTCGTGATCTTCCTTGGTGGGATGTCGGTGGGGGCCGTGGTCATCAGCCGGTACTCCGAGAGGATCAGGGAGCCGCTTCAAGGTTACGCCATCATCGAGTTCGTCGTCGGCTGCATCGGCGTGGTCTTCCACGACGTCTTCGGCTGGACCACCAGCTTTGCCTACGAGTCCATCTACCCCCATCTGGCCGGGTCTCCGCTGCTCACGATCGCCAAGTGGTCCATCGCGAGCGCCCTGATCCTGCCGCAGTCGATCCTGCTCGGTGCCACCTTCCCGCTCATGAGCGCCGGCGTGCTGCGGCTCCGCCGGCGGGATGAGGGGCGCCGTCTCTCCATCCTTTATTTCGCGAACAGCCTCGGCGCCGCCCTCGGCGTCCTGGTAGCCGGCTTCTACCTGGTACGTCTCTCCGGGCTGCCCGGCACGCTGCTGGTCGCGGCGATGCTGAACCTCGTCGTCGCGCTGGTCACTTTCCTCGTCGTGGTCCGGGGCCGGAGCAAGGCGCCGGTCGAGGCGCCGGCGGCTTCGCCCGCCCGAGAAGGGAGCGCGCGGGCGCGGTCCGGGCTGGAGCCCGAGCGTCTGCGGCGCCTGCTGCTGTTCACCAGCTTCGGGACCGCCACCGCATCCTTTATCTATGAGGTCGACTGGATCCGGATGCTCGCCCTAGTTCTGGGCAGCGCGACGCACGCGTTCGAGTTGATGCTCTCCGCCTTCATCCTGGGCCTCGCGCTGGGCGCGTTCTGGATCCGGGGCAGGATCGAGCGGATTCACAACCCGGTGCGCACCCTGGGTTTGATCCAGTGGACCATGGGCCTGCTGGCCATGGCGACGCTGCCGATCTACATGGCCTCGTTCGATTGGATCGGGGGCCTGCTCTCGACCTTCGCCCGCACCGACCTGGGCTATGCCGGCTTCACGATCGCCCGCTACGCCATCTGCCTCCTGGTCATGCTCCCGGCCACCTTCTGCGCCGGCATGACCCTCCCTCTCATCACCCGCACCTTGCTCCGCAGCGGACACGGCGAGCGGGCGATCGGCGGGGTCTATGCCTGGAACACCCTGGGATCGATCGTAGGCGTGATCCTGGGCGGGCTGGTCCTGCTGCCGCTCCTCGGGGTGAAAGCCATGCTGATCGCGGGTGCGGCGATCGACATGGCCATCGGCGTCATGCTGTATCTCGCTTCGAGCGAGCGGGGCACCGTCCCGCGGCGGCTGGGCTGGGCGCTCGGGGGCGGCGCGGTCATGGCGAGCCTGGTGATCGCGATGCGGGTGCCGATGGAGCAGCGGGTGCTGGCGAGCGGGGTCTATCGCAGCGGCGTGGTGGTGGAGCCGGGCGCGTGGGACATGCTGTTCTACAAGGACGGCCGCACGGCATCGGTCTCCGCGATCCGGGTGAACTCGACCGGCCAGGTTTCGCTCGCCACCAACGGGAAAGCGGACGCCTCGCTGGGGCGCCAGTGGTTCACCACCTGCGGGGACGGCCTGCAGCGGCTGCCGCTCTCCGGGGATGCGGCCACCCAGGCCCTCACCCCGCTCATCACCCTGGCGCACGTGCCCAATGCCCGGAATGCCGCGATCATCGGCTACGGCTCGGGCATGACGACGCACGTCCTGCTGGGCAGCCCGGCACTGAAGGAAGTCGTCACCGTGGAGATCGAGCCCCAGATGATCGAGGGCGCCCGGGCCTTCTATCCAGCGAACCGCCGCGCCACCGAGGATCCTCGCTCACGGTTGGTGATCGACGACGCCAAGTCGTACTTCGCCTCGCAGCATCAGCGGTTCGACGTGATCCTCTCGGAGCCGTCCAATCCCTGGGTGAGCGGCGTGTCCGGCCTCTTTACCTCGGAGTTCTACGCCCGGCTTCGGAACTACCTGACGGACGACGGCGTCTTCGGCCAGTGGATCCAATCCTACGAGCTGAGCGACGAGCTGATCGTCAGCGTGCTGGCGGCGATTCACCAGAACTTCCGCTCGTACGACATGTTCATCACATCGAACGGCGACCTGCTGGTGGTCGCGTCGAATCGGCCCCAGCTGCCCAAGCCCGACTGGTCGGTATTCAAGGCGCCGGGCGTCGAAGCCGACCTGTGCCGGTTCCTGCCGATCACGCCCGAGGGCATCGAGCACCTCCGGCTGGTGAGCCGCCACGAGCTGGAGCCGCTGCTCGCCTCGATCACGCAGGCCAACTCCGACTATTACCCGGTGCTCGACCTCGGCGCCGAGCGGCGTCGCTACCTCCGGAGCTCCGCGGCAGGATTCCGGGCGCTCTCCTCGGACTGGTACAACCTGCTGTCGTCCATCCGGGGTGTCCGGCGCACGCCGCCGATCGACACGCTTGCGGCGCTGCCCGAATCGCCCCGAGTGCGCGCCATCGCCTTGGCGGCCCACCTCCAGACCCCGGGCGGCGGGGCGCAGGGCGATCCGGCCGTGCAGCAAGCCGCCTACATCGTCGGCCAGTGGCACGCCTGGATGGACGAGGGCAAGCCACCCAGCAGCTGGCAGATCTGGCTGAATCAGATGGACCAGGTGGCGCAGGTCGGCAGCGGCGGGCGGGCGGGCATGCCCGATAACCAGCTCTATCTCGCGGCGCGAGCCTACGCGGCGAAGATGAAGGCGCCGGAGACGGTGCAGCAGGTGGTGGCGTTCCGCCACGCGGTCGCCTCGTGGAACTTCCGCGAGGCCTCCGACGCGGCCGACCGTATCCTCCCGGTGGCGCTCAAGGAGCATCGCTGGATCCCGTCGGACGAGCTGCGCGACGGGACCGTGATGGCCAAGCTGCACGTGGGTGATATCCGGGGCGCCCGGCAGACGTTGGAAACGCTGCGGGAGTTCTCGACGCGGCCGGCCTGGGACCTGCGGAGCCAGCTGCTCTCCGCCTACGTGATGACGGCGGAGCAGCGGCAGTCGGCGGCGATGAAGTAAGGAAGAGGGCCGCTACGCCTTGACCTCAACCTGCTCTTCGTAGCGGCTCAGCTTGCGGTACAGAGTCGAAGGATCGATGCCGAGCACCTCGGCGGCGCGAGTCTTGTTGCCGCCTTCGGCCTGGAGCACCCACATGATGTAGGCCCGCTCGATCACCTCGAGCGTAGGATTCCGGTAGGACCGCTCCGCCACCAGCGGCTCTTTGCGCCGCTTGGTGATCCGCTCCGGCAGCGCGGCGGCCTCGATGAGGTTGCCGCGGCTCAACACGACCGCATGCTCCAGCGCGTTCTCCAGCTCCCGGACGTTGCCCGGCCACTCATAGACCATCACGGCGTCCAGCGCGTCCGACGACAGCGCCTTCGGGTCGCCCCCGGTCTCCTGCCCCATCGCCTGAAGGAACGCCTCCAGCAGCAGCAGCAGGTCGTCTCGCCGGTCCCGGAGCGGCGGCAGATTCAGCGCGATCACGTTGAGCCGGTAGAACAGATCGGAGCGGAAGTTGCCCCGGCGGATCTCCTCCTCGAGCTCGCGGTTGGTGGCGGCGATGATGCGTACATCCACCGGGATCGCCTCGGTGGCGCCGACCGGGATCGCCTCCCGCTCCTGGAGCACCCGGAGCAGCTTGACCTGGAGTGACGGCGGCATCTCCCCCACCTCGTCCAGGAAGAAGCTGCCGCCCCGCGCCGCGGCAAAGAGGCCCTGCTTGTCCCGCACCGCACCGGTGAACGAGCCCTTCACGTGCCCGAACAGCTCGCTCTCCAGCAGGTTCTCCGGAAGCGCGCCGCAATTGATGGAGAGGAACGGCCCTTCGACCCGGGTCGAGAGGTTGTGGATGTAACGGGCGATGACCTCCTTGCCGGTGCCGCTCTCGCCTTGAATCAGGACCGTGGATTCGGTGGGCGCGACGTGCTCCGCCAGCTTCAACACCTCGAGGAACCGCTTCGACTTTCCGATCGGCCGGGCGACGGCGGCCTTGTCCCGCCGCCGGATCTCCTGCTTGAGCTGCTTGTTCTCCACCCGCACCTGGCGGAACTCGCAGGCCCGGCGGAGAATGGCGACCAGCTCGTCGTTGGAGAATGGCTTCTGGATATAGTAGAAGGCGCCGGAGTTGACCGCCTGGATCGCGCTCTGGAGCGAGGCCTGCGCGGTCATCAGGATCACCGGCGTCATCGGGTCCTGCTCCCTCGCCGCGTTCAGGATGTCGAGGCCGGAGACCTGCGGCATCCGCACGTCGGAGAGGATCAGGTCGTGGATCCCGGACCGGATCTGCTCCAGTCCAGCCTTGCCACCCTGCGCGGTGGTGACTTCGAACCCTTCGTTCCTGAGCAGGATCCTGAGAGTGTCCAGGATGCCCGACTCGTCGTCGACCACCAGGACCGAGGGCTTCTGACTCATGCGGCGTCCTCCGCCAGGGTTTTGGCGGGTAGAAAGATGGTGAACGTGGTGCCGGTGTCCGGCCCGGATTCTACCAGCACCAGGCCCCGATGCGCTTCGACCGCGCGCTGGACGATGGCCAGCCCCAATCCGCTCCCGCCGGGCCGGGCGGAGACGAACGGGTCGAACAGCCGCTCCCGAATTTCGTCCGGGATGCCGGGGCCGGTGTCCCGCACCTGGAGCCGGACCGCCTGTTCCAGGTTGGTGCCGTGGGGGATCTCCGCGGCGGAGACCGACGCGACGCTGACCGTGATCCTGATCGGTCCCCGCGCCGCCTGCACCGCGTTGAGCACGAGGTTGTTGATCACCCGGTGCAGCAGGTCCTCGTCCCCTTCCATTGTAGTGCGCCCGCCATCGATCACGATATCGGCGTCTGGTCGGCATTCGGGGTGGGCCTTGATCATCCGCACGACCGCGGTGACCACGCCGTGGAGATCCACCGGCACGAACTGGGTCGCCCGCACCCGGGCGAAGTCGAGGAACTCGCTCAGCAGCCGGCTCAGCCGGTCGGACTCGCGGACGATCAGGCCGGCGAGGAAGCGCTCGTCCTCGTCGGCGTGCCGGGAACGGGCGAGCTGCTCGACCGAGCTGCGGATGGAGGCGAGCGGGTTCCTGATCTCATGGGCCAGGGACGCGCTCAACGCGGCCACCGACTCCAGCCGTTCGGCCCGGGCCTGCAGCTCCTGGACCTCCTTGAGGTCCGAGATGTCGGTGAAGATGGCCGTGACCGACGGCGCTTCCTGGGCCTCCTGCCGGAATGTGGTCGTACTGAGGCCAATCGGGAATGTCCGCCCCCCTTGGTGGGAGACCATCCCCTCGCCCCGGCTGATCTTGCGCCCGTTCCGGATCCCCGCTACGACCGCGGCCCAGAGCTCGGCCGAGCGGACCTTGAGCTGGTCCAGCACCGGGAGCGCCATCAGCGACTCACCCTCGAGATCGAGCAGCCGCTCCGCCGTGGGATTGATGAAGGCGAGCCGGCCCAGCCCATCCACCGTGATCACCCCGGAGCGGATGTTGCGCAGGATGTCGTCCGCTTCGAGGCGGACCCGCTGGAGCTCGGTGTGGAGGGTCTCCTGCTCCATTCCCGCCTCGCGGAGCCGGTGACCCAGCACCGCGACGATGGCGAAGACCAGGTTGAACACGATCATCTGGGCCCAAAACGCCACGTCCGGCGCGTCGGCCCGGGTCCACAGGGTGTCGCCGAGGAACAGGGCCGAGGCGAGGACGGCGGTGAGGGCGCCGGTGGTCGGCGGCATCAGCAGCGCGTAGGCCGCGACCACGAGGACGTACAGCGCCGGGAACGCCGAGGTCGGCTGGCCGGCGAAATGGACGACCGTGGTCACCACGCACAGATCGACCAGGGCCTGGATCAGCAGGAACGTCTTCCCCGGCCGCCGGCGGCGCAGGTGGACGATGTAGAAGCCGTAGGCGGTGAAGGTCAGGGCGATCACCACGGCGATGCTGACCAGGAACGACTCCTGGGGCCGCTCGGTCCAGACGAGACCGGCGCCCATCAGGATGCCGACCGCCAGAGTCAGGCGGCCGATGAACAGCCAGGACAGCAAGGTTCGCTGGTCGGGGAGCGAGCTGCGACCGGCTCGCTGATCGGCTGGCATCGTGCCTCGGACGCTCAAACGGGATGTAAGGGGAGAGTCAGCCGAAGATAGAGAGGGGGACATGGCAAAGTCCACCGGCCCGGCCGGGCTCGTTCCCCAACGAAGGAAGGAGCCCGCCGGCCCGGGTGCCTACTGCTCGCCCACTCCTACGGCGTATACGCTTCGACCTTGGTGCTGTTCCCCAACTCTCCGAACCCCGAGATCACCCAGAGCTTGCTCCCCGCGTTCACGCCCGTCGCGTAGAACCGTGGGGTCAGCATCGAAGCCCGGGTCGACCAGGTGTTGGTAGCCGGATTATAGACTTTGAGGGTCGGAATAGGCGGGACGCCCGGCGCCGTGAAGTCGATGCCGCCCGCCACCCAGAGCCTGCCGTCCAGGGCGCCGCCGGCCGCGTTCTGCTGCTTCGAGGGGAGCGAAGCCTTGGTGCTCCAGCTGTTGGAGGCCGGGGTGTAGACGTGAAGCGCGAGGTTGGGACTCAGAAACGCGTTGGCGCTGCCGCCCACCAGATAGAACTTGCCGCCGATGACCCCGGACACCGGTGACAGGTGCACGCTCGGCGGAGTCGGCAGCGACGTCCAGCTGTCGGTGTCAGGATTGTAGCGGTAGAACCCGTGCACCGAGCCGCACGATCCGCCAGCCGGCACATACACGTACAGCCGGTCGCCGATCACGCCCTGGGCTCCGCAGGCGCCCGGGTTCGGCATATTGGCCTTCTTGGCCCAGGTGTTGGTCCCGGGGTTGTAGGCGTACAGCGTCCGGGCCGCGCCGCCGGTGTTGCTCAGGCCGCCCGACACGTAGAGCCGGCCGTTGAGGAAGCTGGCGCCGTTGGCGGACCGCCGGTTCTTGGGGATGTCAGCTTTGAGCGACCAGGTGTTGGTCGCGATGGTGTAGGCCCGGACGGTCTTGGTGGTCTGGTCCGACGCGTCCTCGCCGCCGACGAAGTAGATGATGTTGTTCTGGGCACCGGCCACGGCGAAGAGCCGCGAGGTCGGGATCGAGGCCTTGGTGTCCCAGGAGTTGATGACCGCGGCTGTCTGATCCACCGCGCCGAGACCGGTATCAGGGGCGGAGGATTCCCGGGTCGGCGGCTCGCACGCGGCGAGCGCCGCGGCCAGGCCGATCAGAACGGATGGAAAGGGCTTCAGCATTTGTCGGCTCCTTGACGATGCCTCCGGTGGAGGCACCAGGGTGGCTGTCGGGGTGAGAAGGATGACGCGAGCAGAAGATGCCAGCCGCCCGTCCCCTCATTGCCCCCTGTCCGTCACCTGCCGGGTGACGCCATCATTCTGCGATGACCTGGTTCGTCTATCTCGCTCGCTGCGCCGACGGCACGCTCTACACGGGTGTCACGACCGATCTGGAAGCGAGAGAGCGCACTCACAATGCCGGCCGGGGAGCGGCCTACACCCGCTCGCGGCTGCCGGTCGCCCTGATCTACTCGGAGCCGGCGGCGGACCGTGGCGGGGCCCTGCGCCGCGAGCTGGCGATCAAGCGACTCAGCAGGAAGGAGAAGGAAGCGATGGTGGCGGCAGGGGGAACGGTGGCGGGGTTTGGGGGGTTCGGCCGGGAGGCTCTGGCGTTTCTCCGCCGGCTCAAGCGCAACAACCGCCGCGATTGGTTCGAGCGCAACCGGTCGATCTATGAGCTGGAAGTGCGAGATCCTATGCGGATGCTGGTGGAGGAGCTGGACGTACGGCTGGCCGGCATCGCGCCGGAGATCACCGGCGACCCCAGGCACTCGCTGTTCCGGATCCACCGCGATATCCGGTTCTCCGCCGACAAGTCACCGTACAAGACCTGGGCCGCCTGCCAGTTCTACCACCAGGAAGCGGGGCGCGGCGCGGGACAGGACGCCCAGGGCGCCGGCGCGGGACTCTACTTCCAGATGGCGGGGGGAGACTGCTTCGTGGCCGGTGGGATGTGGATGCCGGCGCGCCCGGCACTGGACCGGATCCGGGAGGCCATCGCCGACGACCCGAAGCCGTTCGAGCGGCTGTTGCGAGCGCCGGCGTTCCGGCGGCGGTTCGGCCGGCTCGACGCGGAAGCGATGCTGAAGCGCATGCCGCGCGGGTACGGCGACGACCACGCCGCGGCGCGGTGGCTCCGCTATCGATCCTTCACCGCGACCAGGATGATGCCGGAGCGCGAAGTGCTGAGCCCCCGGCTGCCCGCGATCCTGGCACGCGATTTCGCCGCACTGGCGCCTCTGGTCCGGTGGCTCAATGCGGCGATCGGGTACAAGACGTGGGATCGGCGATTCTAGCTGGGGCGGCGAAGCTCGTCACCGGAGAGCTGCCGCTGCTTCCCAATCTCGGCCGGCGTCCCGGTCACCAGCGCTTTCGCGAGCTCGAACAACACCACCGGACGCGGCTTGTCGACCTTGAGATAGACCACCGACTCGACATCCACGAGAATCAGCGCCAGACGCGGGTCGTCCGGGCCGCCGTCGCGCTCCCCACCCTGATCGCCGAACCAGAGCTTCCAGTCTGGCCGGTACAGCTCCTTGATCGCACGCCGGTCGCGGCTGATTGACGCGGTACCGCTGACCGACACCCATTCCCTGGTGCGATCCCGGTAGTAGGCCAGGTTGACGTGCTGGTCGTGATCCAGCTCGTCCAGCTTGTTGGATTCGATGTCGGTCACAAACCAGAGGTCCGTCCCCTCGGCCTGAGTCTGAGTCGCCATCGGCCTGCTCACCAGGTGCCCATCGGGCCGACGGGTGGTGAACATGGCGACTTCGATGCCTTCGATCAGGTCGTAGAGATCCTTCAGCTTCTTTTCCATCGTCGCTTTGTCTGCGGTCATGCGTCAGGCTCCCGTATCAGAAATGGACGACACACGGCGTGGCCGGCGTCAAGGCTTCGCTACGATGCGCCGCGCCGGCGCTCGAGTCCGGCATAGAGCGGCTGCGACGAGCGGCGGCGCTCCACACCCTTCCAACCGTTGGACGGGCGGGTGCTGGTCGCGGTGGCGACCGCGAGCCCGGCCGGCGCGCCGGTGAGGGAGCTGGGCGCGTTGAGATGCGCGCCGTCATCCACCCCCACGCCGAGCCGATCGACCAGCTCGCCTCCCAGCCAGGCGGTGACGATGGAGAGCGCGGCGCCGAGCATCCCCGCCACGACCGCTTCGGTAGGCGGCGCGGCGGGATTCTCCCGCCGCAGCACCCAGCTCAAGCCGAACAGCGCCACGACGATGACGTTCCCAACCCCATGGACCAATCCGATGCGCCTGGCCCGGGTGCCCCGGGGGATGGCGAGCCAGTCCACCGCGCCCGGCGCGGCGGCCGCGAGCCCGGTGATCACCCCGGCGCCGATCATGAAGAAGGCAGCCTGAGTCCAGAGCACGTTGTCGGTGGCGAGGAAGATCAGATCGAAGACGACCGCCGTGGCCAACAGCCCCAGCGGGAAAGCGACCAACATCTGGTGTACGGAGTGCCCGGCGAGCTTGACGCGGCTTTCCATGACCAGCCCCACCAGAGAGAGGAACCCCAACAATGGCCAGTTGCCGGGGGGAGGGCTGTGACACAGGACCCCAACTAGTTCTCGCTAGGACGGCCAGTCGTAGAGGGCTCGGTACAGCTCCTGGTTCCGGTGGATCACCCGCACGTAGCCCCGGGTCTCCACGAACGGGATCCGGTCGGCGAACACCTCGGGATCGTCGACGCCGGTGCGCTTGACCCAGCGCTCGACCCGGCTGGCGCCGGCGTTGTACGCCGCGAGGACGTGGCCGGGCTCGGGATAGCGCACCACAAGCTCCTGGAGGTGGAACGAGCCGAGCTGGAGGCTCACGTCGGGCTGATAGAGCAGTACCGGGTCCCACACCGGGTAGTTGAGCGACCCCGCGAGCTTGCCGCCGAGGTCGGGCATTACCTGCATCAGCCCGCGGGCGCCCACCGGCGACGTGGCCGCGGGATTGAACATGGACTCCTGTCGAATCAGCGCCGCCACGAAGCTCGGATCGAGACCCTTCTCCGCCGCCTCGGCCAACAGCGCGTCCTGGTGGACCACCGGGTAGATCAGTCGGTACGTGCGCGCGTCGGCCGGGGCGCCGTCGGCCAGCGCCTTGCGCGCGAGCCGAATCGCCGGGGAGGCCAGTCCCTGAGTCCGGAGCGCGTTCGCGATCGCCAGCATCCGCTCGGTGCTCCCCTCGGCGAGCCGGCTGAGTCGGTCGTACTCCCAGCGCGACTCGGTCGTGAGCCCCAGCCGTGACAGCAGCGCCGCACGGTGAATGATCGAGTCCGCGTCCGGCACCGGGGCGAAGATATCGACCGCCTGGACCGGCGCCCATGCCGGCTCGCCCAACCGGCGGGAGGCCAGGCTGGCGTAATAGGACGCCGGATCGACGAGGGTCGCCTTGCGCCAGCGGGCGGACGCCTTCACGCTGTCGCCGGCCAGCGACCAGGCGCGGCCGGCCCAATAGATCGATGCCGGCGCTTCGTCGCTCCTGGGGTACCGGCGGGCCAGCTCGTCGAACTCCCGTCCCGCCATCGACGCATCGCCGGTGAGCAGCTCCACCATCGCGGCGCGGAACCGGGCGGCGGGGGCAAAGCGGCTGGTCGGATAGCTCAACGCGGCGCGCCGGTAGTAGACCCGGGCGAGACGGTCGGCCTGGTCGTCGGATGCGAGGTCGCCCAGCAGAAAGAGCGCGGACGAGGCGGCGGTCGTGTCGCGGGGAAACAGCTTCCCGATCTCCACCAGCGCCTCGCGGCCTTCGACCACCTGGCCGTCGCGCACCAGCGAGCGGGCTCGGAGGTACGCCGCGGACGCCACCATCCACGAAGGCGAGCGCACCAGGTTGAACTGGAAAGCGGCGTCGGCATGGCGGCCGATCCTGGCGAGCGCGGAGGCGTAGCCGTAGCGGTCGGCCTGGGTGCCGAGGCCCGCCGCGAGCGCCTTGGGGTAGCCGGCCACCGCGCGGGCGGCGAGCCCCGCCTCGTCCGCGGCCCGCGCCACCAGCAGATCTTCCTCGAGAGCGAGCGGGGCGAAGGCGCTGTCGAGCAGCTCGATCGCGCCGCGCATCTCGCCGCCCGCTCCGCCCGCGGTGATGAGCGACATCAGGTCGCGGCGGACCGCCGCATGGGGAGCGCTGTCGGGGGTCACGGCGAGCCGCAGCTTGAGCGCGGTGAGCCGCGCGCCGAGCGCCTTGTAGCGGACCGCGGCGCCGTCGAGATCGCCGGTGCCTTTGTGCGCCGCCGCCTCCACCCAACGGACCCGCTCCCGCGGGAGCGCCATCACGATGCGCTCGTAAAGCCGGACCCTGGCGGAACTGTCGTCGGTGACAGCCGCGGCGCGGAGCAGCAGCCAGTCGGATGCCGCGGGAAGCACCGCGGCGGCCCGCTTGTACGTGGCGGCCGCGCTGTCCCGGGCGCTCACCCGCTCCAGCGCCGAGGCCAGGAGAAAGAGCCGCTCGCCCTCGGCCTCGGGGTCGCGGCCCCTGGGAGCGGCGAGGGCGTGGGCCAAGGCCAGCGAATCGGCGCCGCGCTCCAGGGCGGACCGGGCGAGCAGGACCCGTCCCCGGCCGTCGAACAGCGTGTCGAGCCAGCTTTCGCCCTCCAGCAGACGCCCCACCTCAGGCCAACCGCCCCACTGGCTCGCCGCCGTGGCCGCCAGGAACACCGCCGCGGGGTTGCGCAGTACGGAGTCCTGGACGACCGGCGTGATCAGCAGGCTGGCCTGCCACGGCCGGCCGCGCCCCAGCGCGACTCGCGCGCGATCCAGCACGGAGTCGGCCCGGGAGGTCGAGCTCGTGTCGGGAGCGACAGCCGAGTCGAGGGCCGGAGTCGCGACCTCGGGCAGGAACTGGAGCGGCGCCATGGCGAGCGCCACGAGCAGCGGCAGCTGGATCAGAGGCATCAGGTCGGTTGGTTCGGGTGGATAGAGCCCGTAAACACTGCAAATGTCGCGCCTTCCGCGGGGTCCCCCCGTTGACGGCGGAAGGGCGGATTCGGCACCGGCCAGGTGTCTAATTGTGCGCCAGTTATGGCACTTTGGAGTGTAGTATTAGGGGCATGACCGACCACGAGGATGGACGGGTCCGGCTGGACAAATGGCTCTGGGCCGCCCGCTTCTTCAAGACCCGAGCGCTCGCCGCCCAGGCCGTCGAGGGCGGCAAAGTCGATGTCAACGGTGACCGTCCCAAGCGGGCCCGCGCGGTCGCGGAGGGCGACGAGATCCGGATCCGGTTGGGGCCCTACGAGCACACCGTCACGGTGCGCGCGCTCTCAGACCGGCGGGGGCCGGCGTCAGTTGCGAGCGGGCTCTATGAGGAGACCGAGGCCAGCCGGAAGAAGCGGGAAGCGATGGCGGTCCAGCTCAAGACATTGCACGCCGCCTTCGCGCCGGCCAAAGGAAGGCCGACCAAGAAGGACCGGCGGGAGATCGACAGGCTGCGGGGAAAGCAGTAGCCGTCAACTCATGTTTTCGACCATCGCCTCCCCAAACTCGGACGTCTTGAGCAGCGTCGCGCCGGGCATCAGGCGCTCGAAATCGTAAGTCACCCGCTTCTGGCCGATGGTGCGCTCGAGGGAGGAGATGATGAGATCGGCCGCCTCGTTCCAGCCGAGATAGCGGAACATCATCTCCCCGGAGAGGATGACGGAGCCGGGATTGACCTTGTCCTGGCCCGCGTACTTGGGCGCGGTGCCGTGGGTGGCCTCGAAGACGGCGTGGCCCGTCAGATAGTTGATATTGGCGCCGGGCGCGATGCCGATGCCGCCCACCTGCGCGGCCAGCGCGTCGGAGATGTAATCGCCGTTCAGGTTCATCGTGGCGATGACGGCGTACTCTTTCGGGCGGGTGAGGATCTGCTGGAGAAACGCGTCGGCGATGACGTCCTTGATGACGATGCCCTGGGGGAGCCGGCACCAAGGTCCGCCGTCGATCTCCACCGCCCCGAACTCCTCGACCGCGAGCTGGTACCCCCAGTCGCGGAAGCCGCCCTCGGTGAACTTCATGATGTTGCCCTTGTGCACCAGCGTCAGGCTGGGCTGCTTCTGGGCGATGGCATACTGGATGGCGGAACGGATCAGCCGCTTGGAGCCTTCCTCGGAGATCGGCTTGATGCCGACGGCGCTCGTGGCCGGAAACCGGATGGTCTGCACCCCCATTTGGCCCTGAAGGAACTCGATGACCTTGCGCGCCTCGTCCGACTTGGCCTTGTACTCGATGCCGGCGTAGATGTCCTCGGTGTTCTCCCGGAAGATCACCATGTTGACGTCCTGCGGGGCCTTCACCGGCGAGGGCACGCCCTGGAACCAGCGCACCGGACGGATGCAGGCGTACAGATCGAGCTTCTGCCGAAGGGCGACGTTCAATGAGCGGAACCCGCCGCCGACCGGCGTCGTGAGCGGTCCCTTGATGGCGACGAGATTTCGCTCGATCGCCGCCAGCGTCTCGTCCGGGAGCCAGCTGTTGAGCCGGTCCTTGGCCTTCTCGCCCGCGAGCACCTCCAGCCACGCGATGCTTCGGCTGCCGCCGTATGCCCGCTCCACCGCCGCGTCGAACACCCGCTTGGAGGCCCGCCAGATGTCGGGGCCGGTGCCGTCGCCCTCGATGAAGGGGATCACCGGCCGGGCCGGCACCTGGAGCCGTCCGTCCTTCATGGTGATCGTATCGCCCTTGGGCGTAGGGTGCGCGTCTCGGGAGGTCGGTGCGGTGGCGGGCATGGCTGGCAGTCCTTGTCTGGCGGTGGAATGACGCTCAATCTCGCCGGGTCCACGGGCGTCGGCAACCGAGCCGGCGGGGAGGCCCGGGAGCGGGCCGCCGCCACCGCGATCCACACCGCACACAGCCACTGGATCCTCGGCTTCGAGGAGATCACCCGACGAGCGCGCGAGCGATTCGAGCGCCGGGACTGGCGCGGCTCCCAGGCCGATGCGACGGCGCGGCTCGCGATGTACCGGATCCATCTCGACGCCGCCGTCTCCGACGTGCGCGACATCCTCGAAGACGCGGTCCTGGAGCGCACGCTCTGGGCGGCGGTCAAAGCCCGGCACGCGGAAGGAATCGTCGGCCGGCCAGACGCCGAGGTCGCCCAGACATTCTTCAACTCGGTCACCCGGCGGATCTTCAGCACGGTCGGCGCCGACCCCGCGATCGAATATCTCGATCCCACACCTCCTCCCAGCGCCTCGATCGACACCGAGCTCCTGGAGCGGCACTCGGCCGGCGCGGTGGACGCCGGTCTGGCCCGCCGGATCCTTCAGGCCTACTCCTGGTCGGTGCCCTACGCCCAGCTCGACCGCGATGCCGAGCAGGTGGCCGTCATCGTGCGCGAGCGCCTCGCCGCGGCTGCGGGCGCGGGGCCGGTGGCGGTCGAGATGCTCCGTCCCGTCTTCTTCCGGAACAAAGGGGCGTACCTCGTGGGGCGGATCGCCCAAGGCGAGCTGGTGTCCCCCCTGGTTCTGCCCCTGATCCACGCCGAGCGCGGCATCGTGGTGGATGCGGTGCTGATGACCGAGAACGAGGCGAGCGTCGTCTTCGGGTTCAGCTGGTCGTACTTCCGGGTGGAAGCGCCACGGCCCCGGGCCATGGTGGAGTTTCTCCACTCGATCATGCCGCTCAAGCGGATCGACGAGCTGTACAGCGCGATCGGCTTCAACAAGCACAGCAAGACCGAGCTGTACCGCAGCCTGAGGCAGGACTTGGAGCGGCCCGACTCGAGCTTCGGGTTCGCCGAGGGAGACGAGGGGATGGTGATGGCGGTGTTCGCCCTGCCCTCCTTCAACGCCGTGTTCAAGATCATCAAGGACAGCTTCGGCGCGCCGAAGAACACCACCCGCCAGGCGGTGATGGACAAGTATCACTTCGTCTTCGTGCGCGACCGGGTGGGCCGGCTGGCGGACGCCCAGGAGTTCGAGCACCTGGAGTTTCCCCGCCGGTGCTTCCCCGACGACCTGCTGGCCTACCTGCTCGGCGCCGCGGGCAAGACCGTGCGGGTGGAGGGCGACCGGGTGGTCATCCGCCAGCTCTACATCGAACGGCGGGTCATTCCGCTCAACCTCTTTATCCGGGATGCCGACGAAGCCGCCGCCTGCGAAGCGGTGGTCGATTACGGCAACGCGATCAAGGACCTCGCCGCCGCCGACATCTTCACCGGGGACATGCTGTTGAAGAACTTCGGGGTCACCCGGCACGGCCGGGTGATCTGCTACGACTACGACGAGCTGGCGCTTCTGTCGGAGTGCCGGTTCCGTCGCCTGCCGCAGCCGTCGTCGATGGAGGAAGAATTCGCGGCGGAGCCGTGGTTCCACGTGGGCGAGATGGATGTGTTTCCGGAGGAGTTCCGCGCCTTCCTGGTGCCGCCCGGCCGGGTCCGCGACGCGTTCCTCGCGGTGCACCGGGACCTGCTCGACGTGGAGTACTGGCAAGGCGTCCAGCGCCTGCTGCTGGACGGCGAGGTGTTCGACGTGTTCCCCTACCGCCGCTCCGCGCGACTCAAGCGCGACCCCGACCGCTGATGCGCCGGAGATAGCGCTCGGCGAGCTGCTCCAGGCGATCGTTGCCGCTCTCGCGGGCTTCTTCCAGGATCTGCTCCACTTCCTTTCGCAGCGTGGGATCGCCCCAGTAATACCCGGTCGCTGCCTCCGCGCCCGGCGTATCCCCTTGATCCGCACCCCGCAACAGCGCCCGCGCCGCCGCGAGCGGATACCCCGGATCGCCGCGCTGGGGCAGCGGATAGCGCTCGGGGGCGGGACCGGAATCTTCGTTGACGAAGGCGCGCGACATGGCCTACCGCATCACCTCGATCGCATTCTCCGCCAGTTTCGCCATCCCCGCATTGAATTCCGGCGCATCGCTGGTCGTATTGAACACGATCACCACCCCGGCCTTCGCCTGGGGATCGAGATACACGTACGACCGATACCCCGCTTGGTCCCCGGTGTGCCCGACGATCCTCTGTCCACCCACATCCATCGAGAAGAACCCGAGCCCCACCTCCGCGAACTCCGGCAGCGAGTTCCCGGTCCGCTGCACCGGCTTCCACATCTCCTCGCGCGTGGTCCGCGAGAGGACGCCGCGGCTCACCGAGTCGGCTGCCGCGCCCGCGAGAAATGCGATGTATCGCGCGACGTCGTCCAGCGGCGCGTTCCAGCCGCTGTTGGGGATCGTGACCCCGGGATCGAAGTCCGCGCCGAGGTCAGTCGCGCGGTCGCCCTCGACCCGGTAGCCGTGCGACCGGTCGGCCGCGAGATGGTACGGCGTGGCGCCCACGTAGCTCCGGTTCATCCCGAGCGGAGCCCAGAGGTTCTTCTGGATGTACACCGCCCAGGGATCGCCGCTCAGCTGCTCGATCGCCCGCGCGAGATAGATGTATCCCGGATTGGAATAGCCGAATCGCTCCCCTGGCCGGAACTCGAGCCGCTGGTAAGGCATCATGGCCACCAGCTGATTCCAGGTCGTGGGCTCGAACGGCTCCCAGGACTCGCCCCGGCCCCAGGGCCAGGTCGGGGACTGCAGTCCGGAGGTGTGCGACAACAGCATCCTCAGCGAGATGGCTTCGACACCACCGGCCGTATCGTAGATGCCGCGCAGCTCCGGCACCCAGCGGACGATCCGGTCGTCGAGCGAAAGCCGCTTCCGGTCGCGCAGCTGGAGGGTGGCCACGGCGGTGAGTGTCTTGGTGACCGAGGCCCAGTGGTAGATGGTCCGGTCGGTGACCCGGCGCCGGCCGGCGCGGTCGGCGAATCCGTAGTGGTGCCGGGCGACGATGGCGCCCTCGCGCACCAGGATCGCACTGCCCCCGACCAGATGATTCGAGCCGGCGAACCCGTCGAGCCGGCGGCCGAACTCGGCCCAGCCGCGCTGCGCCTCGGCGCGAGGCACCGCAGCCGCGGCGAGCAGGATGATGCTGATGAGGGTGGAGCGAAGGGCGAGGGGCGTCACGGGGCGAAGCGGCTCCCAGCGCGAAGACCGCTGGGAGCCGGCCCGGTCAGCGGGAGTAGTACTCGACGACGAGCGAGATCTCGCAGATGACGGGGATCTGGTCCCGCTCCGGGATCTCGTTCACCCGCACGCTGCGCTTCTCGCGATCGAGCGAGAGATGCGCCGGCGGACGGGCATTCTCCAGCGGGCCGAGGAAGGCCGCGAGCTCCCGGCTCTTGGGGCCGAGGGCGATCACATCGCCCGGGCCGACCCGGCGGGAAGGGATCGTGCTGCGCTTGCCGTTGACCGTGACATGGCCGTGGGAGACCGCCTGGCGAGCCGCGAAGACCGTGCGTGAGAACCCGGCGCGGAGCACCACCGCGTCGAGCCGCATTTCCAGCAGCTGGAGCAGCGCGACGCCGGTGTGGCCCTCCTTGCGGGAGGCCTCCGCGAAGGCGTTCTGCAGCTGCCGCTCGCTGACGTTGTACTGGGCCCGAAGCCGCTGCTTCTCCACCAGCTGCTTCTTGTACTCGCTCACCTTGCGACGGGGTGTGGCTCCGTGCTGGCCGGGCGGCTCGGGACGCCGCTCCATGATGCGGGTAGCCTTGGGGGTAAGCGGAATACCAAGCTGGCGAGCGATCCTGACTTTGGGTCCACGCAGATTCACGGCTGCTCTCGTATTCGTAGGGCTGCTGAGCTAAAACTACCGGCTAAGCGAAAGTGGGCACAGACCTTAAAATTTGCTCCCCGGGGGCCCCCGGGTCAAGCCCGACCCACCCCGGAATAGAGGAGTGTACCGTTCAGCCTCGACTCACAAAGGTGACAAGCTCGATGACCGCATCAACGCTTCGATTGGGATCGATCGCCCTGGCCGCCCTGGCCGGCGCCTACGGCTGCGGTGACTCCGGCCGCGGCTCGGCCGCCGACACGGCCGACAGCGCCACGGCAAGTTCCACTGCCGCAGGCGATTCGGTGACGGTGCCCGGCGGGTTCACGATCACCGTTTTCGCCGATACCGTCGGCCAGGCCCGCCAGATCGCGGCCCGGCCGAACGGCGACCTGTACGTCAACACCAGGCGCTCCGAGGAGAACGGCCGGCGCCCGCCGCCGGGAGGATTCCTGGTGGCGCTCAGGGACACCAACCGGGACGGCCGGGCGGACCAGATTCAGCGGTTCGGCGCCGAGACTGGGAACGGGGGCACCGGCATCGCCTTCTTCAAGGACGCGGTCTATGCGGAGGCCGGCCCTTACGTTCTGCGTTACCGCCTCCAGGGCGACGAGCTGGTGCCCAGCGCCGCGGCCGACACGATCCTGAGCGGGCTGGTGACCGAGAAGGGCCACACCTCCCACCCGCTGACCATCGACCCCGACGGCAACCTCTACGTGAACAGCGGCTCGGCGACCAACTCCTGCCAGGTGGAGGACCGCCAGGCCGGCTCGCCGGGCGAGCGTCCCTGCAAGGAGCTGGCGACGCGGGGCGGCATCTGGCGGTTCAGCGCGACGAAGACGGGCCAGAAGTTCGGAGCCGAGGCGCGCTTCGTCACCGGCATCCGCAACACCGGGAGCCTCGCCGTCAACCCCGCCGACGGCGCGCTCTATGCCACCCAGCACGGGCGCGACCAACTGGGGGAAAACTGGCCCAAGCTCTACAGCTGGAAGCAGAGCGCGGAGTTGCCCAGCGAAGAGCTGATCCTCGCGGTGAAGGGCGGCGATTACGGCTGGCCCTACTGTTACTACGACCCGCAGGTCGAGAAGCTGGTGCTGGCGCCGGAATACGGCGGCGACGGCAAGAAGGTCGGGGAGTGCGCCCAGAAGCTCGGCCCGGCGGCCGCGTACCCGGCTCACTGGGCCCCGAACGGCCTGACGTTCTACGGTGGCACCGCCTTCCCCGAGAAGTACCGCGGCGGTGCCTTCATCGCCTTTCATGGCTCGTGGAACCGCGCTCCGGAACCGCAGGCGGGCTACAACGTCGTGTTCCAGCCGTTCTCCGGCGGCAAGCCGTCGGGCGACTACGAGGTGTTTGCCGACGGCTTTGCCGGGCCCCGCAGGGAGCCAGGCCTGGCTAGGCACCGTCCGTCGGGCCTGGCGGTGGGATCCGACGGCGCCCTGTACATCACGGACGACGTGAACGGGCGGGTCTGGCGGGTGGTGCCGGCGGGCAGTTAAGAAGCCGATTCTTCGTCCCGAGCGGAGCGAGGGACCTTGCTTGGCCGAGTTGGGCGCCGGCCGGCAAGGTCCCTCGCTTGCGCTCGGGACGAAGAACCTGGCTGGTCATACTGTCCACTTAACTCAGCCGGAAAGGCCGGAAATGGGAGTCACCCAAAGCCGGAATGATGATTTTGGGATGATTTGACCAGCGATTCTTGCAAGTTTGGTCGATTTTTTATGACATCCAGGTTGCGCAATGGGGTCCTGTGCGATACACTGAGTTCGGGGCGCAACAGTGCTGCCCCGGAACCCTTCACACCCAGGATTCCCAGGTGACCAGACCATCTCTTCTCCTCGTGCTCCAGGATGCCGCGCCGGCCGTGGTGCCGGCCGATACCGCCTGGATGCTGGTGGCCACCGCGCTGGTGCTGCTGATGACCCCGGCGCTCGCCTTCTTCTACGGTGGTCTGGTCCGGTCGAAAAACTCGCTCAATACCATGATGATGAGCTTCGTCGCGCTGGGCGCCGTGGGCTTGGTTTGGGCACTGGCCGGGTACAGCCTGGCGTTCGCCGAGGGCAACGCGGTCATCGGGGGGTTGGGCAACCTGTGGATGAACGGGATCGGGCTGGAGGCCCAGGGGACCATCCCCCGCCTCCTGTTTCTGATCTACCAGGGCACCTTCGCCATCATCACCGCCGCGCTCATCTCGGGCGCCGTCGTCGAGCGCATGCGGTTCGGGCCCTACCTCGCGTTCATCGTGCTGTGGACCCTGCTGGTCTATGCCCCCATGGCCCACTGGGTCTGGGGCGGCGGCTGGCTCATGACTCGCGGCGTGCTCGATTTCGCCGGCGGCACGGTGGTGCACATCAACGCCGGCGTCTCCGCGCTCGTCGCCGCGCTGGTGCTCGGTGTCCGGAAGGACTACGGGCGCCAGGCCATCCTGCCCCACAACGTCCCGTTCGTGCTCCTGGGCGCGGGACTGCTCTGGTTCGGGTGGTTCGGATTCAACGGCGGCAGCGCGCTCGCGGCGAACGAGCTGGCGGCGCTGGCGTTCGGCAACACCGCACTGGCGCCGATGGCCACGCTCATGGTGTGGGTGCTGCTCGACTACTTCCGCAACGGGCACGCGACCGCGGTCGGCGGCGCCACGGCGATCGTGGTGGGCTTGGTCGCCATCACGCCCGCGGCCGGCTTCGTGAGCCCGACGTCCGCGCTCCTGATCGGCGGTATCGCGGCCCTGCCCAGCTACTTCGTGATCCTGGCCCGCTCCCGCACCCGGCTGGACGACTCGCTCGATGTCTTCGCCGGCCACGGGATCGGGGGCATCACGGGCGCGCTCCTCACCGGCGTGTTCGCCCAGAAGGCCTGGAACTCAGCCGGGCTCGATGGCCTGCTCGCCGGCAATCCGTCGCAGCTCGCCACCCAGGCGCTGGGCGTCGGCAGCGCGATGCTCTACTCCGGCGTGATGACGTTCGCCCTGCTCAAGGCGATGGGCTTCGTGACCGCCCTGCGCACTGCGCCCAGGTCAGAAGGCATGGGACTGGACATCACCCAGCATGGCGAAGAGGCCTACAGCTCGGGCGAGGGCTCGATCCTGGTGATCAACGAGCCCGGCCCGGCGCCTCTGCCGGCGCCCATCCTCAACCCGCAGACCGCGGCCCGCTGAGGCGAGGAGGATTCCATGAAGCTCATCGTGGCCATCATCCGGCCCGACCGCCTGAACGAGGTCCTCGAGGCGCTCTACCGCGCCGAAGTCACCGGTCTGACCGTGTCCCGCGTGCTGGGCCATGGCGGCGAGACCGACCGGGTCGAGACCTACCGAGGCACCACGGTCAAAATGGAGCTGCAGGAGAAGGTCCGGATCGAGATCGGGGTCTCCGACTCCTTCGTCGATGTCACCATCCGAGCCATCGTGGGCTCGGCCCACACCGGCGAAGTCGGCGACGGCAAGGTCTTCGTCCTCGACGTCGAGCAGGTCCACCGGATCCGCACCGGCGAGCGGGACGAGCGGGCGGTGACCCCGGCCATGGGGGTGCTGTAGGCGCCCGTTTTGAGCAGCGGGAAAAGTGAAAGGTGAAAGGGAAAGGGAGGGCTCCTGACCAGGATGCCTCCCTTTCCCTTTTCACCTTTCACCTTTCCCGCTTTTCTCTTGACATATCTCCAGCACTTACGTACGATATATCTTACGTAATAGCTCACAGGAGCGATGGCATATGTGCAAGGATGACTGGGGGTTCGGGCCTGGGTTCGCGTTCCGGGGATTCTCATTCGGACCCGGCCGGCCCGGCTGGGGCGGACCCCGCGGCCGCCGGAGAACCCAGATGTTCGAGTCCGGCGAAATGAAGTTCGTGATCCTGCGGCTCCTCAAGGAGAAGCCGCGCCACGGGTACGAGGTGATCAAGGCGCTGGAGGAGAAGATGGCCGGCTTCTACACGCCGTCGGCCGGGACGGTGTATCCCACCCTCCAGCTGCTCGAGGACGAGGGATACGTGCGGGTGGTCGAGACCGACGGGAAGAAGGTCTATCACGTCACGCCGGAAGGCGAGCGCTACCTGGAGGAGCACCGCGACCTGCTGGACGAGATCCTCGACCGGGTGCGGGAGACCGTGCGCGATTTCGCGGGCGGCGGCATCGGGGAGGTCCAGAGTGCGTTCGCCCGGCTTGCGGGAACCACGTTTAAGCGGGTGTGGCGCCGCGGGCCGGACGATCCGGCGCTCAAGCAGGTCGCGGAGATCCTGAGAAAGGCGGCGGATGATGTCGAGCAGGCCTGGCAGGCCGGCTCGGCGTGACGATCGCGAGGAGGCGACAATGTGGTGGATGTTCTGGGTGATTCCGTTCCTGTGCTTCGTCGCGATGACGCGGCACTGGCGGCGGGACCAGTGGGCGAGGGACTATCGAGGGCCCTCGCGCCGGCGGGACCGGGATGTAAACGAGCAGCGGGAATACATGGACGCGATGGAGCGGCGGGTAGCTGAACTGGAAGAGCGGTTGGATTTCACCGAGCGGCTGCTGGCCAAGCGGTCGGATCAGACGACACCGACACCGGCCTGAAAACTCATCGCCCCACCCGGAACCGGGTGGGGCGATTGTCGTTCAGGCGACGGGGAGCTCCCCCGTGTGCGGCTCCAGGACCTGTTTTCCGCCCGCCGGGGAGCGTGGGACCACGCTCACGACCCGGGGATGGAGCCACGCGACCAACCGTGCGAGCATACATGCTCCGAGCTTGGGAAACCTGGCGGCGTGGTGGCCGTCAGGGCGGTGGAGACTAGCCAGGCCCACCTACGGGCGCAACTCGACGAAGGTTCCACCGAGCAACGTCCCCCGTCGCCATTGCCGTAACCGCAGGAGAGCACATGAGATGGCTTCCGCTAGCGATTCTCTGGAGTGCGGCAGTGGCCCCTCCCGCCACCGCTCAAGCCGATGCGTGGTGGGGTCACGTCACCGCCCTGGCCGACGATTCGATGCGCGGACGGGAGACCGGCAGTCCGGAGCACCGGAAGGCTGCTGAGTACGTCGCGGCGGTGTTCAAGGGGGCCGGGCTCACCCCTGCGGGGAACGATGGTTGGTTTCAGCCGGTCCGCTTCCGGGTCCGGCGGATCGTGGAAGCCCGGTCCCGCCTGGCGCTGGTGAGAGGGGACAAGGTCGAGCTCCTGGTCTTCGCCAAGGATGCCACCATCCAGCTCCGGAGCTCCCAGCCCGGGACGATCGATGCCCCGCTCGTTTTCCTGGGCTACGGGGTGCGGGCACCCGAGCACGGTCTGGACGACTTCAAAGGCGTCGATCTCAAGGGCAAGGTGGCGGTGGTCCTCGCCGGCGTCGCGCCGAAGGGCATCCCGGGACCCGCGTTGGCGGCCGCCCGAGGCGCAGGCGCCGACGCGCTGCACGAGAGCGGCGCGGTCGGCGTCATCACCATCGCTTCGCCCCACTCCGATATCCCGTGGGACCGCTACGCGCTTTCCCGGCTCCATCCCCAGATGCGGTTCGCCACTGACACCGCCGCCCACGGCGGAGGCCCGACGGTCGCCGTGGTGCTCAACCCCGCCCGTGCGGAGCGCCTGTTCGCGGGATCGCGGCAGAACTACGCCCGGATCCAGGCGCTCGCCGACAGTGGCGCCGCGCTGCCCCGCGTGGATCTTCCGCTCCGGCTCCGCGCCATAGTCGCCGTGGATGAGACGGAAACGGTCTCCGACAACGTGGTCGGGCTGCTGCCCGGGTCCGACCAGGCGGCGGCGACCGAATACGTCGCCCTCACCGCGCACCTCGACCACCTCGGCGTGGGCGAGCCGATGGCGGGGGACAGCATCTATAACGGCGCGATGGACAACGCCTCCGGGATCGCGGCCCTGCTGGAGACCGCCACCGCGCTCGGCGCGCGGTCGCCGCGGGCCCGGCGGCCGGTGCTCTTCGTCGCGGTGACGGGCGAGGAGAAGGGATTGCTGGGCTCCGACTGGTTCGCCGAGCACCCGACGTTGCCGGCCGGCGGCACCGTCGTCGCCGACCTCAACACCGACATGTTCCTGCCGATCAACCCGCTCCGCCGCCTGCTGGTGAACGGGCTCGAGGAATCCGACCTCGCCGACGACGTCCGCCGCGCCGCCGGACGAGCCGGCATCGAGGTGATCACCGACCCGGAGCCGGAACGCAACGCCTTCGTGCGGAGCGACCAGTTCAGCTTCATCCGCCGCGGCATTCCCGCGCTCTCGCTCAAGGTCGGCTTCGCCCTCGGCACGCCGGAGCACGAGCGGGTGCTGCGCTGGCGGCAGGAGCGCTATCACGGGGTGGAAGACGAAGTGACCCAGCCAGTGGACCGCCAGGCCGCGGCCGACTTCATCCGCCTGTACCCGGAGGTAGTGCTCGAAGTGGCGAATCGCCCCACCCGCCCAGCCTGGTATCCGACCAGCCCGTTCCGACCGGAAGCGACGGGAGGGCGGTAGGCGGTCTTAGACATGGAGAACGGCCCTTGCGCATTCCGCTAAAGGTGTATATACTCCTTTCTATGAACCTCTCCGATCCCACCCTCTGCGCCTGCTTCAATCTTCGCAAGGCGACCCGGGCGGTGACCCAGTTGTACGACCATCACCTGCGCTCCACCGGCCTCCGGTGCACCCAGTTCTCCTTGCTCACGCTGTTGCGGGAGGCCGGGCCGCTGCCGATGACCCAGCTCGCGCACGAGGCGGTCATGGACCGGACCACGATGGCCCGGAACCTCGAGGTCCTGGAGCGTGACGGGCTGGTGAACGTGTCCGCAGGGGATGACGCGAGAGTGCGGGTGATCGAGCTGACCCGGGCCGGCCACGCGCGGCTGGACCAGGCGTATCCGGCCTGGCGGGAGGCGCAGCGGGCCATTGCCCGGGCCTTGGGAGATCAGCGGATGACGCGGCTCCTGGGCGATCTCTCGACGGCAGTGGAAGCGGCCGCGGTCACCTGAATCGGCGTTCGTGGAAAGGTGTAGCTACACTCTTAGTGTAGGAAGGAGCTCCATATGCTGGAAGTCATCGGTGGCACCCTGGGTGGGCTGGCGGCACTGGTGCCCGCGTCCTATCTGATCGAGTCGCTCCGGAAGCAACCCGCCACGCCGGCATCGCTGCCGTGGGCCCCCGAGCTGCCCATCCGCTGGGCCACGGTGGATGGCGTCCGCCTGCGCTACATCGAGGCCGGGACGGGCCGGCCCCTGGTGCTGATCCACACGCTGCGGACCCAACTGGACCTGTTCCAGAGAATCATCCCCGCCCTGGCGGGCCGCTATCACGTCTATGCCGTGGATCTGCCGGGGCACGGGTACTCCGAGATTCCGAAGGCGGACTACACCGCCGACTTCTTCATCGATAAGATTGCGGGCTTCCTCGAGGGACTGAATCTCGAAGAGGAACCGATCCTGGTCGGCGAGTCGATCGGCGCCACCATCGCGCTGGCGATCGCGGCGCGGCGGCGGCCGAGGGTGCGGGGCGTGATCGCCATCAGCACGTACGATTACGATCGCGGCCGGGGCGCGAAACGGGGCTCGCTGCTGAGCCGCGTGCTCTTCTCCGTCGGCGACGTGCCGGTGCTCGGCGGCACCGTGGCTCGGCTCCGCCAGTATCCCATCGTGAAAGCCGTGTTCGATGGCGGTCTGCATCGCCTCCCCGGCTTCCCCGCCCCGTTCGCCAAGGAGATGTACCGGGTGGGCAACCGGCACGGCCACTACCAGGCGTTCGGGTCGCTGGTGCACCACTGGCCGACCTGGGAAGCGGTTCGGGAGCGTTACGGCAGCATCGACCGCCCGGTGCTGCTGGTCTATGGCGATCACGACTGGTCCCGGCCTGACGAGAGAGCCGAAACGGCGCGGCGCATCCGCGGTGCGGAGCTCCGCACTGTGGCGGACGCAGGCCACTTCCTCTCCTTCGACGCACCGGCGGAAACGCTCGACTTGGTGGTAGGATTCGTCGATCGGCTCAACGGGAGCCGGAAGGCCTCGTTCGCCACCACCTGAGGGAGGACGTATTCCCGACGCCGTCGTCGTCGGATCGGGTCCCAACGGCCTCGCGGCCGCGATCACCCTCGCGCGGGCGGGCCTGAGCACGGTCCTGCGCGAGGCCGAAGCGACGATAGGGGGCGGCCTCCGGTCGGCCGAGCTCACCCTCCCGGGGTTCACCCACGACGTCTGCTCCGCGGTCCACCCGCTCGCGCTCACCTCGCCATTCTTCCGGACGGTGCCCTTCTCGCAGTTCGGCCTCGAGTGGGTGCAGCCATCCTCGCCCCTCGCGCACCCGCTGGATGACGGCTCCGCCGCCCTTCTGGAACGCTCGGTGGACGCCACCGCGAACGGACTAGGCACCGGAGGACGCGGCTGGAAGCGGCTGCATCAGCCCTTCGTGGAGCGCTGGGACGAGCTGGCCCACGACATGTTGACGCCTCCACTCCGCCCGCCGAGGCGTCCGCTTCTCATGGCGCGCTTCGCGTTCCAGGCTTTGCGCCCCGCCACCTGGGTGGCGGGGAAGCTCGAGGGGACCAAGGCCAAGGCACTCTTCGCGGGCAACGCGGCCCACTCGTTTCTCCCCCTCGAAGCCGGGGGCACCGCGGCCTTCGGTCTGATGCTCTCCTGCGCGGGACACGCGGTCGGCTGGCCCATTCCCCGGGGAGGTTCACAGCGGGTGGCGGACGCGCTCGCGGGCTACTTCCGCTCGCTGGGCGGCGAGATCGTGACCGGCTCGCCGGTCGAGCACCTCGACGAGCTCGCCCCGGCGCGCGTCATCCTGCTCGACGTCTCTCCACGCCAGCTGCTGGGGATGGCGGGCGACCGCCTCCCGGCCGGCTACCGGCGCTCCCTCGAGCGCTACCGGTTCGGCGCGGCGGCCTTCAAGCTGGACTGGGCCTTGGACGGACCGGTGCCCTGGCGCGCCGCGGAGTGCGCCCGGGCGGCGACGGTCCACCTGGGTGGCACGCTGGAGGAGATCGCCGCCTCGGAAGCGGCGCACAACAGCGGCGGCATGTACGAGCGGCCGTTCGTGCTCTTCGTTCAGCCGACGCTGTTCGACGGGAGCAGGGCGCCGGCGGGACGGCACACGGCGTGGGCGTACTGTCACGTGCCCAACGGCTACACCGGCGACGCCGCCGAGCTGATCGAGCGCCAGGTGGAGCGGTTCGCGCCCGGCTTTCGGGAGCGGATCCTGGCTCGCAGCGTCATCACCCCGGCCGAATTTCAGCGGCGGAATCGCAACCTGATCGGGGGCGACATCAACGGCGGGATGATGGACCTGCGCCAGGTCTTCGCCCGCCCGGTCGCGCGTCCCACGCCCTATCGCACGCCGCTCCGCGGCGTCTATCTCTGCTCCGCCTCCACGCCACCGGGCGGCGGGGTACACGGCATGTGCGGCCATCTAGCGGCCCAGGCCGCGCTTGCGGATCTGCGCTAGGCATCCGGCGCCGCCACCTGTCCGGATTGCCGGGATTTCCGCGCTTTCCCCGGTGAACCTCCACCGGGGAATCGCTTGCGCTACCTGATCCTGCTGGCCGGCCTGCTCACCCTCGCCTCCTGCTCGCGTCCCGCCGCCGCGGCCCCGGCCCGGTCGGCCTGCGCCGCGGGCGACAGCGCGCTGGTGCGCGACGTTCTGTACTTCGGCCGCAACACGCCGGGCGGCAGGGAGCTGAGCGACAGCGCCTGGCAGGGATTCGTCGATGAGGTGGTGACCCCGCGGTTCCCCGCGGGCCTCACGATCTGGGATGCGGCGGGACAGTGGCGGGGCGCGAGCGGGGAGATCGAGCGCGAGCGGTCCAAGGTGTTGACTCTGCTGCACGCCGGCGATTCGGTGTCGGAGCAGGCGGTGGCGGAAGCCATCGCCGAGTACAAGCTGCGGTTCGCCCAGGAGGCGGTGCTGCGGGAGCGGCTGACGAGCTGCTCCCGCTTCTGACCTACACCACGATCAGCTCGCGCTGGTAGTCGCCCGGCGTGACGTCGAGACCATCGGCCCGGGCGTGTGCGTTGACCTCGCTGCGCAATCCCACTTCGCCGGGGAAATAGATCCCGGGCTCGACCGAAAAACCCACACCGGGAACGATCCGCCTGGAGTCGAAGGTCTCGGTGTCGTCGATCGTGGGACCGAAGCCGTGGAGACCGACCTTGTCGATCGAATGCCCGGTCCGGCTCACGATCCGGTCGCCGTAGCCGGCGGCGTCGATCACCTCGCGCGCCGCGCGGTCGGCGTCGGCGCCGGCCACCGGCTGGCGATTGCCGAGCCGGCTGCGCAGCAGATCCAGCGCGGCGTCGCGCGCGGTGCGCACCACGGTCCACAGCTCCATGGCGCGCGCGGAGGGCGTCCCGATCGCGGCCATCCAGGTCTGATCGGCGTAGATCCCTCCGGGCTCCTTGGCCCAGAGGTCGAGCAGGAGAAGCTGTCCCGGCGCGATCGGCGAGGAGCCTTCCGCCGGCGCCTCGTAGTGTACCCGCGCGGCATGCTCGCCGTAGGAGACGCTCGGCGCGGACTCGGTCACCAGTCCCGCGCGGTCGAAGGCTTCCAGGATCCAGCGGGTCACTTCGTGCTCATCCACCGGATCGCCGGCCTTGGCCCGCTCGCCGATGCGGGCGATGGACGCCTGGGCGATCTTCGAGATGGTGGTGGCCGCGCGGCTGTGGGCGCTGAGATCGCCGGCGCTCCAGACCGAGCAATAGCGCGTGACCAGCTCGGCCGACGAGACCGGGGTCGCCCCGACGGCACGGAGCATCTCGAGCGTGCCGGCGGGTACGTAGTCGCCGTAGGGCACCGCGCCGCCCGGAGAGTACTCCATCGCCACGGTGCGTCCGCCGACCAGCGCCTTCAGCTCGCGGGCGAGCTCGTCCCGGCGGACCCACACGATCCTGCGCCACGCCGAGGGCCAGTCCCGCCACAGCTCGGCGTCGACCCCATGGACCAGGGCCACCGGCTTGCCGTCGCGCGGCAGGAAGAGGTAGGCGCGGCGCGATCCCACGACCTCGGGGCCGACCACCGCTTTCATGATCGGATTGATGCCGCGGAAGTCGAAGATCAGCCACCCGTCAACCGGCTCGGCGAGCGCGGCGATGGCGGCGTGAATCGTGGGGACGGATTCGGGTTTCAGCATGGCTGGAGTCTATCCCCCGCGTCATCCGGGGCAAGTGAGACGGCATCTGGCGTCTCCGGTCGCCCACCTGTAGGCTGAGACCACCATGAGTCTGCTCTCCTCCGCCGTCCTGCTGTTTTTCGTCATGGATCCGCTGGGGAACGTGCCGCTGTTTCTGTCCGCGCTCCGCCACGTGGATCCGGCGCGGTACCGCGCCGTCATCCTGCGCGAGCTGCTCATCGCCCTCGTCATCCTGGTCGCGTTCCTGTTCGTCGGGCGATATCTGCTCGATCTGCTCCACGTCTCGCCCGCGGCGCTCACGGCGGGCGGGGGATTCATTCTCCTCTTGATCGCACTGCGGATGATCTTCCCGACCCGGGAGCACTCGCTGCGCGAGGAGGTGACCGGGGAGCCGTTCGTCGTTCCGCTCGCGGTTCCCTACACTGCCGGTCCCTCCATGCTGGCGACCGAGCTGCTGTTCATGAGCCGGGAGCCGGACCGCTGGCCGGTATGGCTCGGCGCGGTGGTGCTGGCCTGGCTCGCGTCAGCGGTGATCCTCTATTTCGCGGGGAACCTGCGGAAGCTGCTGGGCGAGCGGGGACTGACGGCGGTGGAGCGGCTGATGGGGATGCTGCTGGTGGTGGTGGCGGTGGAGATGCTGATGACGGGCATCGCGGAGTACGTCCGGCGGTGATGCCGGTATTATTTTCAAGAACACAGAGGAGGCAGGATGTGCCGGAACATCAAGACACTCGCCAACTTCGAGCCGCCCGCGACGGAGGACGAGATTCGCGCCTCGGCGCTGCAGTTCGTCCGCAAGCTGAGCGGAACGACTCATCCGTCGCAGGCCAATGAGGCGGCCTTCAACCAGGCCGTAGAAGACGTGACGGCCGCGGCGCAGCGGCTCATCGACTCCCTTGAAATCCGCGCCGCGCCGCGGAACCGCGAAGAAGAGGCCCAGAAGGCCCGGGAGCGGTCCCGGCGGCGGTTCGGCGAGGCTCAGGTGTAGCGGGAGGAGCTATTTCGCCAGCTTCTGCCGGGCAGCGGCGGTCTGGGCCCGGAGGCGCTCTTCCTTCTCCCGAAGCTCCGGGGTCAAAGCGTCCCCGAAGTCTTCGGTCTCGAACACCTGACGGATCTCGATCTCGGTACCCTCTTCCACGGCGTCGAAGGGCACTCGCTTCACCCACTCGATCGCTTCCTCTTTCGACTTCGCCTGGATCAGCCAGAAGCCCGCTACCAGCTCCTTGGTCTCGGCGAACGGACCATCGATCACTGTGCGCTTCTTCCCGGAGAACCGGACTCGGGCGCCCTTGGAGCTGGGCTGGAGACCCTCGCCGGCCAGCATGACGCCCGCCTTCGCCAGCTCTTCGTTGTACTTCGTCATCGCGCTCAGCATCTCTTCGCTGGGGAGCTCACCAGCTTCGCTGTTCTTGTCGGCCTTTACGATTACCATGAATCGCATTGGATCTATCTCCTTCGTACGTTTCGGGTTAGGAGGTCGGGTCAGGCCGCCGCCTCAGCGCGGCTTCCTGCCCGGCTCTACCAACACGTCGAACGAAA
Organism: uncultured Gemmatimonadales bacterium; assembly: GCA_963796335.1. GTDB lineage: Bacteria > Gemmatimonadota > Gemmatimonadetes > Gemmatimonadales > GWC2-71-9 > CAVVWJ01. The sequence continues at coordinate 412,388 of CAWCLG010000005.1, forward strand.
TCCCGGGAGATCGACAATCGCCAGCGCCGGGCCGGAATCCGGCCGCGAGCGGCCTCGATCGAAGGGCTTCACCATGGGCATTCCCCGCACCACCACGGGGGTCCGGCTGGGGGCGCTGCTCCTGGCGCTCGCCGGCTGCTCGCCGAACCCAGCTCCAGTCGAGGAGTCGCACCCGATGAGCGGCCGCCCGCCGGTCGCGGGAGCGTGGCGCGTGCTCTTCGATGGGGGCGGGCTCGACGCCTGGCGCGGGTTCCGCGTTGAGAGCGTGCCGTCGGGCTGGGAGGTGGTGGGTGGGGAGCTGACCCGGGTCGGAGCGGCAGGCGACTTGATTACCCGGGACAGGTTCCGGGACTTCGAGCTTACGCTCGAGTGGAAGGTTTCCCCAGGCGGGAACAGCGGGATCATGTACCGGGTGACCGAAGACGCCGGCGCAACGTACGAGACCGGTCCCGAGATGCAGGTGTTGGACGATGCCGGCCACCCGGACGGCCGGTCGCGCCTCACGGCCGCGGGGTCCGCCTACGGCCTGTATGCCGCGCCTGCCGGCGTAGTGAAGCCGGCCGGCGAGTGGAACGCGGTCCGGATCGTGGTGCGCGGCAACCGCGTGGAACACTGGCTCAACGGACGCGAGGTAGTGGCGTACGAGCTGGGCAGCGCGGATTGGAAGGCGAAGGTGGACGCCAGCAAATTCAAGCAGTGGCCGGGCTATGGCCGCGCGCCGGAGGGCCACATCGCGCTCCAGGACCACGGGGACCGGGTGGCGTACCGGACCATCCGGATTCGCGCGCTGTAGACCTCACCAAAAGCAAGCGCGGGCCGGATCGACCGCGATCCGAACCCGCGCGTTACCGCCCGCCGGCCCGACTGCCCGGCTGCCCGTCTCTATTGCACCGCGTTCATCATGTCGAAGATCGGCAGATACATCGCGATGACCATGCCGCCCACGATGACGCCGAGGATCACGATCATCGCCGGCTCCATCAAGCTCAGCAGGGCGCTGACCGCCACGTCGACCTCTTCGTCGTAGAAGTCGGCGATCTTGGTCAACATCTCGTCCAGGCCGCCGGTCTGCTCGCCGACGGCGATCATGCTGATCACCATGGGCGGGAACACCTTGGACTTCTCCAGCGGAGCCGCGATGGTCTCGCCGCCGGCGATCGACTGGCGGGACTCCATCACTGCGTCGTGGATGACGCGGTTGCCCGCGGTCTTGGCGGTGATCTCCAGGCCGTCGAGGATCGACACGCCGGAGCTGACCAGGGTGCCCAGGGTACGGGTGAAGCGGGACACCGCGGACTTCCGGAGCATGTCACCCAGGACCGGCGCGCGGAGCAGCAAGCCGTCGATCTGCTTTCGCCCGCTCGAGGTGTTGTAGTAGGACCGGAGCGCGAAGATCGCGGCGGCGATGGCGAGGATGCCCACCCACCAGTAGCCGATCAGCGTATTCGACATCCCGATCACGATCCGGGTGGGAAGCGGCAGCTCCATACCCGCGGACGCGAACATGGTCTCGAAGGTCGGGATCACGAAGATGAGCAGCACCGCGATGGCGATCAGGGCGACGCTGATGATGACGCCAGGGTAGACCATGGCGCCCTTCACCTTGCGGACGAGGGCGTCGTTCTTTTCCAGGAACGTGGCCAGACGAAGCAGGATGGTATCGAGGATACCGCCCGCCTCACCGGCGGCCACCATGTTGACGTACAGGTCGGTGAAGGCCTTGGGGTGTTTGGAGAACGCGTCGGCCAGGGTGTGCCCCGACTCCACGTCATACACCACCGCCTTGGTGACATCCCGGAGCGCTTTGTTCTCGGTCTGCTGCGCCAGAATGTTCAGCGACTGCACCAGCGGCAGGCCCGCGTTGATCATGGTCGCGAACTGCCGGGTGAAGATCACGATGTCGCGCGTCTTGATGCGAGCGGTGCCGAAGCTGATGTTGATCTGCTTCGGCGCCTCGCGGACGCTGACCAGAATCAGGCGGTTCTTGCGCAGGTACGCACTGACGTCGTCCTTGCTGGCGACGTCGAGCTGCCCCTTCTGGATCTGCCCGCTCGTGGCCCGGGCGGTGTATTCGAACATCGGCATGCTGCGATCTCCTTTATCGTGTTTCTGCTACCGCCGCATTCCCCCGGCGGCCTTGCCCTTCTCAGCGCCGTTCCCGTTGGTCGCGAAATCCTGGTCTTCCATCGGCGTGACACCGATCATCCGGAGGAACTCCTTGGGATCGTGCGACACCCGCTCGCACTCCTCCTGATTGACCTCTCGGTTGGTGTAGAGCTGGTACAGCGAGTCGTTCATCGTCTGCATGCCGTGCTTCTTGCCGGACTGCATCGCGGAGTAGATCTGGTGGATTTTGTCGTCGCGGATCAGGGCCCGGATGGCGGGCGTGGCCACCATGATCTCGCCGGCCATGACCCGGCCCCGGCCCCGCGCCTTCGGCAACAGGGTCTGGGTGATGACGCCCTCCAGCACGAAGGCGAGCTGAGCCCGCACCTGCGACTGCTGGTTGGACGGGAAGACGTCGATGATCCGGTTGATCGACTCCGCCGCCGAGTTGGTGTGCAGGGTGGCGAGGGCGAGGTGGCCGGTCTCCGCGATCGTGAGGGCCGCGGCGATGGTCTCCAGATCTCGCATCTCACCGACCAGGATGACGTCGGGGTCCTCCCGCAGCGCGTACTTGAGCGCCGTGGAGAAGCTCTTGGTGTCGGTGCCGATCTCGCGCTGGTTGACGATGCACGACTGGTGGCGGTGAATGAACTCGATCGGGTCTTCCACCGTGATGATGTGACCCTTCCGCTCCTTGTTGATCTTGTCGATGATCGCCGCGAGGGTGGTGCTCTTGCCCGACCCGGTGGGGCCGGTCACCAGGATCAGCCCCCGGGGGCGCTCGGCCAGCTTGGCGATGATGGGGGGCAGCCCAAGCTCCTGGAAAGTCCGCACATTGAAGGGAATCATGCGGATTGCCATTGAGACGCAGCCCCGCTGCTTGAACACGTTGCCGCGGAAGCGGGCTAAGTTCTGGATTCCGAACGAGAAGTCGAGCTCGTCCTCGGTCTCGAAGCGCTTCTTCTGGTTCTCGGTCAGGACCGAGTAGGCCAGGTGAAGGGTGTCCTTCGGGGTCAGGACCTCGGTCACCGCGCTGTCGGTGATGTCGCCGTCAACGCGCAACTTAGGCCGCTCGCCCGTGGTGATGTGCAGGTCGGAGGCCTCTTTCTGGATCATCTCCTCGAGCAGCGCACGCAGATTGAAGCTCATCCGGCCGTCTCCTTAACCACTTCTTCGAGGGTAGTGACTCCGCGCTCGATCTTCTTGAGTCCATCCATCCGCAGGGTGAGCATCCCGTCGGCTACCGCCTGGTCCCGTAAGTCAGCGACCGACGCGCCCCGAAGGATCATGCGGCGCAACTCGGGGCTCAGCGCCATGACCTCGTACAGGCCCGCCCGGCCCTTATAGCCGGTGCCGGTACAGGTGTCGCAACCCGAGCCTTTCATGAACGGTAGAGCCCGCAGAGTCTCAAGATCTGTGCCCAACGAGTGCAATTCCACGTCGGTGTACTTGTGCGAACCTTTGCAGTCCTTGCAGATCCGCCGCACCAGCCGCTGGGCCACCACCAGGTTCACCGCGCTCGCCACGTTGAACGCCTCGATGCCCATGTCGATCATACGGGTGATCGTGCTCGGCGCGTCGTTGGTGTGCAGGGTGGAGAGCACCAGGTGGCCGGTGAGCGCCGCCTTGATGGCGATGCCGCCGGTTTCCAGGTCTCGGATCTCGCCGATCATGATGATGTTCGGGTCCTGCCGCAGGAACGCCTTCAGCGCCGCGGCGAAGGTGAGCCCGATCTCGTTCCGCACCAGCACCTGGTTGATGCCCATCAGGTTGTACTCGACCGGGTCTTCCGCCGTCATGATGTTCACTTCGGTCGTGTTGACCCGGGACAGCGCGGAGTAGAGCGTCGTCGTCTTGCCCGAGCCCGTGGGACCGGTGACCAGCACCATGCCGTACGGGTTCAGGATCGCCTTCATCAGGTCCTTCTCCGCCTTGACCTCGAAGCCGAACTTGGTGAGATCGAGCGTCAGGTTGCCCTTGTCGAGGATTCGGAGCACGATCTTCTCGCCGTAGAGCACCGGCAGGGTCGAGACGCGGAAGTCGATGACCCGGTTGCCCATCTTGAGCTTGAGCCGGCCGTCCTGCGGCACCCGCCGCTCGGCGATGTTGAGCTGCGAGAGAATCTTGATGCGTGAGGTGAGGGCGGCCTTCATCTTGAGCGGCGGCCGCATGATCTCGAGCAGCGCGCCGTCCACCCGGTAGCGCACCCGGATCTCGTGCTCGAAGGGCTCGATGTGGATGTCGCTGGCGCCCCGCTTGACCGCGTCGATCAGCAGACCGTTGATCAGCTTGACGACCGGCGCGTCTTCGATCTGCGCCTGGGTGACCGTCTCCTCTTCCCGCTCCTCGACGACCTCGACATCCTCGCCGGTGGCCTCCATGTCCTTCAGGATGTTCTGGAGCTCCTGCTGGTCCCCGGCGTAGTGCTTCTCGATGAGCGTGCGCAGGGTGTATTCGCCGGCGAGCACCGGGAAGAGATCGAACCGGGTGATGAACTTGAGGTCTTCGAGCAGGCCGAGATCGGTGGGATCGGCCATGGCGACGGTGAGCGTGCGGCCCTCCCGCTTGAGCGGGAGGACCACGCCCTTCGAGGCCATGTCGCCGGGCACCAGCTTCAGGATCCGGGGATCCACCTCGAAGCGGGAGAGATCCACGGCGGGCATCCGGTATTGCCGGGCCAGCACCTTGGTGATCTCCAGCTCGGGGACCATCCCCAGCTTCACCAGGACGTAACCCAGGCGATGCTTGTTGGTTTTCTGGTCGGCCAGCGCGGCGGTGAGCTGCTCGCGCGTGAGGAGTCCCTCGCGCAGCAGCACTTCGCCCAGCCGATCGCCGTTATTGCCGGCAGCTGCGGTCGCCATGGTCTCGTGGTCTGAGGAGAAAGCTTCGAGCTAACCGGGGGCAGTATCGGAAGCTAGATCCTGGGGCTGAAGCGTCAGCCATTACCATGCCATCACATGGTCGCGCAGCCGTGCCACGGCCGCAGGGCCGAGACCGGGTACGCGGGACAGGGCTTCGATCGAGGAAAACGGCCCCCGCGCCTCGCGCTCCTGCAAAATCGCCGCCGCACGGGCCGGGCCGATTCCGGGCAGGCGCTCGAGCTCGGAAACCGTCGCGGAATTGAGGTTTAGGCGAGAAGGCGGGCCGGCGGGCGGACGGGCCGGCGGGCCGGGAGGAAGGCGAGCAGCAAGGCCGGCGGAGAGCGGTGCCGGAGGCCTTTCCGGCCCCCCTGCCCGGCTGCCCGGCTGGCCGCCAAACACCACGTGTTTGCCGATGGCAGCCAGCAGACCGGGCCCGATCCCGGGTACCCGGTCGAGCCCCTGGAGGCTGCCGAATGTGCCGTGATTCTGGCGATCCGCGACGATGGTCTTGGCGAGCGCCAGGCCCACCCGGGGGAGCCGGGCCAGCTCGGCGGCCCCGGCCCGGTCGGCATCGATCCGCTCGCCGGGGCCGAGCGGCCGGGTCAGGGCGGCGATGCTGTCGCGGTGAGCGAGCGGTGACCTGGGAGGGAGCGCCTCGAGCAGCTCGATCTGGCCCGGGGCTTCGTCCGGACGAGTGGCCCACCAGCGCACGACCTGGCCGGCGAGACCCAGTCCCAGGAGGAGCAGCAGCGCTCGACGCTCGGTTGCGGACATGGGAAGACGGTAAGGCGTACAGGCGGGCGGACCGGCAGCGGGAATGCGCGAACAGGACCGATTTGCCAGGTGGCTCGCCTGCGAAGCTCCACCTTCACTTTGAGGTGGCCGGCTGCGGTAGCAACGTGATCTGCGCCGAGATCACCTGCCAGCGGCAATCCAGCCAGGCATAGGTATCGATGTAGCGCGACACACCGGTAGTGCCGTCGTTGAGTTTCCACGGAGCGTCGGCGTCCACCTGGACCGTGGTACCGAATGCGCGCAGCGTGACGTCGCGCACCGTGAGTGACTCGAAGCTCTTCGGCTCCGCCGTCATGAAGGCGAGAAAGTCGGGCTTGCGGACCCGGCGCCCGCCGCCCAGCACCACGACGACGTCCTCGGCGAGGTGCCGGCGAAACCACGTGACGTCGTTGCCCCGTGCGGCATCGATGTATGCCTGATTCAGAGCGCGGACGGCGGAGATGGCCTGTGCAGGATCGGGCAGGTCACACTCCCGGGTAGTGGTCATGTGAGCTCCGGAGAAGAGGGTGGCGATTTGAACCGGGCGCCTATCTTGGCGGGCCGTAAGGCCGGTCGCTTGCCGGATCCGGACTCGGAACCCGCCCGTAGGGAGAGGCAAAGCCGGTCCCGATTCCACGTCCGAATCCGACGAGCCCGAGGGCTCCCGCCGACTAGATTTCGACCATGCTCCAGGCTGACATCTGCCAGCGCGCGGTTCACGCGCGAGACGCACGCTTCGACGGGATCTTCTTCGTCGGCATCACCACGACCATGGTGTATTGCCGCCCGGTGTGCCCGGCGAGGGTCTCTTATCCCGAACGCCGCCGCTTCTTCGACTCCGCCGCCTCGGCGGAACGGGCCGGCTACCGGCCCTGCCTCCGCTGCCGTCCCGAGCTGGCGCCCGGCCGGGCGTTGATGGATGCGGTCCCCCGGCTGGCCCGGCTGGCCGCGCAGCGGATCGGCGCCGGGGCGCTGAACGGCCACACTGTCTCCGAGCTTGCCACGGAACTGGGCGTCAGCGAGCGCCACTTGCGCCGCGCGCTCGAGCGGGAGCTGGGGGTGTCGCCCGCGGAGCTGGCGCAGACCCACCGCCTCCTCCTGGCCAAGCGGCTTCTCGCCGAGACCAGGCTGCCGGTCACCCGGATCGCGTTCGCCAGCGGGTTCCAGAGCCTGCGGCGCTTCAACTCGGTGTTCCGCGAGCGCTACCGGCTGAGCCCCAGCGCACTCCGGCGTGCCGCGCCGTCGAGCTCGGCGCTGCCGCCGGGCCCCGCGGGCGACGTCGTGACGCTCACTCTGGCGTACCGGCGGCCTTTCGACTGGGCGCGGCTCATCGCCCGCCTCAAGCTGAACGCGATGCCGGGCGTGGTGGCGGTGGAAGGGTTGCGGTACGGCCGGACAGTCCGGCTGGCGGGGCGCGCCGGAGCGATCGTGGCGGAAGACGTGGCCGCGAAAGGCCAGCTCGCGGTCGCGGTCTCGCTCTCGCTGCTGCCGGTGCTGATGCCGCTGCTCGCCCGGCTGCGGCAGCTGTTCGACCTCGACGCCGAGCCCGCGGTGATGGAAGCGCACCTGGCGCAGCACGGACTCGGCCCGCTGGTGCGGCGGCGGCCGGGGGTGCGGGTCCCCGGGGCGGTGGATGGCTTCGAGGTGGTGCTCCAGGCGCTGCTCTACGGCATCCCCGCCGAAGCCGGCGCCGGTCCCGACGAGCTCGCGGCGAGGGTGGTGGCCGAGCTGGGCGAGAGCATCGACACCGGGATCCCCACCCTCACCCGGCTGGCTCCGACGCCGCAGCGCGTCGCCGAGGCGGGCGCGGACGGCCTCGCCGCCCTCGGCGTGCCGCGCCGCGGGGCGGAGGCGATCGCCGCCGTGGCCCTGGCGCTGTCGGCCGGCGAGATCCGGCTGGAGCCGGGACGCGACGTCGTCGCGACTCACAGGGCGCTGCTGGAGATCGAAGGCGTGGGTGAGCGGTTGGCGACGATGATCGTGATGCGGGCGCTCTACTGGCCGGATGCCTTTCCCGCATCCGATCCCGCTCTCCAGCGCGCCGTCGGGGCCAGCAACCGGCGCTCGCTCCGCGTGGCGGCGGAGCAGTGGCGGCCCTGGCGGGCTTATGCGGCGGAACACCTCTGGCTGGACGACGAGGAGGAGCGCCGCCGGGAGCGGCGCAGCGCGGGCTGAGCTAGGTCCCTTCCCGCCGCACCAGCCCCATCGCGACGTCCCCCACGATCTGCAGGCTCGCCGCGCTCACCTTGTCGATGGTGTCGAACGGGGTGTGGTGCGGGTCGTAATCGAAATCCACGACGTCGATCGCCCGGATGCCCACCTTCTGCAGCTCGACATGGTCGTCGATCAGCGTGTGCTTCGGCGTATCGACGAAGACCCTGCCATAGCCCAGGTCGCGAGCCATCTCCCACACCCGCTCGACCACCTCGGGGGCGCCGGTCGCCGAGTTCCCTTCCTGATAGATCTGCAGATCCTTGTCGGCCACGAGGTCGAAGAGCACGGCGTACAGCGGCGGAGGTCCCGGCGGCTGGTGCGCGGCGTAGTACCGCGCCCCGATCACTACGTCGATGTCCTTCTCGAAGTCGCCGTAGTCCTCGCAGTCGGTGAAGAGCAGATCCACCCCGAGGTCGGTCGAAGGCGGCACTCGCTTCAGCACGTCGCCTACGCCGAGCAGCAGCGCCACGCCCGACGCCCCATCGTTGGCCCCCATCACCTTCTGGGTCGAGTCGCGGGACAGTCTCCCGTCGGTGATGGGGCGGGTATCCCAGTGGGCCAGGAAGAGGATCCGCTTCTGGGCTCCGGGATTGTAGCGCATGATGACGTTCTGGAGCGGCAGCGAATCGCCCTTGGCGGTGACGTGGGTCCACCGTTGGACGATGACCGAGTCGGCCCGCTGGCGGGCGGCGCTGTCGAGCCAGGCCGCCATCCGCTCGTGCCCTTCCGTCCCCGGAATGCGATACCCGAACTGGAGCTGGCGCTCCAGATATTTGAACGCCGACGGCCCGTCGAACTCGCGGGGCGGCGGCTTCTCGCCGCAGGCGGCGAGCACGAGGGCGATCAGCAATAGAAGCGCGGGCATGGAATCGAGGGGACGAAAGCGGGGTGCGATCCCGGTGTCAACGACTCGGGACCTCACCGATAGTCGCCGGCGAAGAGCGAGAGCTGGAACGAGAGCTGGAGAAAGATCTGCGAGGTCCGGCCATCGAGGTGGCGGACATCGTTGACCGAGTAGCCGAACTGCAGCCCGCCGGTGAGGATCTGCATCAGGTCGGTATCCAGCCCGCCCCGGACCTCGCGGCGGCGCAGGTCGGCGATGACGGAGCAGAGCGGATCGCTCGGCGTCAGCAGGCAGGTCTTGGAGGCCGAGCTGAAGAGCGTGAGACTCGAGCGGATGAGCTTGCGGGTCCGGCTGATGGAGGCCGGCAGCCTGAAGGAGTAGCCGAACGAACCGGTGATGTCGTCCTGATCCACCAGCGTGGCGTTGCCGTTGTTCTGGGTGGTCTGATCCCGGCTGGACAGGCCGCCCGAGAAGTTCATCCCGTTCCGAAGGGTGATCTGGAAGTCGGGCGTCAGCGAGGACGACCTGGTAGCGCTCAGCACCCCCAGGCCGCCGTCCCGGATCTGCTGCGAGGTCCCTTCCCGGCGCCGGATGGCGAAGCTGGCGCTCACGGTCACGAACGGTCCCTTGGTGAACACCTGGTTCCACCGCACCGAGGCATTCGGCCATTCCCGCTGGCGCAGCACGGTCTCGGTGAAGCCGTCGCCCACCCGGCGGAACTGCTCCGTTCGGGTCAGCGAGTAGGACAGGGTGGTGGTGAATCCGAGCGGCAGGTCGGCACCGGAGCCCAGGGTGGCGGATCTCGTCTCCGACGCGTTGACGGCGGTCGCGCCCTCCTGGAGCAGAAACGACTCCAGACCACCGAGGCCCAGCATGTACTTGAGGCCGGGGTCGAACGCGGCGAGATCGTAGGTCGAGGTGCGGGTGAGCCCGGAGCTGAGGTCCAGCGGGCGGATGCGGGAGAGCGCCTGGCCGAACTTGCTGCTGTCGCTGAAGAACTGGTCGAAGGCCCGTCCCAGGTCCAGCGAGACCCCGACCTCGCGGTTCCGGCGATTGTTCAACGTCTGCGGGAGGATGAACGCACCGCTGTCCTCGAACTCGCGCACCGGCGACCGGCTGTTGAGCGTCCGGCTCAGGATGAAACCGCTGGAGGTGGTGAACCTCGGCCGGAGCCACGAGGTGATCGCCGGGGTGAGGGCCAGCGCGGTCGTCAGGTTTCGGTCGCGCTCCACGCCGACCGGAACTCCGAGCAGAAACTTTCGCTCGGCGTATGCCAGACGGCCCAACGGGCTGGAGTCGGGATAGACCCGCAGGTCCCGGTTGCTGTTCAGGTCGGCGTTCAGGGTCAGCATGCCGAGCGGCTGGTAGGTCATCCCCGCCGAGTTCTGCCAGAGATGGGACAGCGACAGCGTGGGACGCACCAGGGAATCCAGCGCACGCGAGATCGGGGCACCGAAGGAGAAGTTGTTGGCCTCGTTGCGGCTGATGCCGCTGCTCAGGCGGAGGTTCGACGGCACCAGGCTGAGCTTGGCCGTGCCCAGGCCCTTCCCCGCATCGCTGTTTCTCATCCAGCCGGGGAGACCGCGGACGATCCCGCCGAGCGGCAGACCGATGCCCCGGCGCTGCATCTGGAGGTTGTATCCCAGCTGCACGGAGTAGGCGTCGGAGTTGGCGCTGGTGAACTCGGTGCGGGTCCTGCCCTTGACCAGGCTCGCCCTCGCCGACAAAGGATCGGCCAGCGCCCGGGTCAGGAAGTCCTGGCCTTTCCTGCTTCGGCGGATGACCAGACTGTAGTTCTGGGTGCTGGAGCTCGGCTTTCTCAGTCCGGCCAGCGCGTCACCCCGAAGGTCGGTGCCGGTCAGCAGCTCGGGATCAACGTTGGTGCGGTTGTAGCTGACGTTGAGGGGCATCGACAGGCCCAGCGAAGTCGGGAGGAAGCGGTCGAGCTGCCAGGCCGACGCGACCTGGAACGCGCCGGTGCCGGTGTAGGACGGGTCCTGGTTGATCTGCCGGAACTGGCCGTTCTGCCGCACGTACGACACGAACACGTTACCCACGTCGCTGGCCACCACCCGGGCATCCACCGACATCGCCACGCCCGTCTCGGATACCGGGTTGGAGAGGCGGATATCGTCCACCCAGAGCTCGGCATCCCCCAGCGCGACGGATCCCGCCACCCGGTAGATGCCGGCGGAGATCTCCTGGATGGCCGCCAGGTTCGGTGGGCTGACCCCGGGGTCCGCGCTGTACACCAGGTAGGAGCCGTTGCAGGCGACGTACACGGTGGGATCGGTAACGCCGCAGGCCGGCTTCACCACCGGGGGCCCGCTGAGCCGCTCCTGCTCGACCCGTGCGCGCAACGAGCGCCACAGCTCCAGATCCACCACGAACTCCGGCTCCCAGGTGGTGGAACGGGCGGCCGCGCGGTAGAGGTAGAAGTTCCGGTCGTCGCTCCCGACTTTGATGAAGGCCTGGAGGTCACCTTCTTCCCAGCCGGGGCCGCGCCCCCGCATCCAGACCCGGAGCTCGCGGTAGCTGAGCGCGTTCTGCGCCGTGACCGGGAACCGGATGAATGCCTCGGCGCGGTCGCCGGGCTCCAGGCCGTTCGCCACGACGCGGAGCGACTTCTCGTTGATCTGGGTGCCGAGCGCCTGCTGGTCGCCGTCCCGTCGCTGGATCGCCTCGGCCACGCCCGGCGGCGACTCGTAGCCGAGGTCGAGAAGGTTCTCGGTGGAGACCACCGACGCGATCATCTCACCGGTGGGCTTCGCCGTCGAGCCGGCGAGCCCGACGATCGGCCGTTCGGCGCGGCGGGTCCAGGAGGTGCCCACCAGCCGCATCCGGGCCAACGCGAACTTCCCCACGGGGTCGGGCTCCCCGACATCCGGGGCGGCCACGGTGATCCGCAGGTGCTGGATCAGGCGCAGGTTGGGGTTGCCGATGGTCGCGTCGGGCGTGCGGATCGGCACCCGGTAGAGCTCCCAGACGGTGGTCCGCCCCTCGGGGTCGGTGGTCCGGATGCCTTCCCGCACGAAGTACTTGTCCTCGGGCCGCAGCTGGACCACAAAGCGGAACACGTCCTCCGACTCACCCCGGGCGTTGAGCACGTTGTCGGAGTCGAGGTCCTCGGTGTCCAACACCCCGTTGCCGTTGGTGCAGCGTCCGCTCAGGTCGCCCCAGGGAAAGACGGGAACGGCGGCGCTGAGGAAGCGCTCGCAGAGGGGCAGCTCGTTGATGACGGAGCCGTCGGCGCCGAGCAGCACGGGCGGCCGGTCGCCCAGGATCCCGATGTCGTCCACTTCGGCGTTGAAGATGTCGAAGGAGCTGCGCTCGGTGTCCAGCGTCCCTTCGCCGACGAGCTGGCGCCCGCCGTAGACGGAGTCGCTGGCGGCGACCGTGAGGCTCTCCGGCGCGATCGCCACCGCGTCCTCGTCAACCGTGCCGAGGTCGAGGATGAGCCGCACCTGGGCCGAGTCTGCGCTGCGGCCGGGGGGATGCATCACCCAGAACTCGAGGTACTCGTCGCGAGTGAGGTCGACGCCCGTGCTGCTGAGCGCGGTGACCATCGAGCGCCAGCGGGGGCGCGCGGGGCGCGCCGGCAGGGTCCAGCGTGAGTCGTTGTCCCGCTCCACGATGCCGCCCGCGGTGTCGGCGTGCAGCGCCATGAACATCACGGTCTCGAGTCGCTCGCCCCGGCCGACGATGCGGATCAGGGTGTCGATGTTCTCGGGGCGGACCTCGAGCGCCTGGCTGGTGTTCCCCACCGGGACCAGGTTCTGCCAGGTGAGCGGAACGGCATCGTCCGGGCTGAACCCGCCGGCGAATCCGAAGTCGGCGGCGCCGCTCGGGTCCTTCGGCGCGCTGCCGAACTCCCACGCGGTCTCCTGCAATGAGAGGGGCACGCCGGCCTCGGCCTCGAACTCCTCGATGTACGCCTGGCCCGACCGGTTGGGGTCGGGCTTGGTCATCGCCACTTCGGCGTTGAAATCGATCCGGGAAGGCGCGACGGCGGGGCGCGAGGTGAGGCCACTGAGCAGGCGGCTCAGCCCGGGTGACTGGAACTTGAGCTCGGTATTGACGCCGGTGACCAGATTGGCGGTGGCCTCGAAGCCGAGCGGGGGCCGGTTGAAGGCGCTGGACTCCTTCTGATAGAGCCCGATGAAGTTGATCGCCCCGACGTTGCCCAGGGCATAGCGGGTGGAGAGCCCGAAGATCGAGGTCGGCGCGATGGCGAAGATCCCCTGCTCCTCGAACCGCACGGTCACCTGCGCCTGCGCCGCGCCGAACAGCGACTCCGGGTTCAGGAATGTCACCTGTCCCAGCTCATACGAGATCCGATAGTCGACGTCGCGCTCGAGCTTTCGGCCTCCCAGCAGGATCTGCTCGCTGCCATCTCGAATCTGCAGGGCCCCGAGCGAGAGCGTGGAGCGATCGCCCCGGCCGGTGCTGTTGTAGCGAAGCCGGAGCTGGAACTTCGCGGAGGGCCCCTGGGGCAACAGATAGAGCGGCTTCTGATAGAGCGAATCGTTCCGCTCAGCGTCCGAGAGGCGGGCGGCGTCGGCGAAGGGACGAAGGTGGGGATAGACGATGTACGACTCGTTCACCACCGGTCCCGCCTGAGGCTCCTGGGCCCGAGGAAACAGCCGGTTCTCCCGGTCGAACACGTTGGGATCGGTCGGCAGCGCCAACCGCAGAGCCGCCAGGTACGTGGACCCCCCGTTGAGGGGACGCTCCGACTGGTTCACCGAGAGCCGCACCTCCAGCGATGCCTCGTCGAGGTCCGAGCCCGCCACCCGGTAGATCTGCCGCATCTCGTGATTGAAGGTGACCATGGTCGGGTCCTGCCGCGGGGCCACGATCAATCGCAGGCTGTCGTTGGCGGTGGGCCGATCCTGGGCGGGGAAGCTGCCCACCAAGGTGCCGTCGGCGCTGATGTAGCTGACCGCTAGAAAGTCGTTCTGGTCCAGCTTGGTGCCGAGCGCGAGCCAGAGCCCGGAGCCATCGAGGTGGTAGTCGGTGCCCTGGATCAGCAGCTCCCACCGGACCGGCCCGTAGGTCTGGGCGCCATCGGCGCTCCGGGCGAGCGCCCGGATGCCGCCGAGATTGGGAGAGGTGGACTGGTTGAGGGAGGCGCGATACCGGTAGATCCGGACCTGCTGCGGCCGGACGCCGGCCGGGACCACCCCGGGATCCAGGTTCAGGATGTCGATGTCCGGATAGGCGGGCAGGCCGGCGGGGTCGATCACCCAGAAGAAGCGGCCGGTCTCGAAATCCAGGTCGCGGACCTGCTTGTCCTGCGGCTGGCTGCTGGTCTGGCCGATCTGGTACACCCGCTCCGCGACCTGGCTACCCTTCTGAGTGGCGGCGAGCGCCTGAACTTGGACCCGGCCCACCTCGAAGCTCGCGTTGACGCCGAAGTTGTTGGTGGGGATCGCGGCGGTGATGAAGCGGGACGGGGGCGGCTGAAACTGGACCGTGCCGATCTCGATCCGGCGGACGATCTCGTCGTCCAGCCCCTCGTAGTAGACCTGCACGTCGTTGTTGGCGGTGAAGTCTCGCTCCGAGTCGTAGTCCACGTTGAGGTGGACCCGGCGTCCGATGATGCCGCTGGAGCGGAGATTGACCTGGTTGTCCAGCCGCGGCGCCTTGAATCCGCCGCGGCACCCGGAGTTGGGATCGAGCAGGAGGGCCGGGCTGCAGCGCTCGTTGCGCAGCCGGTCGGTTCGGAAGTCCAGCCGGACCTGGCCGTCCATCGCGATGTCGGCATACTGCCTGCCGAGCCCGAACACGCCCCGGCGGCTCCGGGGATCGGCGGAGTCCACCTCCGCCTCCACCACGGGCGTCACCCGGTAGATGCTGCGCATCCTGAAGGCGAGGGCCTGGCTCTGGCGGAGCGTGTCCCGCGCCACCGCCAGGACACTGTCCCACTGCTCCGCCCGCGCCATCGGACCCAGCCGCGGCGCTCCCATCCAGGACGCGCGCATCGCGGCGGGCTCGATCAACCGAAACGGCGCGGTCTGGAACTGAAGTCGCAGGCCGGGCCGGCTGGTGTCGGCGGGCGTGGCGCGCACTTGGCCGGCCAAGGGCGCCGCCACCAGCAGACACAGCACGGATAGCGTGAGAAGGAAGCGCGCCACTCTGCTGGAGCTGAGGGAGAACGACTTGAGAATGGTGGTCTCGGTGAATATAATAAAGCCAACAACTCCTTACAAATCTAGAAGTTAACTCGCATGCGCCTGCTCAGCCGATACCTCCTCCGCCAGCTGGCGGCCCCATTCCTCTTCGCCCTCACGGCGCTCACCAGCCTGATGCTGCTGAGCCAGATCGCGAAGAAGTTCGGGTCGCTGGTCGGCAAGGGCCTGCCCTGGACGGTGATCGCGGAAGTGTTCGCGCTGAGCATCCCCTTCATCGTGGCGATGACCCTCCCGATGGCGGTGCTGCTGGCGGTGCTCTACGCCTTCAGCCACCTCGCGGCGGACAACGAGATCACCGCGATGCGGGCCAGCGGGATCAGCGTCTATCAGGTCCTGGTGCCGGTGCTGGCCTGGGGCGTCTTCATGTCGGCGTTCAATTTCGTCTTCGTGGACCAGGTGCTGCCCCGGAGCAACGCGAGGCTGCGGAACCTCCTGATCGACATCGGCCGGAAGAAGCCGACCTTCGAGCTGCGGGAGCAGGTCATCAACGAGGTTCCGCCGTCCCAGTACTTCCTCCGCGCCAACCGGATCGACGGTGGCACGGGCCTGCTCCGGGAGGTCACCATCTATGACGTGGGCGGGGACGCCAGCCGGCGGATCATCTACGCCGACAGCGGTCTCATGGCCTACGCCGAGGGGCAGACCGACCTGAGCCTGAGGCTCTACGACGGGAGCATCCACCAGTACCGTCCCGCGGAGCCGGACGGCTTTCAGATGACCTATTTCAAGACCAACTCGATCCGGGTGAAGAATGTATTCGACGAGCTGGAGCGGAACACCAGCGAGTCCATCCGGGGCGACCGGGAGATGAGCACCTGCGAGATGCTGGACGTCATCCGCGAGGCCGACACCGAGGTGAGCGAGGCGGCCCGCGACCGCCGGAATCTCCTGGTAGGCGACCTCCGGTCCCTGCTCGATCTCCCGCCGCCACCCGACCCCGACAACGCCGCGGCCACGGCGCCGCCCCCGGTCTATTGTGGGTGGATCCAGTCGGTGCAAGACCTCGTGTTACCGAGGACGGCGGAGGCCCAGGCACCCGCACAGGGTCAGGGGAAGGGCCAGGCGACCCGAGCCCGCGATTCCGCACGAGCCGCCGCCGCCCGGGTGAAAGGCATCCCGCGGACCGAGCTCGAGGCCCGCAAGGCGGCCGCGGGACCCAGGCCGGCCGGCACCCCGGTCCCCCGGAGTACAGGACTCCGGGAACCATCGCTTAGTAACTGGTCGCTCACGGCGACCGCTCTGGACCGGGGGCGCGACGCCGAGCGGCGCGCGGCCCGATACGCGGTGGAAGTCCACAAGAAATGGGCGATCAGCCTGGCCTGCATTTCCTTCGTGATCATCGGGATCGTCCTGGCGCTCCGGTTCCCCCGGGGCGGCATCGGCCTGGTGATCGGCGGCGGGCTCCTGGTCTTTTCCGTCCACTACGTCGGCCTGACGGCGGGCGAGAGCCTGGCCGACCGGGGATTCGTCTCACCCTGGCTGGCCATGTGGGCCCCTAACATCGTCCTGACCATCGTGGGGGCGATCGGGATAATCCGCGTCAGCCGGGAATCGGGCTCGACCCGGGGCGGCGACTTCCAGGAAGTGCTGGACGCGATCCGGCACCTGTTCCGCCGGCTGCGGCGCAAGCTGCCCGGCCGGCGAAGCGAGGGAGCGGCGGCGTGAAGATCAAGGCGTTCAACACGCTCGACCGATACGTCCTGGGCAGCTGGGTCCGGATCTTCATCCTGACGGCGCTCGGCTTCCCGATCGTGTCCATCCTGATCAACCTGACCGATACGCTGAACAAGCTGCTCGATCGCGGGCTCAGCATGCGCGATATCGCCTGGAGCTACGTCTATTCCATCCCGGAGAACATGTTCCTGGTGATGCCGGCCGCGGTGCTCTTCGCGACCGTGTTCACCGTCGGGGCGATGAGCCGCCACTCCGAGCTGACCGCCGCCAAAGCGGGGGGCGAAAGCTTCCACCGGCTGATGCTTCCGGTGTTCGCGGCGGCCGCGCTGGCATCGGGGCTGGCGTTCGTGGTGGGCGAGGTGGCGCCGGGGGCCACCGCCAAGCAGCTCGAGCTGCAGAAGGCCAAGGCGGCGCGCCCCACCCGGGCCCGCTACAACTTCGTCTACCGGGGCGACATGGGGTGGGTCTATACCATCCGCTCCCTCGACGTGGTCAACCGCCAGCTCAAGCAGATCATGTTCGAGCGGCAGGGCACCGGCGCCGACTATCCCGGTCTCACCATCACCGCCGACAGCGCCTCCTGGGACGATACGGTGCGCGCCTGGCGGGTCCGCAACGGCGCCAGCCGCGTCATCGCCGGTCCCACCAAGCAGGCGACGTTCAGCTTCCGAAGCATGCGGCTCCGCGCGCTCACCCAGTCCCCGGCCGACCTGCTGGCGGAAGCGAAGGCGCCGGACGAGATGCGATACGGGGAGCTGGGCCGCTACGTGGAGGCGCTCCAGCGCTCGGGGAACGACGCCAACAAGCTGGTGGTGGAGCGGGCGCTCAAGGTCGCGATCCCGGCCACCTGTTTCATCATCGCGCTGTTCGGCGCGCCGCTCGCCGTGCAGTCACCCAGGGCGGGCGCCGCGGTCGGCATCGCGATCAGCCTGGGGACGACGGTGCTGTTCCTGCTGCTGACCCAGATCATGAAGGCGGTCGGCGCGGGCGGCGTGGTGGATCCGTTGGTGGCGGCGTGGATCCCCAACGTCGTATTTCTGCTGGCGGCGCTGTTGTTGTTGGGGAGAGTGAGGACGTAACAGGTGGGCAGGCGGGCAGACGGGCAGCGGGGCAGTGGGGGCAACGGCGGTAACGGCGGTACGGCGGTAACGGCGGTACGGCGGTAACGGCGGAAACAGCGGGAGTAGACGTCACTTCATCCCGAGCGCAGCGAGGGATCTTGCTGGGCCGAGTTCGGAGTTGACCGGGCAAGGTCCCTCGCTGCGCTCGGGATGACGTGACCGGCTCCCGCCTCCACTCCGTTTCCGCCGTTTCCGCCGCTGCCGCCGCTGCCGCCGCTGCCGCCGTTTCCGCCGCCCGCCCGCCTGATCCCACCCTATATTTCCCGCCATGATTCCTCCCCGCCCAGTCATCGTCGGAACGGGCATCGCAGGCCTCTGGGCCGCCTGGAGGCTTGCCTCGGAGGGACAGCGGGCCGTCGTCCTCACCAAAGACACTCTGGCCGACAGCGCGAGCGCCTGGGCTCAAGGCGGCATCGCGGTGGCGCTCGGACCGGGGGACAGCCCCAGCCAGCACGCCGCCGACACCATGGCGGCTTCCGATGGCCTGGCCGACCCCGAGGCCGTACGCATCCTCACAAGTGAAGGTCCTGGAAGGATTTATGAGCTTCTGGCCCTGGGCGCCCGGTTCGACCGCGGACCCGAGGGCAAGCTCCGGTTCGGGCTGGAGGCCGCCCACACCAGGCCCCGGATCATTCACGCCGGAGGCGACCGCACCGGCGCCGCGCTGATCGGATGCCTGGCCCAGGTGGTCCGGGCGCACCCGCTGATCGAGCTGATGGAGCACACCGAGGTGACGGCGGTGCTGGTCTCGGAAGGGCGGGTGGCCGGCGTGGCCGTGCTGGACGACGCGGACAAGAGCGCGATGGTCCAAGCCTCCGCCGTGGTCCTGGCGACCGGAGGAGTCGGCCAGCTGTACGCCGTCACCACCAATCCCAAGGTCGCGACCGCCGACGGCTGGGCGCTCGCGCATCGCGCCGGCGCCCAGCTTCGGGACCTCGAGTTCCTCCAGTTCCACCCCACCGCCCTCAAGCTCCCCGGCATCAACCCCGCGCCGCTCATCTCCGAAGCCGTGCGCGGCGCCGGTGCCATTCTGGTGGATCGAGACGGCCACCGCTTCGCGCTGGATGCCGACCCGAGGGGCGAGCTGGCCCCCCGGGATGTCGTTGCCCGCGCGGTCGCGGTGGCCGCCGCCTCCGGCGGCGCCTGGCTCGACGCCAGGGAGATCGACGACTTCCCCACCCGCTTCCCCGGGATCACCGCGATCCTGGCGCAGCACGGGCTCGATGCCGCCCGCGACCTGCTGCCGGTCGCCCCGGCGCTCCACTATGCGATGGGCGGGATCCGCACCGACTTGGAGGGGCGCTCGACGCTCCCCGGTCTCTGGGCGGTGGGAGAGGTCGCGTCGACCGGCGTGCACGGGGCCAACCGCCTCGCCTCCAACTCGCTGCTCGAGGGACTGGTCTTCGCCGACCGCGCGGGTCATGCCCTGGCCGATGCGGCCACCGCTGAGTCGCCCCCGACCGCGTTGCCCGACGTCACGCTCCAGCAGGAGACCGGCGCCGATGGGAAGAGCGAAGAGATCCGGGCGGAGATGCGCGCGCTGATGACCGCGCACGTCGGGGTGCAGCGGACCGAGGCGTCGCTGCTCCAGGCGGAACAGGAGCTGGGCCGGCTCACCCGCGCGACGGCGCTGTCGGCCTGGCGGACTCAGAACCAGCTCCTCGTCGCCACGCTCATCACCCAGGCCGCTCGGCGGCGGCGGGAGAGCCGGGGCGGCCACCGCAGGGCCGACTTCCCGCCCGCGGCCCTGCGGCGGGAGACCGTATGATCCTCCAGAATCCGCCCGACGGCGCCGTTCCGCCGCCGCGCAAGCTCGAGCTGCCCGTCATCGAGCCGACGACGGAAAGCCCGGCGGAGATCACGGCGCTCCAGCGGGAGATCCGCAAGCTGGCCCGGGAACGCGACGCCGTCGTCCTGGCGCACAACTACCAGCGGCCCGAGGTGCAGGATGTCGCCCACTATGTGGGCGACTCCCTCGGCCTCTCCCGCCAGGCCGCCAAGACGCCCGCGAGCGTGATCATCTTCGCCGGCGTGCACTTCATGGCGGAAACTGCCGCGATTCTCTCGCCCGACAAGCGGGTCCTGCTCCCGGATCTGCGAGCGGGCTGCTCGCTCGCCGCGACGATCACCGCCGAAGAGGTGCGGCGCTGGAAGGCGGAGTTCCCCGGCTACGTCGCCGTCGGGTACGTCAACACCACCGCCGAGGTGAAGGCGGAGCTGGACTACTGCTGCACCAGCGGCAACGTGCTCGACGTGATCGACGCCATCCCGGCCGACCAAGGCGTCCTCTTCCTTCCCGACTTCTTCCTCGGCGCCCACGTCCGGCGCAATCGGCCCGACCGGCGGATCGAGGTGTGGATGGGCGAGTGCCACGTGCACCGGGGCATCCGGGCGGAGACGCTCGAGGAGGCCCGCCGCCGGCACCCACGGGCCGATGTGCTGGTGCACCCCGAGTGCGGCTGCGCCGGGCAGCTGATCTACGAGATGGGTCTGGGCGACGTGGACCCCAAGGGGCTGCACATCACGTCGACCGAGGGAATGATCCGGGCCGCGACGGAGAACGCGGCGCCCGAATTCATCGTCGCGACCGAGACCGGGATCATGCACCGGATGCGGCAGATGGCGCCGACCAAGCAGTTCATCGCGGCCGATCCCGAAGCGGTCTGCGCTTACATGAAGGCGATCACCATCAGCGGAGTGCGCGACTCCCTCGCGCTGGACCGATACCACGTGACCGTGCCGCCCGACATCGCCCGCCGGGCGAGGGGCGCGATCGACCGGATGGTAGCGCTGGGCAAGTGACTTCGGATCCGGAGCGCATCGCGGCGGTGGCCCTGGCGGAAGACGGCGAGACCGACGTCACCAGCAGGGCCACGGTACTTCCCGGCATCAACGGCGAAGGGCGGCTGGAGTACCGGACCGGCGGGGTCGTGGCGGGAGCGGCCTACGCCGACGCGGTCGCGCGGGCCTGCGACTGCCGGATCGAGTGGCGCGCGCCGGACGGCAGGGTCGTCACGCCCGGCAGCGTCATCGGCATGGTGACCGGATCGCTGTCCCGGATCCTCCGGGCCGAGCGCCCGATGCTGAATCTGCTCCAGCGCGCCTGCGGCATCGCGTCGGCCACCCGGGCGTACGTCCGCGCGGTCGAAGGCACCTCCTGCACCATCCTCCACACCCGCAAGACCGCGCCCGGGCTGCGTTCGCTCGACGTCGCCGCCGTGCGCTCCGGCGGCGGCGGACGCCACCGGGTCGATCTGAGTCACGAAGTCATGGTGAAGGACAATCACTGGCAGGCGCTTCGGATGGGCGACACCACGCTGGCCGTCGCCCTGGCCGAAGCGCGCGCGGCCGGCGTCGCCTCACTTCAGGTGGAGGTCGAGTCGCTGGACCAGCTGGAGGACGCCTGCGCCGCCGGCGCCACCCGGCTGCTGGTGGACAATCAGCCGCCGGAGACGGTGCGGGAGTGGGGACGGCGCGCGCGGGAGCTGCGGCCGGGGGTCGAGATCGAGGCGACGGGCGGCATCACCCTGGAGAACGTGCGGGCCTACGCCGAGGCGGGAGCGGACTTCGTGTCGATCGGCGCGCTGACCCACAGCGTGCGCGCGGCCGATGTCGGACTGGAGATCGTGGCGCGCTGAGCTAGGCGGCTTCCTCGCCTACCGCCGCGCCCCGTGAATTGACCGCCCGCCACACGTAATAGACCGGCACGCCGAGCAGGATGATCCCCATCGTGATGCCGGTGTTCGTCGGATCGGTCACCAGCGCGTTCACCACCATCCCCACCGACGCCAGCAGGAAGAGCGCGGGCACTACCGGATAGCCCCAGGTCCGGTAGGGCCGCTCCATGTCGGGCCGGGTCCGCCGGAGCACGAACACCGCGGCGACCGCCAGCGCGTAGAACGGCCAGATCCCCAGGATGAACTTGTCGGCCAGCTGCTGGAAATCGTTCAGCAGCACATAGACCACGCCGAGGGCGGTCGCGAGCCAGATGGCGGTGGACGGGCTCTGGTACTTGGGCGAGACCCGGGCGATGGCGCGGAAGAAGAGCCCCCGGTCGGCCATGGCGAAGAAGATCCGCGGCCCGGTCATCATCGACCCGGTCAGCGCGCCCAGGCAGGAGACCATCACGACGCCGGAGATCACGGCCGCCCCGGCCGACCCGAAGACCGTGATCCGCTCCGCCGCGGTCGCGGCGATCAGCGGCGACTGCGCCATGCCGGCGAGCGGCACCAGGTAGATGTAGGCGACGTTGAGCAGCAGATAGACGACGACGATGGCCGAGGTGCCCAGGATCAGGGCGAGGGGCAGGGTCCGGCCCGGATCCTTGACCTCGCCGCCCATGAAGGAGAGGTCGGCCCATCCGTCGTAGGTCCACATGATCGAGATCAGGGCGGTGGCCATCAGGGAGATCTGGAGGCCGCCGGGCATCGCGGGCGAGAAATGGCCCCAACTACCCTGCCCCGCCGTAAAGCCCAGCAGCGCGAGGCCCGCGAGCGACCCGAACTTGAGCGCGGTGACGAGGTTCATGAACCGTGCGGCGCTCTTGACCCCGACATAGTTGAGGAAACCCATCACCACGATCGCCCCGGCCGCCACGTAGCGGACCTCCGCCGGCGTAAACGCCAGGAAGTAGCCGAGGTACTCCGCGAAGATGGTGGCGATGGCCCCGAGGGCGGCGGCGCGGATAACGGTGAGCTCGGACCAGCCGAACAGGAAGGCGGGCAGCGGGCCGAAGCCCTCCAGCAGGTAGGCGAACACCCCACCCGACCGGGGCATCGCGGCGGCCAGCTCGGCCACGGTCAGGGCGCCGAACAGGGCGATGATGCCCCCAACCACCCAGGCTATCATGACCGGCCCCGGCTCCTGGAGCCGCTCGGCCACGCCGGCGGGTACCCGGAAGATGCCGCTGCCTATGGTGGAACCGACCAGAACCGCGGTGGCGCTCCAGAGTCCGAGGTGCCGGGGGAGCCGCTCACCCCAGGCGTCGGTGGATGGCGTGGGCATGGCTAAATGTAACCTTGACAAGGGACTGCCGCGCCCTGTTCTTTCCCGGCTGAACCTGCAGGGGCCGACATTTCCTTGACCAAAACCACTGAACGGGACCGGACCGGACTGCTCCGGCGTCTGGCCTGGGCCGGCAGCGGCTTCACCCTCGGCCTCATCGTGCTCGGCGGCATCGTCAGGATCACCGGCTCCGGCATGGGGTGCGGCGACCACTGGCCCCGCTGCGACGGCGAGTGGTTTCCCCCGCTCGATCTCCCCACCCTCATCGAGAGCAGCCACCGCTGGTTCGCCGCGGTGGTCAGCCTGCTGGTGGCGTCGATCGCGGTGGTCGCTTTGCGGCGGCACCGGTCGGAGCCGGAGCTTCGCAACCCGGCAATTCTTGCCGCGGCGCTCCTGGTGGCACAGGTGCTCCTCGGCGCGGTCACCGTCAAGCTGGTCCTCCCCCCGTCCGTCGTCATCACCCACTTCGCCAACGCGATGGTGCTGCTTGCGGTGCTACTCGTACTGGCGCTGCGGGCCGGGAGCGGGAGCGGTCGTCCGCTGCCTCAGAGCGATCGCCACCCGGCCCATCGGCTGGTGACCGCTACCGCGGCCGCGGGCTTCGTGGTGATCCTCTTCGGCGCGCAGGTCGCCAACTTCGATGCCGGCCTGCTCTGCCTCGGGTTTCCGCTCTGCAACGGGAGCGCGATGCCGCCGGCGGGGCCGCTGGCCCAGCTCCACTGGGCCCACCGGGCCCTCGCATTCGGCTTCGTCGTGCTGCTGGGCCTGCTGGCCGCGCGGGTGAGGAGCGACGCGCGGCCCGAGTCCGCCGGTCTTCGGGTCTGGACCGCGGCAGTGGTGGCCGCGACCCTGGTCCAGGTCGGCGTCGCCGCGGCGATGATTCTCCACCTCCTGCCAACCGGTCTGCGGGCGCTCCACCTGCTGGTCGGAGCGGCGATCTGGGCCGCGCTCGTCATCCTGACGTTCCACTCCCGGCGGACCCCGAGCACTGCCGCGGTGCCCGACCGGGCCAATGCGACCGGCGAGGACCGCGGTCCCGGCCTGCTGGCCGACCTGGTGACGCTCACCAAGCCCCGGATCATCTCGCTGCTGCTGGTGACGACGGTCGCCCCGATGTTCATCACGCCGGCGGGGCTGCCCTCGCCGTCGCTGGTGCTCTGGGTGGTGATCGGCGGATACCTGATGGCGGGCGGGGCCAACACCATCAACATGTGGTTCGACCGGGACATCGACACCAGGATGAGCCGGACCCGGCTGCGCCCGATTCCCTCCGGGCGGATCACCCCCGGAGCCGCCCTCGGCTTCGGCATCGGACTGGCCGCGGTCGCCTTCGCGGTGTTCTGGTTCCAGGTGAATCCCTTGAGCGCCTGGCTCGCCCTCGGCGGGCTCCTCTTCTACGTGTTCGTGTACACCATCTGGCTCAAGCGGTCGAGTCCCCAGAACATCGTGATCGGCGGAGCGGCCGGCGCGTTCCCACCGCTGGTGGGGTGGGCGGCGATGACCGGCGGTCTCGACCTGGCGGCGGTGTACCTGTTCGCGATCGTGTTCTACTGGACCCCGCCGCACTTCTGGGCTCTCGCCCTGATCAAGCAGGCGGATTACGCCCGGGCGGGGATCCCCATGATGCCGGTGGTCAGGGGAGAGGCGCGGACCAAGTACGAGATGCTGGTCTACACTCTGATCCTGCTCCCGCTTACGATTCTACCATCCTTCTTCGGCGCGCTGGGCCCCTTCTACGGCATAGCCGCCGCCCTCCTCGGCGCCAGACTGCTCTGGCACTGCCTTCGGGTACTCAGGGAGCGGCCGGTGACCCCGGTCGCCTGGGGCATGTATCGCTATTCCCTGGTGTACCTGGCCCTGCTCTTCGTCGCGATGGGAGTGGACCGGGCGCTGCCGTTCGGCCGGACTAATGAGCCGCGGCAGGTCATCATCCTGGATCACGCGGCGCGCGAAACCGGGCTTGTGACGAGCGGACATCTCGACCACTGATTCACCACGAAGGCACGAAGCACGCGAAGGGCACGAAGGAACAACACATAGGTTTTTTCTTCGTGTCCTTCGTGTGCTTCCTGCCTTCGTGGTGAATCATTAGGGGACGCAGTCATATGATGGAAGCACGCGCAGAACCCCCACAACGCCGCATTCCCCCGCCGGGCCGGCTCATGCGCCTCTGGCCTCGGGTCAAGCCGTACCGGTTGCCGCTGGCCTTCGCCACGGTCACCCTGGTCGCCAGTGGGCTCCTGGCGCTGGCCTTCCCCATGGCGGTCCGCTACCTGCTCGACGCGGCGTTCGTCGAGCGGAACCGGGCGATGCTGGATCGGATCGCCATCGGACTGGTGGTCCTGTTCATCGTGCAGGCCGTGCTCAACTACGTGCAGACCTACCTGTTGAGCTCGGTGGGCGAGCGGTCGGTCGCGGGACTGCGGCAGGAGCTGTTCGCCAAGCTGCTGGACATGCCGCCGGGATTCTTCGCCGATCGGCGGACCGGCGAGCTGACCAGCCGCCTCACCTCCGACGTCGGCCTGCTCCAGGGAGTACTGAGCCACCAGATCTCGGAGTTCGCCCGCCAGATCCTCTCGCTGGTGGGCGGCATCGTGCTGCTGACCTACCTCCAGCCCCGGCTCACTTTGACCGCGCTCGCGGTCTCTCCCCTGGTCGTGGGCTCGGCGATCTTCTTCGGCCGGCGGCTCCGGAACATCACGACGGGAGTACAGGATCGGCTGGCCGAGGCGACCGGCGTGGCGGAGGAGGCGTTCTCCCAGATCCGCACGGTCCAGAGCTTCGTACAGGAGCCGACCGAGCGCGCCCGCTACGCCGACCGGGTCGCGGCGAGCGTGCGGATCGCCATCAAGCGGGCCCGGGTACGCGGGGTGTTCTTCGGGATGCTGACGCTGTCGACGTTCGCCGGCATCACCTTCGTGTTGTGGCAGGGCGGCCTGCTGGTCCTCGACGGCCAGCTCAGCGCCGGGTCCCTGGTCTCGTTCCTTCTCTATACGATCACCATCGCCGCCTCGATCGGGGCGCTGGCCTCCAGCTTCAGCGCCTACCAGGAGGCGGTAGGCGCCGCCGAGCGGGTGTTCGAGATCCTGGAGATGGACCCCGCCATCGCCGATCCGCCGGTGCCGGTACCCCTGATGACTCCGGTGGCGGGCCGAGTTGCGTTCGAGGGAGTGTACTTCCGCTACCACGAGGACGGCACGCAGCCGTGGACGCTGGAGGGCATCGATCTCGAGGTGGCGCCAGGAGAAGTCGTGGCGCTGGTCGGGCCTTCGGGAGGGGGCAAGACGACGCTGGTCTCGCTGCTCCCCCGTTTCTGGGACGTGGCTCGGGGGCACGTCCGGCTCGACGGCCACGAGGTGCGCTCGCTCCGGCTGTCGGAGCTGCGGGGTGCGATCGGGGTGGTGCCGCAGGAGCCGGCGCTCTTCAGCGGCACGATCCGGGAGAACATCGCCTACGCCCGGCCGGGCGCGTCGGCCGGCGCGGTGGAGGCGGCGGCGCGGGCGGCGCACGCCCACGAGTTCGTCGAGCGGCTGCCGCAGGGCTACGACACGGTGGTGGGCGAGCGGGGGGTCAAGCTCTCAGGGGGACAGCGCCAGCGCGTGGCGATCGCCCGGGCGATCCTCAAGGATCCGGCGGTGCTGATCCTGGACGAGGCGACCAGCAACCTGGACACCGAGAGCGAGCGGCTGATCGAGGACGCACTCGGCCGGCTGCTGGTGGGCCGGACGACGTTGATCATCGCGCACCGGCTGAGCACCGTGCGGCGGGCGGACCGGCTGGTGGTGGTGGAGCGGGGGAAGATCGTGGAGGAGGGAAGCCACACGGAGCTGCTGGCACGCGGCGGGCTTTATGCACGGCTGTATCAGCGCCAGTTCCGGGACGACGATCTCTACAGCCAGCGAGATAGCCAACCTAGCGCTCTGGTGTCTTGAGTCGAGCATCGCATCCCGACAAAGCACAAGGCCCTTGCCGTATTCCCGGCAAGGGCCTTGTCACTCGGTGGAAGACTCAGCTCACGGTGATGTGATCTGGATCGTGATGCTCGGCGGATTGGTGCCCGAGAAATTAACCATGGCCAGAAGATAGGTTCCGGCCGTGAGCGACTGAACCCCGACCTCGGGATGTGCAGCGCCGTCCGCAGGAGCGCCAACCTCGGTCGTACCATCAGTGAGGAAGGGATAGATACCCAAGTCCTCCACACCGCCCTCCCAGTCCAGCGAGATCGTGTAGTCGCCATCCACCGGGATGACAATCTTGTAGAGGCGTGACGGGAAAGTGCCGAATGCCCCTCCCAGGATCGGGGCCTGGTAGTCGTACGTGCCGCCATCGAAGAACGTCGTGGTGGCGCCGGACGCCGGGACGGTAATCTCCGGGGCGGTCCCGGGAGCGTCTGTGCCCGCAAGCGGCGTGAGCACAGGAACTGTGAGCTCGGTGGTGGTCTCGAGCGTCAGGGGCGTGGTCGGCAGGAAGTCGGTGGCAATGCCGACGACCTCCGCCGTCCCGACCGATCCCGGCAGGGGAAGGAAGCTGATCGTGTTGGCATCGCTCCCGAGGATTAGGGCCGGCGTTCCGCCGATGGCGACGGTCGCGCCGGGGAGGAACACGTAGCCCGGCGCCGTGAGGGTGACGACCTCGTTGACTGCGGGCGTGGGATTGGAGAAGGTGGCCGTCAGGCTCGTCGGCGTCACCCGCACCGGGATGTCGATGGACAGGCCGCTCGAGGACGTTAGCGTGAACGAGCTGGCCCCCGGCGCCTCACCCGCGGTCACGATGAACTGCGACTCAGCCTCCAGCGGGGCGCCCACAGTCGTCCCCAGGAAGTTTGGATCCTGCACCACGGCGAACCCCGTGCCGCCCGCAATTTCCCAAGTCGACGCGATCGGATCGCCCTGGTCGTCCTCCAGCCGCACGACGGTGGACTTCACCGATCCTTGCGGGAGGAAGATCGAGGCCGGGTCCGCCGTGATCCGGGTTGGCTCGCGGAAGTCGCTGGTCGGGTCGCCTTTACACGACACGAGCACGAGCGAGGTAGCAAAAAGGACCGAACCACTGAACAAGCGCTTCATAAGGAATCCCTCGTGGCGGAGAGCAGTTGAGTATCCAATCCGTCGTCTAGAACCGCTGGAGATTGCCGGAGTCTTCGGCGCGCACCACGCTGAAGAGATCCACACCGAGGAAGGTGCCGGCGTCGGCCAGTCCGCGCCGTCCGATCACGCTGCCCCAGGCGGGAATTTCCTGCTCCGAGACATCGTTGGAGTAGATCAGCTGAAACGCGCCGAACCCGGTGCGGTCGGCGAAGATATAGTAGCGCCCCTTGCCTCGGCTGTACTTCCAGACCACGAAGGCCGCGCCGTAGGCTTCCTTGGGGCGCTCCAGCACGTCTTCAGGCGTCCCATACTTGGCGTAGATCCGTCCCCGATCGGTACGCCAGCCGTCGGGCGATTTCCGCCCCGGCTCCTTGTAATGCGCGTCGGCGTAGGCGATGGCCTGGTAGAATTGCTCCCGGGCCTCGTTGCGCGGGGTCGCGGGCGTCGGGTCGCGCCGCTTCCAGAACTCCGTGAGGAACCGCCGCTTGACCGCGGGGCTCATCTTCTTGTCCCAGGTGGACAGCTCGCGGCTCTTCGCCACGTATGCCAAAGGCTCCCTGGCCTGGTCCAGCAGCTCGGGCGCCATGTCGGCGAAGTATCCCTCGTCGGTCGCCTTCGCCTCTTCCCGGCTCGCCGAGTCACGCACCAGCGTCTGGGTCAGGCCCGCCATGGTGAGCGGAACCGACCGTTCGATCGTCTCACCGGCGATCTTGAGCGTCGAGGTCATGGTGTACTGGCCGGGTGGAAGCCCGGTCAGGTCCAGCTGACCCTTCAGCATGCTGCCGCCCGGCGCGACGGTCACGTCGAGGGGCGGTGTCTCCACGATCCGTTTGCCGGCGGAGTCCACGATGGCGACGCCCATCTTGCCGCCCTGCTCCGACGGAGAGTACGCCTCCATCAGGTAGTACACGTGGGACCGGAGCGGCGTGAGGACCACTTGCGCGGCCGCGGTCACCAGGTTGTTGCCCGCGCGAAACTCGCCGGGCTTCGGCACCGTGTCGTTGGGGGCCGCCAGCCGAATCGCCGGCGAGGCCAGCAGGTCCGACGCCCTGGCGGTCTTTCCCAGCGCTTCCAGGTACAACGCCTTGGTGGTCTGCCGTCCGCCGGCCGAGTCGCCCACCGCCACTTCGAGCCGGTACTTGCCCGGCGCCACGGTGAAGTCGACGATCTCGACGGTATAGGCGTCTTCGGGTGCCGGCCCCGTGCTCGCGGCGATCTTGGTCTGCCAGGACTGGCGGTAGAGCACCAGACCGCTCGCATCCGCCACTCGCACCGATACCGTATAGCTCCCATCCTGCCCGGACTGCTGCGCCAGGGAGTAGGGAATCTGGACGATGCCCTTGACCCGGGTGAGATCCTGGTCGGCGCGGTAGAACCGCACCGCGCGCAGCACCAGCTCGGGGTTGGTCTGCCTGGCCGCCGCGGCGGCCGGAATCCCGGCCAGCACCGCGGCGGACAGAAGTTGCACTAAGCGACGCATGTCATTCCTTGCGGGGAAGGCCGGCGAGCCGGCCCTCCCCCTGCAACCCAGCCGCTACCAGCCGAGATTGACGGTGAAGAAATTGGTGCCTCCCAGCACGCCCAGATACCGCCAGGCGTAGTCGAAGCCCAGGAGGAATCCTTCGGATTGGTAGTTGAGACCACCGCCGAAGGAGAGACCCTGCAGGTTCTCCTCGTCCTTCAGCGCGGTGTCACCCGGATCCAGTGGCTGGAGGTTGTTGGCCGCCGCGTAGCTATAGCTGCCGCGGACCGCGAAGCCGAAGTTGGACCCGCCCAGCTTTTCGGTCATCCACTCGCCGCCGGCCGAGAACCCGGCGCTGTTGTTGTTCGGCTGATTGAAGTCCGAGATCAGGGTGAGCCGGTTGGTCTCCCCCGCGATCAGGTCGTACGCCAGACCGACCCGGAACGTGGTGGGCAGCGGGAAGTCCTTGGTGCGGAACTCACCCGGCTGCGGATTGGACGGGACCGGATCTTCGCCCGGGATGGAGTCCCGAGGCGCGTCGATCTCGAGGGCGTTGCCGCCGTACGACAGGTTGGTGCCGAGGTTGGACACCGTGAAGGCGAAGCGGATCGGATGCCCGCTGAGCTGGGCGTGGAAGTTGGTGCCGAAGTCCACCGCGAACGCCTTGCCCGACGCCTGGCCCAGGTTGTCGAATACGCCCTTGGCCGTGACGCCGGCCGCGAAACGGTCGGAGAAGTTCTGGGCGAAGGTGAGGCCGGCCACGGTCTGGCTGACCGAATAAACCGAGCCCGTGCCCTCGGGCTGTTCCGGCGTGTACACCGGCTGGTCCTTGAAGCCGAAGGTGCCGACCTGAAGGCCGACCGACCGGGTGCCGCCGGAGAACGGAAAGGCGATACCGCCCCAGCTGTACCGCGTCTCAGCGATGTAGTCGTACGTGCTGATCGTGGCGCCGGGACGGGACATCAACGCGATGCCCGCCGGATTGTAGTAGAGCGCGCTGGCATCCATCGCCAGTGCGGCGAACGCGCCGCCGAGCGCCGTGCCGCGGGCGCCGGCGCCGAAGAGCAGAAATTCAGCCGAGGTGGTGCCGTAGGGAGTATTGTCCTCCCCCTGAGCCACCGCGAGCGAGGGAAGGCCGCCAACCAGCGTCGCAGCCACTGCCAGGCTCGGAACCAATGAAAATCGCATGTTCTTCCTTCTCCTGGTTTGTGGAGGAGCGGGCGGCTGCCCGCTCCTCCCCGTGGGCGACTACTGCGCGAAGTTCACCACCGTGAACCGGCCGACGCGCCGTGCGTCACCCGCTTCGATGTGGTAGAAGTACACTCCGCTCGCGACGACCTGGTTGTTGCGATTGCGGACGTTCCAGTCGGCGCTGCCGCCGAACGACGCGCTGTTGTGCTCCAGCAGCGAAACCAGCACTCCGCTGGAGGAATAGATCCGGACGATCGCCTTGGCCGGCAGGTTCACGAACTTGATGACCTTGGTGTCCGTGGTCTGCTCGAAGGCGCTGGTCACGTAGTACGGATCGGGCACGGTGTGCACACGCCGGAGATCGGTCGCCGTGGTGGCATTGACCGCGTTGGTCGACGTGTAGTTCAGCGCCAGGGAGGCGCCCAGAGCCGAGAAGGCCCGGGTAACTGACGTGAAGGTGTAGGGACCCGTCGCGCCGGCCGCGCCGTTGCCGCCGTTGACGTAGCCGTGATAGCTCCGGAGGGTCCAGACCGTGCCGTCCGCCGGGAGTCCTGCGCCCGGGGCCAGCTCGATCATGAAGATGTGGCCGGCCACGAACAGGCCGAAGCCGGGATTCGCGCGGACCGGCGCGACCGCGACGACCGTCGCGGGATCGCCGCCGGAGATCACCACGGGCCCCGCCACCGCCGTGTTGCTGAGCACGTACGGCGCTGCAGCGGTGCACCCCAGCGTCTGATCGGGGTGCCGGCTCGGATCGAACAGCGGATGGACGCAGCCGAAGTCGAGCAGGCTGACGTCACCCGGACGAGCGTCACCCGAGCCCGCGCCTGAGGTGTTGGCGGTGGTCAGGAAGCCCCACCCGGCACCCAAGCTGTCCAGCCGCGGCACTTCGACGTTGTTGGTGATGTCGATGACGGAGTCGACGACCCCGCCCTCGCCCCAGTAGAGGTTGATGTCCGCCGCACGGGTGCCGCTGCCGAGAATGGCCTCGACCGCACGCATTCCGGCCCCGGTCTGGTGGTACGACTGGGGGTTCTGGATGGTCAGCACACCGGGCAGCTCGCCCGCGTTGTTGTTGTCGGTCGCGTCGCTGGTGCCGGCCACGTTGCCGGCATTCGGATCCGCCTTGGTCTCGTTGGCACCCGAGAACCAGCGCGGCCCGTTATAGGTGCAGTTGTCACCGAACAACCCGTCAACCTGACACCCGCGGCCCCACCCGGAGGCGGGCTGATAGCTCGGGATGGTGAGGTTGGCGATACCGCTCTGGACGTAGCCGGGCGGGATGCCGTAGCGGGCCGACAGGGTCGGGTCCGCCGTGGCCGCAGGGAACGGTCCGCTCTGCGCCGTCGGCTCGGTGAGGTCCAGCGTCTGTGTCAGCTGAAGATTCACGGTGTCGAGCGCGCCGCCACCGCTGGTCTCGAAGGTGTAGTTGGTGGGGATGCCGTTTCGGGCGTCACCCATGCCGAGACCGATCAGCGTCGCCGCGAAGCTGCCCTCGCCCTGGAAGATCGCGCGGGCGAAGTCGCCCACGAAACTGAGCGAGCCGGCGTTGCTGGGCGGGAACTTGCCGCTGAAGATGCCGGTGGTGCCGTCGATGGTCGGCACCGTGGTGTTCTCGCTCACGGTGACGCCGCGGCCGACGATCGCTTGGGTGAACGTCGCCTCGCTGGTCACGTTCGAGGCGCCGGCCACCGGGATGATCGGCTTGGTGGTGCGTGGCGACTCGATGCTCGACGGGCCCGACTGGAACGAGTTGATGTCGAAGGAAACCACCGAGTAGAAATACCGCAGGTTGTTGCGGGCCGTCTGGTCCACGTAAATGAACGGCACGCCGTTGTCCCGCAGGCTGCACTCGGCCGTGCTGCCGGCCGCGAGGCAGTTGCTCTCGGCGCCGGAGATGGCGGTGTCGGCCGTGGTGTTGATGACGAAGCCGGTGGCGAGCGCGAGCCGCGCGCCACGCTTGACCTGGGTGATCTGGCCGACCAGCGGCACATCGACGCTGACCGTCGGCGCGACGCCGGGGACCAGCGAGTCGAAGTCCACCGGGCAGCCGAACGTGGTGTCGCCGGTGACCGGGTCGACGGTGATGGTGCTGATGCCGAGCTCCGGCGCGCAGCCCGGACCGGAATTGATCTGGCTGGTGAAGTCGCTGATGACCGTGCCCGTGTAGTCGAACGAGGCGAGCAGCGACAGCGAGTTCGGGGAATCCACCCGGCCGCGATAGACCCGGTAGCCCTCCACGTCGAACTGGCGATAGTTCGGGTCGAACAGCGGGTTTTCCACCGGGTCCCCGCCGCCCTCAGGCACGATCGTCGGGGTGCTGGCGACCTGGAAGTACGGGTCGCCCGCGGTCTCCGTCACGCTGGGGGTCCAGAGCACGGTGACCTGGTTGTTGCCCGGGATGAGGAAGAAGCTCGGCACCTCGGGCGCGCCCGGCGTCAGGAACCGGTTGTCGAACACCAGCTGCGCCACCTTCGCCTTGTCCAGCAGCGAGCCGGGGACGGCGCTGATTTCCGCCTGCTGTACTTCGCCGTCGCTGTTGGCATCATCGAAGCCGGTGAAGCCGGCCACCGAGTCGATCGTGTTGGCGCCGTTCACCAGCTGGGCCGCGTTGCTCAGCCGGGTGGGATCGCCCGGGGTCGACGTCGCAGGTGCCGGGGCCGACGCAGTCACCGACCGAGACCGGGGCGGCGAAGATGTAGGCCACCACGATCGAGCCGAACTGGCCGGGACCGAGCTCCAGCGGACCGGAGGACTGGAAGAACCGCATGTCGTCCGGCGCCACGTTGTTCACGAAGCAGATGCGGGTGTCCTGCGGGTTGCCGGTGTTGCAGGCGGCGTCGCCCGCGGCGGTGCTGATGTTGTTCGAGAGGTAGCGGTAGAGCTGGGTGGCGTTCTGGGCGTCGTCGAAGGCGCCGCCGTTGATCGTGTTGCTGAACAGCGTGAGGCCGACCTCGTCGCCGTCCACCACCGGGCTCTTCAGGTACTTCACGCCCACGAAGCCGGAGCCGGCGAAGAACGGCGGCGCGAAGATCGCTGGGATCGAAGGTCCAGCCAGCCGCCGGCGCGAACGTGTTCTCGTAGGTGTAGCCCAGCGAGAACGGCATGTTCACCGAGGCGTAGTTGGCACCGGCCTCGGCCACGTCCATGTCGGCGCCGAAGGCGGCGAACATGTTGGTGATGGTGTAGCCGCCGTCAGGGATCGCGACGCCGAAGCGGGTTTCGTTCAGCTGCTGGAAGCGCGTTCCCGCCCCTGCCACGATGTCCCGCATGCCGGGACGGATCGCCGCGTAGGCCGCCGGATCGCTCGCCGTGACGTTGTAGAAGGTGTAGATGAAGTAGAGGATGTCCTCGTTGCCGGTGGGGAAGTTGTATCCCATGCCTCGCTGCTCGACCAGGATGCCGAGCGGATGCTCGCGGCCGGCGGCAAAGGCGGGGTTGCCCTCCCACGAGACGAACCAGACGTCGCCCTGCGATGCCGAGACCCGGCCACGAAGCAGCGGGAAGAAGAGCTCCTGCGTGGCATCGCCGTTCGGCACCAGCGCAGCCTCGGGCCAGGACGCCACGTCGTCGGGGTTGGTGGAGTTGTAGATCGGCTGGATTTCTTCGCCGTGGTCGTCGCCGCGGGGGCTGAACAGCTGGCCGCCCGTGGTGTCGCCGACCCACTCGGCGTTGGCATCGTCGCCGATGATGCCGGCGACCTGGATGCCCGAGTTGAACACGTACTGGTCAGCGGTGCCCTTGGGCCAGAAGCCGCCGCCGATGGTGGAGGAGTTGGTGGAGTCCACGCAGACCTGGCCGTTCGACTGCAGGCCGCAGTAGATCCGGTTGATCGTGAGTGCGCCGCCGGCCCTGGCGAAGAGCCGGAAGCCCTTCTTGATGCCGGGCTTCGGCTTGGCCTCGGCGGTCCCCGGCACCAGCGCGCCAAGGACGAGCGCCAGCAGACCGAGTACCAGAACGCTTCTCATACGTGAAAAGCAGTGCATCGCAGCCTCGTGGGGAAAGGAAGTGCGGGGCCGGCCGGCCGGCCCCGAAATTCGGGACCGACCGGCCGCCCTTCCACTGATGGTTAGAAGTTCAACTCGAAACCGACCCGCATCCGGCGCGGCTCGCCGGTGAAGTTCTGGGTGCCACGGATCGTGTTGTAGAGCGCGTCAGAGGCCACGCGCTGCTCTTCCGGCGTAAAGAGGTGGTCGCCGTTGCCCCACCGCTCCTCGGCCCGGATCATGTAGACGCAGTTCGGCGCTGCCGGCAGGCCGTCCTGCGTGACCCAGTTGCGAGCACCCGGTCCGCGGATCGTCCAGCCCGCCGAAGGTGAGGTCGATGGTGCCGTCCTCGCCCAGCGAGACGCCCGACCGGTCGGCCTCATCCAGGTTGTCCTGGAAGTTGCCGGCGAACTCGTTCTCCCGTTCGGCCTCGTTCACGATGTCGTCGGTCTGGGTGAAGACCTGAATGATGTTGCGGAAGTTGAGCACGTTCCGCGCGTCGAGATACGCGGTGACGTCCACGCCGCCGAGCCCGAAGCCCTTGGTGAGCCGCAGGTCGAGCTGCCGGAAAGCGGGCAGCCGGGAGCCGTTCAGCCCCTCGGGGAACTCACGGTCGCAGTTGTCGCCCGACAGCACGTCTTGGTCGGTCGACACCCGGGTTGCAGCGGGTGTACGGGCGTGCCGCTGGCGTACCGGAACGTGGCGAACACCCCGACGTCCCGAAGGATCGACCCCATGGTGCTCCCTTCCTGCCAGTCGCGCGGGAAAGCCATGCGAAGCCGCTGCCGCCAGGGTGTGCGGACGGCTGAAGTCGGTCGGCAGAATCGCCTGCGGCGGCGGCTGGTTGCCACCGGACAGGTTGTTCAGCACCCGGGAGCCGAAGTCGATGTAGGTCTCGGGGTCCGAGCCGGTGTTCTTAGCGTCCTGGAAGGTATAGGCCAGGGTGCCGTTGAACAGGTTGCCGATGCGGCGGTCGAGGCGGAGGTCGATGCCCCGGGTGTTGCCGAAGTCGGCGTTGGTGATCATGGCGGATGTTGGCGTTCGAGCCCGCCGTCGGGTCGAGCAGCGACACCAGACGGCCCGCCGCGTTGGACAGGTTGTCCTTGTTGTACGCGGCCAGGTCGAGCACCATGTCGTCGCTGAACGCGTGCCGGATGCCGAACTCGAAGGTGATGGTCTTGCCGAAGTCGAGGTCGGAGCCGAACACGGTGTTCGTGTTGCTCAGGTTCACGTCGGTGTTGATGCTGTTGAACACCAGCGCGAAGTCAGGCACCTGGACCTGGTGCGCGTAGCTGAGCCGGAAGTTGGTCCGGTCCGTCACCGGGAACGATACCTGCACGTGCGGGCTGATGTAGTTGTGGCTCTCGTCCTGCTTCCACAGGTCCGGGTTGCCGAAGAACGCCTCCGGCCCTTCCTCCACGAACACCGGATGGCTGCTGATGACCGGGAACCCGTTCGGGCGGAATGCCTTGCTGTGGAAGTAGTCGTACCGCAGGCCGCCCACCAGGACGACGTCGCCCAGGTCGAGACGATCTTCGATGAACGCGTTCCAGCGGACGGGCTTCTCCTTGTACGCCTCGGCGAAGATCTGGTCGTCGAGGAAGTGGGAGTAGGCCTTGATGCCGTAGCGGGTGAACTCGCCGCCGAGCTTGACCCGGTTGAAGCGATCCACCTGCCAGTCGAGGTTGGCCTTACCGATGTACCGGTCTTCCTGGTACATGTTGAGGCGGGTGTTGGTCAGACCGCCGATCCCGCTCTCGAAGAACTGGAGGTCGCCGCCGTCCGAGCCGCGGTTGTAGAGGCCGTAGGCGTTGTTCCGGAAGGCATCGACCGCGGCATACTGCGCGCGGTTCTCCAGGTCGAGCGGCGAGCGCCGGCTGCCGGCGGTGTTGAGCCGGAAGTTGTTGATCAGCTCGTCGTCGATCGGGAAGTTGCCGAAGTCGAACAGGTGATCGATCGGGCTGATCATGAAGCCGCCGAACGGATCGCGAGTGTTCAGCTCGGCTTCCCGGGTCATCGGGCCGGAGACGGTGTTGTCCTGCTGGTACGAGAGGTAGGTCTCGAGCGCCAGCGCCCGCTCCGCCGACTTGCTGAGGTTCTGGGTCCAGCTGAGCGTGACGTTGCGGCTCCAGTTACGGAACGCCAGCAGACCGTCGGGATTGTACAGGTTGCCATAGGTCAGGACCTGGCCGATGAGCGCCCGGTTCTGAACGAAGGTGCGGCCCTGGAACTGACTGCCCAGTGCGGTCAGCGAGATCCGGGAGCCGGTGCCGAAGGTGTAGTTCAGCTTGCCCTGGATGTTATAGGTGGTCCGGGCCGAGTACGGGGTCCGGACGCCCTGGCAGTCCAGGCCGTAGTTGCTCGCGATGTCCGCGTTGGCGCTGCCCGCGAAATTGTCGCAGTCGCCGCGGTACGCCGCGTGGTTGAAGATCGGCACGAACGTGGTGTCGGCCGTCGGATCGCCCACCGCCGAGGGCACGGCCACGATGGTGTCGAGGCCCGCCTGCACGAACAACGGCGACTGCTCGGCGTCGAACCCGGTCACCACCGACCGCTGACCTTCCAGCGCGCCGGAGACGAAGAAGCCGAGGTTGCCCCGGATCGGGCCACCCACGCTGCCTTGGAACCGGTTGAACCCGTAGCCGCCGTTGACGCCGAACGGCTCGTCGGTCTCGTAGCCGAAGTTGCCGGTGTAATTGGCGCCGCCCGAGCGGGTCTGGACCGAGATGATGCCCGACTGCGCGTTGCCGAACTCGGCCGACGACGACCCGGTGGTCACCGACGCCTCTTCCAGGCCGTTGACGCCGATCGCGATCTGAGTGCCGGCGGAGGTGGCGAAGCCGAAGCCCCGGAAGCCCGGAGAGGTCGGCACGCCGTCGATGTAGGTCACCGCCTCGTCCGTGCGGCCGCCCCGGATCGAGAGGGTATTGCCGGTGGGGCTGGCGACCACGCCCGGCTGCAGCGCCAGCACGTTGTTCAGCCGATCGACCGGAAGGTTGTCGGTGAACACGCCGTCGATGCGCTGCTTCGAGGTGACCTCGTCGCGCGGCACCAGCGGCTGCGTGGTGGTGACGACCGTGATCTCCTGGATCTCGACGGCCGTCTGCTCCAGCTGGATGTCGACCGTACCGGTCTGGCCGGCCAACACCCGGACCCCTTCAACCTGGGTCGACTTGTACCCGATGAACGCGGCACGAACCGCGAT
The DNA here is from genome assembly GCA_963796335.1 of uncultured Gemmatimonadales bacterium. Classification (GTDB taxonomy): domain Bacteria; phylum Gemmatimonadota; class Gemmatimonadetes; order Gemmatimonadales; family GWC2-71-9; genus CAVVWJ01. Next base: position 450,111 of record CAWCLG010000005.1, read on the forward strand.
CGTCCCCGCGGGCACGTTGTTGATGAAGTAGTAACCTTGGGGATTGGTCTGAGAGTTGAAGGCGGTTCCGACGATCATTACTTGGGCGTTGGCGATCGGGGCTCCTGCTTGATCGCGTACCCGACCTTCGATCTTACCAGTCGAGCCCTGGGCGTGGAGCACACCGGCTCCCGTCCAGATCAGGACTGCCGCAAGCGCGAGCATCCGCGCAGCGCGGCCGAAGGCGCTGACATGGCTTACCTTCATGTGTACGTCCTCCAGAGGCGTGAACCTACCGGTACTGCCGATTTGCACGGGGAGCGCGCTCGCCTCCCCAGGGCGTCAATGCCCTGCTGTGGGATGCGACAACTGTGGGATGTTCATCTGCATCGATGGGACTGATGTCCGTGCGACACCAAGGGAATGAGGCGACCGCGGCCCGGTCGGCTCGATAATATGGAGCCAGCAAAATTGAGTGTCAAGCAGAGCGGCGACCTCATGGTCACGTTGCGATGCGCCACGTAACTCTCTGAAACCGAGCCGGTTGCCCGATGAAACGGGCGTGGGGCTGGCGAGTGCCGATGTTGTGATTGGTAACGTGCGGGTAAAGTCACCGGGACTCACCCGCGAGTCAATCCCGAGGTTCCCCTCAGTCGAAAATCTCCGCCGCCGCGCTCTGCCAGACGCAGCTGTCGGCGCCCTTCGCCCGGCAGCGCTCGTGCAGCATCGCCCCCTCGAACCCCGTCATCCGCCGCAGCAGCTCGCCATAGGCCGCCCCGTAGAAATCGCAGGCCGACCCGTCGGGCAGCGCCTTCACCGAGAGCGGGTCGCTCATCCGCACCTCCACCCCGTCCGGCGCCGAGCGCAGCTCGCCGCCGAAGGCGCGGCGGGCGTGGTGCGCCGCCGACCGGTGGGCGATCCGCCGGGCCACCCCGCCCGCCCCCACGCCCGCCAGGGTCCACGCCGGCCGGGGATGGACCCGGGCCGCGTAGCGCGCCGCCCGCCGGCCCGCGTCGGCGAACACCAGCGGCGCGTCGGGGCGCCGGCCCACCAGCCGCAGCACCGACACCGCCTCGTCCAGATCGACGGTCCCGTCCCGCTCGGCGGTCTGCCGGTAGCGCTGGATCTGCGCCGCGACCGTGGGGCTCAGCCCCAGGCGGCGCACCACGATCTCCTCGGCCAGCTCGTCCAGCCCGTCCTCGACCGGCGTGTCGAGATTGCGAATGGCCTCGAGCAGGCTCAGCGGGATGAGAGCCGGAACGGCGGATGAAGTTGTCACAGGTGGTCGGCGGGGAACTTAGTGGGGCCCTCGACTGCTAACCAGGGGTCCTTGCGTCGGCCCGGGGGGCGCCGGAACATTCCGCCATGGCCGAGCCTTCCGCCGCATCCGTGCGCTCGTTCGACGACGAGGCGCTGCCCCACCTGGACGCGCTGTACCGAGTCGCGCTGCGACTCACCAGCGATCCGGCGCAGGCGGAGGATCTGGTGCAGGACACGATGCTGAAGGCCTACCGCTCGTGGCGGCAATACCGTGCCGGGACGAACGCGAAGGGCTGGCTCCTCACCATCCTCCGAAACACGTTCATCAACGACTACCGGCGGCGGAAACTGGAGCCGGTGGCGATGGACCTGGAGGCGGTCGAGCCTCACGCGCTCTATCGCGCCGTGGAGTCGGCCGACCCGGAGGGAAGCTTCTTCGGCAAGCTGGTGGATGAGAAGGTGCTCGAAGCGGTGGATGCCCTGCCGACCGATTTCCGGGAAGTCCTGGTCCTGAGCGACATGGAAGGGATGCGCTATGCAGAGATCGCGGAGGCCTTGCAGGTGCCGGTCGGCACGGTGAAGTCGCGGCTGTTCCGCGCCCGCCGGCTGCTCCAGGCCAAGCTCTACGAGTACGCGGTGGAGATGGGGTACATCAAGCCCCGGCAAGAGCCCGCCGATGGCTGACCCGATCGATTGCGCCGAGGCCAAGGCCCGGCTCCAGGACTACCTGAAGCAGGAGCTGACGCCGGAGCTCGCCACCGAGGTGCAGGATCACCTGGTCCGCTGCCGCGGCTGTTTCGGCCGGGCCCAGTTCGAGGAGCACCTGGTGCTGCTCCTGGAAGCGCGGGCCAAGCGGGAGACCTGCCCCGGTGCCCTGCGCGACCGGATCCGCGACCTCCTGCGCGACGAGGCGGATCGGAGCTGAGCCCGGTCCCGTTGCCCCTCGCCGCGGCGGTCGCCGCCGCGGTGTCGCTCCTCGCCTGGTTCGGCGCGGCCCTCGGCGCCTCGGGCGCGGTGGCGGCCTGGGTCGTCGGAACGCTGGTGCTCTTCGGATCCGGATGGGAAGGCGGCGGAGTTCTCGCCGCCTTCTTCGTCTCCAGTACCCTGGTCTCCCGAAGCGCCCCGCCGCCGGCCGGCGTCGATCCCAAGGGCGAGCGCCGCGACCACCGCCAGGTGCTGGCGAACGGCGGCGTCGCCGCGCTGGTGGCCCTGCTCGGCCTGCGCCACCCGGAGCTCGGGCTCTGGCTCCTCACCGCGACCCTGTCGGCCGCCGCGGCCGACACCTGGGCCACGGCCTTCGGCGCTCGAAGCCGGGTCCCGCCCCGGCTGCTCCTCGGCGGCGGGCAGGTGCCGCGGGGCACCAGCGGTGGCGTCACCCCGCTCGGCACGGCCGGCGGCGCCGGCGGCGCGCTGCTGGTCGCGGCGGTGGGCGCGCTGGCCGGCCGCGATCCGGCGCTGCTTCCGGCCGGCGCGCTGGTAGGTTTCGCTGGAATGCTGCTCGACTCCGCCCTGGGCGCGGTGGCCCAGGGACGCTTCCGCTGCGAGGCGTGCGGCGAGTGGAGCGAGTGGCGGCGGCACCGCTGCGGCCGGGCCACGGCCCATCTGGGAGGCTTCGCATGGCTGGACAACGACGGCGTGAACCTCACCTCCGCGGCGGCGGCCGCGCTGCTCGGATGGGCGGCCTGGGCCTGGCTCTCTCCTTCCTGATCCTGCTATCGGCCTGCGGCGACGGCGGTCCCACCGGCACCGACCGCCCGGGCGACAACGGCGGGACCTCCGGCGGCAACGACGCGGCCGGGCGGTTGATCGGCACCTGGCGGACCACGCTGGTGGTCGAGGTGCCGGGCGACGTACAGACCTGGACCACGACGTGGCGCTTCATCGAGGGCGGCGGCTGCCACCAGACCCGGGAGACCGAGTCGCTCTCCGAAGGGTTCCCCCGGATCACCGAGCGGCCCTGCACCTTCGCGATCGACGGCCGCGAGCTGGTCGTGACCTTTACCGGCGGCGGCACGCTGGTCGCCGAGTTCTCCTTCGCCCTCTTCAACCCCGACCGGCTGGTCCTCGATGGGTTCGAGTACGAGCGGATCGCCTGAGCTCGTTCGGGCCGACGTGCTGGTGGTAGGTGCCGGCCCGGCCGGGAGCGCCACCGCGCTGCTGCTCGCCTCCGCCGGCTACGCGGTGACGGTGGTGGATCGCGCCGCGTTCCCCCGCGACAAGCCCTGCTCCGAGTACATGAGCCCCGAAGCCGTCCGGATCCTCGACCGCCTCGGCGTGGTCGGCGAGCTGGAGGCGGCCGGCGCGGTCCACCTCGCCGGCACCGCGGTCACGGCCGCGCGGGGGGCGCGGCTGCAAGGACGGTTCGCTCTCGCCGGGTATCGGCCGTTCCGCCCGACCGGGCTCTCGGTGGCGCGCCGCCTGCTCGACGACCGCCTGCTCGCCGCGGCGCGCGCCGCGGGCGCGCGGGTGCTGGAGCGCACCGCCGTCGAGTCGCTGCTCCGCGATCGCGGCCGGGTTGCCGGAGCGGTGGTGCGGACGGCGGAGGGCGGCCGTACCGCGCTGGCCGCGCGTCTCACCGTGGGCGCGGACGGCCTGCGATCCATCGTCGGGCGCAGGCTGGGCCGCCGGCGCCACGGCGGGCCGCGCCGGGTCGCGTTCGTCGCCCACGTGGACGGCGTCGAAGGCATGGGCGACTGCGCCGAGATGTTCGTGGGCCGGCAGGGATACGTCGGGCTCAACCCGATCGGCGGCGGCCGGACCAACGTCGCGCTGGTGGTGCCGCTCGAACGGGCGCGCGCCGCCCGGGGCCGGCCCCAGGAGTTCTTCCAGGAGACACTGGAGGAGTTTCCCGCAGCCGCCGCGCGGGTGGCACGCGGGAGCCTGGCGCGGGAGGTGCTCACCACCGGTCCCTTCGCCGCATGGTCGGGGCGCGTGGTGGCCGACGGGGTCGCGCTGGTGGGTGACGCCGCCGACTTCTTCGATCCGTTCACCGGCGAGGGGATCTACAGCGCGCTGCGCGGGGCGGAGCTGCTGGCCGACGCCGCGAAGCCCGCACTGGCCCGGGGCGGGCCGGTAACCGCCGCCGATCTCGCATCCTACCGCCGGGCCCGGTGGCGCGCGTTCGGCGGCAAGTGGGCGGTGGAGCGCCTCATCGGCTACGGGATGCACTTCCCCGCCCTCTTCGATCACGCGGTCGGGCGGCTGGGACGCCGCGGACTCGGCCACACCCTGATCGGCGTCACCGCCGACTTCGTCCCCGCGCGCGCGGTGCTCAACCCGGTCTTCCTCGCCAGGATGCTGCTCTGACTCTCACCGGCGTCGATCCCGCCCATTTCCGCGAGCTGATGGGACGCTTCGCCACCGGCGTCACGGTGCTCACCGTGGGTGGCCCGGGCGATCGTCCGCTCGGAATGACCGCGAGCAGCCTCGCCTCGGTGTCGCTGGTGCCGCCGCTGGTCTCGGTCTGCATCGACCACGAGGCCGAGCTGCACGACACGATCCTCGCGGCGCCGGTGTTCGTGGTCAACATTCTGGAGAGCGGGCAGGAGGTGCTCTCCCGCCGGTTCGCCGACCGCCACGAAGACCGGTTCGATGGCGTGGGATATCACCGCAGTCCCGAAGGGCTGGTGCTGCTGGATGGCGCGCTGGCCCACCTCGAGTGCGAGCACTTCGCCCGGCACCCCGGCGGGGACCACACCATCGTGATCGGCCGGGTGATCGGCGGGCAGACCAGCGAGGGCCGGCCGCTGCTGTACTATCGCGGCGGCTACGGCACGCTCGGATGACGGCCGAGCCGATGCGGGTGAGCCCGATCGGGATCGAGCTGCTCGACGATCCCGCCGCGGATCCCCGGGTAGTCGCGCAGTCGCTCCGCGACATCGCCCGAGCCAACCGCTGGTTCGGCGGTGCCGCGGCGGTGCGCCACGGGCTGGCCCGGGTGCTTCGCGGGGTCCCGCGCGGCAGGCCGCTCACCTTGCTGGACCTGGGCACCGGCGCGGGGGACTTGCCGCTCCGCGCCGCCGCCTGGGCTCGGCGGCGAGGCTACGTCCTGCGGCCGCTGGGACTGGAGCTGAGCCGCACCGCGGCGGGGATGGCCGAGCGGGCCGGCGTCCCGTGCGCGGTCGCCTGCGCCGGCGCGCCGCCGATGCGGGAGAAGTCGGTGGATCTCGTGCTGGTGAGCCAGGTGGCTCACCATTTCGCCGACGATTCGACCGTCCGCCTGCTCCGCACCTGCGACGCGCTTGCCCGGGTTGGTGTCGTGGTGGCGGACCTGCGGCGGGGTCCGCTCGGACCTTTCGTCTTCCGGGTGGGCGCCCATGCGCTGGGGTTCGATGCCACCACCGTCGCCGACGGCGTCACCTCGCTCCGCCGCGGCTACACCGCCGCCCGGCTTCGCGCCCTGCTCTCCGCCGCTGGCGTGCCGGGACGGGTCTCCCGCCGGCCGGGGTACCGCCTGGTCGCGACCTGGAGGACGGGGTGAGGCGAACCGGGGCGAGGCCGCGGTGAGGACCGTCGATCGGATCCACATGGGTGCCCCACCCGACCGTGCCCTCGACGCCGCCGCCGACGTCGAGCGGTGGCCGGAGCTGCTGCGCCACTATCGCTGGGTCCGCATGCTGGAGCGCCGGCCGGAAGGCGGGATCGTCGAGATGGCGGCATGGCGACCGTTCGGCGTGCTCAACTATCCGACCTGGTGGGTGTCGGAGATGCGAGTGGATCGTGCGGCGCGGCAGGTCCACTACCGCCACATCCGCGGCATCACGACCGGGATGGACGTGGTCTGGGAGGTGCGTCCGGCGGACGGCGGCAGCGACGTCACCATCGTGCACGAGTGGACCGGCCCCCGCTGGCCGCTGATCGGCCGCCCGGCCGCGGAGCTGGTGATCGGCCCGGTGTTCATCCATGGAATTGCGTCGCGGACGCTGGCGGGGATCAAACGGTTCGTCGAAGACGGGCGGCCGGAAACGGGAAAGGCATCGGGAGCATGATGGATTCGCCCCAGCGCAGGGTGGTGATCACCGGGATCGGCGCGATCACGCCCATCGGCCTCGGCGTCGAGGGGCTCTGGGCCGGGCTGCACCGGCGCAGCTCCGCCGTCCGCACCATCAGCCGGTTCGACCCGTCCGTCTTCAAGTCCCGGATCGCGGGCGAGGTGAACGACTTCCATCCCACCGACCACATCGAGGAGCGCCGCGCCCGCCGGCTCGACCGGTTTTCCCAGTTCAGCATCGCGGCGGCCCGGATGGCGCTGGAGGATGCCAGGCTCGACCTCCGCCGGGAGAATCCCGACCGGGTCGGCTCCATGATGGGCACCGCCCTCGGCGGCGTGGCCCATGGCGAGCAGCAGTACCACAACTTCCTGACCCAGGGCCCGCGCGCGGTGGATCCTTCGCTGGCGCTGACCGTCTTCGCCGGCGCAGCGAGCTGCAACATCGCGATCGAATTCGGCTGCACCGGCCCGAACGCCACCAACGGGATGAGCTGCGCCTCGGGCGCGATCGCCATCGGCGACGGGTTCCGGGCGATCGCCCGGGACGAGGCCGACGTGATGATCGCGGGCGGCGCCGAAGCGCCCCTCGCTCCGCTCTGTTTCGGCGCCTTCGCCATCATCCGCGCGATGTCCACCCGGAACGACGACCCGGCGCACGCCAGCCGCCCGTTCGACGCCCGACGCGACGGTTTCGTCATGGCCGAAGGCTCCGCGGTCCTGATCCTGGAAGAGCGGAGCCGTGCCCTCGCCCGAGGGGCCCAGATCTATGCCGAGGTCTGCGGGTATGGGCTCACCAACGACGCGTACCACATGACCGCCCCCCGGCCGGACGGGAGCCAGGCCGCGCGCTGCATCCGGAACGCGCTTGCCAACGCGCGGGTCTCACCGGGCGAAGTAGGGTACGTGAACGCCCACGGGTCCTCGACCCCGCTCAACGACCCCACCGAGACGTCCTCGATCAAACAGGCCTACGGCGACCACGCGTACCGTCTGGCGGTGAGCGGCACCAAGGGGTACTACGGGCATGCCCTCGGCGCGTCCGGCGCCATCGAGGCCGCCATCTGCGCCCTGGCGAGCCGGCGCCGCTGGTTCCCGCCGACCGTGAACCTGGAGACCCCGGATCCCGCCTGCGATCTCACCCAGGTGACCGGAGAGGGCCTCGACCTGGACCCCGAATACATGGTGAGCAACTCGTTCGGCTTCGGCGGGATCAACGCGGCGCTGGTGTTTCGCAGAGCCGACGCATAGATTCGCCGCCGTTTCACATCCAAGGAGATCGGCATGCACTCGTTGTCCCGCCGCGCGTTCGCTGAGGCCCTCGGCACCTTCGGGCTGGTGTTCTTCGGTGCCGGATCGGTGGCCGTCCAGGGGATGCCCAATGGCGCGTCCGGAATCCTCGGCATCGCGCTGGCCCACGGGCTGGTCCTCGCCATTCTCGTCACCGCGCTGCTGGGCATCTCCGGCGGTCACCTCAATCCGGCCGTGACCATCGGGCTGCTGGTCGCACGTCGCACCGAGGGACGCACCGCCGCGGCCTACATCGTGGCCCAGCTGGTCGGCGCCGTGCTCGGGGCCCTGCTGCTCCAGGCGCTGTTTCCGATCGGATCGGTGCGCGGCGTCTCGCTCGGCACCCCGACCATCGGCAACGCGGTGCAGTTCCATCAAGCCATACTGATGGAAGCCGCGATGGCGTTCCTCCTGGTCTCCGCCGTCTTCGGCACCTGCGTCAACCCGGCCTCGCCCCGCATCGGAGGCTTCGGCATCGGCCTCGCGCTGACCGTGGATATCCTGGTGGGCGGGCCGCTGACCGGCGCCGCGGTGAACCCGGCGCGCGCCTTCGGCCCGGCGCTGGTCTCCGGCAACTGGGTGGCCCACGCGGCCTATTGGGTGGGACCGATCCTCGGCGGAATCATCGCGGCGCTGGTGTGGGAGTACGTGCTGCTGAAGGGGATCAAGGAGAAGCAGTAAGAAGGCGCGGTTGTCACCCTGAACGCAGTGAAGGGGACCATCGAACATGGTCCCCTTCGCTTGCTCAGGGTGACAGGGCCTTCTTCGCCCTCCGCCACAGGCTCGCCGCGTAGCTCAGCAGGATGACCGCGGTCAGCACGTACGCCGCGACCATGTACCCCGCGTTATCCGGCGGCATCCAGCCTCCCTTCTCGCTCATCCTCCATCAGAGCCAACCCATAGCGCATCGTGACCAGCCCCGCGTAGAGCAGCATGAAGACCAGGGTGGAGATCAGGAGCATCCGCAGCATGGACGGCGGCAGCGATGGAGCGCTGGGCTTGAGGACCACCGGCTGCGGATGCAGGGTACGGAAGAGATAGACGCTCAAGTGGATGAAGGGCACCAGCAGGAGGCCGAGCACGCCGACCACGGCGCTGAAACGGGCCCGCTCACCGGGATCGTGCAGCGCCGCCCTGAGTGCGAGGTAGCCGACGAACAGGAAGAAGAGAAAGAGCGTGAGGGTGAGTCGCGCATCCCAGGTCCACCAGGTGCCCCAGATCGGCTTGGCCCAGATCGGGCCGGTGGTCAGCATCACCACGCCGAAGGCCACGCCCACCTCGGCCGACGAGGCGGCGAAGCGGTCGAGCCGGCGGTCCTGGAGCCAGAGGTAGAGGCCGCCGCAGAGTCCCACGAGCGAGAAGGCGACCAGGGCGGTCCATGCGGCGGGCACATGGAGGTAGAAGATCTTCTGGGCCGGTCCCTGCCGGGCCTCGATCGGCGTGAAGCCGAGGGCCATCACGTAGACGCCGGCGAGCGCGAGGAGCGCCACCAGGGTGACGGCCCCCCCGCCCCGGAGCATCCCGCGGGCGGATCCGGCCGAGCTCATTCGTCGATCACCGCGGCGAAAGCCATGGTGCAGAGCGTCACGAACACCACATCATAGAGGGCGAGTAACCTAAGCCATCCCATCATCTCGCTCAACGGACGGTCCGCGAGCAGGCGGGCCGTCACCTGCACCGCTCCGATGAGGGGCGGCACCATGAACGGGAGCAGCAGCACGGGCAGCATCAGCTCGGCGAACCGGGTCCGGACCGCCATCGCGCTGAAGATCGTTCCCACCGCCACGAACCCTATCGTCGCCAGCACCGTGACGCCAACGATGCCGGGCAGAGCGCGGCCCAGATCGACGTTGAAAAAGAGCACGAACAGCGGGAGCGTGATGGCCTCGACCGTGCCGACAAAGGCCAGATTGGCGAGCAGCTTGCCGAGGTAGACGCCGCCCCTCGGCACCGGCGCAATCAGCAGCCCGTCGATCGCGCCGTTCTCCCGCTCCACCGTGAAGGCGCGGTTGAGCGCCACCATCGCGGCGAGGGCAAAGGTCACCCACAGCACACTCGGCGCCAGGTCGATCGCGGCGATGGCGGTCGGATCGCGGGCAAAGTTGAACACCACCAGCACCAGCGCCGCGAACACCACCGCGGAGAGCAGCGCGGTGCGGCTGCGGAGCTCCACCCGGATGTCCTTCCCCGCCACGGCGAGCGCCACCCGGATCGCGTCAGGCACCGACCAGTCCGTGATAGCGGGGGAGGAACGCTTCGACATCCCCGCGGCGCGGCTCGTCGCAGGCCCAGCGACCGTCGGCCAGGACCGCCACCCTGGTGGCCAGGGCCCACACCTCGCCCAGGCGGTGGGTCACGATCACCACCCCGAGCCCCGCGGCCAGCCTCACGGCGAGATCGGCGCGCAGCCGGTCCGCGGCCGCCGCATCGAGCGCGGTGAACGGCTCGTCGAGAAGCAGCACCCGGGGCTCGTGAAGAAACGCCCGGGCAAGGGCCGCGCGCTGGGCCAGGCCGCGGCTCAGCCGCCGCGGCGATTCATCGGCCCGGGAGGCCAGGCCCGCCGACTCCAGGGCCGCGCGCGCCGCGACCGCGGGGCGCGGCAGCCCGTACAACCTGGCCGCAAAGGTCAGGTTCTGCGCCAGGGTCAGGTCGTCGTAGAGCATCGACTGGTGGGATACGAACCCGATCGCCCGCCGGCCGGAGTGGTCGTGGCCCCGAGCGGGCCGGCCGAGGACGAGCACTTCGCCGGCTTCGGGCCGCATGAGCCCCGCGAGCAGGCGCAGCAGCGTGGTCTTTCCGGCGCCGTTGGGTCCCGCGACTACCACCACCTCGCCCGGCCCAAGCGTCAGATCGACTCCGCGCAGCACGCGGAGTCCCCCGAACGAACGGCGCAGCCCGCGCGCTTCCAGCAGCGCGGGCTCGGCGCCGTCAGAGGACGGCATCGATGCGGGCGCCGAGCTCGTCGAGTCGAAACGGTTTGACGATGTATCCTGAGTGCGGGAGGTCGAGCACCTTGAGCTGAGGCTCGATGCTCAGGTAGGCGGTGGTGATGATTACCGGAAGGTGGGGATGGGACACCCGGATGCGCCGGAGCAGCTCGATCCCGTCGGTATCGGGCAGACGCATGTCGAGGACGGCCACTTCGGGCTGGTGCTGCTCCAGCTGTTCCAGCGCCTCGGCGCCGTTCGTGGCGAACGCGAGGTCGTAGCGCGGCCGGAAGGCCCTGTCATAGCTGAGCCGCAGCGCCGGCTCGTCCTCCACGATGAGCACCCGCCGGCGGCGCGTCGCCTGGGTCATGCTCGCACCCCGCGAACCGGTGCCGGGAGGCACCGCGGTTAAGGAGAGAAGACGCCAGGGGGGTACACTAATGGATCGCGCGGGACGCGTCCATAGCAGCACGGTCCCGCGGGGCGGAGCGCTCGCTCAGTCGTCGCCCAGTTCGACGTGAAACAGGTCGTAGAGCTTGGTGAGGACGAGAAGAAAACGGATCTCCTCGTTCGGATTGCGGAGGACCACCATCTGGCGGCGCTCGGCGGCGGTGCGCTGAATCAGCATGAGGGCGCCGAGTCCGGCGGAATCGACGTGACGGGTGCGACCGAGATCGATGATCAGCCGCCCGGTTCCCTCGGGCATGTCCTCGAGCAGCTGCATCGCTGCCCGGCGAATCTCGACTCGGGACTCGAGTCCCAGTGTGTCGGGCGCGGCCAGCCCGCGCTCCACCTCCTGCGGGGTCCTCATCCATCCTCCTTCGGCACCGAGCTATCTCACCGTCGTCAGGTGAGACCTCTAGTTTTGCGGCCCCGGATCACTCCGGGTGTGCTCTTATCGGGCGGATCGACGCCTTGCCGGACATTGTGTCGCGGCAGCGCTAAGGGAAGGCGAGTCCGATGCCAGGGGTGGTAACACCAAGATCGAGGGCCGCTTACCTACGGCCCTCATCCCCGGAGTGCGACCCCTTGCGTCGCACTCCGCGAGATTCTACTGCGGATTAAGGGGAGCGATAGAGGGAGTTAAAACTGTATCTGCGCGCCGAGCTCTACCACGCGGTTCGGCGGCAACCCGAAGAACGACGTCGCCGAGCGGGCGTTCCGGGTCATCAGGACGAACAGCCGCTTCCGCCACATGGACATCTTGCCGATCGGATCCGGCGCGGGCAGCCGGGCCGGCGCGTTCCGGGTGATGATGAGCGTCTCCCGTCCCAGGAAGAAGCTGGTCTCCATCGCCTTGATCGCCACCGGCTTCCCCCCAATGTCCTGCTTCCCCAGCAGGGCCAGCGCACTCGGGATGTCCGGCGACTGCATGAATCCGTAGTGGGCGATCACCTGGAAGAAGCCCTCGCCCAGGTCCCGGCACTCCACCCGGTCCTCGTCATCGACCGCCGGGATCTCCTCCGTCACGACCGACATGAGGATCACCTTTTCGTGCAGCACCTTGTTGTGCTTGAGGTGGTGCAGCAGCACCGGCGGGGCCCCGCTTCGGTCCGAGGTGAGAAACACCGCCGTGCCCGGCACCCTGGTCGGCTTCCTGCGGGCCACGTCGGCCAGGAACAGATCCATCTGGAGCGTGTTCTCATGCACGATCGCCTGAAGCCGGGCCCGGCCCCGGTTCCACGTCGTCATCAGCACATAGACCCCCATGCCCACCAGGATCGGGAACCAGCCCCCCTCCTGGATCTTGATGAGGTTCGCGCTGAAGAACGCCAGATCCACGGCCAGGAACAGCGCGGTCAGCGCCCGCGCCCGCCAGACCGGCCATTTCCAGCGCTCGCACATGATGGTGTGGAACAGAAACGTGGTCATCAGCATCGTCCCGGTGACGGCGATGCCGTAGGCTGCGGCGAGGTTGGTCGAGGTCCGGTAGGTGACCACCAGGAAGATGGTCCCCAGCCAGAGCGCCCAGTTCGCCTCGGGGACGTAGATCTGGCCCATCTGGGTGCTGGAGGTGTGGATCACGGTCACCCGCGGGATGTACCCCAGCTGCACCGCCTGCCGGGTGAGTGAGAAGGCGCCCGAGATCAGCGCCTGTGAGGCCACGATCGCCGCCGCGGTGGCGATCCCGACCATGGGATAGAGCGCCCACGCCGGTGCCAACGCGAAGAAGGGGTTGGTCCGGGCCTCGGGCGACACCAGCAGCAGCGCCGACTGGCCGAAGTAGTTGATGACCAGGCACGGCAGCACGACCGCGAACCAGCTCAGCCGGATCGGCCGCCGGCCGAAGTGGCCCATGTCGGCATAGAGCGCCTCGGCGCCGGTCACCACCAGCACCACCGAGCCGAGGATGAGGAAGGCGAGAATTCCGTCGCGGATGAAGAAATCGACCGCGTACCACGGGTTCACCGCCTTCAGCACCTGGGGCGCCATCATGATCCCGCGGACCCCAAGTACCGCGATGCAGACGAACCACACGGCCATGATCGGGCCGAACATCACCCCGATCCTGGCCGTTCCCCGCTTCTGCAGCGCGAAAACCGCCGTCAGTACCACTGCCGCCACCGGCCAGACGTAGTCTTTCACCGCCGGCGCCGCCAGCGTCAGGCCCTCGATCGCGCCCAGCACTGAGATCGCCGGCGTGATCACCCCGTCGCCATAGAGCAGAGCCGCGCCGAAGAGACCTGCCGCGATCAGCAGCATCCGCGCGCTGTCGGGCCGGGTCAGCGGACGGAGCTGGGCCAGCAGCGCGAACGTGCCGCCCTCGCCCCGGTTGTCTGACTGGAGCACGAAGGTGATGTATTTGAACGAGACGATGAAGTTGAGCGACCAGAAGATGAGCGAGAGAACGCCGATCACGTTCTCGGGCGTGGGATCGATGCTATGGTGTCCGCTGAAGCACTCCTTGATGGCGTACAGCGGACTGGTCCCGATGTCGCCATAGACCACGCCCAGGGCGGTAAAGGCAAGCCCCGCCAGCGCCTTGCCGGTGGGCGGGGCCTTCGAAGGGCTGTGCGACACTCAGCGGATCCCGCGCTCCCGGCGTCTTCGATGAATCATTTGGCGACGGGGGCCAGGGAATCGACCAGCCGCCGGATCGCATCGAAGTCGATGCGCCCCTGATACAGCCGGTCGCCCACCAGCAGCGTCGGCGTCGAGCTGACCCCGACCCTCGAACCTTCCTGGACGCTGGCCTGAATCCTGCCAGCGAACTTGCCCGTTTCCATGCACTCGTCGTAGCGCCCCACGTCGAGTCCGACGGCCCCGGCGTAGTCCCGGAAGTTGTCGCCCGCGTCGCCGGCCGCCGACCACTGCGGCTGGTCCTGATAGATCCGGTCGTGCATCGGCCAGTACTTCCCCTGCTCGTCGGCGCAGGCCGCGGCGTGCGCCGCCAGCCTGGCGAACGAATGCTGCTGCAAGGGGAAGTCGCGGTATCGCCAGCGGACCCGGCCAGTGTTGATCAGCCGCTTTTCGATGTCCGGCATCTGGAGCGTGGCGAACGTCTGGCAGAAGGGGCATTGGTAGTCGGCGTACTCTGTGATCTCCACCGGGGCACTGTCGGAGCCCTTTACGTAGCCCCGGAAGCCGGCGGTGTCGGACGGCTGAATCGTCACGTCGACGGGAATGCTGGAGACCCGGGGGCGGGAGAGCACGAAGCCCAGAACACCGATGCCGACGACGGCAACCCCGATCAGGACGGCGTAGAAGCGCTTCAATCCGACTGGCGTCGCCGCCATGGCTCGTCATCCTCCGGGTCGTCGTAGGTAAACGGTTCCTGCCGCTGCGCATCCTCCACGATGCGGCGCCGATCCGCCGCCTCGGGAGAGTCGTAGGTACTGCGGACCTCGTAGTGGAACAGCTCGCTGCGGGCGTCGCCCATGAGGCGCAGGAGCTCCGGCGCCCCCCGTAACAGGTGGCCCGCCTGATCGAGCTGCTGGATCCGCTGGGCCAGGTTCCGCAGCAGCTCGGCCAATCGGTCCGCCCGGGCTTCGTCGTACACTTCGTCGTGGTCGGCCATGCTGCCGGGAATGATAATAGGAGGGCGGCTCCGGGAAGCGTCTAAAACTGGTATGGAGCAGGGCGATAGGGCGGTCTGGAATCGGGGTAAACCCGCCCTTTGCACCAAAAGGTGCAATCCACTAATATTCCACCCGAACCCAACCCTTGAACCCACGGCACCCAAGCCGTGAGAAGGAAGGTAGATGAAGACGAAGAATCTCCGGCGCGACTCCGAGGCGGTGTCCTTTTCCCAGGCCCGCGACGAGATGTTCAGTCACGTCCTGCGCTGTGGTGTGATCGAGGCCCTTCCGGAGCACCAGAAGGACTGGTTCGACGACACCATGCTGTATCTGGCCGACCGGTATGAAGATCTGACCAAGGAAGAGCTCGACCAGCTCCGGGTTCTCGGGGAGCGGTTCAGCCAGCCGGTTCAGCGGAAGGCCGAAGCCACGGTGACGGGCGCCGCCTGAGTCTATACCGCACGTGACGCAGCGCCCCGGGGGGAGCCGCCCTGGGGCGCTTTTTCATGGGACCAGCCGCCACCAGTCGGGGAACCACCGCCAGCGGTGGCCCACCGACAGGCGGGCCCCTCCCCCGACGCCGACTTCCGCGAACCAGCCGCTGGCGGCCCCCGGTCGCCCCTCGATCCCCAATCCCAGCACCAGATAGCCCCGATCCACCGGCCCCCCGACCACCGCCAGGCCTCCCGCCAGGTACGCTCCGATCCCGCTCCGGCGCCGCGGTGCCAGGAGGAAGTGGCCAAGCAGCTCCCCCCGCCAAGCCGCGTCCCCGTCCGAGACGCCGACACCGAGCGCCGCCGAGACCCGCCCTCGGGCCGACGGCCGCCACGCCCCGTAGACCCCGGCCACGCCAAGCGCCGGGTCCGACAGCGTGCCGGTCGCGTGGATCCCGAGCTCCTTGACCTGCTGGGCGCCGGCGGGCGTGGCGGCGGCGAGCGCCGCCGCCGCACTAAGCCAGCGTAAGCCCATACGTGATGGTGATGTCGGGGGCGAGCGAGGCGATGACCGAGCAGTACTTCTCCAGCGAAAGATCGATGGCCCGGCGGGCTCGGGGCTCGTCCACGCCTCCGCCAGACACATGGTAGTCGAGGTGGATCGCGGTGTAGCGGCGCGGCTCGGTCTCCCGCCGGACGCCGCTGGCCTCGATCCGGAAGACTTGCGGCGGGATTCGCATCTTCTCCAGGATGGAGACCACATCCGAGCCACTGCAGGCCGCGGCGGCCAGCAGCAGGGTGAGCATCGGTCCCGGGCCCTCGGCGTTGTCGCCGTCGATCACGATCTGGGGTCCATTCGGCTCCCCGCCTCGGAAGACCATCCCGCGCTGTTCCCACGTCAGACTGATCCGCTTGGTTTCCGCCGTCATCCTTCACTCCCTCCGACCCGCCGCTCGGCGGCCGGAGCCACCCGGTAATAGTCCCAGATCGCATAGATGGCGATCGCCGCCGTCGCCCACGCCATCGGCTGTAGCAGCGGCGAGCCGGTGAGAAACGCCGCCAACGTCAGCACCTGCGCCACCGTCACCGCTTTCCCGCCGGGACGGGCTGGTATCGCCCGGGGCCGGTGGAAATAGATCGTGACCACGAACGCCACGGTCGCCACGATGTCCCGCAGCAGCACACCTGCGATCTCATACCACATGAGCCGGCCGGACACCGCCACCACCCCGAACGCCGAGGCCATGAACAGCTTGTCGGCCACGGGGTCGATCAGGCTGCCCAGCGCCGAGGCCCCGAACCGCCGCGCCAGCGGCCCGTCCAACAGGTCCGAAGCCGCCGCGATCGCCAGAATGACCATGCGCCAGTCGTTGGAAACCACCGGAAAGGCCACGGCCAGCGGAATGCGCACCACGCTCAGCAGGTCGGCGACCGTCCAGCGGCGCCGGCCTTGATCCACCTTCTGGCGAGGACTACTTTCGGACACCTTGCTCCTTTCGCCGGCGGGAGCGGGGACCGGCGGCGCCTGGCATACAAAATAGTACTCGCCAAGGACATCCGCTGACTTCACCCGCCACCGGTGACCCGCCGATGCAGCGGCCGTGAATTCCTCCTTCAACCAGTCCGTGCTCGAGCTGACCGACCTGGTTTCGGCCCGCCTGTCCGACGTGGATGGTCTCGCGTCGGTCGTGGTGGCCGCCGCAGGCGCGGTCGGACTCACCGCGCTGGGACCGCCGGTCGTGAGGGAAGGACCCCGGGGAATCTCGGTGGGGATGCTCTGCCAGAACGGGCACGTCGTGATTCACGCGCTGCCCGAGGAAGGGATCTGCCTGGTCGATGTGGTCGCCCGGCAGCCGGCCGACGCCTCCCGCGGGAGCGAGGTGATCGCCCGCCGGTTCGGCGCCGCGCTCGCCTAGGCCGGCGTCGCCGCGACCGGCGGGCGCGCTGCGCCGGTCCCCCGCACCACCCCCTCCGCCTTCCGCGCCGGATCGAGCCAGCTCGCCGCCACCCGCAGGACGTCTTCGGCGGTGACCGCCCGGAACGGCGCGGCCGGATCGTCCATCTCGTCCAGTCCGCCGGCGGCGACCCACCCGTCGAGGATCTCTCCCGCCACCGCCGCGCCGCTCTGCCGGCTCACCTCGGCCTGCCCGGCGAGATAGCTCACCGCCTGCCGCAGCTCCTCCGGCGCCACCAGCTCGCGGGTGAACCGCTCCAGCTCGACCAGCATCTGCTCGCGCGCCTCCGCCTCCCGCTCCGGCGAGGTGGCGATGTAGGTGAGCAGGGCCCCGCCCCGCGCCTTCTGCCACGGCGTCGCGATCACGGTATAGGCCAGCGAGCGGCGGTCCCGCAGCGCCTCGAACAGCCGGCCGCCCAGCCCGCTCGCGATCGCGCTCCAGACCAGCGCCGCGGCGTGGTCGGGGTGGCGCCGCGAGGGACCGGGGAAGGCCATCGCCAGCGCGGCCTGCGCCTTGTCGCGCGGCACCACCCGGACCGGCGGCGCTCCCCCCGCGGCGGGCAGCCAAGCAACCGTTTCGGCCAGCGGCGCCGCGGCGACAGGCGGGTGGGCGTCGAACACACCGGCCAGATCGCACGACGCTCGCTCGGGATCCACGTCTCCCACCGCGATCACCACGGGCCTCACGCCGCGCAACGCCACGCCATGCCAGCCGCGCACGTCGGCGGGCGCGATGGCCGGCAGCGTCTCGGGCAGGCCGCCGACCGGAAGCCCATACCCCTGGTCGCCGAATCCCGCGGAGAACGCGAGCTGGAAGGGGTAGCGGAACATGTCGTCCGCCACTCGCTCCGCCTCCGCGACCATCAGGCCGCGCTCGGCGATGATATCGGCGTCGGTCAGACGCGGTTGCGTGAACACCGCGTCGAGCAGGAGCGCGGCCTCCGGCAGGTGCTCCGCCAGGATCGACGCCCCGAAGCCGAGCCAATCGGACGCTGAGCTGGTGGCCAGGGTTCCGCCCAGCCGCTCGAACGCGAAGGCGAGACCCGCCGCGTCCAGGTCGCCGGCGCCGCGCACCGCCGAACGCACCAGCAGCGTGCCGAGGCCGGCCTGGTTCGGCGGGTCGAAGCGCGGGCGCGGCACGTAGACGCCGAGCGTCACCAGGGGCACGCCGGTCTTCCGATAGACCAGGAGGTCGGCGCCGGCGAGGCGGGTGACCCACACGCCGTGCTCCCGGGCGGGTCGGACCGAGGCGGAGGGACGCCGAACGGGTCCCGGGCGTCCACTGTTGGAGCCGGGCCGCAGCTCGGTGACGGCGAAGGTACGTGCGAGGGAGTCGGCCGTGAGGTCGCCTCCGTTGCCGGCGGGGAGATAGACCACGCCGGCCACCGACTCCGGGAGGAGGTGGCGCGCGGCGGCTTCGCGGACCTGGGCCGGATCGACCCGACCCAGCTGCTCGTACTCCCGGTCCAGGAACGCGTACCCATCCAGCGCTTCGGACGCCGCCAGCGCGCTCGCGCGACCCTCCATGGATTCCAGCCGCCGCGCCCAGCGGGCGCGGACCAAGGTACGGGCGCGCTCCAGCTCCTCGGTCGAGGGCCCCACCAGCGCCAGCCGCGCGACCGACTCGGCCACGCCGGCGAGCGCGGCGTCCAGCCGTTCCGGCCGCAGCTCGGCGCTGACGCTGAAGACGCCCAGCTCGGTCGGCGCGTAGTTGTGCGCGGCGGCCCAGGTCACGGTCCCCGGCTCCCGGAGCGAGCGATAGAGCCAGCTCCCCCGCCCTGCGCTCAGCACCGCGGCTCCGAGATCCAGGGTCGTGGCGTCGGGATGGAGCGGCGGAACCGCCCGCCAGCCGAGGACCAGCTCGGCCTGGCTCACGTCACCGCGCAGCGTGCGCGCGCGCACCTCCTGCCGCCGGGGCTCCTCGGGCGAGGGATCGACCGCGCCCGGGGCCGCGGCCCAGTCGCCGTAGGCCTGGCGGGCCAGGTCCAGCGCGCGGTCGGGGTCGAGCGCGCCGACGATGGCGACGATGGTGCGCTCCGGCACGTAGCGCGAGCGGTAGTAGGCCCAGAGGTCGTCGCGGGTCAGGCGGGCGAGCTGATCCTCGTGCCCGATCCGCCACCGCCGCATCCGGTGCCGGTCGAACATCACTTCGTGCAGCGTCTCGTAGGCCACCGCGGAGGGCGTGTCGAGCTTGCGCTTCGCTTCCTGGATGATGACCTGCAGCTCCCGGGACAGCTCTCCGCTGTCGACCACGCTGTTGCGCAGCGCGTCGGACTGGATGTCGATCGCGGCCTCGAGCCCGGCGGCGGGGAGCACGGTGAAGTACGAGGTGTGGTCGTACGTGGTGCTGGCGTTGAGATAGCCGCCGGCGCTCTTGGTCTCCCGGGCGATCGCGCCGACGCCGCGGCGCGCGGTGCCCTTGAAGAACATGTGTTCGAGGACGTGGGAGATGCCGGTCCAGCGGTCGGGCTCGTCGAAGAAGCCCGCCTTCATGTGGGTGACGACCGCGACTGCCGGGGCCGAATGGTCCGGCTGCACCAGGAGCGTCAGGCCGTTGGGGAGGATTTCCCTGCGGACACCGTCGGTCCAACCGCGTGAGGAGTGAAGGGGTCCTGCCGATTCACTTTTCACCTGTCGCTCTTCACGCCTTTCCTACTGGACAATCCTGAGCACTCCCGCTTCGGCACTGCCTCGAATGAACGCTTCGGCGTCGGTCGTCGGGATGATGACGCCGGTCTCCGCGTGACCCCGCCGGGCCAGGCTGATCATGAACTCGCTCAGCGAGCCCTGGGCCCACTCCCGGTCCGCCGCCTTCATCTGGAGCAGGATCTCTTCCCAGTTGCCCCGGAGCGACTGCCCCGACAGCGTGACGACGTGGTGCGACTCGCCCATGCCCGGCTTCTTCTGCATCGCGTGCAGCTCGCTCAGCAGCGTGCCGAACAGCTCGAGCTGGTGCGGATCGCGCACGCCGCCGTCGGCGTGGGTAGCCTCGACCTCGGCCAGGAGCATGTCGATGGCGTCGGGCTCCCCCGCTACCTCGCCCAGGCGGGTGAGCCAGGGCTTGAGCTCGGGATCCTCGTCCGGCAGGCGATAGACCGACTTCTTCAACTCGATGTGGCGCCAGATGCCGAGCTCGTCGAAGTGGTCCTCCGGCTGGGTGCGCTCCAGTTGGTGCAGCGCGGCCTCGGTCTCGCCGCGGTCGTACAGCAGGTTGGCGAGATAGATGCGCGCCTCGGCGAAGCCCGGCTCCAGCTCCAGGGCCCGCCGCAGCCAGTAGAGCGATCCGGCGTCGTTTCCCACCCGGTGCGAGGCGTAACCCAGGCAGGCGGCGGCATCGGGCGACTCGGGGTGGGCCGCGGCCGCCAGGTCGAAGAACCGGTGGGCCGGCGCGATGAGTCCCTCACGGAACAGCGCGCGCCCCACCTGGAGCATCAGCTCGTGATCGTCCTGGAACCCGAGCTGGAGGATCCGCTCGAAGGCGCGCAGCGAGGCATCGCGGTCGCCCAGCTTGAGCAGCGTCTCGCCCAGCCCCGCGAGGCCGTCCTCGTGATCGGGGTCGAGGCCCAGCGCGTTGTCGAAGCTTCGGCGCGACCAGCCGAACTCTTCCCTGGCGAGATGGGCGTAGGCCTTTCCGATGTGAAGTTCCACGGCGTGCGGATAGAGCGCGATGCCATCCTTCAAAACGGTCAACGCTTCGTCGTAGCGGCCTTCGTTGTAGAGTTGATGGGCTTGTTCGTCGAAGTCGTCGGAACTGAGGAATGCTTCCGACATCGGCGCGCCTCCCCGGGTAGGTTGGTGTAACCTAGGGATTTCCGTGACGTCAGGCAATCCTTGCGGTCGCTCGTATCGGGTTCCAATATTGGCATCGACGCTCCTCCCCTGGATCCGGCGGCATGCACGCGGTGGACGCGGGGATCTTCCAAGCCTGGCTCGCCTCGACCGACGACGGCATCGTAGCTGTTGACGCCGAAGGTATGGTAGTGCTGCATAACCCCGCCGCCAGCCGCGTCACCGGTCTCGCTCCCTCCGCCGCCCTCCATCGTCCCTGGCGAGAAGTCCTCCAGCTCGACCCTTCGGTCGGCGAGCTCCTCTGGGCCGCCCGCGCCTCCGGCCGCACCGCCAACGTCCTCGCCAACGTGCTCTGCGCCCAGGGCAACCTCCGCACCGCCGAAACCTTCGCGCATCCCTGGACCGGCGCCGACGGCCGCAGCGGCATTCTGATTCTGATCCGAGACCTGACCGTGCTCTGCCGCAGCCGGAGCGGGCCCGGCGGCCGCGAGGGATACGGCAGCCTGGTCGGTGCCGATCCCGCGATGGTGGCGATCTTCGATCTGATCGAGGCGGTTGCGCCCAGCGACGCCGCGACCGTCATCGAGGGCGAGCGCGGCGTCGGCAAGGAGCTGATCGCCCAGGCCATCCACGCGCGGAGCCGGCGCTCGGAGCGTCCGCTCATCACGGTCGATTGCGCCGCGGTCCCGGCCTCGGTGCTGGAGACCGAGCTGTTCGGCCGCCAGCGTCCCGGGCCGCACGGCACCGCGGCGATCGGTCACGCGGAGCTGGCGCACAGCGGCACGCTGCTCCTGAAGCAGGTGCCCGCGGCGTCGATCGCGGCCCAGAGCCGCATCCTCAAGCTGCTGGACAGCGGCGTGGTGGAGCGAGAGGGCGAGGGGACCCCGAGGCGGGTCGATGTGCGAGTCATCGCCACCGCGACCCGCCCCCTGGACCTCGACGTGCGCGAGGGCCGGTTCCGCGACGACCTGCTGCGCCGGCTCCAGGTGATCCGGATCAGAGTGCCCCCGCTCCGCGAGCGGCGGGGCGACATCCGCCGGCTGGCCGAACATTTCCTGGCTCGATTCGCCGGCGGGAGGCGGACCCTGTCACCCGCGGCGGTGGCCGTGCTCCAAGCGGCCGACTGGCCGGGAAACGTCGCCCAGCTCGAGCGGGCGATGCGAGAGGTCGCGGCCGCGGTCCCGGCAGTGGGAGAGACCGTCATAGAGCCCCGGCATTTCGCCCAGTCGCTGATCTCGGGAGAGTCCGGCGCGCCGAGATCGTCGGCCCAGTCCGTCCTGGAGGACCGGAGAACCGTGCTGCTGCGCGCGCTCTCGTCCCACGGCGGCAACCGCACCGCGGCGGCTCGCTCGCTCGGCATCGGCCGGGCGACGTTCTACCGCTGGTGGCGAGAAACGGGACTCGGCGGGCCGGAGACGAAAGTTCCGGTCGAGTGAGCTAAGGTCGGATGAGGAGCTCGTGCGGCGCCGTCACCAGGCGGCGACGGCCCATCGGCAGGATACCACGGACGACATAGCGGCCCGGCGCCACCGGATCGCCGGCGCGGTCCTGCTGGAGCCAGCGCTCGGTGAAGTCTCTGGCCTCACCGGGCTGCAGCGTGACCAGCATCAGCGCGGAGGCGACCGCCTCCCCGTCGAGACGGCGCCAGACCTCGGTGCCGTCGTCCCTTTCGATCGCGATGTCGAACCCCACCGGACGCCCGGACAGCTCGAAGTCCAGGGCCTTCGCTCCGTCGTTCCGGACCCGGAGCACGATCTCCACGGGCTGGCCCCGCTTCGCTTCGGACGGCGCGATCAGCTCGACGGTTGGGTGAAGCACGCGGCCGCCTCCCAGTAAGAGCGAGGCGGCCGCGAACGCTCCGCAGATCGACCGGCAAAGATCAGTGACTGAGAACCAGGTTCCCTGGAGCACCGCAGTCCTGCGCCTTCAGCACGTTCATCCGGCCGTTGCCCGTGACCAGCGGCTTGGGCAGGAAGTCGGTGTTGTTCAGAATGCACGCGGTCAGCTCGGCGGGCGTCTGGTCGCCCGGCAGCTCCGACTCGATGACCGCCGCCATCGCCGACACGTGCGCGGCCGCGGGGCTGGTGCCCGCCTCGAGGAAGAACTGGTCGCCCGTGATGCAGGGTTGCGTGCCGTCGCCCGGATCGAAGCTCGGGCTGCAGATCGCCAGGATCAGATCCTCCAGCACGTTGTTGGCGAATGCGAACTCGCCGCCCGGGGCGAAGATGTCGGTGCCGGCCCGGCCGGTGTTGGAGTAGCTGGCCACCTTGTCGAACCGCTTCTGGTTGACCGGACCGGTCGCGCCGACGCTGATCACGTTATCGACGTCGGAGGGGAGGTGAATGATCGACGGGTCGTTCAGGTCCGCCGCTTCGTTCCCCGAGGAGGCCACGAACAGCACGCCGCGCCTGGTGGAGTAATTGATCGCCCGCTGGACCGCGGCCCGAAGGGCCCGGACGCCCGCCCCATCGATCGGGAGCAGCGCGCCGAGACTCATGTTGGCCACATCGACGCCGCCCACGTCGCCGACGTACATGATGCCCGCGATCAAGTCGCCGAAGTTGCCGCTGCCGGTCCGGTCGGAGACCTTCACCGAACAGATCTGGGCATCCGGCGCCACCGAGGCCATCGCGATGCCGTTGGTGCTCACCACCGACGCCATGTCGGTGCCGTGGGAGAAGAAGTCGCGGTCGGCCCGCTCCTGAGCCACGAACGACGCGCTGATGTTGCGATTCAGCTTGCCCTGGAGATCGAGGTGTCGCGGGTCGACGCCGGTGTCGAGGATGCAGACCAGCACGCCCTGGCCCTGGTTGCTCACCTTCCAGGCGTCGTCCGCCCGGGTCCGCCGCAGGTTCCACTGGAACTGATCGAAGAACGCTGCGCCGCTCTGATCGGTCTGCGGCGTGAAGCCGGCGGCGCGGGCGTCGAAATGCCGCCGCTGGCCGGGCTTCACCATCTGGACCGTCCGGTCTTTCACCACGGCCTCGACATCGGCTCGCTTGGCGAGCTCCGCCGCTGCCGCCGGCGTCATGTTTCTGACCTGGAGTACGCCGATGCCGGCGTGCATGCGCTCCAGCGTCCCGCCCATCCGCATCAGGCTCGCCTGCATCGCGTCGGCCTGCGAGCCGGCCGAGCCTTCCTTCAGCATCACGATGTACCGGTCGCCTTGTACCGCCGCGGGGCTCCCGATTTCCTCCGTGGTGGTGGGTCGATTGGGATCGCTACAGCCAAGCGCGAGAACGCCCAGAAGTGCCGTTGCAGGCAGCTTCCGGTTACCGCATACCATCCACGACCACATAGAGGCCTCCGGTGGGTGCGACGCTTGTTTTTTTATCTACGGAATGCAAGGGCAGGAGCGGAAAACATGCACCGCCTTGAGAAGAGCGTCAAGCCGGATTGAACGGTATGTTTGACCCGTGACCTTTCAGCGCAAACTATTGCTCGGTTTCTCCTTGATGGTGCTGCCGGCGCTGCTGGTCGGCGCCGAGGCCATCAGGAGTAACCGCTTGGAACGTCGCGCCCTGGACGCACTCGGCGAGAGCATGGCCCGGACCCGGACCTACGCCGAGCTGGAGACCGCCATGTTCGACCAGGGGGAGATCGTCTGGCGCTATCTGAGCGGACTGGATCCGGGCGCCCGCCGCGAGTTCGACCTGGCGGGCCAGGTGGTGAGCTACTGGCAGGATCGCTGGCGGGCCGAGTTGGGCCCCGACGAGTCCCAACTGTCGGACGGCGTCGATCGCATCCAGACCGAGATCCGGGCGGTCGCGGACAGCGTCTTCGGCCTGGCCGATGAGGGCCGGCGCGCCGAGGCTTTCTCGCTGGCGCAGCGGGAGTTGAAGGGCCGGCTCCAGCCCGCGCTGACCCAGATGAACCGCGTTGTGTATCGCCGCGCGCGGGAGTCCAGCGTGCGCGGCGCCTATACCCGGCTGGAGGAAATTCTTGCCGGGGAGGGGCGGACCCTGTTCGCCATCATCGCCCTCACGCTGGCCTTCGGGCTGGTCGCCTCCTGGCTCATCTCCCGCAGCCTGGCCCGGCCGATCCGGGAGCTGACCGGCGCGATGGCGGTGGTGGGCACCGGTCGCCTCGACCATCCGGTGGCCGCGACGTCCCGGGATGAGATCGGCGAGCTGGCCCGCGCGTTCGGCCGTATGACGGAGAGCCTGCGGCAGAACGTGGCGAAGCTGGAGACCACGCAGGCGCAGCTGGTGCAGTCGGAAAAGCTGGCGTCGATCGGCGAGATGGCGGCCGCGGTCGCGCACGGGCTGCGGAATCCGCTCGCGAGCCTCCGGGCCGCCGCCCAGCTGGTCCGCCGCCACCCCGACTCGCCGTCCTCAGCCGAGCATCTCGATGCCATCGTGGAGGAAGTCGACCGGCTGGACCGGCGGATCACCCATCTGCTGAGCTTCAGCCGGCCCGCACCCTACCGCCCCATGCCGGAGCGGCTCGACCGGCTGGTCGAGCACCTGCTTCCGGCGCTCGCCGAGCCGATCCGCGAGCGCAGGGTCGAGCTGGACGTGCGGGTCCCCCCCGACCTCCCCGAGGTGCGAGTGGATCCGATGCAGCTGGAGCAGGCGCTGCTGGAGCTGGTTTCCAACGCGCTCGACGCGATGCCCCAGGGCGGCCGGCTCCGTCTGGACGCACGAGCGGCCGACGGCGCCGGCGATCCCGGGACGGTCGTGGTCGAGATCGCCGATACCGGCCCGGGCATTCCAGCGCACGTCCTCCCCTCGGTCTGCGAGCCCTTCTTCACCACCCGGGCCGAAGGCACCGGGCTCGGCCTCGCCATCGCCAAGCGCTACGTGGAGCAGAACGGGGGACGGCTGGAGATCGCGAGCGCGCCGGGCATGGGCACCACGGTCCGGGTCACCCTGCCGGTCGGAGATCCGGCATGAGCGGCACCGTGCTGATCGTGGATGACGAGCGCACCCTGGCGCGCGCCGTGAAGGCCTTCCTGCTGGAGTCGGGCTACGAGGCGGAGATCGCGCCCGATGCGGAGCAGGCGATGGGCATGCTGGAGACCCTCCGCCCCGACGTCGTCTTCTCCGACGTGCGCCTCCCCGGAATGGACGGCATCGAGCTGCTGCGAAAGATCCGGGCCTTCGATCCGGCCATCCCGGTCGTGATCATGACGGCCTACGGGACCATCGAAGGCGCGGTCGAGGCGGTGAAGCTCGGCGCCTTCGACTACCTGAAGAAACCGGTGGATCTGGAGGAGCTGAAGCTGCTGGCCGACCGGGCGCGGGAGCATTCCCAGCTCCGCCAGGAGCTGTCCTACTACCGGCGCCAGGCCTCCCGTGACGTGCCCTTCGCCGGCGTGGTCGGGGAGTCGGCCGGCATGCGCGCCATTCTGGACCAGGCCCGGCAGATCGCCGCCCTGGACGAGACCCCGCCGGTGCTCATCATCGGCGAGACCGGAACCGGCAAAGGCCTGGTCGCCCGAACCATCCACGCGGGGAGCGCGCGCGCGGCCCAGCCGTTCATCGAGGTCAACTGCACCGCCTTGCCGGCGACGCTGATGGAGGCGGAGCTGTTCGGCCATGAGCGCGGCGCGTTCACCGACGCGAAGGAATCGCGGATGGGCCTGTTCGAGGCGGCGGCAGGCGGCTTCCTCTTCCTCGATGAGGTGGGCGACGTCGAGCTGTCGCTCCAGGGCAAGCTGCTCCGCGCGGTGGAGGAGCGCAGCGTGCGCCGGGTCGGCGGCATCCGCGACCGCAAGATCGACGTCCGCATCCTCGCCGCCACCAACCGCGACCTGGAACGCGAGTCGCAGCGGGAGCGCTTCCGGCGCGATCTCTATTTCCGGCTGGCCGTGATCCTGCTGCGCCTGCCGCCCCTCCGGGAGCGCGGAGAGGACATCCTCACCCTGGCGGAGCACTTCCTCCGGCGATTCAAGGCCAAGTACGCGAAGCCGGTGGAGCGGCTCGATCCGCGGACCCGGGATCTGCTCCTGGGCTATCCCTGGCCCGGAAACGTCCGGGAGCTGAGCCACGTGATCGAGCGGGCGGTGCTGTGGAGCCGCGGGCCGACGCTCGACGTCGAGCACATGGCCTTGGAGGTGCCGGCCCCGCTGCCGGAGCCGGATGGCCAGCCGGGAGCCGGCGCGGCCGGCGCCCCGCGGCCGGCGGGGACGGATCTGGAGCAGTGGGAGCGTACCCTGATCGAGCAGGCGCTCCGGGAGTCCGACGGCAACCAGACCCGCGCGGCCCAGCGGCTCGGCATCTCGCGGGACACGCTGCGCTACCGGCTGAAGAAGTATGGGATCCAGGGTGGGTGATATCACCCACCATCGCGCCATCTCACCCACCCAATGCCCTTTTGACCCAGCGACATCAGACCGACATCGACGAGCTCAAGCCATTGCGTCACAATAGATTAAGCCGATGAAACAGGTTCGTCTCAGGGACGGCACGCGCTCTGCATAAACGAGGGCGTCGTCGGGCCGAATGGTCCGATCACCATATTCATCTCACCGGAGGGTGCTCATGACCTGGACCAAGCCCGAAGCCGAAGTCGTGGCCGTCACGATGGAAGTCACCGCCTACGTCGCGACGCTCTAAGGCATAGGTCATCATCGGTGAGGGGCTCGCGAAAGCGGGCCCCTTACTTTTTCCGGGTGCAAGTCATCCTTCTCGGGACCGCCGCGGGCGGAGGGTTCCCCCAGTGGAACTGCTGGTGCCCCACCTGCCGGATCGCGCGCCGCGAACCGGCGCGGGCCTGGCGCCGGACCCAGTCGTCCGCCGCCGTCAGTGTGGATGGCCAGCGCTGGTTTCTGCTCAACGCCTCACCCGACGTCCACGCCCAGCTCGACGCCCTGCCGCTGGCCGAACCGGCCGGCGCCCGCCAGATGCCGGTCGAGGGCGTGGTACTGACCGACGCCGAGCTGGATCACACGGTGGGCGTGCTGCTGTTGCGTGAGGGCCGCCACCTTCAACTGTTCGCCACCGAGGCTGTGCAGCGGATCGTGGAAGACGATTCCCGCATCGTCCCGGTCGCCGCCGCGTTTGCCGACGTGCGGGTCCAGCGTCTGCCGGTCGGTGGAGTCGCCCCGCTGAGCTATCGCGACGGCTGTCCCAGCGGCATCACGGTGGAGACCTTCGCGGTCCCCGCGGGTCCGCCCCGATTCGCGAGCGGCAATCACCCGGGACATACCGTCGGACTCCTCATCCGCGACGAGGCGGGCGGCGGCACCTGCGCCTTCGTCCCCGGGTGCGGCGGACTGGACGACGCCCTGCTCGCCCTGCTGGCCCGGGCCGACCTCGTGCTCTTCGACGGAACCTTCTGGACCGATGACGAGCTGATCGGGCTGGGGATCGGCACCCGCACCGCCCGGGAGATGGACCACCTCCCGGTGTCGGGGCCGGACGGGAGCCTGGAACGCCTCGCCGCCCTCTCCGGCCGGCACCGGATCTACACTCACATCAACAACACCAATCCCATGCTGGTCGAGGACTCGCCGGAGCGGCGCGAGGTGGAGCGTCGCGGGCTCGCGGTCGGTGCCGACGGCATGCGGTTCACCCTCTGATCGGCGCTACCTTGCAACCATGACCGCCACTCTCCCTTCGTCCCAGCTGGCCGCGCCGCCCCGGCCCCAGATGCCGGAGCTCGACCGCCCGCTCACTCCAGAGGCGCTGGAAGAGGCGCTGCGCTCGTTCAGCGGCTCGTACTACGTGGAGCATCCGTTCCACCGGCTGATGTACGCCGGCAAGCTGTCCCAGCGGCAGTTCCAGGGATGGGTGGCCAACCGGCTCGCGTATCAGCGGGTGGTCCCCCGCAAGGACGCCGCGATCCTCTCCAACTGCCCGGACCCCGACGTCCGGCGCGAATGGATTCAACGCATCGTCGACCACGACGGCACCGAGCCGGGCACCGGAGGCATCGAGCTCTGGATCCGGCTCGGCGTCGCCCTCGGCGTGCCCCGGGAGGAAATGGAAGACGAGCGCCATGTGCTCCCCGCCGCCCGGCTGATCTGTGAGTCGTACGTGACTTTCTGTCGCACCAAGCCCTGGGTGGAGGCCGTCGCCTCGTCGCTGACCGAGCTGTTCGCCCCCAGGATCCACCAGCAGCGCATCGAGGCCTTCCCCAAGCACTAC
The DNA here is from genome assembly GCA_963796335.1 of uncultured Gemmatimonadales bacterium. Taxonomy (GTDB): domain Bacteria; phylum Gemmatimonadota; class Gemmatimonadetes; order Gemmatimonadales; family GWC2-71-9; genus CAVVWJ01. The sequence goes on from CAWCLG010000005.1 coordinate 478,843, forward strand.
CCGTGGATCCCGCCCGAGGCGCTGGACTACTTCAAGAGCCGGCTGGTCCAGGCCCCGCGCGACGTGCGCCACGGCCTCTCCATCGTGCAGAGGCACTGCACCACGGTCGATACCCAGCGCGGCGCGTTCCAGGCGCTGGCGTTCAAGCTGGAGATGCTGTGGGCGCTTATCGATACGATCCATCATGCGTATGCCGAGTAGCGGGGCAGCGGGGCTGCCGTCATGACGCCCGACTCCGTCCCCTCCCTCTGGCGGCTCGCCCGGCTCGACTTCGACGCCGTGCGCGACCGGCCCGTCCTCCTCTATCCCGAGGGCGCGGTGCTGCTGAACAACACCGGGAAGGCGATTCTCGAGCTGGTCGACGGCAAGCGGACGGTGGGGGAGATCGCGGGCATCCTGGGCCAGCGCTATCAGACCGACGTCACCGCCGACGTCTCGGAATACCTGGCCTACCTGGCGGAGAGGGAGTTGATCCGTGACGACTGAACGACCCACGACACTGCTGGCGGAGCTGACCCATCGCTGCCCGCTGCACTGCCCCTACTGCTCCAATCCGCTGGAGATGATTCGGGCCGAGGGCGAGATCGCCACGGCGGACTGGAAGCGGATCTTCACCCAGGGGCGCGAGCTCGGCGTCCTGCAGCTCGGGCTCTCCGGCGGCGAGCCGCTGATCCGCAAGGATCTCGAGGAGCTGGCCGCGCACGCCCGGAGCCTTGGACTCTACACCACCCTGGTGACCTCCGGCCTCGGCCTCACCCGCCAGCGGGCGGAGCGCCTGCGGGAGGCCGGGCTGGAGCACATCCAGATCTCCATCCAGGACGCCGACAGCGAGACCGCGGAGCGGATCGCCGGCGTCAGCTCGGTGAAGCAGAAGCGGGCGGCGGCGGCCATCGTGAAGGAGCTGGGCTTCGCCTTCTCGATCAACGTGGTGCTCCACCGCGCCAATCTCGACCGGATCGGGGAGATCATCGATCTCGCCGCCGGGCTCGGTGCCGACCGCCTGGAGCTGGCGAACACCCAGTACTACGGGTGGGCGCTGGAGAACCGATCCATGCTGATGCCGACCCGGGAGCAAGTCGCCCGGGCCCAGGTGACGGCGGAGGACGCCATGCGGCGCTACAAGGGCCGCATGCAGATCCTGTTCGTCCTGCCCGACTATTTCGAGCAGTATCCCAAGCCCTGCTACGGGGGCTGGGGCAAGCTGTACCTGGTCGTCGCGCCGGACGGGAGCGTGCTCCCCTGCCACGGCGCGACCCAGATCACCACCCTGTCCTTCGACAACGCCCGCGACCGCTCGCTCGAGTGGATCTGGAATAACTCGCCCGCGTTCCAGGCGTTCCGTGGCGACGGATGGATGCGTGAGCCCTGCCGCAGCTGCCCGCGCAAGACAATTGATTTCGGAGGCTGCCGCTGCCAGGCCTTCGCGCTCACCGGGGCGGCGGAGAACACCGATCCGGTCTGCGTGCTCTCGCCCGAGCGCGGGTTGATCGACGCCGCCGTCGCCTCGCCGGCCGACACCCTGGAGTACCGCTACCGCGTGATCGCCGAGCCGCAGCGGGCGTGAGCCTCGCCATCGAGACCGAGGGCCTGGGGCGCGACTACGGCGACGTGCGCGCCCTGGACCGGCTCGATCTTCAGGTGGCCCGCGGCGGGTTGGTCGGCCTGCTCGGCCCCAACGGGGCGGGCAAGACCACCGCGATGCTCCTGCTCGCCACGCTCTTGTCCCCGAGTCGCGGGCGGGCCCGGATCTTCGGCCACGACGTGACGGTCGCTCGCGCGGCGGCCCGGCGACGGCTGGGATTGCTGTTCCAGGAAACCAGTGTGGACGGTCTCCTCACCGTGGAGGAGAACCTGCTTTTCGCCGCCCGGCTGGCCTGCCTGGGTGGCCGGCTGGCCCGAGCGGCGGTGGCGGACACGATCGCGCGCATCGGGCTTGGTCCGCGGGCGCATCAGCAGGCGAGGGAGCTGTCCGGCGGCTGGCGGCGGCTGCTCGATATCGCGCGGGCCACCCTGCACCGTCCGGACCTTCTCATCCTCGACGAGCCGACCGTCGGCCTCGACCCCGAGCACAGGGAACGTCTCTGGGCCCTGCTCGACGGCGAGCGGAGGGAACACGGGACGACCGTGTTCTTCTCGACCCACTACCTGGCGGAAGCGGAACCCGCCGACTGGGTGGTGCTGCTGGCGGAGGGCCGGATGGTCGCGGGCGGGGTACCGGTCGCGCTCCGCGCCGAGCTGGGGTACGAGATCGCCGAGATCGAGGGCGAGGGCGCCGAGCGCCTGGCCAGCGCGATCCGGGGGCTGGGGGCGTCGCGGATGGTGCTTCGCACCGGCCGCGGGCTGCGGGTGGGTATCGCGGGCGAGCGGCAGGCGGTGGTGGAGCTGGCGGGACAGGCGCCGGGGATCGATCGCTTCGGCCTCCGCCCCACCTCACTGGAGGACGTGTACTTCGCGCGCACCCAGAGCGCGGCCACGTGAGCCGGTGGAGCGCGGTGCACGGTATCGTGGCCCGCGACCTGACCCGCAGCTCGCGGCAGACCAGCCGCCTGCTCGGGGGCGTGGCGCGACCCTTCATGTGGCTGCTGCTGGTGGGTACCGGCTACAACGCCATCGCGACGCTGCACAACGGCCTGCCCTATCGGGCTTTCGTCTTCCCGGGCGTCGTGATCATGGCGGCGTTGTTCGGCGCGACCCTGACGGCCATCGCGACGGTGTACGATCGCGAGTTCGGCATGTTGCGCGTGATGCTGGCGAGCCCGGCGGGCGTGGTCGCGGTGCTGACCGGCCGGGCCATCGCCGCTACGCTGGTGGGGGTGTTCCAGGGCGGCATCGTGCTGGCATTCGCGCCGTTGGTGATCGACGTAAGCCCGACCCGGTGGCTGGCGGGTGCTGCGGCACTCGTCGCCGTGTCCGCCATGAGCGCCGTGGCCGGACTGCTGGTGGCGGCGCGGATCCGGTCGGTGGAGAATTTTGCCGGCATCATCAACGTGGTGCTGTTTCCTCTCCTGTTTCTGAGCGGTGCGCTCTACCCGACCGAAGGGTTGCCCGGCGTGCTTCGCGCCGCCGCCCGGGTCAATCCGGTGACCTACGCGGTGGAGCTGGTGCGGCACGGGTTGGGGCAGCCGGCGGAGTTCCCGGCCGCCACGGCCGTCGCCGTCGTTTTCGGCGCGACGGCGGCGGCGTTCCTGCTCGCCGCCGCCCTCTTCGACCCCGAAGCGCGTTTCTTGCCCCGCCGGACGCCGGGGACCGGCTCCATCACTCCACCGTGATCTGACGGACCATGCCGTGCGCGACGTGGGGCTTGCCGTCGCCGGAGTCGGGGACGTAGCACAGCAGGACATAGTCGCCGGGTGTGAACTCGGCCTGCAGGAGATTCACCTGGCCCCGTTGCAGCGCCATCACCCCTCCGTAGGTCTCGCCCGGAGGCGGCCCCTCCTTCTTCTTGATCCATTCCATCAGGTCCAGCGTGCTCTTCCCCGGAGCCAGGCGGACGAAGATCGCCTCGTGCGGCTGCGGTCCGCGGTTTTCCACCAGCATGACCCGCGGCCCGGCCTCCAGGGACACCAGGACGTCGCTCGGTCCGCCAGGCACCGGAACGTTGGGACCGCCGACGAAGGTCACCCATGACGGGAGGTCGCGGCTCCGGCTCAGGCTGTCGCGCAGCTCCGCCATCGTGCGCCCGCCGTTCAGCCGCGCCAGCTGGGCGTGGTGACGCTCGGGGCCTTCGTTGAACAGTCGGATGCGGGTCAGTCCGGCGGGGATGCTGTCCGGCGCGCGGAAAGAAAAGTCGCCGGCCGTGATGGTGACCTCGTGCGCCGGCCTCGGGCGCGGGCGGGCGGGCAGGTCCGTGCAGGCACTGGCAGAAAGCAGCAGGAGCAGCACCGGCAGCCCGGGCACATACTTCCACATGAGCTCTCCATGGTGGTCGTTGAGGTCCGTCGAGACGGGAGGGGCGCGGCGCCCAGCAGGCGCCGCGCTTGCCGGTTTACTCCGCGAGCTGGGGCTCACCGAAGAGGAAGTCGTCCGTCACCACCAGGTCCTTGGTCCCGCCGGCGCTGACATCGTTGATCCCCGCTCCCAACGCGGACTCTCCCGAGATCACCTCCACCCGGGCGACGACGGGCAGCTCGTACGCCACGCCGATGAACGAGTGCCCGGCCGCATCGGTCCGCACCGGCGCCTCGTAGGTGCCGAGGTTGGCGTTGTCGCTGTCGTAGAGCGTCATCGTGGCCGAGCCGTCCCGGTCCACATCGGAGAACACGATGCCGATGCCGCTGGTGACCGCCGGGGTGTCCGAGCCCGGCAGGCGGAAAGTGAGGGTCATGTGAGTGCTGCCGGAGGCCATGAACGTCTTCACCTTGCTGAAGCTCTCGAACTCGGCCGCGTAGCTCGGGTCGATGTCGGCGAAGTCGTTGTCGCTGACCCGGGTGCCGATCCCGTCGGTGGTGGTGATGAGGCCGTTGCCCCGGAAGAAGTCCGCCGGGAACGCGTCGCTGTTGGTCTGCGCGGCGGGAACCGCGTCCCAGCGGATCTCCCGCCGCCCACCGGGCTGCGGCCCGACGCCGCCGCCGTTGGCGGGATCGCCTATCACCTGCTGGAACTCCGCGATCGCTCCGGTCAGATCGCCGCTGGCGTCAACCACCCGCAACGGTTGGATCGGAAGCTCGTCCTGCGGTGCATTGGTGTCGTCCGAATCACAAGCCGCCAGCGCGACGGAAAGACTCACGAGCGCCATGGTCATCCTGCCGTACCACATCTACCCCTCCCCTGCCCATGATGGTTAGTAACCCGCACCCTACGTTCTGGGATGCGCGCCACCGGCGGGCTGAGGGACATGAGAGTTGGAGAGCGTGGCCCGGCAGTTACAAACAGGAACCGTCAGCCGGCAGGCGGGTGAGCTCGACGTCCTGGACCACGCGTGAACGCACCGGCTGCCGGATGCGGCCGCCGGTGGGGATCGCGGCGTCGATGGTGATGTGTCTGATGCGGCGGACCAGGCCGCGGGCGGGAGACCAGTAGATGTGGCCCTGCTCGACCGTCGTCTGCCGTATCGGTATCGCCACGGTATCGCCGCGGGGAACGGTCGTACTGTCTTCGAGCCGCGACTCGAGCCGGAGATGCAGTAGCGGGCGGCCGGCCACGCTGGTGTCGGGCAGCCGCTCGAGGGTGAGGCCCGCGCCGGTCCAGGATTGTCCGGGCCTGAGCGGGCGGGGAGGGAGCGGCGGGAGCAGGTCGTGCGCGGCGACGGAGACGTCCGCCAGCTCGGCGACTTCGTCAGGCACGAACGGGCGGGCGATCTCGACGTACTCGCCTGAGGTCTTCAGCAGGCCGCGGTAGCGGCCGCCGATCAGTCCGTCGGTGTCGGCCCGGATCTCGGCGTTGCTGGCGCGCCGGCTCAGCTGGAGCGAGTCGTACCAGGTCTCCAGCGCGACGGCGCCGAGGCTGTCGCGGGCGCGAAAGCTCCAGACGCCGCGGCGCACGGCGCTGGAGTGCAGGGCGCCTCCCGCGGTCTCGGTTTCGATGTCGCTGTTCGAAGATTCCAGCCAGCGGGTGCAGTGGAGCTGGGCGGCGGTGTATCCCGGTGCCCCCTGGGCTTGCATCGACGGCGCCCAGAGCGCGATCAGGATCGCCGCCGCTCTCACGCCTCGCTCATGAAGGGATACCGGTAGTCCTTCGGCGGGGCGAACGTCTCCTTGATGGACCGGGGCGATACCCAGCGCAGCAGGTTCAGCACCGAGCCGGCCTTGTCGTTGGTGCCGCTGGCCCGGGCGCCCCCGAACGGCTGCTGTCCCACCACGGCCCCGGTGGGCTTGTCGTTCACGTAGTAGTTGCCGGCGGCGTAGCGCAGCGCGCGGTCGGCCTCCGCGATCGCGGCTCGGTCGCGGGCGAAGACAGCGCCGGTGAGGGCGTACGGTCCCGTCCGATCCACCAGCGCGAGGGTCTCCGACCACCTGGCCGCCGGATAGACGTGGACGGTGAGCACCGGCCCGAACAGCTCCTCGCACATCGTGCGGTACATCGGATCATCCACCTGGAGCAGCGTCGGCTGCACGAACCAGCCCACCGAATCGTCGGTGCCGCCGCCGGCGACGATTTTCACGCCGGGATCCTGCTTGGCGCGCTCGAGGTGGCTCCGCAGCCGGTCGAACGCCCGCCGGTCGATCACCGCGCCCATGAAGTTGCGGAAGTCACCCACGTCGCCCATCCGGATGTCGCCGATCATCGCCGCGACACGATCGCGCAGCTCGGGCCAGAGGGTATCGGGGACGTAGGCCCGCGAGGCCGCGCTGCACTTCTGCCCCTGGTATTCGAACGCGCCGCGGACCATCCCCACCGCGAGGGCTTCGACGTCGGCGCTGGCGTGCGCCACGATGAAGTCCTTGCCGCCGGTCTCACCGACGATGCGGGGGTAGCCCGCGTAGCGGTCGAGACTCTCTCCGACGGTCCGCCAGAGGCTCTGGAACACCGCGGTCGAGCCGGTGAAATGGATCCCGGCCATGTGCCGGTCGGCCAGGAGCCGGCGGCTCACCTCGACCGCTTCGCCGGGCAGGAAGTTGATCACCCCGGGAGGGAGACCCGCCTCCTCCAGCAGCCGGAAGAAGTGCCAGTTGCTCAGCGCCGCGGTGGACGAAGGCTTCCACACTACCGCGTTGCCCATCAGGGCCGGCGCGGTCGGCAGGTTGCCGCCGATGGCGGTGAAGTTGAACGGCGTGATGGCGTAGATGAATCCTTCCAGCGGCCGGTGGTCCATCCGGTTCCAGACGCCGGTGGAGGACTCCGGCTGCTCCCGGTAGATCCGCTCGGCGAAGTGGACGTTGAACCGGAGGAAATCGATCAGCTCGCAGGCGCTGTCGATCTCGGCCTGAAACGCCGTCTTGCTCTGCCCGAGCATGGTGGCGGCGTTGAGCAGCTGCCGGTGGACCGTGGCGAGCAGGTCGGCGGCCTTGAGGAACACCGCGGCCCGGTCTTCGAATCGCCAGTGTCCCCAGTCGCGCTGGGCCTCGACCGCGGCCTTCGTCGCCGCGTCGATGGTGGCCGCGTCGGCGTGGTGGACCTTGGCCAGGACCCGCTGGTGGCAGTGGGGCGAGACCACGTCGTGGGTGTTGCCGGTCCTCACCTCCCGGCCTCCCACCACGACGGGGATGTCGGGCTGCTGGCTCCCGACCGCGCCGAGCGCCGCCTTCAGCGCGGCTCGCTCCGGGGAGCCCGCCGCATAGTTCAACACCGGCTCGTTTCGGGGCTGGGGAATGTTGGAGACGCCGTTCATGTACAATCCCGATAAGAGTTGCAGGGTAACCTAACCCGTCGCCCGAGAGGACGCCCGGCATTACCTTCGGCGTAGTCGCCGAATCTTCCATTCGAGGCCCCGATGATCCGTGGCTCCGCCGCACTGCTGGTGGTCCTGGCGCTCTCCGGCTGCCGGGACTACGACTATCGAACCCGCATCGCCGACGCCGACGGCTTCGTGCCGGGCGACCAGATGGCTCTCTATGGCAAGGAGCAATCGCAGGCAGTCGCGATCGCCCGACGGCTCGCCCAGGTCGATCCCACCAGCAGCGACAGCGCGGTAACGTTCGCCCGAAGCCAGCCCGACGTAGTGAACGCACAGGCCGATGCCCAGAGCCACCGGCTGACCGTCGATTTCAAGAGCGGCTGGCGAGTCGGCATCGTACCGCTCGACGACGGAGTGAAACCCGAGGGTACTCCGGGATTCCCCGCGGCCGGCGGGCGCTGAGCCGGCCACCGGTGAGCGCGGGGGCGGCGTGAGCGAGTGCCGACAAGTCACCACGACGCTTCCGGACCGGGAATCGGCCAACCGGCTGGGGCGGACCCTGGTGGATGAACGGCTCGCCGCCTGCGCCCAGGTAGTCGGGCCGGTGAGCAGCGTCTATCGGTGGCAGGGTGAGGTGGAGACCGCGGCGGAGTGGTACTGTCATCTCAAGACCACCGCGCTCCAGGTGGCCCCCCTCATGGCCCGCATTCACCAGCTGCATCCCTACGAGACGCCCGAGATCATCGCGCTTCCGGTCGCGGAGGGCGATCCAGGATACCTGAAGTGGATCGAGGAGTCGGTCGGATGACCAGTCGCACGCGGCTCGTGACCGTCGTGGTGATCGTGGCGTTCATCGCCTTCCTGGCGTATGCGACCATGGAAGTCCAGCGGGTCGAGTGCACGGTGACGATCGAGTTCCAGGGGGAGCGGCGGACCGCGACGGCCTCGGGCGAGAGCGAGGAGTCCGCGACCGAGCAGGCGCAGACCGCGGCCTGCGGCCCGCTGGTGCAGGGAATGGACGAGAGCATCGCCTGCTCCCGCCGGCCCCCCAGCGCCAGCCAGTGCCGCCCGCTGTAGGGGCTACGCCCTGGCCTCCGGCAGACCGACCAGCTTGTCGAGATCGGAGGGCTGAGCCACGCCCACGTGCCGCCGGACTTCCTGGCCGTGCTCGAACACGATCAGGGTCGGGATGCCGCGGATTCCGAAACGCGAGGGTGTCGCCGGATTGGCGTCGGTGTCCAATTTGAGCACCAGCGCTTCACCGGTGTGCCGCTGGGCGAATTCGTCGAGCGCGGGCGCCATCATCTTGCAGGGCCCGCACCAGTCGGCATAGAAATCCACCAGGATCGGAACGCTCGAGCCCTTGATGATCTGCTCGAAATCGGTGTCGGTCACCTTGGTCGGGCGGTCGAGCCGGATCGGCCGCTCGCACTCGCCGCACTTGGGCCCGCCCGCCAGGCGCGCCAGATCCACCCGGTTCGCCTTGCCGCAGAATACGCAGCGCACCACCACGGGCCGTTCGGGACGTTTCACCTCGGTCATGCTCACCACCTCCCGGTCTCATTGTGAAGCTAATCCAAGCTCGGCCGCGCGAGGGGTGGGGCCGCTCCAAGTGGAACCCGCCGGATGGCACCACTGTTGCGTAAGCTGATGGAGGTCTCACCTTTTCAGGCAGGAAGCATGGGCGAAGTCACCATCCGGGAAATGGAACAGGACGGCGATTTTGCGGCCTGGTACTCCGAGCTCATCGAGCAGGAGGAGGACGCCGCCGGCAGGAACGGTGGGCCGGAAGAGCGTTACCTCATCCTCAGCAACGAGATCGGAGACTGGATCGGGGGCCTGCGCTATTGGTTGCGCGGGGGAGTCGCCCATCTGGTGGATGTTGTGGTCCTGCCGCAGGAGCGGCACCGAGGCCACGCCCACCGGCTCCTGGCGGCATTCGAGGAGCGCGCGGTGGAGAGCGGCGCCCATCTGGCAGAGTTCTGGACCGACGATGACCGGTCGGAGGGGTTGCTGGCAGCCCTGGGGTGGGATCCGGTCTTCCGGCGGGACGGCTACATCGGCCAGCGCAGCTGGTCCCTGATGGAGAAGCGCTTCCCCGTTTCGGAGTGACCCCCCCTCCCCTGCCGCGTTGGCATTAACCGGACCGGCCGCACTATCTTAGGTGGCTGGTCCGGCTGCATTTTGAGGGCTAACCGCGTCCCGGGACATTCATGGGTACCATAACCGACGCCACCCGCGAGCTCGAGTCCAAAGTCGAAGTGTTGAAGGACCTTGAGGGCCGGGTCGGGGAGCTCATGGAGCTGCACGAGCGGAAGCGCGAGCTGTGGTACCCGTCCGACCTGCTTGGCCCCGATCCGGACACCGATCACGACGAGTTCCAGGCCAAGCTCCGAAATCAGGCCAAGGGAATCCCCGACCACGCTCGGGCCGCCCTTGCGCTCAATCTCCTCACCGAGGAAGGCCTGCCCCATTTCCACCGCCTGCTCGCCGTCTATCTGGGCGACGAGAGCTTCTGGCGGCTCTGGAACAACCTCTGGACCGCCGAAGAGGACCGCCACGGCCAGGTGCTCCACGACTACGTCAGGGACACCCGGCTGTTCGACCAGCGGAAGATCGAGGAGATGCAGTTCGAGTACCTGCGGCGGGGTTTCCATCCCGATTGGGACCGCGATCCCTACCGGGTCTTCGCCTACACCACGGTGCAGGAGCGGGCCACCCAGTTTTCCCACAGCGAGACCGGTAAGCTGATCGCGGAATACGAGCCCAGGCTGGGCGAGGTGCTGAGCCAGATCGCGAAGGACGAGGCCCGGCACTACGCCTTCTATCGCACCGTGTTCGAGGAGATCCTCAAGCGCGATCCGGACCAGGCGCTCCACTCGGCGTCGTTCATTCTGCCGGCGATCGACATGCCGGGGATCACCATCCCGGGATTCAAGGACCTGGCCGAGGTCATTCGGCGGTCGGGGATCTACGGACCCCGCGACTATCTCCGCATCGTCCAGGAGCAGATCCGGTACTGGAAGATCGAGAGTTACGAGGGACTGAACGAGCTGGGCCGCAAGGCGCAGGAAAAGATCATGGAAATCCCCAACCGGCTGCGGCGGATCGCTGAGCTGATGGAGACCCGGAGCCGCGCGAAGACCTTCAGCTTCGAGGTGGTGTTCAACCGCGAATTCGCGATGGAATGACGCCCGCTCGCGTCTGGCCGGCCCTCGCGCTGGCCTGGCTGGCGCTCGCCTGCGACAAGGGCGAACAGAAGGCCCCGGACTCGGCGCCGGGTGCCGACCTTCCAGCGGATCAGCGGGACGCGGAGACACTGGGCCATGAGGTACTGGAGCTGGTGGATCGCGCCATGGACTACAGGGGATCCCACCGCGGACGTCCCGCCTCGTCCCTGCGTCAGCTGGGCATCGACAGCCTGACCGCCACCACCGCCCGCCAGCTGCTCAACGTCAACCGGGAGCCGGTCGTCACCGTCCAGTTTCGCCGGTCCGACGGGCGTGAGATCACTTCCTGCCGGGGCGACAGCCATATCCTGGAGGAGGCCTCCCTCAACGCCGGCCGCTTTACCCTCATGTGCACTTCGCGATCCGGGACCCAACGACCGATCCAGGTCGGGGGCTTGGAACCGTAGCCGCCGACTCCCAGATTTCCGCCGTGCCACTCTACGTCATCGACACGCTGGTCCGCGGCCTCGTCATCGCCGCCCTGGCCTATACCTCCGTCGTCGCGCTCACCCACTGGGCCGTCCGGCGACGCAAGATCGAGCCTTTCGGCGCCTGGCCCAAGCTGGTCCGCCAGGCGAGCGATCCGCTGCTCCTGCCTTTCGAGCGCCGGGTGATCCGATTCGGCGGCAATCCTCAGGACGCCCCGCTCTGGCTGGTCGGCGTCGTGATTCTGGGCGGCCTCTTGCTCCTCAGCCTCACCCGCTGGCTGCTCGGCATGACCGGGACGTTCATCGCCCTGGCCTCGGCCGGTCCCCGCGAGTGGGTCCGGTTCTTGGTGGGCTCGGCGTTCACCGTCGTGATGGTCTCCATCTTCGTCCGGGTGATCGCGTCCTGGTTCGGGGTGTCCAGCTACCGAAAATGGATGCGCCCCTTCGTGCTGCTCACCGACTGGATCATCGAGCCGATCCGCCGGATCATGCCGCCCGCCAGCATGATCGACTTCAGTCCCATGGTCGCCTGGCTGGTGCTCTGGGTAGCGCGGGGACTGGTGCTGGGGATGCTGTAGCAGACGGGCAGACTGTCCTCCCTTGTCCCCAGGGGGCGGCGGGCTATCTTTAAGCTCGACAACCGAATCCGTGGCGATTTGCGCTAGCTTGCGGCCACGTTAAACAATCCGCTAAAACGCATGCCCTGTGGCGTTTTAGCCCCAGGGATTTTTTTTGTAGGAGCCCCCCGTGCCCCGTACCCGTGCCGAGCGACTCGCGCTGCTGGAGCCACTGTTGCAGCGGCGGATTCTGCTGCTCGACGGCGCCATGGGCACCATGATCCAGACCTACCGGCTGGAGGAGCGGGATTTCCGGGGCGAGCGGTTCGCGAACTCGCCCCGGGAGCTGCGGGGCAACAGCGACCTGCTCTCCCTGACCCAGCCGAAGATCATCGACGCCATCCATGCCGCCTACCTCGAGGCCGGCGCGGATATCCTGGAGACCAATTCGTTCACCAGCAACGCCAGCTCCCAGGCCGACTATGGCCTCGAGGACCTGGTCTACGAGCTGAACCACGCCGGGGCGGCGCTGGCCCGCGGGGCGGCCGACCGGTTCGAGCAGCGGGAGCCCGACCGTCCCCGGTTCGTAGCCGGAGTGCTGGGACCCACCAACCGCACCGCTTCGCTCTCCCCCGACGTCAACGACCCGGGGTTCCGCAACATCGGTTTCGACGACCTGGTGGCCACCTACGCCGACGGCACCAAGGGGCTGCTCGACGGCGGCGCGGACCTGATCCTTATCGAAACCATCTTCGATACCCTGAACGCCAAGGCCGCGATCTTCGCGGTGGAGTCGGTGTTCGAGAGCCTGGGCTTCCGGGTGCCGGTCATGATCTCCGGAACCATCACCGACGCGTCCGGCCGGACGCTGTCGGGACAGACCGCCGAGGCGTTCTGGCACTCCGTCGCCCATGCCCGGCCGCTCAGTATCGGGCTCAACTGCGCGCTCGGCCCCGCGGCGCTGCGCCCCTATGTCCAGGAGCTGGCCCGGGTCGCGCCGGTGCTGGTGAGCACCCATCCGAACGCGGGCCTGCCGAACGAGTTCGGCCAGTACGACGAGACGCCAGAGAAGATGGCGGAGATACTGCGGGAGTTCGCCGAGCACGGGCTGGTAAACATCGTGGGCGGGTGCTGCGGCACGACGCCGGCCCACATTCGCGCGTTCGCCGAGGCGGTGGAAGGCCTGCCGCCCCGGCGCCCGGAGCCCCAGCCTCACCTGCTCCGGCTGAGCGGTCTGGAGCCCCTGACGATCCGCCCCGAGAGCAACTTCGTGAACGTGGGCGAGCGGACCAACGTCACCGGCTCGCGCAAATTCGCCCGGCTGATCCTGGGCGGCGACTACGACGCGGCGCTGGAGATCGCCCGGCAGCAGGTGGAGAACGGGGCCCAGATGCTCGACGTCAACATGGACGAAGGGATGCTCGATTCCCTGGAGGCCATGGCGACGTTCCTCCGGCTCGTCGCGTCCGAGCCCGGCATCAGCCGGGTGCCGCTGGTGATCGACTCCTCCAAGTGGTCGGTCATCGAGGCCGGCCTCAAGTGCGTCCAGGGCAAGGGCGTGGTCAACTCGATCAGCCTGAAGGAGGGCGAGGACGAGTTCGTCCGGCAGGCCACGCTGGTTCGCCGGTACGGCGCCGCGGTCATCGTGATGGCCTTCGACGAGCGGGGCCAGGCCGACTCGGTGGATCGGAAGGTGGAGATCTGCCGGCGGTCGTATCGGATCCTGACCGAACGGGTGGGCTTCCCGCCCGAGGACATCATCTTCGATCCCAACATCTTCGCGATCGCCACCGGGATGGACGAGCACGCCGGCTACGCCCTCGACTACATCGAGGCGGCCCGAAGGATCAAGGCGGAGCTCCCCCATGTGCGAGTCAGCGGCGGCGTGAGCAACGTCTCGTTCTCCTTCCGCGGCAACGACCCGGTCCGCGAGGCGATCCACGTGGTGTTTCTCTACCACGCCATCGCCGCCGGCATGGACATGGGGATCGTGAACGCGGGAGCGCTCCCGATCTACCAGGACATTCCTCCCGACCTGCTGGAGCGGGTGGAGGACGTGGTGCTGAACCGCCGGCCCGACGCGACCGAGCGCCTGCTGGAGGTTGCCGACTCGGTGAAGGGCCAGGCGGGCGGCAAAGGCGCCGACCTCTCCTGGCGGGAGAAGCCGGTAGCGGAGCGGCTGGCCCACGCGCTGGTGGAGGGGATCGCCGACTACGTGGTGGAGGACACCGAGGAAGCGCGCCGCCTGGCGGCCCGGCCCATCGAGGTGATCGAGGGGCCGCTGATGGACGGCATGAACATCGTCGGCGATCTGTTCGGAGCCGGGAAGATGTTCCTGCCTCAGGTGGTGAAGAGCGCCCGGGTCATGAAGAAAGCGGTGGCGCACCTGGTGCCGTACATCGAGGCGGAGCGGGACGAGACCTCGGGCTCGCGCACCAACGGCAAGGTGCTGCTGGCGACGGTGAAGGGCGACGTGCACGACATCGGCAAGAACATCGTGGGCGTCGTGCTCCAGTGCAACAACTACGAGGTCATCGACCTCGGCGTCATGGTGCCGTCCGCCAGGATTCTGGAGACCGCCCGGCGGGAAAACGTCGATCTCATCGGGCTCAGCGGGCTCATCACGCCCTCGCTGGAGGAGATGAGCTACGTGGCGGGCGAGCTGGAGCGGGAGGGATTCACCCAGCCGCTCCTCATCGGCGGTGCCACGACCTCACGGGTCCACACCGCGGTGAAGATCGAGCCCCACTACCGGGGGGCCACGGTGCACGTGCTCGACGCCTCCCGGGCGGTCGGCGTGGCCGGCAGTCTGATGAGCACCGGGCTGCGGCAGCAGTTCGTCGATGGAGTCCGCTCGGAATATCAGTCGATTCGCGAGCAGCGCGCCGGGCGGACTCCGGCCGAACGGCAGCTCGCCCTGGCCGACGCGCGGGCCAACCGCTTCGCGATCGACTGGAAACGGACTGTCCCGCCGGCCCCGTGCACTACCGGCGTGCGAGTCCTGGAGGACTACCCGCTGACCGACCTGGTCCAGCGGATCGACTGGACCCCGTTCTTCCAAACCTGGGAGCTCCCGGGGCACTACCCGGCGATCCTCGACGACCCGTCGGTCGGGTCCGCGGCGCGGAACCTCTTCAAGGACGCGCAGGAGCTGCTCGAGCGCATCGTACGGCAGCGGCTGATCCGGGCGCGGGGCGTGTTCGGGATCTTCCCCGCCGCGTCGGTGGGCGACGACATCGAGCTCTACGATCGCTCGGACCGGGAGACGAGGATCGCGACGATTCACACCCTGCGCCAGCAGATGGCGAAGCCGCCGGGCCGGCCCAACCTCGCGCTCGCGGACTACGTGGCCCCCCGCGAAAGCCGCGTGGGCGACCATATCGGGGCCTTCGCGGTGACGGCGGGTCACGGGCTCGACACGCTGGTGAAAGAGTTCGAGGCCAACCAGGACGACTACAGCGCGATCCTGGCCAAGGCACTGGCCGATCGGCTGGCGGAGGCGTTCGCCGAGCGGCTGCACGAGCGGGTGCGCCGCGAATTCTGGGGCTATGCCCAGGAAGAGGCGCTGGACAACGCGTCGCTGATCAAGGAGGCCTACCAGGGCATCCGGCCGGCGCCGGGCTACCCTGCCTGCCCCGATCACACCGAGAAGCGCACGCTGTTCGACCTGCTCGACGCGGAAACCACGGCGGAGATCCGGCTCACCGAGAGCTACGCGATGACGCCCGCCGCGGCGGTGAGCGGGTACTACTTCTGGCACCCCGATGCGCGCTACTTCGGCGTGGGCAAGATCGGCCGCGACCAGGTGGAGGATTACGCCGCGCGGAAGGGAATGCCGGTGCCGGAGATGGAGCGCTGGCTGGCGCCGAACCTGAGCTACGACCGCTAACCATGCCTACGCTGCGCGACCTCCTCACCGACTCCCGCGTCCACCTGCTCGACGGCGCCATGGGCACGATGCTGTACAGCCGCGGCGTGTTCGTGAACGTGTGCTACGACGAGCTCAACGTGAGCCAGCCCGGCCTGGTGCAGGAGATGCACGAGGCCTACGCGCGGGCGGGCGCGGAGATTCTGGAGACCAACACCTTCGGCGCCAACCCGGTCAAGCTCTCGGCGTACGGGCTGGATTCGCGAACCGAGGAGATCAACAGCGCGGCCGCCGTCCTGGCTCACCGTGCCGCCAGAGGCCGCGCCAAAGTGGTCGGCGCGGTGGGGCCGCTCGGCATCCGCATCGAGCCTTGGGGCCCGACCGCGCGGAGCGAGGCCGTCGCCCACTTCACCCGCCAGCTGGGCGGGCTGGCCGAGGGCGGGGTGGATGGATTCATCCTGGAGACCTTCAGCGACCTGGAGGAGCTCCACGCGGCGCTCGAGGCCGCCCGGGCCGTGGCGCCCGAGCTTCCGGTCATCGCTCAGATGACGGTGGGCGAGGACGGGAACACCTCGTACGGCACTTCGGTCGAGACCATCGCCGCGCGGCTGGAGGAGTGGGGCGCCGACGTGGCCGGGCTCAACTGCTCGGTGGGCCCCGGCCCGATGCTGGAGGCGATCGAGCGGATGGCGGAGGTCACCGGCAAGGTGTTGTCAGCCCAGCCGAACGCGGGCCTGCCCCGCGCGGTGGGCGACCGCCGCATCTACCTGGCCAGCCCCGACTACATGGCGCAGTACGCCCGGCGGCTCATCGGCGCCGGCGCCCGGCTGATCGGCGGGTGCTGCGGCACCACGCCCGAGCACATCCGCCGGATCCGGGAGGCGATCGCCGACGCGAAGCCGCGCCGCGCGTTAGTGGGATCGACGCCGGCTGTCTCGGCCGAGCCGGACGGCGCCGGGCCGGTCCCGCTCGCCGCCAGGTCGAAGTGGGGCCGCAAGCTCGCCGCGGGCGAGTTCCTCAGGAGCGTGGAGGTGGTGCCGCCGCGGGGCTGGAACCCCGAGGAGATGGTACGGCAGTGCCGCGCGCTCCGCGACGCGGGCGTCGACGCGGTGAACCTGGTCGATGGCCCGCGGGCGCAGAGCCGGATGGGTGTGGTGCCGGCGGCGCTCATCGTCGAGCGCGAGGTCGGGCTGGAGACCGTCTTCCACTACACCTGCCGCGACCGGAACATGCTCGGCATGCTGAGCGACCTGCTCGGCGCGGCGGCCGGAGGCCTCCGGAACGTCCTCATCGTGACCGGCGATCCGCCGACCGCCGGCCCCTATCCCGACGCCACCGCGGTGTTCGATATCGACAGCATCGGGCTCACCAACGTGGTGCGCCGGCTGAACCAGGGTCGCGATCCCGGCGGCGCCTCGGTCGGCGAGCCGACCCAGTTCGTGATCGGCGTGGCCGCCAATCAGGGTGCGCCCGATCTGGAGCTCGAGCTGGAGCGCTTCCACTGGAAAGTGGAAGCCGGCGCCGAGTTCGCGGTCACCCAGCCGGTGTTCGATCCGGAGGAGCTGGCGCGGTTCCTCGAGCGGATCGCGGCGTGGCGCATCCCGGTCGTCGCGGGAATCTGGCCGCTGACCTCGCTGCGCAACGCGGAGTTCCTGGCCAATGAGGTCCCGGGGGCGCGGGTGCCGGAGTCGGTGCTGGAGCGGATGCGCGAGGCGGAGGACGCGGGCCCGGAGGCGGCCCATGCCGAAGGAATCCGGATCGCCCAGGAGGTGCTGGACGCGGTCCGGGGCATGGTGCAGGGCGTGCAGGTCAGCTCGCCCGGCGGCCGGGTCGAGATCGCGCTGGAAGCGCTGGGACAGCTCGCGGTCTAGAGCGCGCCGGCAGCCGCCGGCGCCGGCACCGGCTTCCCCCGCAACACGCCAAAGAACTCCTGGCCGAATGCCGCGAAGTCACGTCCCGACCAATACCACACGGTGCTGTCGGCGGCATGGATGGCGAAGGCATTGGGGCCGATGGCAAAATCGAGCCAGGGGCCCGACGGGTACAGCGGCGCTGGCGCACCGGTGATCAGGCCATCGCAGCAGACCGGCGGCTCGCCCCAGATGTAAAGCCGTCCGGACGTGGACCTCCCGATCACCGACTCGATCCGGGCCAGAATCCGCTCTATGGTTTCGCCGTTGGGGCGCGGGTACACGGGGTCCGGACGATCAAAACTGGAAAGGCCGTATATGCCTCCCCCCCAACACACCGCACCCCTGCCCGCCTGCATGCCGCATTGATTCCACCAGCTCATGCTGATGCCGGACAGATCGGAAACGAGCGACACGGTGGTGGGAACGTCCGCCGTGGGCGCGGGGATCCCCAGCTCCCTGGTTCCGAATCCCCAGCAGCGTACCTCTCCCGCCCTCGAAGTGACGCAGCCCTGAGTGTCATCGGTCGCGATCTCCCGCCAGTTGCCACCGCTCGCGATCCGGGTCGGGACCGGGCTTTCGTCGTCCGGTAGACCGTTCCCCAACGCTCCGGAGCCCCAGCAGTACGCGTCGCCGTCCAGCGTCACGCCACATCCCACGTCAAAGCCGACATCTATCGTCCTGAACCGGAGTCCGCTCCCGGCCGGGACCGGCAAGCGGCTGTCTTGCGCCGACCCATTTCCGAATCGGTATTGGTTCCGCCCCCAGCACAACATCCGCCCGTCGGCCGCCAGCCCGCAGGTCGCATTCGAGGCGCCGTAGAGGCGAGTGAAACGCTCCTCGGTCCGTACGAGAACCGGATGATCGCTCGGCTCGATCGAACCGTCTCCCAGTTCGCCGACCTCGTTGTCGCCCCAACACCAGGCGCGGCCCTCTACATCGAGCGCGCACATGTGGCTCTCACCGGAGTTCTTCATCAGGGACACTGCCTTGAGGCCCGCCGCGCTGGTCGCCGTGAGCGTGAAGCGGGCCACGTCATCGAAGCCGTCCGCCCGGGCCTCGACGTGTTGAACCGGAGCGAAGCCGAGGGCCACCTTCGCCCGCGCCAGGCCTTCCCCGCTGGTTGTTGTGTCGAGGGGAAGGACCAACCCCGCGTCCTCGCTCGCCGACCAGGTCACTTGTGCGCCCTGGACCGGGTCGCCTCCGTCATCGAACAATCGGGCCACCAGCGTCAGCGGCAAGGTGTCCATCCGCTCGGCGCTCTGTCCGTTGCCGTGCATGACCATGAAATTTTGGACATCGGGGCCCGGAAATACCGTCTCCCGGCACGCCGGGAGGCCCGCCATTGAAAGGGAGATGACGATCGCTCGCGCGACAGAGCCCGCCGACGGTGTCATAGACGTGCCGCCCCAGACTGTGATGGTTTGATGCGGAGAGATTACAGCTGCGAAGCCCCCCGGAGAGCCGGCCAAGCTCCCCGATGGGCCGGTGATTAGGAGACGGCAGCTCCCGGATCGGCTTGCACTACGGCGCTACAGCAGCTCCAGGATCTTCCGGTACCGCGCCTCGGGCCGGTCGAACCCCAGGTTGCTGACGTAGACCTTGTCCACCCCGACGTCCCGAAGCGCCCGCACCGTCTTGGCGCAGATCTCCTCGGGCAACAATCCGGCCTCGAAGTCCCGCGTCACCCCTTCCGCCGGTACCGGGAAGTACCCGTTGAGCTGCTCCAGGGTCCTCGGGTTGGCGCTCCGATAGAGGAAGACTCCGAACACGCCGGGGTAGGTCACTCCCCGCCGGCGGGCTTCAACCAGAAAACGCTCCACCTGCCCGATCGAGTGGTGGGAGACGATCTGGGTCAGGTAGAACTCCGCCACGAAGTCCGGGCTCGTGAGGAAATCCACCTGCTGCACCGGATCGCGCACCGGATTCACCCATCCGCCCAGGTCCATCGCCGGTACCCGCTCCCGGAGCCAGCGCCGCAGCTCGAAGGCGTGGGGGAAACAGCGCGGCGGCCCCGCGAAACGGTCGCCGCCCACCACCGTCAGCGCCTCGAAGCCGTGTGACTGCGCGCGGGCGGCGTAGAGCCGGATGTAGTCCAGGGAGTGCTTGGCGGTGAGGAAGGGGACGATGCGCGCCGGGGCCAGCTCCCCGGCGAGGTTGGCGGTGAGGTGGGCGAGGTTCTCCTCCTCCGCCTGCGCGATGGCGTTATCGGTCAGGAAGATCAAGGTGTCTTGCCGGGCCAGCCGCCGGATCGAGTGATACATGTCGATCCAGGCATCGACGCTCGCCCCGTAGGACATACCGCTGCGCGGCGGTCGGAGCTCGACCGCGACCAGCGGCCGATCCTCGCGAAGTCGGCGGACCACCGAGGTGTGGCCTGGGGTGGGACTGGTAGTCATCGGGTGGCGAAACGTAAGCCCTTTGTCGCATTCCCGCCGCGCCGGTATCTTGCTCTCCACTACCACCTTCAGCCGAGCCGGACGATGACTGAGACGGTGTCCGCAACCCCTGCTCTGACCACGCTCTCCGAAGAGGAGGGCATGTTCCGCGACGCGGTCCGGGAGTTCGCGGAGGCGGAGGTGCGTCCTCTGGTCGAGACCATGGACGAAGCGGCCAAATTCGAGCCGTCGCTCATCCCCCGCTTCTTCGAGCTGGGCCTGATGGGAGTGGAGGTCCCCGAGCGCTTCGGCGGCGCCGGCGGGTCCATCTTCATGGCGGTGCTCGCCATCGAAGAGCTCGCCCGGGTCGATGCCTCGGCGGCGATCTACGTCGACGTCCACAATACCCTGGTCAACAACGCCCTGCTGCGCTGGGGCAACGCGGAGCAGCACGAGCGCTACTTCCCGCGGCTCACTTCCGGGCTGCTCGGCGCGTTCGCGCTGTCCGAGCCGGGAAGCGGCAGCGACGCCTTCGCCCTGGCCACGAAGGCGGAGCGGCAGGGTGGCAAGTGGGAGCTGACCGGCCGGAAGTTCTGGATCACGAACGGCGCCGAGGCTGGACTCTTCATCGTCTTCGCCAACACCGATTTCTCGAAGGGCTACAAGGGGATCACCGGCTTCATCGTGGAGCGGGAGTTTCCCGGGTTCGCGGTGGGCAAAAAGGAAAACAAACTGGGGATCCGGGCCTCCAGCACGACGGAGCTGATACTGGAGCAGTGCGTCGTACCCGACGAGAACGTGCTCGGTCCGGTGGGACAGGGGTACAAGATCGCCATCGAGACCCTGAACGAAGGGCGCATCGGCATCGGGGCCCAGATGATCGGCGTCGGTCGCGGCGCCCTCGACGCGGCGACCGCCTACGTCAAAGAGCGGAAGCAGTTCGGCAAGGCGATCGCGGAGTTCCAGGGGGTCCAGTTCCAGCTGGCCCAGATGGCGACCGACCTGGAGGCGGCGCGACTCATGGTCTATAACGCCGCGCGGCTCAAGGACGCGGGGCTGCCGTTCCAGCAGCAGGCCGCGATGGCCAAGCTGTTCAGCTCCCAGGTGGCGGACCGCACCACCTCCAACTGCCTCGAGCTGTTCGGGGGTTACGGCTACTCCAAGGAGTACCCGGCCGAGAAGTACTACCGGGACGCCAAGATCGGGACGATCTACGAAGGCACCAGCAACATGCAGCTCCAGACCATCGCGAAGGGTATCCTGAAATAGGATCCGCTCTCTCAGCTACGACAAACGGGGGCGCCTGACGGCGTCCCCGTTGTCTTTCCGGTCACAGAACCGACGATCGGCCGGCCGGCAGGCGAGTCTACTGCTGGGACGTCGTGTCGCTCATCCCCGGCATCGCCGTGGTGTCGCTCATGCCCGACATTCCCGAGGTGTCCACACCCGGGATTGCGGAATCGGGCGCGGCCGCGGCGCCGGTGGTGTCGGGGTGCTCCAAACCGGAATAGCCGGCAGTGTCCTCGGGGACTCCGGTCCCCTGCTGCTGGAGGAACGTGTCGGACGGGGTCGGCTGGCTGTCGGTCGGTGCCTGGGTGGTGTCGCGTTCCATACCGCGGTAGCCCGGCGGGTTCTGGGCATCGCTGGTGTCCTGCGGGGCGGCCCCGGCCTGGTCTTCCGGCTTGGCCATGGTGCTGGCACAGGCGAGGGATCCGAGCATCAGCGCCATCGCGCCCAGCCCGGCAGTCGTACGCATTTTCATGGGACCTCCTGGAAATCGTCGTTCGTGACACTGGCCGAGGTCGATCCGCCACACCCCGGCGTGTCAGAGAGTAGGGACTCAGAGCCATGTGGAGCCGTGACTTGCCTCACCGGGCTGGCGGGCACCCGGCCTGGCTCTTGCTCTACGGAGGGACGCTGCAAGGCGTTTCCTATCGCCCTGGCGGCGACGATCCCAGGCCCAAGTCTATAAGCCACTGCGGGATCTGATCTTAAGCTTGACATCAGGGCTCAGCCGGAGAGATTCATGCGGGGTTTCCTCGTGGCCTCCCCGCAATACCCGGCCGCACAGCCCCACATTCTCGCACGCTGCTACGCGCTGCTAACTCCGGCTTCGGGATCGTACGTGCTGCTTTCGTCATTTCGCCGTTCAAGTCTGTTCGTCGCAGTCGCTCTGATCTCGCCGGCCGCTCCTGCCCTCGCGCAGGGGTCGGTGGTCGATGCGGCCATCACCGAAGGGCTCCTCGCCGGCCGCCTCGCCTCGTGGTACGAGTCGGCGTCGCAACGGGCCCCGGGCGAGTGGGGCATCGCGGTCGCGGATCAGGCCGGCCGGATGCTGTGGAGCGTAAAGCCGGATCAACCGATGGTCCCCGCCTCGACGGTCAAGCTGTTCACCACGGGCTTTGCGCGGAGCGTGTTGGGCGGCGCCGCCCGGCGCTCGACGCGGGTGGTCGGCCTGGGCCGCCTGAATCCCGAAACCGGCGTCTGGAAGGGCACCTGGGCGCTCGAGCTGAACGGCGACCCGACGCTGGAGCGGGCCGAGGGCTCCGGGCCGACACTGTACGATCTGGCCCTCCAGCTCGCGAGCAGCGGCATCCGGAAACTGAATGGGCCGCTCCAGGTGCAGAGCGCCAACGGGCCGGCCAACGCCATCTATCCGGCCGCCTGGTCGAACCGCCACCGCGGCAGACTGTTCGCGCCGCCGGTCGGCCCCCTCACCCTGCATGAGAACGTCGTCTGGATCACGGTCCGGCCCGGCACCAAGGTCGGGCACAAGGTCCGCCTGGTCGAGACCGCCCCGGAAGGCATCAGCTCCCTGGTGACCGTCACCGCCACCACGCGGTCCGGCCGCCGGTCGCGGCTCGGGCTTCGCCGCCGGAGCGACGGCGGCTGGATAGTGACCGGTACCATCGGGGTGCGCGCCTCCCCGCGGCGGCTGAACGCGGTGGCCAACGATCCTAAGGTCGTGCTGAACGCGGTGTGGGGAGCGGCCCTGGCTCGGGCCGGCATCTCCTGGAACCGGGCGCCCCAGGCGGCCGTGCCGGCGGAAGGCGAGCCGCAGATCCTGGCCGAGGTGGCCTCGGCGCCGCTCGACTCGCTGGCCAGCGAGATCAACCGCCGGAGCCTCAACCTCGGCGCCGAGCTACTGCTCCAGTGGGCCGGCGGCCGGGAAGGCGCCCCGCAGCGGCTGACCGAGCACGTGCAGCGGGTGATCGGCTCGACCGACGGCGTCTACCTGGCCGATGGCAGCGGCTTGTCCTACGACGACCGGGTCACCCCCGCCGCGTTCATCACCTATCTCGCCAAGTTCCCCGGTACCGCCGCGGGGCAGAACTTTCCCCAACTCCTGCCGGCGAACGGCACCGGCACCCTGCGCCGGCTCAACAGCGGCTTCCCCGGCGAAGGGGTCGTCCGGGCCAAGACCGGCACCCTGGGCCAGGTCACCACCGTGGTGGGCTACCTCGGCACACCGGATGGCGTCCTGCTGGTCTCGCTGATGTACAACGGGACCCGGCCGTGGGCCGCGCGGCAGGCGCAGTGGAAGCTGTTTCGGGATCTCGGCGCCAACGGCGTGGTGATTCCGGCGGACAGCGCTCCGCCGCCGCCCGTACAGCTGGGCGGCGACGAAGACACGACCACGACGCACTAGGGAGCTTGTGAGGCGGGAGGACTAACCTCGACGAGCGCTGGCAGCCACCAGAACGACACCACCCACCAGAGCGATTCCGGCGAGCAGTGGGGGAATTGGAACCGTCTTCTTGTCGTCGGCGGTCGCCTCGATCGGGCCCACGTCCAGCACCTTTTCCTTCCGGGTGAACGAGAACCCGCCGAGCGCGAATCCCGCGACGCCTATCGCGATCAGGATGATTCCCAGGATCGTTCCTGGCTTCATATCGGCCGACGGCCTTGAATCACCCGGATCAGGACGATGGCGAGCGCGACCACCAGCAGGATGTGGATAAACCCGCCCAGCGTATAAGACGACACCATTCCCAGCAGCCACAGCACCAGCAGGATCACGAAGATCGTCCAGAGCATACCGGCCTCCCAGGGGATTGTCGCTTGACCGCAGTGGAGCCAACGGCCATATCCTAGCAGGGGGCCGGGTTGGCCGCCGTGACCACCCTCACCCGCCCGGCGTGCCTTCCGGCTCGCGCCCGGCGGTCGTAGTATCCTGACACCTTCCACCCACCGGAACGCATGGCGACATCCGTCTCCCCCCGCACCGAGGGACCGGCGTTTACCCCGTTCGTCCCTCCGACCCAGGCGCCGGCCGAGCTCACCCTGCGCGCGGTCGCGCTCGGCGCCATCCTGGGCATCGTCTTCGCCGCCTCGAGCGTCTACCTGGCGCTCAAGATCGGTCTCACGGTCTCCGCCTCCATCCCGATCGCCGTGCTCGCCGTCGCCTTCTTCCGGACCCTGGGCAAGTCCACCATCCTCGAGAACAACATGGTGCAGACGACGGGCTCGGCGGGCGAATCGATCGCCGCCGGCATCGTCTTCACCCTTCCCGCGATCCTGCTGCTGGGCTACGACCTGACGATCGGCAAGGTGGCCACGGTGGCGGTGGTGGGCGGCATCCTCGGCGTGCTGCTGATGATCCCGCTCCGCCGGGCGCTGATCGTGAAGGAGCACGGGAAGCTCACCTACCCCGAGGGCACCGCGTGCGCCGAGGTGCTGGTGGCCGGGGAACGCGGGGGAGTCCAGGCGCGCCGGCTGTTCCAGGCGTTCGGCATTGCGTTCACCTACAAGTTCCTGATGGCCGGACTCCGGGGGTGGAAGGAATACCCCGTCTGGACCTCGCGGTCCTACCAGGGCGCCTCGATCTCGGCGGAGGTCTCGCCCGAGCTGATGGGCGTGGGGTACATCATCGGCCCCCGGATCGCCGGGTACCTCTTCGCCGGCGGATTCCTCGCCTACATGGTGCTGATTCCGGCGATCAAGCTGTTCGGCTCCGGGCTCACCGAGCCGATCTTCGCCGAGCCGAAGCTGATCGGCGAAATGAGCCCGGGCGAGGTACGGGCCTACTTCGTGTTCTACATCGGCGCCGGCGCGGTCGCCGCGGCCGGCATCATCGCGCTGGCTCGGTCGCTGCCCACGATCGTGGCCGCGTTCCGCTCCGGCTTCGAGGACCTCAAGACCGGGGTCAGCACGGCGGCCACGCGGCTTCGGACCGACACCGACCTCCCGATCTGGATGACGCCGGTCGGCGCGGTGCTGCTGGCGCTCACCCTGACCGTGCTGCCTGAGCTCGCCGTGAACCTGCTCGGCGCGGTGCTGATCGTCGTCTTCGGATTCTTCTTCGTGGTGGTGTCCTCCCGCATCACCGGTGAGATCGGGGTCAGCGCGAACCCCATCTCGGGCATGACCATCGCCGCGCTGATCGGGACGGCGGCGATCTTCCTGTTGATCGGCTGGACCGGCGTCGATCACCGGGTCGGCGCGCTCACCATCGCGGGCGTCATCGCGGTCGCCGCGGGGAACGCCGGCGCCACCAGCCAGGACCTCAAGACCGGGTTTCTGGTCGGCGCTACGCCGCGCCGCCAGCAGATCGGGATCATCGTCGGCGCCGTCACTTCCGCACTCGCCATCGGCTGGACCCTCACCCTGCTCAACAACACCTACACCACCATCGTCCCCGAGCGGCATCCCGGTGTGACCATCGCCGCGGCCGCGCCGGGCGAGGGCAACCGGGTGGCGACCACGCTGGGCGAGACGATGCGGCACGGCGGCCAGGAGTGGGAAGTCGTGCGGGTGAACCTGCCGATCCAGGGGGTGCAGCCGGGCAAGTACCTGCTCGATCCCGCGACGAAGGAAGTGGCGTACCTGGTGGATCCGGGCATCGGCGGGCGGATCCGGGAGATCGACGGCCGGCCCATCACCAAGCTCGATTCGCCCAAGGCCACGATCATGGCGTTGGTGACCGACGGCATCCTGACCCAGAAACTGCCCTGGGGGCTGGTGCTGATCGGCGTGTGCCTCACGATCGCGATCGAGTTGATGGGCCTGCAATCGCTGCCGATCGCGGTCGGGGTGTATCTCCCGATCTCCACCTCGGCGTCGATGTTCGCGGGAGGGATCATTCGCTGGCTGGTGGAGCGGCGGAAGGCCGGCAACGCCGCGTCCATCGCCGAGATCGAGTCGGGGCCGGGGGTGCTCTTCTCCAGCGGCCTGATCGCGGGCGGTGCGATCGCGGGCATTACGATCGCGGGAATCGCGGCGGCGCTGGTCGCGCGCGCCGACGCGGCCCAGGTGCCGGCGGCGGAGTATCTGGCCCACCTGGTGGGGCTCCAGGAGAAGCTGGGCTGGTTCGCCCAGAGCGACTTGGTGGCTCTGGCGGTCTTCGCCGGGCTCGGCTACGTCCTGTACCGGGTGGCGAGCCGCTGAGTGGCCGACGGCGCGGTGGTCTCGCCGGCGATCAACGCCAAGATCATCCACGCCGCGCTGGTGCTCGGCGTGGTGATGTTCTGGCTGGTGGCCTGGGGTGTGGCGCGCGCGGGAGCGACGCCGGTCTATGCGCTGCCCGACCGGCGGGTGCTGTACATCGCGCTGTTCCTGGTGAGCGCGGTGGTGTTCGGGGCGGCGGTGTTCACCGCGGGGCGGCTCACCCGGCCGGCATCGGGCATGTCGCAGGACGAGTGGTGGCGGATCAATCTCGGGAAGGCGATCGTGATCTGGGCCCTGGTGGAGACGCCGGCCCTGCTCGGTCTGGTGGCCTACCTGCTGACCCGGGACTTCCGCGCGCTGCTGGCTACGCTCACCGGGCTGCTGTTCTTCGCCAACTATCGGCCGAGTCGTTTGATCGAGCGTTGAATGCGGGTGGTTAGTCTGCTGCCCGCCGCCACGGAGATCGTGGCGGCCCTGGGTGGCGCCGGCAATCTGGTCGGAATCTCCCACGAGTGCGATTACCCCGCCTCGGTGCTGGGTCTTCCGCGGGTCACGGCCACGCCAATCGATGTTTCGGCGGCGGGAGGGATCATCGACGCCGAGGTCCGCCGGCTGCAAGCGGCGGGCAAGCCGGTCATCGGCGTCGATGCCGAGGTCCTGCGGCGGCTCGCGCCCGATGTGCTGATCACCCAGGCGCTGTGCGAGGTCTGCGCGGTGTCCGACGGCGAGGTCCACCAGCTCGCGGCGTCGGTACAGCCGGCCCCGGTCGTGGTCACGCTGCAGGGTCGCACCCTCGAAGGCGTGTGGGCCGATATCGCGGCGGTGGCGCAGGTGCTCGACTTGGCCCCGGAGGCCGACGAGTTGGTCGCCGGGCTGCGGAGCCGGCTGGCCCGACTCCGCGCGCGGGCGGGTGGATCCCGTCCCCGAGTGCTCTGCGTCGAGTGGCTGGAGCCCCTGTTTCTGGCCGGCCACTGGGTCCCGGAGATGATCGCGGCGGCCGGCGGGGAAGATGTCGGAGCCCAAGCCGGCAGCCACTCGGCCCGGCGTGAGTGGGTCGAGCTGCCCGAGCTCCGGCCCGACATCGTGCTGGTAGCGCTCTGCGGATTCGGCGTAGATCGAGCCCGCCAAGAGCTCGCCGCGCTGTCGGACCGGCAGGCTCGGTCGGTCCTCGGCGCGGTGCCGACCTGGGTGCTCGACGGCAACGCATTCACCTCGCGGTCGGGTCCCCGCCTGGTGGATGGGGCGGAGCTGATCCAGGGTGCACTCCAGGGCCGGGAGCCGGCGGCCGGCGGGTCGAGTTCCGTGGGCACGAATTCCGTGGCGCGGTGGGCGGATGGCCCATCCTAGGATCGTCGAGGCGGACGGCGAAGAGCGGCTGGCGGTTGTCCGGACCCTGTTCCAGGAGTACGCCGCGTCCCTCGAGGTCGATCTGGGCTTCCAGGGATTCGCGGAGGAGCTGGCCGGGCTGCCCGGTGACTACGTCCGGCCCGCGGGCGGACTCCTGCTTGGGATCGACGGCGAATCGCCGGCGGGATGTGCCGCCTTCCGGCCGCTCGAGCCTGGGGTGTCGGAGATGAAGCGGCTCTATGTACGCCCTTCGGCCCGGGGCGGCGGGTGGGGACGGCGGCTGGCCGAGCGAGTGGTGGCCGACGCCAGGGACGCCGGGTACGAGCGGATGCGGCTGGACACGTTACCCACCATGGGCGCCGCGCACCGGCTGTACCTCGAAATGGGATTCGCGGAGATCCCCGCCTACCGGCACAACCCGGTCGGGGGCACGCGATTCTTCGAGCTCGATCTCCGGCACGGCTTTCATCCTTCAGCTCACAGGCCATGACTCCCGAATCGCTCGCGTTCCTCAAGTCGCTGCTCGACACGCCCGGCCCCTCCTCCTTCGAAGCCGCGCCGGCCCGGCTCTGGCGGAAGGAGGCCGAGCCGGTCGCCGACGAGGTGCGGGCCGACGCCGGCGGCAACTCCTACGCGACGCTCAACCCCGGGGGCCGCCCCCGGGTGATGCTGGCGGGCCACATCGACGAAATCGGGGTGATGGTCACCCACATCGACGACGACGGCTTCATCAGCTTCGACACCATCGGCGGCTGGGATCACCAGGTATTCGTGGGGCAACGGATCCGCCTGCTCGGGCGGGGCGGCGCGGTGGCCGGCGTGGTGGGCAAGAAGGCGATCCACATCATGGACAAGGACGAGCGCGAAAAGGTCTCCAAAGTCGAGGACCTCTGGATCGACATCGGCGCGGCGAATCGCGCCGAGGCCGAGGCCCGGGTCCGCATCGGCGATCCCGGAGTCCTGGCCGCCGGGGTACTGGAGTTTCCCAACGGCCGACTGGTGAGCCGGAGCATCGACAACCGGATCGGCGCGTTCGTGGTGCTCGAGGCGGTTCGCCTGCTGGCCCGGGGCGACCGGCCGGCGGCGTCGGTCAGCGCGGTCGCCACCACGAGGGAGGAGATCGCGGCCACCGGCGGCGGCGCCCGAAGCTCCGCTGTCGCGCTCGAGCCCGATGTCGCCATCGTGGTGGATGTCACCCACGCCACGGACTATCCCGGTGTCGACAAGCGCAAGCACGGGGACTACCGGCTTGGCGGCGGTCCCGTGCTCGCCCGCGGCGCGTCGGTCAGCGAGGTCGTGTTCGAGCGGCTCGCCGCCGCGGCCGAAGCCGAGCAGATTCCCTATTCCATCGAAGCCGCCTCGCGCGACACCCACACCGATGCCGAGGCCATCTTCAACGCCCACCGGGGCGTGGCGACCGCCCTGGTCTCGGTGCCCAACCGGTACATGCACAGCCCAAACGAGACCGTCGCCCTGGACGACCTCGACCGCACCGCGCGGCTCCTCGCGGCATTCGTTCGCCGGCTGACGCCGGACACCGATTTCGTCCCCCGCTGAGCGGGCTAAATTCAGGTATGATGCGGCTGCAATCTTTGCGTCTCTGTGTCGGGCTGGTCCTCACCGTCCTGCCCACCGCGGCCCAGGCCCAGTTCGGGACCCAGCAGCATTCCGTCGAGAAGCCGGTGCCGCCTCCGATCACCCCGATCGACGACATCCGATACCTGAGCGACGACCGGCTGGCCGGCCGCATGACCGGCTCGCCCGGGGCCGACTCCGCGGCCGCCTATCTCGCCCGCCGCTTCGAGCAGGTCGGACTCCAGCCCGCCGCCGGCGGCTGGTTCCAGGCGTTTACCGTGGCCAAGGAAGCGCCGGTGGCGCAGTCGGCCCGGGTCGGCGGCATGGTCGGCAAGAACGTGATCGGGCTCCTCCCGGGCCGCGATCCGGTGCTGCGCAACGAGACCGTCATCGTCGGCGCGCACTACGACCACCTCGGGCTCGGCGGCTTCGGCAGCCTCGACCCCGACAGCACCGGCAAGGTCCACAACGGCGCCGACGACAACGCGTCGGGCGCGGCCATGCTGATCCACCTGGCCGAACGCCTGGCCCAGGCCCCTCCGGCCCGCACCATCCTTTTCATCGCCTTCTCCGGCGAAGAGCTCGGCCTCCTCGGCTCGGCCCACTACGTCAAGCAGCCGGTCTATCCGCTCAGCACCACCTTGGCGATGGTCAACCTCGACATGGTGGGACGGTTGCGGAACGGCCGTCTGATCGTCTATGGCTCGCGCACGGCTCGGGAGTTCCCCGCGCTGCTCGACTCGCTCAACTGGCACGCCGGGTTCAACCTCAAGGCCCAGGGCGACGGATACGGCCCCAGCGACCAGTCGTCGTTCTACACGGCGGGGCGGCCGGTGCTCCACGTGTTCACCGACCTGCACGACGACTACCACCGGACTACCGACGACTGGAAGAAGATCGACCCCGAGGGCTTCCGCCGGGTCTCGAATTTCACCCTCGGTCTGGTGACCGCCCTGGCCAATCGTCCCTCCAAGCTCACTCCGGTCGAGGCCACGCCGCCGGAGCACAGCGCCACCGCCACGATGCCGGCCTATGGCACCTATCTCGGCACCATTCCCGACATGACGGACAACCCCGGCGGCGTGCGCCTGCTCGGCGTTCGGGCGGGCAGTCCGGCCGAACAGGCGGGACTGCGCGGCGACGACATCATCACCCGGATCGGCGATCTGGACATTCCCGATCTCCAGGCGATGACCAACGCGCTCCGCAGCCACGAGCCGGGCGACACGGTGAGCATCGTGATCCGCCGGGGCAGCAAGGTGACAACGGTCCGTGCCACGCTTGGCACTCGGGGAGGCTGACCGATGGCGGTATTGAGTAGCGAGAAGGTGGTGTCCGCGCTGCGGGGCGCGTTCGCGCGCGAGGTGGGCCGGGAGGAGCTGCTCCGCACCGCCGCCGAGAAGATCCGCGCTGCCGGAGCCCCATATACCTCGGTCTATCTCTACATGCTCCACGGTGACGAGCTGGTGCTGGAAGGGTTCGCCGGCCGCGACACCGACCACACCCGCATCCCGGTCGGACAAGGGGTGTGCGGGACCGCAGTGGCAACGGGCCAGGACCAGAACGTTCCCGACGTCCGCGCCATCCAGAACTACCTCGCCTGTAACACCTGGACCCGGTCCGAGCTGGTGGTCCTCATTCGCCGGGGCGCCACGATCCTGGGTCAGATCGACGTCGATAGCGACGAGCCCGATCCCTTCACCGCCGAAGAGGAGGGCGAGGTGCGCCGGGTGGCGGATGCCTTGGCGGTGCTGCTCTGACGGTTGAGGCCACGGCGGTCGAATCCACCGCGCAGGTCCGCGGCGTCGAGCTGTTCGTGCGCCGCATCGGCCAGGGCTCCCCGGTCGTCGTGCTGCACGGCGGACCCGGCGCCCACCACGACTATCTCCTTCCCGGATTCGACGCGCTGGCCGACCGGCGCGAGCTGATCTACTACGACCAGCGCGGCGGCGGGCGGTCGCCGGTGCCCCGCGACGTGCCCGTGGGATGGACCGAGCACGTCGCCGACCTCGAGGCACTGCGCGAGCACTGGGGATTGGAACGGCTCACGATCGCGGGATACTCGTGGGGCGGCCTGCTGGCGATGCTGTATGCGCTGGAGCACGCCGGACGAGTCGAGCGGCTGGCCCTGATCTCACCCGCACCGTCGTGGCGCGCGGCGCGGGAACAGTTCGAGGCGCGGTTCGGAAAGCGGAACCTCGACCCGCAGTTCCAGGAGGCGCGCCGGGTCCTGCGGGAGAGCGGACTCCGCGAGCGCGATCCCGACGCCTACCAGAAACGGATTTTCGAGCTGTCGGTCGCGCCCTACTTCCACGATCCCGCCTTGGCCAGGGACCTCACTCCCTTTCGCGTCACCGGTCGCACCCAGCAGGAAGTCTGGGCCAGCCTCGGCGATTACGATCTGCGGGCCCGCCTTCCGGAGTTGCGCGGGATCCCCTCGCTGGTGCTTCACGGCGAGAGCGACCCGATCCCGATCGAAGCCGCCCGGACCACGGCGGAGCTGATCGGCGCCCAATTCCATCCGGTGCCGCGCAGCGGCCACGTGCCCTATGTCGAGCGACACGAGGAGTTTACACGCGTGGTGGGGAGCTTTCTGCCGGTCTGACTCGCCGGTGCGGCATTACCTTTCCCCCCATGTCCCGCCCCACCCCCTTCGAGCTCGTCTTCCAGCGCGCGGCGGAGTCCATCTTTCCTCGAATAGCTTCAAGCCTCACGGAGGCGGGCCGGGATCCGGCCGACCGCGACGGCTTCCTGATGGACCGGGAAGTCATCACGCTGCTCCGCGATCTCCGTCCCGACGAAGGCCTGGGCGAAGCGATGGATCAGATGGTCGCGCTGGTCCACCACGCCTATCTCACCTGGGCCGCCGGCGGGGCGACCCTCGCGGTGAGCCGGGATGCCGCCGAGGAGTTGCTGCATTCGGAACCCGGCGACGTTGCCGACCCCAAGGACGTCTCTCCCTATTACGCCCAGTTTCCCGAGCGGCTCATCTGGGCCAGGGTGATCGAGGACCAGCCGCCCGAGCCGCTCGACGGCGTCTTCGTCTCTCGCACACCGGCCGCCGAGCTGCGGGTGCTGGGCATCTTCGGCATGCGGGCGGATCGGGAAGGCTTCAGCGCAGTGGAAGCCATCGGGCCCCGGATCGGGAGCCTGGAGCGTCCGGACGGCCATCCGCTGTTCCAGCCGACGCTCGCCGGCGGCGCGGCGGCCGGCCTGTACTCGATCGAGGGTGAAGAAGAACTGCTCGAGCTCGGCTGGCGCACCCTTGCCCTCGCGGCCGGGGTCGGGAGCGGAGGCCCCTGATGGAGACGCTGAAGGATTTCGTGGACAAGAAGGCGGTGGCGGACGTCCTGGAGCAGATCGCCTCGTTCCTCGAGTTGCGGGGCGAGAACCCGTTCCGCATCCGCGCATTCCGCACCGCAGCCCGGGCGATCGGCAGCTTCTCCGGCGACCTTCGCCAGGGTCTGGAGGAGG
This sequence comes from uncultured Gemmatimonadales bacterium, assembly GCA_963796335.1. GTDB lineage: Bacteria > Gemmatimonadota > Gemmatimonadetes > Gemmatimonadales > GWC2-71-9 > CAVVWJ01. The sequence continues at coordinate 511,270 of CAWCLG010000005.1, forward strand.
GATCGCTGGCGGCGGCCAAGGGCGTCGGGCCCGCCACGCTCCAGATCGCCGCGGAGCTGATCAACACCGGCCGAGCCAGCATGCTGGAGGAGCTGCGAGAGCAGATCCCGCCGGGCCTGGTGGAGATGCTGGCCATCTCCGGCCTCGGCGTCGCCAAGATCCGCCAGATCCACGACGTGCTCGGCATCGAATCGCTGCCGGAGCTGGAGGCCGCCGCACTGGACGGCCGGCTCGCCAAGCTGCCGAGATTCGGGCAGAAGACCTCGGAGAACATTCTCAAGAGCATCGCCTTCCTTCGCCAGGCTACCACCTACCGGCTGTCCCATCACGCGGCCGAAGAGGCTGAGGGCCTGCGGTCGGCGCTCGCGCGGCTGGAGGGCGTCACCGCCGCGATGGTCGCGGGCGAGGTTAGGCGCCGCTCGGAGGTGGTGCGCGAGCTGGTGCTGGTGCTGGTCGCCGAGGTGTCGCCCGCGGAGCTGTTCAAGCGGCTCAGCCAGTTCCCCGGCGTGCACGAGTTTGCGGGTCAGGATGAGCGGCGGCTCACCCTCCGCTTCGCGGCGGGGGCCAGCGCGCAGATCGTGGTGACGACGCCGGTGAACGTGGGCGCCGTGCTGGTCCAGGCGACCGGCAGCGAGCCGCACCTGGCCGAGCTGGCGGCGCATGCGTCCGCGCGGGGATTCTCGCTCACCGGCGCAGCGCTCTGGCGCGGCAGCGAATTCGTGCCGACCCCCGATGAGGAGCGCCTTTACGGCGCGCTGGGCCTCCCGTTCATTCCCCCGGAGCTTCGGGAAGGCCAGGGCGAGGTGGCCGCGGCATCCCGGAGTGAGCTGCCCCCGCTGCTCGAGATGGGGGACCTGCGCGGATTTCTCCACTGCCACACCAACTACTCCGACGGTTCCACCACGGTGGAGGAGCTGGCGCTGGCCTGCCGGGCGGCCGGCTACCAGTATGTCGGCATCACCGACCACAGCCAGGCCGCGGCCTACGCGGGCGGCCTCAAGGCGGACGACCTGCTGCGCCAGGCCGACGAAATCGACGAGGTCAACAGCCGGGTGGACGGCATCCGGGTGCTCAAGGGCGTCGAGGCCGACATCCTTGCGGACGGGCGGGTGGATTTCGAGGAGAAGGTCTTGGCCCGGCTGGATTTCGTGATCGCCTCGATCCACAGCCGGTTCAACATGAACGCGTCGGAGATGACGGGCCGGCTGCTAGCGGCGATGGACAACCCATACCTGACAATCATCGGGCACCCCACCGGCCGGCTCCTGCTGTCTCGCGACCCTTACGGCATCGACCTGGACGCCATCATCGAGAAGGCGGCCGCGAGCGGTGTGGCGCTGGAGATCAACGCCGACCCGCACCGGCTCGATCTCGACTGGCGGGTGCTCCGGAGAGTACGGGCCGGCGGAGCCATGATCTCCATCGGCGCCGATGCCCACAGCATTCCCGGCCTCGGCTACGTTGACTACGGAGTCGGCATGGCGCGCAAGGGATGGCTGGGACCGGACGACATCCTCAACGCTCGTCCGGTGGATCAGTTCGTCGCGTTCGCGAGGCGCCGGCGTTGAAGGCCCCAAGCCGTCGCGTCCGGCGCGGCGGCCGCGAATCGAAGGCCGCCCGCGCGGAGCGTGCCGCGGTCATTCTCCAGCGGCTCAAGGCCGAGTATCCCGACGCCCGTTGCGCCCTCGACCACCAGGACGCCTACCAGCTCGTCGTCGCTACCATCCTCTCGGCACAGTGTACCGATGCGCGGGTGAATCTGGTGACGCCGGGATTCTTTGCCCGCTATCCCACGCCCCAGGCGCTCGCGCCCGCCGACCCGGCGGAGGTCGAGGACATCATCCGCTCCACAGGGTTCTTCCGCAACAAGACCCGGAGCCTGATCGGGATGGCCCAGGCGCTCGTCGCCGACTACGCCGGCGTGGTGCCCCACACCATGGAGGAGCTGCGGGTGCTGCCGGGTGTGGGCCGCAAGACCGCGAACGTCGTCCTGGGGAACGCCTTCGGGATCAATGAAGGCATCACGGTGGATACTCATGTGACTCGGCTATCCCGGCTGCTGGGACTGACCCGCCATGACGATCCGGTCAAGATCGAGCAGGATCTCATGCCGCTCTTCCCCCAGGCCGATTGGACGCTGGTCTCGCACCTCCTGATCTTTCATGGCCGGCAGGTGTGCATCGCGCGCCGGCCGCGCTGCCAGTCCTGCGTCCTGGCCGACCTGTGTCCGTCGGCAGCCATCTGAGCCGGATCGGCGTCTTGGTCCTTGTCTGCGCCGCCCTCGTGGTGGCGCTCGGCGTGGCCGCGGGAATGGCCGGCGTCGGGCCGCACGGCCATTGGCAGGTGGAGCTCAGCGCCCATCCGCGCCGGACCGGTGAGTTCAAGCACCCCATGCTCACGGAGAGCTCGGGTGTCGCGGCCTCCCGGCGGCAGCCGGGCATCATCTGGACGATGAACGACTCGGGTCACGATGCCTACGTCTTCGCAGCCGACACCATGGGCCGGGATTACGGCGCATTCGCCGTGGCCGAGGCCGAGGACCGCGACTGGGAATCGATCGCGCTGGGCCCCTGCGGGAAGCGGGACTGCCTGTACATCGGCGATACCGGGGACAACACCCAGTCATTGGACCACGCGCGGATCTATCGGGTACCGGAGCCGGACGTCTCCCAGCCCATCAAGCGCACCAGGCCGGCGGAGGTGCTCGAGTTCCGCTATTCGGGAGGAGCCAGGGACACCGAGGCGATGTTCGTCACCGGCGACGGCACGGTCTATCTGATCGCGAAGGATCCCAGCGGCTCGCCGCCGGCTTTCCGGATCAAACCCGGCGCATGGAAGAAGGACGGGATCGCGACCGCCGAGCGGGTGGGCAACCTGCCGCTCGACAGTCGAGGGCTCGGCCGGTACGTCACCGACGCCTCGATCGACGCGTCGGGACACCGGGTGGCCGTGCGCACGTACCTCGCGGTATATCTCTTCGCCCTCACCTCCCGGGGCACGCTGATCCCGTCCGGCGTCGCCTGCGATGCCACCGGCCTCCAGCTCCAGGGCGAGGGAATCTCCTGGCTGGACGACCGCGTACTGGTCCTGACCAGCGAAGGCGGCTTCGGCTCCCACGGCACCATCGTTCTGCTCGAGTGCGGCAGCTCCCCGCTCGACCACTGACCCCGACCCGGCTCCGCCCGGCTTCAGGAAAGACCGCATGCGCTTCGCTCTGATGCTCTGCCTTGTCGTGTCCGCTCCGATCTCACTGGCCGCGGGTCAGCAGCCCGCGTCCCAAGGCGCACGGGTGGCCGCCGCGCTGAATGCCGAGGTATTGCGCAGCCACCTGGAGTATCTGGCCGATGACGCATTGGAGGGCCGGGCCCCCGGCACCCGCGGCGGCGAGCTGGCGCAGAAATACATCGGCGCACAGTTCCGCCGGCTGGGTCTGGTGCCGGCGGGCGACAGCGGCACTTACTACCAGCGAGTCCCCATCATTTCGCTGACGCCGACGCCCACGCTGGCGGTTACCGCGCCCGCGAAGTCGCCGCTCACCTGGAAGGACGACTACGTCCTCTGGTCCATGCGCAACGACTCCTCGGTGGCGGTCCGGGGTGACGTCGTGTTCGTCGGATATGGGATCGTGGCGCCGGAAGCGGGATGGAACGACTACGCCGGGCTCGACGCGAAGGGGAAGATCGTCGTGGCGCTGGTGAACGACCCCGGTCTCCAGGACTCGACGCTGTTCCGGGGGAAGATCCTGACCTACTACGGCCGGTGGACCTACAAGATCGAGGAGGCACGACGCCAGGGCGCCGCCGGACTGCTGCTGGTCCACACCACGGAGAGCGCCACCTATCCCTGGACCACGGTGCTTTCGGGATGGACCGGGCCCCAGGTCAGACTGGAGACGCCGCCCGACTCACTGATCGTAGCCGGCTGGCTCCAGGAGGCGACGGCGGCGCGCCTGTTCAAGAGCGGCGGACAGGACCTCGCGGCGCTCACCGCCGCGGCGGCCCGCAAGGGCTTCACCCCGGTCCCCCTCGGCTTCACCCTGGAGGGGACCGTCCGGAGCGCCATCCGCCGAACCGAGACGGCGAATGTGCTCGGCCGCCTGCCGGGGCGCGGCCCGCTCGCACGCGAGGCGGTGCTGATCGGCGGCCACTACGACCACCTGGGGATCGGCGCGCCGGTGAACGGCGACTCGATCTACAACGGCGCCGAGGACAATGCCTCGGGCACGGCGGCGGTCCTCACCGCCGCCGAGGCGTTCGTGCGGAGCGGGGTCCGAACCGGCCGGTCCATCATCTTCGCCGCCTTCGCCGCGGAAGAGTCCGGACTGATCGGATCCCAGATGCTGGCGAATCACCCCCCGGTGCCGCTCCGGGACGTCGCCGCGATCCTCAACCTCGATGTGATGAACCTGTACGGGCGCACCGCCGACATCTCGGCTCTGGGACTGGACCAGTCGAACCTGGCGGCGGCCTTCAATGCCGCGGCCGCCGCTGAGGGGCTCAAGGTGACGACGAACATGGAGGGGCTGGTGCGGGGCGCCTTCTTCCGGTCGGATCACTTCCCGCTGGCCCGGGCGGGCGTCCCTGGGACCTCGATGGAGGCGGGTTCGCGATACGTCGGGAAGCCCGCAGAATGGGGTACCGAGCAGAAGGACAAGTACACTGCGGAGCGGTATCACCAGGCGGCCGACGAGATTCTTCCGTGGTTCACCTACGACGGCGCACTGCAGCAGCTTCGAGTCACCGTCAGGACAGCGGTGTCGGTAGGGAATGCCCGTTCGCAGCCGCAATGGAATGCTACGTCGGAATTTAGGGATGCAGGGCGGGCCCGGCTGAAGGGATCCGGCACCTAAGGGTTGGGCCGGGGGTGGTGGCCTACCGCCGCCAACCCGCCCCCTCTATCTTTGCCGCCGTTTCCCCGCCCACCTAGCCCAGGAGTGCTCCTGGAACTGCCTGAACAGCACCGGATTCCGCTCACCTGGCTGCTCCAGAACGCCGGGGCTTCGATCCAGTACCGGACGCTGACCGAACTGGCCCCGGCCGGGTATGCGACGCCGGAGGCCCAGGAGGCTGCCCACGTGGCAGTCACCGAGTCGAAAACGGCTCAGGCGGTGGTGAAGAAGCAGAAGGACACCGGGACTTGGGGCGGCAACCTCATGGGGCTGGCCCCCTCGGCTGCGCACGGGATCAAGGACGTCGGCACCATCCCCAACTACCGCCGGCTGCTCCAGCTGGAGTGGCCCCGGGCGGGCCGCCCCTTCAAGCTGGCCGACCGGGTTCTGTTCCGACTGCTGTCCCGCGATGAAGATCCCGGCCTCATGTTCGAGCTTCAGAAGCTGGTGAAGAGCGATCCCGAGGCCGTCCTCTGGGCCCGGGACAACATCCGGGAGGCCGCATCCGCCGCGCTGGCCGAAGCCGGCTACGCGGAGGATCCCCGGCTCCGCGGTGCGGGCCACAAGATCGCCAACTCCATCTCCCAGTTCCTTCGCAGCCCCTGGGCCGAGAAGCCGTTTGTGAAGTCGGGGAAGACGCTGGCCCTCCATCCCGAGGCCCATCCGCCGAGCTGGTACACGGTCGCAATGATCGCGGCCATGCCGAACCTTCGCCGGGAGCGGGCGGGCTTCTCCGAGCGGCTGGGACACTACCTGGCCCAGCCGGCGCCGAAGAAGTCGTTCGTGATCCAGGTTGGGAAGCGCTCCATCAAGCCGCAGCAGCTGCTCCTGGGCGATCCGATCGAGTCCGACGCGAAGGGGTACCCGAAAGACGTCCCGCTCGCCCTCCACTACATCGAGCTGCTGTCGAAGATGGGCGCGCTCCAGTGGGCACCGGTCGCGACCAAGGTCCTGGCACGGCTGCTCAAGGATCTCGACGCAAACGGAGTGTGGAGTCCGAAGAACCTGCGGTCACAGCCCAAAGCGGTCGACAAGATCACCTACCACTACTATCCCCTCCACCTCGATGCCAAGACTACGGAAGGCCGCGAAGTCGACATCACCTTCCGCCTGGCACTGATCGCCAAGCTGCTCGGCTGGCAGCTCGACTACAGCTGAAAACTTGTGGGGGCTGGCGTAGTATGACATACTACAACCATGCCTTCCATCGATCTAACCCGCTTCGGATTCACCCCGACTGAAGGCTTGGTGTATCAGGTCCTCCTCACGGGGGGACCTGGCACCGGATACGCCGTAGCGCGCTCGGCCGGCCTGGCGCGGGCCAACGCCTACAGCGCCCTGGAGGGCCTGGTGGCCAAGGGCGCGGCCCGAGTCGATGTCGGTCGTCCCCGGCGCTACCGGCCGGAGGCTCCCGCCGCACTGATAGCCCGGATCTCCAACGACCACGGACAGGCGGTCGAGCGGCTCAGCCGGGAGTTGGAAACCGTAGCCGTGCCGGAGACGGATACCCTGGTGGAGATCCTCTCGGCCCGGGCGCTGCTCCAGCTGATGACCCACGACGTCGCCCGAGCGGCCGCTTCGGTCGGGCTGCTGGCCCCTCCCGATGCCTATCCTCTCCTGGCCCCAGCCCTCCGGCGCCCCTACGCAGCGGGAGTTCCCCTGGAGCTGAGCTCGACCGGATCGGTGGACCTGGGGTTCGTCGGAGTGGAGCTGGTCACGACCGATGGCGTCGGCTGGCCCGGCATGCCGGTGATTCTGGTGGTCGATGGCCGGAGCGCGGTGCTCGCGGCCCGGACCGGCACCGAGGTCCGGGGACACTGGAGTACTGCACCGTCGTTCGTGGCTGGCGCACGCCTTGCCTTGGAGCGGTTCCGCCACCCATGAGCGACAACTTCGACGAGGCGTATCGGGAGCTCCAGCGGGAGTATCTGGACGAGCTGCCGCGGATGTTCGCGGAGCTGCGCTCCGAGATCGACGCATTCCGCAAGGGAGCGCAGGTGCTTCCCGCGCTCCGGACCGGCTTCCACAGGCTGGCCGGATCCGGGGGATCCTACGGTTTCCCCGAGATCAGCGAGATCGCGCGGTCGGCTGAGCGCCTGGTCCTCACGGAGCCGGTGGTGGAGGATGCGGCCAAGCTGGAGGACGCCGTCCGGCGGCTGGAGGCGCTGGTGTCGGTCTCCCGCGCCCGGTTCAGCGCCGCGCCCGACTTGCCCGAAACCGGGCTGCGCGCCGTGCTGGTCCTGCCTCCGGGTCCGGATCGCGACCAGCTGACCGAAGGCCTGGTCGCGGCCGGGTACGCGGTGGACCACCGCACCCGGAAGGACGATCCGCTCGCGGTCTCCGCGGGACGCCGGCCCGACATGCTGGTGATCGGCACCGGGCCGGGCGAAGGCGATCCCTCCGCCGTAGCCTCGACCTGGACCAGCCGGCGATCCACCCGGCCCCGCGCCGTGGTCCTGATCGAGACACTTCGGGCGGTGGACCGCCTGCGAGCGGTCGCCGCCGGAGTCGATGCGGTCTTTCCGGCCGACCGGATGGTGGAAGACCTGCCGCGCTACGCCCGGACCCTGGCGCGCACCGGCGCGCCGCCCTCGACCGTCCTGCTGCTCGACGGCGACGCCGAGCGGGGAGGCCGCATCGCGGGCGTGCTGGAGGAAGCGCACATCCGGGTGGTGCGGAGCCCGCTGGCCAAAGCGGTACAGGAGCTCCTCGACCGCGAGGTCCCCGACCTGCTCGCGGTGGCCACCCGGCTCGGCGACAGCGACGGATTCTCGGTCGTGCGGCTGGTCCGGCAGGACGTCCGTTTCCACCTGCTGCCGACGGTCGTCATCGGCCCGCCGGACCAGAGCGAGCAGATCGAGGCGCTCAAGGCAGGCGCCGACGATTTCCTGGCCGAGTCGGTGCCGGCGGAGCTGCTGCTCCAGACGGTGATCACCCGCGCCGAGCGGGGCCGGCGGCTCCGGGAGATGCTCCACCGCGACGAGCTGACCGGCCTGCTGAACCACGGCGCCCTGATGGCGGAGCTGGAGTACGCGGTCGAGTACGGCCGGCGGCACGGCGGGCCGCTGGCGTTCGTGGTGTTCGATCTGGACCGGTTCGGGGAGGTCCACGAGCGCTTCGGCCAGATCGTCGGCGACCAGATCCTGCTCCACGTCGCCAACGTCTTTCGCTCCAGTGTCAGGGCCAGCGACGTCATCGGTCGCCACGGCGCCGAAGAGTTCGCCATGATCCTCCGCGGCGCCGACGCCGCCGGCGCCTCGGTCCTGGCGACCAAGCTCCGCAAGGTCCTCGGCGAGCAGGCAGCGACCACGGCGGAGGGCGTGATCATCCCGCTCAACGTGAGTGTCGGATGGGCGGTCTATCCCACCGATGGCTCGACTGCCGGCGAGCTGGCCCACACCGCGATGAGGGCGCTCAGGAGGGAGAAGACGGAGAAGAGATGAAGCGCGATGTCACCCTGAGCAAAAGCGAAGGGGACCATGCCAGGCATGGTCCCCTTCACTTCGTTCAGGGTGACACCGCGTCAGTGGGTGAACCCGGCCGAGAGCGGCATCACGTCTCTCGGATTCTTTTCGTCTCCGAAGAGCAGCCTTCCTTCCCGGAAGCTGGCCCCCCGCAGCGTGAGGGCCAGGACCTCGCCCAGCTCCTGCACCAGATAGATCTCCACCTTGTCGCGAACCTCCGCGGGGAGATCCTCGAGGTCGGGCTCGTTGTCCTTGGGCAGGATGATGCGGTTGATGCCGGCGCGGACGGCGCCGAGCACCTTCTCCTTCACACCGCCGATCGGGAGCACCCGGCCGCGCAGGGTGATCTCTCCGGTCATGGAGATATCGTGCCGCACCGGTCGGCCCGAGAGCGTGGAGACCACCGACGACGCCATGGTGACGCCCGCGGAGGGTCCGTCCTTCGGGATCGCCCCGGCCGGGACGTGGATATGGATGTCCCGGTCGAACATCTCGTCGGCGATCTGGAGGCCGGCCGCGTGCGAGCGGGCGTAGGTCCACGCCGCGCGGGCCGATTCCTTCATGACGTCACCCAGCTGGCCGGTGAGAACCAGCTCACCCTTGCCCCGCATGGTCGAGGCCTCGACGAACATGATGTCACCGCCGGTCGGCGTGTAGTACATCCCGGTGGCCACGCCGATCTCGTCCTGACGGGCCGCCTTCTCCGGGTGCACCTTGGGCCGGCCGAGCAGGTCGTCGACCATCTCCCGGTCCACGGTCACCTGCTCCACCTCCCGGGCGGCGATCTTCCGCGCGACCTTCCGCGCCAGCCGTCCGATTTCCCGCTCCAGCTGGCGGACGCCGGACTCGCGGGTGTAGCTGGTGATCACCTCGGAGAGTGCCTCGTCGGTGACGGTGAGCTGCTCGGGCGACACCCCGTTCTCGGTGAACTGCCGGGGGATGAGGTACTTCCGCGCGATCTCGCGCTTCTCCCGCTCGGTGTATCCCGCGAAATCGACCACTTCCATGCGGTCCAGGAGCGGACCCGGAATGTTCTGAATGAAGTTGGCCGTGGCGATGAAGAGCACTTCGCTCAGGTCGAACGGCACGCCGAGGTAGTGGTCCACGAAGGTGTCGTTCTGAGCCGGGTCGAGCACCTCGAGCAGCGCGCTCGCCGGATCGCCCTGGAACGAGACGCCAAGCTTATCGACCTCGTCCAGCAGGAACACCGGGTTGCGGGTGCCGGCCTGCTTCATACCCTGGACGATGCGGCCCGGCATCGCGCCGACGTAGGTCCGCCGGTGACCCCGGATATCCGCCTCGTCTCGCGCCCCGCCCAGCGAGATACGGACATACTTCCGCCCCATCGCGCGGGCGATGGACTTGGCGACGGAGGTCTTGCCCACGCCGGGAGGTCCGACGAAGAGCAGGATCGGCCCGCGCGCCCGATCGTCGTCGTTGCCGGGAATCGGCACGTTCGACGGCGGCACCGTGGCGGTGGCGGCCGGAGTATCGGTCGTCTCGCCGGCGGCGACTTCATCCGTCTTCTTCTCGACTTCCGGCGCGGGCGCAGCCGCGCCATTGCCGTCCGCCGTCCCGCCGTCCTCCTTTTCCGCCGCGGCGCGCAGCTGCCGCACCGCGAGGAACTCCAGCACCCGGTCCTTCACGTCGCCCAGCGCGTAGTGGTCCTCGTCGAGGACCCGCTGCGCTTCGACCAGATCGAGGTGCTCCACGCTGCGGGTATTCCAGGGGAGCTCGACGATATTCTCGAGGAAGGTCCGGATGACCTGGGACTCCATGGACTCCCGTCCGATCCGGGCCAGCCGGCTCATCTCCCGATCGACTTCCTTCCGGACCTCGGCGGGCAGCTCCAGTGCCGCCAGCTTTTCCTTCAGGTCGCGGAGGTCGTCCCGTTCGTCGTCCTCGCCCAGCTCCCGCTGGATGGTCTTGAGCTGCTCGCGGAGGAACATCTCCCGCTGCCGCTCGCCCAGCTCCTCCTGCACCTGGGACTTGATGTCCTCCTGGGCATCCAGGACGCCGATCTGCCGCTGGACGTGGACCAGCACCCGGCGGAGCCGCTCTTCGACGCTCAGCGTCTCCAGCAGGATCTGCCGCTCCTGCGGCGTGATGTCGATGTAGCCCGCGACCAGGTCGGCGAACCGCCCGGGATCGTTCACCCCCGCAAGGACCTGCTGGACCACTTCATCCGGGAGTCCGGACTTCTGGCCCAGCTCCGCGGCGCGGGTCCGGGCTTCCCGGTGCAGCGCCACGAACGCGGGATCCTCGGGATTGATGGCTGCCATCTCCTCGGCCTCGCGGACGATGGTCTGGAGGTAGCCGTCCTTGTCGGTGTAATGAATGGCGATGCCGCGCCGCTCTCCGTGGAGCAGCAGCTGCATGCCGGAAAGCCCGCGCTGCAGCTGACCGATGCGGGCGATGGTTCCGATGGTATAGAGCACTTCAGGGGTCACGCTCTCCACGTTCTGCCGCTGAGACACGGCGAACACCAGCCGGTCGGGCTGGCTGAGGGCGGCCTCGATCGCGCGCAGCGTCGCCGGCCGGCCGGCCCCGATGGGTGCGGTGACCCCGGGGAACAGCACGACTTCGCGCAGCGGCAGGACAGGCAATGTCAGACGTTCGGACATCTAGGAACTACGCTCCTTCCAAACCCCAGTGAGGGGAAAATGACAGGCCCAGAACAAGATCGGCCTTCGAGGTGCAGCCGGCGTGCCATGGTCCTGGCAATCTGCGTGGTGCCACATAACAAGTTACGGTCCAGGCCGGTTTCCCGCGCCCCGGCCGCCCGGCCACAAGTTGGCAGAGGTCAGTCGAAAGGGCAGCGAGGGTACGACAGGTTGGTCCCCAGGGTAGCGGCTGGCTCAGCGTGAGTACAGATTGTCTCCCATGTCCGGCCGCTCCTTCGCGGGCTCTCTTGCCGACCACTGTTCAGACCCCTCCGTTTCGGGCCGCCTGTGACCGCCTCTGCTGACCAGCCGCTGGCGACCCGGCTCGCCGCGGCCCTCGGCGACGCATACACCATAGAAGGCGAGATCGGGCGGGGCGGCATGGGCGTGGTGTATCGCGCCCGTGACGAACGGCTCCAGCGCCGGGTCGCGATCAAGGTGTTGCCGCCGGAGCTGGCGTTCCAACAGGACATCCGGGAGCGGTTCACCCGCGAGGCCCAGACCGCGGCCAAGCTCAGCCATCCCCACATCGTTCCGATCCATACCGTCGGCGAAGGCCACGGATTGGTGTATTTCGTCATGGGCTACGTCGATGGGGAGTCGGTGGCCGGCCGGATCCGGCGGCGGGGCAAGCTCCCGGTGGAGGAGACCCGCAGGATCATGGGCGAATCGGCCGATGCGCTCAGCGCCGCCCACGCGCTCTCCATCATCCATCGCGACATCAAGCCCGACAACATCCTGCTCGAGGGGTCCCGCGGGCGGGTGATGGTGACCGACTTCGGCATCGCGAAGGCACTCTCCGGCGGCTCCGGCGCCACGCTGACCGGCGCCGGCGTCGCCATCGGCACTCCGGCGTTCATGAGCCCGGAGCAGGCGGCCGGCGAGCGGGAGATCGACGGCCGATCCGATGTGTACAGCCTCGGCATCGTCACCTACCAGATGCTGACCGGCGAGCTGCCGTTCAACGCGCCGACCGTCGCCGGCATCCTGATGAAGCAGATCACCGAGCCCGCTCCCGATGTGCGCGGGCGCCGGCCCGACGTGCCCGAGGACCTGGCGCTCGCGGTGAGCCGCTGTCTGGAGAAGGACCCGGAGAATCGCTGGCCCACCGCCGACGCGCTGCGCCGCGCGCTGGAGAACCGCGCCGTGGTGGGCTATCAGCCGACCGGGCTCGGTTGGCGGGCGAGTCGGGAGGATGCCGGGCGGGCCGGCGGGCCGGCGGGCCGGCGGCCCGAAGCGCCGACGACCAGACGAGATCGCGGCAGTACCGCCAGGGGTCTGGCGGGCGAGCGCCTGCCCGCTCGCCCGTCCGCCCGCCAGCCCGTGCGCGATCGAGGCCGCGACCGCATCCGCGACCGCGATCGGGATCGCGACAACCTTCCCGACACCGGGGAGCCGAAGATCGTCCAGCAGGTGCGCTCCCAGTTTGCCACCTGGGCCGCCGTCTCGCTCGGATGTATGGGGATCAACGTGGCGACCGGCCTGGACACGCCCTGGTTCCTCTTCCCCACCTTCGGCATGGGCATCGGGATGATGAGGAACTACGCCAGGCTCTGGCAGTCGGGCTACAGCTGGCGCGACGTACTCACTCGTCCGCCGGCGCCCGACGCGGTCGAGACGAGGATGGTGACGGGGGCCCGGCTTCCCCGCCGCCTGCCCCAGCCGACCGCTGACGAGTTCGGTGCCCACCTGCCCCAGATCCTCCAGGTGCAGAGCGACCGGTTCGCGATCAGCAAGCTGATGGAGAAGCTGCCGCCCTCGGAGCGGAAGATGCTTCCGGAGGTCCAGCAGACGGTGGATTCGCTCTACGAGCGGGCCATCGACGTGGCCCGGACGCTCCACGCCATGGACTCCAACCTCGACACCGAGGGCCTGGGCTCGATCGACGAGCGGATCGAGGCGCTGGAGAAGGAGCCCGACGATCCGGAGCGCGCGCGGCGGCTCAACCTGCTCCAGCGCCAGCGGCAGACCATTCTCGACCTCAAGGGCCGCCGGTCGCAGGTGGCGAGCCATCTGGAATCGTGCGTGCTCGCGATGCAGAACGTGCGCTTCGACCTGCTGCGGCTCCGGTCGGCCGGGGTGGCGGCGGTGCTGGGCGACCTCACCCAGGCCACCCAGCAGGCCAAGGCTCTCTCCCGCGACGTCGATAACGCGATCGCCGCCGCCGGAGAGATCCGGGAAGCCATGAAGTAGACCACACCTCCCAAGACATGATCCGATCGTCTCTCCTCGTGGGGGCCGCGCTCGCGGTCCTCGCTTCGCCTGCCGCCGCGCAGCAGGCCACCGGCGCCGCGCGCGCGGTGGTGCAGACCGCCGAGCGGTCGGTTTCCGACGACAGCGCGGCGACCGTCACCGCCCGGTGGGTCGCCGCCCTGCGGCGGGATTCCACCGACCGGGAAGCGGCGCTGGGACTCGGCACGCTCGCCCGCCTCACCTATGAGTTCGCGGCGGCCCAGAGGTACTTCGCCGGCATGTTGTCGCGTCGCGGCCCGACGCCCGACGAGTGGTCGGTGCAGGCGCAGCTCGGCCTCTATCGAGTCGCCCTGGGCGAAGGCGACTACCGGAGGATGGACTCGCTGCTGGTCGCGGCGATCTCCGACGCCCGAGCGATCGGCGACCGGGGCGGCCAAATGGACGCCCTGATCGGATTCAGCTCCACCCGCAGCTCGACCGGCGGGGTCGAGGCGGCGCTGGCCACTCTCGACACCCTCCGATCCATCCTCCCCCCCGGCGACAGCTGGGAGCGGGTCAACTACCTCTGCCGGCAGGGACTCTACCGCGCGGTCGCGAGCGACAACGGTGCCACCCGGCTCACCGGCCAGGGGGTCGCGATGGCGGAGCGGCTCGGGGAACGGCGGCTGACCGGCCATTGTCTCGAGGCCCACGCGCTCGCGTACAGCATCCTCGGGCTGGGCGAGAGCGATTCGGTGCTCACGATCATGGATCGCGCCGGCACGCTGCTCCGCGCCACCCGCGACCACGCCTCGCTGGCGAGGCTGGCCTCGCGCCGCAGCGACGAGCTGCAGTTCCTCGGGCGGCTGGGAGAAGCGAAGACGGCGATCCAGGAGCTCATGACCGAGGCGGCGATCTCCAAGAATCGGGAGCGTTTCGCCTACGGGTACAGCGGGCTGGGGGCGCTGGCCCTGCGACTGGGCGATCTCCCGACCGCCGCGGAGAACTTCGAGAAGGCGGCCGTGCTCTACGATTCGCTGGGCCAGGAGCAGGGCGCCCAGATCGCGCGGCACAACAGGGCGCTGGTGCAGTCCACTGCCGGGGACCTGCAAGGGGCGCGGAAGGGCCTGCTCGCGGTGCTCGAGGAGAGCCTGGCCGAGAAGAGGCTGGAAGACGAAGTCACCATCCGGCGGGAGCTGGCCAGGATCGCGATTCGGCAGTCCGACTGGACCGAGGCGCGCCGCCAGCTGGACCAGGCGCAATCGTCCGCCGCCGCGCACGGCCGCGCCGACGAGGCGCGGGAGGCCTTAGCATACGACCGGGCCCGCCTGGCGCTCGGGCAGGGAGACCTGGCGGAGGCCCGCCGGATGTTTCGCGGATTTCTCGCCGGCCTCGAGCCGGATAACCACCTGCACCGCCACCTCACCCAGGTGCGGCTGGCCGAGGTCGCAGCCCGGCAGGGCGATCTCTCGGAGGCGGAGCGGCAGATCACCGCAGCCAGTAGGGAGATCGAGAACTGGCGGTCCACCCTCGGCGACGACGAGCTGCGGCGATACGCCTTCTCCGCGACGGCACTGGGCGAGCACGACCCGCAGGTGCCAGCCGCACGGGTGCTGGCCGCGCTGGCCGGGGCCGGCCGGGTGGATGTGGCGTTCGCCCTCGCCGAGCAGCGGCGGGCGCGGGTACTGACGGACCGGCTCAACCAGGCCGACGTGCTGCGGACGGCTAGCGCTCCGTCGGTTCCGGCGCATCGGGCACGGCCGCTGGAGGCGGCGGCGGTCGCGCGGGCGCTGCCCGACGACAAGACCGCGATTCTCGAGTACGTCGCAGGCAGCGAGGGCGCGCCCACAACGCTGTTCCTGGTCACCCGGTCGGGCGTACAGGCGAAGGTGCTGCCGAGCGTCGACACGCTGGCGGCTGGAATCAACCGGATGGTGGCGCTGCTGGAGGCGGGGCAGCGGCCCGACGCGCTCACCAGAACGCTTGGCGCGATGCTGCTCGGACCCGCGGCCGAGACCCTGCCGCCGGAGGTGACCCGGCTGATCGTCATTCCCGACGGCCCGCTTCACCGGCTGCCGCTCGACGCGCTCCAGCTGGCCGATGGGCGCCCGGTCGTCGAGCGCTGGGCCATCGGGCTCGCGCCCTCCGCCAGCCTCGCCGCCTCGCTCTGGAGCAAGCGGTCGCCGGTCGATCCGGTCGCGAGCCAGACCCGGGTGCTGGCGCTGGGCGATCCCGCGTTCGCGATCGAGGTCGCCTCCGCCGGCACGGCCGAGTCCGAGACCTTCCGCTCGGCGTTCGCCGCGGAGGGCGGCCTGCCGCGACTCGAGGGCAGCGGCGAGGAAGCGCGGGCGGTGGCGCGCTACGCCGGCGGCGGCTCCGAGATCCGGGTCCGCGAGAACGCGAGCGAGGACTGGCTGAAGCACGCGAATCTGGCCGCGTTCCGGGTCATCCACCTGGCGACTCACGCGCTGGTCGATGACCGGTCGCTGAGCCGGACGGCGCTGGCACTCGCTCCGGGCGCCGACCAGGATGGATTCCTTTCCCCGGCCGATCTGGCCGGCCTCAAGCTGGACGCCGACATGGTGGTGCTGTCGGCCTGCCGGACAGCGGGCGGCGTGAATGTCGCGGGCGAAGGGGTCCAGGGACTCACCACCCCGCTGGTCGCCGCGGGCGCGCGATCGGTCGTGGCCACCCAGTGGCGGGTGGGCGACAGAAGCACGGTCCGGCTGGTGGCGGATCTCTACGACGGACTGGCTCGCGGGCTTCCGGTGGTGGAAGCGCTGCGGGAGGCGAAGGTGGCGGCGCTCAAGCGCGGCGCCGCCCCCGGCGAGTGGGCGGGTTTCACCGTGGTAGGCGATCCGCTGGCCCGGGTGCCGCTGGTGCAGCCGGCTGACAGGCCGGGCGAGTTGTGGCTGACGATCGCGGGAGTGGCGGTCCTGCTCTGCGCCGGAGCCTACTGGGCGATGAGGCGGAGCGGACGGAGCCGCGACCGGACTTCGGGGCCGGCTCCCACCCACCACTGATAGTCGCCGGGCGCCAGGGTGGCGGCGCTCTGGAGCGTCATGGTGGTGTCCGCGGTCTCCGCTTCCAGCGCGACCTCCCCGCCGCCGGTCAGCACTTCCAGCCGATAGCGGGTGGCGCCGGGGATCGGATGCCAGGCGAATTCCACCGGCGATCCCGCGGGGAGTTCCGGGGGCGGCGCGAGCAAGGTGACGCCGCCGTCGGATCCGGAGCGCACCACCTCGTCCTCCGGAACGCCGGGCAGCATCAGCCGTCCCAGCGCGAGCGCGAGCACCACGGAGGCGGCGAGCGTCGCGGGAATCAGCCAGCTCCGGCGGGCCGGCCGCGCGGCCTTCGCCGCCTCAGCGCCCGTCAATTCGGCGCCCGCCGTTTCGGCGCCCGCCGTTTCGATGCTGCGGAGCAGGTCCATCTCACCCCGGCACTCGGCGCAGGTCATCACGTGGTCGAGGGTGGCGAGCCGGGCGTCCTCGTCGCCTTCGCGGCGGACCAGCGTCAGGATCGCTTCGGGCGCCGGACAGGGCGTGGACCGCCTCGCCCGCGACGTCATGATGCCCGAGTAGATCTCGCGCAGCTGCTGGTCGTTCACCAGCCGTTCTCTCCGGCCGTCTCCCATCCTATTCCCTCCGCGGTCAACCGTTCCCTCAGGTCCGCCAGGCCCCGATAGAGAAGATTCCGGGTCTTGGCATCGGTCCACCCCATCAGCTTGGCGATTTCCTCTCTCGGGTAACCGGCCAGGTGCATCCGGACCGGCGGGCGCCGGGAGGTCGGGATCTCGTCGATCGCCCGCGCGACTCGTTCCGCGAGCTCGGAGCCTTCAAGCGTGGCGTGGGGGTCGGGCTCGGAGCCGGTCAGGACTGCCACGGTGCCCTCGTCCTCGATGGCGTCGTGCCGGTCTGCCTGCCGGGCCCGGCGGCGGCGCAGCACATCCAGCGCGGCCGACGAGGCGGTACGATATACGTAAGACGCGTTGGTGTCGCTAACCTGCTCACTGGTCCCCCTGGCCCGCCAAAGACGGATCCGGACCTCCTGCATGACCTCGTCCAGCCCGCTCTCGTCCAGGCGGTACCGCCGGCCGACCTGCCTCACCATGCTGCCGAACCGCGCGACCGCCGCCTCGAGGGCCAGGGAGAGGTGTTGTTCGGCTTCGGGCAGGGTCATGCCGTCAATTTATCACGGCCCCACCCAGGCGGCGCGCTTCGCCGCGAGCAGCAGCGCTTCGATCGACCGGTATCCCATGGGGCCGGCCAACTCGATGTGAGGCCAGTCCCAGGAGTCGCCCGGGGCGCCGATCAGCCGGAACTGGCCGGCGTCGTAGGTGGTGACCCACCGGCGGAATGCGGTCCACCTGGCCCGGGTGCGGGAGTGCTTCAGGTTCCCGTCGCCCACGATCATATCGACCGCCCGGCCGGAGGAGTGCTTCGAGGTGGCGGTGAAGGTGAGACCGCCGCCGGAGGCCATGAGAAAAGCCTGGCGCTCGGAGGTGCGGTGCGTCTCCACCACCGTCACCCTGTGCCCGGCGAGGCGGGCCGCGGCGAGCATTCGCTCGAAGGCCGTGCGCGCCTCGGGATCGAGCGACGCCAGCGAGGTGTCGGCGATCCGGGCGGAGGCCGGGAAATCGGCCGGCCGCATCGCCGCCACCCGCTGCTCCAGCTCTTCCCAGGTCTCGCCGGGCAGCCGGATCGACTCGGCGCCCACCCGGTAGGAGCGCACCAGCCGCCGGGCGCCGGGATCTCGCTCGGTATCGTAGTTGAGGTACGCCCCGTCGGTGGTGTCGGAGAGGTAGAGCCGGCCGGGCTCCGCGATCCCGAAGTGGTCGCGCAACAGCGTGCGCTCGTCCTCGGTAAAGGGCCGCTCGATGTAACGGGGGACGCCGTCGCCGTCCCGGCCGGCGTAGGTCGCCGCGGGCCAGGCCGGCATCGCGACGGCGAGGATGGCGCCTTCGGTGGCCATCGCGATCGAAGTGCTGAACCCGCCGGTGGCCTGGGCCGCCCCGGGGACCGGGCCGGTGGCCGCCAGCAGCAGCGCCAGGCGGAGGCAGGGTCCCACAAATCGAAGGGCGGTCGGCATCTCGGGCATCGCGGTCCTCGTCGTCGCTGAAGGGTTCACGCGTACGACGCGGGCTTGCCCGCGGGATTCTCAGCGCCGCCTTTCAGGGTGACACCCGATGGCATCGTCGAGCGGCGGGTGTTCGGGTTGACAGTTTTGGACCCGGGCCTTAGCGATGAGGTGACTCCTTCCGAGAGGAGGGTCCGCGGCATTCGCCGAGGTCAGGGTACCCCCGGAGCGAACGCCCGCTTATGGACCGACACCTTCAACCGCAGCACAGCCAGCACAGCTAGCGGACAAGAACGGAAGCGGAACAGCGAAGGACAGTCTTCCGTACTCAGCGGCACGACCGCCGCGAGCCGATAAGGCACCGGGGACCACTGGCACATGTGGTCCCCGGTTTCTTTTCAGGAGGTCCAGGGATAGAATACCCGCCCCCGATGCCCCATCTCATGACCTGGAGTCGTCCTCAGATGCCGGATCTTTCTCGCCGGGTACGCGTCGGCGCCGCCCGCATCGCGGTGGTCGCCCTCGCCCTGTTTCCCGCGTCGGCCGCGGCCCAGTCCGCGGACGACGCCGACCTCAAGGCGATTCAGGCCCACACCCTGACGATGCCGAAGTACAAGCAGTACCTCGACGCGACCATCAACCTCGCGAACGCGGCCGCGAAGGATCCGTCGCTGGGCGAGCGGCTCGACGGGTTCGGCGAGAAGTCACTGGCCGAGCAGGTGAAGATGCTGGAGAGCGTGCCCCAGGTGCGCGGCGCCATCACGGCGTCGGGCCTGGCGCCCAGGGACTACGTGCTGACCCAAGGGGCGTTGCTTCAGGCGGCGATGGCTCACGCGATGACCAAGGACGCCAAGATGACGTCCGAGGAGGTGGTGCAGAAGGCGGGAGTGAGCAAGGCCAACCTGGAGTTCTACCAGCAGAACGAGGCCGAGATCGGGCGGCTGGCGAAAGAGGCGGAGACCCGGGCACCGAAGTCTCCGCCGAAGGCGGAGTAGGACCTAGAAGGCGGTGACCTCCTCCATGGCGCGCCGCAGGTCGGCGACCTGGGGGAGGATCACATCTTCCAGCTCGGGCGCGTACGCGACGAAGGTGTCGGCCGACGCCACCCGCATCACCGGAGCATCGAGGTAGGCGAACAGGTCCTGGCCGATGCGAGCGGCGATCTCCGAGCCGTAGCCCCACGACATCGAATCCTCGTAGGCCACCACCACCCGGTTGGTCTTCTTCACCGACTCTCCGATCGTCTCCCAATCGACCGGCGACAGCGATCGCAGGTCGATCACCTCGGCGCTCACCCCGAGCTGCTCCTCCACTTCCTTGGCCGCCCACAGCGCGCGCTGCACCAGCGCGCCATACGTCACCACCGTGAGATCGGTCCCGGGCCGGACCACCTTCGCCTTGCCCAGGGGGATCATGAAGTTGGGACCCGGGTTCGGCGCCTTGTTGTAGGTCTGCCGGTAGAGGTGCTTGTGCTCCAGGAACATCACCGGATCGTCGCAGCGGATCGCGGTGCGGAGCAAACCGTTCGCGTCGAGGGCCGTGGCCGGGCAGACGACCCGGAAGCCCGGTACCCCGGTGAACACCGCGGCGCCGGTCTGGCTGTGATAGACCGAGCCGCCCTTCAGGTAGCCGCCGTAGGTGACCCGGACCACCACCGGCGCGGCGAAGGCATTGTTGGACCGCCAGCGCATCAGCGCCAGCTCATTCCGGAGCTGCATGTACGCCGGCCAGATGTAGTCGAAGAACTGGATCTCGACGACCGGCTTGAGGCCGCGGGTGGCCAGGCCGATCGCCCGCCCGATGATATTGGCCTCGGCGAGCGGTGAGTTATAGACCCGGTCGCTGCCGAAGGCCCGCTGGAGCCCCCAGGTCACCTTGAACACTCCGCCCTTCCCCTTCACCTCGTTCAGGCTCTCTTCGCGGGAGCAGTCGGCCACGTCCTGGCCGAAGACGACGATCCGCGGGTCGCGGGTCATCTCGTCGCGGAGGCAGATGTTCAGCAGATCGACCATCGTGGTCGGATCGCCGGTGAACCGGGGATCGTCCTCGGTGTCGAATTGCTCGGAGGTGGGATCGACCTCGGGCGAATAGACGTAGCGATAGACCGAGTCGGTCGGCGGCTGGGGCGAGGCGAGCGCGACGTCGGCGGCGACCTGCACTTCCTCTTCCACCTGGCGCACGATCAGGTCGAGCTCCGCCTGGGTGGCGATGCCCTGGTCCAGGAGGTACTTGGGAAACCGGACGACGGGATCCCGTTCCGCGTCCGCCTGGCGCTCGGCCGGGGTGCGGTACTGGACCTCGTCGTCCGAGAGCGAATGGCTGTAGGGCCGGATTACCTGGGCGTGCACCAGCGCAGGTCCCTTGCGCGACCGGGCGTAGTCCACCGCCTTCACCATCGTGTCGTAGGAGGCGAGGACGTCGCAGCCATCGACCTCCTGGATGAAAAGCCCGGGGAAGCCGGTCAGCAGCTTGGAGATCGAGCCCCCGGCGGTGTTGACCTCCACCGGGACCGAGATCGCGTACCCGTTGTCCTCGACCAGGAAGACAACCGGGAGCTTGAGATTGCAGGCGGAATTGAGCGCCTCCCAGAACTCGCCCTCGCTAGTGGTGCCGTCCCCGGTGGTGCAGAGCACCACCTCGTCGCTCCGGATCGCCTCGTCGCGCCCTTCGATCCCCTCGATCTCGCTGTAGCGGAGCCACGCCTCGGCGCAGCCGACCGCCTGGAGGAACTGGGTGCCGGTCGGGCTCGAGGCGCTGACGATGTTGAGGTCCTTGTGCCCCCAGTGGGACGGCATCTGCCGCCCGCCCGAGTTGGGGTCGTCCGCGGCGCCGACCGCGGACAGGAGCTGCTCGGTGGCGGTCATGCCCAGGCCGAGGCAGAGGGCCCGGTCGCGGTAGTAGGTGTAGAACCAATCGTAGGTGGGACGTAACACCTTGGAGGCGGCCGCAAGGATGCCCTCGTGGCCGGCGCCGGAGATCTGGAAGAAGATCCGGTTCTGCCGCTTGAGCTGGATCTCCTTGTCGTCGATCCGGCGGGCCAGCAGCATGATCCGGTAAATGTCGAGTAGATCGGGCTTTTCGAGCTTGGACGACGCTCGGGCGCGGCTGGTGCGAGTGGCCATGTCGCTCGGGGTCAAGGTAGCTGAAGCGGCTGTGGTCGGAGGTAAGATAGCGCCGGTGGCGGGCGGGGTGGGACCCGTGCCTGCAATGCCTGCCGGCTACTCGGCCGGCCGGCGCACCACGACCATGAACCGTCCGGCCCGCGACCCATCCTCCGCGTCGACCACCTGGAACCCCGCCTGCGTCAGCTCCCGCTCGACGGTCGCCGCGGTCACCCCGTGATGGTCGCCCTCGTCGCGGCCGGCGGGATCGGCGCTCTCCGCGCTGTCCGGCTCGAAGTCGAGCACGGCCAGCAGGCCGCCCGGCTTGAGCGAGCGCCGCATGCTCTCATTCATCGGCCCGGGATCGGCGAAGTGGTGATAGACCTTCCGCAGCACGAGCGCGTCGCAGCATTGCTCTGGCAGGTTGGTGCGGGCGGTATGCGCCTCGATCACGGACACGTTCTTGAGCCCGGCGTCGGTCGCCGCCTCGCGAATGTCCTCCAGCCGGCCCTGCCCGAGCTCGGTGGCATAGACTCGCCCGGACGGACCCACCTGTCGCGCGAGCGCGACCGCGAGCTCACCGCTCCCGGCGCCGATATCCGCAACCGTCTGGCCGTCGTGGAGCTTGAGCGCCGCCGTGAGCCGCTTGGCGTCGGCCGTGAAGTCGTCCTGGGCCCTCGCGGTGCCGGCGAAGGCCAGCGACGCGGCGATGCCGGAGGCCAGCGCCAGGTATAAGCATCGGTTCATCGGTGTCGTCCTCGTCAGGGGGCTCCTCCATCCTACGGCCACCCTGTGACCCTGGTGTCGGCGCTACCCCAAGCCGCCCGGGCCAGGTGATGTTGAAGCATGGACATCGCTGCCGTTCAGCGCCGGACGCTGATCCTGCTCTTCCTCACCCAGATCGTGAGCGGCGTCGCCATCACGGTCGGCGGCTCGGTGGGGGCACTGCTCGCGGCGGAGGTCGCGGGCGTGGCCGCCTCGGGCGTGGCCCAGAGCGCCATGGTGGTGGGGAGCGCGCTCTTCGCCATCCCCGCTACGGCACTCGTGAACCGGAGCGGCCGTCGGTTGAGCCTGGCGTCGGGCTACCTGGTCGCCGCGGTCGGCGGCGTCGTCACCGTGTTCGCCGCGATGCGCAACTCCGTCCCGCTTCTGTTCGCCGGCTTCTTTCTCTTCGGAGGCGCGTCGGCCGCCAACTTCCAGGCACGCTACGCCGCGGTCGATCTGGCGCCACCCGAGCTTCGGGGCCGGCAACTCTCCCTGATCGTCTGGGCCGCGACCCTGGGCGCCGTCGTCGGTCCCAGCCTGGCCGGATTCGCCGGCACGACGCTCGACGCGTACGGCATCCCTACCCTGGCCGGACCGTACCTCTTCTCGGCGCTGCTGCTGGCGATGGCCGCCCTCCTGCTCCTCCTGCTGCTTCGCCCCGACCCCGCCGTCGTGGCGCGCACGGCCCTCGGCCACGCGGCCGCGAATCCCCAGGACGTCCGAACGGCCGGCCTGGGCGCCGCGTTCCGGGCCGTCGCCTCGCGGGGGTCGGCGCGGCTCGGCGTGTGCGCGATGGCGGTCGGGCATACGGTGATGATCGGCGTGATGGCGATGACCCCGGTCCACATCCGATCCGCCGGACACGGGCCGGCGCGGACGCTGAGCATCGTGGGACTGGTGCTCAGCTTCCACATCGCCGGGATGTTCGCCTTCTCGCCGGTCTTCGGCTGGCTCACCGACCGGCTCGGCCGGCGGCCGGTGGTGGTGGTCGGGATCGCGCTCCTGCTCGCGGCCTGCGCCGTCGCCGGGACGGCGGGCCACCGGGAGACGAGCCTGGCCGGGGCGCTCCTGCTGCTCGGACTCGGCTGGTCGGCGACGATGGTCGCCGGCTCCACGCTTTTGAGCGAGTCGGTGCCGGTGGAGCTGCGGGCGTCCGCCCAGGGGCTGTCGGATCTGCTGATGGGACTGGCGGGCGCGTCGGCGGGAGCGATCTCCGGAGTCGTAGTCGAGCAGTGGGGCTACTCGATGCTGACCGCGCTCGCCGCGCTGGCGGCGGCGCCGCTCGCGCTGATGGTCACGCTGTCGCGCGCCCCCGAGGTGGGCGAGGCGGCCTAGCGGGCCGCCGGCGAGCCGAGCAGCGTGACCAGGCGGGGAAAGGCGGCCACTGCGGCGCCCACGTCGGGATCGTGCCGCAGCTGGAGCTCGGCGCCGCCGTCCGGGGGCCAACGCACGAAGGCCGCTCGGGCGGCGAGCCTGCGCGCCAGCCGGGCGGACGTGGCGCTGTCGGGGCTGGGCTTGACGCCGAGACGGGTCTGCACCCGGCTGAGCAGCGGCGGCAGCAGCCGAGCTTCCCACTGCGAGGCGTCGCCCATCCACGCCTCCCGGCCGGCGGGATCGGCCGCCAGGGTGGCGGCCACGCTGTCGGCCACCGCGTCGTCGTATCCGCTGTCGGCCGCGACGCTGTACCAGGCCGGCGTGGCCGCCGCCTCGGGCACGACGAGGTCGGGCGCGATGCCGCCGCCCCCGCGCACCTCGCGGCCGCGCCCGGTCTTATACACCTTGGCCGTGTCGTCTTCCTCGCCCGCGCCTCCCGCCATCGCGTAGTACTGCTCCACCGCGAATCCCTGATACCGGCGCTGAATCGAGCGGCCGCTCGGCGTATAGACCCGGCCGACGGTGAGCTGCACGACGCCCGAAGGGACGAAGAAGGCCGTCTGCATCAGGGCCTTGCCGAAGCTGCGACGGCCCACGATCAGGGCGCGGTCATGATCCTGGAGCGCGCCGGCGAGCGCCTCGGACGCACTGGCGCTGCCGTGATCGATCAGCACCACCAGCGGCAGATCCACGAAGCTGCCCGAGCCCTTGGTCCGGTAGTCCTCGTTGACGACTTTCTTTCGCCCCCGGGTCGTCAGGACCAGCGTGTTGCCCGGCAGGAACATCGCCGCGAGATCCACCGCCTCGGTGACGAGACCGCCCGGGTTCCCCCGCAGGTCGAGCACCACCTGCTTCGCCTTGGACGACTTGAGCTGGCGGATGGCCTTGGCGACCTGATCCGCGGCGTCGGGCCCGAACTGCTCCAGCCGTACGTACCCGGTCTGCGGATCGACCATCCTGACGGTCGAGACCGATCGCGCTTCGACGAACGCGCGCTTGATCGTGAGGCTGAAGGTGTCGGGCTCGAGCCGGGAGCCGCGCTCCAGCGCGACCGCGACCTTGGAGTTCTTCTCCCCCGCCAGGCGCAGCTCGATGGACTTGCGGGTCAGGCCGGCCACGGGGACCGCGTCGATCCGGAGCAGCCGGTCGCCGGGCAGCACTCCGGCTTTCTCCGCCGGGCTCCGGGGCAGATAGGTGAGGACGATCGGCACCCCGTCGGCGAACTCGATCACCATGCCGGTCACGGCGAGCTCGCCCCGCTCCAGCGCGTTGAACCGCTCGTAGTCCGCGGCCGAGGCGAACCAGCTGTGGGGGTCGAGCGACCGCAGCATGCCGTCGATCGCCGCGCGCACCAGCGACGCATGGCCCACCGAGTCGGGATAGTTGCCGCGGATGTGATTGAGCACGGCGGAGAACCGCTGGAGCTCCTCGTAGGACGACGACTGCGCGGACGCCGAGGAAGCGGCCGCCAATGTGGCGATCAGGACAGCGGTCGCGCGGATTCGCATCAACTCAGTTCCAGGCCGTGGTTTTCACTTCCGCCAGCACGCCCTCGAGGTCGTTGAACTTGACGCTCTTTGGCTCCGCCGGCATGAGTGGTAGCACGATCTCCGAAACAGGCCCCTTGACCTTCACCCGCATCCGCGCGCGCTGATCCTTGCCCAGCTCGAGCGTCACCGGCACGTACATTTCGAAGCTCTCGGGCACCCCAGCCTGCCACACCTTGAGTCTCACCCGATACTGGCCATTCTCCGCCGGCTCGGTGCGATGGGCCACGCGATAGGAAGGGATTGCCGTCCCGTGTACCCAGTTGTCGAAGAACCAGCCCATCTCAATTCCCATGTGCTGCTCGACCAACCGCTGGAAGTCCTCGGTCGAGGCCCGGTGGCCCTGATACCTGCCATAAAAATCCTTCATCATGCCTTTAAAGCGGTCCTCGTTCATCGTCTTGAGGTCGAGCATGAGGATCCGCAGCATGTGCATCACCCACGCGCCCTTCTTGTAGACCACCGTCGAATAGTCGTCGACATCGTCGTCCCGGGTCGCGAACACCCGATAGCCCAGGGAGATCGGCCCCGGCTCGCCCTCTCTCAGCAGGATGCTGGAGCGCCAGCCCCGCAGCGTTTCGAAGTACTTGTCGTTCTTGTTGCTGACAGTCTGGAGATACCAGATGCCTGAGAAATTGGAGAATCCCTCGCTCAGCCACTGATCGTGGTAGCTGGTGAAGTCCACCCCGATGCCCCACCACTGGTGGGCAACCTCGTGGGCTCGGAAGACCTCGTGCTCGCCCTGGTCCCGGTTGTCCTGGAAGGTCGCCCACGAGAGATGGACCATGCCCGGGAACGCCTCGCCGTGATATCCCGGAATTTCGGTAGCGTAGAACCGGTCGATCGGCAGGCGTCCGTAGACCTCCTGGAAGAACTTGAGGCTCCTCGAGACATCGGAACCAACTCGCTCGCGCCAGCTTCGCCTCCCCTCGTCCGACCCCAGGACCGTGACTGCAGGCGCGCCAGGCTCCTGGACCTCATGCCCCTTGAACAGCCCCAGATTGAACGACGCGTTCCGGATCGGGCCTTTAGTCACCCAGCGGG
The DNA here is from genome assembly GCA_963796335.1 of uncultured Gemmatimonadales bacterium. Taxonomy (GTDB): domain Bacteria; phylum Gemmatimonadota; class Gemmatimonadetes; order Gemmatimonadales; family GWC2-71-9; genus CAVVWJ01. Next base: position 537,364 of record CAWCLG010000005.1, read on the forward strand.
TTCGTACGGTCCGCCCGGAAGCGGTCGAGTCCACCCGGTCGCCCACGCTTGCGAGGAGATATCGGATCCCTGTCGTGAAGCTCAGGTCGAACTTGGCCAAGCTCCGCCCTTCCAGCGACCGCGGATACCACGCCGCCGAGGACTTGATGAAGAAGGAATCGCCATATCGGTCGATCAGGTCGCCTCGGTAGTAGAGCCGCATGGTGCGCACCTCGCCCGGCTGGATCTGTCGGTCGAGCTGCACCCATAGCAGCGGGCTCTCCTTGCCCCGGACCACGGTCGCGCGTTCGCCGCCGTCCCAACGGGCCGAGTCCACCCGCAGCTTTTCGAAAAGTTCGAAGGCAACCCAAGGACCCATCGCCGTGTCGGCGACGATCTCCACCACCGCCGACGCGACGAAGCCGATCTCGGAGCTGGCGCTGGGAAGCAGCGTGGCGTCGATCACGTAGCTGCGGATGTCCGCCTGGCCGTGGCGCTCGCCCCGCTGCGGTCCGAGGTGCGCTCGGCCTGCCAGCGGGAATTGGGTGACCACTTCGGCCCGCCTGTCGTAGCCACGCCGCCGAATCTTGCTGAGGAGGCGCACCCCCTCGAACTCGTTCGGATTCAGCATGAACATCAGCGGCCCGCCGGCACTGCGCTTGATGTGGGCGTAGAACAGCTCGCTTCGCTCGCCGTTGAGGAACGCCGCCATCAGGTCGGGCTCGAACGTGCGGCTGTCCTGATCCGCCAGAAGCTCGAGCCCCTGACGCACCACGCCGGCTTCCCCGCCGCCAGCGGCCGCGGAGGTGAAGTCGAGGCTGGCATCCAGCTCCTCCAGCGTACTGTCCGCGAAGACCAGGAGCAGCTCGGTGAATGATGTCTCCAGCGAGTCCGCCTTCTCCAGCCGCCGAAGCCGTTCCCGCTCGATCCGGTTCGCCGGCACAAAGGAGAACACCCCCTTGCCCCGGAATACGGCTCCCACCGTTCGGCCGCCGACCCCGGTCAGCAACTGAACCCGTCCGGCCTGGAGGGTGAATCGCCCCGCATCCCGCCGGATGGTGAGGTTCGACACCTCCGCCACCCGGTCTGACCGGGGTGACATCTGCATCAGCTCATCGAAGACGACGTCGTACGATGCGTCACTGCCAGCGACCGCCGGCTGGGTGCCGACGGCGCTGGCGAGTTGGGCTGAGAGATCGAGAGGACGAGCGGCAACGACACACAACTGGAACGCGACGATCGGCGTACCGATCCAACCGCGAAGCGGCAATGCGCCTCCGGAGGACTGGGATATACTGGTGACGGGGATCGCTCGAAGATGGGATCGGGACCGGTTGTGGTCAAGCCGGAATAAACTGCCGGTGTCAGGCATTCATACAGCAGTTACCGATTGGCGCTGTATACGACCCGACCACCCACAACCGTGGCCTCAACCACTGCTTGCTCGATCTCCTCCTGTGGGATCTTGGTGAGATCGCGGTCCAGCAACACCAGGTCGGCCAGGTACCCCGGCATCAGCCTACCCCGCCGGTCCTCGGCGAACACACCGTAGGCGTTTCCCCAGGTGTAGGCCCGGAGAGCCTCCTCGACGGAGATCTCCTGGTCCGGGATCCAGCCGCCCGGGTTCTTGCCGTCCAGGGTTCGGCGGGTGACGGCGGCGTAGATGCCGATGATGGGATCGACGGGTGCCACGGTCCAGTCTGACCCGAACGCAAGGACCGCGTTCTGGTCCAGCAGCGAGCGGAACGCGTACGTCGTCTTGATCCGCTCGGCCCCGATCCGCTTCTGGGCCCAGCGGCCGTCGTCGATCACGTGGTACGGCTGCATCGAGGCGATCACGCCGAGCTGGCCGAAGCGCCCGATGTCCTCCCGGCGAAGGTGCTGGGCGTGCTCCACCCGGAAGCGGCGGTCGCGGGTGCCGTGGGCCCGGGAGACGCTGTCGAAGATCTGGAGCAGCAGGCCGTTGGCCTTCTCCCCGATCGCGTGGACCACCACCTGGAGTCCGGCGGAATCGGCGCCGCCGATCCAGGCGCGCATCGAGTCCTCGGGCGTGGTGAGCACTCCGGAAGTCGAGGGATCGTCCTCGTACGGTTGGTAGAAGAGCGCGGTGGTAGAGCCAAGCGACCCGTCCATATAGCCCTTCACCCCACCGATCCACACCCAGTCGTCGCCCCGGCCCAAGCGGTCGACCGTGTCGGCCACCTGCTTCCAGGTGGAGAGGGGAAAGTAGAGCGCGGCTCGGGCGGTGAGGGTGCCTGCCGATTTCGCCCGGAGGTAGGCGCCCAGCTGAGGCAGCGGGACGCTCACGTGGGCGAATCCGGTGACCCCCTTGGATGCGGCGAACTCCAGCGCGCGCTTGAGCGCCGCGTCCAGCTGCTGAGCGGTGGGCTCGGGAATCACGGCCTGCACCGGCCCCATCGCCTCGTCCTTGAGGATGCCCGTCGGCTCTCCGGTGCGGCGATCGCGCACGATGACTCCGCCGGGTATGTCCTTCGTCGAACGGTCGACCTTCGCCAGCCGGAGCGCGGCACTGTTGGCCAGCGCCATGTGTCCGTCCAGCCGGTAGAGCAGCACCGGGTTGTCCGGGGTAACCGAGTCGATCCAGTCCTTCCGCGGCAGTGGGGCGCCCGGCCAGCGCTCGTGGTCCCAGTCGCCTCCGATGATCCATTCCCCCGGCTTCCGCTCGGAGATGTAGGCGGCCAGCCGCTCGATGAACTCCCGTGGCGAGTTGGCGGGCCGCAGATCCACGCTCGCGAGCTGGAAGCCGCCGTCGATGAAGTGCAGGTGCCCGTCCATGAACCCCGGCGTCACCAGTCCGCCCGGATTGGCGAGCACCTTGGTCTCGGGGCCGGCAAGGGCGGCGATCTCCGCGCTATCGCCCACCGCCGAGACGGTGTCTCCCGAGACCGCGACCGCGCCGGCCCAGGGGCGGGCGGAGTCACCGGTCCAGACCCGGCCATAGACCACGAGATCGGCCGGGCCGGTCTCCGGGGTGGCCCGGCAGGAGATCATTCCGGCGATCGCGACGAGCGCGAGCCGGCGAATGGCGGCGGCGTACGGCATCGAGCCTCTCAGCGGAGTCTGGTGAGCCTGCGGAGGGCCTCGAGCTTCTCCAGCGCGCTGCCGCCCGAGGCCGGGGCGGCGGGGGAGACCGCGAAGAGATCGCGGATGTCGAGCAGGATCTCCAGCATGAGCTGGTCGCGCATATAGGCGCTCTCCAGATCGATCATCCGGCCCTCGTCGCCCAGGGTCTTGGCCCGGTCGTACGACTCACGGTAGATCGCCTCCAGATTGGCCAGGATGCGCTCGCGGGGACGGATATCCGACATAGGCTGGTAGAAGGTGTAGCCTTACCACTACGGCGTAAAGAGAGGGCGGGAAAAGTGAAAGGGAAAAGGAGAACGAGAGGTCGCCCCCTTTTACCTTTCACTTTTCACCTTTCCCGCTTCTCCTGATCGGACCGGTCGCATGAGCCTTTCTGACAAAACCGTCCTCTTCTTCGCCGGCCCTCTCTACGAGGACCTGGAGCTCTGGTACCCCAAGATCCGGCTGGAGGAAGAGGGCAGCCGGACCGTGGTCGCCGGAACGGGGGAGAAACACTACCAGGGGAAGCGTGGCTACCCGCTCACCGTGGATGCCAACGTAGATGACCTCTCCGCGGCCGACTTCGACGGCCTGGTGATCCCCGGCGGCTACGCGCCGGACATCATGCGGCGCTCCCCCAAGCTGCTCCAGCTCACCCGGGAGATCTTTCAGGCGGGCAAGCCGGTCGCGTTCATCTGCCACGCCGGCTGGGTGCCGATCTCCGCGGGGATCGTCCGGGGCAAGCGGGGGACCAGCGTCGGCGCCATCAAAGACGACCTGGTGAACGCCGGGATGCTGTGGGAGGACAGTCCGGTCGTGGTCGATGGCAACCTCATCTCGTCCCGCACCCCGGCCGACCTGCCGCAGTTCATGCGCGCGCTGATCCAGGCCCTGGAATCCCGATGAGCCTGTCCGATGCCCAGCAGCGGGTCCACCAGTGGGTCAGCCAGTTCGAGGAGGGCTACTTCCAGCCCCTGACCAACCTCGCGCGGTTGACCGAGGAGGTTGGGGAGCTGGCCCGGGAGATCAACCACCGCTTCGGCCAGAAGACCAAGAAGAAGGACGAGCCGGAGGGCGATCTGGCGATGGAGATGGCGGACATCCTCTTCGTGCTGATCTGCATGGCGAACCGGGAGGGGATCGATCTCCAGACGGCGTTCGACCGGATGATGGAGAAGGTGGAGACGCGAGATCGGGATCGATGGAAGAAGCGATTGTCACCCTGAACGAAGTGAAGGGGGCCAAGCTCGGGATGGTCCCCTTCGCGATGCTCAGGGTGACAAGCCTCTCCTACTCCCAATCCCGCGGTTGCGCTTCCAACTCCTCAAGCAGCGCCAGATAGCTCTGGTGCCGGTCCGGCGCGATCGTGCCGCCGGTCATCGCCTCCAACACCCGGCAGCCCGGCTCCCGCCGGTGTCGGCAATCCCCGAAGCGGCAGTCGCCGATGAAGGGACGGAACTCCGGAAAGCAGTCCGCCAGCTCCCGCGGGTCGATCCCCCACATCCCGACTTCGCTGAACCCCGGCGTATCGACCAGGTAGCCGCCGGAGGTGAGCGGGTGCATGACCGAGGAGACCGTGATATTGCGACCCCGGCGGATCCGCCGGCTCACCTCGCCGGTGCGAAGTTGGAGACCCGGCTGCACCGCGTTCAGCAGGCTGGACTTCCCCACTCCCGAGGGACCGGTGACCACGGTGGCCCGACCCGCCAGCTCCAGGCGCAGGTTCTCGATCCCTTCGCCCGTCTTTACGCTCGTCGGGTGCACCGGATATCCCGCCTGCCGGCACCGGTCCGCCAGCGCCGAGGCGGGGTCCAGATCGATCTTGTTCAGCACCACGGCGGCGGCGATGCCGTCGACCTCGGCCAGCACCAGCAGGCGATCGATCAGCTGGGGAATGGGGTCGGGTGAGCGGGCGGCGGTGACGACGAAGACCTGATCGACGTTCGCCGCGATCGGCCGCACGCCGCGGCCCTCGGGCACCCGGCGCTCCAGCACGGTGCGGCGGGGCTCGACGCCGACGATGCCGTGCAGCTCGCCTCCGGGGTCCGCCTCCAGCCGGACGACGTCGCCCACCACCACCTTCGGCGTAGCGAGCTTCACCTTGCCGCGGAGCACGGCGCGGACCTCGGTTCCGTTGGCGTTCACCCGGTACGCCGACCCGTCGCGCTCCAACACCGTGCCGAGGATCGCGGTCACCACTCCGCGGGCGCCCGGGCGATCGCCTCGTCGAGCGCGGTCTTCACGTCGTAGAGCGAGAGCGCGCCGAGCCGCGCGGTCGCCTCCTCGGGGGTGTGACCCCAAGCCAGCGGCTCGGTCTCCACGTGCCCGACGGGCCGTTCCCCCCCGGGCGACCAGCGCACGAAGAGCAGGGACCCCCCGTAGAGGCCGCGCACGTCGGGCTCGTCGTCGATATACACGGCGACCGAGTAGGCGTGGCCGTCGCTGCCGCCGAACGCGGCCGCGCGGTCATGCTTCTGCATGTACCCGCCCAACGTGAACTCGCTCACCGTCCGGGGATCGATTCCTTGATCATGTTGCCGAGGAGGAACGCGATGTTGGCGGGACGCTCCGCCAACCGTCGCATGAGGTAAGGATACCACTGGGTTCCGAAGGGGACATAGACCCGCAGGTTGTGTCCCGCCCGCCGCAGCTTGACCTGGAGATCCCGGCGGACCCCGTACAGCATCTGGAACTCGAACCGCTCGTTGCCGATCCGCTCCCGCCCCACGAACTCCCGCCCGGTCTTGATGATTGCCTCGTCGTGGGTGGCGAGACCGGGGTAGTTCCCGGCCGTGAGCAGGCGCTGCATCAGCTTCACGTAGTTGCGATCCACGTCCGCCTTGTCGGGGAAGGCGACCGCCGGCGGCTCCAGATAGGCGCCCTTGCAGAGCCGCACCCGCGCGCCGAGCGCGACCATGTCCTCGACATCCCGCTCGGAGCGCCGGAGCATGGACTGGATGACGACGCCGCAGTGGGCGCCATAGGACTGGAACAGGTACTGGACGAAGAAGTCGAGGGTCCGCTGGGTGTAGTCCGATCCCTCCATGTCGAGCCGGACGAAGCCGCCGAGCGCCTTCGCCTTGTCGAGGATGCGGACCATGTTGTCCCGGCAGAGCGATTCGCCGATGTCGAGGCCCATCTGGGTGAGCTTGACCGAGACGTTGACCTCCACGCCGCTCGCCGCCATGCGGTCGAGCATCTGGAGGTACATGTCCCTCGCCCCCACCGCCTCGGCCTCGGCCGTGACGCTCTCGCCCAGGAGATCGAGCGAGGGGGTGATCCCCTTCGCCGCCAGATCCCTGGCGGCCTGCACGCCGGTCTCGATCGTCTCCCCCGCCACAAACCGCGACGCGAACTTCCGCGCCAGCCCGTTCCGGCGAACGAAATTGAAGATGCCCCGTCGCTCGGAGAGCCAGAGCAGACCCTGACGCATGATCACAATCGCGGCCTCGGTGGTGGGAAAACGCTGAACAAGGTAGCGGGAGGGATGGGGTGCTGTGTAGGGCGGGGGGCGGCGTGAAAGTTTATGCATGGCAATGGGTAAGAAGGCGGGCAGGCGGGCGGACGGGCAGCGGGCAGTCGAGTAAATGCCAAGAGCGCATGCGTCCTGCCGCTACGTCGGCCCTCGCTGCCACACTGCCCGTCCGCCCGACTGCCCGCCTGTCATCCCCTGTGACTCCCCTCACCGTTGCCCGCGACCATCCCGGCGTATCATGCGGCCATGCCCAGCCGATACCGCGGGAGAAGGCGCAGCGCCAGCCCCGACCCGGTCGCATCGGCCCACTCGGCCGGGCTCCGGTACGTGAGTGACACTTCCCCCGGTATCGCCCGCAAGCGCGCCGGCACCGGGTTCACCTACATCGACCCCGACGGCAAGCGGATCACCGATCGAAAGGTGATCCAGCGGATCCGCGCCCTCGCCATCCCACCCGCCTACACCGACGTCTGGATCTGCCCCCATCCCAACGGGCACATCCAAGCCACCGGGCGCGACGCCCGCGGGCGGAAGCAGTACCGCTACCACCCGCGTTGGCGCGAGGTACGGGACGAGACCAAGTTCGGCCGCATGCTCTCCTTCAGCGAGGTGCTGCCGGCGATCCGCAAGCGGGTCGAAGCCGACCTGTCCCAGCCCAAACTCAACCGGGAGAAGGTCCTCGCCACGGTGGTGCAGCTGCTCGAGTGCACCGGCATCCGGGTGGGGAACGAGGAATACGCCCGGGCCAACAAGTCGTTCGGACTCACCACGCTCAAGGACCATCACGTGGAGATCTCCGGGTCGCGGCTCACCTTCCAGTTCCGGGGCAAGAGCGGGAAGACCCACGAGGTCGAGCTCACCGACAAGCGGCTGGCACGGATCATCGCCCGCTGCCGGGCGCTCCCGGGTGAGACCTTGTTCCAGTACGAGGAGGACGGCGGGCGGCAGACCATCGACTCGGGCGACGTGAACGGGTATCTCCGGGAGATCACCGGCGAGGACTTTACGGCGAAGGACTTCCGCACCTGGGCGGGAACCATCCTGGCGGTGGATGCGCTGACCGAGCTGGGGCCCTCGCCCACGGAGAAGGAGGCGAAATCGGCGATCCTGAGCGCGATCGATCAGGTGGCCGACCAGCTCAACAACACCCGGGCGGTGTGCCGGAAGTACTACGTGCACCCCGCCGTGTTCGAGTCCTACCAGGCGGGGACGATGCTGGAAGGGCTGGGCAACGGGAACGCAAAAGCCGCCGCGGCGGGCGGCCTATCCGCCAAAGAGAAAGCGGTGGTGCGACTGCTGAGCCGCTCCGCCTGACGCGGCCGGCATCTCAGTAGTCGTAGCCGCCGCCGCCGCCACCCCCGCCGCCCGACCCCGGCGCCGAGGCGGCGACGGTGATGGCGCCGTTCATGGCCGGACCGTGGATGGTGCAGTGATAGGGATAACTTCCCGCTGCGGCGAACGTCCGACTGAAGGTGCCCGACGACTGCGTCGGCGATGCCGGGCCGTCATCGAACGTCACGTTGTGATCGCTCGACCCCGCTGCCCAGATCCAGGTGATCGCCCCTCCCGGGGCGGCGTTGAGCGCGCTGGGCGAGAAGTTGTTGTTGCGCACCGTGACCTGGTCATCGGGATCCCCATCGCCGCCGCCGGGGCCATTGCCCCCGTCGCCATCGCCTCCGCAGGCCGTAGCGGCGACGGCCCCGGCCACTAGGATCAGACGTCGGAACCACATACCCAGCCTCCCTAAACCAGATGGTGCAGATTGGAATGTCGTCGTACGTCTCATAGATAGGTGGCAATCCCGAGGCAGGTCTTGGAAATCTCGGGCGGTTTTGTACCGTGCTAGTGTGTCGCTTCATTTTTCATAATGCACCGAGCGAGGAGCATCCGATGGTTCGCAGGCGACCTCCGCCGGCCGGACCGACCAAGCTGAGGAGCGCCCGGGTCGCCGGATTCACCCTCACCGAGGGGATCCACAGCGCCGGGAGTAGCCTCCCATGGCACCATCACGAAGGCCCGACCCTCTGCTTCGTGCTCCAGGGAGCGTTCACCGAGACCTCCGGCGGCGAGCGGCTCACCTGCACGCCCGAGACCCTCAAGGTCATGCCGGCGGGCGAACAGCACTGCGACTCCTTCGACCGGGGCGACGCCCGCGGCCTGCTGGTCGAGTTCGACCTGGACCGCGCGCGCTCGATCCGCAGCCACGCCTCGGTGCTGGACGAGCGGGTGGCCCTCCACGGCGGCATGCCGGCGGCGATCGCCCGCCGGGTCCACCAGGAGCTGCAGCGGATGGACGACGCGGCCCCGCTGGCGATCGAAGGGCTGCTGCTGGAGCTGCTCGCCGCGGTGTCGCGCCGGCGGAGCGAGCGGCTCCCGCTCGGCAGCGCGCCCTGGGTCGGTGAGGCCCGCGACCTGCTGCACGCCGACATCACCTCGCGACCCACTCTCACCGAGCTGGCCGAGGCGGTCGGGGTCCACCCGGTGACACTGGCTCGGGCCTTTCGCCGGACCTTCGGCTGCACCGTGGGCGAATATCTCCGGCGCCTGCGAATCGAGCGCGCCGCGGAGCAGCTGGTCTCGGGCGACCTGCCCCTTGCCGAGATCGCGCTGAGCGCGGGGTTCGCCGACCAGAGCCACTTTTCCAACGTCTTCCGCCGCCGCACCGGCGTGTCTCCCTCGGCGTTCCGCCGGGAGGCGCGCGGCCGCTGATCAGGCCAGCCGCATCCGCTCCAGCAGCCTCCCGAACCGCGGGTCGCCCCGCAACGGATCCAGCAACGGCTCGACTTTGAGGTAGGCCAGCCACCCCCGCCGGTCTTCCGCGGCGCGGTCGAGCCATTCGAAGGCGCGGTCGGTCTCCCCCATCGCGGCGTGCAGCAACACGAAGGCGACCGGATTCACGTAGCGCTCGCGCGATTCGGCGTACAGTCCGTCCAGGATCCCCTTCCCGTCGGTCGTCCGGCCCCGCGCCAGCGCCACCACGCCCAGTCCCGCGGTGGCGAGCGCCGGGCTCTCCGAGCTGGCCGCCGCCTCACGGAAGGCCGCGGCCGACTCGTCGTAAAGTCCGAGCTGGAGGTAGGCGAGACCCAGGAGCCGGTGGTTCTCCTCCGCCGTCGGATTCATCGCCAGGGCGCGGCGCAGGTGCTCCAGCGCTTCCTTCGGCTGCCGGGCGTAGTAGTGCAGCCAGCCCATGCTCCGGCGGATCGACACCGACGCCGGGTCCAGCTCCACGGCCATCCTTCCCTCGGCCAGCGCGTCCTCGGTGCGGCCCATGGCGGTGAGGAGCCAGGAGTGCCACTGCCGGGCCACGGAATACGACGGGTTCAGCTCGATCGCCCGGCGGAACTGCGCGGCTGCCGCGGGCCAGTCCCAGTCGTGGATGAAGGTCACCCAGGCGAGGGAGGTGTGCGCCTCGGCCAGGCTGTCGTCCAGCTCCAGCGCGCGGCGCGCCAGCTCCCGGGCGCGCTCCATCCCCTCCCGCACCGGGGCGCCGCGGTAATCGACCTGGAGGGCATAGGAGTCGGAGAGCCCGGTATAGGCGAGCGCGTAGCCCGCGTCCTCTTCGATGGCGCGCTCGAAGTACTTGATCCCCTCCGCGATGGCCGACTGGGTCCGCCGGTTCCACCAGTAGCGGCCCTTCAGGTACAGGTGATAGGCGGTGAGGTTCGCGGTGTAGCGGACCGGGGGTGCGTTCCCCAGATCGCGCAGCAGCGTGGAGCGGAGCGTGGTCACGATGGTCTGGGCGATCTCGTCCTGGATCTCGAACACGTCCTTGAGCTCGCGGTCGTAGCGCTGCGACCAGAGGGTCCGGCCCTCGGCCACGCCCGAGAGCTGGGCAGTGATCCGGAGCCGGTTGCCCGCCCGTCGCACGGTCCCTTCCAGCACGGCGGACACCCCCAGCCTGGCGCCCAGGTTCCGCACGTCCTCCTTGAGACCTTTGAGGGCGAACACCGAGGTGCGGGACGCCACGTTGAGACCTTCGACCTGGCCGAGCGCGTGGATCAGCTCGTCGGTGATGCCGTCGCTCAGGTACTCGTTCTCCGAATCGCCGCTGGCATTGACGAACGGGAGCACCGCGATGGTCCGGGCCTCCCGGGCGGTGCCCGGCGCCGCGGCCGCGAAGATCTCCGGGACCGGGGAGACCAGCGCGTCGGCGAACTCGGCGATCGCGGCGTATCGCTCGCCGGGCTCCTTGGCCAAGGCGCGGGCCAGAGCGCGCTCGATCGCGGCCGGGACGTTGGGTCGGCGGGTGCGGATGGAGGCCGGCGCCTCGATCGCGTGGCGCGCCATCGTCGCGCGGGCGCCGGTGCCGGGGAACGGCGGCTCGCCGGCCAGCATCTCGTAGAGCACGCAGGCCAGGCTGTACTGGTCGCTGCGGCCGTCGAGGCCCGGCTCCGCGGTCGCCTGCTCGGGACTCATATAGGCCGGCGTCCCGACCGCGAAGCCGTGGTCGGTGACATAGACGCTGTCGCCTCCGGCCGCGGAGATCGCGGTGGCGACCCCGAAGTCGGCGACGACCGGCTCGCCTTCCTGAAGCAGGATGTTCTCGGGCTTGATGTCGCGGTGGATCACGCCGTGCCGGTGGGCGTAGCTCAGCGCCGCCGCGACCGCGCGGGTGATCCGGAGCGCCACATCGACCGGGAGCTGTCCGTCGCGCGCGAGCCGGTTCCGCAGGCTCTCGCAGCCGGCGTACGGCATCACGAAATACAGCAGCCGGGGGGCGCCGGGACGCTGGGGCTCGATCTCACCGGAGTCGTGCAGGGGCAGGATCTGGGGATGGGCCAGGCGGGCGGCGATCCGGATCTCGCGGAGGAACCGCTGCGGCTCGTAGCTCCCGCCCGGCATCGGCCGGAGGACCTTGATGGCGACCTTGCGGCCGTGCTTCAGGTCCTCCGCCAGATACACCGTCGAGGCGCCGCCGCGGCCGATCTCCTCCTCGAGACGGTACCGGTCCGCGAGCACGCCCAGCTCGGCCGGCTCCGGGAGGTGCGTCGTCACCCAGGAAAGGTACTCCCGGTTCCGGCTAGCGGCCTCGCAGTCCGGCCACGAACCGGCCGACCGCCCCGAAGTAGGCGGCCGAATCGACCTCGAAGGCATCGCCGTGCCCACCGCGGAGGGCCACGAACTCCTTGGGCTCCGCCGCCGCCTCGAACAGCCGACGCCCGTGGGCGAAGGGGATCACCTCGTCCGCCCGGGCGTGGAGGAACAGCTTCGGCAGGGTGAGGCCGCCGACCCGATCGATCGAGGGAAACCGGCTGGCCGCGATCCAGCGCACCGGGGCGTAGGGGAACATCTCCTGGGCCCGCTCCACCACCGAGGTCAGCGCGCCGTCGAGGATCAGGCCCGCGGCCGGCACCCGGCTCGCCAGCTCCACCGCGACCGCGGAGCCGAGCGAATGGCCGAACAGCACGATCCGCTCGGGTGGGACGCCGACGGTGTCGCGCAGGTAGCGGTAGGCCGCGTCGGCGTCGCGGTAGAGCCCCTTCTCGCTCGGAACGCCTTCGCTCTCGCCGTAACCCCGGTAGTCGAAGGCGAAGAGGCTGAGGCCCAGGTCGCGGAGCCCGGCGTAGTGCAGCGGCCGTCCGGCCTCGGAGATGTTCCCCGCGTTGCCGTGGCAGATCAGGAGCCAGGAACCCGAGCCGTCACCGGACGGCATGACCCAGCTCGCCAGCCGGACGCCGTCCCCGGCGGTGACGGTCGCCTTGCGGACGTCGAGATGCAGGTCCGGCGGAGGCGGCAGCAGAGTCCGGTTGCCGCCGGGCACGTAGAGCAGCCTCGACTCGCCGAGCCGCAGCACCACCAGGATCAGGAGATAGCAGACGAGGAACAGCAGCAGCAGCCGGAGGAAGCCGGTCATGCGGGATAGAATCGCCCGCCCTGGCGGGCCATCTCCGCCAGCGCCGGCGCGGGGCGGAACCGCTCCCCGTACTGGTCTTCCAGCTCGTGCAGGGTGGAGACGACGCGGGAGGCGCCAAGGTCGTCGATGAGCCGCAGCGGTCCGCCGCGGAAGGCGGGGAAGCCGATCCCGTAGATGGCGCCAATGTCGCCGTCGCGGGCGGACCGGACAACGTCTTCCGCGCATGCCGCCGCGGCCTCGTTCAGCATGGCGTAGAACAGCCGCCGCTCCACCAGCTCCGCGGCGACGCCCTCGGTTCGGCGGATGCCGAGCACGCTCTGCACCGATGGGTCGGGGCCCCGCTTGTGGCTGTTGCGGTAGCGGTAGAAGCCGCGGCCGTTCTTCCGGCCCAGGCGGCCCGCCGCGAGCATCTTGTCGAGCGCCGTGCTCCCTTTCATCCGTTCGCCGAAGGCCGCCTGCATCGTCTCGGCGGCCTTGTGGGCCACGTCGAGCCCGATTTCGTCCAGCAGCGCCACCGGTCCCACCGGGAAGCCCCAGGCCGTCGCGGTGCCGTCGATCAGGTCGATGGGCACGCCTTCCGCCACCAGGAGCCCCGCCTCGCTGAGATAGGGCGACAGGATGCGGTTCACCCAGAATCCCGGCCGGTCGGCGACGACGATGACCGTCTTGCCCATCCGGCGGCCGAACCGCACGGCGGTGACGATCGCCTCGGGCGCGGTCAGATCGGTGGGGATCACTTCCAGGAGGGGCATCTTCTCCACCGGGGAGAAGAAGTGCATGCCCAGCACCCGCTCCGGGCGCTGCGCGTTGGCGGCGATCTCGTGGATCGGGATGGTGGAGGTGTTGCTGGCGAAGATCGCCTCGGGGCGGGTCGCCGCTTCCACTTCGGCCAGCACCTTCCGCTTGAGGGACAGCTCCTCGAAGACCGCTTCGATGACCAGGTCGGCGCGGCGGAAGCCGCTGTAGGTGTCGCCCCCCGAGAGCAGCGCGGTGAGGCGCTCGTGCTGCGGGCGGGTCAGCCGGCGGCGCTTGAGCCGGTCGGTGAGAATCGCGGCCGCGGCGCCGAGTCCCTTCCCCACCCGGGAGAGGTCGGCGTCTTTGAGCCGGGTATCGACCTCGACGTTGAGCACCGCGGTGCCCGCGATCCCCGACCCCATGAAGCCGGAGCCCACCACGCCGAGCCGCCGGATCTGCCTCGGGTTGGCGGCGCCGGCGGGAATGCCGTCGTCCTTCTTGAGCGCGTTCGTGGCGAAGAAGATCTGCACCAGCTTGCGGGACACCTCGCCCACCGCGAGCTGGCCGAACGCGTGGTGCTCCTCGGCGAGGCCGGCGGTGATTCCGTGCTCCAGTCCGACCCGGACGGTCTCCAGCGCGGCGAGCGGCGCGGGATAGTGGCCGCCGGTCCGCTGGAGGACCTGGGCCTTCGCGTTGCGATAGACCAGCCGCCGGCCGGCCGGGGTGCGGTCGAGGAAGTAGCCGGAGAGTCCGGCGGGCGGGGTCCGCCGGGGCAAACCCTCGCGCACCAGCCGCGACGCCGCATCCACCGCCGTGCGCCGCAGGATGCTCCGGGGCACGACCTCATCCACCAGCCCGAGCCGCAGCGCCTTGGCGGCCCGCTCGCTCTTGCCGGTGAGAATCATGTCGAGCGACGCGCGAAGGCCAATGAGCCGCGGCAGGCGCTGGGAACCTCCGGCCCCCGGGATCAGGCCGAGCTGCACTTCGGGTAGGCCGAGCTGGGTCTTGGAATGGTCGGTCGCGATGCGGTAGTGGCAGGCGAGCGCCAGCTCCAGTCCGCCGCCGAGGCAGGCGCCATGGATCGCCGCCACGACCGGCTTGGGCAGGGTCTCCACCCGGCTCACCATCTCCTGGCCCTCGAAGCTCAGCCGCTCGGCTTCGGCCTGGGTGGTGAGCTTGGTGAACTCGTCGATGTCCGCGCCGGCGATGAAGGTGTCGGGCTTGCCGGAGATCAGCACCGCCCCGCGGATGTCGGCGTCGTCCCGCAGCCGGATCAGCAGCGCCTCGAACTCCACCTTCACCGCGGAGGTGAGCTTGTTGACCGGCTCGCCGGGGAGATCGAAGATGACGACCGCGATGGAGTCCTGAATCTCGGTGGTGAAGGCGGACATGCTTAGGCGTCCCGCTCCAGCACCATCGCGTACCCCATGCCTCCCTGGGCGCAGATCGAGACCAGCCCGTACTGGACTCCGCGCCGGCCCATCTCGTTCGCCAGGGTGGTCACCAGCCGGGCGCCGGTGGCGGCAAAGGGGTGCCCGATCGCGATGGAGCCGCCCAGCACGTTGCTGCGGTCCCAATCGACCTCGCCCACGGGTTCGGGCAGTCCCAACCGGTCGGCCCAGGCCTGCGAGCCCCAGGCCTGGATGTTGGAGAGCACCTGGGCGGCGAACGCTTCGTGGATCTCGAACAACCCGATGTCGCTCCACTTGAGGCCGGCGCGGTCCAGCGCCTTCGGCACGGCATAGACCGGGCCCATCAGCAGCTGCCACCCCGGATCCACCGCCGCGACGGCATAGCTCCGCAGGTAAGCCAGCGGCCGGTAGCCCAGCGCGGCCGCCTTCTCCTCCGCCATGAGGAGCACCGCGGCGGCGCCGTCGGTGAGCGGCGAGGAATTGCCGGCGGTGACCGACCCGTAGCGGCGGTCGAAGACCGGACGCAGCCCGGCCAGCGCCTCCAGCGACGAGTCGGCCCGGATACCGTTGTCGCTCGCGACCGGCTGATCCATGCGCGCGCCGCCGAACCAGGGCGCGATCTCCGCGGTCAGCCGGCCGTCGGCGGTCGCGGCGGCGGCGCGCAGATGGCTCCGCAGCGCGAGCTCGTCCTGCGCCTCGCGGCTGATCCCGTTCTCTTTCGCCATCTTCTCGGCCGACTGACCCATCGACTCGCCGGTCGAAGGCTCGGCGATCGCGGGCGTCACCGGGATCAAGTCGCGGGGGCGGGTGCGTCCGAAGGCCGCCACCCGCCCGCCGACGCTTCTGGCCCGGCTGGCGTTGACCAGCACCCGGCTGAAGCGGCGGGAGTGGAGGATCGGGAGGTCGGACAGCGACTCGACGCCGCCGGCGAGGATGGTGTCCGCATGGCCGAGGGCGATCTGGTCGGCGGCGTTGCTGATGGCCTGGGCGGAGGAGGCGCAGGCGCGGTTCAAGGTGTAGGCCGGAACGCTGGGGAGGAGCTGGGGGAGGAGACTCACCTCGCGCCCCACGTTGGGCGCGAGCACCGACGGGACCACCTGGCTGAAGATCACTTCATCGACTTCCCGCCCGTCGATCTCGCTCCGGAAGAGCAGCTCGCGGGCGGCATGCCGGGCCAGGGCCACGGCGGAGACGTCGGCGAACGCGGTGCCGCTCTTGAGGAAGGGCGTCCGCACCCCGGCCACGATGGCGACCCGACGGCCGGGTCGGGATTCTGGCATGTTGCTCCGGGTGAGAGGGAGGCTTACTTCTTTACAGCCAGGACGCTCGCCACCGCCCGCCACCGCTCGGCATCGACCGCCTCGATCACCTCGCGGCCGTGCAGGACCGCGAGCGGCGCGACCAACCGGGCCAGCTCGCCGGGATGGAGCAGGTGATCGTCGGAGGTAGGACCCCAGCCGAGCTCGCGCTGGGTGCTCAGGAACGTCTCCATCATCAGGATACCGCCAGGCTCGACCAGCTCGATCATCTGGGGCATCTTGGCCCGGTCAAGATAATTGAACATCAGAACCGCATCAAAAGCGGGGAGCGGGGGCCAGGTCTCTTCCAGGTCCGCGGCCATCCACTCGATGGACAGCCCCTGGGACTCGGCGCGCTCGCGCCCTGCCGCCAGCCGGGCCTCGTCCCGGTCGATCGCCGTCACCCGCGCGCCGCGCGTAGCGGCGGCCAGACTGTGGCGGCCCTCGCCGCACGCCAGATCCAGGACCCGCGACCCGGGACCGAGCCGATGACCGTGCCACAGAAACCAGGTGCTGGGCCGCGTGAGACGCGAGACGGGGGGCATGGTCAAGGGCGACTGTCCTCACAGCGGGCGACGCTCGAGCAGCTCGCGGCGGAGCCGGCCGACATCCTGGTGATCGGCGGAGGCATCACCGGCGCCGGTGTCGCCCGCGACGCGGCGATGCGGGGACTCCGGACGGTGATGGTGGACCAGAACGACCTGGGATCCGGGACCAGCTCGCGATCCAGCCGGCTGGTCCACGGGGGCCTGCGCTACCTCGAGACCGGCAGCCTGCGCCTGGTGCTCGACGCCAACCGGGAGCGGCGTATCCTGCTCCGGATCGCGCCCCACCTGGTCTGGCCCCTGCCGTTCCTGTTTCCGGTGCATCGAGGAGACCGGCTGTCCTTGTGGCGGCTGACCGCCGGGATGTGGCTCTACGATCTCCTCGCCCTGTTCCGGAATGTGCGGATGCACCGCATGCTCGGCAAGCGCGCGGTGCTGGAGGCCGAGCCGATGCTGCGGGAGCGGGGGCTCAAGGGCGGGGCCCGCTTCTACGACGCGCAGTGCGACGACGCCCGCCTGGTGGTGGCGACCGCCCGCTCCGCTATCGACCACGGCGCGCTGGTCGCCAATTACGCCTCGGTGCTCTCGCTGGAGCGGACCGCCGGCCGGGTGGTCGGCGCCCAGATCGAAGACCGGTTGACCGGGGCCCGCGCCACGATCCGGGCCAGCGTCGTGGTCAATGCGGCGGGACCCTGGGCCGACCGGATCCGGACGATGGAAGACAGCGGCGCCGCGCGGCTGCTCCGGCCCACCAAAGGGGTCCACATCCTGGTGGACCGGAGCCGGATCGATCACCGGGAGGGCATCGTCTTCCTGAGCCCGATCGATGGGCGAGTGCTGTTCATCCTGCCCTGGCGCGACCTCTCCTACATCGGCACCACCGACACCGACACCGAGGAAGCGCCCGACCGGCTGGAGATCACCGATCAGGATTGCGTCTACCTGCTCCGCTCCGCCAACGCGCTCTTCCCCAACGCGCGGCTGGGACTGGAGGACGTCCGCGGCGCCTGGGCCGGTCTCCGGCCCTTGCTGGCCGAGGGCAACGCGGTGGCCGAGAGCGCCCGGACCCGGGAGCACGCGATCGTGCAGGGATCCGGGGGCATGATCACCGTGGTCGGCGGCAAGCTCACGACCTACCGCTCGATGGCGAAGGAGGTCGTCGATCGCGCGGTGCGCGAGCTTCGGTTCCGCGAAGGACGGACTCGCCCGGTCGAAGTCGATACCGACGAGGAGCCGCTGCCCGGCGGGGAGACCGACGACTTCGCCGAGTTCCGGGCCCGCGGCCTCGACCTCGGCGTGGTGCCCGAGAGCGTGGAGCATCTCCTCCGGCACTACGGGACCGAGTCGGCCGGGATCTACAACGTGGGGGCGGGGGACCGGCGGCTGCTGCGCCGTCTGATCCCGCCGCATCCGGCCATCGAGGCCGAGGTGCTGCACGCGGTGCGGCGGGAGCTGGCGCAGACCGTGGAGGACGTCATGGTCCGCCGCATCCACCTGTACTACGAGCACCCGGAGCACGGCATTCCCGCCGCGGGACGGGTGGCGGAGCTGATGGGTTCGGAGCTGGGCTGGAACGAGGCGCGCATCGCGGTGGAAGCCGCCCGCTACGTGGCCTTCGCGCGGGGATGAGCGTCGCGCGCCTGCGAGGCATCCCC
The DNA here is from genome assembly GCA_963796335.1 of uncultured Gemmatimonadales bacterium. Lineage (GTDB taxonomy): Bacteria > Gemmatimonadota > Gemmatimonadetes > Gemmatimonadales > GWC2-71-9 > CAVVWJ01. Next base: position 555,401 of record CAWCLG010000005.1, read on the forward strand.
GGCTTCGCCATCGACGAGGTCGCGGCGCGGGCCGGCACCGACCCCGACGTGCTGCGGCTGGAGAACCTCGACACCGACCTGCCGCCGCCCAAGGCCGCGGTCGCCGCGACGGCCGCCGCTGCTTCGGACGACGACGCCAACAGCTACCTCCCGTTCGTCGGGACCGACCAGCTCAGGGCGGCGGTCGCGGAGCGACTGACCCGGAGCACCGGCAAGCCCTACCAGCCGGGCCAGGTCGTGATCACCGCCGGCGGCACCGAAGGCACCCTCGACGCGATCCTCGCCACCACCGACCCCGGCGACGAAGTCATTCTGACCGATCCGACCTACGCCGGGATGACCAACCGGGTGCGGCTGGCCGGCGCGGTCCCCCGGTTGGTGCCCTTCGTGCAGCGAGAAGCGGAATGGCGGCTCGATCTCGACGCCCTCCGCGCCGCGGCCGGGGCTCGCACCCGGGCCGTCTTCATCATGAATCCTTCCATGCCGTCGGGCGCGGTGCTCTCGTCGGAGGAATGGGGCGCGGTCGCCCGCCTGTGCGCCGAGCGGGACCTGTGGCTCCTCTACAATGCGGCGATGGAGCGGATCCTGTACGACGGACGCCCGGTGATCCATCCGGCGTCTCCGGCGGGGATGGAGGAGCGCACCCTCATCATCGGGTCGATGTCCAAGGAGTACCGGATGATCGGGTGGCGGATCGGTTGGGTCGCGGGCCCGCCCGGGATCATGGCCGACGTCGGGCGGGTCCACCTCTACAACGTGGTCACTCCTCCCGGCCTGGGGCAGCGCGGCGCGCTGGCCGTGCTGCGTTCCCCGGACGACGACGTGGCGGCGGCGGTGCTGGAGTGGCAGCGCCGAAGGGACGCGGTGGTGGGGGAGCTGGAGGGTCTGCCGGTGATCCCCGCCGCGGGTGGCTGGTCCCTGCTGCTCGACGTGCGGGCGATGGGCCACGACTCGTTCGCCGCGTCGCGGCTGCTGCTGGACCGGGGCAAGGTGGCCGCCACCCCGATGCGGGACTGGGGAGAGACGAACGGCGACCGGTTCGTCCGGCTGGTCTTCAGCAACGAACCGGTCGCGCGGCTTCGGGGCCTGGGCGAGCGGGTGCGGCGCTCGCTCTAGGACTCGGTCTGGTTATCTTTCGCAAGCTTCGTGGCGGGCCCCGGTTCGCCGGAGCCCGCCCTTTCGTGTGCTCTTCTTTGCCGACGGTGAGCTCGTGGATCCCAACGTGTTCGAGACGGCCAACGCGGGTTTTGCGCAGGCCATGTACGAGGAGTTCCTCCGTGACCCCACGGCGGTGGGTCCCGAGTGGCGCCGCCTGTTCGAGAGCGGGGTCGTAGGGGAAAAGCCGGGAGCTAACGGGGCGGACCCCGCTGTCGGGCCGGCGGGCAGCCGGGCAGACGGGCAGGTGGCCGTCGCCGCACAGCCCCAGCCGCCCGCCAGCCCGCCGGCCCGTCTGCCCGCCGGCACGGCGCCGGCCGTTCCGGCCGGCGCCGTGCCCATCAAAGGCCCCGCCGCCAAGCTGGTCGCGAACATGGAGCAGAGCCTCACGGTGCCCACCGCGACCACCTTCCGGGTGGTGCCGGTCGGCGTGCTGGAGGAGCGGCGCCGCCGGATCAACAGCGCGCTCCAATCGGCAGGCCGGAAGGACAAGATCTCCTTCACCCACCTCATCGCCTTCGCGCTGGTCCAGGCCGCCAAAAAGCACTCGGTCATGGGGCACACGCTCCTGATGCAGGACGGCGCGCCCTACCGGGTGCAGCCCGAGGGTCTCGCGCTCGGGCTCGCGGTGGACGTGCAGCGGAAGGACGGGAGCCGCGGGCTGGTGGTGCCGGTGATCAAGCGGGCCGACACGATGGACTTCGCGGCGTTCCACGCAGCCTACGAGGGACTGGTCGAAAAGGCGCGGAACAACCGTCTCATGCCCGACGATTTCGCCGGCGCTACCATGTCGCTCACCAATCCCGGCGGGCTCGGGACCGTGGCCTCGGTGCCGCGCCTGATGGCGGGCCAGGGCAGCATCATCGCGGTCGGCGCCATCGGCTATCCGGTGGAGTTCGCCGCCGTCGCCGAAGAGCGGCTGCGCGAGCTGGGCATCAACAAGGTCATGACCATCACCAGCACCTACGACCACCGCGTGATCCAGGGCGCGGAGTCGGGCGAGTTCCTCCGCGCGGTCGATCACCTGCTCCAGGGAGACGAAGGGTTCTACCAGGTCATCGAGGAAAGCCTCCAGCTCTCGGCGGTGAGCTACGAGCTGGTGAAGGCGGCGCCCGACGCGAAGCGTGACGAGCCGGCGGGGCCGGTCGCGCCGGACATGCTCTACCACGTGGCCGCGGCGATGGCCCTGGTGAAGGCGTTCCGGATGCACGGCCACCTGGCGGCGCACCTCGACCCGCTCGGCACCCCGCCGATCGGCGACCCCGCGCTCAACCCCGGCCCGCTGGGCCTGAGCCCCGAGGTGATGGCGGCGATTCCGTCCAAGGTGCTCCGCATCGCGGTGCCGGGGCGGACGCTCGCCGAGTCGCTGCCCCATCTCCAGGCGACGTACTGCGGCACGATGGCCTACGAGATCGAGCACATCGGCACCCACGAGGAGCGGGTCTGGCTTCGCGCCAAGATCGAATCCGGCGAGTACCGCCAGCCGCTCAAGGCGGAGGAGCGGCGGGCCCTGCTCAAGCGGCTCACCGAGGTCGAAGCGCTGGAGAAGTTCCTCCACAAGGCCTACCTCGGCCACAAGCGCTTCTCGATCGAGGGCGTCGACATGCTGGTGCCGATGCTCGACCTCACCATCGAGCGGGCCGCGGCGTCCGGGGCCCGCGACGTGGTGATCGGCATGGCCCACCGGGGACGGCTGAACGTGCTGGCCCACACCGTGGGGCGGCCCTACGAGACCATCTTCGCGGAGTTCGAGGGAGGCCGGCAGGTGGAGGGCGGGCAGCTCACGCCGGAGGGCGGCACCGGCGACGTGAAGTACCACCACGGCGCCGAGGGCGCGTACGTCACCGAGAAGGGCAAGGCCGTCACGGTGTCGCTGTCGCCCAACCCGAGCCACCTGGAGTTCGTCACACCGGTGGTCGATGGCCGGGCCCGGGCCAAGCAGACCCAGCGGCGCGGCCGCGACGCGCACCATGATCCGACGGGCGCCTTGCCGGTCACCATCCACGGCGACGCGGCATTCGCCGGCCAGGGCGTCGTGGCCGAGACCCTGAACCTCGGCGCGCTGAAGGGCTACCGCACCGGCGGCACCCTCCACGTCATCACCAACAACCAGGTCGGCTTCACCACCGACATGGAGGACGCCCGCTCCACCCGCTACGCGTCCGACCTCGCCAAGGGATTCGACATCCCCATCATCCACGTCAACGCCGACGACCCCGAGGCCTGCCAGGCCGCGGTCCGGCTCTCGATGGCCTACCGCGACCGGTTCCACCAGGACGTCGTCATCGACCTGGTCGGCTACCGCAGGCACGGCCACAACGAGGGCGACGAGCCGGCCTATACCCAGCCGGTGATGTACGAGCGGATCCGCTCGCTGCCGACGGTCCGGGAGCGCTATGCCCGCACGCTGATCGAAGCGGGCGTCCTGACCCAGGAGGAGAGCGACCGGGAGGCGGAGCAGGGGTACCAGCGGCTGGTGGATATCCAGCAGGCGTTCAAGGCCAGCACGGGGCGCAGCGTCACCAAGGAGCGGGAAGTGCGGCTGAGCGGCGCCGGCCAGGAGGTCGAGACGGCGCTGGCACCGGAGTTCGTCACTTCGCTGAACGAGCAGCTCCTCACCTGGCCCGAGGGCTTCACCGTCCACCCCAAGCTTCAGAAGCAGTTGGAGCGGCGCCGCACGGCGCTGACCGAGGGGGGCATCGACTGGGCCCACGCCGAGGTGCTGGCGCTGGCCTCACTGCTGACCGAGTCGGTCCCCATCCGGCTCACGGGACAGGACACGGAGCGGGGCACCTTCAGCCAGCGGCACTTGGTGCTGCACGACGCGAAGACGGGGCAGGCCTGGGCTCCAATCCAGAAGCTGCCCGGCGCCCTCGCGCCGATGGAGCTGCACAACAGCCCGCTCTCCGAGCTGGCCACGCTCGGATTCGAGTACGGCTACAGCGTCGCCGCGCCCGAGGTGCTGGTGCTCTGGGAGGCGCAGTTCGGCGACTTCATTAACGGAGCCCAGGTGATCGTGGACCAGTTCCTCTCCGCGGGGCTCTCCAAGTGGGGGCTCACCACCAGGCTCACCCTGCTGCTGCCGCACGGCTATGAGGGACAGGGCCCGGAGCATTCGAGTGCCCGGCTGGAGCGGTTCCTCCAGCTCGCGGCCGAGGGCAACATCCGGGTGGCCAACCCGACGACGCCGGCGCAGTACTTCCACCTGCTCCGCCGCCAGGCGCGCCGCACCCGGCAGCGCCCGCTGGTGATCATGACGCCGAAGAGCCTCCTGCGCCTGCCCCAGGCCAACTCCACGCTGGAGGAGCTGGCCGGCGGGGCCTGGCGGCCGGTGCTGGACGACCCCAAAGCCCCCGCCGGCGCGCGGGAGACCACCCGTCTCGTGCTCTGCAGCGGCAAGGTCTACTACGACCTCCTCCCCGAGGCGGACAAGATGTCCTCCGGGCGGCCGGCTCTGGTCCGGCTGGAACAGCTCTACTCGTTCCCCTGGAGCGAGATGCGCGAAGTGCTGGCGCGGTATGGCGCGCTGGAGGCGCTGGTGTGGGTCCAGGAGGAGCCGCGCAACATGGGGGCGTGGACCTACGTCGAGTCGAAGCTGCGGGAGCTTGCGCCCGAAGGCGTCGAGGTGTCCTACGTGGGCCGGCCCGAGCGGGCCAGTCCGGCGGAAGGGTATCCCGCGGCGCACGCCGGGGAGCAGGGCCGGATCATCCGCGAGGCGCTGGGCGGCGGGACCCGCGCGAAACAGCCGGCGCTGCCCACCACCGCCGCGGCAGGGGAAGCCAAGGGCTGAACGTGCAAGAGGGCGGCTCGATTGGCCGCCCTCTTCTGGTCCGCGTTGTTTCCGGTGTTACTCTTTCGCGAACAACGGTCGTTCCGACGCCTGCCGCGCGAGCTCTCGAAGCGGCTCCGAGAGGTGCTCCCCGTAGTGCAGGAGAAAGACTCCCCGCGACCGGCGCTGCATGAGAAACGCGACCAAAGGCGTGTCGGCCTTGGCCGCGTTGCAGTCCCGGCAAGCGAGCACCAGGTTGTCCGCCCGGTCGTACGCGGTCTGACCGCGACGAGGCCGAACGTGATCCAGGGTGATTACCTCGGAGCTGGTCTCGGTGCCGCAATAGGCGCAGACCGAACCGTGCTGGCCAAGGAGCCAATCGCGGTGGGACTGCATGGAGCGGCCGGGGGAACGGCGGAACGTCGGGGTGGAAACTGCGGACTGTCTACTGCGTGATCTTCGTGCCACAAAAATCCAGGTTAAGGGTGAACCAGTGCCTGAAATGCTCAGGCCAATGGACGCTGGAATACTAGCAAGATTGACGCCAAAATGACAGTCAGGCCTCGACTTCGGCTCTTTTTGGGGCTCCTCCTGGCCACCGGCGGCGGGTGCGCGGACGGCCCCCGGACGCTCGATTCGGCCTCCCGCGAGGCCATCGAGGCGACCATCGATCGCTACGTGGCGGCCAGCAACGAGGGGGACGCGGAGGGGCTGACCGCGCTCTACGCCGAGGACGCGGTCCTGCTGCCCCCGGACCACGAACCCATCCTGGGCCGAAGGGCGATCGGGGAGTTCTGGCAACAGGGCACCGACACGGGGCTGGAGGTCAGTACGCTGCGGCTGGAGGTGGATGGTGACGTGGCCTATCTGGTTGGCAGATATCGACTTCCACCAACCGAAGAGGAGGAAGCGGACTCCGGCCAGTACGTGATGTGCCTCAAGCGCCAGACCGACGGGGCATGGAAGCTCACCGCCGATATCTGGAACGGCAGCGGGAGCGGGGACGAGCGCGGGGCCGACGGCACCGAGCCCAAGGCCGCCATCAGCTGACAGGCGAAATGCCCCTGGCTACCTCAGGGCGCGGCGGACTTCTTCTCCAGCGGCGGCGCGTCGATCCGGTACCGGGACTCCAGCAGCAGACCCCACGTGGGATTGTAGGGGTGGACTTCGGCGACGGGGCGATCCTGACGGAACACCGGCCGCCCCTCGTTGGCCCAGCGGAACTCACCGCCCTCCAGGTTCTGGACCTGGGAGTAGCCCTGCCTTCCCAGGAAATCCGCCACCCTCGCCCCTCGGTATCCTACCGACGAGTACAGCACGATCGCCGTGTCTTTGGGGAATCCCCGCAGCGGCCGCAGACTCGGCTTATAGGGATCGATGCGCACCGCCTCCTGGAGGTGGCTGACGCCGTACTCCTCGACCGTCCGGGCGTCGAGCACGACCGGCTTGGCCCGGCCGGGATCGGCCAGCCAGCGGGCCAGCTCGGCGCCGCTCACCCATCGGCCCTGGGGAAACTTGTGGTCGGTGATCCGGCGGACGGCATCGAACGCGATGGGTCGCCCGGCGAAGAAGGCGACGCCGGCGCCGAGCAACAGGGGGACGAGGAACACGAAGACGAGGATGCGCACCCACCGCCGACCCCCGCCCGCGCGGCGGCTCCACCGGCCTTCCTGCTCCTCTTCCTCATCATCATAGACGTAGTCGTCAGGCTCCTGGCGTCGTCTCAAGCGAGTCTCCAGTGAGCGGTTGTCTCAAGGTAATGCCTCCACCCGGCTGGCGCGGGGAGCCGGAGCCGGACAACATACGGCGGTGGCGTAGCGGTCGTGTCCCCGTCTCAGGAGCTTCACAATGCGTCGTCTGCTTCCGGCCAATGCGGATGCCGGACTGCTGATTATCCGCCTCGTGCTCGGCACTATCATGATCGTTCACGGTTATCCCAAGGTCACCGGCTTCAGCGGTGTCGTCGAGGGCTTCACCGGCATGGGAATCCCGCTTCCTCCCCTGGCCGCGGCCTTCGCGACCGTGGCCGAGTTCGTCGGCGGCATTCTCATGATCGTCGGGGTCTTCACCGATATCGCGGGCCTCATGTTCGCGATCGACATGCTCGGCGCGATCATCTTCGTGCACGCCAAGAACGGCTTCTCGAACCCGGGCGGCACGGAGTTTCCCCTCGCCCTCATGGCGATGGCGCTCGGTGTGGCGCTGATCGGACCGGGGAGGTTTGCGATAGGAAAAGCGTGAAAAGTGAAAGGTGAAAGGTCAAAGGGAGGGCCGATAGCGACGGCCCTCCTTTTCACTTTTCACTTTTCACTTTTCACGCAGTTCCCGCGGCGGTACCTTCCACACTCCCTCAAGGCCGGAGTCCCGTCTGACCGTAGCCCGATCCTCGCATTCCGGCGGTGGCCTCTCCCTTCGTGACCCGGACGTAGCCGACACAGACCTGGTCTGGCGCAGCATCAACGCGATCCGCGCGCTCTCCATGGACGCGGTCGAAGCGGCGCAGTCCGGGCACCCGGGAACTCCCATGGCGCTCGCGCCGGCCGCCTACCTGCTGTGGTCGCGCTTCCTCCGGCACAACCCCGCCAATCCCGACTGGGCCGACCGCGACCGCTTCGTCCTCTCCTGCGGCCACGCTTCCATGCTGCTCTACTCGCTTCTCTACCTGAGCGGCTACGACCTGCCGCTGGAGGAGCTCAAGGCGTTCCGGCAATGGGGGTCGCGGACGCCGGGGCATCCCGAGCGGGGCCATACGCCTGGCGTGGAGACCACGACCGGCCCCTTGGGCCAGGGCGTCGCCAACGCGGTGGGGATGGCGATCGCCGAGCGGTTCCTGGCCGAGCACTTCAACCGCCAGGGCCGCCGGATCGTGGATCACCGGATCTGGGCCTTCGCCAGCGACGGCGACCTGATGGAAGGGATCGCCAGCGAGTCCGCCTCCCTCGCCGGCCACCTGCGGCTGGGCAAGCTCACCCTGGTCTATGACGACAACCACATCACCATCGACGGCGACACGGCGCTCACCTTCTCCGAAGACGTCCAGCGCCGGTTCGAGGCGTACGGCTGGCACGTGGTCCGGGTGGGCGACGGCAACGACCTCGCCGGCATCGCCGCGGCGCTCGAGGCGGCGCGGGCGGAATCCGGCCGGCCGACCCTGGTGATCTTGCGGACCTACATCGCGGACCCGGCCCCCACCAAGCGCAATTCGGCCGAGGCCCACGGGGCGCCGCTCGGCGCCGACGAGGTGCGCCGCACCAAGGAGATCATGGGCTGGCCGACGGAGCCCGCGTTCCACGTGCCCGAGGACGCGCTGGCGCACTGGCGCGGCGCGCTGGAGCGGGGGGAAGCGTTGGAAGCGGAGTGGGAGGAGCGGTTCAAGTCGTACGCCGCCGACCACCCCGACCTCGCCGCCGAGTTCCAGCGCTGGCTGTCCGGCTCCCTGCCCGACGGCTGGGACAACGGGCTCCCCACGCTGACCGCCGGCGGTGGACCGCTCGCCACCAGGCAGGCGTCGGGCCTGGCCCTTCAGGCGATCGCAGCCTCCCTGCCCAACCTGGTGGGTGGCTCCGCCGATCTCGGCGGGAGCACCGGCACCACGCTCAAGCAGGGCGGCAACTTCGGCCCGATGTCTTCCGGCCGGCAATTCCACTGGGGCGTGCGGGAGCACGGGATGGCGGGCATCCTGAACGGCATGGCCGCCCACGGCGGGCTGCGGCCGTTCGGCAGCACCTTCCTGGTGTTCTCCGACTACATGAAGCCCTCGATCCGGCTGGCGGCCATCATGCGCCTGCCGGTGATCTACATCGGGACCCACGATTCCATCGGCGTCGGGGAGGACGGGCCCACCCACCAGCCGGTCGAGCATCTCGCGATGCTGCGGGCCATCCCCAATCTCGTCGTGCTCCGGCCGGCCGACGCCGCCGAGACGGTCGAGGCCTGGCGGGTGGCGATCGGACGGACCAACGGGCCCACCCTGCTGGTGCTCTCCCGCCAGAAGCTGCCGGTGCTGGAGCGGCCGCCGCTCGGATCAGCCGAGGGCGTGGCGCGTGGCGCCTACACCCTCCTCGACGCGCCGGGAGGGAGTCCGCAGGCGATACTCATCGCCACCGGCTCCGAGCTGCACGTCGCGGTGGCGGCGGCCCGCCTGCTGCAGGCCGACCGGGTGCGGGTGCGGGTGGTCTCGATGCCCTCGTGGGAGCTGTTCGCCGCCCAGCCGGAAGCGTACCGCAACGAGGTGCTGCCGCCGGCCGTGAAGTCCCGGCTGGCGATCGAGGCGGCGTCCCCGTTCGGGTGGCTCCGCTGGACCACCGATGAAGGCGCCATGCTCGGCATGGAGGGCTTCGGCGCGTCGGCGCCGGGCGAGCGGCTGTTTCAGGAGTTCAAGTTCACTCCGGAGCGCGCCGCCGAGATCGTGCGGAACCTGCTGGCGCGGCGGTACACGCCGGGCAAAGGCGAGAGCTGATGAATCCTCTGGTGCGACTGGGCGAGCTGGGTCAGAGCCCATGGTACGACTACATCACCCGCGACCTGGTCGCCTCGGGTGAGCTGGCGCGGCTGATCCGCGAGGACGGCCTTCGGGGCATGACCTCGAACCCTACGATCTTCGAGAAGGCTGTCGCGGGAAGCCGCAGCTACGACGAGGACATCCGGCTGCTCAGCCGGGAGGGCCGCTCCCCGGCCGAGATCTTCGAGACGCTCGCGGTGGCCGACGTGCGCGCCGCCTGCGACGTCTTCGGCGATCTCCACCGCCGGACCGCCGGCCTCGACGGGCAGGTGTCGCTGGAAGTCTCGCCCGAGCTGGCGTACGACACGGAGGCCACGGTTCATGAGGCCCATCGCCTCTGGGCCGCGGTGGACCGGCCCAACGCGATGATCAAGATCCCCGGCACCGAGGCCGGCCTCCCGGCCATCACCCGGTCCATCGCCGAAGGCATCAGCGTCAACGTCACCCTGCTCTTCTCCGTGGATCGCTACGGCGCGGTCATCGAGGCGTGGCTCTCCGGCATGGAGCGCCGGCTGGACCAAGGCCTGCCGCTGGAGCCCGTGGCGTCGGTGGCGAGCTTCTTCGTGAGCCGGGTGGACGGCAAGGTGGATCCGCTGCTCGACCGCGCGGGCGCCAACGAGCCGTCGCCGCTCCGGGGCCAGATCGCCATCGCCAATGCGGCCGCCGCCTACCGGCTGTTCGAATGGTCGCTCGGCACGCCGCGGTGGGACCGCCTGGCGAAGGCGGGCGCGCGGCCGCAGCGTCCGCTCTGGGCCTCCACCAGCACCAAGGATCCCCGCTACCCCGACACCTACTACGTGGAGGCGCTGGTGGCGCCGCGGACCGTCAACACGCTGCCGCCCGAGACCTTTACCGCGTATCGCGATCACGGCAGCCCCGCCGTCCGGATTCGCGAAGGCATCACCAAGGCCCCGGCCCGGATGAAGGCGCTCGCCCAGGCGGGAATCGACCTCGCGGCGATCACCCGGGAGCTGGAGGAGGACGGCGTGGCGAAGTTCGCCGCGTCCTACCGCTCCCTCCTCGCCGGGATCGAAGCCAAGGCGGGCGCGCTCGTGGGAAGCTGAGGCGACCGTGTGGCGCGCGCTGAAGAAGCTGTCGCTCACCCACTGGATCTTCGTCGGCATGGGTGCGGGCATCCTGGTGGGCTGGTACGACAGTGTCACACCCGACCGGGACTTCGCCCCGGTCCTCAAGCCGCTCTCCACCGTCTTCCTGCGGATGATCAAGTCCATCGTCGCGCCCCTCATCTTCGGGACGCTGGTGATGGGCATCGCGGGACACGGCGACGACCTGAAGCGCATCGGCCGCCTGGCGATCAAGTCGCTGGCCTACTTCTGGGTGATGACGACCGCCGCGCTGGCGATCGGCCTGCTGGCCGGCAACCTGGTGCGCCCCGGTGTCGGCGTGAGGCTGCCGCCGCCCGACGCCCACGCGCCCGCCGCGACGGAGATGACGTTCGGCAGCTTCCTGGAGCACGTGGTCCCAGCCAGCTTCTTCGACGCCGCCGCCCGTAACGAGGTGCTCCAGGTGGTGTTCTGGAGCGCGCTGTTCGCGATCGCGCTGACCCGGGTGAAGGGCCGTCCCAAGGAAGCGATTCTGGCCTTCGCCGAAGGCGTCGCGGAAGTCATGTTCAAGTTCGTCGCCATCATCATGCGGTACGCGCCGATCGGCATCGGCGCGGCGATGGCGGTGACGGTCGGGCACAGCGGGATCGACGTGGTGATCAACCTGGGCAAGCTGGTGCTCACGCTGTACGGCGCGCTGATCGTCTTCGTGCTGGTGGCGCTGGTGCCCGCGGCGCTCATCGCGCGGATCCCCCTCGGCGCCTTCGCCCGGCAGGTGAAGGACCCCGCGGTCATCGCGTTCACCACCACCAGCTCCGACGCCGCGCTCCCCATCGCGATGCAGCGGATGATCGAATTCGGCGTGCCCCGACGGATCGTCGCCTTCGTGATTCCCACCGGCTACTCGTTCAACCTCGACGGCTCGACCCTGTACCTCGGCGTGGCCTCCCTCTTCGTGGCCCAGGCCGCCGGCGTCGAGATGACCGTCGGACAGCAGCTGCTGATGATGCTGACGCTGCTGGTCACCAGTAAGGGCGTGGCCGGCGTGCCCCGCGCGTCGCTCGTCGTCCTGGCGGGCACGCTCTCGAGCTTCGGCCTCCCGCTCGAGGGCGTCGCCGTCATCCTCGGGGTGGATGAGCTGATGGACATGGCCCGCACCACGGTGAACGTGGTGGGAAACTGTCTCGCCGCCGCCGTCGTCGGCCGCTGGGAGGGCGAGCTCGGCCCGCTCGGCGCCACCCCTTCCGCGAGCCTCGCCGCCGCTCCCGCCGTCGAACCCATCCAGCAAACCGGCACCTGACCATGACAAGGATCGCGTCGCTCTGCGCGGCGGCTTTCGCCGCCGCCTCTCTGCTTCCCCCAGCGGTCGCGGCTCAGCGTCAGGCCGGCCCCGCGCCGGCCCGCTCGGCGCCGCTCTCCAACCTGCGCTACGAGCTCACCTTCGACTCCGCGACCGCGGCCCGGCGCACGGTGAAGGTGATGCTGACCGCCGACGTCGGCGGCCCCGGCCTGGTGCTGCTCTCGATGCCGGCGTGGACCCCGGGCTCCTATGAGCTCGACAACTTCGCCCGCCTGGTGAGCGCCTTCACCGCGACTGCCGCGGACAAGCCGCTCGACTGGGACAAGCTCGACTACGACACCTGGCGGGTCGACCCGGCCGGCGCCCGTACGGTCACGGTGCGCTTCGACTACTTGGCCGACACGCTCGACAACGGCATGGGCTGGAGCCGGCCCGACTTCGCGCTTCTTCAACGGCACCAACGTCTTTCTCTACCCCGAAGGGCAGAGCCTCAACTTCCCCGCGACGGTGACGATCAAGACCCAATCGGGCTGGCAGGTCGCCACCGGCATGCAGGCTGGACCGTCCGCGGGCACCTATCGCGAGACCAACTACCACGACCTGGTCGACAAGCCGTTCTTCGTGGGCCGGATGGATCTCGACAGCATGCAGGTGGGCGGGAAGTGGAACCGGCTCGCCACCTATCCCGCCGGTGCGATGTCGGGCCCCTCGCGCTCGCTGATGTGGGACCAGATCGGCAAGGTGGTCCCCGCGATGGCGGCGGTGTTCGGCGAGGCGCCGTGGCAGACCTACACCACGATGATGGTGTTCAGCGATGAAGTCGGCGGCGGAAGCGCGCTGGAGCACTCCAATTCCCACGTCGGGATCTACAACCCCGGCTTTGTCGGCAATCCGCTGCTCGCGTCCATCACCGCGCACGAGATCTTCCACGGCTGGAACGTGAAGCGGCTCCGGCCCGCCGACCTCTGGCCGTACCACTACGACCGGGCACAGCCCACGACCTGGCTCTGGGTGAGCGAGGGCATCACCGACTACTACGCCGACCTGGCGATGGTCCGCGGCGGCGTGGTCGACTCGGCTGGCTTTTTCGGGCTCACCGGGGGCAAGATGGCCCAGGTGGCCTCCGAGCCCGCCACCGCGCTGGAGGACGCCTCGCTCTCCACCTGGATCGGGCCGACCGACGGCACCCAATACCAGTATTACCCCAAGGGCTCGCTGGCCGGCTTAATGCTCGACGTGCTGATCCGGGATGCCAGCGACAACCGGCGCTCGCTCGACACCGTGATGCGCGAGCTGTACGGCTCGGTCTATAAGAAGGGCCGCGGCTTCACCGCGGCCGACTGGTGGCCGGCGATCAGTCGCGCGGCCGGGGGCCGCTCCTTCACCGAGTTCAACACGAAGTACATCGACGGCCGCGAGCCGTTCCCCTGGAGCGACATCCTCCCCCGGGCCGGGCTCCGCCAGGCGGCCGACACCATCCGCGAGCCGAGAGTCGGCCTCGCCACCGGCCAGGATTCGTCCGGCTCGATCGTGGTGACCGGCGTGATGCCGGGCGGCGTGGCCCAGGAGGCCGGCGTGAAGGCGGGAGACCGCCTCATCGCGCTCGGCGACGTCGCGATTCTCGATCCCGACTTCGGCAAGTCCTTCCGCGCCCGCTTCGGCCGGAGCGAGGGCGACAGTCTCCCGATCAAGGTGCTGCGCGGCGCCGATACGCTGACCCTGCAAGGCACCGTTCGATTGGTCGCGAGGGTGGAGACGAAGCTGGTGGCGGATTCCGCGGCAAGCGCGAAGGCGGTGAAGGTGCGGAACGGAATCCTGACCGGGAAGACTGGACCCTAGAGAAAAGCGGGAAAAGTGAAAAGTGAAAGGTGAAAGGGGGGCCCGTCGGCAGGGTTCCTGCCTTTTCCCTTTTCACTTTTCACGCTTTTCCTAGGTGAAGAGCCCCGCCAGCTCCCCCGCCCCCACCGCTCGCTCCCGATCCAGCAGCCCCGCCATCCATGCCGCCCTCCCGAGCACGGCCGACGCCGGCACGCCCGCAGCCCGCAGCTCTCGAACCCCGGTATCGCCGCTCGATTTGCTGAGCTTGGCGCCGTCAGGGCGGTGAATGAGCGGGTGATGCAGGAAGACCGGCGGCCGTTCGCGGCCCAGCATCCGGGCCAGCCGGAGCTGGCGGCCGGTCGAAGGGAGCAGGTCCTCGCCCCGGATCACCAGCTCCACTTCGTGGCGCAGGTCATCCACCACCACGGCGAACTGGTAGGTCCAGTTGCCGGTGCGGTCGCGGAGCAGCAGGTCGCCGCACTGCTCCGACGGCGTCTGGCTCATCGCGCCGAGCTGCGCGTCGGTGAATCGCTCCTCGCCCGGCTCCATCACCACCCGAACTCCGCGGTCGTCGCCCAGGGGCAACCGCCGGTCGCGGCAGCGGCCGGAGTAGCGGGTCTCCTGGTTGAACGCGTCGCCGCCCTCCGCGGCGATGTCGCGGCGGGAGCAGTCGCAGGCATAGGTCCTCGCGGTGCGGGCGAGCCGTTCGAGCGCCGCGGCGTAGAGGTCGCCGCAGTCGCTCTGCCGGTACGCCGAGCGCCCCGCCCTGAGCTCGCCGGCCGAGCCCAGGTCCGGCGCCAGCCCGAGCCAGTCGAGGTCGTCCAGCGCGGCCGCCTCGTACTCCGGCCGCGACCGTCCCCGGTCGTGGTCTTCCATCCTGAGCACCACGCGCAGGCCGAGGGCACGAGCCACGCCCCACACATACACGGCGTTGGCCACGTGGCCGAGGTGGAGGTACCCGGTGGGGCTGGGAGCGAAGCGGGTGGTCGAACCGGGTGGGAGCCGGCCGCGGAGCGCGGCCAGATCGAGCGGCGGCATGGCGAAAGATCTCCGTGCCGGCCGTCTTGCGCGACCTCAGGAGCGCGGATAGCCTGCGGAACTCACGCGCGGGCTCAACCGTCCTCGACCCGGGAGAGCACCCCGGTCCAGGTCTCGTCCCGAGGCCTTCCGCCCCGGAATTCGAAGTGGTCATCGAGCAGGATACGCCGGGTGAACTCCCAGCTCTTTTCCCCCTGGAGCCGGTGGCGCAAGACCTGGGGGACCAGTTCGGCCGCCACGTGCCAGACGTTCGGCTGAACCCCAGGGTAGAGATCGGCCCATTCCGGCCGGAGACATGCTTCCCGTACTGCCATCGCCAATCCTCGATGCTAGTTGCAGGCATGATCGGCGGCGGGCTGAACCGGGGCTAGGACTCAGGTCACAGGAAACACCATGTCCATCACTACCGTTACAATCACCAGCCTGGCCGAGTTGATCGCCAAGGTGACGCCGGTGGACCCGGATCCGGCGACCGGGCGACACCGGGACAGCGGCGTCTATCGCGGCGCGGCGAACGCGGCCTGGCCGGTGCTGACCAGCCTGGACATCCTCGGGGGCGTCGCGCCAGCCCACGGAAAGTCCGAGCTGGAGGCGCATATCCTCCGCAACTTTATCCGCTATTCGCGGCCCTTCTTCGGCGCCCACGTCAACGATTGGGAAGTGCTGATCGCCGCGCAGCACCACGGTCTTCCCACCCGGCTGCTCGACTGGACCTATTCGCCGATGGTGGCGGCGCAC
Source organism: uncultured Gemmatimonadales bacterium (assembly GCA_963796335.1). GTDB lineage: Bacteria > Gemmatimonadota > Gemmatimonadetes > Gemmatimonadales > GWC2-71-9 > CAVVWJ01. The sequence goes on from CAWCLG010000005.1 coordinate 570,784, forward strand.
TTCGCCACCGTGCAGGGTGAGCCGGGGGTGGATCGCGCCGTGTGGCGGCTCGACTGGAAGGCGGTGCACCGCTTCTTCAAGCTGCCGGAGCGCGCGCTGCTGATTCAGGATATCGAACACCTAGGAGGGGACCGCGCCTTCACCCCTTGGGCGCTGTTCGAGCCCCGGGAGCGGGATCGGCACTTCGCCTGCATGATCGAGCCGCCGTCGTTGGATGCGCGGATCGCCACTCAGGCGGCGACCTTCACGCTCTGCTCCGACATCCGGCAGTCGTTCGACTCGTTCCTCGAGCTCAACGGCCTCCGCTCGGCCCTCACCTGCTTCGTCATCCCCGCGGCAAGCGTCAGCCGGCTGCGCGACCAGCTCGATATGGTGAGCGTGGACGAGCGCCGGCTGTTTCCAGACCTGGACGGCCTGGCCGCTTACCTCCGCCGCTATTACTCCTGAGCGGCGGGACCCGGGTTGCGCCCGGCGAGTCGCACGGCGGCGCGTTGGTCGTGGTCGCCGACCCGGCTCAGCAGATACTCGAAGTCACCGCGGGGCGCCGCGATCCAGGAGAGATTCACGAAATCGTCCGCGACCCATGACGCGGTCGTGGCGCGGTCGGAGATCTCCACCTCAAAGCGGGATCCATCTTCCAGCACCAGATAGCGGCCGTCGTCTTCGACCCCGCGGATGTACAAGCCGACCGGCCGGGGCACTCGGCCGCAGAGCGCGTCGGAATCGCAGGACGCGAGCGCTGCGGGAACAGCGGACTGGGCCGCCAGCGGCGCGGCGCCCAGGGTAAGCACGAAGGCAAAAGGCAGGTAGCGGGCGAACATTGGTGTTCTCTCCGTGTCGGGGACCTCCCGATACAATACACCCAAAAATGCCGGTCCGCCGGGGGCTAGCTGGCCGCCCGGGGCTTCCTTCCCAGCCAGGCCTCCCGGAGGGTCCGCTGGGCCGGCGTCGCGGCCGAATCGATCTCGAAGCGCTCCGGGGTGCCGTCCGGGCCCGCGATCAGCCGGATCCCCAGCTTCCCGTAGTACTCCGCGATCGGAAGATGTTGGGAATCCCACACATAGCGGTCGAAGAAGTCCCGGATCTCGGGGTAGGTCATGGCCACCAGGGTATCGACCAGCGTGGCCTCCGGAAACGCCCGGCGCTTGCCGTACTTCCGGGTCAGCTCGGCGATCACGTCCTGGAGCCCGCGGGTCCCCTGGGACAGCTCCAGGAGGCGGATGTCCAGCAGCCCGGCCGCCAGGGCCCCGCGCATGTAGATGTTGCCGTACTGGGTCTGGCCCGAGTCGCTGTAGGACGTGAGGGCCAGCTCGCGGAGGCTGTAGGTCGAGTCGTAGTTGGCCCGGTCGATCTTCATCTTCTGGATGACCTTCGCCAGGTAGTCCTCCGGACTCTTGAGACCGGAGCGGAGCTGCATCGCGTGCGCGGCCCATTCGGTCGTGCCTTCGTAGAGCCAGAGGTGCTGCGATGGCACCGGGGTCACGAAGTTGAAGTGCTCGATGATCTCGCTGTGGATGTTGAGCGGGGTCACGATATGAAAGAACTCGTGCGCCGCGATGTCGGTGACGAAGTCGCCGACCGAATCGGTGAATTCGCCTTCCTTGAGCACGTACTCCGAGCTCACCGAATGCTCCCAGGCGCCGGCGGGCTTGTCCTCGAAGTGGTAGAGGAAGGTGTAGCGATCCACCGGGAGCTTGCCGAGAAAGCGGCCCGCCGCCTGGAGCATCCCGTCCATCGCCTGGAGCAGCTGGGTCGACTTGATCTTGTCGGTCTTGCTGTAGGTGAAGATCTCCACCGGCACGCCGGTGACCCGGGTCCGCGCCTCGCTCAGCCGGCCGAGCAGGATCGGCGAATCCACCAGGTGGTCGTAGTCGTCCGCCAGGTAGGCGCCGCCGCGATCGCGCTGGAGCGCCGTCCCCACCTTCCAGCTCGCCGGATACTTGAGCCGCAGCCGGACGGGACGCGCCTGCATGCCGGTGGGATAACCGATGACGGCGTGCGGATTGATCAGCACGTGGTCCCGTTCCATCGACGTGCCGCACATCAGGTAGACCTGGTGCCGATCCACCTTGGTGTCCCAGGTCTCCGCCACCGAGTAGCGCAGGGTCCGCACCCGCGCCGGGTCGCTCAGCTTCCACTGGTTGACCGACACCCGCTCCACCGGCACCGGATCGCCGGCCGCGTCGAACGCCTCGAAGATCCGTACGAACCGGCCGATGTCCATCACCTGGTAGGTGCCCGGCGCAGTCGACGCGAACTGATAGATCGCGTTTTCGCTGCCGAGTCCGCTGACCCAGGCCGTGACCTTGAACTGGTCGTCGGCGCGCTTGGTGAGGTCGATGGCGTACCCGATGGGCGAGCCCTGGGCCGTCACGGCCCGGGCGGCAACCAACAACAGCGCCAGGGTCAGGGAGGGGATTCGTACCGGCATGGAGCGTCCTGTCGAAGGTGAGGGGACCGTACCGCCCTGGGGCGGCCGTGTCCAGGGAGACGTCCGGAGCGCCTTCGCAGTTTCATTTTGTTTTCATTCTCAAAATGCTGGCCGCGCCCGGAGGGGTTTCCTACATTGCATCGTTGTCACCCTGAGCAAGGCGAAGGGGACACATGCCAGGTAGTGGCCCTTCACTTCGTTCAGGGTGACAAGTTGCGACTCCAGACATCGATCCTTTTCCTGACGCTCGCGGCCATCCCGGCCTGCGGCAGTCCGCAGCCCTCCCAACCGCAACCCTCCACCAGCTCGGCCCGCGGCGCGCGCATCCCCGACTCGCTCCTCGCGCTCATGACGCTGGAGGAGAAGATCGGCCAGCTCATCATGGCGCCGGCCGAGTGGGGCCAGACCGGTCCCCGGGCAGCGGGTGGAGGCGACAGCCTGGTGCGCAACGGGCGCGGTCGGATCGTTCCTCAACTTCTGGGGCGCGGCGGCCACCCGCCGGATGCAGCGGGTCGCGGTGGAGCAGTCGCGGCTGCACATCCCGCTGCTCTTCGGCTACGACGTTATCCACGGCTGGCGCACCATCTTCCCGGTCTCCCTGGCCGAAGCGGCGAGCTTCGACACGGCGGCGGTCGAGGGCGCCGCGCGCGTCGCAGCCGTCGAAGCTTCGGCCCACGGCGTCCACTGGACCTTCGCGCCGATGGTGGATATCGCTCGCGACGCCCGCTGGGGCCGGGTGGTCGAGGGCGCCGGCGAGGATCCGTTCCTCGGCTCGGCGATGGCGGCCGCGCGGGTGCGGGGGTTCCAGGGCAATGACCTCGCCGACCCCACAACCGATCATGGCGACCGCGAAACACTTCGCCGCCTACGGCGCGGCGGAGAGCGGGCCGGGACTACAACGTCGCCGACGTCTCCGAGCGGACGATGTGGGAGGTCTACCTCCCCCCGTTCGAGGCGGCGGTGCGGGCTGGGGCCGGCTCGCTCATGTCGTCGTTCAACGAGATCGGCGGCACGCCGGCGCACGCGAGCGAGTGGCTGCTGGGCGACGTGCTCCGGCAGCGCTGGGGATTTCAGCGGCCTCGTGGTGAGCGACTGGACCGGTGTCGAGGAGCTGCTCAAGCACGGCATCGCCGCCGAGCGGCCGGGAAGCCGCCGCCCGCGCCCTCGGCGCCGGCGTGGACGTCGAGATGTCGAGCACCACCTACTATCGATCTCGCCCCCGCGGTGCTCGACGGCCGCTTCCCCGTGGCGGAGATCGACTCCGCCGTGCTGCGCGTGCTGCGCGCCAAGGTAGGCGCTGGGCCTCTTCGACGATCCCTACCGCTACAGCGACACGGTGCGCGAGCGGCGGGTCACCCTCACGGCGGAGCACCGCGCCGCGGCCCGCGCGCTGGCCCGCAAAGCGATCGTGCTGCTCAAGAACGAGCCCACCGGCGGTACGCCCACCCTGCCGCTCCGGAAAGACCTGCGCTCGGTCGCGGTGATCGGCCCGCTGGCCGACGACGCCCGCTCGTCGCTCGGCTCCTGGGCGGGCGCGGGAAGGCCGGAGGACGCGATCACGCTGGTCGAGGGCATTCGCCGCGCGCTGCCGCAGGCCCGCGTGGTCTTCGCACCAGGGCGCGCCGGTGGATACGGTCGACACCGGCGGCTTCGCGGAGGCGCAGCGGCGGCGCGGGAAGCGGACGCCGTGCTCCTCGTGCTCGGCGAGCGGGAGAACATGAGCGCCGAGGCGGCGAGCCGGGCGTCGGTCGAGCTGCCCGGCTCGCAGGAGGCGCTGGCCCGGGCGGTGGTGGCGGCCGCCCGCGAGTCCGGAGCGGGCAAGCCGGTGGTCGCCCTTCTGATGAACGGCCGGCCGCTCGCGATTCCCTGGCTCGCCGACAGCGTCCCCGCGATTCTCGAGACCTGGTACCTCGGCGTGGAGCACGGCCCTGCCGTCGCCGACGTGCTGTTCGGCGATCACAACCCGTCCGGCAAGCTGCCGGTGAGCTTTCCTCGGGCCACCGGCCAGGTGCCGATCTACTACGACCGGAAACCCACCGGCCGGCCCCCGGTCGCGAGCGAGCGCTATACCTCGAAGTACCTCGACGTGCACTGGACGCCCCAGTGGCCCTTCGGCCACGGGCTCAGCTACACCCGGTTCGCCTACGACAGTCTGCGGCTGTCCGCCGACAGCCTTCGGATGGGCGACAGCCTCGCGGTCACGGTCTCTGTGCGCAATACCGGAGGCCGCCAGGGCGACGAGATCGTGCAGCTCTACGTTCGCGACGACGCCGCCAGCGTCACTCGGCCGCTGCGGGCGCTGAAAGGCTTCGCCCGGATCTCGCTCCAGCCGGGGGAGACCAGGGACGTGCGGCTCATGCTGCGGCCGGCGGACCTCTCGCTCTACGATCTGACGATGCGACGCGTAGTCGAGCCGGGGAGTTTTACCGTGTGGATGGGAGGCAGCTCGGACGGTGGCCTGGAAGGACGCTTCCGTGCAGTGGGTGATACGCTGGTGCTGGAGACGCCTCCGCCACGGCTGCGATAGTTTCGTAAGTCGCTATCCGGCCCGCTCAGCGATCAAGGCCCAACTCGTACCGCGTCGCTAGGCCCCGACACGCCGACCTCGTCGAACGCCTCGATGGCGAACCAGTACTCCTGCCCCACGTTGAGCGCCCGGATCTCGAGCTTCGGCTCCCGGTCGCCGAACACCTGGTAGGTCTGGTACAGCTTGTCCGGCTTGATCCCCCAGAGGACGTTGTACCCCACCGCGCCCGGCACCGGCGCCCAGCTCACGAACACGTTTCGCCGGTCCGTGTCCCGCCTCGCCGCCAGCCGTTTCGGCGTAGCCGGCGGTCGCCCCTCGGCGTTGCCGAACACCCGGATGTCGCCGATGCCCAGATTCGGCGTGCTCACGTGTACGTGCTCGTAGCGCACGTACCGGGTGCGGACCGGCTCCGGGAGCTCGATGTAGGCGTTCGGCCGGTCCCGCCGCTCGTCGGACAGATCCGCCAGCGTCTCCCATCGCCGGCCGTCGGTCGACTGATGCAGCCGGAACCGGGTATAGACGGTGGAATCGCTGGCGAACAGGTTCGACCGGTAATCGACGTAGTTCACCTGCACCGCCCGGACCTCCCGCTCACCGCCCAGGTCCAGCGTCACCCATTCCCCGGCGCGGTTGCTGTCGGCGACCCAGAACGTCGCCCGATCCTCGTCGGTGACGTGCGCGGCCGGAAAGCTGTCGCGGCTCGATGACGCGGTCGCCCGCTTCCGATAGGAGAGCAGCATCCAGCCGGTGAAGAGACTGTTGCGGTCCCTCCACTTGCCGGTCGGGACGTACTGGGGAAAATCGCCGAACCTGGTGTTGGCGTACATCTGCCCGTCGGCGTCGAAGCCGGCGGGGAACATCGCGATCCGCCGCTCGAACTTCCAGTTGATCGCGAGCCACGGCGTGCCGGTGTTCCACCAGTTGCCGTGCCGGTCCTGGAAGGTGTTGCCGTGACCGGCACCGGTCATGAAGCCGCCCGGCTTGTAGGAGACCGGGTTGTACGGCGCGTACTCGAAGGGCCCGAGCGGCGCGTCGCCCACGTAGGTGCCGTTGGCATAGACGTTGTACTCGGTGCCCGGCGCGGCGTACTGGAGATAGTAGCGGCCGCCGTGCCTGGTCATCCACGCGCCCTCGATATACGGCGCGATCGAGTCGCGGTGGTCCTGTCCGAAGCGCTCCCATCCGTGCAGATCGGGATGCAATTTGATCAGCGGCTTGGGATCGCCTTTATAGGCCAGGCGCCGGCCCGGGTCCAGCTCGATGCCGTAGATCGGATAGATGTTCGACGAATCCCAGTAGAGGTACCAGCGCCCGTCGTCGTCCCGGAACATCCCCGGGTCCCATGGGCCGGGAGGCAGTGACTCTCCAGGCACCCACATGCTTCCGTCCCGCACCGCCTTCGGCAGCGGGGGCAGCATTCGGTTGTAGAACTCCAGGCGTCCGGAGGCGGGGTCGGTCGAATACAGGATAGGCCGCGGGCTCATTGCCGACTGCATGAGGAACAGCGTGTCGCGCGCCGAGAGGGCTGCCGGCGCCACGTTGTCCTCGAACGGCCAGCGGCTCGGCTTCACGAACCGCCAGTTCCGCAGATCCTTCGAGTGCCAGTACCCGCCGGACACGGTGACGAACAGATAGTACTCGTCGCGGTGCCGGACGATGACGGGGTCGGCGCCGGAGCGGTAGGAGATGCCGTCGTGCTGCTGCTCGAAGTTGTACTTGTAGTCGAGGTCGATCGGGTTGCAGTAGGTTCGGCCCGACCCCTCCTGGCCGGCGAGGGCGGCCGGCCACGCCATGGCACCGGCGCAGCCTAGCACGAGACCGGCCGCGAAGCGGATCCTCGCCATCGTCAGCCGGCCGGCAGGCGTCCCTTGAGCTGCTCCGGCCGGAACGGGCCCGGCTCGGCGATCAGCGCCCGGGCCGCATCCACCTGGTTCCAGACATTCCACAGCAGCACGCCCCGCACCCGCCCGCCCTCGAGGTAATAGACCACGCCTTCCCGGAACTTTTCCTTCCAGTCGGCGACCGTCTGGTGTCGGGAGCTGACGTCACCCACCGCCTCGTAGCCCAGCTCGAACAGGTCGGAATAGAAGAACGGGAGATGGTCGTAGCGGCGGCCGGCGCCGGCCATGTTGCGTCCGGCGGCTTCGCCCATGGTGTTCGCGTTGTCCTCGTGCTCCACCCGCATCCGGGTGTTGAGGGCGGGGTTGTGGAAGTTGGCGACATCGCCGGCCGCGTAGATGTCGGCCTTGCTGCTGCGGAGCTGCTCATCAACCTCGATCCCGTCGCTCACCCTGAGCCCTACGGCGCGCGCCAGCTCCACGTTCGGCTCGATGCCCAGCCCGGCGATCACCGCGTCCGCCTCGATCGAGTCGGCTTTCTCCACCCGCACCGTCAGCTTGCTCCCGCGCGCCTCGACGCCGGCGACCGTCTCGCCCGTTCGGACCGTGACGCCCTTCTCCCGGTAGTAATCCACCAGGTGGCGGGACAGGTCGGCCGGGAAGACCCGCGCGCCAAGGCCGGCTTCCTTCACGATCAAGGTGACGTCACGCTCCTGCATCCGGATCCCGGCCGCGATCTCCGATCCGATGAACCCTCCGCCGATCACCACGAACGACGCCTTCCCGTCGGCCAGCTTCCGCGCCTTCCGGTAGTCCGCCACGGTCCGGTAATGAATGACGGCGTCAGGAGCGTTCGGCAGGCGCCGCGGCGTCCCGCCGGTGGCGAGGAGCAGCTTGCCGTACTCGTAACGTGGCGCCCTTGTCGTCGGTGACGTGTCGCTTGGCGGGGTCGAGCCCGGTCACTCGCCTGCCGAGCATGAGCTCGGCGCCGGTCTCGTCGGTCTTGCGCCAGATGGTGTCGAGGTCGTCGCCCTTCCAGAGCGCCTTGGTAAGCGGGGGGCGGTTGTAGGGTCGGTCGGGCTCGGCGCCGATGATGGCGATGGAGCCCTTCGTGTCCTGCTGGCGAATACCGTGGGCCGCGGCGTCGGCAGTCATCCCACCGCCGACGATGAGATAGTCGAAGCGGGTCACCAGACCTCCTGAGAAAGCGTGCGCTCTCAGGGCATGGTAGTCTCGATGGTCCCGCCAGGCTAGGCGAGCGCCAGCATCAGCGGACGGGACACCGCCTCGTGCCGGAGCAGCCACCGCTTCCGGTCGATGCCTCCCCCGAAGCCGGTCAGCGACCCGGTAGCGCCGACCACGCGATGGCAGGGCACGATGATGGGGATGGGGTTCCGCGCGTTCGCTCCGCCGACCGCGCGGACTGCGGCGGGAGCCCCGATACTGCGGGCGAGGTCGCTATAGCTCACCGTCTCGCCGAATGGCACCGAGCGAAGCTCACGCCAGACTCGATGCTGAAACGGTGTGCCGCGGCCGGCGAGGGGGAGAGTGAACTGGCTGAGCCGGCCGGCAAAGTACGCCTCGAGCTGGGCTCGGGCCTCGACCACGATGGCCACAGCCGGCCCTTCGCCCCGGGCCACGGGGACCCAGTCATCCAGGGCCTGAACGGGGTACCGGGAGGCCTCGAATTGAACGGTTGTCAGCCCCTCGTCATCGGCGGCCAGGAGCAGTTTGCCGACGGGGGTAGCCAGGAAGTCATGGACGGTCATGGGTTCTCAGTCTAAGGCCGGGGAAGCCCCCTGCTGGCCGTATCCGGACTTTTGGATGTAACATCCCTCTCTGACGGTACCCCTTTCATGGCGCTCCGGAGCATGCATGCATCGCAACCGCGGTCTGCAGTTGTTGTGCGTTGCCGTCGGTCTGAGCGCCCCCGCGCCGGTAGCCGCCCAGCTGGCCTTGCGCGGTCTCCCCGACAGCACCGAGCTCGGCGCCTTCGTGGACAGTCTCATGGAGACCGCGCTCACGGATGACCACCTGGCCGGCGGCGCCATCGCCGTGGTCAAGGATGGAGCCGTCTTCCTCACCCGGGGCTACGGGTATGCCGATATCGAAACCCGAAGACGGGTGAGCCCCGACAGTACGCTGTTCCGGATCGCCTCGGTCAGCAAGCTGTTCACCTGGACCGCGGTGATGCAGCTGGTCGAGCAAGGCAAGCTCGACCTTGGAGCTGACGTGAACCGCTACCTGGATTTCACCATCCCCCCGACCTACGCCCGGCCGATCACCTTCTGGAACCTGTTGACGTATACCTCGGGCTTCGAGGAAGACGGCAGGGATCTCATGACGACGGAGCCGGCCGACACGGTGCCGCTGGGGCGCTGGCTCGCCGCCCGCCGGCCCGCTCGGGTGCGTCCGCCGGGATCGTACGCCTCCTACATCAACTACTCGGCCGCGCTGGCCGGCTACATCGTGGCGCGCACATCCGGCATGGGGTGGGACGAGTACGTGGAGCGGCGAATCCTCGACCCGCTCGGGATGAGGCGTACGACCAGCCGCCAGCCGCTGCCGACCGATTTGGCCGGCGACATGTCCCGCGGCTACGACTTCTCGGAAGGCGTATTCAAGTCACGCCCGTGGGAGATCCTCACCGGCGCGGCGCCCGCGGGATCCATCACCTCCACGGCGGCCGACATGGCGAGGTTCATGCTGGCGCATCTGGGCCACGGATCGCTGGCCGGAGAGCGCATCCTGCTGCCGGCCACCGTGGACCGGATGCAAGCCAGGGCCTTCGGGCACGACCCGCGGCTTCCCGGCATCACCTTGGGCTTCCACGAGCGGATGTCGCGCGGCATGCGGATTATCGGTCACGGCGGACACACCCGTTGGTTCCAGGGCGAGATCGCGCTGATCCCCTCCGAGAACGTCGGAGTATTCGTGGTGTTCAACACCGGACGCGCCAACGGCCCCTCGGCGCTCCGGCTCATCCGCGCCGTGCTGGATCGCTACTACCCACTTCCCCGCCCGGCGCTCTGGTTCCCTGCCCAAGCCCAGGAACAGGCGACTCGAGTGGCCGGCGAGTACCTGAGCAATCGCAGGTCCTACACCACGTTTCAACGGGCCGCGGGCCTCTTCAACTCGACCAATGTCGAAGCCCTGGGCGACGGCTCGCTGATGATCCAATCCGAGTTCCTCAGGACCCGACTGCTTCCGGTCGGACCTCTGCTGTACCGGGATGCCACGGGGCGGGAGCTGGTTGCGTTCCAATCAGACGGCTCGGGCCGCATCACCCACGCCTTCATCGGCAGCATGCCGTACCTCGGTCTCGATCGGCTGCCGTGGAATCGGTCGCCGCGGCTGCACCGCTTCGTGCTTGGGTTGGCGATCATCGTGTTCCTGGGGACGGTCCTGAAGGCGGGCGCGCAATCACTGCGAAGGCTGAGGGTCGCGGTGCCCTCGGGCGAGCGTGCGCCGGGGCAGCGGCTCCTGCTCGGCCTGGCGCTGATCAATCTGCTGTTCGTGTTCACCCTGCCCCTGATCCTGGCGGATGGTCGGGCACTGGGGAGCGGGCCCGTGCCGGTCCTCCGGTTGGCGCTGGCGCTCCCGCTGCTCGGTGGGGCCCTGACGCTCGGGGCGGCCATGGCGGCGGCCTCCCGATGGAGGCAGAGCCTCGGCACCACGGCCTCGCGAGTGGGTTACACCGCCGCCGTCGTCATCGCGGCGCTGTTTCTTTGGTCGCTGAGCCAGTGGAACCTGCTGGGCTGGCGCATGTGAGGGGACGCCATGACAAAGGGCCCACTTTGATGATGGGCCCTAAGTGCTTGTGGTGTCAGAGGCGCCGGTCGGAATCGAACCGACGAATCGAGGTTTTGCAGACCTCTGCCTTACCACTTGGCTACGGCGCCGGATGAAGCTAAGTCGCTGATTTTACAGCATTACCGGCCCCGGGTCAACGCCAGTTGGTCGCCGCGTTGCATCGTACGACCACCACGCCGGCCGACGACCGTTTTCCAAGGCGACCGGCTCCTTCGTCGTGTCAACCGACCGCCTCGCCGCCCCGGCCGATCCCGTCATTCTCTCAGCTCGCGGGATCACCCACCGGCCGGGGCCGCCCCCGAGTGCTCGTCGTCCCGTCTCCCAGCTGACCGAACTCGTTGTCGCCCCAGCACTGGCCCGTCCCGTTCGTAGTCACTCCGCAGCTGTGGAAGCCAAAGCTGACACCGCCCGCGCTCAAGCTGCTGAAGCTGAGATCGCCCTCAATCGCGGTCGGCACCAGCCGCCGCTGGCGGGTGCCGTCGCCCAGCGATCCGGCTCGGTTCAGACCCCAGCAGTAGCCCTGATCGTCGGCGGTGACCGCGCAGGTGTGATGGTGTCCCGCGGAGATGGCGCGGAAGCGGAGCCCGCCGCTCACCGCCACCGGCTCGCCGCGATTCCCCTCGGTGCCGTCGCCCAGCTTGCCTCTGAAGTTTTCTCCCCAGCAGTAGGCCACCTGGTCGAGCCCGATCGCGCAGCTGTACTGCCAGCCCGCGCTCACCTGATCGAAATCCCCGCCGCCGATGACCTTGACCGGGCGGACGCGGTTCGTGGTCGAGCCATCGCCCAGCTCGCCGGAGGCGTTGTAGCCCCAGCAGAACGCGCCGTTCCCCATCGTGGACCCGCAGGTGTGGGTGAACCCGGCCGAGATCCGGCGGAACCGCCGGTCACCAGCGACCGCGACCGGCGTCGTGCTGTTGGTCTCGCTCCCGTCACCCAGGACGCCGTACTGGTTGAAGCCCCAGCAGTAGGCTCGATCATCGGTGGTGACGCCGCAGGTGTGCGCGTACCCGGTGCTGATCTGGCGGAACCGGAGCCCGCCTTCCACCGGCGTCGGCACCAGCCTGCGACTCATGGTCCCGTCGCCCAGCTGGCCGTCGAAGTTGAATCCCCAGCAGTAGGCCCGGTCGTCGGTGGTGACCCCGCAGCTGAAATCGGTGCTGCTGCTGATCTGGCGGAACTCGAGACCGCCCGACACCGCCACCGGACTCAGCCGCTGCTCCGTGCTCCCGTCGCCCAACCCGCCGGCGACGTTGAGCCCCCAGCAGTACGCCTGGTTGCCCGCCGCGATCCCGCAGGTGTGATCCTCCCCCGCGCTGATCGAGGTGAACGCGATGGCGGCCGCGGCTACGGCCGCCGCCGGCTCGGAGCTTGGCCCCATCGGGGATTCCCGGTCTCCGCACCCCGCCAAACCGATCGCTGCTATGACGAACGCGCCCGTGCGGGCCGCGTGAGCCGACGACGTGTACCAATCCCGCATACCCTTCAGACCTTTCTCTCGAGGACGCACGATGGTGCCCGGAACAGCGTGCCGCGCCAACGAGATAGCATATCGGGTGGGCATCAAGTGGTGATCAAGAACCAATTGACAGCAAGCGCTCACTCTCAGCCCCCTTGCTGGACGGCCCGATTCGGGGCAATTTCGCGCGGAGCCCAAACCCCTGAGGCCAGAACGCTATGGAAGGCACCATCCGCGAGGCTCGACTTCGCCCCCAGTACGCTGCGCTGTACCCCGCGCTTCAACCCGACGCCTGGCAGCCCGCCACGGCGATCGGCCGGCAGCTGTTGCTCTGGCACCTGACGGCGCCCGCGCTGCCGGAAGGGGAGCGGTTGATGAGTGAGGAGCACTTCGAGTTCCGCGGAGGAGGCAGCCGGGAGAAGGCGGAGGCAGGCGTCCGCAGCCGCTCCGGCGACCGCCCTAGGGCCTAGAGGGCCCCCGCTGTCACCCTGAACGAAGCGAAGGGGACCATACCGAGTATGGTCCCCTTCAAGTGGCTCGGCGTGACGACGGACTAGCGCGCCAGCGTCAGCACCTCGGGCGCGGGCTCCGAGTTCAGGTAGGCGTTGGGGTCGTGGAACATCGCGCCGTCGGGCAGATGCTCGTAGAGCGGCCCCAGGTCCTGGCGGATCCGATCCCGGTAGAACGCCGGGACCTCGTCCGTCTCCCGCTCGAAGAACGCCCGCAGCTCGCGATCCGTATCCAGCCGGGCCCGCATCTCGGTGTGGTACTTGATCCGTCCGAACCCTTCCGTCGATACCGCGCGAACCACGTTCATCCACTTCGGGATCATGGTCTGCGTCGCGCCCACCCGCCGCGCGATCGCTTTCCAAGAGAACGAGTACCGGGTCACGTCGACCAGGTGGTCGTAGAACTCCGGCCACCCGTAATGCTTCGGCCGGACGTTCATCGCGTGGTTGTTGTTGAGGAAATGGAACGGGAACGGAAGTACTCGGCCGGCGCGCTGGTATTCCAGGTTGAGCGGCGCCGCGCGGCCGAACGCCGAGAGCAGCGAGTACGCCGGGAATGCGCCCGGGGACAGATCGATGAACTTCTTGGTCAGCTCGAACGGCTCGGGGCCCATGTCGCCGTCGAGGCCCATCACGAAATTGGTCTGGATGTACGGGATGTAGCGGAGGATCATGTTGACGTGGTCGGACACCTGCTTGACCTTGTCCATCCCGGTGCGCCGGGTCTTGGACTTGTTGCCCAGGTCGTACCACGACTCGATCCCCGGCAGGATCGCCTGAAAATTGTTGGCGCGCAGCCGCTTGAGATGCGGCTCGGAGAGCAGCGACAGGCTGCTCTCGGCGATGTGCCGCATCTGTCCCCGGGGCACCGCCTGCTCCACCGCCTCCATGTAGTCGTCGAACCGCACGCCGAAATTCGGGTCATGCCACCCGACGATCGGGTTCTTCATCTTGGTCAGCAGAAACGCCAGATCGCCGCGGAGCTGGGAGAAGCTCAGCGGCTGGTAGTCGACCGTCGAGTCGATACAGAAGCTGCAGGTATACGGGCAGCCGAGGCTGCCGATCATCGGGACGATCTTGATGGTCGGCGCCTTCGCCAGCGTGGGCGCGACGAACTTCCATCGTTCCTGGAGCGTGGGCAGATCGGTCGGCTGGCGGTTGGCGGCGAGGTGGACCCCCAGCGGGCGTTGCGGACTCGGGTCGCGGAGTACATCCGCCACCACCGACTGGTCGGTGAAGCCGAGGACGTAATCGAAGTATTTCCGGGCGTCCTCGGGATAGCAGCGGGCGTGCGGTCCGCCGAGCACGGTGACCGCGCCGCGCTGGCGGAACAGATTGCTCAGGGCGTAGGCCAGCTGGGCCGACTGGGTGAACGCGCCGATGAACAGCACGTCGAGGTCCGCCGGCAGCTCCTCCAGCAGGTTCTCCAGACCGGTAAAGCAGACCAGCCGGACGTCATGTCCTTCGCGCTCGCACCAGACGCTGATGACCTGGGGCATGATGCTCGCCAGGTTGGCGTGCATCAGGCGGGCATAAAGCGACCGGTTGGGCGCTTTGGTGACAAGATCGAGCACACCTATGCGCAGTCGGCGCATCCAGAATCCTTGCTGAGGGGACTCGCCAACTCGGCGGGATAGGGCGCCGTGAACGGCTGTCGTAAGTAGGGAAAGCGGTTCGAGATCACCTGCGACCGCTGAGCCGTGGCCATCGAAAACGGCCGAAAGGCAACCATGGAGTGGGTCACCAAGAATGCCCCGGCGGAGGCCCCTGGCGCAAGGCACCCCGAATCAAACCCGCAGACGGCGCTCCGCCAGGCGGTCGCCCAGCGCGAGGGTGGTCACCCACACCACGCCGACGGCGTACCCGCCTGCGACGTCGGTGGGGTAGTGGACGCCCAGATAGATCCGGGAGATCCCGATGAGGAGAATCAGGGCCAAGGCCCCGAGCCAGAGCAGCCATCGGACCGGCCTGCTTCGAATCCGGTGGGAGACGAGCACCGCGATCCCACCGAAGAAACAGGTGGCGAACAGCGCATGGCCGCTGGGGAAGCTGAACGTGGCCGGCGCCGGATAGAAATCGAAGAACGGCTCCGGCCGCAATCGGCCGAAGAGACGCTTCAGACCACCGTCGAGCAGGACCGCCCCGACGATCATGGTGACCGTCAGGAACCCGGCCCGCTGCCAGCCGCGAAACACGAACACGACCGCCGCGATCAGGGCGAGCGGGGCGAGGAGCCGCGGCGCGCCATAGACGCTCGCCCCCCACATGAGGCTGGTCAGCGCCGGGCTCTGAAAGGAGCGCACCGCCTCACGGATCGTGAGGTCGAAGCCGCTGGGCTCGGCCCGCGCCTGGTACCCCAGCCAGATGAACAGGCCCAGCGCGATCGCCGAGCAGAGCAAGCCGATCGCCAACGCGGCGCCGACCAGCGGCGCCCGCTCGACAGTGGCACTCGGTTCCTCGCCGCGATA
Organism: uncultured Gemmatimonadales bacterium; assembly: GCA_963796335.1. Classification (GTDB taxonomy): domain Bacteria; phylum Gemmatimonadota; class Gemmatimonadetes; order Gemmatimonadales; family GWC2-71-9; genus CAVVWJ01. The sequence continues at coordinate 585,826 of CAWCLG010000005.1, forward strand.
CAATGGTTCCATGAGTCGAAGCCTTGCCTCCGGATCGGCCCGCCGCGGCATCACGGTGCTCGCGCTGGCCCTGCTGATTCTCGTGGTGATCGCGGCTGTGGTCCTGATCAGCCGGTACGTCGCGATCTAGCGGCAGCGCCTGCGGCAGCGCCTGCGGCAGCGCCTGCTAGAGCGCGCGTTTCCCGACCGTGGAGAAGACGAACCCCTTCCCGACGGTCACCACCCATCCCGCGTCCTGGGCGTCGTTGGCGAAACGGCGCGCCAGGTCGAACCGCAGCGCCTCGGTGTCGTTCGCCCGGCTCGCGCCGAGCCGGAGGCCGAGCCCGGCATCCCAGCCCAATCGTCGCGGTGTGCCGGCATACCAGGCCCCGCCGTGATCGACGAAGCCTGCGATCCCCAGCCCCAGCAATCCCAGGAAATCCTCCGCCACCGTCACCCGGTACTCGGCCGTGGCGAAGACGGTTCGGTCGCCGGTGAAGGCGTGGCTTCGGAACGCTCGGGGGCCACTGCCCAGCCCGAGATCGAACTCGGCGCCCGGGAGCGGGTTCTTGATCCAGCCGGCTTCCACGTGAACGATGGCGACGTGACCCGGCACCGGTTTGGTGACGCCGGTGGCGGCGAGCTGCACCACGCCGGAGTCGAGACCCTCCGAGGTGTACAGGCCTCCCGCGAGCGCCTCGACGTACCCGAAGCCTCCGGGCAGCTTGCGACCCGCACGGGCGGTGACCAGCGGCGCGATACCGTTTCGCTCGTAGCCGAAGGCCTTGGGGGCGAGATTCACCCCCGCCCGGAGCGTGGTGCCGAGGTCGACGTCCTCTTCCCGGGCGAACCCGGAGACGCCTTCGGTGACCAGAAATTGCGCCCGGTTCCAGACGACGTAAGGGCCGAAGGCGCCCGTGACCGAGCTGGCAAACGGCAGGCCTGCTCCCTCCGGAAGGAAGTCGTCGCGCCGCACCTGGGCCAGGAATCCCAGCCGGACGAAGCCGTGCGAGGATTTCTGGAGGGCCCACGCGGCCACGCCGCGCACCAGGGTATAGCGGCGGGAGAGGGTGTCCTGCGCGTCTTCGCTGCCGTCGAAGAACCTGAGCACCCGCTCGTCCCGGTCCTCCGCCTCGAAGCGAAAACCGAGCGGCGAGGTGAGCGAGTGGAACGGCTGCTCCACCGCCATCCCGGCCAGCCTTCCGTCGGAGCGATTCTCGTACGCCAGCGCCAGCCCGACCTGGCCCGCGAAGAGACGGGGCCGGCGGAAGCCCAGCGCCACCGTCGAGCGGTCGGGAGTCCTGCGATAGCGGACCGAGGCGGACGACGCCGTGCCTAGCAGGTTGTCTTCCACCATGCCGATGGTGAACTCGACGTCCCCGCCGGCGCTGCGGAAGCGCCAGTCGGCGCGGGTGCTCCAGCCGTCCTTCGTGAGCACTTTCATCACCACGCCGGAATCGGTCTGCACCGAGTCGATCTGTACCCGTCGGAACACACCCAACCCGCGGAGGTTGCGCTCCGATTCGGCCACCCGCGCCGAGTCGTAGGGCTCGCCCACCCGGAAGAGCAGCTCGCGCCGGACGGTCGGCGCCCTGGTCTCGATGTGGAGCGCGTTCGCCAGCCGGGCCAGCCAGCCCTTTTCGTGGGGATCGAAGATGTCCCGGCGCTCGAGCTGAATGGCGCGGATCACCGCCGGGCCCTCCGGCCCCACGGGACCGGAATCGGTGGCGCTCTGGGCGGAGAGAACGGTGAGCGGACAGCAGAGGAACAGCGACAGGACCAGCCGGAACGGCAACCTCACTCCCATCGGACAGAGCGCGGAAAAGTAATGCCCCATCAGGGTCACGGCGCCGGCAGCTCGGCCGCGCTGGAGAGCACCCGGTCGGGCCTGATGCCCGCGCCGCGCAGCGTCTCTTCCCGGAATTTCCCGGTGCGCACCAGCCAGCCCTGAAGACCGGCGCGCTGCGCGCCCTGCACGTCCGACCAGAGGTCGTCGCCCACCATCGCGGCCTGGGCGGGATCGGTCACGCCAAGGCTCCGGAGCGCGGCCTGGTAGAACGCCGGGCTCGGCTTGCCGGCCACGGTGGCCTCCGAGCCGGTGGCGTACTCCAGCGCGGCGACGTAGGGGCCGGCGTCCAGCGCCAGCCGGCCGCCGCGCTGCCAGTAGCGGTCCCGGGAGAGCGCGATGATCGAGGCGCCGCCCATCACGTGCTCGAAAGCCTCCTGCAAGAGCCCATAGGTCCACCCTTCGCCCAGATCGCCCAGGATCACGGCCTCGGGCGCGCCGCCAGCCTTGCCCGAGGATCCGCCGACCAGGTCCAGGCCTGACAGATCTTCCAGGGCGGGGGCGGGAAGATACGGGGCCACGACTCGGAACCCGCGCTCGCGGGCGCAGGCCGCCCCGGCCAGGGTGGCCGTGAAGATCTCGTCGGCTTCTACCGCGAAGCCATACCCTCGCATCCGATCGAGCAGCAAGGCGCGCGAGCGGCTGGTGGTGTTGGTCACCAGGCGAAATCGCTTGCCCGCGCGCCGAAGGCGGGCCACCGCCTCGGGAGTCCCCGGAACTGCGGCGCCATCGGCGTAGAGGGTCCCGTCGAGATCCAGCAGGAATGCGACCGGCGGGGTGGGCCCGGGCATCACGCTTATATTGCTCCTCTCCCTTCTCCTTCGACCGTCGGTCGCCGATGCCCGCTGCCAGCCTGCTGGTCCACGCCGCTCTCCTCGCCCGCCTGGCCGCGCCGTACCCGTTCGCGGTGGGCGAGCGGCTGGAGTACGAGGCCTGGCTGGGCTACTTCCCGGTCGGCACCGCGAGCGCGGTCGTAGCCCGTACGACTCGCGAGCGGGGCACGGATGCATTCGTCTTCACCGCGGTCGGCGAAGGCGGCCCGCCGGGGCTCCGGTCCCGCTACGAGATGACCTCCTGGGTGCAGTCGAGCCGGCTGGCCTCGCTGCGATTCCATCGAAAGCTGACCCAGGGCAGCAAGGTCGATGAGGAGCGGTTTCAGATCGTGCCCGATTCCGGCCGCTACCGGCAGGAGGGCGTTCCCCAGGACTGGGTGGCCCCCCGGGACGCGCTCGATGAGCTGGCCTATCTCTACTACCTGCGCACGATCCCGCTGGAGGTAGGGAAGAGCTTCACGATGTCGCGCTACTTCAAGTCCGGCTACAACCCGGTGAATGTGCGGGTGGTTGGCCGGGAGCAGGTGGCCCTGTACGACGGCCGCACCGTCCCCTGTCTCGCGGTCCAGCTCACCACCCGGGGCCAGACCGTCGGTGTGCTCCTCACCGACGATGCCCGCCGCTTGCCGGTACAGCTCAGCCTGCCCCTGCCGTATGGGGTGGTGAAGCTCGACCTGACGGCGGCGGGGCAGCAGGGCAGCGGGGCAGCGGGGCCGTAACGGCCTGTTGGATGCGGCGCCGCCAGTTGTTGAATCCTCGACTGCCCCGCTGCCCCGCTGCCCCGCCGCCCCGCCCTCTAGTATCTCCCCAAATACTTCTCGATCTCCCACCGGCTGACTTGCCTGTTGTAGTCCAACACCTCATTGCGCTTGGCTTCCAGGAACCGCTGAGTCAGGTGCTCGCCCAGCGCAGCCTTGACCACAGCGTCCTTCTCGAACATCTCCAGCGCCTCGTGCAGGTCGCGGGGGAGCTCGTCGATCCGGTACTTTCGACGGTCCCGGAAGCTCATCGTGAAGATGTTTCGGTTCACCGGCTCGCGGGCCTGAAGCTTCCGCTCGACGCCGTCCAGCCCGGCGGCGAGCTGAACTGTGAGTGCCAGGTACGGGTTGCAGGCCGGGTCCGGCATCCGGAGCTCGCAGCGGGTGCCCAGTCCCCGGCGCTCGGGGATCCGGACCAGTGGCGAGCGGTTGCGCATGGACCACGCGACGTTGACCGGCGCCTCGTACCCGGGGACCAGCCGCTTGTAGCTGTTGATCAGCGGATTGGTGACCGCGCAGAAGCCACGCGCGTGCTGCAGCAGCCCTTCGATGTAGCTGAGGCCGACCTTGGAGAGTCCGTGCGGACCCTTCGGGTCGTGGAACGCGTTCTCCTTGCCTCGAAATAGCGACTGGTGGGTGTGCATGCCGCTGCCGTTGACCCCTTCGATCGGCTTGGGCATGAACGACGCGACGAAGCCGAAGCGGTTGGCCACGTTCCGGACCACGAACTTGAAGGTCGTCAGGTTGTCCGCGGTGGTGAGCGCGTCGGCGTACCTGAGATCGATCTCGTGCTGGCCGTCGGCCACCTCGTGATGGGCCGCTTCCACCTCGAATCCCATCTCCACCAGCAGCTCGACGATGACCCGCCGGATCTCCTCCCCCTTGTCCAGCGGCCCCAGGTCGAAGTACGAGCCCGCGTCGTGCGTGGTGGTGCCCGGACTGCCGTCCGGCGCCTTCTCGAAGAGGAAGAATTCCGCTTCGCACCCCGCCATCATCGAGTAGCCCATCTTCCGGGCCCGCTCGACCTGCCGCTTGAGGGTGGTCCGGGGACAGCCGGCGAAGGGCTCCTCCTCGGGGGTATAGATGTCGCAGAGCAGCCGCGCCACCCGGCCGCCTTCGTCGTCGTAAGGCAGGATGCGGAAGGTGTCGAGGTCGGGCTTGAGGAGCATGTCCGACTCCTCGATCCGGACGAAGCCTTCGATCGAGGAGCCGTCGAACATGACCTCGCCGTCGAGTGCCTTCTCGAACTGACTCCGCGGCACCTCGACGTTCTTGTTGATCCCCAGGATGTCGGTGAATTGGAGCCGAAGGAAATCCACCCCGAAGCGCCGCGTCAGCGCCAGCACGTCGTCCTTCCCCGCGCCGCGGAGATCGGTGGGAAAACCCTCCAGGCTCGGCCGCTCGCTGCCACCGGCAGGCCGGGGTTTGGCAGGTGGCATGGGAATCGTGCCCCGCAGGGAAAAGTGGATGAGATCGGGCGTGGTCCGCCGGACAAGGGTAAGCCTGCTCGCGGCGGACGGCCAGACGGGCAGGCGGGCAGACGGGCAGGCGGGCAACACACCGGACGGAAAAACTACCTACTTCATCCCGAGCGCAGCGAGGGACCTGGCCCGGCCGAGTTCGACGTCCGTCGGGCATGATCCCTCGCTCTGCTCGGGATGAAGTAATGAACTTGCGCACCTGCCCGCCCGTCCGTCTGCCCGCCCGTCCTCCCTATATTCCCCCTCCATGACTGCCCCTTCCACCACCTGTCCGGCCTGCGGAGCATCGGCTACCGGAAAGTTCTGCAACGCCTGCGGCGCGAGCCTCGCGCCGGGGACCTGCGTGCGTTGCCGAGCCCCGCTCAGCGCCCAGGCCCGCTTCTGCCACCGCTGCGGCCGCCCGGTCGGGGCGGACGCGCGGGGGCCCGGGTCCGATCGCGCCGCCTGGATCTTTGCCGGCGCCATGTGTCTGCTGCTGGTCGGCGCCATCATCTACAACGTGGTGACCGAGGCCCCGGCCCCGAGAATCCCCGACATGGCCAACGCGGGCGCGGCCGGCGGCGACAGCACGATTCCCGCCGGCCCCGCGCCCGACATCAGCCGGATGACCCCGCGCGAGCGCTTCGACCGGCTCTTCAACCGGATCATGGAGGCCGCCCAACAGGGCGACACCGCGCAGGTCGCCCGGTTCAGCCCGATGGCTCTCGGCGCCTACGCCCAGCTCGACACCTTCGACGCCGACGCCCGCTACCACGCCGCCGTCATCCACCTCCAATCGGGCGACATCGCCGGCGCCCACGCGCTGGCCGACACGATCCTCGACCAGTCGCCCGACAATCTCCTCGGCTATCTGGTCCGCGGCACCGCCGCCGGCCTCTCCGACGACCCGGGCGCACGGGCCCAGGCCGAGCGGGAGTTCCTCCGCCGATTCGACCGCGAGATCGCGACCGGGAAGCTGGAGTACCGAGACCATGCTCCAGTGATTCAAGAGTTCAAGGCAGCAGCGGAACGGTCGAAGAGTGATGCCCGATAGCCGGAGGAACCCCGCCATGCCCCGTACCATCCGCGTCGCGCACAGCCCCGACTCCGACGACGCCTTCATGTTCTACGCGCTCGCCGCCGACAAGCTCGACACCGGCGACCTCCGCTACGTCCATGAGCTGTCCGACATCGAGTCGCTCAACCAGCGGGCCCGCCGGGCCGAGCTGGAGGTAACCGCGGTATCCATCCACGCCTACGCCTACATCTGGCGCGACTACGCCCTGCTCGGCTCCGGCTCCTCCATGGGCGACGGATACGGTCCCCGCCTGGTGAGCACCCGTCCCCAGCCGGCCGACCCCCGTGGCGCGCTTCGAGGGCTGAAGGTCGCGGTGCCCGGGCTCCTCACCACCGCCTATCTCGCCCTCAAGCTCTACCAGCCCGACATCCGGCAGGTCGTAATTCCGTTCGATCAAATCGAGGACGCCGTCCACCGCGGCGAGGTGGATGTCGGGCTCCTGATCCACGAGGGGCAGCTCACCTACGCCGATGCCGGGCTTCACCTCTGGGCCGACCTCGGTGCTTGGTGGCTCGAAGACACCGGCCTCCCCCTCCCGCTCGGCGGGAACGCGGTGCGGCGGGACCTGGGCGACGCGGTGGTCCGGCAGATCGCCAGAGACCTGCGCGACAGCATCGTCTATGCGCTCGAGCACCGGGAACCGGCGCTGGCCCACGCCAAGCAGTTCAATCGGGGAATCGGGGATGAACGGACCGATACCTTCGTCGGCATGTACGTAAACCGCTGGACCGTCGACTACGGCCCCAAGGGGCGGCAGGCGGTGCAGAAATTGCTAGACCGGGGCCACGACGCCGGGATTATCCCCGAACGCGTCACGGTGGAGTTCGTAGATTCAGCCGGTTAGCTTCTGCCGGATCCCTGAGTAATTCCTCACTCGCTCGGCGGGTCGGGGCCCGATGACGCCCGGGCCGGTCCGGCGAAGGAGCGCATGTCGTGACTGATGGGCCCGTGACCCTGCTCGTGGTGGATGACGAGGACGCGATCCGGAATTCGCTCCGGAAGTACCTCGTCCTGCAGGGCTACGAGGTCGCGACCGCGGCGACGGGTGAGGAGGCGCTCGATCTGCTCGGCCGTCAGAAGATCACCGGTGTTCTGCTGGACGTGAACCTGCCCGGGATCAATGGCGTCGAGCTGGTGCCCCGGATCCTCGAGCTCGAGCCCCACATCGCGATCCTCATGCTGACCGCGGTGAACGACGCGACCAGCGCCGCACTCTGCATGCAGCGGGGGGCGCTCGACTACCTCATCAAGCCCATCGATCTCACCCACCTCGGCCGCGCCATTCAGAGCGCGCTCCAGCGCCGGCACACGGTCCTCGAGGGCCAGCAGATCAATCAGTGGCTCAAGGAAGAGGTGGCGCTGCGGGTGGCCGAGAAGCGGCTGGAGCAGCAGAACCAGGAGCGGATCTCCATCGCCACGCTGGAGGCGCTGGTGAACGCGCTGGAGGCGAAGGACCCCTACCTCCGGGGTCATTCCGCCCGGGTCGCCGATCTCTCCGCCAGCGTCGCGGCGCAGCTCGCCTGCACCGACGAGCTGATCGAGTCGATCCGCACCGGCGGCCGGCTGCACGACATCGGCAAGATCGGGATCCGGGAAGAAATCCTGAACAAGCAGGGTCCGCTGTCGGATGAGGAGTACGAGCACGTGAAGCAGCACGTGCTGGTCGGCTCGCAGATCCTGGCTCCCTTGGTGCACCTCAAGGAAGTGATCACCTTCGTCCGCAGCCACCACGAGCGCTGGGACGGCTTCGGCTACCCCGATCGCCTCGCCGGGGACGCGATCCCGCTGGGCGGACGGGTCATCGGCGCGGTGGAGATCTTCGACGCGCTGACGACCGCGCGGCCCTACCAGGAGAAAATGGCGCCCGAAGTCGCCGTGGAGCGGATGCGCGACCTGGTCGGCACCGTGCTGGACCCCGTCGTCCACCAGGCGCTCGAGGCGGTGGTGACCCAGCGCCAGGCTCTGGTTTTCCTCGATGATGCCGCCGGCTGACCGGGCGGTCGCCCGTGACTGAGCCGGCCGGCGGACGCAAGATCCTGCTGGTGGACGACGACCCGGTGATGGCCCGCCTGGTCAAGAAGATCCTCGCCGACAACGGATTTCTCTCGGTGGCCCACGCGCCCACGGGGCGCGAGGCGCTGGAGATGCTCGACGGCATGGATGTGGTCCTCCTCGACCACCAGCTTCCCGACACGACCGGCCTCGAAGTGCTGGAGGCCATCCGCACCCGGCCACAGCCGCCCGCCGTCATCCTGATCACCGCCCACGGCAACGAGTCGCTGGCCGCGACCGCGCTGCGCCGCGGCGCCGACGACTACCTCGCGAAGGACGTCTCCCTCACCCATCTCCTGCCCCAGGTCATGGAGCGCGTGCGGCGCAACCGCGAGCTCCGGAAGGCGCTGGTCGCCGCCGAGCGCGACCTGGTCCGGGCCGAGCGGCTGGGAGCGATCGGCGAGATGACCGTGACCCTGCACCACGAGATCAACAACCCGCTGATGGCGGCCTTCGCCCACGTCGAGCTGCTGATCGCCGATCCCACGATGGATACCGATGCGCGGCACGAGACCCTCGGCAGCGTTCGGGACGCGCTGCATCGGATCCGCGACATCATGCGCCGGATCGGCGACCTTCGGGAGATCAGGACCAAGAACTACGCGACCGGCGTGCAGATGGTGGATCTGGACGACGTGGGGCCGGCCTTGGGGATCCGCCGGGGCCAGGCGCTGGTCCTGGTGACCGACGAGGATCTCGCCCGCATCGTCTCGCTGTTGCTGAAGCACGCCGGGTTCGAGGTCGTGCGGACCGCCGAGAGCGGCGAGCTCGCTCGCCGCGCCGCGGAGGGACAGCCAAGCCTGGTGGTGGCGCAAGGAGGGACCGCCGCGGCCGGCGCCCATCCGCTGGGCGGCTTCGTCCCGCCCGCGGGGCGCGGCTATCGGGTGGTGGCGCTGGTGTCGGGGGATGGCGCCGGAGCGCTCGCCGCCGGCGCCGACCATGTGGTGGAGCTGCCGTTCGACCCCGGCGTCTTCGCCGCCGAGATCATCGACATCACCGGATAGCGCTGACCCGCTTCAAGTGCCGCAGGGCACCTTTCCCATCTTCCATTCCGACGACTCCGTCCCGTTGGCCCCCGGGCCCTCGATTCGCGCCACCAGCGAGTCCTTGCCCAGCTTCCGATACGTGATCATCTGCGGAAAGTCGTGCGCCGGGTTCTTCCAGACGGCCACTCCCGGCTCCAGCTTGGCCAACCGGAAATCGGCGGGCGTCTGGCCGGCCGGGCGCGGCGTGAACACCAGGTCGCTGTCGCCCTCCACGGCGATCGTGGTGAATTCGTAGGTCGTCACCCGCTTGCCCTTGGTGTAGCGCGCCATCCCCAGCATCAGATTGTCCGACGGCGGCGTGTAGTACTCGTTGATGACGCCGCCGCCGTCGGACGGGCCGCGCCAGCAACCCGACATGAAGCCGAGGTCGGCCAGCGTGGGGCGGTGGCCGGTGGCCGCGCGGGATATGGGAGGATGGGTGCCTGCCAGCAGGGTCAGAGCCAGGATGGGCCACAGGGTCCGCATGGGGTTCTCCGGAAGCGAGTGCTCGAAACTACCGCCCTGAGGCGCCGGCATCTTGGAAGAATCCGCCGTCCGTCTCCTCCTCCGCGATGAAGTTCCGGGTCAGCTCCCGGGTCTCCCGCAAGTACCGGCCGGGCGAGATGCCGGCGAACAGCCGGAAGTCGCGCGCCATGTGCGCCTGGTCGAAGTACCCCGCTCGCAGCGCCGCGCCCGCCAGCGACTGCCGGCCGGGCAGCTCCAGGGCGCGCAGCACGCGCTGGAACCGCCCCAGGCGAACCAGCGGCTTGAGACCGATCCCCACCCGTTCCCGAAAGAGCCGGTTGAGCTGCCGATGGCTGAGCCCCACCGCGCCGGCGACCGCGGACGGCCGGGCTCGGCCATCGGCCATCGCCAGCTCCACGGCGAATCCGATCCGGCGGTCGAACGCGACGCGGGAGATGCCGGCCGAGAGCTGCCGCTGCAGCAGGGCCACTCTCGACTCCGCGTCGGCAGCCTCGGCCAACTGCTCCGCGAGGGTCCCGTCGATCGGCAGCGGGAGGTCGTCGGCGCTGTACGCTCCGTCCACCAGCTCACCACCGGTCGCTCTGAGCCAGGCGGTGAGAGCCTCCGGCCGGAAGCGCACGCCGACCAGATCGACGTCGCCCGTCGGCCGGATCTCCATCGCCTGCCGGCTCGGTCCGACCAGGAGGCGCGGCGGTTGAGCATCGACGCGGCCCCGATGGTGGGCCTCGAATGGATCGGCGAGGTTGAAGATCAGCTCGGCCCGTCCATCGGGCATCGCCCGCTGGAAGGGAGCCGGGCTCGACCCGCGGTGGCCGCGGAGCAGCCAGATCCGGTGCACCAGGCCACGGAGCTGCGGCGCCGGCGCGATTTCGCGGTAGTGCACGGCTAGCCGACCGCCGCTTCGCGCTTCGTCTGCTGGTAGCCCATTCCCTCGAGGCGGATGATCCGCTGCTTGATGGGGGGATGGGAGGCCAGCACGTCGGCGAGGAAGCCTTCGCGGGACGAGAGCAGGTCGGGCGAGGGGTCCACGATGCACAGGTGGGCCGCGCCGCTGGTGATCGAGCGGGTCGCGCCGGTCGCCGCCTCGAGCTTCTCCAGCGCCGAGGCGAGCGCCATGGGGTTGCGGGTGAACTGCGCGGCGGTCGCGTCCGCCAGGAACTCCCGCTTGCGGCTCACCGCCATCGCCAGGAGCCGGGAGACTACCGGCGCCACGATCAGGGTCAGCAGCCAGAGGACCAGCACGATGATGGCGAGGGGATTGCCCCCGCCCTTGCCGCCGCCGCTGCTGCGCCCGCCGAGACTCCGGCCACCGGTGCGCCCGCCGATCCGCAGCATGCGCCCCATCCCGTCGGACATCAGCGCAATGGCTCCGACCATCCCCGCCAGCAGCGTCATCAGCCGCACGTCGAGGTTGCGCACGTGCGCCAGCTCGTGGGCCACGACGCCCTGGAGCTCATCGCGGCTCAGCGTCGACAGGAGGCCCTGGGTGACCGCGATGCTGGCCGACTGCGCGTCGCGCCCGGTGGCGAACGCGTTGGGATCGTCGTCCGGGACCACCCACACGCGCGGCTTGGGCAGACCCGAGGCGATCGCCATCTCCTCGACTACGTTGACCAGCTGTTTCTGCTCCGGGGTGGCCGGCTCCACGATCTCCCAGGCGCCGGTGGACCACAGCACCCGCTCGGGGCCGTTGCGCCAGGCATACCAGCAGATCCCCGCGGCGACGAGAGTGCTCACGAGGCCGATGAAAGGGACGACGTGATGGTAGGCGTCGGGCGGGGCGTCGGCGGTCAGGAGACCGAACGCCAGGTCGCCGCCGAACCCCACCCAGGCGAAAAAGACGATGAACCCGACGACCAGCCAGTTCGAGCGGCGGCGGTTGGCTTCCTGCTGCGCGAAGAGGTTGGCGTCTTCGCTCACTGCGCCGGTTTGTTCAGCGAGAGATCGACCTTCGGGACCGCGCGCTCGGCGGCATCTTCGATTTCCCAGAGCTCGGCCGGGCTGGCCTTGGCCAGGCCGGCGATGAGCAGCGTCGGGAAGGTGGCTTGCTTGGTGTTGTACTGGGTCGCCACGTCGTTGTAGAGCTGGCGGGCGAAGCCGACCTTGTTCTCGGTGCTGGTGAGCTCCTCCTGGAGCTGCAGCACGTTCTGGTTCGCCTTGAGCTCGGGGTACGCCTCGGTCAGCGCGAACAGCCGGCCGAGCGCCTGGGTCAGCTCGCCTTCGGCCCGCGCGGTGTCCTTGACCCCGGTGGCGCCCACCGCCTTGTTCCGCGCCGCGATCACCGCCTCCAGCGTGCCCCGCTCGAAGTCCATCGCGCCCTTCACCGTATTCACCAGGTTGGGAATCAGGTCGTGCCGGCGTTTGAGCTGCACGTCGATCTGCTTCCAGGCGTTCGCGACCTGGTTCTTGAGGGCGATGAGCCCGTTATACGCGCCGATCACCCACAGGACGATGACCGCGAGGACGACCAGGAACACGATCGTGGACATGGCGTGGCCTTTAGGGGAGAGGGATCAGGAACCGACGAGGCCGCCGAGCGCCTGGCGGATGCTGGAGGCGATCAGCTCGACATCGCCGTTGAGGCGGATGACCGGATGCTGCTCATCGACCAGCAGCTCGACCCCGGGCGCCACCGCGATCCGGCGGCAGACCGTCCCGCCGGCCGCGGCGCCTTCCACCGGGGTGAGCCAGCCTAGCAGCGCGCGTCCGACCCGGCCCCGGCCGGTGCCGGGCGCCTGGAGCAGCGCCAGCCGGTCGGGCCGGGGAACCGTGGGGCCGAGGGCGGTCGCCACCCGGCGCTCGATCAGATCGCCGGTGAGGCCGGCGAACTCCTTGCCCATCGCCTCGAGCGTCGCGCCCTCCATCTGCCGCAGCTTGATGGCGAGCACCTGAAGCAGGTGGCGATACGAATAGACCGCCGCCGTGCCCCGTCCGTCCGGCGGGCTCACGAGGCCGCGGGTCACGTAGAAGCGGATGGTCCGCTCGCTGGGACGCGCTCGGGCGGCCGCGTTCACCGGCACGACGCCCGAGGCGTCGAGCACGCCGGCGGCGAGCGCGGTGAGGTCCCGCAGGCCCCAGGGTGCGAGGCCGCGGTATTCCCGCAGGATGGCAAGGGGGTCGGCTGGAGCGGTGGCGGTGAGGCCCGAGGTCATCCGCCGTTCCGCTTGCGCTGGGGTTGGGTCTTGGCCGCGGAGGTTGCCAGCGCCGAGAGCACCGTCGAACCCAGCGTATCGAGCGTGAACGGCTTGACCAGGAGGGGACACTGGCGCAGCTCCTCCGGCCAGTTGTCCCGCAACGCCCAGGGATCGCCGGTCATGAGGAGGATCCTACCCTCCAGCTTCGGCCACCGCCGCAGCAGAGCGATCGCGAGCGTGTCGCCCGACATCTGGGGGAGATGGATGTCGAGCATGAGCAGGTCGTAGTCCGAGGCATCCAGCAGCTCGTAGGCAAGGTGGGGATCCCCCACCGACACCACATCGTAGTCCAGGTTGCGCAGGGCGCGCTCGAGAGTCCGGCGAAGCCCAGGCTCGTCGTCAACCACCAGGATCCGGGCCTTCATGACGCCGCCGGTTGCGCGATCGGGGAGAAGTACCGGTTGGTGACTACCTCCAGCGCCTCGTCGGTGCCCAGCGACACCCGGAGCTCGCCGGCGGTCGAGCCGAACACGGCCCGCAGATGCATCTGCAGCGTCTTCGTCTTGCTGTATCCCAGCTTCAAGGCCACGTCCTCGACGGTGTATCCCGGATCCAGCAGCAGGCGGTGGGCATAGAGCAGCCGGGTGAGGACCATGACCACCCGGGGCGACGGCAGCCCGACCTTCGTGAACCAGCGCTCGCAGGTCCGGCGAGTGAGCTGGGCCCGGTCCGCCAGCGCGGTGACCGTGGGCCCATCGCCTGGCGCGTGGAGCATCGCCTCGAGGGCGGCGCGGAGCTCGTCGGGGAGCTCCCTCAGAATCGGCGTCAGGGCCTGCATGACCTGCTGGGACGCGCTCTGCTCCAGCTCGCTGAGCAGGGCGCTCCTGAGGGCGCCTGGCGCATCCTCGAAGCGATAGACCACGACCCGCCTGATGCCGGCCCGCCCGAGCTGGAGCAGGACGCCGGCGTTGGCCGGGGTGAGATCAGTGTAAATCAGTAGGGGTAACGACGGAAAGAATAGCCGGAGACGCTCTATGCCGTGAGGCCGGGGCTCGCCCCCACCCAGGTGGGGATCGACGACCGCCATATCGACCGGCTTGGCACGGATGGTCTCTACGGCTTCGGGCCAACTGCTCGCCGAGACCCATTGAAAGCGGTCGGGGTCGAGCGTCCGGAGTCGGAAAACACGTTCAGGTGGGACGGCGGCGAGGAGCAAATGTCGCAAAACGGTCCCTATTTGTCGCAAAAGGGCCCTTAAACTGGGTATCCCCGGGGCTCAGATTGACGGCAACCCCTGAAGGAACCGTCACCTGAGAGGAATTCCCATGTCCCGGCGCACTTCCAGCTGGATCGCGGTAGCCTGCCTGACCATCGCCGCCCTGACCTCCGCCTGCGGGCGTTCGGCTACTGGGCCGTCCGATGCTCCCGCGGCCATGCTCGAGAACCAGGGCTCGAACAACGCCGAGAACCAGGGGTCGAACAACTAAGCTAGTTCGCGGCTAGCGCGTACTCCCGCAGCCCGACAGCCACTTCCTCCATCGCCGGCGAGTAGAACGTACTCGCCGGGGTGGCGGCGGAGCTTTCCTGAGCGGCCGGCTGTTCGCCCGCCTGCAGTGCCGCCAATTCCTTCTCGAATCGGAAGTACCAGGCGTTCAGGCGATGCTCCTCCGCCACGCGGACCCCGGCCTGGAGCAGCTCCTCCGCGCGCTTCCGGCGGCCGAACTTGGCCAGGCCGGTGCCCGCCTTGTAGTGATAGTCCGCCATCATGCTGGGCGGCATCCGCTCGCGCACAGCCTCGGCTTCCGCCCGCTGGCGCTCGAACGCCAGCTGGTTGCCGGTCTTCGCTTCCAGGTCCATGAGCTCCAGGATCGCGTTGGTGCGAACCAGGAGGCTGGCCTGCGAGCCGGCCACGATCTCGAAGGCCAGCCGCGCGGTTTCGTACGCGTTGAGGTGCAGCAGGCCGACGCCGAGATCGCCGAGGATCCGCATCCGCTGGACCGGGTCTTCGGTGAGCGTGAAGGCGCGGTAGTTGGAGATCACGGCCTGATCCTGGGCGCCCTGCAGCGCGTAAACGGCGCCGAGGTCGGTGTAAGCCATCGCCTGGATCTCGGGGAGGTTCAGGACTCCCGCCTCATCCGCGACGGCCTTGGTGCTGGTCAAGGCCAGCGGCAGGTTGCCCTGTCCACGCAGCACGGCGCAGCGCCCCAGCCGCGACCGCAGCGTGGTCACCGAGTCCGTCACCGACGAGGCCGCTTCCTCAGCCCGCTCGTAGCAGGTATTCGCCGCGGCCCAGCGCGCTTGCAACCGGTTCAACCGGCCGGCGAACAGCGCGATCGCCGAGAACTCGGCGGGAGGCACGGCGGTGCCGTGCGCGCGGCCGGCGAGGCCGAGCACGTCGAGCGCTTCGTCCAGTCGAGCTTCGTGCTCGAGGAAATAGGCGTACGCGGTGAGGCAGAGCCGCAGGGCGGGCGTCGGCATCGGATCGGCCGGCACCGCGTCGGTGATACCGCGCAGGTGAGCGGCCTCGGGAGCTTCTCCCGGGAGATCACTCAGATGACGGCGGACGGCCGCCACCTGCCACGCGAAACCTTCGTGCGCCTCCACACCCTCGAGCCCCGACAGCAACCGATCGACCAGACGCGCGACGACGTAGGCGCCGAGCGCCAGACGCGCGCGGTGCTCGCGATCGTGCTCGCGTTCGACCCGTGCCCGCTCCAAAAAGGGAGCGTGGGCCAGGACATCCGCTGACGACCCGAACTCGTCGAAGAGCTGCTGGGGCGTGAACAGAGTGTGAATCCTTCCGCCGTTAATGGTTTCGGAACATCGCTAGTATCGCCGCCGGATCGCCGAAGAGCAAGGGCGCGGTTTCATGCACCAGCCTGCACGCCCACGGTTCCGGTTCTGAACAGTTGTACTGCTAATCTGAGGCCATGAAATCCGGGTTCACCCTCGTTGAAACCGTGCTAGCCATAGCAGTAGCTGCCTTGCTGCTGGCCATTGCACTTCCCGTCTTCAGTGCCCTAAAACAAGGGGTCGCGGTCGAGCGCGAGGCCCAGAATCTCGTCGCCGCGCACCGACGCGCCCGAGCCACTGCAATCCTTCTCGGCCGCCCGGCAATTCTTTCCGTAGCGGCACGGACCCTCCGCATCAGCCTTGTTGGCGCGGACCAACCACACTGGTCTGCTCCAGGCCCCGAAATGGAGGGTGTAAGCCTCTCCGGGGCCCCCCGCGACCTGCACTTTTCGCCACTTGGCATCAGTATCGGCTTGTCCAACGCCAGCTTTAGCTTGCGATTGGGCAGCGCCACCCGGACGGTCGTGATCTCGCGCCTCGGACGAGTGCGAATTGCACGACTTCCCTGAGCCCGCCGCCAAGCAGGTCCTGGGCCGCTGAACGCGGTGCAACCGATCGAGAGTGAGTCGCGCTGAAGATTGGAGGGATCAGCCGGAGTCCACCTGGTCGAGCCCGTACTTCCGAACCTTGTGTAACAGGGTCGAGCGAGAAATGCCGAGCAGCTGCGCCGCGCGCCGGCGATTTCCGCCGGTATGGCGCAGCACCAGCGCGATGTGCCGCCGCTCGGCGGCATCGAGCGAGTCAGGCTCCGCCGATTTCGCCGGCGCCAGTGCCTCACGCAGCCGGCCCAGCTCCAGCTCGGGCCATTCGAGATCGACCAGCAACGCATCGAACCCCGGTGCACCGATCGCCTCCGCCGCCGCCGCACCATCCCGCGCCGCAACCACCTGATGCCCGGCGCTCCGCAGCGCTCCCACCAGCGCGTCGCGCTCCGAGCCGCCGGAGAGGATCAGGACGTGGAACGGAGGCGTGTGAGGCATGGGTTCAAGCTAGTATCGCGGGAGCACACGAGTAATCAGGCGGGCAGGCGGGCAGACATCAAGACGGGCAGGCCGGCAGTGATACGTCGAACTCTGCCCGCCTGCCCGTCTGCCAACCCCTAGAAATGAGAACGGCCGCCTAGTCGTGGCTAGACGGCCGTCCCACGATTGGACTAACCAAGGACGAGGCAAAATTGCCGCCGTTCTTCTCCCACCTGCCACCGGTTGGCTGATTCGCCGCTCGGGAGGGCGAGGTGAGGCCTTGGCATTGATCCCCAGGCCGGATGGCCATCCCACCTGGTTCATCCATTCGAGCGCTGCGAGTCGGATCGGGTCGCGGACCGACCTTTCGCACTGCACTCCGAGGCGCAAGATCGGAGTGGATAAAGCACGCGACTGGCTTCATCTATCCAGGCCGGGGTGATCACCAGGATCAGCGAATGCCTGAGCCCTTGGTTGCGTCGGCACTCTCCCCTGATAACCCGCCTGAACTCGCCTGCTGGTCGCCACTGTGACTCGGGGTCTCAGCACGTTTCCGACAAGCGCGTGAGGCCTAAGATACGCCCGGCGTCCAGTCGCGCAAGTGCCTGATTTTATTCGGGTTACAACACTGGAGTGGACTCAGATTGTGGATTGCTAACCCCCGCCCGCCCATCGCCCTACCGTCTCCATCCACAGCTTTGTGGACATGTGTATCCACACATTCAGGTGGAAAGTCTCAGGATTCGAGTCCGACCTCGATGTAGCGGTAGGTCGGCTCCCGTTCCAGGGATGAGAAGAGAGCTCCCGCGGAGCTGGCGGCGAACCAGCCGGCGACGAGCGGCCTGGGCCCGTCAAGCTCCTGAATGATGGGTCCGAGCCACCGGCGCAGGTGGCGCAGCTCGGGCGCCCGCCGGCCGAGCAGGGCGAGCAGTGCGCCGGCCCCGGCGGTGGCTCGGAGAAAGTGGGCCAGCGCGTGGGCGCGCTGGGAGAACTCCACGGCCTTCACCCCCGGCTCGTCGAACAGGATCGCGCCCTCGAACACGTCCATCGGCGGCGCGTCGAGCCGGGGGCCGAGATAGACGAACCGCCGCCCGTCCGGGCCCTTGCGCTCTACGACGGCCGCCGCGGTCTCGCTGGTGAGCCGCGCCGCGTGCAGCAGGTCGTCATCCGGCAGGATTCCCACCGCGCCGGTCCATTCCAGCGCGGCGAGCGCGGTCTCCACCGGACATCCCAGCGCATCGTCGAACGCCAGCAGCCGGGGCGCTTCCCCCGCGCGGAGCACAAAGTGGGAGAGGCCTTCTGCCCGATCGGTGAAGGTGCGGACCACCAGACTTTGTGGGGAGGTCATAGAATTGGAATATACGGCGAGAACAGCGGAACGGCGGAACGGCGAGATACCCTGGATTGTCATCCCGCCAGCCCGCCTGCCCGGCATATATTTCCAGGATACCCGCGACGCCAGGATCCCCATGCAGGTGGAGTGGACCTCCTACAACTCGCCGATCGGCGCCTTGACGGTAGTGGAGTGCGAGGCGGGACCGTTGGCCGTCGAGTTCCCCCACCGCGCGATGACGATCAAGTGGGCGGTGCGGCTCCGCGCCGCGGTGCCCGAGCTTCACATCGCCCAGGGGACCTGCCGGATCACCTCCACCTGGCTCAACGAGTACTTCGCCGGGTCCTCTCGCCCCTTTCCCTACCCCGACTACCTGAAGCGCTGGTTCGATCTCTCCCCGGCGCAGGTCTCCGTCTTCAAGACGCTGCGGAAGATTCCGCTAGGCGAGACCCGCTCCTACGACGACGTCGCCCGGGCCACCGGGCTGCATCCGCGGCAGATCGGCTGGCTAGTTTCCGCGAACCACCTCGCGATTCTGATTCCCTGCCACCGGGTCGTCGGCAAGGACGGCGGTCTGGTCGGCTACGGCGGCGGACTGGCCAAGAAGCGCTGGCTGTTGGACCACGAGCTGAGGTCTGCGGGGGTTGTGCTCAAGTAGATCGGGCAGACGGGCCGCCGGGCCGAAAGGTCGTAAGTGACTCCGCAACAAGGATTAGCATCACTGCCCGCCAGCCTGCCCGCCCGCCCGCCCGCCTGTATTGACAATTCCAGCTCCGAAAACCACCTTAGACCATGCAGACCAGGCACGGCGCGGTCTCACCTTTGCTTACTTGACTCATCCCTGGCCGATCGGACCACAAGTCCGAGCGGCTTTTTAGTTGTTAGGGGCTACTTCACCCGGCCACGAGGGCCGGGGTTTCCCCGGAGCCTCTCGGCTCCCCTGTCAAGAGGTTGCAACAATGGCGAAGGGCACGGTCAAGTGGTTTAACGACGCAAAGGGGTTTGGCTTCATCGCGCAGGACGGTGGGAAGGATGTCTTCGTTCATCACACGGCCATCATTGCTGAAGGCTTCCGCTCGCTGTCCGAGGGCGACAATGTGGAGTTCGAGGTCGTCGAGGGGCCCAAAGGGCTCCAAGCCTCCAACGTCCGCAAGGTCTGACACCCCGGCGCTCCGCGCCCTTTCCGATTCGACGCAGAGCCAAACGACTCGAGGCCCCCGCCGCTCAGGCGGGGGCTCTCGGTATCTGCCCACCACCCGACACGCCTGATCGATGACGCTCACGCTGCTCGCCCTCGCCCTGCTGCTCGCGCCGCCCGACACCAGCGCCCTCGAGTTCCACGGCTTCCGGGCTGGTGCGCGGCTCGACGAGCTGCACGCGCGGATCAAGGGGTTCGACCGCGGCCGCTTGCGCTGCGACCGCGCCAAGCGCGATCGCCGGGTCGCCGAATGCCGGGGCTCCCTCCGCGACTCGACGCTCGGGGGGGAGGTCAGCGTCTGGGCGTCCGCGATGGACAGCGTCGCCGGGATCATCACGCTCTCCGCCGGCGTCGGCGAAAAGACCCTCGACGGCTGGCGGCGATCCATCGTCTCTCGCTACGGCCGTGTCGCCGTGAAGACGCAGGGCAGCCAGCGGATGATGCAGTGGGTCCGGCGCGGTCGGATGCTCCGGCTTACCTGGCGAACCGAGCGCGGGAAACTGGTGGCTTCGGTGAGCCTGGTGGACGGCCGGGTGCTCGACGCCTGGGGACGCTCGCGCCAGGCATCCAGCCCCTGACACTCACCGGCTGCCGGACCCCCTCCAGCGTAGTACGTAATTTGCACTTCTCCCCCACCAGCTCTTCGTCATACGCCTGTAAGTAATTCAGAATCAATTCGTTAGACTCTGGAGTCCGGCTTGGCATCGATCCCACGTCTCAGGCTTATTGCGCCGCGAATCGCCTTCGCGATGGCGGGCGTACTCCTCTCGGCATGCGCCGCGGCGGACGCGGGCCCCATCCGGATCGGCGTCGCAGGTTCGTTCAGCGACCCGATCGGTGTCCCGATGAAGCTGGCCGCGGAGCTGGCGGCGGAGGAGATCAACGCGACCGGTGGCATCAACGGGCGGCGGCTGGTGCTGGACGCCCGGGACGACTACGCCGACCCCGACTCCGCAGTCTTCGTCGCCAACGACCTGTACGACTCAGGGGTCGCCGCGGTGGTCGGCCACCTCTTCTCAGGGACCACCCTGGCCGCGGCGCCGGTGTATAACGGCGGCAGCGATCCCGTGGTCGCTATCTCCCCCTCGTCCTCCTCGCCCGACGTGAGCACCGCCGGCGACCACACCTTCCGGGTGTGCCCCAGCGACCTCGCCCATGGCGCGGCGCTGGCGCACTGGGTCCGTGAGCGGCTCGGCTTCGAGCGAGGCGCGGTGCTGTATCTCAACGACCAGTACGGCCGCGGCATCCGCCGGACCTTCGTCGATCAGTTCACCAAGCTCGGCGGCCGGCTTCAGGCCATCGACCCGTACCTCGGCGACAAGCCCGACGTCGGTGCCTATCTGGACCGTCTGGCCCGGGCGAAGTGGATCGAGTTTCTCATCGTGGCGGGCAACCGGGGCGAGGCGGAGGAAGTGCTCCGCCAGGCTCGGCGCCGCGGGATCACGGTGCCGGTCCTCGGCGGCGACGGGCTCGAGGGCATCGAAGGCGCGGGCGCGCTGGCCGAGGGTGTCTATCTGACGTCGTCGTACTTCCCGACCCTCACCACCGCGGCCAACCGGAAGTTCGTCGAAGCCTTTCGCAGGAAGTTCCCCGACGCCGGCATGCCCAATCAGCCGGCCGCGGCCACCTATGACGCGATCTACCTTCTCCGCGACGTGATCGCCCGCTCGGGGCCCGACCGCCAGGCGGTGCGGCGCGAGCTGGCGGCGGTCGGCTCGGGCGCGCCCGCGTTCGAGGGGGTCACCGGCATCGTCGCCTTCGACGCGGCCGGCGATGTCCCCGACCAGAACGTCTATGTCGGCCTGGTCCACAACGGGGCGGTCGAAGTGGCCAACAGCGCCACCAACATCGCGCAGGGACAGTGACCATGCTGCGCAGTCTTCGCGGCCGAGTCATCGGCGGCATGGCCCTGTTGGTCGGCTTGGTCTTCGTGATCGCCCTGTTGGGCGTCAACTCGATCCGGGCGTTGGACCAAGTGGTTGAGCGAGAGCTGTCCCTGCTGATGCGGAGCAGCGACCTCGGCAGCGGTCTGGTGGCTTCGGTCGCCTCGGAGATCCGCTCCGCGGAGCAGTACCTGGTCCGCCCCAGCAACCGGCTGCGGCTCCAGGTCCTGGAAGAGGGGGACACCGCCTACGCGATGCAGCGCCGCTACGGTGGGCTCACCTCCCTCACCACCGCCGACCGCTACATCGTCAACCAGATCGCCGATCACCAGGCCCGGATCGAGGTGGCGTACGCGATGGCGCACGCGCTCACCGATCTCGAGCGCCCGGAGGAGGCGCGGCGCTACGCCGACCTCGCCCGCGGCCCCTCGGATACCCTGCTGGGCGACGTACGGGCGCTTTCGCTGGCCCAGAGCTCGCGCGCCATGGCCCGCGCCGCCGACCTCGGCCGACAGGCGACCCAGCGGCGCCAGACCCTGTGGCTGCTGTTCTTCATCTCGCTGCTCACCGGGATCGGCATCGTGTTCTGGACCGTCCGCATGGTGGATCGTCCGATGACCCAGCTCGTCGGGGCCGCGGAGCGGTTCGGCGCCGGCGACCTGCGCCCGCTCCGGGTCGGCGGCATGCCGACCGAGCTGGAGCGGCTCTCCCGGGCGATGGATGAGATGGGAGGCCGGCTGCGAACGGTGGTGGTCGCGGTGGTCGGCGAGGCGAGCCAGATCGGCAACAGCGCGAGCGACTTTTCCGCCATGAGCGAGGAGCTCGCCGCGAGCAGCGGCGAGATCTCGACCGCCATGGTCAAGATCGCGTCCAGCGCCGAGCAGCAGGTGAAGGGGATGGAGAAGGCCGACGCCCTGCTCCACAGCCTGCGGCAGATCGCCGAAGCCAACGCCGAGGCGGCCACCCGCGTGGGCGCCCTCGGCGGGCGGATCCAGGAGCTGGCGGCCCAGCATCAGGCCGACGTCGCCGCCGCCGGGCAGACCCTGCTCGACGTCCGCGAGGTGGTGCGCACCTCCGCCGGCCAGGTGAAGGAGCTGGCCCGCCTGTCGGAGCCCATCACCGACTTCATCGACCTCATCAAGCAGATCTCGTCGCAGACCAACTTGCTGGCGCTCAACGCCGCGATCGAGGCGGCGCGGGCCGGCGAGCACGGGCGAGGCTTCGCCGTCGTGGCGGAGGAGGTCCGCCGGCTGGCCGACTCCAGCTCGACGGCCGCGGAGGACGTCGCCAAGACGGTCCAGTTCATCCGGAACCAGGTCCGCGAAGTGTCGCACACCATGGAGGCGGGCTCGGCCAAGGTGGAGGGCATCGAGAAGGTGGCAGCGGGTGCGGCGCGGGCCCTGGAGCAGATCTCCACCGCCGTCGGCGAAGTCCACGGCGCCGCGGCGGAGGTGGAACAGGAGGCGGTGGCGAACCGGCGGATCGTGGAGGAGCTAGGGCTGCGGACGCAGGAGGTGAGTCAGGCGGCGAGCGAACACGCTTCGGCGAGCGAGCAGGTGACCGCGGCAGCGGAAGAGCAGAGCGCCAGCACGGAGGAGATGGCGGCCTCCGCCGGAGATCTCCTGCAAGGCGCCACCAGGCTGACGGCGCTCATGCAGGAGTTCAAGACCTGAGTCTTACCGCCGCTTGGTCTTGGCGGCCTTCTTGACCTTCACCTTCTTCACGGCCTTCACCGACTTGACGCTGCGAACCGGCTTGGCCTTGGTCCGCGCCTTCGCGCGCTGAGCCTTCTCCCGGTCGGCCGCCCGGTCGAGCCGCTTCTGCTGCGCCTCGTGGATCTCCGCCAACAGCCGGTCGCCCTCGTCCTGAGCCATCAGGCTCCGCCGCGTGGCGTACCGAATCAACTCCTCCGCGTCCGCCACATTGAACTCGGCGAGACGGGCGGCGGCCCGGATGACGTTGTTCAGAGCGTCAGCCACCGGGCTTCGCAGGACGTTCGCGATGCCGGGCAACGTCTCCAGCAACGTCAGGATTTGTGAACCGCCAAGTTCCGATGCCACAATAGCCTCCTTGCCCGCAAATCGCCGTGTAGAGAGCAGCGTCAGGGCCGAATTCTGACATGGTCGGCATGACGGCGCTAGTAGTACCATACGCTACTACTACGTTGAGGGCCGAAGCAAAAGGTCGAGGCGAAGTGCCTCGACCTTTGAGCGGGCCGGGGCGGGCGTCCTACTTGACGGTCAGCTCGCCCCGCATGTCATACGCCCGGTGGGGCAGGCAGAAGAAGCGGTAGGTCCCCGGCGGCAGATCGGGCACCACCACGCGGTACTCGGTGCCTTCGGTGAGCAGCGGGCTGCTCAGGTTGCCGGCCCGGCGAGGCAGGGCGTCGTTCCACGCCTGGCGCGCGGCCGGAGCCATATCGCGGCCCTCGAACACCACGCTGTGAGGAGCGCCGCTCACCGACTTGAACAGCAGGACGTCGCCGCTCCGCGCGGCGATGGAAGACGGCGTAAAGCTGAACTCTCCCTTGCCGTCGGCGGTCATCTCGATCTCGTGGACTCGCTGCGCGGCCGCCGGAGCGGCAGCGAGCGTCAGCAGCGCCGCCAGCGTCGCGATGACCTTCCGAGTGACCTTCATTTTCGACCCTGCTCCTCTCGAACGGGACGGGCGCGCCACGGTGGCGCGCCCGATGGAACTCCATTATTCTCCATAGAGTTGGGGTCAGCCAGTTCCGTGCCACCAGACCCCGATGGAAGGGCTGGCCGTGGGACGCAGGGGCATCAAAGAATATCGTGCACCGGAAGCGCTGGTACTGATCGCCGCCGATAGGGACCAGAAACCACTGGTGTGTCCCTCGTGTGGTGCCGCAGCGGTCGAGCGTACCCCCGAGCGATCCTCTGACGACGATGCCCAGGGCGGCAAGGTCACTCTCCACTGCACCGCCTGCAGCCGCACCGCCGCCTATATCCCCCGAATGCTCAGCCGTTCGTCCCTGCCCGAAGCCCCGCGACCATCGGGCGCCCACTGATTCCGATCATTCCGGCGCGCTGAAAATCCGGCCCCACCGCACCGCGGTGAGGAACGGCAACGACCGCCAGCTAGTCGCATCGTAGCTGAAATAGACCACCAGCGGACGCCCTCTGACATTCAATCGGGGCAGGAACCCCCAGTACCGGCCGTCGTAGGAGCTGTCCCGGTTGTCGCCCATCATGAAAAACGAATCAGACGGCACGACGATCGGGCCCCAGTTCTGTAGATCCGGCTGATAGTCGGAAGTGTCGCGCAGGGCGAGGTGCGGAATCTGCCACTGGCGCATCTTGGCCCGCTGGATCGGGTCCTCGGACCGGCGCGGATCGGTGTGCACGACATACGGCTCATCGACCCGGCTGCCGTTGCGGTAGAGCACGCCTTCCTCCATCGACAGCGTATCCCCCGGCATTCCGATCAGCCGCTTCACCACCTTGAGACCTTCTTCCTCCACCGAATCGAACACCAGGATGTCGTTGCGCACCGGCTCGCGCACGGCGGGCAGCCGGGTGCTGATCAGGGGGACTTCAGCCCCGTACAGCGCCTTGTTGACGAAGAGGAAGTCGCCGATCAGCAGCGTGTTCTCCATACTGCCCGACGGGATCCGAAAGGCCTCGATCAGAAAGGTCCGGAGAAAGAACCACACCACCAGCGCCACGACGATGGACTTGGTCCAATCCCAGAGCCAGGTGACGAAGGAGCGCGTGTGGGCATTCGGGGTGGTCATTCGGCATCCGTTGGTGGCGGGGACGGAAGAAATATAGCCGGACCGGCGGAACTCAGACCGCTTCCCGAAGGGCGGCCAGAACCTGGTCGGGATGGGCCTGCGCGTCGGCGACCTTGGCCCAACGCCGGCGGATCCGGCCGTCGGGACCGATCCAGACGGTCGATCGGATCACCCCGGTGACCTTCTTGCCGTACATGGTCTTCTCCCCCCACGCCCCGTAGTCGGTCATCACCTTCTTGTCGGGGTCGGCGAGGAGCGTGAACGGCAGCCGGTACTTCTCGGCGAACTTGGTGTGCGACGCCGAGTCGTCCGGGGAAACCCCGAGCACGACGGCGCCGAGGGACTTGAGATCGTCCCAGGCGTCGCGGAAGCCACAGGCCTCCTTGGTGCAGCCCGGCGTATCGTCCTTGGGATAGAAATACAGGATGACGTGCTTGCCGGCCTGATCGGCCAGCGAGACGGGCTTGCCGGTCTGGTCCTTCAAGGTGAAGTCCGGCGCGCGATCACCGGTCTCGAGCATCTGATCCTCCTAATGGTTCGCCGGCCAGGCCTGCAGTCGAAGATGACCCTGGAATCTGGGGCCGGGCACCAGGCTGTCCACCCGGAACGCTTACTGTGCCCGTCAGGTTCGCAGATACGCAGAAGGGTGGCCGCGACGGCGGCCACCCTTCGGGCTCTCGGAGCTACCGGGTCGGAGCGCCAACCTGCTCCTGCTTAGCGGAATCGGCGGCGGCCTCGGACTTGGCGGCGGCGGAGGAGTCGGCCTTCGGGGCGGTATCCGCCGGACCGGCGGACGTTCCGCCGATACTCTCCCGGCCGCTCGACGGGGTGCGGTCGACCACGGTCGGGGCCGCCGGGCCGCCTTCGGCCAGGCGCTCCTGTCCGCCCACGACGACCTGCTCGCCGGCCTCGACCCCGGCCTTCGCTTCGACGAAGCCGGGGGTGCGCACACCCAGCTCGATCTGCCGCCTGGTGGCCTTCCCGTTGATGACGACCCACACGAAGTTGGACCCCTGGAGCGGCAGCACTGCATCCTCCGCGATGACGACCGCCTGGGGGCGCGTGGCGGTGGCGAGCCGGGCCTCGATGAACATGCCGGATTGAATCTCGCGCCGGGTGTTGGGGACCTGGGCCTTCACCGTGATGGTGCGCCCGGGCAGCTGAACCACCGGATCGACGAAATCGACCCGGCCGGAGAACTCCCGGCCCGGCAGGGCCGCGACCCGGAACGTCACCGTCTGCCCCACCTTGAGCCGGTCGGCGTAGCGCTCGGGCACCTGGAAGACGGCACGCTGGGGCGAGACCGTCTGGACCGTCATCAGTGGATCGCTGGTCGTCACGTAGTCGCCGAGGCTGATGAGCCGGCGGCCGGCGACGCCGGAGAACGGGGCGCGCACCGTGGTGCGCTCCAGCCGGACCTTGAGCAGCTGATACTGGGCCTCGTTGCTGCGCGACGTGGCCTCCGCGCGCTCCAGCTCGGACTGGCTGGACGCCTTCTGCGCCAGCAGCTCCCGGGTGCGGGTCAGCGATTGCCGGGCGAGATCGCGTTCCGCCTCGGCGCGCGCCACCTCCGCCGTCAGCTCGGCGTCATCCACCCTGACCAGCGCCTGCCCCCTCGACACGGTGGCGCCTTCCCGGACCAGAATGTGGGCGATGCGGCCCTCGATATCGGGGCGGAGCTCGACCGACTGCATCGCCTCGATCTGGCCGGTCGCGAGGATCGCGTCCACCACCGTATCGCTGCGGGCGACCACGACCTCGACCGGCATGGCGGGCGGTCCGCCGCCCGCGCCGCCGGCCCCCTCGCCCTCCGGAGCGCCGTTGGCGCTGTTGCAGCCCGCGAGTGCCAGCGCCATGAGCGCAGATAACCGTGTCACGGTGCGTCCTTGTTCGAGAAGAGTCTCCGTCCCAGTATCGCCTCCAGCCGGGCGAGCGACAGCCGGGTGACGTATCGCGCCTGTACCAGGCCGGCCTCCGCTTCCGCGAGGCTGACCTGGGAATCGAGCAGATCCAGGATGGTGCTGGCTCCGGCCCGGTACCGCATCTCCTGCATCCGGTAGTTTTCCCGCGCTACCGTCACGCCCACGCCGGCGAGCCGCGCCGCTTCGCGGCTGCTCTCATAGGTGTCGAACGCGGAGACCACGTCGCGCCGGACCGCCCGCTCGAGGTCTTCCCGAATGGTGCGGGCCACGTCGCGAGCGACTCGCGCGCGGCTCGTTTCGATCTCCCGGAGCCCGTTGTTCCAGATCGGGAACGACAGGCTGAAAGTCACCGAGGTCACTTTGGCGGCACCGGGGAAGATCTCGGTGTCGTAACGCTGGTGCAGGGCGCCGATGCCGAGACTGGGGAAATAGTCGCTGCGCCGGGACTTGAGCGAGGCTTCCGCCGCCCGCTCGTTGGCGCGCGCGGTGCGGTACTGCGGTCCCTGGTCGAGCGCGGACTGCAACGCCTCGGGCAGGGCGATCGGGAGATCGGGGGCGGGCGTGGTGTCGAGCGGGACAGCGCCGATCGCCCGCGGCTCGCCCACCCGCCGGCCCAGCTCGAGCTGCGCGGTGCGCAGCGTGTTCCGCCGAACCAGCAGATCCACTTCGGCGCGGGTTAGCTCCAGCAGCAGCTGGAGCGAGTCGGTCTGCACCGCCGCGCCGGACGAGACCCTCGCCCGGGCAACACTGAGACCCTGGCGGGCGCGGCGCGACCGCTCGTCCGCCACCCGCGCCAGCTCTCCGTTGACGAGCACGTCGTAATAGGCCGACTCGGTCTCCAGCGCCGCCTGAAACCGCTGCTCCAGCTCGCCCGCTTCGGCACTGGCCAGCTCCGCCTTGGTGCGGCCGAGCTCGGCGAACTTCCGGAGGCTGAAGACCTCGTAGTTCGCGGTGGCGGATCCGACCACCAGCGTGCTCGTGGGGTTGGCCGGATCGGCCGGGTTGAAGAACTCGGTCGAGTACTTGGTCTCGTCCAGGCCAAGCGAGAGCGTCGGCACGAAGAACGCCAGCATGGCCGCCCGCCGGCCCCACTCGGCGTTGTCGATATCCCCCAGCGCCTGGACGTAGTCTGGATCCAGGCTCGCGGAGCGGCGGATCGCCTCGGGCAGCGTGATCTGGGGGACCGTGTCGGCCGCCGGCGGTACCGAGTCGGCGGCGGGTGCGGCGACCTGAATCGCGAGGAGCAGGGCCCCGATCACTCGGCCTCCACCGGAGCCAGGGAGCCGCGGTGCACCGGCCGGCGGCTCCTCGCCCGCGCCATGATCCCGTCGAAGATCACGTAGACCGCGGGCACCACGTACAGCGTGAGCAAGGTGGAGAACACCAGCCCGCCGACGATGGCGTAGCCCAGCGGCCGCCGGCTCAGCGACCCCGCGCCGAGCCCGAGCGCGATCGGCAGCGCGCCCATGACGGTCGCGACCGAGGTCATGAGGATCGGCCGCAGCCGGATCCGGCCCGCCTCGAGCGCGGCATCGAGCGTCTCCATCCCCCGTTCTTTCAGCTGGTTGATGTACTCCACCAGAAGGATCGAGTTCTTGGTCACCAGGCCGATCAGCAGGATCATGCCGATCTGGCTGTACACGTTGAGGGTGGATCCGGCGAACTTGAGCGTGAACAGCGCTCCGGTGACCGCGAGCGGCACGGCGAGGAGCACGGTGAACGGATGCACCAGCGACTCGAACTGGCTCGCCAGCACCATGAAGACCACGACCAGCGCGAGCAGGAACGCGAAGTAGAGCGACGAGCCGCTCTCCTCCAGCTCCCGGGACTCGCCGGCCAGGGCGGTGCTGCTTCCCTTCGGCAGCACCTCGGCGGCGAGACGGTTGAGCGAGTCGATCGCGGCGCCGAGGGTGAATCCGGGGGCCAGGCTGGCGGTGAGGGTGGAGGAGCGGACCCGGTTGAAGTGCTCAAGGCTGCGGGGGCCGACCGACTCGTCGACGCTCGCCAGCGCCTCGAGCTTCACCAGCTCGCCGCCGCGCCCGCGCACGTACAGACCGGTCATATCGCTCGGCGTGGCCCGCGCGTGGGGGTCGAGCTGCACGATCACGTCGTACTGCTTGTTGGCGCGGGTGAAGGTGCTCACCTCGCGGCCGCCGAGCAGCACCTGGAGCGTCGTGGCGACGTCGCCCACCGGCACCCCGAGGTCCTCCGCCCGGTCCCGATCGAAGTTGACGTTGAGCTGCGGCTTGTTGACCCGCAGGTCGCTATCGACGTTGAGCAGCCCCGGCACCAGGCGGGCCCGGGCGAGCAGCGTGTCGTTGCCCTTCACCAGGCTGGCGAAGTCGGGATGCTGGATCACGAAGTTCACCGGGTTGCCCCAGCCGAACGCGGGCGGCTGGGTGGCGAAGGCGAGCACCCCGGGGATGCCGAAGTACTGGGCCTGCACCTCGCCGATGACCTCCTCGGACGACCGCTCGCGCTCCGACCAATCCTTGAGGTTGCTGAAGATCATACCCCGGCTCACCCCGCCGCCGATGTTGACCACGCTGAAGTAGCTGTCGATCTCCGGCGTCTTGGCCTGGATCGCCTCGGCCCGGCGCTGATACTCGTCGGTGTAGGCGAGCGAGGACCCCTCCGGCGCGATGATGAAGGAGAAGAACCAGCCCCGGTCCTCGGGCGGCACGAACTCCCGCTCCAGCGAGCGGAAGACGAACCCCGCCGCCAGCGTCACCGCGATCGCGCCCGCGACCACGATCATCCGGTGCCGCAGGGCCAAGCCCAGAGTCCTGACGTAGCCGGACGACAGCCGGTTGAACCCCTCTTCCAGCGCGCGATAGAGCCGCCCGTGGCGCTGCGGCACCCGCAGGATCTTGGCACAGAGCATCGGGGTGAGCGTCAGCGCGACGAAGCCGGAGATGATGACCGAGCCGGCGACCGCGATGCCGAACTCGTTGAAAAGCCGGCCGGTCGAGCCCTTGAGGAAGGCCAGCGGGGTGAACACCGCCACCAGCGCGATGGTGGTGGCCAGCACGGCGAAGGCGATTTCCCGGGTACCGTTGACCGCGGCCTCCTCCGGACTCTCCCCCAGCTCTTCCTGGTGCCGATAGGCGTTCTCCAGCACGATGATCGCGTCATCCACCACGATGCCGATCGCCAGCGTCAGCGCCAGCAGGGTGAAGTTGTTGATCGAGAAGCCGAAGAAGTACATGATCGCGAAGGCCGCGACGATGGACGTCGGGATCGCTAGCCCGGGGATGATCGTCGCCCGGAGATTGCGCAGGAAAACGAAGATGATGATGACCACCAGGACCGCCGCGATGACGAGCGTCTCCTCGGCCTCCCGGATGGAGCTCTTCACGTAGATCGACTGATCGAACGCCGAGGTGATGGCGACGCCGGGCGGCAGCGACTCCTGGATCTTGGGTAGCTCCTCGTGGATTGCGTCGGCCACGGCGATGATGTTGGCCTTCGACTGGCGGACCACGCCGATCGCCACGGCGGGGGTGCCCTTGAACCGGAGCGCGCTCCGCTCGTCCTCCGGGGCCAGCTCCACCCGGCCAAGATCCTTGAGCTTGATGAGCACGCCGCCGTCGCTGCTCACGACCAGGTTCCCGAACTCCTCCGGGGTCTTGAGCTCGCCCAGCGACCGGACGGTGAACTCCCGCCGTGCCGACTCGATCCGGCCGGCCGGCACCTCCACGTTGCGGCTGCGGATCGCGGCTTCGACGTCCTGGACGGTCAGCCCGCGGGCGGCCAGCTCGGAGGCGGAGAGCCAGACCCGCATCGAGAAGCGGCGCTCGCCGAAGATCTGCGCCTGTCCCACCCCAGGAAGCGTCTGAAGCCGGCTCTTGACCAGGCGGTCGCCGATGTCGGAGAGCTGCAGCAGATCGTAGTTCTCGCCCGAGAGCGCGAGCCAGAAGAACGGCTGGGCATCGGCGTCCTGCTTGGCCACAACCGGCTCCTCGACATCCTCCGGGAGCCGGCCCCGAATGCGGGCCACCTTGTCGCGGGTGTCCTGCGCCGCGGCCTCGACGTCACGGTCGAGATTGAACTCGAGAGTGATGTTGCTGAATCCCTCGGCACTGGAGCTGGTGAGGGTCCGCAGGCCCTCCACCGTGCTCAGCTCCTCCTCCAAGATGTCGGTCACCGCGGACTCGACGACCTGGGGATTGGCGCCGGGCAGCGCGGTTCTGACCGACACGATCGGAGGATCGACGTCGGGGAACTCGCGGACGGAGAGCTGGGTGTAGCCGATGGCGCCGAAGAGCACGAGGGCCAGGCTCAGCATGGTGGCGAGCACTGGCCGGCGGATGGACAGATCCGATAGCTTCATGGCCCGGTACCTAGTAGTAGTAGATCATACTCCTGAATCCTCTCCGGGACCAGCGACGAGAGGCACGTCGCCCTACGAAACGCGAACGGTGGAGATTCAGGCCGGTGATTAGATTGACTCTTCTCTCACACCGACCCGACCATGGCCGTCAAACTGACCTCGCGACAGCAGGCGCAGCTCGGCTATCTCCAGACTCTGCCGCCCAAGTTCCAGCGCGTCCATTCGATCATCGAGGAGATGTCTGGCCTGCGGGCTGATGACGCGGTCGTGCGGGGGCTGGCGCGCATGCTCGACGAGATCAAAGCCAACTGCGCCGCCCTCAGCATCACCGGTCTCGCCGACACCGCTGGCCTCATGGGGACCATGTCGCGCCGAGGTGGCGGATTGCAGATGAAGGTGAGAGGACTGCGGGAGCTGCTGGGAAGCCTCAAGATCAACTATGAAGCCGCTCTGCGCTCGGCGACCACGCCGGAAGCCGCGGAGCCGGCCCAGGAATGACGCCGGCGCTACCGGGCTGAAGTGGGCGCCCGGCGGCTCATGACCTTATCGATGATCGGGCCGCACATCAGCACGATCATGGCGTTGACCACCACCCCGATCAGAGCCGACACGAACGTGAGGGCTCCGAGGATCAAGCCCGCCCCGACGGTCGCGAGAAGAACGCCGATCCAGTACATCGTCAACTCCGCAGGAGATCTGTCGTAGAGATGGAATAGGTTAGTCTGCCGCCGGATATCCGGCAACTCCAATGATCACCCGTGCACCGAGGAAAGACCCATGAGATCAACGCTGTCCGCCGCCGCAGCGCTCGCCCTGCTGGCCGGGCCTCTCACCGCCCAGGATCACGCCGATCACGCGGCCGCCGGAGGCGGCGGCGCCGTGCCCGCGGGCTGGACGCTGCGCGCCGACAAGGGCGACGCCAAGAACGCCAAGGTCGAGTCCATGGGCAAAGGCATCCACGTCACCACCGGACCGGCCATCATCCTTTACAAGGCCGATACCGACGGCAAGGGTTCCTTCCATACCCTCGCCACCTTCACCCAGACCAAGCCGTCGGAGCACGCCGAGGGCTACGGGCTCCTGGTCGGCGGCAAGGGCCTCGACGGGGCGGGACAGCAGTACGTCTATTTCCTGGTCCGCCAGGACGGCAGCTACCTCATCAAGCGGCGGGACGGCGACAAGACCAGCGACATCTCGAAAGGATGGGTGAAGAGCGACGCGGTGAAGATGGGCGATGGCAAGGGGCCGGTCACCAACCTGCTGGAAGTCGACAACAAGCTCGATCCCACCAAGCTGCGGTTTCATGTGAACAGCAAGACGGTGCACGAGATGGCGGCGAAGGACTTGCCGCTGGATGGGATGGTCGGGTTGCGGGTGAACCACAATCTCGACGTGCACATCGAGGGGTTCGACGTCCACCGGTAGGTCGCTGGATCAGTAGGACGGCGGTGCCAGCAGCCGCATCAGCTCGACTTCGACATGGGGTGTGGCGGGGATCGGGGTGAGATCGTGGGCCAGGGCGCGAGCCACCGCTTGTAGCTCGTGGGGCTCGGCGCCCGCCGCGATCCGCAGGCGATCGACCTGGCGGGCGATCATTCTGGCCCGCAGGCCCAGTCCCTCGGCGCTGCCGGCAACTTCGCTTCCGGCATCGACTTCGACGTCGGTCAGGGCGACGGCGTGAGCCGCCGCGCTGAGGGCCAGGTCCTGGGCGGCATCGTTCCCGGGATCGACGCGCATCAGCGCCACCAGATCGCCGAACCGCTTGACGAATACGGCGTTGAGGTCCAGAGCCGATCCTCGTGGCAGGGTTGCGGAAGCTGGCACTCCGGCCCCAACTCTGCAACTTCCGCAACCCGAACCAGAACCGCTCGCCAGGGACCCGGATTGCCCATGCCCAAGGACGATCCCGAACCCCCAGTTCCCGATCACCAGACCGTGCTCGCGGCCGAGCTCGCCGAGCATTACCTGGTTGAGGAGGAATTGGGTCGCGGGGGCAGCGCGACGGTCTATCTGGCCCAGGACCTCCGCCACGGCCGGAGGGTAGCCCTGAAGGTGCTGCACTCGGCTCTCGGGGTCGCGCTCGGGGTGGAGCGGTTCCAGCGGGAGATCCGCACCCAGGCCCGGCTTCAGCATCCCCACATCCTGCCGCTGTTCGACTCGGGAAGCGCCGCCGGGCGGCTGTACTACACCATGCCGTACGTCGAAGCGGGCACCCTGCGCGACCGCCTGCGCCGGATCGGGCGGCTCGATGTAGGCGCGGCGGTGCAGCTCGCCATCGAGGTGGGATCGGCGCTGGGGTACGCCCACGGGATGGGGGTCATTCACCGCGACCTCAAGCCCGAGAACATCATGCTGTCGCCGACCGGGCAGGCCGTCCTCGCCGACTTCGGCATCGCCTACGCGCTGGAGGAGGCCGGCCAGCCGACTGACCCCGACACTCCCTCGGGGCCGCGGCTGACGGAAACCGGGATCACGGTGGGCACGCCGACCTACATGAGTCCCGAACAAGCCGCCGGCGACGAAGGGCTCACCGGCCGAAGCGACCAGTACGCGTTGGCGGCGGTGCTCTACGAGTCGCTCACCGGCAGGCCGCCGTTCACCGGCCCGAACGCTCGCGCCATCCTCGCCCGCAAGCTGACCACCGCGCCCGCGCCCCTGCGGGAAACCCGTCCCGAAGTGCCCGAAGCCGTGGAGCGGGTCCTGCTGCGCGCCCTCGCCCGCCAGCCGGGCGAGCGCTACGACAGCATGGAGGCCTTCACCCAGGCTCTGGCCGCGACCGGAGCCGGCACCACCATCACACCGTCCTCGGTGCCCCGGATGGCGCCGGCCCCGGCGGCTCGATCCCGGGCCCGGCTCCTTGTCCCGCTGGTCCTCTTGGGCCTCGCGGCCCCGGGGCTTTGGCTGTTGAGCCGAAGGGACGGCGCCAGGGCCACGGCCGCGGCGGAGCCCGAGAGCCGGGTGCTCGCCGTGCTTCCCTTCAAGAATCTCGGCGACCAGGGCGACCAGTACTTCGCCGATGGGCTCACCGAGGAGCTGACCAGCCGTCTCGCCGGACTGGCCGAGCTCCGGGTCATCAGCCGGACCAGCGCCGAGCAGTACCGCGAGAGTCCGCGATCGCTCAAGGAGATCGGGTCGGAGCTCGGCGCGGGCTACGTGCTGGAGGGGAGCGTACGCTGGTCCAGGGAAGCGGGATCCCCGGGCAAGGTGCGGGTCACACCGAGGCTCATCTCCGTGGCGGACGACAGCCCGCTGTGGGGGGAGGAGTACGAGGTCGAGCTGACTGAGGTGTTCCGGGTCCAGTCCGAGATCGCGCAGCAGGTGACCACCGCGCTCGACGTGGCGCTTCGCGCGCCGGAACGCGCGTCCATCGCGGCGGCCGGCACTACCCGGCCGGAGGCCTACGACTTCTATCTCCGGGGAAACGAATACGCGACCCGGAGCTTCAGCCGGGGCAACACCGAGGCGGCGGTGGATCTCTATCATCGCGCGGTCACTCTGGACTCGACATTCGCCCTGGCCTGGGCCCGTCTCAGCTCGGTGCACTCGGCGATGTACTGGTTCTATCATGACCGCACCCGGGCGCGCCTGGACTCCGCCCGGGCCGCGGTGGAGACCGCGCTGCGACTGGCGCCGGAGCTGGCCGAGGGGAGAATCGCACGGGGGTACTACTACTACTGGGGACTCACGGACTACGAGCGCGCGCTGGAGGAATTCGAGGCGGCGCGGCGGCGGCAGCCCAGCAACAGCGAGCTGCTGGCCGCCATCGGCTACGTCGAGCGGCGCCGGGGCCAGTGGGACAGCGCGCTCGCCCGGCTCCAGGAGGCGGTGCGCTACGATCCCCGCTCCGCGCTCCGCGCCATGGACCTGGCCGACACCTATATGTCGGTACGGAACTACCCGGAGGCGGAGCGCCACTTCGACCGGGCGATCCAGCTGGCCCCCGACTGGGCCGAACCCTACGCCTACAAGGCGATGCTCACGCTGGTGTCGCGGGGCGACCACCCTGCCGCGCGCGCCATCCTCCGGGATGCCCTGAGCCGGGTGAGCGGCGGGCGGCTGGCGCAGGCGCTGATGATTCCCGACGCGATCTCGGCGGCGCTCCTGACCTCGGACACCACCTTCTCCGCGGCGGTCGATGCGGTGCTGCCCAGCTCGTTCGACGGCGATACCGCCCGCTATCACCTGTTCCGGGCGGAGGCGGCAGGCTACCGGGGGGACCGGATCGCGGAACGAGCCAACGCCGATTCCGCCCTCGTCCGGCTGGAGCGCCTGGTGGGCCAGCGGCCCGATGACGCCAAGCTGCTCGCCCGCACGGGCGTCGCCTACGCCCGGGCGGGACGCAAGGCGGAGGCGATCCGGTCGGGCCGCCGGGCGGCCGACCTGCTGCCGTTGTCCCGCGACGCCAACTCCGGTCCCTTCATCCAGTCCAGGTTGGCCGAGATCTACATGCTGGTGAACGAGCCGGACAGGGCGGTCGCCACCCTCGAGCCGCTGCTCGAGATTCCGAGCTGGATCACTCCCGC
Source organism: uncultured Gemmatimonadales bacterium (assembly GCA_963796335.1). Taxonomy (GTDB): domain Bacteria; phylum Gemmatimonadota; class Gemmatimonadetes; order Gemmatimonadales; family GWC2-71-9; genus CAVVWJ01. The sequence goes on from CAWCLG010000005.1 coordinate 621,238, forward strand.
GGAGCTGCGAAGCGACCCCACCTGGGCGCCGCTGCGGTCCCATCCGGGGTTCCGGCGCCTGGCGGGGTCCGCTTGACGCTGGGCATCCGCGGTTCCTACATTGCTCTCATGCGCCCCGAGACCCGTCGAAACCGCAATCCGCTCTCCATCGACCACGCCTTCACGTAGAGGTTTTGGGCCGTCACAGGTTTGACGCGCTGATTTCATCCAACCCGCCTCGACGTTCGAGGCGGGTTTTTTCTTTTCCCCATCCACGAAGGGAGAAACCATGTTGCGAGCGAAGCTGCTGGGCGCTGCCGTGCTGGCCGTCGCGCCGGCTTCCGCGTCCATCGCCCGGGCACAGGCCACAGTCGGCGCGGACCTCAGCCTCAACAGCGGCTACGTCTGGCGCGGTGTCAGCCTTACCAACCGCCCGGTCGGACAGCCGAATCTCTACGTCGCGCTCCCTGCCGGGAACGCCACGGTCACCCTGGGGGGATGGGCCAACGTGGATCTGGGCCGCTACGACGGGGCCGACGATTTCAGCCAGAGCGGCGGCGCCTCGGGGTTCAACCTGTCGGAGTTCGATCCCTGGGCGGAAATCAGCGTGCCGGTGGGGATGGCCACGGTGACGGGCGGAGTCCTCGGGTACGTCTTCCCCAACGAGTTCGGCGTCACCGATGACTTCAACACCTGGGAGGTCTACGGCAAGGTCGGACTGGGCGTGCCCCTCAGCCCGAAGCTCGCGCTCTACTATGACTTCGACAAAGTGAAGGGGGCCTACCTGGAAGGGAGTGTCGCCCATTCTGTGCCGCTCGGCTCGGTGTCGCTCAATCTCGGCGCGCTGGCGGGACTCAGCGCCGGCCAGGCCGAGGCCGACGACCCGGAAGAGATCAACAATTTCTTCGAGAACGGCTTCACCCATCTCGACCTTTCGGCGGGTGTGCCGCTCTCCGCCGGCATCTTCTCGATCACGCCGGTGGTCCACCTCCTGGTGAACGGCGACGAGGTGACCAAGCTGACCTCTCCCGGAGACCAGAGCGACGTGAAGGTCTGGGGTGGCCTGACGATCAGTTGGGCGCGCGCGTTGGGCGCCACCCCCGCGCCGGAATAACCCCGGCATCAGCGTCCGCGGCACCGGCATCAAGAAAGTCTATGGCGCACGGCGGTCGTGCTTGACCGCCGTGCAGCCGCCGGTACATTGGCACTCAGGCGTCGGAGTTCGCCGTCCCACCTGCTTTTGATCCCAAGGAGATCTCCATGAAGGCCGTGAACCTGCTGAGGGCCGCGGCGCTCGGCATCACTCTGGTGGGGAATCCCGGCGTCGCGCGGGCGCAAACCGAAATCGGAGCCCAGCTGGACCTCTTCAGCGCCTACGTCTGGCGCGGTCTGTCCCTTACCAACAAGCCGGTGGCCCAGCCGGACGTCTGGGTCAGCTTCCCCGCCGGGAACGCCTCGATCACCGCCGGAGGCTGGGCCAACATCGAAATCGGAAAGTACGACGACCCGGCCAATGACTTCAGCGAGAGCGGCGGGCTCTCGGCCTTCAACCTGGCCGAGTTCAACCCCTACGCCGAGGTGAGCTTCACCGCCGGCAAGGCGGCGCTCACCGGTGGCATCATCGGCTACATCTATCCCAACGACCTCGAGGACGCTCCGAACGACAATTCGGGGCTCGACAGCGAGTCCAACACCTGGGAGATCTATGGCACCGTCGGCTTCGACGTTCCGTTGGCTCCCGAGTTCTCGCTCTACTACGACTTCGACAAGGTGAAGGGCGCGTATGTGGAAGGCAGCGTCTCCCACTCCGTTCCATTGGGAGAGTCTCATTCCCTCGATCTCGGCGCCCTCGCCGGCCTCAGCATGGGCCAGGGGTTCAGCGAGGATGACGAGTCGTTCAACTTCGAGGACGACGGCCTGACCCACCTGGATTTCGGGGCCGGAATCCCCTTCACGGCCGGCATGTTCTCGATCACTCCGGTCCTGCACTTTCAGATCAGTGCCGACGAGTTCACCAAGTTCCATTCCCCCGATTCCGACGGGAGTGACGTAAAGCTCTGGGGCGGGGTGTCGATCGGCTGGTCGAATGCGGTCGAGGAGGAAGAGGCGGCGGCGGAAGAGTAGTAGCTACAACTCTTTGGCCACCTCGCAGAAGGTGTCGTCGAGGCGGGTGAGCATCTCGTTCAGCAGCTCCATCGGGATGCCGAGGGCGGGCTCGATCCGGATGGTACGGGCCTTGGAGTAGGTGCCGGCGACCAGCACGCCGCGCTTGAACAGTCCCGCCGCGCAGCTGAACCCGATTTCGTCGGTCGGGAACTCCATGCCGATCAACAGTCCCTTCCCGTGGGCGTCGGAGAGGACTTTCGGATACTTCGCCTTCAGCGAGTCGAGCTCTTTCAGCAGATACTCGCCCTTGGCGGCCGCCTGGCCCGGCAGGTCTTCTTCCAGGGTCACCTGGATCGCCGCGATGCCGGCGGCGCAGGCCATGGGATTCCCGCCGAAGGTGGTGGAGTGGATGATCGGATTGGGGATCATCACCTCCCAGATCTCCGGTGTGGAGATGAAGGCCGACAGCGGCATGATGCCTCCGCCGATCGACTTGCCAAGGCACATGATGTCGGGAACGGTGCCGGTGTGATCGACGCCCCAGAGCGCGCCGGTCCGACCCATGCCGGTCTGGATCTCGTCGGCGATGAGCAGCGCGCCGAACCTGGTGCACAGCTCCCGCGCCCGGGGGAGGTAGTCCGGCGGGGGCACGACCCCGCCGGCCTCACCCTGCACCGGCTCGACCACGAACCCCGCGACCGGCGTCCCCACCTGTTCCGCCTTGGCCAGCTCCGCCTCGAGCGCGTCCGCGTCGCCGTACGGCACGAACCGGACGTCCTGGAGTCCCCCGGCGAAGGGCTCACGGAAGGACGCCTTGCCCATGAGCGACAGCGAGCCCATCGACTTTCCGTGGAAGCCGCCGAGGGTGGAGATGAAGAGATTCCGGCGGGTGTACAGCCGGGCCAGCTTGATGGCCCCTTCGATTGCGTCGGTGCCGTTGTTGATGAAGAAGACGTTGCCCAGCTCGCCGGGCGTGACCATGGCGAGCAGGCGAGCGAGCCCCGCGCGCCACGGCTCCAAGAGCTCCTGGCTGTTGAGCGCCATCCGCTCCATCTGGCTGGCCACGGCGCGCAGGATCTTGGGATGGTTTACCCCGGCGCTGAAGATGCCGTAGCCGCCGAGGCAGTCGATGTACTCCCGGTCGAGCAGGTCCTTCAGCATCGAGCCCTGGCCCGACCACTCCAGGGCGGCGAACTGTCCCGCCTCGGTCACCGACTTCCGGTAGCCGATGAATCCCCGATTTACGTGCCGCTCGTACGCCTCCACCGTGTCGGCGATGAAGGCGCGCTTCTCCTCGAGAGACAGGTCCTTCCCCTCGATCAGCTCGAGATAGCGGCGCGAGACCCCGAGGACCTCGTCGTTCGACGCGCGGCTCAAGCCGACTTGATCTCCGTCCAGAGCTGGTCCCAGGTGGCGGTGTCGCGCCCCAGATCCACCTGATACTCCAGTCGCTTCAGCTCATCCTCGGTGGGATAGGGCACCGGGACCTCCATCACCTTGGTCGAGGCCGCGTTCGGGCTCCCGTATCCGGTGGCGTTCGAGAGTGAAGCGCCGACTTCGGGCCGGAGGATGTAGTTCATCCACTCGTGCGCCGCCCGCTTGTTGGGCGCGCTCTTCGGGATTGCCATCGAGTCGCCCCAGATCGTGCACCCTTCCTTCGGGATCACGTAGCCGAGGTTGGGCTGTTCGGCCTTGGCTTGAGTGGTGTCGCCGTTCCAGAGCTGGGAGATCCACACGTCGCCCGAGATGAGCTGGGCCTTCACCGGAGCGGAGAGATAGGCCTTGAGCTGCTTCTTGGCGACGATCGAGTCGGCCTTGGCCTTGGCCAGCTGCTGTGGATCGGTCGAGTTGAGCGAGTGGCCCCGGTAGCGGAGGAACGCGCCGATGACCTCGCGGCCGTCGTCCATCATCGTCATCTTGCCGCGCAGCTTGGGATCCATGAACACGGCCCAGCTGTCGATCGGCGATTTCACCTTGTCGGTGCGATAGGCGATGCCGCTGGTGCCCCACTGCCAGGGCACGGTGTGGGTGCTGCCGGGATCGGACGGAAGATTCTGGAAGATGGTCGCGACATTGCCCCAGTTGGTCAGGTACTTCTTGTTGAGCGGGGTGATCAGGTCGGTCGCCACCAGCACGGGGATGATGTAGCCCGACGGCACCACGATGTCGTAGCCCGTGGCCCCCGCCTGGAGCTTGGCGACCATCTCTTCGTTGCTCTCATACGTGTCGTAGGTGACCTTGACCCCGAACTCCTTCTCGAAGTTGGGCACCGTGTCGTCGGCGATGTAGTCGGACCAGTTGTAGATGTGCAGCTCCTTCTCGATCGGGCCCAGCTCCGCCTCGCCCGCCGCGGCCGCGCCTTCGCCGGCCTGACCGCCCTTGTCGCCCCCGCCGCAGGCCGAGAGCAGCGCACCGACCGAGCTCAGGCTGAGCCCGAGGCCCATCGCGCGCCAGACGAAATCGCGCCGGGGGATTCCCCCGCTCTCCAGCTCCCCGACCAGGCGTTCGAGTTGCTTGCGCTTGCTCATGTGCGCTCCTCGTTGAGTCGTGGTGTCACCGCAGCCAATCCTTCAACCGATAGTACCCGCCGACCGCCGGAAGAAACCACGGCGCGCCGCGGTAAAGCGGGATCGCCGGCAGCCCCCCGGCGAGCTCGGGGACCGGCGCTTTGCCGGCGATCGCGTCGCCCATGCGGGCCCCGAGCCAGGTGGAGAATGCAACGCCGTGGCCGGCATATGCCAGGGCGTAGTGGATTCCGTCCATCCGACCGGCATGGGGCAGCCGGTCGCGGGCAAAGGCGACTTTGCCATTCCAGGCGAACTCGACCGGCGCGGCCGCGAGGGCCGGGAACACCCTCCGCATCGCCTGGGTGAGGATCCGGGCGCTCCGCGCCACCGACGCCGGCGTGAACGAGGCCCGCCCTCCGAACACCATCCTGCCGTCGCCCGACAGGCGGAAGTAATGCAGCAGGTTCCAGGTGTCGCTCAAGACCCGGCCCCGCGGGATCAGCCTTGACGCGAGCGGGCCCAACCGGGCGGTCGCCACGATATAGCTTCCGACCGGGACCACCCGGTGCTGCAGCCGGGGAAAGGCGGGGCCGGTGTACCCGTTGGTGGCCACCAGCACCTCGTCCGCCTCGACCGGCCCGCCGGACGTCTCGAGCACCGTGCGGCCGGCGGAGCGGCGCACCCGTTCGACGGCGATGCCCTCCACGACTCTCGCTCCGGCTCGAATCGCTGCGCCGGCGAGACCGGCACAATAGCGGGCCGGATGCAGCGAGCCGGCCGCGGGGTCGAGCAGCCCGCCGTGGTAGTGGGAGGTCTCGATCTCCTCCCGCAGCGAGTCCGGCCCCAGCAGTACGGTATCGTGCGCGAACTGCTCGCGCAGCACTTTGCCGCTCCGCTCCAGCTCCCGCAGGTGGCCGGGCCGTCCGGCCAGCGTCACCGTGCCCCGGCGGGCGTAGTCGCAGTCGATGCCCTCATCGGCGACCAGCCGCTCGAGATACTCGATCGCCGCCAGCGAGGCCGCGAACATCTCCCGGGCCCGCGGCAGTCCGAAGCGGCGGATCAGCGACTCGGGCTCGGGCTTGAATCCCGGGAGGACGAAGCCGCCGTTCCGCCCGCTGGCCCCCCATCCTACCCCGTGCCGCTCCAGGACCGTGACCTCGACGCCGTGCCGCGCCAGCGTCCGAGCCGCGGAGAGTCCGGTGTAGCCCGCGCCGATGATCGCGACGCCAGTGCGGGCGGGCAGACGGGCGGACGGGCCGGCGGGCGGCAGTCCCTCGGACCACAGACATCGCTCAATCACCAGTGCCCCGGCCCGTCGGCCCGCCTGCCTACCGCTCCCGGGCTAACCGGTCCGCCACGTAGATCAGCCCCGTAGTCACCAGCAGGATGATCGTGCTGATCGCGTTGATGCTCGGCTCAACGTTGCGGCGGACCATGCCATAGACCACGATGGGCAGCGTGGATGAGCCCGACCCCGAGACGAACGAGGTGATCACGAAGTCGTCGAACGACATGGTGAACGCCAGCAGCGCCCCCGACAGGATCCCGGGCCAGAGCTGAGGCACGGTCACCTTCCAGAAGGTGGTGATCTCGTCCGCGCCGAGGATCATCGCCGCCTCCTCCAGGGTCCCGTCCATCCCCTCCAGCCTGGCGAGCACCACGATCACCACGAACGAGACGCAGAACGCCACGTGGGCGATGACGATCGTGGTGAGGCCGAGCGGAATCTTGACGAGCGCGAACAGGATCAGCAGCGAGATGCCGACCACGATCTCCGGGGTGACGATCGGCACGTAGAGAAAGCCCTCGAGCGCGGTGCGGCCCCTGAACCGGTGCCGGGCCAGCGCCAGCGCGATCATGGTGCCGAGAATCGCGGAGATGACGGTCGAGGCGCCGCCGACGATCAGGCTCGCCTTGAGGCCGCGCAGGATATCGGGCCGCTCCAGCAAGCGGTAGTACCAGCCGAGCGTGAATCCGGCCCAATCGACAGAGAACTTGGAGTCGTTGAACGAGAAGACGACCAGGACCAGGATCGGCACGTGGAGGAAGGCATAGACCACCAGGCTGAGCCCGATGAGCCACCGGGGGAGGCGGGGGCTCATCTCAGGTCGCCGCCCCGGGCGCCCGATCCTTGACCCGGAGATAAGCCATCACCGCGACGAGCACCAGCGCCATCACGATGAATGACGCGGCGGAGCCGAACGGCCAGTTGCGCGCGGCGGAGAACTGATTCTGCACCAGGTTGCCGACCATCATCTGCTTGGCGCCGCCGAGCAGATCGGACGTCAGGAACGAGCCGAGGGCGGGGATGAACACCAGCAGACAGCCGGCCACTACGCCGGGCATCGAGAGCGGCAGGGTGATCCGGCGGAAGCGCTCCGCCGGCCGGGCGCCCAGCACCTCGGCGGCCTCCAGCAGAGAGAGGTCGAGCTTCTCCAGTGAGGCGTAGATCGGCAGGATCATGAAGGGGAGGAAGCCATACACCAGCCCCGCCATCACGGCGAACGGGGTGTAGAGCATCGTGATCGGTTCCTGGATCAGGCCGAGCTTGAGGAGCCAGTTGTTCAACAGCCCCGTGTCGCGGAGCAGGAAGATCATGGCGAAGGTTCGGACCAGGAAGCTGGTCCAGAACGGCAGCACCACGAGAAAGAGCAGCATGTTCTTCCACCGCCCGCCGCGGGCGATGACGTAGGCGACCGGGTAGCCGAGCAGGAGGCAGATGATGGTGCAGGCCACCGACCAGACAAAGGTACGCTGGAGGATGTCGAGGTAGAGCGGGTCGAAGAAGCGCTTGTAGTGCTCCAGGGTGAACCCCGGCTCGACCCCGCCGTAGATCCCCCGCGGCATCATGCTGTAGACGAACATGATGAGGATGGGGACCAGGAAGAACACCAGGAGCCAGACCGTGCCCGGGGCCAGCAGCGCCCAGGCGCGCGCCTGGGGACGCGGGTGCAGCCAGGCCAGTGCTCGCTCCCGGAGCGAGGCCACTAGGTCTCCTCCAGGATCTGGCAGTCCTCCGGCAGCCACGCCACCGCCGCCTCGTCGCCCCGCTTCCAGGGGAGCGGCTTGATCAGCTGGCCCTCGTTGCGCACCGCGACCGTGACGTCTTCGCACCCGGGGACGGTGACGATCACGTGCATCGTCTCGCCGAGGTAGATGACGTCCCGGATCGTCCCGGCGACGGCGTTCTCACCCGCCGGCACGGCGTCGGGGCGCCAGACGTCCATCCACTCCGGCCGCACCGCGACGCGCAGCGATTTGCCCTCGCGCAGCGCGGGATGATCGGGCACCAGGAACCGGCCGCCGCCGTTCCGCCTGACGTCCCACTTTCCGCCGTTCCGCCCTTCCGCCGTTCCTTCGAAGAAGTTCGACTCGCCGATGAACTTGGCGACGAACGCGGTGCGCGGATTCTCGTAGATCTCCGCCGGAGTGCCGAGCTGGGCAACGCGCGCGTTGTCCATGACCGCGATGCGGTCGGACATCGTGAGCGCTTCTTCCTGGTCGTGGGTGACGTAGACGAAGGTGGTCCCGAGCTGCTTGTTCAGCGACTTGAGCTCCAGCTGCATCTCCTTCCGGAGCTTGAGGTCGATGGCGCCGAGCGGTTCGTCGAGCAGCAGGATGTCGGGCTCCAGCACCAGGGCGCGGGCCAGCGCCACCCGCTGCCGCTGGCCGCCGGAGAGCTGGGACGGCAACCGGCGGGCGAAGGTGTCGGGCTTGAGGCGGACCATCTCCATCGCCTTGCGGACCCGGTCGCCGATCTGGTTCTTGGGCGTCTTCCGCTGCTCCAGCCCGAACGCGACGTTCTTCTGGACCGTCAGGTGGGGGAAGAGCGCGTAGTTCTGGAAGACCATCGCGATCTTCCGCTCGTACGGGCGCTTCTTGTTGACCACCTCGCCCAGCAGGCGCACCGTCCCGCCGTCCTCGTCGGGCTGCTCGAACCCGGCCAGCAGCCGGAGCGTCGTGGTCTTGCCGCACCCCGACGGTCCGAGCATGGAGAAGAACTCGCCGCGCTGGATCTCGAACGAGATGTCGTTGACTGCCTTGAAGTCACCGAAGGTCTTGGACACGCCGGCGAGTTGAACCACCGGCCCGGAGTTGGATGACGGTGACACGGCCACGCGGAGGGGGTCCTTCCAGAAAGGTCAACCGCTCTTTGATGCGGGATGAATCGTGAACGTACAGCCCGCTAGTGAGGCTGTCGAGAGCCTTCCACCGCCTCGGCGAGGGCCTCGCCGAGGACGTCGAGGCCCTCCTCGAGCACCTCATCCCCGATAGTGAGCGGGGCGAGCACCCGGATCACGTTCCCGTAGGTGCCGGAGGAAAGCAGGATCAGCCCCCGCCGGAGCGCGGCGGCGAGGATGCGACCGGCCAGCTCCTTGTCCGGGGTGCGCGAGTCGCGGTCGCGGACCAGCTCCATCCCGATCATCGCACCGAGGCCGCGGACATCCCCGATGCAGGGATAGCAGTCGGCCCAGTTGCGGAACCGGGCGGTGATCCGGTCACCGACGGCCCTGGCCCGCTCCGGGATCTCCTCCCGCTCCATCGCGTCCAGCACCGCCAGCGCGGCGGCGCACGCCAAGGGGTTGCCGCCGTAGGTCCCGCCCAGTCCCCCGACCTGGGCCGCCTCCATCACCTCAGCGCGGCCGGTGATCGCGGCGAGCGGCAACCCCCCGGCGAGCGACTTGGCGGTGGTGATGATGTCGGGCACCAGGCCGTAGTGCTCGGAAGCGAACATGGCCCCGGTGCGCCCGAACCCGGTCTGGATCTCGTCGGCCACGAACAGGATGCCGTGCTCCCGGGCGAAGGCGGCGAGCGCCTGCACATACTCGACCGGCGCCGGCACGAAGCCCCCCTCCCCCAGCTCCAGCTCCATCACGATCGCCGCGACGGCTTTCGGGTCCACCAATCCCGCGAAGAGCCGGTCGAAGTATCCGGCGTCCGCCATGCAGCAGCGCCCGTCCGCCCGCGTGCCCGCCTGCCCGCACCTATAGCAGTAGGGATACGGAATCCGATAGATCTCGGGCGCGAACGGCCCGAATCCCTGCTTGTAGGGCGCCACCTTCGCGGTCAGCGCCATCGCCAGGTTGGTGCGTCCGCTGAATCCGTGCTCGAAACCCACGACGGCCGGTCGGCGGGTGAAGGCGCGCGCCACCTTCACCGCGTTTTCCACGGCTTCGGCGCCGCTGTTCACCATGAACGTGCGCTTCTCGTGGGTGCCGGGCGTGATGCGGTTGAGCCGTTCGGCCAGGGCGACGTACGGCTCGTAGGTGGAGACGGGGAAACAGACGTGGGCAAAGCGGTCGAGCTGCGCCCGCACCGCTTCGACGACGCCGGGATGGCGGTGCCCGGTATTCACCACGCCGATTCCACCGCCGAAATCGATCAGCCGGTTGCCATCGACGTCGGTGACGACCGCGCCCTCGGCGTGGGCGATCGCGATGGGGGTGACGGCGGGGACGCCTCGAGGCACGGCGGCGGCGCGGCGAGCCAGCAGGGCGCGGCTGTGGGGGCCCGGAATCTCGGTCCGGATCTGGATGACGCCGGCCATCGTCGTCGCCTCGGCGGGTAGGAGTGACCGATGTGGGTGAAGGGAAAGATACTTCGAGGGTTGGCTTCCGGTTTCCCGGCTCGCCGGCCTCCGGTCCATCGGCATATTTATGCAGGTGTTCTGCATAAGGATGCGGCAATCACCGCCCGGCTAAGGCGTTAGCCCCGGCTTTCCACATCGCGTGTGTTCCAGCGCACGCCCCCCGAATGGCCCCCGGGGCTGGACAGCCTGTGGGGGCCAAGCGCTATGATGCCAGTGCGGCGGCCCCACTGGGGCTGGCGTGTTTGCATCCTCCGACCTAGCGGAGGGTCCACTCCTCGTAGCTGACGATCTCCTTGAGCTGCGAGCCCCTATATGCGGGGGGGGCGCGGAGGCCTGGCCTCCAGACCGAGTCCCGCTTCACCCGAAAAGAGGAGTTTGTGAAAACCCTGATGTTGGGTGCCGGCGCGGTGGGGACCGTGTCCGCCCTCAAATTCGTGCAGGAGGCGATGCTGGAGCAGCTCATCATCGCCGACGCGGTGTCCGCCCGCGCATCCCTCTTAGCGGACCGGCTCAACGATCCTCGGGTCACGGCTTGTACTCTCGACGCCGGCGATCGAGCCGCAGTTGCCCGCACCATCCGTGAAACCGGCGCCACGATCGTGCTCAACGCGGCCCTGCCGGTCACCAATCTCCAGGTGATGCGCGCCTGCCTCGACGCGGGGTGCGACTACATCGACCTGGCGAGCGGGGGCAGCGACGCGGACGGGATCCCCAAGCTGGAGGATCAGTTCGCGCTCGATGCGGAGTTCCGCGCCGCCGGCCGGCTCGCCCTGTTGGGCATGGGGGCCGACCCCGGCACCACCAATGTCTATGCCGCCTATGCCGCGAAGCATCTGCTGGACACGGTCAGCGAGATCCGGGTCCGCGACGGCGACAACTCCGTGTGCCAGGGGCACGACGGATTCGTGGCGGCCTTCAGTCCCTGGGTCTTCATCGACGAGTGCCTCTGCCGGGCCGTGTCCTGGCGGGACGGGCGCTACCACCTGGAGGAGCCCCTCACCGGGTTCGAGCCGTTCGAGTTCCCGGAGCTGGGCATCCTCAACTGCTATTACGTGGATCACGAGGAGTCGAAGACCCTGCCCCGATTTTTCCCGCAGGCCCGTATCGTCGATTTCAAGCTGTGCATGGACGACGTCACGGTGGAGACCCTGCGGGTGATGAAACGCCTCGGCCTCTCGGGCAAGAATCGTGTCCGGGTGGGTGACGCCTCGGTCGCGCCGCGCGATCTGGTGGTCTCGCTGCTCCCGCAGCCCAAGGACCTGGCGGGCCGGATGCGAGGTAAGACCTGCGTCGGTGCGCTGGTGAAGGGCGTCAAGAACGGCGAGCCGCGCTCCTTCTACATCTACAACGTGGCCGACCACGAGACGGTCTATGCCGAGCTGGGCGTGCAGGCGACGGCGTACCAGACGGGGATCCCGCCCGTCATCGCCGCGCGGCTGATCCACCAGGGCGTCTGGCGCGGCACCGGCGTCATGTCGCCCGAGCAGTTCGATCCGGATCCGTTCCTCGAGCGGATGGCCCGCGAGGGGATGCCCTGGAACATCCGCGACGACACCATGCGGACGGGGATCCCTCGGGTCCGCCCATTGTCCGGCCGGGAGACGGTGGCGGCCTAGGCGTGGATCAGAGTTTCGCCACCAAATGATTCACCACGAAGGCACGAAGGGCACGAAGCCCTTCGTGCCTTCGTGGTGTATCTTTTGATGAAACAGTCCATTCGCGATGTCACCAGGCTGAGGGGACGGACGCCTTATGACCAGCACTGCAACGACCAAAGCCAAGGCCAAGAAGTCGGCGCCAGCGAAGTACCAGATGTACATCGACGGCAAGTTCGTGGACGCCTCGAGCGGCAAGACCTTCGATGTGTTCGATCCTTCGACCGAGTCGGTCATCGCCACCTGTCCCGCGGCCGGCCCGGCCGATGTCGATCGCGCGGCGAAGGCGGCGTCGCGAGCTTTCTACGAGGGATGGCGGTCGGTGAGCGCGCAGGAGCGGGGACGGATCCTCTTCAGGCTGGCGGAGCGGCTGCGAGCCCGGCGGGACGAGCTGGCGGAGCTGGAGACCCGGAACTCGGGCAAGCCGATCGTCGAGTCCGAGTACGACATCGATGACACCGCGACCTGTTACGAGTACTACGGCGGCCTCGCGACCAAGATCAACGGCGAGGTTTTGCCGGTACCGGCCGACGCGATCGCGATGGCGATGCGGGAGCCGATCGGCGTGGCCGGCCAGATCATCCCGTGGAACTATCCGCTGCTGATGGCGGCCTGGAAGATCGCGCCGGCGCTCGCGGCGGGGTGCACCGTCATCCTCAAACCGGCGGAGCAGACCCCACTCTCGATCCTCAAGCTGGCCGAGGACTTCGAAGCGGTGGGATTGCCGCCGGGCGTCGTGAACATCGTCACCGGCGACGGCCCGGGGGCCGGCGCCCCGCTGGTGGTGCACCCCAAGGTGCGGAAACTCGCCTTCACCGGCAGCGCGGAGGTGGGCAAGACCATCATGCGCAATGCCGCCGACCAGCTCAAGCGGGTTTCCCTCGAACTCGGCGGCAAGTCGCCCAACATCTTCTTCAGCGACGCCGACTTCGAGAACGCGGTCGATGGCGCCCTCTTCGGCACCTTCATCAACCAGGGCGAAGTCTGCTCGGCCGGCAGCCGGGTGTTGGTGCAGAAGGACATCTACAAGAAGTTCGTCGATGCCGCCGCGGCGAAGGCGAAGACGATTCGGCTCGGTCCCGGCATGGATCGGGAGACCAAGATGGGCCCGCTGGTGAGCGCGGAGCAGCGGGACCGGGTCGCGGGCTACCTGAAGGTGGGCCGGGGCGAGGCGAAGGTCGCGGCGGGCGGCGGCACGCCGAAGCAGTTCGACAAGGGGTGGTACGTCGAGCCGACGATCTTCTACGACGTGGATAACGGGGCGAAGATCGCGCAGGAGGAGATTTTCGGACCGGTGATGAGCGTGATTCCGTTCAAGGATGAAGCAGACGCGATCCGGATCGCGAACGAGTCACCCTACGGTCTCGCGGCCGCGGTGTGGACCCGGGACATCTTCAAGGCGTTTCGGGTGGTGAAGTCGCTCGAGGCCGGCATCGTGTGGGTCAACCACATGCAGCCGACCTTCGTCGAGGCGCCGTGGGGCGGGTACAAGATGTCGGGGTTCGGGCGGGAGCTGGGGCACTGGGGAGTGGAGGAGTACCTGGAGACGAAGCAGGTGTTCATCAACCTGGACGAGAAGCCGATCGGCTGGTACTGAGCCGCCGCGACTGTATCGATGACCGAGGGGCCGGGTGGCAAGACTGCCCGGTCCCTCGGTCCATTCGTGGCTCGCCCGGGCGTCACCCCGTCCGGGGCGGCCGGGTGACCGCCCACGAGGGATCCGCTCCCCAAGGGTGATCGATGAAGAACACCCACTCGCCGTTGGGGAGACGCCGCATGACCTCCATCCCGTGGTGGTGCACCTCGACCGGCCTTCCATCGCGGTCGGTGCCGGTGATCAGCCATTGGGAGCGGCAGAGGGCGAACTCGCCTGACACCGTCGTATGGTGCACGACCACGTCCATATGCGGTTTGAGGCCGATGTAGCCGGCCATGGTCTCGCGAATGCCGTCGGCGCCGTGCGCCATCCCGGCGGATCCGTGGACCTGGTCGAGGCGCACTACACTCGCGTCCGGGTGATACATCGCGGCTGCCGCCTCGACGTCGTGAGCGTTGAAGGCCTTGGCGAGCCAAAGATCGACCAGCTCAGGTGATGGGGCACCCATGATGATTCCTCCTCCCTTTCCCCACGCTAACCCACCCGCGCAACTTCGGGTTCCCAAGCCCGTAAGGACTCACATGCGCCGCTTCGCCGCAGTGTCCTGGTTGATCGCAGTCCTGCTTCCGGGACTGCCACCCGCGCTCGCGGCACAGGCCCCTCCGGTCTGCGCCGACTCCCTCGCCAGGAGCATGGCCTTCCTCCAGGGGGACTGGCAGGGGAACAGCTATAGTCTCTCCGGCCGCGACACCGTCCTCGACGCTCTCATGGAGGTGCACAGCGAGCCGCTTTTCGGCCGCTGCGCCATGGAGGAGCGTTGGACGGCCGTCAAGGACGGCCGGCGACTCTTTACCGCGAGAGTGCTCCGGGCCTACGACGCGCCAACCCAGCGCTGGTCCGTCTTCTACGTGGATGATCAGTTGAATGCACAGGTCTACGAAGGGCGGCGGGAGGCGGGCCAGTGGCGCTTCTTCCGAAGTCGCATGGACAAAGGCACGCCGATCCAAGTGCGGCTTACCTGGCGGCAGGCCGGATCCGGCTACGACCAGCTGATCGAGCGCTCGCGGGACGGCGGCGCCACCTGGACCGTCGGCGGCTACGTCACCTTCCAGCCGACGGCGGGCAGCCGGTAAGCCGGTAGGGCCATCCTCAGCGCGGGCGCACGAAGTATCCCGCCACTCGCCAGGTGCCGTCGGACTCCTGCATCGGGGTGACGGTCTCTATCACCGTTCGCTTGCCCGCTACAGGAGTCTGGTACCGGAGGACGACATAGCTCCCGGGCGGGGCGTTCGGCACGGTCGTCGTGAACATCGCACTCAGGAGCTTCCGGGTGCCAAAGGGCTCGAGTGGTCCTCTCACCCGGGTGACCGCATCCTCCCAGTCTGCCTTGGACATCGCGCTTTTCAACGGCGCCGCCGCGCTGTCCCAACTCTCCCCGTGCTTGAGACTATCCACGATACGGAGCCAGGTCGCGGCCGCGGTCTGCGCAGCGGCCACCGCCGCGCTGGCGCTGTCCTGCTGCTGCGCCGACACCGGCGCCGCTTCGACGAAGAGGAGCACCAGGAGCGCCATCGCCAAGCCCACGCCCCGGGTGACCCGCCCGAGCCATTCGATAGCGCGAGGCAGGTCGGTGTAAGTGATCGCCGGCACGATGTCCGGGGCATCCCACATCTCGTCGTTTGGCATTCGAGTCTCCCGACAGCCTACGGAAACTTTACCAGCCCTCAGCGCCATCTATCGCCCGGCTCAACAGCGTACTTCGCCCAAACGTAGCGCCAGGGAATCACGAGCGGAAACAGGACCAGCCCCATCAGGCAGGCGTTCCACGTCTCCCGCGTGGCCGCATCGAGCGCCCCCGCCGTCTGGAGAGGAAGTCCAATCGCGAGAATCCATATGGTCTTCCAGATGAGCTCGAAGTACAGGAGGGGGAGCATCTTCAGCGGGTAGCGCAGCCCCACGACCGCGACCAGGGACACCGCGCCCAGGATGCTGCGGACGACACCTCGCATGTGCTCGACGCCGTCCGCGGACCGGAAGATGGCCGGCCAGATATCGACGCCGAGCCCCAGAACGAGCAGCAGGTACGTCGCGCGGAGCACGTAGAGGCGGACCGTGGAGACTTCGTGCATGCTTACGAGCCGGTGCGGCGATACCGCATGTAGACCACACCCGTCGGCAGTGGCGTCGCCTCCACCAGCGTCAGGTCGAGACGCTTCCCTTCCGGAAAGATCCGCTTGCCGCCGCCCAGCACGATCGGATAGACGTGCAGGCTGTACTCGTCCACCAGACCGTTCGCCGCCAGCACCGGAACCAGCTTGCTGCTCCCATCCGTGAGGATGTGCTTGCCCGGCTGCTGCTTCAGCCGGCGGACGCTCTCCACCACGTCGTCGCTGATCAGCGTCGAGTTGCGCCACGCCGAGGCGGACTTCAGGGTGGTGGACACCACGTACTTGCGCATGCTGTTCATCGCGTCGGCGAACGGGTCGTTCTGCATCGGCTCGAAGGCACCGCCGTGGATCTGCCAGGTCTTGCGGCCCAGCAGGAAGGCATCGGTCTGGGTCATCGTCTGGAAGAACCGCGCTCCGATGTCATCGTGCCAGTACGAGTGGGTCCAGCCCCCGTGCTTGAAGCCTCCCTCCGTGTCCTCTTCAGCGCCGCCCGGCGCCTGGACCACACCATCCAACGTCATGAATTCAGCTACGATAAGCTCTCTCATTCCTCAGTTCCTGTATGAAGTGACAAGAACACGACGGGAGATCGTTCGCCAGGTTCCAGACTGTCACAGGGGGTGGGGCAGCCTTTCCAGACGCCTTTCCCGCATGTAGAGGAACAATGGCAGCCCGAGCGACACCCCCACCAGCAGATTCGCGACGACCGGCATCCACAGCCGGCTGACCGCCAGACGCCGACCCTCGAGGGCGACGAACGCCCACAGCACCAGGGAGGAGACGATCACGTCCCAGCCGAAGAAGCTGCTTACCGGCGAGGCGAAGAGCTGGGCGGCGAACGCGCCGGCGTCCAGGCCGTGCTCGCGCAGGAACGGGAGGAATGCCGCCACCGGGAGGAGGGTCCCCGCGACGCACAACCCGAGGTAGATGTGCTTCGGCCTCATGACGTCATCCTCCGGCAAGGCGCGTCGCGAGCCAGGCGGTGAAGCCCTGCCACGCCTCGGTTTCCCGCAACGGCGCGCGAAACTTCATGAGCAGAATCAGGACGACGCCAATCGGATAGACCGGGTGGATCAGGCGGCGGGTGACCGCGTCGTGCGCGACCCCCAGGGCGATGGGCGATAGCCAGATCGCCAGGAGCAGCGGCGTCGGGGGCGGCGGACCGCCGAGGAAGGTCATCCGATGGACGGCCGCCACGAGCAGGATCGCGGTGCCGGTTACGATCAGGCGCTTGTGGATCTCCGGCTTGTCGCGATAGTGCCACGCCGCCCACAACACCGGCCCGAAGACCAGCATGTCGGTAAACGGCGCGAAGAGCCGCCGCGTGGCCTCCGCCATATTGCCCGTCTCCACCCGCATCGCGAACTGGCTGAACGCGGTGAGCCAGCCCACGACGACCACGACCACGCCGTACGCCATGCCCGCTCGTCCTACTCTGCGATGCAGCGCGATCCGGCCCCGGCCGGCGAGCACGGCCTGGGTGATGACGAGAAGCAGCCATCCGCTGAAGATGACCGAATGGAGGTGAATGACCGGGGACTTGTCCAGCGTCCCCGCGGAGAGGTGGCTGAAATAGGTCGGCCAGAAGCCCACGACTGCGATCACCAGCATGAGAACGCCGATCGGCAGGTATATCCGACCGGTCCATGCCGATTGTCCTACCTTCATCGGTGGCGTCCCTTGGTTCTGGCGTCTCCAAACGAGTCGAGCGCCGCGAAGACGGCGGGGTTCATCAGCATATCATGCCCCTCGCCCGCGACGAGCTCCAGCGAGACCTGTTTGCCCTGGCGGACCGCGGCGTCACGATACGTGCGGGACAGCGACGGCGGGGCGACGTCGTCCCCCCCGCCGACCAGCATCACTACCCGCGCGCGAGGGGAGATCCGGCCGACGAGAGCGAGGGGTGAGAGCGTGGTGATCGCACCGCGGAAGCCTTCGAACCCGGTCTTTCGGAACATGTGCGCTCGCCAGCGGTCCACATCGCAGGGACAGGACACCAGCAACGCCCCATCCACGAGGCCGGGGTGGGTGCCGAGGATGTTGGCCGCGATCGCCGCCCCTCCCGAATGGCCGACCAGGACGGTCCGCTTCGCCCCGTATCGCCGGGCCAATTCCTCGACGGCCTGGGCCATGGCGTCAGTGTTCCCCGCGTTGTAATTGTCGCCGGTGGTCTCGCCGCGCTCGCCCTCGGACGTGCGGCCCTCCGGATCGGTGTACCCGGGGCGGAGAATGGCCGCGGCGACCACGCTGGAACGCCTCGCCGCCACCTGGGACGCGAAGGCGTCCTGGTACCCCGGGTTTCCGAACGGAGAATCGCCGTGCAGGACGACGACGAGGGTGTGCTGGGCCGAGTCGCCCGGCGCTCTGAAGACCACCGTCCGAAGTCGGAACGGGCCGCCACGGACCCAGACCAGCGAGGTATCAACGGTCTGGGCCTGGAGCGGAGAAGATCCGGATGCGGACAGCAGGACGGCGCCGAGCAGCAGACTTCGCACGGTAAGCTGGACTCCACCCTTCAGGGATGCGCGGCCTCCGGGCCTGCCTCCGGCATGACCTGGAGCAGCCTGACCCTGGTCACCATCGCGATGATTCACAGCGACAACCGGATGGCGAACCGCATCATCCTGGCGATCTTCGCGACCGGAGTCGGAGTCGCGGTCCTGTTGATCGCATCGCACAGCCGCCCGTTCACCGGTGAGATTTCCGTGCGCCCAACTTCGCCGGGGCGATCGCGAGCGTGGCATCATGCCGGGCCATGGCCGGCCACTCCTGGGTGACCGCCTCCTGGATGAATTCCCGGATGAGGGTGCGCAGGCGTGCCTCTGGCTCACCCGGAAACGCCCCGGCAAGCAGCACTACAGCCCGAAGCGCGCTCGCCTCTCGATTGACCGCGCTGCTCGCCCGGTCGGTCTCGTTCCAGACCTGCGCCGCCAGGAAGCCGACGAGCAGGGCGAAGATGATGGCGAGCGGGGAAAGGATACCGGGAGAGATCGCCTTGAAGGCGCGGCCCCGCTCGCCGACGGCGAGGGCCGTGATCAGCAGGTAGAGGCCCGCGGTGAGAGATAGACGACGGCCAGGATCAGCGCGCCCATCCACAGGACCGGAAGGCCGAGAAGCCAGTCGTTCAAGATGCTCCCGTGCTCAAAGAATCTGTCGCTCCTCGGGTACCGCCTCGGCGCACCGACGACAGTCCAGCTCCATGCCCAAGTGCGCCGTTCGCCCCTCGGTCGTGGTGACCCAGGGGCGAACCTGCCACGGCGGATCGTGGCGCACGTGCTGGGCGTGCCCGCACTCCAGCTCAGCCACCCAGTGGCGCTCCTCGTCCTGGTGGAACCCGACGACTCGTCGCTTCACAGACACTCGCCAGAAGGCGGACCACTCCCGCCTCAGGCCTTCTTCTTGAGCATCCCCACGATCAGCGGCAGGAGCGCGCCCACCACGGCGGACACCCCGGCTTCGGCCCCCAATCCACCGCCGACGGCGTCACCAGCCAACTGGCCTCCCCCTACTCCTCCGATGGCGCCCAGGATCGTGTTGAGCAGCGGACCAAGGCTCTTTGCCTTGTTCGCCAGCCCCGCGGCGTTGCCGCCGACGGCACCAGCGATGAGCTGAACCAGCACGGATGTCAGATCCATGATGCGGCTCCGGGTGAAGGGATATCGGGCAGGTGAACCCAGCAAAGATCTCCCCCGGCAGCCCAAGCACAAGCCGCGGGGCCGTCGTTAGCTTCTGCCCATGGATGACCAGTTCGGAGCGTTCGGCGTCGCCGTCGTGGTGTTTGTGGCGACGAACGTCGATGAAGCGTTCCTGCTCGCCGCTTTCTTCGCCGACCCCCGCATGTCCGGCCGCGCGGTGGTTCTGGGCCAATTCCTCGGCACCGGGGTGCTGGTCGCGGCGAGCGCCGCGGCCGCCTGGGCGGCCCTCGCGGTGCCGGAAGGTTACGTCGCGCTGCTCGGCCTCCTCCCACTCGCGCTGGGCATCCGGAGCCTCAAGGACGCGGCCCCCAATGATGCGGAGCTACGGACAGTCGAGGCGCGGGCGAAGCGCCGCATGCACTCGCAGGTCCTGGCCGTCGCCGGGGTGACGGTGGCGAACGGCGGTGACAATCTGGGCGTCTATGTCCCGCTCTTCGCCCGCGAGCCGGATCACGTCCCGCTGTATGGCGCCGTGTTCGCGCTGATGACGGCCCTGTGGTGCCTCGCCGGCTACCGGCTGGTCCGGAGCCGAGTGGTCGGCTCCCGGCTTCGACGGTATGGGCACATAACATTGCCGATCGTGCTCATCGCCCTCGGCGTGTGGATTCTCTCCGGAGCCCGCGAGCTGTTTCGGTAACTCCGCTCCGCCTCGAACCTCGGCCCCACTTCAACGACTGAGCTTTCACCTTCGGCATAGCCCCTGCCTTCGGGGACGTCCGGAAAAGCGTCGTGGTTTCACAACTCCTGTAGATCCCTTCCGACAACGATACGGCCCCGGAACCACCTCCGCGCGGCGGTGATCCACATGCTATCGGTAATCGTAGGGTCTTCGGCGGGAACCAGGTGCGAGAGCACCAGCGTCCCGACGCCGGCCGCTTGGGCCACGCGCCCAGCTTCCTCGGCCGAGGTATGATGGGAGAGGATGCTCCGCTTGAGGTCTGGCGCGTTGTCGACGCCGGCAACCAGGCGATCGATGGCCTCCGGATAAAGAGCTTCGTGGACCAGGATGTCGGCGCCGCGCGCCAGCCGGACGAGCGCGTCCGACCGGGTGGTATCGCCCGAGAAGACAATCGAGCGATCGGCCGCGTCGAAGCGGTAGCCGAATGCCGGCGCCACGGGCGGGTGATGGACCAATGCGGCGGTGACCGTCACGTTCTCGTCCTGCATCACGACGCCAGGCTCGCTCAGCTCGTGCACCTGGACCAGCGGCGCGGGCGGCACCCGGCGCTCGTCGGCGACACGGGTGGCGATGTCGGCCGCGTTCATCTCGAAGAACAGGTCGGTCATCCGCGCGAGGGGCGGTGGGCCCCAGGTATCGACTCGGGTCCGGAGCCCCGCCACCCACGCCAGCGAGAGCAGGTTGCCGTAGTCGCCGTTGTGGTCCGAGTGATGGTGCGTGATGAAGATGTGCCGCAAGGTCGCGAGCGGCACACCCGCCAACACGAGCTGGCGCGCTACACCATCGCCACAATCGACGACGTACGGCGTCCCGTTGGCGATGATGACCTGGGCCGGAGCCGAGCGAGACTTGCGCGGCCGTGGCCCGCCGGCGGTACCGAGGAGAATCAGCCTGGTCTTGGGCCGCAGTGCGGCTGCCAGGCGGGCGGCACGGCCTCCGCCTCCCACTGCCAGACTGATGGCTAGAAACGTCCGGCGGTCCATCGTGAGGTCAGCCCGGATCCACCGCTTTAAGGAGCGCCGAGTACAGCGTGGCGTCGGCGCGGAGGCGATCGTCGTCGATCCATTCCCGTTTCACTTTGGCTCCGGCGTTCAGCAAAGCGAGGACGATCCGAGTGTAGGCCGGCGCGTCCTCGCGGCCCTGGATCAACCAGGCCTGCAGCGCCCACTTGATCGGCGGCGTGCCGTAGATGGCGTCGGTGACGTGAAGCGGCGCCCGATGGCGCAACAGCAGCTCGACGAGCGGCGCGTCCCCCTGGAAAGCCGCCGCGTGGAGTGCGGTCTGGCGGTCGTGCTCCCTGCGGGCACCTGGGTCCACTCCGTGCTCCAGCATCAGGGCGATCGCCTCGCGCTGGCCGCTCCAGGCGGCCATCACCATGGCGGCTCCCCGGTCCCTCGCCGACACGATCTTCGGCGGCTCGAACGCCTGGCGGATCAGGTCGAGACGGCCAGTGCCGGCCGCCTCGATGAAATCGACCGGCGCGCCAAGCTCGGCCAGGTGGGCCGCGGCTTCGGGACAGCCGTTCACCAGACAGTAGTGCACGATTCTCGGATCCATCCGAGCGCCGCGCGCCAGCAGCAGGTCGGCGAGCGCGTTCTGGACTCCGGCACGGCGCGGAGACTCACTGGTCACCACCAGGGCGAAGGTAGTGAGCCCACCATAGACATCCGCCTCGGCATCGACTTCGGCCCCGGCATCGAGGAGGTGCCGGGCGATCTCCAGGATGTTGTCCGGGGTTCGCTGGCGATAAGTCTCCACCCCGTTCGCCGAGACATAGTGGAGCAGCATGGCCCGGTGCTCCCGGCTCGACCGTGCGCGCACCAACTCCGGATCGTCGCGCAGCAAACGCTCCAGCGTGGGGAGATCCCCCTCGACGATGGCTTCCGCCGCGCGCTCGAAGGCGGAGACGTCGGACGCGACGTGGGCCAGCCCTTCGACATGATCCACGAGTTTGGGCCAACTTTCGAACCCATGAGCCCGCGCAAGCACGAAATACGCCTGCGAGACACTGTAGCCGGCCTGGCGCAAGCGTTCGTTCGCGAACTCCGCGACCTGATGGGCGCGGCGCTCCAGCTCGCGTGGGGCCGCATGGTCGGGGGCCAGTTGTAGTCTGGTGAGCGCCGCGATCCACTGCGTGGCCCACGACAGAAGTGCCGGCCCGCCGGCGCGGCCGGCGGCCGCAAGCTCCTTGGCGCGCTTGCGGTACTGGTCGAGATCGGGACGCGGGGGGAGGGGAAGGACGTCCTGGGGATTGGGATACACGCGAATCTCCTTTCAACGCGCCTGGAGTCCGCACTGATCAGGCTGAAAGAAGGTTCGTCTGAATTTTAGTACAGCAGTGGGTGGGCACGGCCCTTTACGCGGACTGAAGGCGCCCCAGGCGCAAATTCAGTGTAGCGCCGGGATGCTGACGGCGCAACGGGACCACTGTGCTACTCACCGCTTCACCGCCGGCGCAGGCGGGTGAGGACGCGGTCCAGGGCAGCGGCGAAGGCTTGCTTCGCCCGGGCATCGAATGGTGGCGGTCCCCCGGTAACCATCCCCGCGAGCCGAGCCTGCTCCATGAAATCACGGACCGACAGGCGCTCACCGATGGTCTCCATCGTGTGCTCCTCCCCGCGCGGATCGAGCACCGCGATCTCCCTGGGAACCAGCAGGGCCGCGAGCGGGACGTCCTGGGTGACTACGAGGTCGCCGGCGCTTGCGTGGCTCACGATGTACTGATCCGCCACGTCGGCTCCGCCATCGACCCACACGGCGGTGATCAGGGGATTCCCCGGCGGCACCGGCAGGCGCTGGTTTGCGACCAGGACCGTTTCGAGCGCCAGCCGCTTCGCCGCCCGGAACACGAGGTCTTTGACCTCGCGGGGCGCGGCATCGGCATCAACCCAGATTTTCAGGCGAGGCTCACTGGACCACGATGGGCGCTATCCACCGGAACGTCCCCCAGACCATCGTGAGGGTGCCGCGCCTGTCGCCACTCGCTTCGATCGAGATGGTGAATCGCTCCACCGGAGTAGTCACGCTATCCGGTCGCATCGGCGCCATGCCGAGATCCTTGGCCCTGCTGTATTCCGTTCCCCACTGTCCGGTCTGCCGGTTCACGATGAGATCGACGCCACGGACGCGCGGGACGGTCCACAGGGTATAGGTTCCCGCCGGCAGCGACAATCCCGCGAGGGTGACGGGCGCCGAGGTGGTGAACTGGGTCGCGGCGTTCGCTCCGGTTCGCCAGATCCGGTCGTAGCTGATCACGTCGCCAAGCAGTGTCCGGCCGCGGGCCATCGGACGGCCGTAGTCAACCGAGATGGCCGCGGCGCCGATGGACCCGCGCGCGGTGTCGCGCACGCTGAGCTGCGAGAGCCCGGTGCGGCGCTCCGCGGCCGCGAGACGGTCGCCGATCGAGGCGATGTCGGGTGGCGTGTTCGTCCGCTCAACGGCAACCTTGTAGGTACTCCGCACTCCCGAGTAGGCCAGCATCCGTCCGCTGGTATCGACCGTCACGTCTCCTGTCCCCGACAACCAGCTGTGCCGCAGCTCCACCTTCCCCCCTGCGCGCCGATGCACGTAGCCCTTGTGCAGCACGAAGCTCGGTCCGACGTCGCGGTCCGGATAGAACTGCCGGAACAGCACGCTGTCACCGGGCCCGGGTCCGGCCGCGGCGGCGTGGCCCAGGGCAGTGGCGATCTCCAGCTCGATCACGCTGTACATCATCGAGACATGAGGCACGGTGATCGCGCCACCCGTGGCGAAGGAGGTGTCCCGCACGCCGGCGCTGTCGCGGATGGAGATGGTCACCGCCTTGTCGGAGAACTCGGCCGTGACCCTGCGCCCGCGTTCCGCCGGCGACCCACCGTTCGGCGTGCGCACATCCATGACCATCCGCTGGATCTTTCCGTCCGAGGCCAGATCGAACGTGGTGTGGCGCCGCCGTACGAACGGCCACCGATCGACACCGTCGGTCACCAGCCGGGTGGGTGAGCGGGCGATGCGCTCGACGGCGACGGTATCGGTGCCGAGGACGGTCACGAAGCCGTACTGCTCGGGCGGTACGGCGTTGCTGCAGGCGAGGAAAAGGAGCGGGAGGACCGACGACCGCCTCATCTGGATCCCTTTATGAAGGGGAGAGCGCGACTAGGACAAGGACGAGCGATCTCGGGAGCCCGACACAGGGCGCCACTCTCCATTCACTGCGCTTGCTGCGGCTCCTTCGGCACCACGTCCAGCAGCATCGAGAGGGCCCGGTTGAGACTCCGCTCCCCTTCGGTCGAACCACGGTAGTGACCCAACCGTACCACCACCAGTCCATGCGACGGGATAATCAGCGTCTTCTGGCCCCCTGCCCCTGACATGTAGTACACGTCCCGGGGAACCTGGAAGCGTCCATCCCAATTGATCCAGAAGAAGCCGCCATAGACCGGACGGCCGTCGGCGGTCCAGGCTGGAGCGGCGCGGCTCACGAATTTGACGAATCCTTCCGGCAAGAGACGCTCGCCGTTCCACACTCCGTCCTGGAGATAGAGGTTCCCCAGGCGCGCCCAGTCCCGCGCTGACCCGTACTCATACCCCTGAGTCAGAAAGTTGCCGAACGGATCGGTCTCCAGCACCATCGACCGCATTCCCAGTTTGTCGAAGAGGACGCGCTGCGGGAAGGAGAGGTAGTCCTCCCTTCGTTTCTCCACGGCCCGCCGGATGAGATAATTCACCAGCACCGGATCGGTGTTGCGGTATCGTCCCACGGTGGCGGGTGGCCACTGGAGCGGCCGGGTGGCGGCGTAGTGGAAGGCGTTGATGCCGCCAGTGTAGAGATACAGGTGATCGGGATACGAACCGGAGGGATCGTAGTCCGGGTCTTCAGGCGCGCGAATGCGCAAGCCGCTCGACATGTGGAGAAGATCGGCGATCCTGATCTTGGCCCGCGGGTCGTTCGGCTGCGACCACTCGGGAATCGGTGCGGGCTGATCGAGGCGATAGACCCCTTGCTGGATCAGCCTGCCCATCAACGTCCCGGTCAGGCTCTTGCCCATGGACCAGCTCTCGAGCGGTGTGCTCGCCGTGATGCCCGGGCCGTATCGTTCTCCGATGATGCGCCCCTTCCAGGTCACCACCACCGCCGCGGTCATCGCTTCCGCAGGCTCGAACGCGGCATCCACGGCCTGGCGGACCTTCGCCGTGTCCAGGCCCGGCGGCAGAGGATCGGAGGGAGTCAGATCGCCCATGGGCCACGGTGTGGCCGAAGGATCCGGCACGCGCCGCTGGACGCGAGTCGGAGTAAAGCTGATCGAGCGCCGGTCGAGCGGGAGGGTTACGCACCCCTGGTCGTCGAGGAACAGGGCTGTGCGACGCGCGCCGCTGGGGACCGTAACGTGCACCGCCTTCCGGGCGCGATCGACAATCGGCTGCCCCAACCTGGCGCGGACCTCATATGGCGCGGTGAAGTACCCAACGTTCTCGGCGGTAAACTCAGGCTGGAGACCGGTGATGAACACGGCGGAACACATCGTCTTGGCATAGCCGGCGGCGTGGTGCGCCAACGGGTCGCCCGGAGGGCGCACGTACGGCGTACTGAGCTCGAACGACTTCGCCCGCGCGACCAGCGCGCGCTGCGGATCCGACTCCTGGGCCGTCGCCGGTAGGGCGACGGCCATCAGCAACCCTGCAAGAAACCCCGACCGCATCCTGATCCCCCTGATAGTCGTTTGACAAGAAATGCGCAGTAGCCGCCGGCTTCAGGCC
Organism: uncultured Gemmatimonadales bacterium; assembly: GCA_963796335.1. GTDB lineage: Bacteria > Gemmatimonadota > Gemmatimonadetes > Gemmatimonadales > GWC2-71-9 > CAVVWJ01. The sequence goes on from CAWCLG010000005.1 coordinate 646,950, forward strand.
ACCGACCGGAGGCGAAGTCCCTATCAGAGGACCAGGCAGAAGGGGATGATGTGACTAGGTGACTAAGCGCGGGTCGGTTGGCGCTCTAGGCCATATTCATCTCCACTGGTGAGCTTGGCGATCGTTCAAGAGCTCGGCGATCCCGAAGCGGGGTTGGTATCCCAGGATCCGCCTCGCCTTCTCGATGGCATAGACTCGGTCGATGCGACCGGGCAGGGGCCACCCGCGCCGTACAAAGCCGGCACGCACACCGGGCGCCCGCCGCTCGATCACGGGCCACGGATCGTTCCAGACCGCGTCCATGTCCTCGGGCACGAACGGTGAGGGACCGGCGATGTTGACCGTGGTCGTGCCGCGCAGGGGAGCCGACACGGCTCGCTGGTGGGCATCCGCGACATCTCGCCGATCGACGCCCCGGTACATCCGATAGAACGCCATGAGGTGCTCCGGCTCGGGAAAACACCGCGCCAGGCGCAGGATTACCGTGCTGAGACGATCATCGGCGGCCTCGCGAGCGAGCGCCTCCGCCTGAAGCTTCGTCCGGTCGTACTCGTCTTCCGGCAGGGGCTGGAGGTCCTCGTCGGCCCAGGTGGCCGGGGGACCCGGACGGGAGCTGCAGCCATAGACCGACGTGGTGCTGAGGAGCACGAAGCGCGTGACGCCGGCTGAAGTGGCCGCCTCGAGCAGCCCGCGCGTGGCCTCGACGTTCACCCGGCAAAACTCCTCCGGCCCTGACCTCCCGAGGTCGGGGACGTGGAGCGCCGCGGTATGGACGACCGCCGCCGTGCCGCGGATCAGCTCTCCGACGAGCCGCTCGTCGGCAATGTCGCCGACTCGGGTGGTGTAAGGGCCGGGCCGGAGATCGAGACCGGTGACGCGGGCTTGCTCTGAGAGACGCGCGGCCACGGCGGAGCCGACGTGGCCTGAGCTGCCGGTGACCAGGATGTTCATCAACCCGATTCACGGTTGGCTTTACTTTGGTGCGCTCGGCGAGCCATCGAAGAGATCGGTGTAGATGAAGCGCCATCGCTCTTCGAAGTAGAGCATGCGGAGCTCATCGACGCCGGCAGAATCCCCGCTGCAACGTGGAACCGAGACTTCCGCCCAATCCCCATCGATCCGGATCGCTGCGTCGTCTATCCTGGCCGAGGGGCTCGCCGGGCAAGCTTTCGGCCTGGAGGCCGCGTGGGATGAGTCGCGGCCGCGGGTCCGATCCTTGGTGGCCGCGTGGGCGCCCCCGGGACCACCCCGTCGCTCCAACAGCTTCGGCGACAGCACGTAGGGAGACAGGGCGTCCCAGTTCCGGTGCTCCAAGTGCATGTAGAAGGCACGGAGCACGCCACGGATCTGCGATTCGATGGAGCCCGGCTGGGCCGACGCCTGCTGCGCCGCCATGAGTCGGGGCATGACCATCAACAACCCGGCCACGAGAGCCAACCGCCACATGGTCAGGGCTCCAGATCGAGCAGCGCTGTGCCGTTCTTCAGATCGAGTGGCACCGAGATCTGGTCGTGCGCGATGAGCCACTGACCGTCGATCCTCCGAAAGCAAGGTGTCCAGCGAACCCAGTACGCATTGCTCTTGCCGTTCTTCAGAGTGCCGCTGATCCGGTTGAGAGCGTGCCCGAACGCCACGCCATCACCGACCGTAACCTTGAAGTCTCGAATCTCGTAGCCGAGCGGGCCCTGGTACGCGGCAAAGGCCTTGGTCCAGTTTTGCCGCTTGCCCTCTGCTCCCAGGTGTTGCAGAGGCGGCTCGATATCGAACGAGACGATGTCCGGAGCATAGATCGGCATCACGCCCTCCAGGTCCATCGCGCGAATCGCCTCAGTCATCCTGTCGATGCGTTGTCGGATGGCGGCTTCGTCCGCCGCCTGCTGTGTGGCCATCCTTACCCCTTACGTGCGCTAACTCGAAGTCGGCTGACTGAAACAGAGGATGTAGCCATCGGGGTCTTCGACGTAGAAATCGATACAGGCCCACGGTCGCGCCTCCGGCGGCCTGGTGATGAGTGCGCCACGGGACCGCAGCTCATCGTGCAACGCCGTCACCCCGCTGACCTTGATGTGGGCGTCGAGGTGCTCGTTCCGCTTGCGATGGGTTCGGTCGCTGAGCGTCTTGGGAGCACACTTGAGATGGATCGCAAAGCCGTCGCGGCTCACACCGGCGTAGAAGGAGTCGTAATTGAAGTCCAGACCAAAGCCGAGCCGATCCCGGTAATACGCCACCGCGGCATCGAGGTCGTCCACTAGAAATTGTGGCGAAATGCCGATAAGCCTGGCCGTCCCAGCACCCGCTTCCGTTGTCGTCATGGTTCCTCATTGCCGCGACGTTCAAATCGAAGAAGGCCCTTGCTAAGGGGCGACTGCCACCGAGTCTTCCCGCGCGCGCCGGGCCGCCGCGGAATCCGAGGCGCGGAGTGCTCCGCTCACTCCACGGGCACCGGGAAGCTGCGACGCGCCGATGACGCTGTCGCGCTCGCGCTGGCTGGCCGGCCGGTCCGGCCGCTCGACACTATCGTCCTGACATCCCGAGACGAGAAGAAGCAGGAAGGCACTTCTCAGCATCCAGGTCACAGTCATAAGCTAGTCGCCTTTGCCCCAGGCATTGTCAGCTCCTCACAGCCATCGGCGCACGCGTCGCCGGTAGTCCGGTAGGGCGCGCCGAACTTGGCCTCCAGGTACCGCTCCTCGCGCCGAATGACCCTCCCGTGGAGGACAGCGAGCATGGGGATGAGCAGCACCAGCGGCCAGAATGCATTGAAAAATAGCGCCGCCGCCAGGTACATCCCGGTCGTTGCCAGAGAGAGGGGTTGCGGCTGAACCGGAATGGGCCATCGGTGAGCAGGGCCATGCTGGGTTGATCCGGCCGAATATTGGTGCCCGCTCGGCGGAAGGCCGTTTCGGCGGATCTGGCGAGCCAGAAACTGGCCACGAACACGGCGACTCCCAGAAGACGCGCCACCGCGGGTCGGAGCACCGGTACCGGTTTGAGCCAGTGAAGGACGAAGCCCAGCGCAAGCGTACCCGCGAAGAGCACAATGGGTGGCAGCAGGACTCCCGCGGAGTCGGTGCGCTGATCCACGGATCTACTCCTGGTGTGCCTAGGCGGCCTCCACCCACACGTGCGCCGCCCCGTTGTCATCGTAGCTGAGGTGAACCTGCCAAGGCTGGCAGCACACCTGACAGTCCTCTACGTAGGTTTGGTCGGTCCCGCCGGAGGGATCAACACCAATCGTCACGGGCTCGCCGCAGTAGGGGCAGGTCACCTCGGCCTCGGTATCCCAGGTGTCCCGCGAAGCGGGATCCAGTGGGTCGTCGGGGTACTCACTCACCTCGGCATCCTGTTCTCATCGCCAGCGTTGGAGCCGCGGCTACCCTGACGGCGGCGGCGCCCCGGCTAGGCCAGTGGGCCGGTACCGGTAAAGTGGACGACAGTGGTGTCGGGAGTCCGACTGTCGAACAGGGTGTCACTGACCCGTGCGGTGCCCTTCTGCCCCGTATCAAACGTGAGGGCAAGCCGCTCGTTCGGGAGAATGGCATCCGCGCTGCGCGACACAAACTCGCCACGCCAGGTCTGCCGGCCGGGGCTCAGATCCGTGATGGTGATCTGCACCTCTACATTCGGGATGTCCTTCCGGTTCGAGCGTTCGATCAGAGCCATATACGCAGCCATGTCACGACCTGCTTTCTGGGGGCGAGGAGAGCGGCACCGGGGCCACAGGGTCGGAGCCCCGGTACTTCAATGGTACTCGCTTACTTCGGGTTGGCTATATCCCGGATGAAATAGCCTACCAGACGCCAGCGGCCGCCCTCCCGCCCAAGCAAGTAGGCGACCGATTCCCGGTCCCACTGGCGGAATCGGTTCTTGCCCGTCTCCTCCGTCACGACCAACCCGGCGTCGCCACGCAGATGCACCCGAATAACCCGCACCTCGTTCTCGTATGGGCCCGCCTGCTGCAGGAAGTTGACGGGCCACTCCGTCAGCCTCGGACCGGCCAGGTACATGTGCACCTCCCAGGTACGCGGATCCCCTGAGAAGTTGCCATTGAACATGGTAAAGCTTGGCCCGAGCACCGCGCTCACTCGGCTGGGGGCATTGCGACGAAGGCCTTCGTGATACTCCTCGACAGCGGCTATGACCGCAGCGGAGTCCGGCGGTGGGGCGGAGGCCACGAGGGGCTCGGAGCTGAGACCCTGGACCAGTAGCAGCCATGCCAGGTGCCTGCCAACGAGTAGCTTCACGAGTTGCTCCAGGAAGAGGGGTGTTTACCTCTTCGCAAGCCACACATCACAAGTTTCAACGAAACGCACAGGGGATCATTGCGCCGGCCTGCGCTCGGCAACAAACGTCCCGGAGAGCTCGCCGGACGCGAAGGTCCCTTCGATCCGCCCGTTGGCCAGCGTACCCTCGTGCGGTGACCCGTACTGGTTCCCTTCATTGAGCAGCACCATGACGAGGCGTCCTCCAGTGTCGATGGAGCCGCTGACGCCGCCAGGCCCACCCTCTTGGAACGACCCATCCGGATACGTCCAGAGCACCGACTCGAACGTTCCCCCGAACCGCGGCCGATTAGTGGAGTGTTGGATCGTGAGCACCGAGGTTACCAGCGTCCCCTCCATACCCCATCCATGCGAGTCCGTGGTGAGCGCCGTCAATTCATATACCCCGGAAACGTCGGGATAGGCGCCCCCAGGACTGGGCGCTCGCTGGAGGTCGACGAAGTCCTGCCATCGCTCCGCTCCCACCTGCGAGGGGAGCCAGCTCGCCGATGCGCGATCGCCGGGATAGGAAGCCCACGGCGAAACGTCGCCGGTGGACGGATCGCCAAGCCAACCATCGGTCTCGGCAAGGTCGCGCGGGGGGGCGTACCGGCTGGCGGCCAGGCGCACGTCCAGGACGCTGCCGATCCAGGCGAGCGTCAGCAGGCGTTGGGTCAGCGAGAGCGAGTGGTGGGGCACTCCGCGCTCCTCCGCCAGCGCCCAGAACGCTCCCGCTCTGCGATTCGACTCGAATGCAGCCGTGAGCGCGGCATTGTCGACGAACGCGTCCAGCTCGGCCAGAACCATGAAGGTCGGGACCCGCAGCGGTGCTCCGCTCGTCAAGATGGTGACGGTCTCCGGGACCTTGAGGGCGAGACCGGCGACCCGCTCGGGGTGCCGGGCGGTGAACCCCGAGGCCTGCGGCGCACCTCCCGACATGCCGTACATCAACAGGGGCACATCCGACAGGCGGGGCCGGCCGCTGGCTCCCGCCGCCGCCTGCACGACGTCCAGGATCAGCTGATCGCTCTCGGGACTGTTCGCCATCCCAATGAGCGACGTGCCGAGGATCGCCAACTCGCGCTGCGCTGCCATGGCCTTGAACCCTTCCCCCAGCGTCTGAAGCGACGCTTCGACCTCCGGAACAGGCGCGCCGAACGGCTCACCGGTCGAGAACGCCTTGGTGTTGGGCCCACCAAGGGCGAGAAGGATCCCGCGGGGATGGTTCACGCCTGCCGGGACGTACAGCGCAAAGTCGCCCAAATCGAACACTTCGATGCGGGTCAGCGCGACATCGAGATGGACGGTGCCCGCTTTCACCGTGATGCTCGACTCCAGGTCCAGATAGCCCGGAGCTGTGCAGCGAAGCGTGTCCACGCCGAGTGTGAGGTGGTTGAACTTGTACCGCCCGTCCGCCCCAGTGGTCACGGCAACGTCACCGATCCGCACCACCGCACCGGCGACAGGGGCGCCGTTGGCGCTGTTGTTCACGATGCCGGTCAACATCGGCGTCGTGGGGGCGCTGGGCCCCGGCGACGGATCGTCACCGCATCCAGAGACCAGAAGCAGGGCCAGCAAAGGCCATACGTGTAAGGCGGACTGCCGTCGCATAGGTATACCTCCGCCGTCGGATGCCAGCTCGGTCAGTTCAAGTCCTCGAGCATGAAAATTTCGCGTGGCTCACCGCCCCCGGGGGCGTCCACCGCGATCGCGGTGCGCACCTGGCCGGCGCTCAGCGTCAGCGTGCCGCTGTCCAACACGACGACGTCGCTGTCGAACGGAGTGAGCCGGATCTGGTAGTCCCCCGCGCGTACCTCGAGGTAGGCGGTGGTGCCCAGGTTGACGTCCACCGGAATCGGCACCGCCGTAGCCAGGTCCGCTCCTGGCGAAGTCAGGTAGATCCGGGAGATCAGGCTCGTGAAATCGACCAAGCGAATCTTCGCCCACCCCGCCAGCGGCGCACCGTTATCGTCGCTCACGAAGTATCCATTGGGGAACAAGGCGCAGCACGGGATCACGGTGTAATCGACGCCCGTGGCCATGAGGGGGCTGAAATCATTCAGTCTCCCGTTGGCGGTCTGAATCCAGATCTCGTGGCGACCGGCCGGCAGTTCGATATAGTCCGTCGCAGTCCGGAAACTCAGGTCGTTCACCACCAGCTCCCGGTCGATGAAGACGTCCATGTCGCCGGTGAGGTACTCCGCGTGAGCCACGCGCAGTCTGGTCAAGCCCGCCTGTGCCGTCATCCTGAAGTCGACCGTGAGAGGCCCGTCGAGAGGAAGTCCCTCCGACGACTGCGCCGCAGTCGATACGGCGAGCTCATAGGTCAAGAGCAGACCCAGCGGACTGACAGGCTCGAAACGGGCACTCAGAATCACTCCTTCCGTCGACTCTCCGATCACGCTGCCGGGGACGTTGCCGCCGTTACTCCTCCGCAAGTGCAGCCCGTCCGTCAGACTGGCGCCGTCCATCGGCTGGCTGAACACGACCCGAATGACACTGTTCAGAGGGACGTCGGTCTTGCCCTTCACAGGCGAGGTCCGAACGACCCTGGGCCGCGCTTTGATCGGCACAATGCTGTACGTCGTCGTGTTGTCTCCGGCCGGGTGAACCACCGTCACGGACAGGGTGTCCCCCGCCTCGGCCGCGACGGCGACTGGGTCGAATCCGCCGGTCTGCATCGGGGCAGTGACCGCAGCTTCGTTGCGGAGGTTGCGGATCTCGGCGCGCTGGCCGTCCGCATCCGTCCCGGGCACCATCGAGACGTAGGCCTGCCCGCCCACGACCGCCGCATGTGAAGCGGCAACGGGTGGCTCAATCGAGGATGAGACCAGCGCCGGCGAGACAGGCAGACCGGGCGAATCCGGCCCCGACGAGTCCGAGCATGCGCCCAGCATCGTCAGTGCACAGAGGAGCCGAGTTCTCAGCTTCATGGGAATCACCTGTCGGTCCTTTCTCCTTCAGAGATCGCCGTTGAGCACGAAACCCGCCCAGTAGAACGGGGCGAGGGTATTCCCAGCGGCTATCACGTCGCGCTGAGCGACGGCGAGGGCGCCGGTTTCCGACGCGCCACCCCTCAGCGCGACGTAGAATCGTTTCATCAGTCCCGCCGTAGCCCGGTCGTCCACCGGCCACAGCGTGGCGAGCACGCTTCGCGCGCCGGCCGATTGGAACGCCTGCACCAGTCCCATCCAGTCATCGCCGGGCGGCACGTCCACCAGCCGCCCCGCGCCGAGCCCGGTCTGACACGCGCTCAGCACGACGAGCCTCGCGTCGATCGAGAGGCGCGCTACCTCGTGGACCTCCAGCCGGCCATCCGATCGGTCGCCCGGCGCCAGCGCGATGTAGGAGAACCGGGGATTGTGCCGGTTCAGGACGCCGCGCGAAGCCAGGTGCACGATCGAGCGACCTGGGGCAGCGCGTGGCCAGCAGCGCGGGCGTGGCGCGATTCCCGATGACGACCTGGGCATCGGCCCCGTAGAGGTCCGCGATCGCTCGTACCTCCGCCCTCGCACCCGGCAGGTCGCTTAGCCGCGGGGCCAGGGCCAGGAGCTTGTTCCTGTGCGGGGTCGCCCCCCGGGCATGGATGCGGAGCCAGACCGCTCCCGAGGCGACCGTGCCGATCTCGTAGCGTTGCACCAGGAATTGCCTGGAAGGACCCGGCTCCAGCAGCGCGGCGAACGGCAGGTAGTGCAGCTCGCGATGGGGCACGATCAGGAGGCGACGCTTGCCCCGGAGCAGGCCGGCCTGCTCGAGCGGCGTCACCAGTTGTTCGCGGAGGCGCCGGAGCGGCGCTTCCCAGGGCGAGTCGCGTCTCGACGCTCCCTTCGGTGTGAGCACGCCCCGCACGAAGTCCACTTCGTTCGCCAGCTCGGCGCCGGTGACCGGCAGATCTACGACCGAGAGGCGCTCGGACGCGACGACGAAAGCGACCGCGGTCGAATCCGTCACCAGGTACTCGATCAGCGCCGCGTCGGCCGGCAACTGGGCCGCGATCTCGCGCCACGCCGGTACGTCCGGCGGGCGAGGCTGAGAGTCCAGCGCGCCGGCGGCTTCGAGCGAATCGAGCAGTTCCGAGTACTCGGCCTCCGCCTGCGCCAGAGCGGTACGCCTGCCGCCGGACAACGCCTGCGGTTGGTCGGGGCCCCGAAGCGCCACCGCGGTCTCGTGGGCCGCGGAGACGTCGAGCAGCTCCGCGATCCGCCGACGGATCGCGGTCAGTCGAGGAGGCGTCGTCCGGGCGATGGTCGATGCGGGATCGTCGGCGACGAGACTCAGCGCCTGGCGAGCTCGGAGACGCTCGCTGGTCTCGAACGCCGATGAGTCCTGGCCAAGCCTCCGCTGGGCCAGCGCGAGATCGGTGTACAGCTCCCATTTGTCGCTCAGGAAGTCCGACCGGCGGCCGACGGCGGCGACTCCCGTCGCCGCCGTTTCGATCTCCGCGATACCGCTCTGGAACGCGGCGGCCGCATCGCGCACCGCGCCTCGGGCCTGAAGGGTTCGGCCGAGACCGCCGGACAAGCAGACGGAGACGCCGACGGCCGGACTGCGGCCCAGGCGGGCCAGGCCGGTCCGATAGGCGGTCTCCGCGGCGCGAAGGGAACCCGCGGCGCGGTGATGGGTGCCCGACTCGCACAGCGCCCAGGCGTGCGCGACTCGGTCGCCGGTGGCGCCAAGGGTATCGATTGCTTCCGCGATCAGGCGGCGAGCATCGGCCGTGTCACCCATCGACCGAGAGGCCCGCGCCGCAAGCAGTCCCGTCAGTGCCGCGGAGCGACCCTCGCCCGCGGAGCGTTGCCGTGCGGCGGCGGAGGTGAGCAGGCTTCGGGCGTTGGGATAGACTTCCTCGATCAGGCTCAACTCACCGAGCGCGGCGAGCCCCGCCGCCTCGCCCGAGGCATCCTTGGCCTCGCGAAGAAGCGCCAGTCCGTCCTGGTAGAACTCGCGCGCGGACCCCAGGCGATTGAACTCGAGGGCGAGGTCGCCCCGCGCGAGCTGGAGCCGGCCGCCGGTGGCCAGGCTCAACCCTCCCTCCCGCGCGGACCGGTCGGCCGCGCGCAGGGCGCGGTCCGCCTGGTCCAGGCTGCCCGTCGCCGCGAGCACCTGTGACAGGTCAACCTGCGTGCCCACGAGAACCTCCACCGGACCCGTCCGCTCAAGAATCGCAAGCGCGTCCAGGTAGTGAGCCGCCGCCGCGGGGTAGTCACCTCTGCCGGCATCCAACAGACCGAGATTCCGGAGCACGAGGGCCTCATCGGCGGGATCGCCCAGCTTCCGATAGAGGGCGAGAGCCTCCAGATACCGCTTCTCGGCCGCACGATCGTCGCCCTCGCTGCTCGCCAAGGCACCAAGGTTCAGGAGCGCCGCCGCGGCCGCGTCGTCGAAACCGTGCTCGCGCGCCGTGACTAGGGCTTCCACGTAGCGACGACGAGCCTCGGCCGGGTTTCCCGTCGCCGCGGCGACCAAACCCAGGTTGTCGGCGTCCGCCGCGGCGCCGCGGTAATCGCCGATCTGCCGTCGGAGGAAGAGGGCCTCGCGATACTGGAGGGTCGCGGCTTCATACTCGCCCCGATCCTTGCTGACCGAGGCCAGGCCGCCCACGGCGTTCAACGCCGTGCGCCGGTCTCCCGCGATCGTGGCCAGCCTTCGCGCCTCGGCGAAGTACCCCGCGGCACTGTCGAGCTGGGACTCGCTGTAGTAGCCGGCGCCGAGGTTGCCCAGCGCGGAGGCCATCATCGCGGTGTCCGCGATAGTGGCGGCGAGCGCGTGACTCGCTCTCCACTCCTTCGCGGCCGCGGTGAAGCCTTCACGGCCCAGCGCCGCGTTGCCGGACTTCCGGAGGCTGTCCGCGCGGATCCGTCGCGCCCGGTCCCCTGCCGGCAAGCCGGCGAAGCGCCGCACGTCCCGAAGCGGAAACGAGTCGCCCCACACTCTCAGGTAGTCGGCTCCCAATCGGGCCGCGCGCGCGAGGAGAGCGTCAGTTGCCCCTGGGGCCGACACGACCGAAGCGGCCAGCCAGGTTCGGATCGAGTCGCGGGCCCGATCCGGGATGCGTCACGATCCAGCGGGGGGGCGCCCTGTCGGCGGCCGCCACCGGCTGTTGGGCCGAGAGGGCTTGCACCAGGCTCATGCCGAGGACCTGGATGATCAGCGTCACCGGGGTGCGTCGCCCCGACGGATGGTGAAGGCGACCAGCTCCGATTCGACCCACCGGCCGAACCCGGTCTCGGCCTTCACCTGCCAATAGTGGGGAGCGGCCGCGGCAAGGCGGAGCGTGTCGGGCAGCGTGACGAACGTGTCGGGGGTGGTGACTTGCCACGCCGCCTGGCCCTCGCTAGTGAATAGCGTCACCCGGTAGCGACCCACCTCGGGAACCGCACTCCACAGTAGGCTGACCGGCCGAGAGACGTCCCCCAGGGGCGCCAAGGGCCTTGGCGCCGAGATATGGGGCGAAGCCTCGGGGTCACGAGTCACCGGCTCCGATGGCCTGCGACTGACGGTCCCGGCCCACACGATCAGCACGGCGGCGGCGGCCGCGGCCAGGGGAACCAGTGGAACCCGCCGGCGACCAGGAACAGTCGCGAGGATGCGCCCGACTTCGACCATCTCCTCACGGCAGTCCGAGCACTCCGAGAGGTGGGCTTCCCAGCCGGCCCGCTCGTCGGGAGTGCCCGCTCCCCCGAGGTACCGGGAGAGGGATACGGTTTCCAGATGCTCTGTCATTGGACTCCTCGAAGAGAGGTCGAGGTGGGCCTTGATTTGGTTGTACGGAAAGTCAGCCTGGTTTGTGCGGAGCGGGGCTCACGGCTCGGATTCGGCGACCCCGCGCTCGGCCAGGCTTCGGCGCAGCCCGGCGAGCACCGTGTTGAGGGTGCGATAGACGTGGAAGGGGGTGGGATAGTGGAGCAGCTTCGCGATTTCGCGGACCGGCAGGTCGTCCTCGAATCGCAAAGCCAGGAGGAGGCGGTGGGCGGGGGCCAGCTGTGCCAGCGAGGCCTGCAGGGCGAGATGAAGCTCGCGCCGTCTCAGCGTCTCGTCGGGGCCGGCGCGCGGCTCGGTGAGCGCGGCCATCTCGCCGATCTCGACGGCGACCAGGTCCTCGAGCCTCCGGCGCGTGGCATGGTCCGCTGTCCTCGACGGCGCGGTCGGGGCGCGCCCGTACCGCTGTCGCAGAAAATCGACGCAGAGTCGCCGGGCGACGACCACGAGCCAGGTGGTGAACTGGGCGCCGGAATCCTCCTGGTACTGCCTCAGCCGGCTCCAGTCGTCCTGTCGCAGGAGATCGAGCAGGTGGGCGTAGGCGTCCATGCTGCGGTCGTGCTCGCGCGCGACGGTGCGCGCCGTGTGCAACAGCAGCGGGCTGAAGCGGGCGACGAAGCGCGCCCAGGCTTCGTCCCGGGCAAGTGCGTCCCGGGCCTGCAGGAGACCCTGTAGTTCCGGGGGCGCAGCGGGCATGAGCCGGAGCCCAGACAGTGGAGGTTCCTGGCGAACCTACCGCGCAGGGTGATCGACGCAAGACGAACCGGGCGAGGTTGACAATTTTCGGGCGGTTCATAATATTCAACCATATGGTTGATCATGGAGACCGGTCCACCTCGCCTCACACGAGCGGCAAGTGACATCACTGTACGGCGTTCGCCAACTGACCGACAGCATGCGCGCGGTCCGCGCCAACACGATCCTCATGGCCGGCGACATCCCGGAGTCGAAGTACGACTATCGGGCGACCCCCGGCAATCGGTCGATCGCCGAGACGCTGGTCCACATCGCATGGCTCGGGACCGCCGATCGGGTCCTGCACGAGGAAGAGCATCTCGATACGCTCGAGGGATTCGATTTCCCGGCGCTGCTGCGGAAGTCCGAGGCGGAAGAGAAACGGCGGCGCTCCAAGGCCGAGATCCTCGAGCTGCTCCGCGCCGAGGGCGAGCGATACTCGGGCTGGGTGGAACAGCTGCCGGAGTCCTTCATGGCTGAGCGGGTCCAGCTGCCGGGAGGCGGTTCGGTGAGCCGTTTCGAGATGCTCCTCGCCACCAAGGAGCATGAGCTGCAGCACCGCGCACAGCTCACGGTCCTTGATCGGCTGATCGGCGTCGTGCCCCGCTTTACCGGTCTCGCGTAACCCTCCTCGGTGCTGCTGACGGCGCATCCTCTCTTCGCAAGGTGACGTCCATCCAAAGCTCCCAATTCTTTCCATCCTCCGATTTCTCGTGGCGAGCTTGAATGGTCCTGCCGTCATCACTCACTGTTGCGAGACAGCGGTGCTCTCTGACGCCCATGACGTTCGAGCCACGCCAGGTCCAGGTGTTGCCGTCCAGGCGAATTTCCTCTGAACCGAAACCTCCCGTGCTGTCAAAGAAAGGTGCGAAATAGCACTGCCGGGCAGGGTCATAGCCCATGATTTCAATGCTCTTGATGGCCTCATCGCCCACTCGCCCATCGGCATGGTGAACCAGAAAGAACTCGCCGGGGTACCACTCATAGGTGTCGATCGCATCCACTCTCGCGGCAGGAGTCGATGGGGTGGGGGCCACCTCTCCCGTAGTATGCCACCTGCCGAGAAATACACCCAACCTTCTGTGCTCCGGGCCTGGCCGCATGCGCGTATCGCTCGACATAGGGCGCTATTTCTTCCGCTTCGCGAGCATACCGAGCAACTTGATCGCGGTCTCTCGGGTGGATTTCGCGCTGGTGACCATCGCAATCAGCACGAATCGGCCCGTGTTGGCCGAGGCGACCCAGCTGCCGAGCTCGTACCCGCTCCATCCATAGAGTCCGACGCCCGTGAGCTCCTGGTAGTCCTTGGCTCCCTCGTGGGGCTCGTAGTAGCTCGTGTCCTCGATGATTTGGATCTGGGCATAGGACTCGTCGTCCGCGGTGGCCCACTGGCAGCCGGCGATGGACGAACTTCCCGGGTTCACCGGAGCGGGGACCGCCAGCAGGGTCTTGATCTCACCCTGGGTAAAGAGCTTGCAGGGGTCATCGGGAGCCCTCGACCGGGTTCCCATGAACAGAAGGCAAGGCAAGAGCAGAATTAGCGGTGGTACCGACATGACCCCTCCTGGATGTTCGACTTATCCCCTGACTGTCTCACGCTGGCTGACCGACGTCACCACCACCAGCCCCACCAGCAACCCCGCTGTCACCTGCATCGAATACGGCCCGGCGGCGCTGGCGAGGATAAGCATCGCCCCGAGCGGCATGATGACGTTGGCCGTGCCGCGAAGGCTGTGGCGAAGACAGAGCAGCCACACCATGAACACGTAGAGCGCCGCCGGCACGGTGTAGGTCAGCGCCGCGCGGGTCGCCTCGAGCGAGACCTCGTGGGTGGCATACTGCAAGGCGACTTCGATCCCCGGCGCGATCGCGGCCGCGGCGAGGAAGATCAGAAAATGCCCGTAGCCCCAGAGCATACTGCTCCGCAGGTCCTTGATCAGACCGTGCTGCGGCACCGCGAAATAGACCCACCACATCGCCGCCACGATCACCAGCCCCGTAGCGGCGATCAGGGCCAACGAAGGCAGGTGCTCCGCTTCGCGGGCGGCATGGATGACGGCATTGGTTGAGGCCAGTACCGACTCGCCCAGCACGATGATGGTGAACAGGCCGTAGCGCTCGGTGATGTGATGGCGGTGCCACGGGGTGTGCCCATGCCGTTCCGCCCAGACCGGGACGGCGAGCTCCAGGGCGGCTCCCAGCCAGAAGAATGCTTCCGAGCTGCCGAAGGCCCCCAACGCATACCCGGCCCAGTAGAGCTGCGCCAGGATGATCCCGACGGCGTACCGCAACGTCGTAGGACGACACGGGGGATGCTGCGCCGCCGCGCGGAGCCACTGGCTCACCAGGGCCAGGCGCATGATGACGTAGCCGATGAATACCATCGCCACGTCGGCTTCCTCGCCCGACATCATGAGCGGCACGCCGGCCGCCAGCGTCAGCGAGCCCCCGATCTGCACGATGGTGGTGAGCCGATAGAGCCAGTCATCGGTGTCGAACGAGGTGGCGAACCAGGTGAAGTTCATCCAGCCCCACCAGATGGCGAAGAACACCATCAGGTAGCGCGTGATGCCGAAGAAGAAGTGTCCTTCCACCTCGGCGTGGTGCAGGCCGATACCGGCCTGCGCGATCGCGACCACGTAGGCCAGGTCGAAGAACAGCTCTAGCGGCGTCGCCGTACGGTGGGGCTCGTGCGGGTCCCGCGGCTGCATGGTTCTTACCATAGATGCATATATTAGCGCCATCATCGGATCACGTCGTCCACCCGCACCCTGCTGTGGAACAAGCTATGGGCAAACCTCGGATCTTTCTCGGCTCGTCGGGGAAACAGGTGAAGCTGCTCCAGGCGCTGACGCGGGGTCTCCAGGAGGTCGCGGAGGTCGAGCCCTGGACCACGTCTCTGACGCCCGGGACCAGTACGCTGGAGCGTCTCGTCGAGCTGGCCCATAAGGTCGATTTCGCCGCGTTCCTGTTTGCCCGGGACGATTGGACGACCGCCACCACCCCAGGTACTGCCCTGCCCCTCGGCACCGGACAGGATTCCCCCCGGGACAACGTCGTGTTCGAGGCCGGCCTGTTCGGCGGCGTCCTCGGCATGCGCCGCACGTTCATCATCCACTCCAAGGGAGCCAAGCTTCCGACCGATCTCCTCGGTCTCATCTGCATACGCTACGACGACGCCACGACCCCGGCCGAAATGAAAATCCTCAACCAGAAGCTGCGGCAAGCGATCGAGGCGGAGGGAGGGGTTGCGCGGATCGAAGGTCTCTGGTGGCAGTTCTCCTTGACGGCGCGCGGGCCGCGGGAGCCTTCCGCTATCAGCCTGTTGCGAATCTCTCGAGACCGGGACGGGGCGCTCGAGGTGAATGGTCGCTCCTGGCAGGAGGACGGCACCATCTCGGCGAGATACTGGAGCGACGCGGCGAAGGAGAAGAAGGATCCTTCAGGCGTCTTCTACCACTGGCAGGGCGAACGGCCCCGCGACCCGGACGCGCCGCAGCTGGAGGGGACGGGCGAGATCCGGTTGGAGTCCCCCGATCGTGCGTCCGGTTACTGGACGACTCGGGTGGCCAACGATCCGAGCGTCAACGCTCGGACGGCAGGCATCTATTGGAGGGCCGAGCCCGAGGACTCGAGCGTGATGGACGGCCCGGACGAACGGCAGCGCGCCAAGCTGATGTCGAAGCGGCTGGGGCAGTGGAAAACCATGGCTAACGCATGAGACGGAAGTCTCAAAGAGCACGGGCCTTGACTTCCGCTTGACAACATCCGCCCAGCTTCCTCCGTGAAAGATGGTCTGGCGAGACGACCGTTCCCGGAGGCAAGTATGAGCGGGTCGATCAGGATCATGGCTACGCGAGGCTACACCCTCGCTTTACGGTTCGTCTGCCTGGCAATCGGCGTGGTGTCGTGTCGCGCCGACGACATCGCCCGGCCCGAGGTGCTCGAGACCGAAGCCTCGGCCGCCGCCGCGCTGTCATTTGTCCAATTGAGCGCGGGGCATGAACACACCTGCGGGGTGACCTCCGACAGTCGAGCGTACTGCTGGGGCAGCAACTCCCAGGGGCAGTTGGGAGACGGCACCGGCGTCGCCAGCCTGATTCCAGTCGCGGTCGCGGGGGCACTCCGCTTCCGGCAGATAAGTGCGGGCTTCTTCACGACCTGCGGCGTCACCACCGACTTCCGGGCCTACTGTTGGGGCATCAACGACCGTGGCGAGGTGGGAGACGGCACAACCACTCAGCGCCTCGCCCCGGTCGCGGTGGCGAGCGGAGTCCGGTTCCGCCACGTCCGGCTCAGCTTCGAGCATGCCTGTGGCCTTAGTAACACGGGGAACAAGGTCTATTGCTGGGGCTGGAACCGCTACGGCCAGCTCGGTGATCGCACCACGATTGACCGCCTGACGCCTGTCCTGGTCACCGGAGGACTCGCCTTCCGCGAGGTCAGCGCCGGGTACTACCACACCTGCGGCGTCACGACCGGAGACCGAGTCTTCTGCTGGGGATTCAACCGCTATGGCCAGGTCGGCGACGGCTCCCAGGTCTGGAAGCGACTCAAGCCGACCGCGGTGTCCGGCGCACTGGCCTTTCGTCAAGTGGAGGCGAATCGGGAGCACACCTGCGCCGTCACGACCGCGAAGAAGGTGTACTGCTGGGGCAGGGGGCTGGCGGTCGGCCTGGCCGGAGCACTCGATGAAACCACCTCGCCGATCGCCCTCCCGGGCGGGCTCACCTTCGATCGGGTCACGACCGGAGCGTTCCATAGCTGCGGCGAGACCCCGGCGAATCTGGCCTACTGCTGGGGGAATAATGGGAACGGCAACCTCGGCGACGGTACTCGCGAGAATCGTCCGCCCGTGCCGGTTGTGGGCGGCCTGACCTTCAGCCAGCTGAGTGCGGGTGGATTCCACACCTGCGGCCGGACGCCGGCCGGTGTGGCCTACTGCTGGGGCCGCGGGTTCGCAGGACAGCTCGGCAATGGGGGAGCGACCAGCAGCCTGACGCCGGTGGCGGTGGCCGGACCGATGTAGAGATCTGCGGCCAAGGGCTTGAACTGGTGCGAAGACTTTACGTGCCGGGCGGCCGGTAGCGCACTTGCTCAGCCTTCCGCATCGCGCCCATCGCCTCCTCTACCGTCAGGAGGACGGTCGTCTCGAGCGAGCTGAGCGCGCCACCGCCACTGATCGCAATGGCCACGGCCGCCATCGAGACGTTGTCCGGCGCCTCCCAGAGGTTGTAGCCGTCGTGTGTCCCGAAGGCGTACCAGAACCCATGGAGCTTGCCGCCGACCGACTCGATGTAGGTCTGGGCGGCCTTTCGGCGATCCTCCGGGTTCCGGCTGAGCCTGGCCCAGGTCTCGGGCGAGTAGCTGAAGCGCGATAGATAGAGCGGCATGGTCCCTTCCTTCCCGCATGGAATTGAGATCTTCGCAAGTCCGCCTATCTCTTGCGACGTACCGACGCCCCCTTGGGCCAATACGCGAACTCGGACTCGTGGCAGGTCGCCTCGAGGTCGCCCAGGCGATCCCGAAGAAACGCTTCCGCGGCCGCCACGCCCGCGTTGTATGCGCTTGGGGCGATCTCCAGCAGGACGAAGTTCAGGAGCATGGAAGCCTGGATGCCGGTCAGCTCGACGTCCAGCTCCTCCGTGCAGAATCGCTGGAGCGAGGCGGTTGCCTGCTTCTTCGCTTCATCGGCAAGCTGAATGCTCATCCATGGTCCTCGAGCGCATGGTTGCTTGACAAGTCACGACACGGACCGCATGTAGGGGAAGATCCCCTCACAACACCTCTGCCGGAGAAACCAATGTATATCGTGGTCCAGCACGCCATCTCCGAGCCGGCCGCGTTCTGGAACGCGGCCGACCCAAACAACATCTCGCCCGATGCGAAGCTCCACCACACCTTCCCGACGTCCGACGGCACCCGCGCCGTCTGCATCTGGGAAGCCGCCTCGGTGGACGCTCTCCGCAACATCCTGGAACCGCTGATCGGAGGCGTCAGTCGCAACGAGTACTTCGCCGTCGAGAACCGGGAGGGATTCGCCCGTCCCTCGGGTATAGCACCAGCGGCGGAGGCAGCCGGCGCGGCCGGCCGCTAGGCAGGCTCTGCTCACACCGGGGCCTCGGGAGCAGTCCCGAGGCCCTGTGCGTTACGCTCAGAGTGGAGGCATTGGCGTTAAGTTACTGTATGCCTAACGAGACCAAGCCAGACCCGCGCCCCTTGTTCACTCCCAGCACCCTGCCCGAACCAGCCGTGCCCGATCCCGTGGTCGCATTCATCGAAGACGCGCTGCTTACTATCGCGAACCGCCAGGATGAGGCGCGTACTCCTGCGCCGCCGGCCTAACGACATACGCCTCAGCGGCATGCGCGGTTAGGCGCCGCCGCCCAGGGAGCTTGCTCGGCCGTTCCAGGCCTTCATCGGACGCCCGGTCAGAGCATCGCGGTCAGCTCGCAATTGGATCTGCGACAGCCTCTTTGAGGCCGGCTGTGGCTTGGGCCGCGAGACCACGGGCCACCTCTTGTGAATCCTCGAACACATCCAGCGCATGCACCTGGCCCCAGCGCATGGTGATCACATGGAGCCCACGGTTGAAGTAGGAGTCGTCGCCGTTAAGTAGCCTTCCGGTCGCGTCCCACTGCACAAACACGGTGGTATGCCATGGCCAGCCGTTCACCCAGATGTGGTTCACCGTGAGATGGAGATTGGGCAGAACGCGGCCCAGGCGCTCCAGCCAACGGCGCATGGTTTCTCTGTCGTGGCGCTCTCCACCAATTGAGTGGGAGCCGGCGAAGCGATGATGGACCTTCGGTGCTACTGGCTTCAGGAGCTCATCCCAACGATGGTTGTGGACGTGATCGAAGCTCTGGCGGATCAGTTTGTCGACGAAGTAGCTGTATAGCATCGGGCCACCTCAAATCATGCTAAGAGGAAAACGTCGTTTGGCTGCATGCCCGGCTCAGGCAGCAATGACGTACTCGCTCTGCACCATGCCACTCGGGAATGCCCGAGTTCCAACGTGTACCAGCCGGATGTCCTGCCGGAGCGGGCCGAACAGCGGAATCCCGTCTCCCAAGAGCACCGGGATGCGGGTGATAACGACCCGCTGGATCAGACCCGCGTCCAGGAACCGTTGGATGGTTATCCCTCCATCCACGTAGAGATGGGTGAGACCACGTGCGCTCAGCCGCTCTACGATCTCGAACGGACTTCCGGTCATGAAGTCACAGACCGCACCCTCCGGCGCTCTCAATGCCGATGGCGTTGAGCTGAGCACGATCACCGGCTTCGTCCCATAGGGCCAGGCCCCGAAGGTGAGCACCGTCTCAAAGGTCTTCCGGCCGAACACAATCGCGTCCACCGTCGCGATGAACTCCTCGTAGCCATGGGGTTCGACGTCATCGTGGGGGAGCCAGTCCAGCGCACCGTCTCTGCGGGCGATGAAGCCGTCGAGACTCGTAGCGATGAATACGGATACCTTCATGACGGCAGCCCGGGATCTCGCGTCATGGCGAATAACACCTGGTCGACGATCTGGCCGTCCTTCACTGCTGAACGCCGAAGGATCCCCTCCCGCTCATACCCCGCCTTCTCAAGCACGCGCATCGACGCCGAATTCCATGGCGAACACCGGCGCATACAGCCGGTAGAAGTCCGGGGTGGCAAGCGCATGTTCGCTCGCGCCGCGGACGGCTGCCGTCATGAGCCCGCGGCTCCAGAACGGCTCGGCCAGCCAGTAGCCGATCTCCGCGCTCATGCGTGCGACGTCCTGGCCTCGCTCGATCGTCAGCGCGCCGATGGCCTCACACTGCAGGTCGATCACCCAGATGCCCTCGGGCGGTGGGGTAGCCGCGAAGTAGCCGAGCCAGCCATCCGCTTCGGAAGGGCCGTAGGGATGCGGAAAGCAGTCACGCAGGTTCAGCCATATCTGCCGATTGTTCGCGTACCGCAGCAGCGCCGGCCGATCGGCTGTCCGCCAGGGCCGCAGCCGACAGAGGCCACAGTTCAGTTCAGAGGCAAGCACTAGGTACCCGGCACTCCCAGGTCCGCCCAGATCCTCCAGCCGCCATCCGCCTGGCGCTTCCAGATCGTCACGTATCGGCCGCCGATGCGCTGCTCCCCTTCACCCTTGGGATGAAAGGTGTACGACCATGCCCCGGTCTCGTAGGCCATGTCGTCCATCAGCCAGACTTGCGCTGTCTCCAGGGTCACCCGGACTGGGCCCACACGATCGAGGAATCCGTCCACATCGGCCGTAATGGCGCTCCGTCCTCGGACGACCTTCGCCATCGTTCAGTCGCGCCCCGTCCGGGTCATAAACCTGAGCCAGGGCGTCGGCATCGGCCTGCCGGAAGGCGGCGATATATTGAACATTCCCGGCCGCGATACCGCGCCTGACCGCGGCGAGCTCAGCCGGGTCGGCCCCTTGCCCCGCAAGAGGCGATGCCAGCCCTAACAGGAGCAGGAGTGTCGGTCGCACGAGTGCCATCTCTCAGCCCCCAATTGAGCGTCGTTATGAAGACCCTGTTGATAGCGATGATGCTGGCTGCAATGTTCGCCGGTTCCTCCGCCGCACAAATTAGCACGTACGGCCCGGCCCAGCTCGCTCGACAAGCCATAGACATTCGCGCCACATATTTGGCCCAAATGGCCCAGATCCGATACGGCGCGGGATCCTCGAAGCCCGGCACCGCCCGCTCGCCGGTCCAGACCACTTTCAAGCGCGCGAGCAGTTGGTTCAAGCCCTGGTCGATGGCCAACGAGCTTAGCAAAAAGCTTGAATGGGATCCGAAGGCGAGTCTCGGTACGGGGTTCGCCCGCGAAGAAGCACAGCGTCAGGCCCTGACGAAGCTGTTCACCGCATGCCTCGATACCTACGAGGAACAGGCCAAAGCCGAAGGGTTGGCGACCGATGATCTGGCCGTGACCTACGGCCACACCATCGCACTCAACTGGGAGCTCGGCAACGGAAGCAAGATGGATGCTTCCGAAGAGACAGCCCTCCGCCAGCGACTGCACGACCAGTTTGCGCAGAGTCCGCTATACTGGACCGACGCAGACAAACAGAGCTTTCACGAGACACTGGTGATCACAACGATGCTGGCGCTGGCCGGCTACGCCAACGCCACGCGCGACAACGACCAGCAGTCCCAAGCCATGTTTCGTGAGGCCGGGCGGAACAACGTCACCGCGATGACCAATGCATCGCTGGTTGAGCTCCGGAACGCCCGCTCGGCACTAGGTCAGAATTAGCGTGGCCCCGGCCCCTCTGCTCATACTAGGACTGGCAGAGGCCGGTAGGCTTCCAGTCGGTGGCAAGCATGGATCGCGGTTTGGTCGCGTCCTGCAGGATGAGCACGAGAGAGCGGCGCACGCCCGTGCCGGTGCCCGTCAACATCATCGGCAAGCCGCCCGGAACCATCACTCCCGAATCGCCCGCTTGCTGCTCGAGCTTCCCTCGCGGCGTTTCGAGGCATTGCTTGCCCTCCAACGTGTACCAGGCCTCTACTCCTGGATGCCGGTGGACTGCGGTGCGCATCCCCGGACTGAACACGCCTTCCATGTAGACCGCCGCGTAGGTGTCGGCCTTGACCAAGGGAAGCGGCCCGACCGAGGCGATCCGCTTACCCGAGGCCGGTCGCCAGCCGCGCTCCGCGATGGTGAAGAGCCAGAGGCGCCCAAGCGACTCCACTACAGTGCTGCGTCGCGCGCGGGCCGAATCAGCGGCAACACGACTGACGAAGGCGTCGATGTGCCAATAGAACGCCGAGTCCTTAGGCAACGGCCCAAGTTCCTCGCGGGCAGTGATGAAGCATCCGAGGTCCCGTCCAGCACGTTCTGAGACCGGTTCACACTTTTGCGTCTGGGCCGTGGAAGCATTCGCCACGAGCGCACACAGGGTGACCAGCGCTGCGGCCACGCGAGCCAAAGCTTGGCGAGGACTATCACTCATACTGCGCATCAGCTGCCAGCCTTTACTTGGGAGGAAGGGAGCCGGCCCATTTCGCGGCACGGTCTATCCACTTGCCTAGTTCCCCAGCGGAGGCGAGTCCCTCCGGTTCCACCAGGACCCAGGCCTTCATCGGACGCCCGGTCAGATCGAACACCCGTGTGTGCGGCTCCGCCAGGGCTCGCCCTGCCTCCTCGGGGCCGAGGCGAGCGATCAGAGTATTCCGATGCACGCCGCAACACATGTTTCCCTGCAGCGAGAAGGTGATCCCTCCGAACATCTTTCTTTCCGACACGCCGGTTCGCTTACCCAGGTGGGCTCGAATGCCGGCTGCCAGCTTCTCATCAAATGCCATCAGAAGGCCTTCAGCGCCAGCAAGACCGTCCGGCTCCCGATCGTCATTACTGTTTTCAAGCTCTCAGCGGCCAAACGGCCAGCCGGCCACATCGCCAGCATGCAATGTGATCGGATCGAGCTCGTCGGAGCCGCAGAGTGCTGGCCCGTTGTTGCCCGGCGGGAAGGTGCCCGGCGCTACCAGCGCGAGCGGGCCGATCAGCACGCTATCACCCTGCAGCACGCGAACCCGCAAATCCAGGGTGGCTTCGGAGGGCTCGTCCGGCCGCAGCCGGAGTAGCAACTGATCTCCGTCCAGGACCCCACTGAAGGGGCCATCATGGGTGGCGCAGGTTGCCGTAAAGCCCAGGGTCCACAACCCTCGCACCGAATCGGCCACCTCGTCCACCGCCAGCGCCAACCCGTAGGTCTCAAAGCCCCGGCCTGACATGCCCGAGAACTCGCCCAGGAGGCGCTCGGGCGTTGGCTCATAGGGCGTGCCACTGCAAGCCCCGAGTAACGTGAGGACTAAGAGACGCTTCCAAGGAGACCTGGCATGACGCGACATAGCGGGCTCTAACGTAGGCCCGCCGCGCGCCTGACGAAAGCGCTCATCAAGCCGGCGCATTCAGCCGTTCCCTCCTCGTTACTCGACTCTGCACCATGACATCACTGGCGAGTACCGAGCGCGGCCTCTTGCCACCGGACAACGTTCACTCCTTTGAACAGGAGCCACAGGGGCAACAGTAGCTCTCCGACAAAGGTGAACTGGCCGATCATCGCGAGGTCCGGGTGTAGCAGCCGCGTGGTGCAGTCAATGAGATAGCCGGCGCCGGCGATCATCAATAGGATACCCAGCACCTTGGGCAGAAACCCCGACCTGAACACCAAGAGGCCCAGAGGCAGGAGCCAAAGTCCCCAGAATATCTGAGCGACCACGATCCCGTCCTGCCGCATGTCGAGGAAGAGCATGGCTTGGGCTTGAAGCTGAGCCAAAGTGAACGCCCCATCCGCGCCGGTCTTCAGTAGCCGCAGAGCCGCGAGGTGGTTGACCTCGTTCAGAAAGGCTATGGGGATGCCGGCCAGCACCAGGACTACCATGAGCACCGCCTGACTCTTGTTGACCGGCGCAAGGAGCCGGTACAACGTCAGTGCCAAGAAAATGAAGATGGTCTGGCTGACCAGGTGGCTGAGCGTGCCGCTGCGGAAGAGCCACTCAGAAGCGAGGATGTTGCGAGCGGTGGCCGCGGCGTCACCGGCTACTCGAAGAACCGAGGGGACGTAGAGGATGCCAAAGAAGCCAAAGGGCATCAAGGCGAGGTAGAGGCCGCCGGCAAGTCTCGCAGTCCTATTGATTGTGGCCACGGTTGCCTCCGTGAGCGTTGGCGGCGTCACTCAACTCGCGGTACCAGCGCGGGAGGGGACTACCTCACGCGCGGCACGACGAAACAGCAACCCCGCGCCTGCAAGCATTGCGACGAACATTCCATGCAACAGTGCGATCTGCGCGGAGCTGGCGGTGTTGGGCAACGTGAGAGCGATCGCGCCGACCGCCGCCATCGCGAGCACCATCGCGAACACCGCGTGCGCCAAGCCGCGAGGCTGGAAGCGAGCGACGATTGCACCGATGAGTCCGATCGCGAGCACCCCGACATACAGGAGGTTGGCGGGGTCGTCGTCCTTGATGCCGATGAGGCCGGCGGCGGCGTTGAGCCAGACGATCAAGAAAGCAGCCGTCAGCGCAAGGCCGACGGCGACGCGGTACGCGGTGTGGCTGTGCAAGTGCATCCGTCCTCCACCAGGCGGTGCGGTCCACGCGACTTACCGCCGGCCAAAGCCCCAGTCGGTATTGAGCCCTACCCATACCATGATCGCGGCGAACGCCAGATACATCACGATCGTTGCTACATCCCCGATGACCTTGCGCAGCCACCGCGCCCGGTAGTTCTCCCAGAACCACCACGGCCGGAGAATGGTCAGGAGTCCGAGGAATCCTCCCAAGCCGACCCACATGGCCCGATCGCGCTTCCAGCCCGCGATTCCGGCAACCACCAGCACGCTGCCGACCAGACCGACCGAGACCAGGAAGAGAACGACGCCTCCCCACCAGCCATTTCGTCCGGTGTCCGGCGAGTCGCCTTCGGAGCGTGGCGCCGACCACTCCCTCGCCGCGACGGCGAACAGCCCGACACTCAACAACGCCAAGATGATCGCCCCCGCTCGCAGGTGCTCTGGTGCCAGTGGCATTTACGCTTGCACCGCCGCGAATAACCAAGCGACGATGTGCAAGACGAATAGCACCAGCGCCAGTTGCAGACCGACGCGCAAACGTTGGATAACCCGCCAATTGGCGGCCATATCCTGCTTGATGCGCATCGCCAGTGCTCGGTGCATCGCCTGGAGCGTCACGGGCTTCCGATCGTCACCGTATTCCGCGAGCAACTGCTCGGGGTCAAAACGGAATGTGTAGTTATGATAGGGCCAGATGACGAAGACCACGAGCGCGCCGATCGCCAGCAGCAGGAGCAGTGCGGTCCATTCCCACATACCCATGCCGTCGGCCAATGCCCTGCTGCCGAGCAGAGAGCTGACGAACGCGGTCGCAAAGATCAAGTGGCCGGCTCTGGTATTGATGCTTTCGACCACGCTTTGCTGATGGGAGAGACCGCGCACCGCCTCCTGAAAGATCAGCGCCAATCTCGCATCGAGGTCGGAATGCGGGTCAGCCTGCTCTCGTGGATTTGGAGGCGGCCTCAGCTCGTCAAGCACACTGGTGCCTTTCGACAATGTCCTGTGACCGCTCAGGTATTCGCGACCTGGAACACGATCTGCTGAAAGCCCTCAAAGTCCACCAGGCGTCCCGGCTGCATCCCGATCCGCTGCGCTACCCTTTGTGACGGGGTATTCACGGGCCGGATCAATGAGATCACCGCTCCATAGCGCCACCGCGTGAACGCCGCATCGCGCGTGGCCGCGGCGGCTTCAGTCGCATACCCGCAACCCCAGAAGGGCCGGTGGAGCAGCCAACCAATCTCCGGCAGCTCCACGCCTTCGACTTCCTGCAGCATGAGGCCGACTTGCCCTATTGGAGTCCCCTCCTGGCGGTCGAGGACCAACCACAAACCATGGCCGTCGACCCGGTAGCGCTCGAGCTGCTGGTCGAGCCAGACCTCCGCATCGGCGCGACTGAAGCGCCGCCCATACCACTGTGTGACCTCGCCGTCCCCCATCATAGTGGCGACGAAATCGAGG
Organism: uncultured Gemmatimonadales bacterium; assembly: GCA_963796335.1. Lineage (GTDB taxonomy): Bacteria > Gemmatimonadota > Gemmatimonadetes > Gemmatimonadales > GWC2-71-9 > CAVVWJ01. The sequence continues at coordinate 672,240 of CAWCLG010000005.1, forward strand.
TCGGTCGAGGTCAGCTCGCGCAGTCGCAGGCGCGCAGTCTCGAGAATGAGTGCCATAAGCTCTCACCGCGACCCTTGCGCCACCCGGAGGACCCCCGCCCCGAGCGCGCCCACCACAAAGCCCAACGGCCCAGTGAGCAGGATGCCCAGCAGCGGCCCCAAGCTTGCCTTCGGGCTGATTACGAGCGGGCCGACGAAACCGATGGCGCGGCCGGCCGCGCCGACTATCCACCCCGCGCGCCAGCTCGCTCGGATACCAGCTCGGCTAGTCGCTTGATGGCCCGACAGAGCTGACCACCAGCATAGCAAGCTCATGGTGAGGAACCAGAGAGTAACCGGCACCCAGAAGATCCAACCATCGCGGGTGGGAAGCCTCAGGTTGCGCAGCGCGAGCCAGACTGCGAACCCGGCCAGCGCTGTACCGAGGATAGCCTTGCCAATCATGTTCGTGCCCGCCGTTTGACGGCGCGCTGCACCGCAAGACCACGAATGTCAGCGGCAAGCTCCGGGAACCGGGCCTGATTGAACTCGTGGCCGCGATCGTCCAGGACCCGCACGGTGGCGTGAGGCAGGGCACGCCGATATCGCTCCAGGTGCTCGAACGGGGACTGGGTGTCGTCTCGGCTGTGATACAGATAGATCGGGGACAAGTCGCCGAGGCGCGCCCCGAAGTCAGGCGGCAGCGCAAACTCGGGAAAGTTGGGGCCCCAGAATGGCGTCGCGACCAGGCACAGGCCGGCTACAGCGGGGCGGCGCACCGTCTCAGCGAGATACTTCAGAAGCACCGAAGCTCCGAAGGAATGGCCCACAAGAACGGGCCTGCGTGTACTCCCTATGAGCGCATCGATACGGCGAGCCCAGGCCCAGTACTGTGGGTCGTCCGGCCGGGGCATGCGCGGGGCCTGAACCCGATATCCCCGCCCCAGACTTTCCTCGAGCAGCGGCTCCCAATACACCTTGCCGCGCCGCCGCCGGGGCTCGCCAGCACCGTGAACCACGAGGATGGTTCGCGCCATGCGTTGCTCAGCCGCGCACCGCCGCTTCGATGGCAGCGACGTCGATCTTCTTCATCGGCATCATCGCCTCGAACGCACGTTTGGCAACAGCGCCACCCTTGGCCATCGCATCGATCAACACGCGAGGGGTGATCTGCCAGCTGACGCCCCATTTGTCCTTGCACCAGCCGCACTGGCTTTCCTGCCCGCCATTGCCGACGATCGCGTTCCAGTAGCGGTCGGTCTCCGCCTGATCCTCGGTCTCGATCTGGAAGGAAAAGGCCTCACTCTGCTTGAACGTCGGCCCTCCATTGAGGCCGATACAGGGGATGCCTGCGACGGTGAATTCGACAGTCAGTACGTCCCCCGCTTTGCCGTCGGGATAGTCGCCCGGCGCATGGTGTACTGCGCCGAGGCTGCTTTGGGGAAAGGTCTTGGTGTAGAAGCGGGCGGCTGCTTCGGCATCGTGGTCATACCACAGGCAGATCGTGTTCTTAGGCATTTTGACTGATTCCTTTATCGTCAGTGAGACGTGGAACCGACCGCAGGATGTCAGCCCTTCCGACTCACCATCTCGCTGATCCAGACCGGGGCGAAAGGCGAGGTACAGCCTTTGGAGACAGGATAGTCACGATAGAGCCCCAAGGCATCTCCGATGGCAACAGCGCGTTTGCGATACTTGGGGAAGTGGATGCCGATTCCTGCAAGGCAGAAGTTCATGGTCCATTGCACTTCCGGAGCAGCGCCTCCCATCTCTGATTCGATGCGCCCTAGAAGCGCCGGCAGGTCGAGCCCTTCAGGGCTCTTCGCGATGCGCTCGGAGGTCAGGCTCCATCCGGCACGGACCGCCCAGGGGTCCTCAGTGGCCATCCACGCCTCGCGAAGCGCTTCCTTGTCGGGATGATGCTTGACGACATTGGAGTTGAGCCAGTCCGCCACTTGCGCAAAGGTGGCGGACCGAACCATCCGATCCATCTCGGTGCTCGAGAGATTCTTTGGCTTGATCAGCAGGATCGCCAGGAGCCGGGCATCTACGTTCTCGGTCTCCCAGAGAGCAAGGGCCAAGTCGTGATCGGACTTGAGCTCCGCGGCCAGCTTCCGGATATCGCCGAGCCGAGTACCGAAATGATTGTCGCCGCTTCCGTGTTTCTTGTTGTGCGCACGCATCTTCTCGTTGCCGAGGGCTTCGAGCCGTTTCAGCGTTTCCTTGAGGAGAGACATCATCCGAAAGGCTGATCGATCGCCGGGCTCTGAGGCGAAAAGAATCGGGGCCCGCTGCTCGGTGATGTAGAGGCAGTCCTCCAGCCGCACGCCAAACTCGCCGTAGATGGCAATCATCGGCTCGTCGCTGAAGCACATCCCCGCCGCGAGCGGCGTCGTGTTGCCGCGCACGAAGTTGGTCCACTCATGGCCGTCGAGCCCGATCCCGTGCCCGGTGCGATGCGGCAGACCAGGGAGCCGGTAGTCGGGGCCGAAGCCGGCGTCGGTGATCACCTTGCGAGCCGCGGCGTCGACCGCCTCGCACGGCGTCCCGACCTGGGCCGCGGCGAACGCCGCGTCCTGCGCCTTCCGCTCGAGGTCCCAGACTTCCGTCTGGCGGCGGGTCGGGCGGCCGAACACGGTCGTGCGAGTCATGTCGGACTGGTAGCCCTCGACGGCGCACCCCGTGTCCAGCAGGACGATGTCCCCTCGCTGGAGCCGCTGCGGCTGCATACTGCCGTGCGGAAACGCCGAGTACTCGCCGAAGCCCACGAGCGCCCAGGGATCGCTGCCGCCGAGCCGAGTGAGGGCGGCCGTCGCGTTGCGGCTGAGGTCGTACTGGGTCATTCCCGCCTTGAGGGTGGCGAATGCCGCCTTGATGGCGAGGATCGTGATGTCAGTCGCCCGCTGCATCAGGGCCAACTCGGCGGGCGACTTGTACATGCGGCACCCCGCCGTAACCGGCGTGGCCGAGACCAGCTCGGCGACTGCTCCGGTTCGGCGCAGGCCGTCCATCACGAAGAACCGCACCTGCTCCTCCATGCCGATCTTCCCGCTCGCCGCGCCGCGGTCCTTCAGGATGGCGGCGATTAGAGCGAACGGGTTCTCCTCCTCCTGCCAGACCCGGATGTCGTCGCCGAACCGGATCAGCTCCCGGGCCCTTGCCTCCTCGAACGCGGGGCAGACCCAGGCCGGGGGTCCGGAGGCCGGGATCACCATCGCGAAGGTTCGCTCGGACAGCGACCAGTTGACCCCCGCGTAGTAGCGCATACTCGAGCCCGGCTCGATCACGACCGCGTGGATCGCCTGCTCCTCCATGAGCCGCTGCGCCCGGGCGATTCGGGCGCGACGCTCCTGGTCGGTGATGGGAGTGATGCCGCTCGTCCTCGGGGTGAGGGCCCGGACGGAAGGAGGCAGGTCGCACGGATCCTCCTCTCGGACACGGGTCGGATCCCATCCCAGGGTGGCGGCGCCCACGACGCCGGTGAGGGCTCCGGCGAACTCACGGCGGGTCAGCTCCATGCGTGCGGTTCTCCCAGTTGTCTACCGGCTCTCGACGACGTCCCCGGAGTCGATCCGCGTCCGGCCGGCGGTCGCCGGGCGGCGCCCCAGTCGGGTGACACGTACGAACGTCGACGGAAGTCCTTCGGCATCGTACTCGGCGCCGCGCTGGAGCTGGTAGTGGTTGTGGATGGTATACACCGATCCCGAGAACCCGACCCGGCCGACCGGCTGTCCCCGGCGCACATGGTCGCCCGCGCGGACGAGGAGCGACCCGCGGCGGAGGTGGGCGAGGAGACTGAACTCGCCGTTCCCGTGGTCGACCACGACGTAGTTCCCGAACAGAGCGATCGGCCGCGCGAGCACGGTGGTGTCGGGCAGTCCGGTTCGGCCCACCTCCCAGTCGGGCTCCCCGGATTCGGCGGCCACCACCCTCCCCGTTCCGGGCGCGAGCACCGGCGCATTCCAGCTGTACCAGTCCTCATTGCGGGTACCGTCGCCCCGGTACATGCGGCCGACCGAGTCCACGATCGAGAAGTCGTAGGCATAACGGCCAGAGTTCCGGCGAAAGAGCTTGCCCACGACCGGATGCGCCAGGTTCCACCGGCGGTGGTGGGCGTAGAAGTCGTGCCCGTCGAACACGAGCACCCGCCCCCGGAGCGGAAGCACGAGACCGGTCCGCGTGACGTAGTCGCGGAGCGGCACCGCCGCCACGAGAGAATCGACCACGGTGCCGCCGGTATCGGCGAGCGCCAGCACGTACCGCAGCTCCCGCAGGGCGAGTCCCGCCGGCAGCTCGTCGAAGGGGTTGTAGACGATGGTCGAGCCGCCCGGATCCAGGACCCGGTCCGGGACGGTCCGGATGCACGGGCTCAGACCGCTGGTGTCGCAGAACCGGCGGAGCACCAGCCGGCCGGCCGGATCGTGCGCGGTCATGACGATGGAGACCAGCTCGAGCGGCGCCGCGGCGCGACTCCCGATCACGAAGTCGAAGTTGGCGTAACCTACGCCGGTGGCCGGATCGCGCTCGACCAGCGCGGTGTCGGGAGCCACCCGGATGGTAGCGGGCGGGGTCGGCGCCGCCTGGAGGAGGAGGGCAAGGAGGATCACGGGAGGGCTCCGGCGAACTCACGACGGGTCAGCTCCATGCGTGCAATCCTAGCTCCTCGGGTGGGCCGGGAGATTGTCGCAAAACAGTCCCTCAATGTCGCATTGATGTCCTTGTTTCTCATTTCGGCGGGCAGAAGGTTGAAGCCCCCTGAGGACGTTTGACGTTGTTCAAGAAAGAAGGAGGCGGAGATGCGTACACCAGCACTCGCCATGCTTGTTGCAAGTGGGCTGGCATTGGGCGCTTGCGGAAGTGAGCTGCCATCCGGCCCCGAAGCGAGACCCGTTGACGGCACCGCGTCGGCACTCCCCTGCAGTGTCACCACATGGCGGGCGTTTGCCAACCCAATAACGGTCTCCCACCACACCACGAACCACATCGCTGTTTGGTTTATCAAGAACACCGGGACGACGGCTGTCACCCTGACCGGTCAGGTCGCGAAGAAATCAGGAGCAGTAACAGCGGTACGCACCACGACTTGGACCAGTTTCCCGAAAACCCTCGCGCCCGGCACCCAAATCGATGCAGACGTGTTCTTCGATGTCGGCGCCCCTGGGACGGGAGTCGTACAGCTACTGGTGGGCAACTCCTGCACTGGGATCAACTTGACGTATAATGTGACCGTGCAGTAGGACGCAACCCAGACAAGCTCGGGTCGCGAAATCGAGCGACCCGGGCTTGGATGCGATCGCTGCGCGCGTTAAGGCTAGTCCTGCAAGACGAAGCTGACCTTCAGTAAGACCCGATACTCTGTGATCTTCCCCTTCTCAATCACGACCTTCTGACTCTTGATCCACGCACCGCTGAGGTTGCGAAGAGTCTTGTCGGCTCGGGCGATGCCTTTCTGAATCGCGTCCTCGAAGCTCTTGGGTGAGGACGAGTGGATTTCGGTGATCTTGGCGACGGACATCGGAAACTCCAGGCCAGCAGGGCTGGCGGCTAAAGGGATGGGTCGGGCCAGACGCCGCTGTCACCGGGGGACAGCGCGGAGGTCCTGGTTCTCAAGGATACGGATTCCTGGCGCATCCCGCTTGGCTGCGTCCACCAACGCCCGCGCCACTCGTGCCCCTGAGACCGGTCGCCACCGTGGCGGCGCGAGGACGCCCAGCAGCTTGCCCAGCTGCTCGCCCAGGCGCGGCTCCGTCCGCGGGCCCAGAAGCAGAGATGGCCGTGCAATCGTGACGGCCTTGAAGCCCAAGGCTGTGATGGCTTCCTCGACTTCGCCCTTGACTCGGTTGTAGAAAACCCGCGACGTCGATGATGCCCCAAGGGCGCTGACCAGGAGGAAGTGCCGGACCCCTCGAGCCTGAGCTGCTCGTGCCAGCGCCACCGGGTAGTCGAAGTCGACTCGACGGAATGCGGCGGCCGAGCCGGCCTGTCGCATGGTCGTGCCAAGGGCGCAGAAGACATGATCGGCAGCCGCCCAGAGTGGCGGAGGATCGAGCCGGGCGTAGTCGACCTGGACGGATACCAAGGTTGGTCCTGACAGCTCTGCGGGAAGGGGGTGGCGCACCAGCGCTCGCACTTCGCGCCACGTGCCGTCCGCCGCAAGCTGCCGTGCCAGCTCTTGGCCGACGAGACCCGTGGCCCCGGCGATTACTGCTACAGCCTCCGCCATCAGGCGCGCTCCTGCTCAGACCCTAGGCTTATCACAAGTATGAGCTCCCTACTGTCCGCCTAGGAGTCGCCGTTTCGCCTATGAGACGACGGCCCAGAACACTCCAAAGAACGAGAGCGTCCAAAGCAGCGTTACGAGTCGGAGCCACCCCAGCCAGCGCGCGCCTTCCGGCAGATAGTGCTCCGACGCGAGATGAGTGAGCATCTGGTTGGCCCGGATCCGGCTCGGGCCCGTGTAGCGAAGAAATCGGAACGCCTGGCGTCGAGTCCAGAACTCGAGGACCCCAAGCAATGCGAACACCGCCACGGCAACGATCTTCACTCGAGGCTGGGCCTAGTACGGGCTAGACTCTGATCGAACACCGGAATCCTCGGGCCGCATAGTAGGAGTCGGCACCGTTGTGGTACACGAACACTGTGTCGTAGCGGCGATCGCAGAACAGCGCGCCGCCGAGCTTTCGGACCTTGGCAGGTGTCTGCACCCAGCTGGACGTCGTCGTATCGAACTCACCAAGCGCCTGGAGGCTGTGATATTCCTCCACGGTGAGGAGCGCCGCACCCATGACAGTGGCCATCTCAACAGCGCTGGTCTTCGGTTTGTGCTCCTTGCGTGCCTCGAGCGCCTCCCGATCGTAACACACGCTTCGGCGTCCCTTAGGGCTCTGCGCTGAACAGTCCACGAAGGTGCATTCGCCGGTCTTCTTATCCAGTCCGACGACATCCGGGTCGCCGCCAGACTGCTCCATCTCATTGAGGGACCACAGTCGGGCGCCGTTCGAGGCGAGTCGTGCTTGCACGGTAGCCCACTCGAGACCAGCATGACGGTGCATGTTTGCGTCGAAGCGGGCTTTCAGTGTCTTGAGCAAGTCATCGCGTTGCTTCGCGGTAAGCTCTTTTGCTTTGGGCATTTCTATTGGTGGGTTCGTAGTTAGTGGAGTTGTCGGGGAGTGTTCCGCAGCGGCTACGCCCATCCCGACAGCAGGACGGCTCCGAGAGCGATCAGGAGTGCGCCCCCGGCTCGTGAGAGGCGGGGACCTATGAGTCCGAGCTTCTCGGCGAGGATTACAAGGGTCAGGACGCCGACCCACGCGAGGTTCATCACGCCGACCACAAAGAGCACGGCCATCAATGCCCAGCAGCAACCCAGGCAGGCGATGCCGTGTCGGAAGCCCATCAGGAACGCACCGCTCGATCCGTCGCGCCAGTTGCTCATCAGAAATCCCAGCGGACTTTGGCAGTGGGCCAGGCATCCGGTCTTGAACGGCGTCAGCTGGTACGCGCCCGCCGCGATGAGGATGACACCGGCGACAGCGGTGCTCGTTGTCGCCATCGACGGCGACAGCAACGCGGCTTCGTGCAAGGCCCATTGGGCGGCGGTGGCACAGGCGCTGAACGCCAGCCAGACGCTGAGGTAGCCGAGGCCGAACGACGGCACGGCCGGCACCGCGGCGCGATCCGCTCGCTGGGCGTGCATCCCCGCGAAGAGGAACAGGACGGGCAGGGCGGGTATGGCCATCATGCCGACCATCATCACCGACCACATCACGAATGTCAGCAGCAGATCGGCGGCGCCCCACGGCTGATTCATCACCATGCCCATCCCCGCCATCATCGAGTCGCCTTCGATGGGGGACGTCATGCGACGATTCAGGTGGACGAGGTAGGCCCAGGCCAGCGCGGTGATGAGAACGATGCAGCTGGCGATGAGGGTGCGGTCACGGCGGCTAGGCGCTTCGCCAGGAGAAGGGAGCGTACTGGCCATGGTTCTTTCCGCTGGTGTCATTCCAACTCACTCCCAGAGCGTCGACATGGCTCTTCAATGCACGGGCGAGGGCAAAGCGGCTCGCGGCCGGATGGCCTGTGTTGTCCAGGTAGATCGGCTCGGTGATGCTGGGGTCGATGCCCATGGCCCCTTCGGCGGCCATGTCGACGAGCTTCGCGGCCGTGACCGACCATTTGGCGCCCGCGCGATCGAATCGGATCGGCGCCGAGTCCACGCCCAGGAACTTTCCGACCAACGCGGACAGGGCGGCCATGGGGCCGCCCGCGGACCCGCTGGCGATCGAGGTAATGGCCTCGTGCTGCTCGGCGCTTGCCTGCGCGTCCGCGATGACACCGACCGACCAGTTCCCCTTGCCCATTTCCTCCGGCGTCCATAGGAGGACGATGAAGCCGAGGCCGTCGAGGGGAACCGAGCCGTAGCTGCCGCGTTCGATCTGAAACGCCATGGCGACCGCGCAGAAGCCTTTCGTCGGCTTAACGGCCAGCTGCCCCGGCACACAGGGACAGACGAAATCGCAGCTGCAGGTTTCGTAGTATTGACCCTTGACCTGCCATGTTGGTGTAGCCATGTCCCACCCTCCTGGTGCCGAGTCCGGGTCGCCGATCGATAAGATGGAGAGACCAGGGCGGGAGCGCCACCCGCCTATGCCGAAGGGCTAGCCCGCATGGGTCACTCTTCCTGATTGCTTAAGGGACTCAGTGCGGAGCGATGAATGTCCGCATAGACCGTATCACCTCGTCCGCATGCGAGTCGAATACATAGTGATTGGCGCCGTGGAGCTCCACCACCTGTGCCGTGGGCAGCTCGCGCCGGACCCGGGCCCGCTCTGCCGCCGCCCACGTCTGAAGCGCGGTCGTGAACCGAAGCGCGACGCGGCGTTGAGTGGCGTCGAGCGTGGCCCAGAACGGAAACACCTGCTGTACGGAATCGATCACGGCATTGATCACCAGTGCCGGAGCACGCACTGCCGCGTAGTCTGGATGCCCGCACCCGACGAGGATCAGTGAGTCGATGGCCCCGGGCGTCACATTGCCGACGAGGCGGCCGGCCGCATCATAGCGGCCAATCGCGCGCAGTTGGGCTTCGGGAATGTGCATCCCGTACGACCGCTGGAGATAGGCCTGGACCGCGCGGGCCGACGCCGAGTCCGTTGTCAGCATCGGTGGTGGAGCCGGGCTCTGACCAAACAGGGTTCCCAGGCCGCTATGGTCGTATGCGGCATCCAGGTATACAAGGTGGGTCACCCGATCGGGATACGCGCCGGCGAACGCCGTCAGCTCGTCGCCGGCGATGGAGTGGCCAACGAGGGCAACACGCGGGAGCCGCAGAGAGTCCAGCACGGCGCGCAGATCGGCGACCCGGCCGGCCAGATCATAGCCCGCGCGCGGCTGACTCGACGCTCCGTACCCGCGGCGCGTGATCGCGAAGACATGGTGATCACCGGTGAAGTGCGGGGCGAGCTCATCGAATCCGTGCGCCACATCCTGCAATCCGGCGAGGAGGACGAGCGGCAGTCCCGAGCCGCCCCAGTCGAGCACCTCAAGGCGCACACCGGGCGCCACCGACACGAAGCGGACTCGGTGTGATGAGGAATCGCTCCAGGACGTCGCTGGGCGTTGGGGCAGGCTGCTGGACGGCGTACAAGCTGACAGCACGACCAGGCCGGCCCAAAGAACCTTGCCCACGGCTGCTATCGAGCGACGAATACCCCGCCCCCAACTCTCGGCACCAGCCGACCTGTCCGCTGCATGTATCCCTGATAGCGCTCGCCGAACTTGGCCACCAATGCTTGCTCCTCGCGTGGAATCACGAGCCCGCTGAGCACGGCGAACGCGATACCGGTCGCCAACAGCACGAACCAACTGCCGGCCATGAGACCGAGTGCCAGGAAGAGTGTCAGGCCAGTCGTGTAGAGCGGATGCCGGACCCAGCGATAGGGCCCCCCAGTAACCAGCTCGTGGCGCTCCTTGGTGAGTACCGTCTCAGTGACGTTCCGGCCGAGCGTGCTGAGCACCCAATGAACGGCCGGCACGGTGAGCACCCCGAGGACGAACGCGATCCAGCGCACGGTCTGCGGCACGTTGAAGGAAGCCCACGCCATCCACTCGGGGCTCACGACATGAGCAAGGATGGCTCCGAAAAGGGCCAGCGCCATCAAGGCACGGAGAGCCAGAAACAGCGGCCCTTCGCGCCGGCGTGCAACCGTCTCCCCGCCCACACGAGCCCGGGCCCGGTGGTATCCCGACACTGTGAGCGCGCTGAGGAGCACCGCGAGAATCAACCATCGGAACATTAGGATGTCCGTCTAAACGGCTAGCCACGTCCCCCACAGATATATATCAACCACCCGGAGGCTTGCGGCAACGCCCCCGCGCAAGGTGATACTTCGCGCCTCATTCAGACCCGGAGTTGCGATGACCGATCATTCGGTCGTGATCGCGGGCGGCGGACCGACGGGGCTCATGCTCGCAGGCGAATTGGCGCTGGCGGGAGTGGACGTCGCCGTCGTCGAGCGCCGGCCCAATCAGGAGCTCTCACGGCGCGCGTGCCCTCGGCATCTCCTCGCGCACCATCGAAGTACTCGACCAGCGCGGCATCGCGGACCGATTTCTCTCGGCGGGCCAGACCGCGCAGGTCACGGGCTTCGCCGTCACCCGCTTGGACATCAGCGACTTCCCGACCCGGCACAACTACGGGCTCGCGCTGCGGCAGAAGCACATCGAGCGCATCCTCGCCGGCTGGGTCACAGAGCTCGAGGTGCCGATCCTCTATGGCCGCGAGGTCACGGAATTCGTGCAGCACGACACCGGGGTCGACGTCGCACTCGCCGACGGGCAGTCACTGCGCGCGCAATTTCTCGTCGGGTGCGACGGTGGCCGCAGCCTCATCCGCAAGACCGCGGGCATCGACTTCCCGGGTTGGGATCCGACGACCAGCAGCATTCTCGCGGAAGTGGAGATGACGGAGACGCCGCCGTACGGGGTGCACCGTTCGGCCGCCGGCGTGCACGCCTTCGGCAGGTCGGAGTACGAGATCAAAGGTGGCGAAATCATCTATAAGGATGTCGGCCCCATCGGCGTCATGGTCACCGAACCGAACACGAATGCAACCACCGAGCCGACGCTGCGCGATCTCAAGGAGCTGCTCATCGCCACGTGCGGCACCGACTACGGCGTCCACAGCCCGACCTGGATCTCCAGGTTCACCGATATGACGCGGCAGGCCGCGCAGTATCGGAGTGGACGCGTGTTGCTCGCCGGCGACGCCGCCCACGTGCACTCCCCGATCGGTGGGCTGGGACTCAGCACCGGCGTGCAGGATGCGGTGAACCTCGGATGGAAGCTGGCGCAGGTGATCAAGGGCACGTCACCGGACAGCCTGCTCGACACGTATCACGCCGAGCGTCACCCGGTGGGTGCGCGCGTGCTCAAGACCACGATGGCGCAGGTCGCGCTGCACCGCGAGGACGATCGCACAATGGCCGTGCGCGACATCGTGGGCGATCTCCTCAAGATGGAGGAGCCGCGCAAACGCATCGCCGGGATGATGTCCGGCTTGGACATTCGGTACGAACTGGGACAGGGGCATCCGCTGCTGGGGCGTCGCATGCCCGATCTCGACGTCGTCACCGCAAGCGGCCCGCGGCGCGTCTTCAGCTTCCTGCACAAGGCTCAGCCGGTGCTGCTCAACCTCGACGCCCCGCGATCCATCGACATCACGCCGTGGTCGGACCGCGTTCAGTACGTCGACGCGACATACGCCGGCAAGTGGGAACTTCCTGTGCTCGGCGAAGTCGCTGGGCCCGCCGCGGTGTTGATCCGCCCCGACGGCTATGTCGCTTGGGTCGGCGAGGGTACACCGCAGGGGCTGACGGAGGCGCTGACGGCTTGGTTCGGGATGCCTGCGAAACGGTGAGGTACTACGGCGTCCTCAGGAGAGTTCCTCGGCCAGCGAGACGATGATGCCCGCAGGGCCTCGCATGTAGCAGAGTCTGTACTTGTCTTCGTACTGGACCACCTCGCCGACGAGTTCGGCGCCGGTGGCGCGCAGGCGAGCGACAGTGTCGTCGACGCTTTCGACTGTAAACATGACGCTCCGAAGTCCCAGCGCGTTCGGCGGTGCGATCGCCGGTTCGAGCTCGACCAGTTGTGGATTGCGAAACTTCGTCAGCTCCAGCCGCCCGTGCCCATCCGGGGTCCGCATCATGACGATGTCGACTTGGACACCTTCGATCCCATTGACGCGGTCCACCCACGGACCCTCGACCGGCGCCTTGCCCTCGACCGTCATGCCGAGCTCGGTGAAAAAAGCCATAGCGGCTGCCAGGTCGTCGACGACCACGCTGACGTGGTCCAGTCTCTTGATCGTCATGGTCCCAGCATAGCAGAGGCCGTGGGCGCAATCCAGGCCGACCGAGCTTGGCGTCGAACTATCCGGTCTTCAAAGGCCCAACGACCTTGTATGCATTGAGGATGATGCCGGACGGCATTGCTTGCGAGCTGACGAGCTCGAACGAGTGTGCCGGGGTTCCCTCCGCAAAGAAGCGCTTCCCGGTGCCCAACAGGACCGGATAGACGGCCAGCAGCACTTCATCCGCAAGCCCATGTTCGAGCACCGTCGATGTCAGCGTGGAACTACCCCAGAGGATCAGGTGCGGGCCGTCCTGCGACTTGATGCGGCGAATACCCTCGACGACGTCCGGTCCAAGACCCTCGAACGGGCCCCATGCAAGACTCTCCGGGCGGTGGGTGGCGATGTATTTCTTTGCCGCGTTGAGGCCGTCCGCCATCGGACTGCTCGGCGCCTTCGGCCAGAAGCGCGACCAGCTATCGTAGGTCCGACGGCCGAGCAGCAGATCGAAGCGCTCGCCATGCGCGGCCATGATCGCGTCCCGACCGGCGGGGGTCCGATAGGGCGCGGTCCAGTCGCCGTAGGGGAAGTCGCCGTCGTCGCGGGAGTTCTGGATCACGCCGTCCAGCGAGATGTGTTCGATGATTGTGAGCTTTCTCATTTGAACTTGACCTTCGCGATATCCGCATCCGGCGTGAACTCGTCACCGAAATCCTCGACATCCATCAACTTGCGGATCTCGACCTCCGCCTCGCCGTTGGGAAAGACGTTCGGCACGCGCTTCACCCACTCGATCGCTTCTTCCAGCGACTTTACCTGAATGATCGTGAAGCCCGCCACGACCTCTTTCGCCTCGGCGAACGGACCGTCGATGACGGTGCAGTCGTCGCCGCTGAACTTTACGCGCGCACCCTTCGAGGTCGGGGCGAGCCCCTCGGCGGCGAGGAGGACGCCGGCCTTCACAGCTTCGGCGTTGTACTGCTGCATCGCGGCGTACGCTTCGGGCTTCGGCGGAGGCCCCGCCTCGGATTCCTTCGTTGCCATACCCATGACAATGAAACGCATTGTTCTCTCCTGGATTCGGTTCAGGACGGTTGCGGCGGCCTTCGCGGCCTCACCAATACGTCGAACGAGGCCGGTCAAAATCGACACGAGCTTCGAGAAAGCCTTAACTGGTGGGTTCAAGGGGCTAATGTCATCGGAGGAAGGACGACGAGGGATCTCGCGGGGCAGAATGCCTAAGTCTCTGGAAAGCACCGCGTGCCGTCGGGTCCGCAAAGCACTATCCCAATGAGGGCCGGAATCCCGACGATCAACCCCAGGGTCTTCCAGAAGCCAGCCTCAGGACTCCCAACGCGCACCGAGTCAACGATCGCAAGAGGTAACGCCATCCGGCAACTGTCACATTCGGGGGCTTGGAGAAATGGCACGCCCGAGATCGAGTCGGCCTTTACCACCACGCTATGCCAGCGTTGCGCTTGACCACTGGACCACACCTGGGCCTGCTTCCGAACCGGCAGCGGACCCGGCCGAAGTAGCGCCGGTTGATGCCAACCCGCCCCGCAGGCGACAGCACCGAGTCCTAGAAAGCTCAACCAAAGGCGATGACCTGGCATCGGGTTCCTCTGACGAAAGGATGACCCGAGCCTACGCCACCGGCGTGACCTGACTGTGACTCGTCCTACCTAAGTGCTGCGCCGGCCATCGCCCTGAAACAAACTCACTCGTGTTTCCCGGCGTTCACTTCAGTTCCAACACGCGGCTACGGCCTTGTAAAGTGTCCCGAAAGTGCCGGGGGCTGGTCTCGTAACGCCCGGAGAACGAGCCCTCAACCAAGACACTCAGTCACCCTTCGAAATGTCGAAAGATGAGCCCAGCACCCAGCTACCCGTGTTGTGCGCCGGGTAGCTACCTCTGCCTGACAAGCCGGGAACAGCGAGACGAACGGTCTCGGAGCTGTCGGCTATCGCTTTCTTCGCGAACACGAGGAGGATGCTGTCACCCTGGTATAACAAGCCCCTCCCCTCGAGGCCTGAGTCGCCGCTCCAGGGAGCCCCATCAAGAGTTGCGCGAACTCTCATGGAGCCGCCCATGCTGCCGGAATGGGTCCATGGTGCGCTCAGCGAAATACCGCCGATGACGGCAATCCCAGTGAGCGCCTGGAGCCACGGTTGGAACATGCCGACCTCCTGAGGGTCCGGGGTGCTGCCTGCTTGGCCTCTGAGGGTGACGTCCCCAAGGAGCTTTACCCCACTCAGGGCCTGCACTGCCCATAGATCACCGGCCGGAGGGTCCGCCCCTGGTCGCCGCTTCCAAGATAGCCAATACTTAGGTATTTACAAAAGTATCCCACGGCTGTAGAATCCTCGGTAGGATCGGACAACCCGAGCATTGGGATGGTGCCGGCAATGATTCAAGCCGCAGCCGCTGACGAAGTCTTTCACGCCTTGTCCAACCCGACTCGGCGCAAAGTCCTGGAGCGACTGTCCGTCGGGCCAGCCACTGTCAGCGAACTGGCGGAGCCGTTCGACATGCAACTCCCGTCGTTCGTGCAGCACCTCTCGGTGCTCGAACAGAGCCGATTGGTGAAGTCGAAGAAGCGCGGACGCGTGCGGACGTACGAGATCGCGCCCGCACGGTTCAAGGTCGTTGAAGATTGGCTGACCGCGCGTCGTCGGTTGTGGGAAGCGCGACTGGACCAGTTCGACCAGTACGTCAAACAACTCAAGGACAAGGAAGCGGAGTCATGAGCAAGCGATTCACGATCAATCCGCGACTGGATCTCGTATTCGAACGGTTCATCGAGGCTCCCACGCGGCTCGTCTGGGACGCGTTGACCAAACCGGAGCATCTCAAGGAGTGGTACATGCCCAAGCCTTGGGGGCGTGTGGCGCGAGCCGAAATGGACGTGCGACCTGGCGGCATCTTGAGCATCGATATCGCATCGGCAGACGGCCAGGAGTTTCCCAACCTCGGGTGTTTCCTGGAAGTCGTTCCGATGGAGCGACTTGTCTGGACCTCCATGCTATTTCCGGGCTATCGTCCGGCTGTCTTCGACGACATTCCGATCACCGCCATCGTTACGATGGAAAGCGTGGGCACCGGCACCCGCTATGTCTTCACTGCGCTGCACCGGGATGAAGCGGACTTTGAGAAGAATAGGACGTCGGGTTGGCAGGAGGGGACCGAGATCGCCCTCGATCAGCTTGTCGCGCATGTGACGTCGATGAATAGCTCAGCGGTAGGGTAGCTCAGTCCACGGACTCCAGGATCACTCACACACCGCATTGCGGCGGCGCGACCACATGGGGAAGCTCGTCTTCGGCATGATGCAATCGCTCGATGGCTACGTTGCCGGCGCTAGCGGCGGCCAGCCATTGCCGCGGCCCGGCGATCAGCTCCATCGCCATTTCAACGACCATGTCCGTGAGTTGGCCGGCATCATCTATGGCAGGCGCATGTATGAGGTGATGCGCTATTGGGATGACGACCAGCCGGACTGGGGCGTCGTCGAACGCGACTTCGCGGCAGCGTGGCGCCCAAAGCCGAAGTGGGTCGTCTCGCGCACGCTGGATACCGTCGGGGCGAATGCCACCCTGGTCCGCGACGACCCCGGAGCGTTGGTGCGCGCTCTCAAAGCGAAGCTCGACGGTGAGTCAATCGGCCTAACGCATGGGCGGATCTCTCGAAATGGCGACGAAAAGTGCAAGCCGATTCGTCAGATCTCGCCTAGATTCTCGGCGTCCAGCACCTGGAGGGTTACGAATGAAGATCGCAGCCGTTGCGCTCGCACTCGCCGCCGCCGCGACCCCGCTCTCAGCACAGGCAGCCCCACGCATCGCCACGACGCTTTCCGGCGCCGAGCTCGCCGATCTGGAGACCGTCCGCAAGGCCGTCTGGGTGGACTGGTTCTCCGGCGATACGGCCTCGCTCCGCACGGTGCTGGGTCCCGAGCTGGTGGCGATCGCCACAGGCGTCCCTCACTGGCATTCCCTCGAGGAGTCCCTTGCCGCCTCCGCCGACTTCAAGGCCAGTGGAGGGAAGCTCGTGTCAGTCTCCTTCGACTCGACCCTGACTCACCGCTTCGGCGCAACGGTCGTCATGTTCTCACACTATACCGTAGTCACGGAGAGCCGCGGCCAGCGCCAGACTCAAAAGGGAAGAGCCACCGAGGTGTTCGTCCGCTCGAAGGGACGATGGCTGCATACGTCGTGGCACCTCGACGAGCAGGCTTCGTAGCAACCCCGCATGGACGAGGGCGACGCTAGAACGAACGACCTGTCAGCTCGCGCACCCTTCGCCGTTTCTCGTTACGACCGACGGTACGCCACAGCGACGGACGGACGCCGAGCGTACGCCGAAATGCGCGACAGAAGTGGCTCAGATTCTCGAATCCGGACCGGAAGCACGTTTCGCTGACACTCATGCCAGAAGCGAGCAGCTCAGCAGCCGCTGCCAGCCGGCATCGCATGACGTATGCATGGGGCGCCATTCCCACGTAGCGGCGAAACGCTCGCGTGAGTCGAGCACTGTTCAGTCCCACGTCGCGCGCACGAGCGGCGATGCTGCGCCGCGTCGCAGGGTCCATCTCGATCGTGCGGCATGTGGCGACCACGGCGTCGAGGGCAGTGCCCCGCGCCGCATACCGTCCCCTCGTCATCCCTTCGTCCGCGTCGACCTCGAGAGCGGTCAGTGCCGCCAGCGCCCATCGCTCCAGCTGGAACGTGTCACCACCGGCTGCAGCGTCACGGATTCTTTGATCGACATACGCCAGGCGCGGCGTCGGCGACCTGCGTACGGCCCATCCGACCCGCGCCCACGCGTGCTCGGACCCCACCACGTTGCCTGGTTCGAAGCCGACCGAGAGGCACACGTCGCTCGGGCACTCCTCGTGGTGACCACAACTGAAGGTGAACCCCGGCTGAGACAGTAGCACGCTTCCGCGCTGGAGTCGCACACGTCGTCTGCCCTGCACCACATCGAACGAGCCAGACTGTACGAATGCGATCGCCCAGCGAGTCGCGACTTCCTCATCCGGGTCGTCATGCGCCTCGTGCGGAGGATGGTCGAAGCGGCTGACCGAGACGTCCGGCGTCGCGAACAGGAGTTGGTAGCGGTTCATCGGAGTCGCGAGCTCAGTTTTGTCCTGAATGTCCGGGGGTGCTGCTGCCAAGCTGCTCAGTGGATCTCCACACTCCGCCAATCAACCCAACGACCTTCACGCGCAAGTCTCTGCCGCGGCGGTTTCCGAGGTGAACATTGTCGCCGGGTCTTCGTTCCCAATTCTGACCCCTCCAGGACCCTCAAATGCCCAGCCGTTGCGGTCATGCCACAGTCGAATCCTGACATCACAGCCTTTCCGTCAACGACAGCAGCCCCGAGAGAACAGGCCCATGAATCGCGACAGCGCTCGGCAGGAGCGCCCACCGTGCTCGCGGACTTACCCAGTTCTCTCTCGCTGCCCGGCGGATCAGGTAGATCGAGAACGGCAAGTTGAGCAGGACGGCCGTCGCCAGACCGGGGGCATAGCCGTCGAACAGAACGATCGCCGCGCTGACATGCCAGATCACGTTCAGGAGTAGCGTCGCTTGGACTAACAGCAGGAGCCAGACAGGTGCGGCCTGTTCGGGACGGAGTGTTGCCCACGCGGCGAGTGCAAACGGGATCAAAGTGACAACCGCCAGTGCAGCCCATACCTGTCCCAGCGTGATCGGCCCCGCGAGAGAGCGCCAGGTCTCAGGCAAGCGCGCCAAGACCAGCGGCAGGTAACGTGGGAAGGTGATGGCTTCTTCCGTGTTATGCACTGCCAGGAGTGTTGGGACGAGCCAGAATAGACGATATCGATCCGTGGTCTCACTCCTTCACGCGAGGGGCCGACCCTTCCGCCAGAAGCCGGTCGAGCTCAGCCCGGCGAGTGAGCCGGCCACCGGCCACGACGGCGAGGATCCTCCGCGTGTTTCGGATGTCTTCCAGCGGATTGGCATCGAGTAGAACCAGGTCGGCCAGCTTACCGGCCTCGACGGTGCCCAGGGAGTCGGCCATCCTGAGGACCCGCGCGGGGTTGAGTGTGGCGGCCTGGAGGGCCTCCAGCGGAGTGAGTCCGGCCTCGACCAGCCGCTCGAGCTCCACATGCAGGCTGATGCCCGGGACCTGCAACGGCACCCCCACGTCCGTCCCAGCCAGCAGCATTACCCCGGCGTCCTTCAGTAGCCGAACGTTCGCCAGCTCGAGCGGTACGATCGGGCGAAGAACTCCGCTGACATAAACCTCTCGCACGCCCTCGTAAGTGAGCCAGTCGGGCAGCTTCGCCCGGTTCTCGGGCGACGGATCGGCCCAGAATGCCCTGGCCGTGTCCCACACCGTGCCCATGCCCTCGTCGTGCGCGCTGCCATTCTGAACGATGAAGCCGAGCACGCGCTCGGGCCGGGGTGTGGCGAGGTGGTACGCGACAGCCGCGCCGTAGTCGTGAACGTAGAGGAACATCCGCTCCAACCCGAGCACGTCGACCAGCGCATCGATCGTGTCGGCGATGTTCTCGAAGCTGTATTCGTAGCGATCCAGCGGCGGCGCGTCTGAGAAGCCGCAGCCCGGCAGGTCCGGTGCGACCGGTCGGGCCGTATCCGCCAGCAGCGGCATGAGATTGCGGCAGGTGTGCGAAGAAGTCGGGACACCGTGCAGGAGCAACGCGGCCGGCTGGGTGGGGTCGCCGGCTTCGCGGACGAACAGTTGAGTCCACCGGCCGAAACCGTCCGATGGCGTGTCTTGCGAGTGCTGATCGCCATTGGCGCCGTCCTCGAGGCCTAGGCCCGCCCTGCCGCGCGCTTGGCCTCGTACTCTTCCACCGTGATTGTGCCGCCGGCCTGTTCGGTCTTCCCCGCGTCGCGCGGCGGAAGGGCCTCCTGCACCAGGTCGATACGCTTCCACTCGGCGAAGGGCGCTTCGCATCCTGGGCGCGGCACATAGCGGGAAGCAGTCACCCGTTGATACTGGTGCACGTAGCGCGAACAGTTGACGAACATCTCGGACACGGCCACACGCACGAGAGCGTCGGCTCCAGCAAACTCACCGAGAAGGGGGTCATGGTGCTCGACGGATGCGACGCCCTGGACCCTGAGACGGTGAGGAGTCTCGAAGTCGATGAAGAGCATGCCGACCTTGGCGGTGGTCGCCAGATTCGCCAGAGACAGGAACATCCCGTTACCATCGTAAATAGGGAATACAATGGTCTTCGGATCCACCACCCTTACAAACCCGGGGTCCCCACCCTTATAGGAGCAGGTTGGCTGACCCTGATTGTCGACGGTCGCCAGGAAGAACATGTCCCGGCTCTCGATAAAGGCCCGTTCTGCATCCTGGACGTCGGCATGCACGATTGCTCCTTGCAGCAGGTCAGCCATCTTCGTGGTCTGAAACTGCTCCTGCATGGCTCGTTCCCCTTCTGTATGAAAGGCTGGCATAACGCCGTTCCTCATTGGTTGCGGTTCCTGCACACGAAGGATCCCCTCACCGATCGCGCCGTTCAGCTTGCCCACCACTGAAGTGGATCCATCGCGCAGGCGATTCCTTCCCAGTCGGGATCTCCACTGTCCCGGCGACCCGCATTCTGCTCAGCCACGGCCCGAAACACACAGAGCGCCGAGCGGCCATCGAGCGCGGATGTGTCCTTTTCGAGATGCTCCGCCAGGAGCTCGCAGCGCAATGCGCGCGCCGTCACCGCATCGGCGAAGGCGATGTTGAGCTCGCTGTTACCATCCATGGAATATCGGTGGAGGTTGCAGGAGCCGACCGTCGCCCAGACATCATCGATGATCATGAGTTTGGCATGCACGTGAACGGGGTGGCGTGCACCACTGACATCTGGTCCGGCCAGTCCTGCCAGAGTGAAATGCGACGTGCGCGCCAGCGTGCGGCGTTCGTCACGGAACAGCTCGCCGTTGCTGGCCACGGCCGGCAACACCAGGACGACCGCCACGCCGCGCTTCACCGCGGCTACAAGCTCTTCAAGGATTGGCCGCACACTGACGGCCTGGTTCTCAAGATAGATATACTCACGGGCAGCGCGGATGGCGTGGATGTACTGGTCGCGATTGGAGAACTCACCGTCGGCGATGGCAAACGGAGCCCCGCCGGGAGTGGGGTGGGTGCTGGCGTAGCGGCCAGGATGGATCGTCCGTTGCACTTGGGCGACGGTGGATCCACGTACCGCCGCTACCCGGTCTGGAAAGGCGAGATCGCGATCGGCGTCGGGCCCCCACCGACCGTCTGCTTCGTCCCGCTCGCTGGCCTCGTTCCAGCGTTGCACGAAATTGTGGTGGACGTCCGTGACTGCCGGACCGCTGACCTCGAGATAGATGTCGTGATTGTGATCAGCGCCACGATGGCCGGGGGCAACCATCGAATGGGGATTGAGATTGATGCCACCGACGAACGCACAGGACGTTTCCAACCCAACGTCGATGAGCCAGAGTTTTTGATGTTGGCAGAATCCGGGGTGCGCGCGATCCCAGCGAATGCTGATCTCCGATGCCTGCTGCTCCAGCAGCGCGACATGCGCGGGCGACCCCCAGAACGCGTTGGTCCGTAGATGTGCCGTCGCATCATCGGGTCGCCAAAATAGCACCCGGACGTCGAGTCCACGCTGGCGCGCTCGTGTTAGTACGTCAAAGAACGAACCGCGACCATCGGGCATCTGAAAGCCGGCCCAGAGAAACGTGACGGACACCCAGACCCGCGCCTGGGCATGATCAATGGCGTCACAGATCCGGCGAAACGCAGGCTCACCATCTATGAGCGGGCGGACGCGGTTGCCCGCACGTACCGGGTAGGCGCCGGTGGCGACAAATGGAATGTGAGTCACCACTCGGCAGCGACTTCTACCCAGACCGTTTGGGTGCCGCTGCCGTTGATCCACCGCTCGCGTCGATCAGGAAGTCGGTCATCGATTGGCCGCGTCCACGGCCCTCTTCATCCGGTCCACCCAGTGCGGCACAGTGCGAAGGTACGAGGCAGGCCGGTCAGCTGCACCACGCAGGTAGATGACGCCCCCGCCCGGTGCCATGGCGAACGACGGTCCATTGGTCTCCCGAAAGTCGGGTGCCTCGGCCCACACCCCACGGTTCCGCGCCGGGGGATTCGCCGCGGGATCGATGGTCACTCGCTCGATCCGAGTCCGCCCCCCGTCCACCATCGACACACCCAGTTCGAGCGCCGACAACCACTGCGGGTCTGCCAGATTGCCGGAGGCCACCTGGAAACGGCGGCCATCGCTCGGGAGGGGCTCGACCCAGGCCTCCGTGTAGGCGGCATCGACATACCCGAGCCAACGCCCATCGGCGGAGGGAAACGCAAACCCGTTGTTAGACACCAGCGTGTCGATCGTGATCGGCCGCCTGTCGATCCGAAAGACTATCGCAAGGTTGGGGTTGTACCCCCTCCCGAAGACCCGGCCGTCCGGTAGCCAACGGTGCATTTCGAAATCGCCCGGGAGGTGCAGCAGGAACTCCGGCGCATCAGACCGATCCGGCGAACCGATGAAGAGCGAGTCGGTGTCGCCAAACAGCAACTGGTCGCCTTTCGGACTCCAGACCGGATTTACTAGGATGGCTCGCCGGACCCAGGTCCGGTATCGACCGGAGGAGAGGTCGTAGATCCTCAGTTCCATTCCGTCGAGTCCCTGGACCACGGCTGCGAGCCGGCTGCCGTCGGGGCTGTACGCGAAGGTGGCGAACGCCTCCCTACCGACTGGTAGCGTGTCGATCCCCCGGTCGGTGAGATGGACCAGGTGTCCCACCGCCCGATTGTCCCGCTGGGCGTACACCAGGGTGCCCGAGGCCGAGACGGCATAACTCCCGTTCCCGGTGTAGTCGGCCAGGCCGATGCCGGCCGCCATCCGTACGGGCCGACCGACTCGGCCGGTCTCAAGATCCACCGGTGCCGCGAGCAGATCGGCGGCGCTGGACAGGTAGGTCAGATACCGCCCTTCGACCAGCTGGAAGGACGAGCCGAAGAGTCGATCTCTGTCTTCCGCGCGCCACAGTGGCCGCCTAACGGTGGTATCGCCGAGCTCGATCCGAGAGCCCCATTGTTGCTCGCCCCCGCCACATAGCAGGGCGTTGCTTTCCGGGATCGAAAACTGGCCTTCACAGTATAGGATCGGGACTGATGCCACGGGCCCGCGTTCCGGATCGAGCCACCGGGCCTGGCCGGCGTCGCTCAGCAGCAGCAGGATCCGATCTCCTCGGGGCCAGAACAGCTTCCGGATGGAACTGACGCCGCGACCGACCTTGGTCGCGCCACCACCTTCGACGGGGACGACCTCGACGGTCCAGCCCCCGTCGGCCAGGCGGAAGAACGCGATGCGGTTTCCGTCGGGCGACAGGACCGGCTGGGATCCGCCGTCGGTGCCGGGGATCGGACGCACCGCGGCATCGAGCAAGGAGCGGTACCAGAGCTCGCTGCGGCCGTTCCGCACAGTCTCATAGACCACGAAGTCCCCGGCGGGAGAAACGGCGAAGCCGACGTCCTGGGCCACTGTCATCAGGCCGGCCGAGTCGGGGAGACCCACGTCGTACTCGTCGGGACCGCCGCTGCCTCCATCGCTCCGGAGGGTCGACGAAATCACAATCCCGATGACTCCCAGCGCGAACGTGGCGAGGGTGCGGGGATCAGTCACCCAGCGACGCGGCGGTTCCCGGCGCGCACCGGTCACCAGAGCGCCCGGAGCGGCAAACGCGGGATTGCCCAGCGCGTCGGAGAACGCCCGCGCGCTGTCGAATCGGTCCGCCGGCAGCTTCTCGAGCGCTTTGGCGAGCGCGGCCGACACGTGCGGCGGGACCGATCTGCGCAGCTCGGCCGCCGGCCGAACGGGCTCGGCGATGATCTTCATGATGATCTGCTGCGCCGAGGTGCCCATGTGCGGCGGCTCACCGGTGAGCATCTCGTACAGCACGCTCGCCAGGCTGTAGATGTCCGAGCGCGCGGTGATGTCCTTGTCGGCCGTCGCCTGTTCCGGCGACATGTAGTGCGGGGTGCCCAGCGACAGGCCGGTCTCGGTCATGCGACCGCCGGCCGCGGCCGAGACGGCGAGCGCGATGCCGAAGTCCATCACCATCGCGCGCCCGTCGTGCAGCAGGATGTTCTCGGGCTTGATGTCCCGGTGGATCACGCCGTGGCGGTGCGCGTAGTCCAGCGCGTCGGCCACTTCCCGCGCGATCCGCACCGCCTCGTCCACGCCGAACTGCGTCTCGCGGTTCAGCTTCTCCCGAATCGTCTCGCCCTCGATGTAGGGCATGACGTAGAACAGGAAGCCGTCCGCCTCGCCCGAATCGAATAGCGGCAGGATGTGCGGATGGCTCATCGCCGCCGTGGTCTTGATCTCCGCCACGAACCGCTCGGCGCCCAGCACCGCCGCGAGTTCGGGCTTCAGGACCTTGATCGCGACCTTGCGGTCGTGCTTGAGGTCGTCCGCGAGGTAGACCGTCGCCATCCCGCCCGCGCCGAGTGCACGCTCGATCCGGTAACGGCCCGAGAGGGCGGTAGCGAGTCGCGGAGGTGCTCCGTTCATTACGAGCTGCTCGACGCCGCCGGTGTCATGGGCGGTGGGCGCAACATGAAGAAGGGCTCCGTTTGAGGGGGAATGCGCGTCAACCCGGTAAACCTAGCGGCTGGCTACTGTCCTCGTAAGAACGCGTGCGGCTAAAGGATTCGAGCTCATGCTGCCTCGATCTGAACCGCCCGCCCGTCCTGGAGGTCGGCCCGCCCGGCCGGCCGGCTGCATTTGCGTGCTAGGTGGCTGCGCGCGACGACCCGTCGTGACCTCGTTCCCTCTTCGCCTGTTCAAGTAGCTCGGCGGCTGATGCTTCCATCCCCAGGAGCACACCACCAAGACTGATCCGCGTGAGCAGGACACTGTGCTCTCGCCGCTCTCGGTAGCGTTCTCCTCCAAACCCAGCGCGGCGTAGCCGCGCATCGACCGCCCAGCCGGCGATTTCGACCGCCACAGATTCGAGGTTCCATCGCCAGACCACCACCTGGTCCAGCATGACTACCGATGAGCGATGTGAGTAGGAACCGCCGCGTCGAATGCGCCGGGGTAGCACCACAACGGCGAGTATCTCCCTCTGGACTTGGCGTAACACGCGGGGGGCTCGGGAGGCCAACAGCGCCATCGCATTCCTCAGCCGTCGCGCGACATTCCGGCGAACAACGCAACAAGGAGTAGGGCCTGGGTAGTTGGGTACAAGACAGGTCTCCGATGATTGATGTGCGGTCCAACGAAACGCGCATCAGCTGCGGGCCATCGTGCCCGCGTCCACCTACGTCTCCCTAATTACTGAACTGCGCCGGTTCCGAAGTGGGGCTCCAAGTATTGGATCCAACGCTCTTGGTCCTCAAACTGTCGTAAGAACCGCACTTGTGCCTCCCAAGCCGCAGCCCTTATCCGGGGCTCCCGCCAGCCGCCCCGAGCCTGCATCGCATCGCGCGCCAGACGAATGACTGTCGCAGCCCACACGAGGTGGGAAGCCCAGAGATGCGCGCTCGTTCGTTCGGGCCCGGAGAATGGGCAAACATACGCGGCGACGTTTGGATGAACTCGAGTTTCAGCCTGGCCGGGCATGGCGGCCACCACCTTGAGGTGCGAAGTCACCAACTCGCCGAACCCGCTGCGCGCCTCTGAGATACGCTCCAGGGCACGACTGGTCGCCTCAGCCAAATCGTGCTCGAGTCGCTCCCTCCGAGGTCGAACATCGATGGTGGCGAGCTCCAGAGACGAGGCTCGCGCCGGCCTCCCGCCGTATGCCTTGGCGAGCAGGCGCCACCATCCGCGCTCCACAGCGCCGAGGGCATGCCACCGCAGACTAGCGAGACTCAAAGCGATCGATCACAGCACAAATGGTTGTGGGGTCCGCCTAGCGAAAATGCGCATCAGCTGCGGGCTATCGTGCTCGCGCCCGCAGAAACCTACGCTTCCTTAGCGGCGCCATCGGAGGGCGCCGCGCGCACGGCGCCCCGCGCCTCTCCGGCCCGTCGGCTGCATGCGCGGGTTAGGTGGCGCTGTGGGAGGAGTCCTCGCCGAAGGCCAAGACTAGACCGTTGCAGTCTCTAACGACGAGCTCGCGCTGCCCGTAACTGCGGTCTTCAGGCCCACCCACGATGACGGCCCCACGCGCACGCAACTCCCCTGCTAATGCGTCCAGTCCCGTGACCCGCAGGTACGCGTCATATGCACCCGCGGCCCGGCCTGTCCGAACAGAGGTCGCATCGGCCCGATTGAAGAACACCTGAACCCGGTCGCGCTGGACAATGGCGAACACTGGTGGCGGATCGGTCTCAAGGCTGGCGCGCTCCCCGTTCCAATAGCCGGCGATTTCGAACCCGAGCACGTCCTTGTAATACTCGGCCGTCTGCACCACGTCTGGCACGGTGAACTGAGGCACAGCAGCCTCGAAGTGCGCTGCCACGGAGACCTCGGCCTTCACCTGTCTATCCTCCTTTGCTCGTGCGTCCGCCTAACGAAATGCGCATCAGCTGCAGGCGATCACGCCCGCGTCCCCACAATCCTACGCTTCCGCTGTCTGGCCACGATGAACCCCGCGCCCCGCGCGGAGCCTTGGCCCATCCCGGCCTGTCGGCTGCATGCGCGGGTTAGGCGCGGCCCAATCGGTAGAAGCGCAGGTCGACATTCTTTAGCCAGAAAGGGAGCGTTGAGCGGGCCGCGTAAGCGTCCTCGGCTATCACCGTCCAGCCTGGGAACGCGGCATCGATATCGCTTCGGCTCGCTCCTCGCGCGAGCGGCCACCGGTGGCCGGCCCCCCACACAAGCAGCAGGATCGTGGCGCCCGGCCCCGCGACGGCCGATACTTCCCGACCAACCGCGCGGCGCTGGACGTCGTTCAGGTGGTTGAAACACTCGAAGTCCAGCACAAACCTGAAGTCAGATCCGACCCCGGCTGCTTGAAGGGCGGTCACGTCACCTTCGACGAATCGCACGTTGACACCAGCAGCTTGTGCGAGTTCGCGCGCCCTGCGGATCGCCTTTGGGACGACATCAATGCCAGTGGCCTGCCAACCTCGCTGCGCCAGGCGGACGGACCAGATGCCACTGCCACAGCCGAGATCGAGTGCCGACCCGTAGGGCGCGCCGCGGGAGCTCTCCTCACGATCGAACAAGAGCGAGATCTGCTCCGCAGCCGGCCCGCGGATGGGGTCTTCCTCCCATGGCGTGATACCGAACTGATAGAAGGCTCTGTACAAGAAGCTCATTGCTCGCTCCGAACCGCCTTCAGTGGGGCTAGCCTGGGCGTGGTCTTGGTATGGCAGCGCCTAACGAAAATGCGCATCAGCTGCGGGCCCTCATGCCCGGCGCCCGCACAAGGCTTCGCTTTCTTACCGGCACCGCCGGAGGGCGCCGCCCGAGCGGTGCCCCGCGCCGGACCGGCCCGTCGGCTGCATGCGCGGGTTAGGCAGCGTTGGGGAGTCGCCCAAGCCGCAATCCCTGAGTACTGGCCCTGGCGATTGTCTTGATCTCGGTATAAGCCTTGGTGGCGACCGCAAGATCGGCCTCAAATTCCTCGTGAAGATCCATGTTGTGGTGCGGATCGTCGAGGTCGGCCTCAAGCTGTTCAAGCCTAACCGCTCCTTTGGGATCGAGGATCAAGGCCCCTAGAGCCGCTGCCCGGCGAATCTCCTCGATGCCCTTGCTGGATTTGTCGGCGAGAGCTGTGTTGGCTTCAGGACTCAACGTCTTCGCCTCTTCGATCTCAGACAAAGCTTCCCTTAGATATCGGCGCACGTGAGACAACGCGACCAGCACATCCGCATACGCCTGCAGCCGCCGTTCCCACAGCCGTTCAGCTCGAAAGCGCCTGAGCGCAATCGGCACTGTTACCAGGGCAACCGTGGCACCGCTAACGACGCTTGGGACGATTGACGTGAGAAGTACTTGAGTGAAGGAGATATCGTCCACACATACTCCTTGATCCTCGGTGAGGCTGCCTAACGAAATGCGCATCAGCTGCAGGCATCATGTCAGCCCCCGCACAAATCAACGTTTCCACTGTCCGGCCTCCAGGAGGGCGCCGCCCTCCTAGAACTCCGGCCCGCCACGGCCTGTCGGCGGCATGCGCCGGGTTAGGCACCGGTGCGAGCGGAGCCTGAATTCCCTTTCGCTGCAATGGCCGCGTGCCACTCAGAGAACGCCGACTCCATCGTATTAGCTAGTTCCGCCGCCCACCTTAGGACCTCCTTGCGGTTGGCGTGCATACTGTTCAGGCGCTCATCAACAAGGCTTCGGGGATGCACAAGCGCGTTTCTGAACCCCGCCAGAGTCTGCGCATGTGAGGATCGGAGCAGTTTATCAACTCGGGCATCGGCCAAGCCATTGATCTTCCAGCCCTCTACGACTGCATCAAGCGCCGTGAAGTAAGCGATCATGAGTGTGACGAGCCGGGTTGCGCCGATCACGCGGAACTCGTGCCAATCGTCGGGACCCAGCTCAGGGAGACTAGTTCCGCCATGACGGTCGATCTCCTCTTGTAGAACCGCGCGAAGGACCTTCGCACGGGCCAACGCGACAGCGACCGCCAAGGTCTTACGAACCTGCGCGATTGCATCCCCTCGGCCTGAAGACTTCTTCTCTTTTCGCTTACTCACAAATCTCCGTCCGTGTGCCTAACGACTGGCTCATCAGCTGCGGGCCATCAACCTACCGCCCGCGCAAACCTTCGTTCCACAGCGCGCCATCGGCGTGGTGTGGCCGCACCGGCACTTCGCGCCCCTCCGGCCCGTCGGCTGCATGCGCGGGTTAGGCCGCCCGTTGCCGGAGCCGAGCGCCTGCCTTCTGACCCCCTCCACGTACTTCGGCAAGACATTCTTGGCGTCGACTTATAGACGGCCCTTTGCTGGACCCCACTCCGACTCAAGAGGGCCACATGCCGTCTTCGGATTCAGAACAATTTCGACGACTTACTAGGTAGCTGGGCAACTAGGGCACCAGCTGCAACTACTAACAGACCGCCAAGCGGTCAGGAAGGAGCATGCAGAACCATGACAAGAGGCGCCTTTGGACGTTCGTATCTGAGGCACTGCAATTGAACCCGAACGATGACTGCTCACAGCTCGAGTTTGACTTCGAGTCCCGTCAGTCCTCTGGCAGCGCTAAGGTCGTAACCGATACAACGAAACCTTAAGAGCGGGCCGTGTGAGCCGCGTGAAGGCCATGGTCTTCACGCGGCCTGACGACTTGCGCATCAGTTGCGGGCCATCATGCGCGCGGCCGCACAATCCTACGTTCCTTAGCGGCGCCAACGGAGGGCGCCGCGCGCCCGGACTTCCGCGCCAGTCCGGCCCGTCGGCTGCATGCGCAGGTTAGGCGGCATGACTAGCGAGAACTCTTCGAACAGCTGCCAGGCTAGCTTCGGTACCTCCGCGGCCTTCCAAGAGCTCCCTGCACTTGAGCTTCAGGCGGTCCACCTCGCTTGCCAGTAGCTGCTTCTGCTCAGAACTCAGGGCGCTATTGGCATTGTCTAGGCCCCGATTGATATCCTGAACCGCGCCCCAGAACCAGGCGAGCTCAGTGATCTCAGCTTTGCCGACTGCGCCATCAGCCAGCAGGGCTGGAAAGGACGTTGCGAACGCTGCTTCAGGCAACCGGTACAAGGGAGCTGCTACACCATCCGAGAGATAGGCTCGTGCTAGGCGCTCGCAAATTGCGGCTTCGGCTGAAAGAGCCGCCCAATGCGCGCGCTCCCTACGTCGCCTATCTACGTAGAGAGGCAGCAGCCCCAGAAGAAAACCGAGAACCACAAGACCGATCTCTTCCATTGTGTCGCTCGTAGTCCGTCATGCCGCCTAACGACTGGCAAATCGGTTGCAGGCCATCATCCTGCACCCACACGAATCAACGCTTCCACTGCTTGGCCGCTTAGGAGTGCTGCGCCCACGCGGAGGGCTGGCCCGCTTCGGCATATCGGCTGCATTTTGCGGGTTAGGCGTCAACCCGCGTCAGTCTCCTCTCAGCGGGAACCTGACCGGCAAGCTTGCGCAATGTCGATAGACGGATTGGGCGTTGACCGTTGCGCTGCATTGGGCCGGTGGCATTCCACGCAAGTTCGCCAGGCCCATTGTATACCTCATCGGCGCTGCCATCCTTATTCAGCTTGAGTACGAGCAAATGGTCGCAGAGGCTCCGCATAGCGACTTGCTGCCCCTGAGTTGCCTTGATCTGCACTTGTCGTCCGTCGGCCGCCACAGCGTCGTGGCACTCGGCCGAGCACGGTAAGAGCTGAAGGTCGTAGAACGCGGCTCCAAGTACCTCACCCAAACTGCCGACGAGATGACCGTCTGGGGTGAACGGGCGGCCTGGGAAGTGTGCTTCGAGCTCGGAGACGATGGCATACAGTCGCTCCACAAGCTGAGGGACGTGTTTAGTTGCTTCGAGGCTCATGGAAGATGCTCGTGTTGACGCCTAACGAGGATGCAAATCAGCTGCAGGCGATCACCCTAGCGCCTGCACCAATCAACGGTTCCACTGTCTGGCCGCGAGGAGCGCCGCGCCCGCTGGGTACTCAAGACCGCCCTGGCGTGTCCGCTGCATTGCGGGTTAGACCGCTCTACTGCGCGCGATTCAACCCGAGCCACACCTACCAAAGCACCTCAATAGCGGCCACTTCGTGCGGGCCCTCGTACAAACGGAACCTGACTCCAGGGGCCAAACGTTCGTGTGGAGCGTTCTCCACTAGAAATTTCACCTTGGCCTCGATCGGACTTCCGTGCTCTGAGGGCGGCTCGATGAACGAGCACACCACACTGTACGACCCATCCGGCCATCCGGGGCCATCCTCTTCGAATCGGCCGATCCCGATGTACCGCAGCGAGTGAGGCAGGCTCAACTTGCCGTTCTTGGAGGTATGCAGCCAGTTCACAATCGCGAGGTGTTCAGCCAACCTCTCTCCTGGGCGGTGGGACGGGTTGTGAGCGCCTAACGGATTGCAAATCAGCCGTAGGCCCTCAAGCCCGCGCCCACATAATTCAACGCTTCCTTTGTTTGGCCTCAGAAAGCTTACTACTCACGAGGAGCGCTGGCCCGCCTCGGCCTGTCGGCTGCATGCGGGTTAGGCCGCGGCTCGCACTGCGTACCCGCACGTCGTGGCTTTGGTCTCAGACTTTGAGGACGCGTAGCACAATCACACCCGCTCCGCATATAAGAAGCCCGGTGCTCAGTTTTCGAGTTCGTCCGAGACGCCGCTCAACCTCCTCGGGAGTACCATCCTGGCGCACCCAGCGGTGCGCGTGGTAACGGCCAGCGATTCCGACGCCGACGATTATCAATGCGTCCAGGTAAGCTCCGATCGTCTGGAACAAAGGGCCTCTCTCAGTCGCCCTGGGCCGCGAGGCGGTCTCGAGCTTGCTGCAGCAGTTGCCTGTACTCCGCTCGGAACGTATCGACGAGCACGCGCTCCAGGGATGCGCTCAGAGCCCAGACCGCTTGCAGCTCCGCGGGCCCGGCAATCTCAAGGCGACCTGGTTCGTCCACGTTCGCAATCAGCGCGTCCAGAACCAAGGCAGCGTCGGCGGACAGCGTTAGTGTGATGGCTCGCGGGGCGGACTCGTCCATCGATACCTCTATCGGTAGCTAGTGCTGCGGCCTAACGACTTGCGCACCGGCTGCAGGCGATCGCCCTACCGCCCGAACAACCTACGCTTCCATTGCTCGGCCACCGGGAACTCCGCGCCAGCTCGGAGCCCAGGTCCGCTCCGGCCTGTCAGCTGCATGCGCGGGTTAGGCTGCGCCCTGACGCGTTCCAACCTTTCCAGCAAAGCGGCTGAACTACGATGCGAGAGCCCTCGTGCACCACGCGGAACCTGGCCTCGTTGCGGGTGTAGACATGCGATTGGCTCAGCGGAGCCAAGTCGACGCGGCCTCGTGCTAACTCATACGCACGGTGTACCCGGTCTCCTGCCATGAAAGCCACCAGTACGCTGCCCTCATCCGCCTCATTGTACTCTGCAGCCATGGGGTGATCGCCGAGATAGGCACGCACTGTGTCGGCCGGGATGTAAGGTCCAAAGATGTGCAAGCCGTCCCAGTCCGTCCCTGTGGCAGCCGCCAGATCTACAACCTGACTGTCCGGAACGCCCGCCACCGCCGACGAGATGGGGTCACCGGCATGGCAGCCCAGCAAGACAGTAACGATTGCCGAGAATATTGCTCGTTGCACCGAAACCTCGTGGCGCGGCCTAACGGAATGCAAATCAGCTGCAGGCCCCATGGGCCCGTGCCCGCACAAATCAACGCTCCTCAGCGGCACCATCGGAGCTTGCCGCCCGCACGGAGGTCGGCGCCCTTGCGGCCTGTCAGCTGCATTTGCAGGTTAGGCCGCAGCCCGCCATCCCTGCTTCTCCTTCACACCACTAGGCCTTGTCGGGATTGTCATGCGCGAGTCGGCACCCCAAAGCAATGGGAATACCCGTCGTCGTCGGTAAGAAAGAACTCGGCTTGCCCGTAGTCTCTCTCCGCGATCTCCGATACAGCAAACCCGAGCCGCATCAACCGTTGCCTCATCTCATGGATGTCTGAGGTGGCCCAATACAGCCGGATGCCCTCATAAGAATTATCCGGCATCATTGACGAGCCCGCCCGCTGATTCAGCATGAAGCACAAATGCCCGTTTCGCAGCATGCAGAGAATACGTCGACCCTCTGCTCTCATTTCCGATTCCATGGTGAAGCCAAGACCTTCAACCCACAAGCGGAGGGACTTGTCTAAGTCTGTGCTCGGAATCACGGGTATACAGGATCGGACGGTCATAGTGCTTTCCTCGTCGGACCTGGCATAGGCCGCCAGAACCTGTTCCCTCGCAAGCACCGCGTCGGCGCGATGCTCGCGCGGCGGCTTAACTAGGAAATGGACCTGCCCTCCCCGCCATCATCCCAACAACCATCGCTCCACGCAGCCTAACTCGCTACTACTGCAAAGATCCTCATGTGCCGTCCGCTGAACTCCGCACCGATCGCATCCCGATCGCCAGGGCTCGTAGCGCCGTCCCGCACCCTATCCACGAGTCCCACCGGCAAATGTTGCCGGATGCCACTGTAGGATGGTCCGTTGCGGCGATCGACGCCGCGGCAATCGCCGGCGCGGCCAAAACTGCTCGTTACCCCGTCGCCATGCCGCAGTTGCCCCGAAAAAGCCGCAATAGCCAGCGACGACGCCATGACGCGCACAACCGGAGGCGCCTTCAACTCCGCAAGAGTCGCCCTCGGTGTGGAAAAGTGGTGGCGTGCAGCCGCCGGCGCGGCGTTGTCTCGCCCCGGGGCGGCGTTGACAGCGATCGGGACGGCATGTGCGGCCGCCGGGGCGTCGTTGTCGCGCTGGGGGCGGCGTGTGCAGGCCAAGTCGTGTCGTGTGCCGCCTCCGGGGCGTCGTGTGCAGGCTTCGGGGCGACATGTGCGGCGTAATTGGTGGCATGTGCGGAGCTCCGGGGCCACGTGCAACGAAAGTGGCTACGCGTACGGTTACAATCTCGCCGTTGTCGGAGTTCGGCTCGGCGTTGCCGCGCCGGGGGCGGCGTTGTCGCGCCGGGTGGTGACGTTGTCGCGCGGGGTGATGACGTTGTCGCGCGGGGTGGTGACGTTGTCGCGACGGGTGGCCGCGTTGTCGATCCCCGGCACCTCGTTGCGAAAAAGTTTTCCACGTTGTTGGGCCCGGTGGCCACGTTGTTCGCCCGGGTGGCCGCGTTGTTCAGCCCTCCGACCGCGCGTGCACCGGTCGCCCCGTTGCGCCCCCCGCCACCGCCACGTTTGTTACTCCCATGCAGGCCCCCCTCCCACTAGCGCCGACCTCCGAGCTCCACGCCGCCTTCCTCCAGGCCCTCATCACCGCCGGCCTCGCGGCGCTCTGCTGGTTCGTCCACCGGCGCTACCGGAAGCCCTACTTCGCCTGGTGGGCCGGCGCCTGGGCCCTCTACACCGTCCGCGTCGCCGCCATCGTCAGCTTCCTCCTCACCGGCGACTGGCTCTGGCTCTACTGGCACCAGGTCGTCACCGGCTGGACCGCCCTCGCCCTGCTCTACGCCGCCCTGGTCTTCTCCCGCGGCCTCCGCTGGCGCCCCTGGTTCCTGGTCGTCGCGCTGTTCCCGCCGGTCTGGTCCTACGTCGCCATCTACCGGATCGACCACTTCACCTGGGCCGCCGGCCCCGCCGTGCTCTTCCTGAGCCTCGCCACCCTCTGGACCGGCTGGGCCTTCCTCCAGTACCGCCGCCGCGTCGTCTCCAGCGGCGCCACCCTGCTTGCCGCCGCCTTCCTGCTCTGGGGGCTCCACCACCTCGACTACCCATTCCTCCGGGCCCGCGGCGCCTGGAACCCCTGGGGCTACTACCTCGACATCCTGCTGACCCTCGCCGTCGGGGCCGGCATCCTGCTCCTCGTCCTCGACGACCTCCGCCGCGGGCTCGGCGCGCTCTCCGACATCTCCGGCGACCTCCAGCGCGTCGGCCGCGAACAGGACGTGCTCGACGCGCTACTCGCCCGGCCGCTCACCCTGCCCGCCGTCCGCGGCACCGCGCTCTTCCTGGTCGAGGACGGCAAGGCCCGCTTCGCCCGCGGCGCCGGGGTGTTCGGCGACGGCCGCGATCCGGCGCCCGGCCCCTCCGCCGCCGGCTTGCTCGACCGGGCGATCGCCGGCGGCCGCCCCCAGGTGGGCGGAAGCTGGCCCCCGTACCCCTACGCCGCCGCGCTCCCGCTGCTCCGGAACGAGACCACCATCGGCGCCCTCGTCCTCGTCGGCGAAGCCCGCGACCCGTTCACCGCACTCGACGACCGCTTCCTCGTCGCCCTCGGCCAGCAGGTCGGCGCCGCGCTGGAGAACGCCGATCTCTATAGAAGGCTGGAGACCCGCACCGTCGAGCTGGCCCGGGTCTCCGCCCGGATGATCGAGCAGCACGAGGAGGAGCGCCGCCGGCTCTCCCGCGAGCTGCACGACGAGACCGCCCAGGTCTTCTCCGCCGTCCGCATCGAGCTCGGCGTGATCCGCGATAACGTCCCCGCCGACCAGACCGCGCGGCTCGACCAGGTGCTCGGCCTGATCGACACCGGCATCCGCAGCATCCGGAACGTCACCAACGATCTCCGCCCCTCCCTGCTGGACGACCTCGGCCTGCTCCCCGCCCTCCGCTCGCTGGTCGGCGAGTTCGGCGAGCGGAGCGGGATCCGGGTCGGCCTCGCCGCGCCCGCCGCGCTGCCGCCGCTCTCCGAACAGGCCGAGCTGGCGCTGTTCCGGGCGCTCCAGGAGGCGCTCTCCAACGTCCTGCGCCACGCCGAGGCGCGCTCGGTGGATGTGGGGATCTCGGTGCGGCGCGACGGGGTGCTGCTGGAGGTGCGGGACGACGGCCGGGGACTCTCCCCCGGCTTCCCGCCGGAGGGACTGGAGCGCGGCGGACACATGGGACTCGCCGGGATGCGGGAGCGGATCGGCGCGCTCGGCGGCACGGTCCGCTTGCACGGCGAGCCGGGCGCCGGCGCGATGCTCGAGGTGCTGGTACCGGCGAACGGAGATCAACCCCGGTGAGCGAGACCCCGATCCGCGTCCTGGTCGCCGACGATCACGCGATCGTCCGCACCGGGATCCGCCACGTGCTGGAGAGCGAGCCCGGCTTCACCGTCGTCGCCGAAGCCTCCAACGGCGCCGAGGTGCTGGAGCTGGCCTCGAGCCTCCACCCCGACGTCGTCGTGCTCGACATCTCCATGCCCGGCGACTCCGGCCTCCGGGTCGCCGCCCAACTCAGGGAGCGCTCGCCGGAGACCCACATCCTCATCCTCAGCATGCACGACAACACCGAGTACGTGCTGGAGGCGCTGCGGGCCGGCGCGCACGGCTATCTCCTGAAAGACACCGCCGCCACCGAGCTGCGCGGCGCGATCCGCGCCGTGCGCCGGGGCGAGTCGTTCTTCAGCCCGCCGATCGCCGCCAAGCTGAGCGCCGTGGTCCGCGGTGAGCCCGGCGCCTCGCCCGACGGCGCGTTGGGCACCCTGTCCGCGCGGGAGCGCCAGGTCCTGGTCGGCATCGCCCAGGGCCACACCAACCGGGAGATCGCCGCCCAGCTCGGCATCAGCCACCGCACCGTCGAGACCCACCGCGAAAGCCTGATGCGGAAGCTCGGCGTCCGCACCGTCGCCGGGCTCACCCGGCTCGCGCTGGAAGCGGGCCTGGTCGGTCGCTAGAGGGATATATTGGTCAGATGAGTAAGGTGAAGACCGGCATCGTGATGATGAACCTGGGCGGACCCGCCACGCTGGACGAGGTCGAGCCCTTCCTGCTGGAGCTGTTCGCCGACCGGGAGATCATCCAGCTCCCCTTCCAGAAGTGGCTCGGCCCCTACATCGCCCGGCGCCGCACCCCGAAGGTCCGCGGCCTCTACGCCAGCATCGGCGGCGGCTCGCCCATCCTGTCCCACACCCGGGCCCAGGGCCGCGGGATGATCGAGCGGCTGGACCGGCTGTCCCCCGAGACCGCGCCGCACCAGTTCTACGTCGCCTTCCGCTACGCCAAGCCCAAGAGCGAGGACGCCCTCCGCGCCATGCAGGCCGACGGCGTCGAGCGCGCGGTCGCCTTCACCCAGTATCCCCAGTTCTCCTGTAGCACCACCGGATCCAGCCTGAACGAGCTGTGGCGCGCCGCCGGCCGGACCGGCCTGAGCGACGCTTTCCGCTGGAGCATCATCGACCGTTGGCCGGTGCACCCCGGGTTCGTCGCCGCGATGACCGACACCGCGCGCCAGGGCCTGGAGGAGTTCGCGCCGGAGGAGCGCGACCGGGCGGTCCTCCTGTTCAGCGCCCACTCGCTCCCGCTCGACGTCATCGACCGGGGCGACGCCTACCCCCAGGAAGTCGGCGCCACGGTGCAGCGGGTGGTCGAACGGCTCGGCGTCACCAATCCCTATGTCCTGGCTTA
This sequence comes from uncultured Gemmatimonadales bacterium, assembly GCA_963796335.1. Lineage (GTDB taxonomy): Bacteria > Gemmatimonadota > Gemmatimonadetes > Gemmatimonadales > GWC2-71-9 > CAVVWJ01. The sequence continues at coordinate 708,521 of CAWCLG010000005.1, forward strand.
CCAGTCCGACGTGGGACCGGTGCGCTGGCTCGGCCCCAGCACCGAGCAGGTGATCCGGCGGCTCGGCGCCCGGGGCGAGAAGCGGGTGCTCGTCATCCCCATCGCCTTCACCAGCGATCACATCGAGACGTTGTCGGAGCTGGATCGGGAATACGGCGAGGTGGCCCACAAGGCGGGAATCACGAACTACAAGCGCGCGCCGGCGCTGAACGATCTGCCGCTCTTTCTCGACGCGCTCGCCGAGATCGTGCGCGAGCACCTGGCGTCGGGGGAGGTGTTCAGCACCCAGTATCCGATGCGCTGCGCCGGCTGCACCAATTCCCAGTGCCGGAACGTATTGAACCCCGCGGCCCGGGCTACCCGGCGCGCGCGGGGCGAGAAAGCGGCGAGCGCGGCGGGCTGACTACTGCTCGTTGCTGTCGCGAACGGTCCGGCTCACCGGGTACAGCACCCGCCGCACCAGCCGGTCCGCCATATCCCTGACAACCTGCTGCTCCCGCTCGCCCAGCTCGCTGAGCTGTGCCAGCGCCGCGCCGGCTTCCTCTTTGGCGAGCTGCTGGGCCATACGGTGCAGGTCCGCCAGCCTAGGCGCGGCCGCGCGGGCGCGGAGCGCGTTCTCCAGCCGCCGGATCTCCTGGTCGAGCACGTCGCGCGCCTGGTCGATCGCGGGAGACGAGAAGCCGTCCACCGGGCAGCGGAGCTGCTGGAGATCGTCCAGGTCGAACAGCCGGACGCCGGGGACGTCGCGCGCGGCGGGCTCGACGTTGCGCGGGACCGATAGGTCGAACACCGCCACCTGCCGGCCGGTGGACCCGATCGCCTCGACCAGCCGCTCCGCCGCCAGCACCGGCTGCCCCGCGCCCGTCGCCACGAACACGTAGTCCGCCGCGGCGAGCAGCGAGTCCAGCTCCTCCCACCCGGCGCCGATCGCCTCCCACCCCGCGGCGAGCGCGGCGGCGCGCTCGGGATGCCGGTTCACCAGCGCGGTGCCGCCGGTCCGCCCGTGCAGCGCCTTGAGCACGCCCTCGGCGACCTCACCCGCGCCGAGCACCAGGGCTCGGCCCTGCGCCAGCGAGCCGACCGTCCCGGCAACATCGACCGCCGCCGAGCTGACCGAGCCGGGGTGGCGGCCGAGCATGGTCTCCCGCCGCACCCGCCGCCCGGCGACCAGCGCGGCGGAGAAGACCAGATCCAGCATGCGATTGGTGGTGCCGGCGGCGCGCGCCGCGTCATAGGCCCGGCGCACCTGCCCCATGATCTCGGTCTCGCCCAGGATCTGGGAGTCGAGTCCGGCGGTGACGGTGAACAGGTGGCGGATTGCCTCGTCGCCGTCGAGCCGCAGCAGCGAGTCGGCGACGTTGGCGCCCCGGCTCAGCGAGAAGTCCCGGAACCAGGCCTCGAGGTCGAGGTCTCCGGTCCAGTAGATCTCACACCGATTGCAGGTGGACAGCAGGAGTGCGGTGCTGCCGGCGGCCGCCTGACCCTGGAGCCAGGCCTCGACTTCCGATGGGGAGAACGCGAATCGCTCGCGAAGCTCGATCCCGGCCGTATGATGGCTTATTCCAACGACATGGAACGAGAGGTCCCGGAGCATAGCCCATAGGTTAGCGGTCGACCACCGGGCGGGCAATCCGCCAAGCTCCGGAGCGGGCTCCGTAGGACTACGGAACCGCAGAGACCGGCCTTATTCTTTGGCCCATGTCGAACCCGCTCCGCTACCGGATGGCCATCGGCGTCCTGGCCCTGCTCGCCGGCCTGGTCGCCCTCTACCTCCACCTCTGGAAACTGGGCCTCGCCGGCACGCTGACCTGTACCTCGGGCCACGGCTGCGAGGTCGCCATGACCAGCAGCTGGAGCTGGTTCCTGGGAGTGGACGTCGCGCTGATCGGGGCGATCGGATACGGGCTGATTCTGGGAGTGGCGCTCTGGGGGGCTCATCCGGACCGGGCGTGGTCTGCCCTGCCCAGCGTGGTGCTGCTCGCGCTCATCGTGCCGGCGGTGCTGTTCACGATCCGGCTCAAGTACGCCGAGTGGTTCGTGCTGAAGACGTTTTGTCCGTGGTGCTTGGAAAGCACGGTGACGATTGTGGTGATGCTGGTGCTGGCTTGGCTGGATCTGCGGAGGGTGGCGGGGCAGCGGGGCGGCGGGGCAGCGGGGCAGGTGTCATCCTGAGCGTAGCGAAGGAGACCATCCTCGCATAGGACCCTTCGCTCCGCTCAGGGTAACAACCGCCCCGCTGCCCCGCTGCCCCGCTGCCCCGCCGAACTACCTGCCAAAGATCCTCCCGAGCAACCCCGTCGAATGCGATGCCTCGAACGCCGCCGCCATCTCCGCCATCGAGCCGAAGCGGTTCGCCGCGTCCATTGCCAGCGCCTTGGAGATCACCGCCTCGACCTTCGGCGGGAAGTCCGGCTTCACGTCGCGCAGCTTGAGCGGCTGCCCGCGGAGCCGGGCGATCATGGTCTCCTGGGCCGACTTCCCGGGGAACGGGAGCTGCCCGGCGAACAGCTCGAACGCCAGCACGCCCAGCGCGTAGACGTCGCTCCGCCCGTCGAGCGGTTTGCCGCGGATCTGCTCCGGGCTCATGAACTCCGGCGTGCCGAGCACGATGCCGGTCGCGGTCAGCTTGGCCAGCTCCGAGCCCGCCCGCCGCTCCTTCGCCAGCCCGAAATCCATCACCACCGCCCGGAACTCCTGCGCCGCGCCCGGCTTCTCCGCCGGCTGCGGGACCAGCATGATGTTCTCGGGCTTGAGATCGCGGTGGATGATCTGGAGCTCGTGGGCGTGCTGGAGGCCGTGGCAGATCTGGATCAGCAGCGGCACGCCTTCGGCCGCGGAGAAGGGTCCGCGCCGCGCCTCGTGCTCGCTCAGCGGCTCGCCCTCGAGGAACGGCATCACCAGGTAGATCAGCCGCTCGGGTGACTCGCCCAGCCGGAGGATGGGGCAGACGTTGGGATGGTCCAGCCGCATCGCGATCGTCGCCTCGCGCCGGAGCCGCTCGACCGAGGCCGGATCCCGGGACAGCCGGGGCAGCAGGATCTTGAGCGCGACGATCCGCCCGGTCTCGATCTCCTCGGCGCGATAGACGTAGGACATCCCGCCCTCGCCGAGCCGGTTGATGATCTGGTAGCGGCGGTCGAGGACTTGGCCGGAGAGGGTGCGGAGGGCGTCAGGGACAGGCGGGGCAGGGTCAGCGGCGGGCAGTCGGGCAGGCGGGCTGACGGGCCGCCGGGGCACTGTCGTCGCGGTAGAGCTGCCCGGCTGCCCGCCTGCCCGCCCGCCCGCCTCTTCCTCTACCAACGGACTCCCATCATTCACGCAGTACCGCGCCGGCGCCGGGTAGCTCTGGCCGCACCGGGGACAGCGACGGACGCTCAATCCCGGAACCGGTTTCGGCCGTCGGTCTTGGCCCGGTAGAGGTGGGTGTCGGCCAGCCTGAGCAGCGACTCGCCGTCGCTGACCCGCTCGTCGGGGTAGGAGGCGATTCCGATGCTGATGGTGACCCGGACCGCGCTGCCGGTCTCGCCGAAGTCGTGGGTGGCCACCCGCCGCAGGATACGCTCGGCGAAATTGCGCGACTCGGTGTTGGTGGTCTCCGGCAGGAGTACCACGAACTCCTCGCCGCCGTAGCGGGCGACGATGTCCACCGAGCGCTGCTCCCGCTTGAGCAGCGAGGAGAGCTGCTTGAGCACCTTGTCGCCCACCAGGTGGCCGTAGGTGTCGTTGATCTGCTTGAAGTTGTCGATATCGATCATCATGCCGGTCAGCATGGTGGCGTAGCGCGCCGCGCGATCCATCTCCTGCTCCAGCTTCTCCATCAGCGCCCGGCGGTTGAAGCAGTTGGTGAGCGGGTCGGTCTCGGCGAGGTGCCGCATCTGCTCCTGGCCCATGACCGCGTTCTCCAGGTCGTAGGCCTTCTCCAGCGCCGCGACCGCGGCGTTGATGACCTGCTCGGCGAACTGGACGTCCTGCTCGTTGAGCGGGGCGTCGCCGTCGGTGTTGCGGAGGAAGAAGACGCCCGCCGGCTGCTGCCGGAGCGAGAACCGGATCGCGATGGCCGAGCGGGCCGGCACCGGACGGCCCTCGGACTCCCAGATGGCCCGCATCCCCTCGAACAGCGGATCGGTCAGGACGTCGCGCACCAGGACCACTTCGCCGGTGGTGAGCGAGTGCTGGATCTCGGGATACCGGCGGAGGTCCACCGCGAGGTTGTGGAGCATCGGGTTCTCGAACGCCGCCACCACCGTTCCATGGTCGTCGTCCGGCCCCGCGATGATGATGGAGCAGCGCGAGATGTTGAGCCCCTGGGCCACCCGGCGCACCAGGATCTGGTAGATCTCCTCCGGCTTGAGGGAGGCGGTCACCTCCTGGAGGATCTCCATCATCTCCGACCGGGACCGCGCCTCGGCCCGGGCCTGATTCAGCTCGCGGCCGGCGCGGAGGTGGGCCTTCACCCGGGCCAGCAGCTCGCGCACCCGGAACGGCTTGGGGATGAAGTCGGAAGCGCCGAGGCCGAGGGAGCGGACCGTGGCTTCCTCGGGCGGCATGGAGGAGATCATCAGGACCGGCAGGTCTTTGAACCGGGGGTCGGCCTTGACCCGCTGGAGGAGCTGGAGCCCGTCCACCTTCGGCATCATGATGTCGAGCAGGAGGAGGTCGAACTGCTCGGCACTCAGATGGTCGAACAGGTGCTCGCCGCCGGGGACGGTGAGCACCTCGTAGCCGTTCTCCTTCAGGATCCAGGACAGCGTCCGGGAGAGCGCCTGGTCGTCGTCGGCGACGAGGATCTTGGGAGCGATGGTCATTCGGCCAGCCGCTGAAAGAGATCGGGATCCACGTTGCCACCGCTCACCACCACTACCGTCGGACCGGAAAGCGAAGTGCGGCCGGCGAGGATCGCGGCGGTGGTGACCGCCCCGGAGGGCTCGACCCGAAGTCCGGCCTCGCGGTGGAGGAATCGCACCGCCGCGGCGATATCGTCCTCGGTCACCTGCACCACCTCGCGGACCAGCCGCTGAATGATAGGGAATGTGAGCTTGCCGATCGAGCGGGTGAGCAACCCGTCGGCCATGCTCTCGGTCCGCTCCAGGGTCTGGGGCGACCCGGCCGCCAGCGCCGCCGAGAGCTTGGGCGCGCCCGCCGGCTCGACCGCCACCATCCGGGCTGCCGGCTTGAGACCGGTAACCGCGATGGAAACCCCGGCCAGCAAGCCGCCGCCGCTCACCGGCACCAGCACCGTATCGACGTCGGGCCGCTGCTCCACGATCTCGAGCCCGCAGGTGCCCTGCCCCGCGATCACGTCGGGGTGGTCGAACGGCGGGATCATCGCCAACCCCTCGTCCCGCTCGATCTGCTCGGCCCGCTGCTGCTGCTCCAGCGAGCGGACCGCGCCGGCGAAGACGACCTCGCCGCCGTGCCGCCGGACGCCGTCCACCTTGATCTGAGGCGTCGAGGCCGGCATCACGACCACGGCGCGCATGCCGAACAGCTTGGCCGCGTAGGCGATGGCCTGCCCGTGGTTGCCGCTCGACTGGGTGACGACGCCGCGGGCGCCGTTCTTCGCGATCCGGGAGAGCGCGTTGTAGGCGCCGCGGATCTTGAAGGCCCCGATCGGCTGGAGCTGCTCGCACTTGAGCGCGACCGTCACGCCCGCGCGCTCCGTCAGCGCGGGCACCTCGACCAGCGGGGTGCGGACGGCCACGCCCTCGACCGTGCGCGCCGCGGCGCGCACGTCGTCCAGCGTGACGGCGGCCGCCGGGTCGGCGGTGAGCGGCATGGGGCTGGGGCTACTCCTCTGCCACGGTCGGGGCCACAGCGTCGCCGGCTGCGGCTTCCTCCGCGCCGCCCTCGTCCTCCTTCACCACCCGGGCGACATCCACCACCGTGTCGCCGGCGTCGAGGTTCATCACCTTGACCCCTTGGGTGTTCCGGCCGATGACCCGGATGCCGTCCACCGGCAGGCGGATGATGACCCCGTGCCGGGTGATCATCATCAGCTCGTCGTCGGGGATCACTTCCTTGAGCGCGACGATGGAGCCGGTCTTGTCGGTCTTCTTGAGGGTGATGATCCCCTTCCCACCCCGCTTCTGGACCCGGTAATCAACCAGCTCGGAGCGCTTGCCGAAGCCCTTCTCGCTCACCACCAGCAGGGTGGCGTCTCGCCGGACGACGACCATGCCGATCACCGCGTCGCCCTTGTCCAGCTCGATGCCCTTCACACCGGTGGTGGCCCGGCCCATCTCCCGCACGTCGCCCTGGTGGAACCGGATGCTCATCCCGTCGCCGGTGGCGAGGACGATGTCGCTGTTGGCGTCGCAGACCTGCACGTCGATCAGGACGTCGTCCTTCTCGATGTTGATCGCGCAGATACCGTTGGTCCGCACGTTCCCGTAGGCCGACAGCAGCGTCTTCTTCACCGTGCCCTGGCGGGTGGCGAAGACCAGGCACTTGTCGTCGGTGAACTCCCGCACCGGCACCAGCGCCGCGACCTGCTCGGTCGGCTTGATGGCGATGCAGTTGACCACCGGCTTGCCCCGCGCCGCGCGGCCCGCCTGCGGGATCTCGTGGACCTTGAGCCAGTAGAGCTGGCCGGTGTCGGTGAAGAAGAGCAGGTAGTCGTGGGTGCTGGCGATGAAGAGGTGCTCGACCCAGTCGTTTTCCTTCAGGTCGGCCCCGTTGAGCCCCCGGCCGCCGCGCCGCTGCTTCTTGTAGGTGCTCACCGGGATCCGCTTGATGTAGCCGGTGTGGGAGATGGTGATGACCATGTCCTCTTCGGCGATCAAGTCCTCGACGGTGAACTCGCCCTGGTCGGCTACGATCTCGGTCCGGCGGTCGTCGCCGAACTGTTCGACGACCTCGGCCATCTCGGTCTTGAGAATGGTCATCCGCTTCGGCTTGGAGGCCAGGATGGACTTGAGGTCCTTGATCGTGGAGCGCACCTCTTTCAGCTCGGCCTCCAGCTTGTCGATCTCGAGCCCGGTGAGCTTGGCCAGCCGCATGTTGAGGATGGCGTCGCTCTGCTTCTCGCTCAGCCCGAACCGCTTGCGGAGCTTCGCGTCGGCCTCGGGCGTGTCGTCCGAGCCCCGGATGATCTTGATGACCTCGTCGATGTTGTCGACGGCGATCTTGAGACCTTCGAGGATGTGCTCCCGCGCCTGCGCCGCTTCGAGGTCGAACTGGGTCCGCCGGACGATGATCTCGTGCCGGTGCTCGATGTACCGCTCCAGCAGCTCCTTCAGGTTCATCACCTTGGGCGCGCCCTTGTCGAGGGCGAGCATGATGACGCCGAAGGTCGACTGCATCGTGGTGTGCTTGTAGAGCTGGTTCAGCACCACGTTGGGGATGGCATCGCGCTTGAGGTCGATGACGACCCGCATGCCGTCCTTGTCGGACTCGTCGTTCACCCCGCTGATGCCCTCGATCTTCTTCTCCATCGCCAGTTCGGCGATGGCCTTGACCAGGTTTTCCTTGTTGACCTGGTAGGGGATCTCGGTCACCACGATCTGGGAGCGGCCGGTGGTCTCCTTCTCCTCGATCTGGGCCCGGGCCCGCATGATCACGCGGCCGCGCCCGGTCTCGTACGCCTCCTTGATCCCTTCCCGGCCGTAGATGAAGGCGCCGGTGGGGAAGTCGGGCCCCTTGATGACCTTGCGCAGGTCGGCGATGGACGAGTCGGGGCTGTCGATCAGCATCTCGACCGCCTTGGCCACCTCGCGCAGGTTGTGCGGCGGGATGTTGGTGGCCATGCCGACCGCGATGCCGCTGGAGCCGTTGACGAGGAGGTTGGGGATCTTTGAGGGGAGGACCGTCGGCTCCCGGAGCCGGTCGTCGAAGTTGGACTGGAAATCGACGGTGTTCTTGTCGATGTCCTCCAGCATCGCGAGCGCGATCCGGGTGAGCCGCGCCTCGGTGTACCGGTAGGCCGCGGCCGGATCGCCGTCCACCGAGCCGAAATTGCCCTGCCCGTCGATCAGCGGATAGCGGAGCGAGAACTCCTGGACCATCCGGACCAGCGCGTCATAGACCGAGCTGTCGCCGTGCGGGTGGTACTTGCCCAGCACGTCGCCCACCACCGTCGCCGACTTCTTGTACGGCCGCCCCGGCACCAGCCCCAGCTCGTTCATCGCGTACAGGATCCGGCGGTGTACCGGCTTCAGCCCGTCTCGCACGTCCGGCAGGGCCCGGGAGACGATGACGCTCATCGAGTAGTTGATGAACGACTGCTGCATCTCCTCTTCGATGAGGCGGGGCAGGATCCGTTCGCGCGAGTTGGGTGCGGTCATAGCCGTCGTGTGCTGAGGGAGGGCCAGGGGGTGGTGGTGTTACGGACAACCTTCGGAATATAGCCGGGGGCGGGTCCGGGACGCAACGGGAAAGTGGTGGTGGAAAGTGAGTTCGGACAAGAGGTTAGGCGGGCGGACGGGCCGGCGGGCAGGCGGGCAGGCCGGGCGTGAGCGGCGCTGTCAGTGCTGTCATCCCGAGCGCAGCGAGGGATCTTGCCGGCCAGCTTCGAACTCGGCCCAGCAGGATCCCTCGCAGCGGGGCACTGCTGTATTTCATCCCCAGCGTAAGCGAGGGACCTTGCTGGCCGAGTTCGAGCTCCGGCCGACAAGGTCCCTCACTTCGTTCGGGATGAAGTACACGCTTTCGCTACCGCCCTGCCCGTCCGCCCGCCTGCCCGCCTGCCCGCCCTATTGCTGACACGGCGCGTTCGGATCGGGCTTCGGCTTATCCACCAGCGGCCGGTGGTCGAGGTTCCCCACCCGCTCCGCCACCGCCCGGACGTATTGCACCACCCGGGCGTACTTGTCGAAGTCGAGGAACTCGATCTCGTCGGTCACTTGGTGGTAGTCCCGGTGCCCGCCGGTGCTGAAGAACGCGATCGGGATGCCGTACCGGGCGTACATGTAGTGGTCGCTGCGGCAGTAGAAGTTGTCGGGGTGACCGTCGGTGTCGTAGCTGTAGTCGAAGGTGAAGTTGAACTTGCCGTCCCGGTTCACCGCCTCGGCCAAGTCGCCCAGCTCGGTGGAGAGCCGGCGGGAGCCGATCACCTGGATGTACGACGGGTCGCGGGTCGATTCGTCTTTGGGCCCGCCGCGGCCGATCATGTCGGTGTTGATCTGCGCCACGATCGAGTCGCGCGGGACCGTCGGGTTGTCGGTGAACCACTTGGATCCCTGAAGCCCCGACTCCTCGCCGGTGTGCCACACGAAGAGCAGCGAGCGCTTGGGGCGCTGGTTGCTCTTGGAGACCGCCTCGGCGATCTCCAGCAGCGCCATGGAGCCCGACCCGTCGTCGTCGGCGCCGTTCACGATCGAGTCGAGCCGCGCGGGCCGCAGCTTCCGCATGCTGTCCACCAGCGCCTTGATGCGCGTTGCCTGCTCGGCGGTGGGTTCCCCCGGCGAGTCATTCGCGCCGCGGGGCCGCATCACGGTGTTGTACGCCCGGAGCGAGTCGTGGTCCACCGCGGGCACGATGCCGATGGCGTCGTTGTGGGCGCCGAGCGCCACGTACTCGCCGCGGAGCGCGGGATCCGATCCCTCCACCACCGCCACCACGTTGGTCGCCCCGAGGTCACTCTCGTCGAAAGCCACCTCGCCCTGGATCGCCGGACCGGTGTCTCCCGGCTTGAGCTGGTCCAGCGGCTTGCCGAACAGCTTGGGCACGCTGGCGGTCGGCAGGATGAGAAGGCGCGGCTGAGTTATCCCGGGCGGGACGGCCAGGTTCTCCTTCACCACCAGGCGCGGCGTCCGGAACACCTGCTCGAACGTCGAGATGAGGGTATCTACCCCGGTCACAGCGATGCCGGAGACCAGCCCCAGCCGCGCCGGAGGGCTCAGGTCCGGGGCGCCGAGGTTGTTGCCCGACGAGCCGCTGTTGTAGACCACGACCTTCCCCTGAAGCTCCTCGCGGGACGGCAGCGAGGCGCTATCGGCCGGGCCGCCGATAAAGATCACCGGCGACCCGTTGATGGGGCGGGCGGGAACTTCGAACTGCGCCTGGTAAGGGTGGTAGTCCTTCCACAACACCAGCTCGCCCGACCCCGTCCGGAGGGTGGCCTTGGCGGAATCCACCGCGTAGCTGGAGAGGGGGACTTTCTGAAAGAAGGTGCCGCCGTCGCCGGCGGGTCGGAGCCCCAGACGCTGGACCTCGCTCGCGATGTAGGCATTCCCCTTCGCGTTGCCGGGCGTGCCCGCCCGCCGGCCCTGCATTGAGTCGTCGGCGAAGATCGAGATCCGCTGCCGCAGCTCGGCTGAGGTGATCTCGGACGTGGTGGCTCCCCGGGGGGCCGGGGTCTCAGGGGCAGTCGTAGAGGTGGAGCCGCCGCAGGCCGCGGCAAGGGAAAGCACCACGATCGCGAAAGGCCAAGCACCACGCATGAACGACCGCCCGGGTGTGAGGGAAGGGGAAAATAGTCCCAGCACTACCCGGACGGGGGCCGAATCGTTTCAGGTGATTGTCTTAGGCGGCTGAGCAGACCTCGGCGCAGGTCGTCCGGCGGCGGTGGCGGACCAGGAGGACGGTGGCCGCTCCCGGACCGGTCCGTGGTGCGGAGACGGGGGCGATCACCTGGCCGATGGACCGACCGTTCGCGTCCCGAAGCTCATATTCCATCACCGGCTCGCGCCGCAGCAGTTGCACCATCTTGCACACTCCAGAACGTCTCGTTGTGAAGCATCCGACCGTTTCGCTACGTACCCTGAGATGCATCCCAAACCCGGAAGGTTGCCTCCGGGATCCCGGCCAACCCTTTCCGGACCATCGTTGTCCCATGACCGGATCATCGAAGACCCCTACGCGCCGGAGCCTGTGACCGAAGCTGAGCTGATCGATCGAGTTCTGGCCGGTGATCCGAGCGCTGAGCGGGCCCTCTACGACGCGCACGTGGACCGCGTCTTCCGCCTGGTCTATCGGATGGCGGGCGACCTCGACCGGGCCCAGGACTGGGTCCAGGAGACCTTCATCCGGGCGTTCCAGAAGCTGGGAGACTTCCGCAGGGAAGCGGCGCTCTCGACCTGGATCTGCTCAATCGCGATGTCGGTCGCGCTCAACGGGCTCCGGAAGGCGAAGCGATTTCGGGAGCGGGAAGTCGCGCTGGATGATGCCCCCCCGATTGGGTTCACGCCCCGAGAGGCGGATCCGGACCTGAAGGTCCGGTTGGCGGAGGCGATCGAGGGTCTTCCGGACGGCTACCGGGCGGTGTTCGTGATGCACGACGTGGAAGGATTTACCCACGAGGAAATCGGCCTGGCGCTCGGGGTTCAATCCGGGACCTCCAAGGCGCAGCTCTTTCGGGCCCGGGCCAAGCTCCGGGTGGCGCTGGCCGACTTCGCGAAAGATCGGGAGCAATGAGCGACAACGAGCTGGATTGGCGGATCCGGGAAGCGGCCAAGGCGTACAACGCCCCGCCCGAGACGCCGCGCGAGGAGATGTGGGAGGCCATCGCGGCGGCCAGGCGGGCCGGCGGGCAGGTGGTCGAGCCGGCCGAGGTGAAGGTGCTGCCGATTCGGAGACGGCGGACCTGGTGGGCGGGCGTGAGCGCGGCCGCGGCGGCCGCGGTGCTCGCGGTGGGGATCGGGATCGGGCGGCTGTCGGTCGCGCCTGAGACGGCGGGCTGGGAAGAGCCGTCGGCGAACTCGACCACTTATCGCCTCGCCGCCCAGGAGCACCTCGGCCAGTCGGAAGCCTTCCTGACGCTGTTCCGCGCTTCGCTGGAGCAGCCGGGCAGCCAGGAGCTGGCCTCCGCGTCGGCCCGGCAGCTCCTCGCCAGCAACCGGCTGCTGCTCGACTCCCCGGCGGCGACCGACCGGAAGACCCGGCTCCTCCTGGAGGACCTCGAGCTCGTGCTGGCGCAGATCGCCCAGCTGTCGCCGCGGTCGAGAACCGAAGACCTGCGGCTGATTCGTGATGGCATGGAACGGGGCAACGTGATGCCCAGGCTACGCACCGCCGTGCCCGCGGGCACGGCCCTGAACCAAGGAGCTTCGTGATGTACCGGATCCAACTCGGAGTCGCGCTGGCGGCAGCGCTCGGCACCGGCACCTGGTGGTCGCCGCCGTCGGACGCGCTGCTCGGCCCCGCCTTGGTGCAAGGCTCGGCGATCGAGCCGGCGGAAGCGCCGCGCGAGCCGTGGCTCCAGGGTGATCCCGCCGACTCGGTGTATCGGGCTGCGAGAGAGGCGCTGAACCAGCAGAACTTCCGGGTCGCCGCTGACCTCTTCGCCCAGATCAACGCCCGATTCCCCAAGTCGGGGTACGCCCCGGACGCGCTGTACTGGCAGGCGTTCGCCCTCTATCGTCTGGGCGGAAAGTCCGACCTCAAGACCGCGCTGGCGTCGCTCAAGCAGCAGAAGTCGAAATACCCCGACGCCGCCACGAAGGGCGACACTGCGGCGCTCGAGGAACGGATCCAGGGCGAGCTGGCGCGGCGCTATGGCGACCCGGAGGCGCGCGCCTACGTCACGAAGTCGGCGCAGTCGGTGGCCACACCGCCCACGCCGCCGGTCCCTCCGACGCACCCCGTCCCCCCCGTGCCGCCGGTGCCGCCCGACCATGCGATGCACGGCGACGACCGCTGCGCCGAGGACGACGACGACATGAAGGTCGCCGCGCTCAACGCGCTGATTCACATGGACGGCGACAAGGCCCGGCCGATCCTCCAGAAGGTCCTCGCCCGGCGCGACGCGGCCTCGGTCTGCCTGCGGAGGAAGGCGGTGTTCCTGATCGCGCAGGGCGATGCCGAAGGCGCCGAAGACATCCTGCTGGAGACCGCGCGCAAGGACCCGGATGTGGAGGTGCGGGAGCAGGCGATCTTCTGGCTCTCGCAGGTCGGCTCGGATCGGGCCGTCTCGGCGCTCGACTCGATCCTGCGGACCTCGACCGACCGCCGGATCCAGGACAAGGCGATCTTCGCCCTCTCGCAGCAGGATGCCCCCAAGGCCCGGCAGTCGCTCCGCGCCTTCGCCGAGCGGACCGATGCCCCGCAGGAGTTGAGGGAACAGGCCGTGTTCTGGATCGGGCAGAGCGGCGGCAAGGAGAGCCTCACCTATCTCCGCGAGCTCTACGGCCGGGTCAAGAACCAGGAGCTGCAGAACAAGATCCTCTTCGCCGTGTCCCAGGGTGGCGGCGCCGAGGCCGGCAAGTGGCTGGTCTCGGTCGCGCGGGACCGGACCCAGTCGATCGAGCTGAGGAAGCAGGCGCTATTCTGGGCCGGCCAGGGCGACGCGCCGCTGGCGGAGCTGACCTCGCTCTACAACGCCTTCGACGACCGCGAGATGAAGGACCAGCTCATCTTCGTCTACTCCCAGCGGGATGAGACGGCGGCCGTCGACAAGCTGCTGGAGATCGCGCGGAAGGATCCCGACAGCGAGCTGCGGAAGAAGGCGCTGTTCTGGCTGGGCCAGAGCGACGATCCCCGCGCCGCCGAGGCGCTCCAGCAGATCATCGAGCAACCGTGAGGAGGCAGCCCATGCGTACGAACTGGTGGGCCGTCGCGGCCCTGGCACTGCTCCCGGCGCCTCTCGCGGCCCAGGGACTGGCCCAGCGGATTCGTGATGCGGGAGACGGGACCGTGCGGCTCAGCTTCGCGGCGCGCGAGGGGGTTTGCAGCAGCGGCCCCGGCAGCATCACGGTCATGGATGGCGACGACGTCACCGACGAGTGGGAGAGCGATTGCGAGCACGGCCCGGTGCGGGTGTCGCTCAAGAAGTCCGGCGGCCGGATACGGGACACCCAGATCTACGTCGGGGGGCGCTGGCGGCAGTCCGGCGGGCGGGTGACCGACCTAGGCACGGTCCAGGCGCGCGAAGCGGTCGATGTCCTGTTGGCGCTCGCTCCCCAGGTGGATAACGACAACGGCGGCGAGCTGATCACTGCGGCGACGCTGGCGGACAGCGTGGTGGTGTGGCCCCAGCTCCTCCGGATAGCGAAGGACGAGGGGATCCGGGAAGACACCCGGAAGCAGGCGGTGTTCTGGCTGGGGCAGGCGGCGGGGGAAGAGGCCACCAAGGGCCTCGATTCCCTGGTGACCGGGGGCGAGGACATCGAGATCCGGAAGCAGGCGGTGTTCGCGCTGTCGCAGCGGCCGTCCGAGGAGGGCGTGCCCGCGCTGATCAAGATCGCCCGCTCCAACCGGCACGCGGAGCTCCGGAAGACGGCTTTGTTCTGGCTGGGCCAGAGCGACGACCCCCGGGCGCTGACCCTGTTCGAAGAGATTCTGCGGTAGAGATTTCGCGTTAAGGGACAGGGGCGGCGGGCCATTACATTCCTGCCCATGCCCGCCTGCCGCCTCGGTCTCCTGCTCCCCCTGCTGCTCGTCGCCTGCGGCGATGCCGCGCCTCCTCCCCCCATCGTAACGCTGGCCGCCGGGCCCGACACCGTCTCCACCGGATACGCCGAGGTCATCGACGCGGAGTGGCTGGGCGATCGCCGCTGGGCGGTGGTCGCGCCGCTCGACGTGACCGTGGGTCTGATCGACCTGGGTGCGCGGCGCATCGCGCCGCTGGGCGGCAAAGCGACCAAGGAGATCCGGAACCCCGCCACCGCCTTTCGCGCCGGCGACTCGCTGTACGTGGGGGACTGGGGGCTCCGCCGTATCAGTCTCTGGGGGCCGGACGGCCGGTTCATTCGCGCCCTTCCGGCGCCGTCCAGGACTCGCGGCGCGCTGCCGGAGGCGAGAGACCGCACGGGCCGCTGGTTCGCCGAGTTGAAGCCCCCGCCGGGGCCGGACGGGAGCGGCAACCGGGATTCGGCGGCCGTGGTGGCGGCGACTTCCGGCTTCGAGCAGCTCGACACCCTCGCCCGGCTCACCCCGCTCGATCTCGCGGAAGTGGCGGGAGACGCGGGCCGGCGGTTCGAGCCGCGGGCGCTCAGCGGCACCGACCAGTGGGGCGTGCTCACCGACGGCTCGGTCTGGGTCGCGCGGGTGACGGAGAATCGGGTAGATTGGCGCTCGCCCGACGGCGAGTGGGAAGAGGGCGATGCTCTTCCCGATCGGGTGCTGGAGGTCACGCAGTACGACCGCGAACTGTTCTACCGCAAGTTCCCGCCCGAGCTGCGCGCCACCGCGGAACAGCTGCCCTTCGCCGCGGTGAAGCCTCCCTTCGAAGCCGCACTCACCTCCCCCGCCAACACCGTGTGGCTGGAGAAGAGCCGCGCCCCAGTCGACTCGGCGCGCCGCTACCATGAGGTCGATCGGGCCGGACACCTGATTCGGGACATCCGGGTTCCGGGCAACGGGCGTATCGTGGCGGTGGGCGCCGAAGAGGCGCTCGTCGCCGAGCGGGTGCAGGAGGGGACCCGCTTCATCGGATTCCCCATTCCCCCCGCAGGCAGCGATTCCGCTGCCGGAGGAGCGCAATGAAGCCGGCTCTACTGCTGTTCGCCGCCGGAATCCTCGGACTGGGCGCGTGCTCGAAGGCGGAAAGCACCGAAAGCCAAGGCGGTCTGACCCTCGAGGCCCGCCTGCCCACCAGCTTCGGCCAGCTGAGCAACGTGGTCGAGCTGGACACCGGGCGGGTGGCGTTCGCGGACACCCGCGAGAAGGTCTTTCTCGCCGCGGCGTTCGGCGGCGGCAAGATCGACACGCTCGGCTCCAAGGTCGGCGAGATCAAGAAGGACGCGGCGCCGGGCGAGTACAAGTTCCCGGGGTGGGTCGTGCGGCTGGGTGGCGACACCGTCGCCCTGGTCGATTTCAGCGCGGTGCGGACCACGCTCTGGAGTACCGCCGGCAAGCCGATCCGGGTGTTGTCGGTGGCGGAAGTGGGGGGCGCCACGCCGATCCTGGTGTATGACACCGTGGGGCACGGCTACAAGATCGACTACAAGTCGGTGCTGGATCCTCCCCCTGGCGATCCCCGGGTGCCGGACAGCATTCCCGTACTGCGGATCCATCTGGAGAAGGGCAAGGTCGATACGGTGGCGCGCCTCGCGACGCCGGAGTTCGGCGAGGCCAAGTTCGGCGAGCAGCGGCAGCGAGCGGCGACCGTCTTCGCCCCGAACGACGTTTTCGGCGTGCTAGCCAACGGCAGCGCCTGGGTCGCGCGCGGCCGGGAGAACCGGGTCGATTGGCGGGAGGCCGACGGGAAGTGGAGCATCGGCCAGAACCGCAAGTTCACCGGGCAACCGGTGACCCAGGCCGATAAGGATCGAGTGCTGGCCCAGGTACGGGAGCAGGGCAAGCAGTACGGCATGCCACAGGATCTGTCCATCGAGTACCCATTCGCCGCGACGAAGCCGCCCTTCGATTTCGCCCTCGGCCGGCCCAATGGCGAAGTGTGGCTCCAGCGCCCTCGGAGCCAGGAGGAGGCGCCGCTGGTCTATGACGTGTTCGACCGGAAGGGAGCGTGGCGGCGAGAGGTGAAATTCCCCGCCGGTGCGACGCTGGCGGGGTTTGGATCCAGCGGGGCGATCTACGCGTCGATCAAGAACGATGACGGGACGCGGACGGTGGGGAGGTATAGGCTGAAGTAGGCGGGCAGACGGGCAGACGGGCTGGCGGGCCGGCAGGCGGGCGAGCCGGGGAGCCGGCAGGCGGGTGGAGCAGCGGGGCTGTCATCCCGAGCGCAGCGAGGGATCTTGCCGGCCGGCTTCGAACTCGGCCACACAAGATCCCTCGCTGCGCTCGGGATGACACCTATCCGAGTCTCCACACCCCTGCCCGTCTGCCCGCCCGCCCGTCTGCCCGCCTCTCGTCAATCCAATATCGGCGGCTCCCCTCCCGGCGGCGTGTTCGGCCCGTGCCGGTCCGAGCTCCGACGATCCCGGCGCTGCCCCTCCTCGTACCACCGCCGGGTGATCTCTCCCGCCAGGTCCCGGTTCCCCAGGCCGAACGCCAGTCCGACCGCCAGCGCCACCGCGCCGAGGATCAGGGTGAAGGCGGCGGTGACGATCTCCTCGGCGACGCCGACCTGTTGCAGCGCCATGAACATCGCGATGACGATCACCGCGCTCTTGGCGACCTTCGCCACCGTCGGCACACCGGCGACGCCGCCGGCGGAGGCGAGGATCAGTCCCCGCACGAACTCCCCGACGATCATGCCGAGGATGATGATGACGATCGCGGCGATCAGGGTCGGGATGAACGCCAGCATCATCCCGAACATCTGATTGATGCTCTCCAGGCCGAGCGCCGTGCTCGCGAGCAGGATCACCACCAGCATCACCAGCCAGAATACCAGCTTCGCCAGCGCGCGCACCGGGTCCAGCCGGGAGCCGGTCCGGCCCACGACCTCGTCGAGCCCGCCCGCCGCGGCCATCCGGTTGAAATCGACCCGCTTCAGCGTGTCGTCGGCCCAGCGCTGCACCTGGCGGGCGAGGAAGTATCCCGTCAGCATGATCACGCCGGCGCCGACGAGGGCGGGCACCACGCTGCCGATCTGCTCGGCGCCGATCAGGAGGCGCTCCCAGAGTTCGTTCACGGCGACACCTCGATCACGAGTTTGCCAGTCTGCTCGCCTCGCTGCATCCGGCGATAGGCCGCGACGCCGTCCGCGAGGGGCACCACGCTATCCACCACCGGCCAGAGCTTGCCCTCGTGCAGCAGGCGGACGATCTCGGCAAACTCCCGGCGGTTCCCCATGGTCGAGCCCAGAATGTCCCACTGATGCCAGAACAGGCGGCGGAGATCGAGTGAGACGGCCGGCCCGGTCGTGGCGCCGCAGATCACCAGCCGGCCGCCGCGGCGGAGCGCACGGAAGGAGTTGGTCCAGGTCGCCTCGCCGACGGAATCGACCACCACGTCCGCGCCGCGCCCGCCGGTCTCGCTCCGCACCTGCGCCACCACGTCGGCGGTGCGATGGTTCACCGCGACCGCGGCGCCCAGCCGGACCGCGGTCTCCAGCTTCGCGTCGGAGCCGCTGGTGACGATCGCCCCGGCGCCCAGGTGGACCGCGATCTGGAGCGCGGCCATCCCTACTCCGCCGCCGACGCCCCAGATCAGCACCGTCTCCCCCGCCTTGAGCCTCGCCCGGTTGGTCAGCATCCGCCAGGCGGTCAGGGTGGTGAGGGGGAAGGCCGCGGCCTCCGACCATGACATGCCGTCCGGGATCCGGGCGAGATTCGCGGCCGGGACCACCGCCAGCTCCGCCGCCGTCCCCGCCACGTGCTCGCCCATGATGGCGTAGTTGGCGCAGAGGGATTCTTCGCCTTCCTGGCAGGCCGCGCAATGGCCGCAGGAGATGCCGGGGTTGATCAGGACCCTGTCGCCCGGCTTCCACTTGCCCGCCGCCGGCCCCACTGCCTCGACTTCGCCGGCGCCGTCGGAGCCGACCACGTGGGGGAACGAGGTCTTGGCGTTGGGCAGCCCGCCCGTCATCCAGAGGTCGAGGCGGTTGAGCGCCGCGCAGCGGATCCGGACCAGCACCTCGTCCGGAGCCGCGATCGCCGGCGCGGGAACCTCGAGCAGCCGGAGATCGTCCAGGCCTCCGGTCCCGACCAGCGTGAGGGCCCGCATCGTCGCCGGCGGCGAAGCTAGAACGCCGGACTCAGCACGTGCTCGCCCGGACGCAGGCTGACCGTGACCGGGGCGCTGCCGGCCGCGAGCGGAAGGACGAACAGGTTGAACTCCGCCTTCCCCTTCCTGGCGTCGGTGAGCTTGCCGACCACGTACGCGATCCGGCGGCCGTCCCGGGCCACCGCGAGTCCCGCGACCGGCTGTTCGGTCTCGACCACCACTTGGCCCTGGCCCTGCGCGCCGGCGAGGCGCACGACCTGCGACCCCTTGGACTTTCCTCCCCGCTCGACCGCGAAGAGCAGGTCGCCGTTCGGGAGGAACCGGGGGAGCGACTCGCGGCCTTCGGTCTGAGTGACCCGGCGCGGGTCGCTGCCACCGACGGACATCAGATAGATCTCCTGGTTGCCATCCCGGGTCGAGACGTACGCCAGGGTCTTCCCGTCGGCGGAGATCGCGGGCGACTGGTTCGCGCCGGGCAGGGCCGTGAGTGCCTGGGCCGGCTTGCCGTCCGCGCCGAGCGCGTAGATCTGGGGCTGGCCGCCCTTCGGTGTGGCGGCATAGATGACCCGCGAGCCGTCCGGCATCCAGACCGGCTCGCCTTCGGTGCCGGGATCGGTGGTGAGCCGGCGAAGGTTGCCGCCATCTACGTCCATCAGGTACAGGTCGTAGCTGCCGGCCCGGTTGGAGCTGAAAACGATCCGGGTGCGGTCGGGCGACAGCGCGGGCTGGATGTTGCCGAAGCTGTCGGAGAGAACCGGCTGCATTGTGTCGGTGACCGCGCTCCGGATCTGGTAGATGCCGAAGCCGCCGCCCCGATTGGAGGAGAGGAACAGGTCCTCCACCACGAAGACTTCGGCCGCGGCGCTCTTGCCCCACGGCGCAGCCGCGGTGAGTACCGCCTTCCCGGGCTTGAGCCCGTCGATCACCCCTCCGGGCGACACCTGCAGGACGCCGGCCGGCTCGCTCTTCCACTCGAGTTCGGCGGCGGGGCCCAACGGCTTGCCGTCCTCGTCCAGCAACAGGGCCCGCAGCGAGTCGCGCTCGCCCAGCCCGATCCCGATCCGCCGGCGGTCCAGCGTGAGGGTGCCGGGGATGACCTGGACGTTCCACACCACGGGGTCGAAGCCGTGGATCCGGGCGATCAGGGTCGTGGCGCCGAGCGCGCGGCCAAGCAGCTCGCCGCGCCTGGTATCGTAGCCGACGATCGCCGTGTCACCCACCTCCCAGTGGACCCGCGCCTCGGGAATCGGGCTGGAGTCGGAGGCCTCGGCGACGGCGGTGACCCGGCGGAGTCCGCGCACCGGCAACTGGATCGCGCCGCCCGCGGGCCGCGGAGTCACTACCAGCGTGGTCGGCGCGCGGTGGACCAGCGCCACGGTTCTCCGCTCCTGCCCGAACCCGATCGCCACGACCTCGGCCTTCCCGGGTGCGATCGCGTTCACGATCCCCGAGGGTCCGACCCGGAGAACGGTCGAGTCGCTCGACAGCCACTGGATCCCGCTGCGGATCGCCCGATTGCCCTGTCCCGGAACCAGCACCCGAAGGGTGTCGGACTCGCCGGGACCCAGGACGACTCTGCCCTCCGACAGCGCGATCTCGGCGGGCGCCACTTCCACCGGGGCGGTCGCCATGACGCCGCCGGGGCCGGTCGCCTGAATGATGGTGCTCCCCGGCGCGACACCGAGCACCAGGCCGATGGAATCCACCTGCGCCACGTCGGGCCGCAGCGATTTCCAGCTCACCCGCCCCGGCAGGATCGTGGTGCCGTCCTCCCGAATAGCCCGGGGCTCCACCAGCCGGCCCTCGCCCGGGAGGAGTGTCACGGCGTTCGGTTCCAGGGTCAGGACCGCGCCCTCGCCGAGCCCGGACCCGGCCTGCTGCGCCTGGGTGTTGCCGGTGATGAGGACGGCGGTCGAGGCCCGCCGGCCCTGGATCCGGGCTTCCACCTTGGCGAGCCCGGGGCTGGCGCCCACCACCGCGCCGTCCTTCCCGACCTTGGCGACCAGCGTGTCCGAGCTCCAGAAGATGAAGCGCGCATTGGAGATGAGGTTGCCCTGCCGGTCGTAGGCGGTGGCGAACAGGGTCTGTCGTTCCCCCACGGCCAGGGTCATGGTCTCGGGGGTGACCTGGAGCTCGGCTACCGCCTGGGCCCGGAGCGGGCCGGCGGTGGCGAAGGTGGCCGCCACGGTACCGGCGAGAACGGCGATCAACCGGGGTAACGGGGGCGCGCGAAGGATCCGCACCGGCAGGTTCGGATGCAAAATCACCGCGATTTCGAGTCCGTATGGGGGAAAGAGGTCGGGTAAGTATAGCGCCTGATCGTCAGGCTTGCAGACGGCTTGAAGTTGTGCAAGTTATTAACTCGACCGTGTGAGCGGGCCGTATTTGCCTCGCGACCGGCGGCGGGTTACGCCGCATCTGCGTTCGGAAGGAGCGAAGATGGCCGACCTTCATTATATGGAGATGGGCTGGTCGGGCTCGGGATGGATGGACCCCCTGCCGACAGAACCTGCCCCGTCCCCTGCCCCATCGCCGGCCGCGCCTACACCCAGCTACTCATCCTCCAACGACTCCGCCGCCCCGAGCCGTGTCGCCCCGAAGCGAGCGCCGACCCGCAAGAAAGCCGCGAAAAAGTCGGCCAAAAAGGCAGCCAAGCGGTCGGCGAAGAAGACGGCCAAGCGGTCTACCAAGAAGGCGGCGCGGAAGACGGTCAAACGCGGCGCCAAGAAGGCGGTCCGGAAGAAGGCGGCCAAGCGCTCGGCCAAACGGTCGGCTAAACGCGGCGCCCGGAAGCCGGCCAAGCGATCGGCCAAGCGCAGCGCCCGCCGGGCGGCCAAGCGGCCCAAACGGCGCGGTCGCTGAGAGGGCTGCCGTCAAGGATCACGGAGCGCCCCGCCCTCGCGGGGCGCTCGCACATTACCTACCTTCCACCACCTCGTCCCGCAGAGCCGATGCTTCTCCGCAAACACAGCGCGGTCATGGCCTTTGGGCTATGTCTGCTCCTCGCGTGCCGCTCGCGGGAGCCGGACGGCGTCGCGCTGATCGGCGCGACCCTGATCGACGGCAGCGGCGGCCCGCCGCTCGCGGCCTCCGCGATCGTGGTGCGGCGGGGTCGCATCGAGTCGGTCGGCTCGCTGGCGAACTTCCAGGTCCCGGAGCGAACGGTCGAGGTCGATGTGACGGGGCGCTGGATCATGCCAGGACTGGTGGATGGCCACGTGCACCTGGTCGATCCTCTGGCAGGCGTCGCCCGGTGGTCGATGCCGCGGTATCTCGCGTGGGGCGTAACGACCGTGCGCGACGTCCACGGCCCCCTCCGCCGCGCACTGGCGCTGCGTCGGGAGCTGAATCGCGGCTGGCGGCCGGGGCCAAGAGTCTATTCCGCCGGGTCGATGATCGACGGCGTGCCGCCGACGTATCCCGACGCGATCACCGCGCGGAATCCCAAGGAGGCGCGCCGCGGGGTAGATCGCCTGGTGAATGCCGGCTCCGACCTGGTGAAGATTTACACCCGGGTCGACAAGAACCTGCTCGCGGCCCTGCTCGACGAGGCGCGCACCTTCAATCTCCGGGTCGCCGGGCACCTGGGACTGGTCGATGCCGTGACGGCGGCCGAACGAGGTCTGGGATCGCTGGAGCACCTGAGCGGGATCCCGGAGGCGGCGCTGGCCGATCCTTCCCCGCTCTACCAGGCACACCGGCAATCCTTCTTCGGGGGATGGACCGCGTTCGAACGGGCCTGGGCCGGGCTGGACTCGGCCTCGCTCTCGCGGGTCGCCGGAGTGCTGGCTGCACGGGGCGTGATCGTGGTGCCGACGCTGGTCCTGCACGAGACCTTCAGCCGGCTGGACGACCCGGCGGTCCTGAGCGACACGATGCTGCATGCGGTTCCCCAGGAGGAGCAGAGCCGTTGGAACGTCAAAGACATGATCGTCCGCGCCGGCTGGACCGAGCGCGAGTTCGCCGCGTTCCGCCGCTCCCGGCCGGTGCAGGACCAGTTTCTCCGGATCTTTCAGGCGCAAGGCGGCCGGATCGCGGTCGGTACGGACGCCGCGAACCAGATGCTCATCCCCGGCTATGCCGCCCACCGCGAGATGGAGCTGCTGGTCGCCGCGGGGCTGACGCCGTCCGACGCGATCACCGCCGCGACCCGCAACGGCGCGCTGCTGCTGGGCGTCGATTCGTTGGGCCTCATCGCGCCGGGCAAGGTGGCCGACCTGGTCGTGCTGGATCGCGACCCGCTGGCCGACATCCGCAACACCCTGGCGATCGAGAGCGTGATGAGCCGGGGACGGATGCTCTCCGCCGACAGCATCCGCGCCTCATGGTGAATCCGCGATGGCGCTGAGCCGTCTCGTCTGGGGTTGGGTCGCGGTGGGGCTGTGGCTGCTGCTCTGGGAACTGGTCGCCTCACAACTGGGCCGCTCGCGCGGAGAGGGAAAGCTGCGGCGGGTACGGACCTTTCTGGTCGAGGCGCTCCTCCTCACGCTGTTCGGCGCGCTCTGGTTCGGCAGCCTGGGCGCGGGCGCCTGGTGGCTGGTCTTCGGCCTGGTCGGACTGCTTCGGGAATGGCCCCCCTCGGAACCGCCCGGTATCGCCGCCCTCGGCGTGGTCCGTACCCTGGTGGCGGGCGCCCTGCTGGCCTGGCGGCTCGCTCCCTCATGATCGATCCCATCGCCCGTCTCGCCCTCTTCTTTGGACCCGAGCGAACCCGCCAGGGCCTGCTGGCGCGCCAGGCCATTGGACAGGCGGACCCCGGCGATCCGGCGCTCGCGGCCCGGCTTCGGGAGGATCTCTCGAAGGATTTCCGGCCCGACGGCACTGTCGGCGGCAGCGCGGTCCCCACCATCTGGCGGGTGCACGAGCTGATCGACCTGGGCGAACCGGCGCACTCGCCGGCGGTCGCGCGTCCGCTGGCCTGGCTGCTCGACCGGCAGGACCGGCCGGGCACCTTCCACGACGGCTGCGATCGACTCCGGCACTCCCGCCGCCTTTGCCAGCACTACCTCGCCGGCTTCTTCGCGCCGGCGCCACCCGCGGAGCGGCTCGCGCCGGTGACGCTCCCCACGGGGAAGGTGTTCAGGGTGGAGCCGGCCGCCCGCTTCGCTATCAGCTGCCTCGCGCTTCGCGCCGCGCTGCGGGGAGGGCACGGCGGACGGCCATCGATAAAAAATCACCTCCAGAGCCTGGCCCGGGTGTCGGAGCAGTGGACCGAGTGGAACGGGTACTTCTCGCCCGACGTGATCGTGGCCGGACTGCACGCGCTGTCGGTCGCGGGCGCCGAGTATCGCGGCACCGTGCGGCGGCTGGTGGACCTGGTGACCGCGAACCAGGGCATCGATGGGGAGTGGAACAGCGCCGACCTCTTCCAGGTGCTCGATGCCCTCCTCGCCGCCGCCACGCCCGAGGCGCAGGTCACCGCCCGGCGCTCGGAGACCGCGCTGGGCTCCCGCCAACGGGCGGACGGCACCTTCGGATCGACGGCGCAGCAGGAGCGGGCGCTGATCGCCCTGCGCGCGTTGCTCTGGACCTCCCGCAGCACCTCCTGATCCCGGAAGACTGATGACGGCGAGAAGACGGCGGCCTCGAGGACGGCTCGAGCGCGTGTCGGTTGAGAATCGAGAGCTGCGGGTCTATCTGCCGCCGTCGTACGACGACAGCGAACGGCGATATCCCGTGCTCTACATCCAGGACGGGCAGAACCTGTTCGATCCCAAGGAGAGCTTCGCCGGATCGTGGCGGGTGGACCTCGCCATGGACTGGGCGGCCGCCCGCGGGCACGAGGGGATCGCCGTGGGCGTGCCGAACGCCGGTGGGGAGCGGATCTCGGAGTACAGCCCGTTCGACGGCCCCGACGGGGCGGAGGGCCGAGGCGAGGAGTACGTCGGATTCCTGGCCCAGGTGGTCAAACCGTTGATAGACAGTCGGTTCCGCACCAGTCCCGAGCGGGAGAGCACCGGCGTGGTGGGTTCGTCCATGGGCGGACTCATCAGCCTGTTCGCGTTCTTCGCCCGGCCCGACGCGTTCGGCGTCGCCGGGTCCTTGAGTCCGTCGCTGTGGTTCGCTGAGCGAGCTATCTTTGGGCGGCTCGAGCCGGCCCCTTTCCATCCGGGCAGGATCTACCTCGACGTGGGGCGGCTCGAGGGCGCCGAGACCCTGGCGGATGCGCGGCGGATGCGTGACCTCCTCCAGGCCAAGGGGTACGAACCAGGCCGGCTGCTTCGCTTCGTGGAGGATCGCGCTGGCAGGCACGAGGAGGCCGCCTGGAGCAGGCGGTTTCGGACGGCGCTGCCGTTTCTTCTTCCTTCTTCCGAGTGATCCGTGCACCACGAGTACCACCGTTGGCATAGCCCGGCGCTCGGCCGGGAGATGGCGCTGGAAGTCGTCGGACACCACGGCGCGCGAGTGCTGGTCTTCCCCACCTCGATGGGCACCCACCACGAGTGGATCGACCGGCGAATGCACGAGGTCCTGGCCGACCACATCAACAATGGATGGATCCAGCTCTTCTTCCTGGACCACCTGCCGGGAGAGACCTGGAACGGCGACCACCTGCATCCCGGCGCCCGGGCCTGGCGCTACCTCCAGTACGATCAGTACCTGGTGAGCGAAGTCCTGCCGTTTACCGCGAGCCGCAACTCCAATCCCTACCTGATCGCCACCGGCGCGAGCCTGGGCGCGTACTACGCGGCCTGTCTCGGGCTTCGGCACCCGCATCTGGTGAACCGCATCCTGGGGATGAGCGGGACCTACGACATCAGGCGGCTCACCGGCGGATACTCGGACCAGAACGTCTATGCCTGCAATCCCCCCGATTTTCTCCGGAACGAGCACGACAACGGGCGGCTGGAGGCGATGCGCCGGCAGGACATCATCCTGGCCATCGGCCGGGACGACCCGGCCTACCAGGACAACGAGCAGCTGTCGGCCACCCTGTGGAGCAAGGGGGTCGGCAACGCCTTGCGGATCTGGGACGGCTGGGCGCACGATTGGCCATACTGGGAGCGAATGGTCCGGCAATACATCGGCGGACACGATTGAGTCACGTCACCTGAGCGGAGTGGCATTGTATGGCGAAAAGAGTCGGCCTGGTCGTCGGCCGTGAATGGTCCTTCCCTCCCGCGTTCATCGAGGAGGTGGCCAAGCGGAATGCGGGCGTCGAGGTGGAGTTCGCGAAGATGGGCGCCACCTCGATGGAGGAGCCCTGCCCCTACGATGTACTGATCGACCGCATCTCCCACGAGGTGCCGTTCTACCGGACCTACCTGAAGAAGGCGGTGCTGGACGGCGTCACCGTCGTCAACAACCCCTTCATGTGGAGCGCCGACGACAAGTTCTTCGGCGCCACGCTCGCGACCAAGCTGGGCGTGGCGTCGCCCAAGACCTTCGCCCTCCCCAACAAGGGGTACCTCCCCGGCATCGTCCCCAACGAGAGCCTCCGCAACCTGGAGTTCCCGCTGGACTGGGAGCGCCTCGCGCGGGACATCGGGATGCCCTGCATCCTCAAGGACGCGCACGGCGGCGGGTGGAAAGAGGTGTATGTCTGCCGCTCGCTGGAGGAGCTGCTCCACAACTACGACAACTCCGGGCTCCTCACCATGGTGGTGCAGGAGTTCATCCAGTGGGAGCAGTTCGTCCGCTGTCTCTGTATCGGCCAGGAGAACATCCTGGTCATGCCGTACGATCCACGGGAGCGGAAGTACCTGGTGCAGCCGGACTACCTCACGCCCGAGCTGGAGGCGCGGATCGCCCAGGACGCGCGCACCCTGGTCCAGGCGCTGGGTTACGACATGAACTCGATCGAGTTCGCCATCCGTGACGGCGTGCCCTACGCGATCGATTTCATGAATCCCGCGCCCGACATGGACATCTACTCGCTTACCCCGACCTACTTCGAGTGGACGGTGAAGGCGATGGCCGACATGGCTATCAAGCTGGCGAAGAAGCCGCGGCGGCAGTCCCGCGCGCTCAAGTGGGACGCCGCCTTCACCGCCAGCCGCTGAGCCGGACTCCCGCGTGCAGGACGCGATCGCCTATTACCACGAGCTGCTGACCGACGAGCTGGCCCAGGCGTCCGAAGCGATGCTCTCTGACCAGCTCCGCCGCCGGGGCCTGGTGTTCGGCGACCGGCCGCTCGCCACGGTGCTCCGTCCCCGGTTCATGACCTTGGCGCACTACCGGCTGCTCCAGGGCCGGGTGCGGCTCCTGATGCGCGCCTTCGGCAAGACCTACGACCGCGCGCTGGCCGACCAGACGTTCCGGGAGCAGTTCCGGCTGGTCGATTGGGAGGAGCGGCTGATCCGGACCGACCCGGGCCTGCGCCTGCCGAGCCCGACCTCGCGGGTGGATGCGTTCGTGATGGACGACGCCGGGACGATGGCGCTGACCGAGTACAACGCGGAGACCCCCGCCGGAGCGGGGTACAACGACGCGCTGGTCGCGAGCTTCGCCGACCTGCCGATCATGCGGGCCTTCGGGCGGAGGTACGAGGCCCAGCCGCTGCTCGCCCGGCACGGCGTGCTCCACGTGCTGCTCGACGCCTATCAGGAGTGGGCCGGCCGGCGCGAGATCCCCCGGGTGGCGATCGTCGATTGGCCCGAGGTGCCGACCCAAAGCGAGTTCGTCCTCTTCCAGGAATACTTCGCCGCGGTCGGCATCGAGGCCGTCATCGTCGATCCGCGCGAGATGGAGCTGCGCGACGGGCGGCTGTACGCCGAGGGCGGTCCGGTGGGCCTGGTCTATAAGCGGGTGCTGCTGGCGGAGCTGGTGGAGCGTTGCGGGATCGACACCCCGCTGCTTCAGGCGGTGGCCTCCCGGGCGGTGTGCATGGTCAACCCGCCGCGCTGCAAGATCCTCCACAAGAAGGCCAGCCTCGCGGTGCTGTCGGATGAGCGCAACCAGTCGCTCTACACTGGCGAGGAGCGCGAGTCCATCGCGGCGCACATCCCGTGGACCCGGGTGATGGAGGAGCGTCGCACCGAGCACGGGGGCAAGGCGGTCGATCTGGTGCCGTACGTCCTGGGCGCCCGCGAGCGCCTGGTGCTCAAGCCCAATGACGATTACGGCGGGGCCGGCATCGTGCTCGGCTGGACGACCGACGACGCCGGCTGGGAGAAGGCGGTTGCGGCATCGCTCGCGAGCCCGTACATCGTTCAGGAGCGAGTCGCGATCCCCTCGGAGCCCTACCCGAGCCTGGTCGATGGCCGCCCGGTCTTCGCCGACCGGATGATGGATACCGCCCCGTTCGTCTGCCACGGGGACTACGTGGAAGGATGCCTGACGCGCCTCTCGACCGCCGCCCTGTTGAACGTCACCGCCGGCGGCGGCTCCACCGTTCCGACCTTCGTGGTCGAGCGGCGCTGATTCGATCGAAAGGAGACCGGGATGCAGCCCCCCTCGCTCACGCTCGGCGTCGAGGAAGAGTACCAGATCATCGACCCGAAGACCCGCGAGCTGACCTCGTACATCACTCAGATCCTCGAGGCCGACCACCGCTTCCTGGAGCAGGTCAAGCCCGAGCTGCACCAGTCCATCGTCGAGGTCGGCACCAAGGTCTGCCGCACGCCGGCGGAGGTGCGCACCGAGCTGGTGGCCCTGCGCGGCGCGGTGATCGAGCTGGCCGCCCGCAACGGTCTCAAGATCGCCGCGGCAGGCACCCATCCCTTCTCCTCCTGGGTCAAGCAGGAGATCACGCCACTGGAGCGGTACCTCGGCGTGAAGGAGGACATGCAGGACCTGGCACAGCGGCTGTTGATCTTCGGCACCCATGTGCACATCGGGATCGAGGACCGGGAGTTCCTGATCGACGCCCTGAACGTCTCCCGCTACTTCCTGCCCCACATCCTGTGTCTCTCCACCAGCTCGCCCTTCTGGAACGGACGCAACACCGGGTTGAAGTCCTACCGCAGCATCGTGTTTCGGGGCTTTCCTCGGACCGGCGTGCCCCGCATCGTGCCCAACTGGGCCGAGTACGCCCAATACCTCGAGACGCTGACCTCAACCGGCTGTATTCCCAACGGTTCCAAGATCTGGTGGGACGTGCGGCCGAACTGGAACTACCCCACCCTGGAGTTCCGGATCTGCGACGTCTGCACCAGGGTGGAGGAAGCGGTCTCGGTGGCCGCGATTTTGCAGGCTATCGTGGCCAAGCTGTGGAAGATGCGCCTCGAGAACATCACCTTCCGGAACTACTCCTCGGACCTGATCGAGGAGAACAAATGGCGGGCGGTCCGGTTCGGGCTGAACGGCAAGCTCATCGATCTCGGCAAACAGAAGGAGCTGCCCGCGGCGGAGCTGATCCGCGAGCTGCTGGAGTGGTTCATCGGTGACGTGGTCGATGAGCTGGGCAGCCGCAAGGAAGTGGAGTACGCCTACAAAATCTTGGCCGAAGGGTCGAGCGCCGACCGCCAGCTCGCCACCTTCAAGCGGACCGGCGAGCTGACCTCGGTGGTGGACCAGCTCATCGCGGAGACCGAGGAAGGCGTGCTCACGGGAACCTCCGGAAGCGAAGGAGCGTTGGTACCGGAGGCGGGGCGGGCGCAGGGTTAGCTTTTGTGTTGTCATCCAGAACCAGAGGAACCGGATGTCCAGCAGGCCGATCATCGGCATACCGACCCAGACCCTCCATTCCATCGATGGAATCCCCGAGGGGTTGCCGGAGTCGTGGGTCATGAACCAGCGCTACTCCCGGGCGGTGGCCGCCTCGGGCGGGCTGCCCGTGATGATCCCCCTGCTGGAGGAGGACGAGACGCTTCGCGCCCTCTACGACCGGATGGACGGCCTGCTCCTTCCCGGCGGTGTCGATCTCGACCCGATGAGTTACGGCGAGTCCCCGATGCCGGCCTGCGGCCGGCTCGATCCCGCCCGGGACCGGGTGGAGCTCAAGTTCGCCCGTTGGGCCATCGCCGAGGCGAAGCCGATCTTCGGGCTGTGCCGGGGCCTTCAGATCGTGAACGTGGCTCTGGGCGGCACCCTGTACCAGGACATCGCGGCCCAGCGGCAGGACGCGATCAAGCACGACTACTTCCCCACCGCCGGCTACGCCCGCCACCACCTGGCCCACGAGGTGGCGGTCACCTCCGGCTCCCGGCTCGAGGCTCTGGTCGGCACCGCGCCGCTCAAGGTGAACAGCATGCACCACCAGGGGGTGAAGGACCTCGCTCCCGGGCTGGTGGTGACCGCGGTGGCGCCGGACGGCCTGATCGAAGCGCTGGAGTCCTCCGGCAACCAGTTCCTGCTCGGCGTCCAGTGGCATCCCGAATCCCTCACCGACCGCGATCCCCGCATGCACCGGCTCGTCGCCGGCTTCGTCGAGGCCGCCTCCAGGTAGTAACTTCCGGTCGCCGCAATCGACCGGAGCCGGCATGACGAACCAGGCGGTGGAAGAGAATCCCCGCATCCGCCTCACCACCTTCTCCCATGGAGCAGGCTGCGCTTGCAAGCTCGGCCCGGGTGAGCTGTCCCAGGTCCTGAGCCATCTGCCGGGCGTGGTGGACAAGCGGGTGCTGGTGGATGCCGCGACCAGCGACGACGCCGCTGTCTTCCGCCTCTCCGCCGACCGCGCCCTCGTCGCCACCGTCGATTTCTTCACCCCCATCGTGGATGACGCGAAGCAGTGGGGCGCGATCGCGGCCGCGAATGCGCTCAGCGACGTGTACGCGATGGGCGGCACACCGCTGTTCGGCCTCAACCTCCTGGGGTGGCCCCGGGAAAAGCTGCCCTTCGAGCTGCTGGGGGAGGTCATCAAGGGCGCCGCGGAAGTCTGTGAGACCGCCGGCTGCGCCGTCGTCGGAGGACACTCGATCGATTCGCTCGAGCCGCTCTTCGGCATGGTCGTGATGGGCGAGGTCCACCCCGACCGCATGCTGACGAACGCCGGGGCCTGCGCCGGCGACGCACTGGTCCTCACCAAGCCCTTGGGCACCGGGGTGATCACCACCGCGCTCAAGCGGGGAGCGATGCTTGAATCGGGGATGGGCGACGCGGTGCGCTCGATGACCGCCCTCAACGACGGCGCGGCCCGGGCGGCGCTCCAGGTGGGTGTCAGCGCGGCCACCGACGTGACCGGCTTCGGGCTGCTGCGGCATCTGGGCAACATCCTGACGGCGAGCGAAGTCGCGGCGGAAGTGTCCTTCGAAGCACTGCCGCTCCTGCCCCACGCGATGAACCTGGCGCTGCGGGGAGTCGTGTCCGGAGGCTCCCAGCGGAATCTCGAAGCCGCGAAGGATGTGGATTGGGCCGACGACCTGGAACCGCACGAGCGGATCCTCTGCGTCGATGCGCAGACCTCGGGCGGGCTGCTCCTCGCCGTTCCGAAGGAGAACGAGGCGGCGCTGCTCGAGGCGCTTGCGGCGGCCGGGACGCCGGCCGCGGCGGTGATCGGCCGGCTGGTCGCCGGCCCCGCCGGCCACATCCGCGTCGCCCGCCGGCTCTAGCCTCCCACCGACGATGGGCATCCGCTGGACGTCCGGACGAATGGATCAGCTGGAGAACGCCATCCGGCGGGGACTGCGGGTGTCCCTCTCCCGCCGGGGGACGGAGTTCATCGTGGTCGCCCTGCGCCTCGGCACGGTGGGAAACCGGGAGGCGCTGATCGGACGCCTGCCGATGACCGGCGAGGAGCTGCCCTTCCGGCTGGACGAGATCGACCATTTCCAGGTGATCGGTTGACCCAGCCCATCGCGGTCCTCCATCTCGACGAGAGCTGCCTGGGCAACGGGCGTGAGGGCGAGAATCCCGGCGGCGGCGCCGGGCTGATCGAGGTGCGCAGCGCGGGACGGATCGAGCGGCGGGACTTCTTTCTCCACGAGCCGGCCACCACCAACAACCGGATGGCGCTCAGGGGCGCGGCGACCGCGCTCGACCTGCTGGCCCGGAAGGGCAAGCGATTCGCCGTGCTGCTGGTGTCCGACTCGCAGTACCTGGTCAAGGGGATGCGGGAGTGGGTCAGCGGCTGGAAATCTCGGGGCTGGAGGCGCAAGGACGGGCCGATCGAGAATCTGGAGCTGTGGAAGGCGCTGGATGCCATCTCCCGAAAGCACGACGTGCAGTGGGCCTGGCTCCGGGGCCACAACAAACACCCAAAGAACGAATACGCCGACTGGCTGGCGGTGCGGGCGGCGAGGGAGCAGCGGACCAGCGACGGGGCGGTGGCCTCCGAGCTCGCCGAGTGGCTGGCCGCACAGCAGGAGAAGAAGCGCTTCACCGGCTATGATCCCGATGCCGGATTTACCGCCCTGGAGCGGCGGGTGGCGTCCGGGGAGGAGTTCCCCCTGGTCCTGAAGGAGTGAACGGCCTTGCTTGACAGTGTCCGGAGACCGCTCCTAACCTGCCTTACCGATTCGCCCCCAAAGAGGGACCAGTGACCGACGTCGAGAAATTCTTCCGCCGCTTGGTCAGCACCCTGGCCGCCACCGATCCGGACCGGCTGTACCAGCCCGTGCCCCTCGACGACATCGCCGGCTCCATCCTCCCCTACCGCACCAATCGCCGCATGCTTCAGGTCGATACGGTGGAGGACTACGAGATGGTGCTCCTCCAGCTCTGCGCCGAGGCCGAGAACCTGGTCCGGACCGAGCCGGAGGAAGCCAGGAAGCGGTTCGTGCAGGAGAGCGCGAGCCGCAATCCCGACCTCACGGTGCTCTACGCCTTCGAGAACGTCGAGCTGAGCTTCCGGCCGGAGTCCCTCGCCCGGGCGCTGATAGCCGAGCCCGAGGTGCGGTCTCCCCCGGCACCACCGCCTGCGCCCGAACCGGCTCCCGAGTCTGAAGTCGTGCTGGGCTCCGCGCAGTTCGAGGACCTCGAGATCGAGGAGCGCGAGCTGCCGGGCGTCGAGGCGCTGCGCCCGCCGGCTCCACCCGCCGAGCCGGAGGAAGAGGACGAGGAAGTGGCGGAGATCGAAGACGAGCGGGTCGAGGGGGACCGCCCGTCGTGCATCTACTGTGGCGGCTCGCTGCCGGTGAACCGCATGGTCAACTTCTGTCCCCACTGCGGGCAGAGTCTGACCCAGATCCTCTGTCCCGAGTGCCGCAGCGAGGTGGAGCCCGGCTGGAAGCACTGCGTCAACTGCGGCGCCGCCGTAGGTGAGGCCTAGTGACCGCCTGGAGCGCGACCCTTTCCCCGAAGGACGTCATCTCCGTCATCCTGGGCGGCGGGGCCGGCACCCGGCTCTTTCCCCTGACCAAGGACCGGGCCAAGCCGGCGGTTCCGCTTGGGGGCAAGTACCGGATCGTCGATATCCCGATCAGCAACTGCCTCAACGCCGACCTGCGGCGGATCTACCTCCTCACCCAGTTCAACAGTAGCTCGCTGCATCGCCACGTGCAGGAGAGCTACCGGTTCGACAGCTTCGCCCACGGCTTCGTGGAGATCCTCGCGGCCCAGCAGCGGACCGAGAGCGAGGCCTGGTATCAGGGCACCGCCGACGCCGTCCGCCAGAACCTGGTGCACCTCGGCGACTATCCCCACCGGTTGGTCCTCATCCTCTCGGGCGACCAGCTCTACCGGATGAACTTTCGGCTCCTGCTGGAGCGCCACGTGGCCAGCGGGGCGGAGGTCACCGTCGCCACCACGCCGGTCCGGCCCGAGGCGGCCCACGCCTTCGGCATCATGGGCATGGCGCCGAACGGGCGGGTGATCCGCTTCGTCGAGAAGCCGAAGGATCCGGCGGTGCAGGCGTCGCTGCGGGTCGATTGGAGCCGGGTGCCCGAGCTGGACGAGCCGGTCGATCCGGATGCGCTTCCGGCATCCATGGGCATCTACGTGTTCGACCGCGAGGTCCTGGCCGAGGCGCTGTCGGGCAACGAGGCCGACTTCGGCAAGCACATCATCCCCAAGATCATCTCCACCCATCGGGTGCACGCCTTCCAATACCTGGGCTACTGGGAGGACATCGGGACGATCCGCTCGTTCTACGAGGCCAACCTCGACCTCTGCGAGCCGCTCCCGAAGTTCAACTTCTACGACGCCACCTCGCCGATCTTCACCCACGCGCGCTACCTCCCGGGGACCAAGATCATCAAGAGCCGGGTGGAACGGTCGGTCATCGCCGATGGGTGCATCATCAACGACGCGCTGATCGAGCACTCGCTGGTGGGGGTCCGCTCCCGGATCGAGGCGGGCTCGACGATCCGCGATTCGCTGGTGATGGGCGCCGACTACTACGAGACCCCCGACCGCACGCCGCCGCTCGGCGCTCCCCCGCTCGGCATCGGCCAGGGAACCACCATCGAGCGCGCCATCGTCGATAAGAACGCCCGGATCGGCGACGACGTGCGGATCTCGCCCGAAGGCAAGCCGGACCACTTCGACGGACCCAACTTCTATGTGCGGGACGGGATCGTGGTCATCCCCAAGAATGCGGTGATCCACAGCGGCAGCGTGATCTGATCGAGTTTGCTTGAAGTGGCCCGGAGGCAGGGTGATATTCCGGGCAGGATGTCCTCCACCACGTTGTACCCCGGTTTCCCCCTCAGATGAGCACCTCGGGTCGCCAGACCGGCGTCGTCTTCCTGGCCGGCGCCCGCACCGGCCTCGGCAGCTTCGGTGGCAGCCTCAAAGACCTGTCTGCCATTGATTTAGCCGTAACGGCCGGGACCGCGGCGCTGGCCCGGTCCGGGGTGAATCCCGGCGAGGTCGATCACGTCGTGTTCGGGAACGTGCTCCAGACCTCGGCCGACGCACCCTATCTCGCGCGCCACGTGGGCCTCCGGGCCGGGCTGCCGATCGAGACGCCCGCGGTGACGGTGAACCGGCTCTGCGGCTCGGGCTTCGAGGCGATCGCCCAGGCGGCGCAGCAGATCCTCCTGGGCGACTCCCGGGTGGTGCTGGCCGGCGGCACCGAGAGCATGAGCCAAGCACCTCACGTGGTGCGCGGCGCCCGCTGGGGACTGCGGCTGGGCACTCCTCCTCCGCTGGAAGACAGCCTCTGGGAAGCGGTGCGCGACGCCTACTGCGGGATGTCGATGGCGGAAACCGCCGAGAACCTCGCGGTGCAGTACGGCATCGGCCGCGAAGCGGTGGATTGCCTGGCCGCCGGCAGCCAGGCGCGCGCACGGGATGCCTGGGCCCGGGGCGACTACGCCGACGAGGTGGTGCCGGTGATGCTCGCCGACCGGAAGACTCGCGAGCCGCGGCCGTGGGCGGCGGACGAGCATATCCGCCCCGACACCACGCCCGAGATCCTGGCCAAGCTCCCGCCGTACTTCCGGAAGGACGGGGTCGTCACCGCCGGCAACGCCTCGGGGATCTGCGACGGCGCCGCGGCGCTGGTGCTGGCGAGCGAGACGTATGCGGCCGAGCGCGGCCTCCAGCCCATCGGCCGTCTGGTGTCCTGGGCGGCGGCCGGCGTGGATCCGAAGACGATGGGCATCGGGCCGGTTCCGGCATCGCGGCGGGCGCTGGAGCGCGCCGGACTCGCGCTGGACGACATGGATCTGGTCGAGATCAACGAGGCCTTCGCGGCCCAGTACCTCGCCGTGGAGCAGGAGCTCGGACTCGACCGCGAGCGCACCAACGTGGATGGCGGCGCGGTAGCGCTGGGCCATCCGCTCGGCGCGACCGGCGCGCGGATCACCCTGCATCTCCTCCTCGCCCTCCGCCGGAAGGGCGGACGATTCGGCCTCGGGAGCGCCTGCATCGGGGGCGGCCAGGGCATGGCGGTCGTGGTGGAGTCGCTATGAGGTCACCATGGAAGTCTTAGTCATCGGCCTCGGCATCGCCGTGGTCTATTCGTTCCTGAGCCTGCGCGTGCTAAAGCAGTACGAGCGGGGCGTGGCCTTTTTCCTGGGGCGGTACTGGGGGACCAAGGGGCCGGGCCTGATCTTCCTCCCCGCCGGCTTCGCCGGGCAGAAGCGGGTGTCGCTCCGGATCGTGGCGCTCGACATCCCGCCCCAGGACGTGATCACCCGCGACAACGTCTCGGTGAAGGTGAACGCCGTGCTTTATATGCGGGTGAGCGATCCGGCCAAGGCGGTCATCGAGATCGAGGACTATCTCTACGCCACCAGCCAGCTGGCGCAGACCACCCTCCGCTCCGTGCTCGGCGAGGTGGAGCTGGACGAGCTGCTGTCCGACCGGGAGAAGATCAACGCCGTCCTGAAGAGGATCATCGACGAGCGGACCGACCCGTGGGGCATCGACGTTTCCGCGGTCGAGGTGAAGGATGTGGATCTCCCCGACCAGATGAAGCGGGCGATGGCGCGGCAGGCGGAAGCCGAGCGGGAGCGGCGGGCGAAGGTGATCGCCGCGCAGGGCGAGCTCCAGGCCTCGGAGACGCTGGCCCAGGCCGCGCGGACTCTGGCCACCGAGCCCACCTCGCTTCAGCTGCGCTATCTCCAGACCGTCACCGAAATCGCGGCGGAAAACAACTCGACCACCATCTTCCCGGTGCCGATCGAGATGTTCCGGCCTTTCCTCGACTCGCTCTCCGATCGGGGGAAGCCGCGGGCCCAGACCGGGCAGAGCCCCGCCACCGACGCGCCGCCCGACGCCCCGGCCCTGAGCGCGGGCGATCTCTCCAGCCTGATGTCGCAGCTCCGGCTCGACGCGGCGCGCTCGACTTCGCAGGAATAAATGGCCGACGGCTTGCCCGCCCCAATCGACCGGGCCGCGCTGGAGCGTATCATCCGGCGCGCAGCGGAGCTGCAGACGTCGGAGCGGGAAATCGGCGAAGGGCTCAGCACCGACCAGGTCATGGCGCTCGGCCAGGAGGTGGGCATCCCGGGGCGCTATCTCCAGCAGGCGCTGCTGGAGGAGCGAACCCGGCTCGCCGTCGCCACCCCGTCGGGTCTCCTGTCGCGCGCGGTGGGCCCGGCGGAGATCGCGGCCCAGCGGGTGATCCAGGGCGAGCGCGAAGCCATCGAGGCCGCGCTGATCCGCTGGCTGGACAAGCACGAGCTGCTGTCGGTCCAGCGCCACCAGCCCGGCCGGATCACCTGGGAACCCACCGGCGGGTTCCAGGCGGCGTACCGGCGGGCGGTCGGCGCGGTCGGCCACACTAAGCAGCCGATCATGCTCGCCCGGGCGGACATGGTGTCCTGCACCATCTTCGACCTGGAGCCGGGATACTGCAACGTCGCGCTGACCGCGACGGCCCGGCGGGCGCGGAACGAGTCGGTTGGCGGGAGCGCCGCGATCGCCACAGCCGGAGCCGTCGGCGCCGGCGTGCTTGCGACGATCGGCGCGGCGCTGCCGCTGGTGCTCTTCCCCGTGCCCCTCGCCATCGGCCTGGGGTACCTGGCCGTCCGCCGGTATGGCCCCGTGGTCGCCCGGATCCAGCTCGGTCTGGAGCGCGCCCTGGACCACCTGGAGCACGGCCGCCGCCCCGAACGCATGCTCCCTCCCTCCGCGCCCCGGCTGATCGATCTGCTGGCGGACGAAGTTCGCAAGGCGCTCAAGTCCTAGTCATTATTATCAGCACCGTCCTCACGCACCCCGGCCTCCAGGGAGACTCGATGTTCGGCTACGACTGGCCCCGCCTGCATGCCGCCCTCAACGACCTGCCGGCCGCGTTGCTGCTCGTCGCGGTCCTGTTCGAGTTGCTTTCGCTGGCGACCCGGAAGGAGAGCTTCCGTCAGGTGTCGTTCTGGACCCTGATGGTCGGCGCGGTTGGCGGCGCGCTAGCCGTGGTATCGGGACTCCAGGCGGAGGGCGAGATCGCGCACGGCGACGCCGTCCACCGGGTCATGGAGGTCCACGAGCGCCTCGGGCTGATCACCCTCGGCATCTTCGGGGTCGTGGCGGTCTGGCGCATCGTCCGGGAGCGGCGGATGGCGACCGCGGAGCGGGCGCTGGTGCTGGCGCTCTCGCTGGGTGGGACGGGCGTGATGATCGCGACGGCGACCTACGGCGGGCGGCTGGTGTTCGAGCACGCGGCCGGTGTCCCGACCGACGTGCTGACCGCGGAGACCCACGAGCGCACCGTCGGGCACGCCCACGCGCCGGGTCAGGGTCACGGCAACGAGGGACACGGCGACGGCGATCACGCCGATGGCCATGGCGACGGCGAGGCCGACCACGAGCATCCGCCCGCCGCGGCCCCGGCCGCGGGCGACTCGGCGGCGGCGGCGGCGCCACCGGCCGGCAGCGATCATGTCGATCCGCCGGGCACTCCGCCGCACACCCACGAGCCGAAGAAGCCGGCCGGCCACAGCCATCCACCCGGAACCGCGGCTCACGAGCACTAGTCCGTGACTTCGCGCCTCTGGCTGATCGCCGCCGCGCTGGTAGCCTGCCGGCCCGAAACCACCCGGCCGGCGATCACGCCGTACCCGGAGGCCGCGGGGGTCGAGATCAGGCTGCGTCCGCCGGACGCGACCCGCATGCTCGCCGAGGCGCTTCAGACCGACTCTATCCAGCCGGCCAAGGTGCGGGTTCGGGACGGCTACATCGAGACCGCCTGGCTCGATTCGGCCACCGGGCATCCTACGGCCCGCCGGCCGATCGGCACCGGCGTCGTTCGGCTCCGCGCCTGGGCCGATCCCGGCCGGCCGGGCAACACCGTGCTCACGGTCGAGACGCTCTACCGCCCTATCGCCGACCCCTCGCTGCCGGAGCGGGAGCTGGAGCGCCAGGTGCCACAGGAGCATCCCACGGCGGTGAAGGTGGAGCTGATTCTGGAGGCGATGTTGAAGCGATACGGGGGACCGCCGCCGCCGGAGGCCGCGCCGCTGGAGCAACCGGCGCCGGCCGATGAGGAGCCGCCGCCGCAGGAATGATTTGGCTCAGACCACGTAGGCCTTGACCCACTCCTCCAGCTGGCCGAGATCGAGCAGGGCGTCCTTGCAGGGACCCGACGGCAGCGTCATGGTCAAGCCGAGCACGGGGACCTTGCCGGCGACGTCGTGCAGCCCGCTCACCATGTCCCGCTCGCAGGCCACCGCGACGACGGCCCTCGGGCGTCGCTCGCGGATGACCCGCCGTGCCAGTTGGCCCCGGGTCGCCACGAACACCGGCACGCCGTAGCGCCCCGCCACGCCCAGGACCCCGTCGAGCGTCTCCTTCGAGAGGCACCGCGGAATGAGCAGCAGCAGCTCGCCTTTGCCGACCTTCCGTCCCCGGACCCGTGCCAGCGCGTTATAGACCTTCACCGCCGCGTTCTCCACCCAGTCCCGCCGGCCGAATTGGTCGGCGACCCTCGAGGTCAGACGCATGAGCCGGAGAAACGGACCCCGCTCGGCCAGCCGCTCGGGCAGCAGCCCGCGTCCGCTCGCATAAGAGAGGAATAGGACGGCCCACCAGAGCCAGAGGACGAGCGCGGAGATGCCGAGCGCGGTCCAGAGCACGGTGGGGATGATCGGGTGCAGCAGGGCGAGACGGGGAGCCAGCAGGTAGAGGGCGAGCGCTCCGATGGCGAGCGCCGTGGCCAGAGCCGCGGCCGACCATGCGAAGAAGAGTGCGGGAGAGGAGTCGTAGTCGCCGCGGTTGGGCAGCGGCTTGCCGTCCCATTCGTCCCACTCGTGTCCCAGCCGGCGGTCCACGTCGATGTGGATCAGCTGGGCGCGCTGGGTCTCCGGCATAGGAAAACAAGATAGTTAGCTTTGGGCGATGCTGCCTCCCCCAGCCATTCGCGGCGTCTTCCGTAGCGATGACCGCGCCCGCGCCGCCTATGCCGAGGGAGCGGGCATCTATCGGATCCTCCCGCAGGCCGTCTGCCTTCCGGCGGACCGGCACGATCTGGTCGCCCTAGTCGCCTGGGCGCGCGGCAACCGGATTCCCCTTGTGCCGCGCGGAGCGGGCAGCGCGATGGGCGGCGGCAACGTGGGCGAGGGAGTCATCGTCGATCTCACCCGCCTTGCCCGCCGGCTGGAAGTCCGGCCCGCCGACCGCCTCGCGATCACCAGCGGCAACATCACCCTGTCCGAGCTGAACGCCGCGGCGGACCCGCATGGACTCCGCCTTCCGGTGGATCCATCCAGCGGCCGGTTCGCCACGCTCGGCGGGATGGTGTCCACCAACGCCGCGGGCGCGCGGACCGTTCGGTATGGCAGCGTGAGGCGCTGGGTCCAGGCCGTCGAGCTGGTGACCGCTGCCGGCGAGATCCTGCACCTGAGACGGGGCGAAGGCTCGGGGGACGGCGCCGGGGAGACCGTGCGGCGGTTCGAGTCCGAGGTGGCGCCGGCGGTGACCGCGGCGCACGGTTTGATCGCGGGCCGCTTCCCCAAGACCCGGAAAAACTCTTCGGGGTATGCCCTGGCGGACTGGATCGCCTCCGGCGACCTGATCGACCTGGTGGTGGGCGCGGAGGGCACGCTCGGCTTCGTCACCGGCATCGAGTGGCGGCTGGATCCCCAGCCGGCGCACCAGGCGGCGCTCCGCGTGGAGCTGCGCTCGCTCGACGACCTGGTGAAGGTCGTCGCGGCGCTGCTCACCTGCGACCCCTCGGCGGTGGAGCTGCTCGACCGCACGTTCCTCGAGCTGGTGAGCCACACCGAGATCGGCGAGGGCCTGTCGAGCCTTGAGGCCATCCTGCTGGTCGAGCTGGAGCGGGACGACAGCCATGCGCTGCGCCAGGCGGTGGCGCGAGCGGCCGACGCGGTGCAGCCCTGGGCCTCGGCGGTGGATACCGCGCTGACTGCGGAGACCGCCGCGCGGCTCTGGCAGCTGCGGCACGCCGCGAGTCCGATCCTGGCCGGCCTGCCGGAGGACCGCCGCTCGCTCCAGGTGATCGAGGACGCCTGCGTGCCGATCGACCGCATGGGCGACTACATCCGGATCGTCCGCCGGGTCACCTCGGCCCGCGAGATCGCCGCGGTGATCTTCGGCCATGCCGGCGACGGGCACGTCCACGTCAACCTCCTGCCGAGAGTCGGGCGGGCCGGCTGGGAGCAGAGCGTGGCGGGCGTGCTGGAGGAGGTGTCGGAGGCGGTGCTGAAGCTGGGCGGCACGCCGTCCGGCGAGCACGGCGACGGGCGGCTCCGCGCCGGGCTGCTCCAGCGCGTCTATGGCGACGAGATCCTCGGACTCTTCCGGCGCCTCAAGCTGGCCTTCGATCCTCAGGGTATCCTTGCACCCGGCGTTATCCTTCCGTCCGGCGAGCCGGCCATCACCAGACTCAAGGTCGGCCGCCAGGCGGTTCCGCTGCCCGACGACATCGCCGACGCGTTGCGCCAGATCGAGCGCACCGGCGGCTACGCCCGCTGCCGGCTCGAGCTGGCCTAAGCTCAGTCCTCCGTCCCGACGACCCATGGAAATCCTCCGCGCGTCCCGCGTCACCCTGCTCGGCCGGCCCCAGTTCCTCGAGCCTCCCCATCTCCCCGTGCAATGGCGCGGCGAGGCGAGCGACGGGGAACGGATCGCGGAGTTCGCCGGGCGGCTCTGCTACATGAGCCAGCACAACCCGGCGAACCGGACCACGGCCGAGTACCTCCAGAACATCCTGAAGCAGGGGCATGGGTCGGTCTTCGAGCACAGCACCTACGTGGTGCTGATCGAGGGGATCTCCCGTTCGTGCAGCCACGAGCTGGTGCGCCACCGGGCTGGGTGGGGTTACTCCCAGCTCTCCCAGCGCTACGTCGATGAGTCCCACGCCGCGTTCGTGATGCCGCCGGCGATCCAGGGGGACGCGGCGCTGGAGGCGGCGTGGACCACGCAGGTGGCGGCGGCGCAGGCGGCCTACGTGGCGGCGGTGGAGCAGCTGATGGCGCGCTACGAGCGGGTCGAGAACAAGATCCATCGCCGGAAGATGGCCCGGGAGGCCGCGCGCAGCGTGCTCCCCAACGCCACCGAGGTGAAGATCGTGGCGAGCGCGAATGTCCGCGCGTGGCGGACGATGCTGGAGCTGCGGCTGGGCGAGGGCGCCGAGCTGGAGATCCGCCGAATGGCGGTCGCCTGTCTCCGCCTCCTGCAGCGCGAGGCGCCGGCGCTCTTCGCGGATTTCGAGATTTATCAGGCGGAAGATGGCAGTGAGGCGGGTCGCGTCGGCTTCCATAAGGTCTAGACTGCCGGCCGGGACTTCGCGAAATGTGCTTTTTCCTATTGTGCCCCTGTCCACTTTTTCTTACTTTAGGTGCGTCGAAGTACCCCACTCGTCGCGGCTCGTCTCTCGCAGACGGCCTTTTTTGTAGAGGGTGCCTTTGGCAGTTCGGATCGGACTAGCCTTTAATCTCAAACCCGAGGCGCCGGCTAACCCAGCCGGGGCGAATCCCTCCTCTCCCTCTTCTCCCGATGATCCCTCTCGAGCCCTGCGTGAAGATCTCTCGCAGCCCGATCTGTACGCCGAGTGGGACGAGCCTGCCACCATCGATGCCGTGGAGCGTGCGCTCCGGACGGTGGGGCAGGTCTATCGGCTCGAGGCCGACGAGAGCTTCCCTGCGCGGCTCGCCCTGATCCGCCCGGATTTCGTTTTCAATATTGCCGAGGGCCTCTATGGTCCGAACCGCGAGGGCCACGTCCCCGCGATCTGCGAGTTCCTCGGCGTCCCGTATCACGCGTCCGATCCGCTGACCCTCGGCCTGTCGCTCGACAAGCGGCGCGCCAAGGAGGTCCTCGCCTACCGCGGGGTGCCCACCGCGCCGTTCGTCATGGCGCGGAGTCCGGACGAGGCGCGCCGGGCCGACCTTCCCTTCCCGCTCTTCGTGAAGCCGTGCTTCGAGGGGTCGGGCAAGGGGGTCAGCGTGCGGAGCGTCTGTAAGAATCGGTCGCAGCTGGTGCGGCAGGTCTCCGAGCTGCTCGCCACCTATGCGGAGCCGGTGCTGATCGAGACCTACCTGCCCGGCCACGAGTTCACGGTCGCGGTGCTCGGCAACGGCCACGAAGCGCGCTGTCTGCCCATCGTCGGCATGCGATTTGATACACTGCCGAAGGGTGCGCCCCCGATCTACGGCTACGAGGCGAAGTGGCTGTGGGACTCGCCGAGCCATCCTCTGGAGATTTTCGACTGCCCGGCCCACATCCCCGAGGAGCTGGCCGAGCAAGTCCGGGCCGTCGCGCTGGCGGCCTACCACGCCTTGGAATGTCGTGACTGGTGCCGCGTCGATATCCGGTGTGACGCCGCTGGTCGCCCGATGGTCGTCGAGTTGAATCCCTTGCCGGGCATTTTGCCCGACCCGCGAGACAACTCGTGCTTCCCCAAGGCCGCGAGAGCGGCCGGCATGAGCTACGACGACCTCATCCGCACCGTCGCCGACATCGCATGGCGCCGGATCAGCGGCCGTTCACTCCTGGCGGAGGTGGCTTGATGCGAGTTGCGATTCTCTACGACGCCGGCAGCGACGATTGGAGCCCGCAGG
This sequence comes from uncultured Gemmatimonadales bacterium, assembly GCA_963796335.1. Taxonomy (GTDB): domain Bacteria; phylum Gemmatimonadota; class Gemmatimonadetes; order Gemmatimonadales; family GWC2-71-9; genus CAVVWJ01. The sequence goes on from CAWCLG010000005.1 coordinate 751,198, forward strand.
ACGTCGCGGCGGTGGTGGGCAACGTCCACGAGGTCCGGGACGTGCTCCGGCGCCGGGGCAACGAAGTCGAGCTGCTGGCAGTCCGGTACGGAGACTTTCGCTGGCTCAGCCGGATTCGCCGGGCCGACCTGGTCTTCAACCTCTGTGAGGGGGTCAACGGCCACGCCCGGTTCGAGGACTACGTGGTCGGCACGCTCGAGCTGGCCGGGGTGCCCTTCACCGGGTGCCGCCACTGGGCCACCACGGTCGCCCACCGCAAGCACATCGTGAACACCCTGCTCTCGGCCGCCGGCCTGCCGGTCCCGGCCTTCGCGCTCGCCCAAGCCAACAAGACCCCCGCCGACTTTCCGCTGCCGGCCATCGTGAAGCCGTCGGCCGAGGACGCCAGCGTGGGGATCGACAACGGGGCGGTCTGCACCTCGAAGCGGGCGCTCAAGCGGCGGGTCGCCATGATGCTGGAGCAGTTCGAGGAGGTGCTGGTCCAGGAGTACGTGCCGGGCCGGGAGTTCAACGTCGGCTTCGTCGGGACGCGGATGCTCCCGATCGCCGAGATCCGGTTCGACGACATGCCCGAGGGGACCTGGCCGATCGTCAGCTATGCCGCCAAGTGGATCCCGGGGAGCCCGGAGGACGAGGGCACCATCCCCGTCTGCCCGGCGGAAGTCCCCGAGGACCTGGCCAAGGCCATCGCCAAAGTGGCGCGGGACGCCTGGCAGTACGTGTCCGGCGGCGAGGGGTACGGCCGGGTGGACCTGCGGGTCAATGAGGACGGCGTCCCCTACGTCCTCGAGGTCAACCCCTGCCCCGACCTCTCCAGCAACGCCGGTCTGGCCCGGATGGGCCGAGCCTTCGGCTGGAACTATGACGACCTGGTGATGCATGTGGTGGATGAGGCGCTGATGCGCTCCCAGAGCCACAACGCCGCCGCCGCCCTCGTCAGCGGGGTGTCTGCCGCTTGAGCGGCACCCTCACGGCTCCAGGGCTCCGCCACCTCACCGCGGCCGACCGGCGCCGCATCGAGGACATCACCCGTGCGGTCCGGGTCTTCCGGGACGACGAGATCCCCGTCGCCCTCGAGGTCTTCGATGCCGCGGTGGGGGGCTCGCCCGACTACACCGCCATGGGGGCTGAGCTCGACGGCCGTCTCGCCGGCTGGATCTGCTGGGGTCCCACCCCCTGCACCCTCGGCACCTTCGATCTTTACTGGATGGCGGTCGATCCGGCGGTGCACTCCGCCGGGATCGGCACTGCCCTGATGCGGGAAATGGAAGGCCGGCTGGCCGGGTCTGCGCGGCTCATCGTCGTGGAGACGGCCGGGCGACCCGACTACCGGCCAACCTGCGCCTTTTATGAAGCCCGCGGCTATCGCCGCGCGGCGGTCATCCCGGATTTCTACGCCCCGGGTGACGATCAGGTCGTGTACGTGAAGGCGCTCGGGTAGCGGCTGACGGATCAGTAGCTACCTTCGGGCAGGACTTTTCGACTCAGACCTGCGCCCGGGCCATTCCAGATGACGTTCAGCTCCCGCCCTACTGTTACCGGCACGGGGCAACCGCTTCCCTACCCGCCACGCCGGGAGTACGTCGAGCCCGACTGGAACCGCCTGCCCGGGTTCCGGGGGGTGTCACGCGCCGACTGGGAAAGCGCCACCTGGCAGCGCCGCCATACCACAAAGAACATGCGCGAGTTCAGCGCCGCCCTGGGGAACCTGCTCCCCGAGGATCTGGCCGAGAGCATCGGCCAGGACCAGGAGCGCCGAGCGACGATGTCCATGCTGATCCCGCCCCAGATGATCAACACCATGAATACGGCGGACTTGTGGGGCGACCCCGTCCGCCGCTACATGGCGCCCGCGCTGGTGGACCGGCGGACCGACTGGCCGAATCACCCCAAGGCCGCCCGGGACAGCCTGCATGAGGCGGACATGTGGGTGGTGGAGGGGCTCACCCACCGGTATCCCACAAAGGTGCTGGCCGAGCTGCTGTCCACCTGTCCGCAGTACTGCGGGCACTGTACCCGGATGGACCTGGTGGGCAACGACGTTCCCCAGGTGGACAAGCTCAAGTTTCAGATCCCGCAGAAGGATAGGCACGCGCGCATCCTCGAATACCTGCGCCGCACCCCCGTGGTCCGCGATGTCGTCGTATCCGGCGGGGACATCGCCAACCTGCATATCACCCAGCTCGAGTCCTTCATCAATGCCCTGCTCGATATCCCGACCATCCGGGACATCCGCCTAGCCTCCAAGGGACTGATCGGCTTGCCCCAGCACTTCCTCCAAGACGACGTCCTGCGAGGCATGGAACGGATGGCGAAGAAGGCCTTCGAGCGGGGGGTGGACCTGGCGCTGCACTGCCACGCCAACCACGCGGAGCAGGTCACTCCACTGGTCGGGCAGGCGGTCAAGCGGCTGCTCGAACTGGGCCTTCGCGATGTGCGCAACCAGGGTGTGCTGCTGCGCGGGGTGAACGCGACCGCGGCCGAGCTGGTGGAGCTCTGCTTCATGCTGCTCGACCACGCGAAGATCATGCCCTACTACTTCTACATGTGCGACATAATTCCCAACGCGGAGCACTGGCGGCTCGGCGTGTTCGAGGCGCAGCAGCTGCAGCACGACATCATGGGCTACCTGCCGGGCTTCGCGACGCCGCGGCTGGTCTGCGACGTGCCGTTCGTGGGCAAGCGCTGGGTGCACCAGTTGGCGGAGTACGACCGGGAGCGCGGAATTTCCTACTGGACCAAGAATTACCGGACAGGAATCGAGCGGGACGCGCCGGAAGCGCTGTCGCGGAAGTATGAGTACTACGATCCGATCTATCTGCTGCCGGCGTCGGGGCAGGCGTGGTGGCGGGAGGCGGGGGCGGCGGGGGCGGCGTAGTGCCCGAAATGTGACCCTGAGCGCGGCGGTTGATGCAGAAGCTGCTGATGGCCCGGGCCGGCCCTACTACAACAATTTGGAGGACCAGGTGTGGCAGGGGGGCGAGCACTCAGGAGCGGGGCGAAGACGGCGTAGAGGGCGAGGCGGGAAGAGCGACGGGGACCATCCAGGCGGTGGTCCCCGTTGTGTTGCTACCCGGCTGAAGTGCTAGGACTTGTCGCGCCGTTTTCTCGCCCGCTTGGGCCGGACAGTACCCTCCGCGACCTTCCTGGAGCGGTCTGCACGAACCGCCTGGTCCACTGGAACAAGCGCAGCGAGTGTCGTTCGGTACAAGGCTGCGAAGTCGGCCAGCTCGAGAGGATCCATCCGCCGCTGACCGGTCTCCGACTTCGATACATAGTTCTGCGTCGTACCGAGAGCGGTCGCCACCTCCGTCTGGCTCAAGCCGGAACGCAATCGTGCGTCCTTGAGCCGGCGGCACAAGAGGTCCCAACGCGGTGTATGCGGGTAGTAGGCGCCCAACGGTCGTCACCCGGCGGTTGATTCCGAGAACGATGGGGGGTGTGACCGCGTATCCTATTTTGGGATATCCCGCTGAACGTGCCGGGACGGCACTGGTGAGCGGGTTTGGTAGATACCTTCGTTGCCGGTCGGTTGACCTGGTGGTAGAAGTGTCATTCGCAGGCGTTTGCAGCTGCAGTCAGCGCTAACTTGGTCTCGACCACGTTGGTTGAGCGACGCCATGGCCAGGGAGGGGTCGAGCCGAAGCCGGGCGAATGGCGAAGAGCCAGCACCCCATGTAGCGTTTTCTGAAGCTTCCACCCGTGAGCATGCCGGCTGTGCAACCGAGCCTTGATGCCGAGTGGCGAATTATCCTGTTTCAGGATACAATAGCGGCCTAGTTGAACCCACTCTATTGACTGCCAGCTTACACAGTGTCTCGTCTCTCGACCTCGCCAACACCGGTGGCTATGCGCCTCCCGTCCCTCACTGGTTCTCCGACCAGTCACCGCGAGCCCAAAACCTTCACCAGCGGGACCGATGGGCGACAGTGAGAACACCCCGCTAACTCTCGCCGCCAGGATAGCGGCAGACCAGACTTCCGCTTTCCGGGAGCTGTTCACCCGCGAGTCCCCTGGCCTGATTCGATATGCGACAGGCATCCTTGGCTCTAGGGAGGATGCCCGGGATGCGGTGCAGGAGGCGTTCTTTCGGCTCTGGCAAAACAGGGCTCGGCTCAATCCCACGGTCGATCCGGCACGCCTGCTCTATACCATCGTCCGCAATCTTGCGCGGGATCGACTTCGCCACCTGGCAGTCGAGCAGCGTCCGCACCCTTATCTCGAGCCGCCATTGGCGGGTCAGAGTGGCTCCCGGCTCCCGGAGGAGGGGGAGACTGAGGATCTCCAGGCGGTACTCCAGCGCGCATTGGAGTCGCTCTCGCCCAGGCAGCGAGAGATCGTGCTTCTTCGATGGAAGCGGCAACTCACCTACGAGCAGATCGGGTCGGAGCTTGGCATCGCGCCGGGAACGGCGTCGGCCCACATGCAGAGAGCAGTCGCGCAGCTCAAACTGCTCCTGCCGCGGTTGCTCGGAGCTTTAAGAGGTCCGAATACGGGGACCGGGTAAGAAGGAGCGTTGGTTCGATCGTTATCACGGTGTGGTGAAGGAGAACGCGCTCAGTGACGGGACTGGCATGAGCCACCTGGATTGGACTCTTTTCGATCGCTACATGGCGGGGCAGGCTTCTCCCGAGGAGCGTGCCGAGCTCGAGAAGTGGCTGTCGCAGGATCCGGAGCGCGGCGCTTCCCTCGCTGCGCTCCGGGGAGCGCTGACCTCCTTGGATCTTGACGTGTCATCACAAGAGCTCGATGCTATCTGGGAGCAGTGTAGTCAACGTGCCGGAATCGTCCGGGAAGGGACGCTGGCACCCGAACCTGTCGTGGAGGGGCGTGGAGCTGCCGGTCTCCGCCGTGCTAGTTGGCGAGCCATTGCGGCGGCTGTGGTCCTGATTGCTTTCGGCACGATATTGATCTTACGGGCCTTCGTGACCGGCAATTCGGGTCGCGCGAGTTTGGCCGACAATCGCGTCATTACAGTGCCTGATGGTGCACGCGCTCAATTCGAGCTGCCGGACGGCAGCGGGGTCCTGCTCGGAGCAGGGAGCACGCTGCGGTGGTCGCGAGCATCGTACGGGCGCTCACGCGACGTCCGCCTGACCGGCGAGGCGTACTTTACAGTTGTCCATGACAGTCGCAAGCCGTTCCGAGTGCATGCTATGGATCTGGTGGCCACGGACTTGGGAACCGAGTTCCTGGTGCAGGCATATCCGGAGCAACGTGGTGCGCAGGTTGTGGTCCGGTCCGGGACCGTCGCGGTGCAGCCCGGAACCAGGCGCGGATCGACCACCCCCAGCCGGGTAGTGCGACCAGGGGAGTTGGGTCGAATCACAGCAGAGGGTCAGCCGCTGGTTGAGCAGGCTGATACGGCCCAGTATTTCGCCTGGATCCAGGGGGTGCTGGTCCTCGATCGCGTGCCGCTCCGAGAAGCGCTGCCGAGGCTGTCCCGCTGGTATGACCTCGAGTTTCGCCTGGCAGACACCTCACTCGGTTCCCTTCCGTTGAGCGGTCGGCTGGACCGCTCCCTGACGCCTTCGCGACTCGATCTGCTCGCCGGTTCCGTGGGGCTCCGACAGGTCAGTGCCGGCAGAGTGGTAACGCTCTATCGCATTGGAGACTCTACTCCTTAGGTACGCAGTCCTCGGTCACTTCTTCGGTGTTCGCGACGCCTGACTGCTCAAGCGCTCTGGTCCGAAGCGCAGGCGTTGCGCCAACGGCGGTGTAGGGCCTCAACGTTTCTCGAACGTAGTTCACGAGCAGCGTTGCCAATTCGCTCTGGTCAGACTCCATGCCGGAGGGCCCGCCATGTCGCGATCTGCCGTACTCGTTCTGGTGCTGGCGATCAGCACGTCCCTGCCTCAGGATGCCTTGGGTCAAGGCCTGGTTCAGCTTTCCGCGACCCGGGCACAGCCACATTTCGTCGCCGAGTGGGCGCCGAAGAACGAGCGAGCAGCAGAACAGTCGGCCGTGTTCGCGACGAGGGTGTCGTTGAACCTCACCAGCGTTACTCTGGATGAGGCATTGAAGGCATTGACGCGCGAAGGCAAGCTGCAGCTTCTCTATTCGACAGCCTTGCTGCCGGTCGATAAGCGAGTAACGATCCACGCGAGAGATGTCGCCGTCTTTACCGCGCTGACGGAGATCCTGTTTAGGTCGGGGCTGGATATCCTAGTCGATCGCACCGGGACATTGGCCATTGTGGAGTGCAGCCATGATGCCTCACCAGCCCGCGAGAGGGGAGACACCGGAACCGTCGTCGGCCGGGTAACGGATGCCGGAACCGGCCAGCCACTCGTGGGAGCGACCGTCGTTGTTGAGACGCTGGGCCTTGAAGCCGTCACGGACGGCGAAGGCCGCTTCCGGATTCCGAAAGTCGCACCCGGCACCTATACGATTCGGGTGCGCTACATCGGGTATAGCGCCGAGACCAAGACCGTGACCGTGACACCGGCGACGGAGCTGGAGGTGACCTTTGAGCTCCAACGCTCGGTCCAACGGCTGGACGAGGTGGTCACGGTCACCCCGGGTGGCATGCAGACCCAGATACGCTCCCTCCCGAGTCCTGTCAGTATCGTCACCGCTAGCGATATCGAGCAGCGGCGCCCGCAGACGCTGATGGACGTGGTCCGCCAGAGCGTACCGGCCGCTGTGGTTTTTAGCGTACCATCGAGACCCGACCAAACCAGTTTCGGGATGCGTGGGGCCAGCTCCCTCTCTGGTTTGGGCGCCATGAAGATCTTCATTGATGGGGTCGAGACCGCCTCGTTCGGATCCTCACCGGTTGATCCCGCGAGTATAGACCGGATCGAGGTCATCCGTGGTCCGCAGGCCGCGACCCTGTACGGCTCTGATGCGGCGGCGGGAGTGGTGCAGATCTTCACCAAGCGTGGGGACCCTTCGCTCTCGCGGCCACAGGTTGATGGCCAGGCGTCTCTGGGCGTAGCCCAGACACCCTACGATGGCTTTCACGCCGTGCTCCGCCAGCGCTATGCCGCAGCGGTCCGTGGGGGCAGCAACGATATCGGCTACAACTTCGGGGGAGGATACACTCGGCTTGCAGACTGGCTCCCTGGAGGTGAGCTATCCCGCCAATCGAGCCCGAATGTCTATGGCGGGATTCGGTACTCACAGGGCATCGTGCGGGCGGACTTGCACGGTAGGTACTACCGCAATGAGTTGCCAGGCGGTCTCAACCCACTCCTGATGACCACGGGCTTCGTGCCCCTCTCTCGCCCAAGCTACAACAACCAGGATTTCACCAATGAGACTTTCGGCGCGAGGTTCGCCGTCACCCCCGCAAGCTGGTGGCGTCACCAGCTGACACTCGGCGTCGATCGTTCGGCCGTTGCCAACGTGCAAACACGGAGGCGCCTGACCACCCCGGCAGACACCTTGTTCGAGCTGTTCACACTGAACCAGAGGAAGCTGTCCGCCTTCTATAACAGTTCGATCAGCGGTGGCTTAGGCAGCGGTGCTGCGGGAACTATCACGTTTGGCGTGGATCACTATCAAACCGACGCCAACTTCTTTGGAACAGTCCAAGCGGTGAATACCACAGGAACAATCATTACGGATCCGCCTGGGTCACTGACCGAAAGTCGTACCACCATCCGGAACACGGGATATTTTCTGCAAGGCGAAATCGATTGGAGAGAAAGCGTCTATCTGACGGGAGGTCTGCGCGCTGAGAGCAACTCTACATTTGGGAGGAATCTGGCCACTCCGGTCCTGCCTCGCGTCGGCGTGGCGGTTGTTCAGGAGATCGGCGGGGCAACCCTCAAGCTCAGAACCGCATACGGTCGAGCCATCCGTGCGCCGGCGGCTGGACAGGCGTTCGGTGGCGCTTCCAGCGAGCAGGTCACACTGGCGAACCCGACGCTCGGCCCCGAGAAACAGAGCGGGTGGGACGCCGGGCTCGACCTGGAGTTTGGCGAGAAGCTGGCGCTGAGCGTCAGCGGCTTTGACCAGGAGGCGGTTGATCTGATCGCTTTTGTCCAGCTTCCGACGACGGGTGTTCCGACGGCGCAGTTCCAGAACATCGGCCGGGTAAGCAACAGAGGGCTCGAGGTCGAAGGCCTTTTTCGATTCGCGGCGTGGGAATTGAAAGCGCAGTATGGCTATACGAAATCCCGGATCGAGGAACTGGGCCAGGATGTCAACGAAGGCGCCGACGTGCAGGTCGGGGAAAGGCCATTGGGCCTTCCCGCCCACACTGCCGGCGCAACAATATCTGTAAAGCCCCGAGCGGGGACGTCATTGACCACTGGGCTGACGTACGTCGGGAGCTTTCGTCAGCTCGATTTCCTCGCACTCTTCCGCTGCTTGGGAGGTACCGGACCTTGCCCTGAGTCCTTTCTTGCCACGTTTACCACCAGAGATTTTGTCGTCACCTACCCGGGCTTCCTCAAGCTCAACCTGGGCATCACCCAACGGATCACCCCGCAGGTCAACGCGTTTGGTTCGGTCGAGAATCTCACCAACAGCACGGCTTATGAAGGCACCAACAACGTCGCCACCATGGGACGCATCACCATGGTTGGCGCAGGCGTATCCTTTTAGCCGGGCCGGCCAACTTGCGAACCTTCCCGTCAGCAGTGCTTTGGGCCCTGGCGGCCGGTTGCGCTGTTGTTCCTAGCGCAGCAAGTCAGTCGAGACCCATGGAAGTCAAAGATCTGTTCGGATTGGAGCAACTGGGTACCACCGCAACTTCCCCGCGCGGAGAGTGGATTGCCGCGGTCGTCGCCCGTCCCCGCGGCCTGGCAGAGCGGAGTCAGCGGTACGCCGCCGCCGGCGATGTAGATCATGCGGACGTCTGGCTCATCAACCGCCGTGATGGCTCCCGCCGCAGGTTAGCCGACGGCCTGGCCAGTGGCACCGGCTACTGGAACCCTGTCTGGTCCCCAGATGGCAAACGCCTTGCGATTCTCTCCACCAGCTACTCTTCCCCCGCGCGGGTAAGTATTGAAGTCTGGGAAGCCAAAACCAATGCACTCCGGCGGTTGGATACTCCGAACGCGGACCTCGGAGCTTCGGCGGAGGGAAACCTTGTCACTTATGGAATGGTGTGGAGTGACAGCGTTACCCTGCTCTGCCCGGTTGAGCCCGAGAAAGCACCCCCAATGGGCTATCGGGTGCTCACCCTGCCCCGGGTCAAACCGCAGGAGGCGTCGCAGGCCGGCCCGCAATCGCGCCCATCCGTAAGCGTTCTCCGTAGTGGCAGCTTATCGACTGCCCAGGCTCGACCGGTCGGCCGACTGCTCGCGGTGAATGTGGTGAAAGGCACATCCCGGGTCATTGCGGAGGGCAATTTTCGGCAAACCCTCCTGAGCCCTTCGGGCAGGTACCTGGCCCTGGTCGCTGAAACTGGACGGATCGGACCGCGACCCGAGCGGAGAATCGCCTACGGTTCGCGATTCCGAGAACTCTGGCGCACCAGTCTGTTGATGCTATCGCTCGGTGGAGAGCCACGCCCTCGTTGGATCAAGGGTGTGATCGACCCGATGCTGACCGTAGCCGATGCAAATCCTCATAGCTGGTCTCCCGACGGCTCGTACCTGGCCGTTCTTGCCAAGGAAAGCGAAGACGCGGCTCGCGCCCGACGGCTGTTCGTAGTTTCGGCGGTGAGCGGCGACTCCCGTTTGGCAAGCCCGGCCGATCTCACGGTTGTCGGTTCGGGATGGTCGGGGCGAGGGGACGTGTTGGCACTTGCGACCAACGAATTGGCGGCGGGTGACAAGGAGAGCGACTCCACCCGTACGGATTGGTGGGCGCTGGGCTCGCGATCGCTCGATCGCCCCAGGAAGCTGACCTCAGAGCTGGCAATGGTGCCACCACGGCTTTTCGCAACGCCCCATCCCGATGTGATGGTTGGACTTGCGCGCGGCGACATCTGGGGGATCGAACTGAGACACCGCCGGATCAGGAACCTGACTGATGGTTTCACACCCGAGATCCTTGAACAAGCCTGGCCGGCGGGAATCCAGGGCCGCGCAGGCTTCAGGAACGAGCTGGTGGTGAGAGCCAGGGATCGCACCCTGTACCGTTTGACTTGGACCGGGACCGACATGCGCCTGTCCACCTTGAGTGTGCCATCGGTGGGCGCGGATCTGGTCGAGTTTCGCTCCGGAGAACGCCTGACGCTGTTCGCCGGGGCTCGCAGCACTGGCACATTCCTCTGGGAAGGTGATGGACACTCGGATCGATTCCAGGAGCGCCTGGCGATCAACCGGCACGTGCAGGATATTGCCGACCCAAAGCGGACCCTGATCCGGTACGTCGGAGCTGATGGGGATAGCCTTACGGGGCTACTCCTGCTGCCGCATGGGTATTCGAGTAACCGTCGGTACCCGCTCGTCGTATGGATCTACCCCGGCCAAGCCGTGTCCGATACCACATCCTACTCGTTCCTGTACGGGAAGCAGTCGGTTGTTTTCATCAACTTGAGTCTCTTCCTTGCCCGGGGCTATGGAGTCCTCATCCCCAGTGTCCCGGTGCCTCCCGACGGAGCAGAGGGCGACCTCTACTCCGAGATACCGAAAGGTGTACTACCTGCCGTGGATCGGGCGGTGGAGGTCGGAGGAGTCGATCCACACCGCGTGGGAGTCATTGGGCACAGCCTCGGCGGGTACAGTGCCAGCTCACTGATCTCGTACACCAAACGCTTCAAGGCTGCGGTAGCAATCGCAGCACCTACCAACTTTCTCAGCCTGTACGGCACCTTCTGGGCCACCCAGCGGTCCGATGATTACCCCCACGAGGAGCTCTTTCAAGCTGCGCTGGCGGAATCAGGCCAACTTCTTCTGAACGCTCCCCCATGGGACGACCCATGGCGCTACCTGCTGAACAGTCCGGTCACCTGGGTGAATCGGATCGAGACGCCCCTCATGCTCATCCAAGGAGACCTCGACTACGTGCCTCTTCAGCAGGGAGAAGAGCTGTTCACCTCGCTGTATCGTTTGGGACGGACGAGTACCTTCGTGCGGTACTGGGGCGAAGGGCACTCCGTCGAAACACCAGCCAACCTGAGAGACATGTGGCATCGCATCTTCCAGTGGTTTGACGAGCACATGGGGGCAGCCGTCTTGCAGCCATGACTACTCGTCCCCCTACTCGCGCGGTTGATCCGGCCGGTAACCACGCACTAGCCACCGTTACGATACGACGTTACCGACTGCAGCATCTACAGATAGTAGCCGATGCTCCCTGCCGACTGAGGGCGACGATTGGGGCCCTCGATCCCGACAAACGGCAGGTTGTTGAGGGTCGCGGTCATGGCGCTGCCATTGAGCACCAGCGTCGGCGAGGTATAGGTCTTCATACAGGCCTCCTTCTCTGGCCGGTTACGGCCAGATGATTGATGTTCATTGTCCAACGAGAAGGCGGCTATCGCACAGCCACCGGCCGGATCGCAATCGCAGCCAAGCTTCGACAGCAAGGGTTATCAAGAGCGGCGCATGCAGGAAACAGTTCCGCGCCGTGTCGTCCGCGAGATCATCGAAGGCCGCCTGCAGCCTTGCAGGCTCGACGAGGCCGAGGTCCCCAAGGATGGGGTTGTGCACCAGCTCTCGCAGTCGAGAGCGCTCCGTCGAGAATGACCAGGCCACCATGTCGCCGGTCTCGGGTTTGCCGATCCGTGCGCGAACCTTGTCCGGCAGCAGGCCGTGCATGGCCTCGCGTAACACCCACCGGTGGGCGTACGGCCTGCTCCGCAACACGGGAGGAAGACTGAGCGCGAACTCAACTAGAGGCCTGTAGAGCATTGGATGCCGTAGCTCCAACGCATCGGCCAGCAGGCCCCGGTCGATCACGGCGGGAAGGAGCCGCACTTTTGCCGCAATAGCATGGTGGTACTTCTCACCGACTCTTCCAGCGTATTCATTCGCCAGGGGCGACCGAGCCGTCAGGCCATACCGGCGCCTGGTGACCTCCAACCAAGGCTCGCTCGGAGCGTCCGGACCGTCACGAGCCAGGCGGCGTTGAGCCATCGCCGGCAACAGAGGCATGATGGCATTCTTGCACGCCATCTCCCAGAATGATGTCCTTCCGATCGCCGCCCTTCGCGCCATCCCGCTTACGGCCGCCCAGACACGGCCCCGGGCAATCCAGTCAGCGAAGAAGAACATGTTGCTCACGAAGATCTCATCGCCTCCCCAGCCCGTCAGGAGGACACGGCCTCCCGCCTGTCTAACGACGTCTACAAGCCTCCGTTGTCGCGGATACACCTGCAGGTCAAGGCACGGATGGTCCGTGTGAGGCGGCTCGTGGTGTTCGTCATACCACGTTGGAGAATCGAGAATGACCTGGTTTCTTACCTGCCAGCGTTCGGCTACGACATCGGAGAACGCCCGCTCATCAGATCTCGTACCGTCCCGGTCAACAAACGTCACGGTACCGGCGAGCCCGTGGCCACGTCGGGCCGCAGCGAGCCACTGTGCAACGCAAACGACGGACGAAGAGTCAAGACCTCCGGACAACTGCGCCCAAGTCTCTCCCTCCCCACCCATGCGCTGGCGGACCGATTCGGTAAGGAGCTCACGGCATGTCGCGATCGCCGACAATTCCGCCTTCTCCCAGGAGAAATCCACCGGGAAGTCGCTGGGCTCCCAGTACGAGCTGACGTTCAGATTCCCATTGACCAGTGTCATGGTACTGGCCGGAGGAAGGGCATGGACTCCGGCATAGGGTGTGAGGGAGTGTGAAGCCATGCCCAGCACGAGCATTTCAGCCAGGTACTGCAGGTCATATCGCCCCTCGGTCGCCAGCGCCTCTGCGCGGGAGGCAAACGCCAGCAGCCCATGGGGCCGGGAGTAGTACAGCCTCTGGACGCCGAGAGCGTCATCGGCCGCGAGGACTTGCCGCTTGCTCGCATCCCATAGAACGAACGCAAAGTCTCCCAACAGATCTGCGACCCGCTCGCCACCGCAACTGGTGATGTAGCGAACTACCAGCTCCAGATCGGTGCAACTTCCGTACGGGCACCCGACGATTTGACAGACCTCCCGCCTGTTGTCGAGCCTTGCGGTGCCGACTCCGAGGATGTCACCCTCGCACACAACCTCGGGCAGCTCGGCCGCGGCATCGCCTCCCAAGAGGATGTGCGCCTGGGGACTTGCGCTTGCTACCCACCTGAACCTCAATCGCCGCGCTCGCGGGAGCATGTCGTAACTCCGCCGGATCGCGGGATCGATTCCTTGTCCGGCTGGATCCAGAAGGCAGACAAAGAATTTCATGGCAGTTGGTCCGGGAGGATGGCGAACTGCTCGATGTGTTCGGGGACGTCGTTGATGACCTGACCCTGATACTCGATCCAGACATGGGCCTGGAATGGGTACCGCTTTACCCCATGCCGATACTTGACCGCTACACCCATGCGCCTGAGGAGAGCGTAGAGGCTGAGCGATTGTTCGAGACAGCGGGCCCGGCCCGGATACAGTGCTCCTACCATCGCCACTCGATACTCCGCGGCTCGAGCGGTCGCTAAGTCGATACATTCACTGGGTTTTGCGACCTCGGCCTCCCGGCTCAGCCATGACAGAGTCCCTCCATAGCCGCTCAGCCACAGCCGGACCTTGATTGTGAGAAAGGCAGCCAGGCACTGTCCATAGCTGGGCAACCGTACTAGCCCGACACGTTCGTGCCCCTGGCGCTGCTGCAGGCAGACGTCACTCTGATGCCGCAGCCTGTCGGAAGCGGGTGCTGGCGAGGCGGTCGAGGGTACAATGAGCCCGAGTCGCAGGAACTCGCCCAATTGGCAGGTCACATCCCTGTTTACTTGCTCACTGGATGCGTCATAGCGAGCGCACAACCACTCGACGATGGCCGTTCGCCCGCTCCCTTCGGCCAAGTGCTCCCAGATATCCGCTGACACATCGTTCAACGTCATGTACGACTCGCTGCTCAGGTCCAGCAGTATGACGCCATCCAGCACCCGCGCCGACAGGACAGTTGGCCGCACGCGATACTCGGCTCCCTGGGCCTCGCCAGGGCTGAGTGGTTGCCTTGTGAGACTATCGCTGCGCATCGAGCCCGCCTGAGGCCAGAAGCCGCGGTGACTCCCTCCGGGTCGCGGGTGCTTGGGTCAGCACCACGATTTGATCAACGCGCCGCAGAGTCGCGGGCCGGTGAGTCACGATGAACGTGGTACGGCCCTCGCACAGGACCGCCAACGCGTCGTTGATCAACACTTCGCTATCGCGATCCAGATGCGCCGTGATCTCGTCCAGGAGAAGCAGGGGAGGATCTGCCAAGAGTGCCCGCGCGATCAGAACACGCTGTCGCTGCCCACCCGAGAGATGCAGTCCGTCTTCCCCTATTCGGGTGTCGTATCCCTGCGGCAGCCGCGCGACAAAATCGTCGCAATGCGCCAGGCGCGCCGCACGGCGCCAGTCCTGCAGCGAGGCCGACCGCCTGGCGTACCGAATGTTCTCCGCGATCGTGGCGTTCAGCAGGCGGTCGTTCTGAAGCACGACCCCCAGGCTGCGGCGGTACTGGCGCCGCTGCAGCGCCACCAGTGGGTGGTTATCGACGAGAATCCGGCCACTTGTTGGAAAGTCGAACCCGGCCAGGAGGGCCAGCAGCGTGCTCTTGCCCGCGCCGTTCGCGCCTAGCACTCCACACGTCGTGCCGGCAGGGACATGGAGATTCAGGTTGAGCAGTACTGGCCGTCCGGGCGCATATCCATAGCACACGTTCTCAAAGGTGACATCCCCCACGATGCGGCTGATGCTCACCTTACCCCGATCCTGGAAGTCCTCTGTCGGCGTACTCAGCAGAACCCGAATGCGAGTGACCGCGGTCCAGGCTCGACCGAGCTCACCACCAGTCGCGGCTATCTGCATCAGGGGACCGGCAAGCAATGCGAGCAGTACCGCTGCCATCGCGAGATCACCAGGTGTGATCACGCCGCGGGACACGGCGCTCCCGCCGAAGCCGAGCAGAAGGGCGCCGGCGGCGGCGCCAAGGAGCGCGATCCCGGCCCCGAGGGTTGCGACATCACGTTGAGCCGACAGCGCCCCCCGGAGGACCCGGTGGTCGGCACGGCTCAGATCGTACTCGGCGGCACGTTCCGCAGCACAGGCTTTCACGGTGCGAGCACACGTGATCGCTTCCGTAAGTCGCCCCGCTAACAGCGCCTGGCCATCGCTCACGCCCTGAATGAGCGGCCGCAGGCGTCCCATGCGCCGTGCGACCCAGATCGCGCCCATGGTCAGCAACCCTCCCAGGACGACCGCGGCCCTCCAGTCCAGCCAGAGCAGGATCGTGAGTCCTAGCGCCGCCATGACGCAGGCACTCAGCAGGTCCGCGGCCCCGGTGCTGAGCAGGGTGCGGAGGCTCTCGGCGTCCGTGATGAGCTGAGCGGCGAGACTACCTGGTTGGGTCAGTCCGTTGGTTTGAACCGGGAGCCTTAGGACGTGCCGCATGAGCTTGCGGCGGAGAACTGCCCCTGCCCGCATACCGATGAGGGCGCCGGCGCGCGCCCCGACGTATGCCGCAGCTACTTGAATCAGGATGGCCAGTCCGGCGGCGGCGCTTGGGACGAAGAGGTTGGGGTCCGCGCCGGCTGCCACTCGATCCACAAGCACGCGGGCGCTCAACGGCAAGATGAGCGAGGATACCGGTGCGATCAGGGAGCAACTGATGACTACCAGAAGCAGACGCCACTCCCGCATCGCGAAGGCGATGGCCGCCCCGGCCATCCACGTCGCGGTTCTGGCAAATCTGTCTTCGGGTGCTTCGACCATGCTGCCTGCCTGGTGATGACGGCGACTCGGAGTGAATGGTCCGTACACCGCGGGCCTTACCATAGGAAGCGGCGCGGCATGTCGGCAATGCCGTAAGCCGCGGATTGGAAGCGCGTGTCACGCTGTCACGGCGCGAATTGAAAGGACGGGGCGGGCACTTGGCTGAGCTGTGGGTTGCGAGCTACGAAAGCGGTATACCTTGGCGCCGGTGCCGCACCCGGTCGAGGATGCGAGGAATCAGCGCGCGGAAGTCGGCCTCATCACGCAGTTGGCTCGGCTTGCAATCAAGCAACCGCAGGCGGCGCCGGAGCGGCCGTTGATCCAGCCACCCCATCCTGGCGGCGATGACCTTGAGCCTGCAGCCTCTGCTGCAGCGGATGGCGATTTCGGCCGCGCTGAAGCAGTCCATGATGGTACCGGCGGAGGCGCACTGCGCTGCGCTGAGTCTGGCATTGAGAGCCTGATGGGTGACGTGCATGGAGTCCGCCCAGGTCTGCACACTGGGGTGCGGCCAAGCATGGTATGCAGCGACGACAAGCTCGGGCTGTATCCTGACCGGTGACGGCAGGACCACCCCGCGCAGCAGCGCTGGGACCGCCCCCGGATGCGGCAATTGGCCTGGCGAGAACAGGCGTTCGACAGTGAGGGCCAGATCCACCTTCCCGCGGGTGACCAGTCGCACGTCACCGCCCGCGGCAGAGAGACTGAGCAGCTCACGCAAGGCCGCCTCGCCCCCGGCGGTCCACACAACGATCGGCACCAGCGAATGCTCGGCAACCCAGGACCGCAGCGCGTCGGCTACCGGACGTCCGTCGGCATCGTGAGGCTCTACGACGATGGCGATGACGTTGCCGGCGCCCAGAAATTGCCGCAAGACATCGACACTCCGGCAGAACCGAAGCCGACACCCGGCAAGCGGGACCATCTGGAGCCGTTGGCATTCCGCTTCGGACACGACAAGAACGGGAATCGTACCGACACCGACTCCATCGCCCGTGGGCCGGCCGACAGTTGGATTCATAGAAAGGGAAGGAAGTGCCAGATCGGTCTCACCGATGCGCGACCGCAGGACGAATGTACGGCTCGTTCAGGGGGCGAGCCTCACCCTACGCTAGAGCAGAGCGATTCACTGCGCCAGTCAATTTTGCGCCAAGTTCCTCCTAGTCTCCGTTCGCCGCCCTCAGGCCACCACGCTCCCGCCGAATCATGCGCAGCACGAGCAGCTCGCCGAGCCATTCGATCAATCGGTGACGAACAACCGATACGGGCTGACCTCTCACCGCGGCAAGCTCCGCGACCAGGTACGCGAACGTTGAGCCTCGGGTCAGGAGCGACCAGGCGTCAGCGCCGAATGCATCCAGAGGAAAACGGACGTCACTTGCGGGCAACATCAACGACAAATCGCCATCCATCGGTACCAGCACCACTTCCATCGCAGGCATGAACCGGGTCTCCGCCTCCCATAGCGCCGGAGTCTTTACCGGCTCTCGAGCCGCCCGGAGTGTCGCCTCGACGGTCGCCATCAGACCAGCAACCCCTGCTGCGCGAAGATCCTCGAGGTTCGAGCGCAACACATTCCGAATCGTTCTGGGAACTGCCTGCGGATTCTCCACACCTTCTCGGGTGAGGATCCCTACCGCCGGCGCCACGTCACGGGCCGGGAGTTCGAGCATCAGGCGCAGGTAGGCAGCCTCTGCCGCCCCACACACAGACTGGAAGCATCCTGCGGAGCAGAGGTCAGGACCTTGGAACCATCTTTCAAGATTGCGGCGGCTCAGGCCGAGTTCCCGGGCTTGTTCGGGGATGCTAGCGGCGCAGGATGGATGCAGCGCCTGCAGGAGAGCAAACCTGTGCGCGGGACCGAAGAGAGGAAGGCGGTCCATGCATTCCAGGAGCGCGGGGGTGAGTGTAGGCGGAGGGCGTCCTGGTCTGCGCCGCCGGGCGAGGTAGTTGAACCGCCCTCCCGGACGTCGCACAAACACCATACCTGGCACCTCTCTCGCCAGCTCGCCTGCCTCGTCCAATGATGGTGCGGACGCCTCGAAGACCCCGATGAGCGTGACTTCCGGTTGGCGCTCTCTCAACGCACGAAGAGCAACCGGCAGAAAATCATCGTTCCGGTTGAGCACCCCCACAACCACCACATCAAGCGGCCGCTCGGCGGCCAGCTTTACTAGCTCCACGCCTCCCGGGACATGAAACAGCCGGGCTCCTGGCCCAAGGTGGTCCACGAACCTCCGGTGCTCCAGCTCATCGTCGAAGACCAGCGCGATCCGAGGTGGCGACTCGCTGCCCCGCATGCATGTCCTCCGGTGCCTGACCGTCAGCGGTGGGTCCCGATGAATCTACTCGCTGACCTCCCAGTCCTTGAGCCCGCTCGCCCAGCTGTACGGATTGATCTCCACCTTCCCCACCCGCCGGGACGCGACCGCGGCATTTGCCGGCGCATAAAGGAAGATCGCCGGCGCGTCCGCGTTCAACGTCTCCATCGCCTCCCGATAGAGCGCGGTGGCCCGGTCCACCCGAGCTTCGCGCCCCGCGCGTATCAACAACGAGTCGAACGCCGGACTCGCGTAGCGTCCGTAGTTGATCGCCTCCCACCCCGACCGTCCCCACTGGTCCACCAGCCCCCGCGGTGTCGGCTCGTCCAGCCACGCCCCGATGTAGCTGTCGAAGTTCCCCCGTCCCAGCCGCTCCTGGAACACCGGGAAATCGACCGCCGTGAGCGACACCTGCGCGCCCAACCCGCGCCACGCCTCCTGCAACTGCACCGCCAGCTGCCGCCGCGATCCACTGGTGCTCGGCACCAGGATGTCGAATGCCAGCCGCTGGTCCCCTCTGCGCCGCACCCGCTCGCCATCGCGCAGCCGCCACCCCGCCTCCTCCATCGCCTGACGCGCGCCCGCCGTGTCGTACGGAATCGTCCGGATGTCATCGCTCCAGATCCACAGGAGCTGCGACATCGGCCCCGGCGGCGCCTTCGCCTCGTCGCCGAACACCGACCGCGCCAGCACCGAGCGATCCACTCCCATCGCCAGCGCCCGCCGTGTCGCGCGATCGCCCAGCAGGGGGTGCGGCCGGCGCCGCTGCCGGTCGAAGAGATTGAAGCCGAGGAACCCGTAGGCCGCGGAGGGATAGGAGATCAGGCGCAACATCGAGTCCCCCGCCGCGCGCTGGGTGCGCTCCGGACCGAGCGCCGCCTCCAGCAAATCGGCCTCATGGCTCAGCACCAGATTGAGCGCCGCGTCGGGATCCGGCGCGAAGCGCCAGATGGCCCGACGGATCTTGCCATCCCCCGCCCCACTGTCGGCCGCCGAGAGCGCGAGGAACTGGCCCCGCTGCCAGCGATCCAGCTTGAAGGGGCCGCTGCCGACGAGCCGCGCTGCGATGGTGTCGGCCGCCCAGGACCCGGGCGGCACCGTGCCCCAGATGTGCTTCGGGAGCACGCGCACATGGTAGGTCGCGTCGTACAGCTGCTCCGGCGAGGGCGCGGCAAACCGGATCAGGAACGTCGCCGAATCCTCCGGGACCACCTCGACTCTGCCGGCCAGGTAGGGCTGCGGGACCGCATTGATCGCGGTGTCGCTGAAGGCCTGGAAGGAGAACCGCACATCCTCCGACGTGACCGGCCGGCCGTCCTGCCAACGGGCCCCGGACCGAAGGTGGAATCGCCAGGTCACCGAATCCATTCGCTCCCAGCTCGCCGCCAGCGCCGGGCGATACGCCGCTGGGTCGATCGGAGCCCGGCCCGGCTCCAACACCGCCAACCGCTCGAAGATCTGGTCGCCGATGTCCCGGCCCACCGACTCTGTCACCAGCGGCGGCAGAATCGTCGGCGGTTCGCTGATCGCGGCGATCACCACGGTGCGACAGGTTGGGCAGTCGGCACGGTCCCGGCCGCAGGCGGTCACGAACAGCACGAGTGTTAGCGTAAACAGGACAGCCTTCACCTTGGCCTCGGCGTGACTGGATGATGGGGAGAATCGATGCGGGCGAACGGACCATAGAATGTAGGAAGGTCTGCTGCAACACGGCATGCCATGCTGCAACGAAACGATACATCAGCCGCTGTCCCCGATCGGCCGCTGCACGGGCAACATTCGCAGCCATAAGCCGTTAGCATTGTCTGACGCCCGGCACGCCGGTTGCCCATGAGGGGCAGCCGGACCGAAATCGGCGGGGTAGCCTCAACGGACCGTCAAACAGGGATCAAAGATCTCGAACCAGGGCATGACCGAAGCCGAGTGGCGCGTGGGGCTGATCCTGCTCTCGGACAGCTTCCGGTCAACCGTGTCCGGAATCGTCGAGGAGCTCGGGGGAAAGGCCTGGCACTCGGTCCCCGCCGGCGGCGACGCACCCGGCTCGGCCGATGTGGTTCTCGTCCTGGCCGGCGGAGCGGAAAGCGAGGCCCTCGACTGGCTCGCCGAGTCGGCCTCGGCGGCACCCCGCTACCTGATCGGCGCCGCCGCGGATCACCGCATTGCGGCGGCCGCGATTCAAAGCGGCGCGCGGGACTACTTCGCGCTGCCCGACGATCTGGACCTGCTCCGGCGCTGCCTCGAGCGGTTGGCCCGGGAAGCCGCCAGCCGGGTCGAGGCCGGCCGGTTCGCCGACGCGGAGCGCCGCGCCACCGGGTTCGAAGCCATCCTCGGGATGAGTCCGGCACTGCGCCAGACCCTCGATCAGGCGGGACGGGTCGCACCCCTGCGCGATCTCACGGTTCTGATCGGTGGGGAAACCGGGACCGGCAAAGAGCTGCTGGCGCGCGCGCTTCACTACGGCAGTCCGCGGGCGGGCGACCCCTTCGTGGAAGTGAACTGCGCCGCGATCCCGGCCAACCTGCTGGAGAGCGAGCTGTTCGGACACGAGCGGGGAGCTTTCACCGGGGCGGTTGCGGCCAAGCCGGGTCTCTTCGAGCTCGCCCATGGAGGCACGCTGTTCCTGGACGAGATCGGCACGCTGCCGCTGGAGCTCCAGCCGAAGCTGCTGCGCGCCCTGGAGACTCGCAGCATTCGCCGGGTCGGCGGACAGCAGGGCCGGCAAGTCGATGTCCGCGTCGTCGCGGCATCGCACGTCGATCTGGGACAAGCCGTGCGCCGGGGAGAGTTCCGCGAGGACCTCTACTACCGGCTCAACGTCGTCATCCTGGTGCTGCCACCGCTGCGGGATCGGGAAGGCGACGTCGAGCTGCTGGCCCGCACCTTCGTCGAGGGGATCGCGACCGCCTACGGACTGCCGGTGCCGGAGCTGAACGCCGAAGCCCGCGCCGCGCTCCGCTCCCATCGCTGGCCGGGCAACGTCCGCGAGCTGCGCAACGCGCTCGAGCGGGCCGTGGTGCTCTCGGCGCCGGGGACACTGCGCATCGGACCGCTCGACGAGCCGCGCGGCGCCACGCCGGCGCAGACCGGCGTCCTGCCGTTCCCCGCGCCGCTGGCCGACGTGGTTCGCACGGCCGCGCACGCGATGCTCGACCTGACCGGCGGGAACAAGAGCGAGGCGGCCCGGCGGCTGGGGATCTCCCGGCCGCGACTGCAACGCCTGCTGGACGGAAACCTGGAGGAGTGATTCGATGCCGCTTCGGAGACTGATGCTCTGGCCGCTCGCCCTGGTGCTCGCCTGCTCCGATTCGGGTGGGCCGGGTGATGACGACGTCAGACCGCCTGCCGACCTCACCGTCCTCCGGCTGAGCGAGGACAGCCCGCCGCTCTTCAATCCGGTGGAGAGCTTCTACGCGGTCAAGGGCGACAACCGCGAGGTGCGGATCTTCTTCCAGGACGAGGACGAGCCCACCGAGGCCGGGGACGAATACCTGCGCTTCGAGGTCGATGCCGACGCGCTGCTCGCCTATCCCGATGGGACGCCGTTCGTCGAGGACGATTCGGTGCTGATCACGGTCCGGGTGGTCGATCCGGCCCGGCTGCTGTTCGAGTTCGAGCCCGCCGGCCTCACCTTCGACCCCTCGCGCCCGGCCGAGCTCAAGATTCACTACGACAAGGCCGACGACGACCTGGACGAGGACGGCGACGTCGATCTCGATGACGAGGCCCTGGAGCTCACCCTGTCTATCTGGCGCCAGGAGTCGGACGGCGATCCGTTCGAGCGGCTGGGGTCGCTGCTGATCGACGACCTGGAAGAGATCGATGCCGAGCTGAATGGGTTCAGCCGGTACGCCCTGGCGTACTGAGGATCGCACGCATGGTGTCCACTCCCGCCCCCGACGACCTGACCTCCCAGCTCCGAGAGCTGGTGAGGATCGGCCGTTTTCGGGAAGCGCTGGACGCCTTTCACACCGGCGGCGGCGACACCGCCCGGGCCGACGCCCGGCTGCTGGCCGCGACCGCCGCGACCCGGCTGGGGGAGCTCGATCTCGCCGAGTCACTCGCAGTCGAGGCGGTCCGGCGGTTCGCGGAGCGAGGGGATTTCGACGGGCGGATGCGCGGACTCAACCTGCTGGGTGTGATCGGGTTCGAACGGGGACGGCTGCCGGAAGCGGAACAGCGCCTGGCCGAGGCCCTGGGCCTCGCCTATCGGCTGGAGGACAGCCTGCTCGCGGCCCGCGCCTGCAACAATCTCGCGTCGGTCGCCCACCTCCAGGGACGCCCGGAGCAGGCCGTGGGCCTCTACCGGGGGGCGCTCCTCGGCTACCAGCGATTGGGCGACCGGCGCGGAACGGCGGAGACCTATCACAACCTCGGTCTCACCTACCGGCAGCTCGGCGACTACGACGAGGCGGAGAAGGCGGTGTCCCAGGCCGTGCGCCACGCCGAGTCGGTGGGCGAGCCGACCCTCATGGCGCTCACCTCGGGCGGCCGGGCCGAGCTCCGCATCGACCGCGGGGACGCGGAGCTCGCGGGCCCCGAGCTGGACCGCGCCTCACGGATGGCGGAGCTGGCCGGCGACATGATCGGCGTCGCCGAGCTGCGCCGGATCCGGGCGGTGGCCGCCTGGAAAGCGCGGCGCTATGAGGAGGCGTTGGACCAGGCGGAGGCCGGGCGGCAGACCGCGGTGGAGCACGACGTGGCCCTGCTGAAAGCCGAGTGCGCCGCCCTCATCGCGCTCGCCGCTCGAGCCCTCGGCCGGACCGGCCTCGCCGGGGAGCGCCGGGAAGAAGCGTTGAGGCTGTTCCGCGAGCTCGGCGCCGTCACGCTCCTCCAGCGCTTCGAGGAAGAGTGGGCCGGGTAGTCCGCCGGAACACCACCGTATAGACCGCCAGGTTCACCGCGATCACCGCGGCTCCCAGCACCAGCTGCACGCCCCGGGTGAGCCCCGCCGGGTAGAGCACGGGCAACAGGTAGTGCTCGATGAATCCACCCTCGTATCCAGCCTGGCCCGCCGCGCGCCGCAGCGACTGCTCCAGCGGCGTGAGCGGGCAGATCCATCCCTTGAACTCGATCAGGGCGCCCCAGATCGCCGCCGGCAGATGCACGGCGGCCACCCAGCGCCGGCGCAGCACGAGCAGCCCGCCCGCGACGACGAACACGACGAACAGCGCGTGAATGCCGACCACCAGATCGGCCAGAACGCGATACGGCATCGAGCAAATGTAAAGCGGAGAGTCAGGCGGCGAGCGTGCGCGCCCCGACCGACCGGATGAACGCGGCATAGACGTCGGGCCGCCACCAGTGGCGGTCGACCTCCATCCGCGCCAGCGCTTCCTCGTGCGACATCGCGCCGCGATAGCTCCGGGTGGTCGTCAGCGCATCATAGACATCGACGATGCAGATGACCTGGGCGCCGAGCGGGATCTCGTCGCCCTTCAGACGATCGGGATAGCCGTTCCCGTCGTAGCGCTCGTGATGGGAGCGGATGATCGGCTTGAGGTCCCAGGGGAACTCCACTGCGGCCAACAGCTCGACGCCCCACACCGGATGGCGCTTGATGGTGGCGAACTCTTCGTCGGTGAGCTTGCCGGGCTTGTTGAGGATCTGGTGGGGGACCTTCACCTTGCCGACGTCGTGCAGGTAGGCGCCCATCCGGAGCGTGGTCAGCTGGCCCTGGTCCGCGCCCAGGGCCTCCCCCACCGCCACCGCGTAGCTCGCCACCCGCTCACAGTGACCGAAGGTATAGCTGTCCGCCGATTCGATCGATTGGCCCCAGTCGCGCACCACCGCGAAGTACGTCTCCTCCAGACGGGTCGTCTTGGAGGTGACATCCACCAGATCGACCCGCGCATCGAGCCGGGAGAAGAGCCGGTGGGCGACGTTGAGAAGCTGGAGCGCCTCCTGATTCCGCCCCATGCTCTGGTAGAGCCGGGCGAGCTCGCGGGATGCCTCCGCCTCGCTCAGCACCGACCCGGTCGAGATCGCCTGCTCGATTGCCGCGTTGAGCCTCGCCTCGGCGAGGGTGTAGCGGCCGGTCTCGCGATACACCACGCCGAGCACCTTGTAGGCATCGGCCTTGTCGAGCCGGGCGCCGAGGCGCTCGAAGATGTCGAGCGCCTGCTCGGCGTTGGCGCGTGCCTCCTCGTACCGCTGCCGGGCCACGTGCACCTCGGAGTGGTTCAGCAGGCACAGGCCCTCGAGATGCACGTCGCCCACCTCGCGGGTGATCTCCAGGCTGCGCCGGAAGTGCTGGTCGGCCTCCTCCCACAGCCGGCGGTCGGCGCTCACCATGCCGAGGTTGTGGTGGGCGATCGCCCGGCCTTTCTGATCGGAGGAGGCCTCGAAGCTCTCGAGCGAGCGCTGGTAGTGCGCCGCCGCCTCGACGTGGTCGCCCCGGATGTTGGAGAGGATGCCGAGATTCTGCTCGATACGCCCCCGCAGCGCGTGATCGGCTCCGCCCAGCTCGAGCGCGTCCTGGTAGCGGTCCCGGGCCTCCTCCATCGCCCCGCTCTCGAAGGCGAAGCCCGCCAGGACGTTCAGCGCCTCGCCGGCGAGCACCTGGTCGCCGATCGTCCGCGCCAGGGCGTAACTCTGGTTGGAGAGATCCTTGGCGGTCTCCCGCTCGTTCCGGAGGTGGTGCAGGACGGCCAGCCGGCGCAGCGCCTCGGCCTCGATCGCGGCCTGGCCGGTGTTGCTCGCCTCGGCGACCGCGGTCCGGTACCCCTCGAACGCTTCTGCGATCGAGCCCGCCCGCTCGTGCGCCCTCGCCTCATGCAAACACTCCGCCGCGCGATGGAGACCCGTGGGGGCCGTCCACCGCGCGGCGGAGTTCGGAGCAGCTTCGGAAGCCAATCGTCTACCAGGCCACCGCGTACCGGGAGAAGTGCCGGATGTCGCCGGTGACAGTCTTGTTCTTGAGATTATCCAGCGAGGGGATCAGCTCCAGGATGCGGAGCAGCTCGTTGGTATACACGACCCGCTTCAGCAACAGGAGCGGCGAGCAGTTGGAGTAGCTCAGGGTCAGCTTCGCCGGCTTGGCGAACTTGAGCCCCTCGGGCGAGAACCGCACCGAGT
Organism: uncultured Gemmatimonadales bacterium; assembly: GCA_963796335.1. Lineage (GTDB taxonomy): Bacteria > Gemmatimonadota > Gemmatimonadetes > Gemmatimonadales > GWC2-71-9 > CAVVWJ01. The sequence continues at coordinate 776,330 of CAWCLG010000005.1, forward strand.
TGACCCGGTTCGGCACCTGCTCAGCCTTGATGGTGTACGACTTCGTCAACGCGCCGGCCGGAATGGTCAGCGAGTGGGTGCCGACCTGGATGGTGCCACCCTGAGTGCCGATGACCTTGGTCACGGCGACGTAGGGCTGCTGCGAGCAGGAGAGCAGATGAAGATTCTTGAGGGCCTTGAGCAGGTCGTCGAGAATCAGCTGTTCCTGGCCGTTCGCTTCAGCCAGCGTCGAGGGCGACTCGGGAGCCGAGGGGCCCATCGAGTCGTCGGAGGTGCAGCTCACCCCAGCGGCGAGCACCGCGGCCAGGAAAAGAGCGGTCATCTTGCGCGGCCACACGGTCATACGGTACTCCCGGTTGAGGTTCTCGACTTGCGACGTTACCGCGGCCCCTCATCTGGCCGCCGACCCCCGGCCAGAATCACCGGTGGGTGGTACGCGGAACACTTCGGCCGCCCAGTTTGGCAAAGTCCATGCCTCCGGTCGGTTCTACCGCATGATTTGTTTACACACGTTTCTTGCACGGGACACTATCCCATGATTAGCTAAGCTATTACACGGCAAAGCCACAAAAGTGCCCTGTTGATCAATTGGACGGGTCCAGGTGGAGCCGCCGGGAGGGGCTGTGGCTGGCCGCCCGCAGAACGCTATGGGGTAGCCACAACGATCCCTCGGACGCCAACTGCAAAAACTTGCACTCAGGGCCGGATCAACGAACGAAGGGGGCCACCGAAATGGCCCCCTTCGCAACCCAACCCGACTGCCCGTCCGACCGACCGCTAGGCCACTGCATGCTCCTTCTGATTCTCCGCCGCCACCTTCGCCGCCACCTCCGGCGGCGCCTCCGCATAGCCATGGAACCGCTGGCGGTGGGTGCCCCGGCCGTGGGTGATGGAGTGGAGCGTGGTGGAATACTTGTAGAGCTCGGCCTCGGGCAGGACCGCGCGCACCTTCGTGAGACGACCGTCGGGCTCGGTGCCCAGGATCTGTCCCCGCCGGGCACTCAGGTCGCCCATCACGTCGCCGAGCACGTCGTCCGGAGTCCAGACATCGAGATCGACCAGCGGCTCCAGCAGGATCGGCCGGCACTTGGGCGCGATATTCCGGAAGGCCTGAATGCCGGCCATCTTGAACGACATCTCGTTGCTATCGACGTCGTGATATGAGCCGTCGAAGCACTCGGCCTGGAAATCGACCAATGGATACCCGGCCACGACCCCACGTTCGGCCGCCTCCTGGATCCCCTTGTCGACCGCCGGGATGTACTTGTTGGGAATCACCCCGCCCACGATGTTGTCCACGAACTCGTAGCCCCCGCCCCGCGGCCTCGGCGCGAGCCGCACCCAGCAGTCGCCGTACTGGCCCCGTCCGCCGGTCTGTTTCTTGTGCTTGCCCTGCCCCTCCGCCTTTCCCTTGAGCGTCTCGCGATACGCCACCCTGGGCCGGATCAGCTCCGCGTGCACCCCGAACTTCCGCTCCAGCCGGTTGAGGATGGTGTCGAAGTGTCGCTCTCCCATCCCGTGGATCAGGGTCTGGCCCAGCTCCGAGCTGTACTCGAAATGGAAGGTGGGATCCTCCTCGTGCAGCTTGTGCAGCCCCGCGGCGAGCTTGTCCTCCTCGCCCCGTTGTTTCACCAGAACCGCCGAGGTCGCCACCGCCTCAGGCAGCGGCAGTGCCGGCAGCCGCACCGGGCGATCGCGATGGCAGAACGTGTCGCCGGTATGGGTGTCGCGCAGCTTTGCGACCGAGCCGATGTCGCCCGCGCTCAACCGCTCGACCTCGATCCGCTCCTTGCCCTGCTGAATCGAGAGATGGTTCAGCTTCTCCGCCGTCTCGTGCTCCGCGTTCCACACCTCTTCGCCGTTCCGCAGCTCGCCGTTGTAAAGTCGGAACAGCGTCACGTCGCCGACGTGCGCCTCCGACAGGGTCTTGAACACCCGCCCCACGAACGGCGCCTCCACCGGGGGCTTGACCTCGACCGGGGAGGGGAGCAGCTCGACCATCTTCTTGAGCAGGGTGCGAAGGCCGTAGGTCAGCGTGGCGCTCCCGCAGAAGAGCGGCACGATCTGGCCGGCCAACATCGCGCGCTTCACCGCGCCGATGAACTGCTCCCGGGGGATCTCGTCACCGGCCAGGTAGCGCTCGATCAGCTCGTCGTCGGTCGAGGCGACCGCTTCGGTGAGCTGCTCGGTGTACTCCCGGTAGCGCCCCTGGTACTCCGGCGGGATCGGCACCACTTCGTACTCGCTCTTCGCGGTGCCCTTCTTGTACGAGTGGCAGTGGCCCGAGAACAGGTTGATGATGCCATGGAAGGCGGGACCGTCGCCGATCGGGACCTCCACCGGCACCACCTTGGGCGTCAGATGCAGTTTGATGTCCTGATAGACGCGCTCGAAGTCCGCGTGCTCCTTGTCCATCATGGAGACGAACAGCATGCGTGGGAGGTGCAGCTGATCGCAGGCCTCCCAGACCTTCTCCGTGCCCACTTCGACCCCGCCGGTGCCGCTGACCACGACCACGGCGGCGTCCGCCGCGTGCAGGCCGGTCACGACCTCGCCGAAGTAGTCCAGGTAGCCGGGGGTGTCGATGAGATTGATTTTGGTGTCGAGCCACTCGGCGTGGCCGAGCGCGAGGTTGATGGAATGCTTGCGGTCGATTTCGTCGGGAGAGTAATCGGTGAGGGTGGTGCCGTCCTTGATGCTGCCGTGCCGGCGGCCGACCCCCGACACCCAGGCGAGCGCGTCAACAAGCGACGTCTTTCCACTCGCGCCATGGCCGACGAACGCCACATTTCGAATGGCGTTGGAGCCATAGACCTTCATGGTCTCCACCTCCTTGGAAGAGTTGGATTTCCAAGGTGGGCATGTTTTCGGCGCTTGTCAAACCCGGCCAGCCCAGCGGAGAGCGGTGCTAGTTCACCCGCCGGTGAACCACGTAGAAATTCTCATCGACCCGAAAATCCTCGGGATGCGCCAGCGGCAACGCCGTCGTCTGCCACGTCTCGGTGGGGGCGATCCGGACCGAGCTGTCGACCGCGACCCGCACGGCCATCGGCATGTCGAAGCCCGGGACCACCTGCGCCCAGCGGTAGCTCAGTTTGGCGCCATCCAGCTTGTACTCGAAGACCGGAATCCGGGTCGTGGTGAGGTACTGTTGGAACACCTTGTCGAGCCGGACGCCTGACTGGGCGCCGATGTAGTCCTGCACCTGTTTGCCCGTCACGATGCGGTGCCGGAACTCCGCGTTGAGCCCCCGCAGCACTCTCCGCCACCGGTCGTCGTCAGCGACGATGTGGCGGATGGTGTGGAGCATGTTCCCGCCCTTGGTGTACATGTCGCCCGAACCCTTGGCGTTCAGTCCGTAGGTCCCGACGACCGGCTTGTCGTTCTGGACCAGCGGGCGGGTGCCGATCACGTAGGCCGCACCCGCCGCAGCGCCGTACAGACATTCGGTGTAGAGCGACTCGGAGTAGTTGGCGAACCCCTCATGGACCCACATGTCCGCGATGTCGGCGGTAGTGATGTTGTTTCCGAACCACTCGTGGGCGGTCTCATGCACGATGATGAAGTCCCAGGTGAGCCCCCAGCCGGTCCCCGAGAAGTCCTTCCCCTTATATCCGTTGACGAAGCCGTTGCCGTAGGCGACCGCGCTCTGGTGCTCCATTCCCAGGTGGGGGGCCTCGACCAGCTGGTAGCCGTCGCGATACCAGGGATAGGGTCCGAACCAGTGCTCGAAGCACTTGAGGACCGGCTTCACCTGAGTGAACTGGCCGCGGGCCGGCTCGAGATGCGCCTCCAGCGGCCGGAGCGCGAGGGTGAGCGGACCGTTCTCGCCCTGGATCGTCTCGCTCATCTCGCTGTACCGCCCGATGTAGGCGGAGACGGCGTAGTTGTTGATCGGCTCGGACACGAACCACTCCCACGTCGCGGTCCCGTCCCGATGTCGCTCGACCGCGCGCAGCCGGCCGTTGGCCACCGCCTGGAGCGAGTCCGGCACGGTGAGCGATACCCGCTGGCTGTCGGGCTCATCGGCCTGGGTGTCCTTGGTGGGCCACCAGACGCTCGCGCCGAGCCCCTGGCACGCCGTGCTGATCCAGGGGGTTCCCTCGGGGGAGCGGGCCCAGATCAGCCCGCCATCCCAGGGAGGATTCTTGGCCACCTGAGGCCTGCCGCTGTAGTAGACGGTGATGGTTCGAACCGTCCCGACTTTCTGGCCCGACCCAGTCCGGATGAAAAAGGCGTCGCCATCGCGGCGGAACCGGAGCTTGCGTCCGTCCTGCACCACGCTGTCCACGCCGAGCGGCGTCTGGAGATCGACCTGCATCTCCCGCGACTTGCCGGTGACCCGGTAGGTGATGCCGTTCCATCCGCGGAGCGTGCTGTCCGCCGGGTTCGGAGTCACGTGCAGGTCGTAGAACACGACGTCCCACCACGCGCGCTCCGGCGTGATGCTGCCTCGGAGCGTGTCGGCGCGGGTGAAGCTGCCTTCCTGGGCGGCGAGATCGGCGGGAACCAACGCGAGCGCGGCGAAGCAGAGCAGGCGGAGTCTGGACATGGCCCGTATTGTACCCGTTTCCTCGATTTGGGACAGACCGTCGGGGCCCTACCGATAGCCCGCCGCCTGGAGCTGGAAGAGCTCCGCATAGAGGCCGGCCAGGGCGAGCAGCTCCTCGTGCGTCCCCTGCTCCACCAGCTCTCCGCCGCGCAGCACCAGGATCCGATCCGCCATGCGAACCGTGGAGAAGCGGTGGGAGATGAGGACCGCCATCCGACCCTTGGTCAGCTCGGAAAATCGGAGGAACACCTCGTACTCGGCCCTGGCATCCAGGGCGGCAGTCGGCTCATCCAGGATGAGGAGCTGGGCCTCGCGCATGTACGCCCGGGCCAGCGCGACCTTCTGCCACTCGCCGCCGGAGAGATCGACCCCGCCCTCGAACCGCCGGCCCAGCATCTGGCCGTACCCGCCGGCCAGCCTGCTCGCCACGCTGTCGGCCAGACTCCGCCCGGCGGCACCCTCGATCCCGGTTTGATCGTCAAGGCGGCCGATGTTCCCCACCGCGATGTTCTCCCGCAGCAGGAAGTCGTAGCGGACGAAGTCCTGGAAGATGACGCCGACGTTCCGGCGCAGGTCGGCCAGGTCGTACTCCCGGAGATCCACGCCCTCGAGCAGGATCCGGCCCTCGGTCGGGTCATAGAGCCGGGCCAGCAGCTTCACCAGTGTGGTCTTGCCGGCGCCGTTCTCTCCTACCAGCGCGATCCGCTCGTCCGGAGCTAGCGTGAAGTCGAGCCCGCGCACCGCCCATCGCTCAGAGCCGGGATACCTGAACCCCACGCCTTCGAACCGGAACCCCTCCCCGATCGGCACCGGCACTCGTCGCCCGCCGCTGTTCAGCTTGATCCGCGGCTCGAGGGCCAGGAAGCTGAACAGATCGTCGAGGTAGAGACTCTGCTCGAAGACCTGGGACAGTGAGAGCAGCACCCGCTGGATGAGATCGCGGCTCTGGCGGAACGAGCCCGCGAGGAAGGTGAGCACGCCTATGGTAAAGGGACCCGCCGGCGAGCGGTGGCCGATCACGGTGAGATAGATGATGACGGCGTAGGCCCCGTAGTAGCCCAGCGTGCCGACGCCCGCCAGCAGGCTCGAGACCAGGCTCCGACGGATGGCGAGGGACTTGTTCGCCTCGTAGAACTCCTGGGACAGCCGGTCGTACCGGCCCACCAGGAAGTCCGAGAGGTCGAACAGCTTCAGCTCCTTCGCCGAGATGTCGCTGGCGGCGATGTAGCGCAGGTAGTCGAGCTGCCGCCGCTCGGGCGTCCAGGAGTAAAGGAGGGAATATCCGAGCGACGCGAAATGGGTCTCGCCCAGCAGCGACGGCAGCACCGCTACGACCAAGAGGAGCAGCAGCCAGGGCACATAGACCGCCAGCGCTACGCTCAGCGTTGCCAGGGTAATCAGGTCCTGAATGGTGGCGAGCAGGAGGGTGAAGAGCCCGATGCGATTGACCGTCTGTCGCCGGGCCCGCTCCAGCTTGTCGTAGATTTCGGCGTTCTCGAACTGCTCGAGGTCGAGGGTGGCGGAGTGGCGCATCAGCTCGACACTGGTGCGGTTGGCGAAGAGATCGCCCAGCAGGCTCTCCAGCAGCGCCGAGATGCGGGCCAGCCCCTCGCCGGCCAAGGCGATGCCGAGCTCCAGGGCGAGCAGCTCGCCCAGCCGGACCCAGGGAATCGGCCCGCCGGCGCCCACCACGCCGATCGCGGTCACCACCTCGTCCACGATGAGCTTGCCGACCCACAGGACGGCCAACGGAATCCCCGCCCGCAGGATGCGGAGCACCAGGATTCCGACCACGTAGCGGGGCTCGGTCTCCCACACCATCCGGAGCAGGCGCGGCAGGTGGCGGAGGGCCTGGAGGCGCTCGCGCCAGGATGGTCTCGGCTCGGCCGGCCTCCGGCCGCCGGTGTTGGACCGCACAACCGGGTGTTGCAACGGCAGGGTCATACGCGGAAGGTAATTATCTTCTTCCCATGTCCCCCTCGACGACGACCGCACTGATCACCGGCGCCACCCATGGTATCGGCCGCGCCACCGCCTTCGCGCTTGGCCGGGCTGGCTATCGGGTCGGCGTGTGCGCGCGAACCGCGGCCAAGGTCGAAGCGCTGGTGGGCGAGCTGCGCGCCGACGGGATCGAGGCCGCCGGCCGGCCGGCCGACGTGGCCGATCCGAAGCAGGTCGCCGCCGCGGTCGGGCATGTGGCCGCATCGCTGGGCGAGATCGGCGTCCTGGTCAACAACGCCGGCCTGCTCATCGCCCGGCCGTTCGAAGACCTGACGGTGGAAGATTGGGACGCCACCATGGCGACCAACCTTCGCGGCCTCTTTCTCATGACTCAGGCCGTGCTGCCGCCCATGCGGGCTCGGAAGCGAGGGACCATCGTGAACGTCGCCAGCCTCGCGGCCCGGAACGGATTCGCCGGTGGCTCGGCCTACGTCGCGTCGAAGCATGCGGTGCTCGGCTTCGGCCGGGCCCTGATGCTCGAGCTGCGCAAGGAGGGCATCCGGATCATTACCGTCTGCCCCGGCTCGGTGGATACCGGGATGATTCGCGACCAGCCGATGCTGTCGTCGGATCCGGCGCGCATTCTTCAGCCCGAGGACGTGGCCGACACCATCCTCCACTCGCTCCGGCTTCCGGATCGCGCTCTGGTGAGCGAAGTCGATATCCGACCCTCGAACCCCTGACACCCGCGTGACGCCGGTAAACGTGTCCATGTGCCTTTGCCGCGCGACACCATTCGCCGAGCTGCTGCCGCGAGCCCGGGCAGCGGGGTGGGACCTGGGAGCGCTGATGCGGGAAACCGGCTGCGGCGCGCAATGCGGACTCTGCCGTCCCTACCTCCGGCGCATGCTCGCGACCGGCGAAACCAGCTTTCACGAGCTGTTGTGGGAAGACCCCGGCTGATGGACCGGATCGACTGGGCCCGGGTCGACGTGGCGAGGCTGCTGACCGGCATCGCCCTCGTGGTGGGCTGGGTCGGCATCTACTTCGCCTTCCAGGGCCACTGGCTCGGTATCGCCCTCCCGGTCACGACCACGGGACTCACCTTCGCGGCGCTCCGGGCCGGCGATACCCGCGCCCGGCGCCGGAGCGCGGTCCTGCGCGACGCGCTGGCCGCGTCGGCCGCCCGCAACCGCGAGCTGGAGCGGCTCCGCCGGGTCGCCGCGACGCTCCTCGCCAGCAGCGAGCTGAACCATCTGCTTCAGGACATCGCGGACGCCGCGGTCGAGCTGCTGGAGGCGGAGACGGGAGGGGTCACCCTGGTGGTCGAGGAGGGGCGCTTCCTCAAAGTGTCCGCGGTGACCGGCCCGCTCTCAGTGACCAAGGGAAGTCTCATTCCGGTCGATGGATCGCTGCTCGGAGCCGTCGTCACGAGCGGCACCCCGAACATCTCCAACGAGATGGGCGACGATCCCCAGATGTACAAGGTGCCCGGTCTCGAGTTCACGATGCGCACCGTCGCCATAGTGCCGCTGCGCTCCGCCGGAGTGGTGATCGGGACGATGAGCGTCTATAACCGGCGCGACGGACGACCTTTCGGCGACCACGACCTCCAGCTGCTCCAGACGCTGGGCGACCAGGTGGTGCTGGGACTCGACCGCGCGTCGGTCCTCGAGGAGAGCCGCCGCAACGAGCGCGCGCTCGCCGCGAAGAACACCGAGTTGCAGCGGGCCACCCGGCTCAAGAGCGAGTTCCTCGCCAACATGAGCCACGAGCTGCGCACTCCGCTCAACGCCATCATCGGATTCTCGGATCTCATCCTGACCGGCGCGGTGGGCGGCGTGACCGAGGATCAGCGCGAGATGCTCGAGGCGGTGCTGCGCAACGGACGCCACCTGTTGGAGCTGATCAACGGCGTGCTCGACCTCTCCAAGATCGAGGCCGGGCGGATGTCGCTGTCCCTCGCACCGACCGACCTTCGCGAGGCGATCACCGGCGCCGTGGCCGACACCGCGAGTCTTCGCAGCGCCAAGCGCCAGGAGGTCTGGCTGGAGCTCGACAACACACCGCTCAACGTGGTGGCCGACGGCGTCCGCGTGCGTCAGGTACTGTTCAACCTGCTCTCCAACGCCTCGAAGTTCACCGGCGAGGGCGGAAGCATCATTCTCTCGGCGCTCAGCACACGGGCGCCGATGGCCCCACCGTCCGACCGCGCCGGCGACGAGCGCAAGCTGGTCACCAAGGACGTGGTGTGGGTCTCGGTCGCCGACACCGGCATCGGCATCGCGACGGCCGACATGCACAAGTTGTTCAAGGAGTTCAGCCAGGTCGACAGCTCGGCCAGCCGTCAGGCCCAGGGTACCGGTCTTGGTCTCGCGCTGAGTAAGAAGCTGGTGGAGATGCACGGTGGGACCATCGGCGCCGAATCGCTCCCGGGCCGGGGCTCGACGTTCTGGTTCATCCTTCCCGCCGAAGGTCCCATGCGCCGCAGCTCCGCCCCCCCGGCCACCGGCTCCGCGGCCTGAGCCGCGTCTAAATTTTCGGCTCGCGCTTCCATCCCGGCCTGAACGGCGGGGGCAGCATCGCCGCGCGACGCAGCAGCTCGAGGTGCGGGGCGATCGTGTCGGCCAGTCGCTGGGCGGGCTCGAGATGGGCCGGGTTCAACACCGCCGGCGGCGCGGCGGTCAGCACGACAGCGCCCTGTACCCGCCCCCCGACCCGCAGCGGCACGATGAGCCGCGCCTCGCCCTGGTGCAGCGCGAAGTGATGCGACAGCTCGCCGTGGATCACCTGGGCGAGTGCCGTACCGGCCACCGGCACCGTCGCGAGATCCGGCAGCGGTCGCCGCTCGCCGGGATCGAGCAGGACCACCCGGTCGCCTTCGCTGAGCCGGAGCGCGAAGTGAAGCTCGTCGAAGGGAAGGAAGCGGGCGGCCAGCTCCGCCACCCGCCTGGTGGCCTCGTGCGGCTCGCTCAGCGCCAGCACTTCGCTGATCTCGACCAGGTGGGACGGTGCTTGCGAGGCCGGCTGTGGCGGCGCCTCTCGCTCGCGGGCCGCCTGCTCCGCGAGCAGCGCCACGTGGGGCGCGATCAGGATCGCGAACTTCCCCAGCAGCTCGGCGTCGGCCTCGGTGTACAGATCGGGTCCGACGCTTCCCAGCAGAAGGTAGGTCGTGAGCCTGGTGGGGCCGGTGGCGCGCGCGCCGACCACCGCGCGCAGCTCGGCACCCGGAGGGTCCGCCACGGTGAAGTAGCCGCGGGGCCAGCGCGGGTTCCGCCCCACGTCGCCCACCAGAATCCGCCCGCCGGCCTCGGCCAGCCCAGCGAGATCGAACGACGACGACTCGAGCACCAGCGACGGATCGGCCCAGAGCGGACCGCCGAGGTGTTCACCCAGCCGGTAGTAGCTGCCTTCGCCCGGCCCGGCGAGGAACAGCTCCAGGCGGTCGTGCGGGATCAGCGCCTCCAGAGTCTCGCTCACCGAAGCGGCGAGCCGTTGCGGCGTGGTCCCGACCGCAGTCGCCCGCACCACTCCGTCCAGCAGGGCGGCTATCCGATCGACTCCGGGGCTCCCCGCGACTTCAGCGCCACTCCACTGCCGGGCGAGCCGCCCCATCGAAGGCGCGAGCCGCTGCGCGGCCAGCCGCAGCACCATGAGATCCATGCCGCGATAGAGTCCCGGCCGGAGACTGCCGACCAACAGCAATCCCACGTCGCGCCGCCCGAAGCGGATCGGGAGGGAGGCCGTGGATCGGTATCCCGCGTCGCGAACGATCTCCTCGAGAATCGTGAGCTGCTCGGGTCGAACCTGCGGAGACGGCAACGGAACGGTGAGGTCGTCCTGAGCCAGGGCTTCCGGTCCCAGCAGCACGGCGCCGCCGGCGTCGGGATAGAGCCAGAGTGCCAGCAGATCGTGGGAAACGTCGGCGGTCAGCGCGTGCGAGATCGCCTGATGCCAGGTTGCCAACGCCTCCACGTCCCTCCCGCCCTGGTCCAGGCGAAGGATCGGGACGAGCGGCTCGGCCGCCGTCTGGGGGAATGGATCGCCGGGGAGCTCGGCGTCGGATGGCTGCATGGAACGGCAAAAGAGGGCAGGAGCCATGCCCGCACGATCTACATGCGTAAACTACAGCGGCATCAATACTTGATGGACAACATCCGGGTGGCTGGCCGTTGCGCTGAGCCCCCACATGGCGTCCTGCCTGCCAGGTTGCACCGTGCTGCGGCCGAAGCGCCAGTCCGACAGAAGGTTGACATACCCCCTACCCCTATTACACTTGAGGCGGACCCAGGAGGGCAACCCATGCGAAGGGCCACACTACATATCGAAGGGATGAGCTGCGGTCACTGCCTCAACGCGGTGAACCAGGCGCTCAGCGCGGTGCCCGGGGTCCGGATCGATGCGATCCGAATCGGCCGGGCGGACGTGTCGTATGACGAAGGCAGTCTCGGTCCCTCGCAGCTCGAGGCCGCGGTGGCCGAGGCGGGGTATCGCGCCTCTGCCGTCGATTCGGCGAGCTGACCGTGACCGCGACGCTCCCCGCTCCAAGTTCCTGCTCCATTCCGGTGCAGGGCATGACCTGCGCGGCATGCAGCGCCAGGGTGCAGCGTGTCCTGGAACGGACGCCGGGCGTGAGCGCCGCGAACGTGAACCTGATGACCGGCTCGGCGACCGTCTGGTATGACCCGGCCGGCGTCACCCCGAAGCGGCTGGTCGAGGCTATCAGGGAGACTGGGTACGGCGCGGAGCTTCCCGCGCCGGATGGAAGCGCCCAGGAGCAGATCGAGGCCCGGGACGCGGCGCAGGAGGAAGAGATCCGCGACCTCCGGCGGAAGCTCGGCGTGAGCCTCACCGTCGCGGCAGTCGCGATGGTGCTCAGCACCCCGCTCGCGGAACGCGTGGGGCAGAGTGCGACCGATCCGCTGATGCCACTCATGATGCCGCTCACCCACCTGCTGCGGCAATTCGCGCCCTGGGTCGACCGGGTCTCGTCCGACGCGCTGCGCTGGACCCTGTTGCTGCTCACCCTGCCGATCGTCGGCTGGGCCGGGCGGCACTACTACATCCGCGCGTGGTCCGCGTTCCGCCACCGCAGCGCGGACATGAGCACGCTCATCGCGGTTGGAACCGGAACGGCGTTCGGCTACAGCCTCGCGGTGACGGTTGCCGCCGACTGGTTCAGCGGTCGCGGAGTGCAGCCCCACGTCTATTTCGAGTCGGTCATCTGGATCATCGCGTTGGTCCTGCTCGGCAACCTGCTGGAGGCACGGGCAAAGAGCCGGACTTCCGGCGCGATCCGCCGGCTGGCCGGACTGCGCCCGAGAACCGCGCGCCTCATCCGCGGCGGCGTGGAGACGGAGGTCCCGCTCGACCGGCTCGCCCCGGGCGACGAAGTGATGGTTCGGCCGGGCGAAACCATTCCGGCCGACGGCGCCGTGGTGGAAGGCCTGAGCTACGTCGATGAATCGATGTTGACCGGCGAGCCCAGCCCGATCCGGAAGGCGGCGGGCGACTCGGTGACCGGCGCCACGCTCAATCGCAACGGCGCGCTCCGCATTCGGGTGGAGCGGGTCGGGGCGGACACCGTCCTCTCCCGGATCATCCGGCTGGTGCGGGAAGCGCAAGGCTCCAAGGCCCCGATCCAGCGACTGGCAGACCGGATCTCCGCGATCTTCGTCCCGGCGGTGATCGTCATCGCGCTGCTGACATTCGGCCTCTGGCTCGCCTTCGGGCCCGAGCCCGCGTACCTCCACGCGCTGGTCGCGGCGGTGACCGTGCTCATCATCGCCTGTCCCTGTGCCATGGGATTGGCGGTTCCGACGGCGGTGATGGTATCGACCGGGCGCGGGGCGGAGCTCGGCGTGCTGATCAAGGGTGGGGAGCCGCTGGAGCGGAGCGGGCGGGTGGATACCGTCGTGTTCGACAAGACCGGCACGATCACCGAAGGTCGGCCCGCCGTGCAGCGAATCGTGGGCGCCGACGAGAGCGCGCTGCTCCGTCTCGCCGCGTCGGTCGAGTCGCGGAGCGAGCATCCGCTGGCGGAGGCGATCGTAGCGGAGGCCGCCGCGCGCCGGCTGACGGTCGCGGAGGTGAGCGAGTTCGAAAGCCGGACGGGGCTCGGGGTGGTCGGGCGGGTCGAAGGACACACCGTGGCCGCCGGCAATCGCGCTCTCCTGGGCCAGTTGGGCGTCGATCCGGCACCGTTCGCGGTCGAGGCGGACGCGATGGCCGGGGACGGACTCACGCCGGTGTTCGTCGCCATCGGCGGTGCAACCGCTGGTCTGATCGGCGTGGCCGATCCGATCAAGCCCACCAGCCGGCAAGCCGTCGAGAACCTCCGCCTTCTCGGCATCGAAACTGTCATGCTGACCGGTGACGACCCAACGACGGCGGCCGGTGTGGCCGCTGCCGTCGGGATCGACCGGGTGGTGGCCGGCGTGCTGCCGGAGCGCAAGCTCGACGAGGTTCGCCGGCTCCAGGGCGAAGGCCGCGTCGTCGCCATGGTCGGCGACGGACTGAACGATGCCCCGGCACTGGCCCAATCGGACGTCGGCATTGCGCTGGGAACCGGCACCGACGTGGCGATGGAAGCCGGGGCCGTCACCCTGATGCGGGGCGATCCCCTCGGCGTGCCCCGGGCGATCGCCCTGGCACGACGAACCTTGACCATCATCAGGCAGAACCTGTTCTGGGCTTTCATCTACAACGTGATCGGCATTCCGATCGCGGCCGGCGCCCTGTATCCCGCATTTGGCCTGCAGCTCACGCCGACGATGGCCGCGGCCGCGATGGCGGTGAGCAGCGTGAGTGTGGTGATGAACAGCCTGCGGCTCAGGAAGGCGTGACCATGAGTGAGACTGACAAGGAGCTACCCATGACCGTTTCCGCTTGTGCTTGCGGTGTCAGACCGGGAGATGGAGACCACGCTGTCGCCGTGGATCCGGAGATCAAGCGATCCGTCCTGACGCGGTTGCGGCGCATCGAGGGCCAGGTGCGGGGGCTGCAGAAGATGGTCGAGGAGGAGCGCTACTGCGCCGACGTCCTGACCCAGATCTCCTCGGTGCAGGAAGCCATGCGGGGTGTGGGGCGTGCGATGCTGCACAATCACCTGCGGCACTGCGCGACCGAGGCGATCCGGTCGGGTGACGAGACCCGGACGGAAGCCATGTACGACGAGATCATGGAACTGGTGTACAGAAGCGTGCGGTAGGGATATCTTCGCACGGCTTTCCTCCCCAGGAGATCTCCGTGCCCCGATGGCTCCGCTGGACCGGCCGCGTGCTCGCGGGTCTGGTCCTGCTCATCCTCCTCGCTGTCGCCCTTATCTACGCCGTCACCACCCGCCAGTTCCGGCAGACCTACGACGTTCCCGAGTCCCCGGTGAAGGCCGGGACCGACTCCGCATCGCTCGCGCGGGGTCAGCACCTGGTCGAAGCTATCGGCAAGTGCCAGGAGTGCCACGGCGCCGACCTCGGCGGGGAGCTCTGGATCGATGAGCCGGCCTTCGGCCGGCTGCCGGGCGCGAACCTGACCTCGGGACGCGGTGGCATCGGCGAGCGCACAGACGCCGAGCTGGAACGAGCGATTCGCCACGGCGTGGGCCCCGACCGCCGGCCGCTCATCTTCATGCCCGCGGAAGCCTTCACGCCAATGACCGACGAGGACCTCGCCGCGGTGATCGGCTATCTGCGCAGCCGGCCGCCGGTTGACCGCGAGATGCCGGAGCCCAGGGTCGGTCCCGTCGCCCGGGTGCTGTTTCTCGGCGGGAGCCTTCCGCTGCTCCCCGTGAAGCTGATCGACCACACCGCGAGCCGTGCGGCCCAGACGCCCGGCGTCACGTTGGAATACGGCACCTACCTCGCCACCATCGGCGGATGCCGCAGCTGTCACGGCCTCGCCCTCGCCGGCGACGCCGACCCCGACGCTCCGGACATCACGGTCGGCCGCCTAGGAAGCTGGACCGAGAAGGACTTCTTCCAGGCCCTGCGCAGAGGCATGCGTCCCGACGGAAGCGTCATCGATCCGGAAAAGATGCCATGGGTGAGGAGCGGCCGTATGACGGACGACGAGATCCGGGCCGTGTGGATGTACGTGAAGTCGCTGCCGCCGGGGAGGAAGAAATAGGCGGGCATGCGAAGCGAGGGCCGCGTCCTAGGCGACCCTCGCCATGTCCCTCCCCACCGTCTTCGTCGCGCCCAGGATCACCCCGCCGCCGAGAATCACCACGAGCGGCAGCAGTAGAATTGCCCGATCCAACCCGAACTGATCCGACAGCATTCCCACGAGTGGCAGCGCGATCGCGTCGCCGGCGAGGTGGATAAACAGCAGATAGGCCCCCGCCACCGTCGCGCTGATCCGGGGGGGCACCACATCGAAGATCACGGCGGTGATCGGACCGTTGTACCACGACAGACAGAAGAATGCGACCGCGAACACGACCTGAAACAGTCCGGGATCGCGAATGGTCAGCAGCCACACCGCGAGCGGGCCGCCGAGGAGGAGCCCCAGCGCCACGGTGATGACCCGGCCGGTCTCCCAGCGGCGGCGGAGCCAGTCCGCCAGGAACCCGCCGAACAGCGTGCCAGACACGCCCGCGATCAAACCCCACTTTCCCAGCAGCGCCGCGCTTTCACCGGCGGTCATCTGCAGCTCCCGCGAGACGAACGTCGGCCCCCAGCCCACGATGCCGTTCGTGCCGAAGGAAATCATCGCGCCCGCGCCGAACACATAGACCAGCGTCGGCGTGTGCAGGACGGTCTTGCCGGCGTGGATGATGTCGTCGAAGGCGCCCGTGATCCCCGCGGTGAAGGGCATGTCCTCCGACGGATCCGCCGGCGTACGCCGCACCCAGTAGAGGATGTTCAACGCCAGCCCGAGGCCCACCGCCGCGCTGAAGGCCGCGACGTCGAGCTTGGAATCGGCGCCGTAGGACCGGTCGAGCCAGTAGGCGACCATGGCGCCGATCGCGACGCTGGCGACCAACGGCCAGAGCTGCCGGAGCAGCGACGTCGCACCGATGTGGAAGTCGCGCAGGAAGGAGCGGACGGTCAGCTTGACCGGCGGACGGGTCGGATCGATGAGCTGGGCGGCCAGCACCGCGCAGATGAATCCGGGCACGCCAACCGTCATGAAGGCGATCCGCCAGCCGTACATCGCCTCGAGGGATCCGCCCAGGAGGAGGCCTGAGACCCCACCGAGCGAAACACCCGAGGCCAGGATGCCCATCGCCATGGCGCGCTGGTGGCCGGGGAAGTAATCCGCCACCAGCGATGCCGCGGCCGGGCCGTAGGCGGCCTCCCCAACCCCGACCGCCGCGCGGCAGGTGAAGAGCTGCCAGTAGCTCCGCACCAGCCCGCTGAGGAAGGTGAACGCGCTCCACACGGACACGCCCCAGGCGATCACCGCCCGGCGCGAGCGCAGGTCGCTGATGACGCCGAACGGGAGAGCGGCGACCGAGAAAACCAGGATGTAGGCGGATCCCAACCAGCCGAGCTGGGCGTCGGTGAGCGCGAGGTCCTGCTTGATCGACTCGAACAACGCGTAGATGACGTTGCGGTCGATGTAGTTGAGCAGGTTGATGAGGGTGAGCAGTCCCAGGGCGTACCAGCGGTACCGGGGAGTCACCTCCGCGCCGCCGTCTCCGCTCCCCCCGCTCCTGGGTGCATGTGGGCCAACGACTCTTCGGCCCGCCGGTCGCGGAACGCCAGCGCGGCCCGATACTCCTCGAGCAGCCGGTTCATCATCGCCTCGCGCCGGCCGAACAGCCGCTTCAGCGGGCGGTCGGCGTGCCGGGCCTTGGCATATGCGGTGAGGACCGGCAAGGCGATCGAGTTGTCTCCATAGACCACCACCGTGCCGGGGAGTTGGTCCGGGTCGATCTTGCCCCAGCTCACTGCCTCAGCCGGGGTGGCGCCGGAGAGCCCGCCGGTGTCGGGGCGCGCGTCGGTCATCTGGAGGAAATAGTCGTGGCCCCGCTCGTCGATGCCGAGCACTTCCTGGATCTGCGGCTCGGTCTGGAGCATGAAGTTCTTCGGGCTGCCGCCGCCCACGATCAGGACGCCGCTCTTGCCGCCGGTCCGCTTGGCCTCCAGCACGATCGCCGCGGTCTCGTTGACATCCGCGCTCACGTCGAACCGCAGCTTGCTCCCGGCCAGGGCCTGCTCCGCCACGTTCATCCCGATGGAGCTGTCCCCCGGCGAGCTGGTGTAGATCGGGACCTCCAGCTCGTGCGCCGCCGCCAGCACCGACCGCCGGGTGAGACCGAGCGCCTTCTCCCGCTCCCGGACGTAGCCGCCGAGCAGATAGTGATACTCCGCGCTGCTCATCGACCGCTGGAATTCGTCGCGGGCGGAGACCTCGCGAACGAACTGATCGGTCGAGAGCAGCACGTTGTAGTCGAAGAAGACGTCGTAGATCCGGACCACGCCTTTCTCCCGCAGCTCGACGTCGTTCGCGTTCGGGGTGCCGCGGTGCATCGCGAGTCCGAGCGCGAAGTGCGCGTCGTGATACAGGTTGGCGCCGGTCGAGATGATCCAATCGACGAAGCCCGCCTCCATCAGCGGAATGAGGCAGCTCATGCCGAGGCCGGCGGGAGTCATCGCGCCGGTGAGCGTCATGCCGACCGTGACCTCGGGGGCCAGCATGAGCTGGGCGAAGAGCTGGCAGCCCTCGCGGAGCCGGCCCGCGTTGTAGGCGAGAAACGCGTTCTCCACCAGGTCGGCGACCGTCTCCTTGCCGGTGATGGCGCGCGGGTCGATGCGCTGGCCACGAAGGTAGGCTGCGGAGGGACGGCTCATGCGGTCATCCTGTGACGCGGGCGACGGAATCGAGCGGCTTCTCGGCGCGGGCCTCCACCACGGCGGCCACGGCCTCGGCGGGATCGTCCGTCACCGTGAAGAGGTGCAGGTCCGAGGCGTTGACCTTCCGCTCGGCGGCGACGGTGTTCTTGAGCCAGTCGGTCATGCCGGCCCAGTAGTCCCGGCCGAAGAGAATGACCGGAAAGTGCTTGACCTTGCCGGTCTGGATCAGGGTCAGCGCTTCGAACAGCTCGTCCAGCGTGCCGAACCCGCCGGGAAAGACGATGAAAGCCGTGGCGTACTTCACGAACATCGTCTTGCGGACGAAGAAGAACTTGAAGTTCAGGCTGCGGCTGAGATACGCGTTGGACCCCTGCTCGAACGGCAGCTCGATGTTGCACCCGATAGACATTCCGCCGCCTTCCAGCGCACCGCGGTTGGCGGCCTCCATGATGCCCGGTCCGCCCCCGGTGATGACCGGGATCCCGGCGCGGGCCAGCAGGTTCGCGGTCTCGACCGCCTTCTGATAGTAGGGATCGCTCGGCTGGGTCCGGGCGGACCCGAAGATGGTCACGCCGTCGTTCACGTCGGCCAGGTTGTCGAATCCCCAGACGAACTCGCCCATGATCCGGAGCACCCGCCACGAATCGGACTTGAGGAAGAGCTGCTCCGGCGGCTGCGGCGGAGGGCTCTCCAGCAGCTGCTCGTCTTCGGTCGGCAGCTTCTTGTCGTCGATGTGCCGGTAAGGAGTATCAGTCACGTCTCAGGCGCTCGATGGCCGCGCGATGGTCGTCGGCCACATTATAGAAGTAGGGAGACAGGCGTACGTGCCCAGGCCGCGCGTCGGCCACGATCGAGGCCTCGGCCAGCCGGCGGACATCCCCCGCCGGGTCGTCGCTCGCCAGCATGACGATCGCGGAGCGCTCCTCCTCCCGGGCGGCGACCTTCGTCCTGAGCCCAGCCCACTGGGCCTTGTCGATCAAGTCCTCCACCAGCGGCGCCGTGCGCCGCCGGATTTCCGCGGTGCCCAGCTCCTCGATCACATCCAGTCCGCCGAGCTGGGCATAGACCGACTGCATCGCGGGCGTGCCGGCCTCGAGCCGCCGGGCATCGGCGTGGAGCGCGAGCGCGCGCGGGTCGAAGCGGAACTGCTCCCGGTGCGCGAACCATCCGGTCGCGCGGGGCGACAGCGTCCCCAGCAGCTCCGGCCGGGCGTAGAGAAAAGCAATCCCGCTGCCGCCCAGGAGCCACTTGAGTCCGCCGCTGCAGTAGAAGTCCACGTCCGACCGGACGACGTCGACCGGGATCTGCCCCGTCGCGTGGTAGCCATCGACCAGCAGCAGGGCCCCCTGGCGATGAGCGATCGACGCCACGGCCCGGATGTCCTGGATCGCGCCGCTGGTAAAGAACACGTGGCTGGTGGCGACCAGCGCCGTCTTCCCATCCACCGCCCGCTCGATCCGCTCCAGCGGCACCGTGACGCCGTCCGGGCTCTCGACCACGACGACCTCGACCTGCCCCGTCTTGGCGAGCCACTGGTACGGCACCGTGGGGAACTCGAGGCTCGTCACCACTACCCGCGGGCGCTGCCGGTAGTCCAGCGACTCCGCCACCGCCGTGAGCGCGGTCGAGATGTTGGGGTGGAGCGCGATGGACCCTGAAGGAGCGCCGATCAGCCGGCCGTAGCGCAGCCGCAGCGACGCGAGCGCCTCCCACCACACGTCATACCAGGCCGCCGCCCCCCGCTGCTCCCAGAGATCGAGATACTCGTTCACCCGGGTTCGCGACCGGCTGGAGAGCGGCCCCAGCGAGCAGGTATTGAGATACACCGAGCGCCGGAAAATGGGAAACTCCGCCCGATAGTCCCTGGGAGGCGCGGGCGCGGTGGTGGCGGACATGGATAGAAGATAGGCGGGCAGGGGGGCGGGCGGGCAGACGGGCAGCCGCCTTGTCCGTCCGCCCGCCGGCCCGCCGGCCCACCTATCTTTAGCCCATGTCCTCCTGGCCCGCGCTCACCCTCCAGCTGGCCGCTCGAGCCGCGGTGCGCCCGCGGCTTGCGGTCGATCTGGTCCGGACCGCGTGGGCATTCCGCCGGCGGGAGTGGTATCGCCGACCTCCGTTCCTTCCGCTCCCCGACCGGACCTACCTGCGCTGGCGGATGTACACGGCTTACGCCGACGAGAATGCCGTTCCGCCGGCCGACGACGTCGTGCGATTCGCGCGGTGGCGAAGGGAGACGATGGGCTTGTGAGCGAAGATCGAACGCCCCATGTCGTGATCCTCGGCGGCGGGTTTGCCGGACTCTACGCCGCCCGCGGGTTGGGCGATGCGCCCGTCCGGGTGACGGTGGTGGATCGCCGCAATCACCATCTGTTCCAGCCGATGCTCTACCAGGTGGCGACCGCCGCCCTGAACCCGTCCGACATCGCCGCGCCGATCCGGTCGGTGCTCCGCAAGCAGAAGAACACCGAGGTGCTGCTCGGCGAGGCGTGCAAGGTCGATGTGCCGAATCGGAAGGTGCTGCTCACCGACGGCGCCACGCTCGACTACGACTATCTCCTGGTGGGCACCGGGGCCCGGCATTCGTACTTCGGCCACGATGAATGGGAGACGTTGGCTCCGGGGCTCAAGAGCCTGGAGGACGCCCTCGAAGTCCGCCGCCGGGTGCTGCTCGCCTTCGAGCTGGCGGAGCGGGAGACCGACCCCGTCCGGCGCCACGCGTACCTCACGTTCGTGGTCGTGGGCGGTGGTCCCACCGGCGTCGAGATGGCGGGAGCAGTGGCCGAGATCCGACGCTATGCGCTGCGGCGGGACTTCCGGCATATCGATCCGGGTGAGGCGACGGTCATGCTCCTCGAGGGCGGCCCCCGCCTGCTCACCGCCTATCCTCCGAACCTGAGCGACAAGGCGAAGCTCGACCTCCGCCGGCTGGGCGTCGAGGTCCGCACCGAGACGATGGTCACCGACGTGCAGCCCGGCTGGGTCCGGGCCGCCGGATGGACCATCCCGACCCAGACCGTCATCTGGGCCGCCGGCAACACCGCGAGCCCGCTGCTTCGCTCGCTCGGCGCCCCGCTCGACCGGGCAGGACGGGCCATCGTCGAGCCCGATTGCACCATCCCGGGGCACCCCGAGGTCTTCGTGCTCGGCGATGCCGCCGCGTACGAACACCAGGAGGGCGGCACGCTTCCAGGTATCTGCCCCGTGGCGATCCAGATGGGGCAATACACCGCCAAGGTCATCGCCGGCGACCTCGCCGGACGGCCGCGCCGGCCTTTCCGCTACTGGGACAAGGGGCAGCTCGCGGTCATCGGGCGGGGGCGCGCCGTCGCCGACATCTGGAAGCTCCACTTCGGCGGCTTTATCGCGTGGCTGACCTGGATCTTCGTCCACATCTTCTTCCTCATCGGCTTCCGCAACCGCGTACTGGTGCTCTTCCAGTGGGCCTGGTCGTATTTCACCTTCGGCCGCGGCGCGAGGCTCATCACCGAGGAGTTCCATCCACAGGCCGCCTTGGCCAGAGTCGAGCGCCAGCCCCAGCGAGAGGCGGTTTCCGTCGGCTGCCCATGAGCCTCGCGGTCGAGATCAAGCACAGGGCCGAGGAGCTGGGCTTCATCGCGTGCGGTATCACCGATCCGAGCCCCATCCCTGATGGCGACCGGCTCGATCGCTGGCTCGCCGACGGCTACGCCGGCGTCATGCGGTACCTCCATCGCCAGGCGAAGAAGCGGAAGAACCCCCAACTCATCATACCCGATGCCAAATCTGTAGTAGTAGTCCTGGACAACTACTATGATGGCGACCAGGACAGCGGACCGGCGCCGCGGGTCGCCCGGTACGCCAGAGGCATTGACTATCATCGAGTTACCCGTGACCGGATGGAGCCCATCGCCGAGCTGCTTCGGGTTCGCGGCGCGCAGATCGCCCATACCTACGCCGACTCGGGTCCGGTCCCGGAGCGAGCCCTGGCGCTCAGAGCCGGACTGGGCTGGATCGGGAAGAACACGATGTTGATCCGGCCCGGCGCGGGGTCGTTTTTCTTCATCGGTACGGTCTTCACCGACCTCGAGCTTCCTCTCGATGCCGAGGTCGTGACCGACCACTGCGGGAGCTGTACCCGCTGTCTCGAGGCCTGCCCCACCGGCGCCCTGGTCGAACCGCGCCTGCTCGACGCGACGCGCTGTATCTCCTACCTGACCATCGAACAGAAGAAGCCGATCCCGGAGCCTCTGGCGCAGCGGCTCGAGGGTTGGGTCTTCGGTTGCGACATCTGCAACGAGGTGTGCCCCTGGAACCAGCGCTTCGCAGAGGCGACCCCGGCCGAGCAGTACCGCCCGCGCGGAGCGCTCGCCGATGCCGATCCCCGGATGTTCGAGCGCATGGACGAGGCGGAGTTCGCCCGCCGTTTCGGCGACACGCCGCTGGAGCGGGCCGGACTTCAGGGCATGCGGCGCAACTTCCTCGCAGCCCTCGGCCCAAGGGCCCCCGCGCAATAGCCATGACCACAATCGACTACTACGAGCGGTTGCTGCGATACGAGGCATGGGCCAATCGGGAGACCGTAGGCTCGCTCCGCCAGCCGGGCGCGCCGGCGAAAGCCATTCGTTGGATGGCGCACATCGTCGGAGCCGGTTCGCTCTGGCTGGCCCGCCTCCGGGAGGAGCCGCCCGCCTTGGCGGTCTGGCCGGACCTCGGCGTGGACGAGTGCGCTGTCGCTGTCGAGGTACTGTCGGAAAGCTGGCGCCGCTATGTCGACCAGCTCACCCTCTCCGACCTGGAAGAGGGCGTCGGCTACCGGAACAGCCAGGGTCAGTACTGGACCAGTACGGTCGCCGACATTCTGACCCACGTCTCCCTGCACGCCAGCTATCACCGGGGCCAGATCGCCACCTCGGTCCGAGAGAGCGGCGGCACCCCGGCCTACACCGACTTCATCCATGCCACCCGGCAGAGGTTGGTGGAATGAGCGCCTCCGGCCCGGGGCCCCTATTGGTGATCGTGGGACTGGCCATCGCCGCGATCGGGCTGCTGACATGGGCCGGTGGACTCTCATGGTTCGGCAGGCTGCCGGGAGACATCCGGATCGAGCGGGAGACGGTCCGGATCTACGTGCCAATCGTGTCCATGCTCTTGGTGTCGGCCGGACTGAGCCTGGTGCTCTATCTGGTACGCCGGCTCTCATGACTGCGGAAACCCACCGCCCACCCTATAGCGTAGGGGGAGTGATCCCGGCTGCTCCATCGGCCTGGGTGCCCACTCTCCACTGCGAGGCAATTCCATGCGTGTCACACCCCTGCTGGTGACCACCGCCGGGGCGCTGCTGTTCGTCGGAGCCGCCGATCTGAGCGCCCGGTGGGCCGACGAGGCAGCCGTCCGTCAGACGGTGCAGTACTACTTCGATGGTGGGAAGAACCGCGACAGCGTCGCCCTCCGGAAGGCCTTCCACCCCGAAGCCAGGATGCTGTTCGCCAAGGACGGGAAGCTGATGGTGGTCCCGATCGGCGAGTACATCGCGCGGGTCGCGGGCGACAAGCGGAAGCCGGGCGAGGTCGATTCGACCAAGCGCCGGGTCACCTCGGTGGACGTGTCCGGCGACGCCGCCACCGCCCGCCTGGAGCTGGAGCGACCCGACGCCGTGCTGACCGATTACATGTCCCTGCTGAAGGTGGATGGCCACTGGGTGATCGTGAACAAGATCTTCACCCGTCAGCCCCGGGAGCATGTCAGCGGAAGCTGAAGGGCTTACTTTGGAAGCATGACCCGGCCCGCACCACTCGCTCCGCCTCCGGAGGTCGGCCACGTCGAGCGCGACCGGCTGGACCGGCTGCGGCGCCTGGGCTATCTGCTGGACAACTCCATCCCGATTCCAGGCACGCCCTTCCGCATCGGATGGGAGACCATCGTCGGCCTGGTCCCCGGCATCGGGGACCTGGTCGGCGGCGGGTTCTCCGCCTACATCATCGTGCAGGCGGCAAGGATGGGCGTCCCGCCGTCCCTCCTGGTCCGGATGGGTTGGAACCTGCTAGTAGATCTCGCCGTAGGCGCGATCCCGGTGCTGGGCGACCTGTTTGACGCCGGCTTCAAGGCCAACATGCGGAACCTCGCGCTCCTGGAGCGGCACACACAGGTCCCCGGCGCGTCGCGCCGAGCCAGCCGCGGGTTCGTCGTCCTGCTCGCCGTAGTGCTCGGGCTGGTGGTCGTGGGGGCGGTGGCGCTGGCGGTAGTCGTGGTCCAACTCCTCCTCAGCCGGCCGGTCCTGTGAGCGCACCTCCTCCTTCTCTACATAGCGTCGCCATCTTCGTGAGCGACCTGACGCGCGCCGTCGGGTTTTACCGCGACCAGCTGAGGCTGCCGGTGGTGCAGGAGGGGGCGTTCGGCGCGGAGTTCCTCGCCGGCCCCTCCCACATCGGGGTCCATCCGGCCGTCCACGCCGACGCGAAGCAGCTGGTGGGACGGCACACCGGCATCACGTTGTTCGCACCGGACCTCCTGCACTATTGCGGCGACCTCCACGCACGGGGCGTCCGCTTCGTGACCGAGCCCACCCAGCAGCCCTGGGGCATCATGGCGATGATCGCCGATCCGGACGGCAACATTCTCGCGCTGTGGGAAGATCGAACGCCCGAGGCTTCGGGCGAGGCGGTGAGCCAGGCGGACGGGACTAGCTGAGTCCGGCGCGCGCGATCGCGCGCGCCGTGGCATTACCCCGAAGGGCATCCTCCACAATTTGCGCCTGTTGCTCCATGCCGTAATCGCGGAACCGGCGGGCGTCCGACGGTTGATACCCGTAGGGGCTTCGGCCTAGGCCGAACCGGCGGTGAGCGAAGTCCCGGATCTGGGCGGCTGCTCCTCGAACGTAGTATCGCACCGGCCCCCAGGCCTGATACTGGGCGCAGTGAGTCATCTCGTGCGCCAGCACCGCCAGGTCGCCTTCGCAGCGCGCGGGCAGGAAGACGTGGTTGCCCAGCGCGATGGCGCGGTCGCGACTGAGCCAGAGGATCAGCCGCCGCAGCGCGCCGGCCCCCGACCCGCACTTGTCTCCGTAGAGCCGGACCCGGTCCCACGCGACCGGCAGAGGCAGCTCGCCGATCGCCTTGCACTGCTCCGGCGGGACCCGCCGACTCCTGCTCCTGACCCTCACGATTCACCTTTCACGCTACTTCCCCAGAAATTCCCCGATCGGCGACAGCGACTCGATATGGTCGCAGGCAATCTTCACCGCCGCCATGATCGGTACGGCGAGAATCGCGCCAGGCACTCCCCAGATGTACCACCAGAAGACCAGCCCGATGAACAGGGCGACGGTGTTGAGTCGCATCCGGTTCCCGTAGATCATCGGGGTCACGAGGTTGCTCTCGATCAGGTTGAGAATCAGGAACGCACCCGGCACCATCAGCGCGCGTCCGGTGTCTTCAAAAGTGACGAATGCGGCGAGCGCGAGAAGCACGATGTTGGCGACCGCGCCGACATAGGGAATGAAGTTCAGCACCGCGGCGATCACGCCCCAGAGGACGGGGTTGGGCATCCCAAGCAGGAACATCGTGAGCCCGGTGACGACGCCGACACCCACATTGATCACGGTGGTCGTGAGCAGGTAGAGCGAGATTTGCGATTCGGTTTCCCGCGCGATGGTGACCGCGACCTTCTTGTCCTTGAACTGGGGCAGGACGGCGACGAGTTTCTGGAGGAAGAGGTCACCTACGGCCAGCAGGAAATAGGTGAGGAAGATGACCACCGTCGCCGCGCCCAGGAACGCGGCGGTGCCGCCGAAGAGCTGGCGGGTCAGGCTGGGACCCTTGATCTCGACCTGCCCGCCCTCCCCGCCCCCTGTCGCCCGCTCCATTTCCTCGGCGGCACGGGTCACCTGCGCCACCTGGCCCTGCATCGAACGCAGCTTCTCCCGCGCCGTCTCGATGCTCTCCGGAGCCATCGCGATATACTCGGCGGCGGGGCCCGAGAGCCGGTACGCCCCGTATCCCAGAACCCCCAGCAGGCCCAGGACGACCAGTCCGGCGCCGAGCGGCTCAGGGACGCCGAAGCGGCGAAGCGCGCGGATCACCGGGCTCAGGAGGAAGTCGAGCAGGATGGCGAGGACGATCGGGAGGAAGAGGTCCTGTGCGAAGTGCAGGGTATAGAACACCGCCAGCACGAACAGCCCCACCAGCGCGACATGGCGCGCGTCGGCCTGATCGCCGAGCAGGTTGGCCAGCTTGGTGACGCTGGGAGGCGACCCGGCAGGCGCCGGCTCGGGGTTGAGCGCTCGCCGGGTGACGTCGGGCGTAAGGATGGAATCTTCGTCTGGCTCGATCGGGGTGCTGTCGGAAGCGCTCGTCATGGTCGTCCGGTGAAGGAGGCAGCCACTTGTCCCGCCCAGCGCGCCCGAGCTAAGGTTACGCCGCCCGGCGCCGGTGGTCTGTGCGCCAGCACACTGGTCCCCTCACCCCGCCTGGAGTATGTCGCGCCTCTGGCAGTCGCTCGTCTCGATCTGGACTTGGCTGGTGCTGGTCGCCTGCGTGCTGCTCTGGCTTCCGCTGATGACGCTGGTGCGCCTGGCCACGCTGGGCGATCCGGGCCGCTACTGGGTGGGGTACTTGTTCCGGAAGATCGGCCCCACCGTCGCCGCGCTCAACCCGCTCTGGAAGTTCCGCTACGAGGGGAAGCTGCCGCCCGACCCGCGCCGCCCCTACGTGGTGGTCTCCAACCATGAATCCTTCGCTGACATCCTGCTCATCAGCCACCTCCCCTGGGAGATGAAGTGGCTGTCGAAAGCCGAGCTGTTCCGGATCCCGATCTTGGGATGGCTGATGCAGCTCGCCGGCGACGTGCCGGTGAAGCGGGGCTTCGGCCCCAGCGCGGTGGAGGCCATGGCGAGGTGCCGCGAGGTTCTCTCCCGCCGCGTGTCGGTGATGGTCTTCCCCGAGGGCACCCGGTCGCCCACGGCCGAGCTGCTGCCGTTCAAGGACGGCGCGTTCCGCCTGGCGGTGGATGCCGGCGTGCCGATTCTCCCCTTGGCGCTCCACGGAACCGGAAACGCGCTGCCGAAGCATGACTGGCGATTCGGCCGCTCCACCGCCGCCGTCGAAGTGCTGGAGCCGGTCGAGACGGCCGGCCTCGGACCGGAGGACGTGCCCGCGCTGAAAGAGCGGATCCGCAGCACCATCGCCGAGGCGAGAGACCGGCTGGCCCTGAGGCTGCTGTGAGCTTCCGCCGGACGGCCGCGCTCGCGGCGCTGCTGGCGACGGCCGCCGGCTGCGACAGTCGCCCGCCCCCGCCGCCTCCGGCCGACCCAGGGCCGGTGCCCGCGGAGCTGGTTGAGGGAGAGCGGCTGTTCGATATCAGTTGCGCGAGATGTCATGGCAGCCGGGCGTCGGGGACCGACGCGGGACCGCCGCTGGTGCATTTGGTCTATGAGCCGAGCCATCACGCGGACATGGCGTTCCAGCGTGCGGTCGCAGTCGGCGTCCCGGCGCACCACTGGCGATTCGGGAACATGCCACCGATCCCCGGGGTGGACCAGGAGGCGGTCGCGAAGATCACGGCCTATGTGCGGTGGCTCCAGCGAAACGCGGGCATCGAGTAGCCCTACACCTTCCCCAGATCCCCCGGCGGCCGCACCCGCCCCACCACTCCAGCGAGCGCCAGCAACGCGAGCACATAGGGCAGCATGAGAAAGAGCTGATAGGGCAGCTTCAGACCCAAGGTCTGGAACAGGAACTGGAGCGCCATCGCGGCACCGAACCCCAGGGCCGCCACCGCAACCCCGACCGGATGCCACCGGCCCAGCACGACGATCGCGATCGCCACATATCCCCGCCCCGCTGTCATCCGCTCCGCGAAAGTGCCCACCTGCGCCAGCACCAGCGTCGCGCCGGCAAGGCCCGCGAAGGCGCCGCCGGTCAGCGTGGCCAGCGTCCGCACCAGCCTGGTGGGCACGCCGGCCGCGCGAGCCATCTCTCCTGATTCTCCCGTAGCACGGAGGGCCAGGCCGGCGCGGGTCCGGAACAGGACCCACCATGCAACCGGCACCGCGATCAGCCCGAGATAGGTGGGCGCCGGCTGAGCGAAGAGCATCGGGCCGAGCAGCGGAATGGTCGAGAGTCCTGGGATCGCGATGGCGCCGAGGGTGGGCAAGTCGAGTCCCGCGCCGCCGGGACCATAGGCCTGGCGATAGATCGTGCCCGTCAGCCCGATGGCGCCGAGGGTGATGGCGGTGCCCGCGATGACCTGGTCGGCCCTGGCGCCGATGGTGACCAGCGCGAAGACGCCGGCCAGCGCCATCCCCGCCACGATCGCCAGCGCGACGCCGGCCCAGGGGCCGGAGCCGGTTGCGCCGAGCGTGGCGGCCAGCGCGCCGGCCAGCATCATGCCTTCGAGCCCGAGGTTCATCACGCCGGAGCGCTGGGTGATCGTCTCCCCGGTAGCCGCGAGCAACAGCGGCGTCGCCACCCTCACCGCGGCGGCCAGGAATCCGCCGGCCAGCGCGAGCCCCTCCATCAGCGGCGGACCGCCCGGGCCGATTCCGCCAGCAGGACCACGAGGATCACCACCGCTTCGACCACATAGACCGCGACCGCCGGCACCCCGGCCTCCCGCTGCATCGCGCCCGCGCCGGCCTCCAGCGCGCCGAACAGCATCCCGGCGATCACGACGCCCGCCGGCTGCAGGCGGCCGAGCAGCGCCACCGCGATGGCGGTGAACCCGTACCCTGGCGACAGGTTCTGAAACAGCGCGTAGGAGACGCCGGTCACCTCGATGCCGCCGGCCAGGCCGGCGATCGCACCGGAGGCCGCCAGCGCCGCCGCGGCGATCCAGCGGCTATCGATCCGCCCGCTGATCTCCGCCGCCCTCGGCCCCAAGCCAACCGCGCGAAGCTGGAACCCCCACACCGTGCGTGCAAAGAGCACGTGGAGCACGGCCGCCCCGGCGAGCGCGATCAGGATGCCGGCATGCAGACGAGTGCCGGGCAGCACCGGCAGCCGAGCCGGGGCCGCGATGGTATCGCTCTGCGGGTAGATCCCCTGGCTCTCTTGTAGCGGGCCCAGCACCATCAGACTCGTCGTCGCCTCGGCGACGAAGTTGAGCAACAGGGTGCTGATCACCTCGAGCACCCCGTAGCGCACCCGCAGCAGCACCGGCACCGCGACCCAGAGCGACCCGCCGAGGACGGCACCGCACAGGACCACGGCGATGGCGAGCGGCGCCGGCAGTGAGCCCGCGTGAAGTCCGAGCCAGGTGGCCGCGATCGCGCCGGCGTAGAACTGACCTTCGCCGCCGATGTTGAAGGCGCCGGCGCGGAACGAGACGGCGAGCCCGAGTCCGATGACGATGAGTGGGACGGCCCGCACCAGGGTCGCGGAGCTGATGGCGTACCACGAGCCGAAGGCACCGGACCAGAGCGCGCCGAGCGCGACGCGCGCGTCGAAGCCGGTGGCCTCCAGCCCGGCGGCGAGAACCGCGAGACCGGCCGCGAGCGCGCCTGCACCTATCAGCCAGCCGCGCATCCTCTCCACCCGCTACGTGCCGGCCAGCATCGCGGCGCCGATCGCCTCACGAGAAGAGCTCGACGGCTGGACCAGCGTGCCTCGACTCATGACTACGACGCGGGTTGCGATCGCCAGCACCTCATCGAGGTCGCTGGAGTGAAACAGCACGGCCGCGCCCTCGGCCGCCGCACGGCGCAGCCGGCCGTGGATCGCGGTGGTAGCGCGGAGGTCGAGGCCACGAGTCGGATTCTCCGCGATCACTACGCGCGGACCGCGGGAGAGCTCCCGGGCCACCACCACACGCTGCTGGTTGCCGCCGCTGAGCCCCGCCGCTGGCGCCTGAGGGCCCGGCGCCGACACGGCGTACTCTCGCAACAGCTCCTCGGCGTGGCGTTCGGCGGTGCCCCAGTCGATGAGGCTGCCGCGGATCCAGGGATCGGTCTCCCGCGAGCCGAGCACCAGGTTCTCGGTCAGGGTCATCGCCGGAATTAGACCCTCAGTAGATCGGTCCTCGGGAATGAACGCCACTGGCTGGGCCACTTCGCGCAGCCCCCGGAGCGGATGCATACGCCCCGCGACCGCGCGGAGCAGCTCCCGTTGCCCGTTCCCCTCGACCGCCGCGATTCCGACGATCTCACCCGGCGACACGGTCAGTGACGCGCCGCGCACGGCGATGCCGAGCCCACCCTCCCTCGCGACCTCGATGGACTCCAGCCGGACCGATGGCCCGGCCCCTGCCAGTTGCGCCGGTACGCCCGGCGAGGGTTCGGCCGCCTCCGCGCTGGCGTCGCCGATCATCGCGCCGGCGAGCGTCGCGGCGTCGAGACCGGCGACAGGGGCGGCGAGCACTACGGCGCCCCGGCGCAGCACGGTCACCCGATCCGCGGCCGTGAGCGCCTCGTCCAGCTTGTGAGTGATGAGCACCGCGGACCCGCCCGACCCAGTGAAGCGCCGGATGACTCGGATCAGCTCGCCCACCTCCGCAGGAGCGAGAACCGCGGTGGGCTCGTCGAGGAGCAGGACCCCGGCGTCCGCGGCGAGCGCCTTCACGATCTCCAGCCGCTGCCGCAGGCCGACGCTGAGCCGCTCGACCCGGGCCTCGGGATCCAGCGGAAGCCCAACTCGGCTCGCCAGGGCGCGGACCCGCTCGCGAAGAGCGCCGGGTGCGACGGGCCAACCCGCCGCCAGCGCGACGTTTTCGGCGACGGAGAAAGCTGGAATCGAAGTGAAGTGCTGATGCACCATCCCGATGCCGAGCCGCCGAGCCACGTGGGGCGACAGCTCGCCGCGCGCCACTCCGCCGATACCGATGGTTCCGGCGTCGGGACGGAGGAGGCCCGCCGCGATCCGCATCAGCGTGGTCTTGCCCGCGCCGTTCTCGCCCAGCAGCGCGTGCACTTCGCCGGGGAGCAACGTGAAATCGGCCCCGCGCAGTGCCTGCACGGAGCCGAACCTTCGGTGGATCCCCACCAGCTCGAGGGCGGGGGTCACAGTCCAGTCGGGTGGTCGTGGAACTCCCACTCGAGGTCGAACCGCTCGCCGAGGTGGGAGGCGAGCGCCTGTACGCCCAGGGTCTCCGTGGCATAGTGGCCGGCGTAGATCACGTTGAGACCCCACTCCACGGCGTCGAAGTAGGTGTGGTGGGCGCCCTCCCCGGTGATGTAGGTGTCGAGTCCCGCCTGCCGAGCCTCTCCGATCATGCTGCCCGCCCCGCCGGTGATGATGCCGACCCGAGAGATCCGATCGGGGCCACCTGGAATGAGTCGGGCGCCAGGGGCGAAGGTGCCCAGGGCGCGATTGACCTCGCCCAGGAGTGTGTCCCGAAGGTGGAGCCGAGGGGGGGCGAACCCCCAGACGCCGATCGGGCTTCCTTTATAGTCGCCGAACCAGCCCCCGACCTCGATCCCCAGCCGGTCGGCCAGTACCACGTTGTTGCCCACCTCGGGGTGGAGATCCAGCGGGATATGAGCCGCGTACAGGGCGACGTCGTTCTCCAGCAGACTGGAGACCCGGCGGTAGCGCCGTCCGGTGAGGGGAACGTTTCCTTCCCAGAGCAGTCCGTGGTGGACGACGAGCAGTGATCCCGGAGGGACGCCGTCGATGGTCGCTTGAGAGGCATCGACCGCCGCCACTATACCGGAGACCGTCCCCCCGTTCTCCACCTGGAGGCCGTTCACGGCGTTGCGCTCGTCGGCTACCTCCCTGATCCGGAGAAACTCATCGGCGTAGGCGACGATGTCGGCGAGCGGTGCGGTGCCCATGGCTAACGGGAGAGGAGCGCCTGCATGGACGCCGGACGGGGGGCGGCGATCAAGGTGCCTTCGGCGAGCGAGTCGGCCGCCGCCTGGACCTTGGACCGGAGGCTCGGGTGCACCATGCTCTCGAGGGCGGGGTTCGGGGCGTAGCGAACCACGCCGCTGGCCAGCCCGAAGGCTTCCACCCTGGGCTTGAACTTCCCCTCCTTCACTTCCCGGCCGACCGACAGGAAAGCCCGGGGGAGGTCGATCACGGCGCTGCCAATGACCCGGTCGGGGGCCAGGCGGGTCTGGTCCTCGTTGGAGCCGAAGACAAATACCCCCTGGTTCTCCTTGGCGGCCTGGAAGACGCCGAGCGCGGCCTGGTCCGCGTTGTGGTGGAACATGTCCGCTCCCACCCGGATCAGGGCGAGGGCGGCTTCCCTCCCCGCCGCGGCGTCGTCGAAGCTGTTGAGGTAGATCTTCCGGCTCTCCGCCTTAGGGTTGACGGCCTTCGCCCCGTTCACCCAGCCCTGGTAGGCGGCTTCGATCGGCGGCAGCTCGATCCCGCCGACGAAGCCAAGCACGTTACTCCGGGTCAGCCCCCCGGCGACCATCCCGGCCAGGTAGCTGGCCTCCTCCAACCGGAAGATCAGCGGGGCCACGTTGCCCTTGGCCCGCCGGCCCGAGGTGATGATAAAAATCGTCCGAGGGTACTGCTCCGACACCCGCTCCGCCGGATCCTGGAACTCGAAGCCATGGGCGAAGACCAGGTCGTAGCCCTGGGCGGCGTAGGTCCGGAGCGCCTCCTCCTGTTCGGACGGGGTCCGGGCTTCGACGTGGCTGACCGCCAGACCGAGGGAGTCGTGGATCTGTTGGAGCCCGGCGTAGGCCCCGGAATTCCAGGCGGCATCGGCGATGGAGCCGGGCGTGATGAGGCCAACTCGCGGTCCCTTGGAGCGGCTCTCTCCTGAACATGACACTAAGGACAGTATCAGTACAGCAAAGATGCACTTAGTCGACATCGCCAAAGAATAGGCCCGCTGTGGCGTCCTGAAGGCTCGGGAGGTCTCGGCCATTCTATCAGTATTGCGACATCAGCGCGGCAGTCCGCCGACAGTCGGCGGCGAGCCGGCCGGGTCCATCTTCACCTCACCCGAGACCTTGGCCCCTTCGACGATCGCGATCCGGGCCGTGAGGATGTCGCCCGACACGACCGCGGTGGCCTGGAGCTCGACCCGGTCGGAGGCGTGGATGGCTCCGCTGACCTGGCCGGCAATGACCGCCTCCTGAGAGTAGAGATCGCCCTCGATCACCGCCCCTTGGGCCACCAGGATCTGGGAGCCGACCCGCACGTTTCCCTTGACTCGGCCCTCGATCCGGACCACTCCCTCGGTCTCGAGGTCACCGATGACGGTCATGTCACCCGCAATGATCGAGAACGGGATCTGATCGGAGCGGCGCCGCTTGAGCTCATTTCCCTGCTCGTCCCGAGCCGGGTTTGAGAAAATCCCCATCATCCCCCCTGTTTGACCATGGTGCTTGGGTCGAGCGACGTCCCCCGCTGGCGGATCTCGAAGTGGAGATGGGGAGCGGTCGATCGCCCGCTGTTTCCGCTGAGGCCAATAACCTGGCCGGCCTGTACCGTTTGGCCGTCTGTCACGATGATGCGCGAAAGGTGTCCGTACATCGTCTGGTACTCCTCGGGGTGGTCGAGGAGCACGTAGTACCCGTACTCAGGGTCCTCGCCGATCTGGTTGACGGTGGCGCCCCCGGAGGCCCGCACCATAGTGCCGACCGGTACCGCGATGTCCAGTCCCGGGTGGGCTTCATCTCGACTGGTCGAATCGGGCCGAACCTGACCCCGGGTGACATAGCCGCGCTCGCCGAGCGGCCACTCCTGGGGGACGGTCGGTCCCGGTCCGGCGGGCCGAGCCTCGTTGCCGACGCGGGCTTGGAGGGCTGGGGCAAGTGGGAGGGTTGAGCTGATCGCCAGCGGATCCCGAACGATGTCGGCCCCGATCATTCCACGGAGCTGCTCGTACCGCAGCTCGGCGCTATCGAGGGCGATGGACAGCTGGCGGACCAGGGCGTTCTCCGCCTGGAGCCGGGAGACCTGGCTCTCCAACCCGGGCACCCGAGCCGCCGCTCGCACGATCGGCGAGTACAGGACTGCCAGAAGGGCGATCCCGGCAAACAGTGCGGCGCAAAGCAGGGTGCCGAACCGGAGCGTCCAGAGCGAGAACCGCAAGGTCCGTGACCGCGTCGCCCCGTCCCGCTGGATGACGACGGTCACACCCCGGGACTCGCCTTTCATCCCTCGAAGGAGCCGCCGAGTATGAGCTCCAGCAGGCGGGAGAGATCGTCGTTGGAGTAGTAGCTGATGGTGACGAACCCACGGCCGCGGCGCCGGGCGGTGACACGGACGTCGGTGCCGAGCCGCTTGCGGAGCGCATCCTCGACCCGCTTCACATCGGCGG
Source organism: uncultured Gemmatimonadales bacterium (assembly GCA_963796335.1). Taxonomy (GTDB): domain Bacteria; phylum Gemmatimonadota; class Gemmatimonadetes; order Gemmatimonadales; family GWC2-71-9; genus CAVVWJ01. The sequence goes on from CAWCLG010000005.1 coordinate 809,816, forward strand.
CGACGGTGCGGGCGGGTTGCTGGCCGTTGGTGCGGCGTCCAGGCCGGGCGGTCGTGCGCTTGCCGGCGACTGCCGCCTCCATTTCCCGCACCGACCAATCCTGTTCGACCGCCTCCTGGGCCAGCGCCGATTGCCGGTCCGCATCGGTCAGGCCGAGCAAGGCTCGGGCGTGGCCGGCGGAGAGGCGTTTCTCGTGCACCATGGTCTGGACGTCGGCCGGCAGCTGGAGCAGCCGCAGGAGATTGGCGACGGTGGAGCGTTCCCGGCCTACGGCGCGCGCGATCTCGGATTGTCCCAGCTGGAACTCGTCGCCGAGCCGGCGATAGCCGGCGGCCTCGTCGATTGGCGAAAGATCATCGCGCTGGAGGTTCTCGATGAGGGCGAGGGTCAGCAGGGTGCGGTCGTCCACTTCCTTCACGACCGCGGAGATCTTCGACCAGCCGAGCCGCTCCGCGGCGCGCCAGCGCCGCTCGCCCGCGATCAGCTCGTAGGCGCTGCCGCGGGGCCGCACGATGACCGGCTGGAGCAGTCCCGATGCTTCCATGGAGTTCGCGAGGTCGGTGAGCTCCGCCTCGTCGATTCTCGTGCGGGGCTGATACGGATTGGGTCGCAAGCTGCCGATCGGCAGCTCACGCAAGGCTCCGGCCGCTTCGGCCTGTTCGCGGGAGACTGGCCCGAGGAGTGCCTCGAGTCCGCGACCCAACCGCTTGGTCTCAGTCATCTCGTCACCTCCGGCATCGGCTCGGACGGTGGCCCGGGCGGCAGCACCTGCTCACTGGAGTCGGTTGCATCGGCTGTCATTGCTACCGGTTCGACCGCGACCGCTTCGCCGGGCTCGACCTGCTCAGCCATCGGCGGGTCATTCTTCTCGACGGGCGGCGTCGCGTTCGTGTCCACGACAGTCTCTGTTGCCGTGTCGCTCGCCGTGTTCTCCTGCACGGGCTCCAGGCTCTCGTCGCCCGGCTCCGCGCTCTCCGTGGCGACCGACGGCTCGTTTGTCTTCACCGCGGCGACGGCTTCCGGCGACGACAGTGCGCCCGTGGTCGGCATCACCGGCGCGGCGGCGCCTTCGACGCGCAGCAACAGCTCCTGGGCGACGGCGAGATAGCTCTTCGCGCCCACGGACTGCATATCGTAGAGCAGAATCGGCTTGCCGAAACTCGGCGCTTCGGCCAGCCGCACATTCCGTGGGATGGGTGTGCCGAACACCTGTGGTCCGAAATATTCCGTCGCGTCCTCCGCGACCTGCCGGCAGAGATTCAGTCGAGAATCGTACATGGTGAGCAAGACGCCACCGATGGCGAGCCCGGGATTGATGTTCTGCTGTACCAGCCGCACCGTGTTCAGCAGCTGCGAGATCCCTTCCAATCCATAGTACTCGCACTGAATCGGAATGATCAGCGCCTGCACCGCCGCGAGCACGTTGAGCGTGAGGAGACCGAGCGACGGCGGACAATCGACGACGATATAGTCGTACTCCGATTCGATCGGCTCCAAGACTCGCCGCAGCGCCGACTCCCGAAACGGACGCTCGACCAGCTGCAGCTCCGCGCCGACCAGGTCCTGCGTGGCGGGAAGCAGCGAGAGATAGGGAAGACCGGGGACAGGGAGAATGACATCGCGAATGGGATGCTCTTCGACCAGTGAGTCGTAGAGCGAGAGCTGGAGCTCGAGCTTGGAGATCCCCACTCCGCTGGTCGTGTTCCCCTGGGGATCGGCATCGACCAGCAGCGTGCGGCGCTCGGCGATGGCAAGCGCAGCTGCGAGATTGACCGCTGTCGTGGTCTTCCCGACGCCACCCTTCTGATTGGTGATCGCAACTGTATATGTCATGGTGTATGCAAGCACCTAAATGCTTGTATTATAAGGACTTACGCTATATGACACCGGGCGATGGTGAGGCCGTACACGGGGGAGTGAAAGGCGCAAACAATATAGGAATCAATGCGTTCGCCGCCAACCCCCGAGTTTCACGTGAAACGCCTTATTCGCGGGGTTCTGTTAAGCTAAATGTTTTGCTAGTAGCACATTAGGTAGGTGGTGACAATTCAGCATCAAACTGGTCAAGTGTCAGATCACCGCGGACTGGGGCTGAGTGAACGGGGATGGGTCCACAGTGTGCGGACTCTGTCGCTTGTAGACTCAAGGCTTGAAATTGGTTGGATTGCTTGACGGATGGATGGACAACAGCCGTTGGCACGGAGAAACGGAGGTAAGCCGGAGCCACGGAGGGGTCAGTAGGTGCAAGCTTGTCGGGATCGTTGCGATGGACTCGTGATGTCGTCGCGTCGACCATGATCGCGTGCTCGTAACTACGGGATCGCGACCGCAGGGGTGGTTTGATCGGTAACCTCTGGATCGCGATCGCGGGGCGGAGCAGTGCTAGACGGGGATCTGGGAGAGGAGGACGAGGAGGGGGAGGAGGAGGCAGAGAGGAGGAGGAGGAGGAGGATATAAGGGCGGCAGCGCTCACACCCTGTTTCACGTGAAACAGCCATCGTCACTCCTGGCGTAGTCGGATCACCTCAAACACGAGGTTTTGGAGATCACTGGGGGAGACGCCGGGGATCCGGCCGGCCTGACCCAGCGAAGCTGGCTGGGCCGCGTAGAGTTTCTCCCGGGCCTCGTAGGAAAGCGTCGCAAGCGAGCGGTATGGGATGGTTGCGGGAAGGACGAATTCATCCAGTTCGGACATCCGCTGCGCCGCAGTGCGCTCGCGTTCGAGATAACCCGTGTACTTCAGCTCGATGTCGGCCCACTCTGTGTGTTCGCTCGCTACCTCGACACCGGCGGCCCGCAGGAGATCCGCGAGAGGAACGCCTGGGCGGCGTGCCAACTCAGCCACTCGGTGAGGTTCCTTCACCAGGCTCGATCCCACCCGGCGCAGGACGATATTCGCCGACTCGACGTCGATGGCCGTTGCCTTTGATTGCTCCATCGACTCGACTTCACGTTCCAGTCGCGCTTCGGCCGTTCCGAGTTCGGCCTCTTCCAGCAGACCCAAACGGCGGGCAACAGGAAGCAGACGGCGGAGCGCATTGTCCTGGCGAAGAAGGAGGCGGTACTCGGATCGCGAGGTAAACAAGCGGTACGGCTCATCCACTCCGCGGCTCACCAAGTCATCGACCAGCACCCCAAGAAAAGCCTCGTCCCGACGGAAACCCACAGGCTCCGTCCCCAACGCATGCGCCGCCGCATTGAGCCCGGCGACCACGCCCTGGCCCGCCGCCTCCTCGTACCCAGTGGTCCCGTTCACTTGGCCGGCGAGGAACAACCCAGGCAGCACCTTCAGCTCAAGCGTTGGACGAAGTTGCGTTGGAGGGAAATAGTCGTACTCGATGGCATACCCCGGACGAGTCATTCGCGCCGACTCGAGACCCGAAATGGATCGAAGGAACTCCAGCTGCACATCGACCGGCAGTGAGGTCGATAGTCCGTTGACGTACATCTCGGCAGTATCCAATCCCTCCGGCTCCAGAAAGACTTGGTGCCGATGCGCGTCTGGGAACTTCACAATCTTGTCTTCGATCGACGGGCAATACCTGGGACCACGACCGGAGATCGCACCCCCGTAGAGGGCTGACTGACTGAGATGTGCCGCAATAGTGTCGCGAAGCTGTTCGCCGGTCCACGTGAGGTAGCAGGGAAGCTGCGCCGGATGCGGCAACCGCTCGTAAAAGGAGAACCAGTAATCACCTGGGTCGCCGTCCTGACGGTCGAGTCGGTCCAAATCGACAGTCCGACCATCGACCCTTGGTGGGGTGCCTGTTTTGAAGCGTTCGACAGCAACTCCATGCTGCTCCAGTACTTGGGCGATCTCGATCGCCGGGCTGTCACCCGCCCGGCCCGCGGGGATCCTGGTGTCGAGACCCATATGAATGACCCCGCGGAGAAAAGTCCCTGCGGTCAGGACTACGGCACCCGCCCGGTAACGCCGCCCGTCCTGGGTCACCACCCCTCGCACCGTGCCGGACTCGAGGACCAGGCCCGCGACGGTGCCCTGCGCCAAGTCGAGATTCGGGCGCCGCTCCAGCAGCGATCGCACCGCGCGGCGATACAGGCCGCGGTCACACTGGGCTCGCGGCGACCACACCGCGGGGCCCTTCGATCGGTTCAGCATCCGGAACTGAAGCCGAGCCAGATCCGTGGCGCGGCCCATGATTCCGCCCAACGCGTCCACCTCGCGTACGACCGTGCCCTTCGCGATCCCGCCGATCGCGGGATTGCAGGACATCTGGCCGACCGTCTCGAGATTCTGGGTCAGCAGCAAGGTGCGAGCACCCGACCGCGACGCCAGCGCCGATGCCTCGGTGCCCGCGTGCCCGCCTCCAATCACCACGACGTCGTAGCGTTCCGTCATGCGCCTAATCTAGGGTGAAGCCCTGCCGCGGGAAGCGAGCGAACACAGAAACGCCGCCGGCAGCTGGCCGGCGGCGCTGACTCCCACACCCTCATCGATTATGGCGCGGCTACGGCGCGACCTCGCCCAGCGGAGTGATCTTCGCGACCTGCTGACGCGGCACCGCCAGATGCTTGCGCTCCACTCGGATGCCGAACTTCGCGCTGCGCCGCACGTATTCCTCTTTCGACCCGCCGGCCGCCGCGTCGTACACCCCCACGTCGAGCAGATGCACCCCGCGTTCGTCCTCCGTGTCGAATCGGCCGACGTAGGTCAACTCGCTGTCGGTCTCCACCACCACCGTGATCCCGTGCAGCTCGTGGTGGCCCGGATGAAAAACGTGGCCGCTCAGACCGCAGCTCCGAAGTGCTTGTCGAACGCTTGCATCAAATCTCCGGCGATCGACTGCGGGCTCCGGCCCTCGATCTGATGCCGGTGAACGAAGTGCACCACCTCGCCGTCTCGCAGCAGCGCCATCGACGGGCTGCTCGGCTGATAGTCGGCGAAATATTGCCGGGCTCGTGACGTGGCATCCAGGTCCTGGCCGGCAAACACCGTGACGACCTGCTGCGGAAGCACCGAATGCTGCAGCGCCAGCCGCAAGGCGGGCCTGGCATTGCCGGCCGCGCAGCCGCAGACCGAGTTCACGAAGATCAGCATGCTGCCGGACTGGTCGCCCAGAACGGCGTCCACCTCCGGCACGGTAGTGAGCTCCTTGGCGCCGAGGCTCACCATCTCTTCACGCATCGGCGCGACCAGCGCTGGATTGTACGGCATTACTGACTCCTGAGTTCGACGAGGTTCACGACGAGACTGCTGGCGGTTCCGCCACGCCGGGCCCGGCTTGTCCCAGTGCCGACTTCAGCGTGTGCCACGGCAGGCTGGCACACTTCACCCGGACCGGGTATTCCGATACTCCGGAGAACACGGCAAGCTTGCCCAGGGTTTCCGAGTCGCCGGGATTCGAGTGGCCGGTGACCAAACGGTGGAATCGCTCGAACAAGGCCTCGGCCTCCGGGAGCGGCTTGCCCTTCACCGCGGCCGTCATCAGCGATGCGGACGCCCGCGAGATCGCGCATCCCAGCCCCTGGAAGCTGACATCCTGAATCACGCCGTCCCGAACCTTGAGCCACACCGTGAGCTGATCCCCGCAGAGCGGATTGTTGCCCTCGGCCGTGCCATCCGCATCCGCCATCACGCGATAGTTCCGCGGTGAGCGATTGTGCTCCAGGATGACGTTCTGATACAGCTCCGAGAGGCTCGTCATCCGCCGAACACCTCCCGGGCCCGCTTGACGCCCCGCACCAGGGCGTCGATCTCGCCCGCGGTGTTGTACAGCGCGAATGAAGCGCGAACCGTGGCCGGGATTCCGAACCGTTGCATCACCGGCTGGGCACAATGGTGTCCCACCCTCACCGCCACCCCTTCGTCGTCGAGGACCGTCCCGACATCGTGCGGGTGGACACCCTCGAGCACGAACGAGAGCACGCTCGCCTTCTCCGGCGCTGTTCCCACCAGCCGCACCCCCGGAATCGCCGCCACCCGCTCGGTCGCCTCGGCGAGCAGCTCCCGTTCCCAGGCGCCGATCGCGTCCAGGCCCACGCCTTCGACGTAGTCGATCGCCACACCGAGGGCGATGACCTCGGCGATCGGCGGAGTGCCGGCTTCAAACCGCGCCGGCGGCGGGGCCCAGGTGGTCCGCTCCAGCGTCACCCGCTCGATCATGTCGCCGCCCGCCTGCCAGGGAGGCATGGCCTGGAGGAGGTCGCTCCGTCCGTACAGCGCGCCCACGCCAGTGGGGCCATAGACCTTGTGACCCGAGAAGGCGAAGAAGTCGCAGCCCAGCTCCTGGACGTCGATCGCCAGGTGCGGCGCGGACTGCGCTCCATCGACCAGTACCAGTGCGCCTGCGGCGCGAGCCCGCGCCGCCAGCTCGCGGACCGGGTTCACCGTCCCCAGCGCGTTGGAGACGTGGCCCACGGCGAAGAGCCGCACCCGCTCAGTCAGGAGCCGGTCGAATCCGTCCCGGTCCAGCTCGCCACGATCGGTGATCGGGACCGCGCGAAGTGTCGCGCCGGTCTGCATGCAGACCAGCTGCCAGGGGACCAGGTTGGCATGATGCTCCATGCCGGTCACCAACACCTCGTCGCCTGGCTTGAGATTGGTCCGGGCCCAGCTCTGCGCGACCAGGTTGATCGCCTCGGTGGCGCCGCGGGTGAAGACGATCTCCGAAGCGGACTCGGCGCCGAGGAAACCGGCGACGCGCTCGCGGGCGGCATCGTAGGCCGCGGTGGCCCGCTCGCTCAGGTAGTGGACCCCGCGATGGATGTTGGCGTTTTCGCAGGAGTAGAACCGGCTGATCGCGTCGATGACGGCGCGCGGCTTCTGGGTGGTGGCGGCGTTGTCGAGATAGACCAGCGGCCGGCCGTGCCGGACCCGCTGGCTCAGGATAGGGAAGTCGGCGCGGATGCGCTCCACTCAGCCCTGCCCCGGCGTCCCGGCGCTCCCCTGCACCCCGTCGTCCAGCCGCTCCAGCACGAGGCGGTCGAGCTCGTTGCGCACCGGCTCCAGCGCCACCTCTTCGATCACCTCGGCCGCGAAGGCGTAGGTCAGCAGCCGTTCGGCCGCCGCCTGGGGAACACCCCGGCTCCGGGCATAGAAGAGCGCGGTGTCGTCCAGCCGGCCGACGGTAGCGCCGTGGGTGCATCTCACGTCGTCGGCGAAGATCTCCAGCTGCGGCTTGGTATCGACCTTCGCCAAGTCGCTCAGCAGCAGGTTGCGGTTGGTCTGCTTGGCGTCGGTCTTCTGGGCTTCGGGGCGCACGAACACCTTGCCGTTGAACACGGCGCGTGAGCGTCCGTCCAGCACTCCCTTGTAGACCTCCCAGCTCCGGCAGTTGGGCTGGTCGTGATAGATGGCGGTGTGATTGTCCACCACCTGATCGCCACGGCTGAGATAGAGACCGTACATCAGGGTCTCGATGTTCTCGTCGTTCAGCCGGACGTGGAGGTTGTGCCGGGCCAGCGCGCCGCCCATCGCCATGGTGAACGAGCGGTAGTGGCTGTCACGCTGCTGGTCCACGTGGGTCAGCGCGATGTGATAGGCGCGCTCGCTCTCCCGCTGGATTCGGGTGTGCTCCAACCAGGATCCGGCCGCGGCCGCGACCTCGGTCACCGGGTTGGTCCAATAGACGGCGTCGGGCGCCAAGGTCACATAGCTCTCTATGACGGACGCCCGGGCGTTCCGCTCGACTACGATCAGGTTGCGGGGGTGCGTCGCGGTGCCTTCGGCTTCGGGGGTCGTTACGTAGATCATGTGCACCGGCCGGTCGAGATCCACTCCGGCCGCCACATGAACCAGCCCGCCGTCGCGGAAGCCCGCGGTGTTGAGCGCAGTGAAGGCGCTCCCCTCCACCGGGGCATGGCGAGTCAGATGGCCCGGCAACAGGGAGCCGTCGTTCCGGATCGCCTCGGCGAGGCTGCCCACGCGAACACCACGCGGAAGCGCGGACACCCGGGACAGCGCCTCGCTATAGCTGCCGTTGACGAAGACCAGCGTGCTCCACTCGGGGTGCCCGAACACGAACGGAGCGATCCGCTCGGCCGGGAGCGGCAGGACGGCGCCCGCCGACGGACGCCAGGACCGTTGGGCGATGGGAGAAACCGGGGTGAATCGCCACTCTTCGTCCTTGCTGGTCGGGAACCCGGCGAGAGCGAACCTATCGGCCGCGGCGCGGCGCACCGGCTCCAGCCAGGGCGCCCCTGCCCCGCCGGCAGTGGCGGCGCTCGACCGGATCTCGAGGTCCTGCAAGACGGCCTCGCTCACCTGCCGCCCTCCGCCCCGACTCCCGCCGGGCTGGCGGCTTCCACCCATTCGTAGCCCTTGGCCTCGAGTTCGAGGGCCAGCTCCTTGCCGCCCGACATCGCGATGCGCCCGTTGGAAAGCACGTGGACGTAGTCGGGGACGATGTAGTTGAGCAGCCGCTGGTAGTGGGTGACCACGATGAAAGACCGATCGGGGCCGCGCAGGCGGTTCACGCCCGCGGCGACGATTCGAAGCGCGTCGATGTCGAGCCCTGAGTCGGTCTCGTCCAGGATGGCGAGCTTCGGCTCCAGCACCGCGAGCTGGAGGATCTCGTTGCGCTTTTTCTCACCGCCGGAGAAGCCGGAGTTGACCGCGCGGCTCATGATCTCCGGCCCCCACTCGACCACCTTGAGCTTTTCCTCCAGGAGGTCGATGAAGTCCATGGAATCGATCTCTTCGAGCCCCTTCGCCTTCCGGACCTCGTTGTAGGCCGCACGCAGGAAGTAGGCGTTAGAGACACCCGGGATCTCGACCGGATATTGGAAGGCCAGGAACACGCCCGCCTGGGCCCGCTCTTCGGGCTCGAGATCGAGCAGGTCCTGCCCGTCGTAGGTGACGCTCCCTCCGGTGACCGCGTAGGCCGGATGGCCGGCCAGCACTTGGGCCAGCGTGCTCTTTCCGGAACCGTTGGGACCCATCACGGCATGCACCTCTCCCGGCTTCACCGTGAGGTTGATGCCCCGCAGGATCTCCTTGTCTCCGGCCGACGCCCGTAGGTCCTTGATCTCCAGCACGTGTACGCCTCCTAAAATGCCTGCGTCTCTAGCCAACACTTCCCTCAAGACTGATGCCGAGCAGCTTCTGCGCTTCGACGGCGAACTCCATCGGCAGCTCTTTGAAGACCTCCTTACAGAAGCCGTTCACGATCATCGAGATCGCGTTCTCGGTATTGAGGCCCCGCTGCTTCAGGTAGAAGATCTGGTCCTCCCCGATCTTCGACGTCGACGCCTCGTGCTCCGTGGAGCTGGAGGAGTTCTGCACGTCGATGTAGGGGAAGGTGTGGGCCCCGCAGCGGTTGCCGATCAGCATCGAGTCGCATTGGGTGTAGTTCCTGGCGCCCGCGGCCTTCGGCAGCACCTTCACCTGGCCTCGGTAGCTGTTCTGTCCCTGGCCGGCGCTGATGCCCTTGGAGACGATGGTGCTCCGGCTGTTGCGCCCCATGTGAATCATCTTGGTGCCGGTGTCGGCCTGCTGATGGCCGTTCACCACGGCCACCGAGTAGAACTCTCCCACCGTATCGTCGCCCTGGAGAATGACACTGGGATACTTCCAGGTGATGGCGGAGCCGGTCTCGACCTGGGTCCAGGAGATCTTCGACCGGTTGCCGGCGCACTTGCCGCGCTTGGTGACGAAGTTGTAGATCCCGCCTTTCCCCTCCTCGTCGCCGGCGTACCAGTTCTGGACCGTCGAGTACTTGATCGTCGCGCCCTCCAGCGCCACCAGCTCGACCACGGCGGCGTGGAGCTGGTTCTCGTCCCGCTTCGGCGCGGTGCAGCCCTCGAGATAGCTCACGTATGCGCCTTCGTCGGCGACGATCAGCGTGCGCTCGAACTGGCCCGTCTGCGCGGCGTTGATCCGGAAGTAAGTCGAGAGCTCCATCGGGCAGCGCACGCCCTTCGGCACATAGACGAACGAGCCGTCGCTGAACACCGCGGCGTTGAGCGCGGCGAAGAAGTTGTCGCTCGGCGGAACCACCGAGCCGAGGTACTTCCGCACCAGCTCGGGGTGCTCCTGCACCGCCTCGCCGAAGGAGCAGAAGATGATTCCCTGCTCGGCGAGCTTGGCCTTGTAGGTGGTGCCGACGGACACCGAGTCGAAGATCGCATCCACCGCGACCCCCGCGAGCATCTTCTGTTCCGAGAGCGGGATGCCGAGCTTCGCGTACGTCTCCAGCAGCTTGGGATCGGCCTCTTCGAGGCTGCCCAGCGGCTTCTGGGTGCGCGGCGCGGCATAGTAACTGATGGACTGGTAGTCCACCGGGGTGTATCGGATGTTGGGCCAATGGTGCGGCTCCGACATCTTGAGCCAGCCGCGATAGGCCTTGAGCCGCCACTCGAGCAGCCATTCCGGCTCCCGCTTCTTGGCGGAAATGAGCCGGACGATGTCCTCGCTCAGCCCCTTGGGCGCGACGTCGGAATCGATGTCGGTGACCCAGCCGTGCTTGTAAGCCTTGTTGACCAGCGCCTCGACTTGCGAGCTCATGACTTCTCCTCAGCGGCTCCACTGAACCGAACCAGGTATTCGCAGGCCGGGGCGCCCTTCAGGATATGTCCCGTGCGCTGCACGTCGGCGCTCAATACATCGGCGAGGAACCGGGCCTCGGCCGCACAGATCTCGGGGAAACGCTCGGCGACCGCGGGAATCGCGCAGTTATGCTCGGTGAGCATCGCGACACCCTGATTCACCGACGCTTCCGCCATGTAGCCCTCCTCAGACAGGGCCCGGGCAACGACGCCCAGCCGGTCGGCGGGCGCCACGCCCTCGAGCTGGCCCTTCATCCGCCCGGCCAGCTGTTCGAAGTAGGAGGCGAGCAGATTCACCGCCGCCTCACGCCCTTCTCTGGCCACCACCGCGCCGAGCATGGCGGTGAGCGCCTCGCAGTACCGCCTGGGGAACAGCTCCTGCCCTGCGGCACTGAGCCGGTAGGCGAACACCGGAGCCCCGACCCCACGATGCACCCGCTGATAAGTGACCAGGCCTTCGAGCTCCAGCTCTTTCAGATGATGCCGGGCAGCATTCAGAGAGACCCCAAGCCGGACCGCCAGCTCCCGGGCGGTCAGCGGCTGAGCCCGCTTGAGCTGGGTGAGGACCGCACCACGCTGGCCCTTGTGTCCGACTGGAACGTCGGATTCGATCAGAGGAAGAGGGGCTCCCATTATGGAGGAAATGTTAAGTGAAAAAGTCGGGATTGTCAAATCACACAATAAAATTGGTGCGAATGCCTTAAGTGGTGGATGGATTAATATTTACAATAGGTGATCCTCAGGCCCTGGCAGCTGGTCGAAGCGAACCCACAATAGTAGTATTGATTAATACTACTAAATGCGGCCTGAACGACCGGCAACTCAAGCCGTCTGGCCCGCTGCAGGACGTTTCCCCATATTGAGTTTCGCTCTCATCGCCGTTTCGACCCCCTGGGAGGACCCTCGATGACCATCCATCGCATCCGGCTGCTTGGAGATCCCATCCTTCGCGCCAGTTGCGAGCCGATCACGCGGCCGGGGTCCACCGCGGTTCGGGTGATCATGGACGACATGCGTGAGACGCTTCGCGACTGGCAGTCCCGGTTCGGGAGCGGCCGCGCGATCGCGGCGCCGCAGATCGGGGCGCCGGTGCGAATGATCTATGCGGAGATGGACAAGCCCTGGCCGCTGATCAACCCCGAGATCGTGGATATCGGCAACGAGGACTTCGAGGTCTGGGACGACTGCTTCTCATTCCCCAACCTGCTGGTGAGAGTCTCCCGTGCCTACCGGATCCGGGTGCGCTACCAGGACCTCAAAGGGCAGTGGCACGAGGAGGAGTTGGAGGGCGACCGGGCGGAGCTGCTCCAGCACGAGATCGACCACCTCGACGGCGTGCTCGCGGTTGACCGGCCTCACGGGCTGGATCCGTTCTGCCTTCGGGAGGAGTGGCACCGGCTCTACGGGCCCAACCGCCGCTACGGAACACCCGAGCCGCGGAACGAGGTCTATGTCTCGCCGATTTCGGAGTCGCTCTAGGGCCAGTCTCCCAGTCGCACGAAGACCGCCCCTCGGTCCTCGGTGCTGTAGCCGTACTCGAAGCGCACCGGCCCCACCGGGGTGTCGGCGCCGATCCCGGCCCTGATTCCTCCGACCCAACCGTCGTCACCGAAGAGCGATCCCCCGCTCGCCGTGCGCCCGCCTGCCAGCTCGATCCTTCCGAGTAACGGGCCCTTGAGTCCCGTCGTCGCCATCAGGCCGAGCATCGCCTCGCGGTCACCCCGCCGCTCGCCGATGTGCAGCCCGGGAAAACCCTTGTCGCCCCCCAGCGGGAAGGCGAGCTGGACCGGCAGCCCCTCGCCCCAGCCGAGTCTTACCCGGGGCGTGAATCGGACCGCGCCGAGCCGGCCGAAGAGCTCCGCATCGATCTGCGCGCGCCGATAGACACCGCTCCAGATCGCCTCGGCGCGGACGACCTGGCCTCGGTTTCGGCTCACCCGTATCGCCCGGGCGGCGAGGCCCAGCGTGGAGAGATCGCCCCGCACCGGTTCCTTCCATGCATGCCCGTGAACACCGAGCGCCAGCTCCCATCCTCGAGGAAGGATGCGCTCGACGCCGGCGAAACCCAGTGCCTCGCGCGTCTCCAGCTCCTCCAGTTCGTCCCCGTCGGGCTCGAAGCGCCGCACGTCTTCGGTGGCGACCCTCAGGGTCAAGGTGGGGTCCATCAGCTGGCGCACCAGCTGGAACTTCCTGCGGAAGCCGGTGTACAGCTCCTTCCGGAAGGCATCGAGGAACAGCGCTGCGCCTCCTTCCAGCGCCAGGCCGAACAGCCGCCGATCGACCGCCCCGGCCCACATGCGTCCACCGAGCTCGTTGTCGTACGCAAGGCCGATCGCTACGACTCGCCTTGCCGCCCGGCGGACCGAGACGTCGAACTCCACCGAGTCGCCGGTGCCGTGGGGGCCGAGCCAGACCGAGTGATAGGCATCGGATTCGGCGAGGCCGCGCAACCGTGAGCGCAGCAGCTCGAGATCGACCGTGTCGCTCAGCCCGAGGCCCAGAAGCCGCTCGAGCGCCAGCCGCTCGGAGTCGTTCGACCCCCTGGCGCTGAAGCCGGTGATGCGGTGCGGTAGCGTCTTCTCCGAAGGGAGGGAATCCGGATGACACCGTGGAGGGCTCAACGTGGTGTCCGCGGCCGCGCGGCCGTTCGCCAGCAGCCGCCGCACCTTCACCGGCGAGAAGTTGAGGCTGGTGAAGCCCTCGACGCCGGGCCGCACCAGCACGTCGCCGGCATGGAGTGATTCGGCCGGCTGTTGAAAGAGGAACTCTATCAGCCGATCGGCCACGTTGATCGGGGAGTAGCCGTCGAAGGTCTCGGCCGGGTGCTCGGTCGCATCCGAGACGATCACCCGCTCGGCACCTTCGGCTCGGGCGACTTGAACGGGAATGTTGGCGGAGAGGCCGCCGTCGGCGAGGAACCGTCCCTCGCGGAGCTCGGGCGCGAAGACCAAGGGGATGGCGACGCTGGCACGCACCGCCTGCGCCAGATCGCCCGACTTGATCACCACCGGCTGCCCGGTTGCGAGATCGGTGGCGACCGCGCGAAATCGAATCGGCAGGGAGTCGAAGTCCCCCCTCGCGAGCAGGTTGCCCCGCAGCATCGCGACGTTCACCAGCGCGTTGGCCTCAGCCTCCACGATCGAGGCGCTCTGGAGGGCGAATCGGCGGTCGCCCTGCTCCCAGGTGACGAGGGGCCGGAGCACGCCTAGCGAGCGAGGAGCACGCGGGCGATAGGCGCGAAAGAGCCGGCCCAGCGGAGCCGCTCGGGCGAGGGAATCCAGCACCCGCCCGGAGTACCCGCTGGCGTAGAGCGCTCCCACCGCCGCTCCCATGCTGCTCCCGACCACCAGATCCGGCCTGATGCCGAGGCTGTCGAGCGCGGCCAGCACCCCGATGTGGGCCAGTCCTTTGGCGCCGCCGCCGGAGAGCACCAACGCGGTGCGGGGCGCCCGGCACTCCTGTGCCCGGAGCGGGCCCGCACCGGCGAGAAGCAGCGAGAAAGCGCAGAGAAAGTGCAGCCGCCGACGCATGAAAGGGGAAGATACATCACCCCTTGCGCCGTCCACCCTGAGCCCATATACCTTTGCGAAGATGCGAAGAAAGATGGAAGCACGACCAGCGAGCGCGGAGGAATGGCAGCGATGACCTATGTGATCGTCGAGGCGTGCATCGGGGTGAAGGACCGAGCCTGCGTGGATGTGTGTCCGGTGGACTGCATCTACGAGGGCGAGGACCAGCTCTACATTCATCCCGACGAGTGCATCGACTGCGGCGCTTGCGAGCCGGAGTGCCCGGTGACCGCCATCTTCCCGGAGGAGGACGTCCCGCCCAACCAGACGGCCTTCATCGAGAAGAACAAAGAGGTCTTCAACGGCGACGCTCCCCCCGGCCGGCCGAAGCGGTAGCGCCGGCCGACCCCGGCTTCGACGACCCTCCCGTGCAAGCATCGGGAGGGTCTCTTGTTTCGGGGCACCGTGGGGGGAAGAAAGAAAGGCGGCCCCGTGCTCGAACTGCATGGCCGCGAGCACGGGACCGTTTTGTGGAGAGGGCGGAGAACGACAAACCTGCTCATCGTCCCCGCCACAGAGCACAACGCCGGTTCCGCTACAAAGGTTTCAGACTCTCGAGAAACGCCAGCAGGGCATTGCTGGTCTCGACCGGCCGCTCCACGGTGGGGAGATGCCCCGCCGACCGGATCACGACCAGGCTGGCGCCGGGTATGGCGTCAGCCATGCTGCCGGCCTGGGATGGAGGCGTCACCTCGTCTTCGTCTCCCACGATCACCAGCGTTGGGAGCCCCGCGAGCCCTGGCAGGAGGGCCGTGCTGTCGGGTCGGTCGCGCATGGCGCCGAGGGCCCCGACCATCCCCGGCACAGGCGTGGCGGCCATGATGGTCCGGGTCCGGTCGACGACCGCCGGATCATCCTCCAGCGTGGTCACACCCAGCACTTTCGGCAGCATCGAGTCGGCCACGGCCCCGGCACCCGTCTCGCGGGCCGTTGCCGCGGCGTTGTCCCGCAGGTTCCTGCCCTCAGGGGTATCGGCCTCGGCCCGGCTGTCGATCAGGACCAGCCCGCGCACCCGGCGGCGCCACTGGCGAAGAAATTCGAAGGCGATGTAGCCGCCCATCGAATGGCCGACCAGCACCACCTTGTCCACGGCCAGCAGGTCGAGCAGGGCCGCCAGATCGGCGGCGTAGGTCTCCATGCTGTAGCCCAGGTCGGGCGCATCCGACTGGCCCATCCCCCGCAGATCCGGGGCGATCCCGCTCCAGCCGTCCAGTGCAGCCATCTGGTGAGTCCAGATGGAGCGATCGAACGGGTACCCATGAATGAAGAGCACCGCGGGCCCTTCGCCCCGGATTTCGACGGCGAGGCTGACGCCGTTGACGGTGAGGCGTTGGAGCTGACCCGCCTCCCGCCGGCGCGCAACCATGTAGTCGCTGAACTCGCGGGGCACCGACACCGGCTTCCCCTGCGGGTTCACGCAGACGAAGAGGAACTCGGCGGTGGCGACGAGCGCCCTGTCACGCACCCGGCGGGCCACCTGCCGCATGGTGAAGCTGGTGCGGCCGACGTGGGTGAGGTCCTGCTCGAAACGCAGCACGTCGCCGGGGAAGGCCGGGGCGTGGTACTCGATCACCGTCTTCCGCACGGCGGGCCAAGTGCCGGTCCGGTCGAAGAGATCCATGCCCGGCCCGGCCCGCAGGGTCTCCCACCTGGCTCGCTCGAACAGGCTGAGGAACGAGGCCTGGTTCAGGTGCCCGAAGGTGTCACATTCATCGGGATAGACGGTGAGATCGATGGGCATCGGCCGTGAGGTGGGGGTCAGCTAGATATACTACAGCATTCCGGCGCAGGTCCGATAGCTCTCACCGTCCAGGCCGAGTTTCATGAAACCGCAGACCGACTACATCCGCCATGCCGCCCGGCTGGCCCGCAAGCTCCAGATGGACGCCGCCATGGGCGGCGCGCCGCAACCCGACGCCGAGTTCTACAAGACACTTTCCAAGGCGCTCGACGAGATCGCGGCCGGGCTCGAGCTCGTCGCCAAGGCAGACTGAGTCCGTGCAGCTGATCCAGACCGCTTCCGGCCTAGCGGACCTCGCCGACCGGCTGCAGGGGGAACCGCTGCTCGCGGTCGATACCGAAGCGGCGAGCTTCCATCGCTTCCGCGACCGGGTGTATCTGCTCCAGATCTCCTCCCGCAACGTGACCGCGGTGGTGGATCCGCTGGCCACGGACGGACTCGCTCCGATTGGAGCGCTCCTGGCCGACCCGGCGGTGGAGATCGTCTTCCACGACGCCGACTACGACCTCCGGCTCCTCCATCGGGAGTACGGCTTCGCCGCCCGCAACCTGTTCGACACCAGGATCGCGGCCCAGCTGTTGAACGAGCCGGGGATCGGGTTGGCCGCGCTGTTGGAAAAGCATCTCGGGGTACGCCTCGACAAGCGATTCCAGCGGGCCGACTGGTCGTCCCGGCCGCTCTCCCAGCCGATGCTGGAGTACGCCGCTTCCGACACCCACTACCTCCCCCAGCTGCGTGACATCCTCAAGTCCGCGCTGGCCGAGCGGGGGCGCCTGACCTGGGCCGAGGAGGAGTTCGGACTGCTGGAGGAGCTCGAGTTCACGCCTTCCGAGGCGCCGGAGCCGGGCTGGCTGCGGCTCAAGGGCGCGAAGGCGTTGCGCGGACGGGAGCTGGCGATCCTGAGGGAAATCTGGGAATGGCGGGAAGAGACCGCGCGCCGAGCCGACAAGGCCACGTTCCGGGTGCTCAACAACGAGCCGATGTTCGCCATGGCGAAGAGTCCCCCCGCCGACTTGGCCGCACTGAAGGCGATTCAGGGAGTCAGCGCCGATCAGGCGGAGCGGCGAGGGAAGGAGCTGCTGGCCGCGGTGCAACGGGGAGTGGAGCTGCCCGACTCGGAGCTTCCCAGGATCGTGAGGCCGCCCCGCCGGGCACCGGACCTGGCCTACGAGGCCAGGCTCGAACGGCTCAAGGGCGCCCGGAACCAACTCGCGGTGAAATACGAGCTGCCGCCGGGGGTGATCTGCCCCAACGGGACGCTGGAGGCGATCGCCCGGGTGAATCCGACCACGATGGACGCGCTGGCGCGGGTGGAGGAGCTCAGGCGCTGGCGACTGAAGGAGTTTGGGCAGGATCTGCTGACCGCGGTGCCGGCTCCGGCCTGAGGCCGGGAGTCAGAAGCCGAGGAAGGCTCGGACTCGCGGGTCCATCTTCTCGGGAGTCCAGTAGGGATCCCACACCAACTCGACATCGACGCTGCGCACGCCCTCCAGATCCCCGGCCACCTTCTTCACATCTTCAATGATCTCGCCGCCCGCCGGGCAACCCGGGGAGGTCAGCGTCATCTTTACTTTCACGTCGCCCTCCTCGCTGGCCTCGACGTCATAGACCAGACCGATGTCTATGATGTTCAGATTGAGCTCGGGATCCTTGACCGCGCGAAGGGCCTTGCGGACGGTCTCGGGTGCAGGGGAGGGCATGGTTGTCTCGCTGGCGCTGGTGGACACATAAAGGTAACCCCGGGACGGTTCCCCCGGTTCACCGGCTCAGCAGCGGGCGACCAGCTCCTGGGCGCAGGCATGGGGCACCAGCCGGATCGCGGCGTCGGACATCTCGGTGCGGATCGCCTTCAGTCCCTTGAGCGAGTCCCGAGTCTTGGGGTCGAAGGCGCGGTTGGTGAGGAACACCAGAAAGAGATCGTGGGTCGGGTCGATCCACAGCTCGGTGCCGGTGAACCCGGTGTGTCCGTAGGCCGACTGGCTGATGAGCGTCCCGAAGATGCTCGGTTCTTCCCCATTCAGCTCGGGTGAATCCCAACCCAGGAGCCGGGTACCGCTCCTCGGCCCTCGAGTCAGGAACTGGCGCATGGTCGCCGGCTGTACCCAAGGCCCCTTGGGTCCCATGCCGTCCCGCAGCCAGACCTGGGCGAAGCGCGCCAGGTCCATCCCGGTCGAGAAGACGCCCGCGTGTCCGGCCACTCCACCGAAGGCGGCGGCGTTCTGATCATTGACGTCACCCGGCACGGGCTTGCCCCGCCAGATGCCGCTGGGGGCGGTGCGCCGCTTGAGGCGGGCGGTGGTTCGGAACCGGGTCTGCTCCATACCGAGCGGGTTGAAGACCTCGGTGGCGGCAAAGCGGTCGAGGGTGGTCTTGGCGACCGACTCGATCACCAGCCCGAGCAGCATCGCGTTGAGATCGCTGTACTCGGCGGAATCGCCGGGGGCGCGCACCAGCGGCTGCGCGTAGAGCAGGGAGATCATCCGCGTCCGGCTGCGGCCCGCCTTGCGGTAGATCGGGACGTAGCTCTTGAGACCGCTGGTGTGATCCAGCAGCATGCGCACGGTCACCTGCTTCTTGAGCCCGCCGGAGAACCGGGGCAGATAGCGACCGACCGGCGCGTCCAGATCGAGCTTGCCCTGGTCCACCAGTCGCATCGCGGAGCTGGCGCTCGCGACCACCTTGGTGATCGAGGCGATGTCCCAAAGGGTGGAGTCCGGCTGGGGAACCTTCGAGGCGGGGTTCCAGGTGAAGTGCCCGTAGCCCCGGGCGTAGAGGATCGAATCCCGCCGCCCGACGATGACGACCGCGCCGGGGTAGAGTCCCTCTCGAATCCCGGCGTGGGCGGCACGATCGATGTCGACAAACGTCTGCGCCGAGACCGGGACGGCCGGAAGCATCATCAGGGCAGCCACCACTCCGAGCCGGAAGGGGGCGCGCAGTCTCGCGCTCACCGGATCAGTGGCCGGCCAGCTCGTCGCGGACCGGGCCGGGCGGAAGCCGGTAGAGCACTTCGATGGTACGCCGGTCGCGCGGGGAGAGCGCCCCCGTGCGGGTGGCGGGGAACATCACGTCGCCGGTGTCGGCGGAGTGGGGCAGGCCGAGAGCGTGACCCGCCTCGTGAACGGCGACCGAGAGCAGCGCGGGATCGGGGAGCACGGTGCCGGTGTGCGTGCGCAGCGCAAGGGAGATGGAAGCGCGCCGGACCCGGCCGGATTGGTCCCAGGTGAGATCCGTCTGCCCCGCGCGGTCGAAGTCGAAACGATCGATCCATCGGATCATTACGTCGGCATCGGCTGAATCGGGTACAACCTGGAACCTCAGGCCGACGCCGGTCTGCTCCCAGCGATCGAACGCGTCGCGGGCGAAGCCGGCCATTTTGGGCAAATAGCCCGGGGCCCCGCCTTCTACGATATGCAGCTTGATGGGCTTGCCCCATCTGTCGGGCCAGCGCCGCACCACGGAATCGGTGCTGACGATGAGGGAATCGAGGTAGGTGCCCTCGGACTCGCGGGAGAGCCGCTCCCGGGTCGCCATCCGGACCAGCCGCTCGGCGGGGGTCCCCCCGGCCGCGGCCGAAGTCCCTTCCATGCTTACAACCTCTTGTCCGATATTGGGATGTGCCGTGCCTGACTGGGTGGAGCTGGGGCCCTGGACGGGCCCGTGGTCGCGCCGGGAGGCCAACTCCAGATGGCCAATCCGATCGACCAGTACCAGTACCGCGAGAACGAGGGTGAGGAGCGGAAGGAAGGCACGTCGCATGGTTCGGAGGAATATGGGCAAAGGACGCGCCAAGTCGCTAGCGCGGCTAGCGCCGAGTCCTGCACTCGCCTAACATTGGCCGCCCGCGCGGTCCGGCGCGGCGGCGAACGGCCCGGAGGACCCACTGAATCTGATGGAACCATTCGCCCGGGCGCTGGTGCGCTGGCGCTGGGCGGTGCTGGTCGTGTGGGCGGTACTTGGAGCGGTGGCGCTCCTGCGCGCGCCGGAGACGCCCTCG
The DNA here is from genome assembly GCA_963796335.1 of uncultured Gemmatimonadales bacterium. GTDB lineage: Bacteria > Gemmatimonadota > Gemmatimonadetes > Gemmatimonadales > GWC2-71-9 > CAVVWJ01. The sequence goes on from CAWCLG010000005.1 coordinate 829,629, forward strand.
CTCCTCAACATCCGGGGCGGCAGCTCGCGGGAGACGGAGGCCTCCCTCACCGAGCGCCTGCTGAACGAGCGCTTCTCCCGTCCCATCGGCGAGTTCTTCGCCGTGACCCTCGAAGGACCCTCCCGTTTCGACTACGGCCCGTCGCGCATCGTCCTCGACTCGGTGCTGGCGGCACTCGGCCGCCAGCCCTACGTCCGCGGCCTGATCTCCTATCCTGGAACCAACGACAGCACGTTCCTGAGCCGCGACCGGCGAGCCACCTTCATCCTGGTCGCGATCGAGCTGGAGGACGTCGACAGCGCCGGCGCCTTCGTCCCGCCGACCCGGGATATCGTCCGGCGCACCGTGGCGAGAGCGCCCAACCACCAGGAGTACCGGGCGCACGTCACCGGGCGCGCCCCGCTGGATCTCGATGTCCGGACCGTCGTGGCGGAGGACAGCAAGCGGGGCGAGGCGGCGCTGCTGCCGCTCACCCTGGGCGTCCTGGTGCTTGCCTTCGGGGCGATGGTGGCCGCCGCGCTGCCGCTCGTCGTCGGGGTGCTCGCCATCGCGATCTCACTCACCATCATCGGCCTGCTCACCTACGTGACGCCGATGTCGATCTTCGTGCTCAACATGACCACGATGATCGGCCTCGGAGTGGGCATCGACTACTCCCTGCTGGTGGTGACCCGGTTTCGTGAGGAGCGGGCCGGGGACTGCGGCGGGCGGAAGCCGCGGTGAGCACGCTGGTCACCGCCGGCTCCGCCGTCGTCACGTCCGGACTGACCGTCGTCGTGGGCTTCGGCGCCCTGCTCTTCACCCCGCTGATCGAGACCAGAAGCGTCGGGCTCGGCGGGCTCATCGTGGTGGCGGTCGCGGTCCTGCTCTCGGTCACGCTGCTCCCGGCCCTCCTCGCCGTGCTGGGGCGCGAGATCGACCGGCCGCGCTGGCTGGCGCGCCGGCTCACCTGGTATCACTCGCCGCAGGTCTGGGAGAAGTGGGCCCGGACTCTCTCCCGGCATCCCATCCGGGCGATGGTCTATGGCGGGGTCACGATCGCGATTCTCACGGCACCGGTGCTGTGGATCCGAATCGGTCTGCCGGCGCGTCACTGGTGGCCGTCCGGGACCGAGGCCGGCGCCGGCCTCGAAACGCTGTCCCGGATGGGTGTGGCGGGCTACGTGCAGCCGATCCGGGTGCTGGTGGAGGTGCCCGAGGGACGCAGCGCGGTGCAGGCCGCGTCGCTGCGAGGTCTGAAGACGCTGTCCGATTCGCTCGAGCCGATCCCAGGGTCCGTGAAGTGCGCAGCGTGGTCGATCTCCAGCCCGGCACTTCGCTGCTGGGATACTCGCTGCTCTACAGCGATCTGGAGGCCGCCAGGGAACAGTATCCCAGCTTCGTGGATGCCTATCTGAGCTCGGACCGCAGACTCGCGCTGCTCGACGTGATCCCGGCCGACACCACGTCGCTCACCTCGGCGATGGACCTGGTGGCGCGGGCGCGGGAGCTGGGCAAGGCGGGGCTAAGGGGTACCCGGGGAATGGACGTCCTGGTCGGCGGCTACGCGGCGTCCGCGCTCGACTTCCAAACCGATCTGCTCCAGCGCTTCCCGCTGTTGGTCGGCCTGATCCTAGGCGCCACCGCGGTGATGCTGGCGATCGCGTTCCGCTCGGTGCTGGTGCCCCTCAAGGCCATCGTCATGAACACGCTCTCGGTGAGCGCCACGTTCGGGCTCATCGTGCTGGTCTTCCAGGAGGGCGTCGGCTCCCAGCTCTTCGGTCTCACCGGCCCGACCTCGGCGATCTTCGTCGTCATTCCGGTGCTGGTCTTCGCGGTCGTCTTCGGACTCAGCATGGACTACGAGGTTCCTGTTGAGCCGGATCAAGGAGGCGTACGATGGTTGGCCGGAACACGGCGGCGACGATGGAGGGATTCGGCGGCCGGCCTCGGTCATCACCTCCGCGGCGCTGATCATGATCATGGTATTTGGCATCTTCGCGTTCGCCCGGTCTTGCCGATGCAGATGCTCGGCTTCGGGCTGGCGGTGGCGGTGCTGCTGGAAGCGACGGTGATCCGGATGGGTGGTGCGGCCTTCATGCAGGCGATAGGCCGTGGAACTGGTGGCCGGATGGGCGGGTCGACGAGACCGGCCGTCCGGATCGCGGCCAACGTCGAACGACGGTTCAGGGTCAGAAGCGCACGGCCCTCGCCGCCACCCGGACCAGTCCGCCCGCCAGTCGACGATGCCCAGTCCCACCAGGAGGAGCAGGGCGATCACCAGCGCCAATCCGACCACCAGGGGCCGCGTCCCTTTCGGCTCCTCCTGGGGCGGCGACTCGATCGGAATCCGATTGCCCCGGATGACAAGGGCGTAGGCGGCTCGGCGGCGGGCCGCCTCCTCGGACTCGGCCGGCTGGTCCTCCGCGGGCAACGGCGGCAGGTCGAGTGGCGAGCCGGGCGGCCGGAATCGGGCGCGTTCAGCCCAGGCGACGCGGACCTCGGGGTGACGAGCCAACGGCTGCCAGACCTGGCGGGCCGTGTCGAACATCGGGGTTCCGGCCCCACGACCGCCGCTTCGACCGCGTCGAGCACCGATTCCACGTCGGGCAGCTCGAACTCGGGCTCGGAGAACCGAAATCGGGCGCTCATCGCTTCGCGTCCAGCCAGTTCGGGCCGATTCCCAGATCCACCACCAGCGGCACCCGCAGCTCCACCACGCCCTCCATGTGTTCCCGCACCAGCGGCTGCATCCGCTCCAGTTCCTCCGGCGGAGCCTCGAACACCAACTCGTCGTGCACCTGGAGCAGCATCCGGCTCCGGAGGTTCTCCCGCCGAATGGCGCGATGCCCCAGGGTCATCGCGACCTTGATCAGATCGGCGGCTGAGCCTTGCAGCGGAGAGTTCTGCGCGTTGCGCTCACCGTAGGCCCGCATGTTGAAGTTGCGGTCGCGGATCTCCGGGATGTAGCGCCGGCGCTTGAGGATGGTCTCGACGTACCCCTGCTCCCGCGCCAGGGCGATGGAGCGATCGAGAAACGCCCGCACGCCGGCGAACCGCTCGAAATAGCGGGCGATGAAGCTCCGGGCGTCCTCCATCGAGATGTTGAGCTGGCGGCTCAGCGCGAACGGCCCCTGGCCGTAGATGGTGGCGAAGTTGATGGTCTTGGCCCGCCCCCGCATCTCCGGCGTCACCTGATCGGCTTCGACGTTGAAGATGAGCGCAGCGGTCTGCCGGTGGATGTCGCCGCCCTGGTTGAACGCTTCGATGAACGCGGGATCGCCCGAGAGATGGGCCATGAGCCGCAGCTCGATCTGGGAGTAGTCCGCGATCAGGAAGGTCCAGCCTTCGCGAGGGATGAACCCGCGTCGGATCTCCTCGCCGCGGAGGCGTGCCCTCCGGGATGTTCTGGAGATTGGGGTCGCTGGAGCTCAGCCGGCCGGTCGCGGCGCCGGCCTGGTTGAAGCTGGTGTGAATCCGCCCGGTGGCGGGTTGATCGTCGCCGGGAGCGCGTCGACGTAGGTGCTCTTCAGCTTCTGGAGCTCGCGGTACTCCAGGATCAGCCGCGGGAGCCTTGTGCCCCATCGCGGCGAGCTGCTCCAAGACGTCGGCGTCGGTGGAGGGGCCGGTCTTGGTCTTCTTCTGCATCGGAAGCTGCAGCTTGTCGAAGAGCACCGTGGCCAGCTGGCGCGGCGAATTGATGTTGAGATCGGTCCCCGCGACCCTGGTGATTCCCTGTTCCAGCCGGCGCAGATCCCCGCCCAGCTCCTGGCTCAGCCGGGTGAAGACCGCGCGATCGACGTTGATGCCTTCCCACTCCATATCCACCAACGTCTCCACCAGCGGCATCTCGACGTCCCGGAGCAGCTGATCCATCTGGACTTCGAGCAGAGCGGGCGCGAATCGGTCGTGGAGTGCGAGGACGCCGGCGCTGTCGTTGCCACAATATTCGGCTGCCGCGGAGACCGCGACTTCGGCGAAGGCGATTTCCCCCTTCCCCTTCCCCACCAGCTCCTGCCGGACCTTCAGGGTACGGCCGAGGTGCTCGAGGCAGAGGGTATCGATCGCGTGGGAACGACGGCCGGGATCCAGCACGAAGTCGGCGAGCATGGAGTCGAAGACCACGCCGGCTAGCTCCACCCCAGCGCGACGCAGCACCTGCCAGTCGTACTTGATGTCGTGTCCCGCCTTCGGCACGGCTGGGTCGGTCAGCAGGGCCCGAAGTGGAGCCAATGCGGCGTCGGTGAGCGGGGGCAGGTTCTTCACCGGCTCGGACGAATCGAACGCTTCGCCGAGAGAGCCGAGCGCCTCGGGGGCGCGGTGCCCGAAGGGGACAGACGAGACCTCGGTCTGGGTTGCGGAGAGCGACAGCCCGACCAGGTCTCGCCGGTCGGCAGCACGGTGTCGAAGCTCAGCACGAGGTCGCGGGTGTGGCCGTACCGGGAGCCGATCAACGACCAGCCGCTGGTGCCGATCCGCCGCCGACCAGCGAGCAGGGGTAGAGGCGGGGTCGTCGGGGTAGATCAGCCCGTGCTGGCGAGGGCCTCGTTGAGCTTGAGCATGTTGATGCCGGCGCCGACCGTGCAGTGCGGTTGGCGAGGTCGATCTCGTGGATCTCGTTCATCCGCTTGACGTCGACGACGATGCCGCCGCGCAGCGGGACGGCGCCGTCGGTGAGCCCGGTACCGCCGTCGCGCGGGACGACGGGGATCCAGTGCGCGTTCGCGATCCGGACCACCTCGGCAACCTCCTCGGTGGACTCCGGCAGCACGACCAGGTCGGGGACTGCTCCGCCCAGCGGTGCACGGGGAACGGCGCCGGGACGCGCGCCCGGTTGTAGCGGGCGGTCTTGGACGTGAGGACTGGTCGTCGCGACACGTGCCGCAGCGCGGCGACGAGCTCGTCGACAACGTCGGCGGTGAAGTCAGCGACGGCCCGAGCGCAGCCGCCGGTCACCGACCTCGCCGCGGCTCCGCCGACCGTCGATGCCGAGTGACTCGGCGAGGAACTCGTGCAGGTCGACCACGTCGATGTCCCGCGCCGTCGCCGGCCCCGACGAGCGGCCGCTCCGACCAGGGCACGCGCTGACCAGCGTGTCGACGCTCGAGCTCGGCGGCCTTGGCCATCCGGCGGTCGCTGATCGCCGCGGTCAGCTCGGGCTTCTCGACCGGCAGCCCGCCGCCGCCGCCGGAGCAGTACGACCACTGGGTCACACGGTCGACGTCGTTGAACGTCAGCCCCGGGATCGCGCGCAGGATCTCGCGCGGCTCCTTCCAGATCCCCTTGCGCTTGTTGAGCCGGCACGGGTCGTGGTAGGTGATCGTCCGTTCGATCGGCACGGTCGGGGTCAGCCGGCCCGTCGCGGATCAGCTCGGCGAACAGCTCGACCACCAGCACGATCTCGATGTCGAAGTCGGCGCCGAAGTACTTCGGGTAGTCCTCGGTGAAGGTGATGTAGTCGTGCGGGTCGAGCACGAGCACCCGCTTGGCGCCGTGGCCCGCCAGTTGGCGAGGTTGTGCTCGGCGAACCGCCGGGCCTGGTCGACGTAGCCCATCTCGGCGGCCGGCCCGCCGCAGCACCACTGCTCGCCCATCAGCCCGAACTCGTAGCCGGCGTGCTGCAGCATCTGGGCGACCGCGCGCGGGACCGAGGTGCGGTAGAACGCCGCCTCGCAGTCGACGAACAGGATCGGTCTCGCCGCCGATCGGGAGGTCCGAGCCCGTCGGCCCAGTCGCGGACGTGCTCCTGGCTGACCGGCGACCTCGCCGAGCACCGGCTCGTGGGTGCGCTCGTCGGTGCGCGCGTTCCAGCGTCTGCCACTCGGCTGGTGGATCCCGTTGTCGACCGCGAGCGCGCGCACCGCCTTGACCACGTCGACGGTGCGGGTGCGGAAGCGGTAGAAGTCGCCGGTGAACAGCGTGTTCGGGCAGCGCAGCTCGCACGCGCCGCACTGGGTGCAGTTGACGTAGTCGCGGCGACGTCGGCGATCTCGAGCTCGCCCTGCTCCATCGCGACGACGTTGGCGTGGAACGCGGTCGGGGTCCACGACTCGTTGCGGGTCACCTGCATCACCGGGCAGACCTCGCGGCAGAACTTGTGGCCCGAGGAGAAGCAGTTGTACGACGGCGTTGCGCCACTCCTCGACGAACTCGCGGGTCCGCGGGTCGGTCGCCAGGATCTCGAGTCATCCGTGGCGGACCGTCTCGGGGAACTCGGCGAGCTCGGGCTCTGGGACGTTCCCGGAGTGAACGGCCGGTCGAGCGCGTCACCGTCAGGCGGACCACCGACGTCGATGCGCGTCATCTGGGGCCCTCCGCCGAAGTCTCGCCGTGGCCGTGAACATAGGGACTTCCCGATCTTGGGGCAACGGGTTGGTCACGACCGTTCAATCTTCGTTCTCGGGGGCTGCGGCAGCGTGGAAGGATGCCGCGCATGCCTGGAGAGAACCTGACCCGCGACGAGGCCGGCGACGCGCGCCGCGCGTCCTCACCGTCGAGTCCTACGACGTCGACGCTCGACCTGACGACCGGACCGGCAGACGTTCGCGTCGACGACCATGGTGACGGTTCGACTGCAGCGAGCCGGGCGCGTGCGACCTTCATCGACCTGATCGCGCCGACCGTCCGCGCGGTCACGCTCAACGGCGCGGCGCTCGACCCGGCCGACGGTCGTTCGACGGGCACGCGCATCGCGCTCGCCGGCCTGGCCGCAGACAACGAGCTGCGCGTCGTCGCCGACTGCGCGTACATGCACACCGGCGAGGGCCTGCACCGCTTCGTCGACCCGGTCGACGAGGAGGTCTACCTCTACACCCAGTTCGAGACCGCCGACGCGCGCCGGGTGTTCGCCGTGCTTCGAGCAGCCCGACCTCAAGGCGACGTTCCACGTTCACCGTGACCGCGCCCGACGGACTGGAAGGTCGTCTCCAACTCGCCGACGCCCGAGCCGGAGCCGCTCGGCGACGGGCGGCGCGACGTGGCGCCTTCGCGCCGACGCAGCGCGATCTCGACCTACATCACCGCGCTCGTCGCCGGCCCGTACCACGTGCGTGCGCGACGACTACCGCGCAGGCCGCGACCGGCGATCGATCCCGCTCGGCGTCGTTCTGCCGGCCAGTCGCTGCGCCAGCACCTCGACGCCGACGAGATCTTCGAGGTCACCAAGCAGGGCTTCGACTTCTTCGAGACGCACTTCGACTACCCGTACCCGTTCGCGAAGTACGACCAGCTGTTCGTGCCCGAGTACAACGCCGGCGCGATGGAGAACGCCGGCTGCGTCACGTTCCGCGAGGACTACGTCTTCCGCGTCGCAGGTGACCGACGCCGCGTACGAGCGCCGCGCCGACACGATCCTGCACGAGCTGGCGCACATGTGGTTCGGCGACCTCGTCACCATGCGCTGGTGGGACGACCTGTGGCTGAACGAGTCGTTCGCCGATACGCGAGCGTCGCTCTGCCAGGCCGAGGCGACCCGGTGGACCGACGCCTGGACGACCTTCGCCAACGCCGAGAAGACCTGGGCCTACCGCCAGGACCAGCTGCCCTCCACCCACCCGATCTCGGCCGACATCCGCGACCTCGAGGACGTCGAGGTCAACTTCGACGGCATCACGTACGCCAAGGGCGCGTGCGTGCTCAAGCAGCTCGTCGCCTAGGTCGGGCAGGACGACGTTCCTCGAGGGGCTGCGCCGCTACTTCAAGCGGCACGCGTGGGGCAACACCACGCTCGCACGACCTGCTCGACGTGCTCGAGGAGACCTCCGGCCGCGACCTCGCGCCTGGTCGAAGGCGTGGCTGGAGACCGCCGGCGTCAACACGCTGCGCGCCGACGTTCGAGGTCGACGCCGACGGGACGCTTCACCTCGTTCGCCGTGCTGCAGGAGGCCGCCGGCGCATACCCGACGCTGCGCCCGCACCGCCTCGCGGTCGGCCTCTACGACCGACGCCGACGGGCCTGGTCCGGCGCGAGCGGGTCGAGCTCGACGTCGACGGCGCGCGCACCGAGGTGCCGGAGCTGGTCGGCGCAGGCGCGCCCGACCTGCGTGCTGGTCAACGACGACGACCTCGACGTACGCGAAGATCCGGCTCGACGAGCGCTCGCTGGCGACGCTGATCGACGCGCATCGGCGACGTTCGACCGACTCGCTGCCGCGCGCGCTGTGCTGGTCGGCGGCGTGGGACATGATGCCGCGACGCCGAGCTGGCCGCCCGCGACTACGTCGACCTGGTGCTCGGCGGCTGCCGGCGCGAGACCGACCCGATGGTGCTGCAGCTGCTGCTGACGCGTGACGCTCGACGCCGTCGACACGTACGCCTCCCAGCTGGGCGCCCCGACCGGCCCGTCGCGCTGGGCGGACGGCGCTTGCACGAACTCGTGCAGACCGCCCCGCCGGCCAGCGATGTCCAGCTCGCGTTGGTCCGGGCGTACGCAAGCGCGGCTCGCGCGGCGCGCACCGGCGCGCGGCTGCGCGGCTGGCTCGACGGGACGGCGACCTGCCAGACGGCCTGGTCGTGGACACCGACCTGCGGTGGATCTTCGTGCTCCGTCTCGCCGCGCTCGGCGAGCTCGACGACGAGGCGATCGACGACGAGCTGGCCCGCGACGACACGATCACCGGCCGCGAGAACTCCGCCCATGCCAGAGCCGCTCGCCCGGACGCGGCTGCCAAGGCCGAGGCTTGGGACCTGGCAGTGCACCGCCCCGACACCCCGAACGGCACGCTCTACCAAATCGTCGTGGGCTTCAACCAGGTGGACCAGGACGACATCCTCGAGCCGTACCTCGATCGGTACTTCGCCGAGATCGAGGACGTCTGGGCACGCATGGACCACTCGACGGCGCAGGACATCTGCTACGCGCTCTACCCTCGGCGCCGGGCCACCCGACATGTCCTCGATGTGACCGAGACCTGGCTGGCCGAGCACGAGTCCGCCGCGCCGGCCGGCGCCCAGGCCGGTGAGGGTCGACCGGCGCTCGACGGTGCGCCGGTAGTCGTCCGGGCTCCAGGTGCCACTCCAGCGAGTTGATCTCCCACACCAACGCGACGTCGTCGAACCAGGCGTCGACCACGGCCACCAGCCGGCCGGCCTGGTCGTACAGCGAGGGGATTCCACAGCGGTGGCGGCAGCGCCGAGCGCTCTCAGCAGCTGCCGGGCTCTGGCCTCCGCAACCGACCGCACCCCGGCACCGACCTCGCTCAGCACCGCGCGCGGCAGCGCGGACCCCCCGGGTGCTGCCGGCCCTCAGCTCGGCGCCCAGCTCCGTCGGCGTGACCAGGCCGCGCTGGACGATCTCCGCGATCACCGCCCGTACGATGTCGCGCTCGTTGCTGCGCCGGGCGAAGTGC
>CAWCLG010000006.1:0-1822882 GCA_963796335.1 uncultured Gemmatimonadales bacterium
CGAGCAGCGACTGCAGAACAACCAAACCCGGGGTGTTGTTCTGTGCAACAACTCTTAAGCAACCCGGAGATGAAGCGGCCAAAGAAGTATCGGCTCGGACTGCGCTAACGGTATCCGTCACCGCCACGCTGTTCCTGCTATGCTGCGGTACTGCTGCCCGCAGCAACACTAGCGGTGCATCGCCCTCGGCGCCTCGGCCCGCGCTTTGTAACAGCGGCTCGGGTAAAGTTGTTTTCACCTTCTGCATATCCCGCCAGCTTTGAAGAGTTGTGATCAGATAACCATCGCCTCTGCCAACTAGGTTCGCCAGGGACTGTACGGGCAGATCAAGCTGATTGATCACCGCGCCTCGATAAAACACCACCGGATCGCTGTTGAAGCTACCATAGAGATAAAGTTTATCGCCGGCATTCACCTGCCGGTTTACCTCGGTCATGAAGGCACGATAACTCTTGGCCTGGGCAATTACCGGCATGACGACGGACCAAGTGACAAAGCCGTGCAGCAACGACACCATTACGAGCTGGTGCGCGACGGAGCGCATTCTTGCGGACCAGAGGGAGTGCGCCAACGAGAACCACAGCACGGATGCCAGTAACGCGACCGCCGTGAAGACCCGGCCGAAATTCTCCAACTGATTTCGCACAGCCAACAGGTTGGCCCGGTCCTTCGGTTTGAGCAGCTGTGCGATGGGCGCGAAAAACCAGCCCTGGTCGTGGCTCCATAGCGCTCCAAGCGTGATGACCAACAGGAGCGCGCCGCTAAGGCCGGCGAAAAGCGCGATGGCCCGATAAACTAGCAGTCGGGCTCCGCGCGCCTCGTTGGCATTATAAAACCATGCGGCCAACAGCAGAGCTAGCGCGGGATAAAGCGGCAAGAGATAAACGGGACGCTTGCCTACCGACAGAGAGAAGAAAACGAACATGAGCAAGACCCAAAGCTTCAGAAAGAGCATCCCCTCATTCGCTCGCGTTCCTGTTTTGAACACATCCCATAGCAGCACGGGAAGAAATAGTCCCCAGGGCAAGCTCTGCGATAATAAATAAGGAATATAGTAGTAGACGGGATGGCTGTGGCCGGAGCCGCCGGCGAAGCGGCCTAGGTTTTCCTGCAAAATCTGCCGATCGAAGAATCCCTCACCGCCGCGCGTCACCGCGATGACATACCAACCTGACGCCAGGACCAATGCCAAAAAAACGCCCGGGTGAAAACAGAATTTTCTGACGATGTCCCAGCGTCGCAGCAAAAGCGCGAACGAACCGCAGACCAATATCGGCAGCACCAGACCCAGGGGTCCTTTGGCCAAAGTGCCAATCCCGACAAGCACGTAAAAGGCATAGAACCAAAGCGCGCCGGTCAAAGATCCACGATGGAGCAAGTAGAATAGCGCCAACTCCAAGGTGACGAAGAAGCACAAGGTCATATCGACCCGCGCGCTCAAGGCCTGATCCTGATAAACCATCATGGTCGCGAGGATCGCGGCGCCAAGCAGCGCGGCTCTAGCATCGAAAATGCGGCGGCCGAGAATATAGAGAATCAAGACGCCCAGCGTCGCATAGAGCGCAGAGGGAAACCGAACGGTTGCGTCCGTCAGGGACCCGGTCAACCGCGAAACCAATGCAGCGGACCAGTGAAATAAGGGCGGCTTGGACGGGATGTCGGTGGCGCGCTTGAGCGGCACCAACCATTCGCCGCGCTGGACAATGTCCTGCACGGCCAGCGCTTCGCGCGGTTCACCCTTGTCGAAGAAGGGAATCGAGGCGAGATAAGGAAAATACAGCACGCCGCACAAACCGAGGAGAACAACGACGTGGAAAATCCCTGCGCTCTCCGACACCAAGAACAACCGAGCCGTTTCAGTGACATTACGCATCAACGATCCTCTTGGTGAACTGGAAGATGGACTACCTGATGCAGGCGAGGTTCTGAGGAAGAGGACCTTGGGAAACCACTTTCACAAGAGCGATTTGATCTGCTATTTGATGAAGCGAGAACTTGTGTTTCGACGCCAGGAACCTCTGTTGAATCGGATCGAAGCAAGAAGTAGTCATCACGAACCGCACAGATGAGCGGCTTTCGGGCGATTTCCCGCCTCAGTCGATAAGCGATCACCATCGCGTCGGTGGCTTGGAATTTGGGTTCGGAAAAAAGCTCTTTGCGAGTTGCGACGATCGGGCGGATCTCTTCAATGAATGCGAGTTTCGCGTTCCGTGCGGCCCGATTGGTCCAATAGGTCGGCGGGACCAGCAGCATGAGCGTCAGATCATAGACCGCCACGACGATGCCAACTCGTTTTATGATGTTTGCCCGCCACCCAAGCGACTGTGCCTGTTCGATAGGCTCCCTAGGGGATGCTTCCGCAAAAGTAGGAGTTCCGTCGCCGATCGCCCGGGCCGCCAACAACGCGATAGCCGGATACATGGGAAGCAAATAAACTGCCCGAGAACGCGCAGCGAACAGAAACAAAACAAAAATAGCGCTCCACCATAGGTGAAGAAATCGACCGGCCGCATCTTCACGCTCGCCTCTAATCCACCGTATCAGGGACCAGATCAAAACTAGGTTCCAGGGTAGCGTCTCACCGGCCAACCAAATCAGTGTGTTGAATGATGTGTTTTGCGCGGAAAATTTGCCTTGACCAAAAAATCTGTCGATGTTCTCAATCGCGATTTGTCGAATGAGAAATTCTTTTCCACCGACGTAGCACGCCAATGCGTACCAACCGAGGTCCAGCACCAGCAACATTGCCGTCAGCCGCCAGGACCACAAGGTCCGCAAAGAGCCAAGCCGGCGCTCTACGGTCAAGAAGCTAACAATGATTACGGCGGGGAGGATTAAGCCCACGGGCCCTTTAGCAAGCACCGCGCACGCCGAAGCAACATAACAGGCTGTACGGGCGCCTCGATGACCGGCACGATACCAGAAAAAGAATCCGGCGAGGGCCACGGCAATAGAAGTAGCGAAGACCATGTCGACGCGCGCTTGCGTCCCTGAAATCCAGAATTCACGCATTCCCAGAAGAGCGCCGACGGCGAGCCAGCCGACCTTTCGCCCACCTACTGCTCTCCCGATGAAAAAAGTCGCCGCCGCCATGATCGCGGCGGCCAGGACCGATGGCAGACGAATGGTCCAATCAATTGGCCCGAAGACAAACGCCGGTAACGCCGCCAGCCAGTGGAAGAACGGAGGTTTCGAAGGTAACTCGCCGTTGCGCCAAGCCAAGATCCATTCGTGATTGTGCACAATTCCCTGGATCACCAGACCTTCGCGCGCCTCGCCATGATGCCAGATCGGCGGAGACAGCAGCAGCCGCACCAGCAGTGCAAATGAAGATCCCCGTGAAAACCAGCCCATCGCGGCGCTCTGGAGCCATCATTGCGCTCGAGCAAGTCTCATTTGACTTTCACCAGAGCAGTACCGCCCACCTCCAGGAGTACCTCTGCCGATGCTCCAAGCAGCTTTTCCAACCGAGGCACGTTCCGGCTATTTAGAAATACCACCAGTGAAGGCTTTGAGCCTTTCCACCGCTCGGCAAATTCTTCGTAGTCGTACAAGACTCTGCCGTATCCGGGCTTGGGTTCGGGCCGTTTGAGCGCCACATAGTTGCTACCCAAGACGGTGCTTTTGTTACCGGACCAAACCACCCAGATTGGTTTTTGGATATCGAGATAAAATGGCAGGCTCGAGAAATAGTCATTGTAGATAACCAGCTGATCTTGTGCTCCCACCAGGTGCGCCGCTTTTTGGGCCAGCTGCCCGGAAGAGCGATTCGTCGCCACCGCGGCGGTAATCGGCGCCGCCGCCAGGGCAAACAGCGCGAAGCTCAAAGCCGTAAGGGGATAGAGGCCGACTTGCTGTCGCAAATATCCCCGCCGCGCCGCCCACAGCGTTAGTATCGCGACGATAGCCAAGCCTACGACCAGCGACATGGGCGGCTCGGGAAAAGCAGCATGAAGATAAGCCTGTAGATCCACCGGCATGAAGTCAGGCCGGAGTGCTACCATCGTTATGAGAAGGGACAACCCATAGAAAAAGACAAGGCCGGAAAGATTGGCAGCCATCGCAATGTTGGCGTGGAGCCTTCCAACATGCCGGCAATCCTTGCGCCAACGATGATCGCCAACGGCGGGTAGATCGGCAGAATGTAATGAGGCAGCTTGGATAACGACAGCGAGAAAAAAATGAGCGGCAATGCCGCCCACAAGATAAGAAACAAGCGCGGGTCGTCGAGCTTGCGCCGGCATAAATCGACCAATGCGCCAGGCAACAGCGCGGTCCACGGAAAAAACCCGGCGGGCAAAATCAAACAGAAAAAAATACCACGGTTGGTAGCGGTTAAAGCGCGTGGTGGCAAAACGCGCGAGGTTTTCTTCCCAGGAAAAGTAACGGAGATATCCCGGATTGCGGGATTCAGCGATCAGATACCAAGGCGCGACGGTAAGCCCGAAGAGCGCCAACCCAAGAGGCAAATTGAGTTTACGGAGAAGCCCCCATCGTTTCGTGAAAAATAGATAGAAAAAAATCACCGCTGCCGGAAGAAGGAAACCGATCGGTCCTTTGACGAGAGTCGCCGCGCCGAGCGCAACATACATGAATGAAAAATAAAGTCCGCTTTTCCCGGCGACGCTTTCGCGCTGTCCCAGGAAAAAAGTGCAGAGCGCGACAGAGAAGAGGAACGTCAGCAGCATGTCCAAAATAACGATGCGAGAAAGGGCAAAAAACTCGATGCTAGTCAGCAGAACGAGAACGCTCCAGAGCGCGGCCCAACGGCCGAACATTGCGCGAGCGAGCGCATAGGTAACGGATAGACAAGCAACCGCGGCGAAGACGGACGGAAGGCGCGCTGACCATTCTGAAATACCAAACAGGCGAAACGACAGTGCTACCAGCCAAAAATAGCTGATCGGTTTATCCAGTCGCGGGATAAAGTCGTAGTGCGGCGTCACCCAGTCCTTGAGTAGTAGAATTTCTCTGGCGATTTCGGCGTTCCTTCCCTCATCGGGTTCGAACAACACGGCGGTTCCCAACTGGGAAGAATAGGACGGAGAGAGAAAAAACAATTAGGGCGATGGTCCAATAGTTAGCTGGGGTGGTGATGTGATCGGCAAGCGAGGGGGAAACGCGTCGAGTCAGGACACGCGAAGGAAGAGCTACACGCGCATGATTCAGCCAGCTACGCAGCCCTATTTTTGCTTCGTTCGCTCCGCTCACGCACAAATCTCCGCGACACAAAGGTGCATGGGTAAAGTTTTACGCTGCACCCGGCGCGAAGTAACGCAAAAGCGTTGCTGGAAGCCTTCCGCTAGATTACATTCTTGAAAGGTTGATGGCTAAACCGCTGGCGACAGAGGCCGGTGACTGCGCTTCCGCACTCGTGAGAATATCGTGATATTCACACCGATTTTGGTGCAGTGGTTTGACGGTCGGAAGGAAGACCTTAAGGAGTTGAACGGTGGTGCCGTACTCTCGCTAACGTGTCGCGTCAACGGCAGTGCATCAGTAACGGTTTTTTCGACCGATCTGCTTTCGCACATTCAGGAGAATCGCAAGAGCGCCGCAAAACCCGCTGATAACCAACGAAACCGGGTTTTCATACAATGCTTGCTGCCAGCCGTGAGTCACGGCATCACGATATATTCCAAACGTTAGGACACCCGCCAGCCATGCGCAGATAGAGTTGTATTCCTTGCGCCATGCGTACGGAAAATTGAACGGCGCTGTCGTGCGGCTGGCGCGCTTGAGATTCCTAAATTGCGGCAGAAATCGCGCCAGATTTTCCTCCGTATAGGTCTTATACGCAGCGCCAAGACGTTTAGTCATCCGTCGTTCATCAAGGTTGGTGATGAGATGGTAAAGATACGCAAACGGAACTAGCAAAAGTAGATAAGCCCAGGGATTGTTGAAACTCGCCGCCACGCCCAGGAGAATAAAAAAATTCCCGGTATAAAGCGGATGACGCATCAGAGCATAGGGGCCGCGACTGCGAACTGCGCGCTTTCCGGCATTGGCGTTGCTTCCCCATGCCCATAACCGCCATCCTTGCCCGACGGCACAGAATGCAATGCCGATCCAAGTAGTCAGACTATTCAAAAATTCATCTTGCCAAGATCGCGGTCGCAGGCTGGTGAGAATAATCACCCCCACAAGCAGCGGCAAGTATCGGCGGAAACGGCGGACGGACAAGACAAATCCGGAAGTTACGAATGTTGGACTATCCATGACCCTCGAAAGATCGCAACTTTAATTGCGTCCAATTTAGATTCGCTGATAACCTAATACTCAGGGTCGAGCGTTCGCCGCGTCGCTGGCGTCGTAATGTGCCGGAAAACTAGGGAGCCCATCACTCCGCAAGTTCTCATCAATCATTCCCGAACCATCTGCGTGCGGAAGGCTCAGCCTGCATCGTTGAAAAATGACCCCATGGTAATCCGATACATAGAGATGGCTGGGCATACCTCGACTAAGCCTCAGGTAACATAAAAGCATTGCTGGGAGCTTTCCGAGAGATTACATTCTTGAAAGGTTGACGACTAAACTGCTGGAGAGAGCGGCAGATAGAGCGAGAAGCGCGAGCCGCCGCTCGAATTGGTGGAGACTTCGACCCGGCCGTGGTGAGCTTGAATAACCGCCTTAACAAGACTTAACCCAAGCCCCAGACCTCGCTGCGTGCGGCTCTTGTCGCCGCGGTAGAGACGATCCCAGATTCGCGTCACTTCATCGGGCGGGATGCCGACACCGCTATCGCGCACGAACAGCACCGCCTGGTGATCTTGTTGCAGGCTTTCGATTTCGACCCGTCCACCACGCGGGGTGTATTTGATCGCATTGTCGACAAGATTGGCGATCACTTGGCGTAGCCTCGATCGGTCGCCCGGCAAATAGAGCGGGCTGGCGGCATTCACGGAAACTGTCACGCCCTTGTCTTCAGCAACGAAATCATAGAGCTCGACAACTTCATCGATCAATGCGGAAAGATCGACGTTCTCCATCGCCAGCTTCATCGCGCCGGTTTCGGCTTCCGAAATATCCATCAGCGTGTCGAGCATAGTCGTTAGTCGCTCGGTCTCTTCCAAGCAATCGGCAAGCGCCTCGCGACGCGCAGCGTCATCGCCGTCAAGCGCCTCCTCTGCCACGATTCGTATCCGCGTGATAGGCGTGCGTAAATCATGTGCGACATTGTCCAAAGCGTTCTTCATGCCTTCAATCAAGATTTCGATCTTTGACAACATCTGATTGAAGACAACACAACGAGGTCATTGAGCTCATCTCCCGAGCGATCGTCCGGCACTCGGGTATCGAACCGGCAGGTGTCGACAATCGAGCGCGCGACAGGCGTCAAATTGCGAATCGGCCGCAGGGCGCGAGAGGCCAAGAACGCGCCGCCTACCAAACCGATCAGGATCATCGGAATCATGGTCGCCAGTAAAGTCTCGCGAAAACGCTCCAGTACTTCTTCTCGATCCGTGATACTTTTACCCACCTGCAGGAGATTTCCGTTTGAAAGGCGCGCGGAAGAGACTTCCAACAAGCCACCGTCTCGTTTGGAGGTATAATAATGCCAACGCCCTTCGAGAGCCGAGCTCGAAGGAGAAGCAAAGTCGAATTTCTCCCAGAGGTGCGGATTACTCAAGAACAGCGTCTCGTTATTCGGGCCGACGAGCCGGACGAAGAAGGAGGTGCGCCGGCTCGGTTTGCGCTGCTGGCGCGTCCAACGCATCGATCGCTTGTATGCCGCCATCTTCCGCCTTTGGCCGATACTGCGCGAGCGTAGCTAGTATCGCATTCCGGTGATCTCTAATCGTCGAAAAAACAAATAGATAGGAAACGATGGAGAACATTAAAGAGCTCAGAATAAAGATACCCGAGTACCAGACTGCGAGACGGACGCTGAGCTTCTTGTGCAAGTGTTTAGGAAATTTTAAGAGCATAACCGGCTCCGCGATAAGTATGAATCAGCTTTTTATCGAAGTCGCGATCCACCTTGTTACGCAGCCGGGAAACCAGCACGTCGACAACGTTGGTCAAGGGATCGAAGTCGTATCCCCAGACGTGCTCGATAATCATCGTCTTCGATACCACTCGGTTGACGTTGCGCATCAGATACTCCAACAACGCAAATTCGCGAGGCTGTAAATCGAGACTGGGTTCCCTTGCGTAAAACCTCGACGTGTAAGCAAATCCATCGAGAGATCGCCCGCTTCAAGCCGCGTTGACTCGGTCTCATGGTTCGCCCGGCGGATTAGGGACTGCACGCGCGCTAGCAGTTCGGTAAAGGAAAACGGCTTCGTCAGATAGTCGTCGCCGCCGGTTTGCAGCCCTCTGACTCGGTCGTCCACCGAACGCTTGGCGCTCAGGATCAGCACCGGCGTGTGAACCTTTAGCGTCCGCAATCGTTCGATAAGGCTCAGCCCGTCAAGCTTTGGTAGCATCACGTCGATCACCGCCGCGTCGTAGGGAGACGCTCAGAGCCATGTGCAGTCCGTCCTCCCCGTTATCGGCGCGGTCCACTGCAAAGCCCGCTTCTTTAAGTCCCTTCACGACAAACGATGCAATTTTTCGGTCATCTTCGACGACAAGAATCCGCATTCCCCAAAGCTATCGCAAAAAACCGTGCTCCTCCACCCAGACGAGACTATTCGATGGCCAGAAGGGATAGTTTTATCCGGCTTGCCGGTCGCTGCGACAGGACTGGAGGGGAATTTCACTTGGTGGAAAAACGAACAGCGAGAAAGCACATGGCATTAGGACTAAATTGCGCACCCGATGCACGCTGTTTGTGCCTTCGTACGCGACACCTCAGCTTCGGCATCTCAAGGCAAAGCCAATGCCGCCGTTACTTCTTGCTCCATAGGGGAGACGCTTCTCGCTCAACGTCCCCCCGGCAATTCTCGCGCCTAGAACGCGGCATGGGCAAATGCAACCCGCCCGACGACCGGGTACCGCGAACGGCCTGGTCCGTCTAACTCTTTTTGAAAATCTGCTGCGCCAGATAGTTCTCGTAGCCGATCTCCTTGATCTGATGCAGCTGGGTTTCGAGCCAGTCGATGTGGCGTTCTTCGTCAACTGAAAGATCTTCGAGTAGTTCTCGGGTGGCGTCGTCTTGAGCATCGAGACAGGTCTTGATGCCGGGCTTGAGAACCGTCAGCGCGGCTTGCTCCAGTCCGAGATCGTTCTCGAACTGTTGCTTCACCGTCGCGCCGATCGATATCTTGTCATACGCCGCGATATTGGGCACGCCTTCGAGAAAGAGAATTCGCTCGACCAGTCGATCGGCGTGCTTCATCTCGTCGATCGACTCTTTCCAGTCGACGTCGTAGATGACTTCATATCCCCAGTTTTTGCACATTTTGGCATGGACGAAGTACTGATTGATCCCGGTGAGTTCTTTGCGCAGCACCTCGTTCAAAACTTTGATGACCTCAGCGCTCCCTTTCATAGCATCCCTCCTTGCCGGCATTTCTATCTAAGCACGTGCTCCGCAAAGAACAAGTAATTATTCCTAAATCGCAAAAACTTTTCGCTGGTCGATGACAATCGGATCGCGTTGCCGACGCGGGCAACGGATATTAGCGGGCAGGCTCGCCCTCCATTTGTCATGGATGAGGAAAACAACAAATCGGACCGTAGCTAGGTCCGTAACTGAGTCGAGTAGAGTTCAACTCTTGTTGTAGATTCGCTGCGCCAGATAGTTTTGAACGCCGATTTCTTTAATCTGATGGATTTGGGTCTCAATCCAGTCGACATGCTCTTCTTCGTCGACGAGAATGTGCTCCAGAAGCTCGCGGCTGGCATTGTCGTTGGCATCAAGGCAGGTCTTAATACCGCTTCTAAGAACAACCAATGCGCCTTCTTCAAGGCCTAGATCGTTGTTGAGCTGTTGTTGCACCGACGATCCGACGTTGATTTTGTCGTAGGCGGAGAGATTGGGAATCCCCTCGAGGAAAAGAATCCGCTCGATAATTTGGTCCGCATGCTTCATCTCTTCGATGGATTCTTTCCAAGCCACCCCGGCCAAGACTTCGTAACCCCAGTTTTTGCACATCTTGGAGTGAATGAAATATTGATTGATGCCGGTCAACTCTTTGCGCAGCACCTCGTTTAAAACTTTGATCACCTCCGGGCTTCCCTTCATGACAAATCCTCCTTGATCCCGCTCATTGCTGAAATATAGGTTAAAGCCGCGATCACGATACGACCGCGCAGTTAAATACGAAACAGGTTTTTGACGTTATCCGTGGTCACTCGCGCCACCTCTTCGAGGTCGAGCTTTTTTATTTTGGCGACGGTTTCGGCGACGAAACGCACGTAGGCAGGCTCGTTGCGTTTGCCGCGATGGGGCACGGGCGTGAGAAAAGGCGAATCGGTTTCGACGAACATGCGCTCCAACGGTACTTGCCGCACGACGTCGCGCAAAGGTTCGGCGTTCTTGAACGTGATGATTCCAGTAAAGGAAAGATAGAATCCCAAATCCAAATAGGCGCGGGCGGCCTCGTAGTTGCCCGTGAAACAGTGGATCACGCCGCGCAATTCTCCCGCGCCTTCGTTGCGCAGCAAATCGGCTGCTTCCTGCGCCGCGTCCCGTTCATGCACCACGATCGGCAAACCGGTGTCGCGCGCCATGTGGATGAACTGACTGAACACGCGGCGCTGCACTTCATGGGGCGAGTGATTGTAATAATAGTCCAAACCGGTTTCCCCGATGGCAACGACTTTCGGGCTGGCCGCCAATTCCTGTAAGCGCTTGCAGCTCCTCGGCGCCGACATCTTTGGCGTCGTGGGGATGCATGCCCACGGTGGCGTAGATGTTGTCGAATCGTGCCGCCAGAGCGACTGCTTCGGTATTGCTCGACATATCGCCGGCGCCGCCGACGGCGATGATATTCTCTACGCCCGCCGCGTGCGCGCGCTCGATCACCGCCTCGGCTTCACCGGCGTATTCCTTGCCCTGAATATGAGCGTGGCTGTCGATCAACATGATTGCGTCGAACGAGCTACTTCTTAGCTTCGGTGTCGATGCGCGGAAAAAGATTTTTCGGTGGATTGATTCTATGTCCCGCGGCGAACCCCTGACCCCACGGAGCCGTCAATCCGCCTTCGTCGATAGCAAGCAAGCCGCGCAATTCGCGCGCGGTATCGGGCATGAACGGCGCCAGCAAGCGCGACACCGTTCGCACCACTTCGAGCGAGTGGTGCAGCACTTCGCCGACCCGCGCTTGTTTGTCCGGATCTTTGATCAGCGTAAACGGCGCGGTTTGCACGATGTAACGATTGGCATGATCGAGCGCTGACCAGATCGCTTCCAGGGCGCGGTGGAATTGCAGCTCTGTCATGTAGCCCTTCAGTTCGTTCTCCGCTCTGGGCAAATTTATCGCGCAGCTCGACATCTTCTGTCGCCCAGTTGGCGGCTCAACGGCTGCACCACGCCGGCAAAATATTTTTGCTGCATCGCCAGCACGCGGCTGACCAAATTGCCGAGATTATTGGCCAGATCGGCGTTGATTCGCGTCACCAAGGCTTCCTCGGAAAACTTCGCGTCTTGGCCGAAGGCCATTTCGCGCAAGAGAAAATAGCGAAACGCATCCATGCCGAAGCGTTCCTTCATTTCCAGCGGCCGGATCGACGTTGCCCAAACTCTTGGACATTTTTCCCGAGTCCATCACCCAGTAGCCGTGCACGTTTAAATGATCGTAGAGCGGCAGCCCGGCCGCCATCAGCATCGTCGGCCAATAAATCGCATGGGGTTTTAAGATATCCTTGGCGATGAGATGTTGCGCCTTGGGCCAAAAGATTTGCAGCGAATCGCCGCCCCGGTGCTCCAAAGCGCTGACGTAGTTGAGCAGCGCATCGAACCAGACGTAGGTCACGTAATTCGCGTCGAAGGGCATCGGGATGCCCCACTGCAAACGACTGGTCGGGCGTGAGATGCAAAGATCTTCGAGCGGCTCGCGGAGAAAGGCCAAAACTTCGGTGCGATAGCGTTCCGGCCGAATGAGATCGGGCTTGCTCTGAATCGCGTCGATGAGTTGCTGCTGGTACTTGCTCATGCGAAAAAAATAGTTCTTCTCGCTGATATAGTCCGGCGCCGTCTGATGGTCCGGACACTTGCCCTCGACCAATTCCTTCTCGGTGTAAAAACGCTCGCAACCGTAGCAGTAAAGGCCGCCGTATTCGCCGAAATAAATCTCTCCGGCATCATAAATTTTCTGCAGCACGCTCCGCACATACTCCGTATGGTACGAGTCGGTCGTGCGAATGAAATGGTCATAGGCGATGCCGCAGGCATCCCAGGTCGAGCGAAACAGACTGCTGATCCGGTCCGCGTACTCCTTGGGAGTCGTGCCGTTGGCGGCCGCCGCTTGGGCGATCTTATCGCCGTGCTCGTCGGTACCGGTGAACAGAAACGCTTCGTCTCCGATCGACTGATAATAACGTTTCAGCGTATCGGCGATGACGGTCGTATACGTATGGCCCAGATGCGGCTCGGCGTTGACGTAGTAAAGCGGCGTGGTGATGTAGATCGCGTTCCATCAATGTCCCCTGACCACGCCGAAAAGAAATTTCTCCAAGACCATGCGCCGGTTTAAATTGCGCTGGATGCCGGCGGCGGCGCCGGCAATGCGCGAGATTGCGTTCAGAGCGCTCTCGCGTACTGTTTGAACCGGACTGTTGGCGAATTTGCTCCAGCATATCCAAATTCACCAAGTCATCGGCGTTTTCGGTAACCGCGTGGACCAGCACATCACGATACCAGCTCTCCGACCCATTTAAGAAATTTGAGCGCCTCGTCGCGATTCGCCGAGAGCGCTTCGGCGGCGATCATTGCAGCGTGGTAATCACCCGCCTTGAGAGAGCTCAACATGTCCGCCCAGATCCGCCGTTTTTCGATCAGCTCATCTTTATCCAAATTGACCGCCGCGCCGATGCTGCCCATGCTCATCGCGGCGAGAAACTCGGCGTCGCCTGTATTCATCGCCAACTTTGCCTGCAAAAAATCCGCGACTTCGCGCCGCGCCAACGGCGCAAACGGCAGGCGCAGACAGCGCGAGCGCACCGTCGGCAGCAACCCGCCCGCATTGGCGGCGATTAATATGATCAGCGAATCTTGCGGGCGGCTCCTCAAGCGTCTTGAGCAACGCGTTTTGCGACGCCAAATTCATCAACATCGCCGGGTCGATGATCGCGATCTTGCGCTTGCCGCTAAAGGATCGGTAATTCAGTTCGCGTTCGAGCTCACGGATCTGCTGGATGGCTGATTTCTTTTTTACCCGCCAGCGGCTCGATAAAACGCACATCGGGATGGTTGCCATCCGAAATCCGCGCGCAATTGACGCATTGGCCGCAGAAATCATCGTCGAGCTGCATGCAATGAACGGCCTTTGCCAGAGCGATCGCGACAGTTCGCTTGCCCACCCCTTCGGGACCGACGAAAAAATAGGCGTGATGCAACCGGCTGCTCGCGAGCGCCGCGCGCAGGGTCAGATAGCTGCCGGTCATGTCCGATAATTTCCGCGAAGCCCATTAGGCTAAGCTCCCGATCGATAATTTTTCTAATTTCCAAAGTCACTTCGTGACGCGCTGCGGGAAGCATCGATCACGCGAAATCGTCTCGGTTCGGCGGCGCGCGAGCTCAAGAAATCCGGCCCGCACCTTTTCGTGAAATTCGCGTTTCTCTCGCTCGAAGCGGTCCTCGCGCGGTTGCCCCGCTCGCACTTGCCGTTCGCCGGTGCGCGCCAAGCCAAGTGCGATCGGACAATCCAATAGGAAAGTCAGATTGGGCCGCACGCCGCTGATCGGCGATATCGTTGAATTGCTTCAACTGCTCGAGATCGATGCCCCTGCCGTAACCCTGATAGGCCAGCGTCGAATCGGTAAAGCGGTCGCACAGCACGATCTTTTTTGCATTGAGCGCCGGCGCGATGACTTCGTTCACGTGTTGGGCACGGTCAGCCAGGTACAAAAATAATTCGGTCGACGACGCGATCTCGTGCTCGCCGACCTGCAGCAAAACCTGACGAATAAGCTTGCCTAAAGAAGTCCCGCCGGGCTCGCGAGTGACTATGCAAGCACGGCCCTGCGCGCTCAAATAGTTTTCAAGAGCGCGGACCTGAGTAGTTTTACCGGTACCGTCGCCACCTTCGAAAGTGACGAATTGGCTCATCAATAAGAGAATGAAGAAATTATAGGGCAGATGCAAACCGCGGCGCACCGATCAGCTATCGACGATTCACGCGGCGCGGTCTGGAGCGAGGAAACCAAAACTCAGGCTTTGCCTTCTCCCAAAAGCAGATTGATACCATTGACCAACTGAGTGCTCGTGAAGGGCTTCGTAATGTAATAGTCGGCGCCCAATTTATAGCCGCCGAGCACGTCTTCATATTGCACTTTCGCGGTCAGCAGAATGACTGGAATCGTCGAGGTTTCGACCTTGCCCTTGAGTCGGGTCAGGACTTCCAGTCCGTCCATTTCCGGCATCATGATATCTAAAATGATGAGATCACACTTTTGAGTGGGCAGCAGGGTCAACAGCTCCGGCCCGCTGGAAGCGCTAAATACCGTATAACCGCGCCCTTCCAAAATGGTCTTGACGATCGTGATGATGTCGGGGTTATCGTCAACCACCATAATGGTCTTTTTTGTGTCCATGCTCGCTCCCACTTGTGTCTGCGCCATATTCGCTCCTCGTCAGTCGGCTTGAAGATTCCTCACCGAAAAAACCCGTGTCTAAGGCAGATTCCTCAGCCGGATTTCAGATCCCCAAACCCTTTTTGGAAGGCCTTAACTTAGCACCTTATAGCGTTCTTGTAAATTGAAGTTTTCCCGACGGTAGGCTTCATGGATTGACGGTTCGCCAATAATTCTGGGTAATTACGAAGGGCGCGACGGAAAAAGTTTGGGTCCGGAGAACTTCGGAGATCAACCCAGCCGCGCGCGCCAAAGCCCGCCGGCTGAAGCGTAGCCGGAAGTTGATCTTGAAGATCCACAATGGCCTTGCCACTCGCCGCACTGCCGGTTTCGTTGATAAGAATGGCCCCAACAATGTCCTTTTCACCGAGTCCGGAGGCACGCAAACCGACGTTACCGCCACTGACAATGATCAAGCCTTCCCAGGAAAAACTTCCGCTAAGCACGAGATCGGCATTCTTGACCAGCAAAATACCGGCGCCTGCGTTATTACCCGCCAGCGTGAGAGAGTCTCCGCCGGTCAACAAGCCGTCAAAACAGCGTAGCGCGGGCGTGCTCGGCGTTCCCCAATTTTGATTCTCCATGACCAGATTGGCGCCCGACGGTATACCGGCCACGATAGCTGTCGGGGAAGCACACAAGCTATCGACCAACTGACTCAAAGAAGGACCCGGGAAAAAGCCACTCGTCGTTACAGCCGGACTTGCGCTCGCGCTGTCCAGGCTGACTTGTGGCGGACTTCCCACCGCCTGCCGAAAAAGATCACGCAGCGCGTCACTCGACGCCGAGACGGCTGGTCGGGGCTTCGCCGCACTCGTGCCGGCGGTCACCGGATCGTAGTCCGCGCCGGAAATGACAATCGGCCGCCGGCAAGGTTCACCGCCGCTGCGTTGCCTCTTAGCCCCAAGGCGGCGTCGGCAAGATCGTAGGTCTTCGTGAGTTGCGCCTGGATCGTATGGGACGGGGTTCCCAACGCGCCGACCGAACGCACCACGGCTGAGGCCGAGAGCGGCCCGAGCGACGCCGGTGACAGAAAAGAAACCGAGATTGTGCCGGATTGAAAACTCAGCGTTCGATTTGCCGGGAGTGGCGAGAGCGCCGGAGTCCGGCCGAATTCGCTTTTGCTCCACTCGATGCCCGCCGCGGCAAGGTAAAAGACGTCCGTGGCGCTACGTAAATTGGTCAGGACTTTGTAGTCATTTTGCAACATCGTGCGCACACCGATGCCTACCGCGAGGAGGACCGAGAGAATCGTCAAGGAACTGAAAAGCACCATTCCTCGTTGGCTGGTTATTAAGCGATTGGTAGCTGGCTTCATAACAGTTCGGTTAATTGCGAAACTCCACGCTGGTGGACAGCCGGGAGCTGAGGTTGCCGCCGCTTTTCGCATCGGGATTTTTGGTTTCCACGGCAAACGCAATCCTGACCCGCTTGATCGCCGCCGCAGCCGGCGCAGCGCCGAGGTCGTACCCGTCCGCATCGTAATAGGTAAAAAGTTTGCCGACGCTCTCGGGGACGACATTGGCGACCAAGCAGTCGCCGTTGCGCCGGATAATGTAAGGTCCCGGACAAGTTGCGGTCGGCCCGGTGATCTCATAGCGAATGTTTTCCCGAGGATCGTTATCGGCGCAGTTACCGTTGCCGTTAAGATCCATCTGGACGTGAAGCAGCGCTGGGCGTTGCGCTGTAAACTCGATTGCAAACCGTATCCGCGTCACCGCTCGGATCGTCGGCCGCGCCGGTTTCCGCCGGCGCGCTCCCGGTGCCCCAAGAGCCGGCATTTTTGAGATCGCGCACCATGATATCCAGCGCGCCGCGAGAGTCTTCCAAGGTCGAGGTTTTTATTTCCAGGGACAGGAATCGGTAGAGCTCGTGACGAAAGTAGCCATACAACGAAGTAATCATCGCGGCGCCGAGCAGCAAAGACACCAACTGCTCGATCAACGTCACGCCCCTCTGATTTTGTCGGAATGGCCGCTTCATGAGCCACCGACATAAGTCACGGCGGTTAAGGTCACATGATGCGCGTCGTGGTCTTGCCAGGAGACGGTCACGTCGATCTGTTTCAGATTGCCGTCGAGCGAGCGATGGAAAAATTTTCCAACAGCGATCGAAGTTTCCGGGTACGCCGAGTTTTGCCGACAACCCATGATCGCCTCCGCTCGGGCACAAATCTACATCCGTGAGCAAGGGACGCGCTTGCAGCTCTTCGATCTTGTCCTGGGCTAAATGAAGGGCGACGGTTGAATTGCTGCTGACCGTTTGTTGCCGTGTCACGCCGATACTGCTGAGCGAATAGCCGAGTACCACCACGGCGATCAGATTCATCGAAACCAGCAACTCATTGAAGGTAAAACCGTCACAGCCTCGTAGGCGATGTTTAAATGGGACCATGGGTCAGCAGTCCTCGCTGCAGTTAGCCGGCGTGCAAGCTCGCACCCTGCCGGTGGGGCTGACCACGATCTGCTTGCAGCTGCCGTTGAGGTTGCGCAACCGGATCCGATTGGCGCTCGCCGTGCCGCGGGGAGAAAAAGAAATAGAACCTTCCTTGGTGATGGTCGTTCCATCGACCAATGGCTTGGTCGTGAGCGCTGTGGCATCTCGCTGAATCGTGTACGAGACGGCGTCTTGGAGATACGCGAGCTGAAAGCTCACGTTTTCCGCAGCGGCGCGCATCTTGATATGGTGCAGTTCGGATTGGACCTGGCGGATGGAATTGTTCAGCGCGTAGTTTGGCAGCAAGCTCGTCCAGCGCGGCAGAGCCATCGCGGAGATAGCTCGCCATCAAAGCGAGCGACCACAACGAGCTCGATTATCGAGAATCCGTTTTCTTTGGCTTGAGATGCTCATGTCCGCCTCCAAGACCCGCGGCAGAGTACTGCGCCGATGGAAGCAAAGTGTCAAGAGCCGCCGAATTGCTAGCCAATGGCCTTTTCAGGCCATATGCACCGCCGGCGAGGCGGCAAGGATTCTGTGAAGAGGCCTACGGCGATGGGCAGAGTAGACTGGATAATGTCTCGTTGCTGAAGAAAAGATGGATGACCGCGCCGGCAGTGCAAAGGAAACGGCGCGAACGGAACGCCAGCCGGCGACCGGCCCCGGTGATCGCCATGCAAATCAACCCGATGACCGAACCGAGGATCGACGCGATGAAGAGGGTCACCGGGACCGATGGCCAACCCAGAAAGGCGCCGATCATGGCGAGCAGCTTGATATCACCGCCGCCCATACCCTCGACGCCGGTAAATTTCTCGTAGATCCACGCCGTCGCCAGCAAGAAACCGCCGCCGGTGAGTATTCCAATCAACGAACTTAGAGGTGATGGGATAAGCTGCGTTTTCCGCTGGTAGGCCAACGTAAAATAGCCGACGATCGAAAAGCCGAGCCCCAAGACAATTCCCGGCAAACTGATCACGTCCGGCACGATCCGCACGTCCAGATCGATGAAGGAAATCACGACCAGCGCCGCGACAAAAACAAACCCAACAAAAAATTCAAACCCGAAACCGAAACGGTAATAGAGCGCCAGCGCGAAGAGTCCCATCAAGAGCTCGACCAAAAAATAACGCGGCGAAATGCTCTCTGAGCAAGCGCGGCAACGGCCGCGCAGAAATACATAGCTCAGCAAAGGTATGTTACAGTAAAACGGAATCGCCGCCTTGCACTTCGGACAATGAGATGGCGGACGGACGATTGATTCATCGTTGGGTATCCGGGCGATGCAGACATTGAGAAAACTGCCGACGATGGCGCCGAAGATAAAGATGATGAATGAAGGCATTGTTTCGCTGCAATTCAAATACGACCAAGGAGACTTATATTGAACTTTCAGCCCATTTTCGCCAGTAGAGCCTAGTTCCTCCTCTTGGCAGTGCACCTCCGCTTGCCGCGTGCCGGCATAGAGACCCATGCGCCGCGACATAAAATCGGTATTGAGCAGCATGGCAGATTGCCTATCCATCGTCGTGACGCCGCCCCCTCTCGTGTCGCTCCATGCGCAGCAAAGCGATCTGTTCGGAAATCAATCCGAGCATGAAAACGATCACGGCAGCGGTAAACATGAGCGCGGACATGTTGGTGAAGCGATGCTCGGTGAAGTAGGTGTAGGCGTAGTTCGACATGCCGGCGAGAAAAAACACGATGCTCACCGGCAGGAACACCCGGAAGGGCGAAAACAAGAGTGGCGATTTTGGTGATGATCAGGAAGAAACGAACACCGTCGGTGACCAGGCTGATCTTACTTTGGCCGGCGCGGTAGAGCGTTTGAATCGGCACATACTTGACGGTCAGGCCCGAGCGCAGAAAGGCCAAGGTGAGGGTCGTCGGATAAGAAAAAGTGTTCGGCAACAAATCGATAAAGCGCAAAGCATCGACGGCGCGACAAGACGCGAAAGCCGGAGGTGAGGTCCTGGACTTTGAACCGGGTCACGTAGGAAGCCAAAAGATTATAGACAGCGTTGGCGGCGTAGCGGTGCAGCCGGCAGCTTCGAGCCCTTGGCGCGGGCGCCGACGACCATGTGGTAGTTTGAGGTTTCGGCCAACAGATTCGGAATATCTTCAGGCTTATGTTGGCCGTCGCCGTCCATCAAGACGAATGAGCCGGCCGCTGCGCCGCGCGAATACCGCTCTTGACCGCGGCGCCGTTGCCGATGTTGTACGGATGGCGAACGACGTTGGCGCCGGCGCTCAGGGCAATCTCCGCGCTATCGTCGGTGGAACCGTCGTCCACCACGATGATTTCCGCTTGAGCTAGTTTCAGCGCGCGAATCTTAGCCAGCAACTCCGCAAGATTTCGCCGCTTCGTTGAAGACCGGAATGACGATCGAGATTTCGCAGTGACTAGCCATTAAGTTGGTAGACGGAATAGCCGCGCTCGCGGAATACCGGCTTGAGCCGGTTCACGGCGAATTCATGCCACCGCTGGGCCTGGTCCGGGGTGAGATTGTTGGTTAAGAACGCCGCCAGCAAATCCTCGCGCATCAGCAGGTGGGTAATTTTTTGTTGCTTCAAGGATTGGTCGATTTGTTGCGGGTCTTTCGCGCTGCGAATCGCGCCGAGCAAAAATCCCGGCAGATCGCCGCTATCGTGAAAGTATTCTCGGTCGCAATAATACGCTCTCCGGCCCATAAAGAGAAGATAAATTTTCGCCGTCGGCACGGTCTGTTGGTTGATATAACGAAAGGCGGAGTACTCGGGCAGCGCACGGCTGAGATAGGCTTCGCGGCTCTCGCTGCCGAACAGATAGGGGACGGGCGCCGCGGCTTCGAAATAGCGCCACAGGTAGGCGCCATGCCACGCCGCGAAGAATAACAATACTGCGACGAGAAACACCGGACGTTTGATGCGCAAATAAACGTTGAAGATGCCGTAGACCAGCAGCGCCACCAACGGCGGCACGATCACTAAGACATAGCGGATGCGCAAATCGACAAGAAACAACGCGTAGATAAAAAACAAGAACGCGAAACCGGCCAGGAGTTTTTTTTCCTCGAGCCATTTGCCCTTGAACGCCCAGGGCAGAAACGCAATCAAAACCGGCGTCAACACGCCGTCGAAGAATTGCGGGTTGTCGTCCTGGCCGCTGAAGAAAAGCCGAATCGGCAGGCCGATGATCTGCCACACATTTTC
This sequence comes from uncultured Gemmatimonadales bacterium, assembly GCA_963796335.1. Classification (GTDB taxonomy): domain Bacteria; phylum Gemmatimonadota; class Gemmatimonadetes; order Gemmatimonadales; family GWC2-71-9; genus CAVVWJ01. Next base: position 20,311 of record CAWCLG010000006.1, read on the forward strand.
GTGGTAAAGCAGCTCGCGCTTGGCGAAAATCCCGACGCCGCCGAAACCTACCGCTGCCGCACCCCGTAGAAGTCTTGCCGGCAAACAAGTTTCCCAGCAGCGGAAAAAACGGATTGCCGGTTTGAAACCAATTTTTTACGAGCCAAGGCAAAAACGGCAGCGAGCGCGAAGCCGCCGAAAAGACCTAGTTCACCGAAGCTGTGGCGCGAATTTTCTCGCGGCGGCTTCACCTGGATTAAAGCGAACAACAAACCCAGCACCAGGGCGGCAACCAGTCCATTGGGCTTGGTGGCGAGCGCAAAACCGAGGGAAAGCGCCGCGAGCACCAACCAGCGCAAGGCGCCGCGATTTTCGCGCCAACGCAGCAGGCACAACAGCGACGCGGTGGTATAGAAGGTGATGCCCAGGTCGATATAGCCCCAGTGACTTAGCCGTAAGACTGCCGGCGTTGAAATGAAAAAGAAGAAACCGAGCAAGCCATAGACCGGATTCATGCGCCGGCTTAACTCCGCGTAGAGCAGCAGCCCGGTGAGAAACGCGAACAGCGCGTGAATCCATTTGGGTACGAAATCAAGGCCCCAATAAACCCAGGGCGTGTACAGCATATCCAGCAGCATCGGATAGTAGGCATACGGCGCCATGGGAACTTCGATAATGCGACCGGCCTGAGCGTAGAGCTTGGGAATCGCCAGATGATGCGTTAACTCATCTCGGCTCGTCGGCGGCAGCACGCCGAGGATAAACTCAACGATGAGAATGACGAGAATCGCCGCCCAGATCGCGACGACCAACCCGACCGGTCTGACGCGGGATGGCGGCAGAAATGGCCGAGAAAAAACAATGCGGCAGCAAGAAAAGCCGCGGCGATGGAGAAGTTCAATACGGGGTTCTGCACATATCCCGCGAGACCGAGCAGGAAATAGCAGGTTGCCGCGAACCCGAGCAGACATCCAGCCCAGCAGGTGCGATAGAACAGCAGCGAATAACGCTCTTCCATCAATCTTTACGATGCAATGATGACCGCCGCGCGCATCGCAGCCGAGATCGCCCAACGAATACTCCGCTGCGCGGCGCTGGTCGAAGGATGACTCTTTTCGGAAAGATCAACAAGGTCGAGGTCTGAGCAATGTGCTTCCATCAGGAGCGCGCCTCGCGCGCTCCTGATCAGCGGCCCACCCAGGCGTATTGGTTATTCTGTGGATCAATTGGCAGGAAATCAGCTTTCTTGTCGATGACCGCGACGACGGCGCCGAATTTGACGAAGTCGCCTTCCTGCGCGCTGATTTGGGTCAGCTGGCCGTCGTCCGGCGCTTCGATTTCGACGTTGACTTTGTCGGTTTCCACTTCGAGCAGCGCCTCGCCCTTCTTCACTTCGGTTCCTGGCGTTTTCAGCCAGCGCAGGATTCTTACCTCGTCGCTTTCGTCGCTCGAACCCAAGCGGGGAATGATCACGTCTTTTTTCATGGCGCCGACTTAGAGCGACTGCGCCTCGAAGCTATCGGCGAGCGATTTGAGCTTCAAAGTCTGGCGCATGTTTTCCATGAACGCGTTGACGTTCTTGTACTTGGCCGGGATGTCGTATTTCACCGTAGTGTAGAGATAATGGAGCTGGGAAAAAATCGCCATGTCGGCGATGGTCATGCGGTCAAATATGAATTTCTTACCGGTATAGATCTGGTCCAAGAGTATTGAAGTGCGCGTCCCACTGGTCCTCGGCTTTTTTTCGCGCTTCCGGCGTCTCGGCGCGGCGCATCGCATGGTTGGCCAGGATCAGCACTTCGTCGGACCAATCTTCCAGCGCCAGGCACAAGCCCTTTGTTGGCCGCGCCTTCGGGATAGATACTGTTCCCCGGATGATCCTTATCGAGACGGGCCGAAATGATCGTCGAGTCGATCACGCACTCGCCGTTGTAGTTCATCGTCGGAACTTTTCGCTGGTTGGTATATTCGAGCAGCGACTTACGGTCGTCTTTGCGCACATCGACGATCTCGTAGGGCACTTTCTTCAGCGCGAATACGATGCGGACCTTCTCGCAAAACATCGAGGTTTGAGATTGAAACAGCTTGATCGCCATATTTATTCCCCCTTAGCTAAGTTATTCTTAAGTGTGCGGAAATCTGTGCCGCCTCGCATTTCAATGGAAATCGGCTCAGTAACCCATGCAACAAATTTGTAAATTTCTCAACCGCTGGCCCATATTGACCTCGTCCGGGTTCGTGAGTATTCTTTGCCACGTCACAGTTGCCGTGACCGGCAGCATTGATGCTCAGTCGATGCAGTCGTTTTTTTGAGCGTACTTGGCAATCGTCACCGATCACCCGCAAGTTCGTAGCTTAGAGATTTGGAAGGAAAACGATGGCGAAATATTTACAATGCAGCGAGTGCGGCAAGCTAGCCTTTTATTATGACGATTTCGTCGGCACGGAGAAGCCGTTTTATAAAAGATTTATGCGCTATCCCGAAGGCGAAACTAAACTATGAGCCGCCGCGCTGCTTCACTTGCGGCGGCGTGCCGCGGCTGATCCACGAAAATATCAAAGAAGAAAAAGCCGCGGCCAAACATTAGTCGACGGCGCGGTTTTTCTAGTCTAAGCGCTGGCCACGAGGCGTGGTCTTGCCAGGAAACTCCCGAGATATAGCGCAATAATGAATAGCAGCAGCATCTTCGTGCCCGTCATCATTCCTGCGTACTCGACGAATCCTCCCACCATCGCACCGACAAGATTGCTGCCGAAAGCCATCCCCGGGTTTTCGTGCGCTCTAAAACCCAGCGAGAAGATGAGCCCGGCAAAAAAAATCGGCAGTGGAATCAAGATCAGGCAATACGCCAGTCTGGCGTAGGCAGGCCAACTCAGCACGGTTGACGGCGACAGGTAATAGAGCAAGCAAACTGACCCGATGAGCGGCAAGTAAAGCCACGCGGATGAACCAGGAAACATGGAAGCAACCGCATTGGCGATGAGCACCATGATCAGCACACCGAGAATAACCACCATGCTGACCAGCCAGGTGGTGCCAAAGAACAGCGCGACGGTCGTGATGCTTTTTGTTTCCAAAAGCGAGAAAGGCTGCGCCCAGGAAAAGAAAATGAAGGTCGAGAGTGCGGGTGTTACGCGCCAAACTGGTAAAGACGAAAATCGACGAGAGCAGCAGCAGAGAACCAATCGTAAAAAGATAATCGACGGGTATGGAACGGCTGCGCAGATAAAGATAGGGCCAATCATCCAGCGCCTCTTCGACTTCATGCGGCGTTCGCGCAATTTGGCGATAGGATCGCAGATCGGCGATCTGCGCCGGTAAATAACCCTTCGGCGCCAGGATCACGACCTGCCCGCTCGGCTTGATGAAGACCATCGGCACTGTCCCTGTGGCGGACCGGACCATGGTAATCAGCCGGTCCAGCATCCAAAGGTGGCCCCCCGAGAAAAAAGATACACTCAACAGACCGCCCGGCCGCAACAATTGAAATGCCTCCTGGAAACTCTCCCGCGTGTAGACATATCCATCCAAACGAATGCTCGACATCTGGCTGAATAAACTCTGCGAGTCCAAAAAGCCGAAAACGATCACATCGTAGGTTTTATCTGTGCGGCGAAAAAACGGCCGGGCGTCGGTATTCGCGATCGTTACCCGAGGGTCGTTGTACGACTGAGACGCGTTGAACGACCGGCCCAATTGGATAATGACCGGATCAATCTCCAACGCGTCGATACGATCGGCGCCGGCAAGCAAAGCGGCTTCTACGTCGACGCCCCCGCCGGAGCCAACCACAAGCACGTCCTTGGGGGACGGGCGCAACTTGTAAGGCAGCATGTATTGCTCATTGAGCTCGAACACTTTCGCTTTGTTCGTGTATCGCCGCGAGTCGATGGTGCCGTTCATCATGTAGAAATCGCCATTGACTTGAACCGTATAAAATGGCGGATCGGGCCGGGTGCCGATATTCTCCCGCGGTGCGGACACGGGCTTCAGTGCTCCGTCGGTCCCCATCTCGCGAACCGAGATCAAATTGTAAGGCGACCAGATCCCGTGAGTCGGCAAATAATACGTCAAGATTATGATCGTAAAAGCAAAAAACAGCACGTTCCAGATCAATTCACGGCCGTTGGTGCAAAAGACCAGGAAGCCAACCATGGCGAAAGCGAAACCCAAGATCGGCGAGAACCAGGAAAAGGAGAACAGTCCAAAGAGCAGCGTTCCCGCGATCGCGCCGCTGATGTCCCATGCGTAGGCGCGCAGCGGTGTTACCTTTGAAAAATAGCCGCCGATGAGCTCGCCGAGAGGCAGAAACAGCAAAGTATTGAGAGCGAAGAGCGATACGATGGGCAGCGTGGTCGAGGTCGTTCCGGCGGCGAACAAAAAACGCAATTCATCCGGCCCTTGCTTGAACTGGATACCCTTCAGAGCTGCCACAGCGACGCTGAGGACAAACAGTAGAGGCGCAAACAATCGCGTCAGGCGCAAGTTGCGTTGCGCCAAAATCGCGCCGCAGCCGAGTCCCAGAAACGATGACAGGAGCATGATGTTACCGTAGTACGCGATCACGCGGACCTGCGATGGCACCCATCGAATCAGCAGCAGCTCCACGAATAGCGAGAGAAAAGAAGCCAGAAACAGACAGAGATTGGGCGACAAGCCCAGACCCTCGAAACCAAATGTCGCGCCGGTGCGGACCTCAGTTCGCTCCGGGCCCGCCGCGAATTTTTGTCCGGCAATTGTTAAATTGGGATCGGCCATCTCCATGCTAGCTAGCATCGATTTGCTAACAAGAACAAGGAAATGGGCCAACAACACTCCCGTGAGGCTGATCGCGATCGGGCAAAGATATCGTCATTGAGGATGAATTGGGTAAGTTCGCCGGCTCGGTCCCAACTGTTTCCCAGCACCGCGCCTTCTCGGCGAGCCGGAACTATGCGCAACTTGACGATCTCAGTGCTTTCCACCGCCGGCGCGACCGACGTGCGGGAAAATAAATGGCAAACGCCGCTCCGGACATCCTTCTTGAAGACCACCAGGCCGATAGCCAGAGCGATATAAAAGAAAGAATAATAAAATCTGAACGCCGGATCGGGAAACAAGAGTTGGGTAGAGAACAAAATAAAAATAACCGCCGCTTCGAAAAGCGAGAAGGATAAATTAACCAATACCGCTACGGCAAACAACGACTGCGCCGCGGTCAGAAACATTTCTTCGATTTGACGGCTGTCCATGTGCATGCCGCCGGCATTGCCGGCCGAGATCGAATAGACCACCGGGAGCATTCCGATCAATAGAGTCCATTGGTTGACCTTGGAAGAAAGCAGCGCGCCCATGCTGATCCCGGGCTGAGATTTCAATGCGAACAGAATAGCAACAATAAATTCCGGTGATTCAGACGCCAAGGGAGCCAGCCACTGAACCAGAATGAATTCTTCGATACCAAAAGTTCGGCCGGTGGCCAGAAGTCCCTCGGCAAACGGCTCCGCGGCAATAAAAATAGTGAACCCGGAGGTAAGAAAAAACAGCGCGGTCACGAGCCGACGAGCGCTCTCACCCCAATTCTCGATCATCGCGGCGGGGCCTTCCAACTCCGGTTCGACATGCTCGGCTTTTGACGCGGCGCGCATATAAAACATGAAGAGTGCAATCAGCACCGCGGCATCGACAAGGTCGATCCGGCCTTTGAGCGGAAGCACGAAAGAATAAACCGTCGCCAAGGCGAGATATAAGATTTCAATTTTGTGCCCCGGCTCCAATTCGACGGATGCGCTTACCGCTTTTTAACCAATACGTAAGAACGACGGCGGCCCACCCGACGCCGATCAGCAAGCGATTGGCGCCGGTCATATTCGCCAGCGCAAAGGCAGTGTACTTGGGGTCCTTTCCGGCGGTCCAGGCAAAATACATGTCCACGGCGTATTCCGGCAACACCGCGATCAAGGCAAGGAGCGCAATGGCAAGCGATTGTGGAATATCCTTTTGCGCGAGCTCCGCCGCCCACGAAAGCATAAACGCCGCGCCGAAGATGGCGATTCCCGAGCTTAAAGCTTGCAGCTCGGGCGCGGATGACTGCCGGCAAAATGAATCACGATCCACTGAAAACAAAGCAGCAAAGAAGAGACAATCCAAAGCCAGTTCGTCATCCACTCCTCCTGACAGAGACCCATTCGGCGACATCAAACACTCTCCCTATTTCCATAGCCCTCCGTCTATGTCAATGCCGGGGAAAAAAGAAAAGGCGGGTTGATACCCGCCTCGGATTTTGTAATAACAGCCGCTCACTGTAAAGAACTGGTCTTACAGGTTTCTTTCAGTTGAACTGACGACTTATCGCGTTTCGGCCTCCACGGTTTGCCAAAACTTTTTGACTCCAAGTGGTCCTTGCGCTCTCTGCGGAGCTCCAGGGGCGCGCTGCTTTGGTTCGCCGCGCAATCGCCACAGAATTGGGCCGGCGGATTGTCCTATCCCCTCGCCGCGCTGCTAATTTCCCTCACGTTACCAGTCGCCCGTGCCGAATCGATCGCGGCCGAGAAGGGTGTAGAAGATTCCGATTGTCCCCCTACTCTGGGTTCGATCGCCGAGATCAGCGGAAATCCGAGTCGCGCCGGGACAGTTGATATCTGACCGTGACGGCATGCTCGCGATGAATGCGCCACGTTACCGATGCGTCGGCGCGGATGACGTTGTCGTGACCGCCTCGGCTGCCGGTCACATTGCTGACAAAGTACTCGCGCGCAGTCAGGTCGAGAGCCGCCCGATCCCCGGCAATGAGCCGCAACGCCCACTGCATCTGCGGCGCTACGCCGTATTGATTCGACCGCTCGTCGGCGATGCCGTGAATGGTGCTGACGGTGGCGTAGCCGATGCCGACGAGAGCTGTTCCCTGCAATGCCAGAGCATCGGCAATACGCCACTCGCCCGTCGTGCCGAGAGAAATGCGGTACTCGCCAGGCGAAAAATCTGCGGCGCCAAATAGCTGTAACTGCCGTACAGACCCCAGATGCTGCGATAATTGGTGCCGATGTCGTAGCCGGTTCCCGAGCAACAGTCCGCGCGTCGAAAAGCTCTCGAAACCAATCGCGGTCGATGCCGCGGCCTGGAAGCTGAAGTAGTCAAAAGGACGATCGTAGGTGTAGCCGGGCTTGCCGGGCAAACCGTAATCCAAGGTGAAATCCACAATGCCTTCATGGCGCTTGATCTTGCGCGAGCCATCGCGGCGGTCTTGGGTCGCCGAGGCGATTCCGACCTGTAGCGCGCTGTAGTACTCGGGGTCGTGGCTTGAATAGATACCCTTGAAACGGTCGTTGAAGGCGAGGCGGTTGAAGCCGACCGGCGGCGAGATTGCCGCCGCGATGAGCTCACGCCAGAAGCCCCCTCCTGTCTGCTTTTCGAGCCACAGGTTCGACATGCGGAACAGCGCCTCGCCTAAAAAGCTGCCGCCGATGCCGGTGCTGATCTGATCGTTTTGGGATGGCCGCGTGGTTTCCCCGGCGATCTCCCAGAATAGGCTTCCTACGAAGGTGTAGCCGAGGCCTTGCCAATAATTGAATCCCGAGGCGCGCGCAAAACCATGATACATCGATCCCTGATAGGGATGGCCAAGCTGATTGACCGTGAATTCGTCGCTGTCGATTTCCAGCCGCGCCGCAAGTTGCGGCTGATCGAGGAGAAGTCGCAATCGTATTCGCAGCAGCCGTAGTAGGCGCGGTCGTAAAGATTCAGCAGAGCATCAAACCCGACGATCTCCAGAGCTGGAATGAGGTAACTTTTTTGTGTGCCCCAGGGCACTGAAGTGCCGAGATTAATATTACCCGTGGCAGGCGCGGGCGCATTGGCCGTTTGCGCCAGCAATGATGTGCCATTGATGAAGAGAGCGGGATCAGTGGGCGGGGCATCCGGAGAAAGAGTAAAACGGGTTTTTTGTCGGCAAAAGAAGTAAGCGCCGAGCGTTGCGACTCGTGCCCGCGCAACCGGAAAGCCGAGCCCGCCAAGTTTCTGTGCCAACGCTGCGCAGGGCAAAAGGATCAATAAAAAACCGACAGCAAGAAGTGCCCTGGCAACCTGCTGTGCCGAGCTCGATTCACCTCCGGTTTGCAGGTTCGCTGTCGGCGCCACGAACGTGGGATTTGTCATGTTCTTGCTTTAATCTTCACATCGCTAAAGGTTGTGACCTTGATTTGAACCATCGCGACACGCGTCGCACCGCGCTTTGACGATCTGCTCCCATAGGGTTGCCTTGTTTCAAACGCCTACACGTTGTCGCTTTCCGTGGAGCGCGCCCCGCGCGACGCCGGTTTGCGTCTTCCCCACGTCCAGCCGCTGATCTCGGGATGCATCCTCGCCGTGCTCGCGGATGTACTCCTTGTGGTCGATCAGCGCGTCGCGGATCGCTTGCTTTGCATAGGCCGCCCGCGCGCCGAGTTGCGGCAGCCGGTCGATGACGTCTTGCACCAGATGAAAGCGGTCCAGATCGTTCAGCACGCACATGTCGAAGGGGGTGGTCGTCGTCCCTTCTTCCTTGTAGCCGCGCACATGGAGATTGTCATGGTTGGTGCGGCGGTAGGTCAGGCGATGGATCAGCCAGGGATAACCATGAAAAGCAAAGATGATCGGCTTGTCTTTCGTGAACAACGCGTCGAAGTCATTGTCGCTCAGTCCGTGCGGATGCTCGCTGGGCGGTTGCAACGTCATCAGATCAACGACGTTGATGACCCGGATCTTCAGCTCGGGAAGGTGCCGGCGCATCAACTCCACCGCGGCGAGAGTCTCCAGCGTCGGCACGTCGCCGCAACAGGCCATGACCACGTCCGGCTCACCGCCGCGATCGTTGCTCGCCCACTCCCAGATGCCGATGCCGGCGGTGCAGTGCTTGACCGCCTGATCCATATTTAGCCACTGGGGCGCCGGCTGCTTGCCGGCGATCACGACATTGACGTAATTGCGGCTGCGCAGACAGTGATCGGTTACCGAGAGCAGGCAGTTGGCATCGGGCGGCAGATAGACGCGAACAACCTCGGCCTTTTTGTTGACGACATGATCGATAAAGCCGGGATCCTGATGGCTAAAGCCGTTGTGGTCCTGCCGCCACACGTGCGAGCTGACAGCAAATAGTTGAGCGATGCAATGGGCCGGCGCCACGGAATGTGCGTTGCACACCTTCAGCCACTTGGCGTGCTGGTTGAACATCGAGTCGACGATGTGAATGAACGCCTCGTAGCAGGAGAAAAAACCATGCCGGCCCGTCAACAGGTAGCCTTCCAGCCAACCCTGGCACTGATGCTCGCTCAGCACCTCCATGACGCGGCCGTCCGGCGCAAGTTTGTCGTCGTAGTCGAAATGCTCTGCCCTCCATGCGCGGTTGGTCACCTCGAGCACGTCCTGCCAGCGGTTGGAGTTGTTCTCGTCCGGACTGAAGAGACGAAAATTCTTGCTATCGAGATTGAGCTTCATCACGTCGCGCAGGAATTGGCCCTGAACTCGCGTGGCTTCGGCGGTCGCCGCGCCTGGCGCGGCTACTTCGACTGCGTAGGCGCGAAAGTCGGGCAGGCGCAGATCCCTCAGCAGAGTGCCGCCATTGGCGTGCGGGTTGGCGCTCATGCGACGCTCCCCCTTGGGCGCAAGCTCGGCCAACTCGGCTTGGAGCCGGCCGCTTTTATCGAACAGCTCGTCAGGTTTGATAGCTCTTCATCCATTGTTCGAGAATTTTCACGTGCGCCGGATTGTTATGCATCTCGCCCATCGGCACCTGATGAGAGCGCCAATAACCCTTCGTGCGCTTGCCGTCGATCTCCTTGCGGACACGTCCATCCCTTCGGCGTGCGTAAGAACAATCATCGGCCAGCGCGGCCGCTTGACTTCGCCGCGCTTCCCTTGCCGCCGGTTCTGCGGCGGTCTGAATTTGTTGGATCTCGGCAATGACGCGATCGAGGGTGGCCGCCATGAGCTGATGCATCTTCTTCGGATCATCGCCTTCGACGAAATACGGCGTGTAACCATAGCCCGCGAAAGAGCTGATCCAGCTCTTCATGCTGATGCGCGCCAGCACGCAAGGGTTGGCGATCTTGTAGCCGTTGAGATGCAGGATCGGCAGCACCGCGCCGTCCGTCGCGGGATTGAGAAATTTGTTCGAATGCCAGCTGGTGGCGAGCGGCCCGGTTTCGGCTTCGCCGTCGCCCACCACGCAGGCGACGACGAGATCAGGATTGTCGAAGGCTGCGCCATAAGCGTGCGCCAGAGGAGTAACCTAACTCGCCGCCCTCATGGATCGAGCCCGGCGTTTCGGGTGCGACGTGGCTGGGGATTCCGCCGGGAAACGAGAACTGCTTGAACAGTTTTTTCATTCCTTCCTCGTCCCGCGAGATGTTCGGATACACTTCGCTGTAGGTTCCTTCCAGGTAAGCATTGGCGACCAAACCCGGTCCGCCGTGCCCCGGACCGGTAATGTAAATCATGTCGAGGTCGTCGCGCCTTGATGACCCGGTTGAGATGGGCGTAAATAAAGTTCAGTCCCGGCGTGGTTCCCCAATGACCCAACAGGCGCGGCTTGATGTGCTCTTTGCTGAGCGGTTCTCGCAACAGCGGATTGTCGTAAAGATAAATCTGTCCCACCGATAGATAGTTTGCCGCCCGCCAGTAGGCATCCAGCAGCCTCAACTGTTCTTTGGATAGTGTTTCCGGCATTGCATTCTCCTCCTCAATCTAGCTTAACGGACGCAGCCGCGCGCGCAATGGATTTACCTGGCACATTGCAAAAACATGGGACCGCCGTTGGAAGAAAAACCGAAGAATAAAAACCCTAGTCCAACGCAATTCGTACGGGGTAACCGCCGAGCAACGGAAACTTAACACTTTAACGGCGCTGGGCCGATCGAGCTGTCAGGAACGGCGGGCAACCGGTTCTAGGGGACGAAAACCTGCTGGTAACCGAATTCAGAGCGGAAGCAGGCTGATCCAAAGCTTTCGGCGTTGCCCAAATGCGCTGACTCAGGCTGCGGCTTTTTCCAGCCGCTGCGCTATCGCTGCTTTCGGTTGCACGCCGACAATGCGATCAATTTCCTGTCCGTTTTTAAGCACGAGCAGAGTTGGAATGCTCTGGACGCGGAAGCGCGCCGCGGTGGCTGGATTCTCGTCGACGTTGAGTTTCGCCACGCGCACGCGGCCCGCCATTTCCCCGGCGAGCTCCTCGATCATCGGTGCCACCGTACGACACGGGCCGCACCACGGCGCCCACATATCGAGCAGCACCGGCACGGGCGAGCGTTCTACCTCGACCGCAAACGTGGCATCCGTGACCGTCACCGGCTTGTGATCGACGCGCAGGGCGGTCTTACACCGGCCGCAAACCGGCTGGAGTCCCCGAGCAACTTTTTCTGTCGGGATTCGATTCGTTGCGCCGCAGCTCGGACAGCGAATCAGTAGCGGATCAGACATTTGGTTTTACAACCTTTCATAGCAATGCCTATCACCCCGTCGAGTTTGCGATTTGCCGAGTGCAGCCATGGAGCTAACCATTTTTTCAGCGGTCCAACGCCGCCTGCGATGCCAATGCCGCCCTCGATGTTTTAGTGTTTCTTGGGCATCTGCTCTTCTTGAGCGTATAACTATCAATCGGCCAATCAAGATAGGTTGTGAAATTCTGCGGATACAAGTTCCGCCGGCCGTGCAACATGTTAACGAATTACCCCAGCGAAATTCAAAACAAATTCGCCAACTCGGCTTTGTTCAAAAGCTGGAAGGAAATTGTCCATAGTGTTAACCCTAACCCGACAATAAAAAGGCAACTTTAATCAAGCTCATCCGATTAAATCCCGTAACAATTCATTCCCGTAGCTTGCCGCGTCGAGTTAGTCTCCATTCCGAAGCCCGTCATTCCCGCATGCTTTAAGCGGGAATCCAGGCGAATCCGAACCTGGACCCCCGATACAAACATTCGGGGGTGACGGATTAAAGACCGCGCTAGCGTAATCCCATGTCCGTGCTTACGTTGGCAACTTCCATGAGTCTGTGCGGGCATTGCAATCTTACTGGTTGTGAGCAATGCGATGAACCGCGGAACGGTAAACTACCGACGGGACATGGTTCATTCAATTGCAAAATGATTGTCACTTCAGGGTTAAGTTGCGCGGGAAAGTTAAAAGTGAATCTTGTTGTGACTGGGTGTGGATGGTAGCCATTAGTTGTACTGTTTAGGGGTGAATTTGGTTTCGGTAAATCGGGTGCGCGGCGCGAGGAGGTTGACGATGGCCTTGACGGCCCAGCAGACACGAGGCAACAGCGATTCCGCGCCGGGGCGGCGCGGCCAACCCGGCGACGGCAGGCCTGGCGGCACGAAGGGTTCCGCGCTGGGAAAGATGCCGCCGAGCAAGACGCTGGCTATGGTTTGTGGTGTCTTGATCGCGAACTATTTGCTGATGAGGTTCCTCATCCCGGGCCCGGAGGCGCCGGTCACAGTGCCCTATACCCTCTTCAAGGAGGAGGCTGGCAAAGGCAACGTCGAGGCGATCTACAGCCAGGGCGACACCATCACGGGCCGCTTCGCGGCGCCGGTCACTTACCCGCCGGCAGGCGAAAAAAGTGCGGCGCCCGGCGGCGAAGCTCAAGTCGGCGAGCGCAGCGCGGCGCGCGCGCCCCGCGGCCCGCCCAAGACGGTCGACGCAACTTCACGACCACCCTGCCCTCTTTCGTAGACCCCGGGTTGGAAGCATTTTTGATCGATAACAAAGTCGAGATCAGCGCCAAACCGATCCAAGAAGGCGGCAGCCCGTTGGCGACGCTTCTTTTCGGCTTCGGCCCGGCGCTGCTCTTCATCGGCTTTTACGTCTGGATGTTCCGGCGCGCGGCGCAGCAGGGCGGCGGCCTGGGCGGCGGGCTTATGGGCATCGGCAAGAGCAAAGCCCGCCGCTACGACCAGGAGAAGGACGACGAAGGTGACCTTCGACGACGTCGCCGGCATCGACGAAGCCGAGAACGAGCTGGTCGAGATCGTCGATTTCCTGAGGGACCCGCAAGAAGTACACGCGCCTGGGCGGGACCGCCCCGAAAGGCGTGCTGCTGGTCGGCGCGCCGGGCACAGGAAAGACCCTGCTGGCGAAGGCGGTCGCGGGAGAGGCGGGGGTGCCGTTCTTCTCGATGAGCGCCGCGGAGTTCGTCGAGATGATCGTCGGCGTGGGCGCGGCGCGGGTGCGCGACCTGTTCAAGCAGGCGCGCGAGAACGCGCCGGCGATCGTCTTCATCGACGAGCTGGACGCCATCGGCCGCGCGCGCGGGCAGATGGCGATCGGCGGCTCGAGCGAGCAGGAGCAGACGCTTGAACCAGATCCTGACCGAGATGGACGGCTTCTCCAGCCGCGAAGGCATCATCGTGCTGGCGGCGACCAACCAGCCGGACGTGCTCGACAAAGCGCTGCTGCGGCCCGGACGCTTCGACCGCCGCGTCGTGGTGAACCTGCCGGACAGGACCGGGCGCGAGGCGATCCTCAAAGTCCACACCCGCAGCGTGCCGCTGGCGCAGCGACGTCAGCTTGGGGGAGCTGGCCGCCGTCGACGCCGGGCCTCTCGGGCGCCGACCTGAAGAATCTGGTCAACGAGGCGGCGCTGCTGGCGGCCCGCCGCGAGCAGAACGAGGTCCGTCACAAGGACTTCCTCGACGCGCTGGAAAAGATCGTGCTCGGCCCCGAGCGCCCGCTCCTGCTGAGCCGCGCCGACCGGGAGCGCATCGCCTACCACGAGGGCGGGCACGCCATCCTCGGTCTGGTGGTGCCCGGCGCCGACCCGGTGAACCGGGTGACGATCGTGCCGCGCGGGCAGGCGCTCGGCGTGACCTATCAGCGCCCCGACAGCGACCGCTACAACTATCCGGAAGCCTATCTGCGCGCGCGCATCGTCGGAATGCTGGGAGGCCGCGCGGCCGAGGAGATCGTCTACGGCACCAAGACCACCGGCGCCGAAAGCGACATCGAGCAGGCCACCGGCCTGGCCCGCCGGATGGTCACGCGCTGGGGCATGAGCGAGCGGCTCGGGCTGGTGCAGCTCGCGCCGCGGGAGAACCCCTACCTGAACGGTCCGGGCGGTTATGGCGGCGCGAGGCCGTTCAGCGAGGAGACCGCTGAAGCCATCGACGCCGAGGTGCTCAGGATCATCGGCGAGAGCCACGACGAGGCCAAGCGCCTCCTGAGCGCACACCGCAAGCAACTCGATGCGCTCGCCGAAGCCTTGCTGGCGCGGGAGACCTCAACGAGCAGGAGATCCTCGAGGTCACCGGGCTCCCGCCTGCGCCGGCCTTGGAGACCGGGATGTTGCCCGCTGCCAATAGCAACAGCGGGAACACTGTCCACGCTCCAGCGAATTCGGTGACGGGACGATTGGACAAACATGATCCTGACATCCCCAAATAGCGTGAGAACCTAATCTGAGATATCGCTGCGGAGGTTAACGATGAAAAACCCTTTTGCGCCGTTTGCGCCCCACGCCTACGCCCTGTTACGGATCGTCGCGGCCTTGCTGTTCATTTGCCACGGTGGCCAGAAACTCTTTGGCTGGTTCGGCGGTAAGCCGGTTCCGCTCGCTTCGCTATTCGGCATCGCGGGAACAATCGAAGTAGTTCTGGGTCTGCTGATCTTGATCGGTCTCGTCGCCGCTATGCCGCATTCATCGCCAGCGGGGAAATGGCCGCGGCTTATTTCATCGGCCATTTTCCGAAAAGTTTTTGGCCGCTGGAAAACGGTGGCGAGCCGGCGGTGCTGTTCTGCTTCGTATTTTTATATATGGCGACCCAGGGCTCGGGGATCTGGAGTATCGATGCCGCGCGGGGCCGGCGCTAGTGTAGTGTCCCATAATTAGCTTGACTTATATCTACGACGAAAGTTATGTTATGCGCCATGAGAATAGCCACTCCGATTGTGTTGTCTAAGGAAGAACGAGCGGTGTTGAGCACCTGGACTCGGGGAAGAACTTTGCCGCTGCGATTGATTCAACGTGCGCAAATTGTCGTGATGGCAGCGCAGGGTATCCCAAGCCAGGACATCGCGCAGGGGTTGTCGGTTTCCAGACCGACAGTCCAGCTGTGGAGGGAACGATTCCTTGCCCTTCGTTTGGAAGGATTGAACAAAGATGCCCCCCGGCCAGGGCGTATCCCAAGTATCCCCGAAAAAAAAGTGCGGGCAGTGGTGCAGGCCACTCTGCACACGACACCGCGAGGCGCCACTCACTGGAGTAGTCGCACCATGGCAAAGGCGCAGGGCATCAGCCGCATGGCGGTTCAGCGTATTTGGGATCGATACGGCCTCAAGCCTCATCTGACCAAGACGTTCAAGCTCAGCGGCGACAAACATTTTGTCGAGAAGCTCTACGATGTGGTCGGCCTTTATCTCAACCCTCCAGACAAGGCCCTGGTCTTGTGTGTCGATGAGAAAAGCCAAATCCAGGCACTGGATCGTACCCAACCAGGACTGCCGATCAAGAAGGGGCGCTGCGGGACTATGACGCACGACTACAAGCGCCACGGCACGACCACACTGTTCGCCGCGCTGAGCCTGCTCGATGGCAAAGTGATCGGCGACTGCATGCCGCGTCATCGACACCAGGAATTCATTCGTTTCCTCAACAAGATCGACGCCGAGACGCCGTCCCATCTCGATCTGCATCTTATCGTGGACAATTACGCAACCCACAAACACCCGCGGGTCAAAGCCTGGATGCGACGACATCCCAGATTCCACATCCATTTCATCCCGACCTCGAGTTCTTGGTTGAATCTGGTCGAGCGTTGGTTTCGAGAGATTACCGACAAGCGGATTCGCCGTGGCAGTTTCCACAACGTCGCCGAATTGATTGCTGCGATCGAAGACTACCTGAAATGTCACAACCAAAACCCTCGCGTTTTCGCTTGGAAAGCCTCAGCCGATACCATCATGACCAAAATCGCCAAATGTAAAGAAGCGTTAGGGACACTACACTAGTCTATGCGGCCTCGGCTAGTTCTGCGCGTCTCCGCGGCGGTTGCCAAAGTATAACTCATGACCAGCATCAGCTCCTGTTGTCACGCTCTCGCCGCGGGATTACGACGCTGTCTGTTCGACCTCGACGGCGTGCTGACCAAGACGGCGAGCGTGCATGCCGCGGCCTGGAAAAAGCTGTTCGACGAATTTCTCGAGCAGCGCGCCGCGAGACACCGGCGAGCCGTTCGTTCCCTTTGACATCGATGCCGACTATCGGCGCTACGTCGATGGCAAGCCGCGTTACGACGGTGTGGCCGCCTTCCTCGACGTCGCGCGGCATCGAACTGCCTTTCGGCGCCCCGGAAGACGATCCCGACGCGCACACCGTGCACGCGCTCGGGCAACATGAAGGACGCACTATTTCATGCAACATCTGGATGAGCACGGCGTCGAACCCTATGAGGCGGCGATCGAGCTCGTGCGGACGCTTCGCGCGCAGGAAATCAAGACGGCCGTCGTGTCCTCCAGCATGAACTGTGCGACGGTGCTCGAGGCGGCCGGCATCGCGCACCTGTTCGACGCGCGCGTGGACGGGATGGACATCACTCGCCTCGGGCTCAAGGGCAAGCCGGCGCCCGATGCTTTTCTGGAGGCGGCGCAGCGACTCGGGGCCGAGCCGTCCGCGCGGTCGTCGTGGAGGATGCGATCGCCGGCGTCGCAGGCCGGACGCGCCGGGCGATTCGGCTGCGTCATCGGTGTGGATCGCATGCGGGCAATCGCAGGCGCTGCGCGAGGCCGGCGCCGACGTGGTGGTGACCAATCTGGCGCAGGTCAAGGTCGCGGCGGAGCCGCCTGTCGGCCTGGTCACTGGTGTACGAAGGATTCGACCCGGCGCGCGAGGGAATCCGCGAAGCCCTGTGCGCGCTGGGCAACGGATATTTCGCGACCCGCGGCGCCGTCGCCGTGGGCAGTGCGCGGATGACGTTCACTATCCGGGAACCTACCTCGCCGGCGGCTACAACCGGCTGCGCACCGATATTGCCGGCCGCGTGGTGGAGAACGAGGATCTCGTCAATTTCCCCAACTGGCTGGCGCTGACATTTCGCATCGCCGATGAGCGAATGGTTCGATCGTCGAGCACGTCAAGCTCCTGTCCTACCGCCAGGAGCTCGATCTCCGGCGCGCCATGCTGTTTCGAACCGTTGCGCTTCGAGGACGGCCAAGGGCGGCGTACGCACGCTCACGGAGCGCCGCCTGGTCTCGATGAACGACATGCACCTGGGCGCGCTGGAGCTGGCGCTGACCGCCGAGAACTGGTCGGCCGCGTCACGGTCCGTTCGGCGATCGACGGGCGCGTCGTCAACGCGCGGCGCGAAACTTTATCGCAAGTTCAACAACCAGCACCTGGAGCCGCTGGCAGGCGAGGCCGTTGGCGAGGACGGCGTCTATCTGCTGGTGCGCACCTGCCAGTCGAACATTCATGTCGCGCAGGCGGCGCGAACGCGGGCGTTCGTCGACGGAGCAGCTGCGCGAGGGCGCGCGCCGTGTCATCGAGGAACCGGGATACATCGGGCAGGAACTCGACGATCGACCTCGCAGCAGGGCGCAGACGCTGGTGCTGGAAAAGATCGCCTGCTTTCTACACGTCGCGCGATCATGCCATTTCGGAGTGCGGCGCTGGCGGCGCGCAAGGCGATTGCGCGTGCGGGTCGCTTCGACGCGGCTGATGGCGGAGCACGTGCTGGCCTGGAAGCACCTGTGGCGCCGATTCGACGTCCACATGCAGCCGGCCGGTCCGGCGTTCAAGCTGAATGTCCCGATGCTGCTGCGGTTGAACATGTTGCATCTGCTGCAGGCGGTATCGCCCAACTCCATCGGACTCGATATCGGCGTGCCTGCGCGCGGCTGGACCGGGGAGGCCTACCAGGGCCATATCTTCTGGGACGAGCTGTTCATCTTCCCGTTCCTCAACTATCGCATGCCCGAGATCACCCGGTCGCTGCTGATGTATCGCTACCGCCGCCTCGGCGAGGCGCGCGCCGCGGCCCGCGGCGCAGGGTTTCAGGGCGCGATGTTTCCCTGGCAAAGCGGCAGCGACGGGCAGGAGGAGACCCAGGAGCTCAACCTGAACCCGCGCTCGCAGCGCTGGGTGCCCGACAACTCCTACCTGCAGCGCCACGTCGGCAGCGCCATCGCCTACAACGTCTGGCAGTACTATCAGGTCACGCATGACATCGAGTTCCTGCAGTTCCACGGCGCCGAGCTGATCCTCGAGATCGCGCGCTTCTGGTCGAGCATCGCGACGTTCAACGACCAGCGCGGCCGCTACGAGATCCGCGGCGTGATGGGCCCGGACGAGTTCCACGAGGGCTACCCGGACTCCGCCGAGCCCGGGCTCAACAACAACGCCTATACCAACATCATGGCCGTGTGGGTGCTGCTGCCGGGCGCTGGAGGTGCTCGAGCTGCTGCCCGACATCCGCCGCGCCGAGCTGATGACGCGAGCTGGAGTTGACCGCGGAGGAGATCGCGCGCTGGGACGACATCAGCCGCAAGATGTTCGTGCCGTTTCACGACGACGGGATCATCAGCCAGTTCGAGGGCTACGAGCAGCTGGCCGAGTTCGACTGGGAGGGCTACCGCACGCGGTACGGCAATATCCAGCGGCTCGACCTGCATTCTCGAGGCGGAGAACGACAGCGCCAATCGCTACAAGCTGTCGAAGCAGGCCGACGTGCTGATGTTGTTCTATCTGTTCTCCGCCGAGGAGCTCGGCGAGCTGTTCGCGCGCCTGGGCTATCCGTTCGAACACGAGACCATCCCGCGCAACGTCGCCTATTACGACGCCCGCTCCTCGCACGGCTCGACGCTTGTCGCGTGTCGTCCATGCCTGGGTGTTGGCGCGCTCGGACCGGCCGCGCGCGATGACCTATTTCGCCGAGGCGCTGCAGAGCGACGTGAGCGACATCCAGCAGGGCACCACCGCGGAGGGCGTGCACCTCGGCGCCATGGCGGGCACGGTCGATCTGGTGCAGCGCGTATCGACCGGCATCGAAGTCACGGGCGACGTGCTGCGGCTCAACCCGCGCTTGCCGCAGGAGCTCGCGCGCCTCGACATGCGCATCCGCTATCGCGGGCATTCGCTCGATCTGCGGCTGACGCGCGATACGCTCACCGTTCGCGGACGCGAGCGCGGCATCGCGCCGATCAATCTCGCCATCGAACGAGGAGATCCACGAGTTCGCCGGCGGCAGCACGCGCGTTTTCCCGCTCGCCAGTACACGGCGATGAGCTCCGTCCTTAAAGATGCATAGAACAGCAATTTGTGGCGAGACAACGGAAGAGGGATCCCAGAGATTATTGGTAAGGCGTCCTCGGTAAGCAAGGAGCCCGTATCAAACTGCCTCATAGGGTTTTCCTTGTGGCGCAAAATGTATGACCCCATGATCTCTCACCCAATTCGAGACCAAGTCCACCCAAGCACGCTAAATCTTATCTCTATGAATTATTCGTGCTGTCTCTTGATAGATCCTACTTCGAGGACCGACGGCAACGATCTCGATGACGCCATCGCCGATTCGATAGATGATTCGGCTTCTTCCTACTCGCAAACTGCAATACCCTTCAAGCTCCTCTTTGAGAGCTTTACCGCAAGCAAGATGGATCGTCGAGTATGTCAGTCAGAGCCGCGCGGATTTTGCGCTTTAGTTCAGGATGCAGTCGCCGGATAACATCCCGAACACCTGTCGGCACTTTGAGGCTGAAAACCGGCATGCCAAGAATTCAGTCGCTAAAGAGCTCGTCAAGTATATACAGTTTCTTTGTGCGTTTGAGAGATTTTATGCCTTGGCGGATCTCCTTCATAAACTTTGTATCCCTCATAATCTCCACAGTCTCTTGCCAACTGTCGTAGTCATCCTTGCTGACAATGATAGCAATTGGCTTGCCGTTACGGGTAATCGTTACTACTTCGTCCCGCCGCTCCACCGCGTCTACGAGCTCGCTAAGCTTACTCTTCACTTCTGAGAGTGGCATCGTCTTCATGTTTGGCCTCACGGTCTATTTTGCAAATTTTATCGCCGTTGCTTTGCGTCGACGTCCAGTCTGATCCATGTACCTGATACATCCGGCCATCAATTTCATAATCACAAGCAAATCTACCATGCAATGACGCAACCCCGCTACGGGCTCATTCCAGGCCCTTCGCGCCTCGGTCGTCAATCATCGCGACCTTCGGTCAAGATAGTCTGTGAGAATACAGGCGACGGGTTTTCCCTAGATCCAGCTTTTGTTTTATTCTGACCGGGATACAAAAGTTCATGGCGTCCACGCCGGGTGGCCAAATTCCCCGACGAAAGATCATCTGAAGTTCCGAGCATTCCTAAATCCTGTAGAAGCCTTGAACGATGGGACTTGAATGCGCTTTAACGGCGGGCAAAACGAACGCGCGCTGCGGACACGTCATATTCAAGGAATAAATGAAATCCAAAGATCCGACCTATGATTTCCTTTGGGAGGAAAAAGGGGATGGACTTATTCTGCCACGATAGTAGACCCTACAATTTTGACCATAAAGCGTCGCAGACGCGCATGTGCAACTCGACAAACGAGATTGACGCATATTCCGGGCCGGAAAGAATCACTAATGGATTAGCGTACTCTTGAGGCGAGCGAGCGGTACCCTTCTGGGTCTCCTCAGCGACGATCACAACGGCACGCATGAACTCGCTGTCGCCTTCGGCCTTCACTTCCACTGCCGGAGGCAGGAAGTCGGCGTATGGGTCACCGCCCTCGCAACCGAATCCTCGAGTCGATGTACCAACCTGGGCGGGAACCGCGTGGGGCGCTAACTCGAATCCACTCGCAGCCGACGTACTCATCGCCGTAGCGTGGAAACTTGAGCCACCAAAGTGTGGCGTAGATGCTCATTGGACGCTCTAAGCGGCTCTCACTTCCACTCGACCGATCACCATGTCTTTCCGTCGGCACTTCCTGCCCGTCGTCCTTTAAGCCCTGGATGTGAAGCTCGATCGCTTCTTTGATGTTATTCATGGCCTCGTCGATTGTTTCACCCTGGCTAAAACAGCCCGGCAAGGACGGCACGTCCACCCAACATCCACCTTCTTCTGAATTATGAACGATCACTGTGTACTGCATGACGCACCCCTTTTCATAGCAGATCCAAGAACTCCTCTTCGGTTAATGCTGCCTTACGGATAGCGGCTTTCAGCAACGATGCCGTCGCCACCTCGACTCGTTAAATCAAGATGTCGCTGCGGTCCTACCGAGGTAACCGAGTTCGTTTATTAGATATCGGTAGGCTTGTAAATCCGGATATCCGAGATGTGATCAAAATCGCTGTCGCGGGTTGCCAGACAGTCAACACCACTTTCCTCCATTGCGGCCAAGATCAGAGAGTCGTTGGGTAAGGAGCCCGTAGCGGATCGTACGCTCTGAGCCGGGGACAATACCGGGCTCGTCCTACGGCAGAACAAGTAGGTTCAAACCAAAAATCGCCCGGACGCTTGCGTCTCTTATTTTATAGATTTAATCCCGCTATTTCGCGCCGTTTACCTCGTAAATCCCTGATGCGACCCCTCGTGATAACACCGGTACCGAGCGCCTCGGCAACCATCAATCTGTGGGTTACTTCATTAATCACTTCGAGGATTGTGATCCCGAAAACTTGCTCGGAGACGCACTGGCCGAGCAAGTTTCGGCACTGACTAGAGTGACCGAGAAATGCGTAAATAAAAATAGGCTCTTCGCGTAATCGAGTGGGTGAAATTTGCTAAGAAATGCTGTTCGTAGGAGTTTGCCCCCCTTAGGAAAAGGGGGGTTGGGGGGATTTTCCGATGTTACCCTACAACCGCCGACTTAAGACCAAAGCTCGCTCCTTGCGGACAAATCCGACCGACGCCGAGCTACACCTAGGGTACCGCTTGCGGCGAAAACAAATTCTTGGCGTGCAATTCTATAGGCAAAAACCCATCGGCAACTACATCGCTGATTTTTATGCACCGGCAGTAAAACTGGTCGTCGAACTCGACGGAGCTCAGCATTTGGAACTCGGACAAGCAAAATACGACGCCCAACGGACCAGGGATCTCGAGCAGCAAGGATTGAAAGTCTTGCGTTTTGACGACCGACAAGCGTTGCTACAAACAGAGTCTGTGCTGGAGGCGATCTTTCAAGCTGTAAAAAATCCCTCCTAACCTCCCTTTACAAAAGGGAGGCACCGTCCATGGGAGGTAATCCGCCATTAATTTTCACCCACTCGATTACACGATGAACCAAAAAATATTTGCGTCTAGGAAAAGATGACTGCCTGCCGGAAGATTTTCGATCCGTGCCGGCGGCATGACTACGGGTTTTCGATCTCAGCGCCCTGGGCAATCCACTCTACCGTGTCCCTGTCTGAGTTTGAAAGCCGGACCGGGCCGGTTCAAGATTTTCAATGCTTTCGCAATGCGTTCTTCCCGGCCCTTCGAACTGAAATGCTTGGCTTTGAGCTCCGCCAACCTATTTTTTACGGTTTCTTTCGGTGCGCGTTTGGCCATCGCAGTGATCCTATGTCATTCCAGAAATACTTTAAATTGAACTTTATGCTCTCCGGATCCTCCGCGGTTGAATCTATCGCGTGCACCGCCAGCAACATTGCATCTAAACAGCCGCTTCATGCAATGTTTGCCTGACTGACCCCGAATCTGCCTGATTGAAAAGGCTGTTGGGTGACCCCTAGAACTCAGGTGAGTCGCATCCAATGAAAGGCGGAGATTAAGCCGTTGCTATTGGGCAAATACCGGGCTCTGGCTCTTACCCTATTTTTTCCCCCGGTGCATCGGGCATCTCGCCGACGGTTACGCTGAAAGGAAGACCTTTCCCTTCTCTCAAGACTTTCATCTCCACCCTTTTATTTACTTGCGTGCGCGCCACCATGAGAGGAAAATCATTGGCCTCTTTGACTTGCTGTCCATCATATTCGGTAATGATATCACCTACCTTTATTCCACCGCGCGCCGCCGGTCCGTCTGTAAGCACTTTCGCCACAAGCGCTCCCTGGGGTTTTTGGAGACCGAAAACGTTGGCAAGGTCGGGGGTGACCTCTTGAATAGCGACCCCCACCCACCCCCTGGTTACTTTGCCTTTGGCCTCTAGCTGCGGAAGAAGCTCTTTTATTAGGTTTACCGGCGTCGCAAATCCGATCCCGATGTTGCCGCCGGTCTGGCTAACGATCGCCATATTGATGCCGACCACTTGGCCACGCAGATTGACTAACGGGCCGCCGGAGTTTCCAGGATTGATCGGGGTATCCGTCTGAATGAAATTGTCATAGGGCCCCGCTCCAATGTGGCGACCCTTGGCGCTAATAATGCCGGAGGTCACGCTACTATCGAGCCCAAAAGGATTACCTACCGCCATAACCCACTCGCCCACTTGAAGTCGCTCCGAATCCCCCAGTTCCGCCGTCGGCAAACTGCCGTTGCTATCAATTTTTATGAGCGCAACATCGGTCTTCGGATCCTTTCCCAGAACCTTCGCCTCAAACTCCCTCTTGTCGGAGAGTTTCACGATGATTTTCTTTGCGTTCTCGATCACGTGGGCATTTGTCACAATGGAACCGTCGGATCCAATAATAAAACCCGAGCCGAGACTCCGTTGTTGCTGCTCCGAATTGCCCGATGGGGGCCGGCGACCAAAAAACCGCTCCAAAAATTCTTCCATGGGATCTTCTTTCGAATCGGGCCGAACCCCCGGTGCCGGCTTAGCCGCTACTTGCGTTGTTGATACGTTGACAACGATAGGCTGGAGCTTCTTTGCAATCATGACAAAATCAGGTAAGCCCCTTGACGGCGCCGAATCACTCTTAGCCAAAAACCCTTCAGAGCCATCTGTGTTTCTACCAGAACAGCCAAATCCAATGCCCGTTATCAAAAACAGCGTGAAGACTATTACGGCATTACGCATATTTCTCTCCTTTCACGAAAGGAACAAAATCGCCAGATAGGCGCCCACGACGCAGCAGGCTTGTCCCTGGCAATTCCTCGGAGTCTTGCTTTACCACCTGACGGAAATTCTGATCCTCGAATCGCTCGATACGGGATGCTTCGGCAAGAAACAACCTGAGCCTTCGACAGAGCTAACCGGACTATGATTTCTTCGGCTCGATGTTCAGCACCTTGACATCGAAGTTCACAGTCTTGCCTGCGAGAGGATGATTGAAATCCAGGATCACGGTTTCTTGTTTCACCTCACGGACATGGACGACATGGTTTTTTCCCTCTGGCCCCTGGGCGCTCAAAGCGGTCCCGACCTTTAGCGCTGTAGCAGGAATTTCGGTCTTTGGAACCTCTTTGAAAGCGTTGGAATCTACCGGTCCGTAGCCTTCCTCCGGTTGGATACACAAGCTTTTTTCCTCATTGATATCCATTCCGGAGAGCCCTTCCTCCAAGCCCGGAATAACCTCATGCAGTCCGTGCGTATAAGTGATCGGATCCTTCCCTTTATTCGATTGAAGTATCTTTCCATTCTCATCCGACAGAGTGTATTCGAAGTGTACGAGAGAGCCATTCTCAATCATTTGTATTCCCTCCTGTCATTTTTTGTTTAGAATCTTTTCTCTTCTCCTGCGATACGGTGGGGGTTGATTCTCGCCGAGCACCCAGACATTGCGACCCTCGCGGATCACAACGATTTGAAGCTGCGGATCGTTAGGAAACCCAATAATAGCCGTGCGGTTTTGACGTGAATTAAGTCTACCGCAGGATCGATCAAGAGCAATCCCTGCCGGGAAATATTCATGATCTTTTTTGGTGCTCTGGATTGGCATCGATCCCACGGCACCTTCGTTGCGGGCACGATCTCGCAAACGGGAATTCAAATCAAGAATTTAGGGAGAATAGGAATTCTCGTGGCGTCGGGCAAAGAAACGCTATTGATCGATGCATCGATTTCAAAACGGGTCTCGACGCTCCTCCGAATCAAAGCTAGGTCGTTAGCGGGTGGGTCGCTGTTAGCGGGTCGGACCTGGCTATGTCGTTTTCCATCAGCTTCGATCCTTCGCGATGAGCAGCTTTGAAGATGGTTTCGAAAAATTGAACCATCTTCAGATAAATCCGACCTTGAATGTTTGAACGGTTGAACGCGTTCTCTTTTTACTGTTGCCGATTGCCGAATGAGTTCCCTGCTTCCTAGTGCCTTCTTTCTTTACCCTTTGTTGTTTTGCCTTGGTTCTTCCGAGACCTACTCACGCCTCACGCCTCACCCCTTACGCCTATTTAGATTGCCTATTGCCTCGTGCCTCACGCCTATTCTCATCGATTCGGACCAGCGATCATCAAGCATCAATGAGCCGTTCTCCAGCCCCTGCTCGATCCACCGAGCGCTGTTCTCTGGAATGTTTCTTGGTTCTTAACGTCTTGAACTGAGCGAAGCGATTGAACGGTTTGAACGATTTGAACTAGCTTCAGTGTTGAGCTGCATGCTCTCGGCAATGACGTTGGTCCCGGTGTCTTTGACTAGCAGATGAACGTGGTTCGACGTGACTACATAGTCGAGGACGCACAGACCGAAGCGTTTCTCGCATCGAAGAGCCAATGCAAATAGTGGCGACGATCACGTGTTTCGAAAGAAGTGGAAACTTGTCCGTTTTCCTTCTCAACGGCTTGAATCTGAGCGAAGCGGTTGAACGACTTGAACGGTTTGAACAAAGTTTCTGCGATAACGGTGCGTGATATGCCAGACGTAACCTGGCAGAAAGTGACCGCTTGCTCGTGGCATCGTTTTAGTTTCCTTAGAGGCAGCCTTTTGCCCTCAAAAAGCCATCTCTAAGCTCTGAAAGAATGCCTTTTATTCTATCTTTGCTTGTTAAATCACACACAATGGTGTCCCCCACCCTCACCGCCACCCCTTCGTCGTCGAGGACCGTCCCGACATCGTGCGGGTGGACACCCTCGAGCACGAACGAGAGCACGCTCGCCTTCTCCGGCGCTGTTCCCACCAGCCGCACTCCCGGTATTCGCCGCCAACCCGCTCGGTCGCCTCGGCGAGCAGCTCCCGTTCCCAGGCGCCGATCGCGTCCAGGCCCACGCCTTCGACGTAGTCGATCGCCTACACCGAGGGCGATGACCTCGGCGATCGGCGGAGTGCCGGCTTCAAACCGCGCCGGCGGCGGGGCCCAGGTGGTCCGCTCCAGCGTCACCCGCTCGATCATGTCGCCGCCCTGCTCGCCGGAGGCGGCATGGCCTGGAGGAGGTCGCTCCGTCCGTACAGCGCGCCCACGCCAGTGGGGCCAATAGACCTTGTGACCCGAGAAGGCGAAGAAGTCGCAGCCCAGCTCCTGGGACGTCGATCGCCAGGTGCGGCGCGGAATTGCGCTCCATCGACCAGTACCAGTGCGCCTGCGGCGCGAGCCCGCGCCGCCAGCTCGCGGACCGGGTTACCGTCCCCAGTTGCGCGTTGGAGACGTGGCCCACGGCGAAGAGCCGCACCCGCTCGGTCAGGAGCCGGTCGAATCCGTCCCGGTCCAGCTCGCCACGATCGGTGATCGGGACCGCGCGGAAGTGTCGCGCCGGTCTGCATGGCAGACCAGCTGCCAGGGGACCAGGTCGGCATGACCCTTCATGGCCGGTCACGAACACCTCGACGCGTGGCTTGAGATTGGTCCGGGCCCAGCTCTGCGCGACCAGGTTGATCGCCTCGGTGGCGCCGCGGGTGAGAACGATCTCCGAAGCGGACTCGGCGCCGAGGAAACCGGCGTGACGCGGCTCGCGGGCGGCATCGTAGGCCGCGGTGGCCCGCTCGCCCAGGTAGTGGACCCCGCGATGGATGTTCTGGTGTCTTCGGCAGCGTAGTAGAACCGGCTTGATCGCGTCGATGACGTGCGCGGCGGCTTCTGGGTGGTGGCGGCGTTGTCGAGATAGACCAGCGGCCGGCCCCCCGCGCCGACCCGCTGGCTCAGGATGGGGAAGTCGGCGCGGATGCGCTCCACTTCAGATGGCCCTATGCCTAAACCGGCTGTCCATCCCGGCGCTGTCTAACCCTGCCACCCCCGCTGTCGTCCAGCCGCTCCAGCACGAGGCGGTCGAAGCACGTTGCCGCACCGGCTCCAGCGCCACCTCTTCGATCACCTCGGCCGCGAAGGCGTAGGTCAGCAGCCGTTCGGCCGCCGCCTGGGGAACACCCCGGCTGTGGGCATAGAAGAGCGCGGTGTCGTCCAGCCGGCCGACGGTAGCGCCGTGGGTGCATCTCACGTCGTCGGCGAAGATCTCCAGCTGCGGCTTGGTATCGACCTTCGCCAAGTCGCTCAGCAGCAGGTTGCGGTTGGTCTGCTTGGCGTCGGTCTTCTGGGCTTCGGGGCGCACGAACACCTTGCCGTTGAACACGGCGCGTGAGCGTCCGTCCAGCACTCCCTTGAATATTTTGCAGCTCCGGCAGTTGGGCTGGTCGTGGATAGATGGCTGTGGGACTGTCCACCACCTGATCGCCACGGCTGAGATAGAGCACCAGAGATCAGGGTCTCAATGTTCTGGCCGTTCAGCCGGACGTGGAGGTTGTGCCGGGCCAGCGTGCTGCCCATCGCCATGGTGAACGAGCGGTAGTGGCTGTCACGCTGCTGGTCCACGTGGGTCAGCGCGATGTGATAGGCGCGCTCGCTCTCCCGCTGGATTCTGGTGTGCTCCAACCAGGATCCGGCCGCGCCCGCGGACCTCGGTCACCGGGTTGGTCCAATAGACGGCGTCGGGCGCCAAGGTCACATAGCTCTCCCCCACCCAGACGCACGCCGGGCGTTCCGCTCGATGACGATCAGGTTGCGGGGGTGCGTCGTGGTCCCTTCGTCTTCGGGGGTCGTTACGTAGATCATGTGCACCGGCCGGTCGAGATCCACCCCGGCTGCCACATGAACCAGCCCGCCGTCGCGGAAGCCCTGCGGTGTTGAGCGCAGTGAAGGTGCTCCCCTCGACCGGGGCATGGCGAGTCAGATGGCCCGGCAACCAGGGAGCCGTCGTTCCGGATCGCCTCGGCGAGGCTGCCCACGCGAACACCACGCGGAAGCGCGGCAGACCCTGGACAGCGCCTCGCTATAGGCTGCCGTTGACGAAGACCAGCGTGCTCCACTCGGGGTGCCCGAACACGAACGGAGCGATCCGCTCGGCCGGAGCGCGGCAGGACGTGTCGCCCGCCGACGGACGCCAGGACCGTCTGGGCGATGGGAGTAACCGGGGTGAATCGCCAACCTTGGTTTTTTCGCCTGGTCGGGAACCCGGCGAGTAGCGAACCTATCGGCCGCGGCGCGGCGCACCTGCTCCAGCCAGGGCGCCCCTGCCCCGCCGGCAAGTGGCGGCGCCTCCGACTGCATCCTCGAGGTCCTGCAAGACGGCCTCGGTCCACTCCGCCGGCCTCCGCCCCGACTCCTGCTGGCCTGGTGGCTTCCACCCATTCTGAGCCCGCTGGGGTCCTCTCAAAGTCCCAGGGCCAGCCCCCGGCGGGAGCGCCGAGATCGCGACGCGCGCCCGTTGGAAAGCACGTCTAACGTAGTCGGGGACGATGTAGTTGAGCAGCCGCTGGTAGTGGGTGACCACGATGAAAGACCGATCGGGGCCGCGCAGGCTGGTTCACGCCCGCGGCTGGGTCACTCTGAGCGCGTCCACGTCGAGCCCTGAGTCGGTCTCGTCCAGGATGGCGAGCTTCTGCTCCAGCACCGCGGAGCCGAGGATCTCGTTGCGCTTTTTCTCACCGCCGGAGAAGCCGGAGTTGACCGCGCGGCTCATCATCTCGGCGCCCCCAACTCCACCACCTTCGGCCTTTCCTCCAGGAGGTCGATGAAGTCCATGGAATCCATCTCTTCGAGCCCCTTCGCCTTCCGGACCTCGTTGTAGGCCGCACGCAGGAAGTAGGCGTTAAGTAGACACCCGGGATCTCGACCGGATATTGGAAGGCCAGGAACACGCCCGCCTGGGCCCGCTCTTCGGGCTCCGAGATCCAGCAGCCCCCGTCGTCGTAGGTGGACGCTTTGGTCGGTTTGTTGCGGGGGCCTGCTGGGACGGCGAGGCATTCGCGCGAGCGCGGTCTTTCCGGGAATGGTTTGGGACCATATCACGGCACGGACCTCTTCTGGCTTCACCGGTGAGGTTGATGCTCCGGAGGATCTCCTTGTCTGTGGTCGACGCCTGCAGGTCCTCGACTCCAGAACGGCGGCACTCATGCTCTGAAAGCGCCTGGCGCGTCCCCAGCCAACACTTCCCTCTAAGCTGATCCCGAGTAGCTTCTGCGCTTCGACGGCGAACTCCATCGGCAGCTCTTTGAAGACCTCCTTACAGAAGCCGTTCACGATCATCGAGATCGCGTTCTCGCAATTGAGGCCCCGCTGCTTCAGGTAGAAGATCTGGTCCTCCCCGATCTTCGACGTCGACGCCCTCAGGTTCTTTGTGGAGCTGCGGGAGGTCTTGCACGTCGATGTAGGGGAAGGTGTGGGCCCCGAAGCGGGTCGCCGATCAGCATCGAGTCGCATTGGGTGTAGTTCCTGGCGTCCGCGGTCTTCGGCAGCACCTTCACCTGGCCTCGGTAGCTGTTCTGTCCCTGGCCGGCGCTGATGCCCTTGGAGACGATGGTGCTCCGGCTGTTGCGACCCACGTGACTCGATCTTGGTGCCGGTGTCGGCCTGCTGATGGCCGTTCACCACGGCCACCGAGTAGAACTCTCCCACCGTATTGTCGCCCTGGAGAATGACACTGGGATACTTCCAGGTGATGGCGGAGCCGGTCTCGACCTGGGTCCAGGCAATCTTCGACCGGTTGCCGGCGCACTTGCCGCGCTTGGTGACGAAGTTGTAGATCCCGCCTTTCCCCTCCTCGTCGCCGGGGTACCAGTTCTGGACCGTCGAGTACTTGATCGTCGCGCCCTCCAGCGCCACCAGCTCGACCACGGCGGCGTGGAGCTGGTTCTTGTCCCGCTCGGCGCGGTGCAGCCCTCGAGATAGCTCACGTATGCGCCTTCGTCGGCGACGATCAGCGTGCGCTCGAACTGGCCCGTCTGCCGCGGCGTTGATCCGGAAGTAAGTGGACAGCTCCATCGGGCAGCGCACGCCCTTCGGCACATAGACGAACGAGCCGTCGCTGAACACCGCGGCGTTGAGCGCGGCGAAGAAGTTGTCGCTCGGCGGAACCACGGAGCCGAGGTACTTCCGCACCAGCTCGGGGTGCTCCCGCACCGCCTCGCCGAAGGAGCAGAAGATGATTCCCTGCTCGGCGAGCTTGGCCTTGTAGGTGGTGCCGAGGACACCGAGTCGAAGATCGCGTCCACCGGGACCCCCGCGAGCATCTTCTGTTCCGAGAGCGGGATGCCGAGCTTCGCTACGTCTCCAGCAGCTTGGGATCGGCCTCTTCGAGGCTGCCCAGCGGCTTCTGGGGTGCGCGGCGCGGCATAGTAACTGATGGACTCGTAGTCCACCGGGGTGTATCGGATGTTGGGCCAATGGTGCTGCTCCGACATCTTGAGCCAGCCGCGATAGGCCTTGAGCCGCCACTCGAGCAGCCATTCCGGCTCCCGCTTCTTGGCGGAAATGAGCCGGACGATGTCCTCGCTCAGCCCCTTGGGCGCGACGTCGGAATCGATGTCGGTGACCCAGCCGTGCTTGTAAGCCTTGTTGACCAGCGCCTCGACTTGCGAGCTCATGACTTCTCCTCAGCGGCTCCACTGAACCGAACCAGGTATTCGCAGGCCGGGGCGCCCTTTCAGGATATGTCCTGTGAGCTGCAAGGTCGGCGCTCAATACATCGGCGAGGAACCGGGCCTCGGCCGCACAGATCTCGGGAAACGCTCGGCGACCGCGGGAATCGCGCAGTCATGCCGGCGGCACCGCGACACCCTGATTCACCGACGTTCCGCCATGCAGCCCTCCTCAGACAGGGCCCGGGCAACGACGCCCAGCCGGTCGGCGGGCGCCACGCCCTCGAGCTGGCCCTTCAATCCGCCCGGCCAGCTGTTCGAAGAGGAGGCGAGCAGATTCACCGCCGCCTCACGCCCTTCTCTGGCCACCACCGCGCCGAGCATGGCGGTGAGCGCCTCGCAGTACCGCCTGGGGAACAGCTCCTGCCCTGCGGCACTGAGCCGGTAGGCGAACACCGGAGCCCCGACCCCACGATGCACCCGCTGATAAGTGACCAGGCCTTCGAGCTCCAGCTCTTTCAGATGATGCCGGGCAGCATTCAGAGAGACCCCAAGCCGGACCGCCAGCTCCCGGGCGGTCAGCGGCTGAGCCCGCTTGAGCTGGGTGAGGACCGCACCACGCTGGCCCTTGTGTCCGACTGGAACGTCGGATTCGATCAGAGGAAGAGGGGCTCCCATTATGGAGGAAATGTTAAGTGAAAAAGTCGGGATTGTCAAATCACACAATAAAATTGGTGCGAATGCCTTAAGTGGTGGGATGGATTAATATTTACAATAGGTGATCCTCAGGCCCTGGCAGCTCGGTCGAAGCGAACCAACAATAGTAGTATTGATTAATACTACTAAATGCGGCCTGAACGACCGGAACTCAAGCCGTCTGGCCCGCTGCAGGACGTTTCCCCATATTGAGTTTCGCTCTCATCGCCGTTTCGACCCCCTGGAGGACCCTCGATGACCATCCATCGCATCCGGCTGCTTGGAGATCCCATCCTTCGCGCCAGTTGCGAGCCGATCACGCGGCCGGGTTCTACCGCGGTTCGGGTGATCATGGACGACATGCGTGAGACGCTTCGCGACTGGCAGTCCCGGTTCGGGAGCGGCCGCGCGATCGCGGCGCCGCAGATCGGGGCGCCGGTGCGAATGATCTATGGGGAGATGGACAAGCCCTGGCCGCTGATCAACCCCGAGATCGTGGATATCGGCAACGAGGACTTCGAGGTCTGGGACGACTGCTTCTCATTCCCCAACCTGCTGGTGGGAGAGTCTCCCGTGCCTACCGGATCCGGGTGCGCTACCAGGACCTCAAAGGGCAGTGGCACGAGGAGGAGTTGGAGGGCGACCGGGCGGAGCTGCTCCAGCACGAGATCGACCACCTCGACGGCGTGCTCGCGGTTGATCGGCCTCACGGGCTGGATCCGTTCTGCCTTCGGGAGGGGGGCACCGGCTCTACGGGCCCAACCGCCGCTACGGAACACCCGAGCCGCGGAACGAGGTCTATGTCTCGCCGATTTCGGAGTCGCTCTAGGGCCAGTCTCCCAGTCGCACGAAGACCGCCCCTCGGTCCTCGGTGCTGTAGCCGTACTCGAAGCGCACCGGCCCCACCGGGGTGTCGGCGCCGATCCCGGCCCTGATTCCTCCGACCCAACCGTCGTCACCGAAGAGCGATCCCCCGCTCGCCGTGCGCCCGCCTGCCAGCTCGATCCTTCCGAGTAACGGGCCCTTGAGTCCCGTCGTCGCCATCAGGCCGAGCATCGCCTCGCGGTCACCCCGCCGCTCGCCGATGTGCAGCCCGGGAAAACCCTTGTCGCCCCCCAGCGGGAAGGCGAGCTGGACCGGCAGCCCCTCGCCCCAGCCGAGTCTTACCCGGGGCGTGAATCGGACCGCGCCGAGCCGGCCGAAGAGCTCCGCATTGATCTGCGCGCGCCGATAGACACCGCTCCAGATCGCCTCGGCGCGGACGACCTGGCCTCGGTTTCGGCTCACCCGTATCGCCCGGGCGGCGAGGCCCAGCGTGGAGAGATCGCCCCGCACCGGTTCCTTCCATGCATGCCCGTGAACACCGAGCGCCAGCTCCCATCCTCGAGGAAGGATGCGCTCGACGCCGGCGAAACCCAGTGCCTCGCGCGTCTCCAGCTCCTCCAGTTCGTCCCCGTCGGGCTCGAAGCGCCGCACGTCTTCGGTGGCGACCCTCAGGGTCAAGGTGGGGTCCATCAGCTGGCGCACCAGCTGGAACTTCCTGCGGAAGCCGGTGTACAGCTCCTTCCGGAAGGCATCGAGGAACAGCGCTGCGCCTCCTTCCAGCGCCAGGCCGAACAGCCGCCGATCGACCGCCCCGGCCCACATGCGTCCACCGAGCTCGTTGTCGTACGCAAGGCCGATCGCTACGACTCGCCTTGCCGCCCGGCGGACCGAGACGTCGAACTCCACCGAGTCGCCGGTGCCGTGGGGGCCGAGCCAGACCGAGTGATAGGCATCGGATTCGGCGAGGCCGCGCAACCGTGAGCGCAGCAGCTCGAGATCGACCGTGTCGCTCAGCCCGAGGCCCAGAAGCCGCTCGAGCGCCAGCCGCTCGGAGTCGTTCGACCCCTTGGCGCTGAAGCCGGTGATGCGGTGCGGTAGCGTCTTCTCCGAAGGGAGGGAATCCGGATGACACCGTGGAGGGCTCAACGTGGTGTCCGCGGCCGCGCGGCCGTTCGCCAGCAGCCGCCGCACCTTCACCGGCGAGAAGTTGAGGCTGGTGAAGCCCTCGACGCCGGGCCGCACCAGCACGTCGCCGGCATGGAGTGATTCGGCCGGCTGTTGAAAGAGGAACTCTATCAGCCGATCGGCCACGTTGATCGGGGAGTAGCCGTCGAAGGTCTCGGCCGGGTGCTCGGTCGCATCCGAGACGATCACCCGCTCGGCACCTTCGGCTCGGGCGACTTGAACGGGAATGTTGGCGGAGAGGCCGCCGTCGGCGAGGAACCGTCCCTCGCGGAGCTCGGGCGCGAAGACCAAGGGGATGGCGACGCTGGCACGCACCGCCTGCGCCAGATCGCCCGACTTGATCACCACCGGCTGCCCGGTTGCGAGATCGGTGGCGACCGCGCGAAATCGAATCGGCAGGGAGTCGAAGTCCCCCCTCGCGAGCAGGTTGCCCCGCAGCATCGCGACGTTCACCAGCGCGTTGGCCTCAGCCTCCACGATCGAGGCGCTCTGGAGGGCGAATCGGCGGTCGCCCTGCTCCCAGGTGACGAGGGGCCGGAGCACGCCTAGCGAGCGAGGAGCACGCGGGCGATAGGCGCGAAAGAGCCGGCCCAGCGGAGCCGCTCGGGCGAGGGAATCCAGCACCCGCCCGGAGTACCCGCTGGCGTAGAGCGCTCCCACCGCCGCTCCCATGCTGCTCCCGACCACCAGATCCGGCCTGATGCCGAGGCTGTCGAGCGCGGCCAGCACCCCGATGTGGGCCAGTCCTTTGGCGCCGCCGCCGGAGAGCACCAACGCGGTGCGGGGCGCCCGGCACTCCTGTGCCCGGAGCGGGCCCGCACCGGCGAGAAGCAGCGAGAAAGCGCAGAGAAAGTGCAGCCGCCGACGCATGAAAGGGGAAGATACATCACCCCTTGCGCCGTCCACCCTGAGCCCATATACCTTTGCGAAGATGCGAAGAAAGATGGAAGCACGACCAGCGAGCGCGGAGGAATGGCAGCGATGACCTATGTGATCGTCGAGGCGTGCATCGGGGTGAAGGACCGAGCCTGCGTGGATGTGTGTCCGGTGGACTGCATCTACGAGGGCGAGGACCAGCTCTACATTCATCCCGACGAGTGCATCGACTGCGGCGCTTGCGAGCCGGAGTGCCCGGTGACCGCCATCTTCCCGGAGGAGGACGTCCCGCCCAACCAGACGGCCTTCATCGAGAAGAACAAAGAGGTCTTCAACGGCGACGCTCCCCCCGGCCGGCCGAAGCGGTAGCGCCGGCCGACCCCGGCTTCGACGACCCTCCCGTGCAAGCATCGGGAGGGTCTCTTGTTTCGGGGCACCGTGGGGGGAAGAAGAAAGGCGGCCCCGTGCTCGAACTGCATGGCCGCGAGCACGGGACCGTTTTGTGGAGAGGGCGGAGAACGACAAACCTGCTCATCGTCCCCGCCACAGAGCACAACGCCGGTTCCGCTACAAAGGTTTCAGACTCTCGAGAAACGCCAGCAGGGCATTGCTGGTCTCGACCGGCCGCTCCACGGTGGGGAGATGCCCCGCCGACCGGATCACGACCAGGCTGGCGCCGGGTATGGCGTCAGCCATGCTGCCGGCCTGGGATGGAGGCGTCACCTCGTCTTCGTCTCCCACGATCACCAGCGTTGGGAGCCCCGCGAGCCCTGGCAGGAGGGCCGTGCTGTCGGGTCGGTCGCGCATGGCGCCGAGGGCCCCGACCATCCCCGGCACAGGCGTGGCGGCCATGATGGTCCGGGTCCGGTCGACGACCGCCGGATCATCCTCCAGCGTGGTCACACCCAGCACTTTCGGCAGCATCGAGTCGGCCACGGCCCCGGCACCCGTCTCGCGGGCCGTTGCCGCGGCGTTGTCCCGCAGGTTCCTGCCCTCAGGGGTATCGGCCTCGGCCCGGCTGTCGATCAGGACCAGCCCGCGCACCCGGCGGCGCCACTGGCGAAGAAATTCGAAGGCGATGTAGCCGCCCATCGAATGGCCGACCAGCACCACCTTGTCCACGGCCAGCAGGTCGAGCAGGGCCGCCAGATCGGCGGCGTAGGTCTCCATGCTGTAGCCCAGGTCGGGCGCATCCGACTGGCCCATCCCCCGCAGATCCGGGGCGATCCCGCTCCAGCCGTCCAGTGCAGCCATCTGGTGAGTCCAGATGGAGCGATCGAACGGGTACCCATGAATGAAGAGCACCGCGGGCCCTTCGCCCCGGATTTCGACGGCGAGGCTGACGCCGTTGACGGTGAGGCGTTGGAGCTGACCCGCCTCCCGCCGGCGCGCAACCATGTAGTCGCTGAACTCGCGGGGCACCGACACCGGCTTCCCCTGCGGGTTCACGCAGACGAAGAGGAACTCGGCGGTGGCGACGAGCGCCCTGTCACGCACCCGGCGGGCCACCTGCCGCATGGTGAAGCTGGTGCGGCCGACGTGGGTGAGGTCCTGCTCGAAACGCAGCACGTCGCCGGGGAAGGCCGGGGCGTGGTACTCGATCACCGTCTTCCGCACGGCGGGCCAAGTGCCGGTCCGGTCGAAGAGATCCATGCCCGGCCCGGCCCGCAGGGTCTCCCACCTGGCTCGCTCGAACAGGCTGAGGAACGAGGCCTGGTTCAGGTGCCCGAAGGTGTCACATTCATCGGGATAGACGGTGAGATCGATGGGCATCGGCCGTGAGGTGGGGGTCAGCTAGATATACTACAGCATTCCGGCGCAGGTCCGATAGCTCTCACCGTCCAGGCCGAGTTTCATGAAACCGCAGACCGACTACATCCGCCATGCCGCCCGGCTGGCCCGCAAGCTCCAGATGGACGCCGCCATGGGCGGCGCGCCGCAACCCGACGCCGAGTTCTACAAGACACTTTCCAAGGCGCTCGACGAGATCGCGGCCGGGCTCGAGCTCGTCGCCAAGGCAGACTGAGTCCGTGCAGCTGATCCAGACCGCTTCCGGCCTAGCGGACCTCGCCGACCGGCTGCAGGGGGAACCGCTGCTCGCGGTCGATACCGAAGCGGCGAGCTTCCATCGCTTCCGCGACCGGGTGTATCTGCTCCAGATCTCCTCCCGCAACGTGACCGCGGTGGTGGATCCGCTGGCCACGGACGGACTCGCTCCGATTGGAGCGCTCCTGGCCGACCCGGCGGTGGAGATCGTCTTCCACGACGCCGACTACGACCTCCGGCTCCTCCATCGGGAGTACGGCTTCGCCGCCCGCAACCTGTTCGACACCAGGATCGCGGCCCAGCTGTTGAACGAGCCGGGGATCGGGTTGGCCGCGCTGTTGGAAAAGCATCTCGGGGTACGCCTCGACAAGCGATTCCAGCGGGCCGACTGGTCGTCCCGGCCGCTCTCCCAGCCGATGCTGGAGTACGCCGCTTCCGACACCCACTACCTCCCCCAGCTGCGTGACATCCTCAAGTCCGCGCTGGCCGAGCGGGGGCGCCTGACCTGGGCCGAGGAGGAGTTCGGACTGCTGGAGGAGCTCGAGTTCACGCCTTCCGAGGCGCCGGAGCCGGGCTGGCTGCGGCTCAAGGGCGCGAAGGCGTTGCGCGGACGGGAGCTGGCGATCCTGAGGGAAATCTGGGAATGGCGGGAAGAGACCGCGCGCCGAGCCGACAAGGCCACGTTCCGGGTGCTCAACAACGAGCCGATGTTCGCCATGGCGAAGAGTCCCCCCGCCGACTTGGCCGCACTGAAGGCGATTCAGGGAGTCAGCGCCGATCAGGCGGAGCGGCGAGGGAAGGAGCTGCTGGCCGCGGTGCAACGGGGAGTGGAGCTGCCCGACTCGGAGCTTCCCAGGATCGTGAGGCCGCCCCGCCGGGCACCGGACCTGGCCTACGAGGCCAGGCTCGAACGGCTCAAGGGCGCCCGGAACCAACTCGCGGTGAAATACGAGCTGCCGCCGGGGGTGATCTGCCCCAACGGGACGCTGGAGGCGATCGCCCGGGTGAATCCGACCACGATGGACGCGCTGGCGCGGGTGGAGGAGCTCAGGCGCTGGCGACTGAAGGAGTTTGGGCAGGATCTGCTGACCGCGGTGCCGGCTCCGGCCTGAGGCCGGGAGTCAGAAGCCGAGGAAGGCTCGGACTCGCGGGTCCATCTTCTCGGGAGTCCAGTAGGGATCCCACACCAACTCGACATCGACGCTGCGCACGCCCTCCAGATCCCCGGCCACCTTCTTCACATCTTCAATGATCTCGCCGCCCGCCGGGCAACCCGGGGAGGTCAGCGTCATCTTTACTTTCACGTCGCCCTCCTCGCTGGCCTCGACGTCATAGACCAGACCGATGTCTATGATGTTCAGATTGAGCTCGGGATCCTTGACCGCGCGAAGGGCCTTGCGGACGGTCTCGGGTGCAGGGGAGGGCATGGTTGTCTCGCTGGCGCTGGTGGACACATAAAGGTAACCCCGGGACGGTTCCCCCGGTTCACCGGCTCAGCAGCGGGCGACCAGCTCCTGGGCGCAGGCATGGGGCACCAGCCGGATCGCGGCGTCGGACATCTCGGTGCGGATCGCCTTCAGTCCCTTGAGCGAGTCCCGAGTCTTGGGGTCGAAGGCGCGGTTGGTGAGGAACACCAGAAAGAGATCGTGGGTCGGGTCGATCCACAGCTCGGTGCCGGTGAACCCGGTGTGTCCGTAGGCCGACTGGCTGATGAGCGTCCCGAAGATGCTCGGTTCTTCCCCATTCAGCTCGGGTGAATCCCAACCCAGGAGCCGGGTACCGCTCCTCGGCCCTCGAGTCAGGAACTGGCGCATGGTCGCCGGCTGTACCCAAGGCCCCTTGGGTCCCATGCCGTCCCGCAGCCAGACCTGGGCGAAGCGCGCCAGGTCCATCCCGGTCGAGAAGACGCCCGCGTGTCCGGCCACTCCACCGAAGGCGGCGGCGTTCTGATCATTGACGTCACCCGGCACGGGCTTGCCCCGCCAGATGCCGCTGGGGGCGGTGCGCCGCTTGAGGCGGGCGGTGGTTCGGAACCGGGTCTGCTCCATACCGAGCGGGTTGAAGACCTCGGTGGCGGCAAAGCGGTCGAGGGTGGTCTTGGCGACCGACTCGATCACCAGCCCGAGCAGCATCGCGTTGAGATCGCTGTACTCGGCGGAATCGCCGGGGGCGCGCACCAGCGGCTGCGCGTAGAGCAGGGAGATCATCCGCGTCCGGCTGCGGCCCGCCTTGCGGTAGATCGGGACGTAGCTCTTGAGACCGCTGGTGTGATCCAGCAGCATGCGCACGGTCACCTGCTTCTTGAGCCCGCCGGAGAACCGGGGCAGATAGCGACCGACCGGCGCGTCCAGATCGAGCTTGCCCTGGTCCACCAGTCGCATCGCGGAGCTGGCGCTCGCGACCACCTTGGTGATCGAGGCGATGTCCCAAAGGGTGGAGTCCGGCTGGGGAACCTTCGAGGCGGGGTTCCAGGTGAAGTGCCCGTAGCCCCGGGCGTAGAGGATCGAATCCCGCCGCCCGACGATGACGACCGCGCCGGGGTAGAGTCCCTCTCGAATCCCGGCGTGGGCGGCACGATCGATGTCGACAAACGTCTGCGCCGAGACCGGGACGGCCGGAAGCATCATCAGGGCAGCCACCACTCCGAGCCGGAAGGGGGCGCGCAGTCTCGCGCTCACCGGATCAGTGGCCGGCCAGCTCGTCGCGGACCGGGCCGGGCGGAAGCCGGTAGAGCACTTCGATGGTACGCCGGTCGCGCGGGGAGAGCGCCCCCGTGCGGGTGGCGGGGAACATCACGTCGCCGGTGTCGGCGGAGTGGGGCAGGCCGAGAGCGTGACCCGCCTCGTGAACGGCGACCGAGAGCAGCGCGGGATCGGGGAGCACGGTGCCGGTGTGCGTGCGCAGCGCAAGGGAGATGGAAGCGCGCCGGACCCGGCCGGATTGGTCCCAGGTGAGATCCGTCTGCCCCGCGCGGTCGAAGTCGAAACGATCGATCCATCGGATCATTACGTCGGCATCGGCTGAATCGGGTACAACCTGGAACCTCAGGCCGACGCCGGTCTGCTCCCAGCGATCGAACGCGTCGCGGGCGAAGCCGGCCATTTTGGGCAAATAGCCCGGGGCCCCGCCTTCTACGATATGCAGCTTGATGGGCTTGCCCCATCTGTCGGGCCAGCGCCGCACCACGGAATCGGTGCTGACGATGAGGGAATCGAGGTAGGTGCCCTCGGACTCGCGGGAGAGCCGCTCCCGGGTCGCCATCCGGACCAGCCGCTCGGCGGGGGTCCCACCGGCCGCGGCCGAAGTCCCTTCCATGCTTACAACCTCTTGTCCGATATTGGGATGTGCCGTGCCTGACTGGGTGGAGCTGGGGCCCTGGACGGGCCCGTGGTCGCGCCGGGAGGCCAACTCCAGATGGCCAATCCGATCGACCAGTACCAGTACCGCGAGAACGAGGGTGAGGAGCGGAAGGAAGGCACGTCGCATGGTTCGGAGGAATATGGGCAAAGGACGCGCCAAGTCGCTAGCGCGGCTAGCGCCGAGTCCTGCACTCGCCTAACATTGGCCGCCCGCGCGGTCCGGCGCGGCGGCGAACGGCCCGGAGGACCCACTGAATCTGATGGAACCATTCGCCCGGGCGCTGGTGCGCTGGCGCTGGGCGGTGCTGGTCGTGTGGGCGGTACTTGGAGCGGTGGCGCTCCTGCGCGCGCCGGAGACGCCCTCGCTCCTCAACATCCGGGGCGGCAGCTCGCGGGAGACGGAGGCCTCCCTCACCGAGCGCCTGCTGAACGAGCGCTTCTCCCGTCCCATCGGCGAGTTCTTCGCCGTGACCCTCGAAGGACCCTCCCGTTTCGACTACGGCCCGTCGCGCATCGTCCTCGACTCGGTGCTGGCGGCACTCGGCCGCCAGCCCTACGTCCGCGGCCTGATCTCCTATCCTGGAACCAACGACAGCACGTTCCTGAGCCGCGACCGGCGAGCCACCTTCATCCTGGTCGCGATCGAGCTGGAGGACGTCGACAGCGCCGGCGCCTTCGTCCCGCCGACCCGGGATATCGTCCGGCGCACCGTGGCGAGAGCGCCCAACCACCAGGAGTACCGGGCGCACGTCACCGGGCGCGCCCCGCTGGATCTGGATGTCCGGACCGTCGTGGCGGAGGACAGCAAGCGGGGCGAGGCGGCGCTGCTGCCGCTCACCCTGGGCGTCCTGGTGCTTGCCTTCGGGGCGATGGTGGCCGCCGCGCTGCCGCTCGTCGTCGGGGTGCTCGCCATCGCGATCTCACTCACCATCATCGGCCTGCTCACCTACGTGACGCCGATGTCGATCTTCGTGCTCAACATGACCACGATGATCGGCCTCGGAGTGGGCATCGACTACTCCCTGCTGGTGGTGACCCGGTTCCGTGAGGAGCTGGGCCGGGGACTGCGGCGGGCGGAAGCCGCGGTGAGCACGCTGGTCACCGCCGGCTCCGCCGTCGTCACGTCCGGACTGACCGTCGTCGTGGGCTTCGGCGCCCTGCTCTTCACCCCGCTGATCGAGACCAGAAGCGTCGGGCTCGGCGGGCTCATCGTGGTGGCGGTCGCGGTCCTGCTCTCGGTCACGCTGCTCCCGGCCCTCCTCGCCGTGCTGGGGCGCGAGATCGACCGGCCGCGCTGGCTGGCGCGCCGGCTCACCTGGTATCACTCGCCGCAGGTCTGGGAGAAGTGGGCCCGGACTCTCTCCCGGCATCCCATCCGGGCGATGGTCTATGGCGGGGTCACGATCGCGATTCTCACGGCACCGGTGCTGTGGATCCGAATCGGTCTGCCGGCGCGTCACTGGTGGCCGTCCGGGACCGAGGCCGGCGCCGGCCTCGAAACGCTGTCCCGGATGGGTGTGGCGGGCTACGTGCAGCCGATCCGGGTGCTGGTGGAGGTGCCCGAGGGACGCAGCGCGGTGCAGGCCGCGTCGCTGCGAGGTCTGAAGACGCTGTCCGATTCGCTCCGAGCCGATCCCAGGGTCCGTGAAGTGCGCAGCGTGGTCGATCTCCAGCCCGGCACTTCGCTGCTGGGATACTCGCTGCTCTACAGCGATCTGGAGGCCGCCAGGGAACAGTATCCCAGCTTCGTGGATGCCTATCTGAGCTCGGACCGCAGACTCGCGCTGCTCGACGTGATCCCGGCCGACACCACGTCGCTCACCTCGGCGATGGACCTGGTGGCGCGGGCGCGGGAGCTGGGCAAGGCGGGGCTAAGGGGTACCCGGGGAATGGACGTCCTGGTCGGCGGCTACGCGGCGTCCGCGCTCGACTTCCAAACCGATCTGCTCCAGCGCTTCCCGCTGTTGGTCGGCCTGATCCTAGGCGCCACCGCGGTGATGCTGGCGATCGCGTTCCGCTCGGTGCTGGTGCCCCTCAAGGCCATCGTCATGAACACGCTCTCGGTGAGCGCCACGTTCGGGCTCATCGTGCTGGTCTTCCAGGAGGGCGTCGGCTCCCAGCTCTTCGGTCTCACCGGCCCGACCTCGGCGATCTTCGTCGTCATTCCGGTGCTGGTCTTCGCGGTCGTCTTCGGACTCAGCATGGACTACGAGGTCTTCCTGTTGAGCCGGATCAAGGAGGCGTACGATCGTTCCGGCCGGAACACGGCGGCGACGATGGAGGGACTGAGCGCCACCGCCTCGGTCATCACCTCCGCGGCGCTGATCATGATCATGGTATTTGGCATCTTCGCGTTCGCCCGGGCGCTGCCGATGCAGATGCTCGGCTTCGGGCTGGCGGTGGCGGTGCTGCTGGATGCGACGGTGATCCGGATGGTGCTGGTGCCGGCCTTCATGCAGGCGATGGGGCGGTGGAACTGGTGGCCGGGTGGGCGGGTCGAACGAGACCGGCCGTCCGGATCGCAGCCGACGTTGAACGACGGTTCAGGGTGAGAAGCGCACGGCCCTCGCCGCCACCCGGACCAGTCCGCCCGCCAGCTCGACGATGCCCAGTCCCACCAGGAGGAGCAGGGCGATCACCAGCGCCAATCCGACCACCAGGGGCCGCGTCCCTTTCGGCTCCTCCTGGGGCGGCGACTCGATCGGAATCCGATTGCCCCGGATGACAAGGGCGTAGGCGGCTCGGCGGCGGGCCGCCTCCTCGGACTCGGCCGGCTGGTCCTCCGCGGGCAACGGCGGCAGGTCGAGTGGCGAGCCGGGCGGCCGGAATCGGGCGCGTTCAGCCCAGGCGGCGCGGACCTCGGGGTGACGAGCCAACGGCTGCCAGACCTGGCGGGCCGTGTCGAACATCGGGGTGTCCGGCCCCACGACCGCCGCTTCGACCGCGTCGAGCACCGATTCCACGTCGGGCAGCTCGAACTCGGGCTCGGAGAACCGGAATCGGGCGCTCATCGCTTCGCGTCCAGCCAGTTCGGGCCGATTCCCAGATCCACCACCAGCGGCACCCGCAGCTCCACCACGCCCTCCATGTGTTCCCGCACCAGCGGCTGCATCCGCTCCAGTTCCTCCGGCGGAGCCTCGAACACCAACTCGTCGTGCACCTGGAGCAGCATCCGGCTCCGGAGGTTCTCCCGCCGAATGGCGCGATGGATCCGGGTCATCGCGACCTTGATCAGATCGGCGGCTGAGCCTTGCAGCGGAGAGTTCTGCGCGTTGCGCTCACCGTAGGCCCGCATGTTGAAGTTGCGGTCGCGGATCTCCGGGATGTAGCGCCGGCGCTTGAGGATGGTCTCGACGTACCCCTGCTCCCGCGCCAGGGCGATGGAGCGATCGAGAAACGCCCGCACGCCGGCGAACCGCTCGAAATAGCGGGCGATGAAGCTCCGGGCGTCCTCCATCGAGATGTTGAGCTGGCGGCTCAGCGCGAACGGCCCCTGGCCGTAGATGGTGGCGAAGTTGATGGTCTTGGCCCGCCCCCGCATCTCCGGCGTCACCTGATCGGCTTCGACGTTGAAGA
This sequence comes from uncultured Gemmatimonadales bacterium, assembly GCA_963796335.1. Classification (GTDB taxonomy): domain Bacteria; phylum Gemmatimonadota; class Gemmatimonadetes; order Gemmatimonadales; family GWC2-71-9; genus CAVVWJ01. Next base: position 63,456 of record CAWCLG010000006.1, read on the forward strand.
TGAGCGCAGCGGTCTGCCGGTGGATGTCGCCGCCCTGGTTGAACGCTTCGATGAACGCGGGATCGCCCGAGAGATGGGCCATGAGCCGCAGCTCGATCTGGGAGTAGTCCGCGATCAGGAAGGTCCAGCCTTCGCGAGGGATGAACCCGCGTCGGATCTCCTCGCCGCGGAGGGTGCGGACCGGGATGTTCTGGAGATTGGGGTCGCTGGAGCTGAGCCGGCCGGTCGCGGCGCCGGCCTGGTTGAAGCTGGTGTGAATCCGCCCGGTGGTCCGGTTGATCGTCGCCGGGAGCGCGTCGACGTAGGTGCTCTTCAGCTTCTGGAGCTCGCGGTACTCCAGGATCAGCCGCGGGAGCTCGTGCCCCATCGCGGCGAGCTGCTCCAAGACGTCGGCGTCGGTGGAGGGGCCGGTCTTGGTCTTCTTCTGCATCGGAAGCTGCAGCTTGTCGAAGAGCACCGTGGCCAGCTGGCGCGGCGAATTGATGTTGAGATCGGTCCCCGCGACCCTGGTGATCTCCTGTTCCAGCCGGCGCAGATCCCCGCCCAGCTCCTGGCTCAGCCGGGTGAAGACCGCGCGATCGACGTTGATGCCTTCCCACTCCATATCCACCAACGTCTCCACCAGCGGCATCTCGACGTCCCGGAGCAGCTGATCCATCTGGACTTCGAGCAGAGCGGGCGCGAATCGGTCGTGGAGTGCGAGGACGCCGGCGCTGTCGTTGCCACAATATTCGGCTGCCGCGGAGACCGCGACTTCGGCGAAAGCGATTTCCCCCTTCCCCTTCCCCACCAGCTCCTGCCGGACCTTCAGGGTACGGCCGAGGTGCTCGAGGCAGAGGGTATCGATCGCGTGGGAACGACGGCCGGGATCCAGCACGAAGCTGGCGAGCATGGAGTCGAAGACCACGCCGGCTAGCTCCACCCCAGCGCGACGCAGCACCTGCCAGTCGTACTTGATGTCGTGTCCCGCCTTCGGCACGGCTGGGTCGGTCAGCAGGGCCCGAAGTGGAGCCAATGCGGCGTCGGTGAGCGGGGGCAGGTTCTTCACCGGCTCGGATGAATCGAACGCTTCGCCGAGAGAGCCGAGCGCCTCGGGGGCGCGGTGCCCGAAGGGGAGATACCAGACCTCGGTCTGGGTTGCGGAGAGCGACAGCCCGACCAGGTCCGCATCCCTCGGCTGCTGGCCGTTGGTCTTGGCGGAGAGTGCCACCAGCGGCGCTCCGCGCAGCCGCTCGACCAGGCTGGGGAGCCCGACAGGATCGTCCACGATCTGGACCTCGAGCGGCGCAGGCTGCTCGTCCAGGGCTAGCCAATCCCCGGCCGAGAACGCATCCGGGGCATCGGACGGGCGGTCAGCCGGACTCTCGGGCAGGTCGTGAGACGGCGCGGCGGCGGTGGACGCGAATGCCCCCTTCGCGGCCGGGCGCTTGATCACTGGTCCCTCTACCTCGCTCCCTCCCAGTTTCTTCGCGAGGGAGTAGAACTCCAGCTCGGTCAGCAGCCGGATGGCACCTTCCCGGTCCGGCTCTTTGAGGGTCAGTCCCCTGAGATCCAGCTCGATCGGCACGTCGCGGCGGATCGTCACCAGCTCACGGGAGAGTCTGGCGTTGTCCGCCTGGGCGAGCAGCGCTTCGCGGGACCGCTTGGCGGTGACCTCACCCGCGCGAGCCAGAATATTGTCGAGGTCGCCGAACTCCGCGAGCAGCTTCTGGGCGCCCTTCTCCCCAATACCCTTAACACCGGGAATGTTATCGGAGCTGTCTCCCACCAACGACAGGAAATCCACCACCTGGCCCGGCTGCACGCCGAGACGCTCGGAGGCATTGGACTGATCCACCCAGCTCTCCTCGACGGACGCCATGCCGCCGCGCCCCGGATTGAGCAGCGCGACGCCGGGGCCGATGAGCTGGTAGAAATCCTTGTCGCCCGAGACGATCACCGCCTGGAGTCCGTCGTTCGCGGCCCGGATGGCGAGGGTGCCGATGACGTCGTCGGCCTCGTAGCCCGCGACGGTCACCAGGGGGACGCGGAAGACGTCGAGCAGGGCGGTGATCCGCTCCATCCCCCGATCGAAATCGGCCCGAAGCTCGTCGTCCAGCTTTTCACGGGTCGACTTGTACTCCGGGTAGCGCTCCGCGCGAAAGGAGGTGCCGGCATCGTTGATCCAGGCGACGTAGTCGGGGAAGTACTTCTCCCGAAGCCGCATCAGGAAGTTCACCACGCCCCAGGCGGCGGACGTGTTCTCCCCCTTCGTGGTCCGCAACGGCCGCGCGATCATGGCGTAGAACGCCCGATAGATCAGGGCATAGCCGTCGATCAGGAAGAGGCGGGGAGGGGTGTGGTTCGGCATCAGGGGGAAGGTACGATGGACGGCGGAACGGCGGAACGGCGGGTGGAAGAGTTCTCCGCCGTCTTCCCTGCCCGGCTGACCGCCTTCCCGCCTTCCCGCCAGCGCCGCTGCTACGACGTCTGCCTTCGCACCCGGGCCAGGATCCGCTCGTACTCGGCCCGCGAGCCGGGCGTCAGGCGCAGGCGGCCGAAGCCGGTCTCGTCCTGGAAGTAGACCTCCAGCCGGTGGGTGAGATAGGTCCAGCGCACGATCCGGCTCGAGGTTCCGGGCGTGCTCTCGACGCTCTCATCGGGCGCGCCGAGGGTGATGAAGACCTCGCCCCGATCGGTTCGCCAGCCAGGGATGCCTTCATCCTTGAACCGCTGGTTCGCGGCATTCACCCGGCTGAAATACTGATTGAGCGCCTCGTTCTCCGGGGTGGCGTTGTTGGGATCGGTCTGCTCGTAGAACTCGCGCCAGAGCCGGGCGCGCTCCTGCTGGGGGGCGCGGCGCATGGCGCCGATCCGTTCGTCCTGGCCGAAGTAGCGCAGCAGATCCAGCATCTCGTCGAAGTTGGTGACCACCCAGGCCTGGGTGAACGAGACCAGCGCGGAGGTGCTCCGATCCGGCTTGGTCCCGACCACGATCCGGAGCTCGCCCAGCGAGACGCTGTCCGGCGCCAGGCGGACGACCTGGCTCTCCACTTCCCTGCCCCCTCGGAACCGAAGCGAGTCGCTGTAGATCGCCTTCTCCTGCTCGTCCAGCACCTGGAACGGGATGGTGGTGGGCTCGGTGAAGCCGTAGCCCTCGACATAGGCGAGCAGCGTGTCGCTGCCGTAGCCCACGGCGCCGCGGGGGTTGAGCACCAGGGTCAGCGGATCGGCCAGGGCCCCCCGCCCTGTCGCCTGATAGGTCAGGATCGGCGCCGAGTACGACCCCTTGCCGAAGCTCGGGGCGGTATATTCCGCGGTGGCGGTACTCTCCGAAGTGGAGGACGCGTCCCGCACCGTGGCGGTCACCTGGTAGGTCCCCGGGACGATCCGCAGCACCTGCTGGAACAGGACGCTTTCGTCGGACCGCTGAGTCTCCTGGAAGGTTGCGACTCGAACCACCTCTTCCCGCGCGAGATCTACCGGTGGCGCACCCTCCCGCTTGAGCGAGAGGCTCACCCGATACCGCGCTACGAAAGCGTTGCCTTCCCTCTGAAACGCGAAGGCCCGGTTCTCCAGCGAGAGACCCACGACGGCGATGACGGAATCGGCGGGGCCGGCGGCGAAGGCCACCGTGCCGACGAACGGCATTGGATCCGCGGCCGCGAGCCGGCCGAGACGCTGGTAGAACTGTGTGGTGTTGAGAAGTCGGGTGAGCGTCTCGGTCGGCTTGGGTTGATCGTCGCTGCCGACCCGCTTCCAACTTCCGCAGCCGCTGGCGGTGGCCACCAGGGACGCCACGAGCACGAGCCGACGCATGTCTGACACTCCCGGCAGAAGGACCCGCCTCAGGCGGGTTGCGAACGTTAGCGGCGGCGAGCGACGAGCGTCAAGCGTCCAACTTGCTGCGTGGTGAGAGATTAACTAGCTTGGCGGTTCCATGGGCGCTGACAATCTGGTCGGTCGAACAGTGGCCGGTTACCACCTCGCGACGTATATCGGCGAGGGCGGTACGGCTACAGTCTATCGCGCCGAGCACGGCGAGCGAGGGCCCGCGGCGGTCAAGATCCTCCGCCCCAGGCTCGCCGGCGATCCGATCGCGGTCAAGCGCTTCCTGCGCGAAGCCGAGTTCGGCTCCCGGGTGAGCCACCCCAACATCGTGCGTACGTACGACTACGGCGAAACGGATGGGGTCCACTACCTCGCCCTGGAGTGGGCCAAGGGCGAGCCGCTCGCGGAGTTCGTCAGCCGGTCCGGCCGGCTGGCCCCTCCCCTGGTCGGCACTATCGTCGAGCAGCTGGGCGCCGCCCTCACCGTCTCCCACCGCGCCGGCATCATCCACCGCGACCTGAAGCCGGCGAACATCATGTACGACCCGGCAACGCAGACCGCCAAGCTGCTGGATTTCGGGATCGCCCGCGACGCCGAGGCGGGCGCGGAGGAACGGCTCACGCGGGCCGGGTTCTTCGTGGGCACGCTCCAGTATGTCGCACCGGAAACCCTTAGCGGAGAACTGGTTAGCGAACAGGCCGACGTCTACAGCCTGGCGACGATCACCTACTATCTGCTGACGCAGGAGCACCCCTTCATCGGAAAGAACCCAAGGGAGTTGTTCCAGCAACTACTAACCCAGCCACCCGTGCCGCTGAATCAGGCGGTGCGAGGCCTCAAGTTCCCCGCCGCGATCGAGGCGGCCGTCATGCAGGGGTTGGAACGAGATCTGACCAAGCGATGCAAGACGGTGGACGAATTCGCCCGGGGGTTCTGCACGGCCGTCCAAATGGAAATCCAGACCAAGAAGCCGGGCTTCCTGGCGTCGATCTTCAGGAAGGGCGGGGCGGGGAGCTGAGGGCGGACGACGACCGGGCGCGGCTCCGGCGGTTGCTGCTCGAGCGGTCGGTGCGGCGCGGCGACTTCGTGCTCGCCTCCGGCCAGCGGTCCTCCTACTACATCGACTGCCGCCTCACCACGATGAGCGCCGAAGGGCAGCAGCTCATCGGCCGGTTGGGGTGGAGTGTCATCAAGGACGCCGGCTGGAAGGCGAAGGCCGTCGGCGGGCTCACCATGGGCGCCGACCCGGTCGCCCACGCCATCGCCCGCGCCAGCTGGGACACCGGCCTGGTGCTCGACGCGTTCAGCGTCCGCAAAGAGGCCAAGGGGCACGGCACCGGCCGGGTGATCGAGGGCAACTTCGCGGTGGGCGACGAGGTGGTGATCGTGGAAGACGTCATCACCACCGGCGGCTCGGCCCAGCGGGCGATCGAGGCGGTCACCATGGCCGGCGGCATCGTCCTCGGCGTGCTGGCCGTGGTGGACCGCGAAGAGGGGGGCAGGGCAGCGCTGGAGAAAGAGGGCAGGGCGGTGGTGGCGCTGCTCGGCGCGGGCGAGCTGGGACTCGAGGCGCCCTAGCTCTTCTCCCCGCCCAGCCCCGCGTGCCGCCGCGCCACTTCGGCCAGCGCGGCCCAATCCCGCTTCCCGTCTCCCATCGCCACCGCCTCCAGTAGGTGATCGCGCACCACGCTCGCGAAGGGCATCGGCGTGCGCGCCGTTTCGGCCGCCTCCAGCACCAGCCGCAGGTCCTTGAGCCCCAGCACCAGGCGAAACGCGGCGGGCTCGAAGGCACGGTTCACGATCATCCCGCCGTAATTCTGATAGACCGGCGACGCGAAGAGCGTGGAGGTCAGCACCTCCAGCATCGTGGCCGGCTCCACGCCGTGCCGCTCGACCAGTGCCGACGCCTCGCCCATCGTCTCGATCGCGGCGGCGATCATGAAGTTCCCCGCCAGCTTGACCGCATTGGCCTGGGCCGGATCGGGCCCCACCCGCCAGGTTCGCTGGCCCACGGCGTCGAGCAGCGGCTGCACCGCGTCCAGCGCGCGCGGATCGCCGGCCGCGACCACGTTGAGCTTCGCCGCCGCGGCCACGTCAGGCCGGCCGAACACCGGCGCGCCGACGTAGCCCACGCCGTGGCGCTGGTGCACCGCGGTCATCTCCCAGGCGAGCCGCACCGACACCGTGGCCAGATTGACGTGAATGGTTCCACTCGGCGCCCGCTCCACCAGCCCCGACGCCAGGCACACCTCACGCACCGCTTCGTCGTCGGCGAGCATCGAGAAGACCACGCCCCGAAATGCCTGTCCCGGCTCGGGCACCGGCGTGGCGCCCAGTCGAGCCAGCTCCTCCACCGGCGGCCGCGAGCGATTCCAGACCCGCACCTGGTGTCCCGCCTTGACCAGATTGGCCGCCATCGCGCGACCCATCGCGCCCAGTCCCATGAAGCCCACTTCCATGCCTGCCTCCGGTGTGCGTGTCGCCCGCGTCGCTGGTCCCCAAACCTACGCGACCGGGGATGGTTGAGACATAGATTTGGCGAAGGATCACCCGGTTATCGGAGGAGAGATGCTCGCCAACAGTGACGTCGCGACCAGGCTCCCGGCTCAGGATCTGGAGCGGGCGCGGCGATTCTATTCAGAAAAGCTGGGACTGGAGCCGGCCGAGGAACGGCCCGGCGGACTGCGCTACCGCTGCGGGAGCGGCACCTTCGCGCTGTTCCTCTCGGCGGGGGCGGCGAACGGCAGCCATACCCAGATGGGCTGGGAAGTCGCCGACCTCAAAGCCGAGGTGGCGGAGCTGCGGCGGCGGGGCGTGGTGTTCGAGGAGTACGACCTTCCCGGCCTCAAGACCGTCAACGGCATCGCGGACATCGCGGGGAACTATCCCAGCAAGGGCAGGGCAGAGCGGGGCGCCTGGTTCAAGGACAGCGAGGGCAACCTCATCGGCATCGGCCAGCCGATTCGCTGACCGCCTTCGCTCAAAACTGGAGGTTCACCGTCACTCCCGCGGGCGAGACCTTCACCGGCCCCATCCGGCGGGTGACGAAGCGGGCACTGAGATGGCCGACGAGCGCCCCGACGATGACGTCGGAGGTCCAGTGCCGGTCGTCATTGACCCGGGCGAGCGCGGTCCCGGTCGCCGCACCGTAGAACAGGAAGTCCGACCAGCCGTCGTCGGTCTCGTCGGCGAGCGCGGTGGCGATGGCGAACGCGACCGTGGTGTGTCCCGAAGGGAACGAGTTGGCGCCGCTGAAAGGGCGGAAGCTGAGCTGATCGCCAGCGACCGATGGCCGGTTCCGTCCGATGCTGTACTTGAGCGCACTGGAGACGCCGGTCGCGAGCAGCGCGGCGGCGCCCGTGTGGACCATGACCCGCTTCAGATCGCTGCTGCCGGCCAGCTCCCCGGCCAGGTAGCCGGCCGAGATCGCCGGAATCACGTACCGCCACTCGCCCAGCGTGTTCCCCATGGTTGCCAGGGAGTTCGTGGTCCCGCTGCGGAACTCCTGGGCCTCCTCCCTGAACTCGCCGTCGCCCCAGATCGCGGCCCCGAGGACCAGCCCCGCCAGCATGGCGGTGTGCCGAGAAAGGAGGGGACTGGACGGGACAGCCGCGGCCGCCGCGGGTGGAACGAAGTTCGCCTGCGCGAGCGCGGAGGCGGGAAGCAGAGTCGCGTGAAACGCCAAGGCGGCGATCGCGAAAGGTCCGCGAGCGGTCATCCAACTCTCGAGTTGTGATGGTACAGGGGGTTCCTGGCGAACGCCGACCCGCCAAGCAGTGAAGCAGACGAGCGAGAGGCTTGTGACAGCGGTCAATCTAGCATCCGGTATGGAGCGAGGGGAACCTGGAGAAGGATTCCCGGCGGGCGCTAGGCGTCGCGGAGCCGGGGAACGCCCGCCAAGATCACGGGGACCCCCCGGCCGACGCAGAAGATCACCGCGAGCCAGGCGACCGGCTGGAGCAGCCCGACCAAAGGGGCCGAGCCGAGCGCCTGGGCCAGGGCGAGGCCGCAGAAGGCCGTCACCTTGGCGACCGAGTAGCCGGTCCGCATCCAGGTCGAGCCCACCAGAAAGCGGGCCAGACCGCTCCGCTGCTGGGCCAGGGGCGCGGTCCCCTCCGCGACACCCAGGCTCCGGATGGCGTCGGTGAGCGTCGTGCGGATCACCACGATCAGCGGTATCCCGGTGGGGACCAGGGTCAGGTCGGCGAAGCAGACCCAGAGGGCCAGCTCGTAGCTGCGGTCGGCGGCGATGTCGAGGACCCCGCCGATCAGGCTGGTCCGGCCGGTGCGGCGTGCCACGACCCCATCCACCGTGTCGAGCATCAAGCCGACGAAAAGCAGGCCGACGCCGGCGAGACGGAGCGCAGGCGACCCCAGATAGAGGATCGCGATCCAGGCGACCAGCAGCGGGAATCGCGACAGCGTAATCCAGTTGGCGAGCATGGTCCCCATGGTGTTGCGGGCCCGTCCCCCGAGCGTGATCCCGCCCGGTTCTTGCCGCCTGCCGCGAACCGTCATACAATGGCAGCCGCACGATCCGGCTCAGTCCTACGCGCCACCTCCGGCGGATCATGGTATCCACGCACTGGCACACCGCGCTCGTCCCCGGGCTGCTCCTTCTGGGCGCTTGCGCGGTTTCCCGCAGCACGCCAAGTACGGGCGATTCGCTCAGCGCGCTGCGCCCGCAATATCCCTCGACGTATTCGCGTCGTGAGTACCCACCTGTTCTGATTCGCAATGCGACGATTCTGACCGCGGCCGGAGCCGAGCTGAAGAACGCTTCGATCCTCCTGGCGGACGGCAAAATCGTCTGGGTGGGACGGGACACGACGCCGCCGGCCGGCGCGACCGTGGTGGATGGGACCGGCAAATTCGTGACGCCGGGACTCATCGACACCCACAGCCACCTCGGCGTCTATGCCCACCCCGGCACGCCCAGTCAGAGCGACGGCAACGAGAGCACCGACCCGGTCACGGCGCAGGTCTGGGCCGAGCACTCGTTCTGGCCGCAGGATCCCGCGATCCCGCTCGCGGTCGCGGGCGGCATCACCGTGCTCCAGGCGCTGCCCGGGTCGGCCAACCTCATCGGCGGGCGCTCGGCCACGCTGCGACTGATTCCGGCGCGCACGGTTCAAGAGATGAAGTACCCGGGCGCGCCGTACGGACTCAAGATGGCGTGCGGCGAGAACCCCAAGAGGGAGGATGGGGAGGGCGCGCCTGTCACCCGCATGGCGAACGTGGCAGGCTATCGCGCCGCCTTCGCGGAGGCGGAGACCTATCGCAAGAAGTGGGACGACTACCTCGAGAGCCCAGGCGACGAGATTCCAGAGCGGGACCTCAAGCTGGAGACGCTCGCCGATGTCCTGCGGGGCAAGATCCTGGTGCACAACCACTGCTACCGCGCCGACGAGATGGCCCAGATGCTGGATCTCGGCCGTGAGTTCGGCTTCAGGATCCGCTCGTTCCATCACGCCGTTGAGGCCTACAAGATCGCCGACCTCCTCGCACGGGACAGCGTCGCGGGGTCGGTCTGGTTCGACTGGTGGGGATTCAAGATGGAGTCGCTCGACGGCATCCCCGAGAATGCCGCTCTGCTCCAGCAGGCCGGCGCCCGGGCGGTGATTCATTCCGACAGCCCCGACGCAATCCAGCGCCTCAACCAGGAGGCCGGCCGGGCGATGTTTGCCGGGCGGCACGCGGGCATCGAGATCACCCGCGACCAGGCCATCCGCTGGATCACCGCCAACCCGGCCTGGGCCCTCGGCATCGACAGCACGACCGGCACACTCCAGGCGGGCAAGGCGGCCGATGTGGTGGTCTGGTCGGGCGATCCGTTCTCGGTCTACAGCAGGGCCGAGCGGGTGTATAACGAGGGCTGGCTGGTTTTCGACCGCACCGACCCCAAGCGGCAGTACCGGACCGACTTCAATCTGGGGACGTCCGCGCCGGGGGTGGGGCGGTGAAGCGGCTCGTCGTCTGGCTCCTGGTTACGCTGCTGCCGCCCGCGGCCGGGGCGCAGACGGTCGCCATCACCGGCGGGACGGTGTATCCGGTATCGGGGCCGAAGATCGAGAACGCGACAGTGCTCATCCGCGACGGCAGGATCGCCGCGATCGGCGCCGACGTGGCGGTACCGGCCGACGCGACGAAGGTGGATGCCGCCGGCCGGTGGATCACACCCGGCCTGATCCATCTCAAGACCGGGCTCGGGGTCCACCTGCTCGACAGCGGCGGACAGGTGGAGACCCAGGAGGACGTGCGCGAGGGCGAGGTAAAGGCCGCATTCAACGTCGCCGAAGGCCTCGACCCCGCCAGCATCGCCATCCCGGTGGCGCGCATGGAGGGCGTGACCTCGGCGCTGACGGTGCCGACCGAGGGCCTGATCCCCGGCCAGGCGGCCTTCATCGACCTCGCGGGCGACCGGGTAGATGACATGGTGGTCAAGGCGCCGGTGGCGATGATCGCCGATCTCAGCGAGGGCGGGAAGGAGTCGGGCGGTGGAAGCCGCGGCGGCGCGATCATCCGCCTGCGCCAGGTGCTGCGCGACGCCCAGGAGTACGCCGCGCGGAAGGAGGACTTCCGCAAAGCGCAGATCCAGCCGCTCTCCGCGAGCGCCGACGATCTCGAGGCGCTGCAGCCGGTGCTGCGGGGCGAGCTGCCGATGTTCATCATCGCCAACCGCCGGAGCGACATCGAAACGGCGCTGCGGCTGGCGCGGGACTTCAAGCTCCGGATCGGGCTCTACGGCGCGGCGGAGGGCTGGCAGGTGGGGCCGGCGCTGGCCGAGGCCAAAGTCCCGGTGATCCTCGAGCCGTTCACCGATCTGCCGACCTTCGACGCCCTGAACGCCCGGTTGGACAACGCGACGCTGCTGCGGGAAGCGGGCGTGAACGTGGTGGCCGCGCAGACCGACGCGGCCCACTACCGCGACCTCCGGCAGGCGGCGGGCAACGAGGTGCGGAACGGGATGACGTGGGACGACGCGCTGCGGACAGTGACGCTCGCGGCCGCCGAAGCCGCGCAGGTGGGCGACCGCTACGGCTCGCTCGAGCCGGGCAAAGTGGCCAACGTGGTGGTGTGGTCGGGGGATCCGTTCGAGCTGTCGTCCCGGGCGGAGCATGTCTTCATTCGGGGCCGGCCGATCCCGCTGGAGAGCCGGCAGACCGAGCTGCTCAAGCGCTACCGGAAGCTGCCGCCGGCGTACTGAGGGCTTATCGAAGGGGAAGGGTGGCCCCCCTTCGCTGACTCGAAGCGAAGGGGGGTCATCTCTTACGCCTCCGATTCCAACTTCCCCTGAATCAGCGGCTCGCACTGCACGGTGCGAGGGCCCTTCCGGTCGCACACCGCGTACCTCATGAATCCGCGATCGGTGTTGCCGGCCCAGCCGCGGTAATCGTCGTCCTCGCCGTACATCGACACGCCGGCATGCTCGCCCTTGGCGTTCAGGACGTAGAACGTGAGGCTGAAGTTGGGATCGCCGTTGGCGCGGCGCAGCCGTCGCTCGACGGTGTTCGCCCGCACCCGCTTCAGCGCCTCGAGGCCGGCGTCCTTCGGATGCATCCCGCGGCGGAGGTTCTCGACGATCAGGTAGGAAGAAAGGTTGTAGAGGTTGGCCTCGCCGCGGCCGGTCGAGCCGGCGGCGCCGACCGCGCCATCCACGTAGAGGCCGGCACCCAGAATCGGGGAATCGCCCACCCGGCCGGGAATCTTCCAGGCGAGGCCGCTGGTGGTGGTGACGCCGCAGATCTCGCCCTTGGCGTTGATGCCGTCGCAGTTGATGGTGCCGTGGACCACCCGGGAATACAGCAGGCCGTCGTGGTACAGCGAATCGAGCACTTTGCGGGCGTCGGCCCGGCGCTGGGGGTCGAGGTAGTGCTTGGGATCCGAACGCCGCTTCCACTCGAGCCAGGCCTTGCGGGAGTGCTCGGTGTTGAGGTCGGGCTCGATCTTGAACCCGAAGTTGCGGGCGAAAGCCTGCGCGCCGGGGCCGACCAGCAGATGGTGATCGGTCTGATCCATCACGACCTTCGCGACGTTCGAGGGCGTGCGTACGCCCTCCAGCCCCGCCACACCTCCCGCCCGCTTCTTCGGCCCGTGCATGCAGCAGGAATCCAGCTCCACGACGCCGTCGGCGTTGGGAAGCCCGCCGTACCCGACCGAATCCTCTTCGGGATCTAGCTCGGTGATGTTCACGCCCTCGATCAGGGCGTCGAGCACGTCGCTACCCCCGGTCATGAGACGATAGGCCTTCGCGACGCAAGTTTCCTTGCCGCCGTTCTTGTAGTAGTTCCCGTTCATCGACGAGATCACCACGGGCTCGGCGGCGGTGGAGCGCCGCACCCAGGGCGCCTCGAACGCGGCGGGAAGGGGACCGTTGCCGGTCAACAGGCCTGCGGCGGCGCCCTGCTTCAGGAAATCGCGACGGGACAGTGGCATGAGCTCTCCTCGAAGGGTGTTCTGCGGTGCAGAGAAGATGGAGGAAGCCGCCGCTCCGGGCCAGCGGGCTGTTGCCGGAGACCGGGCGTCGCCCTAACGTTCATCCGGACATCACCCGATGAGCACCGCATGAAGGGTCGCATCTCCAAGACGTTGGAAACCATCCTGCTCGACCCGAGCGCCCGCCGGCAGCTTCGCGCCCACCTGATCCAGGGCCGCGACGGCTGGGTACGGATGAACGGCAAGACCTACCGGGTCCAGATCGACGTACTGACCAAAGTGAAAGGCTCCTTCGGGAGGAGGCTGGCAGAGGCCGGATGAGCTTCGCTTTTCCCGCCCTTCTCGTCTTCCTGCTGGTCCTGCCCGGCATCATCCTCCGCTACAGTTACGCCCGCGGTCCCTGGGGGTGGGCCAGTCCCACCTCGATGCGCCGCGTCTCCGAGGAGCTGGCCTACGGCGTGGCGTTCGCGCTGCTGCTCCACGCGGCGTGGCTCACGCTGGTGCGGCGGCTCGGGTTCGAGCCCGATGTCCAGGCGATGGTCCTGCTGCTGGTGGGCGACTTCGGGGCCGACAGCAAGTATCTCGACGGCGTGATCACGGCGGTGGCGGGGCACTACCACGGCATCGCGGGCTATCTGGTGTCGCTCTATGCCGCGTCCGGCCTCGCCGGCAACCTGGGGCACCGGGCGGTCCGCCGGCTCAAGCTCGACCACCGCACCAAGACCTTCCGCTTCGACAACTACTGGTACTACATGCTCACCGGCGAGGTGCTCGACTTCCAGGAGAATGCGGCCGAGGGACGCGCGGTCGATGGAGTCTATGTCTCGGCGGTGGTGGATCACTCCTCAGGCAGCTACCTCTACCGCGGCATCGTCACCGATTTCACCTTCGACCGGGACGGCGCGCTCGACACGATCGTCCTGACCGACGCCCACCGGCGGAAGCTGGAGGACGACCGCCAGGATCGCGAACCGCCGCCTCAGGTGGGGCCGGCGGAGCCGGACGAGCGGTACTACGAGATCCGGGGCGACTTCCTGGTGCTCCGCCACAGCGAGATTCGGACGCTGAACCTGGACTACTTCGCGGTGACGCTGGAGGAGGGGGTGGAGTAGGATGCACGGGCGTCCCTGCATCATTTCGTTCCAGCTGCATTCCCGCGTTACATCGGCCTAGCTCGCTCGGCATCACAAATCAACGACTTACGAGCCAGAATCAAAGGCTCACCGCTTGCCTTTCCGAGTGCTGTCAGCCGGCCAACCGACCGCGCGACCGACACTCACGGGAGGCAACATGCGTTTCGCAGCTCGCACCATCCTCGCCATCGCGGCCCTCATGACGGCGGGCACCGTCACGGCCTGCAGCTCCGACCTGACCCTTCCCTCCGACCCCGGAGCCGGCGGACCCACCGACGGCTCCGCCGTCGCCAGCATCGACAGCGCGGTCGGCTCCGGCGGGAGCGCGCGGATCGAGATCAAGCTGGTGCCGGGCAGTCTGGTGGCCAGCGAAGTCCATCTGGAAGCCGACGACAACGAAGAGAAGATCGTCAGCACGGTCTCGGCGATCGATCCGGGGTCCGGGACGGTGACGCTCGATCTCGGCGGTCTCACTGTGGCCTACGGAGCCGGCACCCGGTTCCGCACCGACGAGGAGAGCCACGAGAGCCGCACTGCCTGGGAGACCGCGGTGCGGGGCCAGCTCGAGGCGGGCCGGCGGCCGCTGATCGAAGCGCGGCGGAACCCCTCCGGCGAGCCGCAGTCGCCGAGCGACCCGACCTTCGTCGCGGCGGACCTCCGGCTGGAGAACGACAGCGACGAGCCGAAGATCGAGATCTTCGTGGACGGCGACAATCTCCAGGGCGGCTCCGGCACCAGCGCTGTACTTCGCGTCCTCGGGCTCGACATCCAGGTGGACGGACGCACCGAGACCGGCGGTCCCGGGACCGGCGGGTCCTCGGTCGAGTTCGAGATGACCGTCACCTCGGTCGATGTCGGCGCGGGAGTCCTGACGCTCTCCAACGGCACCCAGGTCCTCGTCAGCGGCGCGACGGCGATCAGCGGCGAAGGCGATCTGTTCACTCTGGCGGCCACGGCCGACGCGGTCACGCTGGGACGGCCGGTGCGCGCCGAGGGGAGGGGAGCCGTCCAGTCGGCGGGGCCGCCCAGGGTGATCGCGGCGTCGAGCATCAAGATCGAGGTGGATGACTGAGGGCCGATTCGCTATGCTGAGGGGGGTGGACCCGACCGGTTCATCCCTCTTTTTCTTTTTTCAGCAGAGGTGGTTATGGAAGAGCTCATCAAGCTGGTGGCCGAGCGCACCGGCCTCGCGCCGGACAAGGCTCGCACCGCCGTGGAGACCGTTCTCAGCTTCGCCAAGACCAGGCTGCCCGCCCCGATCGCCACGCAACTGGAGAGTGCACTCGCCGGAGGCGGCACCGCCGACCTCGCGGGAGCGGCCAAAGGACTGGGCGGCGCGTTCACCAAGTAAGATCAACAGCCGGGGCCGGCCACACCGCCGGCCCGGGCGCCTCTCGCCGGGGAGCCGGTGCATCCCTACATCTTTCTGTTGGACACCTACGCGACCGAGCGCCTCAAGACGCTCAGCGTGTGGTCCCTGTTCTCTGACGACCAGCTCGATTTTCGACCTCAGCCGCTGGCCAGGACGCCCCTGGAGCAGATGGTCCACCAGTGCGTCTCGGAGGAGGTATGGATGCAGCGGATGCTTGGCATCGACGCCGGGATGGCCCCCCTCCCGGGCCGGGAGGACAAGCTCAGCTTCCTGGAGCACTACGCCGAGGCGTCCCGCCGTCGGCTCGAGCGACTGGGGGCCGAGCCCGCGGAATGGTTCGCCGGGGAGACCCGGTTCTTCGACGTGCCGCGTTCCCGCGCCTGGGTGCTGACCCGGCGCATCGCCCACTCGGCCCACCACCGAGGGCAGCTCACGATTTATCTCCGGCTGCTCGGCGAGCGGCTCTACTCCACCTACGGTCCCACCGCCGACACCGGAGGGCTGTTCCAGCAGGGCGCGCCGGTGATCTATCGCTATGACTCGGTCGAGGAGCTGCTGGCCGCGGAGCGGAACGGTGGCGCCTCGGTCCGGGCCCTGCCGGGACCGGGCGACGCCGCGCCGACCGAGCGGCCGGGCCGCGGCTGAGGGTGAGATCCTCCCGCCAGCTGGTCGCGCTCGTCCTCTCGGTCTGCCTGCTGCACCTGGCTGTCCGAGCGGGGGCGGTGGCGCAGCAGCCTCCATCGCCGTTACCTGACAGCGTGGCCCGCGCCGTGGTGCGGGCGGATTCGGCGGGCGATTGGGCGGGGCTGATTCGCCTCGCGCACCCCGAGGCGCTGATCCGGTTCCGCAATCTCCAGGTATTCCAGCTGCGCATGCTCGGGAGCACCGAGTGGCCGGGCCTCGAATCCATGGGCCTGGACTCGGCGGCGCACGAGCGCTGGCAACAGCAACGGATGCAGCGGGAACGGTTCATCCTCGACTCGGTGTTCCAGGTACCCGACGTGGACTCCCTGGCCCACACCTCTTCCGACACGGTCCTCGCCCGATGGCTCCGCTCCGCGCTCGCCGCGATGGCCGGCGACTCGGCCGCGGCCCCCCAGGCGCAGCCGCCTCGCCGGGTGGTCGGAGCGGTACGCGCGAGTGATACGCTGGCGTACGTTGTGGTGGAGCGCCGGGTGCTCCAGCCGCTGGGCCCGATCCCGGAGCTGTTCCGGGATCTGCCGAGGGAGAGTTATCAGGCCGACGTCATGGTGATGCGGCGCTTCGGGCGGGAATGGCGAAGCATGCTGGAAGGCGTGGGCGAGTCGTCGGGCTACCGAATCGATCTGGAGCGCGCGGAATGAACCTGCTTCTCTCCCTGACCCTCTCCGTCTTCGTCGTCTCCATCTCCCCAGCCCAGCAACGACCCCGCGCCCGCGACCTCGGCGTGGCCGCCGGTGTGCTCCAGCCCGGCCCGCTCAACGCCATCACCGACGTCGCCGGTGTAGCGGTGGGTCAGACGACGGTCCGCGAGGGGGACTCGGTTCGCACCGGCGTCACCGCCATCCTGCCTCATGCGGGCGATCTGTTTCAGGAGCGGGTGCCGGCCGCCATTCATGTGGGGAACGGCTTCGGCAAGCTGATCGGCACCACGCAGGCGGGGGAGCTGGGCGAGCTGGAGACGCCGATCCTCCTGACCTGCACGCTGTGCGTCTGGAAGGCGGCCGATGGGATGGTGGCCCACCTGCTGTCGCGCCCCGGCATGGAGGAGGTCCGCTCGATCAACCCGGTGGTGGGCGAGACCAACGACGGGTATGCCCTCAACGCCATCCGCAGCCGCCCCATCACGGAGCGTCACGTGAGATCCGCGCTGGAGGGGGCCAAGGGAGGGCCGGTGGAGGAGGGAAGCGTCGGCGCCGGCACCGGCACCGTGGCGTTCGGATGGAAGGGTGGGATCGGCACCTCATCGCGGCGCGCCGAGGCGGCGGACAGCAGCTGGACGGTCGGGGTCCTGGTGCAGAGCAACTTCGGGGGCGACCTCCACATTCTCGGCGTTCCGGTCGGGCGGGCGCTCGGCCGGGACGGCATGCGGATGGCGGGGGAGCCGCCGGGGGCCAAGGGATCCATCATGATCGTGGTGGCGACGGATGCGCCGCTGTCCGACCGGAACCTCCGCCGCCTCGCTGCCCGGGCCCTGCTCGGTGTAGGGCGCACCGGCTCCGCGATGGACAACGGCTCGGGCGACTACGTCATCGCGTTCTCGACCCATCCCGGCGTGCGCCGCCGGCTTCGGGAGCCACGCCGCACCGCGGCGGAGCTGGGCAACGACGAAATGTCCGGCCTGTTCGAGGCGACGGTCGAAGCCACCGAGGAGGCGATCTACAACTCCCTGTTCCGGGCGACGACCCAGCGGGCCAACGGCAACGTGGTCGAGGCGATTCCGGTGGACCAGGTGATAGGCATCCTGCGAAACCGGGGCGCGCTCAAGCGATGACCGACGACCAGGCCCGCCGGATCCGGATCGAGGTCCTCTTCGATCAGTGCGCCGATCTTCCGACCGGGCAGCGCGCCCGCTTCCTGGAGGTCGCCGCCGCGGGTGACCTCGGCCTCAAGCGTGAGGTCGAGGCCTTGCTCGCGAGCGCGGACCGGGCCGACTCCACCGGACGCCTGGAGCGGATCGTCGCGGCCGCCTTCGACCTTCCCCGTTCGCCCGCGCCGGGCGTGGGGGACCGCTACGGGCAGATGCAGAAGATGGGCGGCGGCGGGATGAGCGTGGTGTTCAGGGCGGTCGAGCGGGAGACCGGCCGGCGCGTCGCGCTCAAGTTCCTCTCGGAGAGCCTCGCGGGCGACGCGGTGCTGAAGCGCCGATTCTACCGCGAGGCGCAGGCCGCCACCGGCCTCGACCACCCCAACATCGGCACGATCCATCGGATCGAAGAGGCCGACGACGGCCGGCTGGTCATCGTGATGCCGTTCTACGAGGGCGGTACGCTGAAGGCGGCGATCGGGCGGGGCCCGCTGCCGGTGTCTCAGGCGGTCGCCTGCGCGGCCCAGGTGGCCGACGGTCTGGCCCACGCCCACGCCGCCGGGATCATCCACCGGGACATCAAGCCGGCCAACCTGATCTTCGACAGCGAAGGCGGACTCCGGATCCTCGACTTCGGCATCGCCAAGATGGCCGGAGAAAAGCTCACGCGGACCGGACTGGTGCTCGGCACGCTCGCCTACATGAGCCCGGAGCAGGCGGCCGGGGCGCCCCTGGATCACCGAACCGACCTCTGGGCGCTGGGCGTGGTGCTGCACGAGATGCTCACCGGCCGGCCGCCGTTCTCCTCGACATCCATCGAGACTCTCTTCCGGGCGGTGCGATTCGAGGATCCGCCGTCGATCCGCGCCGCCCGGCGGGAGACGCCCGAGTGGCTCGAGGCGGTGGTGCGCCGGCTGCTGCAGAAGGAGCCGGGCCAGCGCTTCCCCGACGCCACCTCGGTGTCGGCCGCGCTCCGCCCCTGAGGAACCGCAACCTTTTCCCCGGTTTTGCCGTCCAAACTGGGTCGTCCCGTCCGCCCTCCGACCTGATGAGCGCCGCATGGATACCCTGCTCCAGGACCTCCGCTACAGTCTCCGCCGGCTGGCCAAGAGCCCGACGTTCACCGCCATCGTGGTGCTGACCCTGGCGCTGGGGATCGGGGCGAACACGGCCATCTTCAGCGCGGTCAACGCGGTGCTGCTCCGGCCGCTGCCCTACCTCGAGCCTGGGCGGCTGGTGACGATCGAGCATCTCTACCCCTCCCTGGAGCTGGAGGCGCCGGTCTCGGTGCCCGGATTCCTCGACTATCAGCGGATGGGCCGGTCGTTCGAGTCCATGGCGGTGCAGTCGGGCTGGCAGGTGAACCTCACCGGCGTGAGCGACCCGGTCCGCCTGCAAGGGCAGCGGGTGACCGGGAGATTTTTCACCACGCTGGGGGTTCCGGCCATGCTGGGCCGGACCCTCCAGCCGGGCGAGGACTCGGTCGGCCGGGAGCATGTGGCGGTCCTGAGCTACGCCGCGTGGGAGCGGGTCTTCGGCGCCGATCAGGCCATCGTGGGCCGCAGCATCTCGCTCAACGGAGAGAACTACGAGGTCGTCGGCGTCATGCCCAGCGGCTTTCGCGACTTCTTCAACCGGAACGCGGAAATCTGGGCGCCGATCGTGTTCCGGCCCGACCAGCTGACGGCCGAGAACCGGACCAACGAGTTCCTGAATCTCACCGCGCGAATGAAGCCCGGGGTGACCGTCGAGCAGGCCCAGGGCGAGATGCGGACCATCGCGGAGCAGCTGAAGCGGCAGTTCCCCGACGAGTATGCGCCGAACTGGAGCCTGCTGGTCACCGGCCTCAGCATCTCCTCCACCGGCAGCGTGCGTCCCGCACTCCTGGTGTTGCTCGGCGCGGTCGGGTTCGTGCTGCTCATCGCCTGCGCCAACGTCGCCAACCTCCTGCTGGCCCGCGCCGCCGCCCGCTCCAAGGAGATCGCCGTCCGCACCGCGCTCGGCGCCACCCGGGAGCGGCTGTTGAAGCAGCTCCTGACCGAGAGCGTTCTGGTCTCGCTGGCCGGCGGCGCGGTGGGCCTGCTGCTGGCGTACGCCGGCGTGCGCGCGCTGGTGGCGATGGAAATCGGCAACCTCCCGCGCTCGGACGAGATCGGCATCGACGCCACGGTGATGATCTTCACCCTGGCGGTGTCGGTCCTGGCCGGGATCCTCTTCGGTCTCGCTCCGGCGATCCACACGGCCACGCCGAACCTTCAGGGTGCGCTCAAGGAGGGCGGGCGGGGCACCACGGCGGACCGGGGAAGCCATGCGCTGCGTCGGAGCCTCGTGGTGACCGAAGTCGCGCTGGCGCTGACGCTGCTCACCGGGGCGGGGCTGCTGCTCAAGAGCTTCGCGCGGCTCCAGAAGGTCGATCCCGGGTTCGATCCCGCGAATCTCCTCACCTTCAACCTCTCGCTGCCCCAGTCCAAGTACCCGAGCGACACGGCTCAGCTCGCCTTCTTCGAGCAGGCGCTCCCGGCGATCGCGCGGGTGCCCGGGGTGATGAACGCGGGTGGCACCACCGTCATGCCGTTCAGCGGCAGCTGGTCGACCGGCAGTTTCGAGATCGAAGGGTATCAGCCGCCGGAGAACCAACCGGGCCCTTGGGGCGATATCCGGTTCGTGAGCCCCCAATTTTTCGAGACACTCAAGATTCCCCTTCTTCGCGGGCGCTACCTGACGGATGAGGACCGCGTTGGAACCCGGCCAGTGGCGGTGATCGACCAGGAGTTCGTGCGGCGCTACTACCCCAAGGACAATCCGATCGGCAAGCGCTTCACCTTCGGTCCGCCGGACGGAGTCACCGACACGACCCAGAACGAGTGGATCGAAGTGGTCGGCGTGGTGGGACACACGGCCCACGAGGGGCTCGACGCCGATCCCCGCATCCAGCTCTATCTCCCGTACCGCCAGGCGACCGCGCCCTTCATGACGGTGGCGGTGCGCACCAACGGCAACCCGGAGCGCTACGTGAACCTGGTGCGCAACGCGATCCGGTCGGTCGATCAGGACCAGCCGATCGCGCAGGTGAGCAACATGGAGGAGATGATGTCGCGGTCGGTGGGCCAGCGGCGGCTGTCCATG
Organism: uncultured Gemmatimonadales bacterium; assembly: GCA_963796335.1. Taxonomy (GTDB): domain Bacteria; phylum Gemmatimonadota; class Gemmatimonadetes; order Gemmatimonadales; family GWC2-71-9; genus CAVVWJ01. The sequence goes on from CAWCLG010000006.1 coordinate 83,839, forward strand.
ATGCTGCTGAGCCTCTTCTCCGGCATCGCGCTGGTCCTGGCGTCGATCGGGATCTACGGCGTCATGAGCTACTCGGTCACCCAGCGATCCCGTGAGCTGGGCGTCAGGATCGCGCTCGGCGCGGACCGGAAGGATGTCCTCGGGCTGGTGCTCCGCCAGGGCATGCGGCTCGCGCTGATCGGGATCGGCGTCGGCCTCGCGGCCGCGCTGGTGCTCACCCGGCTGATCGAGAGCCAGCTGTACGACGTGGCGGCGACCGATCCGGCCACCTTCGTCCTGGTGGCAGCCGTGCTGGCGGCAACGGCGCTGGTGGCCAATCTGATCCCGGCGATCCGGGCGATGCGGATGGACCCGGCCGTGGTGCTGCGGGAGGAGTGATAACAGACGGGGAGGCGGGGAGACGGCGGGGCAGCGGGGCAGCGGGGCAGCGGGGCAGCGGGGCAGGCCGGAAGGTCACCCCAGACCGTCCGAAATCGACTCCAAACTGCCCGCCTGCCCGTCCGTCGGCTGCTGGCCTGCCTATCTATCTCCATAGGCCACAATGACTTGATATCTGGGGGTGGACGACAGGCCCGGAGTGGCGATCTTTCGGGGGCGACCCACGAACCCTTCTGGAGGCCCCAACCGATGGCCACTAAGCTCGATAAGACCCTGAAGCGGGAGCTGGAAGTCGAAGGAAAGCTCTATACCGTCACGATCTCCCCCGAAGGGGTCAAGATCGTGCCGAAGGGGGCCCGGAAGGGCCCGGAGATCACCTGGCAGACCCTCCTCAGCGGCGATGCCGAGCTGCGGCGGGACCTGAACGTCTCGGTTGACGCATACAGCGGATAAGTGTTTCCAACCAGTTCCCCATGAAGTCCCGCCGGGGTCGATCACCGTGATCGGCCCCGGCTCTCGATTGGTGGCCCCTCTCCTCGCCCTCGCGATCGCGTGCGGCGAGGGGAGACCGGAGTCGGAGCCGGCCGAAGCGATGGCGCTGGATCGAGCCCGGGTTGCGCTCGGCGCCGGATTCGTGGGTGGGCGCGCCGTCCGGCTTGGCCCGCTGTTCCACCCGGATCTCATCGTCCAGCCACCCGAGCCCGACACCGCGGTCGGGGGAGCAGCGGCGGCGACCTACCTCGAGACCCTCGCGCGCCAGACCCAGGTCACGGGCTCCCAGCTGGTGCCCACGGCGATGGCGCAGGAGGGGCCTTTCCTCCTGGAGCGGGGCACCTGGTTCCTGGAGGCCGAGCGGCCGTATCGAAGCCGATATACCATCCGGTGGCGGGAATCGGGTGGAGCGTGGCAGATCGTGCTCTGGCGCTGGAGCCGCTTTCGGTAGCCCTCGCCCGGGCGGCGTGGGGATTGCGTTGGTGGCCCCGTCTGTCCCCACATATCAAATGACGACCCATATCCTGGGCCTCTCGGCCTACTACCACGACAGCGCCGCCTGCCTCCTGCGGGACGGTGAAATCGTTGCGGCAGCACAAGAAGAGCGCTTCACCCGGAAAAAGGGGGATGCCGCCTTCCCGCAACAGGCTGTGGCGTATTGTCTTCGGGCCGGAGGGATCGGAGTGGCCGACCTGGACCTGGTCGGCTTCTACGACAAGCCGCTCCTCAAGTTCGAGCGGATCCTGGAGACCTACCTCGGCATCGCTCCCCGCGGCTTCCGGTCGTTCCTGATGGCCGGGCCCCTCTGGATCAAGGACAAACTCTACCTCGACAAGCAGCTTCGTAGCGAGCTGGGCTACACGGGCGAGATCCTCTACGCCGAGCACCACGAGTCCCACGCGGCGAGCGCCTTCTATCCGTCGCCCTTCGCCCGGGCGGCCGTGCTCACGATGGACGGCGTCGGCGAGTGGGCGACCGCGTCGATCGGGATCGGGGAGGACAACGATCTCCGCCTGCTGAGCGAGCTGCACTGGCCCGACTCCCTCGGGCTGCTCTACTCCGCGATCACGTACTACCTGGGCTTCAAGGTCAATTCCGGCGAGTACAAGGTCATGGGACTCGCGCCCTACGGAGAGCCGAAGTACGTCAAGCTGCTGCTGGACGAGGTGGTACAGCTTCGGGAGGACGGCTCGCTGACGCTCAACCAGAAGTACTTCGACTACCTCGGCGGCCTGACCATGACCAACGCGGCGTTCGACCGGCTGCTCGGCGCGCCGCCGAGAATTCCGGAGACCCACCTGGTCCAACGCGATCTCGACATCGCGCGATCGGTCCAGGACATCTGCGAGGAGGCCATGCTCCGCATGGCCCGCACCGCCCACACCCTCACCGGCGCGGACAGTCTCTGCCTCGCCGGCGGAGTCGCGCTCAACTGCGTCGGCAACGGGCGCATCCTCCGGGAGGGTCCGTTCGAGCGGCTCTGGATCCAGCCCGCGTCCGGCGACGCCGGCGGGGCGCTCGGCGTCGCCCAGCTCATCTGGCACCGCCACCTTTCGGCGCCGCGGCAGGCGGGCAGCCGCGATTCGATGAAGGGGGCCTACCTCGGCCCGGACTTTACCCCGGACCAGATCCGCGCCTACCTCGACTCGGTGGGCGCCGTCTACCGCTGCACCACGCCCGAAGATCTGGTGGAGCGGACGGCGGACATCCTGGCGCAGGGGTCCGTGGTCGGCTGGTTCTCGGGCCGCATGGAATTCGGACCCCGCGCGCTCGGGGCGCGGAGCATCCTGGGCGACCCGCGGAACCCGGCGATGCAGTCCCAGATGAACATCAAGATCAAGTTTCGCGAGGGCTTCCGCCCCTTCGCGCCGAGCGTGCTGCGGGAGAAGGCGGGCGACTGGTTCGAGCTGGACGCCGAATCGCCCTACATGCTCCTGGTGGCGCCCGTGCGGACCGACCGGCGAGTGGCGACGACCGGCGAGGAGGAGGGCCGCTGGGGCATCGAGAAGCTCAAGGTGCGACGCTCGGAAATCCCGGCGGTCACCCACGTCGATTACTCGGCCCGGATCCAGACGGTGAGCCGGGAGGACAACCCGGAGTACTACGACCTGATCTCGGCCTTCGAGTCGCGCACCGGCTGTCCCATCCTGGTCAACACGTCGTTCAACGTGCGAGGCGAGCCGATCGTCTGCACCCCGGAAGACGCGTATCGCTGCTTCATGCGGACCAACATCGACCACCTGGTGCTGTGGCCCTTCATCCTGGACAAGAAGGACCAACCCGCGTGGAGCGAGGAGGGCGATTGGCGAACCCAAGTCCCGCTCGACTGAGCCCGGCGGAAGGACGGCGCTTCGCCCTCACGCTCACGGGGGCGTTCGGTGTTCTCGCCGGCGTGGCCTGGTGGCGGGGGAGCCCGCGCGCGTCCCTGGTGCTCGCCGCGGTGGCGGGGGCGCTTCTGTTCGGCGGGCTGCTGGTGCCGGGCAGGCTGGGAGCGGTACACCGGGCCTGGATGGGCCTGGCCCATGCGATCTCCAAGGTCACGACACCGATATTCATGGGGATCGTGTACTTCCTGGTCATCAGCCCGATTGCGTTCGTCCGCAGGGCGCTGGGCGGCAATCCCCTTGAGGCCCACCGCGGCGCGAGCGGGTGGGTGGACCGGCAACAGACGCCGCGCGGCGACCTGACGCGGCAGTTCTAGACGCGGAGGAGGATCGATGGCAAAGGGCGGACTGGCCCCCGAGCTCTGGGCCTATATGCGGGTACGGAAGAAGTGGTGGCTGCTGCCGATCCTGATCGTGCTGCTGCTGGTCGGCGCGCTGCTGGTGTTCGCCCAGGGCTCCGCGCTGGCGCCGTTCATCTACACCGTCTTCTGATCGTCCCCCGCCAACCAGGGGGGGATGCGCGTCACACCTCACCGAAGGCCGGCGCGATAGCTTCGGAACCGGCGAAGCGCTGACTTCGATTCACCGTTACAATCCAGGCATCGGAACGCTCACAGGAGCCCGCATGACCGGCCGACCGTCGGTGGGACTGGCGGATCTCGAGGAAGTCTCCCGCCGCATGGCGGAGGGGCGGTTCACCAACCGCCCAGCCTGCACCCTGGAAGTCTCCACCTACGTCTGGAACCGGAACTCGTTCGAGGCGCAGAACCGATTCGAGGACGCCTGCGAGGCACACGGCATCCGGTTCACCGTCGTCGATCGGATCGGCGGCATCGAGTGGGCCTGCCCCTAGGGCGTACCCTGGGCCTGTCCCACCCGCTCGCCGTCGGGGCCGAAGCGCCGTTCCAGCCGGTCGAGCAGCACCGCCAGCGTCGTGCGCATGTGGCCGACCTCCTCCTCCAGCTCCTCCAGCCGGAGCTCGAGCGATCTCGCCCGGCCCTCGGCTGCCTTCGCCCTGGCTTGTGCCGTCTTCGCCCGCGAGCTGGCCGACTTGGCCCGCGATTTCGTATTGTGGAGCTGAATCTGCTGGATCAGGTCCCAGACGAACGCCATATCGCCTCCGGAGGATGGTCGTGACTGCAGCCAGACTAGGCGGCGGGACCGGGCCGCGCTGTGACCGGCCTCATCCCGCACCATGAGCGACCGCGCGCTGCGGGACCAGGTCGCCGACCTGCTGGCCTGGGAGGATGCCCACGCCGACCTCGACCGGGTCGTGGAGGGCATGCCGGCCGACCGATGGGCCACGGCGGCGCCCGGTCTCCCGCACACGCTGTGGCAGCTCCTGGAGCACCTGAGACTGACCCAGCTCGACATTCTCGATTTCTGCCGGAACCCGGACTACACCCAGCCGCGGTGGCCGGACGATTACTGGCCGGCGGCATCGGACCGGCCCAGCGCTGACGCCGTGGCCCGGAGCCTCGCCGCCTACCGCCGGGATCGCGACGGGCTGGCGGCCATGGCCCGGGATCCCAAGATCGACCTCTTTGCCCGGATTCCCCACGGGAGCGGGCAGACCTACCTGCGAGAGCTGCTCCTGGTCGCCGACCACACCGCCTACCATCTGGGGCAGATGGTCGCGGTGCGGCAGGCCCTCGGCGCCTGGAAGTGACGGGCGGTCCCGATGCGGTATCTCCTCGCGGTAATCCTCCTCATCCTCCTGGCGCCATCCGGAGCCGCAGCGCAGCGCGCCGCGACGCCCGACGACTTCCTGGGCCTGACCAGCTGCGAGGCGGGCAGCGCGATCACCCGACTGCGTCCTGACATCCGTGATTCGTCGCTGATCGAGGAGATCGAAGCGCACGAGTCGGTACACCGGGAGCAGGCGGCGGCGTTCGACAGCTGCGACGCGTTCCTCGCCACCCTGACCAGTGCGAGAGCCGTCATCGACGCGGAGCTGCCCGCCTACTGTGCCCAGTGGAAGGTCGCGGTGGCCCGAGGCGCGGACTCCTCGGCGACGCGACGGGAGTTCGGCTGGCGAATCGCCGCCCAATCAGGGGCGATGGAGAACCGGCTCCAGGTCGTGCAGCGCTTCGAGCAGGAGTGCCGATGACACCGGACGAGCGCGATCGCGCGGCCAGCCGGGTGGTTCCCGCGATCGTGGCGATCATCGCGCTCGGGCTCTTCGTCTGGCTCGGCGGGCGGGCGACCACCGGCGTGGGCCGGCTGCTGCCGCTTCGGAGCTCGACGTCGGTCGATCAATCGGTGGTGATCGAGCGCACCCGCGCGGTCGCCCAGCTGGTGACCAGCGAGACCTCGGTGCGGGACGTGGTGGTCTACGAGAACCGGCTGCTCGGCTCGACCAAGCGGAGCCTGGTCGTGGTCAGCGGACGGGTGCTGGCGGGATTCGATCTCGACCGGGGACTCGACGTGCGGGTCGATCATGAGGCCAAGACGATCCGGCTCATCCTGCCGCCGGCCGCGGTGATGAGCGTGGAGGTCACCGACCTGAAGACTTACGACGAGCAACGCGGACTCTGGAATCCGTTCCGGCCGTCGGACCGCGACCAGATCTTCCGCATGGCCCGGGATCAGCTGGTGAAGAGCGCCGGCGAGATCGAGCTGGCCCGCCAGACCGAGGAAAGCGCCCGCCGCCTGCTCCAGGCCTTGGTGAGTACCGACGGCTATGCCACGACCGTGGAGTTCGCCGGCGGGACCGCACCGGGCAGCCGGTCGGAGTAGGCGTTCGATGCGCGGGTGCGCCGCTGCCCTGGCCGCACTGGCGCTGGTGGCTGCTTCGGCCCACGCCCAGCAGCATGCCGGCGCCGCCGCAGCCAGGCAGGTCTTCCACGAAGCGGTGCGGAACGGCGCTGCGCCGGGCGCGGCGGTGGCCGTGGCCATCGGCGGCAAGACCGTCTGGTCGTATGCCGTCGGAGTCTCCGACCTCCAGACCGGCGACCCGGCGACACCGGCCACCCGATTCGGCATCGGCAGCATCTCCAAGACGCTCACGCTCGCCGCCGCGCTGCGCCTGGCGGACACCGGCCGGCTCGATCTCGACCGCCCGATAGAGTCCTATCTTCCCGGCTTTCCTCATCGCGGCCACGGCATCACCGTGCGCCGGATCGGGGTGCATCAGAGCGGAATCGGCGACGGTTTCGCCGACCGGCACTACTACACCACCGCGCACTTCCCCACGCTTGACAGCGCGTACCGCCCGATCGCCGCGGAGCCGCTCGACTTCGAGCCCGGCACCGCGACGGCGTACGCGACGGGACTGTTCACCATCGTGGGGCGGGTTCTGGAGCAGGTGACGGGAGAGCCGTACGGCGAGCTGATGCGGCGGATGGTCTTCGAGCCAGTGGGCATGGCCGCGACGGTCCCCAACGATCCCCGTCATCCCGCAGATGGGCGGGCAACGTTCTACCTGCGCACCGGCAACGGCGGCTTCCAGCGGGCGCCTCCGGTGGATCCGAGCTTCAAGCTTCCCGGCGCCGGGTTGCTCTCGACGGCTGAAGATCTTGCGAAGTTCGGCGCGGCGCTGCTGCGGCCCGGCTACCTCTCTGAGCGCTCCCGTCGTGAGATCTTCACCCCCGTCCCCCTCGCCGACGGCACCCCGGCCGGCTACGCGCTCGGCTTCCAGTCCCTGGAAGAAGACCGCCGCCGGCTGATGCTCCAGCCCGGCGGCGGCCCTGGCATCGCGAGCTGGCTCGCGGTCTATCCCGACGACGACCTCGTGATCGCCATCCTCTCCAACGCAACGGGCGCGCCCCTCGGCGACCGGGTGCGCCGGGCGATTGCGGAGGCCTTCCTCACACCTCCCTGACGCGAGCCATGGCGCCGGCCGGCGCCGGCTGCTCCGCGGTGGGAGCGAGGCTGGGGGCCTTAGCCTTGCGCCGACCCAGCCGGTGCTGGAGCGCATCGAAGTACGTGTAGATCACGGGCGTGATGTACAGCGTGATGATCTGGGAGAAGAAGAGGCCGCCCACTACCGCCACGCCGAGCGGGCGCCGGGACTCGGCGCCGGCGCCGTGGCCCAGCGCGATCGGCAGCGTGCCCATCAGCGCCGCCATCGTGGTCATCATGATGGGCCGGAACCGAACGCTGGCGGCCTCGAGGATCGCGTCGTGGGCGCTCTTGCCGTGGTTCCGCTCCGCCTCGATCGCGAAGTCGATCATCATGATCGCGTTCTTCTTCACGATGCCGACCAGCATGATGACGCCGACGAAGGCGTAGATGCTGAGGTCCATTCCCAGCAGCAGCAGCGCCAGCAGCGCCCCGAACCCCGCGAACGGAAGTCCCGACAGAATCGTGAGCGGGTGGATGAAGCTCTCGTACAGCATGCCGAGCACGAGGTAGATCACGACGATCGCCAGCACGAGCAGGACCAGGAGCCCCGCCTGCGCCTGCTGGAACGCCTGTGCGGTGCCGGCGAAACTAGTGCTCACGGTGGAGGGTAACACTTCCCGCGCGGCGGCCTCCACCCGCTCGACCGCGGTCCCGATGGACGTCCCGGGCTCGAGGTTGAAGGAGAGGGTGACCGAGGGAAGCTGGCCCGAGTGGTTCACGGTGAGCGGCCCGGTGCCCTCCTCCACCTTGGCGAGGCTGCCCAGCGGCACCGAGACGCCCTGCCGGCCGGTGAGGTGCAGCAGGTTCATGGCCGACAGGTCCCGCTGGTACTCCGGCAGCAGCTCCATCACCACCCAGTACTGGTCGTTGGGCGTGTAGATGGTGCTGACCTGCCGCGCGCCGTAGGCGTTGTAGAGCGCGCTCTCGATCTGGTTGACGTCGATGCCGAGGGCCGACGCGCGGTCGCGGGCGATCTCCACTCGGACCTGGGGGTTCTTGATCTGGAGATCGCTGGTCACGTCGGCCAGCCCGTCCACCTGGCCGAGGCGGCGCTCCAGCGCGGCGGCGCCATCGTACAGCGCCTCCATGTCGGAGCTGGTGAGGGTGAACTGATACTCGCTCTTGGACGACCGGCCCCCGATGTTGATGACCGGCGGGTTCTGGATGAACACCCGCATGCCCGGCACCGCGGCGAGCTTCTGGGAGAGCGAGCGGGCCACTTCGTCGGCGCTCAGCTCCCGCTCGCCCCGGGGCTTCAGGTGGATGATGAGCCGGCCCTGGTTGATGGTGCCGGTGCGGCCGCCCACGCCCACCGCCGACATGAAGCCATCGACGTTGGGATCCTCCGACACGATCGCCGCGGCGGCGCGCTGGTGCTTCACCATCGCGTCGTAGCTGGTGCCTTCCGCCGTCTCCGTCGTGCCCTGGAGCTGCAGCTGATCCTCGCTGGGGATGAAGCCTTTCGGGACCAGTCGCGCGAGCACGACGGTGCCGACCAGAATCACCGCGCTGAACGCGAGCGCGAGGCCGCGCCGATCCATGACCCAGGCCAGCGACCGCTCGTAGAACGAGAGCGAGCCCACCCAGGCGCGCTCGGTGGCCTGGTAGAACCGCCCGTGCTTCTCCTCCTCGTCGCCCTTGGCCTTGAGCCAGCGGCTGCAGAGCATCGGCGTCAGGGTAAGCGAGACGACACCCGAGACCAGGATGGCCACGCCGATGGTCACCGCGAATGCCTGGAACAGCCGCCCGATCAGCCCCCCCAGGAACAGCACCGGGATGAACACCGCCACCAGCGAGATCGTCATCGAGACGACGGTGAACCCGATCTCCCGGGAACCGGTGATGGCGGCCGTCATGACCGGCTCGCCCTTCTCGATGTGGCGGACGATGTTCTCCAGCACCACGATCGCGTCATCCACCACGAAGCCGACCGCCAGCGTCAGCGCCATCAGCGAGAGGTTGTCGAGGCTGTAGCCCAGCAGGTACATCACGGCGAAGGTGCCGATCAGGGACATCGGGAGCGCCAGCGCCGGGATCGCGGTCGCGCGGAAATTGCGCAGGAAGAGGAAGATCACCATCACCACGAGGCAGAGCGCCACGAAGAGGGTGAACTTCACGTCGTCCACCGAAGCCTTCACCGTCAGCGACCGGTCGTTCAGCGTCGCGATCTCGACCGATGGCGGAATCTGCGAGCGCAGCTCGGACACCGCCGCCTTCACCCGCTCGGCGACGGCGACAGTGTTGGTGCCCGGCTGCCGCTGAATGGCCAGCACCACCGCGCGCTGGCCGTTGAACCAGCTGGCCCGCTTGGTGTCCTGCACGCTGTCCACCACGCGGCCGAGGTCGCCCAGCCGGACCGGGGCGCCGTCCCGGTAGGCCACCACCAGGTTGCGGAAGGCCTTGGCGTCGGTGAGCTGGCCCTGGCTTTCCACCGAGTAGGCCTTGTCGGTGCCCCACAAAATGCCGGTCGGCAGGTTGACGTTGCCGTTGCTGACCGCGGTGGCCACCTCGTCGATCCCGATGCTGCGCGCGGCGAGCTGCTGGGGATCGAGCTGGATCCGCACCGCGTACTTCATCGACCCATAGACCTGCACCTGCGCCACGCCATCGACGGTCGCCAGCCGCTGGGCCAGAAAGGTCTCGGCGTATTCGTTGAGCTGCGGCAGCGGCAGCGTCTGCGACCGCAGGGCGTAGAACAGGATCGGAGAGGACGAGGGATCGACCTTGCGGAAGCTGGGCGGGAGCACGTCGCGCGGAAGCTGGCGCTGGGCCTGGGAGATCGCCGCCTGCACGTCCTGGGCGGCGGCATCGATGCTCCGGCTCAGGGCAAACTGGAGCGATATGGAGGTGCCGCCCTGGGTGCTGCTCGAGGTCATGACCTCGATGCCGGGAATGGTCGAGAGCTCCTTCTCCAGCGGGGTGGCGACCGAGGACGCCATGGTCTCCGGACTGGCCCCGGGGAGGCTGGCGTTCACCGAGATCGTGGGGTAGTCCACCGCGGGCAGATCGCTCACCGGCAGGAGCCGGTAGGCCACCAGGCCGAAGATCAGGATGCCGGCCATGATCAGCGTGGTCATGACCGGCCGTCGAATGAAGAGCTCGGTGTTCACTGGGTCCTCCCCGCGGCGCTGTCGGCTGCCGCCTTGATCTGGACTTTGGAGCCCTGCCTCAGTCGGAGCTGGCCGTCGGTGACGACCGGCGTGCCGGGCTGCAGATCGCCTTCGATGATGGTGAGCTCGCCGGCCGTGCGGCCCTGCTTGACCGGCCGGGTGACGGCCGTGGTGTCGCGCCCGACCACGAACACGAAGCTGCCCTGCTGGCCGGCCACCACCGCGGTGGCCGGCACCACCAGCGCGTCACGCTCCAGGTAGAGCCGGAGCCGCACGTTCACGAACTCTCCCGGCCAGAGCGCGCCGTCGGTGTTGACGAAGCTCGCCTTGAGCAGGATCGTGCCGGTGGTGGTATCCACCGCGTTGTCCACGAAGTTGAGCTCGCCCTCGCTCGCCTGCCCGCCTCCCACCGGCTCGGCCCGAACCACCAGCTTCTCGTTTCGATAGCGCTGGATCAGCGGCAGGTTGGCCGCCGGGACCGCGAACCGCACCAGGATCGGGCGGATCGTGTTGATGGTGACCAGCGGAGTCGCGTCGGCGGAGCGCACCAGATTCCCCTCGCGCACCCGCAGGCTGCCGGTGCGCCCCGAGATCGGCGCCCGAATCGTGGCGTACTGGCGGTTGAGCCGGGCCTCATCGACTGCGGCCTCGCTCCCGGCGAGGGTCGCGGCCGCGGCCGCGGCCGTGGTGCGGGCCTGGTCGTACTGCTGCGCCGTGACGTACTCGCGCTCGGCGAGCTCCGCGTAGCGCTTGACCTCCTGCTCGGCGTTGGACGCGGTGGCCCGGTCGCGGGCGAGGATCGCTTCGGCCTGAGCCACCGCAGCCTGGAACGGCCGGGGGTCGATCTGAAAGAGCACCTGCCCCCGCTCGACGTCCTGGCCTTCGCGAAACGCGATCCGCACGATCGGGCCGCCCACCTGCGGTTGCACCGCGACCGTCTGCAACGGCTCCACCGTCCCGGTGGCGGCCAGCTCGAAGGGAACGTCGCGCCGCTCCACGGAGCCCACGGTGACCGGGACCCGCGGCTGGGGCGGCGCGGCCTGCTGGCTGCAGGCCGCGAGGAGAACGAGGGAAGCCGGCAGGAGCCGTCGGATCATCGGGGCGCGCTCGTGGTGGTATCTGGAGTGAGTCGAAGCGGACGCTCTTCCCGGGGGTCGAGCACGCCGGCATCGTGGGCCAGCTGGGCCAGCGAGACGCTCCACTGCAGCCGGGCATCGACCTGCTGGGCGCGGGCGTCGGCCAGCGCGCTCTGCGCCGCCAGCAGGTCGAGGACGGAGCCGACGCCCGCCTTGTAGCGGCCGCGGGCGACTTCGCTGGACTGGGTCGCGCTCGCCAGCAGGTCCTCGGAAGTGCGGACGCGGCGGGTGGCCGTCTGGAGCGCGTAGTAGGCGCTGAACACCTGAAAGACGACCTCCTGCCGCAGCGACTCGTTGCGCGCGCGGGCGGCCTCCGCCCCGAACTCGGCGGCGCGGAGGTCGTGCTGCCGGGAAAACCCGTTGAAGATCGGGATGGAGAGACCGAGCGACAGCGAGTAGCTGTCGGCGCCGTCCGGGATGGTGGTCGCGTAGGTGCGCCCCGCAGTGGCGCTGAAGCCCAGGGAGGGGAAGAGCGCCCCCCGCGCCTCCTGGATGCCGGCCCGGGCGGCCTCCACCTCCGCGCGGCTGGCCGCCAGGTCGGGCCGGCCCTGGAGCGCGGTCGCGATGATCGCGTTCACGCTGTCCGCCAGCGGCGCTACCGGGGCGACGGCGGCACTGGAATCCACGTCGTACGGCAGGTTCGCCGGCAACCCCAGCGCCAGCGCCAGCGCGCCGCGGGTGGTCTGGACGTCGCCTTCCGTAGTCTGGAGATCGAGCTGCGCCTGGCTGGCGGCGGTGCGGGCCTGGAGCACGTCCGCCACCGTGGCAACGCCGACCCGGCGGCGCTCTTCCGCCGCGGTCAGGTTGGTGCGGGCTTCCTCGACGGTGGTGCGCTGTGCCTCGAGCAGCGCCCGGTTGGCCAGATAGCGGAAGTAGGCTACCTGAACCTGGAGCACCACGTCCTGGATCGAAGCGTTGTGCAGGAAGCTGGCGGAGAGGAGCTGCTGCCGGGCGCCGGCCACCCTGCCGGTCCGCCCGCCGAAGTCGAACAGCAGGTAGTTGAGCGTGACACTGGGCGAGAGCACCGACTGCTCGACCGCCGTGCGGCCCTGGCTCGCCGCGGTCTTGAGCCGGGTGGCATCGACCTGGGCGTCGATCGACGGCAGCCAGGCGCCGCGTTCGGAGCCATAGACCGACGCGGCCGCCTGCGCATTGGCCCAGGCCAGCCGGGTAGCGGGATTGTTCCGCAGGCCGAGATCGACGATCTCGGTCAGGGTGAGCCGCCGGATCCGCTCGGCCAGGTCCTTGGGGACGGCCGCCCGCGCGGAGGTGTCGGCGGCCTCGACACGCGGCACCGCCTCCGCCGGCGGCGTCCAGGGCACCTCCGGCGAGGGTGACGCGCCACGCACGCCGGAGACACTCGGAGTTCCCGCGCACCCCGCGAGGAGGAGCGCCGACGCCGCCACCCCGATCCTCACCTCGCGGACCCGGCGCGAGCCAGGCGGCGGGACGGAACCCCGCGCCACTGCACCATCGCGCGGCCGATCGCATCGGCCATGTAGCTGAATCCGCTCTCGTACTGCTCCAGCCGGTGGCGAACTTCGACGCTTGCCAGCGGCAGCGTACGGCGGCCCTCGCCGATCACCTCGGTGAACGACCGCCAGCGCGCCAGGCGCTGGGCCATCGAGCGCTCGAAGAGGTCGGTGGCCATCCGATAGTAGTCCCGGCGGCTGCCTTGCCGGCGGACCTGCTCCACCACCCCGAGCTGGGCCAGCAGGCGGGCGTTGGTGCTCGCGCTGGCCTTGCTCACGCCGAGCGTGCCGGCCAGGTCGTCGAGGCTGAGCGCGTCGTCGCTCAGGAGAAGGAGGGCGAAGATTCGTCCGGCGATGGGTGGCTGCCCGTCGTTCTCGAACAGCACGGCGAGCCGGTCGGTAAAGCGCTGGGTGCGGGGGTCCATCGGTCTCCCTGGGGTGCTCGTGCGCGGACGATGCGTCCCGATTGCACGTTCAGTATGGATTGAACGTTGGCCAAAGCCAAGCCCGTTCACTCACCCGTGACGCGAGAGCCACGCGAGGGCCTCACGGGCGGTGTCGGCGGGAACGGTGTGCCCGCCCGCAAACTCGAGATAGCGGACATCGTACGCGTCGCGGCGAAGCGCCCGGACGATTCGCCGGCTGCAGAGATCCACCGGGAGGATCCGGTCCTGGACGCCGTGGGAGATGAAAATCCGCGGCTTGCCACGGCGCGAGCCGTCGGCGACGAACCCAGGAGAGAAAGCGATGACGTGGCCGAAGAGGTCGCCGTTAAGCAGGCCCAGGGTCAGCGCATACGAGGCGCCGTCGGAAAATCCTTCGACCGCGACCCGCGAGGGGGCGATGGCGTACCGGGCGAACACCAGGTCCAGCGAACGATCGAGGTACTGCACGTCGGGGCCGAAAGCGCCGGAGACGATGTCCCAGGTGGGACCGCGGGAGTCGGGAGCGAGCACGATCAGGCCGGCTTCCTCGGCCAGCGGGCGGAGCCGGCGCCGGAAACTCGACAGCCCACTCCCGCCCGCACCGTGGAGCGAGACCACCAGGGTGGCCGGCAGGTCCGGCCGGTAGGATGGCGGAACATAGACGACGCCATCCCGGTCGGAGCCGCTGAGCTGGAGAGGAAGGAGGCCTGTTGGAGGAGTACCGCCGGCGGCTGGGTGTGGCCGGCTCGTGAGCTGCCCGGCGCGGTTCAGCCGTGGCCGGTCGGCGGGGTCGAGCGGCTCGGGCCGGTCGGGATCACGGCCGGAGCGGCAGGCCGCGGCCAGACCGGCAATGAGCGGCCCGGCGAGACGCAGAACTTGGCGGCGGTCCATCCAAGCCGTACGGAGGAGGCGGGATGGGAGATGCAGCCAGCTATCACCCTGAACGCAGTGAGAGGACCATCTCCAGCATGGTCCCCTTCGCTCCGCTCAGGGTGACAGCGTTGTTATTCCCACGGCCTAGAATCTGAACTCCCCCGCCTCGGCCGTCTCCCCAGCGCGCACCACCACCGACCGGGTTGGCCCGACGGCGTGCCGCGCCAGGTCCTCGGGCACTACGGTGTAGCGGCCCGGACGGAGGAATGACGCGGTGAATTGGCCCGAGGCGTTGGTCCGCGAGGTCGCGACCAGCGGCCCGACGGCCGAGCTGGAGTCGAAGGCGTAGTGGATGCTGACCGCGGCGAGCGGGATCGGGGTCCCGCCGTGGGCGTTGATCAGCGTGCCGGCGATGGCGCCCGAACCGGCGCGGGTGATGGCCCTGAGGAAGGGGATAAAGATGAACCCGTCTCCGTTGTCCGGCAGGAAGCTGCGGCCCACATCGAAGTCGATGACGATGTCCTCGCCGTTCTCATCGATAGCCATCGGCTCTTCGACCAGCCCGAACAGGGTCGGCGTCTCGCCCTTCGCCTGCCAGTTGATGGCGGGGTGCCCGCCGTTCACATCGGTCATGCTGGACAGGGCGGGATCGAAGGTCACCCGCACCGCGCGATACTGCCCCGGTGGCACTTCCGCCTCACCCAACAGGGCCGTGATCCCGTTCTGGAGATCGAGCAGGTTGAAGACCCGGTCGGGTGAGGCCACCGTGATCCAGCCGGGCGGACCCTGGGAGGTGTCGGCCTGGGGGGATAACCCTATGTCCACGACATGGATATCTACGCGATCGATGCGGTCGAACGGGAAGGGGGCATCGGTGAGGAAGACCGAGGTCGAGCCGGTGCCCGGAGGGCCGGACGGTCCGATCTCCGAGCTGGTGCAGGCCGCGACCCCCAGGGCCCAGGCCGCCAGTGCAAGTACCAGGCGATGCATCGTCGTCTCTCCGGTATTCGGGATAGGCTCCACGCCACAGCAGACAAGACCTCAGCGCGAGACTCCGTGTGACCGAATCCCTGGCCCGGCAACCCCCGCTGTCACAACCGGAGTCCGGCGTTGGTCTAGCAAGGATGAGCGACAGCGATGCCGCGTTGGTCACCCGCACGCTGAGCGGGGACCTCCGTGCCTACGCCGCCCTGATGGGGCGATATCGGGACAAGTTCGGACGCTACGCCTTTCACATGCTGGGGAATCGTGAGGACGCCCAGGAGGCGCTGCAGGACAGCTTCGTCCGGGCCTACCGCGGGCTGGCCGGATGCCGGCAGCCGGAGCGATTCGGGGCCTGGCTGTTCCGCATCCTGGTGAACCGTTGCCGGACGGTCCGGCGCCGGCTCCAGCGCGACCGGCGCTTCGACGCCGAGCTTCCCGAGGACGTGGCGTCGAACGGTGAGCGACCCGACTCCTTCGAATGGCGGGACGAGATCGGCCTGGCGCTCGGCCAGCTCCGTCCCCACTACCGCGAGGCGTTTCTGCTGCGTTACGTAGAGGGACTGGAATACGCCGAGATGTCGGAGATGACCGGGGCGAAGGAACCGGCGCTGCGGATGCGGGTCAAGCGCGCCAGCGACCAGCTCCGCGAGCTGCTGCGAGACGTCCATGCCGGCTGAGCGCGACGATTTGACCCACGACGACCTGCTGCAGCGGGCGGTCTCGGAGCTCAAGCGTCCGGTCCATTTCGACCCGGCGCTGGACCAACGGGTGTTGGACCAGCTCCGGACCGAAGCCGCCGGATGGCAGGCCGCACCCCAAGGTCACCGCTGGGGCGCCTGGATCGCCGGCGCCGCGATCGCGGCCGGCCTCCTGCTCGCGGTCACTCTCCGCATCTCGAACCAGTCGCCCCAGGGGGGCGTCTCCGCGGTCACCCAGCCGGTCGCCGCGGGAGACGCCCGCCCGGTCTATCTCCATCTCGACGCGCCGGCCTCGTCGCGAGTGGCGGTCGTGGGAGACTTCAACGACTGGGATCCCGCCGCCACGCCGCTTCGCCCGGCGGGAGATACCGGCACCTGGGTGGTGGAGCTGCGGCTCAAGCCGGGACGCTACCACTACACATTCCTGATCGACGGCCGCCGCTGGGAGCGGGATCCCAGCGAGCCGCCGGCCGCGGGCAGCGACTTCGGTGCGCCGGTCTCGGTCCTCACGGTGAGCTAGCGATGACCCTGGCGCGCGCTTTCACGGTTCTCCTCATGCTCGGCCTGCCGGCGGCGGCGGCGGCGCAGGACGCGCGTCTCACCGAGCGGCTCGACACCGCCACCGCGGCCGGGGTGCAGGCGGTGGTCGACTCCGCACGGCGCGCGGGCCTTCCAACCGAACCACTGGTGCAGAAGGCGCTGGAGGGACGCACGCTCGGAGCGAGCGGGGACCGGATCGTCGCGGCCGTCGGAGCCCTGCACGGCCAGCTGGGGCGGGCGCGGGAAGCCCTGGGCGGCACCGCGAGCGACGCGGAGCTGACCACCGCGGCGGGAGCGCTCCGGGCGGGGCTGCCTCCCACCGCGTTGCGCCGGCTGCAATCGCTGCGATCGGGGCGCCCCCTCGTGGTGCCGATCGCGGTCCTGACCGATCTCGTGGCGGAGGGCATGCCGCCGGACGAGGCCACCCAGTCGGTGCTCGATCTCGCCCGCAGCGGCCGGCCCGACGACGACTTCGTCGCGCTGCGCCGCCAAGTGCAGCTCCAACGGCGGGGCGGGGCGGGTGCCCCGGTCGGCCGGCCGGCGCTCCAGCCTGCGGCCGATCCTCCGGTGGAGCGATGACGCGCGCGGGACGCTGGACCCTGCTGTTGATCTGGTCGGCCTGGGCAGCACCGGATGCCTCGGCGCAGCTCGCGGGCACGCTCGACATGGGCGCGGGGACCTATCGGCCCGACCGAGCGATTCCGGGCGGCATCGCTTCCATCGCCCCGACCCTGCGCTATTTCAGCGGGCCGCTGGAGCTGGCCGGCACCGGGGTCTATTCCGACGCGCCCGCCGGGCGCTGGAATTTCCAGGGCGGCACCGCCGCCACCCTGCGCTCGCCGGCCGTGGGCGCCTTCCACTTGGAGGCGACCGGGAACGCGGAGTGGACCAGCCATTACCGTGCGCGCGGCGCGACCATCTTCACCGGAGGAGTCCGGGCCTACGTCACCCCGGGCGCAGGCACCCGGGTCTGGATCGGCCGCTATCTGGGCCAGGCCTCCGCGTTGGGAGCCCGCCGCCCGATGGAGCGCAGTGAAATCGGTGGCTCGGCGAACCTCGGCAGCGTCCAACTCGAGTTCTCCCTCGCCAACACGACAGTCGATCGCTCGTTGATGTTCGGGCCGAACGGCCCCCGGGATTCGCTCGAAGGCAGTAGTCCCATCCCAACCGAGACCAACCAGGTCGATCGAGTAGCACTGACCGACGCCGTGGTCTCGGGACGGTGGCGCATCCGGTCGGTCGAGATCGATGCCTTGGTGGGACGGCGATTCAGCCGCACGACACCCGAGATCACCATCTGGGGCGTCAGCGCGTCACGGAGCATCTCCCCCTCGCTCGCGCTGGTCGGCGCCGCCGGCCGATCCGCGTCCGACCCGGTGACCTCAGTGCCGGGTGCGCGCTACTTCGCGCTCGGCCTGCGGCTCAAGGTCGGCTCCTCGCTTCCGGTCGTGCTCCCGACGTTGCCCGTGGCCACCGCGACCGCACCGTTCCGGATCGGCCCGCCGCTGTCGGCCGGCCGGGAGATCGTGGTGCAGGCGCCGAAGGCCGAGGGCGTCGAGCTGGCCGGGGACTTCACGGACTGGAAGCCGGTCGCGCTTCAGCGCTGGGGCGTAGATGGGTGGCGGGTCCTGCTTCCCGTCGCGCCGGGACTGCACCGCCTGGCCATCCGGATCGACGGCGGCGAATGGCAGGCACCCCCAGGCACCCGGGCGGTCATCACCGAATTCGGCGGCCAGGTCGCCGAGGTCGTCGTCGAGTAGCCCACCGAACCGTTCCTTTTTAAATGGCGCCGACCTCTGGGCTTGGAGGCCCCTCGTATTGGGCTGACGAGTGAGGTCAGGTATGCTTCTGCGACGTCGGCAAGCTCCTTCCACCCAGTACCAGGAGGCGACCGATGGCATCGCGGAAGCGGTATCGGCTGGACCAGGTGACGGTGGAGCCGGGCGAGGTGCGGAAAGCGAAGTGGAGTTTCTTCAAGGGTGGCCGCCAGGCGCCGGTGCGCGGGACCGAGCATGTCTTCGGCGTGACCGACGGCAATCTCGCGGGGAAGAACCGGTGGGAGTTCGTCGCCCGGGTGCCGGATGACTCGGATGGACGAGTGGAGATCCGCCCCCTCAGCACCCCTCCGCTCCAGACCTGGAAAGCGCTGACCTACCGTTCACTCCAGTTTCAGAAGGCCACCAAGGGCGAGGCCCGAGGCAAGCGATACTGCAAGGTGGCCCTCGCGGTCCCACCGGCGGGCCGCGCCAGCGAGGATCCGCGCGGCAACCGCACCAAGCGCGTGGTCCGGGGCGACCAGCGCGGCAGCCTCCCCCGCTGGTTCGAGCCGCTCAAAGGCCGGATGCGCGCCAAGGAGCGGGTGCGCAGCACCCGGGGGACCGACGGCAAACAGCTGGTGGTCCTGGTGAGCTCCGACGACCACGAGATGATGATCCGACTCTACTTCGCCATGAAAGTCTGGGTTCTGAAAGAGGGCTTCGAGCTGCAGTGACCGAAGAAGAACGATACAAACTGCGGACCCCGGCGTCGGCCCGCCTCTTCGAGGAGAGCCGACGCTACCTGCCGGGAGGCGATTCCCGAAGCACCCTGTTCTATCCGCCGTACCCGGCCGCGTTCGAGCGCGGCGAGGGCTGCTGGGTGGTGGATCTCGACGGGAATCGGCTGCTGGACTTCACCGGCAATCACTCCGTCCTGGTCCACGGTTACATGGAGCCTGCCGTCGTGGCCGCAATCCGCCGGCAGCTCGACCAGGGAACCAGCTTTCCCGGCCCCACCGACATCCAGCTCCGATTCGCCCGGCACCTGGTGGAGCGGATCGGCTCGCTCCAGCGGGTCCGTTTCACCAACTCCGGCACCGAAGCGGTCATGATGGCCATCCGCGCCGCCCGCCGATTCACGGGCCGCCGGCTGTTGGCGAAACTCGGCGGAGGCTATCACGGCACCGCCGAAGACGTGATGGGGACGGTGCATCCCGATCTGGTCGTGCTCCCAGCGGATGACGCCGGCGGGGCGGAGCGGATCATGGAGCAGTCCGCCGGCGGCATCGCGGCACTGCTGATCGAGCCGGTGCAGGGATCGGCGGGCATGATCCCGCTCGACGCCGAATTCCTCGAGCGGATGCGCGCGGTCACCAGGCGGCTCGGCATCCTGTTGATCTTCGACGAGGTCGTGAGCTTGCGGGTCGCCTACGGCGGGGCGGAGGAGTACTACGGCGTGACCCCGGACATGTGCTGTCTCGGCAAGCTGATCGGCGGCGGCTTCCCGCTGGGCGCATTCGGCGGCCGGGAGGAGATCATGGCGCTGTTCGATCCGTCCCAAGGTCCCCCGGCGATTCCCCACCCCGGCAGCTACAACGCCAACCCGGTCAGCCTCGCCGCGGGTCTCGCGACATTGGAGCTGCTGACCCGGAACGCCATTGCCGAGATCAACCGCAAGGGCGACCGGGTCAGGGCCGGGCTGGCGCACGAGCTCGGCGAGGCCGGCATCCAGTCGAAGGTTACCGGGCTCGGTTCCCTCTTCGGGATCCATCCGGCCGACAGCCAGGTGCGGCACCGGATCTTCCTGGGGCTCTATAACGAAGGAGTGCTGATCGACCCTCGTGGGGTGGGCACGATCTCGACCGCGATCGGAGACTCGGAGATCGAGCGGTTCTTCGAGGCGCTGCGCGCGGTGCTGGCGGGCAGCGGCGTCGCCTAGGTCGGCTCGATCTCCCGCAGCACGATGCTGCCGCCGTGCCGCAGGTGCGGACAGGTGCGGGCGATGGCCATGGCGGTCGGCTGATCCGCGGCACGGATGAGGAAGTACCCCGCCAGCTTCGATCCACCCGGCGCCGCAGGCGCCATTCCCGCGGATCCGTCCGGCTGGACCGCGACGTCGTCTCCATCGCGCAGCTTCTCTCCCCCTTCCACCACGCCGCCGGTGCGAGCCGCGCCGACCCAATCGACGTACTCCTTGACCCGCTCCTCCATCCGGCCAGGCGCCGGCTGCCGGTACTCCGGACCCTCGTAGAGCAGCAGCATGAATCTTGGCCGCTGATCCGACGGCTCCTCGCCGGGCCCGAAGCGCGCCAGCGCCAATCCGCCGGCAACCAGCAGGACAGACGCGGCGAGACCCAGGAGCGCGCCGAACCGGCGGCGTGGCGGGCGGAGAAGGCCGCGAGCCCGAAGGGCGGTCACGGTTCTCCGCTCCAGCGAAGGCGGTGGATCGGCCTCGCGGCCAAGCCCGGAGATCGCGTCGCGCTCGGCCGGGGTGAGCTCCTCATCGTTCGGTCGCATCATCCGCTCCCGCTCCGCTCCACGCGCCGGGCCGGATCGAGCACTGCCCGCAGCCGGCGCCGCGCGTGAGAAAGCTGGCTCTTGGAGGTTCCTGACTCGATGCCGAGGAGGGTTCCGATCTCCTCGTGGGTATAGCCCTCGAGGTCGTGCAGCACGAACACCTGGCGGTATCCGTGGGGCAGTCCCTCGATGGCACGCTCCAGGTCGATCCGGTCCTCGGCGCCGAGCGGCAGGCTCCGCGCCGTACCGGGATCGGGCTCCTGGTCGGTGACCAGCTCCCGTCGCTCGATCCGCCAGAGCTCCCTGGCGCAGTTGATGGCGATGCCGCCGAGCCAGGTGGCGAGACTGGAGCGCCAGGCGAACGCTCCCAGCCCCTCGACCGCGCGGACCCAGGCGCGCTGCACCAGCTCTTCCGCCCAGGGCGCGTCCCCACCGCCGAGTCGAAGGGCAAGCCGGTAGAGCGCGGGCGTGTGCCGGCGATAGAGCGCCCGGAACGCCGCTTCATCGCCCGAGCGCGCAACCGTCTCGACCAGCTCGCGGTCCTGGACCTGGACCAGGCTCAGCGGCGCCGAGTCACTCGCCGGCAGAGGCGACCGCTCCGGTAAACTCGGGCACTACGATCATGATGTTGGCGACCGGGGTGCCGGGATCGACCACTACTGGAGTCTCCAGCGAGGCGCCGGCGCCGATCCCGAAGTCGGCCGAGGCCAGGTGAGGGTAGTAGATCATCAGATGGGGCTTCCAGTTGCCGACGTTCTTCCCGCTGTCGTCATAGAGCACCTGTTCGGCTGACATCATATAGCTCATGGCCGGGCGGCGGGGGAGCCGGTACTTGCCGCTCATGAGCCCGGCGGCGATCTCGCGATCGATTGACTCGGCCGACTTGCCCTCCCGCAGCAGCTCGGTGCGCCGCAGCTCCATCGGCAGCACCGTCGCCGACCCCTCGGCGTCGAAACAATGCGGCTCGAGGCTCCTGGGATAGCTGCGGTTCACCACGCAGGTGACCCCGTTGGTGCCCTTCGCGGCGACCTCGAATCCCCGGCCGGTGAACACCATGACCGTGGCGTCCTTGGAAACCGCGTCGGGAGCCGCGCTGCGGGCGAGCTTGATCTCCCGCTCCCGGGGCAGCTCGATCCGGGGGCCGGCTCGGCCCGCGGCGGCGCCCTGGGCCGGGGCGGGGGCGGCGATCAGGGCGACGGCTCCCAGTGTCAGCCAGCATGCGCGCATGGAGCAGCTCCGCGTCAGGGGGATCGGATCCGGGTCGAGCCCAGACTTCCCCTGAGTGGCGGAACCCCCCGGATCGGTTGCATACTTGCCCGCTGCCCGAAACAATCTCTTGGAGCCATCGGTGACCGACCCCCCGGCCGAGAGTGGCCTGCCCCCCAGGCCGCCCTTCGCCATGGCGCTTGTGCTGTTACAAGCCGCTATCAAGCTCTGTCTGCATCTCGCGGTCAACCGGTGGACCCCCTACGGTCTCCATCGCGACGAGCTGCTCTACCTCGGCATGGGCCGGCATCTCAGGCTCTGGGGTATGGACTTCCCGCCCGCCATCGGGATCGTCGCCGAGGTGTCCCAGACCGTGCTGGGCGATTCGCTGGTGGCCATCCGATTCGTCCCGGCCCTCTGCGGCGCCGCGTTGGTCGTGATGGCGGCCCTGATCGCGCGCGAGCTGGGCGGCGGCCGGGTCGCGCAGGGACTGGCCGCGTTCTGCGTGCTCACCAGCCCCCTCTTCCTCCGCTCGTCGAACCTGCTGCAGCCGGTGGTGATCGACCAGCTGATCTGGACCGCGGCGCTCTACGTCCTGATTCGCCTCTCCCGCGGGTACGGGCCGGGCGAATGGCTGGTGCTGGGATTGATCCTGGGCTTCGGATTGCTGACCAAGTTCAGCGTGGCCTTCATCGGGCTGGGACTGGTGGTGGCCCTGGCATTCTCCCCGCTCCGGGCGGCGATCCATACGCCGTGGCCCTGGCTCGGCGTCGCGTCCGCCGTCGCCATCGGTCTCCCCAGCCTGGTGGGCCAGATCCGTCTTGGATTTCCCATGTTCGGCCAGATGGCGGATCTCCGCGCGGAGCAGCTCGAGCGGATCACGCCTATAGGTTTTCTGCTGGGCCAGCTCTATTGGGGGCCGGCGGTGCTCCTGGCGGCGGCCGGGCTCTATGGCCTGCTGGCGACCGAGACGCTCCGCCCGTTCCGGGTCGCAGGCTGGGCCTGCGCCGCGACGCTGGTGGTTCTGGCGCTCCTCCAGGGGAAGCCGTACTACGCGGGGCCGCTCTATCCCATGCTGTTCGCGGCGGGCGCGCTGCTGTTCGAGCGCGCGGCACACGGTGTGGTCTCCGAGGTCATGCAGGTCGCTACCGTCGCGATCCTCTGCGCCTTCGCGGTGGCGACGTTCCCGCTCGGCGTGCCGATCCTGGCCCCGGCCTCCATGGCGGGCTACACGCAGGCCATTGGGATCAAGGGCGCGCTCCGCACCAACACCGGTGAGATGGGCCGCCTGCCGCAGGACTACGCGGACATGCTGGGCTGGGAGGAGCAGGTTGCAACCGTCGCCAGGGTGTATCACGCGCTGCCGGCGGAGCAGCAGCGGAAGGTGGTGCTGGTCGCGGGCAACTATGGCGAGGCGGGGGCGCTGGATCACTTCGGCCCGCGCTACGACTTGCCCGCGGTGGTGAGTCCGACGGGCAGCTACTGGTTCTTCGGCCCCGGCGAACGGCCTGGGGAAGTCGTGATCACCATCGGCGTCTCGCCGGATGACCTCCGCGACTACTTCGACTCGGTGACCACGGCCGCCACGGTGACCCACCCCTGGGCGGTGGAGGAGGAGAGGAACCTCACCGTCAACGTGGCCCGGAGGCCGAAGACGACGCTCCAGGCGCTATGGCCGAGCCTCGCCGGCCGAAACTGAGCTCACCGCTTTCCGCGTAGTTTGAAAGGAGCCACCCTACAGCCCGTGGGGCATTGATTGCGAAGGCAAGCCACCCGAATTCAGGCGGTCGCGCTTCTGTCCCTCCTCGCGGCCTGCGGTCCCCCGGCGGTGCGACAGCCCGACCAGCTGGCGCCCTGGCTCCGGGAGGATCCCCAGCGCTGTCTCCTCACCCGCGATCTACGGGAGGGGATGGAGGGGATGGCGCGGCGCTGCGCGGAGACGTTCGTCCAACAGAACGGCTACACCGACACGCCCGCCACCGAGGACTCCACCCGCTGGGTCGCCGAGGCGGACGAGCAGGGATCCTGGCCCCGGGTGCTTGCCGCGCGGGTGGGAAGCCTGGAGCGGGAGGCGACCACCGTCCAATGCAGCCTGCGGCAGTGCGCCGTGCTCTTTCGAGCGCTGCGCCTGCCGCAGTTGTGTGCCTACCGCATCGTCACCATGACCCAGGTCTTCACCAAGCTGCGGCTGAAGCCTGGGGGCATCAACAACGTTCGCTGCTACGAGCGCCAGGCCTGACCGGGCCGGTCAGTTGGGCGCGCGGACGCCATTCCCACTGTAGTTCCGGTCGTCCCCGATGGTCGGCCCGTTCGCATCCACGCCGATGTTGTTATCCACCGACGAGATGTACTGGCGCACCGAGCCGGCGAAGGGCTCGGTCCGGCCGTTCCGTCCATACGCGTCGGTATACCACACGTCCGGACCGTCGGAGTTGGAGATGTTGTTGGCATTGATATCGGCGAAGTGGTCGGCGCCGTTGAACTCAGACCGCGGGTCGTCGAACGTGACGCCGGCCGTCTGGCCGTCGTCGGTGGAGCGATCGCAGGGGCCGCCGCTCGCGCGCTCGCCGGTCGCGGTGACCTCGTAGCACACGTCGATCGGCCGGCCTACGGTCGGGGCGATCGCCGGGTCATGGAAGCGGCTCGGCAGGCGCACCTGGAAGTACGGGTTGAAGTGCGCCAGCACGTGGCCGTCGGATCGCCGCACCAGGTTGGACGTCTCCCAGGTCTCGTGCAGCGCCCCGAAGTTCGAGTTCTGGCCGTCGGCCACCAGCATGAACTGCTCGATACAGGCCCGGTCCGGGATCGACCGGAACCCGCCGCCCTCGGGCGAATTCGCCGGCGTCGGCGCACCCGCCTGGACGTGGACCTCGCGGTCGCAGGAACGGACGAACTCGCCCGGCCGGCCGATCGCGGTCAGCATGGTGATCCCCATCCGAGTGCCGTTGTCGCAGCGGATGTGATACACCAGCTCGTGGACGTTGTTGGTGAAGGCGTCCTTCGAGTGGGTGCCCTGGTGGAACTTGGTCAGGACGTCGCACTGCACGGTGAAGATGGCCGAGCCGGCGCCCTGGAAATTGAGGTCGATGTCGTTCTGCCATTCGACCTTATGGCCGAAGTGGTCCTCGTCCCGTGGATTGGCGGGATCGGAGATCGCGAGCATCTCGTTGGCCACGCCGAACGGGAGGCCGTCGGTCTCGCCGTAGAGGTCGGAGCCCGCGGGATCGCGGCCGTGCTCGTGACCGAAGCTGCAGCCGCCCGGCCCGGTCGGCGGATGCCAGGTGGGATAGACCTTCCCATCCGGCCCCAGGACCGCGTAGGCGTCGTGTTGCTCCTTGGTGCAGCCGTCGAACGTGCCCGGATTCCAAAGGCCGAACGCGCGGGCCGCCGGCGCGCTGCCGGGATCCACGAACTGGTCCGACGAACAGGCGGCCGACGCGACGAGCGCGACGACGCAAGCGGCGCGACGCCGCAATGCATGCGCTGGCATGGTCCAACTCCGTATCGGGGATGCCCTCATCCGGGCGACCGGTGTGCCAGTCGCGCCACCCCAATGAGGGCGCTCACTTAGCGAGAACGGCGGCCCCGCGGCGGGGGAGTTCTGCATGACGCGGGGCAAGTTGCCGGACGAACGATCTTGCGCTTCTGCTGCAGCCAACGGCACTAGCGCCAGGTCAGGCCCGCCCCGATCTGCATGAGGGAGAAGCTGGCGTCGGTGACGATGCTGTTCCCGCTGGTCAGGTTGCCACTGGTCGAGACGATCATGTTGGCGAACGGCGTGATGTACATCTTCGAGCCGGCTCTGAAGTCGTAGCCCGCGCCGAGCTGGAGCGCGGCGGTGCTGGAGCCGAGCGGATCATCATCTTCGTCGTCAGTCGCGTCGGCGTTGTAGTTCAGCACGCCGATGCCACCCTTGAGATACCAGTTGCCGGCGGGCGTCGGGGTCCAGTAGAGCGACGCGCCGTACAGCAGGAGCCGCTGGCGCACGTTGTCGGTCTGGTCCTGCCAGCCGGTCAGCTCGGCCCCGGCGCGCAGGTTCCGCGCGAAGGTGAACCCGCCGGCCAGATAGCCCGACAGGCCGCCGTTCCGGTCGCCGGTGCAGATCTCACAGTTGATCGCGGCGGAGGCGGTACCGATCCCCGCGCCGAGCCACGGACCCCGCAGCGTGGGCGAGTCCTGGGCTCTGGCGGGTTGCGAGAGTGCGAGGGCGGCGAGCATGCCCGCCGCGACAATGCGGGACAACGACATACGAGTCCTCCGCGTGCTGAGGTGCGAGTTCCTGCAGCGATTTTGAGTGGTAGAGAAGACTGACAAGCGAGAATCGCGCCCGGTGGAAACTCGTAGTGGCAGCTGACCGTCATGTGGGGCCGTTCGCCGTCGGACTTTCCTCGACCGCTGAGGCTCCATCCATGCGTCTGCTCGTCCTCCTGCTGCTCACGTTTCTGCCTTCAACACTTGTGGCCCAGGACATCGACAAGGCGGAATTCGCCGCGAGGCGGGCGAAGCTGCTGGCGAAGATTCCCGACGGGATCGCCGTGGTGCTGGGCGGCACCGAGCACAACCTTCCGATTCGCTTCCGCCAGTCACCCGACTTCTACTACCTGACGGGCCTGGAGGAGCCGGGCGCGGTGCTGGTGCTGAACGGGGTCAGCAAGACGGCGTCGGTGTTCGCGGTGCAGCGGCCCGAGTTCGGCCCGAGCGTCACGCCGCGGCTGCGGGACGTGAAGGATCCGGAGAAGCAGTTCGGCCTGCCGATCCAACCCATGGAGAGCTTCTTCACCTTCCTCAGTTTCACGGGCAACAACGCCGCGGTGAAGAAGATCTATCTCCAGCTCACCCCTCCCGATGCCCAGATCCACGCGCGGTTCGAGGCCCAGATCTTCGCGGCCCAGGCGATGGACCACCCGCTGTTCGGCCAGCCCCAGCCGGCGGCCCTCGCGGTCGACCGGATACAGCAGGCGGCGTCCCAGCTCGAGCCGGCGGACGTGAGCCCGCTGCTCGACGAGCTGCGCTGGGTGAAGACGCCATATGAGATCGAACGGCTCCGGCGGAGTGGCCGGATGGGCGCCGAGGCGACGGCGGAGGCGATCAGGAGCACGAAGCCGGGGATGTTCGAGTACGAGGTCGCCGCCGCGGCCCAGTACGTGAGCACCAGGATGGGCGCCAATGGCGACGCGTTTCCGCCGATCGTGCCCTCGGGGCCGCTGACTCCGATCGTGCACTACATGGAGAACCGGCGGCAGATGCAGGCGGGCGAGATCGTCTATATGGATTACGGCTCGGACTTCGAGTACTACACCTCGGACATCACCCGCACCTGGCCGGTGTCGGGACGCTTCACGGCGGAGCAGGAGAAGATGTACCGCTGCGTGCTGGAGGCTCGGAACGCGATCATCGCCGCGATGAAGCCGGGCGCGACGCTCAACACACTGAAGGCCGCCGCGGAGCAGGTCTACACCCGCTACGGCTGGCGCGACGAGTTCCTGGGTACCGGGCGGTACATCGGCCACTTCGTGGGGATCTCGGTCCACGATGTCGGCAACATCTCGGGCGCCTGGCTGGAGAGGCCGTTGGCGGTGGGCGTGGTGTTCAACGTGGAGCCCATTCTCCAGTTCCCCGAGCGGAAAATCCACGTCCGCCTGGAGGACACAATCGTGCTGACCGAGAAGGGGCCGGAGAACTTGACGGCGGCGGTGCCGGCTGAGCTGGAGCCGCTGTATAAGTTGATTAAGGAAGAGGGAGTGAACGCCAAGCCGGTGGTTGCGAAGACCTCCCGTTAGGCGAGCCACTTAGGTGTGGACAAGGAAGTGGCCCCCGGGATCAGACTGCGCCGCGATCACGGGGGCCGGGTACTGCAGTGGTGTTACACCCATTGAGATGCCCCCGCCGGTAGAAAGGTTGCACCGGGGCCGCGTCGGCTAGATTGCAGGCATGAGGGAAGCCCGCCTGCGCGCCGAATTCGCCCATCTCTATCCCGAGCTGACCCCCGATCGCTGGGAGCCGGCTTCGCGGATCGCCGAGGTCGTGCTGGCCCGGTTCCTCCTGCAGAAGCTGGCGGCGGATCCGATGGAGCGCGCGCTCCAGGAGTCGCACTTCGAGTTCCGGGGCGGCGCCCAGGAGCCGTTGCTGGAGCATCCCCGCCGCCGGATGGAGGACGAGGGCGAGTAACGCATGGACGATCCCCGCTATCCCATCGGCCAGTTCGCCTACGGCGGCTCCCAGACACCGGCCCAACGGCTGGATTGCATCGCCCGCATAGCGGAGGCGCCCGCCGCCTTCCGGAAGGCGGTCCGCGGACTGACCGACACCCAGCTCGACACCCCGTACCGCGAGGGCGGCTGGACCGTCCGGCAGGTGGTTCATCACGTCCCCGACAGCCATCTCAACGCCTACACCCGATTCCGCCTGGCGCTCACCGAGCCCACGCCGACGATTCGCCCCTACATGGAGCACCGTTGGGCCGAGCTGGCCGACGCGAAGACCGCGGCGGTCGACGTGTCGCTCGCGCTGATCGAGGCCCTCCACGGCCGCTGGGTCCTGCTCCTCCGGAACCTGGTCGCCGAGGACTGGAGCCGTGCCTACCTGCACCCGGAGCACGGCCGGGAGTGGGCCCTGGACGAGGTGCTCGCGATGTATGCCTGGCACGGCGAGCACCATACCGCCCACATCACGCGCCTCCGCGACCGCTTGGGGTGGCGCTAACCCAAACCAGCAATCGCGAAGATCGGAGCCACCTTGATCCCGGATCCCGGCGGCAAATCGGAGATCATCTATCGAGCCGGTCTCCTCCTGGTCTGCGCCAACGTCTTCATGACGTTTGCCTGGTATGCCCACCTCCGGAACATGGCGGACCGGCCCTGGTGGATCGCGGCGCTGCTGAGCTGGGGCATCGCGCTCTTCGAGTATCTGGCTCCAGGTGCCCGCGAACCGGATCGGCTACACGATGCTCTCCCTGGCGCAGCTCAAGGTGCTCCAGGAGGTCATTACCCTGGCGGTGTTCGTCCCGTTCGCGGTCCTCTACATGCGGCAGCCGGTGAAGCTCGACTTCCTGTGGGCCGCGCTCTGCCTGGTGGGCGCGGTCTATGTCGTCTTCCGGAGCCCCGCATGAGCGCCCGTCCGCTGTGGGCGGCGCTGCTCGCGGCCGCGCTGCTGCCGGCCCCGGTGTCCGCGCAGGGAAACCCGGAGCGGGCGCGCGACATGGGCATCCCGCTGGAGGGCACGCCGGGGCGGCTCGACGCGATCACCGATGTGCCGGGCGTGACTGTCGGCCACCTGACGATCGTGCGGGGTTCCGGCAAGCTGGTGATCGGGAAGGGGCCGGTTCGGACCGGCATTACCGCCATTTTCCCCCGCGGGAAGGACAACCTGGACCCGGTCTTCGGCGGCTGGTTCAGTCTCAACGGCAACGGCGAGATGACCGGCACAGCTTGGATCGATGACTACGGCGTGCTGGTGTATCCGATCGCGATCACCAACACCAACAGCGTCGGCACCGTGCGCGATGCGGTCATCGAGTGGGGGCGCACCCGGCTGACCGACGACTTCAACTGCTGCCTCCCGGTCGTGGCCGAGACCTGGGACGGCGACCTGAGCGACATCTACGGCTTCCACGTGACCAAGGACCACGTGTTCCGGGCGCTGGAGAGCGCGGCGCCCGGTCCCGTGCCGGAGGGCAACGTCGGGGGCGGCACCGGGATGATCTGCCTCGGCTTCAAGGGAGGGATCGGCACTGCGAGCCGGAAGCTGTCGGAGCGGGCTGGCGGGTTCACGGTCGGCGTGCTGGTGCAGTGTAACTTCGGCCACCAGCGGCTGTTGCGGATCGCGGGCGTGCCGGTGGGACAGGAGATCACCGACCTCAAGGAGTGCTACGACGGCCCCGACCTCGACTCGGCCCAGGCCGCCGAGCGCTGCCCCGCGGGGGTGACGGGTCCCGCGGCCGAGAAGGACCAAGGCTCGATCATCGTGGTGGTGGGGACCGATGCCCCGCTGCTGCCCCATCAGCTCCGCCGGGTGGCGCGGCGCGCCTCGCTCGGCATCGGCCGCATGGGCGGAATCGCCGGCGCCAGCTCGGGCGACCTGTTCATCGCGTTCTCCACCACCAGCACCGGCGTGCCGGGACCCAAGGGCGTGCGGCCGGTGCAGATGCTGGGCGAGGAGCGGATCGATCCGGTGTATGAGGCCACCGTGCAGGCGACGGAGGAGGCCATCATCAACGCGATGCTCGCGGCCAAGACGATGAAGGGGGCGGATAACTACGTGGTGCCGGCGCTGCCGCACGATCGGCTCAGGGTGGTGATGCGGAAGTACGGGCGGCCGTTGAAGAAATGATCTCGGGATGCCCAGCGGACTGAGTAACTGCAAACCACGGAGCAGTTACTCAATCTGCCAGCTAGCCGATGCCGGATCGTCAAGGCACCCCCTTCTGCACCCCAGCCAGCGGATGAAAGTCCCGCCAGACTTCCCGATACGGCTCCACCATGAGCTCCACGAACCGTTCCACCGACACCGCGAAGGGGAACCGCCGCCGGAACTCGAGCGCCGTCACCCCGAGCATGGCCCGGAGGTGGCGGCCAAAGCTTTGGGGGGAGGAGTACTCCAGGCGGTACGCGACGTCCGCGACCGAGAGTCCCGAGGCTTCGAACAGGTACGCGGCGTGGACCAGCCGGATGGCGGAGAGATAGTTCTTGGGCGACGGGAGCCCGGCCCGCGCGAAGCGTGACATCAACGTGCTCGGCCGTACGTAGAGTCTTTCAGAGAGTGCGGTGACCGTGGGCGTCTCGGGCGCCAGGCGGATCATGGCTTCGACGAAGAGCCGGGCGTCGGAGGGAGCCTGGGCCAGGGCCGTCAGGATGGGACCCTGGATCCGGGAGACGGCGCGGGTGGCGGGCTGACCGACCACCTGGCGGAGCCGGCTCCAGCCGGTGGGCGACGTGACATCCACCACCTGCCGGACCCCCGACGCGCCGAGGCGGAGGAGCATCTCGGTGGCGCTGGGATCGTGTTGGGAGACCAGGGCGACGGTGGGGATGCCGGGAAACTCGTGCACTAGATGGCGCACGGCCTCGACCTGCTCCGGCCGGCAGCGGTGGACCGAGAGGAGCACCGCATCCACCGGCCGCTCGCGCACCACCCGCACCGCGTCGGGCACCGAGTCGCGATGCACCACCGCGAAGCATCCGTTGCCCGCGGCATCCACCCGCAGCCGCTCGCCGGGAAGCAACACGGCGGCGACGGTGGTGGCGGGCAGGGCAGTGGCTGGCATGGGCATCCTCTCGCGACGGTGCAAGAGGATGTACCTGAGACGTCAATTCGGGTTCAACCCGAAACATCGTGAAACACCGCCCGGCGCAACGTTTTTCGGCAGTTGCGCATCCAAGGTGAGCGCCGGCTCGGTATATTCCCTGATCCGTCCCGCGACCGGTCTCGCATGAGCCAACCGACGATCGATCCGTTCGCCGCCCTTCAAAGCGCGCTTGCGCCGCAGTACCGGCTGGAACACGAGCTGGGCCGCGGCGGCATGGGCGTCGTCTTCCTCGCCACCGACACCACCCTCGATCGCCGGGTGGCGATCAAGGTCGTGCATCCCGAGCTCGCGGCGCACGCCTCCATCGCCCGCCGCTTCCTGGCGGAGGCCCGTACCATCGCCCGCCTGCGCCATCCCAGTATCGTCGCCGTGCACGCCGCTGGCACCGCCGACGGGCTCCTCTACTATGTGATGGACGAGGTCGAAGGCGAGAGTCTGCGGCAGCGGCTCACCCGGGAAGGCAAGCTGCCGGTCGCGGAGGTCGCGCGCATCATCGCCGACCTCGCCGCCGCGCTCGACACCGCGGGCCGGGCCGGGGTGGTGCATCGCGACGTGAAGCCGGAGAACGTGCTGCTCGAACGGGGCAGCGGCCGGGCATTGCTGGCCGATTTCGGGATCGCTCGCGCGATGGCGGCGGAGGGGGCGTCGAGCACGGGCCAGGGCGTGGCGGTCGGCACGCCGGCCTACATGAGTCCGGAGCAGGCCGCCGGCGAGGAAGTCGATAGCAGGAGCGACCTCTACGGGCTCGGCGTGGTGGCCTACGAGATGCTCGCCGGCCAGCCACCCTTCCAGGGCAGCAACCGGGTCGTCGTCTCCAAGCACATCGCCGAGCGCCCCGTGCCGATCGAGCGGCACCGCAACGACTGCCCCCGTCCGCTCGCCGCCGCCGTCATGAGGTCGCTGGAGAAGCAGCCGGCTGAGCGCTGGCAGAGCGGCGAGGAGCTGCGCCAGGCGGTGACCGGCGAGCGCGCCGCGCCCCCCCGGCGGGTGAACCGGCGCACCGCGGTCCTCGCCGCGGCGGGCATCGGGCTCGCCGTGCTCGGCGCCGGGGTGGGACTCGCCCGCCGGAGCGATGGGCCGCCGGCCGGGGTGAATCCCCGGCATTCGATCCTGGTGCTCCCCTTCGACAACGTGCGCGACGATCCGGCGGTCGACTGGATGCGCGCCGGCAGCGTGAGCATGCTGGGGCTCAACCTGTCGCAGTGGAACGATCTCACCGTGGTCGATCAGGAGCGGCTGCACGACCTCCTGGCGCGGCACGAGATCGAACCCGCGCAGGACGTCGGACTCGACCTGGCCCGGCGGCTCGCCCGGGAGGCGGGCGTGTGGACCGTGGTGCTGGGCGACTTCGAGCGAACCGGCGATTCGCTCCACCTGGCCGCCCGGGTCTATGACGTCGCCAGCGGGGGCAGGCTCAGCCTGGCGCGGGTAGACGACCAGGCCGGCGAGGATGCCCGGCCGCTGTTCGACCAGCTCGCGACCAAGCTGCTCGACCTCTCCGGCGCCCCGACCGGCGTGCCGCTGGGGCTGGCGCGCTCCACCAGCCAGTCGCTCGAAGCCTACCGGGCCTACCTCTCGGGCGTGGATCAGCTCAACCGGTGGGATCTGACGGGCGCCGAGAAGGACCTCAAGCGAGCGCTGTCGATCGATTCGACCTTCGGACTGGCCTACTACAAGCTCGCGCTCACCCGCGGCTGGCTGGTCGGCACCAATGACTCGGTGTCCGACCGGGCCATCGTCCGCGCCACGGCCCACTCGGCGAACCTGCCGGAGCACGACCGCACGGTCATCAACGCGTATCGCGCCTTCATCGGCGGTGAGTTCGCGGAGGCGCGCGGGCTGTATCAGCGGCTGCTGACCAAGGACAGTCGCGACGCCGACGCCTGGTACGGCCTGGGCGAGGCCTGGTTCCACGACACGACGGGACCCAACCAGGCCGCGACGTTCACCCAATCGATCCGCGCCTTCCGGCGGAGCCTCGACCTGGATCCCGACTACGCGCTCGCGTACGACCACGTGCAGAGCATGCTCGGCATGGCGGCCGAGGCGAACCCGAACTATGCGCTGGTGACCAACGACTCGTTCGCCCTGGTGGCCGACGCGGACGGCAGGTCGCTGGTGGACAGCCTGACCCTCCGGGAGGCGATCCGCCGGGCCCGGGCCACCGGGCTCACCACCGCGCGGAGTTGGGTCGCCACCCAGCCGGGGACGCTCCGGGCGCACGGCGCGATGGTGAACGCCTACCTGGCTTCGGGGAACTACCAGGCGGCGCTGGGCGAGGTGGACCGCTTCCGCAACACCACGCCGATCCATCCCGAGCTGCCGTTCGTCGAGGCCCGGATCCGGTTCGCCTCCGGCGACGTCGATCGCGCCGCCGCCCAGCTCCGCACCGCGCTGGATACGGTCGCCCCCCAGGACTTCAAGCCTTACCAGGGGACCTCCACCGTGGTCATGGACATCGCCGCGGCGGCGAATGTCTTCGCCTACCAGGGCGACCTGTCGAACGCGGCGAAGGCGCTGGATCTGGCCGACCAGGTGCGGCGCGAGGTGGTCAAGCATCCGGCCGAAGGGGCCAACAACCCGATGGGCGAGAGCTGGCGGCGCGTGGTTCTGGGCGACCTGTACGCCGGACTCGGGGTGCCGGCGGCCTCGTTGCGCCAGGTCTGGCAGAGCGCGGCCGAGGCCGGGCGGATGGCCTCGCCGGACGCGCGGAAGCATCTGGCGCACAGCGGCGCCTCGGCCGCGATCGGACTCTTTGCCGGACCGGCGGCCGACAGCACCGCGCTGGTGGAGTACCGGGCGCTGACCGGCGAGCCGCTGGGACCTGAGGTGCGGGCCCTGCTGGCGTTGAGCCGGGGCGACTCCACCGGCGCCCGGAGGATGCTGACCGAGCCCGACACCAGCGCCCCCATCATGGGCAAGGGAAGCACCACCGGGCTGTACAAGCGGCCGCTCGCGGCGCAGGCGTACTTCCTCCTGGGTGATTACAACCGGGCGCTGACCGTGCTGCGGGATTTCGAGCCCGCCACGCTCAAGACCGGCGGGTTCGACTCCCGCTGGGGCATGCTGGGCCGGGTCCGCCTGCTTCGCGCCGCCGCCTACGAGCAGCTGGGCCGCCGGGACGAAGCGCGGGAGGAGTACCGGCAGGTGCTGGCCCAGTGGAAGACGGCGGACGCGGCGCTGAAGCCGTTCATCCGCCAGGCGGAACAGGGCCTGGCCCGGTTGGGGGAAGCGTAAGCGCCGAAGGGCGTTATATTTCCAGCGCTGGCCGAGCGTGATGGTCGCGGGGCGGTCGCAAGGCCGTCTCGAGGAAAGTCCGAGCTCCAGTGGGCAGACTGCCAGGTAACGCCTGGGCGCCGAAAGGCGACGGACAGGGCAACAGAGAACAGACCGCCCGGCCCCCCTCGCGAGAGGGAAGGCAGGGTAAGGGTGAAACGGTGGGGTAAGAGCCCACCGCGCCGTTGGCAACAGCGGCGGCACGGCAACCCCCAGTCGGAGCAAGGCCAAATAGGCGGCGAGGTGCGGCCCGCACCGATCCCGAGCTCGCAAGGGTAAGGGGACAGCCGCGGGTAGGCTGCAAGAGGTGGCCGGCGACGGCCATCCCAGACAGATGACCATCTCCCCCGACCGCCGTCCCCGGCGAGATGGGAGAAACAGAACTCGGCTTACGGCTCGACCAGCGACGGCCCCCCGGCAGCAAGCCGGGGGGCCGTCTCGTGTCCGACATGCCATATCCCAGGCGCCGGTTTACCTTTTCCAGCCGAACTGGAGGGTGCCATGCCGACATATCCCGCTGCCGTGACCGCACTGGGCGCGGTCCTGCTGACACTGCCCGGTGGCCGGCCGGCGCCGGTCACCGCGAAGTACCGGGTGGACCAGA
The DNA here is from genome assembly GCA_963796335.1 of uncultured Gemmatimonadales bacterium. GTDB lineage: Bacteria > Gemmatimonadota > Gemmatimonadetes > Gemmatimonadales > GWC2-71-9 > CAVVWJ01. Next base: position 118,841 of record CAWCLG010000006.1, read on the forward strand.
ACCTGACCCAGGAAGTCAACGTTCCCGCCTCCGAGGGCGGGGAGAAGCAGGTGCTCAAGTTCACCACGGCCACCTACGTCACCGTCAACCTGAACGACAGCGCCGGCGGCCGGACGATGCGGGTGGTGATCGACTCGATCAAGGGCGACAGCGCGACACCCATTCCCGCCGCCGTCATGGACAGCGCGCGCGGGGGCGAGTTCCGCGCCTTCCTGGATCGGAAGGGCAAGCCCTCGCCGCTCACGCCGACCGGCACCTCGCCGGCGGCCGCACAGGTCCAGGGCCTCCTGGCCGACTTCTTCCCCTGGGTTCGATCCGGGCTCAAGGCAGGTGAAGCCTGGTCGGACACCTCGGTCAGCGTCACCGGCGCCGGAAGCGACACGGTCACCGTCCGCCGGTTCACCAACTACAAGACCGGCCCGACGAAAGATCCCAAGAATCCCAAGGCGGTGGCGATCACGACCGATCACACCTCCCTGGTCTCCGGCATCCAGCCGACCCCGCAGGGCCCTGCCACCATCCAGGGCACCGGCAACGGAACCGGCTCTTACCTGGTGAGCCCCGACGGCCGCTTTCTCGGCGGAGAGTGGCAAGTACACTCCGCGCTCAAGCTCACCGGCTCGTTCGCCAAGGAGCCGGTTCCCATCACCGTCACGCAGACGACCAAGGTCACGGCCGTACGATGAGTCGGAGAACCGCGCCGCTCGCCCTGCTCGCGGCAGCCTTCCTCGCCGCGGGATGCAGCTCGTCCACCGCCTCCGGCGGCGCCACCCCGGGCCCCAAGCCCGTGCCGATCGATCCCAATGCCCCGCCGCCGCCCGAAGGCGGTCGCGGCCCGGCGGTCACCTACCAGCCGGTGAAGGACGCGCGCTTTCGGCTAGAGCACCGCGACAGCCTGGTGCTTCAATACCAGGGTGGGGCGAGCCAGACCCAGGCGAAAGACCGGGTCGCCTTCGTCCACATGACCGTCGCGGGAGCCGCGCAGCCCGGGACCTATAACGTCTCGGTGACGCTGGACTCCCTCGAAGCAACCGAGAGCGGGACTCCGGTCACGCCGGATTCGGTGGCCGCGGCGAAGGGCACGGTGTGGAGCGGCACCCTGTCGAACGTGGGCACCCTCTCGGAACTCCAGGCCGACCGCGCCAGCACACTGACCGACGAGCTGGCCGGCCATCTGAGGCTGCTGTTCCCCGCGCTGCCCCAGGGCGGCGTGCGGGAGGGCATGCAGTGGACCGATTCCACCCAGTATCCGCTCGTGTCCGACGCGTTCAGCGGCACCGAGCAGTCGGTCACAGTCTATCGGGCCGCCGAGAAGGCGGAGGCCGACGGCTCCGATGTCATCCCGCTGGAGGCCAGCAGTAAGTACAGCCGGAGCGGCAAGCGGGTGCAGGGCGACCAGGAGCTGGAGATGACCGCGACCGGCACCCGCACCGGCGTCCACCGCCTGAGCCTCGACGGCGTCCTGGTTTCCGCCCAGGGGACCGACACCGGCGAAATGAAGATCTCGGTTCCCGCCGTGGGCCAAGAGGTACCCATCACCCGCTCGAGCACCTACGCCATCAGCGCGCTCTCGTCCGGCCCGTAGCCGCCGGCGGCTCGCCGCCCTGGTCTTCCTTCCGCTCGGACTCTTCTCCCTCTGGCTCTTCGCCGTCTGGCCGCCGCCGGTGTGGTATCGAACCCACTGGCCGGCGGCGACGGAGTTCATGAAGGCGCGGGCAGATGGGCAGGCGGGCGGGCGGACAGAGCGCACCCGTTCGTATCGGCCGGTGCCGTTGGATTCGATCGCGCCGGCGATGGCCGCGGCGGCGGTCACGGCGGAGGACGCACGGTTCTGGACCCACAACGGCATCGACTGGTACGAGGTGCGGAGAGCGCTGGGCTACCGGCGGGGTGGGTTCGAGTGGGCGGCGAGCCGCGATCGGGGAGAGCTGTGGCGGGCCCTGGGGAGCGTGCCGGGCCGGAGGGAGGCGCTGCGCGGCGCCAGCACGATCACCCAGCAGGTCGCCAAGAACCTCTATCTGTCGTCCTCCCGGAATCCGCTGCGGAAGATGAAGGAGGCGGTGACCGCCTACCGGCTCGAGCTGGTGCTGCCCAAGCGCAGAATCCTGGAGCTCTACCTCAACATCGCCGAGCTGGGCGACGGAGTCTGGGGCGTGGAGGCGGCCAGCCGTCGCTATTACCGGAAGCCGGCGCGCCGGCTCTCCCAGTCCCAGGCCGCGGCCCTCGCGGCGACGCTCCCGTTTCCGCTCAGCTCCAACCCCGCTTACCGGCCGGTCAGGATGCGGAAGCGGCAGGAGCTGATCCTGCGGCGGATGCGGGGGGAGCGGATCGAGGTGCCGCAGGTGCCGGAGGAGCCGATCCCGCTGCCCGGGGACAGCATCCAGTGGACGACGGGCATCGATTCGCTGATGGATTCACTGCGGGCGCCGGTGGAGACCCTCCCATACAACGGCGGCCTTTAGTCCACCAGCCTCAGCGGCATCACCAGGGCCAGGTAGCTCGCCGGATCGTTCCAGCCGACCGGTTCGCAGGTGGCGGCGCGCTCGGGGGCCTTGAACGTCAGCCGGACCTCGTCGGTCGGGATGTACTTGAGGATCTCCAGGAGATAGGCGGCGTTGAACCCGATCTCCAGCGGGTCGCCGTCGTAGCTCACGGTGATTTCCTCCTGCGCCTCGCCCAGGTCGGGCGTCTGCACCGACAGCTTGCAGGAGCCGTTGGCGAAGGCCATGCGGATCCTGTGGGTCTGGTCGCTGGCGACGATGCTCATCCGGCGGAGCGCCGAGGTGAAGGCCGCCTTGTCGGCGGTGGCGGACTTGTCGTTCTCCCGCGGGATGACCTGCTCGTAGTTGGGGTACGGTCCCTCGATCAGGCGGGTGAAGATCTGAGTCCCCGCCGACCGGAAGCCGAGGTGATTCTCGCTGCGCGCGATCTCGACGGCGTCGTCGGCCCCGAAGAGCCGGCGGATCTGCTCCAGCGCCTTGGGAGGCACGATGAGATCGGCCTGAGATGCGCTGCCCGACGGCGGCGTGGGCACGTCCATCCGGGCCAGCCGGTGCCCGTTGGTGGCGACCATCCGCATCCGCTCGGGTCTCAGCTCCCACAGCACGCCGTTCAGGATCGGCCGGCTCTCCTCGGTGCTGGCGGCAAAGGCGACGTGGGCGATCAGCTTCTGGAGATCCTTGGCCGGCGCCCGCCAGCCGCCTTCGAACTTGACCGCCGGAAAGGCAGGGAACTCCTCGCGTGGCAGGCCGAGGAGGCGGAACTTGGAGCGGTTGCAGTCGATCGTCACCCGCTGCTCGCCGGCTCCGGTGATCCGGATGGCAGCGCTCGGCAGCTCCCTGACGATCTCGACCAGCTTCCTCGCGGGCAGCGTGATGGCGCCTTCCTCGTCCACCTGCGCCGGGACCGTCGTGCTCACCGAGATATCGAGGTCGGTACCCGAGAGACGGATGCCGTCCTTGGTGGCTTCGAGCAGGATGTTCGACAGGATGGGCAGCGTGGTTTTGGCGGGCACGCTGGCCGCCACCGCCACGAGTCCTTCCTGCAGCTGCTCCCGCGTGATCGTGAACTTCATGCCGCTCCTTGTGAGGCTATAAAAACTACTACTCTTCCATTTAATAAAACTTAGCAGCAGTAGTAGAGTCTCTGGAAATGTGGGCTGCCGCCGCAACGCGCCGAACGAAAGTCGTTTACCTCATCGTGACCATGTCGAGAGCCTGTGTGGGATGGGGACGAAGCCCCCCTGTTCTACACCGCGTTCAAGAGTTCCCACAGCTTCCGCGCATGCGCGGGGATTATTCTGCGGACAACTCCTGGCGAGCATGTTCGACCCGCTCCCGGAAGCTGCGATCGCGAGTCATCTGACGGCTCACTTTATCGACGCTGTGGATCACGGTCGAGTGGTCGCGCCCGCCGAACGCCTGTCCGATTTCCACCAGTTGCATCTCCAGCAGCTCGCGCGCGAGGTACATCGCGATCTGGCGCGGGACGGTGAGGGTCTTGATCCGCGCCTTGGAGCGCAGGCCCTCGGGTGTCACGCCCCAGCGGCGCGCCACCACTTCCTGAACCTTGTTGATGGAAGGCCTGGCGCGCGGCGCCGGACCGTCCTCGCCCGGTCGGATCCGGTCGGAGAGCGCCTCGCGGGCCAGCTCGATGGAGACTTCCTTGTGCCTGAGGGAGGCGTAGAGCAGCAGCTTGATGATGCAGCCCTCCAGCTCCCGTACATTGGAGCGCACGTGCTCGGCGATGAAGCGGAGCACGTCGTCCGGTATCGTCATCTCCAAGTGGTCCTGCTCCTGCTTCTTGCGCAGGATGGCGATCCGGTGCTCCAGGTCGGGCTGGCCGATGTCGGCCACCATGCCCCACTCGAAGCGGCTCACCAGCCGGGCTTCCAGGCCCGGGATCTCCTTGGGCGGCCGGTCGGAGGTGAGCACGATCTGCTTGTTGCCCTCATAGAGGGCGTTAAACGTATGGAAGAACTCCTCCTGGGTCATTTCCTTGCCTTCGAGGAAATGGACGTCATCGACCAGGAAGAGGTCCACGTCGTGGCGGTACCGCCGCCGGAACTCCGGCATGGTGCGGCTGTGGATGCTCTCGATGACTTCGTTGATGAACTGCTCGGCGCCGACATAGAGGACCCGGGTCTCCGGCTGGCGCTGGATCACCTGGTGGGCGATCGCCTGCATCAGGTGGGTCTTGCCCAGCCCGGTGGCGCCGTAGATGAAGAGCGGGTTGTAGGTCTTGCCGGGGGACTCCGCCGCCGCGTGGGCCGCGGCCGCGGCGAGCTCGTTCGATTTGCCGATGACGAAGGTGTCGAAGGTATAGCGCTCGTTGAGCGCCTGGCTGCTCGGATTGCCCGGCACCGGACGACCCTCGGCAGCCTCGCCAGGTGGGCGGCCGGAGTTGGCGGTAGGAGGCGCGACGAAGAAGTCCATCTGGGGACGCTTGTGACGGTCCTCGTGCACGCGAAAGACGATCGAGGTCGGCTGCCCGACGACCGGCTCGGCGAGCTTGGAGAGCAGCGCCGCGTGCTTGGTTTCGTTCCACTCCACTGCAAACTGATCAGGCGCTCCGACGATCAGTCGTCCTTCATCGAGGGCGATCGCCTCGGTAGGCTCAAGCCAAGTCCGGATCGTGTGATCGGGAAGTTCGCGATGCGCCTCATCGAGGATGCGCTTCCATGCGTCTTTGGCGGACAGCTGCATCGGTACTCGATAACGGTGGGGAATTTTTCAAGGGCAGGAGATGTTACGGGCCGGGTGTGGAAAAGTCAACACGCGAGAAATGCGCGGCGGGCAGTCGGACAGTCGATCAGTTTGCAGCCTTGACAGCACTGAATTTCACGTTCAGCAAATCTTCAGCAATTTCAGCAAAGCACGCTGAAAAGCAGCTCACGAAGCACAATCGTGCCGCCGTGACCGCCCCGCTGCCCGGCCGCCAGCCGGGTCGCCGCGCTTGACCCCCCGGGCGCCGTCAACTAGTTTCCCCGGCTCACTTTGTAGGGGTCTAGGGCCATGAAGCCATCGTATCGCCCGCGCAACAAGCGCCGGATCAACAAGCACGGATTCCGCGCGAGGATGGCTACGCGCTGGGGCCGCGCGGTGCTGTCTCGCCGCCGGAAGAAGGGGCGCAAGCGTCTCACGGTCTCCCTCCCCTCGAAGCACGGAGGCTCCTGACGGCGGCGGCGCGCCTTCCGCGATCTCATCGGCTCGCGCGCGCCAGCGACATTCGCCGCTGCCTCACGGTCGGCCGGCGTCGCCGCTTCGGGAATCTGGAGATGATCTGGACGGACAACCTGACGGGCCACCCGCGGATGGGACTGATCGTTCCTCGATACCAGTCGTCCGCGGTGGCCCGCAATCGTGTGCGGCGCCGGCTGCGCGAGATCTGGCGCCTCGAGCTCCAGCCGCACCAGCCCGCGTGGGATCTCGTGATCCGGGCTCGCCGCGACGCCTACACGGCGGCGTTCGCCGCGCTCCGGGAGGACCTCCTGGCCTGGCGCCGGGCGGTGCTGGAGGTCGGGTGAGCCGTGCATGCGATCGTGTCGGTCCCTCGCCGTCTGCTCGCCGGGTTGATCCGCGGCTACCAGGTGGCGATCTCCCCGCTGCTTCCGCCCAGCTGCCGCTTTCATCCGTCCTGCTCCCAGTACGCGCTCGAGGCGGTGACCCGTCACGGCGCGATCCGAGGGAGCTGGCTGGCCGCGCGCCGACTGGCGCGCTGTCATCCGTTCCATCCGGGCGGGTACGATCCCGTCCCTTGATCTGATGCCCATGGACCGTCGTACCGTCTGGGCGATCCTGCTGATGATGGTTATCGCGATCGTGCCAGCGTTGTTCTTGAAGAAGCCCGCCCAGCGGGGCAGTGGGGCCGCGGGGCAGCGGGGCAGCGATTCCGTCGTCGCCCCCGCTCCTGCGACTCCGCCGGCCGACAGCGCGCGGCTTGTCAGCCCCCCGGACACACTGCCCCGCGGCCCCGCGGCCCCGCCGAACGCCGACGACACGGTCTCCGTGACCTCGCCGTTCTACGCCTACGGCATCAGCACCCGGGGTGCCCGGCTGGTGCAGGCGGAGCTGCGGCGGTACGCCTCCATGGCGGAGGGAGAGCGGGACCAGCGCGCGCAACTCCTGCCGCCGGACAGTGACCTGCTGTCGCTCACCGTCGTGCGGGGCCGGGACACGGTCGATTTCAAGGACGCCCTCTTCACGCCCTCGACGTCGGCCCTCTCGGTCAACCGGCCGGAGTCGCTCACCCTCACCGCGGAGCGGGACGGGGTGCGGCTGGAGCTGACCTACACCTTCCAGCCGGACGACTACCGGATCGACGTCAAAGGCCAGGCAACGGACATCGGGCCGAACGGCGGGGTGCTGGTGGTGGGAATGGGCCCCACCATCAACAACACCGAGGCCAACGCGGACGAGAACCACCGCGACATGGCGGTGGTCACCAAGCGCGACGACACCGAGCGCACCGATCTCGGCGGCCTGGAGCCGGGGGAGCGCCGGGTGCTGAGCGGTCCGTTCCAGTGGACCGCGCTCAAGTCGAAGTACTTCGTCACCGGTATCCTGGCCCGGGATTCGATCGGGATCAGCGGCGCCACCGTCACCGCGCCTCGCGGCTCCGGCAAGACCCACTCCGCCGAGGTCCGGCTGAGCATTCCGCTCCGGCCGAGCGGCGAGTTCGGCTACACGGTCTATGCGGGGCCGATGGAGTACGACCGCCTGGCCCGGCTGGGGCACGACTTCGACGACGTCAACCCGTACGGCTGGCCCGGCTTCCGGACCATCATCCGGATCTTCGCCGTCCCGGTGCGGTGGCTCCTCGTCTGGATGCACGAGCACCTCCACCTGACCTACGGCCTGGTGCTGGTGGTATTCGGGATCCTGGTCCGCGTGGTCCTCTGGCCCCTCAACCAGAAGGCGATGCGGGCCAACATGAAGCTGCAGGAAGTGCAGCCGCTCATGAAGGACATCCAGGAGCGCCACAAGAGCGACCCCCAGCGGATGCAGCAGGAGATGTTCAAGCTGTATCGCGACTACAAGGTGAACCCGCTGGGCGGCTGCTGGCCGATGCTGCTGCCGATGCCGGTGCTCTTCGCCCTGTTCTTCGTGTTCCAGAACGCGATCGAGCTCCGCGGCACCGCCTTCATGTGGATCCCGGACCTCTCCCGGCCCGACCCGCTGTACATCATCCCCATCGTCATGGGGGCCTCGATGTACTTCCTGACCAAGGTGGGGCAGATGGGGATGGAGCCGAACCCGCAGATGAAGATGATGCTGTACATGATGCCGCTGATGATGACGGGCATGTTCCTCTTCTTCCCGTCGGGGCTCAACCTGTACTACACGATCAGCAATATCGCGAGCATCCCCCAGCAGTGGCTCCTGGGCAAGGAGCGGATGAAGCGGGCGGCCCGGGTCATCGTGGATGTGAAGACCGAACGGCCGACGCCGCAGCCTGCCAAGAAGCGGAAGAAAGCCTAGTCCGCGTTCGGCATCGCGGGTGATAACTTCCCGCCATGCTCTCCGATCCGATCGCCGCGCTCGCCACCCCGCCGGGCCGCTCCGCCCTCGCCGTCGTCCGCCTCAGCGGACGGGGCGCGTTCGCGGTTGCGGCCCGGGTGATCGAAGGGTTCCGCGAAGACCGCCCCAGAACCGCGATGCTGGCGGCGTTCCGGGACGGCGGCGAGGTGATCGACCGGGGCCTCTACACCGTCTTCCCCGGCCCCCACAGCTACACCGGGGAGGACCTGGTGGAGCTGTCCTGTCACGGAGGACAGGTCGCGCCGGTGCGGGTGCTCGCCGCCCTCCACGCCGCGGGCGCCCGCCCCGCCGCGCCGGGCGAGTTCACCCGGCGGGCCGTGCTCAACGGAAAGCTCGACCTGGTGCAGGCCGAGGCGGTCGGCGATCTGATCGACGCGGTGGCCCCGGCGCAGGCGCGCACGGCGCTGCGGCAATTGGAAGGCGGACTCTCCCGCCGCCTCGGCGAGCTGCGGGAGTCGCTGGTGGCGGTGCAGGCACTGCTGAGCTACGAGATCGACTTTCCCGGCGAGGACGACGGCCCTGTGCCGCCGGAGCAGATCGCGGCCGCGGTCGCCGATGCCGGCGGGCGGATCGAGCGGCTGCTCGCGACCGCGCCCTCGACCGACCGAATGCGACAGGGCGCGCTCCTGGTCCTCGCCGGCCGTCCCAACGTCGGCAAATCCTCCCTCTTCAATGCGCTGCTGGGTGTGGATCGGGCGCTGGTCACCGAAATCCCCGGCACCACCCGCGACGCCATCGAGGGCCACACCGACTTCCTCGGCTGGCCGGTGCGTCTGGCCGACACGGCGGGGCTTACGGAATCCGCCGACCGACTCGAGCGCATGGGTATCGAAGTGAGCCGCCGGTACCTCTCGGCGGCGGACCTGGTGCTGGTCTGCGTGGAGGCGGGGCGGGAGCCGGGCGCGGAGGAGCGGGCGCTGGCCAGGGAGCACCCGTCGCTCGTCGTCCGCACCAAGCGCGACCTGGCGGGAGCTGAAGTCGAGGGTCTGGCCGTCTGCGCGTTCACCGGCGAAGGCCTCGACCGGCTGCGCCAGGCCGCCGCCGACCGGGTCTTCGGCGATCGCATAGCCCTGGGCGATCTGGAGCCGGCGCTCAGCACGGATCGGCAGAGGATCGCGCTGGCCAGGGCCCGCGCCGAGCTGACTCAGGCCGCGTCGTTTCTGGCGCCGGGCGGCGACCCGGTGCTGGTGTCCCACCACGTACGCGAGGCCACGCTCGCCCTGGACGAGCTGCTCGGCGTGATCGATGTGGAGGAGGTGCTGGCGGGGGTGTTTGCGGGGTTTTGCGTGGGGAAGTGATAACTAGGCCGACTGGATACCTCTAGCCAGATCCTCTGCCGCCTGGAAGTCGTGCGCGGCGGCGCGGACGGCTTCGCCGAGGCCGCGCTGGGCGACCAGAGCTTCGGTCATCCGGTAGCCGAGGTAATAGCCGGAGCGCTCGGGAAGCACTCGGCCGCTCACCAGGCGTGCGGAGGGGCTCATGCCGCCGGACAGGTAGCGTAGCCGGAGGCCGAGGCCGCTCAGCTCGAGGTCGGGCTCGACGGCCCGGCGAAGAAAGGCCTCCATCTCCCGAAGCCGGTGGTACTGCCGGCGGGCGTAGCCAAAGTAGTCCGCGGCGGCGAAGCCGGGCGCGACCGCCTGGGCGGTGTGCACGGCCAGTCCCTCGTTCACCAGCAGCTCCCGCAGGGTGGCGCGGCTGCCCGTGGACCAGTAGTCGTAGTTCCCGGCGTTGTCGGTCACCAGCCGCCGCATGTCGCTCGCGCTGCGGGGCGAGGTGTAGCGCACCGTATGCGCCAGCTCGTGGCCGATCCAGAGCGGGATCAGATCGGGCGCCAGGCCCATCCCGTACGTCTCGGGATTGACCCGCCCGGTGAAGTGCTCCAGGCAGATGAAGGCCACTCCGCGCCCGCCCACCACTAGCTCGCCCGCGTTGGCTCCGCCGAGTCCCACCATCAGATAGATGTCGGTCGGCCGGTCCAGATGCAGCAGCTGCTCGGCGGCCGCGACGGCTTCTTCGGCGAGCTGCACGAGGTCGGTCGAGCCGGTGAGCGCGAGGAGATCGCTGCGATCAGCCCGCAGCGCCGCGGCGATGATCTCGTCGGCGTGCGGGCTGTCGGGGTCGAGAACGTAGTTGCGCCAGTAGGCGTCGAGGATGGGGCGGTGGGTCTCGCGGTACTGCCGGTATGCCGCCTCCCGGTCGTGGGCGTCGAGCACCGCGAGAAAATCCGGAAGAAGATTGATCAGCACGAGACGCAGGATATGAAGTTGGAGAATCAGAATCAAGGGAGGGCGGCGGCGGCGGTTGCGGCGGTTGCGGCGGTTGCGATCGAATGCTAAGCGTCACCCTTGCTACGCTCGGATACCCAAAATGAAGCGGCGCCCCGATTCCGAAGCGCCGCTTTTTCCGATTGCAACCGCCGCCACCGCCGCAACCGCCGCAACCGCCGCCTAATGCTCCGACTTCTTCTGCTTCGACACCTCGTCAAGGAACCGCCGCTCGGCCGGCGTCAGGCTCGCGATGCCCTTCTCCGAAATCTTGTCGAGCACCCGGTCCACTTCCGCGGCGACCGGGTCAGCATCGACTCGCCGGCGGGGGCGCGCGGGGGTGATCGGAGTACGCCGCTCGGGCTCGGCCGAGCCGGACTGGACCATCACCACCCGCTCGACGGGACGCGGCGGAGGGTGGGGGCTCCGGCGGGAGAAGTTCTGCATCCGGAAGTAGAGGTACCCGAAGGCAACGCCGCCGACATGGGCCAGGTGGGCGACGCCGTCGTTCGGGGCGATGAAGTAGAGCAGGACATCGAGCCCGACCAGGAGCGTGACCAGGGTCTTGGCCTTGATCGGCATCGGGATCGGGAAGACGATCAGCTCGGCGTCGGGCCAGTAGATCGCGAACGCCAGCGCCACGCCGAGCACCGCGCCGGAGGCGCCGACGAAGGGGCTCACCTGCATGACTCCGGAGAGTCCCAGCGAAAAGACGGCCGCGCCGACGCCGCACAGCAGATAATAGAAAATGAAGTTGCGGCTGCCGAGGCGGGTTTCGACGGCCGTTCCGAATACGTACAGCATCAGCATGTTCCCCAGCAGGTGCAGCAGCCCCGCGTGGACGAACATGTAGGTGAAGAAGGTCCAGGGCTCCCGCAGCGCATCGGCCGGCGAGAACGACAGCGCGCCCGCCAGGGCGGGGGAGATGAAGATGGTGCGCATCAACAGCAGCACCACCGCGTTCGCGATGATGAGCCGGAGGACCCACGGTGTGATGCGGCTGGAGGGAGCCAGGTTCATGGAACCGCCTCTAACTCTGAGACCCCAATACGCTTACGACGGTTCCTGCAGGCGGCCCTGCTGGGCGGTTCGACAGATCCGTTCGCATAGGTCGGGGAACTCTATGCCCACTGCCCGGGCGGATTGGGGAAGGAGGCTCGTGGCCGTCATGCCCGGCAGTGTATTTACTTCTAAACAGAAGGCTTCCCCGCCCGGTGTCAAGCGAAAATCGACCCGCGAGTACCCCCCCAGCTTGAGCGCCTCGTGCGCCAACAGGGCCAAGCGCTGGCATTCCCGGGCCACCGCCTCTGGGAGGTCGGCCGGGAAGATCTCTTCGGACATGCCAGGCGTGTATTTGCACTCGTAGTCGAAAATTTCGTGCCGGGGGATAATTTCCCCCACCGCCAGCGCCTTCCCCTCCAGAACCCCGACCGTCAGCTCCCGGCCGGGGACGAACCGCTCGATCATGACCTCGTCGTCATACCGGCTGGCCAGGGTGACGGCTTCGTCGTAATTGCCCGGGTCCTTGACCACCGTCAACCCTACGGTCGAGCCCTGCTTGGAGGGCTTAACCACCAGGGGCCAACCAAATGACGCCCCGGCCGCCGTCCGATGCACCGGGGCCATCCCCCAGTCCGCCGTCGGCACCCCGGCGGCGCGAAACAAGCGTTTGGACACGTCCTTGTCCATGGCCATGGCACTGCCCAGCGGGCCGCTTCCGGTGTAGGGGACGCCCACCACTTCCAGCAGGTTCTGAATCGTCCCGTCCTCACCCCGCCCGCCATGTAGTGCAAGGAACAGCACGTCGGCATCGCGGATGACGCCCATGTTACCGAGTCCGGAGAGGAACAGGCCCCGCTCCAAGTCGTGCAGCTCGTCGATCGAGGGCGGCTCTATCCCTACGCTTCCCGACAGCAGCCGGCTCTCGTCGCCGGGCGGGATAAACCCTCGCGCCGTATCGACCACGGCCACCTCGTGGCCCTTGGACCGAAGGGCGGCGATGATCTGGACCGCCGAGGCGATGGCGACGTCCCGTTCCGAGGAGGTGCCGCCGGTGAGGACCGTGATTCGCATCAGCGTGTCCCGATCAACTGCTGCAACACATCATACCGGCTCACGATCCCGATCAGCTTGCCGTCCTTCCGCACCAGGGTGGCGGGGCTCTCCCGGGTGAGCATCGCGCCCACCCGGTCGGCGGGCGCGGTGGCATCGACCTCCGGGAAGGGTTGCTCCATCACCTCGCGCACCGGGCGGTCGAGCAGCGACGGCTGGGCCAGGGCGCGGGTCATCAGCGTGCCCTCGACCAGCGCCCCGACCGACTCCCCGTTATCGACCACGGGAATCTGGCTCACGCCGTAGGTGGTCATCAGGTTGAGGGCCTGACGCACGGCGGCCGCGGGCGCCACGCTCACCAGCGCGGGCGCGGAGGCCGAGCGGCGCTCCAGGAGCTGCTCCACCGTCACCCGGGGCGCCTCCAGCATCTGGTTCTCCTGCATCCACTCGTCGCTGAAGACCTTGGAAAGGTAGCGCTCGCCGGTGTCGCACAGGATGGTGACGACCATGGCGTCCGGACTGTCCAGCTCGCGGGCGACCTCGAGCGCGAGATAGACGTTGAGCCCCGCGGAGCCGCCGGCCAGGATGCCTTCCTCCCGGGCCAGCCGCCGCGCCATGGTGAACGAGGTGCGGTCGGGTACCTGCCGGAACTCGTCGATCTGGTCGAACCAGATGGTGGTCGGGATCTTGTCGCCCCCGATCCCTTCGACCTTATAGGGGTGACCCTCGCCCATCTTCTTGGTGCGATGGTAGTGGGTATAGAGCGAGCCGATCGGGTCGCCGGCGATGACCCGGACCTTCGGGTTCTGCTCCTTGAGATACTTGCCGGCCCCGCTCACGGTGCCGCCGGTGCCGGCGCCCGCGACGAAGTGGGTCACCTTTCCCCCGGTCTGCTCCCAGATCTCCGGGCCGGTCGAGCGGTAGTGCGCCTCCGGGTTCAGCTCGTTGTAGAACTGGTCGGCGAGAATCGCGCCCGGCGTCTCCTTCACGATCTGCTTGGCCTTCTGGATGTAGTGGTCCGGGTGATCCGGCGGGACCGCGGTCGGCGTGATCACCACCTCGGCGCCGTACGCCTTCAGCAGCTTCACCTTCTCCTGCGACATCTTGTCGGGCATAGTGAAGATGCAGCGGTATCCCTTGAGGCTCGCCGCGATGGCGAGGCCCACCCCGGTATTGCCGCTGGTGCCCTCGACGATGGTCCCGCCCTGCTTGAGATCGCCCCGCTGCTCGGCGCCTTCGATGATGGACAGCGCGATGCGGTCCTTCACCGATCCGCCGGGATTGGCATACTCGGCCTTGCCGTAGATCGGCGTGCGGATCCCCGCGCCGATCCGGCCCAGACGGATGAGAGGGGTCCATCCGATGGTGTCGAGGACCGAGTCGTACGGGGTGAGATGGGGGTGGGTCATGGATCGCTCCGCGACCGGGGGTGCCGGAAGTGCACCGGCTGGAGGAACGGGGCGGCGATCGGCCGTCCATTCCGGAGCGCCGGAGAAAAGCGCAGCTCCTTGGCGCCGCTCAACGCGGCGGAGTCGAGCGCCGGGTAGCCGCTCGATTCGGCCAGCCGCGTCGAGTCGGGCACCAGGCCGCCCTGGGCATCCACGAAGAGCCGGAGGAGGACCCGGCCTTCGATGCGCTGCTCCAGGAGCGCCGGCGGATAGATCATCGGCGTGACCGGGTTGATGGCGACCGGCGGCTGATCGGCGGTGCTCTCCGCGGCGGGCTGGTGGTCCCCCAGGGCGACGGTGCCGACGCTGCGGTCGCCGCAGGCTGCGAGCGCCAGGGAGAGCGTGGTGACGGACGCGAGACGGATCATCTGCCCCCCTGTGCCCGCCGCTGGAGCTCGGCGAGCCGGTTGAGCGCCTCCAGCGGCGTGAGCGAGTCGAGATCGAGGGCCTTGAGGTCGGTCATCACCGGATCCGGCGGCGCGTCGCCGAAGAGCGGGAGCTGGCCCGCGTCGAGGCTCAGCGGCGGCGGGGGGCCCGGCACCATGCGATGCTCTCCCTCGAGGGTGCCGAGGATCTCCCGCGCGCGGCCCACCACGGTGTCCGGGAGCCCGGCGAGCTGGGCGACATGGATGCCGTAGGACCGGTCGGTCCCGCCCGGCTCCAGCCGGTGGAGAAACACTACGGTGTCGCCGGTCTCCCGCACCGCCACGTTGAGATTGCGCGCGTGCTGGAGCCGCTCGGGCAGCTGCATCAGCTCGTGGTAGTGGGTGGCGAACATCGTCTTGCATCCCACCCTGTCGTGCAGGTGCTCGGTGACCGCCCAGGCGATGGCGACGCCGTCGTAGGTGGAGGTGCCGCGCCCGATCTCGTCCAGCAGCACCAGGCTCCTCGCCGTGGCATTGTGGAGGATCGCACTGGTCTCGCTCATCTCCACCATGAAGGTCGACTGGCCCCGCGCGAGGTTGTCGCTGGCGCCGACCCGGGTAAAGAGCCGGTCGGCCGCGCCGACCGAGGCCTCCGCCGCGGGGACGAACGCCCCCATCTGGGCCAGCACGACGCAGAGCCCGATCTGCCGCAGGATGGTCGACTTGCCGGCCATGTTGGGACCGGTCACCAGCAGCACCCGCTCCGCCTCGGTGAACCGGGCATCGTTGGGGATGAAGGCTTCCCGGGCCATCATCCGCTCGATCACCGGGTGCCGGCTCTCCCGCAGCGAGAGATCGAAGCCGCCGTGGACCTGGGGACGTACGTAGCGATTGCTCACCGCGCGCTCGGCCAGCGCGCCCCACACGTCGAGCCGGGCCAGCACCCGTGCGGTCTGTTGTATCCGGCCGATCGCCCGCCCCACCGCCGCCCGCAGCGCGCCGAACAGCTCGGCCTCGCGCGCCGCCATCCGCTCCTCGGCGCCGAGCACCCGGGACTCGTAGTCCTTGAGCTCCGGCGTCACGTAGCGCTCGGCGGAGGCGAGGGTCTGCCGCCGCTCGTAGTCGGGCGGGACCTTCGCGGCGTGGGCGTTGGTGATCTCCAGATAGTAGCCGAAGACCTTGTTGAATCCGACCTTGAGCGACGGAATCCCGGTGCGCTCCCGCTCCCGCTGCTGGAGCGAGGCGATGTAGCGGCGGCCGCCGTCGCGGAGCGAGCGGAGCTCGTCCAGCTCGGCGTCGAACCCGTGGCGGATCACGCCGCCGTCGGCCAGGACGGGAGGTGGGCGGTCTTCCAGGGCAGCCGTCAGCTCGCCGGTCAGGTCGGCCAGGAGATCGAGCTCTTCGGCCGCCTCGGCCAGCAGCGCGGCGCGCCCGCCGTCCGGCAAGGCGTAGGCGGCGAGCGCGCTCAGCGCCTCCGCGACGTCGGGCAGCCGCTGGAACGAGTCACGCAGGGCGCCGAGCTCGCGCGGCACCGCCCGGCCGGCGGCCGCGCGTCCGGCCAGCCGCTCGATGTCACGGACTCCGTCAAGGGCCTCCCGCAGCCGGGCGCGGCCGCGGGTGTCGCGCACCGCGACATCCACCGCATCGAGTCGAGCGCCGATCGCGTCGGGATCGCACAGCGGGGACAGCAGCCACTGGCGGAGCAACCGCCCTCCCATCGGCGTCACGGTCGCGTCGATGGTCTCCAGCAGCGTGGTGCCCCTGGCCCCGGCCTGGAGCGGCTCGACCAGCTCGAGATTTCTCCGGGTCATGTCGTCGAGCCAGAGGAAGCCCTCGCTGCGCCGCACGGTGGGCCGGGTGAGGTGGGGAAGCCCGGAGGGCTGGAGCTCGACCAGGTAGCGGAGCAGCGCCCCGCCCGCGCCGAGGGCGGAGGCATCCTCCGGACCGATGCCGAGCCCGTCGAGCGAGGCGAGCGCGAAGCGGCGGGCCAGCTCCTCGCGGGCGAGGTCGGGGTCGAATTCCCAGGGTTCCCGGTGGGTGACCAGCGGGGCGGCGGGGCAGCGGGGCAGCGGGGCGGCAGCGTCCGTCCCGATTACGATTTCGGCTGGGTGAAGACGGGACAAGGCCTCGTCCAATCCCTCCTCGTCCATCGTCTCTAGGACGAACTCGCCGGTACTCAGGTCGACTGCCGCAACCCCCGCTGCCCTGCCCCGCGGCCCCGCCGCCCCGCCGCCCCGCTGCACCGCAACGATCCAATTGTTACGCCCCCCTGGCAGCCATCCCTCCACCATCATCGCGCCGGGCGTAATGGTCTCCACCACCTCGCGGCGGACCAGGCCCTTGGCGAGCCGGGGGTCTTCGACTTGCTCGCAGATGGCGACCCGGTGGCCCGCGGCGACGAGCTGGCGGAGGTAGTCGGCGGCGGCTTTGACGGGCACGCCGGCGAGCGGGACGCCGTCGCCCCGCGAGGTCAGGGTGATCTCCAGCACCCGCGCGGCGAGCTCGGCGTCCTGGTAGAACATCTCGTAGAAGTCGCCGACTCTATAGAAAAGGATGGTATCGGGACGCTGCGATTTGACTTCCCGCCAGTGCTTCAGCATCGGCGGGGTCGAAGCGCTGGCGGTCTCGCGGCTCACGGGCGCCAGGGAAAGATGCGGGGGGGCTGGCGGGACATACGCTGGAGAATATAACCCTTCAATCCAGACCGAACTCCACTCCACGCAACGTGAGGCGCCGATGGCTGGACAGGGCTCGACGGGCAACGTGATCGCCGCGCTTGCCAGCTTCTTCATCCCGGGGTTGGGGCAGCTGATCCAGGGTCGGCTCATGAAGGCCCTGGTGATGTTCGTGCTCGCCGCCGTGCTCTGGTGGTTCCTGCTGGGATGGATCATCCATCTCTGGTCGATCCTGGACGCGGCGCTCTGGCGGTCGCGCGAAGCCTCGCTCTAACAATCGAGGAGATCCATGGCTCAGCCGTTCCATTTCGCCTTCTTCGTGCGGGACCTCGACTCCACCCGGCGGTTCTACGGGGAGATCCTCGGGTGCCGCGAGGGGCGAAGCACCGACACCTGGGTCGATTTCGACTTCTTCGGCAACCAGATCTCGGCCCACACCACGGGGACCGTGACTCCGACCCAGAAGACCGGCAAGGTGGAGGATCTCCTGGTGCCGATGCCGCACTTCGGGGCGATCCTCGAATGGAACGCGTTCTCCGCGATCGCCGACCGGATCCGCGGAGCCGGGATGCCGTTCATCCTCGAGCCCCGGACCCGTTACGTCGGCCAGCCGGGCGAGCAGGCCACGATGTTCCTCCTCGACCCCAGCGGAAACGCGCTGGAGTTCAAGAGCTTCAAGCACCCGGAGCACGTGTTCACCGCATGAGACGGGCGGCGGTCGCGGTCATCGGCGGGGGCGTGATGGGCGCCAGTGCGGCCTATCACCTGGCCACGCGCGGCTGGCGCGACGTGGTGATCCTCGACCGCAGCGTCGGGCCGGGCGAGGGCAGCACCGGCCGGGCCACCGGAGGCTACCGGGCCCAGTACGCCACCGCGGTGAACGTGCGGCTCTCGCTGCTGGCGCGGGAGAAGCTCTGCCGTTTCGAGGCGGACACCGGGGTGGATCCCGGCTATGTGACCGCGGGCTACCTCTGGCTCGCCGCCGACGGGACCGAGCTGGCGGAGCTGGAGCAGGGCCGCCAGGTGCAGCAGGCCGCGGGGCTGCACGAGGCCGTCGCGGTCGGTCCCGATGAGGTCGCCCGGATCAACCCGGCGCTCGCGCCGGACGGCATCGCGGGCGGGGTCTATTGTCCCACCGACGGATTCATCCGCCCGTTCCGGATCTTGGGGGGGTACTTGGCGGCGGCCGAACGGCTGGGCGTTCGAGTCGAATGGGGTGTGTCGGTCACCGGCCTGGCCCGCGGCCGGGACGGAAGGATCGCCGAGGTCCAGACGTCTCGCGGGCCGATCGCCGTAGAGGCGGTGGTCAACGCGGCCGGTGCCTGGGCTGGCGCGGTGGCGGAGTGGGCCGGGGCGGAGCTGCCGGTGGTTCCACTTCGACGCCAGGTAGCCGCGACCGCGCCGTGCGACCTGCTGCCCGAGACGATGCCGATGACGATCTTCGCCGGTGACGGCTTCCATCTCCGGGTGCGGGACGGGCGGGTGTTGCTGCTGTGGCCCACGCCGGGGATCCCGGGCCGGCCGTTCGACTACGCGGTAGATCCGGACTGGGTCAGGGAAGTCACCGCGAAAGCTCATCGGCGGGTGCCGGTGCTGCGCGGCGTCGCGATCGACCACTCGGCCTGCTGGGCCGGCCTCTACGAGATGTCGCCCGACAAGCATGCGATCCTGGGCGCCGCCCCGGCGTGCGACAACCTCTATTTCATCAACGGCTCATCCGGGCACGGGGTGATGCACTCGCCGGCGCTGGGCCAGCTCCTCGCCGAGATCATGTCGGACGGCCGGGCGGCGACGCTCGATGTCACGGCGCTGCGGCCGACCCGGTTCGCTGAAGGCGAACCCAACCCAGTGTCGGGACTGCTGTGAGGCTGGCCGTTTTCCTCGGAGCGCTGGGTCTCGTCGCCGGATGCGGCGGAGGGATGCGGTCGAGCATGGTGCTGGAGCGCCGGACCCGGCCGCTCGGCATGGACGGCCCCGATGCCGTCGCGCTGCCGATGAACCAGCGCTACCGCTACGGCGTGGTGCTCGGCTCGGTGGTCACCTCCGGCGGCGATCGCGGATGCCATGGCGAGGTCTGGCTCCAGCCGGCCGGCGCGCCGGTGCGCGACGTCCGGACGATCGCTGCCGCACGGTTGCAGAACATGTTCCGCTTTCCGCAGCTGCTGCCGGGCAAGTACGAGCTAGGGGTGAGGTGCATGGGCTTCGAGCCGGTGCGGAAGAAGGTGGAGGTGCGTGTCGGGCAGATACTGCGGGCGGTGGTGACGATGGCGCGAAGGAGAGAAATGTCATCCTGAGCGAAGCGAAGGAGGCTTCGCTCAGGGTGACACTATTTCACGCTGTTACTGGACCGAATCTTGGGTCTCGGCCACGGTCGAATCCTCGACGACCGCCGAATCCGCGGTGGCGACTGGGGTATCCCTCCAGCGCTGGACTTCGGACTGGAACTCCTGGGACAGGGTCGCGAGATCCACCGTCGTGGTGTCGGCCTCGACGTGCGGCGTGACGCGCGCCAGGCTAGCGGCCGCCTTGCCGTAGGTGCTGTCGGCGGCCAGCGCGGCTTGGTACGCCTGCTTGGCGGCCACGAAATGGCCGGTCCGCTCGAGCGCGGTGCCGAGGTTGTTCTGGAACACCGGAGAGTTGCTCCGCAGCTCCACGACACGGGCCAGGATCGGAAGCGCGGTGTCGCTCCGGTCCTGCTGGATGTGGATCAGGCCCAGGTTGTTCATCGCCCAGGAGTCGCGCTCGTCCAAGGCGATGGCGCGCTGGTAGGCGTCGATCGCCTCGGGGATCTGCTTCAACTCATACCGCGCCCGGCCCAGCAGACGCAGCCCCTCGCCTGAGAGCGGCTCCAGCGCCATCGCGCGCTCCACCCGTTCGAGCGCCTCGCGGGGCCGGCTGGTCTCCAGGAGCACCCGGGCGGAGTTGAGCATGCTCTTCCGATGCTGCGGGTCGAGCCGCAGCGCCTCGTCGAAGCCCGCCAGCGCCTGCTCCGGATCGCCCGCCTTCCAGGCCGACAGGCCGAGCATGTAGTGGCCCCAGGCGTTCTCGGGGTTGGCACGGGTATAGACCCCGAACAGATCGACCGCCTCGTCGTAGTTCCGGCCGGTGTACGCGGCCTCGGCGTCGGCGTAGGAGACCGCGGTGACCGGTACGGTGGCGGCCGCCGAGCTCGTGTCGGTCGCCGCCACGGTGGCGGGCGAGCTGGTCACGGTGGTGGCGGTGACCGGGCGCTTGTCCTTGCCGCAGCCCGCCATGAAGGGGACGAGGGCCGCGGCGAAGACGGCGAGATGGGACGGACGGACTGGCATGAACTCCTCCTGGCTTGGCGTCGCGAGGACGCGGGATTTGGGTGATCGCAGCCAGGGGAAAGGCAAGCGGTCGGCCATTGGGACACAGGCCGGGTTAAAGATTAGAAGTCGTTGGGGAAGTGTGAGTTGCTGATTTCAAGCGGAGGTCATGTCGCGGCGACGTGTACGCCGAGACACGTCGGTCGATAGGCGCTCGTGTCCGTCGGGACACCTCGTCACTTCCCTACCTCGCCTGCCCGACTGCCCGACTGCCCGACTGCCAGCCCGTCTACTTCTCCCTCTTAATCCCGTGCCTCCGCATGATCTTCAACAGGCTCGCATGGTCGGCCAAGCCGAGGGCCTGGGCCGTCCGGGTGACGTGCCACTCGTGCCGCTCGAGGGCGGCGACGATGATCTTCCGCTCCGCCTCGGTCTTCAGCTCCTGGAATCCCTGCCCTCCGGACGGTGGGGGGAGGGCCGCGCCCTGCGGTCGCAGCTCGGCGGGGACGTGCTCCGGCGCGATCACGTCGCCATCGGACGCGATGATCATCCGCTCGACGATGTTCCGCAGCTCCCGCACGTTGTTCCGGCGCCACTCGTACGCCATCAACAGATCCAACGCGTCGGCGGCGATCTTCTTCCGGCGGATCCCGAAGCGCGCGCAGATCCCGGTGAGGAATTGGTCCACCAGCTCCGGGACGTCCGAGAGCCGGTCGCGGAGCGGCGGCACCCGGACGATGTGGACCGCCAGCCGGAAGTAGAGATCCTCCCGGAATCGGCCTTCGCGGACCTCGGCCTCGAGGTCGCGGTTGGTGGCGGCGACGACCCGGGCTTCGATGGCGAGCGGCTTGGTCCCGCCCAGGCGGGTGACCTGCCGCTCCTCCAGCACCCGGAGCAGCTTCGCCTGGGGGGCGAGCGGCAGCTCCCCCACCTCGTCGAGAAACAGGGTGCCGCGCTCCGCGGCCTCGAAGGCCCCCTTCCGGGTACTGACGGCGCCGGTGAAGGCCCCGCGATCGTGGCCGAACAGCTCGCTCTCCACCAGGCTCTCCGGCAGTGCGGCGCAGTTGATCGCGACGAAGGGACCGGCGGGGTTCGGCCCGAAGCGGTGGAGGTCGCGGGCCACCAGTTCCTTGCCGGTGCCGCTCTCGCCGGTGATCAGCACCTGGCTCGGCACCGGCGCCACCCGGGCGATGGCTGCGCGCAGCTCGGACATCGCCGCGCTCCCGCCGAGGAGCGAGGTCTCCCGGCCCAGCTGGCGCCGGAGCGCCGCGACTTCGCCACGGAGCCGCCGGCGTTCCAGCGCGGTCTCGATCTCGTGGACCACCCGCTCCATCGGCTCCGCTTTGTCGATGAACCCGTACGCGCCGAGCCGCAGGGCCTGGACGCAGCGGTCGAAGCTGCCGGTGCCGGTATAGACGATGACCGGGATCTGGGAGCCTTTCCGCTCCAGCGCCCGCAGCACGTCGAACCCGTCCATCCCCGGCATCTCCAGGTCGAGCACGACGCAGTCCACCGCCCCGGTGCCGAGCAGCTCCAGCGCCAGCTCGCCGCCACCGGCGGTGATCACCTCGTAGCCGCCGGTCCGCTTCAGGTCGTAGGCGTATTGCTCGGCCAGCGGCGCCACGTCATCCACCACCAGCACCAGCGTCATCGCGCGGCTCCTCCGGCAGGTCCCGCCGGTATCTCGACCGTCGCCCGGGTGCCGGCTCCCGGCTCGGTGTCGATCCGGAGGGCCCCGCCCAGGTCGAGGACCAGCCGGCGCACGATCGACAGGCCCAGTCCGGTGCCGCCGGCCTTCGTGGTGTAGAAGTCGTCGAACGCGCGGTCCAGCTCGGCGCGGCTCATCCCGGGACCGCTGTCGGCCACGGTGATCCGGACGACGGCTGCGCCGCCGTCCTGGGCGGCCTGTTCGGTGGAGACGACCACCTCGCCCCCGCCCGCCTCCGTCACGACGTCCACCGCGTTGCCCACCAGGTTCTCCACCACTCGCCGGAGCATCAGGCGGTCCGCCGCGGCCGGCGGCAGCCCGGTCGCGAGCCGGGTCTGCACCGCCGGGCTCGAAGCGCCGCGGGCGACGTCGGCCACGATCGCGTTCACGTCGCACGCCTCCGGCGCCGCGGCGGGCGAGAGCCTGGCATAGTTGCGGGCCAGGGTGTCGAGGTACCCCACGCTGGAGGTGAGCGTCGCCCGGCGCTCCTCGAAGACGGCCGGGAGCGTCTCGGGCCGATCCCGGGCGACCTCCTCCAGGTGGCGCAGCACGTTCCGGATGGGTACCAGCCCGTTCTTGATGTCGTGGTTCACCTGGCGCGCCATGTCACCCATGGCCACGCGGCGCTCCGCCTCGCGAAGACGCGCGGCGCCGGTGCGGAGCCGCGAGGTCATCGCGCCGAGCAGCCGCGACAGCGAGCCGATCTCATCCCGCCGCTCGGTGGCGAAATCCACGTCCAGCCGGTCGAGGTCGATGGCCGCCGTCTTGTCCGCCAGCTCGGTGAGCGGCCGGCTGATTAGCCGGGAGAGCCAGGCGGCGAGCGCGAGCGCCAGCAGCGCGGTGACGGCGAGGGAGACGATGAACCAGGTGTTGAGCCCCCGCTGGAGCGCGGCGAGCGTGCCGGAGCTCCGGGCCACCACGAGCCGGGCGCTGTCGGCGCCCTGGGCCGGCGCGTCGAGGAAGGGCAGCGCCAGCGAGCCGATGACGCGGGTATCGGGCGGGCGTGTCCCGGCCGAGTCCGGCGTATCGAGCACCAGCGACAGCTCGGGGTCGGGATCCAGTCTCCGCAGGAACCGATCCTCCGCCGCGATACCACCGACCAGGTAGAACGGCCGCCCCGCCACCGAGAATCGCTCCGCCGCCGCCAGCGCCAGCAGCGGAGCCTCGGCGGTGCGCACCCGGACCAGCGCGGGGGACGCGCCGGCGGCCAGCAGGAAGCGCGGCAGCGTGGGCTGCACCTGGTCGTACTCGTTTCGGAAGTGGCCCGAGCTGAGGATCCGGCCGGCGCTGTCCTGGAGCTGCAGCAGGGCGAGACCGGAGAGCCGCATCGCCCCGCCGGCCCAGTCGAGCAGGTACGGCCGCGAGCGCTGCTCCCCCTGCACCGCGGCGAGCCGGAATCGGTTGTCGCCGGCCAGCTCTTCGGCCAGCGCGGCCAGCCGGTCCGCCACCCGCTCGCGCTCCTGCGCCAGCTCCGCCCCGAGGGCCCGCACCGCGGCGTCGCCCCGGCGCCGCGACTCCGCGTCCAGACGCCGCTCCAGCTCCCGCCGAACGCCGAGCGCCAGCACGGTCAGTGGCACCAGCACCCCGACCGCGGACACCAGGAAGAGCCGGGCGCGGAAGGTCACGGCGTGTCCGCGAGCCGGAGCGCTCCGTCTAAATCCACCGCGAGGCGCGGCCCGCCCCGCCGGACGATCGCGCTGCCGCGGGTGTCGATGAGGGGATAGATCCTCGAGCCCCGGGCCCAGCGGGTGGTCTCCCGGCACGGCACCAGCGGTGTCCGGGGCACCGCGACGACGAAGCCGCCCGCGCTGCCGGACCGAAGGCCCAGCGCCATCTGACGGCTGGTGATCCGTATCGCCCGCAGATTCGAGTCGTCCGAGATCGCGACCAGGCGCTCCGCCAGCGCCTTGGCGACCGCGTCGCCTTCGGCGTAGAGCACGGCGTTGCCGGCCAGCGGTCCCGCTTCGTACGCGGGCTCGAGGGCGGGACAGTCGCGAGGCGTATTCCACCAGGAGGCCGGCTCCGCCCCGCGAGCGTCGGCCTGCACGGCGTCGCGGGCGAGCGAAGCGCGAAACCCGGCGCTGTCGCCGAGAACCAACGGGCCGATCCGGTCGGATCGCGGCGGGATGATCAGCAGGTAGGTCTTGGTCCAGGGCAGGGGATGCACGACGTACTCGCCCCGGGTGCGGGCGTACTCCGCGAGCTCCGGATCGCCGGTTCGGAGGACGTCCGCGCCCCCGTCCAGCGCGTCCCGCAGGTCGCCGCTCGCCGGCGCCCGGAACTGCAGCGTGGGGCCGAGGGCCGGCAGGGTGTCGGTGACCACGCTGAGCGACCCGTCGGCGAGAAAGGCGGGCACCGAGTCGCTGGCCCAGTCGAGCGTGACTATGAGGCGGCGGTCGTCCAGTGGCGCGACGCCGGAGACGCCCGCCTGCCGCAGGGTGGTCGCCGCATCCGCCCGCGACCGCCATTCGGCGGCGATCGCACCGGCGGTGACGTGGCGGGAAGACGGCGCGAGTGCCAGCGTCCAGCTGTGCCGCGACTCATCCGGGGTCCATGACTCCGCGGCGGCAGGACGTGCCGCGCCGAGACAGTCGAACCGAATGAGCGGCTGCGGCTGCCGGCCCAGGACGACGGAGTCCTGGGGCCCTCTAGCCGCGACGATCAGCTCGCGCGGATGGCCCGGGTCTCCGGTCGGAATGATGCACTGGTTGGGGTCGGGAGCCGCCGGCTCGGGAGGCCGCGCCGGAGCAGAGCCGCCGCCGCAGCCGGCAGCGAGAGGGAGGAAGGCCATGGAGCAGAGCCCTACGGCCGCCCTGATTGAGCGGGGGATCATATACCCGAATCTTAGCGCTACCCGCCCGCCTGCCCGTCTGCCCGTTTGCCCGCCTTCGATCATTTCTCCGCGACGACGAAGGGGCTGCCGCCAACCCCGGCCTTGAGCTTCGCCACCGCCGCCTGGGCCTCCTGCCGGGTGGCGAACTCGCCGGCTCGCACCTTGTAGAAGCCACGCTCCCGGAGGATCACCGTCGAGAAGCCGAGCTTTTCCGCCTTGCTCGCGGCATCGTCGGCCGCGCCGGGGGTGGCGACCGCGGCGATCTGGACGCGGAAGGCCACGCGGGCCGGCGGGCCGGCGGGCTGGCGGGCAGGGGACTTCGCAGAATCGGGTGGCGGCTTGGGTGGCTGAGCGGCGGCGCGAGCCGAGTCCCCGGCGGCCGAGTCAGGCCTCGCCGCCTGGGCGCCCGCGGCCGAGTCCGCCGCCCCACTGCCCGCCTGCCCGCCTGCCCGACATCGCTGATACATGAACGCGATCTGACGCTGAAGCTCCAGATCGACGTCGTTGCGCGTCGCGCCCTGGGCGAGCCAGCCGCAGGCTTTGACCGTGTCCTTCAGCTCGAAGTAGGTGCGGCCGCCCCAGTACGCGGCCTGAGCGACGAGTGGCGTGGCGGGGTAGTCCAGCCGCAGGCGCTCGAGGTTGCGGCCCGCCTGCTCGAAGCTCCGGGTGGCGTAGTCCATCTGGACCATGCGGAGCAGCGCGTCGTCGCTCCACGACGAGGCGGGATACTCCACCACCACGCGCTGGAGGTGGCGGCGCATGTCGGCGGCGGTGTTGGCCACCATCGCGTGGGTGTAGAGGATCTCGGGATAGAGCGAATCGGTCGGCGGCGTCGCGGCCAGCAGGCGATCCACCGCGCTGCGCGCCGAGTCGCTCTGGCCCTCCTGGGCCGCGCGGACGGCCGCGACCAGTCTCGGATCGTTTTGCGCCGCCGCCGCCGTGGTCCAGCCGGCGAGGGCCAGTGCGAGGAGCCAGCTGGCGGGCCGGATCACGCGGCCGCCCGGTTCGAAGTCACCATGCGCAGCACCATGTCGGTGAGGATGCCCCGTTCGTCGGAAACCGTGGTGTCCTTGAGCGCGCGGTCGGCCGCGAGGATGGACCGCAGCGCCGCGACCACTCGGGGCCCGGGCCAGGCCGGCGCCCAGCGCAGCCAACGGCCCTTCTCCTCGCCCCAACCGAGCAGCCCGAAGACCCGGGTCCGGCGAATGGTGTTGAAGACCGCTTCGTCGAGCGCGCGCCCCCGCAGGCGGCGGTCGTAGTAGGACCGGGCGATCCCGACTCCGATCATCGTCGTCCCCACCATCGTGACCAGCTTGACGCCGGAGTTGCCCGGCTGATCGAGCAGCGGGCCGAGGAGACGCAGGGCGGCGTCGACCCGATCCTCCATGACGGCGTCGCGCCAGTCGAACAGGGTCTCGCCGTGCCGCACGCCGAGCAGCTCGCCGACCTGCTCGACGGTCAGCGGCTCGCCCGGGGCCAGGGCGGCGAGCTTGTCGAGCTCCGCCGCGAGGCAGGCGAGCTCGCCGCCCACCGCCTGCGCCAGGTGCCGCGCCGCCTCCGGCGCCAGCTCGACCCCCAAGCCCTTGGCGCGGCGGTCGAGCCACTTGAGCACCCGTTCGAGAGGCAGCGGGTCGCAGCGCACCGAGACCGCCGCCTTCGCGATCTCCTTGTCCTCGGTCTCCTCGCCCGCGCCCTGGATCAGCACCAGCACGGTCTCGGGCGCGGGCCGCTCGAGGTAGGAGACCAGCGCGGCGCGCAGCTTGGGCTTCCGCTTCATCGCCTCGACTTCGCGCAGCACCACCACCCGGCGGTCGGCCATCATCGGCAGCGTGGTGCAGAGCGCGAAGAGCATATCCGGGTCGAGTTGTCCGACGGCGGGCTGATCCAGGTTGAAGTCGCGGAGCGACGGGTCGAGCGCGCGGTCGAGGATCGCCCGCAGCACCTCGTCCTTGAGCAGATCCTCCGGACCGTGGAGGTAGTAGGCCCGGGCGGGATCGGACTTGGGAAGCGTGCGGAGGACGGCGTCGAAGCTCTGGGCGGGCATGAGAGAATTCTACGCCGGGCGGCGCCCCGGAGGAAACGCGGCGGGATGCTCGCCGGTGGCGCCGCCGGCCACGGCGCGCTCGTACAGCGCCAGGATATGGGCCCGGCTCACCAGCCCCAGCAGGTGGCCGGTGGCCCGATCCACCACCGGAATGGACGGGACGCCCCGAACCCCCATCCGGCGGATCGCGTCCAGCAGGCTGTCGCCCGGGGCCACCGACTCGGCGGCGATACACACCTGGGAGGCGACCAGGGCCGCCGTCGCATCGCTCCGCTCTCCGGCCAGCCGGCCCAGCTCGGCGAGGGGGATGATGCCGACCAGGCGGCGGTGCTCATCCACCACCGGCAGATCGGTATAGGCGCCGCGGCCGAGGTGCTCCAGGAGCTGGTGCAGGGGAGCGCTCTCGCCCACGACGTTCGGCGCCGGGTCGAAGGCGTCGGCGACTCGCAGGCCGGCGAGCACGTCCCGGTCGGCGCCGTGCTGGAGATGCTCGCCGCGGCGGCGAAGCCAGCCGCTGTAGAGCGAGTCGGGTTCCAGCCGGCGCGCCACCAGGTTCGCGATCACCGTGGTGAGCATCAGCGGGAGCACGATCTCGTAATCGTTGGTCATCTCGAAGACGAGCAGCATACCGGTGATCGGCGCGCTCGTGGCGGCGGCGACCACCGCCCCCATGCCCACCAGCGCGTAGGGCTCCGGCCGAAGCCCCAGGTCGGGGAAGAGGTTGGTCATCGCCACTCCGAACGCGCCTCCGGTGGCGGCGCCGACGTAGAGCGAAGGCGTGAAGACGCCGCCCGAGCCCCCGAAGTTGAGGGTGATGGACGTGGCGACGATGCTGCCGACCGCGAGCAGGGCGAGCGAGTGCCACGACATCCGGCCGAAGACGTCGAGGTGAACGGCCAGATGCCCGTGGCCAACCAGCAGCCCCTTGGAGGCCAACACCAGCACCCCGACCACGAGGCCGCCCAGCACCGCCAGGGCCCAGCGGGGCCCTTCCAGCCGGCGGGCGAGCGCCTCGGTGCCGAAGAACACCCGCACGAAGAGTACGGCGACCAACCCGGCGACGACCCCGAGCACCGGGTAGAAGACCAGCAGCTCGCGCTGGAGGACGAAGCCGTACTCCTCCGGGATGGGAAACGCGGGGTTGTTGCCGAGGAAGTAGTGCGACACCACGGCGGCGACCACGCTCGCCACCACGACCGAGGGGAAGGCCCCGACCGAGAGCGAGCCGAGGATCTCCTCCAGCGCGAAGAAGGCGCCGGCGAGCGGCGCGTTGAACGCCGCGGAGATGCCGGCGGCCGCGCCCGCGGCGACCATGACCTTGGTGCGGGCGGGGTCGAACCGGAACATGCGCCCGAGTACCGAGGCGAGCGCCGCGCCGAGCACGGCGACCGGGCCCTCGCTCCCCGCGGCCCCGCCGCTGCCGAGCGTGACCGCGCTGGCCGCGGTGCGGGCCAGCGTCGGTCGGATGGGCAGCCGGCCGCCCTCCCGCGCCACGGCGCGCTGCACGTCGGGCACGTTGAGGCCGTCGTGCCCCTGGCCGGGCCCCCGCATGATCAGATACGCCAGCGTCATCCCGAACGCGGTCAGCAGCGGACGGTAGGCCAGGATGCCCGACTGGGTCAGGAAGACGGCCGGGGTGAGGTACAGCAGCCAATAGGCGAGGTCGATCGCCCGGTAGAAGAGCACGACCCCGAACCCGCCCGCCAGCCCGATGGCGACGGCGAACCCGAGGAGGATGCTGTTTTCGTTGAAATTGAAGCCGTTGAACCAGTCGGCGAACCGGTCCCACACACTCTCGGCTCTTCGGGCGGCGAAGCGGGCCGCGTCCCGCGCGGGGCGGGTGGGATCAGGAAGGGCGGGAAGCCGTCGCACGGAGACAAGATACCCGCGAAGTGGCCGCCGACGTCATCTCTGGAAACTGTTCACGTACAGCAGGCTCACCAGGGTCTTGCCGTCGATCACCTCGCCCCGCTCCACCATGGCGACCACCTGGGACCAGCGCAGCGTGTGCAGCTCCATGAACTCGTCCGCCTCCCGGTGCTCGGCGCCGGGCTCCAGCCCCTCGGCGAGGAACAGGTGGATTCGCTCGTCCGTGAAGCCCGGCGTGGTGACGATGGTGATGAGCGGCTCCAGCCGGGCGGCGCGCATCCCGGTCTCTTCCTCCAGCTCCCGCGCGGCGCAGTGCTCCGGGCTCTCGCCCGGGTCGAGCCGTCCGGCCGGAACCTCCCAGATGAAGCCGTCCGCCGCGTGGCGGAACTGCCGGATGAGCACGACTCGGGGATCGGCCGCGCTCGGCGGGTCGAGGAAGGGAACCACGGCCGAGGCGCCGGGATGGCGAAGGATCTCGAGCTGGCCGACGGAGTCGTCGGGGAAGCGGACGGAGTCCAGGTCGAGGTTGATGATGCGGCCGGAGTAGAGACGGGTAGTCGAGACGAGAGCCATGGGCGGGAAGGGGGTTAGGGCTGTTCAAGTCCGAAGATCAAATATCGATTTCACCCACGCTATAGGCGCCTTCGCCCCTTCCGCGAACAGGTAGCGCAGCTCCAGGACCGGGTTGTCGGAGATGGGGCTGCTCTCGGTGGGGGAGGTGTAGGCCTCCAGCGCGTTGCGCCGGGCCTCGAGGCGGAGGCGGAACATGTGGAACGGGTCGCTCACCAGGAGCACGCGGCGCAGCCCGCGGTCGTGGAGCCAGGCGCCGACGGCGGTCATCGAGGCGGTGGTGTTGCGGCCGACCGGCTGGGCGACGACGGCCTCCTCCGGCAGGTTGCGCGCGACGAGGTAGCGGCGGCCGACGGTGGCCTCGCTGGTCGTGTCGCCCCGCCCTACGCCGCCGGTCACGACGACCAGCGGCGCGTAGCCATCGTGGTAGAGATTGAATGCGTGGTCCAGCCGGGCCCGCAGCACCGGCGAAGGCCGCCCGTTGTACTGCGCGGCGCCGAGGACGATGATGGCATCGACCTGGCGCCGCTGGTCATTCTGGCTGGTCACCAGCACGCAGGCCAGGGAGACGGTATAGCCGATCGCGCCCAGCAGCAGCACGATGCCCAGCGCCGAGCGCAGCGTGAGGCGGCGCGACACTAGAGCTCGAAGGTTTCGCCGTGCTGGGGTACCCGGACATCGCGCACCCCGGCCTCCCGGAGAATCCTGGCCATCGCCTCGAGCGGGCCCGGCTCGCCGTGGACCACGAAGGCCCGGCGGATCGGACCGCCGAGCCGGCGGACCCAGGCGGCCAGCTCGCTCCGGTCCGCGTGGGCGGAGTACCCGCCGATGGTCTCGACCTCGGCCGCGACCTGGTACTCCTCGCCGTGGATCCGCACCGGGCTGGCGCCTTCCTGGAGCCGGCGGCCGAGGGTGTGCTCCGCCTGGTAGCCGACGATGAGCACCAGGTTCCGGTGGTCGGGCAGGCCATGGGCGAGGTGGTGCAGGATCCGGCCCGACTCCGCCATCCCGGAGGCCGCGATCACGACCGCCGGTCCGGTGGAGGAGTCGATCGCCTTGCTGTCCTCCACCTCGCGGACGTACCGCACCAGCGGGAAGTCGAACACCTTGCTCTCGGCGCCGATCAGCTTCTCCCGCTGGTCGAACACCTCGGGGTGCATCCGGAATACGGTGGTGATGTCGACCGCGAGCGGGCTATCGACGTAGATCGGGATCTGGGGAATCTTCCCGGCGCGCCAGAGCTGGTGGAGGCTATAGACCAGCTCCTGGCACCGGCCCAGGGCGAACGACGGCACCAGCACCTTGCCGCCGCGCGCCGCCACCCGTCGCACCGCCTCGCCCAGCCTCGCCTCCGCCTCCGCGACCGACTCGTGGCTCCGGTCGGCGTAGGTCGCCTCGACGATGAGGGTGTCGATCGGGCCGGAGGGCGGCTCGGGGTCGCGGATGATCTGGAGACCGCTCCGGCCGATGTCGCCCGAGAACACCAGCCGGTGGTTGCCGGCCTCGGTGATCCGGATATCGACGGTGGCCGAGCCGAGGATGTGGCCGGCATCGACGAATTCGAGGGCGAGGTGCTTCCGGAGGTGGGTGATCCGGTGGTAAGGGGTCCCCACCATCAGCTCCTGGGTCGCCACCGCGTCGGCCATGGAGTACAGCGGCTCGCTCTGCTGCCCCGCCTTGCCCCGCCGCTGGAGGAACTCGAAGTCCTTCTCCTGGATGTGGGCCGAGTCGGGGAGCATCACCGAGCAGAGATCGCGGGTGGCGGGCGTGGCGTGGATGGGCCCGTGGAAACCGTGGCGCACCAGGAGCGGCAGCCGCCCCGAGTGGTCGATGTGGGCGTGGCTCAGGACGATCCCGTCCAACCGCCGGGGGTCGAAGGGGAGGCGCAGGTTGAGGTCGTGGGTCTCCGAGCGCTGGCCCTGGAACAGCCCGGCGTCGAGCAGGAACCGCCCGCCGGCGGCCTCCAGCAGGTGCATCGAGCCGGTGACCTGCCCGGCCGCGCCGTAGAAGGACAGTCGGATCACGGCTACCTCGTCCCGAACAGGCGATCGCCCGCGTCGCCGAGGCCGGGGAGGATGTAGCCCTGCGCGTTGAGCTGCCGGTCGAGGGCGGCGGCATAGACCTGGACGTCGGGATGGTTCTCCAGCATCCGGGCCACGCCCTCGGGCGCGGCCACCAGGCAGAGGAACCGGACCTTCCGGGCGCCCGCCTCGCGCAGCGCCGAGACCGCGGCGACGCCCGAGCCGCCGGTGGCGAGCATCGGGTCGAGCACGAAGAAGTCGCGCTCCACCTCGGACGCGGGAATCTTGAAGTAGTAGTCCACCGGCTTCAGCGTGTCGTGGTCGCGGTAAAGGCCGATGTGGCCTACCCGGGCGGAGGGGATGAGCAGCGCGATCCCCTCCACCATCCCGAGGCCGGCGCGCAGGATGGGCACCAGGGTCAGCTTCTTGCCCGAGACCTGCCGGCCGGTGGTCCGTTCCAGCGGCGTCTCGATATCGACCGGCTCGGTCGGCAGGTCCTTGGTGACCTCGTACGCCATCAGCATCGAGATCTCACTCACCAGCTGCTTGAAGTCGCGGGTGCTGGTGTCCCGGTCCCGGAGGATCGAGAGCTTGTGAGCGATCAGCGGATGAGTGAGGACGGTAAGATTGGGAAACGATGCCTGAGGCATAGATCCAATATGCGGGGGGAGATGCGTAGGCAGTAGGGGAGCCGCCGCGAATCAAACCGAACGACGGTGCCGTCGGGTCTCAGGGTGGGCTTGAACTGGGCCACACTCCAGGGAATGATGCAGGTAATTCACAAGGAGAGCGGATGCGAGCGATGCGGATGTCCAAGGAAGTCGCGATGCTGGTCGGGCTGGCGGTCGGCGCGCCGCTGGTGACCCAATGTCAGGCGCAGGGGACCCGGGCCGGACCGGCACCGAGCTCGCCGCAGCCGAGGCCGATCGAGGACAAGGTGGCCGCGGAGACGGTGGCCAAGGGGCTGGAGCATCCTTGGGCGCTGGCGTTCCTGCCAGACGGCCGGATCCTGGTGACCGAGCGGCCCGGCCGGCTCCGCATCGTGGCCAAGGACGGCAAGCTGTCGGCGCCGCTCCGCGGCGTGCCGGCGGTCCAGGCCAAGGGTCAGGGCGGCCTGCTCGACGTGGCGATCGATCCCAAGTTCGAGGAGAACCGGCTGGTCTATCTCTCGTACGCGGAGCCGGGCGAGGGTGGCGCGGGGACGGCGGTGGCCAGGGGGCGGCTGGGCGAGGGCGCGCTGGAGGACGTGAAGGTGATCTACCGGCAGCAGCCCAAGGTCGACGGCAACGGCCACTTCGGCTCCCGCCTCGTCTTCACCCGCGACGGCAAGCTCTTCATCACCCAGGGCGACCGGCAGGCATACCGGGAGCAGGCGCAGAACCTGGAGTCGGGGCTCGGCAAGCTGATCCGGATCAATCCCGACGGCTCGATCCCGGAGGACAATCCGTTCGTCGGGAAGCCCGGCGCGCGGCCGGAGATCTACTCCTACGGACACCGGAGCATGCAGGCGGCGGCGCTCCACCCGGAGACCGGGCAGCTCTGGACCGTGGAGCACGGCGCCCGCGGGGGCGATGAGCTGAACCATCCCGAGTCGGGGAAGAACTACGGCTGGCCGGTCATCACCTACGGCCGCGACTACTCCGGCGCGAGCATCGGCGAGGGGACGGAAAAGACGGCGATGGAGCAGCCGGTCTATTACTGGGATCCGGTGATCGCGCCGTCGGGCGCCGTGTGGTATACCGGGGACAAGTATCCCGGGTGGAAGGGCAGCCTCTTCGTCGGCTCGATGCAGCCGGGCGCGCTGGTCCGGCTCACCCTGGACAACGGGCGAGTCGCCAGCGAGGAGCGCTACCTCGGCTCAGTGGGCCGGGTGCGCGACGTCCAGCAGGGGCCGGACGGCTTCCTCTACATCGTGACCGACGAAGACGACGGCCGGGTGCTGCGGGTGGTGCCGAAGGGCTAGGGATCCAGGCCCCAGGGCTGATTGCCCGGCGTCTCGTTGCTCTCCGGCGTATTCGTGAGGTTCGTCACGCCGGAGCCGTCGGGATTGACGGCGAACACCTCGGTGTCCCCGTTCCGGTTGCTGGAGAAGGCGATCCTCTCGCCATCCGGCGACCAAGCCGGATTGAGGTCCAAGGCGGCATTGGTCGTGATGTTGACCGGATTGGAGCCGTCGGCATCCATGAGGAAGATGTCGTAGTTCCCCACGCGATCGGTCTGGAACGCGATCCGTGTGCCGTCCGGAGACCAGCTCCCGTTCCAGTCGACGTCCGGGTCGTCGGTGAGATTGGTCTGCCCGCTCCCGTCCGCGTTCATGATGTAGATCTCGAGATTGGCGTCCCGGTCGCTGGTGAAGACGATCTGGCTGCCGTCCGGCGACCAGTTTGGTGAACTTTCGTCGGAGTCCGGGCTGTCGCTGATATTCACCGCCCCGGAGCCGTCCGCGTTCATCACGAAGATCTCGTCGTCCCCGTTGCGCCCACTCTCGAAGGCGATCCGTGAGCCGTCCGGCGACCAGGCCGGCTCACGGTCGCCGGCTGCGTTGTTGGTCAGGTTCACCGGGTCACTGCCGTCGGCATTCCTCAGGATGATCTCCCCAAACATGGACCCGCCGAGGAGCATCCCATGGAGCACTTGGGTGCCGTCGGGTGAGATCGCCGGCGCCGTGGCGGTACCGAACATGCCATCCACGTCGCCCACGCTCAGTCGCACCGGGTCCGAGCCGTCCTGGTTGCTCGACCAGACCTGGAAAAAGTCTTCCCGGTCGCTGTAGAACGCGATCCGTCCGATCAGCGCATCCCGGCAGGTCAGCTCGAATTCCACCGCCACGGTCTCTCCGGCCGTCACGCTCACCGACCGAGGGTTCTCCCCCTCCACCGCGCAGTTAGCACGAACGGCGGTCAGGCTCACCGTGCGGGTGCCCGAAGCGACCTCGGCCAGCGTCTCGGTCGCGTTGGCGGCGATCGCGGCCGACCCGGCTCCGTCAACCGCGACCGACAGCGCGTCGTCCAGATCCCCGCCCGTGGAAACCGTGGTCACCTCCACCGACCCGGTGCCGGGGTCCGACGGACCGTCACCCCCGCAGGCGCTGAGGGCCGCGAGCGGGAGACTGAGTGCGAACAGGCGGCGGATCGGTGACACACGGCCTCCTTACGGTTGGGGACCCCAGGGCTGCGGGCCGGGTGCGTCCACCGGCGCGTCGTTGTTCGAGATGTTGAGCGGGTTGGACCCGTCGGGCTCGACCAGGAAGATCTCGTA
Organism: uncultured Gemmatimonadales bacterium; assembly: GCA_963796335.1. Taxonomy (GTDB): domain Bacteria; phylum Gemmatimonadota; class Gemmatimonadetes; order Gemmatimonadales; family GWC2-71-9; genus CAVVWJ01. Next base: position 153,274 of record CAWCLG010000006.1, read on the forward strand.
GTCGCCCGTGCGGTCGCTCGCGTAGATGACTTGCTCCCCGTCGGGCGACCAGCTCGGCAGCTGCTCGACCGCGTCGGTGTTGCTGAGATTGACCGGATCCGAGCCGTCCGCGTTCATCGCGAAGATCTCGACGTCGCCGGTGCGGTTGGTCTCGAAGACGATCTGCGCTCCGTCGGGCGACCAGCTCGACCGCAGCTCGTTCCCCGGATCGTTGGTGAGATTGGTCTGCTCGCTCCCGTCCGCGTTCATCAGGTAGATCTCGACGTCGCCGTCCCGGGTGGTGCCGAAGGTGAGCTGGCTGCCGTCGGGGGACCAGGCCGGCACCGACTCGTCGCTCTCCGGCTGGTCGGTGAGGTTCTCGACGCCGGTGCCGTCGGGATTCATCACGAAGACTTCCTGGTCGCCGTTGCGGTCGCTGGTGAACGCGACCTGGGAGCCGTCGGGGGACCAGACCGCCGTGTGGTCATCGGCCGGATTGTTGGTGAGGTTCACCACGCCGGAGCCGTCCGCGTTCATCCGGTAGACCTCGGCGTTCCCGTCCCGGTCGCTCCGGAACAGGATCTGGGTGCCGTCGGGAGAGACGGCGGGCCAGCGGTCGTCGGCGTCGTTGTTGGTGAGCCGGACGGCGCCGCTGCCGTCGCTGTTCATGGCGTAGATCTCCATGTTGCCGTCGCGGTCGCTGAAGAACGCGAGCTGGCCGATCAGCGCCTCGGTGCAGTCGATCTCGATCGAGACCGTCGCCGTCTCGCCGTCGGCCACGGTGACCGCCTTGGGGAGCCCGCCTTCCACCGCGCAGTTGGCCTGGACGCCCGAGAGCCCGATCAGGTGGTCGCCCTCCTCCACGTCGGCGAGGGTGACCGTGGCGCTGGCGCCGATCGGGTCGCCGATCGTGCCGTCCAGCACGACGGCATAGCCGTTGGCGTCGAGATCGTCGCCTCCGGTCGCGGTGGTGATCTCGATGGAGCCGGCGCCCGGACCGGACGGGCCGTCGTCGCCGCAGGAGACGGCGAGGAGCACGATGGCGCAGAGCGCTGCCAGACGACGATACCGTGACATGACGATCTCCTATGGTCCCCAGGGCTCGGGCCCGGCGGCGTCAACCGCGGCGTTGTTCGAGATGTTGACGACCGACGTGCCGTCCGGATTCATGAGAAACATTTCGGTGTCCCCGGTGCGCTCGCTGGCGAAGGAGATCCGGCTGCCGTCCGGGGACCAGCTTGGAATGTCCTCGTAGGCGGGGTTGTTGGACAAGTTCACCGGATTGGAGCCGTCGGTGTTCATCGCGAAGATCTCGTAGTTGCCGGTGCGGTCGGTGGTGAAGGCGATGCGATCGCCGCCCGGCGACCAGCTCGACCAGGACTCGTTCCCGGCGGGCTCGTTCGTCAGGTTGACCTGGTTGCTCCCGTCGGCGTCCATCAGGTAGAGCTCGGCGTCCCCGTCGCGGTCGGTGCCGAAGAGCAGGCGCTGCCCGTCGGGCGACCACTTGGGATTGGCTTCGCTGGACTCCGGGCTGTTGGACAGATTGGTCGCGCCGGAGCCGTCCGCGTTCATCACGAAGATCTCGTAGTCGCCGTTCCGGTTGCTGGTGAAGGCGATCCGGGTTCCGTCGGGCGACCAGGCGGGATGCTGCTCGTCGGCCAGGCTGTTGGTCAGGTTCACCTGCCCCGAGCCGTCGGCGTTCATGGCGTAGAGCTCGACCTGGCCGTCGCGGTCGGTGCGGAAGGCGATCCGGGTCCCGTCGGGCGACACCACCGGGCCGCGGTCGTCCGCGGTGTTGTCCGTCAGCCGGACCACGCCGCTGCCGTCGCGGTTCATGGCGTAGATCTCCATGGTGCCGTCGCGGTTGGAGAAGAAGGCGATCTGGCCGATCAGGGCGTCCTCGCAGAGCACCACGAACTGGACCGAGGCGGTGTCCCCGGCGGCCACGGTCACGGCGCGGGGGTTGTCGCCCACCACGTCGCAGTTGGTCTGGAGCCCGGTGAGGCGGACCTCATGGTCGCCGGCCGCGAGCGCGCCCAGGGTCTCGGCCGCGTTCAGCCCGACCACCGCGGCGCTGGCGCCATCCAGCTCGATGGCATAGCCGTCGGCGTCCAGGTCGTCGCCGGTGGAGACGGTCGCCACCTCGATGCCGCCGGTCTCGTCGGCCGGGCCGGGGTCGGAGGGGCCGTCGCCGCCGCAGGCGGCGAGGGCGGCCAGCAGGAGGACGGCGGCGGAGCGTGGGCGGAACGGGGCCATGGGGTGACTCTCTGTATGGGACGCTCCCAGTCTGCGCCGCGCCCGTCTCCCCAATGCCCCCTGTCCGTCACCTGCCAGATGACGCCGGTGAGCGAGCCGTTACATTATGTCTCGATGAACGACCAGCTCCTCGAGGCCCTCCGCCGTACCCGCCATCTCGCCGTGCTGACCGGCGCGGGCGTCAGCGCGGAAAGCGGCCTTCCGACTTTCCGCGACGCGATGACCGGGCTGTGGGCCAAGCATCGACCGGAGGACCTGGCGACGCCCGAGGCGTTCGAGCGCCAGCCCGGCGTGGTGTGGGACTGGTACCGGATGCGCCGGGAGGCGGCCAAGCTGGCGGAGCCCAACGCGGCGCATCACGCGCTGGTTCGGCTCGAGGCGCTGGTGCCCAAGTTCACCCTCATCACCCAGAACGTGGATGGACTGCACCGCCGCGCGGGCACCCGCAACATGATCGAGCTGCACGGCGACCTGACCCGGGTCCGCTGCTCGATCGAAGGCTCGGTGGCGGAGAGCTGGGTGGAGCCCAAGGCGGGAGGCAACCCGCCGTCCTGCCGGAACTGCGGCGCGTTCCTCCGGCCGGACGTGGTGTGGTTCGGGGAGAGCCTGCCGGACAAGGCGTTGCACCGGTCGTGGGGCGCGGTCTACGACTGCGACGTGTTCCTGGCGGTGGGGACCTCGAACCTGGTGGAGCCGGCGGCAAGCCTGCCCTGGCTGGCGGCGGCGCAGGGGGCGATCGTCGCGGTGGTCAATATCTCGATGGACGGGCAGCGATCGGGGTTCGGAATCCACCATCTCACGGGCGCGGCGGGCGAGGTGCTGCCGGCGCTGGTGGACGCGGCCTGGCCGGCTCCGGCGGAGGCTTCCTGAGGGTTGGCCGAGGGTAGGCCTTTCCTTATATTCCCCGCCCCGAGGCCAGGTAGCTCAGTTGGTAGAGCAGCGGACTGAAAATCCGCGTGTCGGGGGTTCGATTCCCTCTCTGGCCACTCCCCTATCTTCTCTCGCTAGCACGCCTTACTAGGTATACGGCCACCCGGCTTTGGTGGCTGTCCTGCCGAAGTACCTGAAGAATGCCCGCAGGGTTCGAGCCCACCGCGTGGAGGGCGGACACAATGATCGATCAATCGATGGTAACCTCGGGATTCGATGTCGAGTTCCTGATGACCGAGGAGTTCATCCGGTACTTCCTGCTCTGCTCGCTCGACACGGGCTCGATTCCATGGTCGACCGAAGTGAGCGGTACGAGCGGGACGCCGCCCGTGCCGTACCGAACCGTGACGATCATCCATCCGCCCCACGAGCTCGAGGATCGCCGCCTCTATCCGGTCTTCCCCGAATTCGAGGGTCACGAGCACGCGCATCTCGATCTCACGCCCGCGTATTCGACGCAGGCGCAGGAGCTGCAGGTCACGATCCTCGCCGATGACCCGCGCGGCGCCGATCTCTCCGTCCGCGCGTTCCCGGCCGTCATCGACACACTGGTCACGCCGCCGAAAGTGCTGGTCGAGAATGTCCCAATCGATCTCGCCATGGGCTTCAACGTCGTCGGCACCCCGCTCGACGACGGTTTCCTGGGCGACATCGGGATCGAGCTCGAGCTCGTCGACGTCTCCGGCCCGCTGATCGATGCCATCGAGCAGCTGCTGAGCGCGCCCAACCCCCCGCCGCTGCCGACGAGAGCGGATATCCTCGCCCAGCTCAAGCTCACCATCGACCGGCGCGTTCCCTTCGCTGTCTCGGGTGGCGGTGCCCTTCAGCGCATCGAGACGCGCACGTTCACGGGCGACCCTGCTCGTCCGTCGGCGATCGGCGTGTACATCGACCTCGTTCTTCAGAAGGGGCCCGCCCCGGACGACTTCCTGACGACCATGCGCGGCGACACCGCTGACGCGCAGAACTTCCTCGAGCCGGGGATGAAGATGGGCTTCGCGTTCCCTCCCGGGACGTTTGCACTGCTGAGCGACGATCTCAGGTTCAAGATGGCGAAGCCGAAGCCCAACGACCCCACCCAGTACTACTACCCGCTCATGGACGGCGACGACCAGATCGGCATCATCAAGGACATCAGCGTGCGGCCGGAGGTCGCGCAGTCGCCCAACATGCCACCGGTGTTCACGAACACCCTCGTCATCGACATCCATGGAGAGTACGAGGTCGACAATTGGTTCGACCCCGACTTCCACCTGCGGCTCACCCTCCGTCCCGAGACGGGGCCGCGCGGAGTGTTCGACTTCGACATCGACTTCGACCTCAGTCTGAGCGCCGCGGCGACGCTGTCGGCGCTCTTCGTCGGACTCGCGGTCTCCGTCTTCCTGCCGCAGCTCGGCATTCCGTTGACCATCCTGACGGTCATCGCCATCAAGGCCGTCGAGCACTACGGCGCCGAAGCAGCCGGCTCCGCCGTCGCGTCGGAGGGAGGCCTGACATCCTTCCTCGACACCTTGCCACACAAGCTCGTGGTGGAGCAGCGGCGCTGGGATCCGCTCTACTTCACCGACCACCGGGTCGAGACGGGAGACGTCGACGTCCTCGTCAATGCCGACGGTTTCGCGATGGCCGCCAACGAGCTCTTTCTCGGGCGACGGACGCGGCCCCTCACGAGACATGGTGATCCGCAGCGAGACCCGTGCGGCCGACGGAACGGTCGACGGGCTGGTCTATCGGGCGTCCGGTCTCCAGCCCTACCTGGCCACGGACATCAAAGCGATCGCCGCCGCCGTCGATCGCATGCCCTACACGGAACTCCTGCCCCCCGTAGCCGACATCGAGTCGCACCGGGTCGGCCTGACGCTCCAGCAAGTGCACGACCGTATCGACGCGGGCGACCGCCACGTCGCCGATCTGGACTACCTGCCGGCGAAAGTGGATGTCATCGCACACCAGGTCTTTCAGATCCTCGCGGTGTCGCGCACCGAGGCCGACGAGGCGCCGGGCATCGCGCGCCGCCTGCTGCGCGCCGAATACCGAAGCCAGCACGCCGCCACCCTGCGCCCTCAGGCGATCGCCGAGCTGCAGGCCGAGCTCGGACGCGCTCCGACCGAGGACGAGATCCGCGCGCGCATCGACAAGATCGTCGCCGATGCCACAGAGCCGGGAGTTCCGGGCCGGGCAGGAGTCGAGCGGGACCGACGCCTGACGTTCGACTTGGAGCCCAGTGAGTTCGCCGCGCTGCAGCGCAGCCGGCATCCTGACGCTGGGTCGCGATCAGCTCGAGATCCGGACCACGCCCGACGGCACCGTGTACTACCGTGACTACGAGCGTCCGTTCGAGCCCAACACCCCGACCCACGACAACCTGATGTCGCTGCCCCGCTACAAGCACGTGGATGTCTGAGCCGGCCGCACGGGAGGCTCAAAATTGAGTCGGCTTCAATTCTGGCGGCATGATAGCATCGGGCGTAGGATAGGGGGGACTGCCACGCCCACCCCAGGGGCGCGGGGTCGCCTGGACCTCATATTTGCCACCCAGCGACTGCGAGCCGTGACGAAGCACCGCCGCTCTACCCGCACCTTGGCGAGCATTGCCCTGGCAGTACTCGCGGTCGCGTGCCGCGACGAATCCCCGTTGGGGCCTCCGGTGGACGTGGAGATCGATCCCGACGCTCCTCGGATCGAGACGATGATGGTCCAGGACACCGACACGATCACCGTGCCGCTGATCGACCCCGGAGCCGCCGCCGACGCCGGCGTCCTGGTGCGCTGGAGCTCGAGCGCTCCAGAGGTCCTGGAGCTGAGGTCCATCTCTGCGCCGGGCTTGCCACTGCGGGACTCGCTGCTGGCCCAGATGCGGGTCCAGACGACCGCTCACGCGCGCGGGACCGCTATCATCACCGCGACGGTGGAGCAGGAAGGCATCGAGCCGCTGGCCTACCACGACACGGTCACGGTCCTGGAGCGCTGGATCCATGTGACCGCCGGCGGTGGATACACCTGCGGAATAACCGTGGCCCGCGACGCGTACTGCTGGGGAGGAGTCAACGGCCGGATTCTGGGGCTGGGGAACGGTGCAGCCGAAGGAAGCGATCGCCCCGTCCCGGTGCTCGGCGGCCTCAAGTTCAAGTCGCTCGACGCGGGGGGCGACATCACCTGCGGGCTGACCGATCCCGAGGGGCTTCTGTACTGCTGGGGCAGCAACACGTGGGGCGAGCTCGGCGTGGGCAACTTTCAGCCCTTGCTCCTCCCCGTGGCGCCTATCGGCGGGCGCACCTACAAGCGGGTGACCACCAGGGGAAGTGTCACCTGCGCGATCGCTAACGCAGTCCTGTCCGACTTTGAATTTGGTGAGACCAATACCTTCTGCTGGGGTCATGCCTCCTGGGGCGCACTGGGAGTCGGGGACATCGAGACGTCGGCCGCGGTGTCCTGCCCCTCGAACGCCTTCGACGACATCTGCGTGCCCATCCAGACGACTGGTGTCCTCGCCGATGCTTTCAACTCAGGACTGGTGATGCACTCGGTCTCGGTCGGTGGGAAATTCGCCTGTGGTCTGCCGGAGACTAAAAGCCTGATTCTTCCGGGTGACGTCTATTGTTGGGGACTCAACAACGCCGGCCAGATCGGGGTCCCTCCGGAGGAGACTGAAGACTGCGCGGACATCCCTTCGCTCCCGTTCGCCTGCTTTCCGACTGCGCAGTACGTTCTGGCCCCCCGGTTCCAGGCGCTCAGCGCCGGCGGAGCCTTCACCTGTGGCGTAACGATTCAGGACAAGGCGGTGTACTGCTGGGGCCAGCGGTACGGTCCGACCCCAGTGCCGGTGAACGGGCCTCCGATGGACAGCATTTCGGTCGGCGGGCGGCCTGATGATAACTTGAATGAGTTCGTCGACCAGACCCATGTCGTGCGCTCTGACTGCCCTCGGTGAGGCCTGGTGTTGGGGAAACAATCTGGCCGGGCAGCTCGGGTCCGGAGAGCCGGAGGGCTACCAGGAGCCCACCCCATTTCATGCCGATATGCGGAAGGTGGCTCAGGATACGTTGCAGTTCGTTGCGATCAGTGCCGGTGAGACCACCGCGGAGCTGAACAGTCCCCACACCTGCGCGCTGTCTCGCGCCGGAGCGATCTATTGCTGGGGAAATAATGCTGGGGGAGAGCTCGGAGTGCCCATTACACCTGCTACATTTCACGTCGCGGTTCCCACCCGAATCTCGGAGCCTGCACCGTAGGGGCGCTCGCCGATCAGCCGCTGTGGAGTCCTGATGGGCGATCGATCCTGACCCCGAACCGCGAATCAGAATGGGCGCCACCGATCGCTGGATCACAAACGCATCGATTGTGCCAGAAGTGGCGGTCAACGAGGCGAGGCGCGCGAGCGCGATGGTCGGTGTGCGGAACGTCCCGTCGATCCAGTGGCTCATCCGGACACGACGCACGAGCGCTCGGAAGTTGGTACGCACGCGGCGCGCCGGATGCTCGTCCTGACGAGTCGGATGCGCGCTATTTCAGCCCCGCGCTACTGGTTTCCCCGTATCCGACGCCCCCCGGCACTTTATTCCGGCTTCCCCCCGATCCGCACGACCACTATCCTCTCCCGATGCGTTCCTTGGAAGCTCTGCTGTCATCGGTCAATCTGCTCGCATTCCTTGCGCTGCTACTCCCCTGGCACCTCAGACCGAAGTGGATGCGCTACGCTGCGCCCGCCGCGATCTACGCCGCCTCCGCCCAGCTCCTCGTGGAAGGCCCTCGCTGGCAGATGGTTCCGGCCTACGCGCTGAGCCTGGTGTTCCTTCTCATCTGGCTGGTGGAACAGTTCCGGCCCCACCCGTCGACCAGACGTCCCACACTTTCGCTGGCCGCGTTCCGCGCGGTCGCCATGCTCGGACTCGCCGCGCTCGCCGTGTCCTTCGCGCTTCCCCTGCTCATCCCGGTATTTCGTCTCCCGCCTCCGACCGGTCCCCACCCGGTGGGCACAGTCACGTTCCACTGGGTCGATTCCACCCGTCCGGAGGTCATCACCGACGAGCCGGAGGACCGCCGCGAGCTGATGGTCCAGGTCTGGTATCCCGCCAGGCTGGTTTCGGAGGTGGAGCCCGCTCCGTACGTGGTGCATCCGGAGAAGCTTGAGGCGCTGGCGCGAATCCTTGGCCTCCCCCCGTTCACCTTCAGCCACCTGAAGTACGTCACCACCGGCGCGAGATCCTCCGCGCCCGTCGCCGGCGGCAGGCCCTATCCGGTCCTGCTCTTCGCCCACGGGCGGGGCGGCTTCCGCCAGCACAACACCGCGCAGATCCAGGACCTCGCCTCGCACGGCTACGTCGTCGCGGCCATAGAACAGCCGTACGTCGCGAGCGGGGTGGTATTCCCCGACGGCCGCATCGCGCCGCTCGACCCCCGGATGGTCGACTCGGCGCATCCGGGCCGGGCTCCGTTGCTCGACCGGATTCTCACCTTCCTCGCGCGGGACGCGCGCTTCACGCTCGACCGGCTGGCGGCATTGAATCGGACGCCCGGCGGCGTGCTGACCGGCCGGCTGGACCTCGATCGCACCGGCATGTTCGGCCTCTCGCTCGGCGGCGCGGTGACCGCCGAGGCGTGCAGCCTGGAGCCTCGCATCCGGGCCTGTCTGATGATGGATGTGTTCAAGCCGCGCGAGGTCCTCGCGGAGGGGCTGCGCCAGCCCTCCATGTGGATCAACCGCGATGAGCCTAGCATGCGGCGGCAGGGATGGAACCCGCGGGATATCGAGGAGACCCAGCGCGAGACGCGCGAGCTGTACGACGAGCTCCCGGGCGACGGATACCTCCTGCAGGTCCCCGGCGCATCCCGTGCTGACTTCTCCGATCTGCCGCTCTTCTCCCCGCTGACCCGGCCGCTGGGACTCACCGGACCGATCCAGCCGCGCCGGGTCCGCCGGATCGTCGATGACGTCTCGCGCGCGTTTTTCGACCGGCACTTGAAGAGGGACTCGACACCTCTGCTCGACAACCCGAGGACGCGCTTCCCCGAAGTGCTGTTCCGGTCCCGGCGCTCATCCTGAGAAAGTCTTTGTCACCCTTCACTCCTCGCAGGCTTCGGGATCAGGGTGACAAACGCGAAACCCTCCTCCCACCGGCAGCGTCTTACTAGAAAGCGGTCCCCACGCCGCGTCTCACCGCGGGCCCCCTCCGCGCCGGAACTCGACCGATGCTGCTCTACGACCTGCGCCACGCCGTCCGCCGGCTCGCTCGTGAGCCCGGGTTCACCCTCGCCGCCGTCCTGACGCTCGCGCTCGGCGTCGGCGCGAACGTCACCGTCTTCGCCGTGGTCGAGGCGGTGCTGCTCCGGCCGCTGCCCTACGCCGACGCCGACCGCCTCGTCACCCTGAACCACCGCGACGAGCGCACCGGCATCACCAAGCCGCACAACGCGCTGGGCGACGTGGTCGATTTCGCGGCGCTGCAGAAGTCCTTCGACGCCTTCGGCCCCTACGGGGCGGGGGAGGCGACGGTCTTCGGCCAGGGCGACCCGTTCCGGGTCTCGGCCCTGGTCGTCAGCTCGGGCGCCGCGCAGGCGCTCGGCATCCGGCCCGTGCTCGGCCGCAGCATCCAGCCGGAGGACACCCGGCCGGACGCGGGCCCGGTGATGCTGCTCGGCTACGACCTCTGGCAGTCGCGTTTCGGCGGCGACTCCGCGGTCGTCGGCCGGAGCGTGACGATCGACGACGAGCGGCGGATGGTGGTCGGCATCGCGCCGCCCCGCTTCCGCTTTCCGCCGAGCTCCAGCACCGATGTGGTCGCGGCGATGACGGTCCCGGTCGAGCCGCCGGAACAGCGGAAGTCCGGCTGGCTCATGGCCGTCGGACGGCTGGCCCCGGGCCGCACGCTGGCCGAGGCCACGACCGAGTTCACTACGCTGTCGCGCCAGTTCGAGCGGGAATACCCGCAGAGCAACCAGGCCACGGCCTACTTCCTGATGCCGCTGCGCGACGCGCTGGTAGGCAACACCAAGGGGGCGCTGGTGCTGCTACTGGCGGCTGTGGCCGCCGTGCTGCTCATCGCCTGCGTGAACGTGGCGAATTTGCTGCTGGCCCGGTCGCTGGCGCGGCGGCGCGAGATGGCGGTGCGCATGGCCCTCGGCGCCGGCCGGCGGCGGCTGGTGGCCCAGCTCCTCACCGAGAGCCTCGTGCTCGCGCTGGTCGCCGGGGCGCTGGGTGTGGCGATCACATATTGGGGCGCGAAAGGATTGGTCTCGCTGGTCCCCGACTCCATGGAGCTCCCGACCCAGGTGCAGCTCAATCTCCCGGTGCTCGGATTCACCCTGCTGCTCTCGGTCGGCACCGCGCTGGGGTTCGGCGTGGTCGCCGGCCTCACGCTCAGGCTGGAGAACGCGCTCAACGCGCTGGTCGTCGCCGGGCGCGCGTCGGCCGGCGCGATGGCACGGCGCACGATGGGCGGGCTGGTGATCGCGGAGATCGCCTTCGCGGTCGTGCTGCTGATCGGCGCGGGGCTCATCCTCCGCACCTTCGCCGGGCTGCTCGCGGTGGATCCCGGGTTCAGCTTCGACCGGGTGATGACGATGGACCTGGCGCTGCCGGCCGACCGGTACGCGGAGGCCGACGCGCGGCGCGGATTCTACGACCGCGCCTTCGCCGCGCTCCACGCGCTGCCCGAGGTGCGGGAGGTCGGCGCCGCCGTGGTCATGCCGCTCACCGGCAACAACTGGACGGTGCCGTTCGAGCGAACCGACCAGCCGGTCACACCGGGCGAGCGCCCGCCCGACGTCGGCTGGCAGCTCGCCTCCGGCGGCTTCTTCCGCGCGCTCGACATTCCGCTGCTCGACGGGCGGCTGTTCGACGAGCGCGACACGCCCACGTCCCCCGACGTGGTGATCGTGAGCGAGGCGGTGCAGCGGCGCTTCTTCCCGGGAGAGAAGGCGGTCGGGAAGACCCTCAAGCTGGGCGAGGAGACGGCGGAGATCGTGGGCGTGGTCGGCAACATCCGGCGCGCCGGCCTGAACGACGAGCCCCGGGCCGACATGTATTTCCCGTTCGAGAAACCGGCGATCGGCCAGATCACGCTCTTCATCGGCACGGCGGGCGATCCGTCGGCGCCGCTCGGCGCGGTGCAGGCGGCGCTCCGGGCGATCGAGCCCAACGTCGTGCTGGCCAGGACGCAGACGCTCGCCGAAGTGGCGAGCGAGTCGGTGCGGATCACCCGGCTGGTGCTCTGGCTGCTGGCGACCTTCGCCGTGACCGCGCTGGCGCTCGCAGCGGTCGGGATCTACGGCGTCATGTCCTACGCCGTGCGGCAGCGCTCACGCGAGATCGGCACCCGGATTGCGCTGGGCGCCCAGCCCTGGGACATCCTCCGGCTGGTGCTGCGGCAGGGCGCGACCATCGCGGGCATCGGGACAGCGGCAGGGCTCGCTATCGGCTTGGTAGCCGCGCGGTCGTTGCGTTCGATTCTCTACGGGGTTTCGACGGCGGATCCGCTGATCCTGCTCGGCGCCGCGGCACTGCTGGCGGGGACGGCGATGGCGGCCTGCTTCCTCCCGGCGCGCCGCGCGGTCGCTGTCGACCCCGCGCGGACGCTTACCGAGGAGTGATCAGCTGGTGCTCTTGCCCCCGCGATACAGCGCGGGGTAGTCGCGCTTCAGGTGCTCCAGCTTGGGCAGATCGTTATAGACGATGTACGGCTGGGTCGGGTGCCGCACCAGGTAGTCCTGGTGGTAGTCCTCCGCCGGGTGGAAGGCGTCCAGCGCCGCCACCTGGGTCACGACCGGACCGCGGTACAGCTTGGCCTTCGTGATCTTCGCGATGTAGCGCTCGGTCGCCTGCTTCTGGGCGTCGCTCCGGTAGAACACCGCGGAGCGGTACTGGGTGCCGACGTCCGGACCTTGGCGGTCGAGCTGGGTGGGATCGTGCGCGACCGTGAAGAAGATCTGGAGCAGCTGGTCGTAGGAGATCTCTGCCGGGTCATAGACCACCAGCACGGCCTCGGCGTGTCCGGTCCGCCCCGAGCTGACCTGCTCGTAGCTGGGCGACGGAGTCTTTCCTCCCGCGTATCCCGAGGTGGCGAACGAGACACCCTTGAGGTGCTCGAACACCGCCTCGACTCCCCAGAAGCAGCCTCCGGCGAAGATCGCCGTATCGGCCGCCGCCGTGGCCACGCCGACCGGCGCCGGCTCGGGCGCCATGGCGGCCGCGGGGGCGGCCGGCGGCGTGTCGAAACGAGGTAAAGCCAGTCGTGTCGCGGGGATAACCGCGGCGGCCACCAGGGTGGGGATGGCCCAACGAGCGAGTGCGCTTGTCATGGTGTCTCCGATCGGGTCACCCCAATAACGCCCCAGGGCCGCCGGCGGTTCTCAGAACGTGGTCAGAGCGCCCAACTCCTGCTCGATATTGGCGATCGGGCTGAAGGCAAAGGTCCCGGACGCCGCCGCCCCAGAGGATCCCGATCAGGGTCGCGTTGCTGCCCGACCGGAGGAAGACCGGCGAGCCGCTGTCGCCTCCCGCTACCCCGGCTGCCACGATCGACTGGCAGAGCTGGGTGATGTTGGTCCCGGAGACGTTCACCGTGACGCAGGTATTCGTGATGGTGCCGCGGGTCCAGCCGGTGGTGCGGCCGATCTTGTTGGCCTGCTGTCCCACGACCGGATTCCCCTCCGCCACGATGGTGAAATTGCCCTGGATCGTGAGCGAGCCGTTGTTCGCACCGGTGGTCTTCGCGATCCGGCCCAGGGTCGACTGGGTGCCGCTGGCGTAGGCGGCGCGCGAGGCGTCGCTCCGGCGGCAGCGCCGTCCGGCGGGACAGCCACCGCCCGTGGTGTAGTTGGGATCGGCCACCTCGGTCGCGATCTGGCCCGGAGCCACCGACTGGGTGGGCTGCCAGTAGGGCGTGTTCTGCACTCCGCCCTGGACGTTGGTGCAGTGCGAGTTGGTGATGAACGAGCGCTGCCCGCTGCGGGTGGCGTTGAAGCCGAGGGTGCAGAGGAAGCCGGGGAAGTTGATCTGCACTCCGCCCTTAACCGGGCGGATCCGGTCCTGCAGAGTCGCCATGTTGCGGAAGGGCTCGACCACTTCCACCGTGACGGCCTTGGCCGGAACGCCGAGCCGCTCCACGGCGGCCCGCACCTGGGCCGCGGAGGTGCCGCGCTCGACGCCGATCTTGACCCGGTTCCGTGACTCGTCGGCATCCACATAGACCGTGCCGCGCTGCGCCAGCACCTCGCTCGACGCCTGACCCTGCCAGCGCTCCAGCGATGCCCAATCGAAATCCGCCTGTCGCACGACCAGCGCCGAAGCGCTCATCCCCTCCGCGCTGAGCGCCGCGCCCAGCGCGCGCTCGGCACTGGCGCGCTGCCTGGTGTCCTTGAGGTAGATGGTGGGCCGGCCGTTCTCGTCATAGAAAAAGCCGCCGAACCCCGGTACCTGGCGGGCGGCGGCAACGGGATCGGCGAACTGGCGAAAGGTGGGCTCGGAGACGGACGGCGAGGTGGGCTGATTCTCGTCGGTACAGGCGCCGGCGAAGAGTGCGGCTCCGGCGATCAGGCCCGCGAGCGAGAGAGTGCGCTGGTGCATGAGGACCTCGGACAACGGGGAAACACGAAATGCGGAACGTGGCCCGACGCGATTTGGGCGCCGGGCCACGTTGACAATGTTGCGAGGGGGAACGGGGAGCGCCAGTGCGGCGTTACGAACCGCGGACGCAGCGCACCGATATCCGGTAGGTCACGTTCACCACCGACCGCCAGATGGTGTTGCGGTTGGCGGCCACGTCGCGGTGCCAGGCGGTCGCGGAGACTTCGTCCGGCTCGCCCGCGGTGGAGGCCCAGTAGGCCGCGTTCCGGCCCATGGCCCGGGAGCTGTCGGCGCGATGGGGATCGATCCAGCCGGAGTAGCGCACGTTGAACCCGGTGTCGCCGCCGAACTTGAGCCGGCGGCCGAGCGGGTCGCCGCGGCTGTCCTCCTTCTCGATGTCGGCGTCCGACATGCCGAGCCAGCGCTCCAGATCCTGCCAGTCCTCTTCGCTGGGAACACGCCATCCCGCCGGGCAGGCCTTCAGCGCGTCGGCCAGGCGGTAGAGCCGGCCGTGGTCGGCGCAGTTGGCCTCGTCGCCCTCATAGCAGCGGCTGTCGGCGGTCTTGAAGCGGAGGTTCTCGGCGAACCACTGCAGCTTGCCGAGCGTGACGAAGGCGTAGCGGTAGCCGTCGCGGGGATCGGTGAACCGATCGGGAGGACGGCCGGCGACGCCGAGCAGTGCGACGGAAGCGACGACCGCGAGGAGGGCCTGCATGAATCGCTCTACGCCCCGCCGGCGGAAGGGGTTTCGCCGCGCGCGGGGCGGAGCGAGGTTCATTCCGTGGAAGTCTTCGAGATCGTCATCGCCTTGCTGCTGATCGGCGCCGCGCTGGCCGCCGGCGCCCGTCGCATAGGCGCGCCCTATCCCGCGCTGCTCGCCCTCGCCGGCGTCGGGCTCGCGCTGATGCCGGGCACGCCGGCCGTGAGTCTCGATCCCGAGCTGGCGCTCGCGCTGTTCGTGGCGCCGGTGCTGCTCGACGCGGCATTCGACGCGTCGCCCCGCGACCTGCGGGAGCACTGGCGCGCCGGTCGCGAGTCTCGCGCTGGCCACCGTCGTCCTCACGGTCGCCGCGGTCGCGTTGACGGTCCGCTGGCTGGTGCCCGACATGCCGTGGGCCGCCGCGATCGCCCTCGGTGCGATCGTGGCGCCGCCCGACGCGGCGGCCGCCACCGCCGTGCTCCGCCAGCTGCGCCCCCCGCACCGCCTGATGGTGATCCTCGAAGGCGAAAGCCTGTTCAACGACGCCAGCGCGCTGCTGATCTACCGGCTCGCCGTCGGCGCGGCGGCCGCGGGCGCGCTCTCCGCCGGCGAGATCGTCCCGCTGCTGCTGCTGGTCACCGCGGGCAGTATCGTCCTCGGCATTGTGCTCGCCCGGCTCACCGGATTGATCATCCCGCGCATCCAGGACGTCGCCACCTCGGTCATCGTGCAGTTCGTCGGGACCTTCGCGGTGTGGATCGGCGCGGAGGCGTTGCACCTCTCCGGCATCATCACGATGGTGGTCTATGCGATGTCCGTCGCGCGGCGGGCGGGCGAGAGCATCCCGGCCCGAATCCGGATCCCGTCGTACGCCGTGTGGGAGGTCGCGGTCTTCCTGCTCAACTCGCTGGCGTTCATCCTGGTCGGCCTCCAGCTCAAGCCGATCGTGGGCACGCTGGACCGCAGCGAGCTGGTGAACTACGCGGTCATCGCGATGGCGGTGTGCGCCGCCGTCATCCTGGCGCGCATCGCCTGGGCCGCGGGCGCGCACCTGCTCCGCGGCCCGCATACCTCCGAGGGGCGCCGCCACGCGGTCGTCGTGGCCTGGTGCGGGATGCGGGGGACCGTCACACTCGCCGCCGCGCTGGCCCTGCCCGCGCGCTTTCCTCATCGCGACCTGATTCTGTTCACCGCGTTCCTCGTGGTGCTCGGCACGCTGGTGGTGCAGGGCCTGACTCTGAAGCCGTTGTTGAGCCTGCTCCGGCTCGAGCCGGACGACGAAGTCGAGCGCGAAGTGCGGCTGGCGCGGCTGGAGACCCTTCGGGCCGGCGCCGCGGCGCTGGAGGGCGCGGACTCGACCGGCGAGGCGGCCGATCTGGTGCGGCAGAAGTACCGGGTCCGGCTGCGGCGGGCCGAAGCCAGGGTGGACAGCGGGGCCTCGGGACACGCGGGCCAGGAGGAGCGGGGTTACGCGGACGCCGCGCGGGCGGCGATGGCGGCGGAGCGCCGGCGGCTCTCGGCGCTCCGCAGCGAGGGGACGATCGGAGACGACGCCTATCACCGGGTGGAGGAGGAGCTGGACCGGGCGGAGCTGAGCGCGGAAGCGATGGATCCGGAGTGATCGAGGAAGCGGATTTGATGATGAATTGATGGTCCTTTGTACACTTCCCTAACGCGCAGGCGCGCGTATATTCTCGCGAAATCCCCCTAGCATAGCACAGTTCCAGCACGGGACTCATGCCTCAGCAGCCAAGGCTGTTGGTCGGTTCCTCTCCGTCGATGGGCAGGGCGCTGGAACAGTGCGCCCGATTCGCACGGGGCCGGAATCCGGTCGTCCTCATCGGCGCCCCCGGCACCGGCAAGACGCTGCTCGCCGAGCACATCCACCTGCTCTCCGGGCGGACCGGGGAGTTCGTGAAGCTGTCGGCGTCGCACATCCCGCCCAACCTGGAGCTGGCCCAACTCGGCGGGCACACGAGGGGTGCCTACACCGGGGCGGACCGCGATCAGCCCGGATTGCTGGAGACGTCCCATCGCGGAACGTTCTTTCTCGACGAGCTGGGCAACGCGTCGCCGATGGTGCAGGAGATCCTCCTCCAGGTGATCGAGGAGGGCACCATCCGACGGGTTCGGGAGATCCGACCCCGGCCCCTCGACGTCCGCTTCGTCTTCGCCACCAATGCTCCGTTGCAGGCGCTGGTGGAGAAGGGCCAGTTCCGGCGGGATCTCTACGACCGTCTGGGTTTCTGCAAGATCGCGGTGCCGTCGCTGGCGGATCGGCGCGAGGACATCGAAGCCCTGCTGCGGTCGATGCTCCAACGCGAGGCCGAGGTCGCGGGGCTGGCCGAGCCGCCACGACTCGAATCCCGGCTGGTGGACTGCCTCATCGCGGCGCCCTGGAAGGGGAACGTCCGGGAGCTGGAGAACCTGTGCAAGTACCTGGTCATTTTCGGGGATCTCGGTCGCCCGCTCGACATCGGGGACCTCCCCTACGACTTCGCCGCCTCGCTGGGCGCCATCCTGCGCCACCAGCACGAAACCCCCACGCTGGCCCACCGCGCTCGGGAAGCACTCGCCGCGACGGGCGGTGACAAGTCGGCCGCGGCGAGAATCCTCGGCATCAGCCGCACGCACATTTATCGGCTGCTCAAGCCGGCGTGATAGGCAGGCGGGCAGGCGGACAGGCGGGCGGGCGGTCAGGCGGACAGGCGGGCGGGCGGGCGGTCAGGCGGGCAGACGCGAGGCATACGTGTCATCCCGAGCGCAGCGAGGGATCTTGCCGGGCGGAGTTCGAAGTCAGCCAGACAAGATCCCTCGCTGGCGCTCGGGATGACACTCGTTACTGTCCGCCTGTCCGCCTGTCCGCCTGTCCGCCTGTCCGCCTGTCCGCCTGTCCGCCTGTCCGCCTGTCCGCCTGTCCGCCTGTCCGCCTGTCCGCCTGTCCGCCTGTCCGCCTGTCCGCCTGTCCGCCTGCCCGCCTGCCCGCCCGCCCGTCTGCCGTAACCTGTCCGCCGTGACGTTACACCGACCGCTGTAACATGTTACGCGGCCGCTCTCCGCGGTCCCTCGCCCAAACTCCATCCATTCATTCACTTGCCTCCAGCGACACAACCGGCACGTCGTCTGCCTTGCGAAGAGCCGACCTCACCAGCCGGTGCCTCCATGACTGCTGCGCTCGCAACCAAGCTTCCGATCCCCGAGTCCTTCGCGGCGGAGTACCTCGAGTACTACCGCATGCTTCCCCTCGAGCTGGCGGACGATCGCATCCGGGTCGCCATCTCCGGCGACCCTAACGCGGAGGCGATCGACGACCTGCGCGACTCCTACGGGGTGTCCGTGGAGCTGGTGCAGGTGCCGGAGGAAGAGCTGCTCGACGCGATCAGGCGAACGTTCGCGGCGTCGGAGTCGGTGGTCGAGCTGGTGCGCGACCTCAGCGGCGACACCGCACTGGCAGGCCAGGGTGGCGACGACTCCCTCGCCGACGTGCGGGATCTCGCGAGCCAGCCTCCGGTGATCCGTTTCGTCAACCTGCTCATTCGCGAGGCCCACGACGCCGGCGCGAGCGACATCCACCTGGAGGCGACCAGAGACGGCCTCCGGATCCGGCTTCGGATCGACGGCGTGCTCACCGAGCTGCCCAGTCCGCCGAAAGGCCTTCAGGCCGCGGTCGTCTCGCGGATCAAGCTGCTGGCCGAGCTGGACATCTCGGAGCGGCGCCAGCCGCAGGACGGGCGGATCCGGGTGCGGCTCGAGTCGCGCGAGCTCGATCTCCGGGTCTCCACCGTGCCGACGCTGCACGGGGAATCGGTGGTGCTTCGGCTCCTCGACCGCGGCGGCCGGCCGGTGTGCCTGGAGGAGCTCGGCCTGCCTCCGGAGATCCTGGGGTCGTTCGAGCGGCTGGCGCGCAAGCCGCACGGCATTCTGCTCTCCACCGGCCCGACCGGCTCCGGCAAGACGACGACGCTGTACGCGGCGCTGGGCCTCCGCCACCCGACCGAAGAGAAGGTCATCACGGTCGAGGACCCGGTGGAGTATCACCTGCCCGATGTCACCCAGGTCCCGGTGCACCAGAAGGCCGGCGTGACCTTCGCCGCCGCTCTCCGAAGCATCCTGCGCCAGGACCCCGACGTGCTGATGGTCGGGGAGATGCGCGACCGGGAGACCGCCGGCATCGCGGTTCAGGCCGCCATGACCGGCCATCTGGTCTTCTCCACCCTGCACACCAACGACGCCGCCGGAGCCCTCACCCGCCTCGCCGATCTCGGCATCGAGCCCTACATGGTGGCGGCGACGCTCGAAGGCGTGCTGGCCCAGCGGCTGGTGCGCCGGACATGTCCCGACTGCCGGGAGACCTACCGTCCCGATCCCGGCGTGGTGGCGCTCCTGGCGCAGCGGCCGGTCGGCTCCATCCCGCTGGAACGGGGGAAGGGATGTGCGGCCTGCCGGCACACCGGTTTCCGGGGCCGCATCGGAATCTTCGAGCTGTTGATCATGACCGACGAGCTGCGGCGCGATCTGGCGACCGGGATGGACATCACCTCGGTGCGGCGGCACGTGCGCGACGCGGGCGTGGCGAGTCTCCGGGACGACGCCTGGGCCAAGGTCCAGGCCGGGGTCACTACCGTGGAGGAGGTGCTTCGTGTGGTCGAATGAGGCGGGGCAGCGGGGCGGATTTACCTTGATCGAAATCCTGGTCGTCATCACGGTGATCGCGATCCTGGCCTCCCTGGTGACGCCCATGATCTTCCGGAACGTGGGCGACGCCAAGGTCTCGGCTGCACGCGCCCAGGTGGAGATCTTCGGGCTGGCGCTCGACGCCTACCGGCTCGACAACGACTACTACCCCTCGACCGCGCAGGGACTCGACGCGCTGCGGACGCTCCCGGGCGGCCTGCCCGCCGCGCGCAACTGGCGCGGTCCCTACCTCAGGAAGGCGGTTCCGCTCGATCCATTCGGGCGACCCTACCTCTATAGGAGTCCGGGCGAGCGCAACCCGGGGTCCTACGATCTGCTGAGCCTGGGGCGGGATGGGACGCCGGGCGGCAGCGGTGAAGACGCCGACATCACGTCCTGGGGTGAGGACCGCAAGTGACCGGCCTCTATCGGTATCGCGCCGCCCGGGCGGACGGCGGCCTGGTGCGCGGCGAAGTGGAGGCCGCGACCAGTGCCCAGGCCGGCTCGCTGCTGGAGGAGCGGGGACTGTTTCCGCTCGCCGTCCAGCCGGTCTCGCGAGCGGACCCCGCTCGGCGGAGCGCGCCCCGAGCCGAGCTCGCCGTGGTGTTCCGGAGCCTGGCCATGCTGACAGGGGCCGGCGTGCCTCTCGAGCGGGCGCTGAGCAGCAGCGAGTCGTTGGCCAAGGGTCCGCTGCGGTCCTGCCTCGCCGCCGGCCGCGTCGAGCTGCGAGCCGGGAAGAGTCTGGCTGACGCCCTCGACGGCGCGGGCGGAGTGATTCCGCGTGTCGCGCTCGGCGTGCTGCGGGCCGGTGAGCGCGCCGGACGGCTGGTGCCGGCACTGGAGCAGGTCGCCGTTCAGCTCGAGCGGGAAGCGGATCTGGCCGGCACCATCCGGCAGTCGATGGCCTATCCCGCGCTGCTGGCGACGACGGGAGTTGGCGTCGATGCTGGTCATCGGCGGTGTCGTGGTCCCCCGCTTCGCCGCGCTGCTCGCCGATCTGGGCCAGGATCTGCCTCCCGCCACCCGGCTG
The DNA here is from genome assembly GCA_963796335.1 of uncultured Gemmatimonadales bacterium. Taxonomy (GTDB): domain Bacteria; phylum Gemmatimonadota; class Gemmatimonadetes; order Gemmatimonadales; family GWC2-71-9; genus CAVVWJ01. Next base: position 173,407 of record CAWCLG010000006.1, read on the forward strand.
CTGCTCGCCGTCTCCGCCTTCGTCGGCCGCTACTGGAGCGCGATCCTCGCCGCGGTCTGCCTGGTCCTATGGCTGGTGCTGACCTGGGCGCGGACGCCGGCGGGCCGGCTGAGTCTGCACGAATGGCTCCTCCGCTTGCCCGTGCTCGGTCCGATGCGCCACGGCCTCGCCACCGCGCGAGCCACCAGCGCGCTGGGCGGCGCGCTCGCGGCCGGGATGCCCATGCTGCCGGCGCTCGACGTCTCCGCCGGCGCCACCGGGGACGACGCGGTGACGCTGCGGCTGGCCGCGGCGCGGGAGCGGGTGACGAGAGGCGAGAGCCTGAGCCACGCCCTGAGTCGCGAGCGCGCCCTGACTCCCGCCGGACTCCAGTTGATCGAAGTCGGAGAGCAGAGCGCGCAGCTCGCCCTGATGGCGGGCCGTGCCTCGGACCTGTCGGGCCGGGACGCTGAGCGCCGGCTGCGGGCCCTCGCGAGCCTGTTGGAGCCGGCGCTGGTGGTCGCGCTCGGCGGGATGGTGGCCTTCACGGCCCTGGCGCTGCTCCAGGCGCTCTACGGCATCCGCCCAGGTGGCATGTGAGCGGCACGACGCTGGTCGAGCTGATGGTGTCGCTGGCCATCCTGGGACTGCTGGCCGGATTGGCCGCGGCCTCGCTGGCGGGTGCGCCGGGGAGACCGCGGGGCGGGGAGGTCGCATTGGAAGCGGCGAGAGCCTCCGCCATCCGCTCGGCCCGGCGGGTCGCCTTCGTGGCGCCGGACGGCGGGAGGTTCCTGCTGCTGCCCGACGGCAGGGTCATCGGTCCCGGAATCGACCCGCTCACCGGCGAGGTGACGCATGTCCGGCAGTAGACGCGGGGTCGCGCTGCTGGAGGCGATTCTGGCCGTCGCCATCCTCGCTGCCGCGGGCGCCGCCGCCGCGGAGCTCGCCGCGGCGGGACTTCGGGCCGAGGTCGAGTCCGGCGTCCGGGAGCGACAGCTGGCCGAGGCGAACAGGCTGCTCGCCGCGATGACCTTGCTGGGAAAGGCGGACTTGGACCGGCGGCTGGGATGGCATCGGACCGGAAGGCTGGTCGTCGGGGTGCAGCGGCCGGCGAAGGGCCTGTATCGCATCGCGATCGCGTCCGCCGACATGCCAGAGCTGGAGACCCTGGTGACGGTGGTGCACAAGCCGGAGCCGATCCGATGAGACCGCGGGTTCCCCGTGGCTTCACCCTGGTTGAAGTGTTGGTGGCGCTCGCCATCACCGCGCTGGTGACGCTGCTGGCCCATCAGCTCTTCGCCACGGTGGTCGACTCCGGCCACCGCGCCGTCGTGACCCGGCGGGCCCTCGATCGCGAGGCCAACGCGCGCCGTCTGCTCGGCGCGGCGTTTCTCTCCCTCGATGTCGGCAGCGACTCCACCGGCGGGTTCGTCGGGCGGCCGGACCGCGCGAGCTTCACCGCCTGGCTTCCGACGCCCGAGGGCTGGTCCGAGCTCCGGAAGGTCACCGTGGGATTCGAGGCCTCGGCGTGGGTGGCCCGGTGGGACGGCGAGCGAGTCCTGCTTGCGGACAGCGTCGAGGCGGTCGGGCTGGACTACCTGCTGGAGCCGGGCGTGCAGGCCGCCTGGGTGCAGGAGTGGATCTCGGCGGTCAGCGCCCCGCTGGCGGTTCGTGCCCGGGTGCGGCGGGCCGGCGGGCGGACCGACACGACGCTGTACCTGATCAAGGCCCGCGGATGAGACGGGGCGCCGCGCTGCTCACGGTCCTCTGGCTGGTGGTCGCATTGGCGGGAGCCGCCGGCGCGGCGCTCGCCGCCGTTCGCCTGGGAGCGAGCACCAGCCGGAACCGGGTGCTCCTCACCCGCGCCGACTGGGCGCGCGAAGCCTGCGCCGAGATCCTGCTGGGGCGGTACGCGGAGCAGAGGAAGGTGGGCGCCGTCTCCCGAACGGATCTCGGACGCGGTACCTGGTGCCGCCTCGAGATCGAAGACGCCGGCAACCGGCTCAATCTGGCGCATGCCACTCCGGAGATGATCAGGCTGCTGCTCCGCGACGACAGCCTGTCCGATGCGCTGCTCGACTGGACCGATCTGGACGACGAGCCGCGGCCGTCGGGCGCCGAGGCGGAGTGGTATCGGAGCCGCTCGCGCCGGCCGCCCGGCAATCGGCCGCTGGCGGCGACGGCGGAGCTGGGCTACGTGCGCGGGTTCGACAGCTCGCGGGTGCGCGCGCTCGAGCGGCTGGTGACCACGCGCGGAGGGCCGACAGTCGACATCAACGTGGCGCCGCCCGAGGTGCTGGCGGTGCTGCCGGGCATGTCGCGGGAAGCCCTCGCCGACATCCTGGTCCAGCGAAGGCGCCGGATCGCATCGGCCGACGAGCTGCTCGCGCGGCTGGGACGCTCCGGCCGCGAGGGGCTCGTCGCCCGATATCAGGAGTTCACCGCGGTCGCGGGCTTCGGCGCCACTCGCTACGTGGTCCTGGCTGAGGGGGGCGTCGAGGGGACGCCGGTCACCAGCCGCGGCTGGCTCACGTTGGTTCCCGCCGACGGCCGGCTCGCGGTAGTCAGGCGCGAAGTCGAATGAGTCCGACGCTGCGGTTGACCGTGGGCGGCGGGCTCGCCCGGGCGGAGCTGCTGGGGCGGAAGGGCTGCCTCTGGGAAGCGGCGACGCCGTGCGAGACCCCGGCGGAGCTGCGCGAGGCCATCGGACACCTGGCCGGGGAGCCCGGCCTGCCGCGGCGGGGCGGACGCATGCGGGTGGTCGTGACGATGGGATCGCCCGTGGTTCAGGTGCGCTCGCTGCGAGGCCTTCCGCCGGTGCGGTCCTGCCGAGCTTCGAGCCCTGGTCGCGGCGCAGGCGGGCCGCTACTTCAGGCGCAACGGCAAACCGCTGGTGACCGATGCCGCCTGGCTCGGCAAAGGCGCCCGGCGCGAAGGTCACGCCACGGCCGTCGCGGTCGAGGAGCCGTGGATCGACGCCGTCCTCGACGGCGCGGCGGAAGCCGGACTCGAAGTCGGCGCCATCCATCCCGCGCTCGAGTCTGCGGGAAGCTCACTGTCGCTGATCAGCGAGTCGGAGCGGGTGCGCCGGGATCGGCGGGGACGGCTGCTCGACCGGCGGCTGGCCGTGGCGGCTGCCGCCGTGTGGATCCTCTGCATCGGTGGCCTCTCGGCGCGGTTCGAACAACGGAGGAACACGGTCGAGGCGGAGATCGAGAAGCTGGCGGCCCCCTCGCAGGCCGTGGCCCGGGCTCGGCGGTCGCTGCACGATGCGTCCGCGACCGTCGCCGCGTTGGAGGAGGCGAGCCTCCAGCGCGGCGCGCTGCTGGATCGGATCGGGCGCATCGCGGCCGCGCTGCCCGACTCGGCCTACCTCGCGTCACTCACGGTGGACCTGGGGGGCAGCGGGTCGATGACGGGTGAGGCCCGCCATTCGTCCCAGGCGCTCGCTCGGCTGGAAGCGGAGGGCGCTGTCCTCGCACCCCGTCCCCTGGGTCCGGTCACCAGCGAGTCGGACGGCGGCCGGGTGTGGGAGCACTTCTCTATCGGCTTCGGCGCGGAGCCGGCGCGGTGACGTCGCGCGACCGGCGTGCCGTCGTCTGGGGACTCGCGGTCGTGGCGCTCGCGGTGGTCTCGCTCCGGGTCGTGCCCTGGCTCGCCGGCCAGATCGAACGGAATCGTGAAGAGGCGATCTCCGACGTCGGCCGGCTGGCGAGAATGCGGGAGGAGATTGCCGGCGCGAAGGCGCTGGAGGATTCCGCGGTCGCGGTGCGCGCCCGGATGGAGCTGCTCGCCGGAAGACTGCTCGTCGGGGACCGCGAGGCGGAGGCTCAGGCCGACCTGCGGTCGCGGGTCGAGGCCGCGATCTCCCGGAATCGGGTCCGGCTCCTGCGCATGGAGAGTCTGCCCGACTCGGCGGCCGCCGGATCGCTTCGAAGGGCCTCGGTCGGCGTCTCGATTCAGAGTGACAACAGCGGACTGCTGCGCTTCCTGGCGGCGCTGGCCGGCGATTCGGCGGCGGTCGTCGCCCGGCAGGCCAGCGTCATCGCGGCGAGCCCGCGGGCCGCGGCCGGACCGGAAGTCCTCGACGCCGAGGTGGTGGTGGGCGGCTGGTTCGCCGGGGGGAACGCGCCGTGAGGGCCGTCCTGCTGGTCGCGATCGCGGCGCCGCTGGCTGTGTCGGCCGTACTCCTGGCGGCACCCGTGATTCCCGATCCGGTGCTGCCGCCGCGTCGCGCCCTGCCTGCTCCTTCGAGACTTCCGGCCGAACCGACCGCCACGTCGCTGGAGCGCGGGCTCGCCCGGCCGCTGTTCCGTCGGACCCGCAAGCCGGCTCGACTCGCGTTCGATCCCGACCGGGCGGCTGGGGAGGTCGCGATGGAGCCTTCGGCCCCGCGGCCCCAGCTCTCGCTGTCGGGAATCGTCTGGAGTCCCCGGCCGATCGCCGTGCTGGAGGGGCTGCCCAATATCACGGGCTCGACCGTGATGCGGACCGGGGATCGCACCGCGGGCGTGTGGGTGAAGCGGATCGGACGGGAGAGCGTCACGCTGGAAGGGTTCGACACCACCTGGGTGCTGAAGCTGAGGAATCCATGAACCAGTACGGGAAGCTCGCGCTCGCGACCTGGCTGCTGGCCGGTCTGGCCCAGACCCCGGCGCGGGCCCAGGCGCCGGTGACGACCAATGGGGACAGCGTCCGGGTCCGATTCCTCGATACCGACCTCCGGGCGGTGATCCAGGCCGTCGGGAGTCACCTGCCCAAGCCGGTGATCGCGGGCGGGGTGCCCGAGGTCAAGGTCTCGCTGGAGACGCCGGAGCCGGTCAACCGCGAGACGCTCGCGACCCTGCTGGCGGGGCTGGTGAGGACCCACGGCCTCGAGTTCACCGAGGACTCCAGCTTCTTCCGCATCGGTCCCCCGAGTCCCGCCGCTGCTCCGGCGGCCGCGCAGCCGGCGGGCGGCGCCCAGGCGGCGAACGTGCGGCTCTTCGTGATCCGGCTCCGCCACGCACGCGCGTCGGACGTGGCCGCGACGGTGAACCTGCTGTTCGGCCGGGGAGGGGAGTTCACCGGGGCGACGGGGCTCTCGGGCGGTACGCTGGGGGACGAGCTGGCCCGGCCGGACATGCTGCCAGGCGGAGCGGTGCCGCAGCCGCCCGACTCGGGGAAGCCGCCCGGCGCCAACCTCACCGGCCCGGTCGCGATCGTGCCCGACCAGCTCACCAACTCGCTCCTGGTCCGCGCGGCCGAGGCCGACTTCGCGGTGCTGCGCGAGGCGGTGACCCAGCTCGACATCCGTCCGCTCCAGGTGCTGATCGAGGTGCTGATCGTCGAGGCGAGGCACGACCGCCGGTTCTCCCTCGGCGCCGACCTGCTGGTGCCGCCGCAGGACATCGGCGACGGCACGATCGGGGGAACGATCACCGGCGGCGGGCTGGGCGACCTGGTGATCCGGCTGATGAACCTGGGCAAGGGCGACATTGACGCGGTGCTGCGGACGGCGCAATCGAAGGGCGACGTGGAGATCGTCTCGCGGCCGGTGCTGCTGGCGTCGAACAACACCGAGGCCCGGTTCCTAGTGGGCTCGCAGCGGCCGTTCATCTCGGTGAGCCGCTCCCTCCCGACCGACAGTCCCTCGCGGGACCAGGTGGTGCAGTATCTCGACGTGGGGACCAAGCTCAGGGTGCTGCCGACGATCAACCAGGACGGCTACGTCTCGCTGGTGGTGCAGCAGGAGATCAATGCCGCGACGGGAGAGACCCAGTTCGACGCGCCGGTGATCTCCACCCGGGAGGCATCGACCCAGGTGCTGGTGCGCGACGGACAGACGATCGTGATCGGCGGCTTGCGCGACCTGCAGCGGGACCGGAGCCAGTCGGGGGTGCCGGTGCTGTCGGGCATTCCGATCGTCGGCGGGCTGTTCGGGACCACCCGGCGGAGCAGCACGGCGACTGAGCTCTATCTGTTTCTGACGCCGCGGATCCTTCGCACCGACGAGGACGCCGCGAATGTGACCTCACCCCGGCTTCCGGATATCAAGCAATGAGCGCCGTCACCGAGGTACGCGCCACGGAAGTGATCGCGATTCCCCTGCTCATCGGATGCTCTCCCTCGATGCAGCTGGCCCGCAGCCGGGTGGAGCGGTTCGCCCGCAGCCGCCTTCCGATCCTGCTGGTGGGGCCGACCGGCACCGGGAAGGATCTGGTCGCCCGGCACCTGCACTGGGCCAGCGGCAGGGCGGGTGCGATGGTGGACGTGAACTGCGGCGCCCTCCCGCGCGACATGGTCGAGAGCCTGCTGTTTGGCCACCGGCGGGGAGCTTTCACCGGGGCCATCGAGAGCACCTTGGGGATGATCGCTCGGGCGGACCGGGGCACGCTTTTCCTGGACGAGTTGTCGAGCCTCCCGGTCGAAGGCCAGGCCAAGCTGCTGCGCGTGTTGGAGACGGGTGAGGTCTTGCCGCTGGGCGCGTCGACCAAGCAGGTGATCGACTTCCGGCTGGTCGCCGCCGCGCACGAGGACATCGCGGATCGCGTGGGCTCGGGGCTGTTCCGCCGGGATCTCTTTCACCGGGTGGCAGCGCTGCGGATCGACCTGCCGCCACTGGCCTCACGGCGAGAGGACATTGCCCTGCTCGCCCAGCACTTCGCATCGGCCCACGGGCGGATGATCGGGGAGGAGGGCATGGTGGTGCTGCGACAGGCGCACTGGCCCGGAAACGTACGCGAGCTGCGGGCGGTGGTGGATCGGGCGGTGCTGCTCTCCGACGCGCCCGTCCTCGACGCGCAGGTCCTGCTCGACGGCAGGGACCTCGGCCTCGCCGACGCGCTGCAGCGGGAGCCCGCGCGCGAGCTGCTGGAGCTGTGCCGGGTGCACGGGGGCCGCGCCGACACCATCGCCCAGGCACTGGGCGTCAGCCGGGCGACGCTATTCCGCCGACTCCGTGCGCTGGGGATCTCGCTGATGAGTCTCAGGGTCTCACGGAGTCTTGAGACTCGGTAAGACCGTGGAGTTGCCGCGTTCAAGGATGGAGCCGTGGCAAACATCCGGGTGGAAACCCATGCGCCTCGTGGCCTGCACGGTAACGTGCAGATCAAGAGGAAGGGTGGGGAGATCGTTAACAAGCATATCGATCCCTGAGCGTGGAGCCAGTTATGCCTGAGTATACGATCAGCTTCGAGGTGAAAGAGGCTAACACCATCGAGCTGCCCAACCAACGGTACGCCGCGGGGCGATACCGCGTTGAGGCAGATGAGAAGGGTGGCGTGGATGTCTTCGGCAACCGAGAAGGCCTGCTTTATCTTGCCGAGGTCTTGGTGCGATGCGCACTAGGTGATCACAAGGCCGGATTCCACGTCCACATTCCCAGGAAGGGAGTGGTAAGCCTGGTGTATCTGGAGAACCCGAACTCACCGTCTACTCAGCCTCAACTGGTGTGGATGGCTAGCCTATCACAGAAGGCTTCGCTTGGGCGACCCAGGGGCGCTGCCTTCGGAACCGTGAGAGGGCGGCACTGGTGAGGAACGATCTGCGACAGCCAGAGCTTTCCTTGCGCCAAGGAGCTCTGCACCGCGTGAAGTACAAAAGTAGACTCTTCCGATTGCCAACAAGGGAGCCCGGCTAGCCGTGGCTGGGCTTTCTCACGCCCCGTTTGGTGTCCCCTGTGTGCGGAACAATCAGGGGCTGGAGTTGAGCCGACAGAAGGATGTGAGCGACCGATACGGAGAGACGCTGATCGCCCTTCTTGATCGCGAGTCGGTCTCCCTCTACGAGGGAACAAGCTTCACAGGAGAGGAGTCCCTGATCCACGCGAACGCGCTCTTCGCTTGGCTGACCAGCCCTCGATCTGGGAGCCTGCCGGACCTGCTGAACGTCACATCAGGGCAGCAGCAACCGGTTCAGGTGACCAAGAGTACAAGCGCAGCAAGGCCCCTTAAGTGAGGTGCTCGGTGGAGGGACCGGCGAGACCAAGTCCCCCGTTCGACGTCGCGCGTGGAGGAGAGTGGTATTGACTTCTGGCTCCTGGTTCGACCCCTGAGGCGAAGGCATGGGCAATGAGCCTGGACGGCCCATGGCAGACCGCTCGCCGCAGTCATTCGGCGGGCTCATTCGGGCCATTGGGATACTCGAAATCGTTGGCGGGGTTGCGGGGTGCGCCGCGGTCGCTTGGTTCTACGTGGGTGGCCATCAAGAGGCCATGCCAGGCGGCGATGTACAACTTGCGCTTCTGCCCTTTGGAACACTTACAACCGTCGGCTTCGCACTCCTGCGCGCACGCCAAGCGGGGCTTTGGGGTTCCCTTGTGCTGCAGCTCTCTCAAGCCCTGGCCTGGACGGCGGGAGAGACGATGTGGAGGTTCTCGGCTGGACCATTTCTATCTCTTACGCTTCTCAATGACACAACCTCGATCTTCGCTGGGTGGGACACGAGCTTCGGTTTTGGGCGCGTTCCCGAAAACGCTCCTGGATCTGTTTCGTTGAATCTGATCCCGGTCTTTATTGCGTTAGCGCTGTGGCGACACCTGAGACGAGGCTTGCCGTCCTCGTAGGCAAGACACGTGTCACAGTGTAAGTAACTGAGTAGTCATAGGCCGGCCGACTATTTGGTGCGGTTATGAGGCCGAGATTGTAGGATAAACTTCTCCCCAAGAGACCGCCTCAAGGCTCGCATTCGCGGCACAATGCGATTTCTGGGGGCGAGCTTCTTCCGGAACGGCCATGTTTATTCGATGTGTTGTCTCGGAACGGGATAGTCGTTCTAACCAGCCTATGGGCATCTTCACGGCGCTCATAGGCTGGGGCGCGAAGGCAGGCTCGCACCCCATGAACTCGAATGGTTCCACAACACCGAACAGTGGTTCAACGAGCGATTGGAACGCCCGGATCAACTATCATGGTCGGGGCGGCCAGATGCACTGCCCCTCGCAATTACATGGCTAAGAATGTCGGCTGGCTAACCTTCGATGTCGCTGAGGTCCGTAGGGCGTTGGCGGATGCCAAGATGCTCTCGTGGGGAGAGGTTATCCCGACATTCGGATCTAGGTCGCTGAGTTCGGGTGTGGATCGTTCCAATGGCCGTATGCCTTCGGAGTCGCCTTCATACCAGAGCATTGTATGGACGTGAGAACGTGGTCTTTCTGGATGTGGGGCGCAATAGCACTGGTCTTTACTTCATCGTCTTGTGAGCAGTGAGCCGCCAGGGATCAATAGCCGTAGGCAGCTCGCCTCGGATGTCTTTGCGTTTCATCCTCGTCCCCCAATTCAGGGATCTCCTTCTCGAATGAGCACGCGAGCCCTTAGAGCCGCCGCCTGCAAGAGGCCATAGAGTGGTTGTCAACCTATCCAAGGTGTCGTATTCGGTCGTGTCTTGGGTTCGGGTACCGCTGCGATGGGCACTGCTGAATACCCTATTCCTCTTGTCGTCCAAGACGGTGATTGGGGGCATCGAAGTCATCGATGTGGCCGAAGTGGATGTCGATCAAACTCTGCGTCGGCTTCGCGAAGCGCTAGACGTCATAAGGCGGACCGACGTCCGTCGTTATGAGCGCATGAGACGAGACCTGCGGCGCATTGTCCTCATGAAGGCGGGTGTGCCTCAATTTGCATCCGAGGTAGGCGCATGCCTCATCAGGAGTGCTTATGTACGGGAGAAATCTGCCGAGGCAGTAGCCACAACGTTGGTACACGAGGCTGTGCACGCCCGTATTCATCGCCGTGGCGTAGGATATGGGCCTGGCCTGCGCATTCGCGTGGAGGAAGTCTGTGTCAAGCAGCAGATCGACTTCGCAAGGGCCCTGGGGAACCCTGAGATACTCAGTCATCTGACACAGGTGCTGAAGGCGCCGCTATGGGTGCTAGCACTGCAACACGAGGACACCATCGCAGCCCTGCGGAGTTTAGGAGTGCCGGAATGGATGCTTCGCCTGTATGACAAAGTCGCCTTCGCCATGCGACGCCATACCTAGGCAGCGCTGACGGCCTTGGCGTCCTCACACAGGAGGGCCCCGGCGCGCAACATGCCCGTTCGTAGTTGCTTCGTATCTTGTGAACAGTGGCAGGATCCGCAGTCCTAGGCGGCTCGCTCGGATCCCTTTCTCTTCATCTTCGTCCCTGCTTCAGAGTCTCAAAGTCTCACGTAGTCTCAAGACTCCATGAGACGGTCGCACGATCCGGTCATCCTCCCCGCCTCCAAAAACTGTTGAAACCAATGACTTAGGTGCCCAGCCCTGGCGGCATGGTCACTGCTCTCCCCTTCAGCATCCCCGCTCCGGAGAGCCATGTGTTCCGCACCGCCCACCGCTGCGCTGCCGCGCGGCTTCTGTTCGTCGCCCTCGCCACGCTCCTGCTCACGTCCGGTCCCGCTGCTGCGCAGTTCAGCACTCAGGCCCTAGGCGGCCTCGAGATTACTCCGGACTCGTCCACAATGATCGTGGCCCCGAATACGAACGGTCACCAGATCGAGTTCCTCGCGCGCAATGAGCTGCTGACCACAGGAACCTGGTCATTCAGCTGCGTCGCGACGGGCAACGTGAGCTGTGTCTCCTTCCCCTCCGGGGCTACCTACCCTTCGGGTGGAGGCGGTGAGCTGCTCGTCACCTTCAACGCGACGGCTGGTGGCACCGGCCGCATCACGTTGACGGCCTCCCCGGGAGGAGAAACCGGCTCGGTCATCGTCGACATCGCCGAGCCGGGTGCGCCGGCCGTCACGCTGCAGAACCACAACCGGGACAACGTCGACCGTTCGATGTGCCTGACCGCGGGGGCCGGTGACGGTGCCGCGTGGAGCTGTGGCGACCTGGTGATCACTCACGCGATGCCGACCTACACCACGATGAACAAGGGACGGAACCTCACGCTGATCCACAATTCGGCGACGACGCATCCGATGCCGCCGATCGCCGCGGTCATCAATCAGACCGGGCGCACGATCATGCAGGGCATCAGGGCGCAGGTATGGGTGGGCGCCACGCCGGTCCTACTTCGCTCAGTGGTGTATGACCCGTGGTCCACCGGGGTCGGCAGCTCCAGGCAAGTGGTGGTCGACTTCAATGCGGACACGTTCTCGACCGGCGCCTATCCCATGGAGTTTCGAGTCGAGAACGTGTACCCAACGCTGCCGCCCTTTATCACGACGGTGAAGGACACCTTGCTGATCGTCAATCGAACCCGCAGCGAACTGGGGGCGGGTTTCGGAATCGCCGGCGTGGAGCAACTCTTCCTCAATCAGCCGGTGGGCACCGCACTGGGCCATCTGATGTGGGTCGGCGGGGACGGGTCGGCCAAGCTCTACCGGAAACTCAACGCCACGACATGGGTCGGGCCACTGGGCGGGTTCCAGGATACCATCTCGTTTGCATCCTCGAAGTACACCCGCACCATGAAGGGTGGTACCAAGGTCGAGTTCGATGCTACCGGCCGCCACACCGCGACCATCAACCGTGCTGGACAGACCACCACCTTCACCTGGACATCGACCCCGTCGGGTCCGCGCCTGACCGGCATAGCCGTGCCGCCGACGACGCAGGGCGGATCGTACACACTGGTCTATGAGACCACAGGCAGCCGCCTGCTCGATCTGATCCGCGACCCCGCGAACCGCACCCTGAACCTCACGATGGCGGATGGTCGCCCTACGATACTGATCGATCCTGACAATCTTCAAACCGAGTTCGGGTGGGACGTCACCAACCGGCGGATCACCTCACGCAAGAATCGGAAGGGTTGGACTACTCGCTACGAGTACTCCAAGGGCCTCGCCTGGGGCAGCAGAGTGACGAAGGTGACTGCCCCGATCGGCCGTACCGTCGATACAGAAACGGCTGCCACCGTGTTCGAGCCCTGGAACGACAAGGGGCTGGGTATTGCACCAACCAACCAGGATGCCGTCGTCGTTGCTCAGGTGGAGACTCGCATCCTCGGCCCGCGAGCGGGCGTCAACGACAATGCGGATTTCCTGGTCAACAAATGGGGTGCGCCCACCAGGGCAGAGAATGCGATCGGGGCGGTGACCACGTACGCCCGTTCCAGCGCCTCATTCCCGGCCTTGATCACGAGGATCACCCATCCGAACGGCAGGATCACCGATCAGACCTACAACAACCGGGGCAACCTCACCAAGGTCAGGGACGATGTGAACCCGATCACGGGTGATCCCCAGACTCGGGTGACGGTGTACGAATATCCTAGCTCCGGTCTCAACCGCGACTACCCCACCGCCGTCTGGGACTCACTCGCCTCGCCGACCAGGACCGAGTACGTCTACAACTCCATGGGCTTGCCCGACACCGTGCGCTCACCCGGCGGGCACCGCACCGGGTTCACCTACAAGACCAGCGGCGCGCTGAAGGGGCTGATGATCCGCAGCACGGAGGTCAGCGTCGAAACCTGGGAGGAAACCGCCACGGCGCAGGATACCGACTTCCAGTGGCGGAACCACGAGCGGCGCTTCGACTACGATGCCAAGGGCAACCTGCAGGCCGACACGTCAGCCGTCGGTGCCGTGACGTCGTTCAGTCGCGACGCCATGGGGCGGGTGACCAACGTTTACGACCCGCTCAAGACCAGGATCGAGCGGGTCTACGACCCGATGGATCGCGTGACCCAGACGAAGCACTATACCACGACGACGGCACATCCGATCGTCACCAACCCCCTGGCGGGCTGTATCGCCAATCAGGCGGTCTGCTCCGACAATACGGTGGCATGGGATCCACTGCCGAACCCGGTGAACACGACCTACAATCATGGAGCCATGAATCTCGAGTCGGTTCTGGATCCCCGATCGGTGCCCCGCACCTACGTGTACGACACGCGGGGACTCGTGATCGAGGAGAAGGACGATTACAACAAGTCCCGCCTGGCCTTCTATAACGAGGCCGGTCTGATCACGTCCTCCCGGTCCCGCACCAACCGTGAGGTCCGCTTCTACTACGACGCCGCAGGCCGGCGGACCGCCATGGCCTATGGCGCGGTGCCGAGTCCGGTGCCGGGTTCGGGGGCAAGCGTTCCGGGCGACAGCATCCGGTACACGTACGACAACATGGACAATCTGCTGACTGTCACGAACCGAGAGGGAACTATAACTCGCACGTACATGCGAAACGGGCTGGTCAAGCAGAAGACCATGAATTTTGTCGGCACGATTCCAAATGACGTCGTCACCTATGTGTACGATCGTGACGGCGTACTTCGGACTGCGACCCGCGGCTCGGACGTCGTGACATACAACTATCAGGCGGCGACCAGGAACCTCAGCACCATGGTTGTCCAGCTAGGTGCCCCGGCCAGCATCACTCGGACCTTTACGTTCGACTGGGACTCGCTCGGCCGGACCCGCCGGATCACTTATCCCACCAACGCGTCCCACCCTCTGACCGTGGACTACCGGTACGACAGGGCGGGAATTCTCCGGCGCCTGGTGTCCAAGCAGACCGGTGCCGCCAGTACCATTCTGAACTTCACCTATCGCAACGTCGCGGTAGATCCCATCGGACGCATCATCCGCGACAGCCTGACCTGCTCGCCGAGCTCGGCTCCCGGTCCGTGCGAGGGCACGACCCCGATCCGGGTGGCGAACTCATACAGCCGGATGGGAGCCCTGCTGAGACAGGAGTATCGGCGCGGAGGGAGCCGGCAGGTCGATTCGATGAGCTATGACGCGTCGGGAAACATGAAGTTTCGGGTCCAGGAGGATCTTGGGCACATCCACACGTTCACGCTGGATGCCGGCGCGCACAACCGGCTGGCCAGCTTCGTACGCTCGGAGCTCGGCAATACCTCCCGTGCAATCACGTACAACCTTGATGGCGCTCGTCTGCGCGAAGTACGGGACCCTTGGAACGAAAACGTCCCCGAGGAGCGATACTACCACTATGATGGCCTCGGGCGCATGAGCGGCACGGGTGAATACCTCTTGGTCGGTAGCTCGTGGCAGTTCTCGGATCGGGAGACCGCATGCCAGTACGATGGCGACGGGCAAATGATCGGGCCGTGTGATAACGGGTCCCATTTCCTGCTGTTTGACGGGGACAATACGACTGGCACCACTGATGCCAATTCGCATGGCTGGCGGTTCTTCCACGCCCCAGGAATCGATTCACCGCTGCTGGGATACCTCCGCGGACCCAGCAACCGCCTCTACCTGTGGGTGACCGACGGCAGGGGCCGAGAGTTTGCTGTGGCGGACACGCTAGGGCGGCGGAATTCGTCGGAGGACGGGATTAGCCAGCTAGGTGACTGGCGATATGCTGGTGGCACAAAGGCCTCGAACAGCTTTGATGCTGACCGCTTCGGTTCGCCTCAGGCGCCGAAGCTGTCGTTCTTCCGGAACCGAGCGTATGATCAGGAGACCGGGCGGTGGACCCAGGAAGACCCGATAGGATTGGCTGGTGGGGTCAATCTCTATCAGTTCAATGGGAACGATCCAGCCTCTTATACCGATCCTTTCGGGCTATGTGTTCCTTGGTGCACGGCGTTGATCGGTGCAGCGGTCGGTGGGGGTGGCGCAGCAATCGCAACGCTGGCCTACAACGCGATGAACGACCGTCCGTTGGGCGAGAACGTGGGACGCAATGCTCTCGTCGGCGGGGCTGCCGGTGGAGCCATCGGGCTCGGAGTTGGACTCTTCAGCGGAGCGGGAGCCGCTGTGGCGACTGGTGCGGCTCCGGTGGTAGGCAAGGGTACTGAACGTCTGATAGGCATGCTCGAGCAAGCCGGTCCCTCGATGGATGCAAGAATCAGGGCGGTTAGTGAGTATCTACCGGCCGGCCAGAAAGCGGTGATGACCGCTCTTGAAGGTGGCTCCCGAATGCTGTCGGGGGGAGCAGGCTCCCGAGCTACTCAGGTAATCCTTAACGGCGATGGAAGTACAATCGTGAAGAAGTTCAATACGGCAAAGGAAGCCTTTGAGGTGGTTAAGGAGATTAGGCCGTGACCAAGCATGCAGGGCACTCGCACGAGCGTGCCAGAGCCATCTGGAGATTCGCGGAGTCGGAAGAGGATGGCGAGACGTGGCTTCGTAATCCAGCCTTGTTACAAGGCTACGTTGATTACGAATCTCGTAGTGATGATGGTAATAGAATCTGGCGAAGAATTATGGTGGTGACCAAAGGCTGGCTGGAAAGCCAAGTTCAAAGCGTGCGCAAGGGAACTACTTCCCCTCTTTGGATTGCACTGCCGGCCTTGGTTGTCCTACCGGACGCGACTGGAGAAGAACTAAAAGCTGCGGTAGACGCGGTAATCGGACAGGGCGGCCTGGACCCCTACTCGACGGCCCTATCCACTTAAAGCAGTCGCTGAAGACCTTTGGCTAGCATCACATGGGCAGAAGCAGGGTTGAAGTCCCAGGTCCGCAACCCTCTCTGCCCTGGAGCCTCCGGCCCCCCGCGGTATTTTACTCGCATGACCGCCACATCCGGATTCGACGCGCCCCCGCTCCCGGCGGGGGTAGCGCCGACTCCAACCCCCGCCCAGCTCCGTGCCATCGAGGCCCCCAACGGCCCAGTCCTCGTCGTCGCAGGCCCCGGCGCCGGTAAGACCTTCTGCCTGATCGGGCGGATCGCCTATCTCATCCAGGTCCTGAAGGTCGAGCCCCAGCGGATCTGCGCCCTCACCTTCACCAACAAGGCCGCCGACGAGATCGCCGCCCGGCTCCGCCGCGAGATTGGCCCGTCCGCCGACGAAGTCCACCGCGGCACGCTCCACGCCCTCTGCCTCTCGCTGCTCCGCGAGCACGCCACCCTGATGAAGCTGCGCCGCGGCTTCGGCCTCGCCGACGAGGACTACCAGAAGCGGGTCCTCCGCCGGCTCGGCGTCCGCCCCGAGCGCCAGCCGCAGCTCCTCCGGCTCTTCGGCCGGCACCAGCTGGAGCACTACCCGCTGACCGACGGCGACCGGGAACACTTCGAGCACTACCGCGCGGCGCTCCGCCTGCGCCACCTGCTCGACTACAACGACCTCATCGCGCTGTCCGGCGAGCTGCTGCGCACCCACGCCGACGCCGCGGCCCAGATCCGCGGCCGGTGGGACGCGCTGCTGGTGGACGAGTTCCAGGACCTGAGCCTGGCGCAGTACGAGGTGATCACCGGAATCTGCGCCACCCACCGGCACTGCTTCGCGGTCGGCGACGACGAGCAGTCCATCTACTCCTGGGCCGGCGCCGACCCCCGGATCCTCGAGCGCTTCCGCGACGACTTCGCGGTCAGCGAAGTCGTGCTCGACAAGAACCGGCGCTGCTCCCGGCAGATCTTCGAGGCCGCGCGCAAAGTCATCGCGCGGAATCCGCGGCTGTTCGACAAGCAGATCGAGGCCGACAAGGAGTCGGAGCACTGCGTCGCCGCCTACGCCTTCCCCGACGAAGCGCGGGAGGCGGTCTGGCTGCTGGAGGACCTCTGGCGCGACCGGGAGATCTCCGGCCTCGAGTGGGGAGAGTACGCGCTGCTCTACCGGGCGCACGTCATCGGGCAGTACCTGGAGACCCGGTGCATCGAGGCCGGGATCCCCTGCCGGCTGGCCCAGGGCCAGTCGGTGCGGGACGACGAGCTGATCGGCTTCGTGGTCGCCTCGCTCCGGGTGATCCACCGCCCCGACGATCCGGTGGCGATCGAGGGCTTCGCCGACCAGGTACTCCCCAAGGCGCTCATCGAGCAGGTGCGGGCCTGCTACCGCGATCTCGACCTCGTCGCCGCGATGCGCACCTTCGGCCGGGCCAACAAGGGCGACGTCGATGCCCGGAAGGCCTGGCGGTTCGTCTTCCACGTCGAAAACCTCTCCGCCCTCGGCCGCACCCACAGTACGCTGCCGGCCCTGGTGGAAGAGCTGCTCTCCCAGAAGATCGGGAAGTATCGCAATCCGCTGGAGGAGCGGGCGGCCGAGCTGACCGATCCGGCCGTCTTTCCCGGAGCCGAGGGACTGGCGCGCCGTATCGGCGAGACGATGGCGATCCGGGGCGCCATCTGGGTGGAGCCCGACCGCGGCCTCGACATCCCCATCATCCGGCTGCTCCAGGTCGCGCTCGGCGCCGACGTCCGGCGGTTCTACCCGGGCGACACGCCGTTCCCCGGCGACCTGGTGCTGCCGGCCGGCGCGTACCGTCCGCTGGCCATCTTCAAGGCGCTGCAGCTCCACCATTGCCGCGACATGGTCGATCCGCTCCAGAACTACGTGGCCTTCGACCTGGAGACCACGGACAAGGACATCGTCGACTGCGACGCGGTGGAGATCGCCGCGGCCAGGGTCCGGGGCGGCGTGATCGTGGCCAAGTTCGAGCGGCTGGTACAGCCCACCCGCCAGATCAGCCCCGCGGCGAGCAAGGTCCACGGATGGTACGCCGAGGACCTGTGCGACCAGCCGGCGTTCGAGCAGGTGTGGCCCGAGTTCCGCGAGTTCGTGGGCGACGACATCCTGGTCGCGCACAACGGGCAGCACTTCGACATGCCGGTGCTGCGACGGCTCGCCGCCGGTCTGCCAGGGGTGGAAGACCTGGTGTTCTACGACACCCTGCCGCTCGCCCGCTCGCTCCAGGACGAGAGCGCGAAGCTGGAGCACCTGGCGCAGCGCTTCGGCATCGATGCCGGCCGATCGCATCACGCCTCCGACGATGCGGCGACGCTAGCGGGCGTCATGCGCCACCTCGGCGCCCTGCGGCTGGCCCGCGCGCGGCGCGCGGCGCTGGTGCAGCTGCTCGGCTGGCTCGGCCTCGCCCTCGCGCTCGATGACAGCGCCGAGCCGACCGCGGAGGAGCAGGCGCTCCGGGAGCTCTCGCTGCCGGCCACGGTGGGCCGCTACGGCGACTGCCTCCAGGTCTATGCCGAGGAGCGGGAAGCCGGCGCTCCGAGCGTCGAGGACCTGGTCGACCGGCTCGGCGGCCCCAAGGTGATCGAACGGATCAGGATGCAGAGGCCGGCCGCGGAGCGGTATCCCAACTCGGTCGCCCGGCTCAACGCGCTGGTCGCCGGATGCGGCGCCGCGACGCTGGACGAGAGCATCGATCTGCTGCTCGGCAAGATCGCGCTCTCACGGAGCGACGGCTCGGAGACCGACGAGCACCGGATCAACTTGTTGACCCTGCACTCGACCAAAGGACTGGAGTTCTCCAGGGTGTATATCGTGGGCGCGGAGGACTCGTCGCTGCCCGGGATCCCGGCCTTGGAAGACAATCGGGAGCAGGAGATCCAGGAGGCGCGGCGGTTGCTCTACGTGGGGATGACTCGCGCGAAAGATCGGCTGGTGCTGACGCGGGTGATGAGTCGTAGTGGTCGGCCGACCGGTGGGGAGCTGCTGTTGAGGGAGGCGGGGTTGGGGAGTGTCGAGCCGTGATCGTTGATTCTGCGATAGGGTTATGCAAACAGCGAACCACGGAGCCACGGAGGACACGGAGTCCGCACGGAGAAAAACAAAAAGTTCTGTTGTTGTTCTCCGTGTCGATCTCCGTGTCCTCCGTGGCTCCGTGGTTCGCAGTTTGACAGCCCGCATGCGAAGCAATCTCAGGATTTGCCCCGCTCCGGCGGTATGGGTATCTCCCCCGTGATATCCGCCGCCGCCACCGTAAGCGCCTCCACCGACTCCGGTTCGGCCCCCGCACCGATCGACCGCGTCAGCGGCAGCGTCGCCAGCACGAGCACCCCCGCCAGCCAGAACGGCACACCCACCCCGGAATGGTCGATCAGCAGCCCCGCCGCGATCGGGAAGGCCACCCGCGACACGCCGCCGAAGGTGTGCTGCACCCCCATGTAGAGTCCGCGCTGGCGTCCCGGCACCGCCCGCGACAATAGGCCGGTGATGCAGGGAAAGAGAAACGCGGTCCCCAGCGGCATCAGCGTGAACCCCACGGCGATCCAGACGCTGCTCTGCCCGATGCCCGTCACCATCAGCCCGGCCGCCAGGACCACGATGCCGATCCGCGCCAGCCGCGCCTCGCCCAGCCGATCGACCGCATGCCCCAGCACCAGCGCCCGGATGATGACACCCATGCCGCCGAGGTACATCACGAAGTAACCGACCGTGCTCTCGGTGATGCCGAGCCGGTCGGCCAGCAGGAGTGGGGCGATCTGGATCGTTCCATAGAAGGCGCCGATGCCGACGGCGTAGATCCAGATGAGTCGCGAGGCGGGTTGGTACCATTGGCGCACTACGGTCCCGATCGCGGCACGGACCGCCTGCGATGGGGGGCCGCCCAGGCTCGAGAGCCGGCGCGACTCGCGGAGGAACCGCCAGGCGAACAGCGCTACCAGGAGCGCCAGGCCCGCGGCGCCGAACCCGACGAATTCCAGTCCGCCGAGCCCCACCAGCAGCGAGCCGAACGCCGGACCTGCGACGGCGCCGAGGCTGGTGATCGCGGAGAGCCAGCCCAGGCTCTTGGTGCGGCCCTCGGGCGGCGAGACGTCGGCGACGTAGGCCTGCACCACACCGATCGTGCCTCCGCCCACGCCCTGGATCAGCCGCGCCAGCAGGAGCAACGGCACCGAGCGGGCATAGGCGAACAACACATACGCGCCGGCGGTGATCAGCAGGCCGGCGAGAATCGCGGGCCGCCGCCCGTAGCCGTCGGACATCCGGCCCCACAGCGGCGCCACCGCGAGCTGGGCGATGGAAAAAGCGGAGATCAGGACGCCGACGACCGCGGCGTCGGCGCCGAAATCGGTCGCGTAGTAGGGCAGGAGGGGCACGATCATCGTGAGCCCCACCATGTCCACGAACGCGGTGACGAAAAGGACTAGCAGTCCGGTCAGCTATCGGCTCGCTGCGTTCTGCGACCGTCGCGCCATCTCGGCCTCGACCTCGACGATCTCCCGGGGCGTCCGGGAGAGCCATTCGACCCCCCGGTCGGTGATCAGGTAGTCGTCTTCGATCCGGATCCCCGTGCCGTGGTAGCGCTCGACCGCGGAACGAACCTTGGTGATCATGGCCCGGTTCTTCGGGGTATCGGGGAGGATCTCGAGCAGCTTCCGATTGACGTAGATGCCCGGCTCGATGGTATAGACGTCGCCCGGCTGGAAGGTGCCGGTGGCGCGCCAGGGGTGCGGGATGTCGTGCACCTCGAGCCCGATGCCGTGGCCGAGTCCGTGCGCCATATAAAGGAAGGACTGCGTACAGGCGACCGGATTGGTCCTGCACTGCTCGGCCCAGGGCGGATCGAACGTCGCATCGACGCCCTCGGTAAGGCCGAGCTTGGCGACCCCGCGTGCCACGACTTCGCGGGCCGCGTCGCGCCAGGCCTCGAAGGGCGCGCCTGGCTTCGACGCCTTCTCCGCGGCCGCCTGCGCGTCGCGCACGATCTGATAGACCGCCCGCTGCTCCGGGCTGAACTTCCCGTTCGCCGGCAGCGTGCGGGTGACGTCCGCCGCGTAGCCGCCGTAGGCCGCGCCGACGTCCATCACGACCACTTCGCCCTTCCCGATCCGGCGGCTGTTGGCGTTGTAGTGGTATTGGGTCGAGTTGGGACCGGAGCCGATGATGGCGACGAACGCCGAGCCGTCGCCGCCGTTCCGCCGGAACGCCGACTGGAACATCGCCTCCACTTCGTACTCCCACATGCCGGGCTGGAGCGACCGCATGACCTCGCGCAGCGCCTCGCCCGTGATGTCGATCGCCCGGCGGAGCATGGCGACCTCCGCCGCGCTCTTCCGGGTGCGAAGGCTGTCGAGAATCGGGTGTCCGTCGCGCACCGTGATGTCCGGGTGCCCGTCGGCGAAGAGCCGCATGAAGTGGCGGCCTCGGATGAGCGAGTCGGTGTCCGCGGCGTCGGCGGTGGCGAAGTCGTTCAGGGTGTAGAACGGCAGGCCGGTGTCGGCGAGGGAGTCGAGCTGGGCCGGCAGCGCGCCGATCGACCGCGCCGGGATCCCCACGCGCCGGGCGATCTCCGCGGAATCGGGCGGGAAGCCGTCGTACAGCGCGCGCCGGGGGTCGCGTGCTTCGGTGTACAAGGTTGCCCGGGTGTCCCCGGGCCGGACCACCATCACCAAGGCGGCGTCAGGCTCCAGGAAGCCGGTCAGGTAACGGAACGCCGGGAGCTGAACGAAGCGCTCCGAGGTGACCGGGTTGCGCCCGCCGAAGGCGACGACGATGCCGCTGTCGATCCGGGCGGCGAGGGAGTCGCGCCGGGTGCCGTATTCCGCCGTCGGGATCGATTGGGCGGCCAGCGCGGCGGGGAAAAGCGTGAAAAGTGAAAGGTGAAAGGTGAAAAGGAGAAGACGCATGCGGAGACCTCGATGGAGGGGAGATTCCTGGTGCCTCGACTACGGGGTCGAAGTCCCGCGGGTTACAGCCATGTCACCCTGAGCGCAGCGAAGGGGCCAACGGCCGGCTCCGGCTCCTTCGCTTCGCTCAGGATGACACCGACACTACGCCGGTGTTTCGATCGGAATCTTCTCCCCGTTCTGCTTGAGCCACTGGTCGAAGGTCTGCAACTCGGGGTTGAGCGAGCGGGTAAACTCCACGCTCCGCGACTTGGTGAAGTAGTCGTTGAAGTCCCGCTTGAACTGGAACATGTTGCCCATGTCGTCCGCGCCCGGAAAGCCGAAGCCGCGATAGACCTCCGGCGGCACGTCCTGATAGACCACCGTCTCCCCGATCGCCTTCGACATCTTCGCCGCCATCTCGGCGCCGGTGAGCTGCTCCCCGGAGATGCCCACGGTCTTGCCGATGAATTCCTTCCCCCGCTTGAAGATCGCGAGCGCGCACTTGCCGATGTCCTCCGACGCGATGGCGGGGAGCTTCTTGTCGCCCATCGGCATCACCAGCGCGAGCTTCCCGTCCGCGCCGCGCTTGGGGCCGGCGCCGAAGTAGATGAAGTTCTCCCAGTAGAACACGGTCTGGAGGAACGTGGTGGGCACTCCAGCTTTGGTGAACAGCGCGTCGGCCTCGCCCTTGGCGTCGAAGTGGGGAACTTTGTACTTGCCGCCGAGCGTGGGCATGCGGTCATCGCTGAGCGGGACGTGCTTGCGGGTATCGTCGAGGGTGGACCAGATGACGTGCTCGAGCCCCGCCTGTTTCGCGGCCTCCGCCATGGCCCCCGCCTCGGCGTACTCCTTCTCCGCCGAGAAGTGGTCCCAGAAGAAGGTCACGCAGAAGGCGCCGTGGGCGCCCTCGAACGCCCGGCGCAGGGTCCCGGCGTCATCGACGTCCGCCGCCACCACTTCGACGCCCGCCGCGGCCAGCGCTTTGGCCTTGTCTGAGTTCACGTTGCGGGTCAGTGCCCGAGCCTTGAAGGGACCGTTCCTGTCCGCCAATATCGCCCGCACCAACCCCCCGCCCTGAGCGCCGGTCGCGCCCAGGACGGCGATGGTCTGCTTGTCGCTCATGATGCTCCTCCTGAAATCGAGTCTCCTTCAATAGTAGTACGGGGACAGGATGACGGCAGGTAGTTGACAAAAGCAAGTATCTGGCGTGAATTGTCATGGTGAATTTGAGCCGTCTGTCTAACTGCGAACCACGGAGCCACGGAGGATACGGAGGTTCGCACGGAGAAAAACAAAAAAGTTGTTGTTGTTTCTCCGCGCCGTCTCCGTGTCCTCCGTGGCTCCGTGGTTCGCAGTTGGATACCCTGCCAAGGAGACCCCATGTCCTCCACCGCCGCCGTTCGCCGATTCTCCCGGTTCTACACCCGCCAGCTCGGCCTGCTCGACGAAGGCCTCCTCGACAGCCCATTCTCCCTCAGCGAGGCCCGGATCCTCTTCGAGCTGGCCCACCATCCCGGCACCACCGCCACCGATCTGCGGGAGACGCTGACCTTGGACGCCGGGTATCTGAGCCGCATACTCCGGGGCCTGCGCAGGCAGGGGCTGATTGCGGCCCGGGCCCCGGCCGAGGATCGGCGGCAGCGGCAGCTGTCGCTCACCGAGCGGGGGAAGCGGGCATTCGAGCAGCTCGACGCGCGGTCGGGGGAGCAGGTCGGGGCCATGCTGGCACGACTTAGCGGCGCCGAGCGTAGTGGATTGATCGAGGCGATGGGCGAGATCGAGTCGCTCATGGGGAAGGCCGCCGAAAACCAGGCGGAGGCCCGTGAGCAGGTCCTCCTGCGCGACCCGATGCCCGGCGAGCTGGGTTGGGTCGTGATGCGGCACGGGGCGATCTATTCGGCGGAGTACGGCTGGGACGCCGAGTTCGAGGGGCTGGTGGCGGCGATCGTCGGCAGGTTCGTGAAGGACCTCGACCCCCGGGTAGAGCGCTGCTGGATCGCCGAGGTGCGGGGGGAGCCGGCGGGGTCGGTCTTCCTGGTCAAGGAATCGGAGACCGTCGCCCGGCTGCGGCTGCTGCTGGTGGAGCCGTGGGCCCGGGGGCACGGGGTCGGCGGCCGGCTGGTGGAGGCCTGTCTCCGCTTCGCCCGCGAGGCCGGATACACCCGGATCACGCTGTGGACCAACTCGCTGCTGCACGCTGCGCGGCGGATCTACGAGCGGGCCGGATTCCGGCTGGTGGAGGAGAACCCGCACCGCAGCTTCGGCTACGACCTGGTGGGTCAGACCTGGGAGGTCGATCTGGTCTGATGTGCTGCCGGTTACAGCCCGGGGCCGCCGCGGATTGCTCTATTGCTTGCCCGCGGCTCACGCTTCGTCACGCCGACCGGTGGAGTCCATATGGCAGAGCAGGCGGTACGCGCAGACCGACCGGCGCCGCGAACGGTCCTGCGCACCCGGGACGGGGTGATCCTTGTCGTCGGCCTGGTCCTCGGTGCCGGCATCTTCCGCGCGCCGCAGCTGGTGGCGGGGGGCAGCGAGTCGGGCACGATGTTCCTCTCGCTGTGGGTGGTGGGCGGAGTGGTGTCGCTGCTTGGCGCGCTCTGTTACGCCGAGCTGGCGGCGGCGTATCCCGACGCAGGGGGCGAATATCACTTCCTGAGCCGGGCCTTCGGCCGCCGGGCGGGCTTCCTCTGCGCCTGGTCGCGGATGACGGTGATCCAGACCGGATCGATCGCCATCCTCTCCTTCCTGGTGGGCGACTACGTGTCGGCCCTGGTGGGTGACGGCGAGTCGGGAGCCGGCCTCTCCGCGATCGTGGCGGCGGCAGTGGTCGTGGGACTCACCGTGCTCAACGTCGCCGGACTGCGGGAGAGCGGCAGCGTCCAGTATGCGCTTACGACGCTCGAGGTGCTGGGGCTGGTGAGCGTCATCATCGTCGGACTGCTGATCGCCTCGCCCGCGCCCCACGCGCCGGTCACCACCCAGGCTTCGGGCGGCGGCCTGGCGCTTTCGATGGTCTTCGTGCTGCTGACCTTCGGCGGCTGGAGCGAGGCGTCCTACATCTCCGCCGAGCTGCGCGACCGCCGGCGGGGGGCGGTTCGGACCTTCGGCTGGGGCCTCGGCATCATCACCGTCCTCTACCTGCTGGCCAACGCGGCATACCTCCGGGGACTCGGGCTCCAGGGAATCGCGGGTTCGGAGGCGGTGGCGGCCGACCTGATGCGCAACTCGGTGGGCGCGTGGGGCGCGGCGGCGGTGAGCTTCGCCGTGATGATCGCGGCGCTCTCCTCGGCCAACGCGACGATGATCACCGGCGCCCGGAGCAACTACGCCGTCGGCCGCGACGTCCCCCGGTTCGCGTTCCTGGGCGACTGGCACGAGGGGCAGCACACCCCGCGGGCGGCGTTCCTGCTCCAGGGCGGCATCGCGCTGCTCCTGGTCGGCTTCGGCGCGTTCGCCCGGAGCGGCTTCGAGGCGATGGTGGCCTATACCGCGCCCGTGTTCTGGCTGATCCTGCTGGCGAGCGGCGCCTCGGTGCTGGTGCTGCGGCGGCGCGAGCCGTCGGTGGAGCGCCCGTTCCGGGTGCCGCTCTATCCCGTGGTTCCCCTGCTGTTCTGCGGCGTCGCCGCGTTCATGCTCTATTCCAGTGTCGCCTATGCCGGCCGGGGCGCGCTCCTGGGAGTCGCCGTGATGCTGGCGGGACTGCCGGTGCTCGCGATCGCCGGGCGTCCCCGCGAGGCGGCGCTCAACCCTCCCGTCGCACGAGGCTCCCCATGGGCACCGTAGCCCTTCCGCATGCTCGAGCGCTGTATCCGGCCGCCCTCGCGGCCGTGCTGGCGCTCGCCGTCCCGACCGGCGTGGTCAGCCAGGAAACCGCCGCTCCCGCGCGTCAGCCCGATGTCCACTTCGTCCCCACCGATACCACCAAGGTGCGGGAGATGCTCACCGCCGCCCAGGTGGATCCCAAGGACCTGGTCTATGACCTGGGCTGCGGCGACGGCCGGTTCGTCATCACGGCGGTCAAGAAGTACGGCGCGCGCGGCGTATGCGTGGATATCGATCCGGCGCGGATCAAGGAGAGCAAGTCCAACGCCGACACCGCCGGGGTGAAGAGCAAGATCGAGTTCGTCGAGGGCGACCTGTTCGAGCAGGACCTCTCGAAGGCGACCGTGGTCACCCTCTACCTGCTCCCGTCGCTCAACGAGCGCCTGCGGCCCAAGCTGTTCAAGGAAGTCCGGCCGGGGACCCGGGTGGTCTCCAACGCGTTCGACATGGGAGAGTGGAGGGCGGACCGCACGCTCAACATCAAGACGGCGTCGGGGATGCAGAGCTACGCCTACCTCTGGATCATCCCGGCCGACGTGTCGGGTACGTGGGACCTCAAGGGGGACAAGGGCAAGCCCTACACGCTCGACCTCAAGCAGAAGTACCAGGACGTCTCGGGAGCCGCGACCGCGGCGGGCGGCGGACGGACGGAGCTCACGCCGGTGACGCTGAAGGGCGAGCAGCTCAGCTTCACCATCGGTGACGGTGGAACCGGCGGACCCAAGGTCGAGTACACCGGCAAGGTGACCGGCGACAAGGCCAGCGGGACGGCGAAGGGGGAAGAGGGGAGCTGGTCCTGGACCGCGACGCGGACCAAGCCGGGCGCGCGGCCGGAGATCAAGCCAGCGGCCGGGAGCTGATAACGCTCCCTCAGGATGACATGACGCAGTCACTCAGGTACCGGAGACAAAGAATCATGAATTACAAGCTCACACCCGCTCTCCTCCCGGCGCTCCTCGCCTTCACGGCCGCAGCCCCACTCGTCGTGCAGGAGTGGAAGGTGCCCTGGGAGAGCACTCGCCCCCGCGATCCGTACGTCGCGCCGAACGGCCTGGTCTGGTTCGTCGGCCAGGAGGGGAACTACGTCGCCAATCTCGATCCCAAGAGCGGCAAGTTCGACCGCTACCAGATCGCGGAGGGCACCCATCCGCACAACCTGGTGGTCGCGCCCGACGGGATGGTGTGGTACACCGGCAACCGCAACGCCCGGCTGGTGAAGCTCGATCCCAAGACCCGGAAGCTGACCGACTATCCGATGCCGGCGGGCAAGGCGGAGGATCCGCACACCATGGTGCTGGACCAGTCGGGCAACGTTTGGTTCACCGCCCAGAACTCGGCGGTGATCGGCCGGCGCGACGCGAAGAGCGGGGAGATCAAGCTGTGGGAGATGGGGTCCGGCACCCGGCCCTATGGCATCGAGCTGGACGCCAAGCAACAGCCGTGGGCCGTGCTGTTCGGAACCAACGCGATCGAGACCATCGACCCCGTCACGATGAAGGAGCGGCGGTTCGACCTGCCTGAGGGCGCCCGGCCCCGGCGGATCGCGGTGACAACGAGCGGCATCTGGTACGGCGACTACGCCAAGGGCGTCCTGGGACGGCTGGACCCGGCGAACGGGAAGGTGGAGGAGTTCCCGCTTCCGGCAGGGAAGGGCTCACTCCCGTACGCGATGGCGTGGGACGACAAGGGGAAGATCTGGGTGGCGGAGACCGGCGTCCGGCCGAATCGGCTGGTGGCGTTCGATCTCAAGGCGCGGCAGTTCACCGACAGCGTGGACACCGAGGGGGGCGACGAGGGGAACACCGTCCGCCATATGGTGTTCCACAAGCCGACTCGGGAGATCTGGTACGGGACGGACCGGAACACCGTGGGCCGGCTCAAAGTGCCGTAAGCTGCGGCGGACTTAAAGCTTCGCCAGCTGCTTCTTGGCCATCTCGATCTTTGCCTGCCAGCGGGATGGCGCCAGGCCCAGGAACCGATTGAGCGACTGTTTCCCCTCCTCCCGCTTGCCCTGGGCGAGCTGGATCATCCCGATCCAGTAGGGGGCGTCCGGCAGGCGGGGGCTGGCCTCCTCCGCGCGGGTCAGCGCGTCCAGGGCCAGGTCGGTCTGGCCCGCCTTGATCGCGGTCACGCCTAAGTCGACGAGGAGCGTGGCGTCTTCCGGGTTGGCGTTGACCGCGCTCTGCCGCTCGGCGAGCGCCTCGGTCCACTGCTGGCTTCCCTCATAGAGCGTCGCCATGCGCCCGTGGGCCATGTACATCCCGATGTCTTCTTCCAGCACCAGCCGGAACAACCCGATCGCCTCGTCCTTCTTCCCCTGGGCCTGGAACAGGATCGCCTTGATGTAGCGGAACTCCTTGGTGCGGAACTCGGTGCGCACCAGCCGGTCCTTCTCCCGCCGCTCCACCCGCTCCTCTTCCTTGAGCAGCTTGTCGATCGCCCGCATCGCCTCGTCGATCTTGCCGACCCGGGCCGCGCAGAGCGTCTGGAACCAGTAGATGTGCCGCGGGAGGGGACCGTTTCCGCGGGCGCCCCATTGCTTCACCAGGTCGTCGAACCCCTCGTACGCTCGGCCGTAGTGTCCCGCGAACATGTCGTCGTACGGCTGCTGGATCAGCCGGTAAAGCTCGGGGTAGTCGAAGCGCCACATGTCCCCTTCGTCGGGAAGGACGGCGCCGATGATCCGCAGATCCACGAACGGGTTGATGTAGAAGGCCCGCCGGTACTCCCGCTCGGACTCCTCCATGGTGGCCTTCCACTCCGCCGGGATCTTCTCCCGCCGCTCCTCGTCCCAGAGCCTGGGCCGCCGGGCGTAGGGCAGGTGGGCCAGGGCCAGGTGCGGCTCGGCGAACTGCCCGTCGAGCTGCATCGCCAGCCGCAGCGCCTTCTCCGCCTCGTCCCACCGCTTCTCGCTCCAATAGCCCAGCGCGACGTTGTAGTGCGCCGCCGCGTCGTTCGAATCGCGGACCGCCGATTCCTCCAGGGTCTTGAGTGGGAACGGCAGCGAGATCCCCGCCTGGGCGGCGAGATCGGCCGAGCCGAGGAAGCACAGCGCGAGCGCCAGCGACGACGTCCGGGTCATGACCGCCTGCCTTGGGTACACCGGGTTGGACAACGGAGGACCTCCGGATTGCCGCAAACGCCGCGCCACGGGGCTCGGGCTCTGCTTTGCAAGCACTTACCTCACAGTCGATTAGACCCGCCTCTCGCGAGTTGCGCGAGGCCGAGCAAAAAGGAGGTGCGGATGGCGGCCGAACTCCCTCGCTTCCAAGCGCTTGACCCTCCCCTTGACGGGTCCAACTCCGGCCGGAATATTCGACCTAACGCGGGGTGGGGAGCGCGACCCCCTGCGCTGTTGCCGCCCCGGCACCGCGCTTCCTGTGAGAATTCCGGTGGGACAATCCAAAGTCGGCCCTCGGAGAGGGTCGTCTCCGAAGCGATTTGTTGCCGTGCTCCGATCGCGCAGGCGGTCGGATAACACGATTGCGTCGTTCTCCTCCGTCTGATTATTCCCGAGGCTCCGGCTGTTTTGGCCGGGGCCTTTCTTTGTAGCGCACGCAGCCGCAGGAATCGCAACAAGAAAGGACGTTACGCATCATGAGCCTACGCTACGGAACAATCCTGCTCCTGGCGGCGGTCTGGACCGCGCCGCTCAGGGGCCAGGAATCCACCGGTACGGTCACCGGCCGCGTGACCGACCAGGTGTCGCAGCAGCCGATTCGAGGCGCCAACGTCACCCTCGCCGGGAAGGCGGCCCAGAGCCGTGACGACGGGCGCTACGTCCTGACCGGCGTTCCGGCGGGGACCGACACCCTGCGGGTGACGCTGATCGGGTTCGCCCCGCTGGCCCGGGAGGTGACAGTCTCCACCGGCCAGGTGCTCGAGCTCGACCTGCCGATGAACGCCCAGGCGCTGAACCTGTCCGAGATGGTGGTCGTGGGTTACGGCGAGCAGGCGGCCGGCAACATCACCGGCGCCGTCACCAGCATCTCCGCCCAGGAGTTCAACAAGGGCCGGATCATCAGCCCCACCGAGCTGATTCAGAACAAGGCCGCGGGCGTGCAGGTGGTCGAGAACAACGAGCCGGGCGGCGGCACGTCGATCCGGATCCGGGGCGCCACCTCGGTCAACGCCAGCAGCGAGCCGCTGTACGTGATCGACGGCGTGCCGATCGGCACCGGCGCCGGCGGCGGCATCGTAGTGGAGACCAACCAGCCCGACTTCCTGAATCCCAACCCGGGCAACGGCATCGCCAAGGGTCGCGATCCGCTCAACTTCCTGAACCCGGACGACATCGCCACGATCACCGTGCTGCGCGACGCTTCCGCCACCGCGATCTACGGCGCGAACGCCGCGAACGGGGTGGTGCTGATCACTACCAAGAACGGCCGCGACCGGCCCGCCTTCGAATACAGCGGCACGGTGTCGGCCTCGCGGATCACCCGGCTGCCCTCGGTGCTGAAC
The DNA here is from genome assembly GCA_963796335.1 of uncultured Gemmatimonadales bacterium. GTDB lineage: Bacteria > Gemmatimonadota > Gemmatimonadetes > Gemmatimonadales > GWC2-71-9 > CAVVWJ01. Next base: position 202,847 of record CAWCLG010000006.1, read on the forward strand.
GCGGACCAGTTCCGCGCCGCCGTCGAGCAGTACGCGCCGCAGAGCGTCGGCCAGCTCCGGAATGCCAACACCAACTGGTTCGACGCGGTGTCCCGCACCGGGATCGGCCAGGAGCAGAACGCGGCCGTCTCGGGCACCGGCACCAACATGGACTACCGGCTGTCGTTCAACTATCTGGACCAGCAGGGCATCATACGGAGTACCAACGCCCAGCGGATCGGCCTGGGGATCAACTACAATCAGCGGCTGTTGAAGGACCAGCTGAGCCTGCGCTTCAACGCGCGCGGCTCCCGGACCGAAGACGACTTCACCCCGGACCGCGTATTGTCCAACGCCGCCCAGATGGGTCCGACCCAGCCGATCCACAACGGCAACGCGCCGACGGGATACTACGACAATCCCAGCCCTGGGCTGACCTCGCCGAACAACCCGGTGGAGATCGTCTTCCTGGCGACCGACCAGGCCACTACCTATCGCAGCATCGGCAACGTGCAGGGCGAGTACAGCCTGCCCTTCTTCAACGGGCTCAAGGCCAACGTGAACCTCGGCTACGACGTGACCGAGGCTGAGCGCGAGGTCTTCACTCCCAGCACGCTGCACCATCAGATCGCGACCACCCATGGTCAGGTCATCCGGACCAATCCGAGCCAGCTGAACACGGTGCTGGAGAGCTACCTGAACTACGTCACCCCCAACAAGCTCGGCCCCGGCACGCTGGACCTCACCGGCGGCTACTCCTATGCCAAGTCGCACGCCGAGTATCCCCGGGTGGAAGCCAGGGGGCTGAGCACCGACGCCCTGGGCACCGACGGCATTCCGGCGGCTGACATCATTCAGAACACCCTGGACGTGCAGGACAGCAAGCTGATCTCGTTCTTCGGCCGGGCGAATTACAACATCAACGACAAGTACATCCTGGCCCTGAGCCTGCGGCGCGACGGCTCCTCCCGCTTCAGCGACGACAACGCCTGGGGCAACTTTCCCTCGGTCGCGGTCGCCTGGCGGCTCTCCCAGGAACCGTTCTTCCGCAACATGCGGGGTCTCTCCGACCTCAAGCTGCGGGCCTCCTGGGGGCGGACCGGCAACCAGGCGTTCGCCAACTACCTCCAGTACTCCAGCTATACGGTGGGCGACGGGCAGACCCAGTATCCCATCGACGGCGGGCCGATCACCACCATCCGACCCGGCGCGATCGATCCCGACATCAAGTGGGAATCCACCCGCTCGGTCGACGTCGGCCTCGATTTCGGGTTCTCCAACCAGCGCTTCAGCGGCGCGATCGACTGGTACGACAAGAAGACCACCGACCTGATCTTCCGGGTGCCGGTGGCCGCCGGCACCAACCTGTCGAACTTCCTGACCACCAACATCGGCAGCATGCGGAACCGCGGCATCGAGCTGAGCCTCGGCGCCCGGGTCCTGGACGGCGGCAACACCGGACTGAGCTGGCAGGCCGACTTCACCGCGGCGCACAACACCAACGAGCTGCTCGTCATCGATCCGGTCGTCGGCGGCGCGCAGGAGATCCTGGTCGGCGACGCCGCCGGCGGGGTCGGTACCAAGATCCAGGTGCTCACGCCGGGCGCGCCGATCAACTCGTTCCACGTCTTCGAGCACAAGCGCAACGCGGACGGCAGCCCGGTCTATGCCGACGAGAACGGCGACGGCACGATCAACGATCAGGACCTGTACGTCGATCAGAACGGCGACGGCAACATCAACCAGGACGACCTCCGGCTCTTCAACGACCCGGCGCCGAACTGGATCCTGGGCCACTCCTCCTACCTGGCCGTCGGGAAGTGGGATCTCGGGTTCACCCTGCGGGCGTACCTGGGGAACTACTCGTATAACAACGTCGCGTCCAACCTCGGCAGCTACGCCGAGGTGACCCGGGCATCGCCCTACAACCTGCACACCTCGGTCCTCGAGACCGGATTCGTGACTCCGCAGTACCAGTCGGACTTCTACGTCGAGGATGCGTCGTTCCTGCGGATGGACAACATCACGCTGGGCTACAGCTTCAACCTCGGCGGCCAGACGGCCCGGGCGTTCGGCACCGTCCAGAACGCGTTCACCATCACCGGCTACAGCGGGGTGGATCCGACCGCCGGCCTGAACGGCATCGACAACAACATCTATCCGCGGTCCCGGACGTTCACCGGCGGCCTGAGCCTGAGGTTCTAGCCATGACCACGGACATGCATTCCTCGATAAGGGGCGGAGACATGAAGCGCAGCATCCGCAAGGCGCTCGCCGTCGCGATCCTGGTGGGGCTCGGAGCGGGGGGCTGCACCGACACCACCCAGGAGCCGTCGAGCACAGTCACCGAGGGCACCGCTTTCAACCAGCCTGGCGCGTACCGGGCATTTCTGGCGAGGGTCTATGCCGGTCTCGCCGTCAGCGGGCAGCAGGGACCCGCGGGCAAGCCGGACATCTCGGGCATCGACGAGGGATTCTCGCAGTACCTCCGCCTGTACTGGGAGGCACAGGAGCTGCCGACCGACGAGGCGGTGATCGCCTGGACCGACGTGGGGCTGCCGGAGATGAACACCCAGCTCTGGGCCGGGTCCAACTCCTTCGTCGTGGCGATGTACTACCGGATCTTCTACCAGGTCAGCCTGGCGAACGAGTTCCTCCGCCAGACCAGCGACGCCAAGCTGGACGAGCGGAACGTGAGCGCGGAACTCCGGGCCACGATCCAGACCTACCGGGCCGAGGCGCGCTTCCTCCGGGCGCTGAGCTACTGGCACGGGATCGACCTGTTCGGCGCCATCCCGCTGGTGACCGAGGAAGATGCCGTGGGCGGTGCGCCCCCGGCACAGGCCACCCGGGCGGCGCTCTTTGACTACGTGGTCGGCGAGCTCAACGCCATCCGGCCGGCACTGCCGGTGGCCGGGCCGGGCCACTACGGCCGCGCGACCGACGCGGCCGCGTCCATGCTGCTGGCGCACCTCTATCTGAACTCGGAGGTCTATACCGGCACGGCGCGCTACGCCGAGGCATTGGCCGCGGCCGAGGCGGCGATCGCCGGGCCGTTCACACTGGATCCCGACTTCCGGCGGCCCTTCCTGGCCGACAACAACACGTCGCCAGAGATCATCTTCCCCGTGATCCAGGACGGCCTCACCACCCAGACGTTCGGGGGCATGACCTTCCTGGTGCACGCCGCCTGCGGCGGCAGCATCAACGCGGGCGAACTCGGGGTCGACGGCTGCTGGTTCGGGCTCCGGCTCAAGCCGGAGACGTACCTCCGGTTCCAGGCCGGAGATCCCCGGGCCGAGGTGTTCCACACCGACGGCCAGATCGGTCGAAATCGCCAGCATCACCGACTACTCCCAGGGGATTCCGGCGCACCAAGTACCGCAACGTGACGTCCACCGGCGCGCCCGGCTCCAATCAGACGCACGTCGATACCGATTTCCCGATGTTCCGGCTGGCGGATGCCTACCTGATCTATGCGGAGGCGGTGCTGCGAGGCGGCGGCGGGCACCCGGAGCAGGCGCTGGCGTACGTCAACGCGATCCGCACCCGGCTCTACGGGGACGCGAGCGGCAACATCACCGACGCCGATCTGACCCTGGAGTTCATCCTGGACGAGCGGAGCCGGGAGCTGTTGTGGGAGGGCCATCGCCGGCCCGACCTGATCCGCTACGGCTGTTCACCGGCGGAGACTACGCTCTGGGCATGGAAAGGTGGCGCGGCAGGCGGGACCGCGACACCGGAACATTCCTGGATCTCTATCCGCTGCCCGCGTCCGAGCTGGTCACCAACCCCAACCTGACGCAGAATCCGGGGTACTGAGCCCCGAGAGAAGCAGCTGCTTGACCGGGGCGTCGCTTCCCAGAACCTTGGGAGGCGACGCCTCAGTACTTCGGGAGCCGGCCCGACAGAGGAGCACTACCGACATGCGCACACGTCTCACCTGCCTTGCCTTGCTCGCCGCCGTCGGCCTGCCCGCCGCGGCCCAGTCTCCCACCCCCGCGCTCGCGCCCGACACCTCCTGGGTCAGGCGGAGCGCGCTCTATGAAGTCTTCGTCCGCGACTTCTCCCCGGCGGGCACGTTCCGCGGGGTGATCGAGGGGCTGGACCGCATCCAGGCGTCCGGGGCGGACGTGCTCTGGCTGATGCCGATCCACCCCATCGGAGTGAAGAACCGGAAGGGGACGTTCGGCTCGCCGTACGCCGTGAAGGATTACCGGGCGGTCAATCCCGACTACGGCACCGCGGCGGATTTCCGGGCGCTGGTCGACGCGGTGCACGCGCGAGGGATGAAGCTGATCCTGGACTGGGTGCCCAACCACACCGCCCCCGACCACCCGTGGACCCGGGAGCATCCCGACTGGTACTTCCGGGACGCGAAGGGCCAGCCGATGGTGCCCCGCGACGAGAAGGGCAAGCTGACCGACTGGACCGACGTGGCGCAGCTCGACTACAAGGTTCCGGCCCTGCGCCGGGAGATGATCGCCACGATGCGCCACTGGCTCCAGGAGTACGGCATCGACGGTTTCCGGGTCGATGTCGCCGGCTTCATGCCGTACGACTTCTGGCGCGAGGCGACGCCGCAGATCCGCGCGGCGGTGCCGCGTCCCATCCTGCTGCTCGCCGAGTGGGGCGACCTGGAGATGCACCGGCTCGGCTTCGATCTGACGTACGGATGGGACTCGTACAAGCGGCTCAAGGAGGTGTGGGGCGGCGCTCCGGCCTCCGGCTTCGTGTCGGCGGAGCTGGCCGACATGCGCGCGATGCCGGCGGGCGGCATGCGGATGCGCTTCACCACCAACCACGACGAGACGGCGTGGGACCAGCCACCGCTCGCGCTCTTCGCCGGCTCACCGGGCGCGCGGGCAGCCTTCGTGGCGAACGGGCTGCTGCCGGGGCGCCCGCTCCTGTACAACGGACAGGAGGTGGAGAACCCGGAGAAGGTGGCGCTGTTCGAGAAGAAGCCGCTCGCCTGGGCGCAGCCCGCGGCCGCGGAGGCGCTCGGGTTCTACGCCCGGGTCGTGAAGCTGGCGCGGACCGAGCCGGCGCTTGCTAGGCCGGCGAGCTTCGCGAGGTTCGGACCAGCGCGCCGAACGACGTGATCGCCTATCGGCGCGGGCGATGTGGTGGTCCTGGTGAACGCCAGGGCTCGGCCGCTGAGCGTCGCGGTGCCGGAGCTGAATCGGACTCGGGCTCCGGGACCTGCTCGCCGACCGGGCTCCAGCGGGGCGATACCGTCGCGCTGCCGGCGTATGGAGCCGTCGTCCTCAAGGGAGCGTGAAGACCGCGGGCTCCGCGCCGGCGCGCTCCGGAGGACGAGATCATCTATCACATCTTCGTCCGCAGCTTCCGGGACAGCGACGGCGACCGGATCGGCGACCTGCGCGGCATCACCGAGAAGCTGGGATACATCCAGGACCTCGGCGCGACGTCCATCCTGCTCACGCCGATCAATCCGTCGCCGTTCTACCACAATTATTTCGCGTCGAGCTTCGAAGGGGTGGACCGGGACTACGGGGACCTGGCCGCCTACCGGGAGCTGGTGCAGACGGTGCACGCGCGAGGGATGAAGATCTATCTGGATCAGGAGATCCAGTACGTCGCCGAGGACCATCCCTGGCTGCGGCAGTCGCTGGGACAGCCCCGCTCGGAGTACGGCCGCTACGTGCTCTACAACGGCGCGGGGAACACGAAGCCCGAGCCGGGGATCTTCGACCTGAGCGAGGTGCCGGTCTATAACGGCGACAGGTTCGCGATCGCGACCGTCAATCTTCACGGCGCGGAGGTGCGGGGGTACTTCGAGGCCCTCTTCGCGGGCGATGGTGGATCCGGACCGGGACGGCCGCTTCGACGACGGCGTCGATGGCTTCCGGATCGACCACATGATGGACGACCTGGATCTCAAGGGAAAGCTCAAGGATCTCTTCGCCCGCTTCTGGGCCCCGGTCTTCGCGCATGCCCGCGGGATCAACCCGCGGGTCAAATTCGTCGCGGAGCAGTACGACTGGACCTACGGCGAAGACTTCCTGACCCGGGGCGGGACCGACATGGTGTTCGCCTTCCCGATCAGGAATGCGATCGTCGCGCTTCCAGCGGCGGGGGATCGCCGACTCGATCGCGGAGACCTGGCGCCGCACCCCGGCCGGGAAGGGACAGCTGCTGTTCGTCGAGAACCACGACATGAACCGGTTCGCCACCGAGGTGGGCGGCGACGGGCGCAAGGAGCGGATCGGCGCCGCGCTCACGCTGCTGCTCCGAGGCACGCCGCTCATCTACTACGGACAGGAGCTGGGGATGCAGGGGCGGCAGTCCAAGACCAGGGGGACGGACGCGAACGACATCCCGGTGCGGGAGGCGTTCGAGTGGAGCGCGAAGGAGGACGCGCCGGGCACGGCGACCTGGTATCGCGACACCGGCGAGTGGTGGACCGGCCGGTTCGCCAAGGATGGCGACGGGATCTCGGTCGAGGAGCAGGAGGGCGACCCCGGCTCGCTGCTGTCGTTCTACCAGCGGCTCACCGCGCTGCGCCAGGCGCGGCCGGAGCTGCGGTCGGGAGCGCAGCGGGTGGTGGATACCGACCGGGACGATGTGCTCGCGGTGCTGCGGAGCTACGGAGCGAGCAGGCGAGCCTGCTGCTGGTGAACCTGGCTGACAGCGCGGTGTCGGTCAGGGTGCGGCGGGAGGAGCTGCCGGTGAGCCTGCAGGGGCCGCGGCTGCGGGACCTGCTGTCGGAGCAGAGCGCCGGGGCGAGTCCGGTGCAGCTGCCGGCGTACGGCGTGAAGCTGTTGGCGCGGTGAGTCGTCAGATCGCGATCTACTTCATCCCGAGCGCAGCGAGGGACCTTGACCGTCGTTTCCGGTGATGTGCCATCCAGGTCCCTCGCTGCGCTCGGGATGAAGCGCCTTGTCGTGCTGTTCCTCGTATTCCTCGCCGAGCCCATCCATGCGCTCCAGCGCGACGTCGTCCTCGATCGCGAAGGCGTGATCCGCTGGAAGGACACCCGCGAGGAAGTCGCGCTGTTCGGCGCGAACTACGTGCTGCCGACCGCCTCCGACTACCGCGCCGCCGGCTACCTGCACGCCGACCGAAAGCGGATGATCGACGAGGACATGGCGCACTTCGCCCGGATGGGATGGGACGCCCTGCGGCTCACCTTCTGGGGCGACTGGGAGGCGTCGGACAGCGCCGGCAACCTGATCGCCAACGACCACCTCGATCTCCAGGACTACCTCATCGCCCGCGCGCGGGAGCGCGGCATCTCCCTGCTCTTCAGCCCGATCCAGCTCTACGGCTCCAATTGGCCCGACGCGCTGCACGACACCACGGCGCCCGGCTTCGGGCGGCACTTCGGCAAGGCCAGGATGGGCGTTGACTCCCGGGCGATCAAGGCACAGGTGAATTACTTGCGGCAGATCCTGGAGCACGTGAACCCCTACACCGGTGTCGCCCTCAAGGACGAGCCGGCGATCCTGTTCATCGAGCTGGTGAACGAGCCGTGGCACCACCCCGAGGACATGGACGGCTCGGTCCGCTACATCAACGCACTCACCGACGCGGTGCGCCGCACCGGCTGCCGCAAGCTGGTGTTCTACAACGTGAGCCAGGACTTCCGGATCGGAGAGGCGATCCGGCGGTCGCGGGCGCAGGGCGTCACGTTCGGCTGGTACCCGACCGGACTGAACTCGGGCCGTGAGCTGGCGGGCAACTACCTGCGCGGCGTCGATGGCTTTCCGGACATGCTCCGGGGCGAGCTGGCCCGGCTGCCGCGCATCGTCTACGAGTTCGACAGCCCCGATCTGCGGAACGCGACGATGTATCCCGCGATGGCGCGGACCTTTCGCTCCGTCGGCGCGCAGTTCGCCGTCATGTTCTCCTACGACATGCTTCAGACCGCCTCGCGCAACCTCGGCTGGCAGACCCACTACCTGAACCTGGCTTACACCCCCCGGAAGGCCGTGGGCACGGTGATCGCCGCGGAGGCGATGCGGCGCCTGCCGCGGATGCGGTCGTACGGCAGGTATCCGGGCAACATGAAGTTCGGCGATTTCCGGATCTCGCACGAGGACGACCTGGCGGAGCTGGTGGCGCGCGACGCCTTCCTCTACGCGGGCTCGACCCGATCGACGCCGCCCGACCTCGGCCGCGCTTCGGCGCATCGCGGGGTACGGCTCTTCTCCTGTCGTCTCCTACGAGGGCGAAGGGCGCGTACTTCCTCGACAAGGTCCGCCCCGGGGTGTGGCGGCTCGAGGTGTATCCCGACGCGGTGCCGGTGCGCGATCCGTTCGAGCCGCCCAGTCCCGACAAGATCGTGACCCGGGCGATCCGCCGCGTCTGGCCGATGACGATCGGGCTGCCGGATCTGGGCGGCGGGTTCACCGCCCAGCCGATCGCAGCGGGGAACGCGCGAGCCGTGCAGGCCGTGAACGGGAGGATCTGCCGTGCTCCCTGGGGTCTATGTGCTGAGCACGAGCGGACCGCTCGACCCGGCGGAGCTGCCGAAGCGGATCGGCCCGATCGGATTCGCCGAGTACCACCCGCCGCCCGCGGACACGGTGCCGCTCGCGGCCGTGCCGCTCTTCCCGTCGTCGCTCGTCGCCGGCCGCGACGCCGAGCTGCGCGCCCGCATCGTCGATGTCACGGCGCCGGATTCGGCCGTCCTGTTCCTCCGGCGGAGGGCCGAGCCGTCCTGGCGCGGCTATCCGATGCGGCCGGCCGGCGGGTACGAGTATGCGGCCGCGGTTCCGGCGAGCGAGCTACAGGAAGGCCCGCACGAGCTGCTCGTCACCGTCTACCGGGGCGACTCCAGCGCCACCTTCCCCGGCGGCGGCAGGCAGCAGCCGACCGACTGGAACTTCGCCGCCGGCGAGGCTTGGCCGCTCGATGTGGCCGATCCCCGGTCGCCGGTCAGCTGTTCGATCCCGGCGCCGACGCCGAACGGCTGGCGTTCACCCGCATCGGCGACGCCGGCCGGCGAGGGCTCTTCCGGCTGGGGCTCTCGAGCGTCACCGGCCGTCCGGTGTTCCACTTCCCGCTGCCGGTCGACAGCAGCGGATGGAGTCCGCCGGACTACGCCGCCTCCCTGGTGATCGCCGACCGAATCCAACCTCGGGGCGAGACCATCGCCGGCGCGCAGGCGGTGCGCCTTCGCCTGCGAGGACTCGGCCCACGGCAGGTGCTGCACCTGACGCTGATGGAGGACGACGGCACCAGCTGGACCGCCGCCGTGCCGGTCGATAGCGCCTGGAGCGAGCCGGCGGTCCCGCTGTCCGCGTTCGCGGCCGGACGCGGGGTGCTTTTGCCACAGGGATTTCCGGGCGAGTGGAACTACTGGGTTGGACCGGCGGAGGGTCGGGGCGCCGGCGGCGACCGGCCTCGGCTCGAGCATCTCGAGCGGCTGCAGCTCTCGCTGCGGCCGGAGAAGGGCTCGCCGGTCCGGCCGGATGGCTACGGCGTGGAGGTGGAGTCGGTGCGCCTGGAGTTCAGCCGCTGATCAGCGGTACTGCCGCAGCGTGGCCGTGCTGTTGAAGATCTGGGCCGCCACTCTGAATTCGACCACGCTTCCGGGGGCGAGGAGCAGCTCACCGGACTGGAACGGCCGGGAGTTGTCTCCGGGACGGGCCTCGAAGCGGACCGAGCTATTGAGCAGGTTCTGGGGGACGACGAAGCGGCCGTTCATGCCCGGGTGCACCGTGCCGAGCCGGTGGGTGATCCCCGACCCGAGGACGTAGATCTCAATCGGCAGCGCGTGCTGATTGGAAACCTCGACCGAGACCGAGCTGTTGACCGGCTCCGCCTCGCCTTCTTCGCCGTCCGCAGATTTTGCGCAGGCGTTGAGCGCCAACAGCAGAACGGGAACGATGACACCCAATCGGCGGAGCATGCGGCCTCCCATGGCGAGGTGGCGGTCGATTCTCAAGTATGCCGCCCGTCGCGCACCGCCGCCAGCCTGCGGGCGCCGCGGTACCGACACCGGAGATTATGAAGCGTAGAGCGTTCGTTCAGGGCATGACGATCGCCGGGGCGGCGGCCGCGACCGGCGCGCGCGCGCCTGCCCTGGCCCTCCGGCGGCGCGGAGCGCCGGGTCAGCCGGCTCGATACGGGCTGGCGCTTTCTGCTCGGCGAGGCGGCCGGCGCCGAGCGCCCGGGCTTCGATGACGCACGCTGGGAGGCGGCCACGCTGCCCCACACGGCCCGGATCGAGGACCTGGTGCCCGAGCCCCAGTGGCAAGGAGTCTGCTGGTACCGGCGCCGCTTGCGGGTGAATGACCCAGGCAGAACGGTCCTGCTTCGGTTCGAGGGCGCCATGAACGTGGCCGAGGTGTGGCTCGACGGAGTGCGGGTGGGCGGGCACCTGGGCGGCTATCTGCCGTTCGTGCTCGATTTGAGCGAGCGGGTCCGGCCGGGCAAGGATCACCTGCTCGCGGTGCGGCTGGACAACCGGGACAATCCGATCACCGGGCCCAAGCCGCTCGAACAACTCGATTTCAACATGTATCACGGCCTGTACCGGCCGGTGTATCTCACCGAGAAGGACCCGCTGCACATCACCGACGCCATCCTGGCCGACCGGCGGGCCGGCGGCGGGATCTTCGTCACCTACCCCGAGGTCTCCGCGGAGCAGGCCACGGTGCATGTGAAGGTGCACGTGCGAAACGGGCACCGAGAACGGCGGATCATCCGGGTCCGCGTGAGCCTTCAGTCGCCGGACGGGACGGCCGCCGCCTCTGGCGTTGTCCGAGGAAGTGGACGCTCGCGCCGGGCGCCGACAGTGAGGTGAGCCAGGAGCTGAGGGTGAGATCGCCGCGCCTGTGGAGTCCGGCAACGCCGGAGCTGTACGCCCTCAACTGCGCTGTGATGACGGGTGGCAAGGTGGTGGACGACGAGACGCTCCGGATCGGCATCCGGCGCTTCGCGATTACGAAAGAGGGATTCAGCATCAACGGAGAGCGGATCTACCTCCGGGGCGCCAACCGGCATCAGGAATATCCCTACATCGGTTACGCGCTATCGGATGCGGCCCAGTACCGCGACGCGTGGAGGATCAAGGAGGCCGGGTTCGACTACGTCCGGCTCTCGCACTACGCTCACGCTCCCGCCTTCATGGACGCCTGCGACGAGCTGGGACTCGTGGTGATGAACTGCATCCCCGGATGGCAGTACTTCAATCCCGATCCCGAATTCATCGCGCTCCAGTACCGCAATTGCCGGGACCTGGTCCGGCGAGACCGGAACCATCCCTGCGTGATCCTCTGGGAAGTGTCGCTCAACGAGTCGGGGATGACGCCGGAGTTCGTCGCGCGTACCCACGCGATCGCGCACGAGGAGTATCCCGGCGACCAGTGCTACAGCGCCGGCTGGATGCGCGGGTACGACGTATTCCTGGAGGCGCGGCAGCACGGCGGCTGCCGCCGCGATCCCGGCCAGCCCTGTCTCGTCAGCGAGTACGGCGACTGGGAGTATTACGCGATGAACGCCGGACTGAGCCAGGAGGCCTGGCAGAACCTGTCGCCGGCGGAGAGCAACAGCCGCCAGCTCCGCTGGCAGGGCGAGCAGGCGCTGCTCCAGCAGGCGACGAACTTCCAGGAAGCGCACAACGACAACCGGGCCACGGCCGCGTTCGGCGACGGGCTCTGGGTGATGTACGACTACAACCGGGGGTACGCGCCCGACATCGAGTCGTCGGGGTGCATGGACATCTTCCGGCTGCCGAAGCCGTCCTACCACTTCTTTCGGAGCCAGCGGCCCCTGACGGCTGGCGCGGTCGTGTACATCGCCAGCGACTGGACCGCGAAGTCAGCGACGGATGTGCGCGTGTTCAGCAACTGTGAGCAGGTGGAGCTGCGGCTCAACGGTGCGGTCGTCGGCCGACAGGGGCCCGACCGGGGTCGAATGAGCGAACGGCTGGATCATCCGCCGTTCACGTTCAAGGTCGGCCGGTTCGAGCCGGGGGAGCTGAAGGCGCTCGGCTACGCCGGGGGGAAGCCGGTGGCGGAGCATGTCGTCCGGACGCCGGGGGCGATCGCGGGACTGAGACTCGCGCTCGATTCCGCCTCCAGCGGACGGGTGGTGACGCGAGGGCGGAAGGACCATTTGTTCTGCCGAGCATCGCTGGTGGACAGGTCCGGAACGGTGGTGAGCGACGCGTGGGAGAATGTGGCGTTCGGCGCCGTGGGTGGGGTAAAACTGGTGGGAGCCAATCCGTTCGCGACCGAGGCGGGAATCTCGAGCACACTGATCGAGCGGGACGGGCGCGACGAGCGGGCAACAGTGTTTGCGCTGGCGGTCGTTTCAGGGGAGGCGATGAGCGCATCGCTGGGCCTGGGCGGGACCGCGGCACGTCACAGCGCTCGGCGGACGGGAAGCGGGGCGGAGATCGTGGCCGACGGGAAGGTGGTGTTGTCGCTCGCGGCAGATGCTCCCAAGTACCGGATCCCGATCAGTGCGCCGCCGGAGCGGCGGGAGCCGTTTCATCGTTGATTGTTCAGGGTGACATGGATGTAACCGAGAAGGCGAAGATCGTTCTCGATCGATACGTCGTGCCGGGGCGCAGTATGGTGGAGGGGAACCGAGGCTGATTGGGTGAGTCGGGGAAGTGCTGGGTCTCCAGGCACAGTCCGCTTCGGGGCCGATGGGCCCCCTTCAGGAAATTGCCCGAATAGAACTGCAGGCCCGGCTCGGTCGTGTGCACGTCGAGCGTGCGGCCCGACGATGGATCCACCAGCCGCGCCGCGTGCACCAGCCCGCTGCTCCCCCGTTTCAAGACGAAGTTGTGGTCGTAGCCACGAGCCCGCCGAAGCTGCACGTCGTCCGCCTCGATCCGATCGCCGATCCGTGTCAGCGTACTGAAATCGAAGGGCGTCCCCGCGACCGGCGCGAGCGCTCCCGTCGGGATCAGGGTCTCGTCCACCGGCGTCATCTCATCGGCATGAATCCACAGCAGGTGGTCGAGGATGCCGGCCCCGCCGCCGAGATTGAAGTAGGAATGCTGGGTCAGGTTGACCGGCGTGGGGGCGTCGGCGGTCGCGCGGAAGTCCACCACCAGCTCGTCCTGATCCGTCAGGGCGTAGCGCACCCGGACGTCCAGGTTGCCGGGATAGCCCTCCTCACCGTCTGGGCTGCGGTAGCTGAGCGCGAGCCCGGTGGATCGGGCGGTGCGGAACGGTCTCGCCTGCCACAGCACCCGGTCGAAGCCGGCGCGTCCGCCATGGAGATGATTGGTCCCGTCGTTCGCAGCGAGGCGGTATTCCCGGCCGTCGAGGGTGAATCGGGCGCCGGCGATCCGGTTGGCATGCGGCCGACGACCGCGCCGAGGTAGGCAGTATCGGTGAGATAGCCGTCGAGCGTGTCATGGCCCAGGACGATGTTGTCCAGGCGGCCATCGCGGTCGGGCGCGGTGAGCGAGGTGATGGTGGCGCCCCGGGTCAGGGCGCGAAGCTCGAGGCCGTGCGCGTTGCGGAGGGTATAGGCCTCGACCGGCCGGCTCAACGCGAAGGTCGTGAAGACCGCAGCGCCAGCGTCAGCATCGCGGCGCCGAACGCGAGCAGGACCAGTCCCCACCACAGGTTCACGTTGACGCCGAGTGACCGCTCGTAGATCGCCTTGTCGGAAATCAGGCCGAAGCCCGTCAGCAGAACGCCGACGATGGTAAACATCGCCCCGATCGGAAGCCGCAGATCGAATCCCATGGCCGGATCACCAGAAAATGATGTTGAGGACGAGCGCGAGGCCGAGGACGATGACGCCGAGCGTGCCGGGGCGCCGGTACCAGGCGAGGCCGTGATCGGTCTCGCGCGGGGTCAGCGAATAGACCAGGCCGACCAGCTCGTCGTCGGTCTTCGCCCGCCGGGTCACCAGCGAGATGGCGATGGTCAGCACGAAGCAGGTGGTCCAGGCGACGATCGCGGTCCAGAAGTTCTGCGCCATCTCGCTGGGGTAGGTGTGCAGCACCGAGCCCAGGAAGCCGCCCTTGATGCCGGGCACGCCGAGGTGGGGCAGGGTGAGCCCGTGGTGGATCGCGGCGGCGGCGGTGCCGCCCAGCAGCCCGAAGAACGCGCCGTGGCCGGTGGACCGCCGCCAGAACATCCCCAGCAGGAAGGTCGCGAATAGCGGAGCATTCACGAACGCGAACACCAGCTGGAGCATGTCCATGATGTTGTTGAAGCGGGTCGCGGCGTACGCGGCGACGACGCTCGCCAGGATCCCGAACACCGTCGCGGCGTGGCCCATTCGCAGGTAGTGACGGTCGGACTGTCCCGGGCGGATGTAGGACTGGTAGATGTCGTAGGTCCACACGGTATTGAACGCGGTGACGTTGCCCGCCATGCCCGACATGAACGAGGCCATGAGCGCGGTGAGCCCGAGACCGAGCAGGCCCGAGGGCAGGTAGTGCGCCAGCAGCACCGGCACGGCGAGGTTGTAGTTGGGGGTGCCGTCGGCGCCGAGCGGCAGCAGCCCGCCGCGGCTGGTGTGGAGTCCGATGGCGATCATGCCGGGCAGGATCACGAGGGCGGGGAACAGCATCTTCGGCAAGGCGGCGAGCAGCGGCGTGCGCCGGGCGGCATTCATCGACTCCGCGGCCATGGCGCGCTGCACCACCAGGAAGTCCGTGCACCAGTAGCCGAACGACAGCACGAACCCGAGTCCCATCACCATCCCGAACCACTCGACGCCCATCGGATTGGCGCCGGATGAGCCGAGGAACTTCCAGGAGTGGGACCAGGCGCCCGCCTCGTATCCCGCGTTCGTCGCCACCGGCACCAGGGACTGGGTCAGTCCCTCCCATCCGCCAAGGTCCTTGAGGCCGAGCAGCACCAGGGGGAGGAAGCCGAGCACGATTAGGAAGAACTGCAGCACCTCGTTGTAGATCGCCGAGGTGAGCCCGCCGAGGAAGATGTAGACCAGTACGATGATGGCGGAGAGGATCACGCTGGTGTGAAAGTTCCAGCCCAGCACCAGCTCGAGCAGTGTGGCCAGGGCGTACATCGAGATGCCGGAGGAGAAGACGGTCATCAGCGCGAAGGTCATCGCGTTGAACCCCCGGGTCTTCTCGTCGAACCGGAGGCGGAGGTATTCCGGCACCGACCGGGCCCGCGAGCCGTAATAGAACGGCATCATGAACACGCCGACGAACACCATGGCCGGGATGGCGCCCACCCAGTAGAAATGGCTCGTCATCATGCCGTACTTGGCGCCCGACGCGGCCATGCCGATCACTTCCTGGGCGCCGAGGTTCGCCGAGAGGAAGGCGAGGCCGGCGATCCAGGTGGGGATCGAGCGGCCGGAGAGGAAGAAGTCTTCGCTGTTCTTGACGGAACGCCGGAGTGCCCAGCCGATGCCGAGCACGAAGGCGAAATAGACGATCAGGATGATGTAGTCGACGGCACCGAGCTGGACCGTAGGCATGGTCGGTCCTTCCGGAAAGCGGGCTGGAGGATAGCGTGTGCGCCCGGGTATGTTCGGGCTCCAAGCTTCCCGGCGCAAGTGTGTCCTGGCCGATGCGCTGGCCGAAGCCCCCCGGCAGGCTTACGTTGTCGCACAGGCTTCAGACTTCAGGAATTCCTCATGCGCCGGTCCCCCCTCTCGTTGGTCCCATTCCTCGCGCTGGCCGCTCTGGCGGCGGCGCAGCCGCTCCAGAGCCAGGTCAAGGTCGCCTCCCCCGACGGACGCAACGAGGTGACCGTGGAGCTGCGCGAGGGGCGCCTGAGTTACAGTCTGACACGGGATCGACGACCGCTGATCCTCCCCTCCATGCTCGGCTTCGAGTTCCGGGGCGCGCCGGCGTTGCGCGACGGGCTCAGCATTACCGACACCGCCCTGCGGTCGCATGACGAATGGTGGACCCAGCCGTGGGGCGAGGTCGCCCGGGTGCGGGATCACTACAACGAGCTGGCGGTCACCGCGGAGGAGACCGAGGCGCCGCGGCGGCGGTTCGTCTTCCGGGTGCGGGCCTTCGACGACGGCATCGGGTTCCGCTACGAGTTCCCGGAGCAGGCCGGGATCGCGGCGTTCGAGATCACCGACGAGCTGACCGAGTTCGCCCTGGCGGACAACTCCAAGGCCTGGTGGATTCCCTCCAACTGGCCGCGGATGGACCGGTCGGAGATGCTGTACGCGTCGAGCCCGGTCAGTGTGCTGGACAGCGTGCAGACGCCGCTCACCATGGAGCTCCAGGACGGCCGGACCTTCATGGTGATCCACGAAGCGAACCTGGTGGACTACGCCCGCATGTTCCTGCGGAAGGAGCGGAACGAGAGCCGGCTCTTCCGGGCGGCGCTGGCGCCGATGGCGAACGGGGTGAAGGTGCGGGGCCGCACGCCGCTGGTGACGCCGTGGCGCACCGTTCAGCTGGCCGACAAGGCCACCCAGCTCGCCCCCTCCCTGCTCGGCCTCAAGCTCAACCCACCGAACGCCCTCGCCAGCACCGACTGGATCAAGCCGATGAAATACGTCGGCATCTGGTGGGGCATGCACATCGGCGCCATGAGCTGGGGCTCGGGCCCGAAGCACGGGGCGACCACGGAGAACACCCGGCGGTACATCGATTTCGCCGCGGCCAACGGGCTCGGCGGGGTGCTGGTGGAGGGGTGGAATACCGGCTGGGACGGCGACTGGATCAAGAACCGGAACGCCTTCTCCTTCACCCAGCCCTATCCCGATTACGACCTCAAGGGGCTCGCCGAGTACGCCAAGGGGAAAAAGGTCCACCTGATCGTGCACAACGAGACCTCGGGCGGGATCGAGAACTACGAGCGGCAGATGGACAGCGCGTTCGCGCTGTACCAATCGCTGGGACTCGACGCGATCAAGTCCGGCTACGTGACCGACTACACCAGCGAGGGCCACTCCCACTACTCGCAGTACATGGTTCGGCACTACCGGCGCGTCGTGGAGACGGCGGCGAAGTATGGGATCATGCTCGACGTGCACGAGCCGATGCACGACACCGGCGAGCGGCGCACTTATCCCAACATGATGAGCCGGGAGGGCTCCCGCGGGCAGGAGTACAACGCCTGGAGCGGCGACGGCGGCAACCCGCCGGAGCACGAGACCATCCTCTTCTTCACCCGGCTGCTCGCCGGGCCGATGGACTTCACCCCAGGGGTGTTCGACATCCTGATCGAGCGGGGCGACAGCGGGAAGGCGCGCCGGATGGACCAGCCCCGGATTCGCACCACGCTGGCCAAGCAGCTCGCGCTCTACGTCACGATCTATTCGCCGCTCCAGATGGCCGCCGATCTCCCGGAGAGCTACGAGAAGCAGCCGGCGTTCCAGTTCATCCGGGACGTTGCCGTCGATTGGGACACGACCCGGGTGATCGACGCGAAGATCGGCGACTACGTGGCCGTGGCCCGCCGGGAGCGCGGGGGGCCCGACTGGTTCCTCGGCGCGATCACCGACGAGCAGGCCCGGACGCTGGAGGTGCCGCTCACGTTCCTGCCGCGGGGCAAGCGGTACGTGGCCGAGATCTACGCGGACGGCCCCAAGGCGAACTGGGTCGACAACCCGTTCCCCGTCAGCATCTCGAAGCGGCCGGTGACCTCGGCGACGACTCTGCGGGTGGCGATGGCGCCGGGGGGTGGGCAGGCGGTGAGGATTCGGCCGGTGGAGTAGCGTGACAATGACAAAGGATCACACATGAGTGCCACGCACGCCGCCTCCGCGATCGCCGTCCGCCCGAAGCCGCGGCTCACGTTCTGGGAAATCTGGAACATGAGCTTCGGCTTCCTCGGCATCCAGATCGGCTTCGCCCTCCAGAACGCGAACGTGAGCCGGATCTTCGAGACCCTGGGCGCCAGGGTCGAAGACATTCCGATCCTGTGGATCGCGGCGCCGACCACCGGCCTGCTGGTGCAGCCGCTGGTGGGCTACGCCAGCGACCGCACCTGGAACCGCCTGGGCCGGCGGCGGCCTTATTTCCTGGTGGGCGCCACCCTGGCGTCGCTCGCCCTGCTGGCGATGCCCAACTCGCCCACGCTCTGGGTCGCCGCCGGGATGCTGTGGATCATGGACGCGTCGATCAACATCTCCATGGAGCCGTTCCGCGCCTTTGTGGGGGACAACCTGCCCTCGGAGCAGCGCACCACCGGCTTCGCGATGCAGAGCTTCCTGATCGGCACCGGCGCGGTCGCGGCGTCGCTCCTGCCCTGGCTGCTCACCAACCAGTTCGGCGTCAGCAACCAGGCGCCGCCTCACACCATTCCCGACTCGGTCCGGCTCTCCTTCTACCTCGGCGCCGCCGTCTTCTTCCTCGCGGTGCTGTGGACCGTGATCCGCTCGAGGGAATACTCGCCCGGCGACATGGCGTCGTTCGCGGAGAACCAGGCCCGGGACGCGGCCGCCGTGGAGCACCGGACGCCGGAGGGGTTCGCGAGCAACGGCGCCCGCCAGGTCCGGCGCGGCTGGATCTTCGTCGCCGTCGGGACGCTGCTCAGTGCCTGGCTGATCCACGCGGAGGTCTATCAGGTCGTGGTGCTGTCGGCCGGCGTCGGGGTCGCGGGACTGCTCCTCATCGCCGGCGGGATGCTCCAGCAGCGAGGCCGCTACGACAACGGCTTCGTCACCATGCTGAATGACTTCCAGGATATGCCCCACACCATGACCCAGCTCGCGTGGGTCCAGTTCTTCTCCTGGTTTGCGCTCTTCGCGATGTGGATCTACACCACGCCCGCGGTCACCAGTCACGTCTATGGCACCACGGACACGACGTCGGCCCTCTACAATGAGGGCGCGAACTGGGTCGGCGTGGGGTTCGGCGCCTACAACGGCGTCGCCGCGCTGGTCGCGTTCGCCATCCCGGTGCTGGCGCGGCGCACCAGCCGGAGGGCCGCGCACGCGATCTGCCTGGTGTGCGGCGCGCTCGGCCTGCTCTCGATCCTGATCCTGAAGGATCCGCGCTACCTGCTGGGCTCGATGGTGGGTGTCGGCATCGCGTGGGCCAGCATCCTCGCGATGCCCTACGCGATCCTGACCGGGTCTCTGCCGGCCTCGAAGATGGGCTACTACATGGGCATCTTCAATTTCTTCATCGTGATCCCCCAGATCGTCGCGGCGGCGCTGCTGGGCTTCTTCGTGAGCCGGTTCTTCGGTGGACACGCGGTCTATGCGCTGGTGCTGGGCGGCGCCTCGCTGCTGGTCGCGGCGGCGCTGACGCTGCGGGTGGAAGACCGGGACGACAGGAAGGCCGGCACATGGCATCCCGGATTCCCCGCCACGGAGTAGCCTGCCTCGGCGCGCTCCTGCTCACGGCGTGCGGGCAGGGCCGGCCCGCCGAGCGCGTCGCTCCCGCGACCGCGACCTCGGCCTCCGCCGATGCGGCGCGGTTCTGGAACAGCGCGACCATCTACTTCCTCCTCACCGACCGCTTCCACAACGGCGACAGCACCAACGACGGCGCCCTGGGCCGGGACCGTGAAGGCGCGGTGCTCCGGACCTTCGAGGGCGGCGACCTCGCCGGCGTGCTCCAAAGGATCGAAGAGGGCTACTTCGACAGCCTCGGTGTCCAGGCCATCTGGATGACGCCGTTCGTGGAGCAGATCCACGGCAGCGTGAACGAGGGCACGGGGAAGACCTACGGCTTCCACGGCTACTGGACCCGAGACTGGACCGCGGTCGATCCCGCGCTCGGCACGGAGGACGATCTCCGCGCGGTGGTCGATGCGGCGCACCGGCATGGGATCCGGGTCATCATGGACGCGGTCATCAACCACACCGGGCCGCCGACGCCACAGGACCCGGCGTGGCCGGACACCTGGGTCCGGACCGAGCCCAACTGCACCTACCGGAGCTACACCACCACGGTCGATTGCACGCTGGTGAAGACGCTGCCCGACCTGCGGACCGACAGCGATGCGGCGGTCGAGCTGCCGCCGGCGCTGCTGGAGAAATGGGAGCGGGAGGGCAGGCGCGAGCGGGAGGTGGCGGAGCTCGACCGGTTCTTCCAGCGCACCGGCCACCCCCGCGCGCCGCGATACTACGTGATCAAGTGGCTCACCGACTGGGTGCGGGATCTCGGGTTCGACGGCTACCGGGTCGATACGGCGAAGCACTTCGAGGAGCAGGTGAGCGCGGAACTGAGACGGGAGGCGGCGGTGGCGCTCGACGACTGGCGTCGCGGCCATCCGGAGCGGATCGCGGGGGATCTGCCGTTCTACATGGTGGGCGAGGTCTATGGATGGAGCGCCGAGGGCGGGCGCAAGTACGGGTTCGGGGACCGGGACGTGGACTACTTCGCCCACGGCTACGACGCGCTGATCAACTTCGGGTTCAAGAGCGACACCGGCAGCATGGATGGGTTGTTCACGCGATACGCGGGATGGCTGGCGGGGAGGCTGAGCGGAGCCGCGGTGCTCAACTATATCAGCTCGCACGATGACGGATCGCCGTACGACATCGATCGCCGGGATCCCAGCGGCGCCGGCACGCGGCTGCTGCTGGCGCCCGGTGGGGCGCAGATCTATTACGGTGACGAGGTGGGCCGCGCGCTCCGGGTAGAGGGGGCGGAGGGGGATGCGAATCTGCGGTCGATGATGCCATGGGGCGTTGGGGGTGAGGTGTTGGAGCATTGGAGAAAGCTGGGGAAGTTCCGGGCGGCCCATCCGGCGGTCGGGGCGGGGGTGCATCGGATGATTCAGGCGGAGCCGTACGTGTTCAGTCGGGTGTTGGGGTCGGATCGGGTCGTGGTGGCGTTGGGGATGGGATCGGGGGAGAAGACGGTGCCGGTGGGAGGGGTGTTCGGGGAGGGGGTGGGAGTGGTGGATGGGTATTCAGGGGCTCGGGCGGTGGTTCGGGGCGGTGTCGCGATGGTCCGTAGCGAGGGTGGGATCGTCTTGTTGGGGGAGGGGCGGTAACAGCGAAACACGGAGCCACGGAGAACACGGAGGTTGCACGGAGGGAGCTTTACAGGAGGATTCTTTGGATTCCTTGGATGAGTGTCCTCACATTAAAGTTAATGAGAAGCCCCGAAGAGATGTTGTGAAGCCTCATGTAGGTGAGAAGTTGAGTGCCGTGAATGGGCAGAACCTTCTCTCGGGATTTCAGTTCCACTATCACAGAATCCTCGACAAGAAGATCGATTAGATAGGTCTTCTCCAGCCGTACTCCCTTGTACGTGAGTGGCAGTGCAACCTCGCTGCGATGTGCTATCGCTCGGAGGCTCAACTCGCGGCAGAGACACGCGCGATAGCTCGATTCCAGCAGTCCGGGTCCAAGGTGCCGATGCACCTCTATCGCTGCCCCGATCACTCTTTCGCTAATGAGGTTGGTGTAGTGTTTGATGAGCCCCATTTCTCTCCTGCCAAATGCCCAGGATGGAGCATCTGTCATGGCTGACCAAACCGTACTAGCGCACCCACTCTCCTAATCCTCCGTGCAACCTCCGAGTTCTCCGTGGCTCCGTGTTTCGCCGTTGCAGATCCTAGCTATTCCCTGATCCACACTCGTGCCGACCCACCCTCCAACCGAGCCTCAATCTCCCCCGTTCCCCCCGCGACCGGATAGGCCACCCGATATCGCCCCTCCCGTTCCACCAAAACCTCGACCGGCGCCTTCGACACATTGAACGCCACGACCGCCCTCTCCTTGCCGAGCACCCGCTCGTACACCAGCACTCCGTCCTCCTTCCGCACCCACCGCAGATCCCCATCCACGAACAACCGGAGATGCGCCTTTCGCATCGCGATCAGATCCCGATAGACCCGATACAGCGCCGTATCCGGCTCCACCCGATCCCGCCGCCGAGCCCGTCCGAAGGGGTGCACGACCTCGTCCTCATACCTGAGATCCCCCCAGACCATCGGCTTCCGTTCGTCGGGATCGTCTGCGCCCCACATCCCGACCTCGTCTCCGTTCCAGATGTGCGGCGCGCCGGTCCAGGTGAACTGCTGCACCAGGATGTTTTCCTGAATCCGACGCGTCCGCTCGTCCGGGCGATCGATCCGGTACCCGGGATCTTCCCGCGGGTTGTTGTGGTACTTGTATCGCCCCGGGTTGTAGATCGACGTCCCGAACCGTGGCGTGTCGTGGCTCGCGGTCAGGTTCATCATCGCCTTCATGTGCGCCGGGCCGATACCGAGCGAGAGCGAGTCGAGGCTCGCGGCATAGGCTGAGGCGTCGAGCCGGGGCTCCGCGGCCGAGAAGAAGGTCCGGGTCGGCATGAACCACCGGTAGTGCATCACAGCGTCGAACACGTCGCCCTGGAGCCAGGGGGCGGGATCGTAGATCAGGTCGGGCCACTTCTCCCACCAGACCTCGCCCACCAGGTACGCCTCCGGGTTGATGCTCCGCACGAACTTCCGGTAGTCGCGCCAGAAGCCCAGGGGGACCATCTCGGCGACATCCAGCCGGAAGCCATCGACGCCGTCCGTCAGGTCGCCGTCGCCGTTCGGGTCGAGCCATCGGCGGGTCACATCGAACACCTGCTTGCGCACGCCCGGGATCAGGTTGCCCTCGATGGGGCCGTGCGTCTTGCCGGCCGGGCGGCCCACCTTCTTCCACTCCGGCAGCCACGGCACGCCGACCCAGCCCCGGTAGCGGAACTCGTTGGTGTCGGCCGTCCCTGGGTCGTCGAACTGCTCGATCGCGTACCAATCGGCGAAGGGCGACGCCCGCTGGTTCTTCAGCACGTCCTGCCAGGCCCAGAAGGTGATCCCCGTGTGGTTCCAGGAATAGTCCATGATGACCCGCATGCCGCGGCGGTGGATCTCACGCACCAGCGCGAGGAACAGGCTGTCCGCCGCCGTCCAGGTCCACGTCGCCGGATCGGTGGGATTCTCGGCGGCGGTCCGCCGCTCGTCGCCTCGAGGGTCGGGGCCGAAGTTGCGGTCGATGTGGTGGTAGTTGCGGGCGTCGTACTTGTGGAGCGAAGGGGCGTCGTTCAACGGATTGAAGTAGAGCGCGGTGACGCCGAGGTCCTGGAGGTAGTCCAGGCGCTCCATCACGCCTTGGAGGTCGCCGCCGTAGCGGCGGGACTGGACCGTGGCGTAGAAGTCCTTGCCGGTCGCCGCAGCCCAGGGCTCCTGCCGGTACCAATCCTGCGACCAGGGCGTCGGCTTCCAGTCTTCCGGCGGCGGCTGGTCGGTGACGCCCTCGATGTCGTGAGCGCTCGGATCGTTCGATGGATCGGCGTTGCGGAAGCGCTCGACGAAGATCTGATACCAGATCGCGTCGCCCGCCCAACTGGGAACGCCGAGACTCGGCGCCGGCTCCCGCGACGGCTCCCCGGCGCACCCGGCGATGAAGACGAGAGCCGCCAAAGCCGTGCGGCGCCTCATTCCGGCCTCGCGCCGAACAGGAAGGTCAGCACGTCCCCCAGCCGCGCCCGCCACGAGGCCTCGTTGTGGGTGGCGCCGCGGTACTCCTTGATCACGAAGTCGCGCCCCTCCTGCCGTCCCTGCCCGAGCAGCCAGGTCCGCACGGCCGCGTGAGTCGGCGCGTACGCCGAGTCGAGGCTCAGCGTGCCGTAGTCGAACCAGTACCGTGCGCCCGGCGGTGCTTTGAGTCCCGCGCGGATGTCGCGGACGACGTATGGCGTCGTGTCCGGCACGCCGGCGGGCTTGAATGTCGGGAAGATTTCCGCCATCACCGATTCCGACAGGGGGAAGTGGGTCGAGACGCACCCGCAGGCGCCGAACGCCTCCGGATGGTGGGTGACCAGATAGAAGGAGAGCAGTCCTCCCATGGATGACCCCATCACCGCGGTGTTCTCCGGTCCCGTCCTGGTCCGGAACTCCCGGTTCACCCGCGGCATCAGCTCTTCGGTCAGAAATTTCGCGTAGTCCTCGGCATCGACCCAAGGCGAATACTCAAACCCCCGCCGGTCGGTGCTCCAGGCGCCCACTACGATCACCGGCGGAATCACCCGCTGCTTCACCAGCCGCATCACCGCCTCATCGACGCCCCAATCGACCCCGGTGTTCGCGATGCGGGGATCGAACAGGTTCTGGCCGTCGTGCATGTAGAGCACCGGGTAGCGCGCAGCCGGCGTGCTGTCGTAGCCCGGCGGCAGCCAGACCTCGATGTGGCGCGTGGGCCCGAGGTGCTTCGAGCGCACGTCGGTCCAATAGACCAGCCGGCCGAGCACGCCGGAGCCGCGCCAGTCCGCGATGTAGTCGCGAGGATCCCGCTTGAAGGCGGCGACCTCGTGGGTGACCGTCGTATCCCGGCGAAAGTCGAGGTGGTTGTTGGGGGGAAGGGTGCCGGCCGCGGTCAGCGCTTCGCGGTCCCAGGTGCCGAGGGTGAATTTGTACTCCAGCGCGGTGCCGGCCGGCGCGGTGACGCGAACGGTGCGCTCGCGCCCGGTGCCGGCCATGAGCCTGGCATCCGACCGCCAGGGCCCCAGCTCGGGAAGGCTGCCGGACAGATAGACCTTGCCGGTGCCGGCGGGCACCCGCGCACGGATCGTGGCGGTGCAGCACTGGGAGCCGGCCTGAGCCGCCTGGAGCATCGTGGCCGGAGTGGCCGCGAGCATCAGGACCGTGGCGAACGCGAGAGTCGGGAACACGGTGGCGCTCCTGGGCGGACGATGGAGAGCTACTGGCGGCGGCGGCGCAGCCGTGACCAACTTACCTCTCGTGGCACGATCGGTCACGTTCTTCCCGTTCCTCGATGTACGGGGCCATGCCCCGGGTGTTGTCTCCTTTGCTTCGCTCAGGATGACTGAGGACGCTCACTCGCACAGCCGGTAGCCGGCCTTCGCCACCGTAACGACGTAGCCCGGCTCGCCCGGCCGGTGCCCGAGCTTGCGGCGTAGCACCGCGATGTGGGTGTCGACCGTGCGGCTGTTCACGTTCTCCCGATAGCCCCACACCTCGCCCAGCAGCTCCCGACGGCTGGCCACCGCGCCCGCCCGAGTGACCAGCGCACGCAAGAGCTCGTACTCCTTCGGCCGGAGCGACACCACCCGGCCCGCCCGGCGGACATCGCGCGTCGCCGGATCCAGCTCCAGGTCCGCGAACCTCAGCGGCATGGCCGGCGTGCGGAGCCGCTCCAGCTCATCGACCGGCGTGTCCGACAGCTCCCGGAGGATGGCGACCAGGTGCTCGTGGGAGCGCCGGCTCCGCATCGCGGTGGTGTAGGCCCGCACCCGGTCGAGCGTCGCCCGGAAGCGCTCCTCCTCGAACGGCTTGAGCAGGTAGTCCAGGGCCCGGACGTCGAACGCGTCCAGCGCATACCGCTCGTGCGCCGTCACGAATACGACCGCCGGCCTCGGGTCGGCCGCGAGTCCGGCTGCCACGTCGAGGCCTGTGGTCTCGGTCATCTCGATGTCGAGGAACACCACCTCCGGATGGGTGCGCGCGATCGCCCTGGCCGCCTCCCCGCCTTCGGTGCACTCGGCGACGACCTGCATGTCGGAGTGGCGCGCGAGGAGGGTGCGGAGCCGGGCCCTGGCCAGCGGCTCGTCATCTACGATCAGGGCGCGGATCGCGGGGGCGGTCATGCTTCGGCGCTCGCGAGGCGCAGCGGAATGGAGAGCGCGCACACCGCGCCGCCCGCCGGCGCCGCGGAAAGCTCTACCTGCTGCTCCTGGCCGTAGAGCTGGCGCAGGCGTGCGCGGGTGATGGCGAGGCCGACGCCCTCCCGTACCGGGCTTCCCTCGCGCAGTCCCACGCCGTCGTCGGCCACGGTCAGGTGCAGCCGGCCCTGGCCCTCCCAGGCGCGCACATCGACCCGGCCCGGCGCGATTCGCCGGGTGATCCCGTGACGGATCGCGTTCTCCACCAGCGGCTGGAGGATGAGCCGGGGCACCATCGCGGCGCGGACCGACGGCTCCACGTCGAACGCCACCCGCAGCCGGTCGCCATAGCGCGTCTCCTGGATCTCGGCGTACCGGCGAAGCAGCGCCACCTCCTCCGCGAGCGTGGTCTCCACCCGGGTGCCGCTCCGGAGCGTGAGCCGCAGCATGTCGCTCAGCCGGGCGAGCAGCCGGTCGGCGCGGGGCGGGTCCTCGTAGATCAGCGCCGAGATCGCATGGAGGGTGTTGAACAGGAAATGCGGCTGGAGCTGCGCGCTCAGCACGTGGAGCCGCGCCTCCGCGAGCTGCCGGGCGTAGGTCGCCGCGGCGATCCCACGCCGGCGCGACTCCCACGCGTGGGCGAAGGATTCCGTCGCGGTCACGACGAGGGTGTAGAGCAGCAGGTCGGCGCCCAGGTAGCGGAGGATGCCGAGCCGCGCCGCAGCCGGGATCCCCTGGGTCCAGTCGGACCAGGGGAGCAGGCTCTCCAATGTCCCCATGATGGCGCCGCCCACCAGCGCGAAGAGCGCCGCCCCCGGGATGTGCCAGAGGAACGCTTTGAGGCGGGACGACCGCCGGGCGCGGACCCACAGCGCCCCCGCGACCACCGCGGGGCTGAGAGCCGCGCAGGGCCACCAGCTCGCCAGCTGGGTGGCCAGCAGACGGAAGAACGGCTTGTGGGTCGGCTTCCCGATCTCGAGCAGGACGTCCTGCCCCGCGAACACCAGGGCGACGACGGTCCAGAACGCCCACCCCAGCAGGAAGAGGCGGCCGAGTCCGCCGAGGTCAGCCGGCCGAACAGGGCGTTCGGCGGGTTCATCGACCATCGGCGGCTCGGCGTGGGAAACCATGCCCAGTGAGACGCCCGAGCGCCGGCTTCCGGCACCCGGGCCTCGGCCTCAGGGCGCCGGCCGGCCGTTGCCGAAGTCGGCCACGAACCGCCAATCGCCGTTGTCCTGCTTCCGCCACACCGTCAGGTACTTGGTGTAGAAGGTGCCGAAGGAGACCAGGTTGAACACTGCGTCGCCGACGGTGAAGCCGAGATCGCCGCTGCGCGCCGCGCCGGCGAAGCGGGGGCCCCAGCTCACCTCGTCGCCCGGCTCGCTGGCGAAGGCTACGCCGATCGCCTCGGGCCCGAAGACGAACTGCCCGCTCACCGCGATCCCGTTCGAGGCGGCGTACTGCTGGAAGGCGGGACCGGTGCCGCTCGCCAGGGACGCGTCGGAGAAAGCCTTGTCGGTCGCGCGCAGCTGCTTCAGCAGGTCCTTGGGATCGGTGTCCGGCGCCTTGGGGCCGAACTTGCGGCCCGGCGTGCCGAAGCCCTGCGGCAGCGGCAGCGGCTGCGGGCCCCCTTGGTTCAGCACGAACACGTCGAGCTTCCAGCCGCCGCCCGAGCTGCGCTTCCAGTAGGCGAGGAAGAAGCCCGGCAGCTCCGTGGCGCCGGCGCCGAGATCGATGGTGTACTTCCCCTGCGCCCAGGTGTAGCCCTGGGTGGCGTCGTTGGACACATCGGCGACGATCACCTTCCACTGCATCGCCGACGGGGCGAGAGGATCGCCGCTGCCGAGGAAGGCGGCGGCGTCGGACCGGCCCTGGATCGTCGCCTTCCGGGGCGAGAGCAGCAGGGCGTTCTGGTTCATCGCGCCGGTCAGGCCGGCCGCGACGCCCTTCTTCCCGATGGCGTCGGACACGGCGTTGCCGGCGGCGACCAGCGAGGCTCTGACCGGCCGCAGATCGATGCGGGCGTCGGCGGAGGCGGCCGCTGGGGCGAGCTCGGCCGGCTCCGTGGCATCCTGGCACCCGGCGGCGGCCACCGCCAGCGAGGCGAGCATAACGAGATTGCGCATGGTGATCTCCCGAGGTGAGTGACTGGCCTGCTCACCCGGGGACGCCAGAGCGGGGCGGCCAAACGGGACGGAAGGTTAGAGAAGTGTGAGGGGAACCTGTCGCAAATCGGGCCCCCGGTGTCGCAGTTCGGGCCTAGCCGCAGCCGGTACCGACCCTTAGGGTAGTGTCACCCACCCCCGTATCCCCATGCCAGGATTCCGGTAGCAAGGAGTGCGTCGTGATCCGCTCCCGAACTTCTGCTCTCAGCGATTTGTGTGATCGTCCTGTCCGGCTGCGCCACCTACCACGTGTACCAGGTGGGCGGGCCCCGGGAGAGCGGCAACCAGCCGCTCACTGAATGGAAGTCCAAAACCCTCCACGCCCTGGTCTGGGGCGCGATCCGGCAGGACCTGCCGGTCGACAACTGCAAGCTCGGCGACGGAACCCGCACCGGAATCGAGGAGGTGCGCACCCGGGCCAACTTCGGCGCGACCCTCGCCACGGTGCTGACGCTCGGCTTCTGGCATCCGCTTCAGTTCAGCTGGCGCTGCGCCAAGCCGCCGGTGACCACCGGAGTCGCTGGGCCGGAGCCCGCCGCGCCACCTGACTCAGTCGCGAGGCCCGACCAATGATCAGCCACGACGGCCCTCAGGCGTGGAACAACGTCCACGTGACGGTGAAGACTCAGGTGAGCGACCTGGTCATGGTCGACAACTCGGTGCCCGCCGGCACGCCGAAGCCCAGCGTGATGGGGCTGCTGCGCCAGACCGCGCGCGACATCAATACCCTGATTCAGGAGGCCCGGCAGAAGGGCAAACGAGTGCGGGCCCTCGGCTCGGGGTGGGCGCTGAGCGACATCGCGATCACCGACGGCTACCTGATCAACACCAAGGCGCTGAACGGCATCTTCGAGCTGGCCGACGCGTTCTTCGACCCGGCCTACCCGGCGGCACAGCGCCCGTTCGTGGTGCTGTCGCAGGCGGGGATGTCCATCGCCGAGCTGAACGTGTATCTCGAGGTGACGGGGTTCAACGGGCTGCTGCGGTCGCTCAAGACCTCGGGCATCGGCGCGGGACAGACGGTGGCGGGCTCCATCTCCGGCAACACCCACGGCTCCGCGCTCCAGTTCGGCGCCACGCCCGACTACGTGGTCGGGATCCAGCTGGTGACCGGGGCCGGCAAGAGCTGGTGGATCGAGCGGGCATCGAAGCCGGTGCTGAACGACGCCTTCGTCACCTCAATGGACGCGGAGGCGATCCGGGACGACGACGTGTTCAACGCGGCGTTGGTGAGCTTCGGAAGCTTCGGCGTCATCACCGCGCTCGCGATCGAAACCTCGCCGGTCTATCACCTGGAATTCCCCAAAGTCCCGGACATCAAGTACGACGCGCTCAAGACCAAGCTCGCAACCCTGGCCGCGGTCAAACCGGGCGACGCGAACGCGCCCTACCACTACGAGTTCATCTTCGATCCGTACGACAACAACCAGATCGCGATCGAGACCTCGGCGAAAAAGGTGGCGTTCGATCCAGCCAAGGCGACTCCCGAGGCGGTCTGGATCATCCGGACCGAGGACGGCTTCTCCCTCGGCACCGAGACGGCCAAGCTCCTGCTCCAGTCGCCCCTGCCGCCGGAGACGAAGACCAAGATCCAGTTCAAGCTGTACCGCGACCGGGCCATCCTCGACGGGGTCCGCGGCACCCCGGGCCAGGTCTTCACCGCCACGATCTTCTATATGGAGGGCTACACCGAATCGGCCCTGGGCGTCTCGATCACCGACGCTCCGAAGATGATCGACGTCTGCTGCGACGTCGTCCGGAAGCTGAAGCAGCCCTGCATCTCCCAGGTCCGCCTGGTGCATCCGGGCCACTCGCTGCTGGGCTTCACCAACCACGGGCCCAAGACGGCGGTGTTCGAGTTCGGGCTGGTGCTGGACGCCACCTTCCCCCGGTTCGAGAAGGAGCTGACCGCGGCGCTGAAGGCGGCGGGCGTGAAATACACCTTCCACTGGTCGAAGAATTCGGGATTGACCAGCGAGCAGGTGCTGGAGATGTACGGAGCGGACCGGGTGAACCGCTGGAAGGTGGCGCGGGATCAGGTCTTCCGGGGCGACGCCACACTCAGGCGGGTGTTCGACAGCGCGCAGCTGGAGCGGGCCGGGCTGGCCTGATCAGCAGGTGGGATCGGTGGGGTCGCAGGCCGGCGGCGGGATGAGGCCGTGCAGCGGGCCCTTCATCTTGAAGAGGTAATTGAGGCCGAGGTTGAACAGCAGCGTGCCGTCGCGATCTTCGGAGAAGGGCTGGGCGATGTTGAGGTAGTCGGCGGACAGGTGCAAGCCGAAGCCGGGCAGCGGGATCCCGAGCTTGGTGAGGACGCCGGTCGAGGCGTTGAGCCCCGCGGAGATGCCGATTCCGACGTTCGTCTCCCGGCCGAGCACGGGCACATCGCTGCGACGGATGTGTGCCCGGAGGCCGGCCCAGGGCTCCAGCGCAAAAGCGGGCTGATCTACCTCCAGCGCTACCCCGATGCCGATCGGGATGTCCTGGCTGAACTCGTTGTCGCCGTAGCCTCCCTCGATGCTGAGCGAGTACCGCCGGAGCGAGCCGCGAACGAGGTTGAGGGCGACGTTGGCTCCCCACGCCGCGTCGGCGTCGCTGCGCTTCCCCGCCATCAGTCCCAGGCTCACGTACGACAGGTTCAGCAGTGCCCGGCCCCCGCCATAGATCTCGAATGGGCTGTCACCCAGCGCGAAGTCTCCGAACAGCCGGAGCCCGTTCTCCGCGCTGGGGGAGAGATGGACCGGCAGCCCCACGATCTGCGCCGCCGCGCCGCCCGGCGAGAGCAGCAGCGTCGCGGCCAGGGCGGCGGCGATCCGCAGGCGTCTCACTCCCGCTCGATCCATGTCGCGTCCTCCAGTTGTCTCGCCACGCGAATGGCGACGACGGCGCAGGAGCGCGCCGCGTCGCTGAAGGCGTGGTCGGCCAGGTCGAGCAACTCGACCACCGCGGCCCCGCCCTCGATCGCCAGCGGACGGGCGCCCTGCTGGTTGAACTCGCGGTAGAGCACGAAGGCGAATCCGGCGGGGATGAATGCCCGCAGGGAGGAGATCCGGTTGGCGAACGGCTTCCCGTGGACCTGCACGGTGTCGAGGTTGTCGATCCTCGCCTGGCCGCTCAGCAGCAGGAGCGGATCCCCCTGCAGTCCCGGGAGATCGTAGAGCTCGATCCGGCTGTCGCTCAGCGAGGCGGGGGCGAACCGGCCGACGGCCGGGCCGCTCGACATGTACTCCTGGAAGCGGGCGAAGAACTTGTTCCCCTCGCCGCGCTTCACGAAGTGGTAGGCGGCATAGACGCCGAGTGTGCCGGTAGGGCTCCGATAGACGCCGCTCGCGGCATCCATGTCGGCGAACGCCTCCGCGCAGCGGAACTCCCGCTCGCCGATGTCCATCAGCTCCAAGGTGTCCCCACCGCCGCCCAGCTCATCTGGCAGGGTGACGTGGTAGATCCTGCCGTAGTTCGGCCCTCTCGGATCGGGCGCCGCCTTCGCGCCGTTCTCGAGGCCGAGCAGGTAGAGGTCGGTCCGGACGCCACCCTCGTCGACGTTCCAGAGCAGGGTGACGGTCTGGAACTTGGGGACGGCCGCGACCTCACCGGTGAAGCAGAAGGGTCCCTCCCAGCCGGTGCGGAGCAAGGTCGTGCCGGTGGAGCGGTAGAGATCGAGGTGCTGCGCCGGCGCCGTCCGCTCGCTGTCGCTCCACACCGCGGCCAGGAACCGGCCGTCCTCCATCCGGGTGAGCGCGACCGCGCCGGCCTTCACGCCCTTCCGGGCGATGCCGGAGCCGAGGTTGGTGGGATGGTGGGGGTCGCGAAGGTTGAGGAACTCGATCCGCGAGCCGCCGGCGTCGGAATTCTCGATCGGCACCGCGAGCACGTCGCCCAGCAAGGCCATCCCGCCGGCATGCCAGAGCGTGGCGTTGAGGTCGATGCGGCCGACGAACACGTCTTCCACCGGCGGGAGGCTGCTCTGCAGCAGGTTGGAGCCCCACATCGCCGCGCTGCCGCGGGACGCCATCCGCATCACGAAGACGTGGGAGCGCGGGGTATGGGGATCGCCGCCGGAGAGCACCGCGAACCCGGGGAGGGCGAGGCGCTGGAAGCCCTGGAAGTGGTTGTCGAGGCCGCCGCCGTTGTCGGACGTGTCGGTGTAGCGGGGGAATTCCACCAGCTTGTTGGGCCACACCGCGAGCCGCTCCCCGATCTCGGCGGCGGCGAAGAACTGGCCGGGAAGGTCCACCACCTCATCGCCGGCCACCGAGGTCATCTCCCACTCCGCCATGGTGCACAGGGGGAGGGGCGACCCGCCGGGGAAGAGCAGCGGCCGGCTGGGAGTAGGGTCAGGGAGGGTGACGTCGTGGAGTCGGTGGCCGGCCATATGCGCGACGCATCACCTCGGCGGAGCCACGACGGCGCCGTCGGGCCTGATCAGTCGCGCGCCCTGGCGCCGCAGCTCCAGCTTGCCCCGCAGCTCGACGACCTTGCCGGTGTAGGGATCCAGCTTCACCGCCACCGGACGATTGGCTTTGAGCGTGTTCGCCAGGACGGCGTTCCGCCGCGTCTCGATGACGACCACGTCCGTGTATCCCAGCATCTTGAGCCGTTGTTCCAGGACCATCGGCGACATCACCCCGATGCGGTTGGAATCGGGACTGACGCCGGGCTGATGCATGTGAGCGGTGTCCTGGGCGATCGCCTTCGCCGGCCCCAGGACGGCCGCTCCGAGGGCTAAGGCCAGGGCCCGCGTGATCCGGTGGAGCATATGCACCTCCACACCGAAGATATGAGTCGAAGCGGCGGCGGTCATGGCTTCTCCACCCGGCCGGCGGCCTGGGCGTTGTCGTCTGCCGCGCGGGTGCGCGACGCGCCGGGAACGCACACGAAATCGGTGGGCGACGCCTCGCGCCACACGTACCCCTGGAGGCAGGTGTTGGGGCCGTACGGGCCGCCGGTGGGACTCCGGCGCGAGCCGGCCAGATTATTCTCGTCCCGGGTCTCGGTCCGGACCGATGGAGTGACGCAGACATAGTCCATCGCGTCGGCCTCCCGCCACACGAAACCGGCCTTGCAGGTGTTGGGGCCATAGACCATGCGGGCCGGATTGATGCGCTGGCCCGCCGCCGCGTTGTCGTTCGCGGCCCGGGTCCTGGAGGGCACCGGAACGCAGACCTGATCGCCCGCGAACGCCTCCCGCCACACGAAACCCTGCAGGCAGGTGTTCGGCCCGTAGGCCCCACCGGCCGGGTTCCGCCGCGATGCCGCCAGCGCATTCTCCTGCCGGGTCTCCTCCCGGACCGCGCCGGTCACGCACACCCGGTCGGACGGATTCGCCTCCCGCCACACATAGCCCATGAGGCACCGCCCGGCGATTTCCCCGGTCACGGTGACCGTGGCCAGGCCGTTCACCGCATCGATGGCGCCGACCGTGACCGTCACGCCGTTGGCGGACAGCGAGGAGCGGGGTGGCCGGGTGCCGGTCGGATCGATCATCAGAAAGCTAAAGTACTGGGCGTTGTCGGGATCCCCCGTCGTGCCCCGGCGTACCTCATGGAACAGCACGATGGCGGCCGGGAT
This sequence comes from uncultured Gemmatimonadales bacterium, assembly GCA_963796335.1. Lineage (GTDB taxonomy): Bacteria > Gemmatimonadota > Gemmatimonadetes > Gemmatimonadales > GWC2-71-9 > CAVVWJ01. Next base: position 236,006 of record CAWCLG010000006.1, read on the forward strand.
GCCGGTGTCGAGGTCGCGAGGCATCCGAAACTCGACGGTGTAGTAGTGCCAGAGATCGCCGGGGTCGAAGGGGATCCGGATCAGGCGAGTGCCGCCCGGGGTCGCCGCGTGGAGCGCGGTGAGGGTGTAGGTGCGCGACGTCGCGCCGTCCGCCCCGAACACCGCCACCTCGGACCTCGGCAGCCAGCCCATCCGATCCAGGTGCGGACCGTTGTGACCGACCGGCGAGGAGCCGAAGCGCGTGGTCGGCCGCCCGAAGACGTTGGCCCAGCTCATGACGTCCCAGGCGTCGCCGTACTCTCCGATCTGAGCCCAGCTGACATTCCTGTAGGTGGGATCGTCGTTGAACGAGTGGTTGAGTCCCAGCCCGTGGCCGACCTCATGGCCGAACGCCCCGACGTCGTGATCGATGGCGGCGAAGGCGTTGCCCGGCGCGCCCCAGAGATCGATGCCGGGATTCGTCATGACGATCCGTCCGTTGCCGGCCGGCGCGGTGTAGCCGCCCGCCGAGGCGGCGGCGACGCAATCGTTGAAGCGGTCCCACCGGCCCCGCGCGGTGGCGGTTGCGATGGTCTGATTGATTCGGAAGAAGCCCCGGACCTCGATGCGGTTGGAGACGATGCCGCCTCGCGACGCCCGCGACCAATAGGTCGCGATCCCGTCCGCCCCGACGTTGGTGAACATGTCGACCACGTCGGCCAGGGATCGGGGTGAGGCGGGGCTGTCGGTGTAGTCGCAGAGCAGGACGCTCCATCGGAGCGAGCCGCGGAACGGGTGCTGGGCGGCGAGCGCACTGAAGAGGGCCGGTGTCAGCAGCAGCGCGGCGACTACCGATCCGGCGCCGGTCCGGCGAAGTGCGGAGGGCATGGGCGCTTCTCCTCGCCAACGCGACGGCGAGAGGGTTCAGGGGAGGGAAAGCCCAGTTTGCTTCTCGGGCAAGGCGGCAACAAGGCCCGGAACGCGACAATGAGGGGCCCTTTTGCGACATCGCCCGCCGGGCCACCGGCTGGCGAATCCCCAGTCAACCTCCTAACCTCCTCGCTGTTCCGACGTTCCGGATTCCGCCCAGGACTGACGACTTTGCCGCCTCCCGACCAGCCCCTGCCCGGCTCCGACCTGACCGCGATCCACGCCGCCCTGCTCGATGCCGTAGGGGAAAGCGTCATCATCACCGACCTGGAGGGCCGCATCCGGTCGTGGAACCGGGGCGCGACCGCCATCTTCGGCTATGCCGCGGACGAAATGCTCGGGCGGACGCCCGCCGTGCTCTATCCCGACGAAACCTCCGACAGGCTTGCCCGGGACCTGGACCGGATCTTGGCCGGCGAGGACTTCGTGGGCGAGTGGCTGGGCCGCCGCAAGGACGGCCGCCAGGTGTGGGTCGAGATCAGGACCTCGGCGGTCCGGGACGGCGCCGGGCGGCCGGTCGGGTTCCTCGGCGTGGCGAAAGACATCACCGAGCGGAAACAGTCGCGGGCGGAGCTGGCCAGGAACCAGGCGCAGCTGGAGCTGATCACCGACACCGCGCCGGCCTACATCGTCCAGTGCGACGTCCACAGCCGGTTCATCTTCGTCAACAAGGCCTACGCCGCCCGGTTTGGCCTGACGCCCGAAGAGGTCGTGGGCAAACAGGTCTGGGAGATCGTGGGACGGAAGGGGTACGCGAGTCTCGAGAGTCCCATCGCCCGGGTGTTGGCGGGCAAGCGGGTCGAGTTCGAGATGGAAATTCCCTACGAGACGATCGGTCCCCATTACATCCAGTGCGCCTATGCGCCGCAGTTCGGGGCCGACGGCGCCGTGGTGGGGTTCGTCGGCGTCATCACCGACATCGGCGAGCGGAAGCGGGCGGAGGCCTCGCTGCGGGAGAGCGACGCACGGCTGGAGCTGGCCCGCGGCGCCGCGGGGCTCACCATCTGGGAGTGGGAGCCCGACACCGGTCTCACCACCTACACCCCGGAGTTCTGCGCGCTGTACGGGCTGCCGCCCGGGAGCCCTCCCCTCACCTACGAGAGCTGGCGGGAACGGGTCCACCCGGACGACTGCGACCGGGTGATCGAAGACCTCGAGGCCGCGCTCGCCGGGAGCCGGCCCTACGACACCGAGTACCGTGTAGTGTGGGCCGACGGCAGCATCCGCTGGATCGCGGCCCGGGGCCGGATGCTGCTCCGGGTCGAGGGGCGGCCCGCCCGGATGATCGGCGTCAACTTCGACGTCACCCGCCGCCGCGAGGCCGAGCTCCAGCTCCGCCAGCTCGACCGGCTGGAGACCGTGGCCCGGCTCGCGGGCGGCGTGGCGCACGAGGCGAACAACCAGATGACGGTCGTCTCGGGCGCGGCCGCCTTCATTCTCCGGCGGGAGGACCTGCCCGACGCGGTGCGGGACGACGCGGTGCACATCCAGCAGGCGGCGGAGCGCACCGCCACCATCACCCAGCAGCTCCTAGCCTTCAGCCGGCGGCAGGTGCTCCAGTCGCGGGTGCTCGACCTCAACGCGGCGATCCGCGGGTTCGAGGCGATCATGCGCCGCACCGTGGGCGAGGACATCCGGCTCGGCGTGATCCTCCAGCAGGACGTGGGACGGGTGCGGATCGACGAGGGACAGCTCCAGCAGGTGCTGCTCAACCTCACGCTGAACGCGCGGGACGCGATGCCGGAAGGCGGGCACCTGACCCTGGAGACGAAAGAGGCGACGCTGGAGGGCGCGGGCGAGGCGGACGGCGTCCGGATCCGCGCGGGCAGCTACGTCGAGCTGAGCGTGCGCGACACCGGTGTGGGGATGGACGACAGGACCCTCGCCCACATCTTCGAGCCGTTCTTCACCACCAAGGGCGTGGGCCGGGGAACCGGACTCGGCCTCTCGACGGTGTATGGCATCGTGAAGCAGAGCAATGGATATGTCTTCGCGGAATCCGCCGCCGGGCAGGGCACCACGCTCCGGATCCTGCTGCCGGTGGCGACGGAGCAGCCCTCCGCGGCGCACCGGGAACGCGCGGACGGCGGCCGGGGAAGCGGGGAGACCGTCCTCATCGTGGATGACGAGCCGGTGGTGCGCGCGATGATGCGGCGCTCGCTGCGGGACGCGGGATACAACGTGCTCGAGGCCGAGAGCGGGCAGGTCGCGCTGGAGCGGGCGGGAGGTCACGGCGGACAGATCCACGCGCTGGTGTCGGACCTCGCGATGCCCGGGATGCGGGGGAGAGAGCTGGCCCGGACGCTGACCCAGCTGCGTCCGGATCTCCGGGTGTTGTTCGTCTCCGGATTCGCCGGCGACGAGGTGGAGCGCCTCGGCCTGCTGGAGGCGGGACGGCCATTCCTGTCCAAGCCGTTCTCGCCCGAGCTGCTGGTGGATCGGGTCCGGCAGCTGCTCCTGGGGACTCAAACGAATCAACCGAACAAGGGAGGGAAACCATGAGTGGAATATTCAAGGCGCTCGCCGTCTGTACCGCCGTGTCGCTCGCCGGCGCGCAGGCCGCCGCCGCGCAGGGCGCGCCGAAGCCGGCGCCGGAGCACAAGCGGCTGGGCTACTTCGTCGGCAAGTGGAATGTCGAAGGCGAGCTGAAGGCGGGTCCGATGGGGCCGGGCGGGAAGTTCACCTCGAGCGATACCTGCGAGTGGTTCGAGGGTGGGTTCGCGGTGGTCTGCCGCTCGGAGGGCAAGATGCCGACCGGGCCGGCGCGGAGCATCGGGATCCTCGGCTACAGCAGCGAGGAGAAGAAGTACACGTACTACGGGGTCGATAACTCGTCGATGACGATGGCCAGCGTTCCCAAGGGCACCCTTCAGGGCGGCACCTGGACCTACACCGACGAGGGCATGATGGGCGGGCAGAAGGTGAAGTCCCGGGTGACCATCGAGGAGCAGTCGCCGACGGCGTACAGCTTCCGGATGGAGTTCCAGGGGCCGGACGGGAAGTGGATGCCGGTGATGGAATCGAAGAACACGAAGCAGTGATTCCAGGTGCGGGCGAGAGGGGGAGGTGGCGCGACGGCCGGGCGCCAAAGAGCCCGCCCCGCATGTCCGGGCTGACGGCAACGGGTGGGTGGTGGGGCGTGCTCTAACGCGTCCAGCCGTCGCGCCACCTCCCCCTCTCGCGTCTGCATCTCGGAAGGGCTGACGGGAAATGGCCCCCTCGCCGCATGTCACCCTGAGCGCAGCGAGGGGGCCATTCCATTTCTTATCGGCCGCCCGCGCTTCCGGGAAGGCGTAGGCACCTGCTTGAGATCCGCTTGACAGCCCCGCCGCACTCTTCCTCGCACCACCACACAGCGAGGATCCACCATGTACACCGCACCACGCCGTCTCTTCGCGATCGCCGCGGTTCTCGGGGCGGCGTGCGCTCCTGACGCCACCGGGCCCGAGCTTGCCCCGGTTTCCGCTACCGCCGACGCCGTGCGCTACAAGATCAAGGATCTGGGGACACTTGGGGGCAGCTACAGCTACGCATTCGGGATCAACCGCAACGGCGCGGTCATCGGGGTGAGCGCCAACGCGGCCGGCCAGCAGCGCGGGTTCCGCTGGAAGCAGGGCGCCATGACGGACCTCGGCACGCTGGGTGGAGCGACCAGCGGGGCCCTGGGGATCAACGACGCCGGCGCCATCGTCGGCGCCAGCCAGAACGCCGAAGGGGCCGAACGCGGCTTCGTCTGGCGCAACGGCGGCATGACCGAGCTGCTGACGCCCGGGGCGTACAGTGTGGCGAGTGCCATCAACAACGCGGGGGCGATTGTCGGGTACGCGGAGTATGGGGGCCAGCCGCAGCCCGTGCTCTGGCAGAACGGCGGGATCGTCGAGCTGGGGACGTTGGGCGGACCTTTCGGTCAGGCGACCAACATCAACAACTTGGGCCAGGTGATCGGCGGGACCCGGGTCTCCATGGACGACGACGATATCCGGAACCATGGGTTCCTCTGGGAGAATGGCGTGATGACCGACTTGGGCACCCTCGGCGGCCCGTCGAGCTGGGCCCAGGGAATCAACGACGAAGGCGAGATCGTCGGATGGAGTGACACGCCGGAGGGGGAGGTCCACGCATTCCTGTGGAAGAACGGCCAGATGACTGATATGGGGACCCTGCCGAACCAGTACTCCCACGCTTACGCCATCAACGGCTCGGGAACCAAAGTCGGATTCACCTCCGGTGGGGACGGAGGCCCGGTCATCTGGCGCAACGGAACGCTCCGCCGGCTGCCGATGCTCGCGGGCCGGGGTGGGGACGCGACCGACATCAACGAGCAGGGGGAAATCGTGGGCTCGAGCCATCGCCAGAACCACAGTCAACGCGCGGTGCTATGGCGGGCGGAGTAGAAATGACAGGGGCACCGCCGCTAGACGGTGCCCCTGCCGCTTGGATCAACGGTGCTCAGACCGCGACGCGGTTGACCCTGGCGTCCGCGATGTCGGTCAACTTCTTATCGGCCGCCTTCTCCTCGGCGAGCGTCGGTTCGAGCACGTGGGCACAGTCCGACCGGCCGAGCTGGCGCGCCCAGGCGATCAGCGTGCCGTACCGTGCGATCTCGTAGTGCTCCACCGCCTGGGCCGCGGCCAGGGCCGCAGCGTCCAGCACTTCGGAATCCTTCGAGTCACCCATGATCTCATCGGCTTCCTCGATGATCCCGTCGATGGCGGGGCAGGTGACGGCTTTGGCCTCCGCGTTGTGCATCTTGAACACCTGCTCCAGCCGCCGGATCTGGCCCTTGGTCTCCTCCAGATGGCTCCGGAACGCCTCCTGAAGCTGCGGATCGGAGACTTTCTCGATCATCTTCGGGAGGGCCTTGGTGATGCGCTGCTCGGCGTAATAGACGTCCTGGAGGGTATGTACGAAGAGATCGTCGAGGTTCTTGATCGGCTTGGAAAGCAAACCCATGGTTCCCACCTCTGCTTATGAGTGGGCCGCACGCGGACTTTCCGCGGTGTACGGCATTGGTTTAGATCTTCGTTCGGGCAGCATAGGGCTTTGGACGGAGTCAAACCGTGACCGCAGTCACCGGATAGATTTCTCGATATGCTCGAGCCATCACCGATCACGCTGGAAGGCCACGGCGTCCGCCTGGAGCCGCTGACCCCGGAGCACCGCGAGGGCCTCGCCGCGGCCGCCGCGGATGGGGAGCTGTGGGAGCTGTGGTTCACTTCGGTGCCCGAGCCGCGACAGACGGCCGACTACATCGCCACGGCGATAGAGGGCCAGCGGGCCGGGCACATGCTGCCGTGGGCAGTGCGCGACCTCGCGACCGATTCGATCGTCGGCTCCACCCGCTACCACGACATCATGACGGCGGTGGATCGGGTCGAGATCGGCTGGACCTGGTACTCGGCGAGCCGGCAGCGGAGCCATATCAACAGCGCCTGCAAGCTGCTGCTGATGACCCACGCGTTCGATACGCTCGGCTGCCAGGTGGTGGGGTTCCGGACCGACAACTTCAACTTTCGATCCCAGCGGGCGATCGAAGCGCTCGGCGCGAGGAAGGACGGGGTGATCCGGCACCACTTCCGCCGGCGGGACGGGAGCGTGCGGGACAGCGTGATGTACAGCGTGCTGGCGCCGGAGTGGCCGGCGGTGCGGCGGAACCTGGAGTGGAGACTAGGGTGACAATGTGTTCGTAGGAATCTCCCGAATCACCCGGCAGGGATTGCCCGCGGCGAAGACGCCGTCCGGCACACCCCGCGTCACCACGCTGCCGGCGCCGATCACCGCCCGCGAGCCGATCCGCACGCCAGGCAGGATGATCGCCGCACCGCCGACCCAGACGTCCGAGCCGATCTCGATCGGCTTGCCGAACTCCTCCTTGCGGCGCAGCTCGGCATCGAGGGGATGCATCGGAGTCAGGATCTGGACGCCGGGGCCGAAGAGCGTGAAGCTGCCGATACGCACCGGGCAGACGTCCAGCACGATGCAGTTGAAGTTGAAGAACACCCGCTCGCCCAGCTCGATGTTGGCGCCGTAGTCGCAGAAGAACGGCGGCTGCATCCACACCGACTCGCCGCCGACGCCGAAGAGCTCGCGCAGGATGCGGCGGCGCTCGTCCTGGTCGGCCTCGCGGGTGGCGTTGAGGTCCTGGCAGAGATCGCGGGCCCGGGCGCGCCCGGCGACCAGCTCGGGGTCGAACGGGTCGTACATCTCTCCGGCGAGCATCTTCTGACGTTCAGTCTTCATAGTCCGGTCCCCGGTCTGGCGGAGCAACGACCCGCTCTGTAGGATAGCGAGCTTACGCCACATCCAATTCCCCGCGCCGGAAGGTCCCCATGTCAGCCGCCCCGACCACCGAGTCCGCCGTCGATCTCGTCACCCGCTTCGAAAACAACTTCAACACCTACGACGTTGACGCCCTGATGGCGGACATGACGGAGGACTGCGTCTTCGAGCACATCGCCCCGGCGGCCGTGAGCTTCGGCCGGCACGAGGGCCAGGCCGCGGTGCGCGCCGTCTGGGCGTCGCTGGCGGAGCACTTCCCGGGGTACCGGTTCGAGATCGAGGACGTGTTCGGGACGGGGGACCGCTGCGTCTGCCGGTGGAGCATGACCTGGCGGCCGCCGGAGGGCGGGACGGGATCGGCCCGCGGGGCGGACGTCTTCCGGGTGCGGGATGGAAAGATCGCGGAGAAGCTGACGTACGTGACGTTGGGGTAAGGACTCTGTTGTCACCCTACCATTGTCACCCTGAGCGCAGCGAAAGGGGACCATGCCTGGGCATGGTCCCCTTCGCTGCGCTCAGGGTAACAAGAAGGCGGCAGGCAACCCGGGCGGGCTCCTGGGTGTCCAAGGCATGCCGGCGACCAGCCCCGCAGAAGGTTGCAACCTGGCACGCCATTCCCTCGTCGTACCCATGTCCCGCGCCCGATTCGCATCGCACAAAACAGGAGGCTTCATGGCGTTGCTGCCGAACGGCTGGATCCGCGACCTGCGGCAGGCGGTCCGGGCCCTCAAACGCTCGCCCGGCTTCACGCTGATCGCGGTGGGGACCCTGGGGCTCGCGCTGGGGGTGAACGCGGGGATCTTCAGCGTGGTGGACGCGGTGCTGCTCCGGCCGCTGCCCTACCCCGAGCCCAACCGGCTGGTCTACATCGGCGGCACGGCCCCGGGTTCGGATCTGCCCGACGAGTTCGACCTCTCCACGGAGTTCTTCCTTCAGTATCAGGAGCAGTCGAAGCTGCTCGAGGGCCTGGCGCCCTACGAGTCCTTCACCAACACGCTGCGGGTGGGCGACCGCTCCGAGCGGGTGCGGATGGCCATCTCGACGGCCTCGCTCTTTCCCACCCTCGGCATCGCGCCGGTCCTCGGGCGCCTGCCGACTGCGGAGGACGAGGACCGGGTCGTGCTGCTCGGCTACGGCACGTGGCAGAGCTGGTTCGGCAGCGATACGGCTGTCATCGGGCGCTCCTACTATGTCGGCGGGGAGATGCGCACGGTCATCGGCGTGATGCCGCCGGGGATCACCTTCCCCCGGGACGACGTCACCCTGTGGATGACCGATGTGATCCGGCTGGAGAACATTGAGCCTGGCCGGTTCGGGATGCCCCTGGTCGGGCGACTGCAGCCGGGCGCGGAGATTCCCGCCCTGGTGCGGGAGCTGGGGCCGCTGGCGCAACGGCTGCCCGAGCGGTTCGGTGGTGCGGCGGGGTACGCGGACATCATCAAGAAGTTCCGGCCGGTGGTGCGCCCCCTCGAAGACGAGCTGACGGGCAACGTGGCCGGCCCGCTCTGGATCCTGTTCGGGTCGGTGGCGGTCGTGCTGCTCATCGCCTGCGCCAACGTGGGCAACCTGTTCCTGGTGCGGGCGGAGCGGCGGCAGCGGGAGCTGGCGGTGCGCCGGGCGATCGGCGCCGCGCGGTGGGAGCTGTTCCAGGGCCAGATCGCCGAAGCGGTGGTCGTCGCCCTGCTCGCCGGCGTGGTGGCGATGGGCTTCGCCTGGGTCAGCGTCCCGCTCTACCTCCAATTCGTGCCGGACAACGTCCCCCGCATCGGCGACGTCGCGGTGAGCTGGGGCACGCTGCTCTTCACCGGCGTCGTCTCGGCGATCACCGCGCTCCTCTGCGGCGTCCTGCCGGCGCTGCGCGCGTCGGAGCCGAGCCTCGACCGGCTGCGCGACGGCAGCCGCGGCTCCACCTCGCGCCGGCACTGGGCGCGGGACGGGCTGGTGGTGGCGCAGACGGCGCTCGCGCTGGTGCTGCTCACCGGCTCGGCGCTGCTGTTCCGCAGCTTCCAGAAGATGCGGAACGTGGATCCGGGCTACGACACCCGGGACATCTTCACCTTCCAGATCGCGCCCGAGGGCGACGACCTCAAAGACGCGGTCACGTACGCGCGGTTCCACCTGGCATTCAAGCAACGGTTGGAGGCGCTGCCGGGCGTGGAGGCGGTGGGAATCGTGGATCACGTGCCGCTCAACGAGAGCATGGGCGACACCCGGTTCCTCCCGGCGGAGCGGTCGGGCGAGACCGACGGTGGGGTGCGGCTGAGCGTCAACAACGTCACCGGCGACTACTTCTCGACCATGCGGATCCGGCTGCTCGAAGGCCGGGCCTTCACGCCGGAGGAGCAGCTCAAGAACCCGGGCTACGTGATGGTCAGCCGTTCCGCGGCGAACCTGCTGTGGCCGGGAGAGTCGGCGATCGGGCGGCGGCTCAAGTCGGAGGAAGTCGATGCCTGGGAGACGGTGATCGGCGTGGTGGACGACGTGATGCAGGACAACTTCCGGGACGCGCCGCCGGCGGGGGTCTACTACCCGCTCACCGGGCAGCCGCCGGCGGAGTGGCGAGTCTTGTCTCCCGCCTACGTGGTGAAGACGCCGCGGGCTGAGGCGATCGCGCCGGAGATACGGGCGCTGGTCAGGGAGGTGTCGCCCGGGGCGCCGATGTACCGGACGTTCACCATGGAGGAGCTCGCGGCCGACACGCGGCTGCCGCTGGCGTTTACGATGCTGACGCTGGGCGTGATCTCGCTGCTCGCGGTGATCCTGGGGACGGTGGGGCAGTACGGCGTGCTGTCGTACATCGTGGCCGAGCGGACCAGGGAGATCGGGGTCCGGATGGCGCTCGGCGCGCAGGCCGGGCGGGTGCAGCGGATGGTGGTCGGCCAGGGGGCGCGAGTGCTGGCGGTGGGCGTCGTGTTCGGACTGGCGGCGGCCGCGGCATCGACCCGGGCGCTGCGGAGCCTGTTGTTCGAGGTCAGCGCGCTGGATGCGGTGACGTTCGTGGGGGTGGCGGGCGCCATGGTGCTGGTGGGGTTGCTGGCGGCCTGGGTGCCGGCGCGGCGGGCGTCGCGGGTGGACCCGATGGAATCCCTAAGAGGTGAGTGACGAGGGGTTTAAAGCGGGAAAAGTGAAAAGTGAAAAGTGAAAAGGGGGGAACCCTCAAAGGGTTTCTCCCTTTCACCTTTCTACCTTTCACTTTTCCCGCAGTTAGGGGCATAGCCAGCCCCCCGGGCGCACCGTATCTTTGGGCCACAAGATGTCACCCGCCGATGCCGATCCGAGGTTCCAGTCCGCCCTGGCTGATCGCTACCGCATCGATCGGGAGCTCGGTCGCGGCGGGATGGCCACCGTCTATCTAGCGCTCGACCTCCGGCACGACCGTCCGGTCGCGCTGAAGCTGCTCCATCCCGACCTCGCCGCCAACCTCGGCAACGACCGCTTCCAGCGGGAGATCCGGCTCGCCGCCCGGCTCCAGCATCCCCACATCCTGACCGTCTACGACTCGGGCGAGGCCGCCGGCCGGCTCTGGTTCACCATGCCGTACGTGGAGGGGGAGAGCCTGCGCGGCCGGCTGACGCGGGAGCGCCAGCTTCCGGTCGAAGACGCGGTCCGGATCGCCCGGGAGGCGGCGCAGGCGCTCCAGTACGCCCACGACCAGGGCGTGGTCCACCGCGACATCAAGCCGGAGAACCTCCTCCTGACCCGGGACGGCAACACGCTGGTCGCCGACTTCGGCATCGCGCGGGCTGTGAGCGGCGGTGACTCTCGACTGACCGAGACGGGGCTCGCCATCGGCACGCCGGCGTACATGAGCCCGGAGCAGGCCTCGGGCGACCCGACGCTCGACGCGCGGTCCGACGTCTACAGCCTTGCCGCGGTGCTCTACGAGATGCTCGCGGGCGAGCCGCCGTACACCGGCGCCACCACCCAGGCGATGCTGGCCCGGCGGTTCACCGAGGCGGCGCCGAGCGTGCGCGCGGTGCGGCCCAACGTCTCCGAGGCGGTGGACCAGGCCATCCGGAAAGCGCTCGCGACGGTGCCGGCGGATCGGTTCTCGAGCGCGGCGCAGTTCGGGCAGGCGCTCGCGGGAATCGTCACGACGCCGACGCCTACGGTGGTGACGGCGAAGGAGCCGCCGCGCTCGTCGTCGCCGGCAGCGCCGGCGGGCACTACCGCCGAGCGCCAGCCGCAGCGCCGGGCGCCGCTCGCCGCGGTGCTGGTGCTCGGCATCCTGATCGGGCTGGGCGTGCTGTTCGCCTGGCGGCGGAGTCACGGGGACGGCGGCGGCGCGCCCGGCGGCTCGCGGGTGCTGGCCGTGCTGCCGTTCGAGAACCTCGGCGACTCGGCCGACGCCTACTTCGCCGACGGGGTCACCGACGAGGTGCGCACCAAGCTGGCCAAGGTCGCGGGGCTCGACGTCATCGCGCGGGGGAGCAGCAACGAGTACCGCGGCACGACCAAGCGGGCCCAGGAGATCGCCCGGGAGCTGGGCGCCGGCTACCTGCTCACCGGGACCGTCCGCTGGATCAAGGGGAGCGACGGGACCAACCGCGTCCGGGTGACGCCCGAGCTGGTGGAGGTGGACCCGGGCGAGACGCCCCGCACCCGCTGGGGCGAGCAGTTCGACGCCGGGATCACCGACGTGTTCGAGGTCCAGGCCGAGATCGCTGGGAAGGTGGTGAGCGCGCTCGACGTCGCCCTGGCCGACAGCGTGCGCCGGGAGCTGGTGTCCAAGCCGACCCAGAACGTGGCGGCGTACGACCTGTTCCTGAAGGGCGAAGCGATGGTGGCGGCGGGCACCGCCTCGAGCGGGCGGCGCGCGGTGGGCTACTATCAGGATGCCGTCCGTCTCGATTCCACGTTCGCGCTGGCCTGGGCCCACCTCGCCCGGGCGGTCGCGTTCCTCTACGTGAACACCGGGGCCACGACCGAGCTGGCCACGCTCGCCCGCACGGCGGCGGAGCGCTCGCGGCGACTCGCCCCCAACCTTCCCGACACCTACGTGGCGCTGGCCTACATCGAGGCCTACATCGGAGGGGGCGCGGAGCGGGGGCTCCGGATCGCGGAGGAGGGGCTCCGGGTGGCGCCCAACAACTCGGATCTCCTGAGCACCGCGGCGAACCAGGAGCAGACCCTGGGCCGGTTCGACGCCGCGATCGAGCGGCTCGAGCGGGGGTTCGCGATCGACCCGCGCTCGGCCACGATCAGCCGGCGGCTGGGGTACGCGCTCATGGTGCTGCGCCGCTACCCCGAGTCACAGGTCGCCTACGAGCGCGGGCTCACCCTCTCACCGGGCAGTCTTTCCATATACCAGAACATGGCCCTCGCGGCACTGGGCCAGGGGGACGTGGAGTCGGTGCGGCGGCTGGCCGATCATCCCGAGGGCGGAGTCTCGCGCGACAAGATGGTCGCCTACCTCTCCCAGTTCGAGGAGATGTACTGGGCGCTGACCGACGAGCAGCAGAAGCGGGTGCTGGAGCTGGGCGTGGAGCAGTTCGAGGACGACCGTCTCGCGTGGGCGATCGCGCGGGCACACCTGTTCTGGCATCGCGGCGACAAGGCGCGCGCCCGCGCCTGGGCGGACACGGCGCACAAGGCCTTCGAGGTTCAGGCCCGGGAGGAGCCCGAAGACGCCCAGCGGCTGGTCATTCATGGCGTCGCCCTGGCGTACCTGGGCCGCTACGCCGACGCGATCCGGGCGGGCAAGCGCGGGCTGGAGCTGCTCCCGCCGAGCGAGGACATGTACTTCGGGCCCTATCTCCAGCACCAGCTCGTGAGGATCTATATGCTCGCGGGGGACCAGGAGGCCGCCCTAAACCTGCTGGAGCCGCTGCTCGAGATGCCGTACACGCTCACGCCCGCCTGGCTCAGGATCGATCCCACCTTTGATCCGATTCGAAAGAACCCGAGGTTCGTGAGACTGACTAAGGTTCGGTAGTTTTGAACAGCGGGAAAAGTGAAAAGTGAAAGGTGAAAAGGGAGGAACTCTGAGGTGCCGAGTTCCCCCCTTTTACTTTTCACTTTTCACTTTTCCCGCAGTTTTCTACTGCACGATCCGGAACCGCAGCGATCTCTGCTGCCCGTCCGTTAGGCGAATCTTCAGCTCCCGGCAGGTGCCCGACCAGGCCGGCTTCGCCTTGAAGAGATAGGTGTACTGCTCGGTCACCGGGTCGAAGGTAAGCGCGCCGGCTACGCCGGTGACGAGCTCAGTCACCTGGTGTTGGGTCGCATTGGGATCGCAGGCCAGCGCGGGGGTGCGAGGCCAGCTGTCCTCGATGATGTCGAGACCGCGATCGCCGCCGAGGGAGAAGCGCACGGGGACGATCTTGCCCGCCTTCACGACGTTGAGCGCCGGCGAGCTCGCGACCGGGGCGTAGAAGCCGCCGAAGGTGAAGCCCGGCTCCTCCGCGATCGTCCAGCGCACCAGGATCGGGGTATCGAAGTCGATGTTCGCTCCCGGCGGGTAGGCCACGCCGGACACGACGCCGCCGGCGCTGATGCCGCGGGCGTAGGTGATGAGCCCCGGCAGCGAGGCGCCCAGGTCGATCAGCTCGCCGTTGGCGCGCCAGAGCATGGCGTGGTCCTCGCCGCTCGCGGTGCGCAGGAACCCGACGATGTCTCCGTTATCGTGAATCTCCTGCGCGTTGCCGAATGGCGGGACGCCGGGCAGCGTGGCCAGCGCTCGAGGCGCCGTCGCGTTCTGCCAAATCACCGGGTAGCGCCCGGTGACGCCATTCACGGTTCCGTTGGAATACCCGACGATCTTCCCCGGGTTGTTGATGGCGAGCGCGCCGTGCTCCCCGCCCGGCGCGAGCCCGCCGAGGACCTTCGGCGTCGCCTGGTTCCACTTCACGGCCCGGTACTCAAAGACGTTGATGATCCCGATGCCGACCGCCGCGCCCGAGTTGTTGACGGCAAGGGGAACCACGTTGTGAACGCCCCCGCCTGGAAGCTTCAAGGACTTCGTCACGCCCTGGTCCCAGCGCATCGGCCCTGGAGTTCTGCCCACCATCACCGTGGCCAGGTCGTTCAGCGCGAGCGCGCCCGGGAGAACGATCCGAGACCCGGTCCCGCTCCAGACCAAAGTGCCGCCGGCACCGGATCCCAGCACGTCGCCTCCGGCGGTGATCGCGGTTGCGGTCTCCGCGCCCGGGAGCTCAGCGACCCCGCTCGTGCTCCACACGCCGCCCACCCGGGAACCAGTCGCGCTCAGTACCGTGACCGGGATGCCGCCCGCGTCACTCACCCCGCGGCCGACGTCCAGGCCCAATGCGCGGGGCAGGGTGTCCGCCTGCACGACGAGGTTCGACGTGGCGCCTCCGGGGGCCAGCGGCGAGCTGGTCTCGCCGGGGCCGGTCGGATCGCGGTCGGAACTGCAGGCGGCCAGGAGCAGCAGGGTGCACAGGGCGGTCGCGGCGGTGCGTCGCATTCAACCTCTCGACAGGGGTGCAGGAGATTGCGTCGGCGACGGGTGCCGGCGCGAGTTAGCGGCCCTGTTTACAAGCGACGTGCCAAGAGGTTGGATGGGCGGCTCGGGCCTTGGGGCGGAAGGAGCGTTGCACGGAAGCGGCAGATATGGTGACCAAAGACAAGACAGGGCACTGGCGACCCTACAGGGTTCCACTCAGATTTGGTGAGCCCTTACCCACGAAGACTTGGCCCATCTGACAGCAGTCATCCTGATCGCCGCCGTCGCTGCCGCGCTTCCTTCTCACGCGCAGGCTCAGCGCTCCTACGCCATGCGGTACGAGTGTCGGACCGCGGAGCCAAACACGCCCGCGAGCCGCCGGCGGGCGGAAGAGTTCGTGCGCGACAAGCTCAAGGCGTTCGTGCCGTCGCCGGAGCAGGCGCTCCGGATGCGCGCGCTCGAGGCGGAGGCCGAGCAGGTGAAGCTGGCGTTCTATGGAATCAGCACGACCTGCGAGCAGTTCCTGCGCGGCACGATGGAGCGGGACGTCGCCGACAACTCGCTCCAGGGCTACGAGCAGACGATCGCCAACTTCCTGCACGACGTGAGCGGCGATGTGAAGGCGGTGGCGGCGCGGGCCCAGGTCGCCGACATGGAGGTGATCCGGAAGGCGCTGACCGAGATCGGCAGCACCGGCCGGCAGGCGGCGCTGCTGGGTGAGGACGGGCTGGCGGAGGAGGCGCGGAAGCAGATGGTGGAGACGCTGACGGGGTTCAGCGGGCCGTTCGTGAACGAGACCTGCTGGGACCAGGCGTTCGACGACGAGCTTCCGTTCAGCATCAACCGGCAGAACGAGATGATGGGGACCGGGATCGACGTCCGGCCCTGCGCGCAGCGGCGGTTCAAGGCGTTCGTGTCACCTGTGATTTTCGAGAGCTGCACCGTGCGAGGGGTCGGGGAGTGGCGGGTGCTGTGGCCGATGCAGGCGCCGGGCGTCACGGGCGGGAGGGGATCGGGGGAGCTGGAGGAGGAGCGGGACGGGGCGAAGGGCGACTACCAGGTGGAGGTGGCCACGAAGGACGTGGAGTACCGGGCGAGCGGCGATCTCAAGCTCACGCGACGCGACAACGGGCCGGGGAACAAGGCGACCTACACGCTGTCGGGGGAGATCGACATCAAGCTTACCAAGGGAGAGAAGATCGTGAACCCGATGGCGAAGCTCATGGGGCAGAAGGTGGGCGGGAAGCGGGACTTCAGCGTGGAGCCGGAGGTGAGCGACAAGCCGTGTAAGTCACTCGACGGGGGAGCCTCATGATCGATCTGTTCACGCGCGCGAACGCCTGGCTCAACAGCCTCGTCTGGGGACCGCCGATGCTGGTGCTGCTGGTGGGCACCGGCGTCCTGCTCACGCTGGTGACCGGCGGAGTGCAGTTCCGGCGGCTGGGCACCGCGCTGGTCGAGGTGCTGGGCAAGCTGCGGCGGCCGGGTGGCGGCGAGGGCAGCGTCACCCCGTTCCAGGCGGTGGCGACGGCACTGGCCTCCACGGTCGGCGTGGGCAACATCGCCGGCGTGGCGACCGCGATCGCGCTGGGCGGCCCAGGCGCGCTCTTCTGGCTCTGGGTGTCCGGCGTCTTCGGCATGGCGACCAAGTTCTGCGAGATCGTGGTCGCGCTGCACTACCGAGAGCGGGACGAGGCCGGCGTCATGCGCGGCGGCGCGATGTACACGCTACGGGCGCTGGGCCTGCCCTGGCTGGGCTCGATCTTCGCGCTGCTCACGGCCGTGGCCGCGTTCGGGATCGGCAACATGGTCCAGGCGAACTCGGTGGCGCAGAGCCTGGAATCGAGCTTCGGCTTCTCGCCGCCAGTGGTGGGTTTCGTGATGGTGGTGCTGGCCGGCGCGGTGATCCTGGGCGGGATCCGCCGGATCGCCGCGTTCGCCGAAGTGCTGGTGCCGTTCATGGCCCTGATCTACCTCGGCGGGGGACTGGTGGTGCTGGTCCTCCGGGCGGGCGAGATCCCCGGCGTCCTGCGGCTGGTGGTGGACGGCGCGTTCAGCGGCACCGCCGCGGCGGGCGGGTTCGCCGGCAGCACGATCATGCTCGCCATGCGCTACGGCCTGGCGCGCGGGCTGTTCTCCAACGAGGCCGGCTTGGGCAGCGCGCCGCTGGTGCACGCGGCGGCGAACACCGACCACCCGGTACGCCAGGGGATGTACGGAATCTTCGAGGTCTTCGTGGACACCCTGCTGATCTGCACGACGACCGGCCTGGTGATCCTGGTGACGGGGGCGTGGGAGACGGGGGAGACCGGCGCCGCGCTCACCGGCAAGGCCTTCGAGACCGGTCTGCCCGGCGTGTGGGGCGACATCCTGGTGACCACGGGGCTGGTGCTGTTCGCCTTCTCCACGCTGATCGGCTGGAGCTATTACGGCGAGACCGGCATCGTCTACCTGCTCGGCAGCCGCGCGGCGCTGCCCTACCGGCTCGCCTGGCTGGTGTTCATCTACCTTGGCGCGGTGGGCTCGCTGCACCTGGTCTGGGACATCGCGGACACGCTGAACGGGCTGATGGCGATCCCCAACCTGGTGTCGGTGCTGATGTCCATCACGCTGATCCGGCGGCTGCTGCGGGAGTTCTTCGCGCCGCGCAGCACGTCAGGGTGACACGCTCGTATCCTCCACCCGATCGATCTCGGCGTCGGGATGCTCGCCGAGGAATTCCACCCACAGCTTCTTGAGCGGGCGGTAGTGTTTCACCGCTTCCACCACCTCGAGGAAGCATTCGATGCTGCGGTCGAAGCGCTCCTGCAGGACGGTGGAGGCGATCCGGCCGGCGGGGTCGAAGGCCTGGTGCGCCTGCGCCAGGGAGAACATGTCAGGATAGAGGCGGGCGCCGAGGTGCTCGAGCGGCACGCGGAGGGACCAGAGGCCGCGGTTGCCGCCGGCCATGGAGGGGGAGGCGGAGAGCAGCATGCCCTGGCGGCCGTTGAAGGGCTGGGGGCGGATGCGTGACGCCCAGTCGATGACGTTCTTCAGGTGGCCGGGCATCGAGGCGTTGTACTCCGGGGATGCGATGATGAACGCGTCGGCCGCGAGCAGGCGGTCGCGGAGCCGCTGGGCACCGGGTGCGATGCCGGTGTCCTTTTCGTCGTCGGCGTCGTAGGAGGGGCAGTCGAAATCCGTCATGGTGGCGCGATCGGCGATCGCGCCGTGTTCTTGCACGACGGTCGCGGCGAGGGCGGCCAGGCGCTCGTTCAGGGAGCTCGGGCGCAGGGAGGCGGCGAAGACGAGGACGCGCACCTGGCGGTCATCGCGGGGCCGCGGCTTGGATTCGTCCGCCATGACGATGGATCCTCAGGGCTTGGGTTAGGCGGACTATTCAATTTTGGGGGGAGGGTGTCAAGCAGAGGGAGTCGACAGGGGGCGCTCAGGGTGACAGGCCGGACGTGGGGTCAGCGACGTAGCCGACGAGCAGCAACGCGCCACTCGGCTCGTCGCGGAGTGCGAAGAGAAATGGGCGGTTGACCACGAAATTGATCGTCCCTTCGTAGCAGGTACTCCCCTCCAGCATAGGGGTCGGGGGCACGACCACCGGCTCGGTGCCCTCTTCGTTCAGGTCGAAGAGCACATGCTGCCTGGCTTTGCCGATGCGGGTCGGCGGGCGATTCGGCCGAGTCAGGGCCAACCCCGAAAAGTCGGCACGGAGGGAGTCGAAGGCGATGCCCATTCCCAGGCGCTCGAGGGGTGGGATCAGGTCGGTGGTCTGTTCGACGTGCACTTTGGGAAGCACCAGATACACGGGTGCGTCGCCGTAGCTGGGAAGCGGCCAGCCGCTGCTCCGCAGATCGCCGAGCACGTCGAGCGCCTGGCGGCCGGAGTCCGGCAGGACCAGGTAGAGCGCCGTCAACCCGGCTTTGTACGGCAGCCGGACGGCCTGATATCCCTTACTCCTGGTATAGGAGAACCTCCCCCGCAGTTCCATCATCGGGCGGGTGACCTGCCGGCCTGACGCGAGCGTGAACGGTCGCGGCTTCGTCCGCGTCGTGGCGAACGGCAGGAGCCAGATGCTCTTGAGGTGTATCTCGCTCGTCAGGACGACGCTTCGGTTTGTGGATTCCGCCGTGTCCACCCGCAGCGCGTTGTCGACCTTGAGGACCAGGTCGCTCCGGGTCTGGAGCCGCTCGTTCATCGTGCGGTTCCGGGCAGCCAGGTCGCGCGAGGTCAACGGACCGGTCGCCAGCGTCCCGGCTATCGCCATCTCGGTGGAATCCCTCGCGGCCATCAGGGCGAGGGCCAGCGCTTGGCCGCCGCCGAAGGGAGACAGGATGCGGTTGCTGTCCGGTCCCGCGATCGCGGTGGCGGCGTGGAGCAAGGCGGTCCCGAAGGCGCCGTAGGTGAAGGCCGAGGCGCTGTCGGTGACGAGCCTGCCGATGGCGAAGCTGTCGAGGGCTCCGACGGCGGCCTGGATCCTTCGAGTCTCGAGGATCCGTCGCCAGGACTTGGTCGCCGGAAGCACCTGGTTCCAGACGACGGTTTGGCCGGCGGCCAGCCGGACGGTGGTAGCCCCATACTCGTAGCCGTGCGTTCTCGCGTAGAGCTCGAATTCTCCGGGCTCGATGTCGTGGAGCTCGAAGCGGCCGGTGCTGTCCGCGTGAGCCTGGTGGATGGGCCCGGTCCGTTCGGTCTTGATGGCCGCGACGTGGCCCCCCCAGATCGGTGCGCCCTGTTCGTCGGTTAGCAGTCCCACGACCGAGGCGGTCGAGTCCTGGGCCGCCAGCGGGGGCGCAGTGGCGGCCAGGGCGAGGGCGAGGTAAAGCCGCGTCGCGATGGGGGTTAGGCGGGGCTCGCCGGGTCGGGGCATCGGTCTCCGTGATCGGCTTCGGTGGTGTCGGGGAAGGCGGGGACGAGCATCGGGCAAGTCGTGTCGCTCATACTAGACGACGAGCGAGCCGTGCGCGGCCCCACGCGTACATCCTGGCGCGCATGCACTGCGTTCGAGGTGATCGGCCGCTCATCCGGATCGCGCAGGCGAGCGAACAAAGCAGATGACCGCCGCCGACTCGTCCTGACTCCCGTCCGCCGTAAACAGCGAGCGCTGCCGGCAATCGTTCCGGTGTGGTCGGGTGCATCCGTCGCGGGTAGTCGTCGTCCGGCACACCTGCGACCATCCGAGATACCGGGCCTCCGTCCGACGTCGCGATGGCGGCACCGCGACGAACAGCAACTGTCCTCCCTGTCCAACGCGCGAACACGTTCATAGCGCCGCGCGAGGAATCTGTCGGGTGAGCGCCCGATCAGCGGATGCGAGCGTACGGCGCGCTCAGTGTCCGTCTCTCGCTTTTCAGCGAGCGCCTTTCCGGCACTGACGATCGACCGGCTCGCGATCTCGCTCGCCCGTCTCGCAGGTGCGAGCGCAATTCCTGGCACACTCGATGCGTTTGAGGCTCAGCGATCGGTTCGCCAGCCCGAGCGCGCGCCGATCCTCCGATGTTCATCATGCAGGTGAAACCAGAGCGCCGAGGATGCCGGGCCATCCGCGAGCGCGAACGCAGGAGGATGTGTGAACGCCGTGGTACGCAGGATGTTCGAGATGGTGGCTCGGGTCGTGAACTTCAGCGACGCGCAGCCGGACACCGACCCGGGGCACACGGTGTCGGTGGAGCGCCTCAAGGTGGTGAAGGCGCAGATGGAGGAGATCGCCGCCATGCAGCGCACCGGACTGATCGAAGTGCACACCGGTGCGACGGAGAAGCGACGGATCCGGCGAGAGATGCTGGCCGGGCCGATCGCGCACCTGGCGGAGATCGGCAAGCTGGCGCGACGGGATCACCCCGACCTGGTGAACAAGTTCCGGTACAAGCCGAGCGGGGACACGTACGTCGCGCACCGGACGGCGTCGCAGAGCATGCTGGCGGAAGCCCAGGCTCACAAGGAGGTGCTGGCGCAGTACGGGTTGTCGGACGCAGTGCTGGAGGTGTTCGCGCAGCTGCAGGACCAGTTCGACGCGGCCGTGAAGGCCGGCAGCGACGGACGGGCGACGCACACGGGGGCGACGTCGGCGCTCGAGGTGCTCGCGCTGGAAGCCGGGCGGATTGTGCGGGCGATGGATGCCCGGAACCGGTGGCGGTTCAGGAGTGATGGGCAGGTGTTGGGGGCTTGGGTCAACGCCAGTACGGTGGGGGCTCGGCCGGTGGCTCGGATGATGATGGTGATGAGACGCCGGGGGCTGAGGATGGGGGATGTGAGGCCTGCGGCGTGAGCCGGGGGTGGGTGACCCGGGAGGTGGGCTGAGCCGCCGTCGAGAGTTTGGTTTCTCGGCGGCGGTTTAGTTCTACGCGGTGAGAACCTGTGGTGAGGGATGGTCAAGGGGAGTGATCCAAAGTCATAAGTTTGGGGCGGACTGACAGTTTCCAGGTCATTGTCGATCATTGAGCTCGCTGGTTGTCCCGACATGTCGCATTTTGGCCCCATCTTGTCGCAATTCTGGCCTAGCCATGCGCGCCGTTGCGCGCTAACATCGACACCCACAAGCAATTACAGCCGGCCTATGGGCGGCCGATCGGTACTCGGACTAGAGTCTCCTCCTTAGGGGCAGGCCGATGCTCATAGATTGGGAAACCGTCCTAAACACCATTGTCGTTTCACTCGCTGCATCAGCTTCTGTGGCGTTCCTGGCTAAGGCTCTCACGAAGCATGCGCTAGCGTACAATCTTGAGACCCATAAGGCGCTGCTGCAGACAAACTCCTCGAAAGAAGTAGAGCAACTTAAGGCTGCGCTTCAGAAAGCTGCTATAGAGCACCAAGTACAGTTTACTAGACTTCATGAGAGACGAGGGCAAGTAATCGCTGACGTATACAGTAGGCTCGAAGCAGTGCATTCGTGTTCACGCCGCTGGGCTGCGGCAGGAAGTATCGCCGAACGTCCCGAGCTGCGCGAGCAGGCTGGCACTGCGATCCTCGAACTCGAAACTTTCTTTCACTCTCACGCAATCTGGCTGGATAAGGATACTTCCGATGCTATATCGTCAATCCTTGACGATTTTCGCGGAGTTCTTCTAGATATTTCCTTGACTGCAGACGGCTCTATCCCTTCCGAGAATCTTTCTGGAACTCTCTTTCGGTCGCTCAACTTGAAGATTCCTACCGCACGCTCTCTACTGGAATCGCGTTTCCGGGCTATTCTCGGTCCCTCCAGTAGCGCTGTGCCTGGAGCTGGAGTAGTACCAAGCGACAACTCAAGGTGACATCGAGATGGACCCGAATCGATCGACACCCGAACTGCAGAGACTTCGATAGATGATAATCAGAACTGAAAGCATCCGGTCAGTTCAGGACTCTCTCGCCTCATTGTATGACTCTGCGAACCGGAATAAGTCGCCCGAGTATTTGTACGGCTACTTTAGCCGGACGGCGGCATATCTGGGGAAGAGTTTGAGAAAACGCGGGGGTACGGAGCCAGAGATGTTCATCCGACCGCTCTCCTGGGCATTCGCCCTCGCATCCGGTGTCAAACAGCCGCTGGATGATGCGATCGCGGCAAGATTGCCCAATAGGTGTCAATATTGTTTAGAGGCGCCTTGCGTGTGTTACAGGACAGGGAAACAACCCTTGCGCCAATTGACTGCATATAAATTTCAGGAGGAGCTCGACAGGTACAAGGTCGATCTGATGAATCGATTGTCGGTGGAGCGTAGACAGCTCGCATTTCACGACCTGTGCGCGAGCATTCGGTTTGTTTACCCACATAACGCAGTAATCTGGCACCACGCGGGACCGAATTATCACATTCTGAAGATCTCTGAGGAAGTCGGCGAAGTTCATGAGGAATTGGCCCGCTTTCAGCGATCGAAGACGACCGCCTCGGCGTTACAACTGGCCGGAGAGATCGCCGATGCGGTTGCGTGGATAGCAGGCGCCTGGGTGCTAACTTACCCTGAAGCTACCCTTGAATCTGCGTTTGACCGTTTCTATGCCAGAGGTTGCCCCAACTGCAAAGACTCCCCTTGCAGCTGTGAGCCAAATGCGGCACGGCCAGCAGGTGTGGTCTCAATACAGCAAGTTGGAGTTTTACACAGGATGATCGTGGAGGCTACTCCCGCGCAGTCATCTGTCACATCGGAGCTTACTCAGATCGCTGCAGCTCTCGCATCCGTCAACGAACTCAGATCGCCGGCTGCACTCGAACTCGCAGTACGCAACACACGAAATAGTCTGATCGCGCTCAGAGACAGACTTGATGCACCAAGTGATGAGCCACAGCGAACATCGCTGCAGTCCATAGTCAGATTCATTGACGCGATGGCCATGAGTTAAAGTATGAGCAGCCAATCAGCCGCAGTTGCAGGTAACACGTCAGTCTTGTGCTAGAATTTGAGGACCGTGCCCTCCAGAACGCAGCCGCGTTTCGAGCTGCGCCCATCAAGGCTGTACAAATGGTGAAGGCAGAGCTAGTCGACGGCATAGACGCGAATCATGTTACAAAGCGGGCAGGCATGTGACCCCTCACCCTTAGTCATGCTTCCGCCACCTTCCCCCCTTCCTCTCCCGCCCCCGGTCCCACACTGATCACCCAATCACTCCGCGCCACCACCCCCACATCATGCTCCACCACGATCACCGTATTACCCGCATCCACCAGCCCCGACAGCTGCACCACCAACCGATCCACATCCGCCGCATGCAACCCTGTCGTCGGCTCATCCAACACGTACAGCGTGTCGCCCCGAGCCTGCCGCTGTAGCTCCGTTGCTAACTTGATTCGCTGAGCCTCCCCACCCGAGAGCTCAGTAGCCGGCTGCCCCAGCCGGAGATACCCCACTCCCACGCTCCGCAGCGTCTCCAACGACCGCCGGACCGCCTCCTCCTCAGCGAAGAATGCCCAGGCTTCGTCCACGGTCATCCCCAGCACCTCAGCGACGTTCCTTCCCCGATATCGGATCTCCAGTGTCCGAGCGTTGTACCGCGACCCATGACACGTCGGACACGGCGCATACACGCTCGGCAGGAAGAGCAGCTCGACCATCACGAACCCCTCCCCCTCGCACGTCTCGCACCGCCCCTTCGCCACATTAAAGGAAAAGCGCCCGGCATCGTATTTCCGGGACCGAGCCGCCTTGGTCGATGCGAACAGCTTCCGCACCCCATCGAACAGCCCGGTATACGTCGCCAGATTCGACCGCGGTGTCCGCCCGATCGGCTTCTGATCCACCACCACCAGCCGCCGGATCCCTTCCATCCCCGACACGATCCGCCCGCCGGTCGCCTCCACCGGCCCCCGCTCCAGCTCCGGCGCCTCGTCTTCTGCCGGCTCCGGCTCATGCCCGAGCGGCCGCCGCACCAGCTCCACTAGCGCCTGGCTCACCAGGCTCGACTTCCCCCACCCCGACACGCCGGTCACCGTTGTAAGCACGCCGAGCGGGAAGGCGACGTCCACGCCGTGCAGGTTGTTCCGGGTCACGCCCTCGAGCCGGAGCCAGCCCTTTGCCGTCCGCGGCTCCCGCCGCGGCGGGCGGATCTCGCCGAACAGGTACGGCCGCGTCCGGGACTCCTTGACCTCCTTCAATCCCGAGACCGGCCCGCTGTACACCACCTGCCCGCCATGCTCGCCCGCATCCGGCCCCACATCGACGATCCAGTCCGCACGGCGCATGACGTCCAGCTCGTGCTCCACCACGAAGATCGAGTTGCCCTGCGCCTTGAGGCGGTCCAGCGCGCGGAGCAGGCTCTCGGTGTCCTTCGGGTGAAGGCCGGCGGACGGCTCGTCCAGCACATAGACCACGCCGAACAGGTTGCTGTGCACCTGGGTGCCGATTCGGAGGCGCTGGAGCTCGCCGGGCGAGAGCGTCGGCGTGGTGCGCTCCAGCGAGAGGTAGCCGAGGCCGAGGTCCATGAGCACGTCGAGCCGGGCTACGAGGTCGCGCGCGATCCGGCAGGCCACCAGCGCCTTCTCCGGATGCTCCGCCTCCAGCTGCTTCCATCCGCGCGCCGTTCCCCTCGGCCCAGGGTCGGAAGATCTCCGCCAGGCGCTTGAGCGGCTGGTGCGACATCTCGGCGATGTCGAGCCGCTCGAACTTCACCCGCAGTGCCTCCGGCTTGAGCCGCTTGCCGTGGCAGGCCGGACACTCGGTGCTCACCATGTAGCGCGAGACGCGCTTCTTCATCTGCGCGCTCTCGCGTCTTGGCGAACGTCTCCAGCACGTACTTCCGCGCGCCGGTGAACGTCCCCATGTAGCTCGGCTCCTCCTTGCGCTTGAGCGCGCGGCGAGTCTCCGCCGGGGTGTAGCCGGCATAGACCGGGACCGTCGGCTGTCTCCTCGGTGTAGAGGATCCAGTCGCGGTCCTTCTTCGGCAGCTCGCGCCAGGGGCGGTCGACGTCGTAGCCCATCGTCACCAGGATGTCGCGGAGGTTCTGGCCGTGCCACGCCGGCGGCCAGGAGGCGATCGCGCGCTCGCGGATCGTGAGGGAGTCGTCCGGGACCATGGAGCGCTCGGTCACGTCGTAGATCCGGCCCAGGCCGTGACACCGGGGACACGCGCCCTCCGCCGTGTTGGGCGAGAAGGACTCGGCGTAGAGGATGCTCCTGGCCGCGGGGGTAGTCGCCGGCGCGGGAGTAGAGCATGCGGAGGAGGTTGGACAGGGTGGTCACGCTGCCGACCGAGGAGCGGGTCGTCGGGGCGCCGCGCTGCTGCTGGAGGGCCACCGCGGGCGGGAGGCCGTCGATGGCGTCGACCTCGGGGACGGCGATCTGGTGGAAGAGGCGGCGGGCGTAGGGCGAGACCGACTCGAGGTACCGCCGCTGGGCCTCGGCGTAGAGGGTGCCGAACGCCAGCGAGGACTTGCCGCTGCCGGAGACGCCGGTGAAGACGACCAGGGCGCCGCGGGGGATGCGGACGTCGATGTTCTTGAGGTTATGGACCCGGGCGCCGCGAACGTGGACGAAGCCGTCTGTCATGTGGAGGAGTATACCGGTGGGGCGAAGGCCTTTCGATGCGCTGGATCACGCGGGCATGTCGACTAGGTCGCATAGCCAGTGCCCACACTCCTTTAGCACCACCCTCGCGATCTGGTAAGCACAAAACCCGATCCTGCTGATGAATCCTAGGCCTACAGGTTTCCGCAAAACCCAATTTTCCTGCCGTTCCACACAATCATAGGCAAACCTGTCACATCCCCGGTGCTCTCGGGTACGTGCGACCGCTCAACGGCCGCTCGCTCGAGTGGAGAACCGTCTATGACGCACCTGTGTGCTTGCGGAGTCGTATTCGCCATTGTCGTCGGCGCCAATACGGCGATGGCCCAGACCGAACGTCAATGTCGTAAGGATTCTCCTATGGTACTCCTGGTCGAGGAGACCATCGTGCCGCTCAGTCTGGACAAGACTGTTCGTGTGCCGTATGGCCGGGATTTGACCGTCCTCGTGGATGCCGAGAAGGGCGCGGCCGCAGTGACGGTGAGGTACGAGTTCAGTGGGGGGAAGGATGGACCTCGCTCCGGGAACATCAACGCCGTCGCCGACAAGGACGGCACGTGCTGGTCGGCAGCCATGCCCAAGGTGCATCTCAATGAGACGGGGGCCTTTACGGCCGTGATCGCCAGGTCGCCGAAGTTTATCGCGGGCGTCACCGCGGAATCCTTCGCGGGCTCGTTCATCGTCGCGCTTGCCGCACTGCCCTCCAGGCTAACCCCTGAGGATTACGCCCGTGCCGCTGCGGAGGCGGCGACTAAGACAATCGGTGAGGCATTCGTGACCCCTGCGGCGGACCTCGCCGTGCAAGCCGACGGGGGGGAGTGGAAGCCGTTCGCCACCCGGCTGTCCGAGATGGTCGCGAGCGAGATCCAGTTCGCCAACGTCGTCTTCCGGATCAGCAACGCAGCAGGTCAGCTGAGCCGGGCGCTCAACGCCATAGTCGCCGCCAATCCTGATCTACAGCTCCCTCCCGTGGCGGGGTGCCGCCTTGCGACTACTCCCCAGGAACTACTGACGGCAGCTGATGCCCTGAAGGATCACAAGGCCGCCGCGGACAGTATCGTCGCGGGCGCCGTGCCGTGGGATCCGTGCGCCAGAGATCTCGTCTCCGGGATCGGTGCCGGGTCTAACGCCAGACGGCTGACGCAGGCCGTGGATGCGCTGGTGAATCCCGCCCAACTCCAGGAGGTACGGCTCCTGGCCAGTAAGGTCCAAGCGATCCTCCGGGAAGTCGCCAACGTCAAGACGATTGAAGTTCCGCTCGGAGCGGATTTGCTCGAACGCTACACTCAGGTGGATGTGGTCAGTGCGTACCTCCCATCGGAAAACGTTGCGCAGGCCTTCACGGCAGCCACCTGGTACTTCTTCAACCCCCAAGGCGACTTCACAGCCAAGACTCAGCCCACGGGGTTGGGAGCACAGCGATTCGGTCTGCAGGTCGGCTACCCGATAGGAGCCCTGAGTGAGGAGGAAGGTGCTTTCGAACCCGATGTCCTGGTCGGCTTGATCGGCCGGGTAAACGGGGTGCTTTCCCTCTCCGCAGGAGTCGTATTCGGCAAGCGCGGCTCGGGGAAGACTCTCGCGCCAGGGTTCATCTCGTTCAACGTCGATCTCTCGAACCTTGGCCCACTCAAGGAAGTGTTTTCGCGTCCGGACAAGTAGCGCGGGCCTCGTTTGGCCACTTAGGAGGAGACATGCCGTTTCGCATTCCCGACACCGTGTTCGCGCCGGAGCACTTCGGCAATGGCCGCAAGGCGCCCTTGTGCGAAATCTGGGTCTTCTTCGACTGCGACCCAGAGTTCTGCGAGGGTGGCCAGATGGTGGCTGAGATCATCGACGTCGATGCGAATACCGTGATCGCCGGAGGGCCGGTCACCTGTGACGGCTCTCCGAAGCTCCACAAATATCCAATGCGGGTCACCGGACTGCCGCTCATGGGGATCATCGTGCAGACTCGCTTCCTGTGCGGCAGCCAGGCGAACATGCGGAACGGGGACACCGACCGGATCTGGGTGCAGTGCCCCTGATACAGGGTATGAGAAGTAAAACTCGACGATGAGCGCCCTTATCAGCGTCTCCTCGGAGACCCCACCGATCATCGCTGGGTGATGGTCATCAATACAAGTTGCCCTGCCGTGCTAGACCAGCAATACCGGCCACGACCCTACCAGCCCGCCCTTCGGTGTAGGCGAGGACCCCTGCCGCGGAGTGTCCTATGGACGGAAGTTTCTGGACGATAGCGACTATCGCGTACGTCGCGCTCGTCGTGCTGAGCACGCTTCTGGCGCTGTACTTGGTCTATCGTCTTGCTCGTGCATTGCTTCGAGCCTTCAGTGGATTCAGAGCAGGCTCGGCGGAAGCTTCGCTGCACGCCTCATCGCGCTTGGGGTCGTCGTCTTCTTCCTGCCGAACATTCTTCCCGCGGTCATAAAGTCGCTCACGCGGACTGTCTACGTAATCGCCAGCCGGGTCCCGAGTGGACTGCAGGAAGAATATGCCAAGGCGAGCAGTGTCTGTTCCCCTGCAGCCGTACAGGAGACCATCCGACCGTGGGACTGTGTGGCGACCTTGGGTTTCGGTGGGTTCAGAGCATTGTCCGGAGCTCTCGATGAGGCCTTTCGGGGTGCGCTCGACGACCTACCCTGGACCAACATCGTTCTCGCGCTCGCACTCTGGTGTCTTCTTCTGGTCGTGATTCGTGCTGCTGTGGACCCGGTGCCCACTTCGGAGGGAACGGCGGAAAGAAGTACGCTGCAAACTTGGTTGCTCAGCTTGGGGTATGCCGGGAGGCAGAACCTGCTGTTGTTCATCATCCTCGCTGTGGGGAGCTATCTAAGCATCGCTGCGATCGCTGCCATTCCCGGCCTTCAGGGCGATGTCGCACCAGCACAGGTCAGCGCCGAGCGCCTGAAGGAACGGTTGGAGAAAGCTCTCATCAAGGAGGACGATTTCAACACCAACTTTCCGACCGATGCCGGGACAAGGAACCCTTTCGAAGCCACGAAGCTGCGGGCGCGCGAAACATTGGAGAAGCTGCCGCCAGATACAGGAAGGACTCAGACTGACAGTGCCGCGGACAATTCCATCCGGCGCAGCCGGTTGGAGTTCTTCAGCAGCGAGCTGACCTATCTTGATCAGCGCCGGGAAGACGTCATTAAGGCGTGGACAACTCTTCGCTCCGGAGCCTGGGATGCCATGACCGAGGCCGTGGGTCAGGCGCTCACAACATTCGAGGTCGGCAATGCCGCCCGAAAAGGGAGTCGGGAGACGACCGAGCACTTCCTCAGTGTTGATCATTGGTTCCGCTTTCAGCAGAGCGCGCATCGGGGCCAACTTCGCATTTGCCTGCAGGATATCGGGGCAATGGATCAGTATCTCGGGGCCTGGGCGACGCAAGAGCTCGAATACCATCATCTCATCCCCGGCACGCACGCTATTCGCTGGTCAGGGCGCTGACGCCCAGTACAATACCTTGTACAGGGCGCGGGAGACCTGTCTCCTTGGTTCGGATCGCGCCTCCAACGTTGCCGCTGCTGTTCCTGTCCGTCCTGAACTAGGCTCTCATCTGGGCCCCTTCGGGCTCGTCGCGCGCTGGCTGCTTCGCACGGAATCACTAGCTCTCGCTCTAATCACCGGGCTGATCGGCTTTGGACTCGTCGGCTCAGCCTGCGCGACGTTCATTCGCGAGCAAGTCAAGCGCCCGCAACAGCCAACCGGTATCGGTGGGACGAAGACCGATGCTCCTAAGCAGCCTTTGGTCGAAGACCTTGCGGGTGTGGTGATTCGTGGCTTCTCCGCTGCCGTGGTCGTCTTCCTTGCTGTCGAGGGTGGCCTCGCCATTTTTGCCGCGGACCGACCTGAACCGAATCCATACGTGTTGCTCCTCACATGCTTGGTAGCCGCGGTGTTCAGTGAGGATGTCTGGGAGTGGGCGCACAAGAATCTGCGGGACCAGCTTGGCGGCAAGACAAGTGAGCGTAATCCAAAGTCGGACCAGGATCGGTCAGTACCTGTGGAAACCCTCCAGCCGGAGACTGGCTCAGAAGGCCGACCCGAATCTGCTGCGCCCTAACCTCGAAGTCCTAGGAGCAGTGGCGTGGAGAGCCAGAAGGAGGAAAAGCTCGTCCCGCGTCTGGGGCATCTATGCCAAGGGGAGAATTTGTGTCCGTCGCTAGCTGTATGACTGCAGCGTGCCCGCGCTCGACGACCAGGCCACGCATCCTATCGCACTCAGCAACCCCGACGTGGCTCGTCGTTATCGCCAGCGTTGTGGCGGCGACACCGTCGGCCGCGCAGGACTCCGTACTAAAGGTTTTCTACGTAGAAACGGTCAAGGCGCAGACCAGTGATGTTCAACGCTTGAGTGATGCATTTACCACACTCGTGGCGTTTGTGCGCTCACAGCACAAGGACTTTCCTTATCGAAGCGCTCTTGCTAAGCCGACCAATAGCCTGAGAGGCTGTGAGCCCTTAAAGGAACACTCTATTGTCCAACTCAGCCCAGCCCGCTTCATCCTCTGCAGTCGAGAGCTGGGTACCCGACTTCAGCCGCTTCTTGTCACTCGCAAGGTGGGTGACGCTTCCCCATACTATTCGGCGAATTTCGTCATTAACAGCCGCTCCAAGATTACTCTTTTCCCCCTGGCTGGAATCAAGCGGCTAGTCTTGGTGGATAGGAATTCGGCCTCCGGCTACGTCGAACCCCTCACGCAGTTGTACCACATGAACGCGATTTCTTCCCCAACTGAGTCCGCAGTACGGAGCGAGTTAGGCTGGGATGTCACGCTAGCCGAGCAGCATGAGGGTGTGCTTGCGCAGATCGCGGCTGATTCTACTGGCACGTCTCTCGGCGCTGTTGGAGCATATGGGACCTTGGAGCCCTCGCTACAAGGTCGTGTTCAGTCTCTGTTGAAGTACGCACTAATTCCACAGGACGTGATCGTTGTTAATTCCGAACTAAGCGCATATGCCTCGACGATCGGAGACTGGTTTCGGAGAGTAGTTGTCCAAGGCGATTCGTTAGGTGCTGTGGACTCATCGAGGAGTCGACTCAGGACTAGTTCTATGAGGTTGGATAGCGTACTAACGTTCGAGGGAGAGTTCGCCACGGCCTATGAGGGTCTAAAGCAACGTCTTCAGGCCACTGAGGTGAAGGGTGTAGGATCCGGCGTGCTCGGTGTACTGTCACGCGTGGGAACGATAGCCTGGGCGTTCTTGGTGTCCTTCTGTCTTCTAGGTGGAATCGTCCTTGGCCACAAGGTGAGAACGAGAAATGCCCTTTTCAAAGCGACCAGGGCTCTGTTCGCAATACTCTTAATAGTTTGTTGGTGGATGTTGATGCACAGAACAAGCGCGCTTCGTCTGAACAATGAATCCGCCGTGTACATAGTTCTCCTTGTAGGCGTGCTCTTGGGCGTTCTCCTGCGTGTGCATCTGGTGGAAATAGGCTTAATTGAACAGCCGAGTACCCGTAAAGGTGACGATGGGTGGCTCTTCGCCAACGTTGGAGCCTCAGTAATCCTGGCATTCATATTGGCCTTGTTCTACTTGATCGGGTCCAATGTCTTGTACGGCAAGGCCCCATCCCTAACCCTTGGGGAAGATTACCAGCGAGCCGCGGTGGCACTCACGATGCTGTCAATCGGTGCTGGACTCTTGCTGGAAGAAACTGCGAAGGAAGTGATCAAACGGATGTTGACGAAGGTTCAAGGGCAGGAGCCCTGACACACGCGGCGGGAAAGCGCTGGCGCATGCATCAACCCTGCGAGAGCTGGTGTCCGCGCAGGTCCCACAGCATAACAACGATTGCCCGCGCTTGATCGCTGTAGGGCTTCGCCCAGCGTGCACTCCGGCTTCCGAACCAAATCATAGCAACCCAAGGAGCTGCGTTCGTGCGCGAGTTGCTTCGTACTCTGAAGCACTCGGGGTCGAAGGTATGATTGGCATTCGGAAAGGCATAGCCGTTCAACTCCAGGTTCCCGGTGGGGGAATTGGTTTCGGCCATGGGGCAGGATATCGGTGATCTATGACCCTGCGCCGTGACGGCCATCGTGCCAGGATACGGGTGGGCTCATTCCACAGGAGATCGGGCAATGTTCGCGAAAGTCACTCCCACGCCGATGCTTGCGGTCAAGGATGTCGCCCGGGCACGGCGGTTCTACACGCGATACGATGGGGCTCCAGTCCAAGGAAGTGGTGGATGGCATCCTGGAGGTCCAGGCGGGCGACGAGGCCTTCGTGGTCTATCCCTCCGAGTATGCCGGCACCAACAAGGCGACGGCCATGACCTGGGTCGTGGGTGACCAGCTGGAGAAGACCGTCGAGGCGCTCAAGAAGAAGGGCGTCACCTTCGAGCACTACGACCTTCCGGACACGGTTCGGAAGGGGGATATCCACGAGTCCGGGGGCGGTCCGGAACGCGTGGTTCAAGGATCCGGACGGGAACATCCACGCGCTCAGCAACATGGGGTAAGGGCTTCGGACTTTCCTTGTCACCCTGAGTGAAGCGAAGGGGGCCATGCCGGGTATGGTCCCCTTCGCTGCGCTCAGGGTGACACCGCGGCATCAATGATCTGCTCGACCAGCTCCGCCGGCTGGTCGAACTCGATGTTCGATCCAATGGCCACGACGATCCCGCTCTCCAGGTGAACGCCCAGCCCGAACGACCCATTCCAGCTGCTGCCGAGCATCCGGGGCAAGGCGGGGTTTTCGGCGTCGAGCACCCAGCCGGCCAGGGAGCGCCCGGCCGGCTCGCCGGTCGCGCCCAGGCGGATGTCCGCAAAGGCGCTGTCTCGATATCCGCCCCGCAGTAACTGCCCGCCGGCCAGCGCCATCCCGAACCGCACCAGGTCGCTGGGCGTCCCCAGGTAGCTCCCGGCCCCGATCGCCCAGCTCGGATCCACCGGATCCGCATTGGCCGGCTGGTCCAGCCTCGTCGCATGGAGGTGTGCGTCGGTCCAGAGTCCCTTCCACTGCTCGGTATTGGCCGCGGTGCGAACGACGTAGTACCGTGCCCTGCCGCGAATCGGCTCGAAGACGTTGTCATCCCGCGTCGCGGCCATCCCCGCCGGCCGCAGGACGAGCCTGGCCACGACGGAATCGTACGCCTCGCCCGTCGCCCCCTCGATCGCGCAGGCCAGCAGCGAGTATCCGGCATTGGAGTACACCACCTTGCTTCCCGGCTGGTACGCCAGCGAGTCCCGCGCGAACCGCCGGACCGCGGCCTCCGCCGACGCGTAATGCTCCCGGTTGAACAGATCGGCGAGCGTCGACGGTCGCACGCCGCTCTGATGGCCGAGCAGATCCCGCAGCGTCACGGGCCACGGCCTCACGCCGAACGCCGGACAGTACCGCTGCACCGGATCGCTCAGCCTCAGCTTCCCGAGTTCGGCGAGACGCAGCACGGTGGTCGCGGTGAGCAGCTTCTGGGTCGATTGAATCCGGAACAGCGTCGCCGGGGTGACGGCCACCTCGTGCTCGAGGTCCGCCTGCCCGAACCCTCGCGCGTACACGACACGCCCTCCGGCGCCGATCGCGAGCGACAGTCCCGGGATCCGCTGTTCCTGCATGTGCCGCTTCACCGCCTCGGTGATCCGCGCCTCCACCTCCGCCGGCAGCCCAGGCGTCTGCTGGGCCATGGCGAGACCCGAACAGACAAGGGACAGAACCCAGGTTCCGTGGATGGCGCGCAACAGTCACCTCGGTGTCGGGGGACATGACGGACGGTCCCCGCTTGGATGGCCCGACCCGCTGAGAGGTTGCTCACGCCGCCTGGCTACTTGATCGCCGCTTGACAGCGGTCGGTACCGTCGGCATGTCTGGACCACTGTCCCCGTGACCGGCCGGAGATCGCCACCATGCGCTGGCAACCGCTCCTCTACGCCGTCGGTCCCGACGCCTTACTGCGCTACGATGGGTCGGAGTGGAGCCAGATCTCAGGTTTGGGGGGCGGACGAGTCTGGGGGCTGGGCCGGGAGCACGTCTTCGTTGTGGGGGAGAGCTACGTGGTCCACGGGACGCCATGATGCGCTGCCAGGCGACGCTTCTCGGGATCGTCCTCGCCGCCCTCGCGTGCGGGGACGGCGGCAGCGGCAGCAGCGACGACGCCTCGCTCACCGTGGAGATCACGACCGTCGGCGAGGATCTCGATACCGACGGCTACATGCTCTACCTCGACGAGGCCGAGTCGCTCGCCGTGGACATCAACGATTCGGTCGTGCTCGACGAGGTCTCCCCCGGGGAGCACACCCTCTCGCTCGGCTATGTCCGCAGCAATTGTGAGCCGACCGGGTTGCACCCCCTGACGATCTCGGTCGAGGCCGGCAGCTCGAACCAGGCCTCCATGGGCGTCGAATGCTTTCTGAGGACCGGCGTGATCCAGGTCCGAACATTCACCAGCGGCTCCGGCGGCGATGTGGACGGATTCGTGGCCCGAATCGGGACGATTGCCCGCGCCATCGATCGCAACGGCGCCGTGGCGGCCATCGTCGCACCGGGTAACTATGACGTGCTGTTGGACGGGCTTACGGAAGCGTGCACGGTCGACGGGGAGAACCCGCAGGCGACCTCGGTCGAAGCCGATGACGTCGTAACCGTGACTTTCATGGTCGACTGCTGACCTGCGGAGCAGATCTTGCCGGTCTCGGGGCCGGTGCAAGCTTGAACGTGTTCCATCGTCTCCAAGTTGCGGCCATACGAAGGGATCTGGCCGGTCCCTTCGCCAACCCGGCCGCCTGGCAGGACCCACGACATCTGGAATGCCGACATGGCATCGACCTGCCGGAGGAGTCATGCGCCCCTCCCCGCTGCGCTTCACCGCGTCCCTGACAGTTCTCCCTTGATCCGGGAGCTTCCATGCGCTGGTCCAAGCTTCTCCCCTCCCTAATGCTGGCCGCTGGCTGCGGGGACGACGGCCCGTCCGGCGGCTCCGATCGCCTCATCAGAGCGGTCAGTCCTGCTGAGGTGACCGGGGTGCCGCTCGATACCCTCGCCGATCCGCTCGAGGCCGAGGTGACGGACATGGAGGGACGCCCCCTCGCCGGCGTCCAGGTCACCTGGTCCACGGGAGACGGGGGAACCCTGGAACCCGAAGCGGCCGAGACCGATGAGTTCGGCGGCGTGCGGGCGAAGTGGAGGCTGGGCGCGGGCGTCGGACAGCAGGAGGCGCGCGCCTCCGCCGGTGATGGAGTAGAGGTCACCTTCGCGGCCGGCGCTGACGCGTTTCGGGCGATCGCGCTCTCGCTGGGCGAGTCACTGCATCAATGCGGCATCGCGGCAGGCGGGTTGCTCTACTGCTGGGGGGAGAACGACGACGGCCAGCTTGGAGACAACACAGGGCGGCCAAGCGAGGTGCCGGTGGCGGTCACTGTGAACGAAACGTTCCAGCAGGTCGTCACCGGTGAAGGCTCGGTGGGAGAGCTGCTCAGGCGTCAGACCCCGCATGCGGCGTTGCGGGCCAATCATCCATCGAACCCGAACGACGACTACACCTGTGCGCTGACCACTGAGGGCGAGGTTTTCTGCTGGGGCGGCAACGACGCAGGTCAGCTCGGGATCGGGACCCGCAGCCCGAATCGGTCCCCGTCCCGTGTTCAGCTCCCGCCCGGCGTCTACACCAGTCTCTCGTCAAACCTTGGCGGGGTCTGCGCGGTGGAGCAGGGAGGTGATGCCTACTGCTGGGGAGCCAACTTCGAAGGCCGGCTCGGCCTGGGTCACCGCGACCTGCTGCAGACCGTACCCGCCCGAGTGGTGGCCGATTTCCCCTGGGAGCGAATCGCCCTGAGTGACGACCGGGCCTGCGGCGAGCGCGAGGGCGGACAGGTGTATTGCTGGGGGGCTCGTCCTGAATGGCTGGGCACCGACGTCGACACCGCGACCGCCCAGCCACTCCCGGTGCAGAACGCGCCGCTCATGCACTCGGTGACGGTCAGCGGGTGGCATCAGTGCGGCATCACCTCGGACCAGGTGGCTCACTGCTGGGGCAGCAACTTCAACATTGGCTTCGAGACGACCGATACGCTGGTGCCCTATCCCACCCCGATCGGCACCCAGCCGACGTTCCTGACGCTGTACTCGATCTTCAAGCCGACTTTCGGACTGGCGACGGACGGCCGGGGCTACTGGTGGGGACCACCTCCCCATGCGTCGGGTGGCGGTCCGGATGTCCCCGAAGCGCTCATCGGCGATCTCGTCCTGAGCGCGATCGGGACCCATGAGGGCGGACCCTGCGGGATCGAGGAGGGGACCGCAGCCGTATTCTGTTGGAAGACGCTGGATGGGTTCGATCTAGATCTGGTTTACGCCGTGCCGCCTGCTCCGCCTCCATCCGAGTGAAGTAGGACTGCCGGCCACCTAACCAACCTGGAGCTCTGTCCGCAGATTCCGGCGTGGCTTCGGGTGGATCCGACGTTTGCGCCGCTGCGGGGGAATCCGCGGTTCGAGCGGCTGGTGACCGACACGGTGGCGACCGGCGATCCGGCAAGTAGTAGGCGGTACGCTCGGGATGAAGTGGTACTCAAGAGCTACTCCACTCCAGGCTCAGGATGACAACTCTGGGAGGGGCGATTCCGCCGGGCCGGAGATCACCTTGCCGTCGGGCATGAACCGCGACCCGTGGCAGGGGCAGTCCCACGTCTTCTCCGCCGGATTCCATCCGACGAGACACCCCATGTGGGTGCAGACCGCGGAGCGCACCACCACTTTTCCCGACGGGTCGCGGTAGGCCGCGACCTTCTTCCCGTCTCGCTCGAGCACCTTCCCCTCGCCACGCTTCACCGCCCGCAGTGAGCGGCCTTCGGCTCCCGCGAACCGTTCGCGGATCTTGTAGTAGGGATAATCGACGTTCTCCTTCAGATAGTCCCAGAGCCCGTGCCGGAGCGCCTTGCGGCCGGGATCGAACAGCTCGGCCCAGGGATTGGCGCGGCCGAGGATCGCGTCCGCCATCATCCGGCCGGAGAGCGTGCCGAAGGTGAGGCCGTTGCCGGAGAAGCCGGTCGCGGCGAGTTGGTGGTCGGCGGTCGAACCGATGTAGGGCAGCCCGTCCGGCGTCTCGATGACCTGTCCCGACCAGCGATGGGAGAGCTCGATACCGGGCGCGATCGCCACCAGCGCCTGCTCCAGCCGGCGATAGCAGGCCTCGGTATCGGCCACCTGGCCGGTCTTGTGGTCCTCGCCACCGAAGATGACCACGTCGAAATCGCGGTGCGGCTCGATCCGGAGATAGTGATACGGGTCCAGCGTGTCCCACCACAGCGCATCGGGCACCGCGCCCTTGGCGACCCTGCCCGCCACGACATAGCTGGAGTAGAGCGCGAGCTTGGTCTGCAGCAGCGCGGCGTCCTTCGTGTCCGCGAGGCCCATCAGCGGATTGTGGGTCGCGATCAGGATGTCGCCGCAGGTGACCCGGTGCCCGTTCGCCGTCACCGACAACGGCTTGGCGGAGAACTCGGCCGCGCCGGTGTGCTCGTGGATGCGGCAGCCGGCCGCGACGAGGGCCTTCGCGAGGCCGGCCAGGTACCGGCGCGGGTGGACGCGCGCCTGGCCGTCGAACCGTACGCCGGGCGTGCCGAAGTGAGGCACCTCGCTCAAGAACGTGGCATCGAAGCCGAGCTCCGCGGCCAGCTCGGCGTCCTGCTTCAGGCTGTCGGCGTCTTTCAGGCTGCTCTCGGGGGGCAGGTGGAGATAGCCCTCGACCCAGTCGAACCCGCAGTCGATCCCGTGCTCCCGGGCGATCTCGTCGATCTGCGCGATCGCCGAGATGCCCGCGTCCCACACGGCCTGCGCGTGGGTCCGGCCGAGCTGCTTCACGAGGTCGTGGAAGCGGGTGTCCGTCACCATCGTCAGGTGGGCGCTGGTGTGTCCGGTGTCCCCCGTCGCGCAGCGGCCGCGATCCATCAGCAGCACCGAGCATCCGGACTTCGTTAGGCAGTAGGCGGCGGTCAAGCCGGTGATTCCGGCGCCGATCACGACGACGTCGGCTTCCGTGTCGGCGTCGAGCTTGGCGTAGCGTGGGAAGGGGGTCGAAGCGGACCAGTAGGGGGTGGTGCCAGCG
The DNA here is from genome assembly GCA_963796335.1 of uncultured Gemmatimonadales bacterium. Lineage (GTDB taxonomy): Bacteria > Gemmatimonadota > Gemmatimonadetes > Gemmatimonadales > GWC2-71-9 > CAVVWJ01. The sequence continues at coordinate 273,615 of CAWCLG010000006.1, forward strand.
ATGGTTGTCATGGGTGGAGCTTAGGGTGTCGCGGGCGGGCGGGCAGCGATGAGGATCACATGCGGGTGACGCGCCTGTCGTCAGGGCGTGCGGACGCCGACCTCGTCCAGATGGGCTAGCAGGTCCGCCGGGTCCTGGTACACCCGGTACGCTCCCGCGCTCATCAGCTCATCCTCACCGTAGCCGCCCGCGAGCAGCCCCACGCTGAGCGCACGCGCCCGGCGAGCGGCCAGCAGGTCCCATACGCTGTCGCCCACCACGACCGATGTTTCGATCGGCACGCCGAGCCCGCGTGCCGCCGCCAGAAACAGATCAGGATCCGGCTTGGCATGTCGCACCTGGTCTCGGGTGATGACAGGTATGTCAGGCCCGACACCGAGCATATCGAGCGCAGGCTGCGCGCTTGTCCGCCACCCGCTCGTCGCGATGGTCCAGGGCACTGCGGCCTGCGAGAGATACTGGAGCAACTCGCGAGCGCCTGGCAGGGGCCGGACCTGGCCGATCATCCGCTGGTACGCCTCCGCGTGGTACTGACGGAGGCGCTCACTTTCGGCCGCGGTGACCGGGTGTCCCACCTCGCGGAGCAAGGCGTTCACCAGCAGGCCGCCACTCATCCCGATCCGGCGGTGGATGCGCCAAACCGAGAGAGCGATCCCGCCGCGCTCCAGGGCCTCTCGCCAGGCGAGGACGTGCTGGTACACGCTGTCCACCAGGGTGCCGTCGAGATCAAAGAGGAAGGCAGGGACTGGATCGCTGTTCACTGCGGCGACACCCCGGGTCGGTCAACCCTCAAGGTGACAGGGTCCGTCGGGATCGGCCTGCGCGAGGCCGCGAAGATCTCCCACACCGCCACGAACAGCGCCGCGATGACCGGTCCGATCACGAAGCCGTTGACCCCGAACACCGCGATGCCGCCCAGGGTGGAGATCAGCACGACGTAGTCGGGCAGCTTGGTGTCCTTACCCACCAGGATCGGCCGGAGGATGTTGTCCGCCGAGCCGATCACCAGGGCGCCGAACACCGTCAGGACGATCGCCTGCCACGTGTGACCGACAGCGAAGAGATAGACCGCTACCGGCACCCATACCACCGGGGCGCCGACCGCCGGCAGCAGCGACAGCAGTGCGATCAACACGCCGAGCAGAACCGGCGCCCCGACGCCCAGAATCAAGAAGATCAGCCAGCCGAGCGCGCCCTGCACCACCGCCACGACGAGGTTGCCCTTCATGGTCGCCCGGATCACCGTGGTGAACCGTCCGGCCAGGCTGCGCTGCCGTTCGGGCCGCATCGGGATGGCGTCGCGGATGCGGCGGGAGAGGCTGTCGCCGTCGCGGAGGAGGAAGAACAGCAGGTACAGCATCACGAACAGCGCCACCACGAACTCGAAGGTGTTCTGCCCGATGGCGAGCGCCTTGGTGGCGATGAGCTGGACGCCGCGGGTCAGAAATCCGGCGAGCCGGGTCTGAAGCGTGTCGAGGTTGGTGAGACCGAAGCGGTCCAGCAGGCTGACCGCCCATGCCGGCAGCGCCGCATAGATCTGGCGGAACCAGGCGCCCACGTCCAGCTCGCCCGACTCTATCCGGCCATAGACGGTGCTCCCCTCTTCGATCAGCGACTGCACGATCAGGCCGACCGGGAAGAGCACCAGGACCACGATGAGGAGCAGCGTCGCCGCAGCGGCCACGCTGCGGCGCTGGCGCATCCGGTCGCGCAGGTGGCGGTTGAGCGGGGCGAACATGATCGCGAGCACCGTGCCCCACAGGATCGCGCCGGCGTAGGGACGCAGGATCCAGATGAAGGCCAGCGACACGCCGACCACGAGCAGGAGGAAGACTTTGTCCTCGAACGCCTCGGATTCCACGGGGGTGACGGTCATGGCCCCATGATGGCCGCGCCGGCGTCCCGGCGCCAGTGTTGACGGGGAACCGTTCGCCCGTACCACCGGTTAGAGGGCCATGCCGAACATCGAACTGGGTGTAGATACCTTCGGAGACATCACCGCGGACGCAGACGGCCGGCTGCTGTCCCCCGCCCAGGTGCTCCGCAACGTAGTGATCGAGGGCGAGCTGGCCGACCGGGTGGGGATCGACTTCTTCGGGGTCGGCGAGCATCACCGTCCGGACTTCGCGATCAGCGCTCCGGAAGTCGTCCTCGCCGCCATCGCCTCCCGGACCCGGCGCATCAGGCTGGGGACCGCGGTCACCGTTCTCAGCACCGACGACCCGGTCCGGGTCTATCAGCGCTTCTCCACGATCGATGCGATCTCCGGCGGGCGCGCCGAGGTGATCCTGGGGCGCGGCTCATTCACCGAGTCGTTCCCGCTCTTCGGCTATTCGCTCGACGACTACGAGAACCTCTTCGAGGAGAAGCTGGCGATCTTCGCGGCGCTGCGGGACGCCGGCCACACCGGCGAGCCGGTGCGCTGGCGAGGCACGGTGCGCCCGCCGCTCGAGGTGGCGCAGGTGACGCCGGCGGTCGAGCGGCCGCCGCTCAGCGCCTGGGTCGGTGTCGGCGGCAGCCCGGAGTCGGTGGTGCGCGCGGCGCGCTACCGGTTTCCGCTGACGCTCGCCATCATCGGCGGCGATCCTCATCGCTTTGCGTCCTACGTGGAGCTGTACCACCGCGCGCTCGCCCAGTTCGGCGCACCCACGCTGCCGGTCGGGATTCACTCGCCGGGCCACCTGGCGGAGAGCGACGACAAGGCGCGCGAGGAGCTGTGGCCGCACTACGAGGTCATGCGCAACCGGATCGGCTCCGAGCGGGGCTGGCCCCGGACGACCCGCGCCGAGTACGAGCGCGAGATCGCCGCGGGCTCGCTGTACGCCGGCGCACCGGAGACGGTCGCCCGCAAGATCGTGGCGACGGTGCGGGACCTGGGCGCGTCGCGGTTCGATCTCAAGTACAGCGCAGGGACGCTGTCGCACGAGGCGATGCTGCGGAGTCTCGAGCTGTATGGGCGAGAGGTGATCCCGCGGGTGCGGGAGATGCTGGCGGAATCGCCGGGCGAGGTGGCGCTAAGCGGGAAAGTGAAAAGTGAAAGGTGAAAGGGGATGAAGGTTTGTCGCGCTCAGGGTGACACGTTTGTTCCTTGAGGAACTCCGGCCAGCGTTCGAAAGGTTATCGAATACCGAAGCGCATCGACGGCGGGAATGCTGTGTTCCCACTCGGTGCGCGACGGGCCCCGCAGTAAGTAAGCCGACCGCGGCGCCACCGGTAGCGAGGCGCGCTCCCACTTCGAGCCCGCTTTCCGCCGCAGGCGGAAGCGGGCCGGCGCGAGCAGGGAGATACCGATCACGTCGCCGAAGGACGCCTTGTCGCGGTGCCAGCCGATGGTCGCGCCCGCAGAGTACTCCAGAATCAGCACGTGGACCAGGTCGCCCGGCGCGAGACCGGCGAAGGCTGCGGCGGTCGCCCGAAGCGGGCGGAGCCAGGGCGGGATCTCCTCCGCCCGATCCAACCTGGCGCGGGCGAAGTCGTAGTGGTAGCCGAAGGAAATCGTGCGGCGCCGGGCGGTGAAGCCGTGGAACTCAAACTCCTTGAGGGGCAGCTCGCGGATGCGCTCGATCAGCGACTGCTCTTCCGGGGAGGAGATCAGGTCCGGCCGGTAGCGGAAGCCCTCCGGCAGGAAGGGGTCCTGCTGAGCCATGACCGGATCATAAGGAGGTGACTCCGCCGGGTCACGGTCTACCTCGCCCGACCGGGAAGCCCTCGCGATCAGAATGGCAGGCTGACCGACACCGCGTCGGGTGCGACTTGGACCGGTCCCATCCGCCGGCCCACCCACCGCGCGCTCAGGTGGCCGATGAGGCCCCCGATCAGCACGTCGGAGATCCAGTGCTTGTCGTCATTCACCCGGGCGAGCGCCGTCAGTGTAGCCGCGCTATAGAGCGCGTAATCCGACCAGTCATCCTGGGTCTGATCCGCCACCGCCGTGGCGATCGCAAACGCGACCGCGGTGTGCCCGGATGGAAACGAGTTGAGGCCGCTGAATGGACGAAGCCGGAAGCTGCCGCGGCCGGCATGTGGACGAGTACGCCCTATGGAGTACTTCAACCCCGCGGTGACGCCGGTGGCGACCGCGGTGGCCAGACCCACCCGTAGCACCGTTTCCTTCAGCCGGTCACTGCCACCGATCTCACCCGCCAAATAGCCCGCCGAGGATCCCGCCAGGATGAAGCGCCAGTCGACGAACCCGTTGCCGACGGCGGCGAGCGCGTTCGTCGCGCCGTTGCGGCGCTCCTGAGCCTCTTCCCGGAACTCGTAATCGTACAGCAAGCCCGCCGCGAGGAAGATTCCTGCCGTGATCGCGGTTCGGCGGGGCAGCAGCGAGGAGCTCGGCGTGGCCGCCGGCACGGCGGATGGGACGAGGTCCGCCTGGGCGGCAGGCAGGGGAAAGAACAGGGCACACGACGCCACAACGGTGATCCCGATGATTCTGGTCGGGGACATCGCACTCTCGGTTTCAAGTTGTAGCGTGGGGCTCTACCGGGCGGCTGCCGGCGAAGGAGCAAGTTACGGCGGAATCATGTGACGGGCTAGCGCTGGCTCTGCCGGGTCACGCCCGGGTCACGTACCGCGCCCTAGACTGGCACCCAGGTCACCTCCACCTGGAGTCGCCATGCAGCAAGTTGCGATCCGTCTCCCGCTCGAGGACGATCCCGAATACCAGCCATTCCCCAACGAAGAGGGGCGCAACACCCGCCAGGCCGCGGTCGAAGTCCCGCTCATGATCCGCGCGCTCGGCCTGCCGAGGGGTGGCAGGGTCCTTGAGATCGGGTGCGGGCGAGGCGTCGCGCTGCCAGTACTTGCACGGATGTTGTGTCCCGCGCGCCTCACCGGGCTGGACTTGGAGCCGGCCTTTCTGGAGGAAGCGCGCGCCGAGCTGGATCGCGCCGGCGTCGAGGCCGAGCTGGTGCCGGGGGATATCCGCCGGATGCCGTTCCCCGACGCCTCCTTCGATCTCGTGATCGATTTCGGCACCTGCTACCACGTCGCGCGCCGGGACCAGGCGCTCGCCGAGGTGGCGCGAGTGCTGGCGCCCGGCGGGCTGTTCGCGCACGAGACGCCGCTCAGCCAGCTCATGAGTCATCCGGTGCGCTCCCTCGGCCGCCGGATGCCGTGGCGCTCGACTACTAGCTTCAGACTCCACCGCGCGGCGCTGCTCTGGAGCGCTCGGCGACGGGTGTGACCGCGCTTCCGCTGGTCGGACATCTGCCCTGGTTCTGGGCCGACACCGCCGGCTTTCTGCTCGGGCTGGCCCGGGAGCAGGGCGACGTCGCGGTCTTCCGGCTCGGCAATCGTGAGGCGTTCCTGCTGTCGCATCCCGATGACGTGCGGCGGGTGCTGGTGGATGACGCCGACGCGTTCCGGAAGGGAAAGCTCATGCAGCGCGCGCGGCGGCTCCTGGGCGACGGTCTGCTGACGAGCGAAGGCGAGGCCCACCGGGCGCAGCGCCGCCGGATCCAGCCGGCGTTCTGCCGACATCAGCTCGACCGATACGGCGAGATGGTGCCGGGAGCCGCCAGCCGGGCGTGCGCGCGGTGGACGGACGGGCAGGTACTGGATGTGGGCGACGCGATGGACCAGGTGGCGATGGCCATCGTGGCCGGGACGCTGCTCGAGGCCGACCTGGAAGGAAGTGCAGCGCCGCTCGCGGCGGACCTGCGGCTCATGAGCCGGCGCGCGCTGCTGTTCGCCGCGCCGCTCGGCCGGCAGCTCGAGCGGGTAGGGATGCCGCCGTTCCGCGCGGCGGGGCGGGCGGCGGACCGAATCGAGGCGACGGTGGGCCAGTGGATTCGCGGTCGCTCGAAGGGGGGCGGACGGGATCTGCTCACGCTCCTCGGCTCGATGCCGCCGCGGCTCGCCCGGGACGAGGCGATGACCGTCTTCCTGGCCGGGCACGACACGACCGCTGCCGCGCTCACCTGGGCCTGGCATCTGCTGGCGACGCATCCGCCGGCAGCCGACCGGCTGCGGCGAGAGCTGGATGACGTGCTCGGAGAGCGCGATCCCGTGGCGGCGGACCTGCCCGCATTGCGCTATGCGGGAATGGTGTTCGACGAGGCGCTGCGGCTGTACCCGCCGATCGGGCGGATCGGCCGCCGACCGGTCGCCGACTACCGGGTGGCGGTGCGGACCATTCCCGCGGGAGCGCCGGTCTTCCTCAGTCCTTACGTAACCCAGCGCGACCCGCGGTGGTGGCCGGAGCCGGAGCGCTTCGATCCCGAGCGGTGGACGGCGGAGCGGGTCGCGGCGCGGCCCCGCTATGCGGCGTTTCCTTTCGGAGCCGGGCCCCGCTCGTGCATTGGGGGGCAGATGGCGCGGATGGTTGGTACGCTGGTGATCGCGACGATTGCGCGGAGGTGGCGGATGCGGCCGCTCGCGGAGGAGCCCGCTCCGCGGGTACGCGGGCTTCTCACGCTCAAGCCGGCGCGGCCGCTCAGGGTGGTGCTGGTCTCCGCTCCTTCGCTTCGCTCAGGATGACAGTGCGGCTAGACAATGCCGGGCGGGGCGGCGGGGCAGCGGGGCGGCGGGGCAGGTGGGTAGGGCGGAAGGTGGGTGACGTCATCCCTCGCTTGCGCTCGGGATGACAGATGTCCACCCTCGCTGCCCCGCTGCCCCGCTGCCCCGCTGCCCCGCTGCCCCGCTGCCCCGCTGCCCCGCCTACTCCACCACAATCACCAGCCGCGGCGCCCAGCTGGCTCCCGACTCACGCGAGCGGTAATCCGCCCCGTTGGTCGAGGCCGATTCCAGGGCGAAGGCGACCGTGCCGTCGCGGGTGATCTGGCTTTTCACGTCGATCTCGTACCAGGTGTTGATCGCCACGGTGCCGATCGACCCCAGTATCGTGGAGCTGTAGCTCGGGGCACCGTACCAGCGGACCCCGGTCTCGCTCCACGTGGTGGAGGTGACGCGGTGCAGGCGGCCGCCGGCGTCCGAGGGATCGACCGCGTATAGCTGAAGCTTGGCGCTCACCACCCGCTTGGTGCCGATGCCGGTCACCGGGAACTTGAAATAGGTCTTCGCGGCCGGCGAGCCATCGACCAGCAACGTCGTCCGGGTGCCGAACGTGCTGAAGGGCGAGCTGGAAAGGGCGTAGGCGTCGGCGCTGGCCGCGATCGTGAGGGTCGTGCCGGTCGGCGGCGGCGGGGGAGGCGGTGGGGGCGGGGGCGGCCCCGCGTCGGCCACGCAGGCCGCGGTCCCGGCGTCGTTCAGCGACTCTCCCGGAATCGGCACGAACTGCCAGTCGTAGCTCGTCGGCCGCAGGACCAGCCGGAGCACGCCGAGGGCGGAGTTGCTGCGCAACTCGCTATTGGCCTTCGTGGATCCCAGGCCACCGCGCTCCTTGCCGCCGACGCCGACGATGAACGAGCGGACGCCACGCGCCGCGTCGGCCGTGCCGGTCGCCGTCTGCGGGGCGAACCGCTCGTAGTGGTGATCGTGTCCGGCGAGCACCAGATCGGCGCGGAAGTCGTAGAGCGCCTGCCAGATCGCCTGCATCGACGTGGTGCCGCCGTGGCCGCCGGAGCTGAACCGGGGGTGATGCCAGTAGGCCAGCGTGCAGGTCCGGGGATTGGCCGCGAGGTCGGCGCGGAGCCACAGCTCCTGGGGCGACCCGGCGCCGCAGCCGCCGATGGACGCGCAGTTGCTGTTGATCGCGATCAGGTGCCAGGTGCCGACGTCGAAGCTGTAGTACCCCTTGGCGCGATCGCCCGCCGCCCCGTTCTGGACGCCGATGCCGTTGAAGTAGTCGAAGTATCCGCTGGCGCCCGAGGTCTGATACTCGTGGTTGCCGGCGGCGGGGCGGGTGATGCCCTTGTGCAGGCCCCAGGTCGGCTGGTAGAACGTGTTGAAGTCGGTGAGCGTGGCGTTCTCGTACTGGATGTCGCCCATCAGGATCACCGTGGACGGCGCGATCGAGGTCACCAGCGCCGCCGTCGCCGCCTGCTTGCAGGGCGCCGAGGTGGAGGTGCCGGTGCCGCAGACCACGTCGCCCGCGGCGACGATCACCGGGTCGGTCTCGGCGGAGGCCGGGACGATCGCTGTCTCGCGGGTGGCGGTGGGGGATTCCATCCTGGTGCAGTTGGACACGACGATCAGCAGCAGGCCGAGCACGAGCACGAGCGGTACGACCCGGATCGCACGCATACGTTGCCGTCTCTCAAGGGGGGATCAGGGCATTCTACGGCTTCGTTACAAAACCGCCAGCCCCCCGGATCGGGCGCCCGGGGATGCAAAACCTTGCACTACGGTTAGGTCACTTCGGAGTGGAGATCCGGTCCCGAGCGGGAGGTGGCCCTGCCGCCGGCACTCGCGCCGGGTCGTGGAGCAGCGCCCGCTCGGTGAAATCCTGGCGTTCCTGGACCTCGGCGAGCTCATGCCGAAGGGTGTCGCACTCGCTTTCGAGCGCCCGGAACCGGGCTTCGGCATCCTCCGGCAGCGACGGCTTGCCGATGGCCCTGCGGTCGATCAGCCGGGCCACCGACAGCCCGACCCTGCCGAGCACCAGGGCGGCCATAGTGACGAAGATCAGTTGGGTGAGATCGCCGGGATCCATAGACTCCATCCTGATGGCTGGGGCGCGTGTGTCCCAATGATGAGCCCGGGGATGTGACTGGCGCAACCGCGGATTCGTCAGCTATGTACACCCAGAAACATGAACCTCCCTCCAGGTGGATCCATGCGAAAGCTCGCGTCGTTCCGCATCGTCGTGCTGGCGGCCGCCGTGGCCTGTGGCGACTCCGTGGGCCTCAGCGACTTCCTTCCAGAGCCCGGCAGTCCGCCGCCGGTCGCCACCGACGCGGCGGTCTATACCCTGCTTCCCACACCGGCCGGGTACCGCGCCGCGGCGGTCGCGACGTATACAAATACCACCGGCCGGACGGTCTATTTCCGCCGCTGCTCGCCGGGAGACACCAGTCCGATGTTCAGGTTCCGCCGCACCGGCGCCGACAGCACCGCGCCATGGTCGATCGGTGTGGTCTGGGCCTGCGTGGGGGGCGTCTCCACCGGCCGAGTGCTTCCCGGCGCCAGTCTCACACTGACCGTTGGCCTCGGCACTCCCGGTCTGCCATTCCATCAGCCGCCGGCCGATCCGCAGGAGGGGGTGGGTCACTTCAGGCTGGAGCTCGACCTGTGCGCTGAAGCCGCCGACGACCAAGAAGACTGCATCGAGCTGCCGCAGCCGGCGAAGGAATCGAACGCGTTCGAAGTGCGCTACCCGTCTCCCTAGTGTTCTCGGCGAGCTGGCGGCGCTTGGACTGAGATTGGTAACTGCGAAACACGGAGTCACGGAGGGACACGGAGGCTGCACGGAGAAAAACCACAATGTTGTTCTCCGTGCGGTCTCCGTGTCCCTCCGTGACTCCGTGTTTCGCAGTTTGGGTGTTACGTGGTTCTACCGAGCGCCAGCCGCGGTGCGTAATTTGGTGTTCGTCCCTCACCGGGTGTTACACATGACCCAAAGTATCGCCGCCCAGAATGCCGTCCGCCTGAACGCCGCGGCGCCGACCTTCCTGGTCGATGACGTCGCTGCCACCGCACGGTGGTACGCCGAGCACCTCAAATTCCGCCTCACGGGGGCGGTGCCGCCGGAAGCGCCGCACGCCTATGCCAGCCTTCAGCGCGACGGCGTGGAGCTGATGCTGCTCGCCCTGGCCGGCTACCAGAAGCCGGACCTCACCGATCGCCGTCCGTCGGGTGTGTGGGACGCGTACATCCGCACCGGCGGCGTCAGGCAGCTCTACGAGCCGCTTCGCGACGAGCCGTTCATCCGCACGCCGCTCACGCGGCAGCCCTACGGAGACTGGGAGTTCGAAATTCGCGATCCCAACGGGTACATCCTCGTCTTCGGCGGAACAGAAGACTGAAGCCGGGCAGGCACGATGATCCGAGAGTACCGGACCGCGGACTACGCGGCCGTCCGCGCCTGCATGGTCGAGCTTCAGGAGGTCGAGCGGGCGCTCGATCCGCGGCTGCCCCCGGGCGACGCCGTGATGGATGCGTACCTGGAGGGGTTGTTCCGCCGCTGCGCCGAGCAGGCCGGACGGCTCTTCGTCGCGGAGGTAGATGGACAAGTGGTCGGGTTCGTCAGCGTCCTGGGCGACTGCCGCTGCGACGATCCAGAGGAGGATCCCACACCCTACGCCTTCGTGGACGACCTGGCCGTGCTGTCGGACCATCGCGGCCGAGGATACGGATCGGCGTTGCTGCGGCACGCGGAGGAGTACGCGGCTCGGTGCGGACGAGCCGCCCTGCGGCTCCGAGTCAAACCCAGGAACAATCCGGCCCGCGCGCTGTATGAGCGAGAGGGATACCGGGAATACCTGGTCGAGCTCGAGAAGCACCTGCCTACAACATCACCCAGGGAGACCGTTGATGCGCCGCTTCGCCAGTAGCGTGATGATCGGAGTGCTCGCCGCCTGCGGAGGTGAGGCCCCGGAGACTCGCGCGGATGCCGGATCCGACGCCCCGGCCGCCAAGCCGGCGGGCGACGTCGAAGCCTGCTCGCTGCTCACGCCGGACGAGATCGAGGGCGCCGTGTCCTGGAAGCCGGATGCGGGCACCGCGGAGACCTACGGCTCGACCAGGACCTGCACCTACAAGGGTCCCAAGCCGGGCGACGTGGTCGTGCTGGTGGTCTCCAAGCCGGGACCCAAGGGAGTGTCCAGCTCGACGGAGTTCGCGGACTGGCGCAAGAAGCAGATCGAGCGGCAGCCCGACCTCAAGCTGACGATCACCCCGATCGAGGGCCTCGGCGTCCCGGCGGTCCAGAGCGCGAGCGAGGGAGGCACGTCGGCCACGGTCGAGGCGACCAAGAACGGGCTGCTCCTCGGCGTGACGGCCAAGGACCTCGAGCCGGCCAAGACGCTGGCATCGAAAGCGGCAGCCCGGCTCCCCTAGGCCGGGCGGTAGGTCCCGAAGTACCAGTAATGGCCGTCGAGGTCGCGGGCGCCGTACTCCCGGGAGCCATAGCCGGTGTCGGCGAGGGGCCGGGTGATCCGCGCCCCGGCTTCCAGCGCCCGGGCGTAGTGCGCATCGACGTCCGCGACATAGACATAAACGTTGAATCCCTCGTCGCACTCCGGCGGCGCCCCCATCATTACGACGCCCGGTCCCAGCCGCAGCTCGGCATGCATCACGGCGCCATCGTCGTTCGTGAACAGCGCGTGGCGCTCGAACCCGAAGGCCCGCTCCAGCCAGGCCATCGCGGCGTGCGGGTCGCGATAGCGGAGACCGGGGAAGATGTTCGGCTTGCCGGCGGGAGACGGCGCCGGGGATTTCGCCGCGCCGATCTCGTGGCCGAGCAGCCACTCGTGGCCGAAGGGATCGCGGATCCGGCACTGGCGCTCGCCGTGGTCGTGGTCCTTCGGCTCGCGCACCATCGTCGCGCCGGCTCGCAATGCCCGCTCCGCGAGCGAATCGACGTCATCGACATGGAGATGGAGCACCTGGCCGGTGCCGCCGAAGGCCGCCGGGCTCATGATGCCGAGCTCGGGATACTCGTCGGCCAGCATGATGGTGACGGGGCCGAGCCGCAGCTCGGCGTGACCGATGCGGTCTCCGTCGGGGATCCGCAGCGTCTCCTCGGCGCCGAACACGTCGCGATAGAACTCCACCGCCGCCGCGCCGCCGCGGACGATCAGGTAGGGGTAGACGTCACGGATGACTGGGGGCATCATGGGCTCCTCGGTGGTCTGGGGGAGCAATATGTGGGGATTTGGGGAGGGGGTCTTGGAAAAAATCTCTCGGGTGGCGGAATCGCTGAGCGGGGGTTCTAACTGCGAACCACGGAGCCACGGAGGACACGGAGGGAGCACGGAGAAAACACATTTTCTGTTTTTCTTCGTGCATGCCTCCGTGCCCTCCGTGGCTCCGTGGTTCGCAGTTTGGCAGCCGATCTCAGCAAGCCATCCACTTGCCGACAAGCTCTTCAGGAACGCTCATGCTATTCGGATACCGAGTCGCCCGCAGCACTTCGAGCGGCGTGAGCCCCGCCATCTCCCGGAATTCCGCATTCATGTGCGGCTGGTCGTAGTACCCGGCCGTCACCGCCAGGTCGGCCAGCGATCCACCTCGCCCCAGTAATCCAAGCGCATGCCCGAAACGATGGATCCGGGCGAGCTTCTTCGGCGTGACGCCGACCTGTTGCCGGAACAGTGACACCAGCTTCGCATCACCGACGCCGGTCTCCGCTCGGAGCGCGGCGATCGAAGTCCGGCCGGCGCTCGCCGCAATGCGGCCGGAGACCCAGCCCACCGCGGGATCCACTCGGCCGGCCGAGGAGCGCTGCAGGAGCCGGGTGAGCCAGGCGACGACGTGGCGCACCCGCTCGATTCCGCCACCGACTCCGTCGCACTGCTCGGCCAGCTCGCCGGCTTCCCGCCCGAGGACATCGTGGAGATCCGCCGTCAGATCCGCCAGCTCGCAGAGCGGATGCGCCAGCACCGCCCAGGCGCCGGCCGGATGCAGCCGGATGCCCAGGACGCGGCAGCGGCGCGGGGGCGCCTGGATCACCATCGGCCGGGCGTGGACGCCGGTGACGCATACTGTCGGCGTCAGGGTGGAGTGGTCCCCGTGGATGTCGCGGTAGCGGTCGTCGAGCTGGACGATCAGCTCCACCAAGCCGTTGGGGAACACGCGCTCCTGCGGGTGCGCCGCCATGCCGTCGAAGTCCCAGATCCGCTCGACCACGCCGGAGAGGATCTGGTCCCGGGCCGGCCGCCACTCGGTGTGGGTCCACCGGCCCAGGGTCGAGTCGATGTACTGCGACACGATGGTCATAGGGCCAAGGTACCCCGGCGTTCCGGCCGCCGTGAAGAGGCCGCGCCCAGCCGGGCCTCGAACTCCTGCCGGTGGCTGCGACTCAGCCGCAACCTTGCCCCTCCCTTCAGGACTACGACACAGTCCCCCGAGAACCAGGGCTCGATCTCCGCCACCCGGTCGAGCCGGACCACGGTGGACCGATGGATCCGGCCAAACCTCGAGGGATCGAGCCGGGATTCGAGCGAGCTAAGCGGCTCCCGCAGCAGATGCGTCGCCTTGCCGGCGTGCAGCCGGACGTTGTTGCGGGCGGCCTCGATGTAGTCGATCTCCTCCACCGGGATGACCCGCACGCGTCCCTCCTCGCGGACCAGGACTCGCTCCAGCCACTCGCCGGCCGACTCCACCAGCCCCCGCAGCTCGCGCTGCTCCTCCCGCACCAGCTCCAGCAGGGCAAGGAGCGCCCGGCGGTCGGGCGGCTCCGCCTGGCCCGCCGCCGCGCGAGCCCGGTCGAACGCGAACTTGAACCGGGCCTCGGTGAACGGCTTCAGCAGATAGTCCAGCGCCTGCGCTTCGAAGGCGCGCAGCGCGTACTGGTCGAACGCGGTCACGAAAACGGTCACCGGGATGCGGCCCTGCGGCAGCGACCGGAGCACACCGAACCCGTCGAGTCCCGGCATCTGCACGTCGAGAAAGAGCAGGTCGGGCGACTCGCGGAGGATCACGGCGACCGCCTCCGAGCCGTCCTCGCATTCCGCCGCGATCCTCACGTCCGGCTCCTTCCGGAGCAGCCGGCGAATGCGCTGCCGGGCGATCGGCTCGTCGTCGGCCACGACTACTCGGAGCTGTCGGGTCATGCGACGGCCCTTTCCATAGGGACGGGTGTGGGAAGCGAGAGGCTGACGACGTGCCGGCCCTCCGCCTCGAAGATCGTGAGCCCGGCGCCGCCGCCATGGCTGGCGAGGAGCCGCCGGCGGAACTCCGACAGCACGCCTGCCGGGAGTTGCGACGCAACCGCGCCACCTCGCACCTCCAGCTCCAGCCGGCCGCCGTGAAGGCTTCCGGCGATCGCCACCTGGGTGCCGCCGAGCGCTTCGACCAACGGGAGCAGCAACATCGCCGGCACGTGCACCGACTGCGCACCCGGCCCCAGCGACAGATGCAGCCCATGCGGGTCGCCGGACACCGCCGACACGGTCTCCAGGTAGACCGAGACCAGCTCGATCTCACGGACCAGCGGCACCTGCTCGGCGACGCCGACCTGGAGCGTCAGCCGCAGCAGCTCTCCCAGTCGCCCGGTCAGCTCATCCGCTGCCGCCGGGTCGTCCTGCGCGAACTCACCGATGCGGCGGAGCGCGTCGAAGATCAGATCGGGGCGAAGCCGCCAGCGGATCAGCTCCAGCCGCGCCGCGGCCAGGTCCGCGTCGAGACGCGCGGCGGCCGCGCGCCGGTCTCCCGCGATGCGGCTCGCGGTCCAGGCGTGAACCGCCGCGGCGAGCGCGATATAGACGCAGAGGTCGTTCACCAGGAGCGAGGCGACGCCGTTTCCACCCATCCCGGGCCGGATCAGGCCTTCGACCAGCAGAAGGTGTGCACCGAGGGCGGCGGACCCCAGGAGTAGATGGCTGGCGATCAGCCCCGCCCAGCGCACTGAGGACGCGGCGAGCCGGGCGGAAGCCCACATCACCGGAGCGGAAATCGCGATCCACAATGCGGTTTCCGCGAGCCGCGGCCCCAGCACCGAGGTAAACGACTCGGGGGTGCCGAGCAGCAGTCCGGCGAGGAAGTCTTCTTGTGCGCCGACGACCGCGAGCACCAGCCAGGCGACCGCGACCAGGGCGGTGAATCGTCCGGCGGGTGTAGCGGCCTCGGCGGTCGTCGTCTCGGTTTCCGGCTCCGCGACGGAGTCCAAGTCCGGCGATCGAGAAGGCGCTTCAAGCCGGAGCGGAAGCGTCAACCTCGCCACCGTGCCGCGGGTCGGGGCCGGTATCAGCTCGAGCCGCGCCTCGCCGCCATACAATTGACGGAGTCTCGCCCTCGTGTTGCCCAGGCCGAGTCCCTCGCGAGTGGCCTGAGCGGCGAGTCCGGCGCCGTCGTCCTCCACTTCCAGCACCAGCGTCCCGCCAACGATCCGGCCTCGAACGGCGATGCGGCCGGGTCCGGTGCGACGCGCGGTGCCATGGCGGATGGCGTTCTCCACCAGCGGCTGGAGCAGCAGCCGGGGCACCCGGGCACCCATCGCCTCGGGGTCGATCTCCGTTCTGATATCGAGCGACCCGGAGAACCTGGTGCGCTGAATCCGGGCATACGGCTCCAGCAGCTCCAGCTCATCCCGCAAGGTGACCTCCTGTATTGCGCCGGCGTCCAGCGACCGGTGCAGCAGGTCCGCGAGGTCGGCCAGCATCGCCTGCGCGGCGCTCGCATTCCGGTGGAC
Organism: uncultured Gemmatimonadales bacterium; assembly: GCA_963796335.1. Classification (GTDB taxonomy): domain Bacteria; phylum Gemmatimonadota; class Gemmatimonadetes; order Gemmatimonadales; family GWC2-71-9; genus CAVVWJ01. The sequence continues at coordinate 288,811 of CAWCLG010000006.1, forward strand.
CAGCTCGCTGATCGTGTTCAGGGTGTTGAAGAGGAAGTGCGGGTGAAGCTGAAGCGCGAGCACATGGAGCCTCGCGTGCAGCAGCTGCGCCTCCAGCGTGGCGCCGCGCATCCGGGCTTCCTCGGATCGCCGGCGGTGTCGCAGCGCCACGCCGACGCCGGTGAGGCCGAGATAGAGGAAGAGGATCTGATCCAGCCGCACCAGGTAGAACACGCCGGGCGGCAGAGTCATGGGATAGCCGGCGAGCGGCAGGACCAGCCATCCCCACGCCGCATCCAACAGCGACATCCCGGCGCACGAGGGCCAGGTGAATGCCGGTGGTGCGGAGCCGATCGCCGCGGCTCCAGGAGAGCCGCGACGCCAGCCCGACGATGGCCGGCGCAGCGAGCAGCCAGGGCAGCGACGCCAGCAGGACCTGTCCCAGCACCGCGGCGGCGGCGGGCAAGGGGCGCGGGATCGCGACAACTCTGAGCGACGTGCGGAGGAGCGCCAACAGCAGCCACCCGCCGGCGGACCAGGCGTACGCGTCGAGGATGCGCTGCTTCGGCGGGAGCATGGCCAAGTATGCCGGCCGCGCTCGTCCGGTGGCAACGAAGCCGGGACCAGTCGCACCGGGAGCGGGACGGGCCGCGATGGAGACGGGCATCAGCGAGTGGGACGAGCCACCGTGCGGCCGGTCGCACAGGAAGCGCGGCTCGTCCCCGCACGGTGGGTCCGGCGGACCGGATCTGGTCTCCCCAGTCGCCGCGACGATGCTTCGCGGGAACCCCGACACGGAGGAACCGATGCAGTTCGCGTCTCCCGGCCGCCTGCCCTGGCGCGGCCTAGCTCTCATGCTCCTCGCCGGATGCGCCGAGCCCACCCCGCAGGGCCCAGGCACCGATGCCGCTCCCGGTGAGGGCGCAGGTGAAATGACACTGTTCAGTGCGGATGACGCCGCGGGCCATCGCGGGCGCTGCGACGACCGGGAGTACCGGCAGTTCGACTTCTGGGTGGGCCAGTGGGACGTAACGTCGGGCGGGACGCCGGCAGGCACCAACCAGATCAGCCGCGCGCTGGACGGCTGCGCGGTGCTGGAGAGCTATGCGGCCATGGGATTCATCGGCCGGAGCCTCAACTCCTACGACGCGGCGACAGGGCAGTGGCACCAGCACTGGGTGGACCACACGGGCCTGGTGCTGGATCTGTTCGGCGGACTGCAGGGCGGAAGCATGGTGCTGCAAGGCGATCGGCCTACGCCGGCCGGCAGTGTGCTGGACCGGATTACCTGGACCAAGCTGGGGCCGGGCCAGGTCCGCCAGTTCTGGCAGACCTCGACCGACGGCGGGCAGTCATTCCCCGGCGTCCAATTCGACGGTCTGTACCAGCGGGTCGGATCGATCACGCCCGACCCCGAAACGCCGCAGACTGGCTGCCAGGACCCGACCGCTCCCGCACTCTTCGAGTTCGACTACACGCTCGGCTCGTGGGAGGTGGATGCGGACGGGCGCGATCTCCGGAGCCGGATCGCCAAGGATCTTAGCGAATGCCTCATCGAGGAGCGGATCCGGGGACACGACGGCTACGAGGCCATCGTCTTCACCAGCGTCCGCCGGCGGCTCGGCATCTGGACCAAGACGTTGGTCGATAACCGCGGCACCAACGCGTTCCTGACTGGTGGAATGACGAACGGACAGATGATCCTGACCGGCACGGCCCCGTCGCGGCACGGCAGGGGGCTGGACGTGCGGGTGACCTACACCCAGAAGAGCCCGGACCGGTTCGAGCAGCGGTGGGAGAAGACCCGGGATGGCGGGACGACCTGGGACCGCCTGCTCGTGGTGAAGTACCGGCGGCGCTAGCTACGGAGCGGATGGAAGCAGCGCGGCGAGTGCGAACGGGTGCCGCTCGTACGCCTGCTTCCAATCCGGCAGGCTGCCCTCCAGCAGCAGCGCCACGGCAGCGCCGAGGGGATAGAACGCCTCTCGGCGCTGTCGTCCCAGGTCCATCCCCCTCAGCTCATCCCCCAGCGCGTGCAACCACTGGTCGGCGACGTCGCCGTAGCGCCGGTGGTTCGCCAGCCTCCGGAAAGCCGGGCTCGGCACCGCCCCGCGAGCCGCCCGGGCGACGGCGAATTCGATGTACCGGGCGGTCCCCTCCTGCCACAGCTGGAACTCGAGATAGCGATAGTCGTCCGGCGACAGCAGGCGGCGCAGGCGATCGCGGGCACCGACCACCTCGCGCAGGTTGGATGAGACGAGCGCTTTGGCGAGCTCCGCGGCGAACCAGTGCACCGCCTGCTGGACGCCCGACGAGTCGTAGGGGAAGGGATAGTCGAGCATCCAGCTGCCGGTGGTGTCGCCCTGGGTAAGGCCGAGTGCCGCCACGCCGTCGTAGTAGCCCGGCCGGTTGTACTGCCACTGGTGGAAGTGCTCGTGCATCAGGGTAAGCACCCAGTCGACCGCCGACTTCCCCGTCCGCTCCGCCGGCCCGACCACGATCGTGGGCATCCCGCCGACGGCGGGAAACGTCGCCAGCATCGTCGGTGAGAAGCGGCGGGGGCGGGTCCAGACCGCGCTGTCGTAGCTCGAGAACTCGGCGCTGGGACTCGGGTGGCCGAGGAGGAACTCCGCCGAGTCGGTGACGAGCAGGACCGGCATCGCGGTACTGTCCCAGCCGGGCCAGACCTGGGCGCGCACCAGGCCGGCCACCCGGGCGGTCTCCGCGAGGCGGATGCGGTCGCGGTCGGGCAGCTCGCCCGGGGATTGGGCGATCGAGAGGGCGGTGAGCAGGCTGAGGGAGATGGACATTGCCGTCCGAAGGATGCATCAGGACGCTCGGGTGTCGCAGCGGGCCTTGTAACTGCGAACCACGGAGCCACGGAGGGCACGAAGACTGGCACGGAGAACCACCTCTTTTTTGTTTTTTTACCGTGACTTTCTCCGTGCCCTTCGTGGCTCCGTGGTTCGCAGTTTGATAGCCCGCCCAGGAACCCGTCACTCACTCCCAAAAAGATGACAGAGATCACCGCGCCAGCGTCAGCCGGCATGTACACTTGGCGTGTCCCAAACCCCTGAGGGTCGCCATGGCAGCCAAGAAGAGCAGCCGGAAGAAGTCCACCCGGAAGAAGTCCACCAAGCGGTACAGCAAGGGCGCCAGCAAGAGCGTCGAGAGCGCGATGCGCCGGCGCAAGCGTGGCACGCTGCGGAGCGGCCCGGGCGGCCGCGGGGGCAAGGTGAAGAGCCGGAAGCAGGCCGTCGCGATCGGTCTCTCCGAGGCCCGCAAGAAGGGCGCGAAGGTGCCCCGCAAGAAGAAGAGCTCTCGCCGGAAGTCGAGTTCCTGATCGCTCGCACCGCAGTGGGGCAGGCGGCGCCGCCGCGGTTCCGGGCGGCGTGCTTGCTTCCTGCCATCGCTCTCTGCGCTTCCCTCATCGGGTGCGGCCCCGACAAGGTCTCGCCGCCGCCGCCGCGCGCGGCCGGCGCCTGGGTGGATACCCTCCCGCCGGTTCCGGAGTCGTACATCGACGGACCGGTGCGCTACCAGCTGAAGCCCGCGATGGCGTGGCTCGACTCCACCATCCCGCCGCGTCTCGGCGACCTGGAAGCCCGCCGGAAGGTCCCCGACGAGCCGAGGCTCTCCTACGCCTACGAGCTGCGGCGGGACCCGTTCGTCCTCTCGGTCGGGCGGCGGTCGGCCACGCTGCGGACCGACGTCGCCTATCGGATGCGGGCCTGGTACAACCCGCCGGTGCTGCCCGAGATCGGCGCGTCCTGCGGCGACGAGGACGACGCCCCGCGGGCCCGGGTGGCCGTCACCATGAACGTAAAGCTCGCGCCCGATTGGAGCCTGCACCCCGCCACGCGGGCGATCGTAGAGCCGCTCTCCGACACCGACCACGACAAGTGCACCGTCACCCCGCTCGAGATCGACGTCACCGACGACGTGGTGAAGGCGGCGCGAGCCGCGCTCCAGCAGAAGGCCGACGAGGTGAACGCGAAGCTGGAATCGGTCGACATGCCGACCGAGGCGCGGCGGATCTGGACGGTGCTGCACCAGCCGATCCGGATCACCGACAGCCTCTGGCTCAGCGTCAACCCCACCAGCACGCGGGTGGGTGGGCTCCAGCTCCGGGGCGACACGCTGCTCACCACCGTCGGGCTCTCCGCGCGGCCCCGGGTGACCGCGGGTCCCCGGCCGACGCCGAAGGTCACGCCGATCCCACCGCCACTCGACAGCACCGCCCGCAAGCCGGTGTTGCACCTGCTGACCGAAGGGCGGCTGCCCTACGACGTGGCCAGCGCCATCCTGACTCGGGAGCTGCGCGGCACCAAGATCCAGGTCGCGACGGCCGAGCTCACGGTCGATAGCCTCCATCTGAAGGGGTTGGGCGACGGAAGGGTAGCGGTGGCGCTAGGCGTGAGCGGGGCCGCCGTCGGTGTGCTCTTCGCGGTGGGCCACCCGAAGTACGACTCGACCACGTTCAAGCTGTTCATGCCCGACCTTCAGTACGACGTCGGCACCCGCAACATGCTCACCGGCAGCCTCGCCTGGCTGGGGAGCGAGGCGATAGAACGCTTTCTTCGGTCCAACGTCCGGATCGATCTGCGCAAGACGCTGGAGGACGGCCGCGAGCTGCTGGAGAAGAGCTTGAACCGAAAGCTGGCCGCGGGGGTGTTGCTGCGGGCGGAGATCCGGGCGGGGCAGGTGCACGACATTCGTGCGGCGCCGGAGGCGCTCCTGGTCCGCGCGGTGGCGCAAGGCCGCGCGGAGATCGTCCTGGAGCCGAAGCTAGGTCGCTAGCTTCGCGGTGTTTTCCCGGAGCAGCTCCGCCGCGGCGACGTTGATCCGCGCGACGGTCGCGTCGCCCCACACCGGAGCGGCGCCGGGAAAGAGCCGCGCGCCGAGGTCGTGCACGACTCTTCCATTGGCGTAGCTGTGCGGGACGGCCGGATCTTCGCTGACGTTGCCGGCGAAGCTCGCGAGGAGACTGTGCACGGTGTTGGACCCCACCGCCAGCTCCGCGAGCTTGGCCCGATACTCCAATTCCTCCTGGCGCTGGAGCTTGGGAAACCGGCGATTGTCGGCGAAGTGCTGGGCCTCATGGGTCAGATAGCTGACCTTGAAGTCCTCGCTCTCCAGATCGTAGGCGCTGCGGACAGCGTAGAGCGCGGCGGGCTTGGTCCACCCTCCGCTGTGGTGCCGGTCGCAGGTCGCGAAGCCGGCCCAGCCCAGGCTCGCGAAGTCGTCCATGAAGACGACCTTCACCGGCTGGGTGCCCTCCGGCAGCGCCACCTCGTAGTTCCGCTCGCTCTCCGTCTTCCACAGCATCAGCTCGCGCAGCGGGAGCGTCTGGCCCAGCAGGACGTGATAGCCTCGGTCGCGCACCATCATCTGGAGCGTCGGCTCCAGCGCGTCGAGGCTCGGCGCGGCCTTGCCGCCCTCGGCTTCGATCCGCGCGTTCAGCTCGCCGAGGAGCCAGGTCTGGTTCTCGCCGTCCGGCCGCTCGCCGCGCAACGAGCGGAGCCAGTACTCCCGGTAGGTCGAAAGCAGCCGGGAGAGGAAGGGATCGCTGAGGCCGGTGCCGACCGGCGTGCGGGCGTCGAGGCGCTGCAGCATGCAGCTCCGGATGTCCGCGTCGCGTTGCGAGAGCCGGGAAGAATCGACGCTCCGGAGCGTTTCGACCGCCGCGCGTGCCCGGCCCTGGAGCGCGTCGGCCAGTGCGGCTCGCATCGCGTCGGACGTGGCCTCGCCGGCGGCGGGGGTGGCGGCTGTCGAGGAGTCGGCGGCGGCGGCCGGCGCGCGCTCGCCGCATCCGACCGACGCCGCCAGCAGCGCCGACAGTGCGATGGCCCGGGTCAGGAGACCCGTTGGCCGTCGAATTCGAAGGATAGGTTCACGCCCATGGTTCCGAGACCGTTAGATGATAGGGGCATCGACCGTTTGCCGCTCGGCGCGCCGGGAGAACAGCGCGATCGGGACGCCGATCAACAGAGCATGCACCACGATGCTGAGACCGACCCAGAGGGGATCGCGAGAACCCGTTCCCGCGGCGGACAGCGGGACGACGATGTAGTTCATGATGAAGTAGAGCAGCAGGCCGTAGAGGACGCCGTAGAGCACCGGCTGTTGCACCAGCGCCCGCCACCGCCGGGACACCAGGTAATAGGTGACCGACATGGAAGTGGCGATGAAGTAGTGCAGGGCCAGGCCGAGGAGGGCGGTCGCCCAGCCTCCCTGGCGGGCGCTCTCGCCGAGGAGGCCGGCCGCGACGGACTGGAAGATCCGCTGAACGGGCACCGATGCCTTCACCGCCCAGAACACGTAGGCGTAGGCGATGTCGAGCGTGCCGGCGACGAGCCCGCCCGCCAGCACGTACCACTTGGCGCTGTCAGCGCGCGCAGTCATCATGTGTGGTTCCTGGTGAAATCCGTTCATCTTCGCGAGCGGGCCCTCACCCAGGTCTACGATCGACTCACCGGGGAAGGTTTCGTGAGTCGGAGACGAGAAGCATGTCATCCTGAGCACAGCGAAGGGACCATGCGCGGGATCATGGCTCCTTCGCTTCGCTCAGGATGACATTCGGGTGGTCAGAGTGACGGAGGATACAGCTCCCGGCTGCCATCGAGGTCGCCGGTATCGGAGTAGCGGAGTGGGGTGGCGCCGGGATGGAGGATGTCGCCGGCGACGGGGCGGCCGAGCACCAGCTCGTGGTCGCCGGCGGTGAAGCGGTCGGTGAGGAGGCACTCGAAGTAGGCGGCGGCTTCGGTGAGGATCGGCGAGCCGGTGCGTCCCGGGCGCCAGGGGATCCCGGCCAGCTTATCAACCTCGCGGCCGGACTGGGTGCCGAAGTGGCGGGCGAGGGGGAGCTGCTCCTTCGCCAGCACGTTGACGCTGAACCCGCCGCCGCCCACCAGCAGCGGATAGGAGGCGTGCTCCGGGTTCACGCTCAGCACCAGCAGCAGCGGATCGAAAGAGACCTGGCTGACCCAGGCCGCGGTGAAGGCGTTGCGCCGCTCTCCCTGCGCGACGCCCACGACATAGACGCCGGCGCTGAGCCGGCGGAACAGATCGGCGAGATCAGCCATCGCGTCTCCTCAGCCCCCCTCGGCCACCACCTCGTCGAACCGCTGGCACTCCACCGCCACCTCGATCGCGTCGCCGTGCTGGTCGGTGCCCGTCACGGTGAGGGTGCCGCCGGCACCGGCGGGCCGGACGCCGGGCGTGCCCTTGCCCGCCAGCTCGCCGCCCTTCACCGTGGCGATCGAGTGGGTGGTCTCCCCTACCATGAGCGACAGCCCGACCATGTCGCCGCCGCCGGCCTTGGGCCGCCAGACGGTGAGGTTGAGGTGGCTGGGCCCGTCGGGGCCGTCGTACATCGCGTGCCACTGGGTGGCCGGCACCTCGTAGATCGAGGACTCGGCGCTGCTGGCGCATTCGCCCATGCCGCTCGACCGATACGTCTTCCCATCGACCGTAGCGACCACCTTCATCGGCACCGTGCCCTGGTTGTAGGACTCCGACTGGGCCGGCACCGAGGCGGCGGGCGGCTCGGCGGCGGCATCGGCTCCGGCCCCTGGCGTGCCGCGGGGCTGGTCCTGTCCCGACGAGCAGGCCGAAAGGGTCCAGAAGACGGTGGGATACAGGGCGGGCCTGCGCATCGGGCGGTCCTCACGGCAAAGGGTGGTACGGCCTAAGTATATCCGTCGGACGCAGCGGGGCGGGAAACCGTCTCACCCGGCCCCCCGTAGGGAGGCCCTCTTCCGACCCGAAGCCATTTCCCCAGGAGGCCAGGTGATCCGATCGCTGTTGAGTCTCGCCCTCGTGGCTGCCGCACCGGGCCCGGTCCCGACCGATCCTCCGAAGGACGGGGTCGAGCTGATCGGGCAGATGCGGGGGCGCTACGACGGCAAGTGGTACCGCACCCTGACGTTCGTGCAGAAGACCACCCTGCCCGACGGAAAGGTGGAGACCTGGTACGAAGCGGCCTCGCTGCCCGGGAAGCTGCGGATCGACGTCGCCCCGCTGGACGGCAGGAATACCCTGCTGTTTCGGAGCGATTCGATCTACGAGTTCAAGGCGGGGAAGCTGGTCGAGACGAATCCGATGATCCATCCCCTGATGGTGCTGGGCTTCGATGTCTACGCCCAGCCGGTGGAGCTCACCGTGAAGCAGCTCGAGTCGCTCGGATTCGACCTCGCCAAACTGCACGAATCGACCTGGCAGGGCCGGCCGGTTTACGTGGTCGGTGCCGCGGCGGGCGACACGGTCACCCGGCAGTTCTGGGTCGACCAGGAACGGCTCTACTTCGTGCGGCTGGTGGAGCCGGGCAAGCAGAATCCCACCGCCCGGGTGGAGACCCAGTTCAACAAGTACATCCCGATGGGGCAGGGCTGGCTGGAGACCGAGGTGCGGTTCATGGTGAACGGCGAGACCAAGATGCTGGAGGAGTACACCCAGCCCAAGGCCAACGTGACGCTGGATCCCGCGATCTTCGATCCGACCAAGTGGGTTCCGCCGGGGTGGACCAAGTAGGCGGGGCAGCGGGGCGGCGGGGCAGCGGGGCAGCGATCAGATCCGCCGTCTCTCCGCCATGAGAAACACCGCCAGTACACAACACATCAGGCCGAGGGACAATGGTAGTCCCTGGTGTCCGATCAGCTGCATCGCCAGTCCTGTCGCGGGCGAGCCCACGATGCCGCCGATGCCCCAGACTAACGCGAAGGCCGCGTTACCGGCGATCAAGGCTTGCCCGGTGAAACGCTCGCCGAGCTGGATCAGCGCGACCGTGTAGATCCCGAACGAGACCCCGCCCCAGAGGAACACCAGCGGCCAGACGAGCCACGAGTTGAAGACCGACGGCAGCAACAGGCAACCGGCCAGCGAAGCCAGGACACAGAACAACATGGTCCGGGTCGAGCCAAGCTGTTCGGCCACCCGCCCGAGCAGGATCTGCAGCACCGCATTCCCCGCGATGAAACAGGTGATGAGCGAAGCGATGCGCTCCTCGGCGCTGCCGAGCGCGGCGCCATAGACCGTGAACAAAGAGAGCAGGACCTGCTCGAAGGCGGCCGCGGCGAAAACCGCGAACAAGAGGAGCGGCGCCAGCGCGACGAAGCTACCGACCGATGTCGCTTCACCTCCCTGCGGCATCCTCGGGAGGCGGGGCACGACCGCCAGCACGATCAGGCCGCAGAGAAGCAAGGCCACGATGCCGATCAGGAAGGGTGGCCAACCCTGCGTGCCGACCAGTCCGAGCGACAGCGGGCCGATGGCGAAGCCACCCGAGACGATCGATAAATAGAGGCCCATGATGCGGCCCCGGCGAGGCGCGGGGGTGATCGAGATCAGCCAGGTTTCGCTGATCACGTAAAGCGGGTTGGCGAAAAAGCCGAGCAGGAAGCGCAGCGGCATCCAGGCCCAGACTTCCTGCATCCCGGCGATCGCGACCAGGGTGAGCGCGGCCAGGATCGAGCACAGGATCGCAAACCGCGCCGCGCCCACGCGCCGCACCAGCGTCGGAATGAATGGCGCGGATACGATGAAACCCAGCGGGGTCATCGCCGCCGACAAGCCGATCATGCCGGGCGTCGTCCCCAGCCGCTCCAGGATGAAGCTGAGCAGGGGGTAGGTCAGCCCCTGGGCCACGGCGAACACCGTGACGGTCGCGATGATGCCCGCCATCGCGGCCCAGGGGAGCCGATCCTCTCGCGGTGATGTCGTGCTTTCGGCAGTCATGCAGACCTCGATGCAGGCCGGATAATGCTTCGCAAGGTCGCCAGGCTGTAGTGCCGACACGACACTCCACGCTGCCACGCTACCGCGATCCCGTCCAGCCGACTATCATACGGCCATCCACCTACAGACATTTGCCTGGTACGGCCCCCGATGAGACCGAAGGCGTTCTTTGCGTTTGTCCTCCTGGCGATGACTCTCGCCATCGCGTTTGCGTGCGTGGAGCACCCCGACGCGGCCCTCCAACCTTCCGATGCCGGGGAGGCCGCCGTGGCGCCTCCGGCCGTGCTCCTCGCGGTCGGCGACATCGCGGGTTGTCCCGAGCGCTACATGGACGAGCACACGGCCGACCTGGTGGCCGACATCCCCGGCACCATCGCCCTGCTGGGCGACGTGGTGTATCAGAACGGCAGGATGTGGGAATTCCGAAAGTGCTATGACTCGAGCTGGGGACGGGTGCTGGCCCGCAGCCGGCCGTCGGTGGGCAACCACGAGTATCGCACCGAAGAGGCGGCGGCCTACTACAAGTACTTCGGCGCCTTGGCGGGCCCGGCGGGCAAGGGCTACTACGCCTACAAGCTCGGTACCTGGCAGATCTACGCGCTCAACAGCGAGCGCCTGATCCCGGAGCAGACCACCTGGCTCAAGGCCCATCTCGCGGCCAACCCGTCGAAATGCATCCTGGCCTACTGGCACAAGCCGCTCTACACCGGCGGGCGCAATCCCAACGAGCCGACGGTCAAGCCTTTCTTCGACGAGCTGTACAAGGCGGGTGCCGAGGTGGTGCTCAACGGGCACAACCACCACTACGAGCGCTTCGCACCCCAGGACGCCAACGGGACCTACCGGGCGAAGGGCGTGCGGGAGTTCGTGATCGGGACCGGCGGGTCGCAGCTCGAAGAGTTCGTGACGACGCAGCCGAACAGCCTGGTGCGGTACGTGGCGGGCTGGGGCGTCCTGCGCATGAACCTGTCGGCGGGGAAGTACAGCTGGAAGTTTCTCCCGGTGCTGGGCGCGGTCTCGGCGGATACGGGGGCGGCGAATTGTAGCTGACGAGGCGGGGCAGCGGGGCGGCGGGGCAGCGGGGCAGGTGCCTGTGCTTCATCCGAACGAAGTGAGGGACCTTGCTGGCCGAGTTCGAGCTCCGGCCGACAAGGTCCCTCGCTTTCGCTCGGGATGAGGTACAGCATTCTGCCGCTGCCCCGCTGCCCCGCTGCCCCGCTGCCCCGCTGCCCCGCCTCTACCCGACCGCCCGCAACGCGCGATCCAGCACGTCCACAGCAAAGTCCACGTCGGCGGCGGATATACACATCGGCGGCTTGATTCGGAGGACGTTGCCCGCCAGGCCGCCCTTCCCGAGCAGCACCCCCATCGAGCGGGCTTCCTCCAGCACCTGCGCCGTCTCCGACGAGGCGGGGGTGCGGCTGGCGCGGTCGGTCACCAGCTCGACGCCGAGCATGAGACCGAGGCCGCGGACGTCGCCGACCAGCGGATGCTCGGCGGCGAGGCGCTCGAGCCCTTGGCGCAGGCGCCGGCCGACGACCTTCGCGTTCTCCTGAAGCCCGTCCTCCTCGATCACTTCCATCACCGCGAGCCCCGCGGCCATGCTGACGGGATTGCCGCCGAAGGTGTTGAAGTGGAGGCGCTGGGTCAGCACCTCGGCGACCTCCCGGCGGGTGGTGACGGCCGCGAGCGGGATGCCGTTGCCGAATCCCTTGGCCAGCGTGACGATGTCGGGCACCACGCCGAAATTCTGGAAGCCCCAGTAGTGCTCGCCGGTGCGGCCGAAGCCGGTCTGCACCTCGTCCGCGATGCAGAGTCCGCCGTGCTCCCGGGCGATCCGGTAGGCCTCGCGGAAGTAGTTCGGCGCCGCCGTGGTGACGCCGCCGACGCCTTGGATCGGCTCGGCGATGAAGGCCGCGATCTTCCCGGGCGTGGAGTAGCGGATCAGCTCGCCGATGTCCGCCGCGCTCGCGGCGGCGATCTCTTCCGGCGTGCCGCCGCCGCGGCTGCGGTAGGGCTCGGGGCACAGGGCGTGATGGACGTAGGGCCCCTGCAGCGTCGGCAGCTTCCAGGTGGAGTGCGACGTCAGGCCCATCGAGGACGGCGACCCGCCGTGGTACCCGTTGCGCACCGCGACGACGTCGGTGTGTCCGGTGTAGAGCCGCGCCATAGTGATCGCGAGATCGTTGGCCTCGCTGCCGCTGTTGACGAAATAGGTGACGTCGAGCCCCGGCGGCATCTTCGAGGCGAGCTTCTCCGCCAGCGCCGGCATGTTCGGGTGGAGATAGATGGTGGTGGTGTGCTGGAGCGTCTCCAACTGATCCCGGACTTTGGCGACCACCTTCGGATGGCAGTGCCCGCAGGAGACCGTCACGATGCCGGCAAACAGATCCAGGTAGCGGCGCCCGGTCTCGTCGAAGAGGTACTGCATCCTCCCCTCGACGATCATCAACGGCTCGCGATAGTAGGTGAAGATCGCGGGGTTGGCGTGCTTCCGGCGCGCCGCCAGCACCTCGTCCCGTGACGGGCCGGTGTAGGCCCGGGGCTGGTGGTCGAACGGGGGCATCTGGAGCGCTGGGGTGAGGAGCTGGGGCATCTGGGTTATCCTGATTGTGGTCTGCGGCTGAGATCGCGGCACTTGGCGGCTACGACATCCAGTTCGTCCCCGCCTCCCGATTCCACTTGGTCGTCGTCTTCTTCGTCCGGGTCCAGAACTCGATCGACCCATGCCCGGTGATGTCCCCGACCCCGAACTTGGAATCGTTCCACCCGCCGAAGGAGAACGGCTCGCGCGGCACCGGCACGCCCACGTTCACGCCCACCATTCCGGCGCTGGCCCGCTCGGTGACGTACCGCGCCACGCCGCCGCTCTCGGTGAACACCGAGGCCGCGTTGCCGTAGGGCGAGGCGTTCTCGATCGCGAGGGCCTGATCCACGTCCTTGGCCCGCACGATCGCGAGCACCGGCCCGAACACCTCTTGCTGGGCGATCGCCATGTCGGGCCGGACGTGGTCGAGGACCGTCGGTCCCACGTAGAACCCGCCTTCGCGCCCCGGCACCACGGCCTTGCGTCCATCGAGCAGCACGGTCGCACCGGCGCGCTCGGCGTCGGTGATGTAGCGCTCGATCCGCTCCTTCGCCTCGCGGGAGATCACCGGGCCGAGGTTGTCGCCGGGGACGATCTTGCGGGCGTGCTCCACCAGCCGGCTCACGATGTGGTCGGTGCTTCCGATCGCGACCATGACGGACGCGGCCATGCAGCGCTGGCCGGTGCAGCCCGACATGGAGGCGACGACGTTGCTGGAGGTCATCTCCAGGTCGGCGTCGGGGAGCACCAGCAGGTGGTTCTTGGCGCCGCCGAGGGCGAGGACCCGCTTCAGGTTGGCGGTGCCTCGGCGATAGACCAGCTGGGCGACCTTGGTGGAGCCGACGAAGGTGACGCCGGCGATTCCCGGATGATCGCAGATCGCCTCCACTACCTCCCGCCCGCCGTGCACCACGCCGAACACACCCGCCGGCAGGCCTGCCTCGGCGAGCAGCTCCGCGATCCGCCCGGCGCTGAGCGGCACCAGCTCGGACGGCTTCAGGATCATGCAGTTGCCCAGAGCGATCGCGTTGGGGATGGTCCAGTGCGGCACCATGCTGGGGAAGTTGAACGGCACGATGGAAGCGACGACGCCGACCGGGTGCCGGTCGGTCCGGCACTCCACTCCGCGGCTCACCTCCAGCACCTCCCCGGTCACGATCTGGGGGAGCGAGCAGGCGAACTCGGTCAGCTCGATCGCCTTGGCGATCTCCGCCTCGGCCTCGGACCGGGTCTTCCCGTGCTCTTCGGTGATGAGGGCGGCCAGCTCGTCGACGTCGCGCTCCAGGAGGGAGCGATAGCGGTAGAAGACCTGGACCCGCTCCTTGATCGGCTTCCCCGACCAGGCCGGCAGCGCCTCTGCGGCCGCCTGCACGGCCGCATCCAATTCGGCGGTGGAGGAGAGGGGGACTTCCGACAGGCTGGCGCCGTCGCTGGGATTGAGCACCTCGAGCAGCGGACGCTCCGGCGCTAAGAAATGGCCCCCGATATAGTTGCGGACCTTAGGGTACTTGGTGGCCGTAGCCGGCATCGTAAGTCTCGGGATTGCAAGCGGGTGAACCTGTTGTACCAAGGATACAGTCTGGGGAATGTCCGTCAAATCGAAGACTTGGAAAGCTCGCACCGGGGGCATTGGGCGAGCCGAGGAACCGCGAACCACGGAGCCTCGGAAGAGTCCTCCGTGGCTCCGTGGTTCGCAGTTTATCTCAGCGCGTAGAGCCCGCTTCCTCAGTATACGCCTCCCGCAGCTTCACCGGCCCCGCCTTCGCCCGCCTGACCCGCAGGTTGAGCATCTCCACCAGCACCGAGAATGCCATCGCGAAGTAGATGTAGCCCTTCGGGATGTGCTGGTCGAACGACTCCGCGATCAGCGACACGCCGATGAGGAGCAGGAAGCTGAGCGCCAGCATCTTCACCGTCGGATGCCGCTCCACGAACTCGCTGATCGGCTTGGCGAACAGCATCATGAAGCCCACCGCGATGACCACCGCCGTCACCATCACGCCCAGCTCGTCCACCATGCCCACCGCGGTGATGACCGAGTCGAGCGAGAACACGATGTCGAGCAGGACGATCTGGATCAGCACGCTCCGGAGCGAGGGCGCGACCCGGGCAGAAGCCTCGCCGTCCTCGCCCTCCAGCCGCTCGTGGATCTCGTGGGTGCTCTTGGCGATCAGGAAGAGTCCGCCGATCAGCAGCACCAGGTCGCGGCCCGAGATGTCCTGTCCCAGCACCGAGAAAAGCGGGGCGGTGAGGCGAATGATCCAGGAGAGCGAGAAGAGCAGCGCGATCCGCATCCCCATCGCCAGCAGCAGGCCGATGTAGCGGGCCTGTCCCTGCTGCGCTCGCGGCAGCTTGCCCGCGAGAATGGAGATGAAAATCACGTTGTCGATGCCGAGAACGATCTCCAGAACCGTGAGGGTGGCGAGGCCAACCCAGGCTTGTGGGTCGCTGATCCATTCCATGGGAGTGTGGGGTAGGAGTGGGTCGCTGTGAGATGAGGCGGCGCGGCCGTCAGGCGATCCGCGCCGTCACCTCGTGGATGCTGTTGTTGCCGTAGCCGAGCTTGTTCCACTCGGCGTGCTCGGGCTGGGTGCGGCCGGCCAGGTCGGTGGCGCGGGCGCGCAGGGTCACGTCGCCGGGGCGATCGAATCGCGCGATCAGCTCCCACCACTGCCAGCTGTGCCGCTTACGCTCGCCCACCAGCCGCGCCTCGCGCCATTCCCCGCCATTGACGCTCACCTCGACCTGCGAGATCGGCGCGGCGCCCGACCAGGCCACGCCCCGGATGACGAGCTCCCCGGGGGAGGCGACCTGTCCCGGCGCCGGCTCGGTGATCAGGGCGCGGACCCGCTGGAGCGTCACCGGCTCGCGGATCTCCTTGCCCTCGCGGGTCCAATAATAGACGTACTTCTCGGTCTGGTAGTGGCCCTCGAACGGGCGGTCGGTCACCTCGATTTCGGAGAGCCATTTGACCGACGCCACGCCGTACCACCCGGGGACCACCAACCGGAGCGGGAACCCGTGTTGGATCGGGAGGGGCTCGCCGTTCATGGTGTAGGCCAGGATGGCGTCGGAGTCCCGAGCCTGATCGACCGTGAGACTGCGCTCAAAGTTGATCCGGCCCCGGGTGTTGTCGACCTCGCCGCCATCCGCGCCGCGGAACCGGATCTCCTTCGCGTTGGAGCGGATGCCGGCGCGGTCGAGGACCTCCGCCAGAGGAACGCCGCTCCACTCCGCCGTGCTCACCGCGCCGTGGTGCCACCGCTCGCCCGGCACCGGCGGGTCGAACAGCGTGCGCCCGTTGCCGGCGCACTCCAGCGTCACCACCTCCGCCTGGGACCGCATGTTCTGCAGCTCCCGCAAGCTCAGGGACAGCGGGCGGTCCACCAGCCCGGTGACCGCGAGGCGGAACTGCGAGGCGTCGAGACTGGGGATGGGGAAATTGTTGCGAACGTAGAACCGCGCGGTGGGCATCACGACGCCGCCGGCCAGCTCGGGCAGCGGCGTCTCACAGTTGAGCGGATGCGCCCGGTGCACCAGCAGGCCCGCGTCGATGGCGTGCTGGCAGATCTCCTCCGGGTCGAGCACCGGCGCCGGCTCCCGGGCCGGTGCCGGCGCCGAACACCCTCCGCTCGCTACCACCCGGGCGCAGGTGGAGGCGGGATAGACGTCGAGGCTGCCGGCCATCTGGAAGGGTTGGAGGAACTCCCGGAGCCGCGCCTCGTCGGTCGCCTCGGCGATGAGGAACATGGTGTGCTCCCCCTGCACCACGGCCTCGCCCAGGATCTCCACCCCGTGGCGCCGCACGTTGGGGCGGCTCAGGTGGTTGAGGAGCATCGCCCCCATGTAGGGATCCTGGGCGGGGCAGCGCTCGCCGGAGTGGTTGTGGCGGACTACGAACAACGGCATCGATTCTCCCCGAAATCGGACATTGCTATAACTCCCCCAGTATCCTCGCCTTCACCTGCTCGTACTCCGCGTCGCTCAGCAGGCCCTGGTCCAGCATCTCCTTGGCCCGCTGAAGCCGGGCCTGGGGGCCGCGGCCGCCGTCGTCGGCGCCGCCGGGGGCCCCGGGCATCGCGCCGAGATGCACGCCGCCAGACTTGGCGCGCAGCTCCTCCAGCTCCCGCACCCTCCGCTTCTCCCGCCACGACTGCTCCTGGAACTGGCAGGCGCGATAGACCTCCTGCGCGTGGTCTTTCCGGAGCCCGATGAACGTCAGCGCCCGCGATGCCCCCTCGGCGCCGGCCAGGTCACCGCCGGCCGAGGCCGAGACGGCGAGGGTGGCGCCGAAGACCCCCACCTGGAGCTGGGCGTCGCGCAGGTCCTGCCACCGGACGTCCTGCACCGTGAAGCCGCTGATCAGGCCGCGGTTCACCGCGATCAGCCGGCCCGACGTGGCGGCGACGACGAGCCTCCGATGGGTGAGCGCGAAGAGACGGCGCTGGACGGCGAGACTCTCCAGCCGCTCGCCCGGAATCAGCAGCGACTGGATCGCGTCGAGGCCGGGCGCCTGGGTGGTCGACTCGGCGGGGGTGGCACCCATCGGGACTCCTTGGGGGTGGCGGCTGCCGAAGGATATCGCGCGGACGGGGGCCCCGCTATCGCAACGGCGCCAGCGGCGGCTCGCCGTCCGCGAGCAGGTCGTCCGGCCGGTACACCGTCCCGTTCAGCACCACGTAGCTGATCCGGCGGGTGGCGGTGATGTCGGCCAGCGGGTCGGCGTCGAGCACGGCCAGGTCGGCGCGCTTCCCCGGCTCGACCGTTCCGAAGTCGCGCGCGACGCCGAGGGCTTCGGCGCCGTTCCGGGTCGCGATCCGGATGACATCGGAGTTCGAGATGCCCGCGCCGGCCAGCAGGGCCAGCTCCTGGTGCAGTGCCACGCCGGGTATCACCCAGGGGCTCGCCAAATCGGAGCCTGCCGTGAGCAGCACCCCTTCGGCGTGCATCTCTCGCACGAACGCCAGCATCCGGGGCCAGGCCGCCTGGGCGCGATCGAACTCGGCGTCGCTCCAGTCCCTGGTGGGCATGCCGAGGACCTTCCAGTTGGCCAGCACCTCGGGCACAAGCGCCACATCCGGGTCCCGCTGATAGATCGAGTCACGCCACCAGAACTTGGTGTGGTAGGCGACGAGCGTGGGGTCCACCGGCACCCGGCGCTCCTCCAGCAAGTCGATCATGGAGTCCACCGGCCCGCCCTCGATGAGCTCGAGCCACTCGAGCCAGGCGATCCGGGCTCGCATCGTCCCGCCGAGGCGCTCGTACTCCGCCCGCCGCCCGGCCACGACGTAGTCCTCGTGCCAGTTGCCACCGTGGGTCAGGAAGTCGATGCCGGCGAGGGCGGCCTCGGTCCACGAGGTCCGCTGGAGATGGCCGATGACCTGCTTTCGGTGCCGGTGCGCCTCGTCCACCGCGGCGGCGAGCTGCGCCGGTCCGATCCCCGCGTAGAGCTTGATGTAGTTCACCCCGGCGGCCGCCTGGGCCGCGACCTCGGCGCGGATCGCCGACTCGGTGAGCTTCGGATTGGAGATGATCGGTCCCGCGGTGAGGATCCGGGGTCCGATCACACGCCCTGAATCCACCGCCTCGCGAAGATCGAGCGCGGCCTCGATCGGCGACGCGCCGGGATCGCGGATCGTGGTGATGCCCCGGGACAGCGCCACGCGCAACAGCCGCTCGGCGAGCCGGCGATCGTAGGTGCTGTCGAGCCGGCCCGCCGAGTCGCGCCGGTAGCGCATGGCACCGGTGGTGACATGGTAGTGCATGTCGATGAACCCCGGCGTCACCACTTTCCCGGTGAGATCCAGCACCCGCGTATCCGACGGGAATCGTCGTGGCCGCGGACGGTCCGATGAGGGTGATCGTTCGTGCCCTCGATCAGGATGGTGACGTCGTTCTGCACCGGGCCGCCGTTCCCGTCCAGCAGCCGCGCGTTGGTGAGCGCGATGCGGCCTATCGGGATGAGCGCCGGTTCCCGGCACCCGCTCGACGCCGGAAGCGCCAGAGCCGAGCGCGACGGAAACTCCCCGCCGAATCCCCCGTACTGCTGCGACGATCCGCTTTCGCCGGCTTCCCCAATCCAATCCGATCATGCGACACTCGACCTGGTGGTTCTTCGCCATTCCCGCGCTGTTCGCCTCGCCCCTCGCGGCCCAAAGTCAATCGGGATCGCGCGGTGCGCTCACGCCGGGCACCCTCGCCATCACCGGCGTCACCGTCATCCCGATGTCGAAGGACACCCTCATCCCCGACGCGACCGTACTGGTCCGCGACGGCCGGATCGCGGCGATAGGTGCAACCCGGAACGTCCATATCCCCTCGGGGGCCCGGCGGATCGACGGGCGGGGAAAATATCTGATTCCCGGGCTCGCGGACATGCACACGCATCTCTACTCGGACGGCGACTCGCCGGACTCGGTGGCGAAGTACGAGCTGGGCGTGATGGTGGCGAACGGCGTGACGGCGACCCGGTTCATGATCGGCACCCCGGAGCACTTTAGGCTGCGGCGCGAGGTGGAGGCGGGGCGGATCGTGGGCCCGCAGCTCTGGATCGCGAGCCCGCAGTTCACCGGCAAGGAGGACCTGAATAGCCGGGTGGTCACCTCGCCCGAGGACGCCCGCAAGGCCGTCAAGGAGGCCGCCGACAAGGGCTACGACTTCATCAAGCTGACCCTCTTCATCTCGCCGCCGGTCTATGACGCGATCGTGCGCGAGGCGAAGGCGCAGGGGATCCGGGTGGTGGGGCACGTGGATCCGCAGGTCGGCGTCGCCCGCGCGCTCGCCGCGGGGCAGCAGATCGAGCACCTCGACAACTACCTCGAATCAGTACTGGCCGACTCCGCACCGATGCGGGAGTCGGTCTCCGACCGCGGGCTCTTCAGGCTCAAGAACTGGGAAAGCCTGGACTACGTCGATGACGGCAAGGTGGATCGGATCGCCGGGGCGACCGCGCGGGCCGGCAACTTCACCTGCCCGACGCTGTCGGTCTTCAAGACCGCGTTCGCGCTTGGCCAGTCGGAGGAAGAGGTGAAGGCGCGGCCCGACTGGAGCATCATGCCGTCCGACATGCGCTCGCTCTACCTCGGCGCGCGGGAGAAGTACTGGGCGAACCCCGCCACCGAGGCCCGGCGGATGCGCTGGGTCGAAGTCAGGAACCGCCTGGTGAAGGCGATCTCCGACTCCGGCGGAAAGATCATGGCTGGATCCGACACGCCGGAGTGGTTCTTCGGCTACGGCTGGACGCTGCACCGGGAGCTGGAGAGTTTGGTCGCGGCGGGCCTCACACCGTACCAGGCACTCGCCGCGGCGACGCGGAATCCGGCGGAGTTTCTCCGCGGCTCGAAGCAGTGGGGGACGATCGAGACCGGGAAGCGCGCGGATCTCGTGCTGGTGTCGGGGAATCCGCTGGAGGATATCCGGAACACCGCCCGGATCGAGGGCGTGGCGGTGGGCGGACGGTGGCTCGACTCGGCGGAGCGGGAGCGGATGCTGCAGGTGGCGGCAGAGCGAGTGGGTGGTGGGGGGTCGTGATCACTCCCTCAGCACCGCCATCGGCTCCGCCCGGGCCGCCTTCCGCGTCGCGATCAGGATCGCGCCCACCGCAATCAGGGTGAACCCCGCCACCGCGCTCGCGATCGAGGTCGGATCGGTCGCCGACACCCCGTAGAGCACCGAGGCCAGCGCCCGTCCGCTCGCCAGCGCGATCGCCACGCCCGCCAGGGCGCCCGCGAGAACCGGGACCATCCCACGCCGCAGGAAGAGCGCGACGATCTGCCGCGACTCGGCGCCGAGGGCGCGGCGGATGCCGACTTCGCGGCGGCGCTGGACCACCACGAAGCTGGTGAGGCCGAAGAGGCCGACGGCCGTCAGCACGACCGCGATGACGGCGAAGGAGAGCAGCACGCCGGCGTTGAACCGGGGCCGGGCCAGCGGCTGGTCGAGCGTCGTCTGGATGGGGGCCGGGTTCACCAGGTCGAAACCGGGATGGATCTCGCGCGCGGCCTGGCGAAGGGCCGGTACCATGCCGGCGAAGGGCCGGGCGGTGCGGATGAGCAGGTAACCCGATCCTACGTCCTGCTGCCGCGCGGGAACGTACACCGTGGGCCGCGGCTCGAGGAAATCGCGGTACCGGGTGTCGGCGACGACGCCGACGACCGTGCGCCACTCGCGACCTCCGTCGGCCCAGCTGATCCGCTTGCCGATCGGATCCTGCCCGGGCCACATCCGTTGGGCCATGGATCGACTCACCACGACCACCAGCGGCGCACCCTCGCGATCCGCATCGCTGAACCCGCGTCCCCGCATGATCGGCATCCGGAGCGTCGCGAAGTAGCTCGGCAGTACGGCTTCGTAGTTGAGATACGGGTTGCTCGCCGACTCCGTGTCGGTCTGGCCTTCGGCCGCGAAGCCGAAGTCCCACCCGGCGGTGCCGGACAGCGGCCTGGTCAGGGTAGTCGTCACGTTCTCCACCCCAGGTACGGCGGCCAGCCGCTCCACCAGGCGCGCCACCAGTCCCCGGCCTCGAGCCGCGGTGGCGGAGTCGGAGGGGAGGAGCGCGATCTGCGCGAGCCCGAGATTCGCCGGATCGAAGCCGGGCTGGAGCCGCTCCAGATAGCGTTGGGTGCGAACCAGGAGCAGCGCCCCGATCAGCGTGATCACGGCGAGAGTGACCTGGGCGGCGATGGCGCCGGCCCAGGCGCGCCCGCGGCTTCCGGCGGTCGAGGAGCCCGGGTCGGCTCCTCGCGGCAGGTTGAGGTCGGTCTCCCGGAGCGACAGCGCGGGCAACGCGCTCACGACCCCCACCGCGAAGAACCCGAGGACGAGTGTCGCGACGAGGACCGTGGCGTCTGCCGAGATGCTACCGATGCGGGGAAGATCGGCGGGCGCCAGCGCGGGCAGCACCCGCCACGCGACCCAGGCCAGTCCCCATCCGATCGCTCCGCCGGCCGTGACCAGGAGCCCCGTCTCCATGACGAGGTGCCGCACCAGCGAGGCCCGGCTTGCGCCGATGGCCCGGCGGATGGCGAACTCCCGCTGCCGCTCGAGTCCCCGCACCACCAGCAGATTTCCCAGGTTGAGCACCGCGACCAGAAAGACGAGCAGCGCGGCCGCGCCGAGCACCAGGACGGCCGGCCGCACCTGTCCTACCACCACCTCGTGGAGGCTGCGCACCGTCATGAGCAAGCGGCTGTCGGTACTCCACTGGCTGGGTACCACCTCCAGCATCAGCCGGTCGAGCTCACGGCGGGCCTCCTCGGCGGTGCGGCCGGGGCGCAAGCGTCCCACCAGGTCGAGAAGTCCGTACGCGTCGTCGGCCAGCAGATCGGGGTTGATGCCGGCAGGGGTCACCCAGGCCACCGATCCCCTCGGCAGATCGAAGTCGCCCGGCACGACGCCTACGATCGTGTAGCTGCCGGTGGTGAGCTCGAGCGGCTTGCCCAGCACTCCCGAGTCCGCGCCATACTGCCGGCGCCAGAGTCCCTCGCTCAAGACCGCCACCTTCGCCGAGCCCACCCGATCGTCCTCCGCCGTGAGCGTGCGGCCGATCAGAGGGGCCACGCCCAGGGTGGGGAAGAGCTCGCCGGTGACGACGCCGAGCGGAAATGACACCGCCCGATCGCCGAACCGCCCGACGTCCGACCACACGCCGTTGTAATCCACCCCGGCCAGCTGCTCGAACACCCGGCTCCGCTCGGCCAGCGCCCGCATGGTCGCGTGCTTCACCGGGACGTGGCCGAACCCCGAGGACTGAAAGACGCCCCAGGAGACCAACACCCGGTCCTGATCCTTCACCGGCAGGGGCCGGAGCAGCACGTGCTGAACGATTCCCGCCATCGTCACCGCCGCCCCGATCCCGAGGCCGAGGGTCACGGCGGCCGCGAGCGTCAGCGCGCGATGGCGGCGGAGACTGCGGATGGCTTGGCGAATATCGAGGGAGAGATCCATAGCCCGCCCTAATACGGATAGAAATCCATCGCCGCCGCGCGCCACTCCGCCGTGTACATGACCGACGCCAGCAGCCGCGAGTCCTTGCCGGTCCCCCTCGCATAGCAGATCCGCGCGATTCGCTCGCCCAGCCGGGAGATCCCCTTGCCGCTCACGTCGTCGCACCCGGCCGACTCCCAGCGACTCAAGTCCTTGAGACTTTCCGCCCAGCCCTCCCGCACGCTCTTCGAGGCGAACGTCCGGAGCCCGGGCGCGAGCTTGGGCGATCCCTTGCCCGCCGCGACTTCCCCGAGCAGCGCCGCGATCGGCTCCGGCGGTCCCTCGGTGCTGACCGGCAACCGGTGGGGCGGGAGCAGGTCCGGCTCCAGGATCCCGGCGATGCCGGTCGTCACCAGGCCCGGCTCCGCCACGTCCGCGTTCGCCATCGCGATGACGGTGAGATCGTACTCCGGATACCGCTCGATGCTGGTGCGGAACCCCTGCCAGGAGCCGCCGTGCCCGATGCGCGGGTGGCCGCGCTGCTCCTCCACGCTCCAGCCGAAGCCGTAAGGATAGGTGCCGCCGTCGTTGAGCTTGACCGGCGTCCAGCTCATCGCGAGTCCGGTGCTGTCCGGCATGCGCGCATGGTTGAGGCCGATCGCCCAGCGGGCCATGTCCTGTACCGTGAGATAGAGCGCGCCGTCGGCCGTGGTATTGAGCGAGGGGGACACCCAGTCCTGGTTCTTGATCTCGCCCTTCCGCATCTCATACCCTGCCGCGCGGTTCATCACCAGGTCGCTCTCCGAGATCACCCGCGCCGTGCGCATGCCGAGCGGCTGAAAGACCCGGTCGCGCAGCCAGTCGCCGTAGAACTGGCCGCTCACCCGGTGGATGATGATGCCGAGCAGGGCGTAGCCGGTGTTGCTGTAGCTCCAGGTGGCGCCGGGCTGGAACTCGAGCGAGTACCCGGCATACAACTTCGCGAGCTGGTCCTCGGTGTAGTCCTGACGAAAGTTGATGAGGGGGCTGGTGTAGTCGGGGATCCCGCTGGTGTGGGTCAGCAGGTGGCGGATGGTCACCTTCCGCCAAGCGGAGGGCGCCTCCTTCAGGTACTTGCCGATCGGATCGTCGAGGCCGATCCGTCCCTCCCGCACCAGGCTGACGACCGCGGCGGAGGTAAACTGCTTCCCGACCGAGCCCGACTGATAGATCGTGCTGTCGCTCGCCGGGACCCGCAGCTCGAGGTTCGCGTAGCCGTAGCCTTTCGCCAGCAGGATGCTGTCGCCCCGCAGGACGGCGACCGACATGCCGGGGATGCGCTGCCGCTCCAGCTCGGCGCGGATAAAGCGATCGACCGAGTCGAGCGCGGCCTGCGCCCGCAGAGGCGCCGACAGCAGGGGCGCCGGGAGAAGAGCCAGTCCCGCGAGCAACGCCATCCGGCCGGACGTCCACCGCATTCGTCAGTCTCCCGGGCGATTCCGTGCCCCTAAAGTGTCAGCCGACCCTCGACTACCAGCACCGCCTTGCCCGATATCCGCACGCCTCCGCCGATCATCAGCACCTCGATCCGGCTGGGTCGTCCCATCGAGCGCCCCTGCTCGATGACGACCGGCCGATCCTCCGACGCCAGCTTGTGCGCCACCAGGTACGCGGCCAGCGGCCCGGCGGCGCTTCCGGTCGCGGGATCCTCGGCGATGCCCACGTTGGGGCCGAAGAACCTCGCCTGAGCCGGGGCATCGGGATCGAGCGGATCGAGACAGAAGAGGTAGCAACCCTGCGCACCGACCGAGCGGAGATAGGCCGCCAGAGTCTCCGCTCTCGGCCGGGCCCGGTCCAGCGCCCCGATGTCCTGCACCGGCACCAGCAGATGGGGCACGCCGGTGGAGACAACTTGCGCCTTCAGGCGTCCGACGGCCAGATCGGCGTCGCCCAGGTCCAACGCTGCCGCCAGAGGTGAGAGCTTGCCCACCACCGCGCCGAACACCGGGTCGGCCTGCGCCATGCTCACGGCGACCACCCGCCCCCGCTCGGAGCGGACCTCCACCGGCAGCACCCGGCCGTCGATCTCCTGGCTGAAGGTGCGGGTGGGCGCGTCCAGGTTCAGCCGGCCGGAGGCGGCGAGCCACCACCAGGCGCCGAGCGCATTGTGGCCCACGCCGAACACCTCGACCCCGGTCGCGGTGAAGGATCGGAGCCGCCACTCGGCCTCCGCGGCCCTCGGACGCAGGACGAAGGTGGTCTCGGTCTGGTTGAACTCGCCGGCGACGCGCCGCATCAGCTCGTCGGGCATCGCGTCCGCATCGGCCACGACGGCGAGCGGGTTGCCGGTGAAGGGCTCGGTGGCGAACACGTCCAGGAGGTAGAACGACGTCATGAGTGCTCGTGGAAGCGAAAGAGCGGGCCGAAGGTCAGGCCCGGAGCGCGGCGCTCACCAGGTCGGCGTTATCGACCGCCGGCCGTCCATCCGGGTGCCGCAGCGTGTCTTCCAACCCGATGCGGATGTCGTAGCCCCGGCGCACCGCCTCGGCCAGGAGCGGCCAGGCGGTCGCGTCGGCACCGTGCAGCAGCCGAGGCGCCGAGCCGAGGGAGCGCCGCAGGACCTGCTCGATCGCGGCGACCGTCTCCAGCGCGGCCCGCGGATCGTCCTCCTGCGGCTCGAGCAGCACGCGGAGGCAGCGGACCTCCAGCTCCGACTCCACCAGGCGCTCGGCCGCGTCGGCAGTCGCGAGGCCCGCTTCCACGCCGACGCCGATAGCGAGCAGCGCGTCGGCCACGACGACGGCCCCCGGCTCGTGAAAGTTCACCGACGCGAAATCGGGAGCTGCCCGGCGCCAGCCGCTCACCAGCTCGAGCCGGCGCCCCGCGTCGGGCTCGATCCAGGCGCCGGTGGTAACCCCGACGGGAGCATCGGAGGCCTCCCGCACGGCGGCCACCGCCCTCGCCACATCGTCGGGGGCGAGACTCTCGCCGCCCGCGCGGTTCCGCGGATGCAGATGGACGGCCCCCGCTCCGGCCGCGATCGCGGCCTTCGCCGCCGCGGCCAGCTCTGGGGGATGGAGCGGAACGGCGGGATGATCGGCGGTCGAGCGCGACCCGTTGAGGGCGACCTTGAGCAGCATTCCGCAGGATAGTCCGGTGGCGGGAATCAGCCAACGCCGCTCACCGGGGGCGGTCGAGCGCGGCCTCCAGCCGGTCGATCAGCTCCGCCTGGGCGGGGTTGAGCTTGGCCCGCGCCGCGTCGGGCGAGAACCAGGCGCAGCGATCGACCTCGGGGTAGGTCATCGAGCGGCCCGACCCGCGAGGCCACTCGGTGCTGGCGGTGTTGCTCACGATCGCGGCCGGGTCGGCGTCGCCTTCCCAGGCCCAGGCGTGGATCACCTTGCCCGCCTTCTGCCGCACGCTGCCGAGCGGGAGGAACGGCTCCCGCGGCACGATACCGGTCTCCTCCTCGAACTCCCGGCGTGCCGCGGCCAGCAGCTCTTCGCCCGGCACGACCAGTCCCTTGGGAATGGTCCAGGCGCCGAGATCGCGAGTTCGCCAGAAGGGCCCCCCGGGGTGGGCGAGAAACAGCTCCAGCTCGCCGCGGGGGCGGCGAAAGAGCAACATCCCGGCGCTGAGGGTGCGGGATTCACCCATCAGCGGCCTTTGGCCTCGACCGCGGCCGCCTCGTCGGTGCGTCCCTGCGAGCGCAGCAGCTCCACGTACCCCGTGGTGATCTCGGCGATCGAGCCCTGGGCATCCCGCCCCGAAGACTCCCACTGCGTCATCGCCTGGCGATACAGCGCCTCGGCCTCGCGGGGTCGCCGGCGGTCCCGCTCCAGATCGGCCAGCGCGCTCAGCGAGAGGGCGATGTAGTAGCTGGTGGGCTCCAGCGACTTGCGCCGCATCTCCAGCGCGGTGCGCAGGTGCCGCTCCGCTTCGTCGAACCGTCCCGCCTGCCGCGCCGCCTTCCCCAGCTCGTTGTGGGTCGTGGCCAGGAACGGGTGGTCCGGCGCCAGGGTCTTCTCCCGGATCGCCAGCGCCCGTTCGAGGAGGGGGATCGTCTCCTGGTATCGCTTCTGGTCGGCCAGGGCGTTCGACAGGCTGGTCAACGCCGCAGCGACGTAGGGGTGCTCCGGACCGAGGGTCCGTTCCCAGATGGCCAGCGCACGGCGGTAGAGCTCGATCGCCTGCGGCCGGTGTCCGGTGCTCCCCCGGACGTTCCCCAGGTTGTACAGGTCCATCGCCACCTGGCTGTGTTCCATGCCGAAGACCTGGCTGTCGATCGCGATGCCGCGGAGGTAGAGCGGCTCCGCCTGGTCGAACTTTCCCTGCTCGAACATCGAGCTGGCGAGATTGCTGTAGGCCCTCGCGGTGGCGGGATGGACCTCGCCCAGGGTGCCCCGGCGGATCTCCAGCACCCGGCGGAAGAGCGACTCGGCGGCCACCGGCCGGCCCTGTTCGGCCTGGGAGATGGCGAATCCCGACAGCTCGTCCGCCGCCTCGGGGTGCCGCACGCCCACGGTGCGCTCATAGACCTCGAGGGTCTTGCGGGAGATGGAATCGGCCTCGTCGTAGCGGCCCTTCTCCCGCAGCATCCCCGCGAGGTTGCTCAGGCTCCGGCGCAGGGCAGGATGGGCGGCGTCCGCCCGCTCGGTGATCGCCGCCGCCCGCCGCAACGTGCTCTCCGCCCGCTCGTAGTGCCCCTGCTTGTAGTAGAGCCGGCCCAGCGAGGCGAGATTGGCGCCCACCTCGGTGGAGTCGGCTCCGCGCACGTGCTGCCGGGTGGCCAGCGACTGCTGGAGCAGCGGCTCCGCCTCGCCGTAGAGGCCCAGCTCGCTGTAGACGTCGCCGATCGTGTTCATGAGCCGGGCCTGCACCGCCGGCTGGTTGGCGAGGTCGGTGCGGATCTTCACGGCGCCGGAGTCGAGGATCTCGCGGGCGGTCACCACGCTGCCCCGGGCTTCGCCGGGGTCGGAGACCCGGAACAGGCCGACCAGGAAATCCGACACCTGTCGCGCGGTCGCCGCTTCGGATCTGGCCCGGGCCTCGGCGCGGGTCGCGCGGACCAACCCGATCGTCGCGGCCGCGGCTCCGGCCACCAGCGCCAGCGCCACCGCGGCGACCGCCGCGACGCCCACCTTGTTCCGCCGGACGAACTTCCGCATCCGGTACGTCGCGCTCGGGGGACGCGCCTCGACCGGCTGGTCGTCGAGATAGCGCGCCAGGTCGTTCGCCAGGCCGTTCGCCGTGTCGTAGCGCCGGCCGCGGTCCTTCTCCATCGCCTTCATCGTGATCCAGTCCAGGTCGCCGCGGAGCTGGCGGCGCAGGCCCTCGGGATCGGTGTGGCGGAGCTGGGCCAGGACCTCGCGGTCCCGCGCCAGGGTCGCGAGCTTCGCGCTCGGCGTCGGCGGATCGGTCTCCCGCATGGCCAGCCGCGCCATGAACCCGGGGAGCCCCAGCTCCTGCGGGTCCAGCGGAAGGCGCCCCACCAGGATCTCGTACAGCACCACGCCGAGGCTGTAGACATCGGTCCTGGTATCTACGTCCAGGCCCGACATCTCGGCTTGCTCAGGGCTCATGTACGCCGGGGTGCCGACCGCCTGGCCGAACTGGGTGATCAGGGTCTTCTCGGTGAGCCGCTGGCCGGTCGCCTTGGCGATGCCGAAGTCGATCACCTTGGGGACGGGACGGCCATCGGCCTCGGTGACGAGGATGTTGGAGGGCTTGAGGTCGCGATGGATCACGCCCTTCTGGTGGGCGTGCTGGATGGCGCGGCAGACCGGGATGAAGAGGGCGACGCGGTCCCGGGTGGTGAGCTTGCCGGTGTCGCAGTAGTCGGTGATGGGGACGCCGCGGACCAGCTCCATCACGAAGTACGGGCTGCCGGTCGCGCTCGCCCCGGCGTCGAGCACTTTCGCGATGGAGTCGTGCGTCATCACGGCGAGAGCCTGGCGCTCCGCCTCGAACCGGGCCACGATCTCGGCGAACTCGAACCCCGGCTTCAGTACCTTCAGCGCGACGCGGCGGTGGACCGGCCGGGTCTGCTCCGCCTCATAGACCACGCCCATCCCGCCCTCGCCGAGCACCTGGAGGATGCGGTAGGGTCCGATGTGCTCGGGGTGGGCGCGGTGCATCGGTGAGGCGGCTCGTCGGAGTTGACGAGCGTAGTATCGTTGTCACCCTGAGCGAAGTGAAGGGGACCATGGCAACCATGGCCCCCTTTCGCCGTCAGAACTCCCGGCGCTTCATCTCCTTGAAGAGCCGCTTGGTCTCGGACTCCTGGTCCGGTGTCCTGTGCTTGAGCGTCGGATCGAAATCCTCCGCCTGCTCCTGCTTCGGGGGCTTTATCTTGGCCGCGTTCTTCTTCGCGAGGGCCGCGATCCGCTGGTCGTCGCGCCGGGTCATCGCATCTCCGTGTTGGGGAAGGGGGTCATTGGGTGCGCCGGGCGAACTGCGCGGCCGGCCGGGTGCCGAGCCGGTGGATCAGGACCGCCGCCCGAGCGGTCTGCATCTCCAGGGTCGAAAGCTCGACGTGTTCTTCCGGTGTGTGGGAGCCGCCGCCCATGGCGCCGAGTCCGTCGACGCCGTCGAGGTACGGCGCCACGAACGAGATGTCGCCCGCGCCGCGCCGCCCGGGATCCAGGGCCACGACCTCGCCGTAGCCCAGCGCCCGGCTCAGCGTGTCGTGGACCGCGAGCACCCGGCCGTTGCCCGGTGTCGGCGGCATGGCGGGGTACTCGTCCTCGAACACGATCGTGGCGCCCGTGCCCGGCAGGTGCCGGGCGACGATCTCGGCCATCTTCCGCTTGGCGCTGTCATGCTGCGCGGGGGCGATGAAGCGGAGATCCCCGTGCGCCACGGCGGTCCGCGGCA
This sequence comes from uncultured Gemmatimonadales bacterium, assembly GCA_963796335.1. GTDB lineage: Bacteria > Gemmatimonadota > Gemmatimonadetes > Gemmatimonadales > GWC2-71-9 > CAVVWJ01. The sequence goes on from CAWCLG010000006.1 coordinate 317,891, forward strand.
CGATGTTCAGCTTGCTCGCCGCAGTCCCGCTGATGGCCACGCTGTCGTAAGCGACGTCGGTGCCTCCGAGCACGGCCGCCGCGTTGAACGTGAGATACTGGGTGCCGCTGAGCTCCCGCCGGAACTCGTCGAGGATCCGAGACAGCTCGTAGATGGCGCCGTACCCCGTGCCCTCGCGAAAGAGGCCGGCCGAGTGCGCCTCGACGCCGGTCGTGGTGACCCGCCAGCTCGCCGCCCCGCGCCGGGCAACCGTCAGATCGCTCGGGCGGCCGGCCTCGAATCCGAGCGCCACGTCGTTGCGTTGCCCGGCTTCGATCAGGTCGCGCCGGGAGATCGCCAGCGGACTGCCGGCATGCTCCTCGTCGCCGGTGAAGACGATCGTCAGGTTGAGATCGCGCAGGGCGCCCGCGGCGGCCAGCGCCTTGAGCGCGTACAGCACCAGCACGTCGCCCGCCTTCATGTCTACGGAGCCGACACCCGCCGCGGTCGAATCCCCGCGCTTGAACGTCGGCCCGTCGGGGTCCACCACGGTGTCCAGGTGACCGATCAGCAGGAGCCGGGCGCGGCCCTTCCTGCCACGATGCTCCGCGATCAGGTGGCCGGCCCGCCGCATCTCGGGCGGCATCTCGGCCCACCGGGTCTCGAACCCCAGCGAATCGAGCGACCGGGCGAACTCCGCTCCGACCGCCCGCACCCCCTCCAGGTCGAGCGTGCTGGAGGGCATATCGACCACCCGCTGGAGATAGCGGATCTGGTCTTCGATCCCGGCTTCCGCCGCGTTCCGCACCCGCCGCTCCACCTTGGAGAGCGACTGCTGAGCCGACCCGGATGTCGCTGCCATCAAGAGCAGGAGCAACGTGGCAAGCTGTGGTCTCATGGGCCTGGCAGGTCCCTCGCTTCGCTCGGGATGAAGTATGCATTCGCGAGCGCCGCCCGACTGCCCGGCTGCCCGTCCGTCCCCCCTATGAAACTACCTCCCGCATCGCCCTCACCACATGGGCCACCTGCTCGTCATCGATGTCCTGGTGCACCGGCAGCGCCAGGACCCGTTCCTTCAGCGCCGCCGCCTCCGGGAACTCGTTCCAATCGACCGCCGGGTGTCGCTCGTCCCACCACACGCCCGGATAGATCCGGTGCCGCACCAGGTGCCGGAAGACCTGGACCCGGTTCTCTACCTCGACCGGCAGAAAGAGCGGACAGGTGCGGTCCGGCAGCTCGGGCCGGAGCAGTCTCACCCCGGGCACGTCGAGCAGGCCCGCGGCGAGCGCAGTGTAGTTGTGGCGCCGGCGGGCGGCGATGCCGCCGGCGTCGATCCGGTTGAGCAGCGCCGCGCTGTAGGGCGACATGCTCCAGTCCATGATCCGGCTGTCGAAGCCGAGGTTCTCGTCGTCCGGATCGTAGCAGGCGGTCCCCTGGGCCGGATGCAGGCGGATCAGCAGCTCCCGGCTGCCCACCAGCGGCACCATCGCGGCCATCGGCAGCAGGCCGGTCCAGGAACCGTCCCGCCGCACCCGATCCACCACCGACTTGCGGGTCAGGTCGAGGGCCTTGAGCCAGGTGGTGAGCATCGGCGGCGGATCGAGCGGCGCCGGCATCGGGATGCCGGGGTTGTTGAACAGCACGGCGCCGCCGTTGGGAAGCGGCAGCGTCTTGCGGATGCTGTACACCGCGGCGTCGCCCGCCCGGCCGAGATCGCCCGACGCGTTGTCGCTGAACAGGGCGTGGGCGCAATCTTCCACCAGGAAGACGCCGCGCCGGTCGCACAGCGTCTTCAGCTCGTCCAACGGCTGGCCGAACCCGAAGTAGTGGGTCACCAGCACCGCCTTCACCTCGCGGTCCATCCGGCGGCGGAGGTCGTCCAGATCGACCTCGAGATCGCCGCCGACCCTGTAGCACCGGACCCGGAGGCCGAGCCGGATGAGCGGCTCGATCTCGTGGCCACAGTTGTAGCTGGGACAGAGCACCACAGCGCCGGGGCGCAGGCCGATCGCCCGGAAGGCCTGGTAAATACCCGCGGTGCCGGAGAAGGTGAGCAGCACGCGAGGCTGGTCCAGCGGGAAAGGCCTGGCGCCCGAGGCGCGACCGCCACCCAGCGCCGCGCCGAGCGGCAGAACCGGCTGGAACCGGACGGCTCGGGCCGCGCGGCCGGAAAAGTCAACCATCGGCCACCTCTCCCGCCGGCTCCGTCTGCCGCCACGACCGCATGTAGGGCCGGACCAGCTCCTTCACCACCGGCTTGATCCGGAACATGAGCGCGTGGAGCGCGATGAAGAACGGCGTGCGGCGATAGACGTGGAGCTGGGTGGTGTATCGGAAGGTCGAGGTCCAGCGCGACTTGTTGTTGAGGAAGCCGCCCAGGAACTCGTACTCCCGGCACCCATCGGCGAAGCACTGCTCCATCTCCAGCCCCTCCAGGTAGGTGCCGGGAGACGAGCGGCTGAAGTCGCGGTCGTGGGCGATCTGGAGCGAATAGAACACCCCGTCGTGCAGGAGCCCGAAGGTGCCGGCGACGGCCTTGTCGTCCACCCGCAGCATCCGGATCACGAACTCGCCCCGCCGGCCGAACACCTGCGCCATCTCGCGGTAGAACTCGAAGTGATCGTCATCCCGTCCGACGCCGACGCCCTGCCCGCTCTTCCAGCTTCGCGCCTCGACCTCGCGGTATCGCTCGAGCTGCTCCAGTGCCTCGGGGAGGGTGCGATAGACCTGGTAGTCGACCTCGCCCGCCGAGCGCAGCCGCCGGCCGGCCGCTTTCAGGTTCTTGCGGAAGGTCTGGCTCTTGCCGGCGAGGAACTGCTGCCAGGTCCCCTCGATGGCGAGGTAGGCGCAGTCGGAGTCGCGGGAGCGAGCCACCAGGTACCCCGCGTCCTGGAACGCGCTCTCCAGCGCCTCGAGGCCGTCCGAGCCGGTGGGCTGCTCGTGGAGGTCGCAGAGATCCCAACGGTCGGGGTGCGCAGTCAGGAACCGGACCAGCGCCCGTGACAGCGCGCCGCCCTCTTCGGGGAAGAGCAGCCGCGGGCGATCCACTTCCCAGCGGGAGCCGATGAAGCCGAGCAGGCGAAAGTACCGGCCGTAGAGCTTGACCGGCTGGATCTGGAGCGGCGCGATCCCGGCGATGGCGCCGTCGCGCAGCACCACGGCGATGAACAGCTCGTTGTCGCCGCCGAAGTGGCGCCACCAGAGCCGCTGGTAGTCGTAGGTCTGGAACACCGTCCGCTCGGGGAGCCGCGCCAGCATCCGGTCCCACACCGGCGCGAGCGCCTCCCACTCCCGGATGTCGCGCACCACCTTCACCGTGTACTCCCGCCCGTCCAGGTCGACCGTCTCACCGGGCAGCGCGGCCAGCATCTCCTCCGGAGTCCGCGCCGGCGCGTTCCAGTCCGGGATCGGCTGCCAGCGCACCAGGTGGCGCGGCTCGCCGTCGAGCAGCTCCCCGGTCTCGACGTGCCGGGTGACGGCGTAGCCCCCGCTGGCGAAGAAGGCGGGATGGTCGCGCCAGAGGCGGAAGACGCTCTCGACCGAGTGCGCCTCGACCGACGAGCCGGGGAAATGACACCGCGCCTCGACGCCGAACCGGCGGATCACCTGGGGCAGGTGGCGCCGGTACTTCGGCAGCATCGCGATGTCCTCGATGTACAGGGACTCGCCGGTCTCGCCCGGAAACGACGTGGGGCTGAAGCCGTAGCAGAGGAGATACCCCACGAGCCGCCCGCCGTCGAACAGGCCGAAGCTCAGGTTCACGCCCTCGGCGATGGCCTCGGCCATGTAGCGGCGGTGAGCCTTGGCGCCGTCGGCCAGCTCGCGGTGCTGGGCGCGATGGGTGGCTTCGATCCTCGCGATCGCGGCGGCGTCGGCCGGCTGGAGCTCGCGGACGTAGATCATTCGGGCTTGCTCCCGAGCAGGCTGCGCACGCTGCCGGTGCAGAGCACTCGCTCGTCAGCGGTGAGCGACACCAAGTAGAACGCCGCCAGATAGACGCAGCCCGCCAGGCCCGACTTGAGCACCAGCCAGAGCAGCGTGGCGTCGGTGAGATGCTGGTCCATCCATAGGATGAACAGCGCCATCGGCAGCGCGGCCAGGAGTGGGCGCAGCAGGCTCTGGTACAGGAAATCGGTCCTCGGCTGGTCCAGCAGGCGGGTGACGCTGGGGACGATCCAGCCGAATGTCACCAGCACGTTCGCGACCATCAGGCTGGCCGCGAGTCCGGGCAGCCCGAATCGCGGCACGGTCACCAGGACCAGCGCGACCGCGAGCGCCAGCTCCGCGATGCCCATCCAGAAGACCTCGCGCACCTTGGCGAGCGCGAGAAGCACGGTCGTGCCGGTCATGATGAACGCGGTGACGGCGAAGCTGACCACGATCAGCGGCAGCACACCGTGAGGCACGGCCACGTGCTGCTCGCCGATCCAGGCCACGATGAAGGCTTCGCCGTACGCCGCGACCGCCACGGCCAGCGGCAGGCTGATACCCATCACCAGCTTGGTGCCGCGAATCAGCAGCTCGCGCAGCCGCGCCCGGTCGTTCCGGGCGTCGTAGGCCGAGGAGAGCGGGAAGAACGTGTCGGTGATCGGCTCGATCGCCAGGAAGATCGCGGCGGCGACGGTGCAGATGAGGGTATAGGGCGTGAGCGCGGCGACCGACAGGACGATCGGGATCAGCAGCTTCTCCACCTCGGCGCTGCCTTCGGCGAGGACTTCGTTGAGCGAGGTCCAGGTGCTGTAGCTCCGGATCCGCCGGAGATCGGGCCCGCCGATCGGGCCGAACCCCGGGCGCACCTCGGGGAAGAGACGCCGGAGCAGGGCGGCCAGGAACGCGGCGGTGAGCAGGGTGCCGGCGATCTCGATGCCCACCAGCGCGAAGATGCCGTATCCGAGCTTGAGGCCGACCACGGTGGCGACCGCAAGCACGACGCTGACCGCTACCGACACCCCGCTCAGGATGTCGAACCGCTGCCGGCCCTCGAACACCGCCGCGAGTACGGAGGCGGGAAAGGCGAGCAACAGGTCCGCGCCGAGCAGCACGGTCGCGAGCTGGAGCTCGGCGAGGCGCTCGACCGGCACGTCGAACACCCGCGGCACCACCAACCACGCCAGCAGGGCGCTCAGCGCCAGCGCGGCGGCGCCCGCCACCGCGAGCACGCTGGTGGTGGTGCGGAGCAGGCCGTTCGCCTCCCGCGACTCTCCGCGCTCGGCGTGCTCGGCGAGGTACTTGACCAGGGCGTTGTAGAAACCGAGGTCGAGGAAGGCGAGATAGAACAGGATGGCCTTCAGCAGCACCCAGAGGCCGTACCCGACGGGTCCGAGGTGCTCGACCACGATGGGCGTGAGCAGGAAGACCACCGCCAGGCTGGTCCCGGCCTGGACGTAGTTCCAGGAGATGTTGCGGGTGAGCGAGCGCAGCGGAGTCACCCTCGCGCGTGCTGCAAGAGCGGGGTGGCGGAAGCCGCACCGGAGCGCCGGCGGCGCTCCGGAAAGTCGAGTCGGGTGCTATCCGTCAACGTCGTTGTTTCGCAAGGAGTTGCGCGACGGTGACGAGCTTATCGCGCGGAGGGGTGCACCACTTGGCTCCGCCTCCAGGAGCCGCGGGGGCAAGAAGGACGCCAGCGGCGGGTCTATTCCTCGCGTTCGATGAACACCGCGGCCGCCTCCGTCGCCTCCACCGGCAGGGCGGCGGTCGCGGTGAACGTCTCCGCGACAGGATCGAACACCTCGGTGCTCGCGAGCGGCTCGCCGGTGTCGTCTTGGCCTCCGCCGATCAGCACCGTGCCGTCAGCCCGGGTGGCGGCGAAGTGCAGCATCCGCGGCGTGGTCATGTCGTCGATCCGGGTCCACTGATCCGTGCCGGGGTCGAAGATCTCCGCGGCGGCGGTCGGCTGGACCGGGTTCACCGCTCCACCGCCGAGGACGAGCACGCGTCCATCCAGCAGCTTGACCGCCTGGTGCCCCAGGCCGTGGATCACCTCCATGTCGTCCACCGCGGTGAACTCGTCGCTCACCGGATCATAGACTTCGGCGGTGTTGCGCCCGTTGCCGCCGAGCACCAGGACCCGCCCGTCGTCCAAGGTGATGGCGCTGTGGTTGAACCGTGTTGCGGTCATGTCGGGGCCCGGTGCGAACGTGCCCGCGACGGGATCGTAGATCTCCGATGTGGCCACGTCGATCGTCACCGGACCGCCGCCAACCGGCACCAGCCCGCCGGTCACGAGGACTCGCCCGTCGGCCAGCGCCGAGGCGGCGTGCCGGCCGCGGGCGTCCGCCATCCCGCCGGTGGTCGTGATGGTCTTCGTCGCCTCGTCGAACACTTCGGCCGTATTGGTGACCGCGGCGTTGTCGAAGCCGCCAACCAGGAGTACCCGCGAGCCCGGGAGCAGGGTGGAGGTGTGATAGTTACGCGAGATCGCCATCTCCAGCTGGGTCACCTCGTACGTGGCGGCGTCGATCGAGACGGCCACGCGGGTGCCATTGTTGCTGCTGGGGCTGGCATATCCTCCGGAGTACAGGATGCTGCTCGTTGGGATCAGTCGTCGAGCACCGCCGCGGGCCGAGGCGAGCCGCAAGCCGCCGGCACCGCCGCCGTTGACCGAGGTACCCTTGGCCGGGTGCTTCAAGTCAAAGAGGATGTCGTAATACTGCTGTTCCAGGGCGAGCCCGCCGATGAGGTCGCCCCAGCGCGATTCGCCTTCCTTATCGAAGAACAGGAGGTTCAGCGAGTTTCCACTGGGGGGAGTCGGCTCCGTCCCGGCGGCCACGGTGGCGTTGCTGGTGCCGGTCTTCCCTTCGCTCTCCGCCTGAATGCTCGCGGCGCCCTCGGCCACTCCGGTCACCACGCCATTCTCGTCCACTGTGGCGATCGACAGCGAGCCGCTCGACCACGTCACCGTGCGATCGGTGAGCTCGTCGCCGGCGGCGTCCCGCAGCGTCACCGTGAGCTGGCGGGTCTCGTCCACGTCGATCTCGAAGGTCCCGGGTGTGATCGTGACCGTTTCGACAGCGTCCCCCGATCCGGTCGAGCCGTCGCCGCCGCACGCGGCGGCGAGCAGACACAGGGCCAGCGGGAAACGGCGCGACATGGAATCTCCGAGTGGGGCGGTGGAGGTGATCTAGAGACGCCCGGCGATCGCCCGGCCGAGCTCGACGAGGTAGGGGAGATCTTCCATCACGGCGGTGGGCTGAAGCCGCAGGTCCAGCGTCACCCAGCGGCTTCCCTTCAGGAATTGCAGGGTCAGCGCGCCTGACGAGCTCAGCTCGGTGAAGGCTCGATCACCGACGGCGGGCACGTCCATCGCATGGCTGCCTTTTCCCTTGCGGACGTTCTCGAAGAAGCCTCCCTGGTTGTCGCGGATCGCGATCCGCAGGTCGTCCAGGTTGCTGAAGAGCGCGTGGTACCGGCAGCCCTCGGCCTTGTTGGGGTTGTCCTCGCGCCCCAAGGCGGGCGAGTAGAGCACCTTCGAGATCTCCGACGGCGTCGCGAGCCGGCAGGCGCCGGCGCCGGAAACCGCTTTGGGGCTCCCCTCTGCCGGCTTCCAGACCTGCTTCCAGGTCGCGGTGCCGTACTTCCCGGTCACGATCCAGGTCTTCGCCCCGGCCAGCTTGTAGGTGCCCTCGTCGGCCCAGACATCCGCCTTCACTGACCACCGTCCGCGCCCGCTCTCCATCCGGCCGAACTGCCGCGGCCGTGCGCCGGGCCCGTGCAGGCGGTAGGTCCCGTCCGGCCGCACGATCCAGAAGATCGCGGCGCCTGTGTAATCCAGCTTCCAGGTGCCCACCAGCGCCGGATCCACCGCGCGAGCGGACGGGGTCGACGCGGCCAACGCCAGTGCGACGAGCACGCCGAGCAGAATGCTGCCTCGTATTGGGGATGCTCTACCATGCAGGCGGCTCGAAGTCACCGCAAGAGCTTGTGTCGGGAGGGCGGTGTCTCTCAGTGCGAGAGGGGCGAGGGAGCCGGGAGGCTGGCCAAGCCCCGCCACTCGGGCACAGACCCTGCACCCCTGGCGGCACCGACCCTGGAACCAGGAGCTCCGATGCGTTCAGCCAGACTCGCCGCCGCCGGCATTGCGATCTACGCTGCAGCAGCCTGCAGGCCGATTTCGTCCCCGCCGCCGGCGCAGCCCGAGCCGGCCCCCCGCCGGGGCCCCAGCGCCACGGCCGAGCTCGGCATCCCGCCGGGCCACCTGCCTCCGCCGGGCCAGTGCCGGATCTGGAAGCCGGAAACGCCGCCGGGCCATCAGGCCAGGGCGCGCAGCTGCTCCAACATCGCGCGCAGCGCGCCGGCGGGAAGCTGGATCGTTGAGCGCTCAGGCGGAGACCGGAACGTGGTGTTCGTCCGCGTGGTGGATGACCGGAGGCCCGGCGTCGTGATCCGGACCCGGGTCTATGAAATCCGCGACGGAAAGCTGGCCCGCAAAGGCTAATTCGGCCCTCCGCAGACCACGGGCGGAACTCTTGACTGTTCCGCCCCCGCCTGGGTAGTCTGCCACACCTTCGACACATCCTGGACGGGCTGTCGTCACCCCCCGCGACGCCTCCCTTCGCCTCCACGACGACTCGCTCGTCGTCCGAACTCGCCGATGCGACATTTTCGCTGGTCCCGCTCCCTCGGGCGCACGCTCCTGCTGGGAATGAGCTCCGCATGCTGGCTGTCCTGCGGCGGCGGCGGCGAGCTCACGGCCCCGACCACCGGCGCGCTGGAGATCGAGACCAGCACGCTGGGCGTTGAGCGCGACGGCGACGGGTACCTCTACGCCATCGGCACCGCGAGGCCCCAGCGGATCGGTCCCAGCACTTCGGTGACCTTGGCGGAGGTGGCGGTGGGAGCCACGAGGGTGACGCTCTCCGGCGTGGCGTCGAACTGCGCCGTCAACGGGCAGAACCCCCGGCCGGTCACGATCACGGCCGGCGGCACCGCCGATCTGCTCTTCGTCGTGACCTGCAGCGCCACGACCGGCACGGTCGAAGTCACCACCACGACGACCGGCACGCCGGTGGATCCCTCGGGCTACACCGTCAGCATGGACGGCGGCGCCGCCATCCCCATCGCCACCAGCGCGAGCCAGACTTTCAGCGGCCTGACGGCCGGGGCGCACTCGGTCGAGCTGGGCGGCCTCGACGGGAACTGCGCGGTGCAGGGACAGAATCCTCGTGAGGTCACGGTCGTCGCCGGGCAGACGGCGGCAGCGGCGTTCGCGGTCGACTGCTCCGCTGTGACCGGCAGTCTCGCGGTGACGGTGGCGGGACTGCCCGCCGGGGTGGAGGCCTCGGTCGCGGTGTCGGGTCCCGGCGGCTACAGCGAAGCGCTCACCGCGACGACGACGCTGGGCGGTCTCGCGCCCGGCCAGTATTCGGTGACCGGCGAGGACGTGACCGATGCGGGCCTGATCTACACCCCGAGCCCGGCGAGCCAGCAGGCCGCCGTCGCCGCCGGTGAGGTTGCGGCCGTCACGCTGACCTATGCGCCCGTCGCTTCGACGCTCAATCTCCGGATCGCGGGCTTCCATCTCTCCCAGAGCATCCAGACCTTCGCCAACGACCTGCCGCTGGTCGCCGGCCGCGACGCGTTCCTCCGGGTGTATCCCCTGGCCAACGAGCCGAACAGCGCGACGCCCCAGGTCCGGGTGCGGCTGTTCGACGCGGGCACGCTGGTGCAGACCTTCACCGTCGAGGCGCCCGGCGGCACGGTCCCCACCGAGCGGAACGATGCGCTCCTCGGCTCCACCTGGAACCTGCTGATCCCCGGCTCGCTGATCCGGCCCGGGCTCGAGGTGCTGGCCGATGTCGATCCGGACAACGCCGTGTCCGAGTCGGACGAGAGCGACAACGTCTATCCCGGGCCGGACCGTCAGCTGCCGGTCCAGGTGCGGGTCACCCCGGCGCTCTCCATCACGCTGCTGCCGGTGCGCCAGAGCGCCAACGATCTCGAAGGGGAGGTGACGGAGGGGAACGCGGAGTCCTACGTGCAACTGGCCCAGCGTATCTATCCGATCTCGGCGCACGACACCGAGCTGCACGAGACCTACACTACCACGACCCTGGCCTCGCTCCTGCCCGACGACGCGAACGGCGCCTGGAACACGGTGCTGAGCGAGGTGCTCGCGGTCTGGATCGCCGAGAGCAGCGACCGGCACTACTACGGCGTCGTGCGCACCGGTTACAGCTCGGGTCTGGTGGGCAACGGCTTTCTCGAGACGCCGGTCGCGATCGGCTACGACGCGCAGGGCGACCGGGGACGCATCGCGGCGCACGAGCTGGGGCACACCTGGGGCCGGCTGCACTCGCCCTGCGGCGGTCCCGCCGACCAGGATCCCGACTTCCCGTACCCGGGCGGCAACATCGAGCGGATCGGCTACGACCTGGTGGATGAGGAGGTCGTGTCACGGCAGACGCCCGACATCATGGGCTACTGCCAGAACGCCTGGATCAGCGACTACACCTACCGCGCGGTCATGAATTTCCGGGGATCGCCGCTCCTGCGCAGCGCCTCATCCCGCCCGGCCCCAGCGCTCTTGGTGTGGGGCCGGATCGTGAACGGCCGCGCGGTACTCGAGCCCGCCTTCCGCCTGACGATGCGTCCGGCGCTGCCCACCCGGCCGGGGCCATACACGGTGGAGGGCACGGCCGCGGATGGGTCCCGGGTGTTCGGCGTGAGCTTCTCCGCGCTGGAGACCGGAGACGGGCGCCGCGGCGCGGCCCACTTCGCCTTCGCGATCCCGCTGGACGACCGCGGCGCCGAGCGGCTGGAGCGGATCGCGCTGGCAGGTCCGGGCTTGGGCGTCACCGCCGTCGCTCGTCCGCCCGCTGCGCTCCGCGCCGCGGCGGCCCAGGCGGTGAGGATGACGCGGACCGGCGCCGGCGCCGAGCTGGAGTGGGATGCCGGCGCGCATCCGATGGTCATGGTGCGGAACCCGAGGACCGGCGAGGTGCTTTCGTTCGCCCGGGGTGGGCGGGCGAAGGTGCGGACCTCGGGCGAGGTGGAGATGATCGTGTCCGACGGCGTGCGCAGCAGCGCCGCGCCCGCCCCCTAGCGCAGGCGGCCCACCTGGAGTCCGAGCGTCGCGCCCGCGAACTGCTCCTCGCCGAAGCTCCCGAAGACATAGGCGCCGATACCGGCGTAGCGAGAGAATCGCCAGAAGAGCTGTAACTCCGCGGGGATCGCCAACGATCTCCCGCCCCGCTCCACTTCCGCATAGCCGAGGCCCAGCGCCAGGCCACCGTGCACCGGCTTCGACGCTTCCGACGCCAGTCCTCCGAGCACTCCGATGTCCCACGCCGTGTCGAAGAGGTCGTGGCTGACCGCGGCGACCCGGGTCGAGAGCAGCAGGCTGCCGCGCTGGGCCGACAGGTTGACGCTCAGCGCCTGCTGATCGTCCAGATAATTCTCCGCGTAACCCCGCCCGTATCCGGCTCCCAGCCAGATCGTGGTTCGCTTCGCCGCCGGAACCGGCTGGTCCTGGGCAACGGCGGACGTCGTGAGGCAGACGAGAAGACTGCCGATGGCGATGCGGCACAGGCGGGACGGAGAGATCACAGGACCTCCCGAGACGGATAGGGTTGGATAGCACCATCATGAGGCCCCATAGCGGGGCCGACAAGAGCGGCACCACGCGGCAGAAGCTGCTGGGGCGGGGTGACCCGGGCGTGACCCGGCCGGGAGGACCGGTCACATCTCTTTCCCCACCTGGGTCTTAGGGGTTGCACCCGATGAGTGACGCCGCCACCCCACTCCGCCCGGAGAGAACCCATGTTCAAGCTGCGATTGCCGTTGGCCCTGCTGGTCCTGACCGGCTGCGGCAGCTCCACCGGCCCGGGCGCCGGCGATCCGCCACCGATTCTGAGCGAGCTGCCCCGGGCGCTCTCCGGGTCGGAGGCACGGTTGGTCGAGGGCTCGAACGCCTTCGCCTTCGATCTGCTGCGGGAGATCACCCGGGGCCTCCCACCCGATTCCAACGTCTTCGTCTCGCCGCTCAGCGCTTCCGTGGCGCTCGGCATGACGTTGAACGGCGCGGGCGGCGAGACCTACGACGCCATGCGCTCGGCGCTGCGGCTCGGCGGGATGACCGAGCCCGAGATCAACCGGGGATACCGGGATCTGATCGCGCTGCTCACGGGACTCGACTCCCGCGCCGAGCTGCGGCTGGCCAACTCGATCTGGTCCGATGCCGCGCTGCCGCTCGAGCCGGAGTTCGTCCGAAGCAACGGAGAGTTCTTCGACGCGGGCGTCACCGCGCTGGATTTCGCCGACCCGGCCGCGGCCGGGACGATCAACGGGTGGGTCGATCAGAAGACCGGCGGCAGGATTCCCCGGCTGCTCGAGTCCGTCTCACCGGACGAAGTGCTCTTCCTGATCAACGCCATCCACTTCAAGGGAAAGTGGCGCAGCGCATTCGATCCGGACGACACCCGCGACGGCCCCTTCCGCGGCGCGGACGGGCGGGAGCGCACCGCCGCGCTCATGTGGCAGAAGGGCAACCTCCGTTACACCGAGGCCGACGGTTACCAGGCGGTGGACCTGCTCTACGGCAACGGCGCCTTCGCCATGACGGTGCTGCTGCCGAGGGGGGACCAGACGCCGGCGGAGCTGGTGGCCGGGATGACGCCGGAATCCTGGAGCGCCCTCGGCGGGCGGTTCCGGGAGCAGGAGATGGCCCTCACGCTGCCGAAGTTCCGCATGGAATACGGCCGGCGGTTGAACGACGATCTGATCACCCTGGGGATGGGCATCGCATTCGGCCCCGATGCGGATCTCTCGCGGATCGCGGACGTGACGCCGGATGCGCTCTACATCACCCGCGTGGACCAGAAAACGTTCGTCGAAGTGAACGAGGAGGGTACCGAGGCCGCTGCTGCTACCGCGGTCGGGATCGGAAAGACCTCCGCCCCGGGTGAGATGCGGGTGAACCGGCCCTTCGTCTTCGCCATCCGGGAGCGGCTGTCCGGCGCGATCGTCTTTCTCGGCGTGATGAACGTGCTCGGTCAGTGAGGCCTCAACGCCGAGCCAGCCGCAGGGACAGAACGGCGTAAAAGGCGGGATAGAGCAGCGACAGCCACACGGCCCAGGCGGGCGCCTCGGGATAGGCCGGCAGCAGCCAGAGGAGAACGCCGAGCCAGAGCAGCGCTCCCACGATCACCGGCGCTCGCCACGGCCGGGGCGTGAGATTGGGATAGAGAAACCGGATCGGAAGCAGCGTGGCCACCGCGAGCAGGAGAAGCAGTGCCGCGTTGAGCCAGGGCCCGTACAACCGGTCCAGCAGCCCGGCGTAGAACGCCACCACGTTCCAGTACGAGGGGAATCCGAGAAAGAACCCGCCGGCCTCGTCCTTGATTCCGGTGTTGGCGAACCCGAACAGCGAGGCCACCAGCGCCGGCGCGATCCACACCGGCGCCGGCTCCGGCACCCACTCCATCCGCCAGACCAGCAGCAGCGGCACGAAGGTGTAGGTGAGGTAATCCACGATGTCGTCGATCGTGCGCCCCGCGATCGCGGGCAGATGACGCTTGACCTCCCAGCGCCGGGCGAGCGGTCCGTCGGTCGCGTCGATCAGCACCGCGGCGATCAACAGCGCGAAGACCAGCCGCGGATCGGGGTCGGGCGCGGAAATCTCCGCCGTGGCCGCGAACGCGAGCAGCACGCCCGACGCGGTGTAGAGGTGGACCGCGGCGGCGAGGAGCGTGCCGGCCCGTCCGGGACGCGTCAGCGCGGGCCCTCGCCGTTCGCCGGCTGCTGGAGCGACTGGTACAGCTCCCACGAGGCCCGCTCGACCCAGCACTCCGCGAGGCGTCCCTCCCGCACCCGCCAGATGGCGATCCCGGTGAAGGAGACCCGCCGGCCGTCGGCGGGCAGGCCGAGCATGCCGTTGTTGACGCCGGTGCAGACCCAGCGGGAGACGATGCGGTCGCCCGCGGCGTCGGCGAATGCTTCGGCGCTCACGGTCCGCGCGTCGAGCAGCCGGGTCTGAAACTGCCGCACCCACTCCTTGAACGCCTCGCGTCCCCGGATCACCGTCCCTCCGGTGGTGATGACGTAGTCCTCCGTCATCATCTCGTCGATGGCGTCCAGGTCGTGTTCCGGCCCCCAGACCCGGCCGAAGAATTCGACCGCAAGCCGTTCGGCCCCGCTCGAGGCGTTAGGGCTGGGGTCCTGGGCCCGGGCCTCGGTCTCCGAGTCGAGGCGGGCGCGGAGCGCCGCGAGAATGGGATGGGCGGCGGTGTAGGCCTGGCCGTAGCTGAGATTGAAGCGGTAGTCGAAGTCGCTGGGATTGAGACCCTGGGTGTGCTGGAGAATGGTCTCCAACTTGTCGAGACCCTTGGCCAGCTGGGCCTCAGGGGTCAGGGCGGCTTCGTACTCGTCCCACAGGCCCGACAGCTCCTCGCGCAGCCGCTCGGGCAGTGGCTCGAGCACCGACTGGAGATCGGCGCGCTCACGGAGCGCCTTGCTCGCGTCCTGGGACTGGAGCGGGGCGGGGACGTCGCCGTGGAGCGCCTCGCCCAGGTCGTGGATCAGGCAGATCTTGAGCAGTCGGGCGAGGTCTATCCCGGGAAACCGATCGGAGAGGACCGCGGCCATGAGCGAGAGCCGCCAGGTGTGCGCGGCGACGCTCTCCCGCTCGCCCGCGGTGGTCCATCCGCTGCGCGGCGTGCTCTTGAGTCGCTCGGCGGTCCGGAGGAACGTGAGGATGCCGTCGAGCTCGGCGTCGAGATCAGAGGTCACGAGATAAAGGTACCGGACATCGGCTCCCGATGCCGTTAGACTTTGGGACCCACGCTTCCATCTCGCAGGAGCGCTCGTGCCTCGCCTTCCCGCCCTGTTGATCGGCGTCGCTCTCCTTGCTCGCGGGTCCGTGCTCGCCGGGCAAAATGTGCAGATCGACACCGCCGTCACCATCCCGATGCGCGACGGCGTGATCCTGAAGGCCCACCTCTGGCGTCCGGCGGGAGCGGACCGGGTGCCGGTCCTGATCGTCCGGACGCCGTACGGCCGCGACGAGGAATCCACCGGTCCCGGCTTCATCCGCGAGGCCGCCGGCCGGGGCTACGCCGTCATCGTCCAGGATGTGCGCGGCCGCTACGGCTCCGGCGGGGACTATGAGCCCTACCGGCACGAGGGGAAGGACGGGTACGACACCATCGAATGGGCCGCGAAACAGCCGTGGTCCGATGGCACCGTGGGAACGTTCGGCCTGTCCTATCCCGGTGCGGTCCAGTGGCTCGCGGCCGTGGAGCGGCCACCGTCGCTCAAGGCGATGGTGCCGGCGATGACGTACGCCACGCCGGAGAGCTTCTGGTACTCCGGCGGTGTGTGGGACGGGTCCTGGCTCGACTGGGTCTGGTTCAACATCGCTCCCGATCTTCGGACGCGCCTCGACCGCCCCGGTCCGAAGACCGCCAAGGAAGTGTCCGCGGCATGGGAGCGCGGCGGACTTCGGGCGCGGCGGCACCGGCCGATGCTCACCCTTCCCGATTTCCAGGGCGTCGCGCCCTGGTACTACGAGTGGATGCGGCATCCGCCGCGCGATCCCTGGTGGCAGTGGGCCGCGCTGGAGGGCCGCTACGACAGCGTGAGCGCGGCGGTGCTCAACCTCTCCGGCTGGTTCGACGAGCCCTACGGCCCGATGGGCGCGGTCACCAACTACAACCGGCTGGTGGAGACCCGTCCGAAGGACTTGCCCCGCACCCGCCTGGTGCTGGGCCCCTGGACTCACGGCGTCGATGCGGTCGGGCGGACCAAGGCGGGCGACCGGGAGTTCGGACCCTCCGCGGCCATCGACTACACCGGCACGGTGCTCAACTGGATGGATCGTCACTTGAAGGGCATCGAGCCGGCCGACCAGGAGCCGGCGGTCCGCCTGTTCGTGATGGGAGCCAACCAGTGGCGGGCGTCGCCGGCGTGGCCGATCCCGGGAACCCGGCGGGACACCTTCCGTCTCCAGGTTTCCAGCGCGGGCAGCGGGGGACTGATCCGCGGCCCCACCGCGGGCGGCAAGACCGAGACCGTCATCCGATCCGATCCAGCCAAGCCGCTGGCCGACCCCTACGACGGCGACTACGGCTCGCACGATTATCGCAAGTTGCCGGGGAAGAAGGGCGTGGCGGTCTTCGAGACGGCGCCGTTCACCGAGGCGTACGAGATGGCGGGAGAAGTGCTCGCGGAGATCTCGGCGAGCGCGACTGTGCCGGACTTCGATCTGTGGTGCCAGCTCTACGACGTGGCGCCCGACGGGACGGCGTGGAACCTCGCCGGTCCGGGCACCGGGGTGCTGCGGGCCAGCTATCGCGACGGGGGTCCGGAGCGGCGGGTACTTCGGCAGGGCGAGGTGGCGCGGCTTCGGATCGGCCCGCTGGTGACCGCAAACCGGTTCCTCCCCGGGCACCGGCTGAGGATCGCGCTCTCGACCGCGTTCTTCCCGCTGTTCTCGGTGAATCCGCAGACCGGCGGCCAGGAGATCGAGTCGGCCGGAACCAGGGCCGGCGTGATCCGCATCCAGCACTCCGACCGGCATCCCTCGCTGATCATCCTGCCGGCGGTGCCGCCCGCGGGAGACTAGGGCGTCACTGCGCGTCGTGGAAGATGATGCCGACGGTGTGCCGCAGCCCGGAGCGCACCCGGCTCACGCCGTGCCGGAGATTCACCCGATAGGTGCCGCGGGTCCCCTGGACCGGACGCTCCCGGACGGTGAACACCACGCCGTCTCCCTGGCGCAGCGGCACCACCTCGGCGCGCGACTGCATCCGCGGCCGCTGCTCGGTCATGACGAACTCGCCTCCGGTGAAATCGCGGCCCGGCTCGGAGAGCAGGATCGCCACCTGGAGCGGGAAGACGTGGTCGCCATAGACGTCCTGGTGGAGACAGTTGTAGTCGCCCGCCTGGTACTGGAGCAGCAGCGGCGTCGGCCTGGTCTGTCCCGCGGCGTGGCACCGCTCCAGGAACTCGGCGTGCTCCTCCGGATACCGCACCCCGGCGCCGAGCGCCTCGTTCCACCGGTTGGCGACCGGCGCAAGGTGCGGGTACAGCTCGCTCCGCAGGCCCGCCAAAATCTCCGGCAGCGGATAGGCGAAGTACTGGTACTCGCCCCGGCCGAACCCATGTCTGCCCATCACGATCCGGCTGCGGAACAGCTCGCTCCGGGGATACAGTGCCGCCAGCGACGCGCACTCGCCGGGGGAAAGCAGCCCCTCCAGCACCGCGTTGCCCGAGGCGTCGAGATCGCGGGCCACTCGGGTCCAGTCGAGGGCCGGCGCCGCGACCGTCACGCGCCCGCCTCGCGCCGGAGCAGCTCCTGCTTGCGCTCCACGCCCCAGCGGTAGCCCGAGAGTCCGCCGTCCTGGCGCACCACCCGGTGGCAGGGGATCGCGACCGCCAGCGGATTGCCGGCGCAGGCCTGGGCCACCGCGCGCACCGCCTTGGGCGAGCCGATTCGCCGTGCGATCTCGGTGTAGCTGGCGGTAGTTCCCGCCGGGATCTCCCGCAGCGCCTGCCACACCCGCCGCTGGAATGCCGTGCCGCGCACGTCGAGCGGGAGATCGAGTCCGACCTCCGGCCGCTCGACCAGCCCGACCACCCTCGCGACCAGCCCCTCGAACTCGGCATCGCCCCCGATCAGCGTCGCCAGCGGGAAACGATCCTCCAGCTCGCGCACCAGGTCGGCGGGCTCGTCTCCCAGCAGGATCGCGCAGACTCCCCGCTCGCTTCGGGCGACCAGGATCGCGCCCAGAGAGGACTGGCCCACGGCGAACCGGATCTCCGCTTCGGCGCCGCCGGCCCGGTAGGCGCTCGGCGTCATGCCGAGCATCTGATCCGATCCCTGATAGAACGGCGCGTTGGAGTTGTAGCCGGATTCGTAGATGGCGGCCGAGACCGTGGGCGCCCGCTTGAGCTCGCGGCGGACCCGCTCGCCCCGGTGCGCCGCCGCATAGGCCCGTGGCGTGAGCCCGGTGACCGCCTTGAACACCCGGTGGAAATGGAAGAGGCTCATCCCGGCGCCGGCGGCGAGGTCCTCGAGGCTCGGCGCGACCGCGGAGGACTCGATCAGGCGGCAGGCCTCGGTCACCCGCGCCGCGTGCCGCTCGGCGATGGACGGCTGGTCGGGCTTGCAGCGCTTGCAGGGGCGGAACCCCGCCTGCTCGGCATCCGCTCGGGTGGAATGGAACTGCACGTTCTCGGGGCGGGGGAGCCGTGACCCGCAGGACGGGCGGCAATAGACCCCGGTGGTCCGGACTGAATAGAAGAAGCTGCCGTCGGCTCCGCTGTCGCGGGCCGTCATCCGCGCCCACCGCGGGTCGCGCTCGGTGGCGGTGGCCAGATCCTTGGTCTTCGTCGAGCTGATGGACATCCGTTTACTCCTCGATGACTTGCTCACGACGTCTCCTGACACGCCGGAAGTCTATCAGCGAGGAACGGGGGGCGCACTCGGATTCTTGCTCTCGAATTCGTACCGGTCAGCCGGTCAGCCATCTCGCAAAGGCAAGCCACGCCTCCGTCCCGCCGAGCGCGAACCGCGCGGGCAGCGAGAACACCAGGAACAGCCCACCCCAGAGAAACGCGGGATGGATCCGGCCGTGCGCCACTCGATCGTACCCGAAGCACACCAGCACCAGCACGGCGGTTCCGCCGATGGTGACCCGAGGACCGCCGGTCGCGATGAACTGCATCCGGGCGAAGGCGGCCCCCAGCAGGGAGATCGTGGCGAGGAGCATGAGTCGCTTGTGGGTCTCGCTGCGACGTCGCTGGGACAGGCCTGCTCCGATGAAGATTGCGAAGACGAGTATCGAGCCGAGCGGCACGGCCAGGAACTCCAGTGGCGGCCGCCCTCGGGGACCGACCCCGTGCTGGGCCGCGACGATGGCGGTAGCGGTGCCTACGGCCAGCATGAGCGCCGCGAGCACTCCGCCGAACACGCCGAGCCGGCGGTGGATGTCGGTGCGGGAGGCCGCGACCAGCGACGTCTGCACCACGACGAGCAGGGACCAGAGCGTGAACAGGAACGCGTGAACGTGGACCAACGGCGCGAGGGGACGCGCGTCGAAGAGGGGGCCGAGATAGTACGTGGGGGCGAAGCCGATGAGGACCACGACCAGACAGGTGACGGCCATTCCGGAGAAGAACCGGTGGTCCATCCGCCGATCCGTCGTCAGGACCTGCTGCGCGAGGTTCCCGTGCGTGATGCCGAGCTCTGCGCTCATGGTGCCCGCCTTGTCTGGCTCTATCCTGAGGTCCGGTCTGAGCCCGCGCAAGGGAGCCAGGCCCTATGCTCCGCCTCGGTGTACTCCGGGACCTCCACGCGTCCCTCCGCCGCCGAGCGCAGTCCCGCCTCGATCACCGCCATCACGGCACACGCCTGCGCCGGTGTGACCGCCGGCTGTCCCTTTCCACCGATCGCGTCGCGGACCGACTCGTAGTACCGGCGGTAGTCGCCCGGCGGAGCGGCGAGCTCGGCCGTCTCTCCGCCCGGCCCGATCCACCTCATCGGATCCGGATCGTCACCCCACCCGGGTGCACCGGGCACCTCCTCCTGGATCAGCTGCTGCTCCTGGCGGTCCCCTCGCTCCTTGATCAAGCTGCCGCCGGTGCCGCGCAGGACGAATCGGGTCCCGCCATCGGCGGCGAGCATGCCGGAGCTGAGCACCACCCGCGTGTCCCCGCAACCCAGCACCGCGTGGAACCAATCCACCGTCTCCCCGCCGCGCCGTTGGATCCTGAGGTCGGCGAACACGCTGTCGGGCGGGCCGAACAGCACCATCGCCTGGTCGATCAGGTGGGGGCCGAGGTCGTACCAGATGCCGGAGCCCGGCTCGGGCCGCTCCCGCCATCGGTCGCGCACCTCGGGGCGGTACCGGCTCATCTCCGAGCGCAGCTCGACCACGTGCCCGGCTCGCCCGCGCTCGATCTCCCGCGCGATGCCGAGGAAGTCGCTGTCGAAGCGCCGGTTCTGGAACACGGAGAGCACCCGCCCGGCCGCCGACGCCAGGGCCGACAGTCTCCTCGCATCGCTCAGCTTGACGGTGAACGGCTTATCGACCACGACGTGCTTCCCGGCGGCCAGCGCGGCCTCGGCCAGCGGCACGTGGCTGTCGTTCGGGGTCGCGATGACGACGAGATCGACCGCCGGATGGCGCGCGGCGGCCAGCGGGTCGGAGACGATCGACACGCCGGGATACCGCGACACCGGCACGTTTCCCCGCCGGGAGCCGACGACGGCGAGCGCGAGCCCGGGTGTGGAGGCGATGAGCGGGGCGTGGAAGGTCCGCCCCGCGAAGCCGAAGCCGATGAGCCCGACCGGTATGTCCATCGGAGAACGTTAGCGGAAACTGAAGACGAATATCAGAAGGAAGGGCAGCAGCGCCGCGGCGGTCCCGGCGATCCAGAAGTCCCGGGCGCCGTCGCCCGCGCGGTGGGCCCGCACGGCGCCGCGGATGCCGACCAGAGCCAGGATCAGGCTGGCGAGGGCGCCGATCACCATGGGCAGGATGACGGCATAGGTGTTCACGAACGCGAGCGTGCTGGCCCAGATCGCCAGCGCGCCCGCCACCGCCAGATAGTAGCCCCGAAGACTTCGCAGCTCCCACCGCAGCCCGGCCCAGATCGTGAGGCCGAGCAGCAGCGCGAGCGCGATCGCTACCACGGCGCCGAGTCCGCCCGAAGGGTGCTCGCGGGATCCACCCGGGCGGCCCGCCACGCCGGCACTCCGCAGGCCGCCACCGCGACGCCGGCCAGCAGCGTGATCATGACGAGGTAGGTGACCGGATCGAGCGGCGAGATGCCGAACAGCATCGCCACGAGACCACGGGTGGCGGCCATCGCGCCCGCGACCCCGATCACGACGCCGAGGCCGGTCAGCGTCATCCCCTGCCGCAGGACCAGGCCGACGATCTCGGCGCGCGAGGCGCCCAGCGCGGCGCGGACGCCGATCTCACGAGTCCGTTCGGCCACGCTGCCGGAGAGCACGCCGTAGATCCCGGCCCCGGCCAGCACCAGCGCCGTGATCGCGAACGCCTGGAACAGGATCAGGGCGAACCGCCGCTCGGCCGCGCTCGCGGCGACCAGCTCGTCCATGGTCGCGAGCCGCACGATCGGCTGGTCTCGATCGACCGACCAGATCGCGCGGCGGACCGCGGGCGCCGCCGCCATCGGCTCCGCGCGGGTACGCACCACGAGCGACAGGGCACGGTCGGTGAAGCCCCATTGCTCGGCGGGGATATACACCGCCTCCGACTCAGTCAGTGCCAGCGACACCTGCCGCACGTCGCCCACCACGCCGACGATGGCGTACGGCCCCTGGCTGCCCACGATCACCTGGAGGCCGATCGGATCGAGCCCCGGCAGCCTCCGTCGCGCCACGGACTCGCTGATCAGCGCCACCATCGGCGCGCCGGCCCGGTCGCGCTGGTCGAACACCCGGCCCCGCTTGAGCGGAATGCCCATCGTCTCGATGTAGCCCGGGCTCACCGCGTACCGGTACCCGCCCTTCTCATTGCCCGGGTCCCCGGCCACGGCGGGCGTGAAGTGCACCCCGTACAGGTCCTCTTCGCCGCTCATGGGAAGCTGGCTGGTGAGCGCGGCCGCGGTGACGCCCGGGATGCTCCGCACCGCCGTCAGCGACTGGGAGAAGAACCGGTGGGTCGTGCTGTCATCGTCGAAGCGGTGGCCGGCGGTCTGCACCTGCATGGTCAGCAGGTTCGAGGAATCGACCCCCGTGCTCACCGCGAACAGCCGCTGAAGGCTGCGGAGCAGCAGCCCCGAACTCACCAGGAGGACCAGCGCGAGCCCGACCTCGGCGACGACCAGAGCCGCCCCTACCCGGCGGTGCCCGTGGCCGCCGCCTCCGCGTGGCGAGGCCTGCTGCAGGCCATGGGCCGGATCGCTGCGCGATGCCTGCAGCGCGGGCATGAGCCCGAAGACCAGACCGATCAGCGTGGTGAGCGCGAGCCCGAAGCCGAGCACCGCGCCGTCCACGGCGATCGTGTCCGCCCGCGGCAATCCCGGGGGACTCAGCGCCACCAGCGCCCGCACGCCCAGGAAGGCCACGGCGATGCCGACCGCCCCGCCGAGCGCGGCGAGCACCAGGCTCTCGGTGAGCAGCTGGCGCACCAGCCGCCGGTGGCCGGCGCCGAGCGCGGCGCGCAGCGCGAACTCGCCGCGCCGCTGGACTCCGCGCGCAAGGAGCAGATTGGTCACGTTGACGCAGGCGAGCATCAGGACCACGCACGCGGCCGCGAGGACGCCCAGGAGGGCAGGGCGAACGCCGCGCGTGATATCGTCCTGGAGCCCGACGGGTGAGAGCCCGTTCGTCAGCGCGGCCCACTCGGGGCGGGCGAACGCCGCGACCGGCTCCCCGGCGATCGCGTCGAGCTCACGGTCGGCGTCCTCTACGCTCACGCCCGGACGGAGCCGGCCGGCCATCCGGAGGTGATGGCCCCACGCCTGGTCGAGCGACATGTCGTACTGAAGCGTGGTGTACACCTCGGCCGACGGCGCCAGCAGATCCTCGAAGCCCCGGGGCATCACGCCGACGACGGTGTAGCCGTCGCCGTCCAGCTCCACCTGCCGGCCGAGAATCGCGGAGTCCGCGCCGAAGCGCCGGCGCCAGAGTCCATCGCTCAGCACCACGACCTTGGCGCCACCCAGCCGGTCTTCGGCCGGCAGGAAGCCGCGGCCCAGCGATGGTCCCACGCCGAGAACCCGGAAGTAGTCGCGAGTGACCCTCTGCCCGTCGAGGCGCTCAGGCTCGGCGGTGCCCTGTGCCGTCGGGAGCCAGACTCGCTGGACCGAGAGCGCGGCGTACGACCGGCTCCGCTCCGAGATCTCGCTGTAGGTGCCGAAGGTGGGCTCCAGCCGGCCGAAATCGCTGGCGTAATCCCACACCATCGTGATCCGGCCCGGGTCGGGATAGGGCAGCGGACGGAACAGGATCGGGTTGACCGCGCTGAAGATCGCGGTCGTGGCGCCGATGCCGAGGGCGAGAGTCAGGACCGCGACCGCGGTGAAGCCGGGTGCGGCCCGCAGCCGCCGTGCCGCGAAGCGGAGGTCGGCGGCGAGTGCGTCCAGCGCATTCTCCCAGCCGTACGACCGCACCTGCTCCTCCGCCTGGGTGACGCCGCCCAGCTCCATCCGCGCGGCCCGAAGCGCCTGCTCCCGCGAAAGCCCGCGGGCCTGGTGCGCCGCCGCGGCTTCTTCCAGATAGTGGGCCACCTCGTCGGTCACGTCCCGCTCGGCCTCGGCCCGGTGGGCGAGCCGGCCGATGCCGCGAGTGAGCTGGCGCCAGAGTGTCATGGCCTCAGGCCTCCGTCTCCAGCAATCGAGTGATGGCGGACACCCGCCGGGTCCAGTCGGCGGTTTCCACCTCGAGCTGCTTCCGGCCGGCCCGGGTGAGCCGGTAGAACCGGGCCCGTCGGCCGTTCTCGGTCCGGTGCCATTCCGCGTCGAGCCAGCCGGCCCGCTCCAGACGCTGAAGCGCGGTGAGCAGCGACCCGGGGTTGATCTTGAACACGCCTCGGGAGATCTGCTCGATGCGACGGCCGATGCCGTAGCCGTGCATCGGCTGCAGGCTGAGCGACTTGAGGATCAGGAGATCCAGAGTACCCTGGATGACGTCGGTGCTCGGTTCGGTCATGGGTCGAGCCTAACGCCGCGATATCTTGACTGTCAAGAGGAAGCTCGTGATACAACCCTGCGGCGCGTGCCGGTGTCTAACGCCGTAACTCCTGCCGAGTGTTCCAACGTGGCTCTATGGATAGGCGCATTGCTGGCTCTTCAGGCCCAGGCGGCGGTTCCGCCCCAGGCGGCGGCTCCGCCGCAGATTCCGGCAGCGAGGTCGGTGCGGGCGACGGCCGCGGCCGAGGCTCCGGTCCTCGACGGCCGGGAGGACGACGCCGTCTGGCGGGCGACGCCGGTGGTGGATCAGTTCCTCCAGGCGAAGCCGAGCGAGGGGGCCGCGGCCCGGTTCCGGACCGAGGCCCGGCTCGCCTACGACGCCCGTAACCTCTATGTCTTCGTCCGCGCGTTCGATCCCCATCCCGACAGCATCATCAGCCTCCTCTCCCGCCGCGACGAGCAGACCGCGTCGGACCACGTGATCCTGCTGCTCGATCCCTATCACGACCGCCGCACCGGCTACGAGTTCGTCGTTACCCCCGGCGGGGTGAAGACCGACTACGCGATCTTCAACGACGGGAACGAGGACGTCGCGTGGGATGGCGTGTGGGACGTGGCCACCGGCGTGGATTCGCTCGGCTGGACCGCCGAGTACCGGATCCCCCTCTCTCAGCTGCACTACTCGGCGAAGGGCGACGCCACTTTCGGCGTGCTGCTCTGGCGGGTCATCCAGCGGCATGGTGAGACGGTGACCTGGCCGCTGTATCGCACCTCGCGGTCGGGGTTCACCTCGCAGTTCGGCGAGCTGACGGGCCTTTCGGGTCTCGCGAGTCCGGGTCATGCGGAAGTCGTCCCCTACGTGCTGACCAAGAACGTCCAGGGACCCGCCTCGGCGGGCTACGCCCGCGACCAGGAAGTCACGGTCGGCGGCGACGTGCGATACCGGGTCGCCTCGAATCTCCTGCTCAACGCCACCGTCAATCCCGATTTCGGCCAGGTGGAAGCCGATCCCTCCGAGCTCAACCTGGGCGCGTTCGAGACCTTCTTCGAGGAGCGCCGGCCGTTCTTCGTGGAAGGGAAGGGCCTCTTCACCTTCAACGTCAATTGCGTGGTGGTGGTGGATTGCAGCACCGGCGAGGGTCTGTTCTACTCCCGCCGCATCGGGCGCTCGCCGCAGCTCAGCGAGGTCTATGAGGACGAGTCCAACGCCGCCTCGACGCGGATTCTCGGAGCCGCGAAGGTCACCGGCCGGATGCCTGGAGGCTTCTCGATCGGGGTGATGGACGTGGTCACCGACAACGTGGCGGGCATCGGGGGCAGGACATTGGAGCCGGCCACCAACTACGCGGTCGCCCGGGGCAACCAGGATCTCGACAACGGGGACGCCAGCCTCGGCTTCATCGCTACCGCGGTGAACCGCTCGCTCGACCCCTCGACCGACAGCTATCTCCACAACAGCGCCTACAGCGGCGGCCTCGACGCGCGGCGCCGGTTCTCCGGCACCTACGAGGTGTCGGGCTCCGTCGACATCAGCCGGGTGGCCGGATCGCCCGAGGCCATCGCGCGCACCCAGCGGGATCCGGTGCATCTGTACCAGCGTCCGGACGGACCCCTCGAGTTCGATTCGACCCGCACCTCGCTGACCGGCACCAACATGGAGGTGCGGTTCGCCAAGGTGGGTGGGCGCCGGCTCCAGTTCGAGACCGCGTATCAGCGGCGCACCGCTGGCTTCGAGATCAACGACATCGGATTTCTCCGCCAGGCCGACCAGCAGCAGTGGACCTCCTGGGCGACGCTGACCTTCCGGAATCCCAACCGCCTCTTCCGCGAGCTGCGCTGGAACTTCAACAACTGGGAGCACTGGAGCGTCGCCGGCCTGCCTACCGAGCGAGCCTTCAACACCAACGTGCACACCCAGTTCAACAACCGCTGGTGGCTGCACATGGGCGGCACGCTGGGCCAGCTCGGCGCGACCTACTGCGACCGCTGCGCCCGGGGCGGGCCGGCGGTCCGGCAGGACCCGTACATCGCTCCCTGGCTGGTGATCGAGGGCGACGACCGCATGGCGCTGGTGCCCGAGGTGTCGGTGGACTACTGGCGGGGTGACCGCGGCCGGTCGGAGCGGATCACGCTGGAGCCGGAGGTGGAGCTCAAGGTGTCGTCGCGCTTCACCACCTCACTCGCGGCCACCTATGAGCACAACCGCAACGACACCCAGTATTTCGGGACCTTCACCGATCTCGGCGGCGACGCTCAGGCGACCTTCGCGCACTTGAGGCAGAAGACGTACAGCCTGACGTGGCGGCTGGGCTACACCTTCACGCCCGACATCTCCCTTCAGGTCTATGCCTCGCCCTTCATCTCCAAGGGCACCTACAGCGACGTCCGTGAGCTGGCGGCGCCGAGAGCCGCCTCCTACGACGACCGATACCGTCCCTTCGGCGATCCCGACATCGCGGACGATCCCGGTGGGTTCAACGTGCAGGAGTTCCGTTCCAACGTGGTCTTCCGCTGGGAGTACCGGCCGGGCTCGACGCTCTTCCTGGTCTGGAGTCAGGGGCGGGACGGCTTCGAGGAACACGAGGGCGTCCGCAGCGTCGGCGGCGATATGAGCGACCTGTTCCGCCGGCGGGCCAACAACACCCTGCTGGCCAAGGTCTCCTACTGGTTCTCGCGCTGAAGCACGTCGCAGTACTGGAAGCGCCCGTCCCGCAGCACCCGCTCGCCGGTGGTGAGCGGGAGGGGATGGGCCAGGATCGGCCCCGCATGGACGCAGGTGTGGAACTCGCCTCGCTCGCCGCAGGGATCCACCGTCTCCGGCAACTCATCCAGCAGTGCTCCGTCGAACTCCCGGCCGGCGAACTCGGCGGCGAGTTGGGTGGTATCGACGCAGGTTAGAATCGCGCGATAGCCCTCGGCCACGAAGCTGCGGGCCAGCGCGGCCGTGTCGCGGCCCCAGATCGGGAAGACGCCGGTCCAGTCCAGCCGGGCCAGCAGCGCCTCGCGGTAGGCGCGGACGTCGGTCAGGAAGAGATCGCCGAACGCGATGTGGCGGATGCCGGGGTAGCTTCGGCGGGCGGAGTCCAACGCCTGGCCGAAGGCGGCCTCGTAGTCGGCGTTGGACGCTCCCGGGTCGATCATGGCTTCGATCAGCGGCAGGCCGGCTTCACGCACCTGGGCTTCAAGGACAGACCGGCGCACTCCGTGGATGCTGATCCGGTCGTAGCCGCGGGTCATCGTGGTGAGGAGCGCCGCGACCCGGTACCGCGGGTCGGCGCGGAGTGCCGCCAGCGCCAGCGCGCTGTCCTTCCCGCCGCTCCAGGCGAGTACGACGTCGGTCATGCACCAATTCTACAGCCCTACCGAGCCCGGCCGACCAGACCCAGCGGGACGCTCCGGGTCCCGGGCCAGGTGCGCACCTCGCCGTCCTGATCCCGCAGGCTGAGCTGAGCCGAGATGCCGCCGTCGAGCAGCAGTGCGTGGCGGCACCCGAGCGCGCCCATCACCGCGGCCATCTCACCCGCCGTGAGGCCGAACGGCACCCGGCCGAGCGTCTTGCCGAGGGCGTCGAACCGGGTGAGCGCGACGATCACCCGCCCGTCCGCCTGGGTGCCGAGCGCGAGCCGGGCATCGCGGTGCCCCACGTTCACGCCCAGCCCCGGCTCCATCAATGGGGCGGGGACCACCCCGTCGCGCAGCAGCATCGGGTAGCTCTGGAACGCCTCCCGCGCGGTCCCGCGCTCCCGCTCGGCGGCGACGCTGTCGGGCGGGACCACCCGGACCGCGCCGGACCGGTTCAGCACAACCGCGCCGGCCAGCGGCGCGTACTGCGGCTCCAGGATCTCCCTACCCTGCGTCACCACCCAGCCCCAGGGCAGCGACTCGCGGAACTGTCCGGCGGCGAATGCGAGCAGATCCTCCCCAGCCGCGTCATCGACGGTCCAGCTTCGCTCCTGGGTGAAGGCGGGGTCGAGGGAGAGGGACACCCGTCGAGGATCGATCCGCACGACCACGACCCGGGTGCGCCACGCCTCGCTCGCGCCCCGGAGCTGGAGCTCGCCCCACTCGACGCCGTGCGCGCTCTTCCGCCAGGTGACTCGCCGCGCGAGCGGAGCGCGGCGGTCCCACCGCGTCGGAGCGGCGTCGCGGCGCCACCAGGTCACCCACCGGCCGCCGGCCCGAACGGCGAGCGCGGCGCCGTGGCGATCCGCTCCCGCGGACGCCGCTCCGCTCGCGCCGGCGAGGACGGCCGCCACCGCGGCGGCCGCCAGCGCCCTGCGCACCCACGTCCGACGGTTACGCATCGCCCAGGTTGAGGAGCTGCTTCAGCTCGCCCGCCTTCGCCTCGACAGCGGCCTTCTCGGACGCCGAGATGTCGCCGGCCGGGGTGCCCTTGCGGAGAACGGTCTCGACCCGCTCGCGCACCTGGGAATATTCGCTGCGGGAAAGGCCCGACTGCTTGATGGTCGCCTGCTCGGCCCGCTCGTTGACCGCGCGGTGGGTCTGGTAGAAGTCGTTCGGCTCCTCCGGCCGCCGGACGGTGCAGGACGGATCGATCATCGCCTTCGACGAGTCCTCGTAGACCCGGACCAGCTTCATGTCGCCCGCGCTCTGCGCCTGCACCATCTTCTCCACCAAGTGGCTGTACGTCTGGCCCATCTTCTCGTTCCCGACCATGCGATCGATGAAGCCCTGCTGCGCCTGCTGGCACTTGGGCTCCGCGACCTGATAGGCGGCCTGCGCCTGCTTGTAGCGGCCGTACGGGGTGTCTTCTTTGTCGGCCGCATCCCGCTCGGCCTGGCCCGCCTTGAGGCCGGCGATCAGCCGGGCGATCACGTCCTCGGTCAGCACTACGGTCCCGCCGTCGTCGTCCCCTGCGGCGGGAGCGGCCGGTCCGGCGACCGCGCCGGTCTCCTCGCCGGCCTCGTCCCCGCCCACTGCCTCATCCACGGCCTCCTGCGCCGCGACCGACTTCAGCTTCTTCTTGAGACCGCCGAACTGCGCCGCAGCCGGCGACGCTACCGAGAGTGCGACAGCTGCGATCAGCGCCGCGCGAGCGATGGCGGCGAGCCGCCGAGCCGAAAACCCCATGTGTCTCCCCTTGTTGGTGGTTGGTTACTCGTGAGACGTCCTGAGGGGACGTGGATTCTCAGCGAACGGCGGGAAAGGTGAAAAGTGAAAAGGGAAAAGGGGATACGCCTCTCAGCGTACCCCCCTTTCACCTTTCACTTTTCCCGCTTTTCTGGTGGGGGCCTCAGCTGGCGAGGGGGACTACGAACTGCTGCTTGCCGCTGGGGGCGGGGGGGATGCGGTCCACCACCTCGAAGGCGATCTGGAAGTCCTGGCCCACCGCGGACTCGACCGACACGGTCAGCGCGGTGCGCTGACTCTCCGACGGCGTCCGGCGGAGGTCGATCAGGAACCGCAGGCGGCGGCCGGGCTCCTCCCGCACCTGGAACCCCCGGACCCACTCGTGGGCGTGGGCCCGGCCGAAGAGGCTGGTGACGAACGGGGTGGTGATGAGCGCGCCGCTGGGCCGCTTGATCGCGTGGGCGGTCCGTCCGTGAACCCGGCTCAGCAGGCCGAGGCCGCGGCCGCACTCGCAGCGCTCACCGATGCTGGCCGCCATGTCGCCCATCTTGTACCGGATCAGCGGCATCGAGGTGAGGCCGAGGCTGGTCATAACCAGCTCGCCCACCGTGCCGTCGGGAACCGGATTGCCGTCGGGATCCAGGACTTCGATCACGAACGAGTCGTCGTTCACGTGCAGGAGGTCCCGGCGGACCGGGCAGGACCAGGCGATCACGCCGAACTCGTTGGTGACATAGACATCGACCGCCGGGGCCTGGAAGGCCTGTTCCGCCAGCTCGAGACAGCGGTCGGTCACCTCCATCGCGGTGCAGAACACGGCCCGCGGCGGCTGGATCTTCGCGCCGGTGGTGACCACGTGGTCGGCCAGCGCCTGGATCGCGCCGGCATAGCCGGTCAGGATCGGAGGCATCGTCGCGGTGACCCGCTCCAGCACCTGCTGCGGCGGCGCGTCCGAGGCGAAGCGCTCCACCCGCGGCAGCACCCCCATCTTGCGCAGCATCGTGATCGGGCCGCCCCGATCGGGCTTATCCACGATGGCGACGTTCACCTGCGCGTCCCACACGCTGCAGCCGTACGCCGAATAGACCCGCCACCAGCGGGCCGAGTAATCGGCTTCCTCGATCTTCGAGCGGAGGAATCGGCCCGGCGTGCCGGTGGAACCCGAGGTGAACACGTTCACCAGGCCGTCGGGCGAAGTGGTGAGGAACGACTCTATGCCGTGCTTGGCGATGACCTGCCGATCGACCAGTGGCATGCGGGCGAGGTCCGACAGCTCGAACCGCTTCGGGCTCAGTCCGGCTTCGCGGAGCGCCGCCCCGTAAAACTTGGTCCGCGCGGCGCGGGCCAGCATCTGCCGCAGCCGCGGCAGACGCCGCTCGGCGAGGGTCTCGGCCGGAAGCCACTGCTCGCGCTCCAGGCGCATCGAGGCCTGGAGCAGGGTGCCGACCGCGGCGACCGGGCCGGCGGCTGCGATCATCGGACTGGGCATGGAAGGGTGGAATTGCAAATGTGGGTCCTAAATCACGCCGCCAGACGTGGGAGGTTTGGCGGTGCAAACCCTTGCTGCGAGAGAAGAAACGCTGGGACTACTTAGGGGGCATGTTCCAGGGGAAATCGTTCAGTGGTGCGGAGATACCAGACGTCGATTTACTGTGCGCCGGGGGATGAAGAAAGCTGCACGAACCCGACTTCCCTGCAGGTGAGTGCACGAGGTGTCGAGAGATCTATCGAAGTGTCGAGAGACTCGTCGGTGGACGGGTGAAGACCCCCATCCGCCGCACGTGGCGATGTAACAACAACACCGCAATCACTCGAGCTCGCTGGGGAGGTGCGGCTCGGAGACCAGCGAGCGGAACGCGGTCCAGCGGGCGTCCGCCGACTCCCCTCCCACCCGATCCACCCACCCCGCGGCCAGGTCGCGTCCGAGGTTGTAGTTGATCACGTAGCTGCGGTACGTGTCGATGAAGCGAATGGTCTTGGCGGCTTCTTCCGGGGTGCTGAGCCAGTAGCGCTGCATCCGCGACCGGGCTCCCGCCGCATCCACCTCGCCGTCGAGGTAGGCGCGCGCCACTTCGTTTCGGGCGTAGTTCAGCTCCGTCACGATGTCCCGCACCTCCGCATTGGGCGCCGCGAGCGCCGGGTCGAGGCCGGCCAGCGGAAAGAGCGAGTCGCGCTCGAAGGCCAGCCGCTCCGCCGGCGGAAATGCCATGTCGATCCCGAAGTTCGCGGTGCCTTCGGAGAGGAGGGACTGGGGACTGAACAGCGCATACATCGCGACCTCGAACCAGCCGCGCTCCCGCACCAGCGCCTGTTCCAGCAGCGCGTTATAGACGTGGTGGCCGGGGTATCCCTCGTGGCACGCCAGATCGACCGCGCGGTCGAGGGGCACCGGAAAATCCAGGTTGACCTGGATCAGGCTGTGGTAGTTCCCCTTGTACCAGTTGTAGGCGTTCCAGGACGTGCCCTTCACGTACTCCAGGTCGAAGCGCTCGCCCTGGGGCAGCGTCAGATGCGCGGCGGTGCGCGCCCGGCACGCGGCGATCGCGGTCTTGAAGATGGTATCGACGCGCCCCGCGGGGATGACCACTCGGCTCCGGAACTTCTGGTAGCGGGCCGCGAGCGGACCGCGCCCGGGCAGCACCGAATCGAGCCGCGCGAGCAGCGAGTCGAAATGGGCGTCGCCGTAGTGCGGCGGCTCCGCGTCGTACAGCTCCTTCGCCTCTTCGTCGAACTTGAGCGTGTCGCCGCCGACGATCCTCGCCCTGGCGGCCATCGCGCGGAGCTGCGCGTGCAGGTAGCGATGGCGCCGCCCGACCATCGAATCGGCGTACGCGGGCACGCTGTCGCCCAGCTCCTTCATGAGCGACTCGGCGGCGCTCCGGATCTGCGGCACCGACAGGGATTCCGCATCCGCCGCGGTGCGCAGCGAATCGGGGCCGTAGTAGGCGTCTATGTAGTTCGCGTCGTGGTGGCCGAGGTTGAGGCCGAGGATGACGTAGCGACGGGCGATGCCGTCGAGCCGGGTCGGGTCCGGAGCTGCGGTATGTTCGGCGTTGTTGCAGGCCGCGACGCCGAGGAGCAATGCGAAGAGGGTTGGGCGCATGGAGTCGAACAGTCGCGGTGCCATGCGCGTCCGTCAACTGGGGACGGCGATGATTGTGATGTCTCGAGGCGAGTAGGCGAGTAAAGGTGATAGTGAGCGAGGCCGGGGCAGACGCGCCGGGCGATTGCGCACTTGCAGCGCT
Source organism: uncultured Gemmatimonadales bacterium (assembly GCA_963796335.1). GTDB lineage: Bacteria > Gemmatimonadota > Gemmatimonadetes > Gemmatimonadales > GWC2-71-9 > CAVVWJ01. The sequence goes on from CAWCLG010000006.1 coordinate 349,807, forward strand.
CGTCAGGCAGGCGTTCGGGTCCTTTGGCAAGTGCTAAAATCGCCCAGCGCGCCTGCCCCGGCCTCGCTCACACGACCGTCCGGGATCGGCTGGCCCTGCTTACGACTTCCCGGTGCCTCTGGGTGAGTGGGGGAGGTGGTACGATCGCCGGGCGATTTTAGCACTTGCCACCGGACCCGGACGCCCGCCTGGCGAGCGCTGCAAGTGCGCAATCGCCCGGCGATCGTACCACCTCCCCCACGCACCGGCGATTCGAAGTCCGATTCCGGCAGGCGATCCTCAGCACGGCGAACTACGGTGGGCGCACACCTCCAACGCCGGAGACCCCATGCGCCAGATCTTGTCAGTCGCCCTGCTCGCCGCGCTCTCGGGCTGCGCGGACGAAGCGAAGGTCATGCAGCCCACCGAGCAGCTCTCCTCTCACACTACTCCGATCCGATATCGCGTCATCAAGCTGGATGAAACCTTGGGCGGACGCTCCAACCGTGGCGCCGGCATGAATGAGCGAGGCTGGGCCGCGGGATATTCCAATTTCGAGGGCGACTCGATCCGCCACGCGGTACTCTGGCGGTTCGGCCGCGTGATCGATCTCGGGACCCTCGGCGGCCCCCACAGCAACGTGCAGTGGCACGGCCTCAACGACCACGGGATGGTGGTGGGCATCGCCGAGACGAGGCGGCCTGACCCCCTGGGGCAGGAGTGGAGCTGTTCCGTCTTCTTCCCGGCGGTGACCGGCAATATCTGCCGCGGCTTCTGGTGGGACGGCGACAAGATGAAGCCGCTGTCCACGCTCGGCGGCCACAACAGCTACGCCGCGGCGGTCAACAACCATGGCCAGATCGTCGGCTGGGCCGAGACCGATGTCGAGGACGACACCTGTGATGTGCCGCAGGTCCTCGGCTTCCGGGCGGTGCTGTGGGAGCCGAAGAAGGGGCGGAAGCGGCAGCTGCGTCCCTATCCCGGGCACACCGCTTCCGCCGCCACCGACATCAACGGCCGGGGCCAGGCGGTGGGAATCTCCGGTGAGTGCGACGTCGCCGTCGGCCGGGAGAGCGCCCAGCGGGCGGTGATGTGGGAGGACGGCAAGGTGAAGGACCTCGGTAACCTCGGCGGGAAGAACTGGCACACGCCGACCGCCATCAGCGAGCGGGGCGACGTGGTCGGCTTCTCCAATCCGCCGGGTCTAGCCGATGAGCTGGAGCTGGCGCCGCTCGCGTTTCTCTGGACGAAGCAGGGCGGGATCCGCAGCCTCGACCGCCTGCCGGGGGACAGCACCAGCCAGGCGCTCGGCATCAATTCCCAACGCCAGGTGGTGGGCGCCTCCGCCAGCGCGGCCGGCGTCAGCAAAGCGGTCCTCTGGGAGGACGGACGGATGAAGAATCTCAATGGTCTGGCCGAGTTCGGCTTCTCCGACAGCCTGATCTCGGCGCACGACATCAACGAGAAAGGAGAGATCCTGGCCCGAATCATCGAGAGCGGGAGCGGCCGGAGCCTGCCGGTGCTGCTGATCCCCAAGCACCCCAGGAACTAGCGGCTCCCGTCCCGCCAAAAACATCGGGGTCGTGCGACTGCGCACGACCCCGATGCCCTTCCTCCCTCTCCTGAGGTTAAGGGAGGTCGTCTACCGGCAGTCCGCTGGGCACGGCGAGCGGGACCGCCGGGTGGAGGTTGCGCGCGCCGGGATCGGTGAGCGCCTTCAGGAACTCGGTAATCTCATCGACCGCCTCCGGGGTCAGCACCAGTTTCTTGATCCGGAAGTCGCGGGTCGCGATGATGCCGTCCGCCGTAGGCTGCAAGGTGGTCTGGAGCAGCGGCTCGAGCTGCGCCGTGCTGTAGTTGCGCAGCTTGAGGTCGGGCTGGCTGTAGTGGTCCACCCAGTCGCGCAGGTTGACGATGGCGCCGTCGTGCCCGTAGGGGGCGGTCAGCTCCACGTTGCGGAGCGGCGCGGTGCGGAACTGGTAGCGGTGTTTGGGGTCGCCGGTCTTCCGCTCGCGGCCGAAGTCGTCGTGCCCGTCGGCGCCATTCCCGAAGCCGGGGCCGACCTGCGGCGTGGCCACGTTGTGGAACTTGCCGTCGCTGAACGTGGGCCCGCTGTGGCACTGGGCGCACTTGGCGGTGCCCAGAAAGCTTCGCGCACCGCGCAGCTGGACTTCGGTCATCGCGTCGTTGTTGCCCGCGAGCATCCGGTCCCAGGGGGTGCCGGTAAAGGCGAACGCGCCGGCGATCCAGGCGCCCATCGCGTTGCCGGCATGGGCGAAGTTCATGTTGTCGAAGCCTACGGCCGGATACGCCGCCTCGAACATCGTGCGGTACTCCGGGATCGCGCCCAGCCGGCGCATCAGGAACTTCCAGGTCTTCTGGTGATCGTTGTCGGCGATCGCCGCGAGCTCGTTGCCGGGATTGCCGACGTCGCCCCGCATCTCGACGCGAGACAGCACCGGCATCATCGGCAGGGCGGAGAGCGGGCCGAAGTCCAGCAGCGCGCGCTGCCCGGAGAGCAGGTTCGCGCCCGGTGTGCGGATCACGCCTTGCGGATCGCGGAAGACGCGGCCGTCCCAGGTGAGAGCGTCCATCGCGTGCAGGTTGAAGAGCGCGGGCGCGCTCCGGTGCACGAAGCGGTTCTGCGGGTGTACCCGTGACGGCCCCAGCCCGGTGGCCCCTTGACCGACCGCGACGCTGCGGGCGTCGGTGGTGCCGAGCTTGGTCAGGTGGCAGCTCATACAGGAGATATCGCGGTTGCCGCTGAGGATCTTATCGAAGGCGAGCATCTGGCCGAGACGAAACAGCTCCGGGCGGACAGCCGCCGGCCGGGCCAACGGGGTGATCCCCGCGGCAGCCGCGAGCTGACGCACCTCGGCCGCGAGCGTCACCTGCTCCGGGGTCGCGGCCGCGGTCGGGGTCCGGCTTGACACCATGTCGCTGCCGGGAGCCGTCGTGTCGTCGCTACAGCCGGAAAGCCACAGGATAGCGCCCAATAGCAGCGCGCCGGACAGGTTCCTGCTCTTCATCTAACGCCTCGGTCGAGAAAAGTGCCCAGCAGGGCGGGGAAGGTTCTCGGTGCCGAGGGGAATTAGCGACTCCTGTGCCAATGGTCGTGCGCGTCTCACTGCCAGGAATTGCACGTGACATCTGCGACTCAGGGCTAGTCTTTGGGGAACTGTCCGCCCACCAACGCGCCGAGGATGCCGCCGAGGACGCCACCCCCGACGAAGCCCGCCATGAATGCCCCGCCGCAGTCCCTCGATTCCATTCTGCACATTCCTTCATTGAACGCCCCCAGGAGGAGGCCGGCGCCCAACCCGCCGATGATCGCACCTTTCTGCCAGTGGGTGGCCTGGATCTCCCGAATTGCGGGATCGACCTTGTCGCGGGCGAGCGGCTGCGCCAGCGGACCTCTGGTGCCGGCGGCGAAGAGCGGGGTAGCCCTGGGACCGGAGATGGGCGCCGGGCCGTTCTGGGCCTGGGCCGATGCTGGAAGGGCAAGGAAGAGCGCGAGGGCGATCCGGGCGGCGGCGTGCATGGTCACTCTCCGTGGAAGTCGCCTCCAGAGTGCTCGGGCGGCGTGACCCAGGTGTGACCCACCTTGTAGTTGGGCTATTCTCTCGTTATAATTGTTAGCGCGATGGTCGTGCTACGGTGCGATTTCAAGATCCAAGCGGAGCTCAGGGGCCCCAGGAAATCGCGGGGCCCCTTTCACTTGGACATCCATCGCAGCCCGGCGTGAGGGCTTTGATCACGACGAACTGGTAGTCGGTACGCGTGCGAATGCCGAGTCACCGATTACGAACACAAAGGAATACTCAGCATGCGCACCACCGGTACCGTGAAGTGGTTCAACGACGCCAAGGGCTTCGGGTTCATCACCCCGGAGAACGGCGAAAAGGACTGCTTCGTCCATCATTCGGCTATCTCTGGCTCGGGCTTCAAGAGCCTCGCCGAGGGCGAAAGGGTGGAGTTCGACGTGGTTCAGGGCGCCAAAGGCCCGGCCGCGGAGAACGTGGTCAAGCTCGGGCAGTAAGCTCGGGCTGACCCACACGACATAGCCTTCGGGCCCCAGGGTTGGAGCAGCCTGGGTGATCAATCCTGCTTTGACTTGCGACCCGGCGGTGCACGGCACCGGCCGGGCGTTTTGTTTTCATGGATCCACTGCCCTCCCCATGAACAAGCAATCGTTGAACGTCCCGTCCATCAGCGTGTCCCGCGTCGTCCGGCCTTCGTGTACCCAGCCCATGCGCTCGTACAGCCGGATCGCGGCGGCGTTATCCACCCGCACCTTGAGATTGATCTTCCGCACGATCCCGCCGCGCTCGGCCCAGTCGATCATGTACTCCAGCAGCGCCCGCCCGATGCCGCGGCCGGCCCACGCCTGAGCGACGCTGATCCCGAACTCTCCCGCGTGCCGGAGCCGGGGCCGGGTGCCGCCGTCGAACGTCAGGCCGCCGACGATCGTCTCTCCGACCACCGCGAGGATCGCGAGCGAGTTGTCCGACCCTGCCACCCGGGTGAGGTACTCCCGCTCCTGCTCTTCGGTGATCCCGGGCCCCTCGCTGCCGAAGGTGAGGTTGATCGTCTCCCCGCCGACCTGGCGGAGATACGCCAGGATCGCGGCGGCATCGTCCGGCCCGGCGCGGCGGATCAGCACGGCGCGGCCGCCGGGGAGGGCCAGCTCGCGCTCGGTGAGGCTGCCGGCGGGCATCAGTGCGGGCTCGAGAGCTTGAGGGCGACGAGGCCGCCGACGATCGCGGCGATGGAGATCAGCCGGCCGGCCGTCTTGGGCTCGCCCAGGAGCCAGATCCCGACCAGCACGGTCCCGACCGCACCGATGCCAGTCCACACCGCGTAGCCGGTTCCCACGGGAATGGTGCGCAGCGCGCGGGAGAGCAGCACGATGCTCGCCACCATCGCGCCGATGGTGATCACGCTTGGCCCGAGGCGGGTGAAGCCCGCGGTGTACTTGAGACCGACCGCCCAGACCACCTCGAAGAGGCCGGCCACGATCAGCAGAATCCACGCAGTGCTCATGTCGGACGTCACTCCTCCAGCAAGGCCAGCAGCGTCCTCGGTGCAACGAGGCGATACGAGTCCCGCATCAGGACGGCGACCGCGTCCCAGTCGGGATTCCGGTCCAACCATACCCCTACCCATCCGCTGGATCCGACGGAGGGCGGGACGAAAAATCGATCCGGCTCGGCCCGCACCATCCGCGCCTGGTTGCCCGGCGCCGCCTTGCACCACACCGCCGGCCGGCCGCCGCTGGGGAGACTGTTTGCCCCGGCCCACATCGCGAACCGCTTCTTCCGTACCCGGAAGGTCGGCTCGCCCGAGGCCACGACCTCGTCGGCTTCGGGAAGCGTGAGGCAGAGCTGGCGGAGACGGGATAGCGGCGACGGCATGCTTACCTCGGGACGAGAGAGTTGACCTCGGCCAGGTCGTCGCGCGACAGCTTCCAGGACGCGGCCAGTGCGTTGCGCTTGACCTGCTCCGGCGTGGTGGCGCCCGCGATGACTGACGCGACGACGTTGCGGGCCAGGAGCCAGGAGATCGTGAGATCGAGCAGGCGGCGGCCCCGTGACTCGGCGAAGCGCGCCAGCCCCTCGACCCGCTGCATCCGTTCGGGGGTGAGTCCCTTCCTGAAGTATTCCAGGTCCGTGATCCGGGTGCCGGCCGGCGGCTCGCGCCCCTCGCGATACTTCCCGGTGAGCAGGCCGCTCGCGAGCGGGAAGTAGGGCAGAAAGGCCATGCCCAGCTCTTCGCAGGTCCCCAGGACTTCGCTCTCCGCCGCACGCTGCAGCAGGCTGTACTCGTTCTGCACGCTGACGAAGCGGGCGGCGCGGGTCCGCGCCGATCGGGTGGCCTCGCGGACCTGCTCCGCCGAGAAGTTGGAGCAACCGATTTCCCGCACTTTGCCGGCGCGCACCAGGTTGTCGAGCGCCTCCAGGGTCTCGCCGATCGGCACCGACGCCACCGGGGCGTGAAGCTGGTAGAGATCGATGTAGTCGGTGCGGAGCCGGCGGAGGCTCCCTTCCACGGCCAGCTTGACGTAAGCCGGCGTGGCGCCCTCGCCCTGGCCCGGCACCGGCTTCCCGAACTTGGTGGCGATGATGACGGCCTTGCGGCGGGATCCCAGGGCCTTGCCCAGGTACTCCTCGCTGGGCCCGTACGAGTCGGAGGTGTCGAAGAAGTTGATCCGCGCGCCGAGGGCCGACTCGATCACCGCGGCCGTGTCCTGCTGGTTCAGCCGCATGCCGAAGTTGATGCAGCCGAGGCCGACGACCGAGACCTCGAGGGATCCGATTCGCCGTGTTTCCACCGACTCTCCGCTCAGCTCCGAGCCATACCGATACCGCGGGCCATCGCCGTCGCCGCCAGCACCATCAACAGCACCAGCACCAGCTGCACGTAGCTGATCGTCGCCAGCCGCGCCGCGGGGCGGGTGTCCGGCATCTCGCCGCGCCGCACCTGCGCGCGCCACCGGGTCAGGATGACGATGGGCGAGATCTCCAGGATGAGGATCGCGAGCAGGAGGGTCATCTTGCCCCAGAAGACGTGGTTCCGGAGATAGTAATCCATCCCCTTCTCCAGACCCGCAAGCACCCGGACCAGGCCGGTGCTGATCCACACCGCCGCCGCGACGGCCCACCATGCGTCCGCCGTGAACACGCGGCGGAGCGCCGGGATGTCGAGCGGTCCCCGTAACGCACGTGCCCGGGTCCAGACCGCGCCCAGTCCGATGCCCAGGCCTAGCAGATGTAACGCAGCGAAGATCCACCGAAGAAACACAGATCCTCCCGGAGTGACTCCGATCACCTCTCCTCGTCCGGCACCGGCTTAGGTTGGCCGGGTGCACGAGCTTGGCCGGGGACGGCAGTGAAGGTCACCCAACAGTGAGGTACTATACATGATACGGAAACTGACGGCGCTTCCTTTCCTGCTCGCGATCGCATTCGCCTGCGGGCAGGGGCGCACCGATGGCGCAGATACAGGGACCGTGGGCGGCTCGGAGTCCGGCGCGTTGCCGGCCGATACCGGCTACGGCGCAGGGGTCGAAGACACCACCGCGGCCCCCTCGATGGATAGCGGTGTCCCCAGCGACACCGCGGCCCCGTCTGGCGAGGCCGCTCCTCCGAGCGACACCGCGGCCCCCGCGGACGAGTCCGCGCTCCGGGAGGGCGCGGCGAGCGACACCACGCAGCACTAGCTCACACGACAGGCCGATGCAGTCGGGGGCGGGCAGCGATGCCCGCCCTCACTGTTTCATTCTCCGCAGGTCCGACAGCAATGGCCCCGGGGTCACCGGGCCGCCGAGAAACTCGGTCACCACCTCGCTGGTCGGGCGCTCCATGCCGAAGCGGTACAACCTCGGCGCCACCCAGCGATACCATCCCCGATCCCCTCTGACGAACGGCCCCCGTTGCGCGACAGTGCGCGCCCGGATGGCGGCGATGACCATCGCGCCGACCGCGTAGTTCATCATGTAGCCGGGGGAGTCGACCAGCTGGCCGCGCATCGCCCACCAGGACAACTCGGGGTGCGGCCGGATGCGCAGATAGTCGTGGGTGAGCCGGGTCCACACCTGGTTGGGGTCGCCGGCCGGCTCGCGCAGCATTTCCAGCTCGAACAGCGACCAGGCCACGTCCAGCACGATCCCGCCGTAGCGGCTCCTCAGCCCCTCCGTCAGCGGCACCGAGTCACCCAGCCACCGCTGCTGCCACGCGGGTTCCGCCACATCCAGCGCGACGTAGTCCGCGATCGCCTCGGTGAAGGGGTCGCTGTCGGGCCAATCGGTGAACGCCGGCCGGGTGTGGATCGCCGCGATGTGCACCGCGTGCCCCGTCTCGTGCAGCAGCTCGGCGAGGTTGTCGAGTCCGCCGGTCCGGTAGGTGGCGAACACCGACGGCTCCCCCGGCGACCAACGCCCTCCCTGGCGGCGGGGACGCGCGCCGAACGTGCAGAACGCGACCGGGGTCTTCCCCTCGCGCGGCTCGAGATCGTACCTGACGTTCAGCGCCGCCAGGTCCGCGCCCAGCGCGCGATAGACCTCGGTGTTGAGCTGGAGCATGCGCTCGTGCGAGATCCGTGCGCCGAGCCTGCGGGACGCGGTGCCGGTGCGGTAGTACCAGTCCCAGGGCTCCATCAGGCTGTCGGGAGTCGCGTCGCGCCAGGCCTCCAGGATCGCGAGCAGCCAGTGCTCCAGCGAATCGGCCGGCACGCCCGTGAGCCGGGCCTGCCGCCGCGCGGGCAGCTCACGCCCGCGCTGCCGTGCCGCCTCCAGCGCGATCATCCGGCGGTAAGGGCTCTCCGGCTCGTTGCCGCCGTTCACACTCCGCCATACGGGGTCGAGGGACCGGAACAGGCGCTCGCGCCGGTCCGGGTCGTCGGTGCGGCCGAGGGCGCCGAGCACCGAGAGCCGGTCCATCGTGTCGGTGCCGACGGCGACATGGTGCTGGGCCCAGCCGTAGCAGGCGTACATCCGGCCGCGCAGGGAGTCGAGCCCGCGCGGGGTCGCCGCGATCGCGGCGGCATCGTAGTCGCACCGGGGCGCGGCCGGCGGGGTGGCGGAGGGCGCCGCGTCGCCGGAGCGGAGCGGGGCGAGATCCCGGCGCAGCACGGCGCGCATGGTGTCCACCGCGCGGAGGTCCTCCCTTTCGAGCGCCGCCGAGTCCACCTCCGCCAGCCGGGCGGCCACCCGCGCGCGCAGCTCGTTGTGGGCCCGGGCCAGCGCGCTGACCGGCGTGCCGTCGGCCGCGGAGGCCCGTCCCGCCGACCCCGCCACGTCGATCCGGTCGCGCAGGTCGCGCAGGTCGAGGAAGAGCGATTCCGCGGGTGCGAGCGCTGCGGAGGGCTCCGGCCCGCCCGGAGCGGGGGCGGCACAGCCGACGATCAGCGCGGCGACGGCCGCGCGATGCGGCAGGCGCGCGCGGCTACAGATAGCGGGCGACGGCCATCGTGGCCACCGTGAACAGCATCAGGTGAGCGACCGCCTTGCTGGTTTTCGTCGCGCGGGTGCGCAGCCGCTCGACTTCGGCCATGGTGGATTGCCGCTGGTCCGGGCTCGCCTGGGCCAGGGACTGCGCCAGGGCGGCCGCCTTCATCATCGACGGCCGCAGCACCACGATGCCGAGGGCGAACGCCACGATCGCGGCGAGCCCGCCGAGGCCGAACGCCATGCCCACCGGCGAGCGGGCGAACTCGGCGTGCATCCCGGCCGCGTCACGGACATAGAGCCAGAGGCCCGAGATGATGGTGGCGATCGCGAGGATCGGCATGAAGGTCATCAACCCGCGACGCTGGACCGCGGCCATCACCTTGCCGCCGTCGGGGCCCGCCTCCTGGATCGCCGGCATCAGGAAGAACGTGGTGAACACGACCATGCCGACCCAGATCGCGCCGGATACGACGTGTACGAGACGGAGGATGATGACCAGGGGATCCACGGTGCCTCCCGGGTAGGTGTGGGGAGCGCCGGCCGTGCCATGTCCCTCCGGGCGGGCGCTCCGCGCATTCAATGGTGTCCGGTCTAGCCCAACCCAGAAGCAGGAGACACCGCATGCCGCGGTCAAGCCCCCAGCGTCCCAGCATCCCCGTCCGCATCGTGACCGGCCTGGTCCTCGCCGCGCCGGCCGCCGCGGCGGTCGCGACGCTGGCCCAGGCGGCCGTATCCGCCACGGTGCGGGCGCAGCCCAAGTTCGCCGACGTCCAGCTCACCACCGGCGTTCGGCTGCGCTACCTCGCGCAGGGCGATCCGGCCGGACGCCCGGTGATCCTGCTGCACGGGATCTGCGACTCCTGGTTCTCCTTCAGCCGGGTGCTGCCGGTGCTGTCGCCCACGCACCGGGTCTATGCGCTCGACCTGCGGGGGCACGGCGACTCCGAGCGGCCCGACGGCGAGTACAGTCCCCGGGTCATGGCCGAGGACGTGATCGCGTTCATGAACGCGCTGGGGATCCGGCGGGCGACCCTGGTGGGACACTCGATGGGCAGCTTCGTGGCCCAGCAGGCCGCGCTCGCGGCGCCGGACCGCGTCACCGGCCTGGTGCTGATCGGCTCCGCGACTGCCGCGAAGAACCAGGTGACCGCGGAGATGGAAGCCGCTTTCCGCTCGCTGCCCGACACCGTGCCGGAGGACTTCGCCCGGGAGTTCCAGGCCAGCACCGTACATCACCCGGTGCCGGACGAGTTCATGCGGCGGGCCGTGGAGGAGTGCCGCCGGGCGCCGGCCCGGGTGTGGCGTGACGCGCTGGCCGGCCTGGTGGCCACCGACCGGATCACCGGCCTGGGCTCGGCCCGGATCCCCGCGCTGCTGATCTGGGGGGAGCGCGACGGCATGTTCTTACGGGCGGAGCAGCGGGAGCTGGTCGCCGCGCTGCCGATCGCGAGCCTCAAGGTGTACCGCGAGACCGGGCACGCGCCCCACTGGGAGCGGCCGGCCGAAGTGGTCCGCGACCTCGAGCGGTTCCTCCGCACCTCTCCTTCCTGAACGGCCCGGCTCCCGGGCGGCTGGTTCGGTGGTAACCTTCTTCGAACCGGCGGCCCGAGGAGCCCACTTGCCACGCGGTAAACCCCGTTCGTCCAGCGAGAAGCCGAAGCCGGCGGCCCCGGCGAAGAAGAAAGGGGCGGAGGCCGAGCGCGTGGAGGTCGCCGGGCGTGAGGTCGCGATCTCCAATCCGGGCAAGGTGCTGTTCCCGGAGGCGGGATACACCAAGCTCGACCTGGTGCGCTACTACCTCGCGGTGGCCGACGGCGCGCTGCGTGGGGCGGGCGGCCGCCCCAACGTGATGGTCCGCTATCCCAACGGCATCGGGGAGGAGTTCTTCTATCAGAAGCGGGCGCCGGCCTCGCGGCCCCCGTGGATCGAAGTCGTATCGCTCAAGTTTCCGTCCGGGAGAACCGCCGAGGAAGTCGTGGTGCGCGACGCGGCGACGCTCGCCTGGCTCGCCAACCTCGCCTGTCTCGAGCTGCACCCGCACCCCGTGCGGGCCGACGACCTGGATCATCCCGACGAGCTGCGGGTGGATCTCGACCCGGTGCCGGGCGTCGAGTGGGAGCAGATCCGCCAGGTCGTGCGGGTCGCCCAAGCCGCGCTGGACCAGGCGGGTCTCACCGGTTGGATCAAGACCTCGGGCTCGCGCGGCCTCCACGTGATCGTTCGGATCGAGCGGCGCTGGGGCTTCGACCAGGTCCGCCGCGCGGCGCTGGCGCTGGCGCGAGAGGTCGAGCGTCGGGCGCCCGCGATCGCCACCAGCAAGTGGTGGAAAGAGGAGCGGCACGGGGTGTTCGTCGATTACAACCAGAACGCCAAGGACCGCACCGTCGCGTCGGCCTACTCGGTGCGGCCCAAGCCCGATGCCCGGGTCTCCGCGCCGATCGCCTGGGACGAGCTGGACTCCTGCGATCCGGCGGACTTCACCCTCGCGACGATGCCGGCGCGGTTCGCGAAGGTGGGCGATCCCCATGCGGGGATCGACGATCGCGCGGGCTCGCTCGACGCGCTGCTCGATCTGTCAGCGAAGCAGGAGCGTGAGGGACAGGGCGACGCGCCGTGGCCGCCGCACTACGAGAAGAAGCAGGGTGAGCCGCCCCGGGTGCAGCCGTCGCGGGCTCGGGCCTCGAAGCACCCGCTGGTCGAGATCGGCCGTGCGCGGAAGCGGGAGGACGCGCTCGCGGGACTGGAGCGCTGGAAGTCGCGCCACCCGGAGGCGGCGGAGCACCTGGAGCCGGCGGACGTGCTGGTCGATTCGATGCGGGGACGATTCACGACCTGGACCCGGATCCGGGTCAATCTCCAGCACGTGCCGGCCGAGCTGCGGCCGGCTCAGGAGCCGCTGGACCCCGACGAGAACACCTTCGCCAGCTCGTAGGGCGGAGTGACGTCGAGCTGGTCGTAGCGGCAGTCGCGCGGCAGCCGGTCGGGACGCCAGCGAAGGAAGACCGCCGCGTGGCGGAACCGGTCGCCCTGCAGGTGGTCGTACTTCACCTCGCAGACCCGCTCGATCCGGAGCGGCTCCCACGACAGATCCTTCCCGGCGCTCCAGCGGCTCTGCCCGCCGGGCATCCGTTGGAATCCCGCCTCGTCGGCTTGGGCCCACGCCTTCCAGGGGTGCTGCTCCAGCGCGTTGTCCCGGAGCGGAGCCAGCTCCACCACCAGCTCCCGCCGCTTCGCCATGGTGAACGACGAGGTCACCCCGACGTGCTGGAGCACGCCCTCCGAGTCGTAGAGGCCCAGCAGCAGGGACCCCAGCGCATCCTTGCCCGACTTGTGGTAGCGGAATCCGGCGACGACGCAGTCGGCGGTGCGGATGTGCTTGATCTTGATCATGGCGCGCTTGCCGGGCAGATAGGGATTCTCCGCCGGCTTGGCGATCACCCCGTCGAGCCCGGCGCCCTCGAACTCGTCGAGCCAGCGCGCGGCCGTGGCGCGGTCCTGCGTCATCGGGGTGAGATAGACCGGAGGGCCCAGGCCCGCCGCCAGCTTTTCCAGCAGCTTGCGCCGCCGGTGCTGCGGTTCCTCCATCAGGCTCCGGCCGTCCGCCGCCAGCAGGTCGAACGCGACGAACGAGGCCGGGATCTCCTTCGCCAGCTTGGCGACCCGGGAGGCGGCGGGATGCAGCCGGAGCTGGAGCGCGTCGAAGTCGAGTCCCTCCGGCGTGGTGATCACGATCTCCCCATCGACCACGCAGCCTGGCGGCAGCCGCTCCAGCAGCGCCTCGCGCAGCTCGGGGAAGTAGCGGTCGAACGGCCTGGAGTCGCGGCTCTGGATGTAGAGATCGTCCGTGCCCCTGAACACGATCGCCCGGAAGCCGTCCCACTTGGGCTCGAAGAGAAAGCCGCCGCCGTCGGGGGGCAGAGTGGCCGCCAGGGTGGCGAGCATGGGCTCGACCGGGGGCGCGATCGGGAACGTGCCGGCATCCGAGGTCATGGGACAGAGTATATACTCTCGAAATGATCGTACACGTCCTGGATGGCACCTACGAGCTGTTCCGCCACTTCTACGGCCAGCGGCGCTTCAACCAGGGCCGCGACAAGCCGTTCGGAGCCGTGGCGGGTCTCCTGCACACGGTGCTCGAGCTGATCGAGCAGGGCGGGACTTACGTCGGGGTGGCGACCGACCACGTCATCGAGTCCTTCCGCAACGACCTGTGGCCCGGCTACAAGACCGGCGACGGCATCGAGCCCGCGCTGCTGGCCCAGTTCCATCCGGTGGAGGAGGCCCTCGCCGCGATGGGCGTGGCCATCTGGCCGATGGTAGAGCTGGAGGCCGACGACGGTCTCGCGTCGGCCGCGCGGATCGCCGCGGAGGACGAGCGGGTGGAGCGGGTGTGCATCTGGGCCAATGACAAGGATCTCGCCCAGTGCGTCCGGGGCGACCGGGTGGTGCAGGTCGACCGGAAGGGAAAGGAGATCCGCGACGCCGAGGGAGTGCGCCGGAAATTCGGGGTAGAACCCGCGCTGATCCCCGACTTCCTCGCCCTGGTGGGCGATGCGCAGGACGGATATCCCGGGATCGCGCGGATCGGGAAGACCACGGCCGCGCGCCTGCTCAACCAGTACGGGCCGATCGAGTCGTTTCCGGACACGGTCCTGGGCGGCGAGCGGGACCGGGCGCTGCTGTTCAAGCTTCTCGCGACGCTCCGCACCGACGCGCCGCTCTTCGAGAACGTCGATGAGATCGAGTGGCGGGGACCGACCGCGGAGTTTCCCGGGTGGGTCGAGAGGATCGGCGACACCCGGCTGTTGGAGCGGTGCCGGAAGGCGCGCGGCTAGACCAGCGGCACCGTCTCGGCATCCACCTCCGGCGCGACCGGCCGCTGCGCCGTCCCACCCTGTTCGATCGTCGGCAGGAACGCGGTCAGCAGGCCGAGCGCCGGCAGGAAAGAGCAGAGTCGATAGACGAACTCGATGCCGGTGCGGTCCGCCAGGTCACCCAGCAGCGCGGCGCCGATGCCGGCGGTGCCGAACGCGAACCCGAAGAAGAGTCCCGAGACCATTCCCACCCGGCCCGGCACCAGCTCCTGGGCGAACACCAGGATGGCGGAGAACGCGGACGCGAGGATCACCCCGATCGCGACGCTGAGCACGCCGGTCCAGAACAGGTTCATGTAGGGCAGGGCGAGGGTGAAGGGCAGCACGCCGAGGATGGAAGCCCAGATCACCCACTTGCGGCCCAGGCGGTCGCCCACCGGTCCGCCGATGATGGTGCCCGCCGCGACCGCGCCGAGGAAGACGAAGAGGTAGAGCTGGGCGGTCTGCACCGTGACGCCGAACTTCTCGATCAGGAAGAACGTGTAGTAGCTGCTGATGCTCGCCAGATAGACGTTCTTGGAGAACACCAGCACCAGGAGGATGACGAGCGCGGCGACCACGCGGCCCCGCGGCAGGTCGTGCCGCACCCCGCCGGTCCCTCCCTTCGACTTGGACGTGAGGCGGGCGCGGTACCAGCGCCCCACCCGGGTCAGGATGATCATCCCCAGCAGCGCGACCACGGAGAACCAGGCGATGCTCGACTGCCCGCGCGGCACCACGATGAATGCCGCCAGCAGCGGGCCCAGGGCCGATCCGCTGTTGCCGCCGACCTGGAACAGCGACTGGGCGAAGCCGTGGCGGCCGCCCGAGGCCATCCGCGCCACCCGGGAGGACTCGGGGTGGAAGATCGCCGATCCCAGACCCACCAGGCCCGCCGAGAGCAGCAGGACCGGGTAGCTCGACGCGAGGGAGAGGACCACGAGGCCCACCAGGCTGCATCCCATCCCCGCGACCAGCGAGAACGGCTTGGGACGGTGGTCGGTGTAGAGGCCGACCAGCGGCTGCAGCAGCGAGGCGGTGAGCTGAAAGGTCAGCGTGATCAGCCCGATCTGCCCGAAGTCGAGCCCGAACGACCGCTTGAGCACCGGGTACAGGGCCGGGAGCAGCGCCTGCATGGTGTCGTTCAGCAGGTGGCAGAAGCTGATGGCGAACAGGACGGCATAGGCGGTGCCCGGCACGCCTATTCCTCCTCCCGCTCGCGGTCCAGCTGCTCCAGCATCTGGTTCACGTCGTCCGGCGTCATCCCGATGTCGCGCAGGATCTGCTCCCGGCTGGGCCGGACGAAATCGACCCGGTGGGCTTTAAAGATCAGCTCGACGGCCAGCGGCGCGTCGAGCTTCTGTTCCTGGAGCAGGATCCAGCCGCTCTCGCCGATGTGCCGCTGCCGGAGGGTGTCCAGCGACTCGTAGTCCTCTTCCCGCCAGCGCCGCTCGTGCGGGTGCCAGTAGCGCGCCCGGACGGTGGCGCCCGGCTCGGCGTTGTCGGCATCGCTCAGGGCGCGGGTGACGACCGCGACGAGGTGGGTGCGCCGGGCCGGCAGCATCTCCAGTGGCTGCTCCGCCGGCTCTGCCGCCACGGCGGGGAGCGGAGCCTGCGGCTCCAGGGGCTGGGGCTGGCCCGGGGGGTCTTCGCGCCGCATCGAGGGCTCCTCGATCATGATGCGAGAAGCGTAACTGCGGCGGGCTGGATCAGTAGGGGTAAGCCTCCATGAACCGGTCGAGGGCCCCCGCGCTGCCGGCGTGGGCGTAGAAGAAGTACGGTCCTCGGGTCCAGGAGAAGAACGTGGCGGTCTTGAACCAGCTCGGGTCTTTGCCCACCCGGTAGCTGGAGCCCTTGAGATCGATCTTGCTCGCGACCGCCTCGTCGCGGGCGGTCTTCACGGCGTCGTGGGCGTCCCGGGAGGACTCCGGCAAGCTGATGCCGACGAAAATGGAATCGGCGCCGGCGCCGTAGGTGACGTTGAGGTCCTCGTCGGACCGGAGCTTCGCGTCCGGCGGCAAGGCCTCCCGCGCGAAGGCCCCGACCTTGACGGGCAACAGCGAATCCAGCGAGGTGCCCTGGGGCCGGGGGCGCTGATCGACCTTGAAGGGGGCGGCCTGGGCGGCGGCGATACCGGGCGCCGCCGCGGACAGCAGCAGCGCCAGCAGACGCGATGCGATGGTGGTCATGGGGCCAAAGATATCCTCAGGGAAGATCCAGTACGAAGTTGAACCGTCCGGTGCTCCCCGCCGTTCCCGCCTCCAGCTGCATCAGCAGCGTGTCGTGGAAGATCCCGTCGCTCGCGTTCCGCTCCTCGCCTGGAAAGAAGAGCTGCGTCGTCAGGACGGGCTCGCTCGGTGCCTGCACCTTCACGTGGATGTGCCGGGTCCTGCCGGGGTAGAGGCCGGGCACGACCGTCTCCAGCCGGAAAGCGCCGCTCGCGTCGGTGAACTGGTGCCCCCGCAGCCGATAGCCCTCGTTGTCGTAGCTGCCGCCGTCGTCCGCCTGCCAGAAGTCGAGCAGCGCGCCCTGGACCGGGCGGCAGCCCCGTGTCAGCACCAGACCGCTCAGGGTGAGCAGCGTCCCCGCCATCCCGGTCTCCATCAGCGAGCTCCGCTCCGGCGAGTTGGGCGTGAAGTACGGCCCCTCGGTCTCGGCGAGGGTGGCATCGGCATCGTCGTCGTCCACGCAGGCGAGCGTGGGGTCGGCCGACGGATCGGTGGGATCGGTGCTCCCGTCGGCCGAGCTGGAGCAGCCGACCAGTCCGAAGACGGGAGACGCCGCCAGGAGGAGCGGCGCGATCGCGATGGCCCGGACCAACCGGCGGCGGCTCTCGTCCGGCGGGGTCAGCACGACCGGCCTCGCTCCCCCAGCGAGTCGGCCGGGGACGGTGCGGCCGCCACCTTGCCGCCGTCGCTGGGTCCGAACTCGTGTTCCGCCAGCAGGGGCCAGGCGGTCAGCACGGCGAACGCGAACAGGGCCAGGCCGGCCCGGCTCAGCGCCGCTCGCAGGCCCATCAGGTCGCTCGATTGCTCTTTCATCGGTTCCTCCGGTTGAATGCGTGGCTCTCTGTCGGCCACGCACCCAACGTAGGAACTCCCCGCGGGGCCGGCACCCGTTTTGTCGCGGAGCGCAGCGAGCCGTCACGAACCGCACCAGGCCGTCACGAACGGTTGGTGCCGCGCGGCTGCGATTGGTGCGGCCCGGCCCGCCGTTGGTGCGGCCGCGGCTCCCGCCGGTCCGGCGCGGCGAGTATGCTCAGACCATGAGCCATCCGCCTCGCCCGGCCGATCCACCGGAACGCCTGCCGCTCACCCGGCGCGACGTGGGGCTGGTCGTGGGTTTCTGGACGGTCTACGGCCTGCTCGGCGTCGCCGGCCGGGTCTTCGATCACGGACCGGGCCCGGAGCCCGGCCGGGTTTCGGGCTCGGTGGTGGTGGCGGTGGTGGAGGCGGTCTGCTGGATGCTGCTGACGCCGCTGGTGTTCGACCTGGCGGCCCGCTTCGGCGGGCGGCGGAAGCTCGCGCTCGACCTGGCGCTGCTCGCCGCCGTCGGCGTGGCGATCGCCGCGGTCCTCAGCATCGGCGGCGAGGCGATCCGCGACCTGTTTCGCGGGCCGCCGCCGCGGGGGCCGTCGCGGGCGGGCCGCCGCCGGGCGGGCCGCCGCTCTGGTTCGGATTTCTCAACGGACTGGTGATCTACCTCGGCGTGCTCGCGGCGGGATTCGCCCGGGCGTACTCGTTGCGCTATCGGCTGCGCCGGGAGCAGACGGTCCAGCTTCAGGGCCAGCTCGCCGAGGCCCACCTCGACGCGCTCCGCCGGCAGCTCGATCCCCATTTCCTCTTCAACACCCTGAACGCGATCTCCTCTTTGGTCGAGCGCGACCCGCGCGGCGTGCGGCGGATGATCGCCAGGCTGGGCGAGCTGCTGCGCTACAGTCTGGAGGGCGCGGACGATCCGGAGATTCCACTGCGGCAGGAGCTGGCGCTGCTCGACCGCTATCTCGACATCATGCAGGTGCGGTTTCAGGGGAAGCTGGAGGTCCGGCAGCGGATCCAGGAGTCGGCCCTCGACGCGCTGGTCCCCACGCTGGTGCTGCAGCCGCTGGTGGAGAACGCCATCCGCCACGGCGTCGAGCGGCTGGCCGAGGGCGGGAGGATCGCGGTCGAGGCGACGATCGACGAGGGCACGCTGGTGCTCCGGGTGCGGGACAACGGGCCCAACCCCGATCCGTACGGCGCGTCGGGCGACGGCCGCACGGGCGTGGGGATCAGCAACACGGTTGCCCGGCTGGAGCGGCTGTATGGGCCGGGGCAGCGCTTCACGCTCTCGCCGGCCGCGACCGGCGGCATGGTGGCCGAGGTGCGGCTGCCGGTCCGCGTCGAGAGTGTGGTCGATGGCTGAGCCGCCTCTCCGCGTGCTCATCGTCGATGACGAGCCGCTGGGCCGCGTCCGGCTGGAGGACCTGCTCCGGCGCGAAGCGGGCGTGGAGGTCGTGGGGACCGCCGACAACGGGCTCGACGCCGTGACGGCGATTCGCACGCTCAGCCCCGACCTCGTGTTCCTCGACGTGCGGATGCCCGGGGTCACTGGACTCGACGTGATCCGCCAGGTCGGCCCCGAATCCATGCCGGCGACCGTGTTCGTCACCGCGTACGACCAGTACGCCATTCAGGCCTTCGATTTCGCGGCGGTGGACTACCTGGTGAAGCCGTCCCCGCAGATTTCTCCGGGTCCATCGGTCAGCCATCGTCCGGCTCGATCTGGTGGAGGCGTTGCACCGGGGTCAGGGTGGGGACGCGGAGGTGAAGCTCCGGATCGGCGTGCGGCTCAAGGTGAGCCGGTCGCGGCGGGAGGCGCTGGAGCGGTGGCTCGGCGTTCAGGATCGCGGCGTGTCGTGATCGGTGAGCACCGGGAGGAACGCGATCCAGGGGCCGACCTCGTCGCGAGACTGTTTCGCCAGCACGCGCGCCACTTGGGCGATGTGTCCCAGGTCGTGCACTACCCAGCTCGCCAGCAGCTGCCGCAGCGTGACCCGCCCGAGGCTGGGATGGTTACCCGGCAGATCCAGCTCGGCCTCGCCCAGCCGCCAGGACTGCATCAGCTCCAGGTTCGCCGCGCGCAGCTCGGCGAACTCGGTCAGCAGCGAGTCGAGCGTGCGGCTCTGGTTGCGGTCGCGGTGGCGAAAGCGGTCGTAGGGCTCGAAACGCGGATCGGCGCCTCGCGCCAGGATGATGCGCGCGCGCGGCACCCAGTCGGTCTCTTCTCCGTCGATCAGATGTCCCACCACGTCGAAGGGGCTGAACGTCTCCGGGCCTTCGGTGCCCCGAGCCCAGGCGTCGGCGACGCCGTCGAGCAACACGCGAAGTGTGCCTGGCGTGCGCCGGAGTACGTCCATTGTTGTTTCCAGGTCGAATCGCATGCGGGCCTCGGTACCTGTTGCACAATGAACTGGAAAACCGCGATCGCGGACCTGCGTGCAAGAGAGCGGCTCCAGTCCGTCTTTCAAACACGATGCGCGATCAACACCGGCCAAAGCAAGAGCTCTGTGACGAGGTCGCCAGCCTGCGGAAGCAGGTGGCCGATCTCAAGGCGGAGATGGTCGCACGACGCCGAGTCGAGGACGCCGTGCGCCAATCGGAAGAGCAGCTGCGCGCGCTGGTTGATGCAGCACCTGCCGGAATTTGCATTCTCCGCCCCGGTGGCACGGTGCGGGCCGCGAACCTCCCATTCGCCCGGCTGCTGGGCTATGACTCGCCATCGGAGCTTCAGCGGGTGGGCGACGTCATCGGGATTTTCGCCAGCACGGAAGAGCTGGAGCGGGTCCTGGCGATGGCCGAGCGGGGCGACAGCCGGGTGGCCGGCGTGTTGTTCCGGCGGAAGGACGGCAGCCGGCAGTCGTTCGGTGTCATCGGCGCTGCCTCCGGCGACGCGGTGGCCCTCGCCGTCCTCGAACGCCATCCCGAGCCGTGGCGCACGCCGCCGCTCACCGGGATGGCCGGAGGGAAGTAAGCCAGGCGGCAATCGGCTATCAGTTGGCAGCGTTCGTCACGGATCTTCCGCAGCCTGGTCCTAGCGATGCTGAAAGCTGGTAGCTGATGCCTGCCTGGCCCTTCGTTTCCCGGCCCTACTCCTCGCCCTGAATGCCGAACGCGGCCGCCGCCACCACCGCGCCGATCAGCGGACCCACCACGTAGATCCACAGATCGCCCAGGGTCCCGTCCCCGAAGATGCTGTGCACCACGATGGGCCCGAATCCCACGCCCGGATTGAACGCGCCGCCCGAGATCGGTCCGCCCGCGAACGCCGCCACCACGATGGTGAAGCCGATGGCGAGGCCGTAGAAGGAATTTCCCTTCGTCTTCTGGATCGTCGCCACGTTGAGCACCACCAGTGCGAGCGCGAACGTGTAGAGCGCTTCCACCAGCACCGCCGTCCCACTGCCGATCCCTTCGGCCGGGGTTAGGGTGAACGTCTGGCCCAGGATCGCCCGGACGGTGAGCGCCGCCGCCAGCGCGCCGGCGAGCTGTGCCGCGATGTAGGGCGGCACCTCGGACCAGGGCAGCTTCTTCCGCATCGCGCACGCGATGCTCACCGCCGGATTGTAGTGCGCCCCCGAGACGTGGCCTCCCATGAAGACCATCACCATCAGCGACCCGCCGATCGCGAGCGGCGCGAACGGCGTCCCGCCGAGGACCGTGAGGCCGATGGTGAGGACGAGGAAGTAGATCCCGATGAACTCGGTGAGGTACGCGCGCATGGCCGACCCTCCAGGCAGAGCGGTTGACCGGCAGAAGCGACGAGCGGGAGAGCGCGCAAGTTATCTTATCCGAGGGCCCAACAGGAGAGTCGCATTCGCCTCCCAATCTCGCTCGCCGCCCTCACCCTGGCCGCCGCGGCTGCCGCCTGCGGCTCCGGCCGCCCCGCGCCGGCCCGCGTGGCGCCTCCACCCCCGCCCGTCGCCGGCCCGGGCGACACCACCGGAATGACGCGGGTTCGCTTCGCCCGGGGCACCACTTCGGGCATCGTGAACGACAGCCTCGAGGCCGGCGAGAGCCGCGGCTATCTGCTCGGCGCGGATCGCGGCCAGGTGATGATGGCCCATGCGATCACCTGGCCGGTGCGGGGGAGCGCGGCGCCGGCCGCCGTGCGGGTCTATGCGCTGCCGGACGGCGGCGAGCTGCCCGCCCCGGGCGGAGCGGGCGCGCTCTGGTCCGGGCGAGTGCCCGAGACGGGCGACTACGTCGTACGGGTGAGCGCGGCCGAACCGACCGCGTACACCCTGGCGGTGCAGATCCCGCGGCGGCTCGAGGTGAGCGAGGGGGATCCGACCGCGGCGATCGCCGGGACCGCGCCCTCGCGCGCACCGGTGGACTATCTAGTCGGGGGCGAGGCCGGCCGGACGCTCGCGGCCGCGGTGCGCGGACGCGATCCGGTGACGCTGCACATCTACGGGTTGGACGACGGGCGGCAGCTCGCGCCCCTGTCGGAGCGGCGGAAGGACTGGGCGGGTCCGCTGCCGTCGTCGCAGGACTACGTGATCAGTGTGGTGCCATCCGGAGATGGTGCGAGCTACGAGCTGACGGTGGCGTTTCGCTGAGAATCACCCGGACCCCACAGTCTCCCCACCGAGCACCGGCAACACTTCCCCGGTGATGTAGCTCGAGCACACCGGCGCCGCGAGAAAGACGTAGGCCGGCGCGACTTCTTCCGGCTGCGCCGGCCGCTTCATCGGCACGTCCGCCCCGAACTTCGCCACCTTGTCCGCATCCTGATCCGCCGGATTGAGCGGCGTCCACACCGGCCCCGGCGCCACCGCATTCACCCGGATCCCCCGGTCGACCAGATTCTGCGCCAGCGACTTGGTGAAGGCGTGGATCGCTCCCTTGGTGGCCGAGTAGTCCAGCAGCTCCTTGCTCCCTTCGATGCCGGTCACCGATCCGCTGTTGATGATCGCCGACCCGCGCGACAAGTGCGGGAGCGCCGCGCGCGCCATGAAGAAGTACCCGTAGATGTTGGTGCGGAATGTCCGGTCGAGCTGCTCGTCGGTGATGTCCTCCAGCGACGGCAGATGCTCCTGGTACGCCGCGTTGTTGACCAGGATGTCGAGTCCGCCGAGCTCGCGGACGGTGGTCTCCACCGCTTCGTTGCAGAACTCGGAATCGGTGACGTCGCCCGGAATCAGGATGGCGCGCCGCCCCTCCTGCTCCACCGCCTGTTGCGTCTCTTCGGCGTCTTCGTCCTCGCTCAGGTACACGATGGAGACGTCCGCGCCCTCCCGGGCGAACAGCACCGCCACCGCGCGGCCGATCCCCGAATCACCGCCGGTGATGATGGCGACCTTGCCGTCGAGCTTGCCCGAGCCGCGATACTCCGGCGCCAGGTATCTGGGCCGCGGCTCGAGGTCCGATTCGAGTCCCGGCTTGGAGAGATGCTGCTTCGGCAGGGGCGGCTCCGGGTACTTCCGCTGTCCGGCCTGCACCGCGCCCTGCTTCCTGCCGCCTGACTTCCGGGCCGCCTTCCTCCGTCGGTGCTCGGCCTCCCGCTGGAGCTTGCGATCGGACCGAGCCTTGAGCTTGCCGGCCGCCTTCTTCACCGCCACGATGACCTCCCTCGTCATGACCTGGATACCCCTCAGGTGAGGATGATGGCCTCGTGAACGTCATGGGGATGTGATAGTCCTCACCCGGCCGTTGTCCCGCGAGCGACATCAGCGCAAACTCCCGGTCGGACTTCACCAGCCAGGAATCGCGATGCGACACCTCGTAACGGCTCTCCTCTCCCTCGCCTTCACGGCCGCCTGTGGGCGCTCGTCCTCCTCCCCCGCCGCCGATAGCCCGGCTCCGTCGGGACCGGGCGGGGCCGTGGTCACCGGCCCCGGACTGGGGCCAACTCCCGAGCTCCCACCGCCCGACACCAGCCGCCAGGTCGCCCAGTACTCCCGCTTGGTCCCGTGGCCCGGCGGCCGGACACCGGTGGCGCCGCCTGGATTCGCCGTCAGCCGTTTCGCGGACGGTCTGGTGCGCCCCCGCTGGATCTTCGTGCTCCCCAACGGCGACGTGCTGGTGGCCGAGTCGGCCAGCTCCGGCGCCGGGCGGGACACGCTGCTCTCGCCGGCGGAGTTGGCCGCGCGATGGGCCTCGGGCAACCGGGGACAGTCGCCCAATCGCATCGTGCTGCTGCGCGACGCCGATCGCGACGGACGCGCGGAGCGGGTGACGACACTGCTCTGGGGACTGAAGCAGCCGGTCGGCATGGCGTACCTCGACGGCTGGCTCTACGTGGGCAACACCGACGAGCTGGTGCGGTTTCCCTACCGCCTCGGCGACACGACCATCCAGGCGCCGCCGCGGCGGGTGCTGGAGCTGCCGGCCGGCGGCTACAACAACCACTGGACCCGCAACGTCGTGGCGAACGCCGCGGGCACCAAGCTGTACGTCACGGTCGGATCGGGGACCAACGTCGATACCGAGGCGGTCGATGTGAAGGACGAGCGCCGGGCCGCGGTGCTCGAGCTGAATCCCGACGGCAGCGAGATGCGGGTCTTCGCCTCGGGTCTGCGCAATCCGCTGGGCCTGGACTGGGCGCCCCACAGCAACGCGCTGTGGACCGTGGTGAACGAGCGCGACGGCCTGGGCGACGAGCTGGTCCCCGACTACCTCACCAGCGTCCGTCAGGGCGCGTTCTACGGCTGGCCCTACGCCTACTTCGGCCAGCACGAAGAACCCCGGCAGCGGGGCAGGCGCCCCGATCTCGTCGCCGAGGCGGTGGCGCCCGACTACGGGCTGGGCTCGCACACCGCTTCGCTGAGTCTCGCGTTCTACCGGGGCGAGAAGTTCCCGGAGCCCTGGCGGAGCGGCGCGTACGTCGGGCAGCACGGGTCGTGGAACCGGTCGAGCCTCACCGGATACCGGGTGCTGTTCGTGCCCTTCGAGGGCGGCCGGCCAGCCGGCCCGCCGCGCGAGTTCCTCGGCGGATTCATCGCGGACTCGGCGAGCTTCGAGGTTCACGGCCGGCCTCTCGGCGTCGCGGTCCATCCCGACGGGGCCCTCCTGGTGGCGGACGATCCGTCGGGAATCATCTGGAGAGTGGCGTACGAGGGGGCCGGCGGACCCGCGGCCCCGAGCGCGGAGGGCCCGCGGAGGGCCCAGCGGATCGCCACGGTGACCGGATTGGCCCGGCCGGAGGGAGCGCGCTGGGATCCGGAACAGAAGGTCTGGTTCATCAGCAACATCAACGGGACCCAGGCGAGGGACAGCAACGGGTTCGTGACCCGCCTGAAGCCGGATGGAACCGTCGATTCGCTTCGGTTCATCGCCGGAGGGCGGGACGATGTGACCCTGCACGCGCCGAAGGGCATGGCGATCTCGGGCGACACCCTGTGGGTGGCCGACCTCGACGCCGTGCGCGGGTTCGACCGCCGCACCGGCGCCCCGCTCGGCAGTCACCACCTCGGTTCGGCCGGCGCGCTCTTCCTCAACGACGTGACGGTCGGCCCCGACGGGTCGCTCTACATCACCGACACCGGCGTCCGGTTCGAGGCGGGCGTGAGGAAGCACACCGGGCCCGACCGCGTGTTCCGGGTCCGCGGCGGGCGGGTATCGGTGGTGCTGGAGGGCGACTGGCTGGGCCAGCCGAACGGGATCACCTGGGACCCGGTCGGCCGCCGCTTCCTGCTCGCGCCGGTGGCGGGGGACAGCTCGGTGTCGCAGTGGACCGAGGGCAGCCCACGGCCCGAGCCGCTGGCCCGGGGCGCCGGTCGGTACGACGGCGTCGAGGTCCTGCCGGGCGGGCGCATCCTGGTAGCCGGCTGGAACGACTCGACCGTCAGTGAGGTGGTGGGCAAGGAGATACGACCGGTCATCACCGGGGTTCCCGCCGCGGCCGACATCGGGCTCGATCCCGAGGGCCTGGTGGTGGCCATTCCGGTGCTGCTGGACGGCCGGGTGGAGCTGTGGCGACTGCCGCGCTGAGGTCGCTTGACAGCCCCCGCCGGGGCGCGACCTTATCCCCCTGACCCGTTCTCGAGAGCGACATGCCGGCCTCCGGCGCCCCGATGACCTTCATCAGCTACCGCCGCGACGACAGCGGTGGCCATGTGGGGCGACTCTATGACGCGCTGAGCGCCCGCTTCGGGCGCCAGCGTCTCTTCTTCGACATCGACCACATCGCCCCCGGCCAGGACTTCGTCCAGGTGCTGGAGGGATCGCTCGACCGCTCCTCGGTGCTGCTGGTGGTGATCGGCAAGCGCTGGGCGGGGAGCGGGAAGGTCGGTACGCGCCGCATCGACGACCCGGGCGACTTCGTCCGGCTGGAAGTGGCGCGCGCTCTGGCCCGGCCCGACCTGCGGGTGATCCCGGTGCTGATCCAGGGCGCCAAGATGCCGGGTCCGGCCGCCCTGCCGGACGATCTCAAGGACCTCGCCCGCCGCAACGCGATCGAAGTGAGCGACCTGCGCTGGAAGGAGGACGCCGCCCGGCTGATCGCGAGCCTGGAGAGCTCGATGGCCGGACCCGGGGCGCCGTCGGCCCCCAAGCTCGGCGACCTGCTGGCGAAGGTGAAGCTGCCCGAGGGGCTGACGCTGCCCCGGTCCTGGCCGCGGTCGCTACCGCAGTCGCTGCCGAGCTCGCTGCCCGAGTGGTCCCGCTGGGCCGGAATCGCGGCGGCGCTGTTGCTGGTGCTGTGGGGCGGGATCAGCGCGTTCGGCTCCGATCCGGACGACAGCCCGGAGGCGGTGAGCACCGCCTTCGCCGGCGCGGCCGACGAAGTTCCCAGCGGCGATGCGCCGAAGGTCCCCGCCCGGCTGCAGCGCGCGTCCCAGGCGGTGTTTCCCGCCGCCCGGAAATGGCGCAAGGACGCGGTGCTCACCGCGATCGAGGCCCAGCTCTCGGACACCGGCGCGCTGGCCGGGCAGTACCGGGTGGACTACCTGTTCCGCTCGCCGGAGGACGGTGCGGGCCTCACGGTGATGACGACATCGAGGGGCGATCCCGGCTACAAGGCCATGCCCCCGGTCGCCAGGTCGGCCACCCGCGCGCTGCCCGACAGCTTCCTCGACCTCCCCGACGCGCTCGCCGCGGCGCGCGAGGCCGGTCTCTACGGCCAGCTTCGCCTCGCCCGCCTCGCCCCCGCCACGGCAACTTCGCGCGCCGGCCAGCCGACCTGGACGCTGCGACCGGTGGAGAGCAGCGGCTCGAAGACGTACTACGTCGACGGCGTCACCGGCGCACTGGTGGCGGGACAGCCGGCGAAGAAGAAGGGGGTGATCGGGGTGGTGGAGGGGATTTTCAAGTGAGTACGGGACAGCGTGAAAAGTGAAAAGTGAAAAGTGAAAAGGGAGGAACCGCCAAGGGTGTCCCTCCCTTTTGCTTTTCACCTTTCACGTTTCCCGCTGTTCTGGCTAAAGCTTTCCCTTCGGCAATTCGACCGGCCGCTCCCGATGCAGCATCACCCAGTCCCCGTGTTCCGCCAGCGCTTCGACTCCCAGCTCCACCGCCAGCTCGCCGGCCCGGTCGGTCTTGCCGTCGTGCAGCAGGGCCGACATCCGGTCGCCGGCGCGGGTGAACGTGTCCGCCATCCTGGCGTACTGCCGCGCGTGCTCGCCGAAGGCGCGCTTCTGGGTGTAGGACTGCACCATCGCGCCCGCCACGGTCACCAGTCCGAGCGCCACCACGACCCAGGTGTGCCGGTCCGCGGGGAGCAGGGGGAACCACGCTCGCGCCCAGGTCGGTGCGCTCCGCATCGCGACCATGAAGCCGAGGCCGAGGGTCGCGCTCAGGCCGAAGACCCAGATTTCGCCCACCACCGATCGCAGGCCCCGGGCCCTGGAGCCCTGCACCAGTTGGCTGCCCTTGAACGCCAGGTGCCAGGCGAGCACCAGGCTCACCGCGAGGAGCGGCACCTGGAGCACGGTGAGCCAGTTGAACTCGCCGGCGGGCGCCGAGCGCAGGCTCTCGCCGACCGTCGGCAGGGTGGAGATCAGGCTCGCGAGAATGATCCCCGCCGCGACCGAGCGGTAGCGCTGCAGACGTTCCCGTTCCCGCCTCGTGGCCCGGACGAAGTAGTCGCGCTGGTCCTGGATCCAGCGGGTGGCGAGCGCGTGGGCGTCACCCGCGGCCACCGGCGCGGCGCGCACGCCCCATCCCCGCAGGGCGTCGCGGATCCAGGTCAACTCGTCGCGCTGCTTCCGCAGGTAGTAGTCGGCGCCCGAGTGCGGCAGTCCCGCCAGCCGCCAGTAGAACTGCACCCGCAGTCCCTCGGCCACGGCGCGGTAGTCCTGGAACCGGTTCTGGCTCTGCCGCTGGCGGAGCACCAGATACACCAGGTCGGCCACGCCGATGACGCCGAGATACGCCGCGAGGAACGCGATGATGCGGGGATCCTGGGGCGGGAAGAGATGGGCGTAGATCTCGAAGCAGACCACCGCCAGCAGCACCAGCACGTACAACACCCACAGTCCGGTGTAGGTCTCCCGCTGGTATCGCACCGACAGCGCGTCGGCCAAGGCGAACGCCCGCCTGAGGCCCGCCACCTCCGCCGGCACCGGGGACTCGCCGGAGAGCTGGCGCTCGGCGGCCTCGACGGTCCGCGGATCCCGCTCCGCGAGCTTCACGCCCGCGGCATTGAATGACTCGATCTGCTGGAGACGGCCGCGGAGCGAGGCGGGAAGCCCGTCCGGATCAGGCGGCTCCGGCGCCATGCTCTCCGGGTGCAGCCAGCGGCCGGCGAACGGATTGTCGGGTGACGGACGATCCGCCCGCGGGGTGACGACCTGATAGACCGGTCCGGTGTCGGGCGGATCGAGCGGTGAGGACAGCAGACCGAAGGGCCGCGGCGCGCGCTCCAGGTTGTCCGCCACGCTCTGCGGGCCGTGGAATTGTCCGGTGCGGCGATACTGGACGATCTGCGCGGTCCCGCCCGTGTCGGTGGAACCGACGCCGTCCCACAGGGCGATGAGGATCTGGCTGTGGCGCGCCACGTAGAGGCCGACCAGCGCGTACTGGAGGTCCCGGCCGGCGCCGACGTCCGGGAGCTGGATCCGGCGAACGGTGCGCTGGTGGGCCAGCAGCCGGTCGAACTCGGCGGCGGTTTGGGGGAAGTCGCGGGCGTATTCTTCCGGCGGCAGCGGCAGCGGCACCACCAGCTCCGCCCCGGCCTCCAGCGCCACTCGCGCCACCAGCCGGTCGGCGCCCTCGGCCAGTGGAGTGATCAGCAGTAGCGGGGTGGTGGGGGACGCGCGCCGGAGCGCGGTGAAGAGATCGCGGACCGCCGCCTCGAGGCGGGGGACATCCTCCGCGCGGAGGCGGCGGTGGCCGGTGACGCCGAGCACCAGAGGAATTCGACCGTCAGCGCCCATGGAACCGAGAAGCTACCGCCGCGGGACGTTCCCGCCAGGGAGCGGGCGTCCGGAGCCGAAACACCGGTCTCGGCCGGACCGTACAGGCCATACTTCCAGGACGTTCCTCCAGGAGAACACCATGATCCACCGATACGGGCTGGCGCTGCTGCTGCTCGCCGCCCCCCTCTCGGCCGGCCGAGCCCAGACCGCCGCCGATTCGTCCGCCATCCGCGCCACGGCGCTCGACTACGTCGAGGGCTGGTACGAGGGTAACCCGGAGCGGATGTCCCGCGCGCTCCATCCCGAGCTGGTGAAGCGCATCGTGGTGACCGACACCGCCACCAAGCGCACCATCGTGGAGAACATGGGCGCCTCCGCGCTGGTGAACGGCACCCGCCACGGGTGGGGCAAGCAGACGCCGAAGGACCGGCAGCAGAAGGAGGTGACGATCCTCGACGTGTTCGGCAACGCCGCGAGCGTGAAGGCGGTGATGGCCGACTGGATCGACTACCTCCAGATCGCGAAAGTGGACGGTCGCTGGGTGATCGTGAACGTGCTCTGGGAGCAGAAGCCGGGGCGCAAGGGATGAGTGCGCTCGCGGCGGTTCTGCTCCTGGCCCATGTCGGAACCGCCTCCGCCGGGCCGGTTCCCGCCGGCCCACAGGATTCGGTGGAGGCCAGGCGCCAGGTGGTCGAGGTGGTTCAGCGGGTGATGGCCGCGATGGCGACGAAGGACACGGCGCGCCTGCTCAGCGCGTTCGCGCCGGGCGCGAGCCTGTGGGGCATGCGCATGAAGGACAGCGCCCCGGAGCTCCAGGAGCTCAAGGCCGAGGAATTCGCCGCCTTCGTGGCCCGGGACACCCGAGGCAAGTGGGACGAGCAGCTGGGCGAGGCCGAAGTGCGGATCGACGGGTCGATGGCCACCGTGTGGGTGCCGTACACGTTCTATCTCGCCGGGAAGTTCAGCCACTGCGGGATCGACGCGTTCCAGCTGCTGCGGTTGCCGGAAGGATGGAAGATCGTGTCGCTGGCGGACACGTATCGGAAGGAAGGGTGTAAGGGAGGGAAGTAGGGCGGAACGGCGGAACGCGTTAGGGAGACCACACTTCATCCCGAGCGCAGCGAGGGATGAAGTACTGCTCCTACCAACCGCCGTTCCGCCTGCCCGCCTGCCCGCCTTACTCCCCCAGTCTGATCCGCTCCACCCGCCGCGTCTTCGCCTGGGCGTTGTAGATCCGCAGGCTCACGATCTCGCCCGGCTTGTGGCCCTCGAGCGCCTTCTGGAGCTCGGCGGTCGACTTCACCGCCTTGCCTTCGATCTCCAGGATGATGTCGGGCCCGCCGCGGTCGGCATCGACCAGCTCGCCCCAGGAGGGGCCGCCGGCGACCACGTCGGTCACCATCAGGCCGGTCTGCGCGGGGGTGAGTTCGAAGCGGCTCGCGTCCTCCCGAGTCACCGGGGCGACGGTGACGCCGAGCCGTCCCATGGCGGCGCCCGCCTCGTCGCTTCCTTCGTCGTCGCCGGTGTTCCGGCTCGCCACCGCGGCCTTGCCAGGCATGGACTGCAGCTTGACCGAGTAGGTCTTCCGCACTCCGCCCTTCCGGGCCACTTCGACCTTCACCGTCTCGCCCGGGCGGCGGAACGCGACGCGCTGCTGGAGCTGGCCCACATACTCGACCGGCTTGCCATCGACCGTGATGATGATGTCGCCCGCCTCGAGCCCGGCCCGCTTGGCGCTGGAGCTGTCGCTGCCGAAGTCCTCCACCAGCACGCCGCGGATGTCGGGCAGGCCGACGTAGGCCGCGTCGTTGGCCGACGCGTTCCGCACCGCGATGCCGAGCACCGAGCGGCGGACCTCGCCGTGGTCGATGATCTGCTCCATCACGTTGCGCGCGAGGTTGATCGGGATGGCGAAGCCGTAGCCGGAGTAGAACCCGGTCCGGCTCGCGATCGCCGAGTTGACGCCGAGGACGCGGCCGTCGGTGCCGACCAGCGGCCCGCCGGAGTTGCCGGGATTGATCGCCGCGTCGGTCTGGATGAAGTCCTGGATGCTGCGGTCGCTCACGTTGGGCAGCGCGAGGGTGCGTCCCTTGGCGCTGATGATGCCGGAGGTGACGGTGAAGGTGAGGTTCTCACCCAGCGGATTGCCGACCGCCAGCACCCATTCGCCGACCCGCGCCGCCTCGCTGTCGCCCAGGGGGGCGGGCGTCAGGTTGGTCGCGTCGATCTTGATGACGGCGAGGTCGGTGCCCGGATCGGTGCCGATCACCTTGGCCTTGAACTCCCGCCGGTCGAGCAACCGGACGGTGACCTGGTCAGAGCCGTCGACCACGTGGTCGTTCGTCAGGATGTAGCCGTCCCGGGACACGATGAAGCCCGATCCGGCCGCTTCCTGGAACTCCGGCTGCATCTGGGGCAGACGGGGGAAGAACTGCTCGAAGCCCGGCGGCACCTGCATGCGGGGCTGGCCCTCGTCGTTGCCGGTGCCGTTGCGCTTGCCCGACTTGATATAGACCACGCTGGGCTTCACCGTCTCCGCCACCGAGGCGAAGGCTTCGCTCAGCGACTGGAGGTTGCCGATCGCGGCGTTGGAGGGAGCGGCCGGGGTGCCGGCGGCGTAGCGGGTGTCCTGCTGCTGTGCCGCGGACGATCCCGGCAGGTTGAGCACGCCGGCCAGCAGCAGGCCGACGAGGAAGGCGAGCACGATTCCGCCGATGGGAAGTCGGCGCAGCGAACCTGGGGTCATCTGGGGCATCTCCGTCGTTGGATACGGGGGCGGGCTGTCTCCCGCTGGTGCAACCTCTGATGCCCGAAGCGCGTCCGACGTCGCGGCACGTTTCCCTTCGCATCGACCGAAACCGAGCCTTGCCTGATACCCGTAGTCGGAGCGATCATCCGGCCCCCCGGGGTGAGCCCCCGGACCACCGATACTGGAGAAGCTGATGGATCGCATGCAGATAGCGGCCAGCACCCGGCTCAAGGGACTCGTCTTCCTCCTCGCCCTGGCGGGGTGCAGCTCGGGCCGCGCGGGCTCGTCCACTCCGGAGCCGGCGGCCGGACCGGCGGGGACCGCGGCCGCGGCCGGGGCCAAGGTGATGGAAGTGCCGGCCATGGAGTCGTTCGAGCTGGCGGTGGGCAAAGGCACCCGGCTCCGGTCGGGGGCGCCGGGGCCCAAGTACTGGCAGCAGTGGGCCGACTACCGCCTCACGGCCGACCTCAACCCGGTCTCCAAGCGCCTCACCGGCACCACCGCGATCCGCTACCACAACCGCTCGCCCGACACCCTCGCCGTCGTCTATGTGCAGCTGCTGCACAACATCTTCGGACCGGGCGCGCGGCATAACACCGACGTCCCCTGGTCGGTCGAGGGCTACGATCTCTCCAAGGTGGCGGCGCAGGGGACCAATCTCGCCGGGGGCGCTGGCAGCGGCCCGGGCTACGAGATCGATGGCACCATCATGAAGATCCGGCTGCCGAAGCCGATCATGCCCGGCGGCACCGCCGAGCTCGACTTCGCCTACCGCATCCGGATTCCGCCCGACGGCGCGCCGCGCGGCGGGCAGGACGGCGAGGTCTACTACATCAGCTACTGGTATCCCCAGATGGCGGTGTATGACGACGTGAACGGCTGGCAGACCGACCAGTACCTCGGCAACGCCGAGTTCTACATGGGGTACGGCAACTATGACGTCGCCCTCACGGTCCCGGCCGGCTGGCTGGTCACCAGCACCGGGACGCTGACCAATCCCGGCGAGGTGCTCACCAGCCAGACCCGCGCGCGGCTCGATTCGGCCCGCGGGGCCAAGGAGATCGTCCACGTCGTCACCGAGGGCGACCGGGGCGAGGGAAGGGCGACCGCGGAGGGGACCAACGGCAGGCTGACCTGGCGCTTCAAGGCCCAGAACGTCCGCGACGTGGCGTGGGGCGCGTCGGCCAGCTACCTGTGGGACGCCACCAACGCGGTGGT
This sequence comes from uncultured Gemmatimonadales bacterium, assembly GCA_963796335.1. GTDB lineage: Bacteria > Gemmatimonadota > Gemmatimonadetes > Gemmatimonadales > GWC2-71-9 > CAVVWJ01. The sequence continues at coordinate 381,891 of CAWCLG010000006.1, forward strand.
CGGCGACGTCAACGAGGACGGCTCGCCCGACACCGCTCGGGTGGAGTCCTTCTGGCGCCCCGAGATGCGCTCCAGCCACTGGGATCAGGCGGCGCACTACGGCCGCCACTCGGTCGAGTTCCTCTCCAAGTACCTCTGGCCCTATCCCTACCCCCACATGACGGTGGTCGATGGCCCCACCTCGTGCGGCGGCATGGAGTACCCGATGATGACCTGCATCGGCGGCCAGTGGGACACCCTCGGGATGTACGAGGTCGTGGTCCACGAGATCGCCCACATGTGGCACCCGATGCTGGTGGGCTCGGACGAGAAGCGCTACGCCTGGATGGACGAGGGTTTCGCCCAGTTCGACCAGTCCCAGGCCATGCCCGATTTCTTCAAGGGCTATGACGACGAAGCGGAAAACCGGGAGCCCTACATCAGCCTGGCCACCAGCGGCGGCGAGGTGGAGCTGATGCACCACGGCGACCGCTACCCCAACTACAACGCCTACGGCACCGCCAGCTACTACAAGACCGCCACTGCCCTGGTCGCGCTCCGCGGCGTCCTCGGCAAGGACGTGTTCGAGAAGGGATTCCGGGAGTACGGCCGGCGCTGGCAGTACAAGCACCCGACGCCGTACGACTTCTTCAACACCATGGAAGACGCGGCCGGCCGGGACCTCTCCTGGTTCTGGCGCACCTGGTTCTTCGAGACCTGGAAGCTCGACCAGGCGATCGACACCGTGACCACTGTGGGTGACTCGGTCGATGTCGTGGTGTCTAGCCGGGGCAAGGCGCCGATGCCGGTGCACCTGGTCGTCACCCGGTCGGAGGGCGAGCCCCAGACGATCGATGTGCCGGTGAGCGTCTGGTTCACGGGGGAGAAGCGCACCACGGTCCGCATCGCCCGCGATCCGACGATCAAGCGGCTGGAGCTCGACCCGAAGCGGGAGTTCCCGGATATCGAGCGAGGGAACGGGGTCTGGCCTAGATAGGGCGGGGCGGCGGGGCAGCAGGGCAGCATGGCAGCGCCTCCCCCGCCCGCGCTGCCCGCCTGCCCGCCTGCCTCCCCACCTGCCCGCCTGCAACTACCTTTCCCCCATGTCCCGGCTTCTGATCGTCGCCAACCGGTTGCCTGTCACGGTGATCCCCACCTCCGAGGGGGTGGAGATCGAGCGGAGCACCGGCGGGCTCGCGACCGGTCTCGCCCGGCCCCACGAGCAGTCCGGGGGCCTCTGGATCGGGTGGTCGGGGGCCGGGGACGACCTGACCGAGGCGCAGCAGACCGAGCTGACCCGGCAGCTGGACGCCCAGCGCCTCGTGGCCGTCCCGCTCACCAGCGAGCAGGTGACCCGGTACTACGAGGGATACTCGAACGGCGTCCTCTGGCCGCTGTTCCACTACCTGCTCGACCAGGTGCCGCTCCTCGCCAGCGACTGGGATGTCTATGTCCAGGCCAACGAGCTCTTCGCGGAGACCGTGGCCCAGCAGTATCGACCGGGCGACCTGGTCTGGGTCCACGACTACCAGCTGCTCCTGGTGCCCGGTCTCCTCCGGCGCAGGCTCCCTGAAGCCCGGATCGGCTTCTTCCTTCACATCCCGTTCCCGTCCGAAGAGCTGTTCCGAACGCTGCCGGCCCGGAAGCAGTTGCTGGAAGGGATGCTCGGCGCCGACCTGGTAGGATTCCACACCCCCACATATCTCCGCCACTTCGCCACCGCCCTCACCGACATCCTCGGCCTCACCGTAGATATCGACCGGGTCCAGCTCCCCGGCCGCGAGCTCCGGCTCGGCGTCTTTCCGATGGGCATCGACGCGGACTCGTTCCAGCGGCTGGCCCAGGACCCCGCGGTGGAGGCCGAGGCGGAGGCGCTGAGGGGAGACGGGAGCGTCCGCATCCTGGTCGGCGTCGACCGGCTGGACTACACCAAGGGCATCCCGCGGCGCCTGCTGACTTACGAGAAGATGCTCAATTCCCACCCGGAGCTGCGGGAGAGAGTGCGGCTGGTCCAGGTGGCGGTGCCCTCGCGCACCGGAGTCGAGGCGTACCAGGAGTTCCGCTCCCTGGTCGATGGACTGGTGGGCCGGATCAACGGGGCGTTCGGCACCCCCCGCTGGGTCCCGGTCCACTACATCTTCCGCGGGCTCTCCGCGCCCGATCTGGTGGCGATCTACCGCGCCGCCGACGTGATGCTGGTGACCCCGCTGCGCGACGGGATGAACCTGGTGGCGAAGGAGTTCATCGCCTCGCGGCCCGACGGCGACGGGGTGCTGGTGCTGAGCGAGTTCGCCGGTGCGGCCTGGGAGCTGCCCGAAGCGCTCCAGGTGAATCCCTACGACACCGAGGGCAGCGCCGAAATCTTCTTCCGGGCGCTCACCATGGATGTCGATGAGCGGCGGGCACGGCTCGCGCCGCTCCGCGAGCGGGTGGCCGCGTTCGACGTCCACCGCTGGGTCTCCTTGTTCCTGGAGCAGCTCGAAAAAGTCAGCGGCCCCGCGGTCCGGACCACCTCGCCCGCGGGGGGCGAGGCCGCGCTCCGCGAAGAGCTCAACCGCGCGCTCGAGCGGAACGACGAGCTGCTCCTGCTGCTGGACTACGACGGCACGCTGGTGCCCTTCACCGCCACGCCCGAGCTGGCCCGGCCCGACGCCGAGCTGATCCATCTGCTGCGCGCGCTCGCCAACCGGCCTGACACCGAGGTCCACATCGTGAGCGGGCGGAGCCGGGAGGCCCTCCAGCAATGGGTGGGCAGCCTGCCGATCTGGCTCCACGCCGAGCACGGCTTCTGGTCCCGGGCGCCGGGACAGGGGGAGTGGACCCCAGCGGCCGACATCCACGGCTCCTGGCGCGAGCCCGTGGTGGCGATCCTGCGCGACATCACCGCGCGCACGCCGGGCTCGCTCATCGAGGTGAAAGCCGTCGCGATCGCCTGGCACTACCGGATGGCGGACCTGGAGACCGGCGCCCGGCGGGCCAACGAGCTGCGGATCCACCTCAACCAGCTCCTCAGCAACCAGCCGGTCGAGATCCTGGCGGGGAACCGGGTCCTGGAAATCCGGCCCTACGGCGTGCACAAGGGGCGGATCGTTCCGCCGATGTCGCCCGAGCGGGAAGCGCGGACCACCGTGCTCGCCATCGGCGACGACCGGACCGACGAGGACCTCTTTACCTCGCTGCCGCCGGAGGCGATCAGCGCGCGGGTCGGCCCTGGGCCAACGCGCGCCCGGTTCCGCCTCGACGGGACCGCCGCGGTGCGCGGGGTGCTTCGCATGCTGGCCGACGCGGGCGTCCGGGCGGTGCCCCGATGAGCCCGCTCACGCCTCCGGTGAGCGAGCGCGACCACGCGCTGGGCCCGGCGGACGCGCGGGTCACTCTGGTGGAGTTCGGCGACTACGAGTGTCCCCACTGCGGGGCGCTCCACCCGGTCATCGCCGATGCGCGCAAAGCCTTCGGCGGCAACCTCCGTTTCGTGTTCCGGCATTTCCCGCTTCGATCCTCTCACCCACACGCGCTCGCAGCCGCCAAAGCCGCGGAAGCCGCGGCGGAGCAGGGGCGCTTCTGGGACATGCACGACCGGCTCTACCGGCGGCAGACCGAGCTGTCGGACGCCGATCTGGTGCGGCATGCGCGCCACCTGGGGCTCGACCCCGAGCGCTTCGAGCTGGACCGGGCCGGCCGGGCGGCCGAGGTGAGGGTCAGAGATGATCTGGCCAGCGCTTCGGGGAGCGGGGCGACCGGCACGCCGTCGCTCTTCATCAACGGCGAGCGCCACGAGGGCCCGCTCGACCGCGACTCCCTGATTGCGGCGCTGGCTCGCGCCGCCGTGGCGAGGGTGGCATGAATCCGGGCGCGGTCGCGGGCAGCAAACGGAGCGCGGCGGCCCGCGCGGCCATTCGGGAGATCGGGCGGCTGACGGTCTTCCGGCTCACACTCTACTACCTGGCGGCCGGCACGCTGCTGCTCTGTCTCTCCGCGCTGCTCCCGCAGGACGCGATCCAACCCTCGGCGGCACCGGCGCCGCCCGCCGATATGTCCGGCGCGATCGAGTGGTTCCGGAGCCAGGTCGCGATGTTCCCCCGGGGCACGCCCCGCTGGCTCGACGCGCTGCTCCAGATGATCTCCGCATTCCTCCTGGTGCTTCCGCTCGCGTTCGTCTACGTGCGGACCCGGACCCGGGTGAAGTTCGATCATTCGCTGGTGCAGACCGTGATCGTGCTGCCGATCGTGGTGACCGCGATCCTGGTGGTGGTGCGCGACAGCCTCGCGCTCGCGTTCAGCCTCGCGGGCATCGTGGCCGCGGTGCGGTTCCGCAACAACCTCAAGGAGTCGGGCGACGCGGTCTATATCTTCGGCTCCATCGGCATCGGCTTCGCCACCGGGATCCACGCGATCTCGGTGGCGACGGTGCTCTCGGTGGTGTTCGTGGTGGTCGAGCTGGCCCTCTGGAAGTTCGACTTCAGCGCGGAATTCGAGCGCACGTTCGCCCGCCTGTGCCTCCCCTCCGACGCCGACCTGGCCGGCATCGCCCCCTCGGCGGAGACGCCCATGCCGGCGCACGCCGAGGGGAACGGCGCCGGTGACGACCGCTCGGTGCTGCTCCAGGTCTATGTGGATCAAGTGGAGGCGGCGAAACCCGCGATCGAGGCGGTCCTGGCCCGCGACGCCAAGCGCTGGGCCCTGGAGCAGATCGTGACGCCGGAGGGCGGGCCGCCGCGCCTCACCTACCGGGTGCGGGCCCGCAAGAGCGTCGGGATGGACAACTTGCGGGAGCACCTGCTGCGGGAGGGAGCCCCGCACGTAGTGGCGGCCGACCAGCCGCCGCGGGAGGCCTGACCAGACTCTGTCATTGCGCGTATGGCTCGCGCGCCCGGGCCGGTGAACTGTATGGCCCATGAGCCAACAACCTACTCTGCGGCCGGTCCTCGGCCCCCTCGCCCTCACCACGCTCGGTATCGGATCGGTCATCGGCACCGGCATCTTCGTGCTCACCGGCACCGTCGCGTCGCTGCATGCCGGCCCGGCGCTCGTCCTCTCCATGATCATCGCCGCGGTGGCCTGCGCGCTCGCCGGTCTCTGCTACGCCGAGCTGGCGGCGATGATTCCCATCGCGGGCAGCGCCTACACCTACGCGCACGCGTCGGCCGGGCAGTTCGTCGCCTGGATCATCGGCTGGGACCTGGTGCTGGAGTACGCGCTCAGCGCCTCGACCATCGCGGTGGGATGGTCGGGCTACTTCGTGAGCTTCCTGCGCGACCTGGGACTGCATCTGCCTCCCCAGCTCACCGCCGCGCCGGGCTCGACCGCGTTCGGCGCCGGCGGGGAACCGGTGCCCGGGGTGTTCAACCTTCCCGCGAGCTTCGTGATACTGCTGGTGGCGGGCCTCCTGCTGGTGGGCATCAGCCAGTCGGCGCGGGCCAACACGGTGCTGGTGCTCATCAAGGTCGCGGTGCTGCTGCTCTTCGTCGGGCTCGGCGCTTCGTACGTGCAGCGGGAGAACCTGACCCCGTTCCTCCCTCCCAACACCGGTGAGTTCGGCACCTTCGGGTGGAGCGGCGTAATGCGGGGGGCGGCGATCATGTTCTTCGCCTACATCGGGTTCGATGCGGTATCGACCGCCGCGCAGGAGGCCCGCAATCCCCAGCGCGACATGCCGCTCGGCATCCTCGGCTCCCTGGCGATCTGTACCGTGATCTACATCGCCGTGGCGGTCGTGCTGCTCGGGATCGTGCCCTATCAGCGGCTCAACGTCGCCGATCCGCTGGCGGTGGGCATCGACGCGACCGGACTCACCTGGTTCAGCCCGATCGTGAAGGTGAGCGCGATCTTCGGCCTGTTCAGCACCATGCTGGTGCAGCTCCTGGGGCAGAGCCGGATCTTCTACTCGATGAGCCGGGACGGCCTGCTGCCCGATCTCTTCGGGAAGGTGCATCCCCGGTTCCGGACCCCGCACCTCAGCACCATCATCACCGGGGCCGTCGTATCAGTGGCCGCCGGCCTGCTGCCGCTCGGCACCCTGAGCCAGCTGGTCAGCATCGGGTCGTACCTCGCCTTCACGCTGGTCTGCATCGGCGTGATCATCCTGCGGCGCACCCGCCCCGACCTGCCGAGGCCTTTCCGGGTGCCCGGAGTGCCCTGGGTACCGCTGCTGGGCGCGCTGGTCTGCCTCAGCCAGATGGCCAGCCTCCCCTGGTCCACCTGGGAGCGGCTGTTTGTGTGGCTGGCCCTGGGTCTCGCGATCTACTTTACGTACAGCCGCCGGCGGGCGAGGGAGAAGAAGGCGGCGGGGGAGGTGGTAGAGGCGGTGGCTTAGACGGGCGTAGGGGCAGAAACGATACTTCATCCCGAGAGCAGCGAGAATCTTGGCGGCGTTCACATGAACCGTGCCTCCCGCTGGCTGGTCCTGCTCCTGGCGCTGACCGTGGCGCTGGCGGGCGTGCTGGCCTACGAGGCGCAGCGCGCGACCCGGTCGCACCGGGTCACCGCCGAGCGGGCGCTCCGGGACTATGCGACGGTGGCGGCGCGGGAGCTGGCGGCGGCCAGCGCCGAGGGGCTGGAGAGCGTCCTCGCGCCGGCGCTGGATCCCATCGTCGGCAGCCCCGCGGCGTCGCCCTACGATCCGCTGACGCCCGCCTCCGCGATCGCCGCGGGCGCCGGCGGCATTCTCGCCTGCGCCGACTCCTCGCTCCCGCGCACCTACTTCGGCTACGACTTGAGGACCGGCGCGCTCTCCACCGCCGGCGCTCCCGCCGACGCCCAGACCGCTGCCTGGCTGCGCGCCTCGGTCGGGCCGGCGGCGGGCACCGCGATCGCGTGGGGCGCGGGCCCGATGTCGGGCCGGATCGCGGTCTATCGGGTGAAGCTCCTGCGATACAGCGGCTACGCGGTGCACGACGCGCCGCTCGCGGCCTACGGGCTCGTCACCTGCCGCGCGGCGCTCGGACCGGTGATCGCCCGGGTCCTCCAGGAGCACCCGCTGCTGCCGCGGTCGGTCTCGGCCGGGCTCAGCAACGCGGAGCTCGCCGCGATCGAGGTGCGCGCGCCCGACGGCGCGCCGCTATTCCGTTTCGGTCCCGCCGCCGGTTCGTCCGAGGGCGGCGCCTACGCGGGCGACGATGCCACCGCGGGCGCGGGATCCCCGGTGTTCAGTGCCGCGCTTCCTGCCGCGGTCGCCGGCCGGCTGGTGGTGGCGCGTCCGGGCTCGCGGCTGCCGCTGCTGCTCGGCTTGCTAGCCGTCACCGCCGGACTGGCGGCGGTCGCCCTGCGGCAGCTCCGGCGGGAGCAGGAGCTGGCCCGCCTCCGGGCCGACTTCACCTCCAGCGTCTCCCACGAGCTGCGCACCCCGCTCACCCAGATCCTCCTCTTCGCGGAGACGCTGGAGCTGGGCCGCGCCGGAGGGGAAGGGGACCGCCGGCGGGCCCTCAGGATCATCGTGCAGGAAGCGCGGCGGCTGGCGCACCTGGTGGAGAACGTGCTCCAGTTCTCCCGCGCCGAGCGGCGGATGGTGCGGGTGCGGACCGAGGAGCGGCGGCTGGCGCCGCTGCTGCGCGAGACGGTGGACCGCTTCACGCCGCTCGCCGGGTCCGGCGGGCGGATCGAGAGCGAGCTGGACGAGGCCCTCGTCGCTCCGGTCCATCCCGACTCCCTCCGGCAGATCGTCCTCAACCTGCTGGACAACGCGGTGAAGTACGGCGGCGAGCGGTCCGTCGTGCTCCGCGCGTGCGGCTCGCAGGCGACCGCGCCCGGCTGGAAGTCGATGACGCCGGACCCGGCATCCCGCCGGAGGAGCGCGCGCGGGTCTGGGAGCCGTTCGTCCGTCTGGAGCGCTTCGCCCGCGATCGCGGGAAGCGGCATCGGACTCGCGGTCGTGCGCGAGCTGGTCGCGGCGCACGGCGGCTCCTGCTGGGTGGAGACCGCACCGGGAGGCGGGGCCAGGGTCGTGGTCGAGCTGCCAGGCGCCAGACGCGCCTCTGCGATCGAGGCGGCCTGATGGCCCGGGTGCTGGTCATCGAGGACAACCACAACCTCGCGCTCGGCCTGCGGACCAACCTCGAGTTCGAGGGCCACGAGGCCGAGATCGCGCGGCGACGGCACCGCCGGGCTGATCCGCGCGCGCACCCGGAGCTACGACCTCCTCGTGCTGGACCTGATGCTGCCGGCGCTCGACGGTTTCAGGGTGCTGGAGACCCTGCGCGCCGAAGGGGTCGACGACTCCGGTGCTGGTGCTCACCGCCCGGGGCGACGAGGAGGACAAGGTGCGCGGCCTGCGCGGCGGCGCCGACGACTACGTCACCAAGCCGTTCGCCCTGCGCGAGCTGCTGGCCCGCATCGAGGCACTGCTCCGGCGCAGCCGGCCGTCGCCGGAAGCGGCCTGCCGCGGCGGAGGACTTGCGTTTCGGCGACGTCGCGGTGAACCCCGCCACCAGGGTGGTGACCCGCGCCGGCCGCGCGGTCTCGCTGCGGCCGAAGGAGTACGACCTGCTCGGCGCGCTGCTCCGGCGCGAGCGGCGGCGTGGCGCGCCGCTCCGAGCTGTTGCGCGAGGTCTGGGGCTATCACGAAAGCGTGCTGAGCCGCACGCTCGATACCCACGTCGGCGAGCTGCGCCGCAAGCTGGAAGCCGATCCCGCGGCGCCCAGGCACATCCTGACCGTCCGGAAGACGGGGTACCGGCTGGCCGTCGATTCGGAAGAGCGGGAAAGTGAAAGGTGAAAGGGAGAGTCATCCCTCGCTACGCTCGGGATGACAGTTTCCCTTTTCACCTTTCCCGCCGTTCCAGCGATATTCCCTCCATGCCCCACCCTCCCGAAGAAACTCTCGATCCCTCCGACTGGACCGCCCTCCGCTCGCTCGGCCACCGCATGGTGGACGACATGATGGACTACCTCGAGCAAGTGCGGGAGCGGCCGGTGTGGCGACGGTGCCGGCGGAGACCCGCGCCGCGCTGGAGGAGCCCGTCCCCCGCGGCCCGACCGATGCGGCGGAGGTCTACCAGCAGTTCCGCGAGCACATCCTGCCCTATCCCAACGGCAACATCCATCCCCGGTTCTGGGGCTGGGTCATGGGGACCGGGACGCCGCTGGCGATGCTGGCCGACATGCTGGCGTCGGGGATGAACGCCGCATCTCGCCGGGTACGACCAGGCTCCGGCGCTGGTGGAGCGGCAGGTCGATGCGCTGGATGGCGGAGCTGCTCGGCATGCCCTCGGCCTCCAGCGGGCTGTTGGTGAGCGGCGGCACGGTGGCGAACCTGGTCGGCCTGGCCGTGGCGCGAAACGCCCGCGCGGGGTTCGACGTACGCGCGGAAGGGGTGCAGGGTGCGGACAAGCCGAGACTCGTCTTCTACGGTTCCAGCGAGACCCACAGCTGGGCGAAGAAAGCGAGCGAGCTGCTCGGCATGGGCGACCGGGCGTTTCGGCGGATCCCGGTCGACGGCCGACTATCGAGGTGGATCTCGGCCGCGCTGCGCGCCGCGATCGCGGCCGACCGCGCGGAGGGCTGCCGCCCGTTCTGCGTGATCGGCAATGCGGGAACGGTCAACACCGGCGCCACCGATGATCTCACGCGCGCTCGCCGCGCTCTGCCGCCAGGAGCAGCTTTGGTTCCACGTCGATGGCGCCTTCGGCGCGTTTGCCGCGCTGGCTCCCTCGGTCCGATCCTCGGTCGCCGGATTGGAGCGTGCCGACTCGCTCGCGGTCGATCTCCACAAGTGGGGCTATCTGCCCGTTCGAGGTCGGGCTGGCGCTGGTGCGCCACCCGGACCTCCACCGCGGCACCTTCGCCACTCAGTCGAGCTACCTCGACTCGGCGCCGCGGGGCATCATCGCGGGCGGGTTCCCCTTCGCGGACATGGGCGTGCAACTCTCCCGCGGGTTCCGGGCGCTCAAGGTCTGGATGTCCCTGAAGTCGCACGGCGCCGATCTCTGGGGCCGGCTGGTGGAGCAGAACGTCGCGCAGGCGCGCTACCTTCGCGACCGGGTCCTCGCCGAGCCGCGGCTGGAGCTGCTGGCGCCGGTGCCGCTCAACCTGGTCTGCTTTCGGTATGCCGCGCCGGGCTTCGACGACGCGGCGCTGGACGCCGTGAACCAGGAGATTCTGATCCGGGTGCAGGAGCGTGGCATCGCGGTGCCCTCGAGCACCGTCCTCGACGGCCGCTTCGCGCTCCGGGTGGCGATCACCAACCACCGGAGCCGGCGGGAGGACTTCGATCTGTTCGTGGATGCGGTGCTGGAGGAGGGGGCGGAGCTGGCCGGGGATTGAGAGTCATCCCGCGCTCCGCTACGGGACTCGTCCGATGTCCGCCGTTGCCGGGAAGCGAATGGGCTCTACTCCCCCGCGAGCGCCGACGGCTGAATGTGCCTGATCGCCCGCTTGGCGGCAGCCGCGATTTCGTCGTTCAGCTCCTCCTCCATCATCTGCTTGAGCCGGGGCACCGCGGCGGCGGCGCCGGGGCCGATCTCGCCCAGGGCTACCGTGACCGGAAAGCGGACCACCGCCTCCGGATCGTCCAGCGCCTCGATGAGGGCGGGGACGGCCCCGGCCCCGGCGGGACCCAGGCCGGCGATCTCGTAGGCGGCGGCGTTGCGGGTCTGGGGAGCGGCGGCCTTCAGGTCGGCGATCAACTCGCTTGAGCGGCCGTCCATCAGCACCGGCGACTCTTTGGCGGCGCGCGTTCTGCGCGGCCGCGCTCCCCGCCAGGAGCAGGGTCGCCATCACCAGGGTGCCGAGGGCACGAGCGAACATGATTGCCTCCAAAGTGTCGTCACCGACCAGGGTCTCTCCGCAATATAGACCCCTCCGCGCGCTGGCCCTGGCGGCCCTGCTCACCGCTCCCGTGCCGGCTGTGGCGCAGGGCGGCATCCCCGCGACCTACCGGGCGGCCGCCGACAGTCTGATCCGCGGGGCAACCCGGGACAGCGCGGCCTACGACCGGCTCGGCCCGGCTGGTAGATGGCTTCGGCCACCGGCGCTCGGGCTCGCGCAGCCTCGAGGCCGCCATCGACTGGATCCTGTCGGAGATGAAGAAGGACGGCCTGGAGAACGTCCGCGGCGAGCCGGTCAAGGTGAAGAACTGGGTGCGGGGCGAGGAGTCCGCGGTGCTGGTCCGCCCCCGCCGCGACACGCTGAGCATGCTGGGCCTCGGCGGCAGCGTGGCGACGCCCGAAGGCAGGGGATCACGGCGCCCGTGCTGGTGGTCTCCAGCTTCGAGGAGCTGGAGCGCCGGCGGGCCGAGGCGAAGGGGAAGATCGTGCTGTTCGACATGCCCTTCACCAACTACGGGGACACCCGGCGCTACCGCACCGACGGCCCCTCGGCCGCGGCGCGGGCCGGGGCGGTCGCCTGCCTGCTTCGCTCGGTCGCAAGTCTTCTCGATCCGGAGCCCGCACACCGGCCGGACCGCCTACGACAGCACCGCGCCCCGGATCCCCGCCGCGGCGCTCAGCGTGGAGGACGCGATGATGCTGCGCCGGATGCAGGCCCGGGGCGAGGACGTGGTGCTCACGCTCAGGATGGGCGCCCGCACGCTGCCGCCCGCCGACTCACGCAACGTCGTGGCGGAGCTGCGGGGCCGGGAGCTGCCCGACGAAGTCGTCGTCCTCGGCGGGCACATCGACTCCTGGGACGTGGGGCAGGGCGCGATGGACGACGCGCGGCGGCTCGGTCGCCGCGTGGGAGGCGGTCCGCCTGATGCAGCGGTTGGGGCTGCGCCCGCGCCGCACGGTTCGGGTGGTGCTCTGGACCAACGAGGAGAACGGCGTCGACGGCGGTAACGCCTACCGCGACCGCCACGCGGCCGAGCTGGGCAAGCACGTATTGGCGATGGAGTCGGACGGCGGCACCTTCCAGCCGAAGGGCTTCGCGTTCGCCGGCTCGGATTCCGCGACCGCGCTGGTCCGCCAGGCGGCCTCCCTGCTGGGGTCCATCGGCGCCACCGCGTTGGAACGGGTGCCGGAGAGCCCCGAAGCCGACATCGGCCCGATAGTGGAGCGGGGCGTGCCGGGCATGGGCCTTCAGGTGGATGCCTCGAAATACTTCTGGTACCACCACAGCCAGGGCGACACGCTGGACAAGCTCGACCCCGCCGAGCTGGCCCGCTGCGTCGCGGCGATGGCGGTCATGGCGTATGTGGTGGCGGACTTGGAGGGCGGGCTGCCCCGTTAGGACACCTCCACGGTCGAAACCCCTACTTCCATGGTCGCGTAGGCGGAACTACCCCTCCTTTCCCGAGCACCCATGCTGCAGGCTCTGGCTCTGGCCCTGCCCGCCCTGATCGACCCCCCCAACGTCTATCACGGGCGGACGGGACATCTCGACGTGCGCCCGCCCCGGATCGAGGCCGAGATCGAGGTGGATGGCCGGCTCGGCGAAGAGGCCTGGGCCTCGGCCGCGATGCTCACCGGGTTCTCCCAGTTCTCGCCCCGGGACGGCGTGGCCGCGGCGGACTCGACCGAAGTGCTGGTCTGGTACTCGCCCACCGCCATCCACTTCGGCATCCGGGCGTTCGAGGCGCATGGCGCGGTCCACGCGACACTGGCCGACCGCGACCGCATCGGCGCCGACGATCACGTCCAGATCCTGCTCAGCACCTTCAACGACGGCCGCCAGGCCACCGTGTTCGCCGTCAATCCGTTCGGGGTGCAGTCCGACGGTGCCCTGGTGGAGACCGGATCGACCTCCGGTAACGGCTTCAACAACGCGGTGGTCCGGCGGGAGAACGCCGATCTCAGCCCCGACTACATCTATCAGTCCAAGGGCCGGGTGACCGAGACCGGCTATGAAGTCGAGGTCCGGATCCCGTTCAAGAGTCTCCGGTACCAGTCCGCGGGGGAGCAGAGCTGGGGCATCCACGTCACCCGCCAGGTGCAGCACTCGGGCTATGAAGATTCCTGGGTCCCCGCCCGGCGGTCGGCCTCTTCGTTCCTGGCGCAGTCGGGCCGGCTGGTCGGGCTCACCGATCTGCGGCGCGGCTTGGTGCTCGATCTCAATCCCTCAGTCACTTCACGGACCACGGGACGGCGCAACGGCACCGGATGGAACTACAACGGCGGCAGCCCCGAGCTGGGCGGCACGGCGCGCTGGGGCATCACCAACAACCTGAGCATGACCGGCACCGCCAATCCCGACTTCAGCCAGATCGAGTCGGATGCCGGGCAGCTGCTGTTCGATCCGCGGGACGAACGCTTCTTCCAGGAGAAGCGACCGTTCTTCCTCGACGGGATCGAGCAGTTCACTACGCCGAACAACCTGGTCTATAGCCGCCGGGTGGTGCAGCCCGTGGCGGCGGCCAAGCTCACCGGCAAGGCATTCGGCACCGATATCGCCCTGCTCTCCGCGGTGGATGATCCCGACGTGTCGATCGAAGGCCATCACCCGTTCTACAACATCCTCCGGCTCCAGCGCGACATCGGGGCCAACTCCCGGATCGGCGCGGTCTATACCGACCGGATCGAGGGCGACGACTACAACCGGGTGCTCGGCGCCGATGCCCGGCTGCTGTTCGGCAAGATCTACACGGTGCAGCTCCAGGTGGCCGGCAGCCGCACGCGGCGGGGCGGCGTGGTCACGGACGCGCCCCTCTGGCAGGCGCGCTTCACCCGCAACGGCCGCACGCTCGGCCTCTCCACCAGCATCAATGCCAGCGACGAGGAGTTCCGCGCCCGCAGCGGCTTCTTCCCCCGCCCGGGCCTGGTGCACCTCAGCTTCCGCCCCCGGGCGACGATCTACGGCAAACCCGGGTCGATCATGGAGAGCGCCACTTTCGACGTGAACCTGAACGGCCGCTGGCGCTACGCCGAGTTCGTCGGCGGCGAGGGGATCATGGACGAGCAGCTCCACTTCAACGCGAACACCACGTTGAAAGGGGGCTGGAATCTCACCGGGTCGCTGCTGCTGGAGACCTTCGGCTATCCCTTCGAGATCTACGGCGGGTACCGCGTAGAGGTCCCCGGCATCGCCGGCGGCAAGGATACCGTGGCGTTCGTGGGCCGGCCCCGGATCCCCAACCGGGACTACGTGCTCTCGTTCGAGACCCCGGAATTCAAGCACTTCTCCGGGAACGCGTTCGTCCTGTGGGGCAACGACGAGAACTTCTTCGAGTGGTCGCCCGGCCGGATCATCATCTCCAACCTCGGCCTGACCTGGCGGCCCGACCGGGAAGCTTCGGCTGGACGGCACCTACGCGCTCCAGCAGGTGCGCCGGGTGAGCGACGGGAGCCTGGTGAACGTGGCCCACCTGCCCCGGCTGAAGATGGAGTACCAGCTCTCTCGCCCGATCTTCATCCGCCTGGTGGGCGAGTACGGCCACGAGAAGACGGACTCGCTTCGGGACGACACCCGGACCGAGGGACCGATCCTGGTGTTCGACGGGGAGGCCAACGACTTCGTCCGCACCCGGGCCTTCAGCCGCAGCACCTTCCGGGGCGACGTGCTCTTCTCCTACCAGCCCAATCCAGGCACGGTCGTCTTCCTGGGGTACGGCAGCACCCTGCTGGACCCGATCGATCCGGCGAGCCCGCGCGCCGGCGGACTTCGACGGGTGGAGGACGGGTTCTTCCTGAAGATGAGCTATCTGTTCCATATGTGAGAAGCAGCGGGCAAAGTGAGAAGTGAGGTGAAAAGGAGGGTGCCAATTCACGCACCCTCCTTTTCACTTTTCACCTTTCACCTTTCCCGCAGTCCCTTTCACGCCCCGCTCGAAAGACCGCTACCTCGCCTGTGGGCATCCCGCAACATCGGGTTCCGCGTCATCCTCATCGCGCAAACGCCTGCACTGTGTCTTCGACGTGCTCAAGCACAGTCGCAGCGCGAGCTTGTCGCATCATCACACCCGCGCGGCGGTGATGCGTCACACCCACCTCCACTGGCTTACCTCTTGCCCCTCTCCTTCCAAGTCGGTGCCTGACAAGAAGCTGAACACCACCACCTTTTCGAACGGACGCGACGAGCTCGATGCGCGTGCTGATCCTGAACTACGAGTATCCGCCGCTCGGCGGCGGCGCGGGCGTCGCCACGCAGGCGCTCGGCGCGCGGCCTCGCCTCGCGCGGCGTGACCGTAGACGTGGTCACCGCCGGCGACCGCGACGAATGCCGGTCGGAGGTGCTCTGGGACGGGCACGCGTCGGAAGAGGGGCTGCTCACCGTCTATCGGGTGAAGAGCCGGCGGACCGGGGTCCACGAGGCCGGCATGGGCGGCGCCTTCAGCTACCTGAGCGATCGCGCTTCCCCTGGTCCGCGCGCGGCTGCGCGACGAGCACTACGACCTGGTCCACGTGTTCTTCTCCCTGCCCACCGGCGCGATGCTGCCGTTCCTCAACCTGGGCGACACCCCGGTCATCGTCTCGCTCCGCGGCTCCGACGTCCCCGGCTACGACCCCTACCAGCGCACGCTCGAGCGGTGCCACCGGGTGCTGCTGCCCGCTCACCCGCTGGATCTGGCGCCGCGCCGACCGGGTGGTCGCGGTCTGCGAGAGCCTCGGCCGTCTCGCGCTGCGGACCGATCCCGAGCTGCGCTACTCGGTCATCCCCAACGGCGTGGATCTGACCCGGTTCCGCCCCTCGGCCCGCGCGCGCTCGCGGCATCCGCGGCAAGGTGCGCTGCCTCGTGGTCGCGCGGCTGGTGGAGCGGAAGGGCGTCGCCGACCTGATCCGTGCGATCGCGCATGCTGGAGCGCGGCCGCTACGAGCTGGAGATCGTGGGCACCGGCCCCGACGAGCCGCGGCTCCAGGAGCTGGCCACGCAGCTCGGCGTGAGCCGGGAGGTCATCTTCACCGGCTCGGTGGATCGCGGCGCGATCGCCGGGCGCTACCGCGACGCCGACATCTTCACCCTCGCCTCCTGGGAGGAGGCGTTCGGCAACGTCTTCGCCGAGGCGCTGGCGTCGGGCCTGCCGATCGTGGGCAGCACCGTCGGCGGGATTCCCGAGCTGGTGGAGCACGGGAAGAACGGCTTCCTGGTGCCGCCGCGGGAGCCCGAAGGCGCTCGCCGCCGCGATCCGCCATCTCGCCGACCATCCCGAGCTCCGCGCCGAGATCGGCCGCCGCAACCGGGCCCAGGCCGAAGCGAACCTCTCCTGGGCCAGGGTCACCACCCGGTACCTCTCGGTCTATAACGGCGTGCTGCGCCGCGCACCCGCGCGCGCCCGGCTCGCCGAGCTGCCGTCGAGCACCTGGTGAACTCCGTCGGCTTCTGGATCGCCGCGGACGCCTGGCCCGACGCTCCGCGCAGCCCGGCTGCCGCCCGCCGAGCTCGAGGCGCTGGCGCGCCGCCGCCTGGCGCGGATGCTCCGCGCCGCGGCCCGGACGCCGTTCTACCGCCGACGGTTCGACGCCGCCGGTGTCGGCGATGACGAGCTGATGCTGGAGACCGAGTCCCGAAGACGTGCTCGCCGGCGCTCGCTCCCGCCGCCAAGGCCGAGCTGCGCGAGGCCGGCCGGCGACATGCTGCTCGGCGGGAAGGTCCGCCCCGAGTGGCGCTCGTCCAGCTCCTCCGGCTCGACCGGCGAGCCGTTCCGGGTCTACTACGACCCGCGCGCCTGGGCCACGCTCAAGATCCTGGTGAAGCTCCGGGCTCGCCGCGCCTGCGGCACCGGCCCGACCGACCGGGTGGCCTTGCTCGACGCCGTCCCGCCGTCGTCCGAGCCAGGCGGGGTCGGCCGCGCGCGTCGCCCGGATCAGCATCCTCCAGCCGGCGGCCAAGGTCGCCGCTCAGCTCGCCGCGTTCCGCCCCGACACCATCTACGGCCTCCCCTCGGCGCTGCTCGAGGTCGCCGCCGCGCTGCGCGACCGCGGGCAGCGGCTCGAGGTGCAGCGGGTGTTCACCAGCGGCGAGCTGCTGCGGCCCGCCGTCCGCCATGCGATCGCTCGGAGCTTCGGCGCCCGGGTCTATCGACGTCTACGGCAGCTCGGAGACCAAGGAGATCGCCTGGGAGTGCCCCGCGGGCGGCATGCACGTGAACGCCGACGTGGTGCGGCTCGAGGTGCTGGACGACGCGAACCGGGCCGTCCCCGCCGGGGTCGAGGGCAACCTGGTCGCCACGCTGCTGGTGAACCGCGCGATGCCGCTGCTGCGCTACCGCATCGGCGACCGCGGGAGCCTGCTCGCCGGGACGCTGCGACTGCGGCCACCCGTTCCCGCTGCTCGGCGTGGTGACCGGCCGCCGGGCCGACGTGCTGGTGCTCGCGGGCGGCCACCGGGTGTCGCCCTACGCGCTCACCTGCGCGATGGAGCGGGTGGGCGACGTGCTCCGCTATCAGGTGACCCAGCTCGAGCCGGCGCGACTCCGGGTCCGCGCCATCCTCGATCCCGGGCGCCGACCGGGGCCGGATCGCCGGACGGATCCGCTCGGTGATGCGGGGCGAGGTCGCCCACTTCCTCGAGACCGACGTCGAGTTCGTCGATCGGTTGCCCACCGGGCCGCGGGCCAAGTTCCGCGTGGTCGAGCCGCTCGCCATCGCTGGAGCTCGCATGATCGAGTTCTCCGGCGAGCCGGACCACCCGACGCCAGCCGCCCCGTGCCGGGACGGGTCCGGGCGCTGCCGCATCCGCTCACGCCCTACGACGAGCTGATCGTCAACTTCTGCCCCACGGGGATGATCCCGACCAAGGCGATGACGCCGCACGTCCCGGTGTCGCCGGCGGAGGTGGTGGAGCAGGCCTGCCAGGCGCTGGACCGCGGCATCGCGATCGTGCATCTGCACGCCCGCGACGGCGGACGGCACGCCGACGTACCGGGCGCGGATCTACGAGGAGATGATCCTCGGCATCCGGGCCGAGCATCCCGACGCGATCATGTGCGTGAGCTGCAGCGGCCGGAACTTCCCCGAGTTCGAGCGGCGGAGCGAGGTGCTGGAGCTGACCGGCGCGGCGCGGCCCGACCTCGCGAGCCTCACGCTCACCAGTCTCGACTTTCCCACCGGGACCAGCCAGAACGATCCGGACATGGTCATCGCGCTGGCCGAGAAGATGGTGGCGCGCGGGGATCAAGCCGGAGCTGGAGTGCTTCGACTACGGGATGATCAACGCCGCCAACATGCTGATCGCGAAGGGCATGCTGGGCGAGCCGCCGTACTACTTCAACCTGCTGCTCGGCTCGCGCTACTCGGTGCCCGCGACGGCGCGCCACCTGTCCGGCATGCTGGAGGACCTGCCGCCCGAATCGCTCTGGTCGGCCGCGGGGATCGGGCTGTTCCAGCTGCCGATGAACGCGCTCGCCATCGCGATGGGCGGCCACTGCCGGGTCGGCCTGGAAGACAACATCTACCACGGCTTCGACCGCGGCGAGCTGGCCACCAACCAGGGACTGGTGGAGCGGGTGGCCGACATCACCGAGAGCTTCGGCCGCCGGCTGGCCGATCCGGTCGCGCGCCCGCGCGCTGCTCGGCCTCGGCCCGTCGGCGGCGCGCGCCGCCGCGGTCCGGGCGACGCCCGGCGGCGTGAAGGCGACCGGATGATCCGCCGGTCGCCCGGAGATCGGCCCTGCGCTCTCCGCCGCGTGGCGGCACGCGCCGAGCGGCGCGGGCGGAGCTGCGCGCCTGGCAGGACGCGCGGCTGCGGCGGCTGGTGCGCCACGCGTACGAGTCCGTGCCCTTCTACCGGAAGCTCTTCGACCGGCACCGCCTGCACCCCCGCCACATCCGGGGCACGGTCGACCTCGACCTGATTCCCTTCAGCGACAAGGCGGCCATGCGCGCAGGCCGGCCCCGCCGCGCTGCTGGCGCAGGGCCGCGATCCCGCCGCGCTGCTCACGCGTCCGCACCAGCGGCTCGTCCGGCGAGCCGTTCACCGTCCGCCGCACCTGGCTGGAGGACAAGCTCCAGTACCTGCTCCGGCTCCGCGCGCTTCCGCGCGCTCGGCGTGCGGCATCGCGACCGGGTCGTCGCGGTCGGCGTCGGCGGACGGCCCGCCGGACGGCGACACGAAGCTGGTCGGGCCGCTCGCTCAGCGCCGTGGGACTCCATCGCAAGCATCTGATCGACGGACTTCAGGAGCCGGCCGATGTCGCGGCCCAGCTGCGGGACGGCGCATCCTGATGTGGTGGTCGGCCTGCCCGGGATGCTTGACCGCCTGACCGCGCCCGAGCTGAGCCGACGTAGTGCGCGACGGTGCGTCCGCGGCTGGTGATCGTCGGCGGCGAGGTCGCCACGCCGGCGATGCGGCTCCGGATCCGCGAGACGTTCGGCGCGCCGCTGGCCGAGACCTACGCCAGCCACGAATGCCCGCTGATCGGCTGGGAGTGCCGCCACTCGGGCGACCTCCACACCTGCGACGACGGCGTCCTGGTCGAAGTGCTCCGCGACGGCAAGCCGGTGGATCCGGGCGAGCGGGGCGAGGTGGTGGTGACCAACCTCCACGCCTACGCGATGCCGTTCATCCGCTACCGGATCGGCGACCTCGCGACGCGCGGCGCGCCGCTGCGCCTGCGGCGCCCCGTTCTCCACCATCGGCGAGATCCAGGGCCGGATGATCGACTACTTCCCGCTTCCCGACGGCCGCCTGCTGCACCCGTACGAGATCGTGAGCCGGCTGGTATGGGGGCCGGCCGAGTGGCTGCGGCAGTACCAGCTGGTGCAGGAGCGGCGCGACCGCGTGGTGCTCTACGCCGTCGTGGCCGATCCGCGCCTGCCGGCGAGCGGCTGGAGGAGGTCGAGCGCACCGTGCGGCCGGCCCTGGGGCACGGCGTGGAGTTCGTGATCACCCTGGTGGACCGGATCCCGTTCGAGATCACCGGGAAGCTGCGTCCCAGCCGCTCGCTGGTGCACTCGGAGTACGACCGGATCCGCTTCGAGCCGATCCGTCCCGCCGGCGCGCCGCGGCGGAAGCTCGGCGCCTGATCTACCACCCGCCCATCATGCGCCGTCGCTTCTACCTCCATTGCGTGGCCTCGCTGCGCTCGCTCCACGGACTGACCGAGGCGATCCCGGGCTTCGACCGCTACCCCGAGCGCGCGCTGCTCCTCGCCGGGCGAGGGCGACGCCGTCTGCGTGCCCCGCCCGGTCGATCCCGACTTCCTCGGCTTCCTGGCGGGCCTGGGTCTGGGACCGCGCCCGGAGCACATCGTCGTCGCCGGAGGGAATGGACGCGGCCTGGGCCGCCCGCTCGCGGAGCGGCTGCTCGGCGACCCCGGCGTGCTGAGCCGCGCCGCCCACGCGCTCGGCGCCGACGAGGTCACCATCGAGCCGTACGCCGCGACCGCGGACGTGATGGCGCTGGCCGAGGTGATGGAGCGGGAGGCGGGGATCCCGGTGCGGGTCGATGGCTCGCCCCGCATCACCCGGTACGCCGACCAGAAGCATCACATGCGGGCTAAAGCGCAGCAGCTGGGAATTCCGGTGGCCGAGGGTGAGGTCGCGGAGCTGGCCTACCCCGGGGGCCGCCGGCGCCGCGACCTGGAGCCGATCCGTGCCGCGGTGGAGCGGCAGCTGCGCTGCTCCGCCCGGGTGATCGTGCGCGGCTCCTGCGGCGCGTCGGGCTCCTCCACCTTCGTCGTGGGCCGCGGGGGCGACGATCCCAACGGCCTGCTCCGCCGCCTGGCGACCCGGCAGGACAACCGCTTCTACCTCGTCGAGCAGATGGTCGAGGCTACGGTCTCGCCCAACGTCCAGATCCACATCCCCACGGGCGACGGGCCGCTGATCAGCGCCGGCATTACCGACCAGCGCTGGAGCCGGGGCCTGACCCACGTCGGCAACCAGCTCCCCTCATCGGCGCGCACGGTCGATGCGATGGAGGCGTGGGCCCGCATGCTGGCGAACTGGATGCGGAGCCAGGGCTACTCCGGTCTGGTCGGCTTCGACTTCGTGGAATATCGGGACCCGCGCACCGGCGGTCTTCGCGCGATTCTCGCCGAAGTGAATCCGAGGGTGAACGGCGGCACCTATCCGCTGGCGCTGCGCGCCCGGCTGAACGCCGCCGCGAAGGACGCCGGCCGGCCGCAGGCGCCCGCCTTCGTCTCCGGCACCGTCGACACCCGGCTGCCGAGCTTCGCCCGAGTGAAATCGGCGATCGGGCACCTGCTGTTCGACCGCGACCGGGGCACCGGCGTGGTGCCCTACGCCACCGGCTGCCTGGAGCACGGGAAGTGCTCGATGGTGGCGCTCGCCGGATCGCGGCTCCGGGCGGCCGAGCTCTACGGCGCGGTGCAGGCGCGGCTGGAGGCGGCGTGAGCGACCTGCGTTTGAGCGACCTGCTCTACCGCCGGGCGGCGCGGCACCGCAAGCGGCTGGGACGGGTGACGTTCGTCGCCGTCACCGGCAGCTCGGGCAAGACCTCGACCAAGGAGCTCATCGCCGCCGTGCTCGCGACCCGGTACCGCGGCAGCAAGAGTCCGGGCAACCACAACACCGGCCACTGGGTGAGCCGCACCGTCCTCGGCGCGCGGAGCGACGACCGGTACTGCGTGATGGAGCTGGGCGCGAGCGGGCCCGGCTCCCTCGACGCGGCGGTCGCGCTGGTGCGGCCCCGGGTGGCGGTGGTCACCAACGTCGATCACGACCACCGCAAGGCGTTCCGCACCCTCGAGGCCACCGCCACCGAGAAGAGCAAGGTGGTGAATGCCCTGAGGGGCACCGGGCTGGCCGTGCTGAACGCCGACGACCCGCGGGTGCTGGCGATGGCCGGCGGCTGCCGGGGCCGGATCATCACCTACGGGCTCACGCCCGGCGCGACCGTTCACGCGGAGTCGGCCGCCAGCTCCTGGCCCGACCGGCTCCGGTTCACCGCAATCCATGGCGAGCAGCGCGTGGCCGTGTACACCCGATTCTGCGGTGTGCATTGGATCCACGCCTGTCTCGCCGCCATTGCCACCGGCGTCGGGCTGGGCATCCCGATCGCCGAGGCCGCGGGTGCGCTCGCGGCCGTGGAGCCCTCGCCGGGCCGGCTCGATCCGGTGGAAGCCGGCGGTGTCACGTTCATCCGCGACGATTGCAAGGCGACCCTCAGCTCGATCGGGCCGGCGCTCGAGTTCCTCCGCGACGCCCGCGCGCCGCGCAAGATCGCCGTGATCGGCACCATCTCCGACTACGGCGGCCGGGCGTCGGCCGTCTATGCCGCGGTCGCGCGCCAGGCGCTCGAGGTGGCCGACGTGGTCCTCTTCGCCGGGTCGCAGGCGCTGCGCTGCTCCGGCGCCCGCACCCACGTGAGGGGCGCGGCGCTCCGCGCGTTCCCCACGCTCCGCGACGCGCACCGCCACCTGTCGGAGATCCTGGTGCCCGGCGATCTGGTGCTGCTCAAGGGGTCCCAGCGGGCGGACCACCTGCTGCGCCTGGTGCTCGCCCGGCGCGGGTGGGTCGGCTGCTGGCGGGGGGCCTGCGGCCGGATGAAGCTGTGCGACGAATGCCTCCTGCTCCGGGTGCCCGAGCTGCCCTGGCCCGGCTCGAACGGGTCCCTCGCGGGAGAGCCGGCCGATGCGTAGCGCGGCGGCGATCGAAGAGCGGCTGCTGTTTCCGGCGTACGCATCGCGCTGGTCGTCGCTGACCGTGGCGGCGCACCGGATGCTCGCGCTGCCGCTCCAACTGAAGGGGCCGGTGCGCCGGCGGATCGTGGAGACCGGCGGGCGGGAGGTCACGCTGCTGGAGATCGGGCGCGCCAAGCTGACCGAATCGCTCTGCGCCCAGCTGTTCGAGGACCTCCCGATCGCGGAGGACGAGACCTCGCACTCGCTGCGGCACCCGCAGCGCGTCGCCGGGAGCGCGCAGATCGTGGTCGCCGAGGTGCACCGCTGGATCGCGCCGCGTTTCCGCCGCGCCGGCTGGATCATCGTCCCCGACCGGGTCCGGTGGCAGGCCGACATCGACCATCTCCCGCCGCCGTCGCCCTCTCACAGCCTGAAGGACGACCTCCGCAAGGTGCGCTCGCGCGGCTACATGGTGGAGCACGCCGGGACTCCCGGCGGACTGGGAGGAGTTCGCCGCCGAGATGGTGGCGCCGCAGGCCAGCGCCCGCTTCGGCGAGGAGGCGTGGCTTCCCTCGACCTATCTGCTGCGGCAGTTCGAGCGGCGGGGCCGGCTGCACTTCATCGTACAGAACGGCCTGCGAGTCGGCGGCTTCTGCTCGGTCCGCATCCGGCGACACGCTGTGGCTGCCGCTCACCGGCGTGCGCCACGGCGATCCGGCGCTGCTGCGCGCCGGCGTGTCGGTGGCGGCGTACGCGCTCGCCTTCGAGTGGGCTCGACGCGAGGGCTGCCGACCGGGTCGATCTGGGCCGCACCTCGCCATTCTTTCACGACGGGGTGCAGCAGTACAAGCGGAAGTGGGGCTTCGATCCCGTGTCCCGACCCGCTGGCGCACCTCACCGCGGTGTGGGTGGGCTCCGATGCCGCGCGGCTCGCGTTCGCCCGTCAGCCGGTGCTGATCGAGCGCGAGGCGGGCCTCTGGCTCTACGCCGGAGGCGGCCCGTGACCGCGGCGCTCCCGGTGCCCGGTTCCCGCTGGGCCGCCGCCCCGCTGGAGGGCGCGGCCGCCCTGCCCGAAGCCGAATGGAATGGCCTCGCCCGCCGCGGCTTCCATCTCCAGGCCTGGTTCCGGGCCGCGGAGGAGTCCGGCTGGCGCGCCCAGCACGTCGTGGTGCGCGACGGTCCGGAGGTGTGCGCCGTGGTGCCCGCCTACCTCACCGGCGGAGAGACGCCGCACGACCTGCACGAGCGCTGGCTGGGGCCGCTCCGGGGGCTGGAGCGCATCGGTCTCGGGCTCCGGCCGGTGCTCTCGGTGCAGTCGCCGTTCTCTCTCACCTCCGACATCCTGGGCGACACCGGTGCGCTGCCGCACGCGGTGCTGGGCCAGGTGTTCGATCTGCTCGAGGAGGCCGCGCGCCCGGGAGCGGGCCAAGGCGGTGGTGTGGCCCTTCGTGGATGGCGGCGACGGCGCGCTGATCGCCCTGGCGCGAGACCGGGGCTACGCGGTGTCCGACGCGGGCTCGACCGCGCGGCTCCGGATCTGGTGGGACTCGTTCGACGAGTACGTCGCCAGCCGCCGCAAGTCGGTGCGGCGCACCATCCGGGCGGATCTCGCCGCGCTGGAGCGCGGCGGACTCGTCACCCAATCCACGGCTGACTTCCGAGGCGCCGCGGGCGAGATGGACCGGCTCTACCGCGAGGCCTACACCAGCGAAACGGCCAGGCGCCGCGGGTGGCGCGGGGTACTTCGAGCGGCTCGCCGCCTTCACCGCCCCCGGCGTGGTCGGCGCAGCTGGCGCGCGCCGAGGGACGCCTGGTCGGCGGCAGTCTCAACCTCGCCGCCGGCGCGCTCGTGGATGGGACCTTCGCCGCGTTCGGCGGGGACGGAGCACGGAGGGCCCGCCTACCTCAACGACCTGGTCTATGAGCCGATCCGTCTCGCCTGTGCCCACCGGATCCCGACGATCGACCTGGGCATGAGCGCGCTGTATCCCAAGGTGCTCCGCGGCGCCCGGCTGCGGCGCCGGGTCACCCTGGTCCGGGGCCGCGGACCGGCGATTCACCAGGTCCTGGTGGCCCTCGGCGCGGCGGTGGCGCGGAGGCAGGCGGCGAAGGAGCGGCGGATGCTCGGCCCGCTCTGGGGACCGCAAGTGCTACGAGGACGGGGAGGACCTCGCGTGATTCCCCGGCCTCTGGCCAAGTACGTCGAGGACCTGGTCACCTTCCCGCCGACGCCGCGCTGGCGTTCCGCAATGACGGGATGTCCGGCGTGTGGGCGGCCCTGGCGCGAGCGGACCACGCACCGCCTGGTTCGCGCCGGAGCCGGATGGTGATCTTCGCCCAGCCGCTCGAAGCCATTCCCGAGGTCAGGCCGCCCGCCGGCGTCGCCATCACCCGGCTGCACCGGGATCAGCTCGCGCGGCTCGGCGACATCGCCGGCCTCCGCGACCGCGAGCGGTTTCGCCGGCTGCTCGACGCCGGGTGCATCGGGCTCGCCGCCTGGCGCGGCGACCGGCCGGTGGGCTACGCCTGGGTCGCGCCGCGGCTGACGCCCGAAGTGTCGCAGTGCCCGCTCGAGCTGCCGCCGCGCGCGGCCTACTTGTGGGATCTGTACGTGGTGCCGTCGGAGCGGAGCAGCGGAGTGGGATCGGCCCTCGCCAGCGAGCGGCTCCGCGCCGCCCGCGCGATCGGGCGGACCGAAGGCTGGCGTATGATCGAGCTGGACAACGCCGCCTCCCTGCGCACCCTGCATCGCACCGGCGCCACCACCCGAGTGGTCGGCGAATTCAGCTACCTCAAGCTCGGCAGCCATCTCTTCGCCCGGTTCACGCCGTGTCCGCCGGCTCTGCACTGAGCGCTCCCGCGCCCCGCGCGCGGCGAAAGGACCGGCTGATCCGGAAGGTGGCGGGATACTCCGCTATCCGCGCCTCGACCGAGGGGCTGCGTCGGCCTTCGGGGCATCCTGCTCGCGGCCTTGCTGGGACCGGCGGCGTTCGGTAGCTGGGCGCTGCTGCGCCTGGGCACCCGCTACGCGATGCTCTGCGGTGTCGGAGTGTTCCGCGGGCTGGAGACCGAGCTGGTCCAGCCGGCGGGCGAGCCTCACCCGGACGCGGCGCGCTCCGAGGCGGCCGGCGCGGCCCTCGGCTTCATGCTCGCGGTATCGGGCGGGATCGCGGTGGCGGCGCTGCTGCTGAGTCTCCGTGGTCGCCTCTCCCGACCTCGTCCTGCTGCTCCGCGGATTCGCGCCCGCGATCGTGGCCGAAGCGGTCTATGCCTACGTGCTGGTCTATACCCGCGTGCGGACCACTTTGACCCGCTACGCGAAGCTCGAGGCGGGGACCGCGGCGCTGCACCTCCTGCTCGGCGTGCTGCTGGCCTGGGCTTTCGGTCTGCCGGGCGCCTTCGCGGGACTCGCGATCGCCTCGGCGGCCGGCGTGGCGGTCGCCTCCCGATGGGTGGAGCTGCGTCCGGTGTTTCGGTCGCCCGCCCTGCGGGGAATGCTCCAGGTGGGCTGGCCGATCGCGCTCACCGGCGCGGTGGGGACGCTGCTCAATACCGCCGACCGCTGGATCGTGGCGGCGTGGGGAGGGCAGGAGCTGCTGGGCTACTACGCCTTCGCCGGCGCGCTGGCCAGCGCGGCCGCGGCGTTCGCGCTCGCGATCCGCACCGTGGTGTTCCCCGAGGTCTATGGCGACGCCCGGCGGTCCGGCGCGGCCCCGGCGCTCCGGCGTCATCTCGAGCGCTCGCTGATGCCCTTCGCTACGCTGCTGCCGCCGCTGCTTGGCGCGCTCGGGTTCTTCCTCGGTCCAGCGGTGGCATTGGCCGCGCCGGCCTATGCCCAGGCGGTGGCGCCCGCGCGGCTCTTTCTCCTCGCGGGCGCCGCGGTGGGGACGGTGAACCTCGCCGCGATCGGCGCGGTCGCGGCGGGCCAACAGCGGCAGCTGCCGGTCTATGCCGGTGCCGCGCTGGGACTCAACCTGGCGCTCTCGGCGGTGGCGCTCGCGGTCGGGGCGGGGCTCGAGGGCGTAGCGGTGGCGTCGCTCGCGGGACATCTCCTGTTCGCGTGGGCGGTCGTGCGGCTGAACGCGCGGCTGAGCGGCATCCTGTGGCCGGACCGGCTCACCCTGCGGGCGCTGCGGCCGCTGGCGTGGTGCGCGGCCGCCGTCGTCATCGCGGGGCGGGTCGGCGCGGAGCTGGACTCCGATGCCGCGGGCCTCGGCGCTTATCTGTTCTTCATCCGCCGTTGGGGTTTCGGGTGCGCAGTGAATGGCGCCGGATCCGGGGCCAGCGGTGACGCCGCGGTCCTTCGGTCTCGACGTGGTGCTGTTCACCTCGAACCTGATGGGCGTCGAGGTGGCGGCGGCGCTCGCCGCGTCGGGGAGCGTGCGATCGCTGTCCGTGGTGACGACCTCGCTGCCCCGTCCCCGGTCCCTCGTCGAGCGGATCCGGAAGACCTACCGGTACTACGGCGCGCCGGGACTGGTCGCCGCGGTGCGGGCCCGCCTGCCCCGGTCCTTCAGGCCGCCGCCGCTCCCACGCCTGGAGGACGAGATCCGGCGGCGGGTGCCGTCCGCAATCCACCTCCATTTCAATGACCTCCACGCGCCGGAGTGCCTGGCCCGGCTGCGCTCGATGCGGCCGGACCTCGGCGTGGTGTTCGCCTGCTACCGGTTGGAGCGGGACCTGTTCGACATCCCGCGGCTCGGAACCCTGAACCTCCACCTGGGGAAGTCGCCGGAGTTCCGGGGGTCGTCGCCCGGATTCTACGAGCTGCTGGCAGGCATCCCCGAGATCGGGGTGACCGTGCACCGGCTGGACGACGGGCTCGACAGCGGTCCGATTCTACTCCAGCGCACCTTTCCGCTGGATCCGGCCCCTTCGGGCGACCCGATCCAGTACCTGGGGCGACTGCAGCGGGAGATGCTGGTCCCGGCCGGCGCCGCGCTCATGGCGCGGGCGGTGGCGCTCCTCGCCGACGGCGAGGTGGCGGAGACGCCGCAGCCCAAGGGCGGGCGGGCACGGCGCCGGGC
This sequence comes from uncultured Gemmatimonadales bacterium, assembly GCA_963796335.1. GTDB lineage: Bacteria > Gemmatimonadota > Gemmatimonadetes > Gemmatimonadales > GWC2-71-9 > CAVVWJ01. Next base: position 409,285 of record CAWCLG010000006.1, read on the forward strand.
GACCTGGGCCCAGCAGCGGGAGCTGCGGCGGGTGGTGGAGCGGCGGCGTCGGTTGACAGCGCCTGAAAATGGGTCGTAAGTTTCTAGACTCAACCCGACCGAGCAGACCACGAATGCTTAGGTGCACGATTGCGATGATGCGCTGTTGCTGCGTACGGCCAGACGGCGGCCGGCGGGGCGCATCGCTGCCCTGAAGCGTCGGGTTCCAGATCCCCGACCGGCCGCTCCCCCCACGGGGCGCGGCCGGTCTTAGTTTCGGGCGTTGCGACGGCTCGAAGACCACGAATGCAGTGCAAGGAGGCAGATATGGCAACCGCCCAGGTGGCTCCGGTCACCCCGATCGAACGGCGCGGATACGCCCACCCGGACAAGCTGGTCTCGACCGACTGGGTGGCGCAGCATCTCAAGGACCCCAAGGTCCGCCTGATCGAGTCCAACGAGGACATCCTGCTCTACGACACCGGGCACATCCCCGGTGCGGTGAAAGTCGATTGGACCACCGACCTCAACGATGCCCTCACCCGGGACTACATCGACCGCGAGCGGCTCCAGAAGCTGCTCCGCGCGAAAGGCATCAACGACGACACCACCATCGTGTTCTACGGCGACAAGAACAACTGGTGGGCCACCTACGCGCTCTGGGTGCTGGAGCTGTTCGGCCTCAAGAACGCCAAGGTCATGGACGGCGGACGGCTCCGCTGGGTCGATGAGGGGCGCCCGCTCTCCACCGAGGTTCCGTCCTACCCGGCCGGCACCATCAGCTTCGCCGAGCGGGACGACAAGAAGATCCGCGCCTTCCGCGACGAGGTGCTGGAGCACCAGAAGCAGAAGAAGCAGCTGGTCGATGTGCGGAGCCCGGAGGAGTACGCCGGGACCAAGACCCACATGCCGGAGTACCCCCAGGAGGGCTGCCTCCGCGGCGGCCACATCCCCGGCGCGAAGAGCATTCCGTGGGCCAAGGCGGTCGATCCCGAGACCCACACCTTCAAGTCGGCCGATGAGCTGCGGAAGCTCTACGAGGGCGACAACGGGCTCAAGAAGGACCAGGAGACGATCGCCTACTGCCGCATCGGCGAGCGCTCCTCCCACACCTGGTTCGCGCTGACCTACCTGCTCGGCTTCGACAAGGTGCGGAACTATGACGGGTCGTGGACGGAGTGGGGGAACGCGGTGCGGCTGCCGGTCGAGAGGGGCTGAGGAGTTTGTCACCCTGAGCAACGCGAAGGGGGCCATGCCGTCATGGTCCCCTTCACTGCGTTCAGGGTGACAGACGCGCCTCGGCGATCTTCGCTGGATCGTTCGTCACCACCCCCGCCACTCCCTTCTTCCAAAGCTTCCGGGCCGCCCCCGGCGAATCCACGGTCCACACGTGCACCGGGCAGCCCTGGATCCGGGCGGCGGCGACGAAGGCGCGGGTGGGCACCGGGAGGCCGCGGTGGCGCTGGGGGACCGACAGCAGGCGGTATCCCGCCGCCGGCGGCTTCCGCCGCATGACCGACACCCAATAGAGCTCGGAGATCTCGCGCGCCGAGGCGGCTCGGGTGAACGGGGCCTCGTCGAACGCCCGCAGCGCCTCATGGTGCTCCGAGGCGAGCACGCATCGGTCGGTGGCGTCCTCCTGGAGCAGGACCCGCCGCACCGCGTCCTGCGCTTCCGGCTCCTTGACCTCCACCAGCAGCGCCACCCGGGGGAAGGTCCAGAGGACTTCGCCCAGGGTCGGAATCCGGGCGTCGCCGCCGCGGAACGGGAAGGTGCGGCCCCCGTCGGTGGTGAACATCCAGCCGGCATCGACCGAGCGGAGGTCGGCCAGCGTCTGGGAGCGCACCGCACCCGAGCGGTCGGCGGTGCGGTCGAGCGTGGCGTCGTGGATCACCACCGGAGCGCCGTCGCCGGTGAGCCGGACGTCGAGCTCGATCGCGTCCGCGCCGCGGCGCACGGCGGCCTCGAACGCGGGCAGCGTGTTCTCCGGCGCTTCCGCCGAGGAGCCGCGATGCGCGATGACCGGATGGGCCGACAGATCGAGCAGCGGATTCACCGGCCGGTCGCTCCCGTGCCCGTTCCCGGTTGCCGGTCGAAGAAGTCGAGCATGATGCGGGTGGCGTCGATGTCGCGCGAGCTGCGGCCCATCGACCGGCCGGCCTGCGGCCCGCCGGGCCAGGTGTGGCCGCCGCCTTCGATGGTGTAGAGCCGCACCTCGCGGCCTTCGCCGCAGCCGGCGTACGCCGAGCGGCGGGTGCGGGTCCCGTCCCGCGCCGTGTCGGGCTCCACGCTGACGGCCGGAGCGCCCGGGCAGCCATCTACCGTCGCGAAGAGCGCGGCCGCGCGCGGCGCGGAGAGCAGCAGGCCCGGCCGGATCCCATCGCCGCCGGCGTACGGCACCAGCCGGTCGCGGTCGCCCTGGAAGACGATCACCGAGAGCGGGCGGGTCGCCGCGCAGCGTTCCTCCATCGAGGCCGGGACCGCGCCGGCGACCGGGGCGATCGCGGCGAACCGGCCGGGAAGATCGCAGGCCAGCCGGTACGTCATCCCGGCGCCGTTGGAGATGCCGGTCGCATAGATCCGGGCGGAGTCGGTCGGCAGCTCGCGTCCCAGCGAGTCCAGTAGCAGTCTCACGAACTCGACGTCGCCGGGGACGGTGGCGGAGCCCCGGCCGTCGCTCCAACGCCGGCCCAGGCCGACGGGATACGCGACCGCGTATCCCCGGCGGGTGGCTTCTTCGGTGAGACGGGTATGCCGCGCCATCTCGCGCGCCTGCCCGCCGGCTCCGTGGAACACCAGGATCAGCGGCAGCGCCTCACCGGAGCGCCGCGAGGCCGGGAGGTGGAGGATGTAGGAACGCTCGACTCCACCGGAGCGGATGGTGCGTTGGTCTTCCGCGGCTGACGACTGCGCGGGGAGCGCGCCGGCGGCGCTGGATGCCAGGATAGCGAGCGCGAAGATCAGGCGGAGCAGGGTCGGGGACACCCGTGGATTAAAGCCCGCACTCGCCCGAGCCACAACGCCTCGGAGGCGACTTTTCCCCCGCCGGCGAGTTATACATACCACGACTCCATTCCCTTCACCGGGGCCTCGTATGACGCCGCCCGATTCGATCGCCGACCTGCGCCGGGAGTACGCCCGCGCCCGACTGGACGAGCGCGACATCGGCCCCGACCCGATCGCCGAGTTCGCCCGCTGGTTCGCCGAGGCGCAGGCGGCGGAAGTCGAGGAGCCCAACGCCATGGTCCTCGCCACCGCGGCCCCGGACGGCGCCCCGTCGGCGCGAGTCGTCCTGCTCAAGGGGTTCGACGGGCGAGGCTTCGTCTTCTTCACTGATTACCGCAGCCGCAAGGGCGCCGAGCTGGAGGCCAATCCGCGGGCCGCGCTGGTGCTGTATTGGAGCGAGCTGGAGCGGCAGGTTCGGATCACCGGAGCCGTGATCCGCACGTCCGCCGAGGAATCGGAGGCCTACTACCGCTCACGCCCCCTCGGCAGCCGGCTCGGCGCCTGGGTGTCCCACCAGAGCCGGCCGATCGCGTCCCGTGAAGCGCTGGAGACCGGCCTGCGCGACGCCGAGCGCCGGTTCGCCTCAGGCGATGTGCCGCTGCCGCCCTACTGGGGAGGGTACCGGGTGGCGCCGGAGACGATCGAGTTCTGGCAGGGGAGGGAGAATCGGCTGCACGATCGGATCAGGTATGTGAGGGAGGGGGAGCGGTGGCGGGTGGAGCGGCTGGGGCCGTAGGGGGCGGGGCAGCGGGGCAGTGGGGCAGTGGGCAGTGGGGACAGCGTTGTCATCCCGAGCGCAGCTAGGGATCTAGCTGGCCAGCTTCGAACTCGGCCAGACAAGATCCCTCGCTTGCGCTCGGGATGGCACACGGGCACCCGCTGCCCCGCTGCCCCGCTGCCCCGCCCAACGACATCCGCCCGCCTGCCCGCCTGCCCGCCTGCCCGTCTTCATTCCCACCTCACCCGATACCGGCACACCGTCCCGCCCTTCGCCCGGCACTCCTCCTCCACCACCCGCGCCCCGCGAACGCCGCACATCTCCAGGGCCTTCCGGTACCACCCGACGACCGTGAGGCAGTCCGGCGCGCTGAACGTCTCCGCGTCGTGCGTCGTGAGCACGCCTTCCTTCGGTCCGGCCGGTTGGTACTCCCGGCGGCCGGTCTCGTAGTACAGGCTGTAGATCGAGGGCGACTTGGCCAGGAAGGCGTGCGCGTCGCCCTTGGTGAGGTAGCTGGCGTGGATGGTGGCGAGGTTGGTTTCGGCGGAGGCTTCGCCCAGGCGCTCGAAGTACTCGGGCCGTCCCCCGCCGAGCACCTGGACGATGGCGTCGTCCAGCGCCTTGCCGATCTGGAACGGGTACCAGTTCGAGGTAAAGAGCATCTTGAGCGTGCGCTGCATGTCGGGCGGGAGGGTGTTGAGCACCCGCTCCACGGCCGGCTTGCCGGACTGACGCTCGACGAACGCGAGCCTCGACTTGAGCACCGCACCCTTGACCTGCTGCATACCGGTCGCCTCCGGCGGAGTCCGGAAGCAATATAGTTTTCCGCGACCCCCACCCAATCCCCGAGGCGCAGCATGGCGACATCCCCGGTGACCGGCGAGTTCCGCTCGGGGCCGCTCGCCCTGCGCGATGCGGCGCTCTTCACCGACCTCTACGAGCTCACGATGGCAGCGGCGTACTTCCGCGAGGGGATGCGGGAGACGGCGAGCTTCAGCCTGTTCGCCCGACGCCTGCCGGCGACCCGGGCGTTCATCGTGGCGGCCGGGCTGGAGGATGTGCTGGAGTACGTCCGCAGCCTGCGCTTCACGGCCGACGGCATCCAGTATCTAAAATCGCTGGGGCGTTTCGAGCCGGCCTTCCTCGACTACCTCGCCGATCTCCGCTTCACCGGCGACATCGTCGCGGTGCCGGAGGGCACCATCGTCTTCCCCGACGAGCCGATCCTCGAGGTGACGGGCCCGGTGATCGAGGCGCAGCTACTGGAGACCGCGCTGCTCAACATCGTCCACCTCCAGAGCGTGCTGGCCAGTAAGGCCGCGCGGCTCACGCTCGCCGCACGCGGCCGCGCGGTGGCGGAATTCGGGCTCCGCCGGAGCCAAGGGACCGACGCCGGCATCAAGGGCGCCCGCTGCGCCTGGATCGCGGGCTTTGAATCCACCAGCGACGTCCTCGCGGGCAGGACCTACGGCATCCCGCTCTCCGGCACGATGGCGCATTCATTCGTCACCTCGTTCGAGGACGAGCTGGAAGCGTTCCGGGCCTACGCCCGCTCCTTCCCCGACTCGGCGGTGCTGCTGATCGACAGCTACGACACGCTGGAGGGCGCCCGCAAGGCAGTGGTGGTCGCCCACGAGCTGGCTGAGGCAGGACACCAGCTGGCTGGCGTTCGGCTCGACAGCGGCGACCTACTCGTGCTGAGTCGCGAGGTGCGCCGGATCCTCGACTCGGGCGGGTGCACCGGTGTCCGGATCATCGTGAGCGGCGGACTCGACGAGCGCGACATCGAGCGCCTGCTCGACGCGGGCGCGCCGATCGACGTCTTCGGCATCGGCACCCGGTACAACGTCTCGGCCGACGCGCCGACGCTCGACCTGGTCTATAAGCTGGTGGCCTACGGCGACCGGGACGTGCTCAAGCTCAGCGAGGGGAAGGAGACCTGGGTCGGGCGGAAGGCGCTGTACCGGATGCGGGATGGGGAGGGGAGGATGGCTGGCGATGTGCTCGCGCTGGCAGACGAGCCTGCGCCCGTGGGTGGGGGCCAATCGCTGCTGCAGAAGGCCATGCGCGACGGCGTACCGGTCGGAGCGCACCCTCCACTGGGGGAAGTGCGGAGGCACTGCATCGACGCGATCGCCGCGCTACCCGAAGGATTACGCCGACTTGAGGCGCACAGTATGTACGCGGTGCCTGCCAGCGATGGACTTCGGGAGCGGCAAGAGCAAGCCATCCGGCGAATTCTGGGAAAGAGGACTTAACCAGCTCCCCCTTTGACTTTTCACCTTTCACTTTTCCCGCAGTTCTCTCTACCACGCCCCCAGCTTCTCCCTCAGCCCGTCCCTATACCCCCGGCTGAGCGTGAGCTTCGCCCCGGAGTGCAGCAGCACCGAGTACTCCCCGTTGAACGTCGGCTGAAGCTCCCGAATCTTCCCGATATTCACGATCGCGGACCGGTGGATCCGCGCGAACCGCGCCCCGTCCAGCCGCGCCTCCAGGCTCGCCATCGTCTCCCGCACCAGGTGCCGCTCGGTCCCCACGTGCAGCCGCGCGTAGTTGTCCGCCGCCTCGATCCAGTCGATGTCGGCGACCGGCACGAAGCGGATCCGCCCGTCCGACCGCACCAGCACCCGCTGCGGCTGGCCCCGCGACTGCTGCAGCTCGGACAGCACCGCGGCGAGGCGCCGCGCCAGCTCCTCCTGCCCCACGCTCTCCCGTCTCGCCCTGGCCCGGACCAGCGCGGCGGAGAAGCGCTCACGGTCGAACGGCTTCATCACGTAGTCCACCGCGTTCACCTCGAACGCCCGCACCGCGTGCTCGCTGTAGGCCGTGACGAACACGACGGCCGGGCCCCCTTGCTCGGCGAGCGCGCTCGCCACGCCCAGCCCGTCCAGCTCCGGCATCTGGATGTCGAGGAATATCAGATCCACCCGCTCGCGCGCGATGGCCTCCAATGCCTCGATGCCGTTGCCGCTCTCGCCCACGACCGTGACGTCGGGCTCCTCCGCGAGGAAATCGCGGATCCCCTGCCGCACCAGCGGTTCGTCATCCACCAGGAGGACCCGAAGCTCAGCCATTCGTGGCCTCCTCCAGCTTGCGGTACGGAATATCCACTGAGGCTCGCACCCCGCCGTCCGGATTGCGGTCGAGGGCGAAGCGGTGGGTCGCGCCGTAGAGCAGCTCCAGGCGGCCGCGGACGCTGGGAATGCCGATCCCCGATCCCGGCCCCAGATCGCGCTCGGCGAATCCGGGCCCGTTGTCGGTCACGCTCAGCGCCAGCGTGCCGTCGTTCCGGCTCGCCCCGATGACGACGCGTCCTCCTCCGGATCTCGTGGCCACCGCGTACTTGAGCGCGTTCTCCACCAGCGGCTGGAGCAGCAGGGTCGGCACCGCCGCGTCGTCCAGCCCCGGGGCGATCTCCCAGCGGACCTCGAGCCGGTCCCGGAATCGAGTCTGCTCGATCTCCAGGTAGAGCCGGAGGAAGCGAAGCTCCTGGTCCAGCGTCGCCTCCTGCCGGTCGCTGTCGAGCAGCGTCATCCGCAGCAGATCGGAGAGCTGCACCACCATGCGGCCCGCGGCCGCGGGGTCGTGCCGGATGAGGACGGTGATGGCGTGCAGGGTATTGAAGAGGAAGTGCGGCTGGAGCTGCGCCTTCAGCGTGCGGAGCTGAGCCCGGGCGAGCTCGGCCTCCAGCCGGTTGACGGCGACCTCCCGCTCCCGCAGCTCCCGGAAGTATTCGTGCACGTAACCCCAGCTCAGGATGAAGCTGTAGGACAGCAGGCCGAACTGAAAACGGATGCCCCGGTCGGCGACCGGCCCGACCCACTCCGCGACCGGTTCGGGCACCAGCCACCCCATCACCCACACCATGATCTCCGCGTAGAGCGCGGCCGCGCCCGCGGCGGCGAGGATGTGGACCGGTAACGACCGGAGCAGCGAGCCGCGGCGGAGCGGAAAGCGCAGGCCGAGCCAGAGGATGAGCGGCAGCAGGGCCAGCCAGTAGGCCAGCGGCGGGAACAGAACGGCCGCGGGCAGCGCCAGCGACTCGCCGTGGCCCATCGCGTTCGCGACCGTGCGCGCGGCCGCGAGGCCCCACATCACCAGGCCGGCGATGATGGGCGGAACGATTCGGTCGCGGCTCAGCGGACGGACTGCCGTAGGTGCTCCAGGAAACACGTGACCCAAGCCTATGGCGGACACGGTCTCCCGCAAGCGGCCAGGGGCGAGTCGCGGTTTCCCGGGGCGGGCCTCCTCCGCAATTCACCCCTCGAGGCCGCGACCCGCCACGAAGTGATTGTCCGCCCGCACCGCCGTCCCATCTTTGCCCCCGTCCAAACGCTGCGCACCACTCATTGTTGCGGGAGAGTTCATGCCGGTCCGTTTCGCCCTGCTCGCCGTCCTGCTGTCGTCTCCTCTCGCCGCCGCGATGGCCCAGGAGCCGGCGCCGCCGGCCCCCCTGGTCGCCGGACAGGTCGGCGTGATCGTGCTGGACGTGCCCTCCTACCCTGGCGCCGACGAACGGTGGATCCTGCCGGTCCCGTTCCTGGACCTCCGGATCGCCCGCCGGTTCTATCTTGGCGACGGGCTCGGCGGGCTGTCCGCCGGCGCCGGGATGTTCCTGGTCGAGTCCGGCGGCTTCTCCTGGAGCGCCGACCTGGCCCTCACCTCCGACCGGCCGGAGGACCGCACCGACGCGCTCGCCGGAATGGGCGACCGCGGCTTCGGCGTCTTCGGCGGATCGACGATCGCCTATCGGATCGGGCCGGTCGAGGCCACCGCGGCGGCCGCAGTGGGATTGGAAAACCGGATGGGCCTGATCGGCGTGCTCGGCCTGACCGCCGCCGGACGACTGGGCGGCCGCTGGTTCGGCCAGGCGGGCGGCAACGCCGTGTTCGGCGACTGCGCCAACCTGCGGTGGGATTTCGGGGTGAGCGACGCCCAGGCCCGGCGGCGGCGGGTGCTGGTGGAGTCGGGCGCCCCGGATCTGGGTCCCAAGGACGGCGTCCCCTTCCGTCCCGCCTGCGGCCTTCGCGAGCTGCGATCCAATGCGACGCTCGGCTACGCGCTGGGCCCTAGGCTCTCGATCTTCGGTACCGCGACGGGCGTCCGCTACGAACGCGGCGCGGCGGCGAGCCCGCTGACGCGGGAGCGGACCACGTGGGAGGCGGGCGTTGGTGTTATGTGGAGGCTTTGACCGTGAAAAGCGGGAAAAGTGAAAGGTGAAAAGTGAAAAGGTTGAAGGGATCGCGATCACCCGCCGAGCCCAGCTACTCCCTTTCACCTTTCACTTTTCACTTTTCCCGCTCTTCGGGAACCTTCCTAGAAATTGGCCGTCACCCCGCCGAGCACCCTCCGCCCGATGACCGACCCTCCGAACAGCTGGAACCGCTGCTGGTCGAAGAGATTCGTCGCGCTGGCGTGGACTCTCACGTAATTGTTGATCCGGTAGCCGGCGCTCACGTTGAGCAGCTCGCTCGCGGGGACGTAGCCCTGGAAGATGCCGGCCGCCCACTGGTACCCGTCGACCACCCGCAGCGTGACGTTGCCGTCCAGACCCTGCTGCCCCGTGTAGGTCATCGAGAAGGTGGCCTTCTTGCTCGGCGTATTGGGAAGCAGCTGGTCGCCCGCGGCCTGGGCCGACTCATCCACGTCGAAGCTGAAGCCGGTGAACGAGACGTCGCCCCGCACCTCGGGGGTGAGCTGGTACCCCAGGCCGATCTCGACGCCGCGCTCGGTCACCTTGCCCGCGTTGGTATAGGACAGCACGACCGCCCGGCTGCCGTCGGGCAGGGTCGCCAGGGCATTGCCGCCCTGGATGGTGGTGCCCTGCTGGAGCAGGCCGTAGCCGCCGAGCAGGAGCGGGATCGGGCCGCGGAGCTGGGCCTCCTGTTGCGGAGTGATGAAACCTCCCAGTCGGAGCTGCTGGATCCGCTGGTCGAGCGCGGTCAGCTCCGCCGGCACGTTCACCCCGTCGCTCAGGCTGAAGGTGGGATACGACGGATTGACGCCGGGCAGCAGGTCGGTGACGAAGTTCCGGAGCTTGTTGATGTAGGCATCGGCGGTGATATAGACCCGGTCGCCCAGATTGCCCTTATAGCCGATCTCCCAGCCGGTCACCTTCTCCACGTCGAGGTCCGCGTTCCCCAGCGCGAGCGCCGGAGTGAACTGGGAGAACTCCCAGGGAAGGTTGTCGGTGATGGTGAGGTCCCCGATCGCCGATTCGGGAAGGCTGCCCCGCACCGCCGCGTAGTAGGTCTCGATCGAGCCCTCCAGCGTCGAGGGGCTCTGGCTCGGCTGGCCGACCGGAACCTGAAGGAAAAACTCCGAGAGGTTGGGCGTCTGGAACGCGCGGTTGACCGAGACCCGGAAGGAGTGCTCTTCGTTGGGGCTGAAGACGATCGCGCCTTTGGGGGAGAACTGGCCTTCGATCAGGTCGCCGTCGTCGAACCGCGCGGCGCCCACCAGCCGGATCTGGGGCGTGATCCGGTACTCCAACTGGCCGTATGCCGAGTAGAGGTCGTCGCTGCGGTCGTCGTTCAGCAGGTTCATCAGGGTGCCGGAGGTGTTCACCTTGCTGTTGCGGTAGGAGGCGCCATACACGACGCGGCCCCGGTCGCCCTGGAAGTTCCAGTTGTTCTGGCCCTCGAAGTGGAGGACGTCGGACCGCTCCTCCAGCGGCAGGCCCGAGGTCAGCGAGAACTGCGGCTCGAGCGAGGTGCGGCTGTTCCAGTAGCCGAAGATGTTGTACCGCTCGCCGGCCAGCGCCGCGCGGGCGTAGGGCTTGATCGCCTCGCGGACCTGGACCCGGCCGATGCCGGTGACGAAGATCTCGTTCTCCACCTTGGCGGCGCCGCCATCGACCGACAGCACCGAGCCGTTGTCGAGGTAGTAGTCCAACGCGGCCGCTGCCGTAGATGTTGCGAAGCGGATCCCGCTCGCCCGAAATCTCGCCGGTGACCGGGTTCGCGGTCTCTCCGTGGAGGGGGATCGCTTCGATGGTGGGCGCGACCGGCTCGTCGGTCGCGTCCGCGTACTCCTCCTGCAACGAGGTGCCGTTCCGCAGCGTCCGGGAGCGGGAATACGTGTCGCTCCGGTTGTACCCGCCGTTGAGCCGGAAGCCGATCCGGCCGTCGGCGGCGAGGCCGGCGTGCCGCCCATCGACCCGGAACGTCTCCAGCTCGCCGCCCGCGATCGCCAGCTTGCTCCCCAGCACCTCGCGCGCTTCCGGGGTCGTGATGTTGATCACCCCGCTGAAGGCGTTGGCGCCGTAGAGCGCCGACCCCGGGCCCCGGACCATCTCCACCTTGCCCAGATCGTCCGGCGCCTGGGTCATGCCGTTCCATTCCTGCGAGCCGAGGAAGGCGATCGAGAGGTCGCGGCCGTCCTGGAGCGTGAGGACCCGGCGATTGAGGGAGGAATTGAAGCCGCGCGCGTTCACGTTGAAGTCGTTGACGCCGCTCTGCACGATATCGACGCCGGGCACGCTCTGGAGGGCCATGGGCGCCTGGCCGGTCGCCGCCACGCTTTGAAGCACTGCCTGCGGCACCACCGAGATGGCGGACGGCGCCTCGGTGATCCGCTCCGGCCCGCGGGAGGCGCCTTCGACCACGATCTCACCGAGCGACAGCACCACGGCTTCGAGCGCGGCATCCGCCGTCACCGTCTTGCCGGCTTCCACCACCACCGGGACTTCGGTCGGCCGATAGCCCAGCCAGCGGAAGACGATGGTCTGCTGGCCGACCGGCACCCGCCGCAGCGTGTAGCGACCGTCGGTGCCGGTGATGGTGCTGAGTCCGATCGACGGCACCGAGACCGAGACGCTGCTGAGCGCCGCGGCGTCGGCGGCGCGGGTGACCGCGCCGGTGACGGTGCCGGTCTCTTGGGCGATCACGGCGGCCGGTACGGCGGCGAGTGACAGAAGTACCGCCACGATCTGGCGGAGACGCGCGGACAGGTTAAGTCGCATACCTGACTTCCTCTGTGGGATTTTTTGCGCTGTCGAGGGGGGTGGTAAACACAGTACAACCGAAGGGCGGCCCGCGCCAACTGAAGCTCTACTCACCCAGGATAGGCTTGCCCGTGGTGGCCGTCGTGGCGAAACTAGTGGACGCAAAGCGACAGGAGAGGGGTGCAATGGGGTCAAGATCGAAGGGGAACCAGCCGCGGAAGCGGGGGCCAAAGCCCGAGACGCCGGTCCAGCCGGGACCGTGGGGAGGCAACGCAGGGAAGAACCTCAAGAAGCCCGTTCACAAGGGCGGGTGGGCGCAACCACCGAACAAGAAGGGCCGGGGCGGCAGATAGCAGCGAATCACCCCACCACGCCGCCCAGCGCGGCAATCTCCGCCGCCATTATCCCCACCGGAACGACTCCCTCCGACGCCATCCGCGCGACTTCGCCAATGACAGTCACCACCGGAGCTTCCAGCCCCTCGCGCTCCGCAACCTCGGCGATCGTGGCCAGCGTCGCCAGGGCCACCCGCTGAGCCGGTGTAGTGGCCGACTGAATGCACGCGGCCGGCGTGTGCGGGTCGCGCCCGGCTTCGATCAACCGCGCGGTGAACGCCGGGAGACTCGACCGCCCCATCAGGACGACAATCGTATCCACGGCGACGAGCCATGCCACCTCGGGCTCCGGCCCGTCGCCCGCCTGGTGTCCGGTCACCACGGCGAACGAGCGGGCGATGCCGCGCGCGGTGACCGGTATCCCCGCCGCCGCCGGCCCGGCGATCGCGCTGCTCACGCCCGGCACCACTTCGCAGGGCACGCCGGCCGTCCGGCACGCGGCGAGCTCCTCGCTGCCCCGCCCGAAGACGAAGGGATCGCCGCCCTTGAGGCGCACCACGTCCCGGCCGGAGCGGGCGCGAACGACGAGGAGCCGGTTGATCTCCTCCTGGCTCAGGGCCGCGTGGCCCGCGCCCTTGCCCACATCGACCAGCTCGGCGCCGGCCCGGGCCTCGTGCAGCAGCTCGGGTCCGGTCAGCCGGTCGTGCACCACGACGTCGGCGCGGCGCAACAGCTCGAGGCCGCGAGCGGTGATGAGCCCGGGATCGCCGGGACCGCCGCCGACGAGGTGCACGGTGCCGGTGATCACCCGGGCCGGCCGGCCACCCCGCCGCGTGAGCCGGGGCGGCGGCGGCGGATGCCGGCGCGCGAGATCCACGATCAGATCCACCAGGCCCGGCAGCGTGCCGACTGCGTGATCGACCACGATGCGGCGGCCTCCGGCGCGGCCGGAGACCGGCAGCTCGCCTGGCTCCAGGCCGAGCGCGGCCGGGATATCGCCGGACGCGTGGCCGCCACCGCCGATGAGGAACGGGATCACCAACACCGGCCCCGCCGGCGCGAGCGCCAGCGCCTCGGGCAGCTCCGGGTCGTCTTCGAGGAAACCGACGACCACCGAGCGCGCGACGCCGCGCCGGCGCAGCGTTTCGGCCAGTTGAAGCGTGGTGTCGCGGCTGGCCGGGCTCCGCCGGGTGCCGTGGCCGGCCAGCAGCAGCGTCGTCTCCGACCGGGACAAACCGGACTCCCGAAGCAGCTCGCTCACCCGGCGCGCCACCAGCGGCGCGATGCCGGGATGCGCCCCGACGGGCGGCGTCTGCCGCAGGCGCAGGGAGGAGTAGCGCTGATTGCGGCCGAGCGCCTCGGGCAGGATCTCATCGGCGTAGTAGCCTGAGCTGGTCATCACAGGCACCACCGTCACCGCCTCGGCCGCGAGCTCGTCCAGCACGGTCTCGAACCCCGGCTCCCCCTGGTGGAACGCCGCCGCGACCTCGTCGAACAGCCGGCGCTCGCGCACCGCCTGCGCCAGACGCCGGATCAGCGCATTGGCCGCGTGATCGCGGCGGGACCCGTGCGCCGCGAGCACCAGGGCGCCGCCGCTCACGAGCCAACCGCCAGCGCGACCAGCTCGGCCGTGGGCTCTTCGCGGCCGGTGATGAAAGTCCGCGGCTCGCTGCGGCCGACCAGCCGCTGATAGAAGTCGCTCAATCCCTCACCGGGCAGGCGCTCCGCCGCCCAGCGCACCAGCAGCGGCCGCACCGCGTCGAGCAGCTCCTCCATCCGCACGTCCGCCCGGAAGAGATCGACCACCCGGTCGCCGCCGAGCCCGCCCCCGACGTAGACGTTGTAGAGACCGAGCGAGCGGCCCACGAACGCGATGTCGGCGGTATAGGGCCGGGCGCAGCCGTTGGGGCAGCCGGTCATCCGGATGGTGAGCGGCTCATCCCTGAGACCGAGCGCGGAGAGCTCCCCCTCGAACTGGTCGAGGACGGCGGGCATTGCCCGCTCCGATTCCGCGACGGCGAGACCGCAGGTCGGGAGGGCGGGGCAGGCCATGGAAAAGCGCCGCGTGGCCGACAGCTCCTGCGGCGGGGTGACCCCGTGCTCCCGCAGGATGGCCTCGACCGCCTTGACCCCGGCGTCGTCGAGGTCGGTGAGCAGGACGTTCTGCTGTCCGGTGAGCCGGAGACCGGGCCGCAGGAGGGTCACGATCCGGTGCAGCGCACTCTTGAGACGGTGCGCCCCCGTATCGGTGATCCGCCCGCTCTGCACGAACACGCCATAGAACCAGCGGCCGTCGGGCTGCCGGTGCCGGCCGAGATGATCGTGATAGGGCATCGGTGGCAATGCGACCGCGGGCTCGAGGGCGAAGCCGAGCCGCCGCTCCAGCTCCTCGCGGAACCTGACGATGCCCCATTCCGCGACCAGGTACTTGAGCCGGGCGTGCCGCCGGTCGGCCCGGTTGCCGTAGTCGCGGAAGATCGCGGCCACCGCCCGCACCGCCTCGACGGCGTGCTCGGGGGCGACGAACCCGACGGCCTGGGCCAGCCGCGCCGCGGTGTCGGCCTTGTGGTGAGTCATGCCTAGGCCGCCGCCCACGAGGAGGTTGAACCCGCGGATGCCGCGGCCTTCCACGATCGCCACCAGCCCGACGTCCTGCGACCAGATGTCGACGCAGTTGTCGCTGGAGAGCGCGACGCCGGTCTTGAATTTCCGGGGGAGATAGACGTCGCCGTAGAACGGCTCCTCCTCCTCGGTCGATACCTGCCGCTCACCGTCGAGCCAGATCTCGTGATAGGCGCGGGACTGCGGCCGGAGCTGCTCCGCGATGCCCCGGACGGCGGCTCGCACCGCGGCGTGGGCCTCGTCATCGACCGGCGCGGGGCACCCCATGACGTTGCGGTTCACATCGCCGCAGGCGGCCAGCGTGGTCATCAGCCGCTGGTTCACCTCGGCGATGGTCGCCTTGAGCCCGCCCTTCAGCACGCCGTGGAACTGGAAGCCCTGGCGGGTGGTGACCCGGAGGGTGCCGTTGGCGTGGCGATCGGCGACCTGCTCGAGCGAGAGGTACTGGCCGGCGTCGAGCGCGCCCGCGGGGAGCGCCACGCGCACCATGAAGGAGAACGCCTTCCCGGTGTTCTCCTCGCGGCTCCGGCGGGCGTCGCGGTCGTCCTGCTGGTAGGTGCCGTGGAACTTGAGCAGGGTGAGGTCGTCGCCGCCGAAGTGGGTGACATCGGCCGCGAGGGTATCCGAGATCGTGCCCCGGAGATGGCGGCCTTCGCGCTTGGCGTGCTCGACTTTGGATTCGTTCGGCATGTGGCTTCCTTCGCTCCGCTCGGATGACCCGCTGTCGACTTACGACGCCCGCCCGACGATCTGGTGCAGCCCGCATTCGTTCTTGTCCCGGCCGGTCCAGCGCCCGTCGCGGGTGTATTCGCCGGTGACGTTGCCGGCCACGGCCACGGTGCAGTGGGTGCAGCCGAGCGTGGGGTAGCCGCGGTCGTGCAGCTCGTTGTACGGCACCTGGTGCTCGCGGACGTAGTCCCACACTCTCGCGCGATCCCAGGCGGCGAGCGGACTCACCTTGACGAGCTGGTACTTCCAGTCCCACTCCACCACCCGGAGCTCCGAGCGCGCGGACGACTGGCTGCGGGTCAGGCCTGTCACCCACACGTCGGCGCCCCGCAGGACCTGACGCATCGGCTCCACTTTCCGGAGGCTGCAGCAGGTGTCGGGATCGCGGGCCCAGAGCTCGGGACCGTACAGCGCCTCCTGCGCCTCGGGGGTGAGCGAGGTCCCCTGATTCTCGAAGCTGAGCAGGGGGTATCGCTGGGCCAGGCGGTCGCGCAGCTGGAGCGTCTCCGGGAAGAGGAACCCGGTGTCGAGGTAGACCACCGGCATCGCGACGCCGTGCCGCGCGATCATGTCGATCAGGGCACAGCCCTCCATCCCGAAGGCCGTGGTCATCACCAGCCGCCGGCCCGCGAACCTCCCCAGCATCCATTCGACCACCCGCTCGGGTGGCGAGTCCTCACCGATGGCCGTATCCGGCGTCGCTTCATCCGGCTTCGCTTCGGTTGAGTCGCGTACGATCCGCATCCGCGCTCCGATTGCCTCGCTCGAGGTGCCATGGACCAAAAAAACAAAAGGCCCGCAGGACATTCCTGCGGGCCGGGTACAGCTGTGAGTCAAAGGCGCGCTAGGTCGTCCCGTCGGGATGGAAACCGGACATACAACAACACGCCGCCGCCAGGAACCGCGAGGCGGGGATGTGCGACCGGGAGGGACGAACGCCGCGAGACGTCATGGTCTTAGGCTAGCGCGCGCAGAGGTGACTGTCAACCGGTTCGGCTTACTGAGCAGCCGAGCTGTCGGCCGGCCAGGCAGCGCTGTCCGCCGGCACGGTGCTGTCGATCGGGGCGTCCGCCGCCGGGGCCTCGGCCGGAGCCGTGGTGTCCGCGGCAGGCTCTTCCATCGCAGGCTCTTCGGCCGGAACGGTGGCGTCGGCCGGGACGGCGGCGGTATCGGCGACCATGCCGGTGTCGGCCGGAGCCGCGGCGTCAGGCGCCTCGGCGGTCTCGGGTGCCGGGGCGGCGCCGGTGTCAGCCTGCTTGCTGCAGGCCGCCAGGGCGAACACGGCAACGAGGGAAAGCAGGAGGGTACGAGGCATTGGTAAGGCTCCTAGTCGGGTGAAGAACAGATTGTACCTGCTACACGCGGAGCCAATGTACCTCGCCAGTCGCGATTCCATAAGGGTCAAACTTGATCCCGATTCGAAACGTCCCGCTGGGAGCGTTGCAGTGCAAAGACTTGCGCGATGTCGGGGGAGAGCGGCGAGGGGACGGCGGGCTACTGACGGACCAGCGTGGGCTCCTCTCCCGCCCGCCAGCGGACGGCGAGCACCGAGCCCTGTTCGACCACGATCAGACCCTCCCCCGTGGCGGCACCGCCGGGGTTGAGCTGGAGCAGCGCGTCGAAGGCGTAGAGCTTCACCGCCACCCGGTAGCGGTGGGCGCCGGCGGGGAGCCCGCGGACCTCGACGCTGCCGGGCTGGCGGATGCTCGAGACCATGCCGACGGCGTCGTCATCGATCCACACCCGGGCTTCCATCGCGAACTCGCCGGTGCTCGCCGCGGGAGACTGAACCGTGAAGCTCACGGTCTCCGCCCCCGGGCCGGCCTCCAGTGCGGCCGCCGGAGTCGCCGCGTCCATCTCCGCCGGCAGGCAGGAGAGGATCTTCGCGGCGCGCTGCGCGCCGGTGGGATGGAAGACGTCGTAGCGATAGGGGCCCATTCGGCGGAAGAACCGCAACGCGGTCTCGACCGCCTCGCGGTGGTGGTGTCCCAGCACTTCGGCGGCATAGCAGTCGGCTTCCAGCTCCTGGCGCTGGCGGAGCTGGCTCACCTCGCCATCCTCCTGGGACAGCGCGCCGCCGGCGTGGCCGTAGCGCAGGTGGCCGTATTCGTGGGCGAAGAAGAACTCGGCCATGCGGGGGCCGAAGCCCTGGAGCAGGACGGGATTGTAGTAGATGGTGGGGCGGCCGTGCACGAATGTCGCCACCGCCACATCGCGCAGGGTGTCCGTCGCGATCTGGCGCACGTCCACCAGCCGCTGGAGCGCGGGCGCAATCCGGGGCCGCGCCGGCAGCAGCGCAATGGCGATGAAGGTGGCGATCCAGAGTCTTCGCAGGTTTCCCCTCCTGCATCTTCGTCGGGGGCAGACGAATGCCTCCGCGGCTCGACGCGATCCGGAGGGCAACGACCAGACAGGCATTTCGCGTGCCCGGTCGGTGAGACAGATCCGGCTCGGGAATGTTTCTCCTGCGGGGATCGCGGGTTAGCCGCTCGCGCCGAGGCGCGGCTCGGGGGAGCTCGGGGTGCCTGCCCTCAGCGCGCCAACCGCGATACACTTCAACTTGCCGCCAGGGGCATCGGGGCCGGAGCAACAGCCGGAACCCGATTGAGATCGTACCCTTGGAACCTGATCCGGCTGATACCGGCGAAGGGAGCGCGGCGCGAGCGGCGGTGCCGCTCCCCACGCTTCCTTTTCTTCGAAGAGGGAGCACCCGCACGATGACCGCTACGATTCCGGCAGCGCCCGCCCAGTCCTACGGCGACGCCTACCCCAACTCCACCAAGGTCTATCTCGAGGGCGCGCGCGGCATTCAGGTGCCGATGCGGGAGATCGCTCTCTCCGGCGGCGAGTCCCCGCTCCGGGTCTATGACAGCAGCGGGCCGCAGGGGCATGACGTGCGGATCGGGCTGCCATCCGTTCGCGGGGCGTGGATCGCAGGACGAGACGTTGCGGTACCGGCGGACCGGCGGACCGGCGGCAGGAGGCGCACGCCGGCGTGACGACTCTTCCGCCGTCTCGCCGTCCCGCCGTCCCGCCGTTCTCCGCGGCCGCTCTCCCGTCACCCAGCTCCACTACGCCCGCCTCGGCGAGATCACGCCCGAGATGGAATTCGCCGCGATTCGCGAGAGGGTCGAGCCCGAGGTGGTGCGCGGCGAAGTGGCGCGGGGCCGGGCCATCATTCCGGCGAACATCAACCATCCCGAGCTGGAGCCGATGGTGATCGGCCGCCGCTTCCACGTGAAGATCAACGCCAACATCGGCAACTCGGCGGTGACGTCCTCCATCGAGGAGGAAGTCGAGAAGCTGCGGTGGGCCACGCTCTGGGGCGCGGACACGGTGATGGATCTCTCCACCGGCAAGCAGATTCACGAGACCCGGGAGTGGATCCTGCGCAACTCGGCGGTGCCGATCGGCACCGTCCCGATCTATCAGGCGCTGGAGAAGGTCGGCGGGGTGGCGGAGGACCTGACCTGGGAGGTCTATCGGGACACGCTGATCGAGCAGGCGGAGCAGGGGGTGGACTACTTCACGGTGCATGCCGGCGTGCTGCTGCGCTACGTGCCGCTCACCGCCAAGCGGGTGACCGGGATCGTCTCTCGCGGCGGATCCATCATGGCCAAGTGGTGCCTGGCCCACCACACCGAAAGCTTCCTCTACACCCGGTTCCGCGACATCTGCGAGATCATGGCGGCCTACGACGTCTCGTTCTCCCTGGGCGACGGCCTCCGGCCCGGCAGCATCGCCGACGCCAACGACGAGGCCCAGTTCGCCGAGCTGAAGACCCAGGGGGAGCTGACCGCGATCGCGTGGGAGCACGGAGTGCAGGTGATGAACGAGGGGCCGGGCCACATCCCGATGCATCTCATCCGGGAAAACATGGACAAGCAGCTCGAATGGTGCATGGAGGCGCCGTTCTATACCCTGGGCCCGCTCACCACCGATATCGCGCCGGGATACGACCACATCACCAGCGCGATCGGCGCCGCGATGATCGGCTGGTACGGCACCGCCATGCTCTGCTACGTGACGCCGAAGGAGCACCTCGGCCTGCCGAATCGTGACGACGTGAAGGCGGGGGTCATCGCGTACAAGATCGCCGCCCACGCAGCCGATCTGGCGAAGGGCCATCCGCGCGCCCGCGAGTGGGACGACGCGCTCAGCCGCGCCCGATTCGAGTTCCGCTGGGAGGACCAGTTCAACCTCAGCCTCGACCCGGTCACCGCGCGGGCCTTCCACGACGAGACCCTTCCGGCGCACGGCGCCAAAGCCGCCCACTTCTGCTCGATGTGCGGCCCCAAGTTCTGCTCCATGCAGATCACCCACGACGTCCGGCAGTACGCGGCCGACATGGAGCGGAAGGCGGCGGAGTTCAGGGAGCGGGGAGGCGAGATCTACGTCGCGCCGTAGCCTCCTCTGGCTGGCCCTGGCCGCCGCGCCGGTCCAGGCGCAGACCGAGGGGGAGTTCCGCGAAGCCCGCGAGCGGCTGGTGGCCGACGGCCTCGTTCCGCAGGGCATCAGCGACTCGCTCACGCTCGCCGCCATGCGGGCCGTTCCCCGGCACCGGTTCGTGCCGGCGGAGCAGCGGCGGTACGCCTACGACGACACCCCGCTCCCCATCGGCCACGGCCAGACCATCTCCCAGCCGGCCGTCGTGGCGTTCATGACCCAGCTGGTTCGGCCGCGGGCGGGCCTGCGGGTCCTGGAGGTGGGGACGGGCTCCGGGTACCAGGCCGCGGTGCTCGCCGAGACCGGAGCGCGGGTGTGGACGGTGGAGATCTTCCGGATGTTGGCGGACACGGCGCGCGAGCGGCTGGACCGGCTGGGCTACCGGAACGTCGCCGTCCGCCATGGCGACGGCTACGCGGGCTGGCCCGAGGCCGCGCCGTTCGACGCTGTGGTGGTGACGGCCGGGGCCGACTCGATTCCGCCCGCGCTGATCGAGCAGCTCGCGCCGGGCGGGAGACTGGTGATGCCGGTCGGCGATCCGAGGCTCGACCAGGCGCTGGTGTTGCTGGAGAAGAATTCCGCGGGAAGGGTGACGTCGCGGCGAGTGCTGCCGGTGCGCTTCGTGCCGCTCCTGCGGGGCGTGCGCTGAGCCGCCGCCCCGCTTCGGAGGCGACCTAGCTCCGCTTCCGCTTCCTCCTCCGCGCGACGGCCGCACCGATCGCCGCGGCCGCCATCCCGGCCACCGCCGCCGCGACCTTCTTCCCCTTCGCGGTGCTCCGCTTCTTCAGCTTCCCCGCCACCTTCGACGCCAGGGACTTCGCCTTTCCGCGCGCCCGCTTCGCGCTCGCCTTCGCGGCGGTCTTCGCGCGCTTGGCGGATTTCTTCAGGTTGGCCATGGGACCGTCTCCCGTATCAGGGTGAACCGGCAAGATACCCCGAACCGGCTTGACAAACCAATGTAAGTATGTACTTATATAAGCCATGCCTTATGATCGTGCGCTGCTCGCCCTGGCCGATCCCACCCGCCGCCGGCTCTACGAGCGGCTGCGGCGCCGGCCGCACACCGTGGGCGAGCTGGCGCGCATCGCGCGGGTCACCCAGCCCGCGGTGTCCCAGCACCTCCGGGTGCTGCGGGACGCGCGGCTGGTCACCGACCGCCGGGACGGCACCCGGCGGCACTACCGCGCCAGCGCCGAGGGACTGACGGAGCTGCGCCGCTACCTGGAGTCGCTGTGGGATGACGTGCTGGCCGCCTACGCCGCCGATGATCCGGCCCCGCCGAGGAGAGGCACCCGATGACCACGCCCCTGCCGCCCATCGTCCGCTCGGTCCAGGTCTCCTGGAGCCCGCCGGCGGCGTTCCGCCGGTTCACCGAGGAGTTCGCCGACTGGTGGCCCTGGCGGACGCATTCCATCGGCGGTGAGCGGGTGGCGCGGGTCGTGTTCGAGACCAGGGCCGGCGGGCGGATCTTCGAGGAGCACGAGGACGGGCGGCGGTTCCAGTGGGGCACCGTCCTGGAGTGGGACCCGCCGCACCGGGTGAAGTTCACTTTCCATCCTGCCCGGGAGCCGTCCAGCGCCCAGGACGTGGAGGTGCGCTTTCTCCCCGAGGGCGGCGGCACGCGGCTGGAGCTGACCGCCACCAAGTGGGAGAACTGGGGCAAGGGCGTGAGCCGGGCGCGCCGGGGTTACCACGCCGGCTGGGGATATGTGCTGAACGTCTGGGCCGGGCGGCGCACCAACGCCATGCGGCTCATGGACGTGATGGCCGGAGTCATGCGCGTGGTCGAGAAGATCCGCGGCGGCACCGCGGCCTCCATCGCCCGCGCTGGTGGAGAGATCCCGCACGCCTGACAGGGAGGACTTATGCTGACCGCCGCACTGCTGCTCATCGCCACCGCCGCACCGCCCGATTCCGCCGGGCGGGCGCTGCGCTACCGGATCGATGTCCCCGCCCCGATCGAGACGGTGTGGTCCGCCTGGACCGACGGGGAGCGGATCAAGGAGTGGTTCGCCCCCGGCAGCCGCATCGACCTGCGCCCCCTCGGCGCCTACGAGATCCTGTTCGATCCCGGCGCTCCGCCGGGTCGCCGCGGCGCGGAGAACAACCTGGTGCTCGCGGTCCAGGCGCCCGAGATGCTGGCCTTCACCTGGGACGCGCCACCCGAGTTCCCGGAAGCCCGGAAACAGCGCACCAGCGTGGTGCTGCGGTTCGAGCGGCTAGGCCCCGATCGCACCCGGGTCTGGTTCGAGCAGACCGGCTGGGGCCGCGGCGGCGAGTGGGATGCTTCGTACGAGTACTTCTCGTCGGCGTGGAAATTCGTGTTGACCATGCTGCACTATCGGTATGCGGTGGGGCCGGTGAACTGGGAGCGGACGCCGGAGGAGGCGGAGCTCGCGGCGCACGGGCGGGGGGTGATGGGCTGGTAGGACCCGCCCGACTCAGAGATGACAGCCCGCCCCGCCTGCCGTACTTTGGCGGGATGCCCCGACCCCACCTGATCCTCATGCTCGCCACGCTCGGCTGTGGTGGCGCCAAGGCCGCGCACTCGAATGCTCCGCTCAACGCTCCCACGCTCACTCCCCAGAAGAGCGGCACCACGCAGCGGCTCCAGGCCATCAGCCCCGTCGATGAGCGAGTCGCCTGGGCCAGCGGCACCGGCGGGACGTACGTCGTCACCACCGACGGAGGCGAGACCTGGCGGACGGGAGTCGTGCCGGGGGCCGACAGCCTCGAGTTCCGGGACGTCCAGGGTGTGAGCGACCGGATCGCGTTCCTCCTCGCGGCAGGGCCGGGGGACCGGTCGCGGATCTATCGGACCGACGACGGGGGCGCGTCCTGGACGCTCCAGTTCACCAACCGGGATACCAGCGCCTTCTACGACTGTTTCGCCTTCTGGGACCGGCAGCGCGGATTCACGATGAGCGATGCGGTCTCGGGCCGGTTTCCGGTGGTGCGCACGGCCGACGGCGCGGCCTGGACCGAGATCGGCGACCGGATGCCGCCGGCCCAGAACGGGGAAGGGGCATTCGCCGCCAGCGGTACCTGCACCGCAACCTCAGGCGATCGCCACGGGTGGATCGCCACCGGCGCGGCGGAGCGGTCGCGGGTGCTCTCGACCGCCGACGGCGGGGACAGCTGGAGCGCCGCGGAGACCCCGATCGTGCAGGGGAAGCCGACCTCCGGGGCGGCGAGCATCGCGTTCCGCGACACGTTGAACGGCATCCTGGGCGGCGGCGACATCGCCGCGCCGGACTCCTTCGCGTCCAACGTCGCCCGCTCGGCCGACGGGGGCCGGACCTGGCGGCTCGCGACCCGGACTCCGTTTCCCGGCGCGATCTACGGCCTGGCCTACACCGGGCCGAGCAGCCGGGGAGTCGTCGCGACCGGGCCCAGCGGGGCGGCGTGGTCGGCCGATGAGGGGCAGGGGTGGACCCTGCTCGAGGGAGTCCGGGACTACTGGGCCGTCGGCTTCGCCGGACCCCGGGCCGGCTGGCTGGTCGGCACCGACGGGCGGATCCTCAAGCTCGCGTTCTGAAGACGGGTGGCACCCTAGACAGATGTCACCCTGAGCGGAGCGAAGGGGCCCATGCGGAGATGGTCCCCTTCACTGCGTTCAGGGTGACAAACATCGGGTGACAAACCGGTGACAAACACTATGGTGACAGCAGGAAAAACCATTGACAATGCATGTTGCAACATGTATTCTTCTCCCATGGCAAACGGACTCCAGGCCGAGCTCAAACAGACCCGCCCCTTCCCCCGGCGCTCGGCCGAGGCGCTGCTGAGCATCGTGCGCACGGCGGCGATCATCGAGCATCACACGGGCGAGGTGCTCAAGCCCTACGGCATCACCATGACCCAGTACAACGTGCTCCGGATCCTCCGCGGAGCCGGCGCCCGCGGCCTCTGCGGCCGGGAGATCGGCGAGCGGATGGTGTCCAAAGTGCCGGACGTCTCCCGCCTCCTCGACCGGCTGGTGGATATGGAACTGGCTAGGCGCGAGCGGGATGAGGTCGATCGGCGGCACGTCACCGCCCGGATCACCCCAAAAGGCCTCGATATGATCGCCCTGGTCACGCCCCGGCTCGAGGCTATGGAGCGGGCCCGGTTCGGTCATCTCTCGGCCAAGACCCTGGATGCCGTGATCGACGGCCTGGAGCAGGTCCGGGCCGGCCCGGGCTGAAACTTTTTGGACGAATAGTTGTTATAACATATACGTGACAACATTCATCTTGGAGAACCCAATGTCCTCTCTCGCTTTCGCCGATCTGGCCGCGGTCAGCGTCGGATTGCTCGTCGCCCGGCTGGTCCTGGGCCTGCTGATGGCGGCCCATGGCACCCAGAAGCTGTTCGGCTGGTTCGGTGGCTACGGCCTCGCCGGCACCGGCGGGTACTTCGAGTCCCTGGGCTTCCGGCCCGGCCGGGCCTTCGCGGCGGCCGCCGCCGGCACCGAGGTTGTCGGGGGCCTGCTCGTGGCGCTCGGATTCCTCGGACCGGTGGGCCCGGCGCTCGTGATCTCGATCATGATCGTGGCCGCGATCACGGTGCACTGGCAGCATGGTGTCTTCGCTACGACCAACGGCATCGAGGTGCCGCTGCTGTTCGGGACCGGCGCGATCGCCCTCGCTCTGACCGGCCCGGGCGCCTACTCGCTGGACGGCCTGCTGGGTCTCACGACCCTGTGGACCCCGGAAGTGGTCGCGATCGTGGTCGGCGCGGGGATCCTCGGCGGCATCGCCAACCTGCTGGCGCGGCGGCCGCCTGCCGCGGTCTGACGTCTCAGGCCGCCGTCCGGCTCGCCCGGGCCACCAGGGCGGCGGCCAGCCGGCCCGCGGACGGAAGTGAGAGAAAGAGGTCGGGCTCGATCAGCTCCAGCTCCATGAGCAGCGGGCCCGCCTCCGCTTCCACCAGATCCACCCTGGCATAGATCCACTCGTAGGTCACCGAGGCGAGGACCGCGTCACCGAAGCGGCGCGCCGCGGCCGACGGCGCCACCGGCTCCACGGTGCCGCCGAAATCGCTCTGCACGCGAAAGTCTCCCCGGGCGGCCCGCTTTCTGACCGCATGGCTGAAATCCCCGTCCAGGTACACCAGCGAGAGCTCTCCCCGCGTCTCGATCTCGGGCACGAACGCCTGCACCAGGCATCCCGCCGACTCCAGCGCGGTCCACTCGTCCGGGGGCAGGACCGCGCCCGCCGTCATCGCGTGCGTCCCGTACGCCGTCGCCGACACCCGCGGCTTCAGGACGGCGCGATCCACCTTCCATTCCCGAAGAATCCCGTCGCAGTCCGGCCGCTCGCCGGGCTCCAGCCATCGGGTGAGGGGCACCGCGATCCCGGCCGCGCTCAAGTCGCTGAGGTAGCGTTTGTCCGCGTTCCAGAGGACGGTCTCCGGCGGGTTCCACAGGGTCCCGGCCCGGGCGTCGAACCCGGCGACCCAGGACCGGAACTCGGCCCAGCGCCGGTGGTAGTCCCAGGTCGAGCGCAGGCAGACGATCGCGCCGGGCTCACCGCCCGGCGGAATCGCGTCCCACGGACGCGCGGCGGTCTCCGCGCCGAGCCGCTCCAGCTCGGCGGCCAGCCTGGCATCGCTGGCCGTGAGCGCAGGCTTGGTTCGGCAGGTGGCGAGGAGGACGCGGCTCAGCGCAGCAGGTTGACGAAGAAGGTGATGATGATCGCGTTGGCGAAGTCGATGAAGAACGCGCCGACCAGGGGGACGACCAGGAAAGCGCGCGGGGCGGGGCCGTACTTGGTCACCAGCGAGCGCATGTTGGCCACGGCGTTGGCCGTGGTGCCGAGCGCGAAGCCGACGAAGCCGCTCGCCATGACGGCCGAGTCGTAGTCCCGACCCATCAGCCGGAACGACGCGGTGATCGCGAAAGCGCTGATGACCAGGACCTGGGCGGCGAGGATGACGAAGAGCGGCAGCGCCTGTCCCGCGAGCTGCCAGAGCTTGAGATCCATCAGCGCCACGACCAGGAAGATGTTGAGCGCGAAGCCGCCGACGAAGTCCATCGCGGAGGGGTCGATCCGGAGCCAGCCGGTGGCGTCGTCGAGGTTGCGGAATGCCGACGCGACGATCATGGCGCCGATGTAGGCCGGGAGCGTCAGGCCCATATCCTGAAACCAGCGGCTCAGGATGCTGCCGAGGCCCATGGCGACGGCCAGCACGATCATGTTGAGGATGAGCGGGGCGTCCTCCCGGTCGGGCTCCACCACGATGACCTTCGGCGTCACCACCTCGTCGGCCGTCGCGCCGGGATCGCCTTGCACCGTGGACGACAGCCGGAACCGGCGGATCAGCCAGGTGCCGATCGGGGTGCCGGCCAGTCCGCCGCAGACGATCCCGAACGTCGCCGAGGTGAGCGCCAGGGTCCCGGCGCCGACCAGTCCCTCTTTCTCCAGCAGCGGGGCGAACGCCAGGCCGGTCGCCGGCCCGCCGACCAGCGTGACCGATCCGGCCATCACGCCGAGCAGCGGATGCTCGCCGAACCCCCGGGCGATGGCGATGCCGAGGAAGTTCTGCACGAAGCAGAACACGGTGGCGAAGAGCAGGAAGATCACGACCTGAAACCCGCCGGCCCGCAGCAGGGCGAGGCTCGCCCCCATCCCGATCGTACTGAAGAAGGCGACGCTCAGGACCGACTGCGCCGCCGTGTCGAGCTGCACGCTGAAGAAGCGGTCGCGGCCGGCCAGCACCAGCAGGGCGAACAGCAAGCCGCCCACGACGGCGGCGGGAATGTTCAGCCGGTCGAGGATCCCGATCCGCTTGCGGAGCTGGATCCCGATGAAGTAGATGGCCGCCGCGAGGCTGAGCGTCTGCAACAGGTCCAGCTTGAGGGTCAGCATGCTAGTCGAATCCCTCGCCGAGGAGATTGGCGCCGTTCGGGGTGATCTCGTGTAGCTGACCCGAGCCGGGGGCGGTGCGTGACGAGCTCTCGCTGATGAGTCTCGGGCCCTGGGCCGTCGCGTCCCACCAGTACTTGAAGCCGCCGCCCATCCCCTCCACCGGGAACCAGCCCGGGTCCTTTTCCGAGGGCCCGTCGCGCGTCAGGAGCGGCAGGCTCGCTGCCCGGTCGCCCAGTCGCTCGCCCGCTCGGGCTCGGATGAGGGCATGGAAGTGACCCTGGATCTGCCCCAGCGGTGACGCCGGGGGCGGCGGGGCGGGCGAAGCCGCGGCCGGCCCCGGCAGCAGCCCGCGGAGTCCCTCGACGAAGTCGGGCGAGAACACTCCGCCCTTGATCGCGGCGTCCAGCAGCGGGAGCAGCTCGGCCTCGGGGAGGGCGAGGGCCCGGGGCATCATCCGGGTGCCGCTCCAGGAGGAGAAGCGGATCTCCTCCCGCTCGCTCTCCTTGCCACGGATCCGCTCGACGGCGGCGGACGACTTCCCGTCGCCCGACGGCAGCTTCGCGCCGGCGATCTCGCCGGACTTCTTCCTCGCCCCCGACTTCTTGGTCTCCCCGGACTTCTTGCTCTCCCCGGACTTCTTCACGCTGCGGCGCGGCTGGGCCATGACGGGTTCCCGGGCGGCTAGGCGGGCACTGTGGAGCGGCGCTTCCGCTCCACGAACGCGGCGACGTCCTGCAGACCCACCGACCACTGGGAGATGCGGAGTCCCTCGTCCGACACCTCCTGGCGCGGCCCCAGGTGGATCTCCGGATGCTCGAGATCGAAGGGGCCGCCGAGCTGGTCGGCGAGGAAGAGCCGCTCCTGCACCAGGACCAGGTCGCCTTCGCGCCAGGCGGGCCACCCCAAATGGTAGGAGGCGGTGGGATGGGACATGTGGGTGAGAAAGACGACCGAGGCGTCCCCGGCCACGAGGCGCTCGGCGGCGGCGAGCCACTGGGCGGCATAGTCGCCCGGGGCCCAGTCGAAGAGCGGCGCCTGGAAATCGTCCTGGAAGCTGCCGAGGGTGATGCGTCCCCACATGAAGAGACGCTCGCCTTCGCCTTCGGGGTGGCCGACCAGCTCGAGATCGAACATCAGCGGTCCTGTCGCCCGGGCGCGGCGCGACGGTGTGAGCGGTGACGGGGGCTGCCGGCCGGCGGCCGGCGACAGCGCCTATAACTAGGACTGGACGGGGAGTCGCATCAAGGGCCAGGACCGAAGCCGGGTTCCCCCGGTCGCCGAATCAGGTTTACATACTTTCCTGGAGTTCGCACGCCCCCGTGCAGCGAGGTGCGTGATGGCCGAGGCGAAGACCACGAAGAAACCGCGCCGATCCCGAAAGAAGGCGGAGGCCGCGCCGCGGTCGCGCGGGATCGAGGCGGATGCGCTGGGGACGGGGGCGCCGCCGCCGCCGGTCGCCCGGCTGGCGGACGCGATCGAGGCGGACGGCGGCGCCGTCCTCGCCCGCTACCGCGATCCCCTCGGCGGGAGCTGGCAGATCCTGGCCGGACTCCCGATCGACCGGGTCGAGCCCACCCCCTATCAGCGCGATCTCTCCGAAGCCCACGTCGCCAAGCTCAGCGTCGCGATCGACAAGCTGGGCCGCTTTCTCGATCCCATCGTCGCGGTGCGCACTGAGGACGGCCGCTACTGGACCCCGAACGGCAACCACCGGCTCGCGGCCCTCCGGGGCCTGGGAGCCAGGTCCATCGTCGCCCTGGTGGTGCCGGAGATGGAGGTCGCCCACCGGATCCTGCTGCTCAACACCGAGAAGGCGCACAACCTCCGGGAGCGGGCCCTCGAGGTGATCCGGCTGGCGGAGAACCTCGCGGAGCTGGACGACCGTCCGGAGAAGCAGTTCGAGAGCGAGTTCGAGGAGCCTTCGCTCTTGACGCTCGGCCTCTGCTACCAGGAGAACGGGCGGTTCGCCGGCGCGGTGTATCACCCGGTGCTCAAGCGGGTCGAGACCTTCCTCGCCTCGCCCTTGCCGAAGGCGCTGGAAACCCGGCGGGAGCGCGCGGCCCGGGTGATGGAGCTGGAGGAGGCGGTGAGCGCCGCGGTGGCGGAGCTCAAGAACAAGGGCTTCGAGAGCCCCTATCTTCGGGCCTTCGTCGTGGCCCGGATCAATCCGCTCCGCTTCAAGCGGGGCGCGAAGGCGGAGTTCGACGACACCATGGACAAGATGCTCGCCGGCGCGCGGAAGTTCGATTCCGGGAAGATCCGGGCCGACCAGGTCGCCCGGACCGGTGGCGCGGCGGAGGAGTGACCATCTACTGCGGAGGCGGGTGCATGAGCGCGTGGAAGGCGGGACGGACCCCGGTGTTGCTCGGCGCGATGGCGGTGCTCGGCGCTTGCGGCGGAGGCGGTGAGCCGAAGGGCGGCGCGAGCGCGGCCGACACCGCCGCGGTGGCGGACAGCGCGGGACTGTCGGCCGGACTCGGCGTCAGCGTGGACAGCCTCGAGGCGCCGGAGGCGGCGCGGTTCGACCCCGAGCTCGGGGTCTATTTCGTCGCCAACATCAACGGCAGTCCCCTGGGGAAGGACGGCAACGGGTACATCAGCCGGCTGACCCGCGACGGCGAGGTGGACTCGCTCAAATTCATCGCCGGGGGCCGCGGCGGGGTGAAGCTCAACGCGCCGAAAGGCATGGCGATCAAGGGCGACACGCTGTACGTGGTCGACATCGACGCGATCCGGCTCTTCAACAAGAAGACCGGCAAGCCGATCGCCTCGGTGGATCTGGCCGGCAAGGCCAAGTTCCTCAACGACGCCGCGGTGGGTCCCGACGGCGCGATTTATCTGACCGACACCGGCGCGTCCGACGACGGCAAGGGCGGCATGGCGCACCCCGGCCCCGACCTGCTGTTCAAGCTGGAGGGCCGCAAGGCCACCGTGGCGCTGGAGATGAAGGACCAGCCCGGTCCCAACGGCCTCACCTGGGACTCGGCGGGAGCCAGCTTCCTGATTGTGCCGTTCATGAGTCAGTCGATCTACCGCTGGGCGCCGGGCGACTCGGCGGCGAAGGTGATCGCTCAGACCCCCGGCATGATGGACGGCATCGAGCCGCTCGACGGCGGGCGCTTCGTGTTCACCAGCTGGGCCGACTCGGCGCTGCACGTGCTCGATGGCGACAAGGTCACCAAGCTGATCGGCGGGCTGCCGGGTCCGGCCGACATCGGGTTCGACCGCGAGCGCAACCGGATCGCGGTGCCCTCACTGACCAACAACCGGCTCGACTTCGTGGACCTCCGCCCATGAGATCCTGGACCTATCCCGCGGTCGCGGCGGGCGCCGTCCTGGTCGGCGCGGCCGGCGCCGGCGCGTACCGGAACCATCAGCCGGTCGCTCCGACCACCCACGGCGAGTGGGTGCACATCAAGAAGGGCCCCGATTCGATCCGGGCCTACGTGGCGTACCCCGAGCGGAAGGACAAGGCGCCCGGGGTCATCGTCATCCACGAGATCTTCGGCCTGACCGACTGGGAACCGACGGTCGCCGACCGGCTGGCCAAGGAAGGGTTCGTGGCCGTGTTGCCCGATCTGCTCTCGTCGAAGCACGGGAAGTCGCCGAAAGCCGAGAACGAGGGCCGGAAGCTGATCGGCGAGCTGGAGCCGGACCGGATCACCGCCGACCTCGACGCCACGTACGCGTACCTCAACGGGCTGCCCGCGGTCCGCAAGGGCGACATCGGCACCATCGGCTTCTGCTGGGGCGGCGGGCAGAGCTTCCGCTACGCGACCGACAACCCGAACCTGAAGGCGGCGGTGGTCTGCTACGGCCCCGCGCCCGACACCGCCGCGCTGGGCCGGATCAAGGCGCCCGTCCTCGGCATCTACGGCGAGGAAGACGCCCGTATCAACGCCGCGCTGCCCGAGGTGAACGCCGCCATGGAGCAGCGGGGCAAGACGTTCACCCAGGAGCTCTTCCCCGGCACGGGCCACGGGTTCCTCAAGCCCGGCCGCCAGGGGAGCGACGGCCCGCAGCCGGAGCGGGCCTGGAAGCGGATCCTGGAGTTCTATCGGGCGAGGCTGGGGAAGTAAGGCCCTATCTTCCCCCATGCTCCCTCTCCTCCTCGCGCTCCAGGTCACCTCGCACGACGCCGTTCGCTACGACATCACCCTCATCCCCAGCGACACCGGCACCCACCTGCTCGGCGAAGTCGAGACGGCCTGGCGGCTGCGCTCGGCCGACGCGGTGGGTGTGGTGCTGGACTCGTCGATGCGGGTGGTCCGGGTGTTGATCGACGGCAAGCCGAACACCCGGCTCTCCCGGACGATGTACGGGCGGTCGGATCACGATCTGCTGGTGCCGCACCAGAAGCGGTCCGGCGACTCGATCACCACACGGGTTCGCTACCACGGCCTGGCTCGGGGCTCGGCGTTCGTGGGGACCAACAGGAGCGGGGCTCGAGTGTTCGTTGCGACGGGGCAGGGAGGCGGGGACCGGTTCTGGCTGCCGGTGCCGGAGCTGCCCGCGTTCGACCGCGCGGCGGCCGGATTCAGGATCCAGGCGCCGCTCTCGGAGCGGGTGATCGCCAGCGGATCGCTGGCCGGGATCGATACCCTCCCCTACGGCGACGCGACCTGGCGCTATCGCATGGATGACCCCGCCCCGATCAGCTCGCTCGCGGTCGCGGCCGGTCCGTACGAGGTGAGCCTGATGACGCCGGGCCGCTGCGGCGACGGATGCCCGCAGGTGGAGCTGTGGAGCTACGGGACGGGGGCGGATCCGAAAGTGCTGGAGCGCACCTGGAGGATGGTGGAGTTCTTCGCCGCCAGGGCCGGACGGTTTCCGTATGCCCGACTGGTCTATGCCGAGGCGCCGGTCCCGGCCGTGACGGCGGCGCCGGGCCTCGTGCTGTATCCCGAGGGCGGGTTCGGCGGGCCGGATTCTTCCGTCGCGCTGGAGACCGCCCGCCAGTGGTTCGGTGTCGCGGTCTCGCCGGCCGACTCGACCGCCGCCCCGCTGATCGGCGGCCTCGCGCGATACCTCGCCGCGCTCTGGCCGGACTCCGCCGGACCAAAGCCGGCGGAGCGGCGGGGCCGTGCGGCCTCCGAGGATCTGCACCGGCTGCGCGGCGCCGTCGGCGACTCGGCGTTCTTCGGCGGACTCTCGCGATTCGTCCGGGACCGGCTCCACCAGCCGGCCGGCCGGACCGATTTCGTGGCGGCGATGTCCGCCGCGGCGGGGCGGGACCTCGAGCGCGTGGTGCCCGGGGCTCCCAGTGGCGCCCGGTAGAAGACGGGCCGGGCTCGCCCTCGGGCTCGCCCTGCTCGCGGGGTGCGAAGGCGGCTTCCTGCCGCTGCGGGCACGGATCGAGGTGGGCCAGGAGGCGATGGCGGTCTTCGTGGGTGGGGAGGCGACGAACAGCGATCTCTACGCGATCGCCGGGGTGGGCGGTCCAGCGATCGCGATCACCTTCAGCCCGGTCAGTGAGACGCGTCCGGCCCTCGCTCCCGACGGCGGCCGGATCGCCTTCCTGCGGGCCGGGGCGCTGAGCGACTCCACCCCGGCGAGCGCCTGGGTGATGGACCTGGCCGACGGCGCGGAGCGGCGGGTCGAGCTGCCCGACGGGGCCGGGCCGCCGGACCGCATCGGCTGGGAGCGCGGCGGGCGAGGGCTCGTCGTGCGGGCGGATGGGAAGCTGTACCGGGCGGAAGCGCCGCTCGGACTCGCGGCCGGGCCGGTGGCGGCTACCGGCAGGGCGGTCGCGGAGTCGGCGCTCGCCGTGGTGCTGGGAGAGCCCCCCTTCGCGGAGGCCGTGCCCTGCGAGAATCCGGTGGACCTCTGCGTCGTGGCGGGCCGCGGCCCGGCCGCGGTGTTCGCGCCGGGCGCACGGGATCCGGCGCGATGGGGCGACGACTCGGTGGCCTACCTGGAGGATGCCCGGCTGGTGGTGCGGCCGGTCGGCGCCGGTCGCCCGCGGATCGTGCATTGGAGCAGGCTGCCGGCGCGGCCCCGTCAGCTCACCGCGTTCGCCGGGGCTAGTGGCGAGCCGCGATAGCGTCCCACGCGGCGTCGAGCGTGAGCGTGGTCTGCGGGCTCGCCATGTCCCACTCCTTCGCCCCCACCCGCTCCGACGCGAAGGCGATGAGCGCCAGCCAGACCTCGGTCCACAACTCGGCCGGCCCCTGCCGGACGGCTCCCTGGGTTTCTCCTCCCGCGACGACCTCCTGCAGCGCACCGCGGAACTCGCGCGACGCCTCGCGGCTTCGCTCGTCCAGGTGCTGCTCGTCCCGGGTGCGCAGGAGCATGCGGATGAGCGACGGGTCACGCTCGGCCGCGTCGAGCAGCCGCCGGGCGATGTCGCTCAGCCGATCGGACACCGAATGGTGGCCGTTGGGCACCGCCTCTTTCACCAGTCCCGCGCCCCAGCGCTGCGCGTTGCGATAGACCTCGTTCAGCAGGTGTTCCTTGCCGCTGAAGTGGCGGTAGATCGTTCCCTCCGCCACGCCGGCGCGGGCCGCGATCGCGGGCGTAGTGGTGGCGCGGAACCCGATGGTGGTGTAAAGGTCGAGTGCGGCACGGAGCAGACGCTGGCGGGTAGCCTCACCGTCGCGTCGTGTAGGCGTTGGATTCGACATGGGCGCAAAGTAAGGGTAAGTCGGCCCCGTTGAAGGTGACTCTTGGCCCGGCTACTTTCCGGGGCTTTTTGTCGGTCACTTTTTCCTGGGGTTGTCCATGAAAATGATGGTCCTCGGTGCCGGGCTTCAGGGCTGCGCCTGCGCATACGACCTCCTTCAGAACCCGGCTGTCAGCCAGGTGACCCTGGCCGATCTGCGGTTGGATCAGTTGCCGCAGTTTCTGGCGGGTGACTGGGGTGGGCGACTCCGACCCCTTCGGCTGGACGTCACCGACACCGCCGCGGTTAAGCAGGCGCTACAGGGCCACGCTTCGGTGATGAGCGCGATCCCGTACTACTATAACGCGCCGATGGCCCGCGCGGCGGTGGAATCCGGCTGCCATTTCTCCGATCTCGGTGGAAACACCGAGATCGTGTTCGAGCAGAAGAAGCTCGATGCCCAGGCGGCGGCCAAGGGCGTGTCGGTGATCCCCGACTGCGGGCTGGCGCCCGGGATGGTCAACATCCTCGCCGCCGAGGGGATCCGCCGGCTCGACCGCGCGGAACGGGTCAAGGTCTATGTGGGCGGCCTGCCCCAGCGCCCCGAGCCCCCGCTCAACTACCAGATCGTCTATTCGCTGGAAGGCGCCCTCGACTACTACACCACGCCGTCGTGGGTGCTGCGCGAGGGCCGGCCGGTGCAGGTCGACGCGTTGAGCGAGCTGGAGCCGGTGGAGTTCCCTTCGCCGGTGGGCACGCTGGAGGCATTCCACACCGGCGGCGGGATCAGCACCTTGCCGTTCGCCTACGAGGGCAAGGTCGATGTCATGGAGTACAAGACGCTCCGCTACCCCGGCCACGTCGCCATCATGCGCCCGATCCGGGAGCTGGGCCTGCTCGACCTGAAGCCGGTCGAGGTGAAGGGCCAGACGGTCGTGCCGCGCGACGTCTTCATCGCTTCGGTCTCGCCCCGGCTCCGCAAGCCGCAGGGGCGCGATCTCGTCGCCCTCCAGGTCCTGGTCGCGGGCACCAAGGACGGGAAAGAGACCCAGGTCGGCTTCCGGCTGATCGACTACTACGACGCCGAGCACGGCATCAGCGCCATGATGCGCACCACGGGCTACTCCCTCTCGGTCACCGGCCAGATGCAGGCCGACGGGCGGGTCACGCTCAAGGGCGTCCACACCCCGGACGAAGCGATGCCGTTCCGGGCCTACGTGGAGGAGCTGGGCAAGCGAGGCGTGAGGATCGAGGAGCTGTAGTTGCTACCCGACTTCGAGGCGCTCTGGCAGCGCGCGCTGACCTACCAGGCCTTTGTCGCCGCGAGCGAGAAGCACAAAGGGCTGTGGGAGGGGATCTACCGTATCGTGCGGGTGCCGGAGTGGGCCTTCCAGGCCGCGGCCCTCGGCGCCCGCCGCCGGCTGCTGGTGCTGGCCGAAGACTGGTGCGGCGACGCCTCGAGCACGATCCCCATCATCGCCCGCTTCGCCGACGCCGCGCCGGGCATGGAGCTCCGGGTGCTCCGCCGTGACGAGCACACCGAGCTGATGGACCGCTATCTCACCAACGGCTCACGCTCGATTCCCATCGTGATCGTGCTGGACGAGGAGTTCCGCGAGCTGGGCCACTGGGGCCCGCGTCCGCGGGAGCTCCAGGCCTGGGTCCTCGCGAACCGGCCGACCGTGCCGAAGGACGAGCTGTATCCTCAGATCCGCCGCTGGTACGCCCGCGACCGCGGCGAAGCCACGCTGCGCGAAGTGCTGGCGATTGCGGGGCAGGCGGCATGAAAAAGGGCGGACAGGTGGGCAGGCGGGCAGTAACGGCGAAGGCATGAGCCGACGCATGGCTCCTTCGCTTCGCTCAGGGTGACATCGCCCGTCTTGCTCCACCGCCCGCCTGCCCGTCTGCCCATCTGCCCGCCTTTTAGAACATCCACCCGTTCCCCACCGAAAAATTGAACCCGTCAGGGCCGCCGGCGAAGTTGAAGGTGAAGATGGTGGAGCGCAGGATGCGGAGCGCGAGGCCCCCCCCGCCGCCGACGTGCAGGTCATTGGTAGTGAGCTTGAACGACTCCCCTTCGAACACCCGGCCCGCATCCATGAAGGCGACCGCGGTCAGGGCGCCGAGGTCGCCGAAGGGGAGGACGTCGTGCCGGACTTCGAAGTTGGCGAACAGGGCGCCCTTGCCGGCGAAGCGGCCGGTGTCGAACGAGCGGTGGGAGGACTCGCCGCCTAGCATCGCGATCTCGTCGTTCCAGGCCGGGAGGGTGAATTTGGCGTTCAGCGTCGGGTCGCCGCCCATGCCGCTCGCCACCAGGCGGCCGGCGAGAACGGTGCCCTCGCGGATCGGGTAATAGCCGCGCACGATGCCGTAGATCCGGCTGTAGCCGTCGCCTTCGCCGCCGTTCGCCGCCTGCACTCCCGCTTCCGCAAAAAACCCTCGCGTGGTGTTGAACTCGTTGTCGCGCCCATCGTAGATCAGGGCCAGCCGGCCCGACACGTCGTCCTCATCCTTGTCCTCCCCGAAGTCGTTGAGGAAGAGCGACGGGCCCGGCAGGGTGGTGAACCGGGCCTCTCCCAGGTCGCCCCGGAGCGCCACCTGGAACGGACCACGGATCCGCCGGGTGACCTCGACCATGCCGACATATCGGATGCGGCGCACCCGGTAGAGAAACGGCGTCGCGTCGCCCACCAGGTCGGGATCGTGCTCGGTATCGTTGCCCAGCCCGAAGTAGCCGAAGCGGGCCAGCCGCTCGGCGACCACGAACGCGTCGAGCCGCCAGTCCTTCCACAGGCCGGGCGCCCGGAACCGGGCCCCGACGTAGCGGGTGCCCCGGAAGCTCACCCCCGTCGCACCGTCGAGCGCCGCGGTGTAGGTGGTGCGCGCCTCATACTCCGCCGGCTGCCAGTACCTGATCCGGGCGGAGACGACCGGGCCGTCGTTGGCCTTGCCGCTGAGGTAGGGGAAGTAGCTGGTGCGCCACGATGCCTCCGAGTCCTCCTCCGGCTCCTCCTGCGCCCCGAGCTGAGGCACCCCGGCCAGCAGCGCCGCGAGCAACGCGGGCAGCGGAAACACGCGGCGAAACCACCGTCCGGACCAGCGAGCCTGCATGTCGGCGCCTCCCTGAGGGTGCGGTTCGAGTCCCGGGATTTAGGAAGGACGGTGGCGGAAGTCAAATCGGCATTGCTTGATGGGCGTGGGGCCGCCGGCCTACTTTGCGGGCTTGCAGCTGCCACCCCTGCTCCAGCGCTGGCTCGACCGGCCGGTGGGATCGAGCGACGAGCCGCTCCGCTACGTGCGGATCGCGGCCGGCTTTCTGCTGCTCCTCGGCACGATCGCGGCCGTCATTCTCACCCTCGCCGGCGTGGCGCCCAAGGCGCTCGAGCTGGTCGGCGTCTGCTGGGCGATCTACGGATTCATGGCGGCGCTCACCAGCGGTGTTCTGGAGCCGGTGATCGACGGCGCCGCGCGGCTCCTGGCGAACGTCGGCCTGGTCCGCGCGGGCGGAGGCTACTCGGCGATCGAGACGATGGTCGTACGCGGCGAGATCGCGGCCGCCGCGGAAGCCTATCGGGAGCGGGCCCAGCGCCCGTCGGACCGGGTGGAGGCGACGGTCCGCCGCGCCGCGCTGCTCGGCGGTCCGCTGGGGCAGCCGGAGACCGCGCTGGTGGAGCTGGAGAATCTCCGCGGCTCGCCGCTGTCGGCAGCCGCGGACCTGCGAGTGGGGACGGCGCTGGTGGATCTCCTGGAGCGGCGGTTGAACGATCCCGGCCGCGCCATGGCCGAGCTGCGGCGGCTCATCGATCTCCACCCCGGTCACCGCTCCTCCATCCGGCTGCGCCGGGCGCTGGCCGATCTGAAGGCTGAGCACGTCGGATCGGGTGAGAGACCCCTGTGATCCACCGCACAGCGGGGTGGTTCGCCCCGCCTATTTTGCGCAATAGTGGGAGCATGGTACGGCAGCGAACTGCGAGACGTCCGAATCAGCCCTGAGTCCCCTGCTCTGCGGCCGGGCGAGCTGTCGACCCTCTGACCTCATTGTTGATCCCCTCAAAAATCCCTTCACCAATTCTATCTCGCGGGAACGGGCCTCGGCCCGTTCCACCCACCTTTTTCAGGCGGACAGGCGGGCTGGCGGGCAGCTCCGCTAACTCCTTCCCGGAAACTGTTGTAGCTGTCCCCCGTGCCGCGCCTCACATTCCCCCGGACACGCGGTTCACAGCGGGAATCTCCCGTTTCCGTATCCTGGACCTACTGGGCGCGAAACCCGGTGCCGCCTGCCGCTGGCGCGCGGCTTCGTACTGGCTATGCGGGTTCCTTCTCTGGAGAGTCTATGTCGACCCTGAAGCTACGTGGGATGCTGCCCGCGCTGGTGGCGGCCGCCGGTCTGGCGATCGCGCTGCCGGGAAGCGCGCAGGCCCAAGGCGGCGTCAATCTGGTTCCCTGGGCCGGCGCCTACATCCCCACTCGCAATTCGTTCGAGGATCTGGACAACGCGGCGTTCGACCGGGACATCAGCGTCATCGGCGGCGCCCGGCTCACCTTCTGGGGAACCGGCATTGTCGGCTTCGAGGCGACCGGCGGATATTCGCCCGCCCGGGTCGGCGGCGAGACGATCAACGAGCGCAACACCAACCTGTTCGCCGCGAGCGGCAGGCTTCTGCTGGCCCTGAGCCCCATCACCAACCCGGTCGGGTTCTACATCGGCGCCGGCCCGGCGCTTCTCACCCGAGGCCGCAGCGTCTTCAACGAGGACCGAAGCCGCACCGATTTCGGCGGCACCGCGGGCCTGGGCTTCAACTTCGCGCTCGGCGAGAGCGGCCGGTCCTCCATCCGGCTCGACCTGGAGGACTACTTCTACAACGGCGACTTCGGCGGCGGCGACGAGTTCCAGAACGACATCGTGGCTTCGCTGGGCCTCTCCATCGCCCTCGGCGGGCGGGCCGACTCCAACGAACCCTGAGCGCCGCGGCAAAAGCATGACAAACAGGACGAGGCGCGTGGCTTTTGCCACGCGCCTCGTTCGTTGTGTAGCCGACCTCGTGTCCCCATGCACCGCGGGTGTGCAGCGCCCCAGCCAGCCCGGTGGCGGTACCGCCGGCACACCGGTGCGAGAGGAAGCTAGACCGCGGCTCCCAGCCTGTCAAGATTTATTTGCACATTTTGCACATTTCAATGTTCAAGATTTGCGGTTCAGCCATTTTTCACGGTAGTAGGCCCATTGCCACTGCAGTTTTCGCCGAAAATAGCTTACACTCCGGCAGCCGAACCCTGGAGAGCAGCCGTGAGCACCTCCCGCAAGATCGTGTTCAACATGCCGTCGCTCCTGCCCGAGGCGGTCGCCGCCCCGGGGCGGCGCCCCACCGCCGAATCCCGGCCGGAGAGCGAGGCCGCGAGAGACGGCGCCGACGTCCGCAAGCTCGCGATGCTGGTGGAGGTGAGCCAGGCGCTCACCGGGACCCTCAACCTCCAGGCGGGTCTGTACGGGGTGCTGGAGGTGCTGGAGCGGCGCTGCGGCGCCGTGCGGGGCGCGGTCACGCTCCTGGAGGAGGAGAGCGGGATGCTGGCCGTCGAGGCGGCCCTGGGCTATCCCCGGCCCGCCGGCCGGGTGCGCTACCGCCTGGGCGAGGGGGTCACCGGGGTGGTGGCGCAGACCGGCACGCCGGCGGTGGTTCCCCGGGTGAGCCGGGAGCCGCGCTTCCTCCATCGGGCTGCCGGACGGGCGCAGCGCGGGGGGGAGATCACCTTCATCTGCGTCCCGATCACGCTCGACGGCGCGACGGCCGGCACGCTCGGCATCGAGCAGGCCTTCGTGGCCGAGCGGGATCGAGAGCGCACGGTGAAGGCGCTGCGCATCACCGCGGGCATGATCGCCCAGGCGCTCCGGATCCAGCGGCTGATCGACGCTCGAGCGCCGCAAGCTGGTGGAGGAGAACACCCAGCTCCGCCAGGAGCTGCGGGAGCGCTACGAGTTCACCCACATGCTCGGCAACAGCGGGCCGATGCGCCGGGTATTCGAGCAGGTGGCGCAGGTCGTGGGGACCGGGGCCACGGTCCTGATCCGCGGGCGAGTCGGGGACCGGCAAGGAGCTGATCGCCCACGCGCTGCACCAGCACTCCCCCCGGGCGGGCAAGCCGTTCGTGCGGGTCAACTGCGCCGCGCTGCCCGAGACCCTGGTCGAGTCCGAGCTGTTCGGCTACGAGCGCGGGGCGTTCACCGGCGCGCAGGCCCGGCGCAAGGGCCGGTTCGAGCTGGCCGACGGCGGCACGCTGTTCCTGGACGAGATCGGCGAGCTGAGCCCGTCCACCCAGGCCAAGCTGCTGCGCGTCATCCAGGAGCGGGAGTTCGAGCGGCTCGGCGGCAGCGACACGATCCGGGTGGACGTCCGGCTCATCACGGCGACCAACAAGGACCTGGAGCGGGCCCAGGCCGAGGGAACGTTCCGCGAGGACCTGTACTACCGGCTCAACGTCTTCACCATCTGCGTGCCGCCGCTCCGGGAGCGGAAGTCGGACGTTCTGCTGCTGGCCGACCACTTCGTCGAGAAGTACGCCCGGCTGCATGGCCGGAGCATCAAGCGCATCTCCACCCCGGCGATCGACATGCTGGTCAGCTACCACTGGCCGGGCAACGTGCGCGAGCTGGAGAACACCATGGAGCGCGCGGTGCTGGTCGCCGACGGCGACGTGATCCACGGCCACCACCTCTCGCCCACGCTCCAGACCGCCGAGGCGTCGGGCACCGTGGTGTCCGGCTCGCTGGGTGAGGCGGTCGCCGCGTTCGAGAGCAACCTGATCCAGGACGCGCTCAAGACCACCCGGGGCAACCGCGCCCGCGCCGCACGGCTGCTCAGCACCACGGAGCGGATCATCAACTACAAGATCCGCGGCTACGAGATCGATCCCCGCCGCTTCCGCGACTGACCAAATTGTCGCCCGCTCCTTGTGGAGCGGGCGTCCGCGGGGTCCGCTCCCCGGCATCCAAGTCCCTCCGGTCCAACGCGTTCCCTCCCGTCTCGCGGTCGTCGAGATCTGTCCCCGCCACCGGGCACGCGTCTTGTCTCTGGGATCTGCCGGGTGTTACCGGGACGCGACTTGTGGCTCGCGGGATCGAAGCGGAGCCCGGGCAGGTTCCGGCGGACTCCGGACTACTCGAGGGGGACGTATGACGAAGCGATGGGCGGGCGGCATCACGGCACTGGTCCTCACCGCGTTGGCGGCGGCGCCACGCGCGCCCGGCGGCGCTGGCCGATACCTATCATCTCAGGCTGACCAGCGCCTGGCCGCAGCTCGGCGGGGCGGGGGAGCGGTGCCGCAACGGCGGCGACGAAGTCGTCGAGGGCAGCCTCCGTCGGGACACAGACGGGGTCTATCGGGGCAGTCTCGATCGCCACACCGAGATGCTGTTCTGCGGCGCGCACGGGCCGCGCGGTGAGGCGTGCGAGCTGGTGCTGGAGGGCGACGGGGCCGTGGCGATGGAGGGCTTCGTGGTGCCTGAGCGGTCCAGTCCCAGCGGCCACGCGCTCAGGGTCTCCTGGCGGCCGACGCCGGCCCACGGCGCCACTACCCGCGGCGCCTGCCCGCCCGAGTTCAAGCGGGAGTGGAGACATGTACCTGTCGGTCCGGCACGGCGCCGAGTTCCCCTGCCTGCCGCGGGTGGCGAGGAGGTGGCGGAGCGGTTGGAGGACTACGCGTGGACAGTTGAAGTAAGGTGAAAGCTTAAGGGGCGGAGACCGGTTACTCCCGCCGCACCTCGCGCGGCGCCTTGTCGTCCCGGAGGCCGAGGTATCGGGGATGCCGGAGCAGGCCCGCTTCGGTCCACTCGCCGAAGCCGATCTGCGCCACGAGTTTCGGCGTCACCCACTGGACTTCGCCCGCCGGCACCGGGCCCGGCGCGAAAGGCGAGGTCCGCCGCCGGAGCGGCGCGAGCTTGCGATGGAGGAGCTCCAGGGTTTCGCGGTCGTACCCGGTGCCGACCTTGCCGGCGTAGCGGAGAGTCCCGCCGTCGTAGTAGCCGACCAGCAGGGCGCCCAGGTGCTCGCGGGCGCCCTGCGGCGCGGTGTAGCCGCCGACGACGAATTCCTGCTGGAGCACGCACTTGATCTTGAGCCAGTCGGTGGAGCGCCCGCTGGTGTAGCGCGACTCGGCGCGCTTGGCCAGGATGCCCTCCGCGCCTTTGGCGCACGCCTCGCGATACATCGCCGCCGAGCCGGTGGTGCGATACGGGGTGAAGCGGATCGGGCCGTCGTACCACACGACGTCGCGCAGCACCTTCTTCCGGTCGAGCAGCGGGAGGCCGGTGAGGTCGATGCCCTCGTAGAAGAGGCAGTCGAACAGGTAGAGCTCGACCGACACGCCGGTGCGCGCCGCGCCGAGCCACGTCGCGCAGGTGCATCCGCTGCTGGAGACGCGCGAAGGACGAGAGCCCGGTCGCGGGGTCGGGCGCCACGATCTCGCCGTCGAGCACCGCGTCGCCCCGGACCGACGACTGACAGCGCCTCCACCAGCTCGGGATAGCCGCCTTCGACCTGCTTGCGGTTGCGGGAGAAGAGCCGCACCGACCCCGCCGGTTACGTAGGCCAGCACCCGCACGCCGTCGAGCTTGGGCTCGTAGATCCAGCCGCCGCCTTTCGGCGCGCTCTCGGTGAGGGTCGCCAGCATCGGCGGGATCCAGCCGGGCTGGGCCCGATAGCGGAGCCGGTCGCGGGACTTCGATCGACGGCGCTTCGCGCGGCCGGCGTCACGCGCTGCTCCCGGCGCCGAGGACGGTGTCGAGGTCCTGCTTGGCCTCGAGGATCCCCTCCCAGGGATCGCCCTGCTCCTCCAGCCGGTCGGGCACGGTGCGCACGGTGAAGTCGGTCGGATAGATGGACTCCAGCTCGTCCCACGCGACCGGCGTCGACACCGTGGCGCCCGGGTGCCGCCGCGGCGAGTAGGGCACCGCGAGCGACTTGCCCCGGACTGTTCTGGTTGAAGTCGAAGAAGATCTTCCCCCGACGCCGCTCCACGGCCCAGTCGATCGTCACCTCGCCGGGCCGCTCCTGAAGCGCGCCGCGGGCGATGGTCTCCGCGACGTCGCGCGCCGCGTCGAAGTCGAGGTCGCGCACGATCGGCAGGTAGAGATGAAGGCCGGTGCGGCCCGAGGTCTTGATCCAGGTCGACAGGCCGAGCCGCTCGAGCAGGTCGCGCACCTGGAGGGCGAGCTTGCGGGTGCGGTTGAACGCCTGCGATGCAGCTCCGGCTCCGCCCCCTTCGACTCGCTGCCCCGAGTAGACGTAGGGGTCGAGATCGAACACGACGAAGTCGGGATAGTTGAGCACCGACTTATCGAGCGTCTCCTCGGAGCCGGTGAATGTCCGGCCGCGGCCGGTGGCGTCGGGCTCCGGGTCGGTGCGGGAGTACCAGGCGTGCATCTCGAGACTGCCCATCTGTCCCAGCCAGAGCAGGGTGGGCAGGTTCTCGCAGATGAGATAGTCGCCGTCGCCCTCGCCGTGGCTGGAGAAGATGCGTCACGCGTGCCGCGCGAACGGCGGCGGATCGTCCCAGTGCTTCTGGTAGAAGCTCTTGCCCCTCGATGCCGTCGGGAAAACGGGTGACGAACAACGGACGGTCGGCCAGGTGGGGGAGCATCCAGCGGGAGACCCGGGCGAGATAGCGCAGCAGAAGCGCGCTTGGTCACGGGCTTCCGCCGGGCCGCCCCGGGCCAGAGCGGCTTGTCGAGGTTGGTGACCGGGAGGTCGTGGCCGTCGACGTGAGCATGACCGCGCGAGTCTTCGCGGCGTCGAGCTGCTTCAGCACGTCGGCGACAGTCGCCGGCTGCGCGGTACCTGCACGGCTCAACTGACCTTCCGCGTGGCCCGCCTTGCCGCCGGCCGGGTGCGGGGGCGTGCCGCCCGCTTCGGCTTGCTCTTCTTCGCGGCCTCGACGCTCCGGCGCAGCGCGTCGGCCAGATCGAGGACCTTGGTCTCCGCGGCCGCCGGGGAGGTCACCACCTCCCGGCCCTCGAGCTTCGCATCGATCAGCTGGGTCAGCGCCTCGCGGTAGTGATCCTTGTACTCCTCGGGATCGAACGGCTTCCGCAGCAGGTCGATCAAGCGTGAAGGCCATATCCAGCTCGCGCTCGGTGACCTTGGCCTTGCCCAGCCTCGACCTCGGGCTGCGCCCGGATCTCGTCCGGGTAGTAGAGCGTCTCCAGCATCAGCGCGCCGTCCTTCGGGCGCAACGCGCAGAGCTGCTCCTTCTTCCGGATGGTGATGGTGGCGACCGCGGTGAGCTCCTTGTCGTCCAGCGCCCGCATCAGCAGCGCGTAGGGCTTCTCGGCGCGCTCGTCCGGGGCCAGGTAGTAGCTCTTCTCGTAGTAGCACCGGGTCGATCTCGCTCGCCTTCACGAAGGCGGTGAGCTCGATGGTGTGCTTGCTCGGCAGCGGGAGCTGCTCGAAGTCTTCGTCGGTCAGGGTGACGTACTGGTCCTTCGCGTACTCGTAGCCCCGCACGGTCTCGCTCCACGGCACTTCGACCTCGTCCGTGGGACACCAGCGAACCTGCTTCAGCCGGGTCCCGCAGGTGGCGTGCAGCAGATGAAACGAGATGTCCTTGCTCTCGGTCGCGCCGTACAGCTTCACCGGGATGCTCACCATCCCGAAGCCGATCGAGCCGCTCCAGATCGCCCTTGCCATTGCGTATCCCCCATGGCCCGAGTCACCGCGGTCCGTTTTCCACACCGCGGGGTCGATTATCCACAGGTTTATCAACATAAGCTGTTGATAAACAATGACTTACGCCGCTGGATATTGGTTGGGAGGGGGAACGATCGCTGTGGGATGAGTCACACGGGACTACTCGGACGCCGGCGCCTCCGCGGGCTTGGGCCCGTTCAACGCGCGCAGGATCTTCTTCATGCCGAGGGTGTCCTTGGTTTGCGCGGCGGGAATTAGCGAGTCGGTGGCGAGATCGGGCAGCGCCATCTCGAGCGCCGCCGGCGGCGGCGTGATCGCGGAGGGCGCCGCGAGCGGTGCGGCGGCGGCCACCGGAGCGGGCG
Source organism: uncultured Gemmatimonadales bacterium (assembly GCA_963796335.1). Lineage (GTDB taxonomy): Bacteria > Gemmatimonadota > Gemmatimonadetes > Gemmatimonadales > GWC2-71-9 > CAVVWJ01. The sequence goes on from CAWCLG010000006.1 coordinate 453,555, forward strand.
GCTTCGTCAGCGCGATCGAATCGTCGAGCCGGGCGGGGACCGAGCCGGCGAAGGCCGGACCCGGAGTCATCGGCACCCGGGCGGGCGCGGTGGTCACCCGCGGCGCCGGCGCGGCGGGGCGGGTCTCGGGAGCGCTGACCTCAGCGGCGGCCGGCTCGGCGGGCGCGGCGGGCGCATCCTCGGCCTTCGCGGCGGGTGCCGAAGGCGCGGGTGCGTCGGCGGCGTCGGCGGAGACCGGGGGCGTCGAGGAGAGCAGCAGATGGGTCCCCAGTACCAGCGAGGCGGCGACGCCGAGGAGGAGCAGCGGACGGCCGCTCACCCGGCGCGAGCGGCGCGCGGTCGGACGCGGCAGCAGCAGCTCGCCGTCCTCTGCGCCGTGAGCCGCTTCCTCGTGGGCGAACTCCAGTGGTGCGTACGGCGCGGCTTCGACCGGACGATGCACCTCTCTCACCGGCCCGGCGTACTCGACCGGAGGAGCATGCGCCCTGGTCGCGGTGGCCTGGGGCGCCGGCTGACTCCAGGGGAGCGGCTCCGGCTCGGGAAAGGACAGCATCGGCAGATCGCGGAGGACTTCGCGCTGCATCGCCACGATGGGTGACTGCACCGGCGCCCGGACGTGCGGCTCCACCGCCTTCGACCGCCTCGGCTCGGCGGCGAGCCTTGGCTCGATCTGGGGCTTCGGCGGATCCACGCGCAGCTTCGGCGGCTCCGCGTGGTGCTTCGGCTCGTGGTGCTTTGGTTCGGGGTGCTTCGGCTCAGGGTGACGCACCTCGGCGTGGCCGTGCGGATGCGGGTGGTGACCCTTGCGAGCCGGAGTCGGCAGCGGGGTGTTGGCGGTCACCGGCGCCGGACTCGCCTTCGAGGCCGGCATCTCCAGCGCCTTCTTGTAGTGGGGGTGCAGTCCGATCGGCAGCCACTTCTGGGACGCGTTATGGTAGATCCGGGCGCGCTGAGTGATGACACCGTTTCGGATGCCGATCGCCAATTCTTCGATTGTCCGGAAGACCGTTTCCTCTCCGGGGGCGACCTCGATCCGATACATGAACGCGTCCTCAGGCCGTGCAGGGGGAGCCCCCAATCCATGCCAAATTCGTGCTCGGGTTGTCTGCAGTTTTCTGCACGCATCCGTCCGTGACGCGCCGCGGGCGGGTGGTCCGGAGAGCGATGTGGAACCCACGTTCTACGATAGGCTTACCGATGCCGTGCGGACCGGGCTTCGGAGGCCGTCTCACGGCGAGGTGGAGCGGCGGGTCTTTCACCGCGATTCGGGGCCTCCGCCGCTCTCGTAGATTGCACGAAATGCGCGGGCTATCCCGGTGAGCGCTCTCAAGGCGGAAGGGGTCTCCAAGCGCTACGGCTCGGCCGTGGCGCTGGACCAGGTCTCGCTCGAGGTCGAGCAGGGCGAGTGCGTCGCGCTGATCGGCGAGAGCGGCTCGGGGAAGACCACCCTGCTGCGCTGCTTCAACCGGCTCACCGATCCCGACGAGGGGCGGGTGCTGGTCGAGGGCGCCGACGTCGCCGCGGCGGACCCGATCGAGCTCCGCCGGCGCACCGGGTACGTGCCCCAGGACGGGGGACTGCTTCCCCACTGGCGGGTGCGCCGCAACGCCGCGCTGGTCCCGTGGCTCCGGGGCGAATCGGACGAAACCGCAGCGGACCGCGCCCTCTCCCTGGTCGGTCTCGATCCCGTGCAATTCGGCGAGCGCTGGCCCGGCGATCTCTCCGGCGGCCAGCGGCAGCGGGTCGCGGTGGCCCGGGCGCTCGCCGCCCGTCCCGCGGTGGTGCTGCTCGACGAGCCCTTTGGCGCGCTCGACGCGATCACCCGGGCCGACCTCCAATCGACCTTCCAGACCCTTCGCCGCGATCTCGGGCTCACCGCGTTGCTGGTGACCCACGACGTGCACGAGGCCTTCCTCCTGGCCGACCGGGTGGCGGTGCTGCGCGCGGGACGGATCGAGCAGTTCGCGCCGCCCGACGAGCTCCGGACCGGTCCGGCCTCGGCCTACGTGCGCGAGCTGCTGCGCCGGGCGCGGGTGCTGCCGTGAGCGCGGCCCTGCTGCTCCTGCTCGCGCTCCAGGCCTCTCCGGTAGTCGTGGGGTCGAAGCCGTTCGGCGAGTCGTACATCCTCGCCGAGCTGTTCGCGCAGATCCTGGAGGCGCGTGGCATCGCGGTGGATCGGCGTCCCGGTCTGGGCGCGACCGAGATCGCGTTTCGCGCCGTCCGCACCGGCTCGGCCGACGTCTATCCCGAGTACACCGGCACCGGGCTGCTGGCGATCCTCGGCGAGCGTCCCGTCTCCGATCCGCAGCGGGTCTTCGACCGGGTGAGCCGCGAGTTCCGCCGGCGCTGGAACGTGCGCTGGCTGCCGCCGCTGGGATTCGAGAACACGTACGCCGTCGCGGTGCGGCGGGAGACCGCCGAACGCTACCGGCTGGCGACGCTGAGCGACCTCGCGCGAGTGGCGGGCCGGCTGCGTGCCGGGCTCACCGCCGACTTCATCGGGCGACCCGACGGACTGCCGGGGCTGACCCGGGCGTACGGGATCCGGTTCTCCGGCGTGCGGGCCCTGCTTCCGGCGGTGAAGTACCAGGCGCTGGCGGCCGGCGAGGTGGAGGTGATCGACGGCTATTCCACTGACGGCCTGATCCTGCGCTACGACTTGGTCGTGCTGCGGGATGACCGGAAGTTTTTCCCGCCCTACGAGGCCGCGGCCCTGGTGAGCGGGCAGCTGGCGGAGCGGCAGCCGGCCGCGGTCGCCGCGCTGGCGGAGCTCAGCGGCCGGCTCGATGTCACGACGATGCGCAGGCTGAACCGGCGACTGGAAGTGGATCGCGAGCCAGTCGGCCGGATCGCGAGCGAGGCGCTGGCCGACCTGGGGCTCACGGGCGCCGCCGCGGTCGACAGCACCTCGACGGGCCGAGAGGGCAGCCTCCCCGGCTATCTGTGGGCCATGCGGAGGGAGCTGGTGCGGCTCATCGGACGGCACGTGCTGCTGGTGGTGCTCTCCCTCGCCGCCGCCATCGCGGCGGCGGTCCCGCTCGGCCTGGCGCTGGAGCGGCTCCCCGCCGGCGCCGAAACGGTGGTGCGCGCCGCGGGGCTGCTCCAGACGCTCCCCGGCATCGCGCTCCTCGCTTTCATGATCCCGCTGCTGGGGATCGGCCTGCTCCCCGCGGTGGTGGCGCTCTTCCTCTATTCGCTGTATCCGATCCTGCGAAACACCTACACCGGTGTCCGCGACGCCGCGCCCGACGCGGTGGCCGCGGGCGCCGCGCTCGGCATGACGCCGGCGCAGATCCTTCGACACATCCGGCTGCCGCTGGCGGCGCCGGTGATCATGGCCGGCATCCGCACCGCCGCCGTCATCAACGTCGGCACCGCGACCCTCGCCGCCTTCATCGGCGCCGGGGGTCTGGGCGATCCCATCGCCGCCGGCCTGGCGCTGTCCGACACGAGGATGATTCTCTCGGGCGCGATCCCCGCGGCGCTGCTGGCGCTGGCGGTGGATGGGGTGCTGGCGGTGGTGGAGCGGGGAGTGAGGCCGGGGAAGGCGGGGCGGCTGCGGCCCCGCCTTGCCCGGCCTCAAGCATCCACGTAGGATAGGGCCCGCCATGCGCCTGACTCCCTTCCGGGCCATTCGCCCGCGTCCCGAGCTCGCCGCCCAGGTGGCCTCGGTTCCCTATGACGTGGTGAACCGGGCCGAGGCGGCCGAGCTGGCGCGGGGGAATCCCCACAGCTTCCTTCATGTCGGCCGGTCGGACATCGATCTTCCCGAAGACGTAGACCAGTACGATCCCCGGATCTACAGCCGGGCGCGGCAGGCTCTGGACGAGCTGATCGCCGGCGGGACGCTGATGCGCGACCCCGCGCCGAGGCTTTTCCTCTATCGCCAGGTGATGGATGGACGGACCCAGACCGGGGTGGTGGGCTGCGTCCACGTCGATGACTACGAGCGGGACCTGATCAAGAAGCACGAGAAGACCCGGCAGGATAAGGAGGACGACCGCACCCGGCACGTCCTCACCCTGAACGCGAACGCGGAGCCGGTCTTCCTGACCTATCGCGGCCGGCGCGAGATCGACGCGGCGGTGGATCGGATCGCGACCTCCACCGAGCCGCTCTACGATTTCACCGCGCCCGACGGCGTCCGCCACACGGTGTGGCCGGTGCCCGACTCGGACCGGCTGGCGGCCGCCTTCGCCGACGTCCCCTATTCCTATGTAGCGGACGGGCACCACCGGTCGGCCAGCGCCTGGCGGGCGGGGAAGGAGCTGCGGGCGAAGAATCCGGGGCACCAGGGCGAGGAGGAGTACAACTGGTTCCTCGCGGTCCTCTTCCCGGCCGACCAGCTTCGGATCCTGCCGTACAACCGGGTGGTGCGCGACCTGAAAGGGCAGGCCCCGGCGGCGGTGCTGGACCGCCTGCGCGGACTGGGGCGGCTGACGGAGACGAAGGACCCCAGGCCCGACCGCCCGGGCGTCTGCTGCGTCTATCTCGACGGCCGCTGGCACCGCCTGGAGCTGAACCCTTCGAGCATCGACCGCACGGATCCGATCGCCTCGCTCGACGTGTCGCTGCTCCAGGACCGGGTCCTGGGGCCGATCCTGGGCATCGGCGATCCCCGGACGGACAAGCGGATCGACTTCGTGGGCGGCATCCGCGGCACGGCGGAGCTGGAGCGGCGGGTGAAGTCGGGCGAGATGGCGATCGCGTTCTCGCTTTATCCGACCACCCTCGACCAGTTGATGGCCGTGTCCGACACCGGGCAGGTGATGCCGCCGAAGAGCACCTGGTTCGAGCCGAAGCTGTGCAGCGGATTGTTCGTGCATGAACTGTGAGGAGAGCGAATGAAGGTGCTTATCGCCGACAAGTTCGAGAAGGTCGGCATCGATGGTCTCAAGGAGCTGGGGTGCACGGTGGTGTCGCAGCCCGACCTCACCGCGGAAGCGCTGCCGGGGGCGATCCGGGAGGCCGATCCCCACATCCTGATCGTGCGCGGGACCAAGGTCTCCGCCGACGCGCTCCAGGCCGGCACCGCGCTGACGCTGGTGATCCGAGCGGGCGCGGGGATCGACACCATCGACGTGGCCACGGCGTCGAGCCGGGGCATTTTCGTGTCCAACTGTCCGGGCAAGAACTCGATCGCGGTGGCGGAGATCGTGATGGGACTGCTGCTCTCCTGCGACCGACGGATACCCGACCAGGTCGCCGACCTGCGGAAGGGCGCGTGGAACAAGAGCGAGTACTCCAAGGCGCGGGGCCTCTACGGCCGGACCCTCGGCATCGTGGGGTTGGGGCAGATCGGACGCGAAGTGGCGGCGCGGGCCCAGGCCTTCGGCATGCGGGTGCTGGCCTGGTCGCGCACGCTGACCCACGAGGAGGCGGACCGGCTCGGCATCGCCTACGCCCAGAGCCCGCTGGAGGTGGCGCGTCTCGCCGACGCGGTGACGATCAACGTCGCCGCGAACGCGGACACCAAGAACCTGGTGAACGCCGAGTTCCTCTCGGCCATGCGTCCCGGCGCGTACCTCATCAACACCTCCCGCGGCTCGGTGGTGGATGAGGCCGCACTCCGGCAGGCGATCGCGGATAAGAAGATCCGCGCCGGGCTCGACGTCTTCCAGAGCGAGCCCGCGGGCGGCAGCGGGACCATCGGCAACGAGATTCTCCAGGCGCCCGGGGTCTATGGCACCCACCACGTCGGCGCTTCGACCGATCAGGCCCAGGTCGCCATCGCCCACGAAGTGATCCGCGTGGTCCAGGCTTTCCAGGCGACCGGCGAGGTCCCCAACGTGGTGAACCGCCTCGCCCGCAGCTCGGCGAGCCACGTGCTCTCGATCCGCCACCGCAACCGGCCTGGCGTCCTGGCCCATGTCTTCGCCGTGCTCGCGGGCGCGGAGATCAACGTCGAGGAAGTGGAGAACATCATCTATCACGGCGCGCAGGCTACCCTGGCGCGGATCCATCTCGACGGGGCGCCGGGCAACGGCGCGCTGGAGCGGATCAAGTCGGGGAATGCCGACATCATCAGCGTGGAGCTGAGCGAGATCGACGGCAAGGTGTCGCGGTGACGCGCGAGACTCTCTTCCAATCGGGTAACGAACATGAGTAAACGAATCTTCAATTTCTCCGCCGGCCCAGCGGTCCTTCCGGAGCCCGTGCTCACCAAGGCGCAGGAGACGATCTGGGACGCCGCCGGCAGCGGCATCGGGATCATGGAGCACAGCCACCGGGGCAAGGTGTTCGACCGGATCCGGGACGAGGCGGAGCAGGCCTGCCGGGATCTCGCCGGGATCCCGGACAACTACCAGGTGCTGTTCCTTCAGGGTGGCGCGTCGCTCCAGTTCTCGATGGTGCCGATGAACCTGCTCCCCGCCGACCGCACCGCGGACTATCTGCTGACCGGCGTATGGGCCCAGAAGGCGGTGAAGGAAGCGAAGATCCTCGGCGCCAAGGTCCACCTCGCGGCGAGCGGCGAGAGCACCAACTTCGACCGGATCCCCAAGGCGTCGGAGATCAAGTATTCCGAGCGGCCGGCCTACGTGCATCTGACCACCAACAACACCATCTACGGGACCCAGTGGCGCGCGGAGCCCCAGGTGCCGGCCGGCGCGCCGCTGGTGGCCGACACGTCGAGCGACATGTACAGCCGGCCGATCGACGTCAGCAGGTACGGATTGATCTATGCCGGCGCCCAGAAGAATCTCGGCCCCTCGGGCGTGGTGCTGGTGATCATCCGCGACGACCTGATCGAGGCTGGGCCCAAGACGCTGCCCACCATGCTCCAGTACCGGACTCATGCGGCGGAGAAGTCGCTCTACAACACGCCGCCGACGTTCGGGATCTACGTGATGGGCGAGGTCTTCAAGTGGATCCAGGCCCAGGGCGGCCTGGCGGCGATGGCGCAGCACAACGAGACCAAAGCCGGCCTGCTCTACGACTTCATCGACCAGAGCGACTTCTTCCGCGGCACCGCGCAGACCGACAGCCGGTCGCTGATGAACGTCTGCTTCCGGGCGCCGACCGAGGAGCTGGAGAGCAAGTTCATCGCCGAAGCGACCAAGCGGGGGCTCGACGGGCTCAAGGGGCACCGCAACGCGGGCGGGATGCGGGCCAGCATCTACAACGCCTGCCCCCGGCCGGCGGTCGAAGCGCTGGTCGCCTTCATGAAGGAGTTCGAGCAGGCCAACCGGGCCGCGGCCAAAGTCTGAGCCGGTGAAACGGAGGGTCGCCCGGGCGCGTACGGCTCGGGCGACCCTTCCCCGTATTCAGGAGTCTTCCATGCTGCGCCTCGCGCTAGCCGGCCTTTGCGCTCTCTCCACACCCTGTCCCACCGATCCTCCCGGCACTCCTCGATCCGACAGCGTCACCGCGTTCGTGGACGTGACCGTGATCCCGATGGACCGGGAGCGGCGGATCCCGGGCCAGACGGTGGTCGTGCGGGGCGACCGGATCGTCGAGATCGGGCCGGCGAACCGGGTGAAGGTGCCCGACGGGGGCGTGCGGGTCGATGGCCGGGGCAAGTTCCTGATCCCCGGATTGGCGGAGATGCACGCCCACATCCCGGGTGGCCAGGCGTCCGACACGGCGGTGGAGCGGACCCTGTTCCTCTACGTGTCGGGAGGGATCACCACGATCCGGGGGATGCTGGGCCATCCCCGGCATCTCGAGCTGCGGGCGCGCGCGGCGAAGGGTGAGCTGCTGAGCCCGACCATCTACGCCGCCGGGCCTTCGCTCAACGGCAACAGCATCCCCGATCCGGCCGCGGCATCGAAGGCGGTCATGGAACAGAAGGCGGCGGGGTACGACCTCCTCAAGATCCATCCCGGCGTGAGCCGGGCCGCGTTCGACACCTTGGTGGCCACGGCGAAGCGGGCCGGCATCCCGTTCGCGGGCCACGTGCCCGAGGACGTCGGGATCCACCGCGCGATCGAAGCGGGGTACGCGACCATCGAGCATCTCGACGGGTATGTCGAGGGGATGCTGCGGGAGGGCTCATCGCTGAGCGCCTCGCAGTCGGCGTTCTTCGGCCTCAACCTGGGCGACCAGCTCGACGAGTCGAAGATGGCCGCGCTGGTCCAGGCGACGAAGCGGGCCGGCATCTGGAACGTGCCGACCCAGGTGCTGATGGAGAACCTGGTCATGGTCGGCAGCAGCCGGGAGCTGGCCCAGCGCCCCGAGATGCGCTACGTCAATCCGCAGAACCTGGCGCAGTGGGCCGAGGTGAAGGACGGGATCCTGAGTGAGACCGGCGCGACCGCGGAGGGCGCTCGCCACACCATCGAGGTGCGCCGCAAGCTCATCAAGGCGCTTCACACGGCGGGCGCGGGACTGTTGCTCGGCTCGGACGCACCGCAGATCTACAACGTACCGGGGTTCTCCACCCACCGCGAGCTGGAGTCGCTGGTGGCGGCCGGACTCACGCCGTACCAGGCGCTGGAGACCGGCACCCGCAACATCGCGGCCTACTTCGGGACCCAGAAGGAGACGGGGACGGTGGAGCGGGGCAAGCGGGCCGACCTGATCCTGCTGGACGCGGACCCGCTGGCCAGCATCACCAACACGACGAAGCGGGCCGGGGTGATGGTCCGGGGCCGGTGGCTGCCACAGGCGGAGATCGAGCGCCGGCTGGCGGAAGTGGCGAAGGCGGTGGGTGGCTGAGGCCGGGACGGCGTTACGCCGTTCCGCCGCGGGCGCTAGCTTTCACCCATGCCCGGCATCGACACCATCATCCCACGGTTCAAGGCCGCCGACCGCACCACCCGCCTGGAGACCCTGTTGGACTATTCCCGCAAGCTGCCTCCGCTTCCGGAGCGGTTGGAGGAGGAGAAGGCTCGTGGCGAGCATCGAGTCCACGAGTGTCAGACGCCCGTCTTCCTCTGGGTCGAGGTCACTGACGGGCAGGTGCACATTCATGCCGACGTGCCCCGGGAGTCGCCGACGGTTCGGGGATTCGTGTCCCTGCTCGCGAGGTCGCTCGATGGAGCGCCGCCGGAGGACGTGGCCAAGGTGCCGGACGATCTGCTGGACCAGCTGGGCCTCAGCGAAACCCTCGGCATGACGAGAACCCAGGGCCTCACCGCCATCCTCCATCGCATCAAGCGCTCCGTGGCTGCCGCCTGATGCTGGGCGTGCTCGAGATCGCGGGCCGCGGCGCAGGGTTCCTGCGGCGCCGGGAGGCCGGATACCTCGCGGCCAACGGGGACGTTCACGTCGGCGAGCGGGTCATCCGGCAGCACGGCCTCCGGACCGGCGATGAGGTCGCCGGGGAGATCCGGCCCGGGGGCAAGGGCCGGGGGCCCACGCTCGAGCGGGTCACGGCGATTCTCGGCCGGCCTCCCGCCGAGGTCGGAAGCCGCCCCGAGTTCACCCGGCTCTCCGCTATCCATCCCAACGAGCTGATCCGGCTGGAAACTCCGATGGTGCGCTCGGGACAGCCCGACTACACCAACCGGGTCATCGACCTGCTAGCGCCCCTCGGCAAAGGCCAGCGCGCGCTCATCGTGGCGCCCGCCAAGGCGGGAAAGACGATGGTGCTCCAGGCCATCGCCGAAGGCGTCAACGCCAACTACCCCAGCGCCGATCTTCTCATCCTGCTGGTGGACGAGCGGCCTGAGGAAGTCTTCGAGATGGAGGCGGCCGGGGTGGGCGAGGTGATCGCGTCGAGCTTCGACAATCCCGCGTCGCAGCACGTCGCCGTGGCCGAGCTGACGCTGGAGCGGGCCCGCCGCCGGGTCGAGCTGGGCGAAGATGTGGTGCTGATCGTGGATTCGCTCACCCGGCTGGCGCGGGCCTACAACACGGTCGAGAAGGGAACCGGCCGGACGCTGTCCGGCGGTCTCGACGCCCAGTCGCTGGAGAAGCCGAAGCGATTCCTCGGCAGCGCGAGGAAAGTGGACCCGTCCAAGGGCGGAGGATCGCTCACCATCATCGCGACCGCGCTGGTGGACACCGGAAGCAAGATGGACCAGGTGATCTTCGAGGAGTTCAAGGGCACCGGGAACAGCGAGCTGGTGCTGAGCCGCGAGCTGGCCGAACGTCGGATCTTCCCGGCCATCGACCTGGTCGCGAGCGCCACCCGGCGGGAGGAGCTGTTGTTCGACGAGCCGACCCTCGTCGCCAGCCGCGCGTTACGCCAGCGAATCGCGAGCATGACCCCGATCAACGCGATGAACGACCTGCTGGTGGACCTCCGGCGCCACAAGACCAATGCGGAGCTGGTGAAGCATTTCGGCAGCTGATTGGGCCCGTCCGCCCGCCTGCCCGTCTGCCCGCCTTCCTTGACATCCCTCCCCCGCGCATCGTATAGATACCTCATGGTCCTCAACCGCCTCGCCAGCATTACGCTCCGACTCTCCCTGAGAGGCGGCGCGCGGGCGTACGGGTAGCGGCAAGGACCCGGTTCGGCAAACCAGCGCGGCCTCTCGACATCGAGGGGCCGTTTCCTTTTTCAGGACTCCCATGCCCGCTCCCGGCCCGGCGGCACCCGTGCTGCTCTACGACACCACCCTGCGCGACGGCACCCAGCGCGAGGGCCTCTCCCTGTCGGTTGACGACAAGGTGAAGATCGCCCGCGCCCTGGACCGGCTCGGCGTCCACTACATCGAGGGCGGGTGGCCCGGCTCCAACCCGAAGGACGCGGAGTTCTTCCGCCGGATGGGGGAGTCCCCACCGGCGCGCGCCCGCATCGCCGCGTTCGGCAGCACCCGGCGGGCCGGCGTCGCCTGCGAGGACGACGGCAACATCCGCGCTTTGGAGGAGGCGGGGACCGCGGTCGTGACCCTGGTCGGCAAGAGCTCCACCCTGCACGTCGATCGGGTGCTGGAGACCACGCGGAAGGAGAACCTGCGCATGATCTCGGACAGCGTCGCCTGGTTCAAGCGGCTCGGCCGGGAGGTGATCTATGACGCCGAGCATTTCTTCGACGGGTGGCGGCTCGATCCGCAGTACGCCTTCGCCACGCTCCAGGCCGCGGCGGAAGCCGGCGCCGACGCCCTGGTCCTCTGCGACACCAACGGAGGAGAGCTGCCCGACGTCGTCGCCGAGCGGGTGCTCGACCTCCGCGGGCGGCTCGACACCCCGCTCGGCATCCATCCGCACAACGACGCGGGGCTTGCCGTCGCCAACGCGCTCGCGGCGGTGCGTGCCGGCTGCGTACAGGTGCAGGGGACCATCAACGGCTATGGGGAGCGCTGCGGCAATCTCGACCTGGTTCCCCTCGTCGCCACGCTCCAGCTCAAGCTGGGGCGGCGGATCCTCGACCCGGCGGCGCTCCGCCGGCTGAGCGAGGTCTCGTACTACGTGGCCGAGGTGGCGAACCAGCATCCCGATCCGCACGCGCCCTACGTCGGCCGCAGCGCCTTCGCCCACAAGGGGGGCCTCCACGTCGCGGCGATCGCCAAGGTCCCCGAGAGCTACCAGCATGTGGCCCCGGAGCTGGTGGGCAACACCTGCCGCGTGGTGGTGAGTGAAGTGGCCGGCCGCCGCAACGTGCTGGTCCGCGCCCGCGAGCTGGGCCTCAGCGCGGGTGACGGAGAAGCCGCCGTGCTCCAGCGGATCAAGGAGCTGGAACATCGGGGATTCCAGTTCGAGGCGGCGGAGGGATCGTTCGAGATGCTGCTCCGCCGGAAGGACCCCGCCTACCGTGCGCCCTTCGTGGTGGATGACTTCACCGTGATCGTGGAGAAGCGCGGGGGCGACGGGATCGGGGCGCAGGCGACGGTGAAGCTGCGGGTCGGCGACCAGGTCATGCACACCGCGGCCGAGGGCGACGGGCCGGTGAACGCCCTGGACCAGGCGGTGCGGAAGGCCCTGCTGCCGCACTACCCCGGTCTGGCCCGGGTGCACCTGGTGGACTACAAGGTCCGGATCGTCGATGAGCACCTCGGCACCGCGGCGCGGCCTCGGGTGATCATCGAGTCGGCGCGCGGCGCCGAACGGTGGAGCACCGTCGGGTGCTCGGAGAACATCATCGAGGCGAGCTGGCTCGCGCTCTGCGATGCGTTCGAGCTGGCGCTGCTCAAGCCGGCGGCAGACGACTGACGTGATGAAACACCGAATTGGGGGTGACCGTCCGGTGCCGCAGGAAGTTCGAAAGCTCCGCCCACGGAGACCCGCACATGGCATCCCGCTACCGTCGCGTTCTACTGTCGATCCTTTTCATGCCACCTCTCGCCGTCGCCCAAGAACACCCGAGCATCTACGAACCGGGCATCTTCTCCACCGGCGCCTGGGATTTCTTCGTCGCCCTCACCCCCGACCAGGGCACCGCCTACATCTGCCGGGCGAACGGCGATTTCAGCTACTACACGATCCTCGAGACCACGCTCAGCGGCGGTCGCTGGAGCGAGCCCCGCGCGGCGGCGTTCTCCGGCCGCTGGAGCGACGCCGATCCCCACCTCTCGCCCGACGGACGCAAGCTGTTCTTCATCTCCAACCGGCCCAGGTCGGGTGACACGCCGCGGGAAGAGTACGACATCTGGGTGGTCGAGCGCGGCGCGGACGGCCGCTGGGCCGAGCCCCGCGACGTCGGTGCGCCGGTGAACCGGGACGCGGTCACCGAGTGGTCGCCCTCGGTGGCACGGAACGGCAACCTGTATTTCGGCACCGTGCGCGACGGAGGAAAGGGCGCCAACGATCTCTACGTGTCCCGTTGGACCGGCGGCCGCTACGCCGAGCCGGAGAACCTGGGCGACTCGATCAACACCAGGGCCGGCGAGGTCGAGCCCTGGATCGCGCCCGATGAGAGCTATCTCATCTTCAGCGGGCAGCGCCCCGACGGGCCGGGCGGCTTCGATCTCTTCGTGAGCGAGCGCCGCAACGGCGTCTGGCAGCGTGCGCGGCCGCTCGACCGGGTCAACTCGCCGAAGGGTGACTTCAATCACAGCGTCTCCCCCGACGGAAAGTTCTTCTTCTTCAGCAGTACCCGGGGGACCTTCGACTCCATTCCCCCTGCCTCGTTGCCTTACGCGGAGATGCAGCGCCGTCTGACGGCCGCGGGAAACGGCCTGGGCGACATCTACCGCATTCCCTTCTCCGAGCTGGGTATCCGCCCCGGCGAGTAGGACGGAACCTTCCGACCGGTGGTGGCGTTGCTCCCAGACCAGCCGGCCGTCCCTCACACCAGGGCTTCATGAGCTCAACCGAGCAGTACGATGCCATCGTCATCGGCGCCGGGCAGGGCGGGGTGCCACTCGCTACGGCGCTCGCCGGCGCCGGCCGGCGCACGGCCCTGATCGAGCGGGCGCACGTCGGCGGGACCTGCGTCAACGAGGGGTGCACCCCGACCAAGACCATGGTCGCGAGCGCCCGGGTGGCGTACCTCGCCCGGCGGGGCGCGGACTACGGGGTCCGGACCGGGCCGGTGGAGGTCGACCTGGGCCGGGTGCGGGAGCGCAAGCGCAATATCGTCGCGAGTTTCCGGGCCGGGAGCGAGGGCCGGCTGGAACGCGCCGAGGGTCTGGATCTGGTGCGCGGTGAAGCCCGGTTCGTGGGCCGGCGGACCCTGGCGGTAGGCGAGCGAACCTTCCAGGCCGACCAGGTGTTCATCAATACCGGCGCCAGGCCGGCCCCCATCGAGATACCCGGCTCCGACCGGGTGGCAACACTCGATTCCACGTCGATCATGGAGCTGGATCAGGTCCCCGGGCATCTCATCGTGCTGGGCGGCGGCTATGTCGGTCTCGAGTTCGCCCAGATGTTCCGGCGATTCGGCAGTGACGTGACGGTGGTCCAGCGGGGCCGGCAGCTCCTGCCTCTGGAGGATGAGGACGTGGCCGCCGCCGTGCTCGAGGTGTTGCGGGAGGACGGGGTCGAGGTGCTGCTGGAGGCCGAAGCCGAGCGGGTCGCGCCGGCGGGGAACGGCGTGAGCATGACGGTCCGCACCGCCGGCGGCGAGCGCACCGTCGCCGGCTCGCACGTGCTGGCCGCCGCTGGCCGAGTCCCCAACACCGATCGCTTGGATCCGAAGGCCGGCGAGGTGGAGACCGACGCGAAGGGGTTCATCCGGGTCAACGAGCGGCTGGAGACCAGCGCGAGCGGGGTCTATGCACTGGGAGATGTGAAGGGTGGTCCCGCATTCACCCATATCTCCTACGACGACTACCGGATCCTGCGGGACAACCTGCTGGCGGGCGGGCACCGAACCACGGCGGACCGGCCGGTCCCCTATGCCGTCTTCATCGACCCCCAGCTTGGCCGGGTCGGCCTCACCGAGCGCGAGGCCCGGAAGGCCGGGCAGCCCTATGAGTTGGCCCGGATGCCGATGAGCCATGTGGCCCGGGCCCTGGAGATGGACGAGAGCCGGGGGATGATGAAGGTGCTGATCGACCCCGGGTCCCGGCGGGTGCTGGGGGCGGCGGTCCTGGGCATCGAGGGCGGGGAAATCATGGCGGCGCTGCAACTCGCCATGATGGGAAACCTGCCGTATGATAGGCTTCGCGAGGCGGTCTTTGCCCATCCGACGCTGGCGGAGTCGCTGAACAACCTGTTCGGCTCGCTCGACTGACCGGACGAGCCAGGAGTTGCCGATGACGACCGCAGTGGCACCCGACCGGGCCCTGCTGCAGCGCATGGCCGAGCACCTGGAAGAAGCCAGGGCCCGCACCTTCCTCCTCGTTGGGCCGCTCAGCGAGCAGGACCTCCACGTCCAGCACGATCCGCTGATGAGCCCCATCGTCTGGGACCTGGGGCACATCGCGCACTTCGAGGAGCTGTGGCTCACCCGCAACCTCGACGGTCCGATCGAGTTCGTCGAAATGCCGGGGCTCTACAACCCGTTCGAGTATCCTCGCAGCGCCCGCGGCGCGCTCCCGCTGCCGGACTTCCAGCGCTGCCGCGAGGTGATGCTGGAGATCCGCGGCCGGGTGCTCGCCCGGATGGCGTCGGGCGCCGGCGACACGGCGAATCCCCTGGTGCGCGACGGGTACGTCTATCGGATGGTTCTCCAGCACGAATACCAGCACAACGAGACCATCCTCCAGACGCTGCAGCTCAAGCTGGACGTCCCCTATACCCCGCCGCTCCGGCTCGACCTGCCGGTTCCCGCCTCGACGGTGCCGCACGGCCGCATGGTCCGCTTCCCCGGCGGCACCGTCACCATCGGCACCGACGATCGCTCGGAGGCCTACGACAACGAGCGGTTGGTGCACCAGGTGGAGCTGGCGCCGTTCGACATCGACGTCGATCCGGTGAGCAACGGGGACTTCCTCGGTTTCATCGCCGCCGGAGGCTACTCGAGGCCGGAGTTCTGGTCCGAGGGCGGCCGCCGCTGGCTGGCCGAGTCGGGCGCCATCGCGCCGAAGTACTGGCTCCGGAGCCGCGGGCGCTGGATGACCCGGGTGATGGATCGCACCGGCGAGATCGATCCCGCTCATCCGGTGTGCCACGTCTCGTGGTACGAGGCGGAGGCGTTCGCGAACTTCGCCGGCAAGCGGCTGCCGACCGAGCAGGAGTGGGAGGCCGCGGCATCGTGGGATCCCGTCGCGCGCAGGAAGCGGCGCTATCCCTGGGGCGATCTGCCACCCACCCGGGAGCTGGCCAATCTGGACCAGCTCGGCTTCGGCACCGCGGCGATCGGCGCGTACCCGCTCAACGTGTCGCCCATCGGATGCCGCGGCATGATCGGCGACGTGTGGGAATGGACCTCGAGCGACTTCCGGGGCTGGCCCGGCTTCGAGGCGTTCCCCTACCGGGAATACTCGGAAGTCTTCTTCGGTGACGAGTACAAGGTGCTTCGGGGCGGCTCGTGGGCCACCCGGCCCGGTGCGGTGCGCAACACCTTCCGCAACTGGGACTACCCCATCCGCCGCCAGATCTTCAGCGGCTTCAGGTGCGCCCGTGACGCATAGCGTACAGACTCGTCAGACGGTCGCCGATGCGCAGATGGTCTCGGAGGTGGCCGCGGGGCTCGCCCTGCCCCAGAAGGAACTGTCGCCCAAGTACTTCTACGATCAGCGGGGGTCGGAGCTCTTCGAGGCCATCACCCGGCTGGAGGAGTACTATCCCACCCGCACCGAGCGGGGCCTCCTCGAGAGCTGGATGCCGGACCTGATCCGGCGGCTCGGGAGCCGGGCGCTGATCGAGCTCGGCGCCGGCAGCGCGGAGAAGAGCCGGGTGATTCTCGACGCCATGCGCGACGGCGGGACGGCGGAGCTCTATGTGCCGATCGACGTGAGCGCGACGTTCCTGGCTCAGACCGCGGCAAAGCTTCGCCGTGAGTATCCCAGCCTCGCCGTCGAGCCGGCGATCGCCGACATCTCCGACGAGCTCAACTTGCCCCGCCGGATCCCCCATCCCGCGCTGTTCGCGTTCCTCGGCAGCACCATCGGCAACTTCTATCCGCCGGCGGCGATCCGCCTGCTGAGCCGGGTGCGTGCCGCCATGGGGCGGGAGGACCGGTTTCTGATGGGGGTGGACCTTCGCAAGGATGTGACGCGGATCGAAGCGGCCTACAACGATGCCCAGGGTGTCACCGCCGAGTTCAACCGCAATATGCTGCTGGTGCTGAACCACGAGCTCGGCGCCGACTTCGATCCCCAGGCGTTCGACCATCGGGCGTTCTACGAGCCGGTGGCCCACCGCATCGAGATGCATCTCGTCTCCCGCCTGCCTCAGCGGGTCGCGGTGCCCGGCGTCGGGACGGTTCGCTTCGAGGCCGGCGAGACGCTGCGCACCGAGATCAGCTGCAAGCACGACCGCGGCAGCGTGACGCAGCTCTTCGAGGCGGCGGGCCTCGAGATCGAGGCGTGGCGCAGCGACCCGGAATCGCTCTTCGCGCTCGTCGTTGGAGCGCCGGCGTGAGCGACTCGATCCGCGCGGCGCTCGAGGCCGATCTCGCGGCGCACGTCTTCGCGAGCCCGCCCGACATGCGCACCGCGGCGCGACGAGTGGGGGCCGAGGTGGAGCTCATTCCGGTCGAGCCTTCGAGCGGACGGCGCTGTCCGCTGGAGAGCGACGGCGTCCCCGGCACGCTGCCCTTCCTCCGCCGCTACGGCGCCAGGCTGGGCTGGGCGGAGACCAGGACGGCCAAGGGCACGCCCTGCTTCGAGCTGCCGGTCGGCGGGGCCGTGACCTTCGAGCCGGGCGGCCAGCTGGAGTACAGCTCTCCGCCGTGCCGCTCGGCGAGCGCGCTGATCGCGCTGCTCCGGTCGGTCGTGATCCCGCTCCGCGCGGCGGCGGCCGGCGAGGGGATCGAGCTGCTCGCCGTCGGGATGGATCCCTTCAACCCGGCGGAGCGCGCACCGCTGTTGCTGCCGACCAAGCGCTACGCGCGCATGGCGGAGTATCTGGCCCGCATCGGACCCGCCGGGGCGAAGATGATGCGGCAGACGGCGGCGTTCCAGATGAGTCTCGACCTGGACGACGAGCCCTGGCTCCGCTGGACCGCGCTGAACGCGATGGCTCCGTTCGCCACCGCGATCTTCGCCAATTCCCCGGTCTATGAATCGTCGCCCACCGGTTTCCCCAGTACCCGGGCGCACGTGTGGCGCACGCTCGATCCAGCCCGGACCGGCATCCCCTGGGACGGCCGGGCGCCGGTGCGGGCCTATCTCGACTTCGCCCTCCGTGCACCCGCCATGCTGTTGCCCAGCCTCCAGGGCGAGGTGCGCACCTTCGGCGAATGGCTGGAGCACGCGCATCCCACGGAAGAGGAGTGGCGCGACCACCTGAGCACGCTGTTCCCCGAAGTGCGACCCCGCGGCCATTTCGAGCTTCGATCCTGCGACGCGGTGTCGCCGCAGTGGTACGCGGCGCCGATCGCGCTCGCCGTCGGCGTCTGCTATCACCCCGGCGCGCTCCGCGCGGCCGCGGATCTTCTGGGACGTCCCGATCCCGAGCTGCTCGAGCGGGCCGGCCGGGTCGGCCTGGCCGATCCGCTGATCCGGCGCACCGCCGAGGATCTGGCGGAGATCGCGCTGGCCGGATGCGAAGCGCTGGGACCGGGATACTTCCATGCCGGCGACGTGGAGCAGGCCCGAGCCTTCTTCGATCAGTACACGAGACAAGGCCGGGCCCCCGCGGATGATCTGGTAGGGGAGGAGATCGCTGCTTAGAAAAGCGGGAAAAGTGAAAAGTGAAAAGGGAAAGGGAGGGACCCTGCTGAGCTCGGGTTCCTCCCTTTCTACCTTTCACTTTTCACTTTTCCCGCTTTTGTGAGGGTGATCACCTCCCCCATAGATCGACCAGCCCTAGGTTGGCGTCCATGACCCTCTTCTCTCGCGGGGAAACCACCGGCCGGACCGTCGTCGGCCTCTTTCGGCATCGGAGCCGCGCTGAGGCCGCCATCCGCGAGCTGGGGGCGGCGGGGTTCACCGATCGGCAGATCGGCGTCGCGATGCAGGAGCGGGTGGAGCAGGGGGACCTGCTGGCCGATCTCGGCGGCGATTCGGCCGAGGGCGCCGCGAAGGGAGCGGTGAGCGGTGGCGTGCTTGGCGGGATCCTCGGACTCCTCACCTCACTGCTGATACCGGGACTGGGCTCGGTGCTGGTGGGCGGGGTGCTCGCATCGACGCTCGCGGGCGCCGGCATCGGGGCGGCGACCGGCGGGGTGCTCGGATCGCTCGCGGGTCTCGGACTCCCCGACGAAGACCTGCGGCACTTCGACAGCGGTTTCCGCTCCGGTGCCGTGCTGGTCACCGTGGATGCCGGTGCCCGCACCCCCGACGCCCTCGCGATCCTGGGGCGGCACGAGGTGGATCTCGGTCCGGGCGGCGCCGCCCGCTACCGGAGCGCCGAAGCCGGCGTCCGGGACCACTCGCAGCCCGCCGCGGCCCCGCCGGTCGCCAATACGGGAGAGGAGCGCCGGATCTTCCAGGACCCGGCGTACACCGGCCCTGAGCGCCGCCTGATCGGCGTCTAGGCGCGCGCAATCGTAGATTACGGAGTCCCCACTCTGGAGTAGCGGTTGAAGGCGATTCGTGTGCACGCCGCAGGCGGGCCCGAAGTCCTGCGTCTGGAAGACGTGCCCCTCCCGAATCCATCCGCCGGTCAGG
The DNA here is from genome assembly GCA_963796335.1 of uncultured Gemmatimonadales bacterium. GTDB lineage: Bacteria > Gemmatimonadota > Gemmatimonadetes > Gemmatimonadales > GWC2-71-9 > CAVVWJ01. The sequence continues at coordinate 472,544 of CAWCLG010000006.1, forward strand.
TCCTCATCAAGGTGGCGGCGGCCGGCGTCAATTTCATCGATACCTACCATCGCAACGGCCTCTATCCGGTGGCGCGTCCCTTCACGCTGGGTCGGGAAGTGGCCGGCACCGTGGAGCGCGTCGGCGACGGGGTCACCGAAGCGCGGGTGGGCGACCGCGTCGCATCGGAGAGCGTCACGGGTGGCTATGCGGAGTACGCCCTGGCTCCGGCGGACAAGGTGGTGCCGCTCCCCGACGGCGTCTCCTACCGCATCGGCGCGGCCGTCATGCTTCAGGGCATCACCGCCCACTATCTCGCCTTCAGCACCTATCCGCTCCGCCCGGGTGATACCTGTCTGGTGCATGCGGCCGCCGGCGGGCTGGGGCTGCTGCTCTGTCAGATCGCACGGCGGATCGGCGCCCGGGTGATCGGCACCACGAGCACCGAGGAGAAGGCCCGGCTCGCGCGCGAAGCCGGCGCGGACGAGGTGATCCTCTATACCACGCAGGACTTTCCGACCGAGACGAAGCGCCTGACCGGCGGCGCCGGCGTCCAGGTGATCTACGACTCCGTAGGCCGGACCACCTTCCTCAAGGGATTCGACTGTCTCGTGCCGCGGGGGATGATGGTGCTCTGCGGACAGTCCAGCGGGCCGGTGGAGCCGTTCGATCCCCAGCTCCTGAATCAGAAGGGCTCGCTCTACATCACTCGTCCTACCCTGGCCCATTACACCCGCACGCGCGCCGAGCTGCTGGAGCGGGCGGGGGCGATCCTCGGCTGGATCGCCGACGGCTCGCTGGCCGTGCGGATCGGGGCGGAGTTCCCGCTCGCCGAAGCGGCAGCGGCGCACGTCGAGATCGAGAGCCGGAGGACCACGGGGAAGGTCCTCCTCATCCCGAACGGCGGATGACCGGCGAGGGTCTGGTCGGCACCGAATGGCTCGCCGCTCGTCTCGGCCGGCCCGGGGTCAAGGTCGTTGACGGCTCCATGTACCTGCCGAACAGCGGCAGGGACGCGGCAACCGAATTCGCCCAGGGGCACATCCTCGGCGCCGTCTTCTTCGACGTGGATGCCACCAGCGACCGCCGCTCCCCGCTCCCGCACATGCTTCCCCCAGCCGGCGAGTTCGCGGCACGGATGAGCGATCTGGGGCTGAGCGATGGCGACGAGATCGTGGTCTATGACGGATCGGGCGCCAACCTGAGCGCGGCCCGCGTCTGGTGGATGTTCCGCGTGTTCGGCCACGATCGAGTCGCCGTGTTGGACGGTGGGATGCCGAAGTGGCGGCGCGAGGGCCGTCCGGTCGAGGCAGGGGCACCGGCCCCGGCCCCGGGCCGGTTCACCGCGAGGCGCGACCCCGCCGGAGCGGTTCGCGATCTCGCCGAGGTTCGGCGGGCGGTGGCCGGCGGGACCCAGGTCGTGGACATGCGCTCGGCCGGGCGATTCGCCGGCACCCAGCCCGAGCCTCGCGCGGGACTTCGAGGCGGCCACATCCCCGGCAGCCGCAACCTCCCCTACGATCGGCTGGTGTCCGAGGACGGAACCGCGCTTCCCACCGACGTCTTGCGACGCCGGCTGGCCGAGGCGGGAATCGATCCCGCCGCTCCCACGATCGCCACCTGCGGCTCCGGCGTCAGCGCCTGCACCCTGATTCACGCGCTCCACCGCCTGGGCCACGACGGGGTCGCGCTCTACGACGGCGCATGGACCGAGTGGGCCGGCCGTCCCGATACCCCGGTGGAGACGGGCTCGCCGTGAACGCCGGCCTGGGCTGCCTGCTGCTGTTCATGCTCCCGTTCGCCGGGGTGAGCGTGGTCACGGCCGTGCTCGCGGTCCAGCGCGCGCTCGACGGCAAGTGGACGGAAGCCGCGTTCCTGGGAGTGTTCGCGTTGGTGTTCGGACTGGTCTCCACTCTCGTCATCGTCGCGGCGCTCAAGGGACGGCGCGCCGGCGCCGCATTGGAGGAGGCGCGGAGCCGGCACCCCGAGTCGCCCTGGATGTGGCGGGCGGACTGGGCCGCGGGGAAAATCGTGGACAGCAACCGCGCCACGATGTATACGGCGTGGGGATTCGCCGGACTCTGGAACCTGATCAGCCTGCCGGCCGGGGTGCTCGGCGCACGCCAGGCGCTCAGCGAGGAGTCCTACGGCAAGCTGTTCGTCCTGATCTTTCCGCTGGTCGGCCTCGGCCTGCTGGTCTGGGCGGTGCGGGCCACCATTCGATTCCGCCGGTTCGGAATCTCCCGGCTGGAGCTTGCCACCTTGCCGGCCCCGGTGGGCCGGGCGTTCCGGGGGACGGTGCAGGCGCCCGGCCTGGGCGATACGATCGAGGAGCTGCGGGTGACGCTGACCTCCGTGCGCCGGGTGATCACCGGATCGGGCAAGAACCGCTCGACCAGCGAGCGGATTCTGTGGCAGGAAGAGCAGCGGGTCGCCGGCCGGCGCCAGCGGACGGCGGAGGGGATGGTCACCTCGGTGCCGATCGAGTTCCCTCTTCCCGATGACGCGGAGCCCTGCGACAGCGCCAATCCCAGGGACCAGGTTCTCTGGCGGCTGACGCTCGCGGCCGACGTGCCCGGGGTCGACTACGCCTCCACCTTCGAGGTGCCGGTCTTTCGGACCGCGGAGAGCGCCGAGCCGGCCGGGATCGAGCGCGGAGGAGCGTCACCGCCCGCCGCGCCGTTCGTGCAGCCGGCCACGTCGCGCATCGCCGTCACCCGCAATCGCCGCGGCACCGAGATCCTGTTTCCGGCCGCCCGGAACGTCGGCGCCTCCGCGGGGCTCACCGTGTTCCTGCTGCTCTGGCTCGGCGTGGTGTGGGCGCTCGTGCACTTCGACGCGCCGGTCATCTTCCTGGTGGTCTTCGGCGCCATCGCCCTGCTGCTGCTCTGGGGCACGATCGCTGCGTGGCTCGGCGTCTCCCGGATCACCGTGGGCGACGGCTCGGTCACCGTCGCCAGCGGACTGCTGACCGCGGGGCGGGAGCGTCAGCTCCGAGCGGCCGAGATCTCCGGGGTCACGACGAAGATCGGGATGCAGGCGGGAAATACGCCGTACTACGAGCTGGTCCTGGTCCGAACCGACGGCAAGCGGATGACGGTGGGAGGTGGGATCCGGGACAAACGGGAGGCCGAGTGGCTCGCGGCGACGATTCGGGAGGCGCTGGGTGGGGAGGGATCGAAGTGAGTTGCATCTCCGTCCTAGCGACTGGGCGGCGCGAGATTCCCGCAGGCGATAATCGTTCCCATGTTGTTGGCCGACGCGTGCACGTTCACGAAATACTGGCCCGATACCGGCAGCGGCAGGGGCAGCTCGGCCTTCGCGTCGGCGGTGCCGTTCCCCTTCACCTCGAGCGGCTTGTAGGCGGTCGCCGATCCAAAGATCCCCCGGTCGTTGCCGCACTGCCCCACGTGGACGTGCCAGGGATGCTCCCCGCCCGGCACGGCGTTCGCGATCGACACCGCCGCATCGGTCCTCGTGGTGTCGTCTCGGTGTGGGGCCATCCAGGCGGTGCCCCGCACCTGGCTCACGCCCGCGAGCTGCGCCGGGCTGGCCAGCGCGGCGTTCCAGCGGCTCCCCACCACCGCGTCTTTGGGATTGATCTCCACCGAGTGCCCGCCGCCGCAGGCCGTGAGGCCGAGCGCGCAGAGCACCAGGCGGGCCGTGGTCGAGGGTGCCATGGTCTCCTCCGTCGCTGGGTTGTTTCCGCTGCCACGGCTATATGAAGGAGCGGCCGAGCGCGAGCCGTGACGAGGGACACAGGGACGGGCGTCAGCGGGTCTTTCCGCAGCGCTTCAGGATCGCGCGCGGCGCGGGATGGCGAGGGAGCAGAGCGCTCGCCTGCGCGGCGTGAGGCCGAGCGCGGTCGCAGCGGCCGGCCGCGACCCATGCGCGGGCGAGCAGCATCCGGATCCGGTAGCTGCCCGGATCGACTCGTGCGGCACGCGCCAGAGCGGCTCGGTCGCCGCGGCCCGCGAGCGCCATCGCCGTCACCTGCGAGGCGCTGTGCAGGATCAGCAGCCCGCCCACTACGGCGGCGGCGAGCATCAACCGCCGTCGGGTGGTCGGCGTGAGGGCCATCTCCCCTATCGGTTTCGCCGAGGTGGCCAGGGCCCCGATCGCGGTCCAGGCGAAGAAGGTGGGCGCCGGCAGCAGGAGCACGGCGTCGAACGCGCCGACCACGACGATCGCGATGAGAGTCGCCACGATCGTGAGATCCCTGAGCGCCGGCGTGCCCGGTCCCCGCAATCGAGTCCACGCGCCGAGTCCGATCGCCGCTCCGGCTGAGAGCAGGAGAGCCGCCGCCGGGAGGCCCCGCTCCGCGAGGGCGGCCATCCAGTCGCTGCTCGGCCACGGATTGGTGGGAATGTCGTCGTCGGCGTCGAACGACGGATCGCCGGGTGACATGTAGGCCGGATAGTGCACCGGCCAGTTGCCCGGTCCCACGCCGAGCAGCGGATGGTCCAGCGCCATCTCCAGCGTGTTGCCGTACTGGATCAGCCGGCCGCGGCCGCTGCCTTCCTTGAAGTTGGCGACGCCGGTCAAGGAGTCGAGGTAAGGCGTCTCCGAGCGCCAGTTGAGCCGGTTGGGAAGCGCGAGGGCGAGGACCAGGCCCGCCACACCGGTCGTACCCAGGAGGACGGCCCGCCGGCGAACCGTGCCGTCGTCCCACAGCCGCCCGATCCAGAGTCCCTCGATCGCGAGGAACACGGCGCCGGCTCCCGCGCCCAGCCACGCGGCGCGGGAGCGCGACAGGACCAGGGCCGCGGCCGCGATCGCCACGCCCGCCGCGCCGAGCCAGGCATCCCGGCTCCGGCGAGCCGCGAGGGTCACCAGGATCAGCGCCGGCAGGCCGATCGCCACCAGGTGCGCCATGAAGTTCCGATTGCCGAACGTCCCGCCCGGCGCTCGGGTCGCGCTCGTGAGGTCGGTCGCCACCAGGCCGTAAGCCTGGATCAGTCCGGTCACCGCGCCGAGCACCATCGCTCCGGCGAGCGCGGCGAGCAGCGGCGCCCCGTAGCCCGCCCGTGCGACCATCCTCGCCGCCCAGAACACCCCGGCCCCCGCCAGCGAGACGCCGCACGCGCGGCCCGCGAGCCACGGGTTCTCGGCGAAGAGCGTGGAAAGCAGGGAGAGCGCCAGGAACCCGATGACCGCGAGATCGGCCATGAACAGGGTCAGCCGGTGGGCGGCGGCGAGCGCGAGCAGGACCGCGGCCAGCGAGGTGGCCAGCAGCACCAGCTCCTTCGGAAAAGTGTAGCGGTCGAGCTGGAACAGCTGGTAGGGGAGAGCGGCGAGCACCACGAGGACCGCGCCGCCCGCGAGCGCCAGCAGCGCCGGTATGGCCTTGGACTCCGTCGGCACGCTCCTCCTCAGGGACGGTTCGGCAAACCAGCCGGCTGGTAGGTGTTGGCGAAGCCGATGCGGTCGGCCAGGTCCGGATGGCTGCCGCGCCACAGCCGATAGATCAGACCCGTGCGCGGCACGGCGAGATTCTCGGTCTGGAGCTGCACGAACGTCCGCGCCGCGGCCACCTTGTCGCCGGTCAGCTCCAGGCCGTAGCGGTCAGCCTCCCGCTCCTGCCAGCGCGACAGCGCGAGCAGCGGTGGTGTAGCCACCAGCATCACCAGGCTTCCCACCAGCGCCAGCAGCGGCACCGACGCCACGTCGTCCAGCCGGTCGAACCCGAAGCGACGGTGGAATCGGGCGATCAGCCAGCCCGCCGAGCGGTGCACGACGTACAGCGACAGCGTCATGACCAGAGTCGTGGCAAGTATAACCGTGAGCGTGTGGTGCAGGACGAAGTGCCCGATTTCGTGGCCCATCACGAACACCACTTCGTCGGGCTCCAGCCGGTCCACCAGCGTATCCCAGAGCACGATCCGCTTGGTGCCGCCGATCCCGGTCACGTAGGCGTTCACCAGGCGGGTCTCGTCGCTCTTCTGGACCTCGAAGATCCGGCTCTCCGGGATTCCGGCCCGCGCCGCCAAGGCGTGGATCCGGGTCTCCAGCGCCTGGTCCCGCATCGGGCCGTATCGGTCGAACAGCGGCGCGATCCAGAGCGGCAGCACGATCATCCCGAGTGCGGTGAGCGGCGCGGTGAGGAGTCCGGTCCACAGCCACCATCGCTGGGGGCTGGCGCGGAGCAGGCGGTAGGGAATCCAGAGGAGGAGCGCGGCGAACACCGCGCCGATCCCGGCGGCCTTGGCCCAGTCGGCGAGCCAGTGCCCGAAGCTCTCGCTCGACAGGCCGTACGCGTGTTGCCGGACGAAGCCGACGTACCAGGCGAAGGGGAACAGCAGCGCCGCCTGGATCAGCAGGTAGGCGGCCCCGTACAGGGCCACGGTCGGAAACCAGCGTCCCCGCGCCAGCCGGCGGACCTGCGAGCGCACCCGGGCGGAGAGGCCGGTGAAGAGCAGGAGCGCGGGCAGCAACAGCTCGAGCGCGGTCGCGCCGGCCCAGACCAGGTGTCCGGTGCGATGATAGCGGATCGCAAGCGGGCTCGGCTCGGGGACTGCGACCTGCGCGAGGAGCGTTACTTCGGGTCGAAGCACTCGGTGCCGGCTTCGACCACTTTCGCGTCCCCGACATCGCCCACCAGGCGGAGCCAGATCGGATGGTCGTAGCACACGTCCGAGCCGGAGCTCAGCAGCACCTCGACCGTGTCGTCGCGCTCGTACCCGCTCCACACCGTGGCCTCGCGGGCCCAGATGGCGATGGAGTCGGGATAGCGGCGGCCGGCGGCCAGTCCCCAGGCGACGGCCCGGTCGGATCGCGACAGGCTGGCCAGCTTCGCGGAATCCTTGCGGAGCGCGGCTTGAAGGAATGCTTTGGCCGGTTCGGCATAGGCCGTCCAGGGCGATGGCCTGCTGTCACGGTAGGAGTAGGGTTGGGTCAACAGCATGGTGGCGACGAACGCGCCGGCGACGACGAAGGTCAGGAACAGGGGTGTCCGTTCGGGCATGGCTGGCTCCGGGCGTGCTGGACACCCTGATGATACCTTTCCGGCGTGCTGGACGCGATCCGAGGTTTCTTCCACCGGCGCATGGTCGGGCCGGAGCGGACGGCCGCCACCTCCGGCGACGCCGGGGCCGCCGCCGTGCAGCTCGCGGCCTGCGCGCTCCTGCTCGAGCTGGCGCATGCCGACGGCGAGATGAGCCCCGCGGAGCAGACCCACATCGAAGCCGCCGTGCAGCGGCACTTCGGTCTGGACGACGCCACCGCCCGCGAGCTGATCGCCCTCGCCGAGGCCGAGCGGCGGCAATCCATCGACCACTTCCAGTTCACCCGCCTGATCGCCACGGAATACGACCTGGGACAGAAGATGGTGCTCGCCGAGGTGATGTGGGGCGTGATCCTGGCCGACGGGCAGCTCGCCACTCACGAGACCTGGCTGGTCCGGAAGCTGGCCCACCTGCTCGAGCTGGAGCCCGGCTACCTGGCGGAGGCTCGCAAGTCGGCCGCGAAGCGTACGGAATGAGCGACCAGACCCTGGCCACGTACCTCAACGACCATCTCGCCGGCTCGGTCGGCGCGACCGAGATGCTGGAGCGGGCGATCCGGGAGAACGAGGGCAACCTCTTCGCCACCCGGCTCGAAGCGGTGTTGCAGGAGATCCGGAAGGATCAGGCGGTGCTGAAGGACTTGATCGACCGGGGCGGATTCGCGGAAAGCGGCCTCAAGAAGGCCGGCGCGTGGCTCGCCGAGAAGGCCACCCGGATCAAGCTGGGGGGAACCGACGAGCCGCGGGAGCTGGCCCGGTTCGAAGTGCTGGAAGCGCTGGCGGTCGCGCTCCACGGCAAGCGCGCCCTGTGGCGCGCGCTGCGCGCGGTGATCAACAAGCATCCGGTCCTGTATGGACTCGATCTCGATCTGCTCGAGCGCCGGGGCGTGGAGCAGCACGACCAGGTGGAGGAGTGGCGCCTCGAATCGGCGAGAGAGGTGCTATAAGACCGGCCAGCTGCTCCAGGCTATCCACCAGGCTCGGCCCCGGGCGGCTGAAGAGCCGCACCCCATCCGCCACGTGAACCCGGCCCGACCGCACGCAGGGGAGATCCCGATAGCCGGGGCGCTGAGCCAGGCTCTCCATTTCCTGTTCCCCGCGAGTCTCGTCGAACCCGCAGCACGCCAGCACCAGCACCTCCGGCTGCCAGGCCACGATCTCCTCCCATTCGACCATGCGGCTCGGCGCGCCGATCCTGCCCAGTCCGTCGCGTCCGCCCGCCAGCTCTACCAGCTCCGGATTCCAGTGGCCGCCGCAGATCGGCGGGTCCGCCCACTCGAGGAACGCCACCCGGGGCCGGACCTCGAGCGCCGCCGCCCGGGCGGTCACCGTCTCGACCCGGCGGCGCAGGGCGGACACCAGCGCCGCCGCACGTCCGGAGCGACCTACCGCGGCGCCCACCGTCTCGATGGCGGCGAAGACCTCCGCCAGGGTGCGCGGCTCGAGCGCGATGACCTGAGGATTCGAGCTCAGGGCCGGCAGCGCGCGCTCCACCTCCGCCGGCCCCACGGCGCAGACTTCACAGAGCGCCTGGGTCACGATCAGGTCGGGCCGCAGGCTTTCGAGCAGCGCGTCGTCCAGCCGGTAGAGCGACTCCCCGCGGTGGAGACAATCGCGCACCACCGCGTCGATCTCGCGGCTCGACGCCCCGATTGGTACCCGCGTGCTGGTGGCCCGCGGCAGCGCCTCGACCGGTCCCGCGAAGTCACAGGAATGGCTCACCGCCACCAGCGAATCCTCGATGCCGAGCGCGATCAGGATCTCGGTCGCGCTCGGGAGCAGGGAAGCGATCCGCATGCTAGTGGACGCTGGTGGACAACCCGACGAACAGTCCTCGGCCGCGGGCCGGGAAGCCCACCGCCTGCTCGTAGTCTTCGCCGAAGAGGTTCTCCACCCGGGCCGTGAGGTCGAGGTCCGGCACGCCGCCCCGGCGCTGCCGAAGCACCGACACGGTGCCGCTCAGGTCCAGCGTGGTGTACGCGGGCAGCTCCACGCGCTGGTTGGGCTCGGGGAACTGTCCGAAGCGGATGTCGTCACGGCTACCGACCCAGGAGAGCACGGCCCCGAGCCGGAGCCGGCCGGCGACCGCGGACTCCACCCGCATGGTCAGCGCGTCGTCGGGCCGGCGCAGCAGCCGCTCACCCTCGACGAACGCCGCCGCGTCCCCGGCGTCGAATCCCGCATCGGTCACCTCGGTCCACAGCCTGGTGTAGCTGACCGACCCCCGCACCGGCCCGGCCGGCCGCACCTGCACCACGGCTTCGAGTCCCCGCGCGTTCGCCGAAGCGGCGTTGAAGTAGTTGGGGCCGTCCGGCTCGGTCGGGATAAAAGTGAACTGGATGAGGTCGCGGAACCGCTGGGCGAACGCGGTGAGGCCGAGCGAGACGGCGCCCCGCGCCAGATCCTGCTCCACGCCTCCCTCGACGCTGAAGGTCCGCTCCGGTCGCAGCTCGGGGTTCCCGTTCGAGAACGGGCTGTCGAAGTTCTCGAAGAACCCCGGCTCCTTGAAGCCGGTGCCGGCCGACGCGCGAATCCTGGTCGAAGGCGTCGCGAAGGCGAGCGCGGCGGCACGATAGGTCCAGAACGTCCCGAACTTCTCGTTCTCATCCATCCGGCCCCCGGCGGTGAGCTGCAGCCGCGAGACCGGCAGCGCGGTGGCCTGGGCATACACCCCCCAATTGTCCCGGCCCTCGTCGAACGAGCCGGTCACGTCCTGCCGCTGGGCCTCGAAGCTCGCCCCGGCGAGGCCCTGCACACCCTTGGGGAGCGTGAGCTGCACCCGCGCGTCGGCCGAGGTGCGGTCGATGCTGGTGCGATCGCTGCTCGCGAAGTCGGGACCCGGCGGCGGATCGGCGGGATTCTCGAACCGGGTGACGATGTCGCTGCGGGCCAGCAGCAGCCGGCCCTCGACCGCCTCCGAGATCCGATGCCCGAAGTCGAGCCCGAGCGCGGCGGTCTTGTCGGTGGTGAACTGGTTCCGATCCACCGGCACGCCGGTGAAGTCGGTGGGGAAGTGGTACTTCGCGTCGTGAAAGCGGCCGGTCAGCGCGACGGTCGTCCGCTCGCCGGCCCGGGCCTGGAACCGCCCGCTCGCCGCGGTGTTGCGGTAGTCGTTGTTGAAGTCGTAGGTCCCGTCGCTGGTGAGGCGGGAGAGCGAGGCCGACCAGCCCAGGGACTCGCCGCCGCCCAGCCCCGTCACTTCCCACCGGGCGGTGCCGAAGCTCCCTCCTTCGCCGGCCGCGCCCACCCGGACCCCCTCGGTCCCTTGCCGGGTGACGATCTGCACCACGCCGGCGATGGCGTCCGAGCCGTAGAGCACGCTCCCCGGCCCGCGCAGCACCTCGATCCGCTCGACGTTGTCGGTGGTGAGCGAGCCGAAGTCGTAGAAGCCGCCCGGCTGATTCACCGGCACCCCATCGACCAGCACCTTCACGTAGTCGCTTTCGCCTCCGCGGACGAAGAGCGAGGTGGCCGCGCCGTAGGGCCCGCTCTGGACCAGATGCGCGCCGGGCACCTGGCGCAGCGCGTCGGTCACGAACCGGATCCCCTGCGCCCGCAGGTCATCGCCCCGGAGCACCGTGACGGTCGCGGCGACGGAGTCGGGCCTGACCGGGTAGCGGGTGGCCGTCACCACGATCTCGGGGAGCGAGGCGGTATCCGCGGTCTCCTGGGCGGCGACCCCGGCAGGGAGAAGAAGGAACAGCGCGGCGAGGCCTCGGCGGAGGCGGGTCATCGGGGGTCTCCTGAAGTGGATTCGGACTGAATCGCGGCGAGCTTTTGGCGCAGGGCGCGGATCGCGCCCGGGGCTCGGGGACTGGGACGGTTGGACGACGACTCGGTGAGGCGGAGGACCCGGCCGGCGCGGACCGCCGGCAGGCTGCGCCATTCGGCGCGGCGCTCGAGACCGGAGATCTCGCTGCCGACGACGAGGATCGCCTCCGGACCGCGGGCCGCGATGACCTCGAGGGAGACGGGCGCCGATGCGGCGGCAAGATCGGCGAATACGTTGCGTCCCCCGGCCAGCTCGAGCACTTCGTGGGCGAAGCTGCCCGTGCCGAGGACGACCGCCGGCTGATCCCATGCGAGGAGCACGGCCGGGAGCCGGCCGGCGGAGTCCGGCGCGGCAGCGCGGGCCAGCGCGAGCTCGCGCCGCATCGTGCGGGCGATCGAATCGCCGGCGGCCGCGGCACCGACCGCCGCGCCGAGGGTGCGCGCCGCGCGGGCGACATCCGCCAGCCGATCGGTCCTGAGCCGCAGCACCGGAATGCCCAGCTGACGCAGCCGCTCGGCGGCGGGAGCGTTGCCGGGGGATTGGTAGAGGACGACGAGGTCGGGGCGTATGGCGGCGACCGCCTCGATCGCGGGCGGGAACCCGCCGCCAAGGCTGGGGACCGAGGACGCCGCTGGGGGATAGTCGCAGGCGTCGCTCCGGCCGGCGATCCGGTCGCCGGCGCCGAGGGCGAACAGCAGCTCGGTCGTGACGGGGTTGAGCGACGCGATTCGCCGGGGGGGATGCGCCAGGGAGAGGCGCACGCCAGCGTCGTCGACCACGGCGGAAGACGCCACGGCACCGCCGGCGGGCCGGCAGGCGGCCAACTGGCAGATGCCTAGGCTACCGAGGACGAGCGAGAGCGCGCGAAGGTGGGAGCCCTTCAAGCACTACGCCCATCCTCGGGGCAACGAAGATGGGCGATTGGCCGCGACAGCGGGGCCGAAGTCGCCACCGTTCCCTCCCCCGAGGGTTCACGTGGTGGCACGAGCGAGAGGTCTCCTGGCTTCGGGCCCCTCGCTCGCCTTCCCGGTTGCCCAGTGGCGATGTGAGCGAGGTGTGGTGCCCGTTACAGTGGCGGGGCCGCGCCGGAATTGCACCGGCTTCCGAGTTGATCTCGGCTCGCGTGTGGATCAAATGCGCGAACGGAGGTCATCTTAGGCCGCCGTCCGGCGGCGCGCAAGAGCGACGCTGCCGGATCCTGGCGCTACAGTCGTGACGGAGCGCACCGCCGCGGCATGGTACGCCGTTTCATAGTGGTCGCCCAGTCGTCGTTTTCACGCCGGGGAGGAGACCATCATGACCAGTCCAGACACGCACGCCGAAGGCCGCGCTACCGCGGCTCTCGGCGGCGAGCAGCAATTGCCGGGGACCGCACGTCCCGAAGGCGCTGAGGACGCGCGGGAGCAGATCCGCCAGGCGCGCGACCGCGTCGTCGATCAGGCGAAATCGACCTATCAATCCGTCCGGGAGCAGGCGGGCGTGCGGCTGAACGAGGGGCGCCGGCAGGCTGCCGACCGGATCGGCGGGCTCGGCACCGCCCTGTCCCGCACCGGCGAGCATCTTCGCCAGGAGAATCAGGCTCCGTTCGCCGACATCGCCGATTCCGCCGGCCGCCAGGTCGAACGGATGGCGCACTATCTCCACGAGTCGGACGGGCGCACCATCGTCCGCGACCTGGAGCGGCTGGCCCGGCGGCAACCCGCCCTCGTCTTCGCCGGCGCCTTCGCGCTCGGCGTGGTAGCGGCGCGCTTCTTCAAGAGCTCGGAGCCGGAGTACGGCAGGGACGACGCCACCGTCGAGCGGATCCGGCCGGGGGGCGATCCGGCCGGGCTCGGGGGAGGGTTCGATGCATCAGCTTAGCCAGGAGCGGACGGTCGGCGAGCTGTTCGGGCAGCTGACCCAGGATCTGTCCCTGCTGGTCCGGCAGGAGACCCAACTGGCCAAGGTCGAGATTCAGGAGAAGATTTCCCGGGCAAGCCGGGACCTGGTCTCGCTGGCGGCCGGTGGCATCGTGGCCCTGGTCGGAGGCTTGGCGCTCACCGCCGCGATGATCCTGCTGCTGGTGGACCCGATCGGTCTCGAGCCGTGGCTGGCCGCCCTGCTGGTCGGGGCGCTCCTTGCCGCCGGTGGCTACGCGCTGCTGCGCGGCGGCCTGCGGGATCTCAAGACCCTGGACCCGGCTCCCCGCCGCACGGTGGAGAGCGTCAAGGAAGACATCCAAAGCATTAAGGAGCGGCGGCCATGAGCGACTACGAACAGCGTTACGGCGGGGCCGACGAGGTCCAGCCTGGGCGCAGGACCCCCGAGGAGATCGAGCGGGAGATCGAGGCCACCCGGGAGCGCATGACCCGGGACATCGACGCGCTGGGCGATCGGCTGAGCCCGGCCAACCTCAAGCGGCAGGCCAAGGACGCGATCACCGGGAAGGCCAGACAACAGGGGTCCAGGATGATGGATTTCGTCCAGGAGAACAGCTCGCTGGTGGCGGCCATGGGGCTCGGCGCCGTCTGGCTCATCCAGCAGCGGAACCGCAGCGAGATCTCGGGCGACCGGATGGCCCGCTTCGCCTACACCGGACCCGAGCGCCGGCGGGGCGGCTTCATCGGCACGGTCGCCGATCGAGCCAGCGGCGTGCGGGAGAGCGTGAGCGCGGCGGCGGGGGGAGTTGCCGAGCGGGCGGGCGAGATCGGCCACCAGGTCGGCGAGCTCGCGGGCCGGGCGCGGGATCGGGCCGGCGAGCTGGGCACCGGGGTGAGAGAGCGGGCCCGGGACGCGCGTGGCGGGTTCGACCGGGTACTTCAGGAGAGTCCGCTGGCCGTCGCGGCCGGCGTGGCGGTGCTGGGATTGGCCTTCGGCCTGCTGGTGCCCGAGTCCGAGCGGGAGCACCGGCTCATGGGTCAGACCCGGGACGATCTCTATCGCCGAGCCGAGGGCACGGCCCGGCGGGTGAAGGACGCCGCGGTGCAGGCGGGCCACGAGCTGCGTGAGGCGGTGCGGGAAGAGGTCGCCGAGCGCGGGCCCGAGGTGAAGGCCGTGGTGCAGGGAGCGGTCGAATCGGTCGGCGAGCAGGTGAAGGAAAAAGCCGGCCGGGTGAAAGAGGAGGCCAAACAGGCGGTTCGCGAGCAGCGGCCTGGCCGCGGCCCCGCGACGGCCTGATCGTTCTGTGATCGGGAGGCTGCTCCGGCGGCACTCGTTTCTCTCGGACCGCGAGCAGGACCTGCGGGCCCGGGAGCAGGAGCTGCTGGGGCGGCTCGCCCGGGCGCTCGAGGCCTTCGGCCCCGACGTCGAGGCGGCCGATCTCCAGCGTTTTCGCGAAGCGGTCGATCAGCTCGCCGGGCTCTTCCTGCTGGTGATCGCCGGCGAGTTCAACTCCGGCAAATCGAGCTTCATCAACGCGCTCATCGGCGAGCGGGTCCTGCCCGAGGGCGTCACCCCCACCACCGACCGGATCAACCTCCTCCGCCACGGCCCCGAGGTCAGCGAGCGGCCGGTGGAGGCGTACCTGCTGGAGCGCACCCACCCCGCCGAGCTGCTGCGCGAGCTCAACGTGGTGGATACCCCCGGCACCAACGCGGTCATCCGGCGCCACGAAGAGCTGACCCGCGACTTCATCCCCCGGGCCGACCTGGTGCTGTTCGTCACCAGCGCCGACCGGCCGTTCAGCGAGAGCGAGCGCGAGTTCCTGGAGCGGATTCGGGCCTGGGGCAAGAAGATCGTCTTCATCGTCAACAAGGTCGATATCCTCGCCGGGCCGGCGGAGCAGGCCGAGGTCCTGGCCTACGTGCGGGACAACGCGGCGTCGCTGCTGGGCGAGACGCCCCAGGTCTTCCCCGTCTCCGCCCGGCAGGCGGTGCAGGCCCGCAGCCAGGCCGCGCCCGAGCTGTGGCAGCAGAGCGGGTTCGACGCGATGGAGGAGTACCTGCTGAAGACGCTGGACCAGGAGGAGCGGATCCGGCTCAAGCTGCTCAACCCGCTCAACGTGGGACTTCGGCTCTCGGCCCGCTACAAGGAGGCGGCGTTCGAGCGGCTGAAGCTCCTGTCCCAGGACATCGAGGCGCTCCAGAGCATCGACGCGCAGCTCGCCCTGTTCCACCAGGAGATGCTGCGCGACTTCGAGCCGCGATTGGCCCGGCTGGAGCTGCTGCTGAGCGAGATGGAGGCCCGGGGGCGCCGCTACTTGGACGAGACCGTGCGGCTGAGCCGGATCCGCTCGCTGCTCGACAGCGACGGGATCCGCCGGGCGTTCGAGCGGGAGGTCGTGGGCGACACGCCGCAGCAGCTCGAGGCCGAGGTGGGGCGCCTGATCGACTGGATCGTCGAGCGCAACCTCAAGGTCTGGCAGGACGTGAATCAGTTCGTCGATCGCCGCCGGCTCTCCCTGCACCAGGAGGGGATGCTGGGCGAGGTGCCCACCACGTTCACCTACAACCGCCAGGCGCTGCTGGACTCGGTGGGGCGGGTCTCCCGGGAAGTGATCGGCGGCTACGACCGGGAACGCGAGGCCCGCGCCATCGCCGACGAGGTGCAGGGCGCCTTCGCCGCCACCGCGCTGGCGGAGGCGGGCGCCCTCGGCCTGGGGACGCTGGTGGCGACAGTCCTGACCGGCGCGGCCGCCGACGTCACCGGCATTCTCCTCGCCGCCGCGCTCGCGGTGGGCGGTTTCTACGTGATCCCGCGGAAGCGGCGGCAGGCCCAGGCGGATTTCCGGCAACGGGTGGAACAGCTCCGGTCCCGGCTCCGGGACGGGCTGACCCGGCAGGTGCACCACGAGGTGACGCAGTCCACCGACCGGGTGAACCAGGCCGTTGCACCTTACCGGAGGTTCGTCCACAGCCAGCAGCAACGGATCAACGAGGCGCGCGGCGAGCTGGTCGCCACCGAAGACGCGCTGCTTCGGCTTCGCGGCGAGATCGAGCGCCGCTGAGCGGAAACGGCAGGAGCAATGACGGACCAGGCGCGCCCCGGCGTATTCGCGGTGGTCAAGCAGAGCATCAACGACTTCATCGAGGACGACTGCCCGACGATGGCGGCGGCCCTCTCCTACTACACCGTCTTCTCCCTTCCCCCGCTCCTGGTGCTGCTCCTGGCGCTGCTCGGCGCGATCGTGGATCCGCAGGACATCCAGGGCACCATCGAAACCCAGATCCGGGACGCGATGGGACCCGCGGGAGCGGTCCAGGTGCGCACCATCCTCGCCAATGTGGACCGGCCCGGCGGGCACGGGAGCGTGGCGACCGTGCTCAGCGTGATCGCACTGGTGCTGGGCGCCACCGGCGTGTTCGGCCAGCTCCAGGCCGCGCTGAACAAGGCCTGGGGCGTGGCGCCCGATCCCCAGAAGGGCGGCGTGAAGGCGCTCGTGGCCAAGCGGGTGTTCGGCATCGGGATGATGCTCGGGCTGGCGTTCATCCTGCTGGTGTCGCTGGTGGTGAGCGCCGTGCTTTCGGCGTTCGGCGACCAGATCGGACGGTTCCTGCCGGCCGGACTCTCGGCCCCGATCCTGGAGGCGATCAACTTCACGGGGTCGCTCGCCGTCATCGCGCTGCTGTTTGCCGCGATCTTCAAAGTCATGCCCGACGCCCGCATCGCCTGGAGCGACGTCCGCATCGGCGCGTTCGCGACGGCGCTGCTCTTCGTGGCCGGCAAGTTCGCGCTCGGCCTCTACCTGGGCCGGAGCAATCCGGGCCAGGCCTTTGGCGCAGCCGGCGCCCTCGCGCTCATGCTGGTGTGGATCTACTACTCCTCGATGATCGTCCTCTTCGGCGCGGAGTTCACCCAGGCCTGGGCGGAGCAGCGCGGCCGGGGGATCGTCCCCGAGCGAGGCGCGGTGCGGGTGGTGCGGGAGACGAAGCGAATGAGCGCTTAGCGGGTGAGGTTCTCCCGCCTCTTCGGGCCGCCCGACGGGGCCCTCCGCTCGAGCGCCCGCGTCGTCATCCGCCGGCTCAAGGCGATCGTCGGCCTCGAGGTCTTCCGGCGGCCCGAGGTCGCGGTCGAGACGGCGGAGCTTGGCGACCCTGGCGGGCGGTGGACTCTGGCGACCGATGGCCTCGGCCCCGAAACCGTGGTCTGGGTCTTCGGCGTGGGCACCGACATCAGCTTCGAGCGCGATCTCATCGCCCGCTTCGGGGTGACGGTCCATGCCTTCGATCCCACGCCCATCGCGCTCGACTGGGCCGCCACCCAGCGATTCCCTCCCGGCTTCGTGCTGCATCCGTTCGGGGTGGCCGACTTCGACGGGCACGCCCGGTTCGCCGCCCCCAGCAAGCGCAAGTTTCCTTCCTTCAGCCTGGTGCGGCACGACGGGCAGGGCCCCGCCGTCGAAGCGCCGGTCCATCGCGCCGTCACACTGGCGGAGATGCTGCAGCTCCCCCCTCCTGACCTGGTCAAGCTGGACATCGAAGGCGCCGAGTACGCCGTGCTTCCGGACCTGCTGGTCAGCGGTCTCCGGCCCCGCCAGATCCTGGTCGAATTCCACCACCGCTGGCGCGAGGTGGGCGCCCGCCGGACCAGTGAGGCGCTCGCGATGCTGGCCCGTGAGGGCTATCGCATAGCGGCGGTGTCGGACAGCGGGATGGAGTACGCGCTGCTGATGTCACCCTGAGGCGAAGTTGAAGGAGCCGACGCTTCGCTCCTTCGCTTCGCTCAGGATTACACTCCGCTGGCCCTGTCTTCCCCGCCAGCGCATCTTTCCAGCCCATGCTCCGGCTCAACACCTTCGGCGGCCTGGTCCTGCAACAGGACGGGCAGCTGCACACCGGACCCGCCTCCCAGCGGCGGCGTCTGGCGCTGCTCGCGGTGGTCGCCGCGGCGGGCCAGCGCGGCGCCAGCCGCGACAAGCTGCTCTCCCTGCTGTGGCCCGACAGCGACGCGGAGCCGGCGCGGCATTCGCTCTACCAGGCATTGCACGCCATTCGCCGCTCCGCCGGGAGCGACGAGCTGTTCGTCGGCAGCAACACTCTCCAGCTCAATGCCCAGCTCATCACCAGCGACGTCGGCGAATTCGAGCAAGCGATCGAGTCCGGATCGCACGAGCAGGCGGTGCGGCTCTACCGGGGCCCGTTCCTCGACGGCTTCCGGCTGGAGAATGCCGCTGAGTACGAGCGCTGGCAGGATGGCGAGCGGGCCCGGCACGCGCGCGACAACGCCGCGGCCCTCGAAGCGATGGCCGGCGCCGCCGCCGCGCGGCGGGACTACCCCGCCGCCGTGCGCTGGTGGCGCCGGCTCGCCGCCGCCGAGCCCGTCAGCACCACCGCGGCCGTCGGGCTGATCGAAGCGCTGGTGGCGGCGGGCGACCGGGCCGGGGCGCTCCAGTTCGCCGGGGTGCACAGCGCCCTGGTCCGGCAGCATCTCGAAGCCGAGCCCGATCCCGAGATCGAGGCCTGGATCGAGCGGCTCCGGAGCGGTGAGGTGCCGGCTCCCGCCGCCGGCTCGGTCGCGCCCGCCCGAAGCCGGCCGGCCACCGGCGCCGACGCCGGCCGCGAGGCCCAGGCCCAGGAGCTGGAGGAGATCCGCCGCGGCTTCGCCGAGCGGTACCAAGTTGGCGACCGCACCGGCGAGAGCACGCTGCTGCTCACCTTCGGCGCGCGCGACCGCCGCGACACCCGCGCGGTCGAGCTGCACGTGCTGAGTCCCCGGCTCACCGGCTTCGGCGGCGGGCCGCGGGTCCTGGAGGCGCTGGAGCGGATGGCCGCGCTGCGGGACGCCCGGATCGTCCCGGTGAGGGAGGCCGGCGCGATCCAGGGACGGATCTACTTCACCACGCTGCCGGCCGAGGGACAGTCGTTGCGCGACCGCCTCGCGCGCGACCGCCAGCTCCCGGTGGACGAGGCGACACGGATCGCGGGGGAGCTGATGGACGCGCTGACCTACGCGCACGGGCGCGACGTCCGGCACGGCGACCTGCGGCCGAAACACGTGCTGCTGACCCGGAACGGGGTGGCCGTCGCTTCGTTCGGACTGGTGGAGGCGCTCGACCTGGCCGCCGCCGGCAGCGCGGGCAGCACCGCCGTCACCATCGGCGCGCCGGCCTATCTCTCGCCCGAGCAGCTCGCCGGCGAGAGCACGGCGGACGAGCGGAGCGACATCTACAGCGTGGGATGCATCCTGTTCGAGATGCTCGCCGGCGAGCCGCCCTTCGGCGGCAGCAACCTCGCGGTGGTCCTGAGCCGCAAGCTGACCCAGGCCGCGCCGGCGGTCAGCTCGCTGCGCGAGAGCGTGTCGCCCGCGCTCGACCGATTCGTGGCCCGCTGTCTCGCGCGACTGCCGGCGGACCGCTTTCAGCGGGCGGTGGAGGCGCGGGAGGCGCTCCCGGCGACAGGATGACCGGCGCGCCGTGGGACGCGCTCGCCGAGGCGCTGGCCGGACGCTATCGGATCGAGCGGGAGGTCGGCCGCGGGGCCGCGGCGACGGTCTATCTCGCCCATGACCTGCGGCACGGCCGCCACGTGGCCCTCAAGGTCCTCAATTCCGAATTGGGCGCCGCGCTCGGCGTCGAGCGTTTCCAGCGTGAGATCCGCACCCAGGCCCGCCTCCAGCATCCCCACATCCTTCCTCTTTTCGATTCCGGCAGCGCCGCGGGCCGGCTCTTCGCCGCCATGCCGTTCGTCGAAGGCGGGTCGCTGCGCGACCGGCTGCGCCGTGAAGGCCCGCTGCCGGTGGAGATCGCCGCCCAACTCGCCGCCGAAGTGGCCTCGGCGCTGACCTACGCGCACGCGTTGGGAGTCATCCACCGCGACATCAAGCCGGCCAACATCCTGATCGCGAGCGGGGGCCACGCGCTGCTCACCGACTTCGGGATCGCCTACGCCATCGAGGACCGCGGAGGCGGCGCCCGCCCGGGGCGCATCACCGAGTCCGGCGTGACGCTCGGCACGCCGACGTACATGAGCCCGGAGCAGTCGGTGGGCGACGAGTCGGTGGATTCGCGGAGCGACATCTACTCGCTCGCGGTCGTGGTCTATGAGATGCTGGCGGGGACCCCTCCGTTCACCGGTCCCAACCCGCGGGCGATCATGGCCCGCCGCCTGGTGGAGCCGCCGCCGCCGCTCGGAGTGGTGCGCCCCGGCCTTCCGGCCGGCGTCGAGGCGGCGATCACCCGCGCGCTCGCCCGCCAGCCGGCCGACCGGTTCGACACCGCCGCGGAATTCGCGGTGGCGCTCTGCGGTCCGGCCGCGGAAGAGCCCGAGCCGGTCGAGGCCGCGCCGCCGCGCGAGCGGAGATCGTGGGGCCGGTATGCCGCCGCGGCGCTGGCGCTCCTGCTGGTCGCGGGGGCCGCCGTCGTCGGACAGCGGGTGCTGCGCCGGCCGGCCGCAGCGCCGGTCGGGCTTCGGATGCTCGTGGTCCTCCCCTTCCGCAACCTCGGCGACTCGACCGACGGCTATTTCGCCGACGGCCTCACGGAAGAGCTGACCAGCCGCCTGGCGGGACTGAACGGGCTGCGGGTCATCAGCCGGACCAGCGCCGAGCAGTATCGGGGCAGCCGGCGCTCGCTGAAAGAGATCGGCGCGGAGCTGGGCGCCGGCTACGTGTTGGAGGGAAGCGTGCTGCTCGCCCGCGCCGGGGGCGTGGCGCAGCGGGTGCGGGTGCTGCCCCGGCTCATCGCCGTGGCCGACGACAGCCAGCTCTGGAGCCAGCCGTACGAGACCGAAGTGACCGAGGTGTTCCGGGTCCAGTCGGACATCGCGGAGCGGGTCACCCGCGAGCTGGACGTCGCGCTCGGCGCGTCGGAGCGGGCCGCGCTGGCCGACGCGGGGACCGCCAACCCGGTGGCGTACGACCTCTATCTCCGGGGAAACGACTACCTGGGCCGCAGCAACCAGGAAGTGGATCTCGCCAACGCGGCCCGGCTCTACCAGCAGGCTGTCGAGGCTGACCCCTCCTTTGCCGCGGCCTACGCCCGGCTGGCGCGCTGCCACACTCAGATCTACTGGCACTACTACGACCGCACCGACGCCCGGCTCGCCCTGGCCAGGCAGGCGCTGGACTCCGCCGTGGGGCTCGGCCCCAACCTGCCCGAGACCAGGATGGCGCAGGGGTTCTACCACTACTGGGGCCGGCTCGACTACGAGGCGGCGCTGCGGGAGTTCGAGACCGCGCTCCGGCTCCAGCCCAGCAACAGCGAGCTGCTCCAGGCCATCGGCTACGTCGAGCGGCGGCGCGGCCGGTGGGAGTCGTCGCTCGGCCACTTCGTCGAGGCACTCCGCTACGACCCACGCTCAGGCATCCGCAGCTTCGACGTGGGCGACAACTATCTCTCGCTCCGCATGTACAGCGAGGCGGACCACTACCTCGACCGGGCGATGGCGCTGTCGCCCGACTGGTCCAACCCGTACCTCTACCGCGCCTGGCTCCAGGTGATCTGGCGGGGCGACCTGGTCCGCGCGAGAGAGCTGATCGCCCGCGGCCTCGCGCGGATCGAGCCCGGCCGCTTTGCGCCGACATTCCAGACCGGCGACCGGGTATCGGCCTCGCTGGTGACCGCCGACAGCGCGTTCTGGCCGATGCTCGACCGGCTGTCGCTCGCCACCTTCGCGGGGGACACGGTGCGCTATCACCTGCTTAAGGCGGAGGCGGCCGGCTTCCGGCGCCAGACAGCCGGGGAGCGCGCCCACGGCGATTCGGCGCGCGCCGTCATCGAGCGGCGCCTCCGCCCCCGCCCCGATGATGCCAAGATCCTCGCCACCCTGGCGCTGGCGTACTCCCACATGCGCCGCCACCCGGAGGCGATCCGGGCCGGCGAGCGGGCCGCGAAGCTGCTTCCCCTGGAAGCCGACGCCGTCTCGGGTCCGTTCATTCTGGCCTACCTTGCCCGGGTCTATACCGCGGCGGGCCGCCCTGATGAAGCGGTAGCGGTTCTCGAGCGCCTGGTGGCGACGAATTCCTGGATCACGCCTCCTGCGCTTCGGGTGGATCCCATCTGGGAGCCGCTGCGGGCGCACCCGGGATTCCGTCGGTTGGCGGATGGGATCGCTTCCAAAAGCAAGGAGAAGTGAAAGGTTTTCACTTTTCACCTTTCACGCAGTAATGTTCCGCCCATGCCGATCAGCTACCAAAGGATCTACAGCGTCGTCCGCCGCATCCCTCGCGGGCGGGTCGCGACCTACGGGCAGATTGCCGAGCTGGTGGGGATCCCCGGGCATGCGCGCCAGGTCGGCTACGCCCTCCACGCGCTGCCGGAGAGCACTTCCGTCCCGTGGCACCGGGTGCTGAACGCGCGGGGCGCCCTGAGCCTGAGACGGGACTCGGGCGGGGAGATCACCCAGCGGATCCGGCTGGAGCAGGAAGGGATACGCTTCGATGCCGGCGGCCGGATAGCGCTGGAGCGCACCCGCTGGCGGCCGGTCAGGGCCCGCGGGTGATCATCCACGTCCTCGGCGTTCCGATGGACCTCGGCTCCGGGCGCCGCGGCGTCGATATGGGGCCTTCCGCCATCCGCATCGCGGGCCTCGCCGACCGCCTGGCCGAGCTGGGCCACAAGGTGGTGGATGAGGGCGACATCGGTATCAAGAACATGGAGGCGCTGAAGGTGGGCGACGTTCGCGCCCGCTACCTCGGCGAGATCGCGCGCGCCTCGCGGCTGGTCTGCGCCAAGGTCGAGCGCATCGTGGCCAAGGGCCGGTTCCCCCTGGTCCTCGGCGGGGACCACTCCATCTCGGTCGGCACCGTGTCGGCCATCGCCGCGACGTCGCGCCGGGAAGGGAAGAAGGTGGGTCTCCTCTGGGTGGATGCCCACGGCGACATCAACACCCCGCAGACCTCACCCTCGGGCAATATCCACGGCATGCCGGTGGCGGCGCTGCTCGGCGAGGGGCCGGAGGAGCTGACCGCCATCGGCGGCCCCGGCCCCAAGATCGACCCCCGCAACGTCGCCATGGTCGCGATCCGCAGCCTCGACGAGGGCGAGAAGGTCCGGCTCAAGCAGTACGGCGTGGCCGTCCACACCATGTCGGAGGTGGATCGGAAGGGGATCGACGAGGTGATGAAGCGGGCGCTGGCCCGGGTCACCGACGGCACCGACCGGGTGCACGTGAGCTTCGATCTCGATGCGGTGGATCCGGCGGTGGCGCCGGGGGTGGGGACACCGGTGAAGGGCGGCCTCGACTATCGCGAGGCCCATCTCCTCATGGAGATGCTCTCGGATTCGGGCGCTATGACATCGCTGGAGATGGTGGAGGCCAATCCGATTCTCGACGACCGCAACACGTCGGCTGCGTTCGCGGTGGAGCTGGTGCAGTCGGGGTTCGGCAAGAAGATCCTCTAGTCCCCTCGCCTCAGTGGGACCCGCCCTCCCATGCCTCCCGAACTTTCGTACACAACTGCTCGGCGGTGAACGGCTTCAGCAGCACCGGCAGCTTCCCCTCGCGCAGCTCGAGCTGGAGGGTCAGCTCCGGGGCGTGGCCGGTCATCAGCACGACGTGCAGGCGGGGGTAGCGCACCGCCACCCGGTCGGCCAGGTCGAGGCCGTGCATCTCCGGCATCACGATGTCGGTCAGTATCAGGCCGATGGCGGGGTCGCTCTCCAGCAACTTCAGCGCCTCGGCGCCCGACTCGGCCTCGACTACCCGATAGCCCTCCCCACGCAGCATCCTGGCGGTCAGCCGCCGGACGCCGCGGTCGTCATCGACGACCAGAACGACCCGCTCTTCCGTTGTCCGGCCGGTCCGGTCGGTGTCGGGCGAGAGCCAGGCATGCGGCTGGCGCGGGCTCCGTCCCAGGAGGGCGACGGCGTCGGGTGTAAGCACGAGAACCTCAGGTGGGGGTGATCAGGCGGCGAAGAACATGGCAGCGAATTGGCCGGTCAGCAACCCTCCATGAACCGGAGCAGGTCCTTGGTGCTGTCGAAGACCCGGACCTCCGGATCGGCGAGGGCGCGGTCCCGGGGCTCCAGCTTCAGATCGAGGTGGGGCCAGCGCCGGTTGCCGAGGTGGAGGGCCTGGGGCGGGGCCCCCACCCGCAGCCGGAACGACTCCAGCTCCGCCAGGTCGTTGCTGCTGGAGAGCACGTGCGACCAGCCGGGCGCGTACAGGTTCTCCCGGTCCATCACGATCATCAGCCGGCCGCTAGCGCGAAGCGGTGCCGGACGGCGCCGCCTTCCGCTTGATCACCTTCCCGTTCTTCATCACGAAGTGCACCTGCTTGAGCACCCGGGGGTCGGCCAGCGGATCGCCATCGGTGGCGATGAGGTCGGCCGCGAGTCCGGGCGCCAACGTGCCGCGCTGCTTCTCCACGCCCAGCAGCCTGGCCGCGTTGATCGTCATGGCCTGGAGGATCGCCTGGGGCGGGAGGCCCGCATCGATGTAGCTGTCGATCCAGGTGATGGCCAGGGTACCGCGGGTGGTGTTGGGGAGATCGTGGATGGCGTCGGTCCCGAACGCGATGGTGACACCCGCCTTGTATCCGGCCCGGAGCCGGTCGATCTCCTGCTGGTACTCCTCGCGTCCCTCCTCCTCGCCCCGGAACATCGCCAGGACCGACTGCGGGAACGGGGTGAACACCGCGACCACGCCGTTCCGCTTCGCCAGCGCGAGATCCTCGTCGGCGATCCCGTTGAGATGCTCCAGCGAGGCGACGCCGGCGAGCGCGGCGTTGTGGGCGCCGGCCTT
Source organism: uncultured Gemmatimonadales bacterium (assembly GCA_963796335.1). Lineage (GTDB taxonomy): Bacteria > Gemmatimonadota > Gemmatimonadetes > Gemmatimonadales > GWC2-71-9 > CAVVWJ01. The sequence continues at coordinate 496,896 of CAWCLG010000006.1, forward strand.
GGTCCAGACGTGGGCCGCCACCTTGAGGCCCGCCTTGCCGGCCTCGTCGATGACGAATTTGATGTCCTCGGGGGTGTAGATGTATGGCTGGTCATCCACCACCAGCTTGATGACCGTCGCGCCGTAGTGGATGTTCTCCCGCACCGCCTTCAGCAGCTCGTCGCGAGTGTCGGCGAAGTAGTACTCGGGGGAGGCCAGCGCCTCCCGCTTGTCGGGCTGGAGCTGGAACTGCCCGCCATAGGGCGCGATGATCCGGCCGGCATTGATGATCGTCGGTCCATCCACCAGCCCCCGGCTCACCGCCAGCCGCAGGCTGGTGCAGGCGTACTCGCCCTCGTTCCCCACGTCACGCACCGTGGTGAACCCCGCCTCCAGCATGCTCCGCGCGTTGGCCACCCCCTGGAGCGACCGGTAGGAAACGGGATCGTTGAGGGTGGTGTAGTAGTAGTTCCCCGCGTCCCGCTTCATGCCCACCGTCATGCAGAGATGGGTGTGCGAGTCGAACAGGCCGGGCATGACGCTCGCGCCGGAGAGGTCGATCACCGTGGCGCCCGGCGGGATCGCCGCGGTCTTGCCGATCGACTTGATCTTCTTGCCTTCGACCAGGATGACCTGGTCCCGCGCCGCGGTCCCGGCCACCGGATCGATCAGCCTCCCGGCCCGGATCGCCGTGACCTGGGCGTGCAGCGGGGCGGCGGTGGCCCAGAGGGCGACGACCAGGGGACCTAGGAGTCGCGAGCGCATCGGAGAGCTCCGTCGTGGGTACGGGAACCGGAGTATGGCCGCGGAGGATGCCGGGCGCAAAGGGGCGCTCCACCGGCCGGAGCGTGACCCGCGACCTCGCGCGCCGCCCGATCCCGCGCCATCATCGTATGTGCCCAGGCGCAAGCGAGTTGCCGAACAACGCTCGGTCGGAGACTCCCTCCGGGAATACGGCCGCGGAATCGCCGGAGGCCTGCTCTTCAGCCTGCCGCTGCTCTATACCATGGAGGTCTGGGAGGCCGGCTTCACCATGCCTCCGGAGCGGCAGCTCCTCTATGTGATCCTGGCCCTGTTTCTCCTCCTGGGATACAACCGCTACGCCGGGCTCCACCCCGACTCCACCTGGCTCGAAGTCGCCATCGATTCGATCGAGGAGATGGGTCTGGGGCTCGTGCTCTCCGGCATCGTCCTGCTGCTGATCGGACGGCTGACCGCCGAGCAGGGGCTCGACGAGATCGTGGGCAGAATCGTGGTCGAGGCGGTGACGGTCGCGATCGGAGTGTCGGTCGGTACGGCGCAGCTCGGCGGGGAGACCGGGCCCGGCCGCCCCGGCATGGGGCAGCGCGAGGAGCGATCGTTCAGCGGCCAGCTCACCCTCGCCGTCTGCGGGGCCGTGCTGTTTGCGGCCAACGTCGCCCCGACCGAAGAGGTCGTGCTGATCGGCATCGAGATGACCGGCCTGCGGCTCGCGGCCGTCTGCCTCGCGACGATGGTCGTGGGGGCGCTGATCCTCTATTACAGCGACTTCCGCGGGTCCCGGCGCTGGGTCCGGGCGGAAGGCCCGCTGTCGGTGGTGCAGGGGACGGTCGTCACCTACGCCCTCGCATTGGCCACCTCGGCGGGCATCCTCTGGCTCTTCGGCCGATTCGACGGTGTGGGCGCCGCGGCGATCGTGGGACAGACTGTCGCCCTCGGCGTCGCCGCCACCCTCGGCGCCTCCGCGGGCAGGCTCCTTCTCCAAGGAAACTCCAATGGATAGACCGCTGAAGAACGGATTGGAGTGGACGGTCTTCGCCCTCTCGCTGGCGCTCGTCCTGGCGACGATGGGGTACCTGGTGAGCGAGTCGCTGGGCGGGAAATCGGGCCCCGCGAACGTCGTCGTCACCCTGGGGACCCCGGTGCGGCTGGAGAGCGGACATCTGGTCCCCGTGGAGGTGGTGAACCGGGGCCACACCACCGCGGAGGACGTACGGGTGCCGATCTACCTCCACACGCCGGAAGGAGAGCGCGAGGAGGCCGAGCTGAGCGTCGACTACCTGCCGGCCGATTCCCGGCGGAACGGGTGGGTGAGCTTTCGGAGCGACCCCGCCCGCGGGACGCTCGGGATCGGTCCGATCGCCTTCGAGGTCCCGTAGGGTGATTCCAGTCACCGGCGCCCGGCGCCGACCGCTTAGTCTTAACTGACGCCCCCGATCATTGAGCCCCCGCCTCCGCGCGGGTGAACCCATAGCCTGGAAATTCCGATGACACTTCCCGACGACTGGCGCGCCGCGTGGGAGACCGAGGACAACTACTGGCACGAGAACTTCACCGGCACCCCCCATGTCCTGGGCCCCGACTACTACGACCGCTTCCGTCCCGGCTACCGGTACGGCTTCGAGTCGGCCAGCCACAACCTGGGCCGCACGTGGGACGAGGCCGAACCCGATCTCCGCGCCGGGTGGGACCGCTACGAACACCGCGGCGAGGCGCCCTCGGCGTGGGAGGAGATCAAGGACGCGGTGCGACAGGCATGGGATAGGGTGGTCGGGCAAGCGGGCGGACGGGCAGGCGGGCAGGGGTCGGACCGCGCCGCTCCGAAACCGAGGGAGTGACGACGATGCTGGTTTCACCGCTTAGCCGGCGGCCCCGCGGCCCCGCGGCCCCGCTGCCCCGCTGACCATGGCCGATTCCATCCGCGATCTCTTCTTCGGCACACCCGCGGCCGAGCTGGTCGAGGCGATCGAGCCCCGGCGCACCTTCGATGACGTGGTGCTGCCGGAGACCACGCTGCGCTCCCTGAACCACGCGCTCGCGCTGGTGCGGAAGCACGACCTGATCTTTCGGCAGTGGGGACTCGCGGAGCGGCATTCCAGCGGCCTCGGCCTGGCGTTTCACTTCGCGGGGCCGCCGGGCACGGGCAAGACGATCTGCGCCGAGGCTCTGGCGTACGCGCTGGATCAGCGGCTGCTGGTGGTGCGCTACGCCGAGCTGGAGTCGCGCTGGGTGGGACAGACGGCCAAGCACGTGGCCAGCGTCTTCCGCGCGGCCGAGCGGCAGAACGCGGTGCTCTTCTTCGATGAGGCCGACGCGATCGCGGGGCGGCGGTTCACCTCGATGAACGCGGCCTACGAGCGCGAGGCGAACGCGATCGTGAGCGTGCTGTTGAGCGAGCTGGAATCGTTCGACGGTGTGGTCATCTTCGCCACCAACCTGGCCGCGAACATCGATCCCGCGTTCGAGCGGAGGATCCGGACTCACATCCTGTTCGAGATGCCGAACGCCGAGGAGCGGGAGCGGATCTGGCGGGTGCAGCTGCACGCCCGCAAGACCCCGCTGGCGGACGACGTCGATTTCAGCGCGCTCGCCGAGCGCTATCCCAGGAGCGGCGGGGACATCAAGAACGCGGTGCTCAAGGCGGCTCAGATCGCGACCACCGAGCCCGGTCCTGACGCGGAGAAGCAGATCCACCAGCGGCACTTCATCCAGGGTATGGAAGAGGTGGTGGCCGGTCAGGCCGTGATGTCCCAATCGCTCTTCGACTCCCCCGCCGCCGCGGCGCCGGGCGGGGTCCTGGAACAGATGGCGGAGGCCCAGGAGCAGGTCCGCGGCGAGTTGGGCCTGCTGGCCGAGCGCCTCGAGCTGCTCGAGCGCAATCTCAGCCGGGTGGATGCAGGGGCGAAGGCGGCGGTGACCCAGATGGAGCAGGTGAGGGGAGCGTCCCGGACGATGCTGCTCGCCGCGATCGCCGCGGCGTTGCTGGCGGCGGGGGCGCTGGTGGTGGCGATGGTGAGGTAGGGCGGGGCAGCGGGGCGCGGGGCGGCGGGGCGGGAAAAGATCTGTCATCCCGAGCGTAGCGAGGGATCTTGCCGGCGAGCTTCGAACTCGGCCTGGCAGGATCCCTCGCTTGCGCTCGGGATGACAGTTCTTTCTTCCTGCCCCGCTGCCCCGCTGCCCCGCTGCCCCGCTGCCCCGCTGCCCGCCTGTCACAAGCCCGGCCACCCCGATCTTTTCTGCAGCGTCACGTCATCGCTCCGCACGTTCTGGCCCACCATCAACACCAGCAGCCGCGACTCGTAGCCCTTGGCGGTGACCCGCACATACTGCGTCCGGCAGTTGTCCATCAGGGACAGATCGAACCGGAAGCGGTACTCCCCCTCGCCGTCGGTGAACGTGACATACGGCGTGCCGAGCATCTGGAGATGGGCCCCCACGAGCGGCCGGCCGCCGTCCTCCCGGAAGATCCGCCCCACGACCGTGCCGTACTCCACCGGGCCCGCCGAGTCGGCGGGGGGGCGCGGCTTGGGCACGCACTGTTCGGCCCGGTCGGGGATGTACGACTCCATGGGCCGGACGGCGCGCGGACCGGCGCCGGGAGCCGTGGCCACGCGGCGGCGGCCGAAGATGCGGAGCGCCTCCGACTCCATCGTGGGCGCCTCGGTGGCCGGGGCCTCCGGTTGCGCCGCCTCCGGAGGGGCGCTGGGGTCGGACGCGCCCTCCGGCTCGTCGCTCTCCTCCCCCTGGCTGCGCAGCGCGTCGGGCGCCGCATTCGCCCGGACCTCGGGCTCCGGTTGCTTCTTTTCCGGGGGCGGCGCGACGGGCTGCGGCGGCGGCCGTTCCGGCTGGCGCGGGGGCGGCGGTGGTGGCGGTGGCGGCTCCGGCGTGGGGCGAGGCTGGGGCGGCGGCGGCGGGAGATAGACCATCTGCACCTGCCGCTTGGGATCGGCCCGGCGCTCGGGCGCGGCCTGCTCCGCCTCCGGGTCGGGATTCGCCAGCAGCGCCAGCGCGATCACCGCCGCGTGGGCCACACCGCTGGCGGCGAGAGAGCTCCAGGACGGCTTTCGCTTTCGGGGCTGGAGTAGCTGGGGAGAAGGTGGCAACCCGGAACAGCCTCGGCGGTGGGAGGGTCTCAAGGGAAGCTAACTCCCTCCCGACTAAGCCCCCTGCGCCGCGCTCACCGGGGTGAGGTCTTGGCCGGCGCGCCAGCCGCGCTGGCGTAGCTGCTCGAACAGTGTCTCGACCTTCGCCCGATCCTGGTGCAGCGCCAGGACCAGAAGATCCCCCGGCTGCGCCCACTCGAGCGCCTCGCGGGCGCTGTCCAGCTCGCCGCCGGGCGAGGCGATCGCCGCCGCCGGCAGCCCTGCTCGGCGAAGCTCGTCCGCCATGAGTCCCGGGACCTCGCCCCGCGCTCTGCCTCGGAGGTAGGCGTCCATCTCCTTCACGATCACCCGGTCGGGCCGGAGGAGGAGTGCCGCTCTGGCGAGCTCACGGATCGCCGCGTCGTCCCGGTCGCCTGCCTGGCCCACCATCACCAGCCGCCGTTTCGACGGCACTGTCTCCAGCGTCGCCGCCAAGGCGGCCATGCCGTGAGGATTGTGGACGTAATCGACCATGATCCGGATTCCGCCCAGCTCGTAGAGGTTGGCCCGCCCCGGATTGTCGGACGGGCGCAGCCCGAACTGTCGCAGCGTGGCCCGCACGGCCTCCAGCGGGATGCCCAGACCCCCGGCGGCGGCCACCGCCGCGAGGGCGTTGGCGACGTTGTACTGCGCCGCGCCGCCGGCGGTGATCGGCATGTCAGCCACCCGTCCGATGATCTGCGGCTCGCCGCCGCCGAGCAGCACGACCGAGTCGCGGTCGAGCACCGCCGCGGTCGCGCCGCCGGTCACCCGCGGGTTGGACGGGTCGAGGGAGAACCAGGCGATCGGCGCCCGCACGGCCGCCGCCGCCTCGACCAGCACCGGATCGTCGGCGTTGAGGACCACCCGTCCGCCGGCGCCGATGGACTTGGCCACCAGCAGCTTGGTCTCCGCGAGCTGCCGCAGGTCCTGCACCCCGAACTCGCCGAGGTGATCCGCGGCCACGTTGGTGACGACCGCGGCGGCGGCCCGCTCCACCGCCAGGCCCCGGCGGAGCAGCCCGCCGCGGGCAGTCTCGAGAATCGCGGTCTCCACTACGGACCGGCGCAGCGCGAGGCGGGCGCCCTCGGGTCCGGAGTAGTCGCCGGTTCCGATCGTCTCGTCGTTCACCGCGACGCCTTCGGTCGAGGTGGTGGCGGTGACGCGACCCGCCGCTCTCGCCATCGCGCCGAGCAGCCGCACGACCGTGGTCTTCCCGTTCGAGCCGGTCACCAGCGCGATCGGGATCTCGTGGGCCCGGGTCCAATCGACCCGGGCGGGCGCGGGAAGATCGTCCGCCGGCCAGCAGAGCACGCCGGTGCCCGCGCCGACCGAGACCAGCCCCTCCCCGCTCAGGAAGGTGAGCCCTCTCGAGTGCGCGGCCTCCCGGATCGCGAGCAGGGCGGGATTGCGCTCGCCGGCGATCGCCTCGCGCAGCCGGTCCGCCGCGGCTCCGAAGTCGGGCGCGGACCGCCCCTCGACCGCGGCCTCCGCGGCGGCCCAGGTCCACTCGATGAGATCGGTAGCGGCGTAGAGGGAATCGGGTGGGGCGGTAATGGCTAGGGTGGCGCCCCCGGCGTAGCGTCGCAGGGCGGTTTGCTCGTCCGCCCAGCCGACGGCGCCCAGCATGCGGGTCGCCGCATCCTGCCAGGCGGCGATCAGCGCCTCGCGGCGATCGTCCGCCACGCTGACGTCGGCCACGGCTCCCGGGCGCTCGAGCAGGAGCCCGGGCCCGGTGAGCCGCCGGCTGTCGATCAGATGCATGGGGCTACCGCCGCGGCTGTCATCCTGAGCGAAGCGAAGGAGACCATACTGGCAATCCGCTCAGTCATCCGCCTCTCGGGGCAGGCGAACCCCGCGCACGTCGCGCACGAACTCCCGGCGGCGATCCTCCAGCACCATCGGCTCCGCCGGCACCGCCACCGGCTCCGGCCGCGACACCCGCGCCGGCCGCTCCACCGGGCGGCCCGCGGCGCCGGGCCGGAACTGGATCACCTGCTTCCAGCTCCGGGTGATCGAGTCCGCGAAGATGAGCAGCAGGTCGCCCGGCTGCGCTTCCCGGAGCGCCGCATCCACCGAGGCCTGCTCGTCGGGGATCATGGTGATCTGGTCGGCGGAGACCCCGTGCGCCAGCAGCGCCTCGCGCAGCAGGTTGGGCACCTCGTCCGGCTTCCGGCCGCGAAGCTGGTCGTCCCGCCGGCAGATGTAGCGGTCGAACCGCGCGGCCGCGATGCGGCCGATGTCCATGATGTCTTCGTCCCGCCGGTCGCCCGGCGCCGCGATCACGCAGATCCGGCGGCCCGACACGTCCAGCCGCTCCACCAGGTCGCACATCGCCTCGACCGCGGCGGCGTTGTGCCCGTAGTCGAGGATCACCTTGAACGGGTGCTCGTCGTAGATGTTCATCCGGCCGGGCGCCTGGAAGAACGTGGTGTCGAACGTCCTGAGCCCGTGGCGGATGTCCTCCAGCTTGAGTCCGATGCTGAACGCCATCGCCGCGGCGAACATCGCGTTCTGCACGTTGTGCATCGCCCGGCCTTCCAGGGTGGCCGGGATCAGGTGGGTCCACAGCAGCGGAATGTGGGCGCCGCGGTCGTAGATGGTGATCATCTGTCCCTTGATGCCCGACTCCAGCACCACGCCGCGTCCGCCGGCCTTGATGTGCTCGCCCACCAGCTCATGGGTGGGATCCATGGTCACGTAGCAGACGTGCTCCGCCTGGGTGTAGTCCGCCATCTTGAGGCAGAGGGGATCGTCGGCGTTGAGCACCGCGGTGTCCCGGGCGACTTCGACCACGATCCGCTTGACCTGCGCGAGCTGGTCCAGCGTGCCGATGCCGCGGAGGCCGAGGTGGTCGGACTTCACGTTGAGCACGGCGCCCACATCGCAGTGCCGCACGCCCATGCCGGCCCGGAGCAGGCCGCCGCGCGCGATCTCCAGGACCGCGACATCGACCGAAGGATCGCTCAGCACCATCCGGGTGGCGACAGGGCCGGTCATGTCGCCCGTGACGGTGCGCTGGCCGTTGATGTACACGCCGTCGGTCGTGGTGAGCCCGACGTGCTGGCCGGCCAGCTTCTGGATGTGCGCCAGCATCCGCGCGGTCGTAGTCTTGCCGTTGGTCCCGGTCACCGCAGCGATCGGAATCCGGCTCGGTGTGCCGGGCGGGAACAGCATGTCCATCACCGGGCCGGCCACATCCCGCGGTCGCCCTTCACTCGGCGCCATGTGCATCCGGAAGCCGGGGGCCGCGTTGATCTCGCAGATCGCGCCGCCCACTTCCTTGTACGACTCGGTGATGTCGGTGGAGAGAAAATCCACCCCGCCCACGTCGAGCCCGATCGCCCGCACCGCGCGGGTGGCCATCTCGGCGTTGTCGGGATGCACCACGTCGGTGAGATCGGCGGCGGTGCCGCCGGTGGAGAGATTGCCGGTGGAGCGGAGGAACACCCGCTCACCCGCCGCGGGCACCGACTCCCGGCTGTAGCCCATCCGCTGGAGCATCGTCTCGGCCTGGTGGTCGAAGGTGAGCCGGGTCAGCACCTTCTCGTGGCCGATGCCGCGGCGGGGATCCTGGTTCACCTCATCCACCAGCTGTTCCACGGTGCGGGTCCCGTCGCCCACCACGTGGCCCGGCACCCGCTTGGAGACCGCCACCAGCTTGCCGTCGATCACCAGCATCCGGTGGTCGTCGCCGGTGATGAAGCTCTCGATGATGACGCTGCGGCTGTGCTCGCGCGCCACCTGGAAGGCCTGCCGGACTTCGTCCGCCGTGGTGACGTGGATGGTGATGCCGCGACCGTGGTTGGCGTTGTACGGCTTCACCACGACGGGGTAGCCGACGCTCTCCGCCGCCTCGACCGCGTCGTCCTCGCCCTGCACCAGCCGCTGCTGCGGCACCGGCAGTCCCAGGTTGCCCAGGATCCGGTTGGTCTCCTCCTTGTCGGACGCCAGCTCCACGGCGATGTGCGAGGTGCGGCTGGTCACTGTCGCCTGGATCCGCTGCTGGAAGCGCCCGTGGCCGAACTGGATGAGGCTCTGCTCGTTGAGCCGGATCCAGGGGATCTTCCGCTCCTCGGCGGCACGCACCAGCGACATAGTGCTGGGTCCGAGATGGCGACGCTGGGCGTAGCGGATGAACTCGTCCCGCTCGGCGGCGAAGTCGAAGTCGGGCGGCACCGCGCCGTCCGGCCGGAGCCTGGCGGGCAGCAGCGAGTGGAGCAACATGAGGCCGAGCCGCCCTGCTTCCAGTCCGACGTCTTCCTGCTCGTACTGGTAGATGACCTGGTACTGGCCGGTGGCCCCGTGGGACCGGGTCTTCCCGAACGTCACCGGCTCGCCCGCCACGTTCTGCAGCTCGATGGCGACGTGTTCCAGGATGTGCCCCATCCAGGTGCCGTCGTCCTCGGTGAGCCGGCGGATGAACCCGCCCGGCTTGCCGTAGGAGCAGGTGTGATCGTGCAGGCCCGGCAGCGCGGCGATCAGTCCGTCGGTGAATCCGCTCCCCAGCTTGACCGACGGCCACTCCTCCAGCTCGCCGAGATCCACGTCGAGCCGGATGACCGGGAAGTGGGCGTATAGACTGGGGCCGACATAGACGGCCTTATCGAGAATGCGCATGTGGTCGCAGCTCCTGGTGGCGGCGCGCTTGGTCTGCGGGGCGGCCGGCGGGCGGACGGGCCGACGGACAGGGTCCGTCAGCGCGCTGGATATTGTCCGGAGCGACGGCTCACGCGGCCACCCCCGGCCGCCTGCCCGCCTGCCCCTCTGCCCGCCTGTCTACGCCCTGCTCGCAATCCCCGGCGGCGGTGCCGCCACCCGGGTGTGCAGGTTGAACGTCGATCCCTGATTCAGGATGTGGACCCGGAGGCCGATCAGGCAGACCGGATCGTTCTTCCGCACCAGGGCCATCGACGAGAACTCCAGCCCCGACGGGTCGACGATCGTCAGCGCGCCGCTGCCCACGACCTCGAGGGTCTCGTCCGGCCCGATGAACGCGGCGGTGTTTTCGTCCAGCCCGATGCCGATCGCGAACGGATTGTACGCCAGGGCGGTGAGCAGCCGGCCCAGCCGGTCCCGCTGTCGGAAATGTTGGTCGATGATCAGGCGGTTGGTAAGACCCAGGCCGGCCGCGAGGGTGACGATCTTGGCCCGGGGCGAGGCCCCCTCGCGGCCGAAGGCGATCATGTGCTCGCAGAGGAACGCGGCCCCCGCCGAGGTGCCGGCCACGTGGACCCCCTCGCGGTTGCGCCGCCGGAGCGCCTTGGCCACCTGGGTGCCCCCGATCATGGTGCTGAGCCGGAGCTGGTTGCCGCCGGTGAGGAAGACGCCCTCGACCTCGTCCAGCACGTCCAGCCATTCCTTTCGCTCGCAATCCGCCCGGCTGGCGATGGGCAAGGACCGGGCGACCTTCACGCCGAGCGAGTGGAACAGCTCCTCATAGCGCGCCCCGGTCTCCGCCAGCTCCGAGGCGGTGGGGATGATGGCGACCCGGCACGTCGGCCCTCCACAGAGCGCCGCGAACCGCCGCAGAATCGCCACGTCGCCGATCTTCTCCTCCGCGCCACCGACGGGAACGATGTACCCACGCGTCTCGGCCAACCGGTCCTCCAATTGGGGGTCGGGGAAAATAGGCGGTCAAGCAGTTAAGTGGTCAGGCGGGCAGGCGGGCAGGCGGGCCGAACGACGAACCCCCACCTCTCGCCCCTCCAACTGCCCGCCTGCCCGTCTGCCCGCCTCTACTCAAATGTTCCCCTCACCACCGCCTTCCCCCCGCGCACGTGCCACTGCCCCCGCGCCATCACCTCCGACACGGCGCCCGCCTCGTCCAGCACCACCAGGTCGGCGTCGCCGCCGGCGGCCAGGCGGCCCTTGTGAGGCAGCATCAGCACCCGCGCCGGGTTCGAGGTGAACGCCGGCAGCACCAGCTCCAGCGGTTGCCCCGCCGCCAGCAGCTCTCGCAGGGTCGCGCCGGCCGCCGCCGGTTCGCCGACGCCCATCTCGGTCACCCGCCCCTCGCCGTCGAACACCGGGAAGCAGCCGCCGCCGTCGGAGCTCACCGTCACCCGGTCGGCTGGGTAGCCGCCCTCGAGATAGCGGATCAGCCCCTCCGCGGCGCTCCAGGCGTCCTCGCCCTCCTTCACCGGGAACGCGGTGAGGTCGATGGTGCAACCCCGCTGGGCCAGCGCCGCCGCCTCGTCGAACAGCGCCTTGCGCCGGTTCACGTGGGTGGGGTTGAAGACGCCGGGCGGCAGCTCGGTGTGGTCGATCGCCTCGCGGATCAGGGCCAGCCCCCGCCCTCCATCGCCCACGTGCAGGTGCACGATCCCCGCCTTCCCGCTCATCAGCCCGCCCACGTGCGCGTCGCCCGCGACCCGCAGCAGCTCGTCGAGCGTCGGCTGGCTGGAGCGGTGGTCGCTGATCGCCAGCTCGCCCACACCGAGCACCAGGTCGATGAGCACGATGTCCTTCCGCACCTCGCCGGTCACGGTGGCCGGCGGCACATGGTACCCGCCCGTGAGGCAGTAGGCGCTCAGTCCTTCGGCCACCAGTCCCCGCGCCACCGTCACCAGCTCCGCCGGCGTCCGGATCGCGTCGTCAGTGCCGAGCACACCGACCGCGGTCGTCACTCCGCCCCGGGTGAGACGGCTCAGCGCTACCGGCGGCACCCGGGTCTGCGGGCCCGCCTCGCCCCCTCCGCCCGTGAGATGCACGTGGCAGTCGATGAGCCCGGGAATCACCCGACGCCCCTCCGCATCCCACTCCTGCGCCATGCCCCGCGGCAGCCCCGGCTTGTCGCTCCCGACCCAGACGATCCGCTCCCCCGCCACCAGGATGTGACGCCTGCCTTGCGGAGTGGGATCGAAGAGGGACGCGTTCAGCAGCAGGGTCAGCATGGAAAGCCCTGAAATGAGAGATGGGCAGCCTGGAAAGCGTGAAAGGTGAAAGGTGAAAAGTGAAAGGGGAAGCAGGCGCGGGCTTCTTCCCCTGTGCCTCCCCCCCTTTCACTGTTCACTTTTCACTTTTCCCGTCTTTTTCAGGGACTCACGCCTTCTCCAGCCGAAACCCCCCGACCGCACCGGTCAGCCGGGAAGCGGCGTCCGCTAGATGGCTGGCGGAGGACGAAATCTCCTCGGTCGAGGCGTTGAGCTGCTGCGCGGCGGCGGCGATCTCCTGCGCGGCCGCGGCATAGTCCTCGGTCCCCGCCGACACCTCCCGCATCCGGCCCGCGATTCCCTCGATCAGCCCCTGCACCTCGCCGGCGGAGGCGGAGATGCCACGGGTCCAATTGTCGTTGGCCTCGGCGTCCGCCGCGACATTCACCAGCCCCTCCGCCGCCGCGTGCGCCGCGTCCCGGGCGGCGAGCCCGCTCTTGCCCAGCCGGAGCAGCCGCTCGCGCGCGGTGCTGACCCGGGAGAGCACCGCCTGCACCGTCTCACTGGTCGAGGTCGCGGCCTGGGCCGCCTGCGCGGCCAGCTTTCGCACCTCTTCGGCGACGACGCTGAACCCCTTGCCCTCCTCACCCGCCCGCGCCGCCTCGATCGAGGCGTTGAGCGCCAGCATGTGAGTCTGTTTGGCGATCGCTTTGGTCTGGGTGATGAATTTCTCGATCTCCCCCGAGGCCACGGCGAGCGCTTCCGCCTCCTTCGCCGCCGCCTCTACTTCCTCCGCCAGGCGTCCCAGCTCCGCCGTGCTGAGGTCGAGCCGCTCGCGGTGGCTCCGGGCCAGCTTGGCGAGCGCGCCGTTCCGTTCCGCCGCCTGCTCCGCGCCGGTGGCGAGGCCCTGGGTGATGTTGAGGATCTTGCCCGCGTCCTCCGCCGCGCGGCGGACCACCAGGGCCTGCTGGCTGGCCCGCTCGGTGAGGTCGCCGGTGGTGCCGGCCACTTCCTGGGTCGAGGCGGTCATCTGCTGGGTGGAGGCCGCGATCTGCTCCGCCATCGCCGCCGCGTCGTGCGCGTGCTGCCGGATGGTCCCGACCAGATCGCGCAGCTTGGTGAGCATCGCGAAGATGGTGCGGGTGAGCGGGTCCTTCGGGGCCCGCTCCGGGTCGGTGCTCCACGACGGCAGACTCAGGTCGCCGTCCGCGATCCGCACCGCCACGCTGGCGGCGACCCCGGTCGGCGCCAGGATCTGCTTCACCAGCAGCCAGATCAGGATCTGCTCCAGCAGGACGGCGAGACCCACGAACACCAGTAGCCCGCCCACCTGCTCGGCCGGCTCGGCGTTGCGGACCAGCCAGGCCACCACCGCCGTGAGCGCCGCCACGACCGCGAACGCGGTCCCGTGCAGCTTGTAGAGGTATTTCTTGCGGGCGGATGCCATCGCGGGTTATGAGGCGTCGCGCGGCACCGCGGCCTTGGGCGCGGCGCCGAAGTGGCTGTGGGCTGGGACCAGCGAGCGCCGCGAGGCCAGCAGCCGCTCCACCGCCTCCGGCGGCAGGGCGCGGGCGAAGTAGTGCCCCTGGCCCAGCGGGCAGCCCAGCTCGATCAGCGCCGCGCGCTGCTCCGCCATCTCGACGCCCTCGGCCACGGTCTGGAGCCGGAGGGTGTCGCTCAGGCCCACGATCGCGCGGGCCAGCGCCGCCCGCTCGGCGCCCAGCGCCACCTCTTCCACGAACGGCTTCGCGATCTTCAGGATGTCGATCGGGAAGCGCTGCAGGTAGCTGAGCGACGAATAGCCGGTGCCGAAATCGTCGATCGCGAGCCGGACGCCGAGCTTCTTGAGCCCCTGGAGCCGCTCGAGCACCGCGTCGGTCTGCTGCATCAGCACGCTCTCGGTGATCTCCAGGATCACCGCCGAGGGATCCACCCCGGAGCTGGCCAGCGCGTCGACCAACGCGTCGGCGATGCCCGGGCCCTGGAGCTGGCGGCCGGAGATGTTGACCGACACCGAGAGCGGCGTCTGGGGATACGCCAGCCGCCACGCCTGAACCTGGCGGCAGGCCTCGTCCAGCACCCAGCTGCCCAGCTTCACGATGAGGCCGGTCTCCTCCGCCAGCGGGATGAAGTGCTGCGGCAGGAGATGGCCGTAGGTCTGGTGCTCCCAGCGGACCAGCGCCTCGACGCCGTAGATGATCCCGCTGCCGAGCTGGACGATCGGCTGGTAGTGCAGGGTCAGCTCGCCCCGGTCGATCGCGGTGCGGAGCGCGGCCTCCATCTCCAGCCGGTGCCGCACGTCGGCGTACATCCGCGACTCGTAGGTCTCCGAGCGTCCCTTGCCCCGGCGCTTGGCGGCGTACATCGCCACGTCGGCGTTGCGCAGCAGGTCGTCGGCCGTCTCCCCCGCGGAGGCGGTGGCGACTCCGATGCTGGCCGTCACCTGCACCTGGTTGCCGCTCAGGGTGAAGGGATGGCCCATCGCGGTGGCGAGCCGCTCCAGCAGCTCGCTCCGGCCGTCGGCACCGGCCGCGTGCTCCAGCAGGATCGCGAACTCGTCGCCGCCCAGCCGCGCGACGGTGTCGGCCGCGCGGGCGCAGGAGAGGAAGCGCTCCGCCGCCGAGATCAGCAGCCGGTCGCCCTCCGCGTGCCCCAGGCTGTCGTTCACCCGCTTGAAGTCGTCGAGGTCGAGGAAGAGCACCGTGATCGGCTGGGCCGACCGCGCCGCCAGGGCCAGCGCGTGACTCACCCGGTCGCGGAACAGCGCCCGGTTGGCGAGGCCGGTGAGCGGATCGTGGAACGCCTGGTGGGTGAGCTGCTCCTCCAGGCGCTTCCGCTCGCTCACATCGCGGGTGTTGAGCACGATGCCCTTGACCGTGGGATCGCCGGTGAGGTTGGTCGCCAGGATCTCCGCGTGCAGCCAGGAGCCGTCGGGCTGGCGGAACCGCCACTCCACCGGACCGGTGACGCCCGGGGTCCGCCCCGCGTGCTCGAACAGCGTGGTGGCCCGGTCCCGGTCGTCGGGGTGGAGCAGGGTCACCAGCGGACGGCCCACCATCTCCGAGGGATCGTAGCCGAATACCCGGTTGGCCGAGGGACTCACGAAGCGCATCGTCCCGTTGGCGCGGGTCACGATGATGACGTCGGATGAGTGCTGGACCAGCGAGCGGAACCGGGCCTCGTTCTGCCGCACCGCGGTCTCCGCGAGCAGGCGGACGTTCTCCCGCACCGCGAGCAGCTGCCGCGCCACCACCAGCGCCGTCACCAGGAGGGCCCCGACCGCGATGCCGCTGACCGGATCGGTCCAGGGGTTGATGACGCCGTACAGGAGGAGGGCGTAGGTGGTGGCGACCGCCAGGTAGGGCAGCGGGCTCACCGGCTGGTTCCGCGGCCGCGGCATCGCGCCCGCCACCGAGCGCGGCACCGGCCGGCGGTAGTACAGCTCGGCGCCCGCGATCAGCATCACGTAGCAGAGCAGGTACGCGCCGTCGATGATGCTCGCGCTCCGCCCGCCCGTCTCCAGCGAGACCAGGTTGAAGGTCAGATCGGCCACGACGCTGATGAACACCGCCCCGACCAGCAGGCCGAACGCGACCCGGTTGCCGTCGGTCGGGCGCCGCAGGATCAGCGTGGTGATGCCGAGCAGCACCAGCATGCTCACCAGCGGATAGGCGAAGGCGAGCAGGGTGATGACGATGCTGCTGTTCTCGGTCGCGCCCGCGGTGGGCCGGATGGAGAAGTACCAGATCGCCACCGCGCCGCCGACCAGCACCATCGCGGCGTCGAGCACGAACTTCCACCGCTCCAGCCGGGTGCGGCGCGCGAGGGGGAACGAGAGCAGGGCGGCGAGGATCAGCAGCGAATCGGAGAGGTAGAACAGGTCGGCCCAGGACACCGGCGGGTTCTGGTGCAGAACCATGAGGTACCAGGTCGAGATGGTGTTCCCGATGAACACCATCGCCGAGCCGAGCGCGAGCAGCCGCAGCGCCCGGCGCACGCCGGGGTCCAGCACCGGCGAGCGCGACGCGAGGAAGGTGAGCGTCACCACCGCGAGGTTCAGCGGCATGAAGGCGACGTTGCTCACCAGGTCCCGGATTACGGGCGTACCCCAGTCGTTCCGCTCCCACACCAGGTAGCCGATGGCGTAGAGCAGAGTGACGAAGGCGGCAGTCAGCGCCGGGACTCTCCGGCGGGGGCGCGCGTCAGTTGAAATGGCGAGTTCTCCGGACGCCCGGCGCGCCATGCGAGCGGCATGGCATTCTGCAATTGCTTGCAGTGCTGGGACGTGTTCGTAAGTGCTGTCTGGACAAGTTCGTAGCGACCGGCCGGCCGAGCCGGAAGCCCCAGGGGGTGGGGTTGGCAATGATAGTGCCGCGAACGGCCGGCGGTAAGGGTAAGGAACGGCGACAGGCTACGATGCCACCCGCTGCCCCGCCTGCCCGCCTGCCCGCCTGCCCGCCTGCCCTCATGACCGCCGTCACAGCAGCCACCGCGCTCCGCGCAGTATGATGACTCCCCGAAGTCGCCCAACCACTCACGGAGCATCCCCAATGAGTCTCGATTCACTGCAATCGCTCTTCCTTGACGAGCTCAAGGACATCTATCATGCCGAGAAGCAGCTGGTGCAGGCGCTTCCCCGTCTGGCCAAGGCGGCAGGCACGCCCGAGCTGCGGGACGCGTTCACCAGCCATTTGAAGCAGACGGAGGGCCACGTCCGCCGCCTGGAGACGATCTTCAAGGACCTCGGCCAGCCGGCCCGTGGCAAGCGGTGCAAAGGGATGGAAGGCCTGATCGAGGAAGGGAAGGAGATCCTGCAGGAGGAGGGCGAGGAGCCGGTGATCGACGCCGCGCTGATCGCCTCGGCGCAGAAGGTCGAGCACTACGAGATCGCCTCCTACGGGTGTCTCCGGACCTATGCCCAGCTCCTGGGGCACGAGAACGCGGCCCGGCTGTTGGCCGAGACGCTGGCGGAGGAGGAAGCAGCGGACGAGAAGCTCAACGCGATCGCAGAGACCAGGGTCAACGCCAACGCCGCGGCGGCGGGGAGCGGGAGTGACGAAGAAGACCGATAGCCCCGAGTCCGAGCGCCAGGCTCAGGACGCGCATCGGAAGCTCAAGGCGACCGAAGAGCGGGCACAGGAGAAGCTGGATCAGGCCGCGGCGGACCTCCGGGAGGTTACCGAAGAGCAGGAAGCGGCGGAGGAGCGGCTCAGGAAGGAGGCCCGGAAGAATCTTCCGGGTTCAGCGTGATCCCGGGTCGGCGTTTGCGATAAGCGCCTGGAATCGCGGCAGCTTGCGCAGCGGGTCGAAGGTCGGATCCACCCGCAGCCACGCGGGTGTCAGGAAGTAGGGGGTGTCGAGCAGCGGGGCCAACAGGTCGATCGCCTTCTGGGGCTCACCGGTCAGGATGTAGATCCGGACCAGCTGATGCTGCAGGTACGGTCCAGTGTAGGCGTCCTTCGAGATCGGCAGCAGCGAAAGGCCCCGTTCACCCTCGCGGACCGCCTCCTTTTTCCGGCCGGCGTATGCCAGCGCGAGCCCGAGTAGTGCCCGGCGCTGCCCGTCGTCCGGCGAGCTCGCCAGGACATCGCGCGACGAACGCACCGCGGAATCGCCGTACGCCCGCGCCCGGCGCCAGTCCCCCCGGTATCCGTAGGTCTGCGCTTTCACATGGTCAACGGTGAAGCGGTCGCCCCCGAACGCCGAGGCGGGGAGGCGCAGCACGAGACGCTGCAGCGAATCTTCGAGCACCCACGCCAGATCCCAGAAATTCGACAATTGTATGGCGATCTCCGTCCGATCCACCCCGGCCGGGATCGCGCGTATCGCGGCATGGGCCCCGGCCAGATCACCCTTGCCCAGCAGCGCCATGATCTTCGCCTGATGAATGGAGATGCCGGTCGGGGCCAGGGCGATGGCCTTGTCGGCGGCGGCAATCGTCTCGTCCTCGCGGCGCAGCCAGAGGTAGGAGCGGGCGAGCCGCTCTGCCACTTGTGGGGAGCGGGGGTCCAGGCCCTGGGCCTGGGTGAGGTAGGTCAGCGCGTTTTCCCACCGCCCCAAGCTCTGCTCCGACAGCGCGGCGGCGGACATCAGCTCGGCGTGATTGGGGTCAGCTTGGCGTCCCAGCGCGAACTGCTCCAGGGCCTTGTCGTAATCCCCTACGATGAAGTCGTAGTACGTCCCCAGCGCCAGTCTGGGCTCGACCGCGTCCGGCGCCAGGGCCAGGGCTCTCTCCGCGGCTCCCTTCGCCCGGGCAATGAGGGCCGGATTGGGTACTCCGTTGCTGTAGCGTATGGAGGAGATCTGCGAGAGGCGGGCCCAGGCTTGCACGAACCCGGCGTCGAGCGCCACGGCCCGCTCGTAGGCCGCGCTGGCCCGTTCGAGGGCAGAGGGATCGAGCGCCAACATTCGGTTGGCCGCGTCCTCGCCCCTCAAGAAGGCATCCCAGGCGGCCAGGCTGCGCGTCGGCCGCCCTTCCAGCCGCTCCCGATCCCCGGCCGCGAGCGCCAGGTCGAGCGCCTGGGCCACCTGCCCGGCGATCTCCCCCTGGACCTTGAACACGTCCGACAGCACGGCGTCAAAGGGCTGCTGCCAGCGCGTGCTCGAGCTGGCGACTTCGATCAGCTCCGGACTGACCCGCACCCGGCTCTGCGCGCTGTCGGCCTTGTCCCAGCGCACCTTCCCGACCAGCAGGTAATCCACCCCCAGCTCGCGCCCGATCTCCTGGAAGCTCTTCGTCGTCCCCCGGTAGTCGGCCGCGCTGCGATGCGCGATGACCTGGAGCCCGCGCAGCGTCGCGAGCCGCCCGCGCACCTCGTCGGTCATGCCGTCGGCGAAGTAGCCGTCGGCCGAATCGCCGAGGTTCTCGAAGGGAAGCACCACGAGGCGCTTGGTGCCGCCGCCCCCGCCGGCCGGCGCCTCCGGCTGCGCTGAGCGCCGCCACATCCAGCCGAACAGCACGCCCAGCCCCAGCAGAAAGCCGAGTCCGAGCAGCGCGACCGAGCGGTAGCGGACCGGCGCCCTGGCCGCTGGGACGGCGACGGTCCGGACCGGCTCGGTGGCCGTCAGCGCCCGGCCGAACTTGAGCGCGGAGTTATAGCGGTCGGCCGGCGACTTGGACAACGCCTTGGCCACGGCCTTCTCCACCGCCTCCGGCACCGTCTCGCGGACCGTGCGCAGGAGTCGCGGCGCCTCGGTGAACCGCTGGGCGATGACCGCCTGCGGCGTCGCGCCGGTGAACGGCGGCTGGCCGGCCAGCATCTCCCAGAGCACGCAGGCCAGCGAATAGACGTCGCTGCGGGCGTCCAGCGAGCGCGCCCCCGCGGCCTGCTCCGGGCTCATGTAGCCGGGCGTGCCGAGCGTCATCCCGGTCTCAGTCAATCGCGGGTCGGCTCCGCCGCCCGGCTGCCCCTCATCCCCAGCGAGCGCCCGCGCGATCCCGAAGTCGGCGACCAGCGCGTGGTCCCCGCTCAGCAGGATGTTCTCCGGTTTCACGTCCCGGTGGATCACACCTTGGCGATGGGCATAGTCCAGTGCCTCGGCGGCTTCCCGCGCGATGCGGACCGCATCCTCGACGGGGAGCTGCTTCTCCCGGTCCAGCCGGCCGCGCAGGCTCTCGCCTTCCACGAACGGCATGGTGAACCACAGCAGGCCGGCGGCCTCGCCACTGTCGTGGACCGACAGGATATGGGGATGCTGGAGCCGGGCCGCGAGCTTGATCTCGCGAAGGAATCGCTCCGTCCCGAGCGTGCGGGCCAACTCGGGATGAAGGACCTTGAGGGCGACTTGCCGGTCGTGGCGGAGATCCCGGGCGAGATAGACGGTGGCCATGCCGCCGTGGCCGAGCTCGCGCTCGATCCGATAGCGGTCGGCTAAGGCAGCGCCGAATTCATCGGGAAGAGTGCCCATGCGCCGGCTCCCGGGTACCACTCGATGGCGAGAAGAGGAAGGCGCAAGGAAGTAAGCGATGGATTGACGGTTATGCCAGCGCGTCGCTGGCGGTTTTCAGGAGCGCTCTGGTATTGGGGTGCCGGGCTTTCTCCAGAGCCTGGCCCACGGTGCCCCACCAGATCGCGCGTCCGGTGTCGGTCGGCCTGCCGCTCGCTACGGCCTCCATCAGAAACACCTCGACCTTCACGCGCTCGCCGCGCACGGGGTAGTCCAGGATTCCCAGGGGTTCATCGCGCTTCTCGCTGATTTTCGCCCAGACGCCCGTTTCTTCCTGGACCTCTCTGACGGCCGTTTCCCTCCGCTGCTCGCCCGGTTCAATATGACCCTTCGGCAGCACCCATTCCCGCGGATTCTTGGAGGCCTCGACCAGCAGGAATTGACAGCCGTGCCGGCGGCTCCGCCGATAGACCACTCCGCCGGCGTGAGTTGGATCGGACTCGATCCGGATGGGGGCAGGCACGCTGACCTTCCGTTGGCGCCCCTCCAGCTCGATGACCGACCAGTAGGCCTGGTTCGTGGCCTTGTGGCGCTGTTCCATGTATCGCCACAGCGCCAGCGGCAGGAGGATCAAGCTGACCAGCGCCAGATCCTCCCAGCGGGTGCGCCCGCCGGCGAACGGCAACAGCAGGAGTACCACGACAAGACTGCGAAAGAACTTGGAATCGGCTTCGAATCGCTGCACGGTGGCCAGCGCGTCCGGGTGTTCCGCTGACAGGTGCACCTTGGCCCACTGGAACGTGTTGACGCCGGAATGGGCCTGCAAAGGCGCCAGATAGGCATGCTTGATTCTGCTTGCGCTACTAACCGCGAGATCCCGCTCGCGCTTGAAGACCAACCAGGTCAACGCCCGTCGCCACCCTCGCGGAAGCGTGCCGCGCCACGCGAGCTCCCGGATGCGCGGCTTGATCGTGGTCTTGCGGAAGACATCGTATCCTTCGTCCAGCCAGGCGCCCAGCAGGAAGACGAAGTGGCCGACCAGGTAGCTGCTGACCAGGAATACGATGGCGGCCTCAGCGCCCGAAAGCTTTTGGTATTCGGTGCCCAGTATGGAAGGACCGACGCTCCCCTTGATCAGGTAGGTGAGAATCGCGCCGGGCAGGATAATGGAGAAAAAATCGATGAGACCGATGAAGAACTTCTGCGGCTCAAAGTTCATGGCCCACCAACGCATTGGGGATGCCCCAGTCTGCCGGCGTGCTCCGCCCCGCGTAAGGTCTCGTTTGCGACAATTGGGGCCTCAACTGCGACAGGTCTCCAGTCTGGCCTGACGCCGAGCTGCCGGTCGTCGGTGACGTGAACGGCCGGCAGCCAGGTGACAGCGAGACTACTTCGATTCGCACTCCACGCCGCGGGTTGCCACGACCTGCCCCGCCGCGGTGAGGATCTCCCCGACGACGTCCGGCCCCGGACGCGCGCGAATGAATCCGCGGGCGATCCTGGTTCCGCCCTCGCCGGTGTTGCTGTCGAAGTCGAACTCGGCCTCACCACCCGCCGCCCGTCTCGTGCCGGACGTCGCGGTGCCACCCGCGGCGCGGACCCTTGCCCGATACACGCCCGCTCGCGGATTCAGGTTCCTTCCGTCCACCGAGATCTTCGACCGATCCGAGCGTCGTTCGCACCGCACCCGGACGCCGCCGGTCGCCAAAGCATCGAAAGTGGCTGCCTCCAAGGTCGGGGCCGACGGCTCCGACGCGTTTGACGACTCGTCCGAACACGCCCCCAGACCGCCCGCGAAGCTCGCGATCACGATCCCGCCCAGCAAGTGAAGCTTTCTCATTGCCCTTGTCTCCTGATAGAAGCCCGAAATGATCTGATGCACCGGACGCCGGTTCCAACGGCGCCGGCCGGGAGAAAGGCAAGCGATGCGCCAATTTGTGCACCGCCTGTAAGCAGTTGAGGCGATGTGATTTACGGGAGACGGCAGGGCTTTCGGCTTGTATCGCGGCAATACGGGGTGGAACGAGATGTTCCACCCTCTGGCACCTCGGCTCCGAAGCGGTAAGTTCGTGTCCCAGTGTGACCACTCGCCCGGCAGTGCGCGACGTCGACCCTCGGCTGCTCACCGCTCTGGTATTGGTCGGGGTGGGGCTGCGCGTGTGGGCCTACCTCGCCAACGACAACTTCTGGCTCGACGAGATACTCCTCTCCCGCAACATCGTCGGGCTGCCGCTGAGCCAGCTGCTCACCCAGCCGCTGTACCTCGATCAGGTGGCGCCGCGGGGATTCCTGCTCGCCGAGAAGCTCGCCGTGGCCCTGCTGGGCGAGAGCGAGCTCGCGCTGCGGGTGGTGCCTTTCCTCTGTGGGATCGCGGGCCTGCTGCTCTTCCGGCGGCTGGCCGAGCGGCTACTCGACGGGTGGGCGGTGCCGTTCGCGGTCGCGCTCGGCGCGATCGGCGTCCCGTTCATCCGCTATGCGTCCGAGGTCAAGCAGTACGAGCTGGACGCCACGCTCGCGATCCTGCTCCTGCTGGTCGCGCTCGACCTTCGCGACCGCCGGTTGCCCGCCGCGAGGCTGGTGCTGCTCGGGCTCGCGGGATTCCTGTTCAGCTGGCTTTCCCAGGCCTCGGTCATCGTGATGGCGGGGATCGGCCTCGCATTCGCCGTCGAGTGGCTGCTCTCCCGCGATCGCGCCGTGTTGCGGGTGCTGCTGATCGTGATGCCCATCTGGGCCGCCAGCGCTCTCGTCGCGGTCGCCGCCGGCGAGCACAGCATGACGCCGTCCACCCGCGATTTCATGCGCAGCTTCTGGAGTCCCGGGTTCCTGCCTCTGCCGTTCGACCCGGCCACCGCGCTCCGCTGGCTGTGGGGTTCGGCGCTCTCCGCCTTCTCCGATCCCACGATGCTGCGCTACCCCTGGCCGGCGTTGCAGCAGGCGGTCGCGCTGATCGGCGTTGCGGCGGTGTGGCGCCGGAGGCGGGACCTCGCGCTCCTGCTGGCCGGGCCCCTGGTTGTGGCGCTCGGCGCCGCCGCGGCCCAGCAGTATCCGTTCCGGGGCCGGCTGATGTTTTACCTGCTCCCGGGCCTCCTGCTGGCGATCGCGGCGGGTGCCGAGAGAATCAGGCGCCTCGCCGCGCGCGGGCATCCGGCGGCGGGCACCGCGGTCATGGCGGGACTTCTGCTGGCGCCGCTGATGGCGCTCGCCGCTTACCCCCCGCCCTACAAGGTGGAGCCCAGCCGCGCCATGCTGGCCTATCTCCAGCAGCACCGACGGCCCGGCGACTCGATCCACGTCTTCCCGCTCGCGCGGGTCGGAATGCTGTACTATGGGCCCCGCTACGGCATCCGCGCCGGCGAATGGCGCACCGCCATCTGCGATCGGCTGGATACCCGCGCCTACCTGCGCGATGTCGACCGCTACCGCGGAACCAGCCGGCTCTGGCTTCTGTCCTTTGCCGCCCGCCCCTACCGCACGGCCCGCCCGGCGGTCCAGGGCTATCTCGGCACCATCGGGGTGAAGCGGGATTCGCTCTCCCGTCCCTCGCTCCAGTTCCAGTCCGTCACACTCGAGCTGTTCGACCTGAGCGACTCGACCCGGCTCCGGGCCGCCACCGCGGACGGCTATCCGGTGGCGCCGATGCCGACCGACCCGCCGCCCGGGTGCCGTCCCTGGATCAGTCCGTCCCCGGCCGACACCTTCCCCTGACCGCTGTCCGCTCCACCGACGGCCCTGCGCATTCATCAATCAGTGACGTCTCCCAGTCCGCGCCCCAGGCGCCCTACAGCAGAGGTCGATCCGATGAGCCGTCGTGCCGACGCCCTTGCCACCCGTCTCGAGCAAGGCGCCCAAGCCCTTGCCACTTTCGCAGCCGGCCTCACCGAGGCCGAATGGCAGACCCGCACCGCCGGGGACGGACGCAAGGTCGGCGTCATCGTCCACCACGTGGCCACGATGTACCCCATCGAGATCGACGTGGCCCGCATCGTCGCGGAGGGGAAGCCCCTGGAAGTGACCTGGGATCAGGTCCACGAGATCAACGCCGCGCATGCCCGGGAGTTCGACGGGGTCACCAAGCAGGCGGCGGTGGACCTGCTCCGGCGCAACAGCGCGGCGGCGGCGGCCGCGATCCGGGAGCTGAGCGACGAGCAGCTCGACGGGGCCGCACCGGTCGCGTTCAACTCCGGCGCCCCGCTCACCTGTCAGTTCGTGCTGGAGGATCACGCGGTCCGGCACAGCTTCCACCACCTGGCGCGAGTGCGCGAGGCGCTGAAAGCGCTGCTGTCGGCGGCGTGAGAGAGGTCGGCTACCGCGGCACCTTCGCCCGCAGCTCGTCGAACCAGTTCAGCACGACGACGATCTGCGGGGGAGGGCGATCCGGGGGAAGCCGGGTCATGAGGAACCGCTCGCCATCCGGGGTGACGTCGTAGCTGCGCGGGCGCGTCCACCCCGGATTGTCCGGGTAGGCGCCCGCAAACAGCGCAACGGGCGGCCCGCTCCGTCCGTTCTCCAAGTCCATGCCCACGGCCATGACGCTATCGCCGTTCCGATAGACCAGCTCCCGGCCGCCCCGGGTCCACAGCGGCTCCGAGCCGGAGCCCGGCGACACTTTCCAGCGCCGCTGGTTGGGGTCGGGATACGACTGCACGTAGACCTCGACCCGTCCCGATTCGTCGGAGTCGTACGCCATCCAGCGGCCGTCGGGTGAGAACGCGGCATGGGCCAGGTTGAACCCGTTCCTGAGATAGCGGGCGCCCTTCGGCTCGCCCTGCAGCGGCACGGTCCACAGCTCGGTGCCGCCCGGCGTGCTGAGCAAGTAGGCCAGCTGCTTGCCGTCCTTGGAGACCGATCCGATGTAACGGTCGTGTCCGCCCGTCGCCAATGGCGCGGCCGGACGGCTCGCGTCGGCGGTGCGGCGGTAGAGATCGAAGAACGGATGCTCGCTGCTGTAGATCAGCTCCCGGCCATCGGCGGTCCACTCGGCGCCGAAGTCCCGGCCGCCTTCCGCCGTAAGCCGGATGCCGCCTGGACGTCCGACCTGGAATACCCAGACGTCGCCCATCGAGTTGGCGGAGCGGATATCGACCGAGATTCTCGATCCATCGGGTGAAAGGCGGGGGTGATTGTACCGGTCGGCGGTGGGCAGGGCCCTGGTGGCGTTGCCCCGCCGGTCCACCAGCACCACGTCCGACTCGGTGACGTAGGAGCTGACCGGCATGTACGCCAGTGTCCCGGTCTCCGACACGCCGAACGCGGCCGCGCCGTCGGTCGGATTCATCGCGACGCTGTCGACCACCGGGAGCGCGGGCCCGGTGACCGTCAGCCGCTTGAGATCGAACGGCGCCGCCCGGATGGTCTCTCCCAGGGCGTAGAGCAGATGCCCCGTGGGCACGTACGATCCAAAGACGCCGCCGGTGAACAGCACCTTCCGCTCGCCGGTGCTGATGCGGAAGACTTCGATGGTCGCCTTCTCGATCGGCGTGCGGTAGGCGGTGAAGATCACATGGTCGCCGTCGGGCAGGATCTGAGGCCACCAGTGGCCCAGCTCGCCCTTCGCGGTGTCGGGCGCCGTGAGCATGCGCTCGTCGCCGCCGCCCTCGCTCACCATCCACAGCCCGGTGTTGTAGGACTGGCTGTACACCAGGCGGCCGTTGCTCCCCCAGCTCCCGCCGGCCCAATCGGAGACCCCCAGGTCCACCGGCGGCCCGCCTTCCACCGGCACCTTCCGGAGCCTGCCACTCTTGTGATAGGCCACCCACTTCCCGTCGGGTGAGACGAAGGGCCGGCTGTTGCCGGTTCCCTGGTCGCCCTGCCCGGCGCCGGGGATCACCTCCATGCTCATCCGGTCGAGCGGGCGGCGCAGCACCTCCTCGCTCCGGTTCACCATGGCGGTGATGAAGAGCTGCCGGCCGTCGGGACTCATGCGCACGATCGGGGTGAAGGTGGACTGCACGTTCGACCCCAGCTCGGCGCTGAACCGCATGGTCCCGGCCGCCGCGGGCGGGCGTTGCCCGTTGCGCACGGTCACCCAACCCAGCGCGGCGAGCAGCAACCCCGCGACGCCCCAGGGCAGGAGGCTCGAGCGGCGCCGCTCCATCCCGCTCGGCGGCCCCGTGCCGGCCAGCGCCTGGGCGAACTCCCCCGCCGTCTGCCACCGGTCCGCCGGCAGCTTCTCCAGCGCCCGCCGCACCGCGGCGTCCACGTGCGGCGGAGTCGCCTTCCGCTCCTGCACCAGCGGCTCGGGGTCATCCGTGATGATCTGGGTGTAGATCGCCTGCACCGAAGGCCCGCTGAACGGCGGCCTGCCGCTCAGCATCTCGTAGAGCACGGCGCCCAGCGAATAGATGTCGCTCCGGGGATCGACCTTGTGCTCGCCGGAGATCTGCTCGGGACTCATGTATTCCGGCGTGCCTAGACTCACGCCCGCTCTCGTCAGCCTGCTCCCGCCTTCGGCGTCGCTCCGGGCCAGCGCGATGCCGAAGTCCGCCACCATCGCCCGCCCGTCGTGAAACAGCACGTTGTCCGGCTTGACGTCACGGTGCACCACGCCGCGACGGTGGGCGTAGTCCAGTCCCGCGGCGATCTCGGTCGCGATCCGGATGGCGTCGGCGACCGGGAGCTGGGTGTCGCGGTCCAGCCGGCGGCGAAGGGATTCGCCCTCCAGGTACGGCATCACGAAGAAGACGGTGCCGGCCACGCGGCCCGAGTCGAACAGCGGGAGGATGTTCGGGTGCTGCAGGTTGGCGGTGGTCTCGATTTCCTTCAGGAACCGCTCGGGCCCGATCAAGGTGGCCAGGTCATGGTGCATGACCTTCACGGCGACCTTGCGGTTGTGGCGGGGATCGTGCGCGAGGAATACAGTTGCCATCCCACCGGCGCCAAGCTCGCGCTCGAGCAGGTAGCGGTCGGCTAGGGCGGACGTCAGGTGGTCGAACGGCTCACCCATCGGCGGATAATACGAGCGCGAGCGACGCGCGGCTAGGCAGAGCGCACCGGCCTAGGAGTCGGTGCGCCTCCGGCAATCGGCCGCCCGACGCTGCTTCGCCGCGCTCAGGACTTCCTCCCACGCTTCGCGCATCCCCGGCCGCTCCCAGGTCGCCTCGTTGTAGCGCCAGCTGATGAACGCGCAGCTGCCGGGGTGCCGGATAGCCAGGGTGCCGAACTTCACCAGGTCCTCGGGCGAGCAGGGGCGGGTCCTCCCGCCGTAGCAGTCCTCCACGTTGACCCCCATCACCACCCGCATCCCCAGCCGGCCGGCGACCGTGGCGGCATCGTCGTAGAACTCCTTGGCGTCGCCCTTCTTGGTGTCGTACTGCGCCCACGCGTAGTCCAGCAGCGGCGCGAGCCGCGGGTGCGCCTCGACCCAGTCCGGAGTCTTCCGCACGCCGAGGGCGAGGCCGGGGAGCTTCTGCCGGGTGTATTCCGCCCAGGTGACGATCTCCGCCTGGGTGATCTTCCGGCCGCCCCAGCACGGCTCGCAGTTGTAGTCGTCGGCCAGGTTGAGGCCGAGGATCGTGGATCGGTACTTCCGCAGCGTGTCCGGCGTCAGCACCTCGGCGTAGCGGTCCATCAGCCGCTGCGCGTCCTCGACCGAGAAGGGTCCGACCGTCTTCCGGTTGGTGGTGAGCATCCGCCTCGGCGGCACGATCACCAGCCGGAATCCGCAGCTGGACGCGAGCTGGATGCGGTCCAGCAGCACCCGCGGCTCCAGCGGCTGCATCGCCGCGGAGGCCGAGCCGTCGCAATAATGAGACGCGGGATACACGCTGAGGCCCGCCGCGAACCCCGCCGACTTCACCGCCGCGCGAACGCTGTCCGCCGCGCTCCTGGTCCCCTGGGCCGCTCCCGGACGGGCGACGGCGACGAGAAGGAGGAAAGCTAGGAAAGGGCGGTACATGGCGACTCCTGATCTATGGTATCGGGTCCAACGCGTCTGCATCTGACGTGCCGCGCCCCGGAGCGTTAGTTCCCCAACCGGACGACCGGACCGCCGCCGCCCCCGCCGATCACGGTCACGGGGAAGGGTCCGAACTGAAGCTCGTCGGCGTCCTCGTCGTGCCCGTAGCCCACGGTCACCTGGCCGGTCGCCGGCGCGGCCGCCGTGGTGGTCACGTCCTTCTGAAAGTTCTCGTTCTCAACGTTCGCCGTGGTCGCGAGGGTGGCCGGGCTGAACGTGAGACTCGAGAAATGGTCGGCGTCGATCCCGTCGATCACCACGTCCTCGGCGTCGACGAACCGGATCTCCACCCGCAGTGTCTGCTCCTGGACCAGAGTCAGACCGTCAGCCGTCCGGTCGATTCCATTGACGAACAGCCGGGCATCCTCCGGGGTGTGATCCTCTCCCGGGCCGGTTTCATCGTCGTCTCCGCAGGCGGCGAAGGCCAGCGCGCCAAGGATCAGGGGAACGTAGCGGTAGGCGGACCATCTCATGGGAGGCCTCCTGGTTCAGGGTAAACGGTCTACTCGGAGCGGCCCAGCCGGAGGGCGAGCCGCACGCTGCGCGGAGACCCGGGATTGAGAAAGCCGGAGGCCCGGAGCTCGGGGTACCTGGCATCTAGGACGTTCAGGAGGTCGATATCGAGACTTGGGCCGCCCTGCGCCAGGCGAATCGTGGCTCCCAGGTCGAGCAGCTCGTAGCCCTTGGTGCGGACGCTCGGCTCGCCGATGGGCGTGAAGGGGCCGGAAATCCGGACCCCGGCCCGGGAATCCACCGCCCCTGTCAGCCTCGCCTCGACACCGGCCCGGCCGCTGTATCGGGCGACTCCGGGCACCCTGGCGCCGGGCTCGAGCGGGACGTCGTGCAGCCGGGGCGTGGGGAACTCTCGCGGCGGTGCGACCGAAAGGGCGGGGACGGTGAGGTCGCCGCCGGCCACTTCCGTGATGCGGGCGTCGTTCCAGGTGCCCTCCGCCGCGAGCCGGATCCCAGCGGCCGGGCTGACCGCCAGGTCGAACGACACGCCCTGCCGGACGCTCCGCCCTGCGTCCGACACTTCGCGGGTCACCGGGTCGAGGATGCGCTCGTTGGCGACGTCGGAACGGAACAGCGCCAGACGCGCATCGACCCGGTCGGTTCGATAGCTCGCGCCCACCTCCTTGGCCCACAAGGTGACCGGCGGCCGGAACGGATCGCCGATCACCCCGATCGCGCCGCGAAATCCGCGCGCGACCGACGCCAGCAGCGACACCCGGTCGGAGAGCAGATAGCGCGCGCCGATCTTGGGGTTCGCCAGCAGCCGGGTCTCGCTCCGCCAACCGGCGCCGGTCACCAGGCGGTCGAGGCTGGCGTAGTGAATCAGGTCGAGCCGGCCTCCGAAGTCGTAGGCGATCCGCTGCGCGAGGAGGCCCCGCCACCGCACGAACCCCGCTCCGCTGCGGTAGCGGCCGTCGTTGCCCTGGTCCTGGTCCGCCCGGATCCTCGCCTCGGTGTCGAACAGCTCGTAGCGGGTCCAGTCGCCCCGGCCGCTGAGTCCGGTGGACAGCTCGGTGCTGCCGCTCCGCCACGTCAGCCGCGCCTCACCCCCCGCCGCGATCCTGCGGTCCTCCTCCTCCGACTGCGACACCGTGCCGTCGTGCGGGATATTCAGATAGACGTGCGACCGTACGCCCTGGGTCCAGAGCGAGGTCTCCAGCGTCACGGCCTCGCCGACGGGGCGGTTGTAGTGGCCGTGCAGGATCAGCCGCCCCGCGCCTCCGCCGTCGGTCGGATCGGCCGCCGCCTCGAGGTCGTCGTCGTTGTAGCGCTCCACCGAGACGAAGCCGGGGGAGTTCCAGGTGGATCCGTAGAGCATCGCGCCGCCGGTCAGCCGGCCCGCACCCGCCTTGCGCCACCCGTGCGCCACAAAGTTGCCGAGCCAATAGTCGTCGTTTTCGCGCCAGCCCTGCTGCCGCTGGCCATCGACCGCCACCAGGCCGCCCGAGGCCGCCGAGCGGTAGCCGGTGCGGAACCACCCGCCCGCGTCCCCATAGCTCGAGCCCCGGATGACGCCCTCGCTGCCCGTCGCATCGTCCGCGGTCACCGCCTCGACCACGCCGCCGAAGGCGAAGTCGCCGTAGATCGGGCTGGAGGGACCCGGGATCACCCGGATCGAGGCGAGCGACGCCGGTGTGAGGACGCTCCAGTCGGCGTAGCCTTCGACGTGCCCGTGGATCGGAAGATTGACCGGGACGCCGTCGATCACCAACAACACGTCGGAGGAGTGGTCGGAGGTGAACCCGCGAATCACCGCGTCGGAGGCGAAGCCCGGCCCCTGTCCCTGCTCGTGGACCTCGATGCCCGCCGTGCGCCGCACCAGATCGTACGGCGTGGAGGCGGGGGCCCGGTGCAGCGCTTCGGCCGGCACCTCGATGGCCTCGACCGGCGGGGCGACGGCGGAGCTCCGTGCGCCGACCACGGTGATGGGCGCCAGCGTCGTCGCCGCGGCGGTGTCGCTGGCGGCGTGCTCGTGCTGGGCCGCCAGCAAGCCGGGCGACGCCATGAGAAATACCGCAAGGAACGATCGGCCAACGATCATCGGGTGCACTCCCAGCGCCGGTGTCATCCATCGGTGGCATGACCCGGCGGGAATTCGGCAGCGAACGCGGTGTTACCGGAGAGCTACGGGCGTCAGGCCGCTGCGGGAGGACCGATCGGGAAGGGGAGAACGTGAGCCGAGGAGCCCTGGGGGATGGTGCGGTGCGTGGCGGGCGAATCGCCGGTGTCGGGCTGCGCCGCGCGGGCCACCAGCCGTACTGGCTCCCCGACCGGTGCCGCGGTGGAGATGTGAGCGATGCAGACGCAGGCCGGCAGGTCCGAGCCGTGGTGCCGGTGGTCCTGCTGATGGTGGCCGCCCGTCCGCGCCGGGGCGCAGCCGCCGGACACCGGGGTCGCCACCATCCGGACAACGAACCCGAGGGCGAGGAGACAGCCGAGGCTGGCGCGGAGGGCCGTCATCATGCTGGTACAGTGCGGCCACGCCCTCCCCGACGCAAGCCGATAGCGATCACGGCGGCCTAGGGTCGCCCCGCCGGTTCGGCGGTGAATCCCTTAACGGCCGCCCGGCCCAGCCAGATGAAGACCGCCAGGGTGCCGAGCTGAGTCACAAGGAACGGCGCCTCCTGCTGGGTCGGCGCCGAGGCCAGCAGGGCAGGGAACCGGCGGAACAGCTGCACGACCAGGACGAAGACGTTGAGATAGAGCGCGGTGACCGCGCCGATCACATAGACCCGGCGCCACGGCCCGGCGAGATGCTTGGTATAGAGCGCATAGCTCACCACGGGCAGGATGATGAGCGATATGACTCCCACCCAGTGGGACGCAATGAAAGTGACGAAGGGAAAAAAGAAGCCGGTGACGTTGGTCAGCGTGGTGGTGAGAAGGAACAGTCCGGTCCAGCCGTCCAGCCGCCTGCCGGCCACCAGTCCTCCCGCCATGACCAGTCCCGCAACGATGCCCGCCAGGCTCAGCGCCACATGGATCAGCGTGAAGGTCACGATGTTGATCATGACGCGTCCCTTTCGCTGCGTTGTGAATTGGAGGATCTTGGGTAGAGAATGTGCGTCGCGGAGGCGAGGTCTGCCATCCCCGGCGCCCGATGTGCATCCAGAGGATCTACGCTCGAGAATCGAGGGTTCAGGACATGCCGACGATCACGATGGTGGACGGAACCGACATCTACTACAAGGACTGGGGCACCGGGCAGCCGGTCGTCTTCAGCCATGGCTGGCCGCTGACCGCCGACGCGTGGGAAGACCAGATGCTCTTCCTCGCCGGCCAGGGCTACCGCTGCATCGCCCACGACCGCCGGGGGCACGGCCGCTCCAGCCAGCCGTGGGACGGCAACCGCATGGACACCTATGCCGACGACCTGGCCGCGCTGGTCCGGGCGCTGAACCTCAAGGACGCGATTCACGTGGCTCACTCGACCGGTGGCGGCGAGGTGGCCCGCTACATCGGGCGGCACGGCACCGCGCGGGTGGCCAAGGCGGTGCTGATCAGCGCGATACCGCCGTTCCTGCTGAAGACCGACGCGAACCCGGGCGGCCTGCCGCTCGAAGTGTTCGACGGGCTCCGTACCGCCATGCAGACCGACCGGGCCCAGTTCTACAAGGATTTTGCCACGCCGTTCTACGGCACCAACCGCGACGGCTCGACCGTGTCCCAGGGGCTTCGGGACTCGTTCTGGCTGCAGTGCATGATGGGCGGGCTGCGGAATCAGTACGAGTGCGTCAAGGCGCTGTCCGAAACCGACTTCACCGACGATCTCCGGAAGTTCGACGTCCCCACGCTCCTGATCCATGGTGACGACGATCAGATCGTCCCGATCGACGCGGCGGCGCGGAAGTCGGTCAAGCTCATCAAGGGCGCCCGACTGATCGAGTACAAGGGAGACGGCCACGGTATCTGCTCCACCCGGAAGGACCGGGTGAACCAGGACCTGCTGGCGTTCTTCCAGGAGCCGGCCCCGGCCAGGGGCGAAGAGGAGAAGACGGAATCCAAATCGCCCTCTGGAGCGTTAAAGGGGTAACTCCGACTAGCGGCAGGCTACATGGCTCGAAATGGAAACAGTTTGGCGACTCGGGTAACCGGCTGGGCCCTGGCGGGGCTGGTGCTGGCGATCGCGGCGCCGGCGGCCTCCGCCCAGACCCAGGCCAAGGGGTGGGATCCAATGACTTACAAGAAGCCGACCACGGCCGAGCTCAAGAAGCAGCTCACGCCGCAGCAGTTCGCAGTCACCCAGCAGGATGACACCGAGGCCCCGTTCCACAACCAGTACTGGAACAACCACGAGGCGGGGATCTACGTCGATGTCGTCTCGGGCGAGCCCCTGTTCAGCTCGCTGGACAAGTACGACTCCCGGACCGGGTGGCCGAGCTTCACCCGGCCGTTGGAGCCCAAGAATGTCACCACGCACACCGACCAGAAGCTCTTCATGGAGCGGACCGAGGTGCGCTCGGCCCACGCCGATTCCCATCTGGGGCATGTGTTCGACGACGGCCCCCAGCCCACCGGCCTGCGCTACTGCATGAACTCGGCGGCGCTGCGGTTCATTCCGGTGAGCCGGCTGGAAGCGGAGGGATACGGCCAGTACCTGCCGCTGTTCGAGAAGGCATCGAGCTGAGGCGGGCCGATCTTCGCTACTTCACCGCAGGAAGAATCAGACCCGAGCTGTTCACTTCACAGCATCAAGTGAGCGAGCGACTTCCCTCGCGGAGGGCCGTGGGCGTCCTCCATCGGCTCCTCCGTGAGGGCTGCGCCCTTCACCGTGGGGCACGATTGGGGCTGTGGCATGTCGGTGGCGAAGATCGTCGGACGCAGGGTGTCGCCGGCGACGGCGGCACCGCGCACCATGTTGTTCTCGCAGATGAACCAGAACTGATAGCGGAACCCGGCCGGAGCCGGTGGAAGTCCGTGGATGACGACGTTCCAGCGGTGGGTGGTTTCATCCGCGAAGATGAGGAGCCCGCCTCGCGCGTCGCCGACCTCGAGGTTCGCCTGGAGAATCCGGCCGGCCTGTCGCATGATGGAAAGGGTGTCCTGGAGCGCCGCCACCTTCGCCTCGCGCGCTTCCACCGTCCGTTGCAGCTCGCGCGACCGGCCGGCCCCCAGGTACCACCCGCCCGCTACCAGGAGGGCGGACGCGGCCAGCGCCGCCGGCACCTGCCAGCTCGGTCGGCGAGAGGCGGGACGATCCAGGGCCCCGCGGAGAATGCGGCGGGCGGCATCCGGGTTCGGCGCCGTCGCCGCGGCAGCCATCGGCAGCCACTGGAGGTCCTCCTCGATCAGCGTGACTTCCCCGCGGCATTCCTCGCACTGGGTCAGGTGCGCCGCGAAGACCGTCGCGTCGTCGTGGTCCAGGGTCCGGGTGGCGTACTCCAGACGGTGCTCGACGAACCATTCGTGCGGCTTCATAGCACCCAGTCCCGAAGCCCGGCCAGGGCGGCGCGCAGCCGGCCGAAGGCGAGGCGGAGGCGGGTCTTGACCGTCCCGAGCGGAATGCCCAACCGCGCGGCGACCTCCGCCTGGGTGAGCCCCTCGAAGTAGGCGAGCTGGACGACCGCCCGCTGATCTGGTGGCAACGCCTCCAGGGCCGAGTGGACCTCGCCATGTACCCGCCATCCCGGTGTGCCGGCTTCATCCGGCTCGCGTGGCGGGTCGGCGGCCGGACCCGACGCCGCCGCGACGGCGGCCAGCTTTCGCTCCTGACGCCGCCTGCGGCGGAGACGATCGATCGCGCGATGCCGGGTGACGCGCATGAGATATGGCATCAGGCCGGTGGGACCGTCGCCGGCCGGTGCGACGTTCTTCCAGATGGTCCGAAACGCCTCCATGACCACCTCCTCGGCCTCATCCTCGTCCCGCAGCATGCCCCGCGCGATGTTGAGCAGCCATGGCGACGCGAGGTCCACCAGCTCCGCCAGCGCCCGCTCGTCCCGGGCGATGAGTCGCCGGCGCAGGGCGGCCTCCCGACCGAGGTCGAGGAGCCGGGGGCCGGTCCCCGGGCCGGGGCCCTGCACCCGATCGCCGTCGGAGGTGCCGCTGGGTGGCGCGCCGGACTCCCGGCTGACTCGACGTTCCATGCGGTCGTCCACCATCGTCACCGAGGAGCTGAGGTGGCCGACCGCGCTGCACCGTAGCAACGCCGCCGGCCCGGGCGCGGTTTTCCACCGGTCCGTGGATCCAGAGAGAATAACGCTCCGCGCGCCCGCCGCAGTCATAGGGTTTCGCTAACCCACCGGCAGGGCTAGATTTACGGCCCGAAATCGCGATTGTGACGATGACCGATACCAGCCAGCCGGCACCCGCCGCGCCGATCGACGAAGCCTACCGCCCCGACGCTATCGAGGCGAAGTGGCAGGCCCGCTGGGCCGAGCGCCACACCAACGAGCCCGATCTCGACCGGGCGGCGCGGCCGTTCTACAACCTCATGATGTTCCCCTACCCGTCGGCCGAAGGCCTGCACGTGGGGAACATGTTCGCCTTTAC
The DNA here is from genome assembly GCA_963796335.1 of uncultured Gemmatimonadales bacterium. Taxonomy (GTDB): domain Bacteria; phylum Gemmatimonadota; class Gemmatimonadetes; order Gemmatimonadales; family GWC2-71-9; genus CAVVWJ01. The sequence goes on from CAWCLG010000006.1 coordinate 531,476, forward strand.
CGGCAGCGACGCCTACGGCCGGTTCAAGCGCCTCCAGGGCCACGACGTCTTCGAGCCCGTGGGCTTCGATGCGTTCGGGATCCACAGCGAGAACTACGCGATCAAGGTCGGGATCAATCCCGCCCAGCTGATCCCGCGCAACATCGAGAACTTCCGCCGCCAGCTGACGCGCATCGGCGGCATGTTCGACTGGCGGCACGAGCTCTCCACCACCGACCCGCGCTACTACAAGTGGACCCAGTGGATCTTCCTCCAGCTGCTCAAGGCGGGGAAGGCCTACAAGCGGGCGGCCGCGGTCAACTGGTGTCCCAAGGACAAGACCGTGCTCGCCAACGAGCAGGTCATCAACGGCCGGTGCGAGCGCTGCGACTCCCTGGTGGAACAGCGGATCCTGGAGCAGTGGTTCTTCCGGATCAGCGAGTACGCCGACCGGCTGCTGGCCAACCTCGACGACCGGACCAAGATGGACTGGTCCGAGAGCACCACGACGGCGCAGCGAAACTGGCTGGGCCGCTCCGAGGGCGCCGAGATCACGTTCGGCCGGGGAGGGGGGCAGCGGGGCGGCGGGGCGGTGATCGAGGTATACACCACGCGACCCGACACCGTGTTCGGGGCGACCTTCATGGTGTTGGCGCCGGAGCACCCGCTGGTCGGCGCCTTCACGACGCCGGAGCGGAAGTCGGACGTAGAGGAGTACCAGCGCGCCGCGGCGTCGAAGGACCTGGTCTCCCGGAAGATCGGCGACCGGGAGAAGACCGGCGTCTTCACCGGCGGCTTCGCGCTCAATCCCGCGACCGGCAAGCAGATCCCCGTCTGGATCGCGGATTACGTCCTGATGGAGTACGGCACCGGCGCCATCATGGCGGTGCCCGGGCACGACGAGCGCGACTTCGCGTTCGCCGCCAAGTTCGGCCTGCCGATCGTCCGGGTGGTGGCCCAGCCCGACCAGACGGGCGATGCGCCGCTGGACGCGCCCTACACCGACAACGAGAGCGGGCGGCTGGTCAACTCCGGCAAGTTCGATGGCACGGCGGTGCGGGAGGCGAAGGCCGCGGTGACGGCGTGGCTCGAGGAGATCGGCGCCGGACGGGGCGTGGTGCAGTACCGCATCCACGACTGGTGCATCTCACGCCAGCGGTACTGGGGTCCCCCGATTCCGATCATCTATTGCGACGATCACGGGGCTGTGCCGGTGCCGGAAAAGGATCTGCCGGTGCTGCTGCCGGAGCTGGAGGACTTCCGGCCCGACGACAGCGGCGTCTCGCCGTTGGCGCGCAACCAGCAGTGGTACTTCGCGCCCTGCCCGGTCTGCGGCAAGCGGGGCCGCCGGGAGACCGACGTCAGCGACACGTTCCTCGACTCCGCCTGGTACTTCCTGCGCTACCCCAGCACCGAGTTCGACGACCGCCCCTTCGACCTGATGCGCACCCGCACCTGGCTTCCGGTGAGCACCTACATCGGCGGCAACGAGCATGCGGTGCTGCACCTGCTCTACTCCCGCTTCATCACGATGGTGCTCCACGACCTGGGCCACGTGGATTTCGAGGAGCCGTTCAAGGTCTTCCGGGCACACGGCCTGATCGTGAAGGACGGCGCGAAGATGTCGAAGTCGCGGGGCAACGTCGTGGTCCCCGACGAGTACATCGCGCGCTGGGGCGCCGACACCTTTCGCATGTACCTGATGTTCCTGGGGCCGTTCCAGGAAGGCGGCGATTTTCAGGACGACAGTATCAGCGGCCCGCGAAGGTTCCTGGACAAGGTCTGGTCGCTGGTGAGCGACTCCATCAGGCTGGACGCCTGTGGCGGCGAGATCCACCACCCGGTGCTGGTGAAGCTGCACCAGACCAAGAAGCGGGTCACCGAAGGCTTGGAGGAGCTGCGCTACAACACCGCCATCGCCGCGATGATGGAGCTGGTCAACACCCTTCGCGCCGACAACTGCTGCGAGCGGTCGGTGGTCGAGGACCTGGTCATCATGCTGGCCCCCTTCGCACCTCACTTCGCCGAGGAGGCGTGGGAGCGGATGGGGCACGAGCACTCGGTGTTCGAGGCCCGCTGGCCCACCTGGAACGAGGCGCTGGTGGTGGAGGACGAGGTGGAGGTCGTGATCCAGGTGAACGGCAAGACCCGGTCGAAGGTCCGGGTGTCGCGCGACGCCGCGGAAGACGCGGTCCTCGCCGCCGCCATGGGCGACACGACCGTGGCCCGGTTCATCGACGGCAAGCAGGTGCGGAAGCGGATCTATGTGCCGGGGAGATTGGTGAACTTCGTGGTGGGGTAGCGGGCTGTCACTTTCGCTTGGCCTTCTCCCGTTTGCGCAGCTGTCCCATCAGCGCCACCACCGCCCTCTCCTTCGCCTTCGCCTCCACGTCCACCGTGATCCGTCGTCCCAGCCACTCCTTGGGGAAATCCTTCGGATCGATGTAGTCCGCGTGCGGCCTGGGATTGCTGGAGCCCCAGCCCTCGCGCGGGGAGGAGATGTGGGTCCACGGCTCCCGCCCGTTCCAGGTCGCCGCGGCGAAGTCGGTGGCGTCCTTCACGCTGAGACCGTCGCCATGGCAGCGGTGGTGGTGCGCGTCATAGACCAGGGGCACACCCGCGCGCCGGCACAGCGGCAGCAGATCGGCCGGGGTGAATCGGTGGTCGTCGTTCTCCAGCGCCACCCGCGATCGCGTGGGGTGGCTCAGGAGATCCAGACCTCGCTCCAGGCGCTCGATCGCCGCCGGCACCCCGCCGGCCGTGCTCCCCGCGTGGAAGACGACGGTGTCCGCACCCACCAGCTCGGCCACGCCGGCCTGGAACTCCAGCTCCTCCGCCGACGCCTTCACCACGTCGGCCCGCTCGGAGTTGAGCACCACGAACTGGTCCGGATGAAAGCTGAGCCTGATCCCCCGGTCCCGGGCCAGCGCGCCGGCCCGCTCGAACGCCGAGCGGATCTCACCCTTCTTGTCGATCGCGTCCAGGGCGTATCCGCTCGTGGGGTGGGTGCCCAGCGGCAGGATCTGGCTGTTGATCCGGAACGCCCCGATGCCGAGGGCGGCGCATTGCTCCACGGCGGCGGCGAGCGCCGCCGCGTTGTCGCCGGCGATGCCGCTGAGGTAGGCCTTCCGTTCCGCCTTCGACAGCGTGGAGACGTAGCGATGGGTCGCCGTGCGGAACCGGATCGGGGCATCGACAAACAGACAGCAGAGGCCGAACCGAGGGGTCACAGCACCCCTACGATCCAGTCGCCGAGCACATAGCCGACCGCGGCCACGCCGAGGCCGACCAGGAACATGTCCATCCCGCTGCGGAACACCCCCCGCCCGGTGAAGACGCTGCGCGCCGCTCCCACGCCGAAGTGCGAGGCCATCGCGAGCGCGAAGGAGGTCCAGATGGCCCAGGGCTCGGTGCTGAAGAGCAGGGGCGCGACCGGGATGAACGCGCCGAACGCGGTCGCGGTGCCGGTGATCCAGGCCTCCCGCATCGGCGTGCTGCTGGCCTCACCGATCCGGAGCTCCTCTCGAACCTTCTCGTCGAGCGCGCGCTCGGGGTCGCTCATCACCTGGGCCGCCAGCGCGGCGGCCTGGCCGCTGGGGATGCCTTTGGCCTCGTAGAGCAGGCTGAGCTCTTCCCGCTCCAGGTCGGGCATCAGCCGGATCTCCTCCCGCTCCATCGCGATCTCGTGCTCGAACACCTCGCGCTCGCTCTTGGCGGCGAGGTAGCCCGAGGCTCCCATGGAGAGCGCGTCCGCCATCATGCCGGCGAGCCCGGCGACCACGACCGTGTGGCTCGCGATCTCGAGACTGCCCTGCGCCCCGATCATCCCGGCGACGAGGCCGAAGTTGGCGGTGAGGCCGTCATTGAATCCATACACCACGTTGCGGAGAAACCCGCCGGCGCCGGTGCGGTGCCATGGCTCTCCGGCCGCTCCGCTCATGTCCGCCAGGGTACGGGCGTGCTCCTTGGACTCCTTCGCCAGCCGAAGCGCGGTGGGCGCCACCGGTCCGTCGGGCGTCGCGTCGTACAACCGGAGGTACCCCTTCACCTCACGCCCCTCCTCGGCCAGCAGCAGGGGCAGCAGCACCGACCCACCCAGCAGCCGGGCGAGCCAGGCCCGGAATCGGGCGGAGACCCCGGGCCGGGGGACCTCGACCGGATGTCCCTCCTCCGCCAGCAGCTTCCGCCACTGCTCGACGTGCCGGTCCTCCACCCCCGCCAGCTTGAGGTAGAGCTCGGCCCGCCCGGAATCGGGTTCCGCGCGGGCCAGCTCCCGGTAGAGGAAAGCGGCGTCGGCTTCGTCCTGGAGGTGGTGGAGCCAGTTCGGGGGAGGCGTGGGCATGGGAGGAAGAATAGGCGGGGCGGCGGGGCAGCGGGGCAGCAGCTGGTGAACAGCCACGGTGCTGCAATTGTCATCATTGCCTACTGCCCCGCCGCCCCCCTGCCCCGCCCATCTGCAACCCTGCCTCTCACCCAGGCATCTTTAGGCAACCATGTCGCGGACCCTTTCCATGGATTCCTACCTCCTGGCCGATGCCGAGTCCGTCGTAGCCCGGGCTCGGCAGGGGGACGAAACTGCCCTCGAGGCGCTCTATCGCGCCTTCGAATCCCCGGTCTATAACCTCGCCCGCCGGATCTGCCGGACCACCGAGGACGCCGAGGATGTGCTCCAGGAGACCTTCTTCGAGGTCTGCCGGAGCATCGGACGGTATCGGGAGGAGGGCAGTCTCTGGGGCTGGATCCGGACCATCGCCGCGAGCAAAGCGCTCATGCGGCTTCGCCGAAACAAGTATCGCGACACCGACGAGCTCCACGAGGAGCTGACCGGCCACCGCCGGGAGGAAGCCCACCTGCGGATGGACCTGGAGGCCGCCCTGGAGCGACTGCCCGAGGTCTCCCGCGCCGTGGTCTGGCTCCACGACGTCGAGGGATACACCCACGACGAGATCGCCGGGATGATGGGCAAGACGCCCAGCTTCTCCAAGTCTCAGCTGGCGCGGGCCCACGCCAGGCTCCGGCGCTGGCTCGGCGAGGAGGCGGTGGCATGACCCACCTCTCCCTCGAGATCTTGATCGCGCTGCGGGAGACCGGCACCGAGCCGGGCGACGCGGCGGCCCGGACCCACCTGGAGGGCTGCGAGCTCTGCCGGGGCGAGCTGGAGCGGCTGCACCAGCGGGTCGCCCGGCTCAAGGCGCTTCCCTCCCTGCGCCCCGGCCGCGACCGGTGGCCGGCCGTTCGCGAGCGGGTCCGGGCGGACCGCCGGCGGCATCGGGCACGGTTCGCCGGGCTGGCCGGCCTGGCCGCGGCCGCCTCGATCGCGCTGGCGCTGGGACTGAACGAGGTGCCCCGGACCGACGCCGGGCTGCGCCCCGACCGGATCGAGCAGGCGATGGTCCGCTCGCGCGCGCTCGAGTCCGCCCTCCAGCGCATCGAGCCCGAGAGCCGGGTGCTCGACGGCCGCACCGCCGGGATCGCGCAGGAGCTGGAGGACCGGATCGCCCGGGTCGATCGCGAGCTGGAAATGGTCGAGCTGATGGAGCAGCAGTCGCGCGACGCGGAGCTGCTCAAGCTCTGGCGCGAGCGGGTCGGACTGCTCGACGCCCTGGTGGATGTTCACGTCACCCGCGCCAGTCACGCAGGGTTGTAGCCCGGAGGATCCCCGTCATGCGACGTCAAGCCATCATCAGCGCCCTGCTCGCCGCCGGCGGCATCGGCGCTCCCACCACCCTCGTGTCCGCCCAGGACCCCGAGATCGTACACCTGGAGCGCGGGCCCGACCGGATCATGCGGATCATGATGGATCGCCGCGCCCGGCTCGGCATCAAGGTGAATCTCAGGGTCCGGGAGACCGATTCGATCGGCGCCTACGTCGACGCCGTGACCCCGGGCGGACCGGCCGAACAGGCCGGCCTCCGCTCGGGCGACGTCATCACCCGGCTGGACGGCAAGTCGGTGCTCGCGGGCGGATCGGCCGAGGACAACGATCTGCGGGTGCGCCAGTCGCTTCCCGGCCTCCGGCTGATCGAGCTGGCGGCCAGGCTGGAGCCGAACGACACCGTGCCGGTCGAGTACCGCCGCGGGAAGGACCGGCGGACGGCCTCGGTGGTGACGGCGGACGAACCGGACATGGTGCTCGGCCCGGGCGGCGGCCCACGCTTCAGCTGGGAGGTCGGCCCCGGGCGGCCGGGCGGCCCGGTCGGGGTCGGGGGCGTCATGGACCGGTTCGAAACGGCTGGCCCACACTGGGCCTTCATCAGCGGCTCGTCCCTGAGCCGGCTGGAGCTGGCCCCACTTAACCCCGATCTGGGCCGATACTTCGGGACCAATGACGGGGTGCTGGTGATCAGCGCTCCCAGCGATTCCACCCTGCGGCTCCGGGGCGGGGACGTGGTCCTGGCGGTCGATGGCCGGGCTCCCTCCAACCCGTCCCAGCTCCTCCGGATCTTGCGGAGCTACGAGCCGGGCGAAACCTTCAAGCTGGACATCATGCGGAACCGGAAGCGGGAGACGGTCACCGCACGGATCGGCGAGCGGGACAGGTAGGGGCTGGCTCCCTCCTGTGCGCCCGCTCACAGATGTCCAGCGTGACCGCTGGTATATCTTCGGCCCACCTTGGAGGGAACTATGGGAATCCTGTGGACCCTGATCATCGGGTTGGTCGTTGGCGCCCTCGCCAAGTTCTTGATGCCCGGCAAGGACCCCGGCGGCTTCATCGTGACCATGCTGCTCGGTGTAGCGGGCGCCCTGTTGGCCGGATTCCTCGGCCGCGCGCTCGGCTGGTATGCCAATCCTGGTGAAGGGCCCGGAATCATCGCGTCGATCATCGGCGCGTTGCTTCTGCTGTTGATCTACCGGATGTTCTTGGGCCGGAGGGGAACGACCGTCCCGTAGCATCGGGAATTGTCACCCTGAGCAAGGCGAAGGGGACCATGTAGGCATGGTCCCCTTCACTGCGTTCAGGTGCCAGCGCTCAGACAGCGAGTCGGCTGCGTGCCTCCCGTCCCGGGTGCACCCGCCCCGCCAGGTCCGCGAACATCGGCAGGTCCAGGCTCTGGGCGCCGTCGCTCATGGCGCGGTCCGGGTCCGGGTGTACCTCCACCAGCAGGCCGCAGGCCCCGGCGGCCAGCGAGCCGAGGCTGAGCGGCAACACCAGAGCCCGCAGGCCGGCCGCGTGACTCGGATCCACGATCACCGGCAGGTGAGTTCGCTGCCGGACCATCACCACCGCGTTGAGGTCCAGGGTGTGCCGGGTGGCGCGCTCGAAGGTGCGGATCCCGCGCTCACAGAGCACGACGTTGGGATTCCCCTCCGCCAGGATGTATTCCGCCGCCATCAGCCACTCCTCGATCGTCGCGCCGGCGCCTCGCTTGAGCAGGATCGGCTTGCCGCTCCGGCTGGCAGCCCGGAGGAGGGTGAAGTTCTGCATGTTCCGCGCGCCGATCTGGAGCATGTCGGCGAAGTGGGCGACGACGGCCACCTCCTCCCAGCTCAGCACTTCGGTGACGACCGGCAGCCCGGTTCGCTCCCGCGCGTCGGCCAGGTAGCGCAGCCCCTTCACGCCGAGTCCCTGGAAGTCGTAGGGTGAGGTCCTCGGCTTGTAGGCGCCGCCGCGCAGCATGTCCCCGCCCAGCCGGGCGATCGCGTCGGCCGTCTCCAGGATCATCCCCTCGCTCTCGACCGAGCAGGGACCCGCGATGAGCACCGGCTGCTCGCCGCCGAACACGAGGTGCCGCACCGCCACCCGGCTTCCTTCCGGGACGCGGCGCAGGTCGATCAGCGGGATGTCCGGCTTCTGAGTGTGGTGGGCCGGGGTCGGCGGCGGCGCGGAAAGCCGGGAGCCTTCCACCCATGCCTCGTAGCTTCCCAGCACCACGACCCGCGCGGCGAGCGCCTCCACTTCCTCCAGCGCCTCCGCCAGCCGCGGGTCCGTCGCCGTGCCGTCGACATCGACGTAGAAGCGGTAGGTCCACGGTGCCGAGCGCTCGGGGCGGGATTGGAGCGCCATGAGATTGACGCCCCGGACGCCGAAGGCCTGGAGCGTGAGCGCGAGCATGCCGGGCTTGTGGTCGATCAGCACGATGAGCGAGGTCTTGTAGCGCACGTCCCCCCCGCTGGCGGGCGGCAGCTCCGCGCTGTCCGATCGGGTGAAGGTGAGGAAGCGGGTCTGATTGGTGGGATCGTCTTCGATCCGTTCGGCCAGGGGAACCAGGCCGTGGGCGTCCGCGGCGTGCCGGGCAGCGACCGCGGCCAGTGCCGGGTTTCCCTCTTGGGCGATGATCTCCGCGCTCCCCGCCGTGTCCCACGCGCTCACCAGCTCCGCGTCGGGCAGATGCTCGGAGAGCCACAGGCGGCACTGTCCCAGGGCGACGGGATGGGAGAGTACCCGCTTGATCCCCTGGAGCGTCGCGCCGGGAACCGCCATGATCGTGTGATGGACGGGGTAGAGGATCTCGTGGGTGAGCCGGAGCGTGCCGTCGCCGAAGGCCTCCTCGAGCAGATCGTAGGTGGTGGTCACCGATCCGATCAGCGAGTTCTCGATCGGCAGGCATCCGGCGTCGGCCGCGCCGTCGCGGACCGCCGCCACCACGTCCTTCGCCTCACGGCAGGGCAGGGTCTCCAGGCCGGGCCACCGGCGCCGGGCAGCCGCTTCGCTGAAGGACCCATAGGTGCCCTGAATCGCTACGCGCATACGTACGCTCCGAGGGATGGAAAACAAAAAGCCCCGCCGGTAAATCCGGCGGGGCGTCGGGCGGTCCGGTCGGTGGCGTTCTACAAGACGCTACCGACACCGGACGGCAAGAGCGCCGCGCCGGCGTTGGTAAAGTAGAAGAACCGCGAGGAGTGCATGAACCGAAGGTACCGGCCGGCGCGCGGGTTTGTCAACCCGACGCGTTTATCTTGGGTCGTGCCGCTCCTCATCGTGCCGCACCTCGTGCTGCTCTGCTTCCTGCTGCTGCCGGACATGCTGCCGGCGCAGGGCCTGCCGCCCTACCGTCCGATCAATCCCGTCGCCGCCTCGCGCTCCGGTCTGGGCTTCGAGCCGTTTCGCCCGCCCGTTCCCGGCTGGCGAACCGACCTCGGCGTGGAGTATGCCAGCACCATCGAGGACAACGCCCTGCCCGAGGGGTCGTACTTCCTCGACTCCGAGCTGTTGCGGATCCGCGCCTCGGTCTCCCGCGATCTCAGTCCCCGCACCTTCATTTTCGCGGAGGCGGAAGCGCTGGGCGCGTACGCCGGCATGTTCGATGGGTTCCTGGAGTGGTATCACGGTCTGCTCGGCATCGACATCCCGGAGCGGGACCAGCGGCCGAGGAACGACTTTCTCTACGCGACCGACCTGCCGGGACAGGCGCCCGTGGTGCGCGATCCGTCGGACATCTTCCTGGGGGACCTGCGGCTCGGCGCCGGGTTCCGGATCCACCCGCGGGTCCAGAGCGTCGCAGCCCTGACGCTCCCGACCAACACCGGGCCAGCCGGTTATGGGCGGGAAACTGTGTCGCTGAGCCTGCTCAACACCGTCCACCTGCCGGTCAATCCGCGGCTGGTGTTCGAAGGAAGCCTGTCCGCCGGCTATACTCCATCACAGGGAGCGCTCGAGCGGTGGCAGCATAAATTCTTCGTGGCGGGCAGCTCCGGACTGCGCTGGCGCTTCTGGGGCCGGCAGTCACTCTACGGCAATCTTTTCCTCCACAGCCCCTACTATCACGACACGACGATGCCGTCGCTGGACCGGCGGGACTTGTCGTTTGATTTCGGATGGATCCTGGCGGGACGCGGTCAGCGGGAGTTGCGGATCGGGATGACCGAGGACCTGGAGCCTGGAGGGCCGGCCGTCGATCTGGTGCTGCGGATCGGTGGCCGGATGTGACCGGCGCTACACCGCCGGCTCGGCCCGGAACAGAAACTGTTCCATGTTCTGAAACAGGAACTCCTTCGCCTTGGGCTCCCGGAGATTCAAACCGTAGTGGTTGATGAGCTGTTGCTGGGTTTTTGTCCATTCGGCCCAGCATACGCCGCATATCTGTTCGAAGGCTCGGCGGCCGAGGTCAGTGGGGAACGGCTGGAACGCCATGCCTTCGCGAGTCTGGCCGCACCGGCGGCACTGAATGGTTGCCATCGGGGCAAGATAGACCGCACCGGAAATGTGATCCAGTCTATGGGCCGCCGCTGCCGGGATCGCTAGTATGGATCAAGGGGCGAGCCGCCTCAATTCCACGTCGGCCCGCCGGGCCTGGCGGGCGCCACTGGCGGTCCCAAAGCCGGTACCGATACCGAAAGCCATTGCAGTAGTTAAACTTATGATGGGCAACATCGTCAGCGGCCAGAACAGGATCGTGGCGGTCAACCCGACCAGCGGGGGTGCGAACCAGGACTGGACCGCATCCACGAACCGCAGGCGGCGGCTGACGAACCGGCGGGCCAGGTGATACCCAGCGAGGCCCGCGACCAGGGTGACGAGTAAGAAGGTCATTGCGATGCTCCGAAAAAAGGGAACGCGGTTTCGCGTTCCAGTACGGAACACGGGAGGGAAAGATTCACCCTTCATCGCCGATGGCGACTCTGTCCTTGGACCATGAATGGGGAGGAGGCCAGCGATGCTACGACGACATCCGACGGTTCAGATACCGGATATCGGTCCCATGGATCACGCGTGGGATCTTTTGGGCGAATGGCAGGCGGAGTTCGAATTGCCGGAATCGGAATCTCCGGTGCACGGGAAGGTGATGTTTCGGTCCTGGGGCGACGCCGAGCTCCAGCTGGACCCGATCGAGGCGGCGATCGCCGGCATTCCGTCCAGCGTGCCGCTGGAGCGGGCGAGCGAAGTCCATCTCACCGACGCCGGCGGCGGCGCGCTCCAGTGGGTGCTGCACGCGCCCTCGACCAACTGGTCGCTTCAGGCCACCCTGTGGCCCGGCTCGCTGCACCTGTTCGTGCACGACCCGGAAGACGACGAGGAGCACCTCTACCGCGCCAGGGCAACCCGGGACCGGGACTACTATCTGAGAAAGTATCCGTAAAGCTTGAACTGCGGGAAAGTGAAAGATGAAAAGGGAAAGGGAGGAACCATTGCTGGGTTCCTCCCTTTCCCTTTTCACTGTCTACCAGATTACGGCCGCACTGCCCCACAGGAATCCGCTTCCGAAGGCCGTCATCACCACCAGATCTCCGGCTCCGATTCGACCGGCCCTCACGCATTCGTCCAGGGCGATGGGGATCGTGGCCGCGGTGGTGTTGCCGTACCACATGATGTTGTTGTAGACCTGGTCGTCGCGGAGACAGAGCGTCCGCTGCATCATCTCCGCGATCCGGAGATTGGCCTGGTGGGCCACCAGCAGCTTGAGATCGGCGATGGTACGGCCGCTGGCGTCGAGCACCGCCTTCACCGACTCCGGCATCCGGACCACGGCGTGGCGGAAGACTTCCTTGCCGTCCATCTCCAGGTACTGCCGGCCCGCCTCGATCTGCTCGGCGGACACCCGGGGGTGATACATCGACCCCGGGCTGTCCACCCAGAGCTTCTCGGCGTGGGCGCCCTCAGAGTGGAGATCGAAGGCCAGGATCCCGCGTCCCTCCTCCTCCGTGGGCCCGACGATCGCCGCGCCGGCGCCGTCGGCGAAGAGGACCGATACGTTGCGGCCCTCGGTCGTCATCAGCATCCCGGTCGATTGCACCTCCGCGCCGACCACCAGCACGCGGCGGTACTGGCCGGTGCGGACCCAGCCGTCGGCCACCGAGAGGGCATAGACGAACCCGCTGCACTGGGTTCGGATGTCGATCGCGGGGACGGTGCCGATGCCGAGCGCCCGCTGGAGGAACACGCCGTTCCCCGGGGCGAAGTGGTCCGGCGTCGAAGTGGCGTAGACGATCGCGTCGATCGAGCCGGCCGCCAGGTCGGCCATCTCCAGCGCCCGCTTGGTCGCCGCCAGGGCGAGATCGACGCCGGTCTCCCCTTCTCGGACGTGGCGGCGCTCCTGGATACCGGTGCGGGTCCGGATCCACTCGTCGCTGGTATCCATGATTTTGGAGAGGTCGTCGTTGGTCACGACCCGGTCGGGCACGGCGAAGCCGGTGCCGAGAAAGCGGGTGCGGAGCATGCTACAAGATGTACCTCGTCCCGGGGAATAGTCAGGGAGCGGGAAGATAGCGTGTCCTGCCCACGACCCAGAGGGCCCAGATCCACGCCAGCCATGCCAGCGTCATCTCCCAGCCCATGCCCCGCCAGGTCTCCCACAGCACCGCGATCGGCGTCAGCCAGCCGGGCCACCAGTCATCGGGGCGGAGGCGGTGGCGCTCCACCACGGTGACGGCAGGAAACCCGGCCTCCAGCGCCTCCATCACGCCGGAGCAGAGCTGCTCCGGCCGGTCGCGCCAGGCCGGGACATCGACCAGGCTCCAGACCATGCTGGTGGCCCCCCATCCGTGGTGGTCGCTGACTCCCACCAGAAAGCTGTCGGTCCGGCGGGCGAGGGCGATGACGGTGTCCCGCCGGGCGCGGGTCAGCTCGTTCGCCTTGGGCGACGCGTTGACGATTTCGAAGCCGTCGATGCCGGCTTCGACCAGACTGTCCAGCCGGCCCCAGTGGTTCCGATCGTATTCCGGGAGTGATGCTACCGTGGCGGCTCCATACAGGGTGTCGGCATCGGCCAGCAGCCGGCGCAGTCCGTCCCAGTCGCGGCGATAGGGGCCCGACAGCGAATCGAGCCGCCCGCCGAGCAGCACGATGTGGGCGCGCCACGCGCTCACCTCGCGGCCCCGGCAGAGCGCGAGCGGCACCTCGGTCGGCACCAGCCCCGCGGTCGTATTGTGGTCGGTGACGAACACGGCGTCGAAGCCGGCCCGCTGGTGCCACCGCAGGTTCTTCTCGGTGGTGAACCCGCCCATCGCGGTTCCCCGGACGTCGTGCGACGCGTTGGTGTGGCTGTGGAAATCGACCGCCGCGGTCCCCCGCTCGACTCCCGCCAGCTTGACCATCGGCCGGTGGGACAGGAGTCCGCCGGCGATGAACGCGGCCAGTGAGGCGAGCGCGGCGATGAGCGCCCTGATCTCGCCGCGGAGATCGAACCGCCGCGACCCGGGGACCAGGCGCAGGATCCGCCACACGACATAGATCAGCGCCAACCCGGCCAGGAAGCCATGCAGCCGGCTGAGGCTGAGCATCGCCACGCCATCCCACAGGGTGTAGATCGGCGCGAGCACGGTGTAGGACGGCGGAGCGATGAGACGGAGATCGCCCGGGACGGGGGTGCCGGCCGGATTGGAGAGCGCCGGGGCCGCGAAGACGCGCGCCGCCAGCAGCCCGAGGGTCAAGCCCGCGGGCAGGAGAAGGTTAGACTCCCGCGAGCCAGGGATAGCCCTGATCCTCCCAGTACCCGCCGTGACGTTCGCGGGTGAAGCTCATGGTGGTGACGTACTTCGTCAGCTTGTATCCGAGCTTGATGGGAGAATAGAGCCGGACCGGCGCGCCCCGTTCGGCGGTCAGCGGCCGGTCGTTGTAGGCGTAGGCGAGAATGGTCTGCGGGTGCATCGCGCTGGTGAGGTCCCAGCCGTTGGAGTATCCGCTGTCGAAGGAATCGAACCGGAGAAAGCCGGCCTCCGGCAGCGGCCGCACCAGCTCCGCCAGCACGGAGACGGGCACGCCGGTCCAGGTGCCGATCGCGGTCCAACCTTCGACGCAGTGATGCTTCACCGTATAGGACACCCGCGGCAGTCCCTCCAGCATCTCCAGCGTGAATCGTTTGGGCGACTGCACCGCCCCTCCCACTTCCAGTGCCCACCCGGACGGCGGCTTCGGGTACATCCGGGTGCGGTTGAAGGTGATCGAGTACTTGGGAAAGACGTTGTCCGCGGTGCGTGCCGACGCGGGATACTCCGGCGCGAGGCGGGAACCGGACAGGAGGAGCTTCTCGCCCACCCAGTCGTTGAGCCGGCTGAACGCGCGGAGCCTGGGCTCGAGCGTCGGCCCGCCGTCCCATCCGCACGCGGCGGCCACCGCGGCGGGTCCGGCCGCTAGGCCGAGCCGAAAGAAATCCCGCCGGCCGATCCCGGGTTCAGTCATGGCTGGGAAACTTCCCCCGGTACCAGCCCGTCACCATCGCCCGCAATGACGCCGGATCGACCAGCAGCACCAGGGCCACGTGCAACAACGTGAACCCGACGAAGATCCACACGGTGACGAAGTGCCAGTAGCGGGCCAGCTCGTATCCCCCGAACAACGCCGTGAGCCAGGAAAGCTGCACCGGCTTGTAGATCGCGAAGCCGCTCAACACCGAAATTGCTCCCAGGATCACGATTCCGGTATAGGCGGCCTTCTGGAGCGCGTTGTGCTTCCCCTGGGGCGGGTGCTCCCGGCGGAGTCGGAGGTAGTAGAGCTGCATCGCGATCGCCGGCTTGATGTCGCGGGGCCGAAAGACCAGAGACCGCCACTCCCCGGAGAGGGCGAGGAAGCCGAGGTAGAGGAGCCCGGTGATGACGAACGGCCAGGCGAGGGCGAAATGCCAATTGAGTGCCCCGGCCAGCCAGCCGCCCAGCCGGCTCCACTCCGGTGGCGTGTCGCCGGCGAGCGGGTTGGGGAGGGGGTATTCCGCCCCCCGGGGGCCGAAATGGGGGAACGCCGCGTAGATCTGGAGCCCGCTGCCGATCATGCCGATCAGCAGGATGGCCGTGAGCCAATGGGTCAGCCGGACGACGCCGTGGTGTCGCCTGACCGGCGGACGGTCGGATCCGCTACTCATACCTCAAGGCCACGATGGGATCGAGCTTCGCCGCCCGGCGGGCGGGCCAGATCCCGAAGAAGAGTCCTACCAGGGCGCTGAACCCGAACGCCACCACGACCGCCGCGGGCGAGATCAGGGTGTTCCACAGCATCACCCGGGCGAGCACCATGGCCGCGCCGGTGCCGACCACGATGCCGAGCAGGCCGCCGACCAGGCAGAGCGCGAGGGCCTCCACCAGGAATTGGAGCATGATGTTGCCGCGAGTGGCGCCCAGCGCCTTGCGGACCCCGATCTCGCGGGTGCGCTCGGTCACCGAGACCAGCATGATGTTCATGATCCCGATGCCGCCGACCACGAGACTAACCGCGGCGATGCTCGCGAGCAGCGTGGTGAAGACCTGAGTGGTCTGCTGCTGGGTGGCGAGGATGTCCTGCTGGTTGCGGATCGTGAAATCGTTCTCTCCGCCCGGCCGGATACGATGCTCCCGCCGCAGCACCCGCTCCAGGTCCACCATCCCCTGCTGGATCGGCACCCCTTCCTTCACCTCGACCGAGAGCGAGCGGAGCCGGTCGGAGCCGAACACCCGGTACTTCGCGGTCTGGAGCGGGATCAGCACCTGTTCGTCGGGGTTGGACCACCCTCCGGCGGAACCTTTCTCGCTCAGGATCCCGATGATCTCGAAATTGATGCCCCGGATCTGGAGCGTCTGGTGGATCATCGCGGCGGGGTTGGCGTCGAGCATCCTGGGGACGGCGGCCCCGAGCACCACGTAGCGCTGCCGCGCCTCGTCGTCGCCCGGGGTGAACATCCGGCCGTTGGTGACCGTGTAGTTCTTGACGTCGAGGTAGTTCGGGGTGGTGCCGACCACGTTGATGTTGCTGTTCTGGTTGCCGAACTTCACCTGGAGCGACTGCTGCATCTCCGGCACCACGGCCTCGAGCAGCGTGGCGCCGCGGACCAGGGCGTCGTAGTCGTCGGTGCTGAGGATGGTGCGGTCGGTGATCCGGATGCCGCCCCGGCTGCCCTGGCCGGCGAAGACCGTAAAGACGTTCGCCCCCAGCGCCGCGATCCGGTCCTCCACCGCCTTCTGCGCGCCGGCGCCGAGCGCGACCATGGTGATCACCGCGCCCACGCCGATGATGATGCCGAGCATGGTGAGCATCGAGCGCAGCTTGTTCGCCCGGATGGACTGAAACGCCACCGCGATGGTCTCACCCACCAGCATGGTTCACCGCCCTCCTGGTGCAGTGCGCGCGCCGCCCGGCGCCGTCTGCTGCTGCTGCTGCTGCTGCATGCCCGGCAGTCCGCCGCCGCCCGTCATCCGGTTGATCCGCTCCTGCGCCTCCTGCTGCGACTGCACCAGGCTGGCGCTGGGGAGGATCAGCACCGAGTCGCTGGCCTGGAGCCCATCGACCACTTCGCTGTAGTCCAGATCGGTGAGACCGGTGCGGATCCAGACCGCCTGCGGGCCGCCGGGCCGCTTCACGAAGACGATATAACGCCCGCCGGAGGACGCGTCCACCGGCCGGCCGCCTCTCCGGCCGCCGGCACCCCCGGCGGTTGCCCGGCGCATCCGGCCGCTGTCCGGCCCGCCCGCCCGGCCGCCCGCCGGGCTACTGGAATCCCCCGCCTGCCCGCCCGCCACGCTCCGCTGCGGCGCCGACGCGGTCAGCTCCTTCTGCACCGTCTCGGCGGAGAGTCCCAGCACTTCGGCGGCGGACCCGACGTCGCGCTGGGTCCGGAGCGCCGAGTTGGGCACCGCGAGTACGTCCTCGCGCTGGCCGACGTGCACCTCGACCTCGCTGTTCATCCCCGGCTTGAGCAGTCCGGCACGGTTGTCGATCCGGACCAGGACGGGGAACATCGTGACGTTCTGTTCGGTCAGGGCCTGGGGCTCGATCTTGAGCACCGACCCCTCGAACGGACGATTGGGGAACGCATCCACGGTGACGGTCGCGAGCTGGCCCACCTGGATCTTCCCGATGTCGGTCTCATCCACCAGCGTTCGCACCTGCACCAGGCTCAGGTCGGCCATCTTCATGAGCACGGTCCCGCCGCCGACGTCGCGGGTGGGCGACGAGATCACCTGGCCCCGCTCCACCAGCTTCTCGATGATCGTGCCGGTGATCGGAGCAAGTACGTTGGTATCGTCCATCTGGTTCTGTGCGTCATCCACCGCGACCCGGGCCCGCACCACTTCGGCCCGGGCGTTGGCGTAGTCCAGCAGGGCGGTCTCGTGCTCCTGCTGCGTGATGGACTGGGACTTGAACAGCTCGTCGGCCCGCCGCTTCTGCGAGGTGGCGTTGGCGAGCCGCGCCTCGGCCACGTCCAGGTCGGCCCGGGCCTGGGCCACCAGGTTGCGCGGATTGCGGGGATCCACCCGGACCATCAGCGCGCCGCGCTTCACCAGTTGGCCGGTCTCCACCTTGAGCTCCAGGATCTCACCCGAGGCCTTCGACTTTACCTCGACCACGGTGTCGGGCTGGATGGTGCCCGAGGCCCGGGCGGAGACCACGATGTCGCGCCGGGCCACCGGGATCGCCTGATAGACGGGGGGCGGCGCTTCCTTCTTGCAGGACACGAGAAAGAGCGGCGCCATCGCCGCCGCAGCGAACCCATACTTCATCCCGAGCGCAGCGAGGGACCTTCGATGCCGGACCCGATGCGAGGCCCCGCTCACGCCGCCCCCCCGATGGTCTGAAAATCCCGCTCCACCCGCCCGTCCTTGAGGTGCACCTGCCGCAGCGCGTGGGCCGCGATATCGGCCTCGTGCGTCACCAGGACGATGGTCTGGCCGTCATCGTGGAGACCCTTGAATAGCCCCATGATCTCCTGGCTCGTGGTGCTATCCAAGTTGCCGGTGGGCTCGTCGGCGAGCAGGATGCTGGGCTGGTTGACCAGCGCGCGGGCGATCGCGACCCGCTGCCGCTGGCCGCCCGACAGCTCGTTGGGCTTGTGCTGGACCCGGTCCTCGAGCCCGACCCGGCGCAGTGCTTCGGCCGCCTGGCTGCGGCGCTCGCGCGATCCCATCCCGGCATAGACCAGCGGCAGCTCTACGTTGTGCAGCGCGGTGGCGCGGGGCAGCAGGTTGAAGGTCTGAAACACGAAGCCGATTTCCTTGTTCCGGATCCGCGCGAGGGCGTCGTCGCCCAGCTCCGACACCCGGTGCCCGTTGAGCCAGTACTCTCCGGCGGTCGGGCTGTCGAGGCAGCCGATGAGGTTCATCAGGGTCGACTTGCCCGAGCCCGATGGTCCCATGATGGCGACGAACTCGTTCTTCCGGATGGTGATGTCCACGCCGCGAAGCGCGTGCACCACCTCGCCGCCCATGTCGTAGTCCCGCTGGAGATTCCGGGTGACGATGACGGCATCCCGCGGCACGTCCGGGGGCAGCATGGCCATGCGTTCGGCGGTATCGGCGATCGAAGGACTCACAGGGTCCGTCCGATCAGCGCCTCGAGCGACGCCTTGGCGCGCAAGTAGTCGAACCGGGCCACTACCACATCCACCTCCGCCTGATTGAGTGCTTCCTGCGAAGTGAGCACATCCACGATCGTCGAGGCGCCCAGCCGGTAGCGCTCCTGCTGGACCCGCAGGTCCTCCGTCGCGGCCACGACGCTGGTGAGGGTGATCTCGATCTGGGTCCTGGCCGCATCCAGCTCCGCCAGCCGCGCGGTCAGCTCCGCCCCCACCGCCCGCCGCTCGTCGGCCGCGGTTGCCTCCGCGACGTCGAGGCCCGCCGACCGCTGGGCGATCGCCAGCTCCCGGTCGAAGCGGTCGAACAGGTTCCAGCGCAGACCGAGGTTGATCTGCCGCTGGTTGAACAGATCATAGTCGTTGGTGCGGCTGGCATTCCACGAGGTCCCCGCCGAGAGCGAGAGGCTGGGCCAGTAGGAGGAGCGCGACGCCTTGAGGTTTTCCCGGGCGGCGATCGCGCCGGCGTCGGCGCTCTGGATGCGGGGGCTCTTCGATTCGGCTTCGGTGCGGATGGCCGCGGTGTCGGGCGCCGCCATGACCTGGTAGAACGCCGAGTCGTCCGCCGCCCGCACCCGGCCCGTCTCGCCGATCAGCCGGGCGAGCCCCGCCTCGGCGCTGGCGAGGTCGGTCCCGGCCCGCACCAGCTCGAGCCGGGCGTTGCCCAGGGTCACCAGCGAGCGGAGCGAGTCCGACCGGGTGGCCGAGCCGGCCCGCAGCTTGGCGATCGAGGTCTTGAGCTGCTCGTCCGCCCGGCGCACGCTGGATTCTCGGACCCGGACCAGCTGCTGCGCCGCCAGCGCGTCGAGGAACTGGTTCGTGGTGGTGAGGGCCTGCTGGAAGCGGGCATCGACCAGCGACGCCTCCGCCGCGCCTTGGCCGGCCCGAGCCGCCCGCATCTCCGCGCCCCGGCGAAAGCCGGTAAACAGATCCACGCTGGCGGACAGCGAGGTGTTGAGGCTGCGGTTGGTGCTGTTGCCGTTCAGGACCTGTCCGGTCACGGGATCGATGCGCGAGGGGCCCTCGGAGAAGAACTCGCCGACCGACGAGCTGGCCGTCAGGTTGGGCAGGTAGGCGGCCCAGGCGTTCCGGCGTTGCGCGGCGGCGGTCTCGACGTCGCCGCCCGCCCGGACCACCGTCGGCTGGACCCGCTCCGACAGCCGGATCGCGTCCGCCAGGGTCACCGCCCGGGCCTGGGCCTGGACCTGGAGCGGCCCCGGGAGGCTGGCCAGCCCGAGGCACAGCAGGACGGCGACTCGCGATGGGGGCATTCGCTCCGGATCCGTGGGGGTGGCGAGGATAGACGCAGGGTAGAGCCGAATGCTACTTCGGGAGCCCCAAGAAGGCAGCCCCGGAGGGGATGCACGCCAACCCCTGATGGTCGCGCGACTTGTCATCCTGAGCGGGTACGATGACATGGCACTCCCTACCGATCCGCCCTCCGCCTGAACGCCTCCATGCCGGCGCTCACCGCCAGCCACGCGCAGATGACCCCGAAGACGTAAGCCGTCTGCCGGGGCAGCAGGAAGAAGAGCACGCCGAGGGTGATGAAGATGCCGCTCAGCGGGAGGAAGACCGAGCGCCGGGCGTTGCTCGCGATGGTGCGGAGGGCGAGCGCCGCGCGGCGGCGGGCCTCGCGCGGGCTCCGGCGGTAGCGGGTGGTGATGGCGATCTCGGGATCGGTCCGGGTCAGCGCCGTAGGCAGCGCTTCGCTGATCCGGCGAGGCCCCCGGAGCGGGCGGCGGCGCACCTCACGGCTCCGGCTGATGTCCAGGCGGAACTGGCGCTCCATCGCCTCGGCCAGCTTGTGATCGGCCACCAGCACGTCCAGCTCGTAGTTCCCGATCAGGCTCGAGGGATTCAGGTTGCTGGAGCCGATGCGCACCCAGTTGCCGTCGGACACGATTGTCTTCGCGTGCAGCATCGGACCTTCCCACTCGTAGATCCGCACGCCGCTCCGCAGCAGGTCGCGGTAGCCGATCCGCGACAGGTTGCGGATGAGCGGCAGGTCGCTCGATCCCGGCACCAGCATCCGGACATCCACGCCGTCCTTGGCGGCGTCCCGCAGCGCCTGAAAGAGGCGGGGCGGCGCGAGGAGATACGCGTCGGTGATCCAGAGCCGCTCCACGCTGCCGGCCGCGAGCAGCTCGATCACCCGGAAGGCGCGCTCCCGGCCCGGCTCTCCCACGATGACCCGGACCTCGCCGTCGCCTTCGGGCGCCACCCGTCCGGCCGCCTCGTCGTCCGGCAGGGCCGGGCCGGCAGCGGCCCAGGTCCGGGCGAAGGCCTGGTCCAGCACGGCCGACGCCGGCCCGCCGATCCCGACCGCGGTGTCCCGCCAGGGCCGGACCTTGTCCCCGTCCCCGGTCCACTCGCAGCCGATGCAGAGCCCGCCGATCACCGCGCGCGCGCCGTCGGCCACGACCAGCTTGCGGTGGTCGCGGGCGAAGTTGGTGACGATGCTGAGCGGGCGGAGCGGATGGAAGGCGCGCACCTCCACGCCGGCCTGGCGCAGCATCCGCCAGAGCTTGCGGGAGGTGTACATCGACCCGACGCTGTCGTAGAGCACCCGTACCTTGATGCCCTCGCGCGCCCGCGCCGCCAGCGCCTCGGCGAAGCGCCATCCCTCGGCGTCGCTCCGGATGATGTAGTTCTCGAAGTGGATCCAGCGGGAGGCGGCGGCGATCAGCTCGAGCATCGCGCGGTAGGCATCCGGGCCGTCGATCAGCAGGTCGACGCGGTTGCCGGGGATCGGCCGCCCACCGGCAGCGCGGTTGATCGCGCTGGCGACCGATCGGGCTTCGCCGTCGGCCGCAGGGGAGGTCACGCCTGGCCTAGCCCGAGGACTCGTTCCTGGGGGCGGAGGGCGGCGAGCACGAAGGCGATGTGCTCGTCGAGCGGTACGCCCAGCTCGGCGGCGCCCTGGATCACGTCGTCCCGGCTCACGCCCCGCGCGAACGCCTTGTCCTTGAGCTTCTTCTTCACGCTGGAGACCTCCAGGTCCTGGAGGCTCTTCGACGGCCGCACCAGGGCGCACGCCACCAGGAATCCGCACAGCTCATCGACCGCGAAGAGGGCCCGGGCCATCGGCGTCTCCCTCGGCACGCCGGTGTAGTTCGCGTGACCCAGGATCGCGCGCTGCGAGTCCTCGGGGAGCCCGCGCGCCGCGAGCGTCCGGACGCCTTCCGCCGGATGCTCCTCGTGGGCCGCGTGGGCCGCGTTGGGGAAGCGCTCGTAGTCGAAGTCGTGCATCAGGCCGACGAGGCCCCAGGCTTCGGGGTCGGCCCCCTCCCGCTCGGCCATCGCGCGCATCGCGATCTCGACGGCGTACATGTGCTTTCGGAGTGCGTCGGACGCGGTGAACTCGTGCATGAGGGCGAGCGCGTCGGGGCGGGTGAGGGCCATGGCAGCAGGAGTTGGAAGGTGGCTAGGCGCCGACCACCGCCGCGGTCAGCGGGACCCGGGTGGCGAGCTCGCCGTCGAGCGTGATCTCGAAGGCGAACTGGCCCGGCTTGGGGAGCGGGATGTCGAAGACCAGCACCGCGCCGGCCTCCACATCGACCACGCCCGCCGGCGGCTCGCCGAACTGCACCGTGCCCTCGCCGCCGAGCAGCTCGGTGCCGGTTTCATCCACGAACCGGATCCGGATGGTGTGCACGCCGATCTCGGTGCGCCGCCCCCGCACCCGCAGCACCAGGTGGGTTCGGGGACAGACCGCGGGAAACTTGGTCAGCCACACGTGCTGAAAGATGCCGAGCACGCTCAGCTTGCCCTGCTGATCGATCAGGGCGTAGTCCGCGGTCAGCGCGAAATCGAGATGCAGGTCAGGATACCCGGATCGAGTTGATCACGTCGTTCTGCCGGATTCCGCTCACCACTTCCATGCCCGATTGGACCTGGCCGAAGACCGTGTGCACCCGGTCCAGGTGGGCCTGGGGCGAGTGGCAGATGAAGAACTGGCTCCCGCCGGTGTCCTTCCCGGCGTGCGCCATCGAGAGCGTCCCGGCGACGTGCTTGTGGGTGTTGAGGTGAGTCTCGCACTTGATCTTGTAACCGGGCCCGCCGGTGCCGACCCGCGAGTTGTTCGGTTCCTTGGACAGCGGGTCCCCGCCCTGGATCATGAAGTTGGCGATCACCCGATGAAACCGGGTTCCGTCATAGAACTGGCTGTTCGCCAGCTTCTCAAAGTTCGCCACCGTACCGGGGACCTCGGTGTCGAAGAGGTCGGCCACGATGGTTCCCCTGCTGGTTTCGATGGTTGCGGTCTTGGCCACGCGAATCTGCTCCTCAGAGGGTGGTGCCGGAATCTAATGGAGGAGAGACCAGCTTGACCCACTCCTCCAGTGTCGTCGCCGGGAGGTTGCAGCTGGGGCCGACGCAGGCGTAGCCCCGGGTCCCAGCGCCCGCCTCCAGCATCCCCACCAGCGCCGGCGGCAGCGCCCGGCCGGCGGCTTCGGCCGGCGTGAGCCGCTGCACCACCCGGCGAGGCGCGAACCCCGCGAGCGCCGCACGATGCATCCGCTCGGCGGTCTCGTCGCCCGCGGGGCCCACCACGACGAGGTGCGTGGTGGGATGGAGGTACCAGTCGAGCGCCAGCAGAAAGGCCGCGCCGTGCAGGCCCAGCTCGACCGCGCCGCCCGCGAACGCCGACATCAGCGCGGCGGCCCGCTCGCGCCAGCGAGCGTCGCCGGTCAGCTCGTGGAGCCGCGCCAGGGTGATGCCCGCCACCCCGTTGGGCGACGGCGTCGGGGTGTCCTGCACCGGCTTGACCCGCGCCGGCAGCAGTCCCTCGCTCCGGCCCGGCCCGCGCGCGGTGTCGAACAGCCCCCCGGCGCCGTCGTCCCAGTAATCGGTCCAGACCCGATGCATCAGGCGCTCGGCCCAGGCCAGCCAGGCGGTGTCCCCGGTGGATTCGTAGGCGTCGAGCGCCGCGGCGGCCGTCTGGACCTGGTCGTCCAGCAATCCGCCGATGCCGCCCGGTGTGTGGGGCAGGGCATCCGGCTCGGCCCCTTGTTCCCGCAGCAGGGCCAGCGTGGCGAGGGCATGCTCCCGGGCGGCCGCATCGTCCAGCACGGCGCCCGCCCGCAACATCGCCGACGCCATCATCGCGTTCCAGTTGGTGTAGCGGGTCCGGTCGATGAACGGAGTCGGACGGCTCGCCCGGGCCTCCAGCAGTTTCCGCCGCGCGGACCCCAGGAGGAGCCTGGCCGCGTCCTCGGTGAGCCCGGTGAGCCGGGCCAATGCCGGGAGCGACGCAGCTACGTAGAGCACGTTCTTTCCGGGATTGTGGTGCATCTCGCCGGCCGTGCCGATGTCGTAGTAGGCCGCCGCGACGTCCAGCTCGTCGCCCGACAGCACCGCCGCCGCCTCGTCCCGGGTCCAGGTGAAATAGTCGCCGTCGTCCTCCAGGCCGACGTCGGCGTCCTGGCTCGCGGCGTAGCCGGCCTCGGCGTCGGATGCCACCTCGCGCACCCAGCGGACGATACCGCGAGCCACCTCGGCGTATTCCTCGGTGCCGAAGGTCGCGTGCGCGTCGAGATACGCCTTCAGCAGCTCCGAGTTGTCGTACGACATCTTCTCGAAGTGGGGGACGATCCACTTGGCGTCCACGCTGTAGCGGTGGAACCCGCCGCCGAGCTGGTCGTACATGCCGCCCCGGGCCATCCCTTCCAGCGTCCGATCCACTATGCGGCGAAGCTCGGGCTCTCGGCGGTCGTGCCAGCGGTGGAGCAGAAACGTGACCGCGCCCGGATGGGGGAACTTCGGCTGGCTGCCGAAACCGCCGTTGACCGGATCGAACACCCGCGCGATCTGACCCTCCGCCTGCGCCAACAGCTCGGGCGAAGGCGCACCGGGCGCGGTCTCGTCCAGGTGGGTGTCGAGCACCTTGCGGATCGCCTGGGCCTGCGCCTCGACCTGGCCGCGCCGCGAGTGGTAGGCATCGAGCACGCTGGCGAGAACGGAGCGGAAGCCGGGCTGGCCGTACTTCCCCTCGGGCGGGAAGTAGGTCCCGCCGAAGAACACCTCTCCCTCGGGTGTCAGGAACGCGGTGAGGGGCCACCCGCCCTGGCGGGTGAAGGCCTGAACCGCGCGCTGGTAGCGGGCATCGACGTCGGGCCGCTCGTCCCGATCCACCTTGATGCAGATGAAATTTTCGTTGAGGTAGAGGGCGAGCGCGGAATCTTCGTAGGACTCGCCGTCCATCACGTGGCACCAGTGGCACCAGACCGCTCCGATGTCGAGCAGGACGGGACGATCCTGCGCCTTGGCGGCGGCGAACGCGTCGGCGCCCCAGGGGAACCAGTGGATCGGCTGGTGGGCGGCTGACTGGAGATAGGCGGAAGCAGCGCTGCCTAGGCGGTTCGATGGCATGGGAGGAAAGGTACCGCGGCGGGTCGGGCCGTCGGTGACCGACGGCCCGAAGGGGGGTTACTTGTGACTCAACGAATAGACGTAGGCCGCCACCGCCTTGACCTGATCGTCGGTGATCGCGCTGCCTCCCTTGGGCGGCATCGCGACGCCTTTCTTGGCCTTCTCGGTCGGGACGCCGGAGGTGATGGTGGCGACGATCTTGTCATAGGAGCCGTCGCTGTGCAGCCACTCGGCGTCGGTGAGGTTGGGGCCGACGGCGCCTTCGGCGTTGCTGCCGTGGCAGGCGTAGCACAGGCCGTCCTTGTGGAAGATCGAGTCGCCCTTGGCGATCGCGGCCGGGGTGACGCCGGCGGGAGCGGCGGCCTTCTCCTGCGCGGCGGCCGGCGAGCCGACCAACAACAGGGCCAGGACGCCCAGGAGTCCCAGGCGGGTGGGGAAACGCATCACGTTGTTCCTCTGCGGTAGGGGGATCCACATCGGGTACTTGAGAATATTGCTGCCGGCGGGGCGGTCAAGCGGGCGAGAGCGCCTAGGAGGCGTTCTCCGGGCGGAAGGCGTCGGCGTCGTAGGCGCTGCGTGGATTCCAGAGCACCCAGGAGTCGAGGCCCAGCTCCTCGGCGGCGCGGATCTGTTCCCGCACCATCGCCGGGGTGTAGCGGGGCTGGCCCAGGGTGAAGGCCTGGAGGTAGGGACGGATCTCGGCGGTCTTGCCCAGGGGCGCGGAGCGCCGGAGCGCGTCCTGCATCGCGCGGCGGATGACCTGATAGGGCTCGCTGTTGGGATGCTTCAGGTTGTAGACCCCGCGCATGTAGTGGCTGGGATAGACCATCGGCAGCACCACGTCGGCGGTGGTGACCAGGTCCTCCCAGTACTGTCCGATCCCCATGTCGCCCCGGGCGCTGGTGGTGAGCCCGAAGACGTCGATGGTGAAGGGCACGCCGAGCGGCTTGGTCCGGTCTCGGAGGAGGCGAAGATTGCGGGTCACGCCCTGCCGCTTGGTCTCCCCCTCCCGCCGGCCGGGAAACACGGCGCTGGCGAGCTTGCTCTCCGGCTCGTCGGGGAACCGGACGTAGTCGTACTGCACTTCCTCGAATCCCATCCGCACGGCTTCCGCCGCCAGATCGGCCGCGTAGGTCCAGATCGAGTCGTTGAAGGCATCCACCCAGGCAAAGTCCAACCGGTCGCGCCAGAGCCCGCCATCGACGTGCTGCACCGACCAGCCCGGCCGCTGTGCCGCGAGCAGAGGATCCTTCGCGACCACGATGCGGGCGATGGGAAAGATGCCGTGCTCCCGCATGATCCGGAGACGGTCGCGGATGTCGCGGGCGCGGAGCTGCTGGTTCGCCCCGATCGCGATCGCGGTCGGCACCTCGGAGCGATAGGTGAGGTAGCCGGTGTCGTCCTTCACATCGACCACGAAGGCGTTGACTTCGGTCTGGTCGGCGAGCCGCACCAGGTCGTAGAAGCGCTTGCCCCCGAAGGCCCAGGCATTGACGTAGATCGCGCGCAGCTGTGCCGGCGGCCGGTTGAGCGGCGGAGCGGGCCAGCGGATCGGGGTGTCGAGTCCGGGAGCGGAGAACAGGGAGTCGGTCGGGCGTGGCGCGGGCGGCAGCTCGTCGGCCCAGCGGGAGGTCTGCTGAGCGGAGAGGGAGGCAACGTGCAGGAAAACCGCCAGAATGCCGAGCGCGAGAAACTGCATGTGCCGCTGGTCTCCGGAGAAAGAAAGCGCCGGGACACCAGACGGCGTCCCGGCGCGCTCCCCGGAGCAAATCAGAGGCCTACTGTGCCGGCTTGATTTCGATCCTGCGGTTGGCCGCGCGCCCGCGCGGTGAGTTGTCGGGTGTGAGCGGGACGGTAGCGCCGTACCCGCGCGCCTGGAGCTGCTGGTAGCGGACGCCTCTGGTCACCAAATAGGTGCGCACCGCCTCCGCCTGGAGATTGGTGAGGTGCTGGCTTTCCGCGGCCGTGCCCGCGTTGTCGGTGTGCGCCCCGATCTCCGCGCGCATCGCGGTGTCGGCCTTCATGATGTCGGCGATCGAGTCCAGCGGGACATAAGAGTCCGACCGGAGCCGGGCGCTCCCAGGAGCGAATCCGACGCCTGCGATCACCCCCGGCGTGATGCCGCCCCGGGTTCGTGCTGGGGCGCGCGCCTGGGGCTGTGGCGCCGCCGGGGGCGCCGCGGCCGGCGGCGTAGGTCTGGGTGTGCGCTGCGGCGCCGCCCGTTGGGCCGGCGCGGGAGCGGTCGGGCAGCCCTCGGGGGTGATCGCGGCCCCGGTCGGGGTGCGGGGGCAGCGGTCCAGGCCGTCGAGCACTCCGTCGCCGTCCTCGTCGCCCGGACAGCCGAGGGCATCCACGGTGGCGCCCTTGAGTGTCTCGGAGCAGCGGTCGAGGCCGTCGGGGATCTGGTCGCCGTCGCTGTCCTTGGGGCAGCCGTTGGGATCCACCAGCACGCCGGACTCGGTGTCGGGGCAGCGGTCCAGTCCGTCGGCGATGTTGTCGCCGTCGGAGTCCTGGGTGCATCCGGTCGCGTTGACCTCGGCGCCCGGGGCGGTGTTGGCGCAGCGATCCACGCCATCCGGGACCCCGTCGGCGTCGCTGTCGCTGGGGCAGCCGCTGCCATCGACCTGCGCGCCGCTGGGCGTGTCGGGGCAGCGGTCGCGGTTCTCCAGAATGCCGTCGCCGTCGCTGTCGGCGATCGGCTTGCTCCCGACCATGTAGCTCACGCCGAGGTTCAGGGCCGTGTTGTTGAGATAGACCGTTTCCCGGTTCTGACGGGCGCGATAGAGCGACCACACGAAGTCGGTTCGCACCATGACGTCGGGAGCGACGCCGATGCGGAGCCCGGCACCGGCCAGGAAGGGGTAGGCGGTGCGTGAGACGATCGCTCCCACGCTGTCGCCGTAATTGGCGCGGCCCATGCCCACTCTCAGATGGGCCCAGCTGTCCTTGCCGATCAGGATGTTGTAGAGCAGCGACGCGGACAGCGTTTTCACGCTGACCCCGACATCCCCGGGATCGGTGTTCGTCGGGGCCACCGCGGCCTCCGCTTCCGCCGAGAAGTTGCGGGGCAGCCAGATACCCACTCGTCCGGCCACTCCGAGCGACGAGCTGAGCTGGACTTGCTCGTCGAACGACTGGTACACGCCCGCGGCGCCAAGCTCGACCAGATAGCGGCGTTCCTGGGCCTGAACGGCGGTGCCGGTGCCCAGAACCAACGCCAGGGCAACGAGGAACCGAAGCCCCCGGTGAGGGGACCGGGAATCGTGTCGGTAGGTTCGCATGGCTCAAATAGATACGCCGCCAAGTCGGGACTGACAAGGATGCCCGTCACACCCGCCGACGCCTCTTGGCTTCGCCCCCCCGGCGCGCTACGATTCGCGGCGAACCCCCGCGGAGATCACCGTGCGGCTGACGATCCAGTACTGCGTGGTATGAAACTACGAGCCACGGGCCTCCAGTTTGGCGGCCGAGCTGAAGCGAGCCTTCCCTGACGCCGACATCCGCCTCATCCCCTCTTCAGGCGGCGTGTTCGAGGTCGAATTGGACGGGAAGCCGGTCTTCTCCAAGAAGGCCAGCCGGAGGCATGCGAACGCAGGGGAGGTTTTGGATCTGGTACGCGCGGCAGCGGGGCAGCGGGGCGGCGGGGCAGGATAGGCAGCGAGCGAGTGTCATGACCATGTATCCGGCACTGTCCGGCCGCCCCGCTGCCCCGCTGCCCCGCTGATGAGGATCGCCGTCTCTACCGGCGGCGGCGACGCCCCCGGGCTCAATGCCGTCATCCGCGCCGTCGTCCTGTCGGCCCACTCCCGCGGGTGGCAGTGCTACGGCATCCAGCGCGGCTACGAGGGGCTGCTCTCCTTCAACGGCGTCGTGCCGCTCGGCCCCTCGGAAGTCCGCGGGATCACCCACCTCGGCGGCACCATCCTCGGCACCACCAACCGGGGCAATCCCTTCCGCTACGTCATGCGGGACGCCGACGGCCACGAGTTCGAGACCGACCGCTCCGACGATGTGGTGGCGGCGTTCCAGGCCAGCGGCTTCGACGCCCTGGTCTCCATCGGCGGCGACGGCAGTCTGCAGATCTCCCACCAGCTCTGGTGCAAGGGGCTGCCCGTGGTCTGCGTGCCCAAGACCATCGACAACGATGTCGCCGGCACCCAGCGCACGTTCGGCTTCGACAGCGCCGTCAGCACCGCCACCGAGGCGCTCGACAAGGTCCATTCGACGGCCGAGAGCCACGACCGGGTGATGGTGGTGGAGCTGATGGGGCGGTACGCCGGATGGATCGCGCTGTACAGCGGCCTCTCCGGCAGCGCCGACGTGATCCTGCTGCCCGAGATCCCCTTCGACATCGAGAAGGTGTGCGACAAGATCCGGGCTCGCGAGGCGGCGGGGCGCCGGTTCAGCATCGTGGTGGTCGCGGAAGGCGCCCGGCCGAGTGACGGGGCGATCGAGCTGGTCGAGCGTCGCGGGGTCGGCACGGTGGATCGGCTGGGTGGGATCGCGAGCAAGGTGGCGCGGGCGATCGAGCTCCGCACCGGCAAAGAGACCCGCACCCTGGTGCTCGGCCACCTTCAGCGGGGCGGCTCGCCCACCACGTACGACCGTCTCCTCGCGCTCCGGTTCGGCGGCGCCGCCGTGCGGGCCATCGCCGACGGGGCGTTCGGCACCATGGTCGGCCTCAACGGACCGGACATCACCCGGGTCCCGCTGGCCGACGTGGTGGGCCGGGCCAAGAACCTCCCGCTCGACGGCGACATCATCGCCACCGCCCGGGAGCTGGGTATCAGCTTGGGGGATTAGGCGGAGCAGCGGGGCGGCGGGGCAGCGCGCTTCGAGTAACATGAGTCCATTGTTGCAACGGGCCGGCTGCCCCGCTGCCCTGCCGCCCCGCTGCCCCGCCAACACCACATGCCTACCTATCCCGCCACACCCAAATCCGACACCGCCGAAACCCTCCACGGCGAGACCATCGCCGACCCCTACCGCTGGCTCGAGGACGGGGAGAGCGAGGCGACGAAGGAGTGGACCGAAGCGCAGAACGCGCTGACCCGGTCCTATCTCGACGGCACGCGCGGGCGCGAGGAGCTTCGCCGGCGGCTCGACCGCCTGCTCGCCATCGGGGCCATCGGCGTGCCGGCCCCGGCCCGCGGGCGCTACTTCTATCAGCGGCGCGACGGCCGGCAGAACCAGCCGGTGCTCTACGTCCGGGACGGCATGGCGGGTGACGACCGCGCGGCGGTCGATGTGAACGTCCTCGACGCCGCGGGCATGACGGCGCTCGACTGGTATTTCCCCAGTGACGATGGCCGCCTCCTCGCGTATGGTCTCTCGGAGAACGGGAGCGAGCAGAGCGTGTTGCACGTGCTGGACGTGGATGCGGGTTCGATCCTGCCGGATCGCATCCCCCACACCAGGGCGGCCGACCTGGCCTGGCTCCCCGACGGGACGGGCTTCTACTACACCCGATATCCCGCGCCGGGAGAGACGCCGGAGGGCGAAGAGCACTATCACCGGGCGATCCGGTTTCATCGGCTCGGCGCCGATCCCGCCTCCGATCCACTGGTGTTTCAGCCGGACCAGAAAGAGCATTGGCCCGGCGTCGGACTCTCGCCCGACGGTCGCTGGCTGGTGATCATGGTGGCCCGCACCTTCGACGAAACCGATCTCTATCTCCAGGACCTGCGGAGCGGCACGCCGCCGCTCGCGGTGGCGAAGGACCTGCCGGCGTCGTTCGAGGGCGAGGTGGCGCACGGGCGGCTCTTCCTGCGGACCAACCTCGACGCCCCCACCTACCGGCTGTACCTGGTCGATCCCGAGCGCACTGAGCGGGCGGGCTGGCGGGAGATCGTTCCGCCTCGCCCCGACGCCGTGCTGGAGAGCATGCGGGTGACTGCCCGGCACCTCGCGCTCACCTATCTGGAGCGGGCATCCTCCCGGCTGTACCTCACCGACCTCGAGGGCGGCAGCCGGCGCGAGGTCGCTCTCCCGACGCTCGGCAGCCTGTTCGGCACCGGCGCCGAGCCCGACGGAAGCGAGCTGTTCTACGGGTTCTCGTCCTACACCGTCCCGCCCGCCGTCTACCGGATCGATCTCGAGCGAGGCGACGAGACGCTCTGGCGGCGAGTGGAAGCGGACGTGGATCCCGGCCGGTTCGAGGTGAGCCAAGTGCCGGTTCGCTCGAAGGACGGCACCGAGGTCTCCATGTTCCTGGTGCACCGCGCCGGCCTCCCGCGCGACGGCAGCAACCCGGTCTATCTCACCGGCTACGGCGGATTCAACATCAGCATGACGCCCGGCTTCTCCCGCTCGCTCCTGCTGTGGCTGGAGCGGGGCGGTGTGGTCGCCATTCCCAACATCCGCGGCGGCGGGGAGTACGGCGAACGCTGGCACCAGGAAGGGATGCTCGGCCGGAAGCAGAACAGCTTCGACGATTTCATCGCCGCGGCCGAGTGGCTGATCGCGGAGGGCTACACCACGCCGGCGCGGCTGGCGGCGGCGGGCGGATCCAACGGCGGGCTGCTCATGGGCGCCGCGGTCACCCAGCGGCCCGATCTCTTCCGGGCGGTGGTGATCCAGGTGCCGCTGCTCGACATGCTGCGCTACCACCGGTTCCTGATCGCGCGGCTGTGGATCCCCGAGTATGGGTCCGCGGAGGATCCGGCCCAGTATCCCTGGCTCCGAGCCTACAGCCCCTACCACCACGTGCAGGACGGCGTGTTCTATCCGGCGGTGCTGCTCGCCACGGCGGAGAGCGACACGCGGGTCGATCCGATGCACGCCCGCAAGATGGCGGCGCGGCTCCAGGCCGCGACCTCGTCGCCCCGGCCCATTCTCCTGCGCCTCGAAGCCCGGGCCGGCCATGGTGCGGGGAAGCCGCTCAACAAGATGTTGGAGGAGCTGACCGATACCTGGGCGTTTGTGTTTTCGGAGCTTGGGGTGGAAGTTGAGGAAAGCTGACCCGGCCGGGTAACGCCGCACGCTGGCTCACGTCATTTGGAGTACGATCATGGCCCACGCATCCCGCACCGTCACGATGGCTCACCCCGACAAGTGGCTCACCTTCCTGCGCGTCGTGGTGGGGCTCTATTTCGTGAAGGCGCTGGTCACGAAGATGAGCATCGTGCTGGTGGGCGGATTCCTGCCGCTGCCGGCGGTGTCGGAGCGCTGGATCAACGTGATGCCGAACATCGTCGCCAAGCAAGCGTCGCAGAATCCGATCGCGTTCTACAAGCAGTTCCTCGATGGCACGGTGCTGACCCACCCCGAGCTGTTCGCGCAGCTCACCGCGTGGGGCGAAACCGCGGTCGGGCTGGGGCTCACGTTGGGCTTGCTGACGGGAGTGTCGTCCGCGATCGGATTGCTGCTGGTCGCCAACTACGGACTCGCCACCCAGTGGATGTCGCCGGGGCAGCAAGGCTTTCACCTCGTGCTGTTCGCCCTCATGCTGGCCTTCTTCTTCAGCCGCGCGGGGCGCGCCTGGGGGCTCGACGCCTGGATCGCGTCCCGCAAGCCCGACTCGATGCTCGCCCGCCGGCCTATGAGCTGAGCGCCCGGCTCAGCTCCCCGTCTCCAGCCAGTGCTGCCAGGCCGCGAAGTTGAACGGCCGGCCCAGAAAGTCCTCCACCAGCCGCGCGGCGGGCGCCGCGCCCCCTCGCTCCAGGATCAGCTGCCGGTAGCGCCGCGCCGGCTCCGGCGCCATCAGGTTCTTCCGGTCGAAACGGCTGAACAGGTCCTTCGCGATCACCAGCGACCACATATAGGTGTAGTAGTACGCCGAGTAGCCGTTGAGGTGCCCGAACGAAGTCTGCATGTGGGTACCGGGCGTCGGCGGTATCGGGGTATATGCCCGGGTGACTGCGCTGACGATCGAATCGGTATCGACCTCGGACGGCGGCCGGTCGTACAATGAGAGCGAGATCCGCGCGAGCGCCATCTGGCTGCGCATGTCGAGCCCCCGTCCGAACTCGGTGGCGCGCTTGAGCTGGCGGACCAGGTCGGCGGGAATCGGCTCGTTCGTCTCGTAGTGCCTCGCGAAACCCGCCAGCACCGCCGGATCCCAGCTCCATTCCTCCAGCATCTGCGATGGCGCCTCGACGAAGTCCCACTCCGTCCGCACGCCGCTGATGCCGGTCCAGCGCTGCCGCGCCAGGAGCGAGTGCATCAGGTGGCCGAACTCGTGGAGGAACGTCTCGACCTCGCTGTGGTCCATCAGCCCGGGCTCGCCCGGCGTGCCGCCGGAGAAGTTGCAGACCAGCGCCGACTCGGGCAGGGACCCCTCGGTGGTGCCGGTGCGGATGCGGAAATGCGCCGCGTGGCTGAACTTGCCCGGGCGGGGATGCATGTCGAGATAGAATCGGCCGACGACCTTGCCGCCCTCCAGCATCTCGAAGGCCTCGACCGAGGGATGCCACACCGGCGCGTCCGGGACCGCACGGAACCGCACGCCGAAGAGGCGGGCGGCGAGGTCGAGCACGCCCTGCTGGACCCGGTCGTAGGCGAAATAGGGTCGTACCTTCTGCGAGTCGAAGTCGTAATTGGTCCGCCGCACCAGCTCGCGCAGGTAAGCGGTCTCCCACCGGTTGACCGTGGTCGCCCCGGGCTGGTCCCGGCGCTTTCGCTCCAGCAGGGTCTGGTATTCCCTCTCCGCCGCCTCCTTCGACGCGCCCGCGATCCGATCGATGAACGCCGATGCATCCGCCGCGGAGCTCACCATCTTGTCGGCGACCGCCAGGTCGGCCCACGAGTCGAAGCCGAGCAGGCCGGCCAGCTCGGCCCGCCGGGCGATCATCCGGTCCAGCACCGCCATGTTCTTCGGATAGGCCCGATTGTCGAATTCGCCCCGGACCCGGCGGCGGAGGTCGTCGCTCCGGGCGTAGGTGAGGACCGGGAACACGTCGGGGTAGTCGGTCGTGAGGCGGATCCGGCCGTCGGAGCCGGCGGGGTGCGATGCGATGAAATCGGCGGGGAGCCCGTCCAACTCCGCCGCCGACGCGACCTCGATGGTGCGGATGTCGTCGCGGATGTTGCGGTCGAACTCCTGGCCGATCAGCACCAGCTCATCGCGCAGCGCCTTGATCCGTACTCTGGTGGCGGAGTCCTGATCTACGCCCGCGAGGCGGAAGTCACGGAGAATGCGGGTGTGGTAGTGGCGGGTCGCCCCGTCCGCCCCCTCGAGATCGACGGCCCGCAGCGCGTCATACAGCCGCCGGTCGAGCGAGACCGAGGTGGCCAGGGCAGACACCTTCTGGTTGCTTCGCTCCGCCGCTTGCCGCAGCGTGGAATCCGGATGGACCTTCTCGATCAGGCCGGCGGCGCTGCCGCCCCGGTCCAGCTCCCGCATCAGCCGGTCGTAGGGCACCAGCGTATTGGCGACCGTGCGCCGTCCCTCCGCCGAGACCAGCTTCTCGAGCAGGCCGCGGACCCGGACCAGGCGGACCTCCACCGCGCGCTCGAATGCCGCGGCGTCGGGATGGCCGGTCCAGAACGGGAGATTATCGGTATCGGGCGGATCGATCGTCGCGGCGAGCATGGCGGCAAAGGCGAGATGGCGAAGTGTCATGAAAGTCGTCCACGGGAGTCATCGGTCAGCGTACGATCCGGGGCCGCGAGCGGAGCCCGCCCACGACGCCGTCTGCCTCGCAGTTGGCGCTCCGCTCGCTGTAGATCACGCAGAAGACGGCGTCCGCGCGCCACCGGTCGTACCACATCCGCATGGCCACCCGGTCCTGGCCGGAGAACCGGCGCGAGGGCAGGCTGTCGGTATAGAGGGCGACGTGGGTGTGCACGGTGCCGTCAAACTCCGGCGGTCCGCAGCGCTCGATCGCGGCGGTGGCCGAGACGCCCATCGAATCGGCCTCGAACGGCTCGATCGGAAGTACCCGTTCGACGAACACCGTGTCGCCCCTGATGCCGGCGCCGAGGCACGCGACCCGCTCCTGCCTGGCTTCGATGCTCTCCCGCCAGAGCGCCCGGAACGCCTCGCCGGCCTCGGCGCTGAAGCGGAAGCTGGCCCGCGAGGGCGGCTCCTGAGCCGCGGCCGAGCCGAACGCCGCCACGGCGACCCAGGCGGTCATCGCGGCGCGCATCGCGACTCAGTAGCTGGCGCGGGGGAAGATGGTGAGCCCCTCGGGGCCGTCGATCTCGCAGTAGGCATCGACCGCCGAAAAGACCACGCAGAACATGCCGTCGGCGTTCCACCGGCGCCACCAGAGCCGGTTGACCCCCCGGTCGGCGCCGGAGAACCGGGCATAGGGCCGCCGCCCGTCATACAGGGCCACGTGCGTGTGGACGGTGCCTTGCCATTGGGGCGGGGTGCAGGCGTCGAGCGACTGCCGGGCGGACACGCCGAGGGAGTCCGCCCATCCGGTCAGTGAGAGGATGCGGGTGACCCGCACCGTGTCGCTCCGGATCTCGCCGGCCAGGCAGGCGACCCGCTCGGCCTTGGCCTCGTCGCTGGCGGCCCAGAGGAGGCGGAGGCCGCTCTGGGCATCCGGTTCGAACCGAAAGGC
This sequence comes from uncultured Gemmatimonadales bacterium, assembly GCA_963796335.1. Classification (GTDB taxonomy): domain Bacteria; phylum Gemmatimonadota; class Gemmatimonadetes; order Gemmatimonadales; family GWC2-71-9; genus CAVVWJ01. Next base: position 566,526 of record CAWCLG010000006.1, read on the forward strand.
GTGGGGCCGCCCGGCCGTCGCGCCCGTCAACAGCAGCGCCAGGACCGCGACGGCCACGCGGATCACGGCGCGCGGCCGACCGCGACCCCCCAGGGCAGCTCGCCCGCGGGGATCTTCTTGATGACCTGCATCGTCTCCGTGTTGGTGACGGTCACGTCGTTGGACGGCCCGTTCGCGCTGTAGAGCTTCTTGCCGTCGTCCGCGAGCCCGATGCCCCAGGGACGGGTGCCGACCTCCACCGATCCGATGATCGAGTCGGTCGCGGCGTCCAGCACCGCCACCGTGCCGCCCCGGCCGTTGGCCACATAGATCCGCCTCTCGTCGGGCGACATCTCCACCCCCATCGGCTTGGACCCCTTCGGCAACGTGATGGTCTTGAGGACCTTGTGCGCCTGGGCATCGACCACCGATACCGTGCCGCCGGTCTCCGAGCTCACGTAGGCCCGGCTTCCATCTTTGGTGAAGGCCAGGTCGCGGGGGCGGTCGCCGACCACGATCTTGGCCACCACCTTGCCGTCCTCGGTATTCAGCACCGTCACGTCGTGGTCGGTCTCTCCGGTGACCCAGACAGTCTCGCCGCTGGGATGCAGCTCCACGCCCTCGGGCTCCCGTCCCACCGGAACCGTCTGAAGGATCTTGCCGCTCGCGATGTCGACGATGGTGGCGGTGTTCGCGTCCTCGTTGGAGACGAAGAGGCGGGTGCCGTCCTTGCTGATGTCGAACGTCTCGGGGTCGGATCCGCCGGGGAGAACCTTGGTGACCTTGCGGGTCGCTACGTCGATGACCCCGATCCCGTCCTTGCTCTTGTCCGCCTTGAGCTTTTCGCACTCCTCGTCGGGCATCGTGGGCGGGCAGCGGGGCGAGCCGCTGAGCGCCACATAGACCGTCTTGCCGTCGTCGCTCAGCCGGATGCCGCGGGGGCGAGTGCCGACCGGAATGGTGCCGACCACGCTGTCGGTCGCGACGTCGATGATGGTGAGCTCGCCCGACCCCTCATTGGTTACATACGCGAGCTCCGCCTTCGGAGTGTCGCCGGCGGCCGCGGTCGAGTCGGCGCCGGCGGACGGTGCCCGTTCGCCGCCACACGCGGCGAGGGCGAAGCCGGTCAGCAAGGCAGCCAGGGTGGCCCGGAGGATGGAACGGCTGTTGTCAGTGAGCATCGAAGATTGCCTTATCGCGGTTTCGGGCCTGATCCAGGCCCTGCGTCTGTGATACGCCGACGGCGCCCCGAAAGCTGGCGCCCTCGACGTTCGACTTGGCGAACCGGGCCCCTGTTACCTCCGCCCGGCCGAAATCGGTCTGGATGAGATCGGCGTTCTCCAGGTTGGCCTTGATGAGTTTGGCGCCGGTGAGAATCGCGTGGGAGAAGTCGGCTTTATACAGATTGGCGCCGCTCAGGTCGGCGCCGCTCAAGTCGGCTCCGACGAAAGTGGCCCGCATGACGCCCATGGATTGGTTGCCGGGGTCGGCGCCCGCGTTGCTGTCCTTGAGGTTCGCCCCGGCGAGGTTGGCGCTCCGCAGGTACCCGATGATCCGGGTGCCCGAGAGGTTGGCGCCCGCCAGGTTGGTCTTCTCCAGGATGGTGGCGAACAGGCTGGCGCCGGCCAGATCGGCCCGCTGGAAGTCGGCCCGGCGGAGCACGGTGCCGTCCATGTTGGCCTTGGTGAGCACCGCATCGGTCGCCACGGCGTCGGTGAGGTCGCAGCTGAACAGGTTGGCGCCTGCCATCCTGGTCTTCACCAACCGGGCGCCGGTCAGGTTGGCCTTGCGGAAATCCACCCCGGTGAGGTCGAGACCGCTGAGATCCACTCCGGCCAGGTCGGCCGGGGCGGCTTCCGTGGCGGCAGCGAGCCGCCGGGTGAGCTGGGCCGCGTCCAGCCGAACCGCGGGGGTATCGGCCGCCATCGGGGCGATCGAGCGCAGCATCCCGAAGATCCACAGTCCGGCGACCGTCCCAATCCCCATTCTGACTCTCCGACCGGGGTGAATCAGCAACCTATCCCCTCAGCCTTCTTTTCGCGCCGGCCTTCCCGGCGCCATCTTGCCGTCGCTTCGAGCTTTCACATAGGAGTAGATCTTCTCGATGGTGGCCGGATCCATGCCGAGGGCGCACCACGACGGCATTCCCTTGGGGACGCGCCCGGCGCAGACCACCTGGAGGAAGGCCTCCTTGGTGTTGATCGGGCCGTCCGGCTTGAGGGAGAGGATCAGGTGCGGGGCGATGGTCGTCCCCAGAACGTCCTCGCCGTGGCAGCGCGCGCAGTTGAGGTTGAACTGCTTCCAGCCGTCATAGACGGCCTGGGTTACGGTGTCGCGGGGCGCCTGATGGTACTGGTCGCGCAGATCCTGGGCGTCGCTGCGGGAGACGACCGTGCCGGTGGCCACGAGGACTCCGGCACCCATGACCAGCCGGCGAAGCGCGGCGGAGAGGGGTGTGCGCATGCGGTGAGACAGTCCTTTCGTGCTATGTATGGATCCCGGAGCCGCGGCCCAGGCGGGCCGCGGCGGTGTCGAATCGTTCGCTCAGTTCCGGCTGCCGACGGCCTTGGGCGGGCCGTCGTCGTCATCGTCGCCGCCGCCCTGGACCGGGAAGGTCGGTACCCCGAAGGTCTTGAGGATGGCCTGGATCTCCGGCGCCTTTCGCTCCAGTGTGACCTTGAGGCTGTCCTGAAGCTCCTTGTCCCGCCGCCGCACCGCCATGGCGATGTCGTACCGGAAGGGCACGTCCGCCAGGGAATCCCGCTCCCCCAGTGGCTGGATGTGGAGCGGCACGCTCGACTTCTTGGCGAAATAGCCGGCCAGCGGACCCCAGACGATCGCCACGTCCACCTCGTCCTTGGCCACGCCGTTCACCAGGTCCTCCGGCCGGTCCTGGTCGTTGTACCACCCGTGATAGCCCCGAAGGTTCCCCACCACTCCGTATTTGCTCAGTGCCATCGTCGGCGGCAGCTGCTCGTCCGAGGGCAGGAGGGTGACGCCGATCCTGGCCTTCTTGAGGCGGGGATCGGCCAGGGACTTGAGGTCGGCCAGCTTGCCGCCGGCGCGGGTCACGAAGACGTAGCCCGAGCGGTAGTACGGGGCCGTAGTTCCCACCATGTCGAGGCCGCCGGGCGCCTGGATGATCAAGTCGCAGTACATCCCGTTCAGAATCCGGAAATACCCGCGGCGGACGGGATACCAGACGTAGGAGAGCTTCGCCTTCCAGTCGGTGGCGATGAGCTCGGCGAGCTTGTTCTCGAATCCTTCGCCCTTCTCGTTGGAGAACGGCATGTTGTCGGGGTCGGCGCAGACCCGGAGCACGCCGGGCTCGTACGGGGCCGGACGCTGGGCTCCGGCGGGGACGGCGGCCGCGGCGGCCAGCAGGCCCGCGAGCGGGAGGGAGCGAAGGAACGATGCGCGGAACATGGCAAGCCTGCCTTTTTCTCGGTGGCGGGGCGGGCCGCGTGAGGCCCGGGACGCCCGGTGAAACGAACAGCGCCGGAGCGGACAGCACCCCGGCGCCGTGCACTACTTGAATGTATCCCTGCCGAGGCCAGAGGAAATCCCTCTGGCCCCGTCTAGCCTGGATTTACTTCGCGGCCATGTTCTTCAGCGCGAAGACGGTCAGAACGCCGCCCTGGGTGCTGAAGTTGCCCGCGTCGCCGAAGGCGCCGAGCGCGCCGAGACCGGCGGTCGGATCTTCAGCGCCGATACCCGCGGCCACGCCAATGCCGGCCCAGCCGCCGATGCCGGAGAGGACGGACACGTACTGCTGGCCGTCCGGCCCGTTGTAGGTCATCGGGTTCCCGATGATGCCCGACGGGGTCTTGAACTGCCACAGGGTCTTGCCGGTCTTCTGGTCAAGAGCCTTGAGCCAGCCTTCCATGGTGCCGTAGAAGACCAGGCCGCTGGCGGTGGTGAGGGCACCACCGTAGGCCGCGAGGTTCTCCTTGGCTTCCCAGACGACCTTACCCTTCATCGGATCCCAGGCGATGAACCGGCCGCGGTGACCACCCGGGCCCGGGAACATCCGGACGATGGCGCCGACGTAGGGCTGACCAGCGGTGTACTTCACTTCCACACCTTCATAGTCCATGCAGATGTGGTTCGCCGGCACGTAGAAGAAGCCGGTGATCGGCGAGAAGGCCGCGGGCTGCTGATCCTTGAAGCCGATCGCCGCGGGGCAGATGCCCTCGGTGTTCTTCTTCGAGGTGGTGCCGAACTTCGGATCCTTCTCCGGCACGCCGGTGGTCAGATCCACCCGCTTGGCCCAGTTGACCGGGCCGTAGGGCTCCGCGACGACCAGCTTGCCATTGGTGCGGTCGAGGGTGTAGCCGAAGCCGTTCCGGTCGAAGTGCGCCAGCAGCTTCTTGCCGCCGCTCTCGAACAGGACGTTCTCGTTGACGCCGTCATAGTCCCACTCATCGTGCGGCGTCATCTGGTACGCCCACTTCACCTGCCCGTTCTCCGGGTTGCGGGCGAAGATGGTCATGGACCACTTGTTGTCGCCCGGCCGCTGATCGGGGTTCCAGCTCCCCGGGTTGCCGGTGCTGTAGTAGAAGAGGTTCAGCTCGGGGTCGTAGGAGTACCAGCCCCAGGTGGTGCCGCCGCCCCGCTTCCACTCGTCGCCCTGCCAGGTCGACACGCCGAGATCCTTGCCCTTGTGGGACGGATAGTTGGCGTTGGCGTCGCCCGAGAGGAGCACTTCGCTGTCCGGGCCGGTCGAATAGCCGGTCCAGACGTGCTTGCCGTCGTTCGCGTTGAACGCCGAGACGCGGCCGCGGACGCCGAACTCACCGCCCGAGATGCCGGCGATGACGATGTCCTTGATCACGATCGGGGCGTTGGTCATCGTGGCGCCCTGCTTGTAGCCGGTCGCCTCGACGCCCGCGTTGGACTTATCGGGGTGCTTCGACTTCCACAGCTCCTTGCCGGTCTTCGCGTCGAGCGCGAGCAGCTCGCCCTGGAGGAGCTGGATGTAGAGCTTGCCGCTCGGGTGATACGCGAGGCCCCGGTTCACCAGGTCGCAGCACGCGATGGGAATCGCGTCGGGCGACTGGTTCGGCACATGCTTCCAGATCTGCGGCGCGCCGGGCTTCGAGAGGTCGAGCGCGTACACGATGTTCGGGAAGCTGGTCTGGATGTACAGCACGTTGCCGACCACGAGGGCGTTGCCCTCATGACCGCGGAGCGTCCCGGTCGAGAACGACCAGACGGGCCGCAGCTCGGCCACGTTCGACGTCGTGATCTGCTTGAGCGGACTGTACCGCTGCAAGCTGTAATCACGGCCCGTCATGTGCCATTCGCCCTCGGGTGCGCCCAGGGTCCAAGCCCCCGACCGCGCCGCCTGGGCGTTGGCGGATGCCGCGAGGGCCAACGTCAGGCCCGCCGCGATTCCGCCAGACAGCACCTTCTGCGTGAAACGGTTCATAACTGACCTCAGGATGAAGGGTGGTTCTACTACTCTACTGCAATCGGGTGGCACCTGTTGCGAATACGAGGACTGCGGGAGTCCGATCTGCTCCGCGCGGGCGGCGCCGGCTGGATGCACGGCGACGCAGGTTGGCGTGAAAGCTCTGATTGTATCCGAAGGGAAAGGGCGCTTGGGCGGCGTCACGGGGAGGGGTCGTCGTCAGGTGGGGCTGCCACCAGACCTCGTTCATCCACTCCGGCCGGGGCGCGCGGTGATTGCCACCGCGCGGCTGCGCGGAATGAATGAAATGCGAAATGGTGCCCGCCAACGGGAATACGCCCATCATATTCCTCAGCGACGCCGCTGAACCACGATGTGTCAGAAATGAACTTCGCTGGGGGAAGCGGCTCCCTCTGCATCGTGCCGCTGGAGCTGCTTCCGGTCCCTTAGTGTAGTGTGGCGCGGCGGGAATCCCCTGGCGCCATACCCGCGTTCGGAACCGGCCAAGTCGCCGACTACGGGAGGCTTAGGTGGGGCAACATACAGCCTGAAAAATGAACTGTCAATCATTTGCAGCGGGGGGTCCACCGCGCCCGATCCGGGCGCCGGATCGGGCGAATCCGCCCTCGAAAATCAGACCCCGCCCCCCGAGGAATTCCCGGCATCGACGCGCCAGCTCCCCTCCCGCCTCCACCCCGTCCGCCAGCCCATAGACCGCCGGGCCCCACGAGCTCTGTCCCACCCCCGCGGCGCCCCACTCCGCCAGCCGGTCGACCAATGTGGCGCTCTCCCCGGGAGCGAACACTCCTCCCTGGGCCGGCGCGAACCACGCACCGGTGATGCGCTGGATCTCCGTCAGGGCGGCGCCGAACGCCGGCAGGTCGGCCTCGACCAGAGCGGGAAGCAGCTGCATCAGCACCAGATGGGCGACCCGCTCCGGCTCCCCCGCTGCCGGCGGTGGCAGCCGCTCGAAGGCGGCGCTCTCCGCCTCGCCGCTCAGCCCCGGATGGCCCGGCGGCACCGCCACCACGCAGCGCCAGCGCTCCGGCACGTCGAATCGGGCGATCATCGGGGCCACGCCGTCCCCGCCTGGCCGCCGGCCCCCCTCCACGATGAAGCCTCCCAGGGCGAACGCCCAGGTCCCGATCGCCGAGCGATGCCCCCGCGAGACCGCCCGCGCCAGCGCCGCCGGATCCGACGGCAGATCGTACAGCTCCGCCAGCGCCCGCGCGACCGCCAGGCCGAGCTGGGTGCCGGAGCCCAGGCCGCTGTGGGCCGGAATCCGGCGGTGGACCACCAGGCGCGGTCCTCGGTCCAGGCCATGGAACTGAAGGAACCGCTTAGCGAATTCGCCCGCCCGAGCCGAGTCGGGGCCCTCGGCGGTGACTTCGCGGCCGGCCGGCGCCGCCTCCAAGAGGAGGGACGGCTCGGGGATCGCGGCGCCCAGGCCGCCGAACCGCCGCCCCAGCGCACCACGGAGGTCCAGCACCCCGAAATGGAGCCGGGCGCCCGCCTCGACGAAGACGCTATCGGCCGCGGACATACTCGGTCAGCAGCGCCATCGCCTCCCGCTCCCGGTGGCCGGCAGTCTTGTCGACGATGACCTGGAGCTTGGCGAGGTCGTCGCGGATCTGCTCAACGGGGATGAGGTGGGTGCGGGTCGCGAGGATCGCGGCTTCGAGCACCGCGTGCCGCGCGCGATTGAAGCCGAGGAACTCCCGCCGCCGTCCGCGGTGCACCACCCGGGTGTCGATCCGGGAGCGAGGCGGAGTGTCATCCACCCGGACCACCTCGACTTCCCGCCAGTAGCACGCCGCCTCCAGCACCACGCCCCGAACCACCTCGGCGGGGAAATAAGGAAACTTGGGGCTGGAGATCGCCGCCTGGGCGAACAGCATCACGTCGTCCGTCAGGTTGACCACGGCGGTGCGGCCGGAACTGACGTTGCGGAAGGTCGTGGTCTCCAGGAACGGCTTCAGCACCAGCGCATCCTCGTCCCACTCCACCCCCATGGGCGCGAAGTTGATGCTGCCGTCGGCCGCCACCGACGTCACGATGGTCTCGATGATCACCGGACCAGATCCACCGGCGGCGGAGCCGCGGCCAGCGAGGCGGTCTCCGGGGGCAGGGCGCCGAGCGCGTGATCGGCGGCGAGCGGGAGTGGCCGCGGGGTGGAGGGCACGCCGTGGAGGAAGTGGTCGAGCATCCGATAGCCGTGCTCGGTCAGCACCGACTCGGGATGAAACTGGACGCCGTACACCGGATGGGAGGCGTGCTTCACCGCCATGATCTCACCGTCCTCCGAGGTCGCGGTGACCTCCAGCTCCGGCGGCACCGAAGCCGGCGAGATCACCAGCGAGTGGTACCTGGAGGCGAGGAACGGCGTCGGCAGTCCGGTGAAGATGTCGGTGCCGCGGTGATGGATCCGGGAAGTCTTGCCGTGCATCGGGCGGCCGGCCCGGACGATCTCACCGCCGTAGGCGGCGCCGATGCACTGGTGCCCGAGACAGACGCCCAGCACGGGAATGACCGGTCCCGCCCGGCGGACGACTTCGGTCGAGATACCGGCTTCGGCCGGAGAGCAGGGGCCGGGCGAGATGATGACGTGCGACGGGGCGAGGGCGAAGATGTCATCCACCGTGATCGCGTCGTGCCGCCGCACGACCGGCTCCTCGCCCAGCTCGCGGACGTAGCGCGCCAGGTTGTAGACGAAGGAGTCGTAGTTGTCGATCAGGAGGATCATAGGGTTCCGATCAATCCCGCCGCCTTGTCCAGCGTCTCCCGGTACTCCAGCTCCGGATCGGAGTCCGCCACGATCCCGCCGCCGGCCTGAAAGTACAGGTCGCCGCCGGTATTCACGAACGTGCGTATCACGATGCTGGTGTCCATCGTGCCGGTCGCGCTCAGGTACCCGATCGATCCGCAGTACACCCCGCGCCTCGTCGGCTCCAGCTCCGCGATGATCTCCATCGCCCGCACCTTCGGCGCGCCGGTGATGGACCCGCCCGGAAACGCCGCCCGGACCAGATCGACCGCGTCGGCCTCCCGCTCCAGCTCACCGACAACGGTCGAAACCAGGTGATGCACCGTCGGATGCTGCTCCAGGGCGAACAGCTCGGGAACCCGCACCGTTCCCGCTCGGCAGACCCGGCTGAGATCGTTCCGCAGCAGATCGACGATCATCACGTTCTCGGCCCGGTCCTTCTCGCTCTCCGCCAGCGCCCGGCCCAACGCCGCGTCGTGCATCGGGATCAGCCCGCGGGGCCTGGTGCCTTTGATCGGCCGGGTCTCCACCCGGCCGTCGCGGTCCAGCCGGAGAAAGCGCTCCGGCGAAGCGCTCATGACCGTCACGTCCCCGAAGCCGAGGTACGCGGCAAACGGTGCCGGATTCCGCCGGCGCAGACGGCGGTAGAGCTCAAACGGCGGCTCCCGGAGCGGCGCCTGGAAGCGCTGGGAGAGGTTGGCCTGAAAGATGTCGCCGGCGACGATGTACTCCCGCACCCGGGCCACGGCATCGAGATAGCCGCGATGGGTGAAGGTGGAGTGGAGTCCGGCCTGGACCGCCGCGTCGGTGGCGAGGACGGGATAGGTAGGGGCGGGCGGGGCAGCGGGGCGGCGGGGCGGCGGGGCCGCTGATTCAGCGCGCGGACCTACGATCACCCGTTGATCCTGCCCCGCTGCCCCGCTGCCCCGCTGCCCCGCCCGCCTAACCACCCATTCCAACCTCTCTTCCGCCCGCCTCCTTCTCTCCTCCTCCCCGCAGCCAGGCAGGCCCAGCGAGACGACCCACGCCGACTGGGAGGAGTGGTCCCAGGCGATGACCCAGTCGTACAGGCCGAGGATGACGTCGGGCAGCTCGATGTCGTCGTAGCGGGTGGGAGGGATCCGCTCCAGTACCGCGCCGTAGTCGTACCCGATGTACCCAGCGACGCCGCCTTGGAAGGGCGGCAGGCCGGGCACCGGGTCGACGAGCGCGTCGCCGAGCCAGCCGCGCGCGACGTCGAGCGCGTCGCCTTCGGCCGGCCGCCAGGTGCCGTTCTGGAGCAGCTCGGTGGTCCGGCCGCGGCTTCGGACCACGATCGCGGGATCCGCCGCCACGAACGAATATCGGCCGAGCGCCCGGTTATCGGCCGCGCCGCTGCCGGCGGATGCGCTGTCGAGGAAGAGGAGGTACGGGAGATCGAGAAACGCCGCGGCGACGTCGGCGGGATCAGCCGGGCCCTCCAGCGGCCTCACCAGGGGGAGTCCGCCGCTCATCCACCGCCGTCCCGCCGCCCGGTCGCTCGGCGGCCCCGCTTCCGGGCCGTCAACTTCACGTGCTCCGACTTCACATCGTCCGGCGGCGTCAGGTATCCCCAGGCGAGCGCCCCCTCCTGGCGGTAGGTCTTGCCCAGAGTGACCGCCAGCTTCGCCTTCATCAGCTCGCGGCCCAGATAGAATGCGTGGGTCGCCTCTTCGACGCCGAGCTGCGAAAAGATCTCCTGAATGTCGTCGCCCCGGACGAAGATGGCGTCGTTGAACACGGTGATCGTCTTCCGGTCGGCGAAGATCCTGAAGTTGGGATCGGTGACCGCCTGGTGGAGCCGCCGCAGCTCCGCCTCGTCGTACTCCAGGATCTCGGGATCCTTCACCGTCAGCAGCCGGTCATCCACGCCCTTGGGGAGCGTCCGGTGCTCCACCGCGTGGTGCATCAGCCGTCGGGCGATGTCGATCTCCTGCACCGCGCCCCGGGCCCAGGGGATGACCTCGGTCGTGAGCACCGCGTGCACCCCCAGCTCCTCGCAGATGGCGATCAGCACGGCATTGACCCCGGTGCTGTCGGCGCTGGTCAGCTCGGTGATGTTGCCGATGCCCATGAGCTGGCCCGCGCCGGGATAGCGCCGCCGCACCTCGGCGTAGCGCTCCAGCGAGGCCATGAAACCGTAGCCGATCGGCTCGATGATCGGGTCCAGCAGGTAGGGAACGCCCCACCGCTCCATGGCCTCGATGCTGGGGCCCAGAGTCTCGATCCCCTCGCCGAGGTCCGGGATCACCACCATCGTCGCCTTCGAGCCCTTGAGCTGCTCCGCCACCTCGAGGTTGGAGCGGTTGACGCTCAACACCATCTCCGCACCCGCTTCTACGGCCGTCCGGATCTCGGCGGGATCGAAGCTGTCGATGCTGACCCGGTGACCGGCCCCCCGGAGCGCCTGTACCACCGATGCCAGATGAGGAAACGCGAGCCCCGGCGTGCAGCCCACGTCGATGAGGTCGGCGCCGCTCGATCGGAAGTAGTCGGCCGTCGCCATGATCTGGTCGAGCGTGAGCTTGGGAGCGTTGTTGATCTCGGCGAGAATCTCGATCCGGTAGGACCCGTAGTCGACCGCGGCGGCGGCCTGCCCGAAGTACCGGGGAATCTCCCGCAGGTCCTTGGGCCCCTTCTCCACCCGCACCCCGAACCGCTCCTGGAGCACCGCTACATCCCCCTCACACAGTCCGGGGATGAGCACCAGGTCGGTATCCGGGGGCACCTCCAGAAATCGCGCGATCCACGGCGTCGTCATCAGCGCCGCCACCGTGATCTTCATGACGGCCACCGCCGTCTCGAAGGGCGGCCGCATGTCATCCAGCACCCGCCGAAGCGCGGGCTCGGCGAGCTTGCCGGTGACAAACAGCACGCGGCGGGGCAGCGGGGCAGCGGGGCCGCTGACACCGTTGCTCGCCATTGCCCCGCCGTCGGGCGCCACCGCCCCGCTGCCCCGCTGCCCCGCCGCCTCGCCTATTTCGGATCCCCCGATCTCACCCACTTGTTCGGCGTGCCTTCCAGCGCCCCGCCCTGCGGACGCCAGAGGGCCACCTCTTCGATCTTGCGGGCAAGCTCGAAATCCTTGTCGGAGATCCCGCCGGCCGCGTGGTTCTGCAGCTTCACCGTCAGCCGTCCCCAAGTCACCGTCAGATCGGGATGGTGATAGGCCGCCTCGGCGAGGTAGCCGACGGCGTTCACCAGCATCAGTGTCGTCGGCCAGCCGTCGGTCTTGAAGATCCGGCGAATCCAGCCGTCCTCGTAGTACCAGCCGGGCAAGTCCTTGAGCCGCTCGGCGATTTCCGTGTCGTTGTAGGTCCGCTCTTTGGTCGCAGGCATCTGAGAACTCCCTTGGTGTACGCCAGTCATTTACTCCACGCCTCCCTCACACAACCCCACCGTTCACCTGGATCATCTGGCCGGTCATGAACTTCGCGTCCTCCGACGCGAGGAACACCGCCACCGCCGCGACGTCGTCGGGGGTCCCCCAGCGCTTGAGCGGCGTCATCTCCACGACCTCGTTCCTGAACCCGGGATCGGCGTCCTCGCCGAACGCGGTCTCGATGAATCCCGGCGCGAGGATGTTGACCCGGATCCCGGGTGCCACTTCCCGGGCGAACGACTTGCTGAAGCTCATCACCGCGCCCTTCGCCGCCGAGTAGAGCACCGGGTTTTCGCCCGCCATGCCGAGCGTGACGTGATCCCACGACATATTGATGATCACGCCGCCGCCGGTCTGCTCCGCCATCAGCTTCGCCGCGGCCCAGGAGGCCAGCACCGTGCCCCGTACATCGACGGCGAGCAGCAGGTCGAGCTTCTCCAGCGGGGTGAGCCGGCCGCCTTCGCCGGTCAGGATGTCGGCACCCGCGTTGTTGATCCAGACGCTGACGCGGCCGAGCCTGGACTTCGCCTCCCGAGCCAGCCTGGTGATGTCGTCCTCGCGGGCGATATCGGCCTGGACCACCTCGACCTTGCGTCCGGTCGGGGCCAGCGCCGCCGCGGTCTCGTCGGCTCCCCGGCGATTCTTACGGTAGGTGATGAGGACGTCGGCCCCTGCCTCGGCACAGCGGCGGGCGATTGCCCGGCCGATGCCGCTGGAGCCTCCCGTCACGACCACCGCCTTGCCGTCTAGCTTCATAAATCCTAACATATCAGCGCGTTAGCATCTCACAAGGGAGCGATGAATGCGGTTGCTGGTGAGCCTCCGTTCCGCCGACGAGGTCGCGGCGGCGGTGGCGGGTGGGGCCGACATCCTCGACGCCAAAGAGCCCGCCGCCGGGTCACTGGGCGCGGTTTCGCCGGCGGTGCTGGAGGATATCGCCGCGCTGGTGTCTCCCGGGACGCCGCTCAGCATAGCGCTCGGGGACTTTACCGCACCCGATGCGGCGCGGTCCGCCGTCGCCGGGGTGAAGCTGCCGGCTCGCGCCGCGCCGACTTGGCTCAAGCTGGGATTCGCGGGCGAGCGCCGTCCGGCCGCGGTCCTCGCGATCGTCGCCGCCGCGGTCGAGGCGGCGCGGCGGTCGCCGCTGCGGCCGGGGATCGTGCCCGTGGCCTATGCCGATCACGGCCGCGCCGGCTCCGCCCCGGTCGACTCGGTGCTCGCCGCGGCGATCGCGGGGGGCGCGAGCGGGTTTCTGATAGACACCTGGGCCAAGGACGGCCGGACCTTGTTCGAGTGGCTCGCGCTCGGCTCGTTGCGGGCCTGGTCCATCGAAGCGCGCTCGGCCGGCCTCCTCTTCGCCGTGGCCGGCAGTCTGGCCCCGCCGGCGCTCGAGGCACTCGCCGCCATCGCCGATGTGATCGGCGTGCGGGGCGCCGCGTGCCGCGGGGGCCGGCTCGGGACCGTGGATGCGGAGCTGGTCCGCCGGCTGCGCGACCGTTTGGCGCCGCCCTCTCCGCTGAGCCAAAGCCCCGGGGCTTGGCAGAACGCGAGGCCGCGCGGTTCGACCGATATGGTTCGGGAGGGCTGGCGACGCAAATAAGGGGGGGCCGGAGGCGATCCGCGAAGGGCATGAGTATTGCCCCACGGCCTGCGTCTCAACCCCTTGCGGAACATGCATCTGAAGCGTCACCCCGGCCCGTTGAAGAGCAGGTTCGGCCGCCGTCTCCTGCTGCTCTTCATCGGCAGCGCCGTCGTCCCGGCTGCGGTCGTGGCGACCGTGTCCTACCGGCATGTGACGCGCTACCTGATCTCCGAGAGCGAAGGCCGCCTGCACCAGGCGAGCAAGAGCTTCGGCGCCGCCATCTTCGAGCGGCTCCTGCTGCTGGACGCCACCCTGAAAAACGTCCCCCTGGCTCCGGGCGGGGGGAATCTCGACCCGGCGGTCTTACATCGCTTCACGGCCCTCGAGTTCGTGGGCGACGACGCCACCCGGGTCCCGATCCTCGGCGGACTGGGCGAGCTGCCGCGGCTCACCGATCGCAACCGGGCCGACCTGGGCGAAGGCCTGCCCCTGCTCGCGTCGGAGCATCGGGAAGGCAAGCCGACCCGCACCTTCCTGGCGCGCCGCGTCAATAGAGCCGGCCACATCATCCCCGGGATCCTCATCGGCGAGATCAACGCCGACTACCTCTGGGCCACCTCCGACCAAAGCCTGATTGCGGCCGGCACCATCCTGATGGTGAAGGACGACAGCGGTCATGTGCTGGTGAACTCGGTCGCGGGAACCGAGTCCGCCTTCCAGACCCTGGGCCTCGACGTGCGGCCCGATGCCGACTCGCTCGCCGGCGTGGACCGTGTGCCCTACGTCTCTTCCACCTGGCCGATCCTGCTGGACGAAGTCTTCGCCGCGCCCACCTGGAACCTCGTCCTCGCCCACTCGCACGCTGAGGTCATGGGGCCGGTGGTGCAATTCACCGACACGCTCCTAATCGTCGTCCTCGCGTCGCTCGCCCTGGTGCTGGTGCTGAGCGTCCACCGGATCCGCAAGAGCCTGGTGCCCCTGCGCGAGCTGCAGGAGGGGACCCGCCGCATCGCCGGCCGCGACTTCGGCAGCCGGGTCTCCATCCGCAGCCGCGACGAGTTCGAGGAGCTGGGCGCGTCCTTCAACGCGATGGCGATCCAGCTCGACCGGCAGTTCCAGGCGCTGGAGACCGCCGCCGAGATCGACCGCGCCGTGCTCTCGGCCACCAGCGCCTCCGAGATCGTCGCCACGCTGCTGGCCCGGCTCCGGGACGTCCACCCCTGCGGAGCGGTCAGCGTCACGCGGATGGCGCCGGACGGCGCCAAGTCCCTCCCCAGCCTGGTCCACAACTTCACCGATGACAGCCGTATGCACGTCCGGGTGGATCTCCGCTCCGACGACGTGCAGGATCTGCTCGACGGACCCGACTCGACCGTGTTCCTCGCGGCCGACGACGCCGGCCTCCCACCCTACGTGGTCCCGCTGGTCGAGCTGGGCTACGACCTGTTCCTCGTGCTGCCGCTCCGGTTCCAGAGTCAGCTGGTAGGCGTCATCGCGCTGGCCGGACACTCTTCGGAGCCGGCCGATGCCGACGCGCGGATGCAGGTCCGCCGCCTGGCCGACCAGGCCGCGGTCGCCCTGGCGAATGCCCGGATGCTGGAGCAGGTCCGCACGCTGGCCTATTACGACAGCCTCACCGGATTGCCCAACCGGCTCTCCCACAAGGAGCGGTTGGCGAATGCGCTGGACGAGGCCCGCCGGGGAGGCGGTCTGCTCGCCGCCTTCTTCATCGACCTGGACCACTTCAGCCGGATCAACGATACGCTGGGGCATGAGGCCGGCGACCATCTGCTGCAGGAGGTGGCCTCCAGGCTTCGCTCCTCCTGCCGCGACCGGGAGGATCAGGTCGCCCTGGCGAACGAGGCGCTGGATCCCCAGGTCGCGCGGCTCGGCGGCGATGAGTTCACCGTGATCATGCCGGGGCTCGAGGATCCGGAAGACGCGGGCAAGCTCGCCCGCCGGATTCTCTCCAGCCTCGCGCATCCGTTCCGGATCGGCGGGCACGAGATCTTCGTGAACGCCAGCATCGGGATCGCGGTCTATCCCTTCGACGGGAAGGACATCGAGACCCTGCTGATGCACGCCGACACCGCGATGTACAAGGCGAAGGAGCAGGGAGGCAACAGCTATCAGGCGTATTCCCGCTCGATGAACGCCACCGCGCTCCAGCGGCTCACGCTGGAGAACTCCCTGCGGCGGGCGCTGGAGCGGGAGGAGTTCGAGGTGCACTACCAGCCGATCATGGATGCGCGGAGCGGGGTGCCGATCGCCGCCGAGGCCCTGGTGCGGTGGCGCCATCCCGAGCTGGGCCTGCTGCTGCCGGCCGAGTTCATCGCCCTGGCGGAAGAGAACGGGCTGATCGTGCCGCTGGGCGAATGGGTGATGCGCACCGCCTGCGCCCAGAACCTGCTCTGGCAGCGCGCGGGACTTCCGCCGATCCGGGTGGCGGTCAACCTCTCGAGCCGCCAGCTCACCCGGACCGTGGCCGACAGCGTCGGACGGATCCTGCGGGAGACCGGTCTGGACTCCCGCTATCTCGGGCTCGAGCTGACCGAGACGGTCCTGGTGAACCACCAGAAGGAAGGCACCGACACGCTGCACGCCCTGCGCGCGATGGGTCTCCACCTCTCGGTGGACGACTTCGGCACCGGCTACTCGTCGTTCAGCTACCTCAAGCATTTCCCGCTCGACAGCCTCAAGATCGACCGGGCGTTCATCCGGGAGATCACCACCGACCCCGATGACGCCGCGATCTCGACCGCCATCATCGCGCTGGGCCACGCGCTCGGGCTCACGGTGACGGCCGAGGGAGTCGAGACCGAAGGGCACGTGAAGCTGCTGCGGGAGCAGGGGTGCGACGACCTTCAGGGCTACTACTTCAGCCGTCCGGTCACCGCCGATCGATTGGGCGAGCTGCTGGTGGAGCGGAGCGACACCGAGCGAAGCAACGGCAGGAAGCGCCGGATCGCGGTCAGCGGCGCGAAGGGGGCGTAGAGGAGAACCGGTCCCAGGCCACCACACTCACCTCGAGGTTCACCGGCGCGACAGTGTTGAAGAAGGCGTCCAGGCCGCCGGCTCCCACCTCTCCCGGCTTCACCAGAATCAAGCGCGACGCATCCAGCGCTCCCGCGACGAAAGCGGCGATGCTGTCGCTGGTCACTTCCCAGCTGTGGGGCAGGACGTCGGCCGCGCGGAGCCACCGCGCCGGCGCCAGCACCGCGACCCGCCCGGCGGCCAGCGCGCTGCCGATCCCGGCGGTGTCCTCCACCAGCTCCGCGCCTTCGATCCGCCCCGCCAGCAGGTGGGCATACTGGTCCATCGCGAGGATCGCCATCCAGTGCGCGGCGGTGGCGGAGAGTCCGTCCCGCCGCTCCACCTCGCGCACGGCGTCGGCGAAGGGGCCGCCCCCGGGCACCACGACCACCGGCTGGTCCCGCCCCAGGACGCCGACCGTGGCGGCGACCGCCGCGACCGCGCCCGGCACGCCGAGCAGGCTCCCGCCGATCTTGACGACGAGCGGCTTCATACGGCGACCAGCGATTCCGCCAGCAGCCATCCCACCGCGACAGCCGGCGCGATCCGCGCTGCGTCCCCGATCCGGTCGGCCAGCGCGACGACTTCCATCCCTGCGCGCCGGGCCGTCTCCGCCGCGATGAAGTCGCCCAGGCCGGTGACGACGGCCCGGCCGAGCGCCGGATGTCGCGCGCGGACCCGCCCGACCCCATCGGCGACCAGCGCCAGCTGGGCCTCCGCCAGCGTCCGCGCGATCGTCCCGACCGACTCCTCGTCCAGCAGCTCGGCGTCGGCGCATACCGCGCGGGCGAGGCGCTCCCCGGCGAACTCCCGGGTCGCCGGCCGCCCATCGGGCGACGGCACGGTGTAGTCCGCCGTCTCCAGCGCGCCCACCCAGACATAGACGTCGCCCATCAGGGCGAATCCCTCCGCCGCCAGCGGACAGTGGCCGCCCCACAGGGGAACGGTCCTGCTGACCGCTTCGACCGGTGTCCGCAACGCGCCGGTATAGACCAGCTCGCCGCTCAGCAACCGCTCGGGATCGGTGCGGCCGATGGCGGCGGGCTCTCCGTCTACGATCGGAATGATGTCCGTCGAGGTGCTGCCGATGTCGATCAGCAGGCAGTCCGGGAGCTCTCGGCCGACGAAGCGCGCGGTCGCCGCCCAGTTGCCGGCGCCGACCTCGAGCGGAAGCGACTTCGCCTCGGCCGGCTCCAGAAACCGGCCATCGACGGTGTACACCATCGTCCGGTCACCGGGGAACGCATCGGCGACCGCGTCGAGCACGAAGCTTACGCCCTCCCGCTTGGTGCGGAACGCCTGGGAAAGCTCCGCCGTCATGGTGACGGCATGGGTGGCCCGGCCGCCGTCGAGTGAGGCCGCGAGGCGGCGGAGGGTGGCGACGAGGTCGCCCGCGTCCCGCTGCATCGCGAGGGGGACGGACGCCGCGCGGCGCAGGGCCGGCCGCCCGTCGCGCAGCTCCAGCAGTGCGGCCTTGGTGTTCGCCCCCCCGATGTCCCAGCCGAGGATCGCGGTGCTAGAATGGGTCATGGAGCTTATTCCGGTGCTCGACGTCGCGAGGGGGATCGCGGTCCACGCCAGGTCGGGGGAGCGGTCGCGCTATCGCCCCGTCGTGTCCGCGCTGGCGCCGGCCGCCGCGGGCGACCCTCTCGCCCTGCTCCAAGCCTATCGCGACGACCTGGGAGCCCGCGAGTGCTACCTCGCGGATCTCGACGCGATCGAGGGCGGTCCGCCGCAGGCTGCTCTGCTGCGCCGTCTCGCCGAGCGTGGCGCGCCGTGCGGGCTCCTGGTCGATGCAGGGGCGTCGCGGCCGGAGGATGTGGCCGGCGTCCTTGCCGCGGGCGCACGGTCGGCGGTGGTTGGGCTGGAGACGCTGCGCTCGTTCGACGATCTCGCTTCGAGCGTCGCGTCCTCCGGCGCCGGGCGGATCTTGTTCAGCCTCGATCTCCGTCACGGGCGTCCGGTAGTCGGCCCCGATCAGCCTCCCGCGCTGGCCGGCGCCGGCGCGCTCAACCTGGCCGAGCGCGCCGTCGGGGCCGGCGTGACCTCGCTGCTGCTGCTCGATGTGGGACGGGTCGGCTCCGGAGCTGGAGTGGATGTCGAGCTGCTGCGCGCGTTGCGATCGGGGTTTCCGGACCTGCGGCTGCTCGCGGGCGGCGGAGTGGGTGGCCGGGACGATCTGGCTCGGTTGCGCGACGCCGGCTGTGACGGCGCGCTGGTGGCGACGGCGCTGCACGGCGGCGCGATCGGACCGGGCGACGTCAGTCGAGGGCGAGCGCCTCTCGGTAGGTCGCCGACTGACCGTAGTTCTCCTCGACCTCCAGCTCCAGCAACGTGAGGTGCCGGTACCCGCCGCGGTTCAGCTCGTCGCGCATCCGGGTGCCCAGATACTGCGCCAGCATCTCGGCGGTGCTGTTCTGAATCGGGAGGAGAGCGCAGTCGGCGCGGGGGAACACGTAGGTCGGCTCGCCGAAGTAGTCCACCGTGACCCGGCCGCCGTCCTCGCGGATGGCGAGCTTCGGGTTCAGCTGCGGCAGCAGCACCTTGTGATCGATCTCGTCCACCAGGCCGCGAGTCAGCTGCTTCAGCACGCTGAAGTCGAGGACGAACGCCGTTTCCGGCTCTACCGTGCCTTCGACCGCGACGCCGACCCGGTAATTGTGACCGTGGAGGGTCTCGCACTGGTGGCCGCGAAAGGTGATGAAGTGAGCGGAGGCGAAGACCAGGTAGTCTTTGCTCACCTGTACCCGGAAGCTGCTCGACACGGCAATCCTCTCGTCAGCGGTCCCAGCCGCCCTCAATTATAACGACGAACAACGCGGCGCAGGTCAGATCCGCGGTGGTTCCCGGGTTGCGGGTGTTGCGCGCATCGCGCAGCTCGGCGTCGAGGGCCGCCAGCGCCGCGCGACCGGCCTCGCTTCCGGTGCCTCCGGCCTTCACCACTTCGCGAGCCAGGCCCGAGATCCGGCCGGCCTCCCCGCGCCCGAGCTTCCGGGCGATGTGGGTGTCGGGGACCGCGGCCATCAGCCCCAGGAAACACTCGACCGTGGCCTCCGGCCAGGGAAGCCCGCGCTCCCGCGCCTGCTGCAGGGCCGGCGCGCCGACCTCGAAGGTGAGCGCGAACCGGTTGGTGTATTCCCGTGCGATGGAGTCGCGCTCGGCGGCCAGTGCCATCGCTTCGCGAAGACTCACCGTAGGCGCCGCGGCGACATCCTCGGCCTGCGCCGCGCCGAGCCCGCCCGGGCGCGCCCGCCGGATCGCGGCGTAGGCCTCCGCGGCATCCCCGACCGTGGTCTCCTCCAGCACCGCGCCCAGCCGGTCGCGCAGCGAGCCGCCGTGACGGGACGCGGCCCGGGCCAGCGGCGCCAGCAGCAGCACGATCCCGAGGTTGGTGTTCGATCCCGTCCAACGGGTCGTCGCCTCGATGGCGCGGCGGATCGTGGCGCCCAGCGGCTGGGCGCCTGCTCCGGCCATCGCCGGTCCGATGGCGACCGCGCTGGCCAGGAAGTCCTCGTATCGCGTGTCGTGAAAATGGCGCGCCGGCGAAACGTTCCCCGGCTTCGGCGCGCTCACCTCCAGCAGGCAGGCGAGCTGCGCCGCGGCGGCGATCTCCTCCGAGGTCACTGCCCCCGCCGGTCGAGGTGATCCACCAACGCCCCGGCGACGTCGAGACCGGTGGCCTCCTGGAGACCCTGCCATCCCGGGATACCGTTCACCTCCAGCACCCAGACGGATCCGTCCCGGCCGGGGAGGAGATCGATGCCGGCGTATTCCGCGCCCACCGCCGCGGCCGCCCGGATCGCGAGCCCCGCCCACGCCTCGGGGAGTCGGGCCGCGCGCGCCTCACCACCGCGCGCGATGTTGGTGCGCCATCCGTCGGCGCGCCGCTCGATCGCGCCGAGGACTCGTCCGCCCAGGACGAACACCCGGTAGTCCAGACCCTCGTGATCCACCGTGCGCTGGAGGTAGTACACCCCGCGGATGGTCTCCACCGTGCGGAAGACCCGATAGGCCATCTCCTCGTCGGCCACGCGGACCATGCCGAGGCCCATGGAGCCGAAGAGCGGCTTCACGATGACGTCGCGCAGCTCGCGGTAGGCGGCCATCGCTTCCTCCGGACTCTCGCAGACGACCGTGTCCGGCGTCGGAATGCCGCACTGCTCCAGCAGGCAGGAGGTCCAGAACTTGTCGACCGTGCGCTCGATGGTCCGGGCCGAGTTGACCACCGGGACGCCGCGCTCCTCCAACCGGTGCAGCGCATCGACCCGGAAGATGATCTGCTCCAGCGATCCCGACGGAATGATGCGGGCGAGCACCGCGTCCGCCCGGTCCAGCTCCGCCGCGCCGCTCCGCAGGCCCGGACGGCTGCCGACCGACGCGGTCAGCCCCTCGTACGGCACGATCGCCCCCGTGTGCCCGCGCGCGTCAAGCGCGCGGGCCAGCTCCCGGGTATGCCACCCCTCTCGAGCCGCGAGGACGACGACGTGCACCGCTACCGCGTCTCGACCGCGACGAGACCGTCGAGCCCGCCGCTCGCGAAGTTCGGCAGATCGCCGGCGACCTTCTTGAACCCGGCGGTCGCGGTGCCCTTCTTGAGCGCGTCCATCGACGGGAAGTACAGCTCGGCCTGGCGGTAGAGCGCCGGAGCGGAGCCATCGACGTTGGACTCGAACTTGGTCAGCTCGGCCTTGGTGAAGCCGATCTCGCCCTGGTTGGCCCCGACCAGCGGGACGTGGGTTTCGGCGTAGTACTTCTCGAAGGCCGCGGTGTCCTTCGGCTGCTTGTAGATCACGGTTACGATCGCCATCGGCTCCCCTTCGGAAGCTTCCGTGGGGTCGCTCGTCTCCACCGCCACCAGTGCGTTGAGACCGCCGCTCGCGAAGTTCGCCAGGTCGTCGGCCACCTTCTTGAATCCAGGCGTCGCCATCCCCTTCTTCGCCGCGTCCATCGAGGGGAAGTACAGCTCAGCCTGGCGGTAGTACGTCGGCTTCTTGCCGTCGAGGTTGCTGGTGAACTTGGTGAGGTCGGCCCGGGTGAAGCCGATCTCCGGCTGGTTGGAGGAGACCAGCGGCAGATGGACTTCGCTGTAGTACTTCTCGAACGCCGCGGTGTCCTTCGGCGGGTTGTAGATGACCGTCACGATGGCCCCCGGACCGGCCGGGGCCGCCGGGGCTGCGGCCGCCGCGGAGTCGGCGGGGGCGTCAGCCGGCTTGTCCGAGGTGCCGCACGCCAGGATGAACGCGAGAGTAGCGACCAGCCGACTCGAGGGACGCCGCATGGAGATGCTCCTGTGGATGAAGGTGGCCTATGGCCGGGGGTGGAGGCTGGCCTCGAGGATCTCGGGATTGAGGTGCCCCGCGTGAAATGTGCGACCGCTCTCGGTGCTCGTCAGCCACACCTCGGCCGGGCTGAAGAGCAGCGGATCGATCTTGTAAAAGTCGCCTTCGTAGCGCTGGAAGATGTCGTAGAACGGCGTCCCGTAGTCGCGCGACGCCGTGGCCGGCACCTTCGGCGCCAGCTCTTCGAGCTCGGCGTCGCCGGCGCGGATCGTGTAGTGCGCCTGGCCGCCGTACAGGATGCAGTCGTTGGTCCGGCCGATGGCCTTCAGGTCGTTCTTGGCGACCGGCGGGAGCGGCGCGGTTCCGTAGCCGCTCACGATGCGCCGGACGTCGAAGCCGAGGGTCTCCATCTTGTGGAGCCCCGTCTCCAGAATTCGGGCGGAGATCTGCACGCCCCCGGCCAGACTCGCGGTCGGCGCCACCACGAACGTGAGCTGCGACGGCTCTAACCGGGCCTTCTCCGCGACCCAGGCGGCCACCGCATCGGTGGGGAGCGCCCTGCCCTCCAGCACCAGCACGCCACGGGTGGCGGTCTCCTCGTAGCCCAGCTTCTCGAACAGCTCCTTCTCCACCCGGGCGTGGCACCGCAGCGGGCCCGAGCCCATGGCGAAGAACTTCTCCACCGAGATCGACCACCCCGCGTACTGGGAGGCCATGCACGATTCGGCCGGGTGATCGGTCGTGACCACGACCGCGGGCCAGGCGGTGTTCCCGATGGTGGCCGTCGCAAACCCCACCTCGCCCAGCCCGCCCATGCAGATCTCGGCCAGCGCGGCGCCCGCCGCGTAGCCGCCGTCGGTCTCGACCCCGGCGTCGATCACTCGCGCGCCACTCCCGAGGGTCACGCTCTGCACCCGCAGGAGAGTGCCCTCCTCGACCATGGCGTCCGCCAGCTCCGCGGCACGCTCGTTCATCCGCAGTCCGATCAGGCCGCTGTCCATGCCAGAATCTCTCCCCTTCCCAGTTCCGCGAGGTCCCCGCTGTAACGGCGATAGAATCCCGAGATGTGCCGCGGATCCACCGTCAATTCGTAGCGCCGGCGCAGTTGCAAAAGCGTGAGCCGTAGGTGCTCGGGCTGATAGGTGCAGGCGTAGCGATACGTCGGTGGCACCTCGACATCGCCGAGCGCCACGATGGAGCCCCGCTTGGACCAACGCCCCGGCGCCGGTCCCGTCTTCCCGAAGATCATCACCGTCCCGGCGATCATGCTCGGCCCGGCCGACCCCGCCGCGTCCCCGGTGATCGCGATGAGCCCGCGGCGCATCCGCAGCCCCGCCTCGACGCCTGCGCCCCCGCGGATCACGACAATACCGCCGGTCATGCCCCGGCGGGCGTCGGCCGCCGCTCCGCCGGCCCGGGCGCCCGCGCTGCCGTGGATGTCGAGGCTGCCCCCCGACAGGCCGACTCCCACGTCGTCGCCGACGCTTCCTTCCACGACTACGTCGCCCTCGGAGAGGCCCAGTGCCAGGCGGTTGGCCGCGGTGAGGTCTCCTTGGAAGCGAATGCTACCCGACGGCGCGCCGCCGACTTCGAACAG
This sequence comes from uncultured Gemmatimonadales bacterium, assembly GCA_963796335.1. Taxonomy (GTDB): domain Bacteria; phylum Gemmatimonadota; class Gemmatimonadetes; order Gemmatimonadales; family GWC2-71-9; genus CAVVWJ01. The sequence goes on from CAWCLG010000006.1 coordinate 589,573, forward strand.
ATCGCCGAAAGACGCGCTCGCGCCCCCAGGCAGGAGCACCGGACGGCGGGCCAGCTCGGACGCGCCCAGTCCACTCCAGCTCCCGGCCAGCACGGCGCCGAGGTCGGTGCCGGCTTCGAGCCTGCCCCGCAGGCGGGCGACAATGCCGTCGCTCATGCCGGGGCCTCGCCGCCCATGATCTTCCGCAGGTGGAAGTGGTGGGGACCCAGCTTGCCGCCGTAGTTGCCGGCCGTGATGGCGACGATGCCGTCTCGGCAGGCCGCGTCGATCCCCGCGCGCATCGCGCCGGCGATGGCTTCCGCGTCGGTGCCGTTGATCACGATCTCGAGCACCGAGTTGACGTCCTCCGGGAGCTGCGTCTCGGTGACCCCGCGCAGCGTGGGGCAATAGGCATCGTTGGTCGATGCGATCATGCTCTTGATCCGGCGGGAGCCCACCTTGCTTCCGCTCCGCACCACGCCGCCGGGAAAGGGAAGGATCACGCCGGTCCGGCCCGACATCGCATCGACCGCGGCTTCGGCCGCCTCCAGCGCGGCGTCGGCGCTTCGGGCGAGCATCAGGAAGTTCCCCCCACCCACCCCTTTCACCATCCCGAATTTCTCCTGCACCAGAAACTCGCCCTCCATGACCGGAATCCGCCAGAAACGCTCGCCGCCGATCACTTTGCTCGCCTGGAAGCCGTCGCCGAAGAAGCGCAGCGCCGATCCTACCCCGACCCGGTCCGGCGCGTCGGGCAGGCCGTCGAAGCACGCGGTCGTGGGGCAGGTGAGCACCGTCTGGCCGACCCGCTCGATCAGCCGCTTCGGCAGGTCGTCCTTGCTCATCGTCATGAGCAGCACGCTGAAGCCCGGCCGGCCGTCGGGGGTTGCCTCCGCCGGCAGCTCGCGTTCGATCGCCGCCTCGACCTTGCAGCCGATCACCGAGGTGGCGAAGCCGGTGAGCTTGAGGGTCGCTTCCCGGGCCCAGCGGGTGGAGCGGCCGGTGATGATGAGGCGCGCCACCCGCATGGTGAACGCTTCGGCGAAGGTGTCCTCGATCAGCACGCCACGGATCTTCACGAGCCGCCTCCCCCGCCGAGCGGCACCGGCTCGCCCGGCAGATCGCGCACGGCGTAGTTGTCGAAGGAGACCGTCGAGTACGCCTCGAAGTGCTTCCGCAGCCCACCGAGCACCGCGTCGTCGTACCCGGGCGCGAGGCGCAGGCGGCGGCCCACCGGCGCCCGGCGGAGCTGCCCCTCCTCGACGATCAGGGCGCCGGCTTTCACCACGTAGCGCGGCGTCGCGAACATCCGGGCGAGGTCGGGATCGCGGGTATACACCGTGACGTCGGCGTCGGCGCCGGCGCCGAGATGTCCTTTGTTCCGCAGGCCGAGCAGCCTGGCCGGCCCGGCGCGGGTGATGATCGCGATCTCGTTCAGGGTGTACTCCCGGCTCAGCCCGTCGGCCAGCGCGCTTCCGGCCAGGAACTTCTGGCTCACCTGCTTGAGGCGGTCGTCGCGCACGGCGCGATCCATCAGCAGCTGGATCAGGTCGGGGTAGGACAGGAACGAGCCGCCGTTGGGATGGTCGGTCGAGAGCACCACCCGCCAGGGATCCTGGCTGAGCAGGAACAGCTCCAGGCCGACCACCCACTGGAGGGCGGACACCGCCGCTTTCTCCTTGTAGCTGAGCGGCACGATGCCGCAGCCGCTCTCCAACTCGATGTCGATGTTGGTCCAGCGCCGTCCGCTGCTCTTGTGCAGCAGGTACTCCACCGGCGCGTCGGCGGTGATGGTCATCGCCGGCCCGAACATCACCTGCCCCACATCCACGCTCACCTCGGGGTGGGCGTTGACGTACTCCATCACCGGCGCGGCGGCGGAGGCCCAGCTCTTCCCCGGCTCGCCTGCGTAGCAGTGGAACTGGAGATGGGTGAAATGCGCCCGGCGCCCGGCCAGCGTCTCCATGCTGGCGAGCGTGGTCGCCGAGTTGCCCGCGACGCCCAGGTTGTTGGCGTGGATGTGCACCGGATGCGGCAGGCCGAGTTGGTTGGCGGCGTCGGTGAGCGTCTCCAGGATCGCACGCGGGGTGACTGCCCGGCCCGACACCTCGTCGTCGAGCCCGGTCACATTGCGCTGTCCCGTCTTCCACGCCTCGATGCCGCCCGGATTCACGATCTTCACCGCGTAGCCGCCGGTGGCGCCGAGCAGCCACGCCGCATAGTCCCGTGCCCGATCCCGCTCGCCGCGCTCGATCTGGCGCAGCAGATACTCGTCGTTCCCCATGAGGACGAAGATGCCGCCATCGACGCACGGCGTGTCGTCCAGCTCGGCATGGCTGTGCCGGGCGAGCAGGGGAGCGACCGCCGCGTCGAACGCGGTGGTGTAGCCCAGCCCGGCGTAGCGGTAGCCGGTGGTGAAGGTGCTGGGCACGGTGCCGCCGGTGCCGGACCGAGCCTCGCCGTCGAGCAGAGTGGGGGCGGGAGCGGGATCGGCGGCGTGCTCGTCGGGAATCAGGCGCCGCGCATGGTTGCAGGTCGAGCTGGCGAAGTGGGCGTGGATATCCACCCCTCCCGGCATCACCACCATCCCCCTCGCGTCGAGCGTGGGCACCCCGCCCGGCAGCGAGTCCACGATCCTGCCGTTCTCGATGCACACGTCGCGCTCGACGCCATCCACGCCGTTCGCCGGGTCGTGCACCGTGCCGCCAACGATCCGGAGCCGCTCGCCGCTCATCGGCTCGCTCCTCCGCGCTGTCGCAGCCCGGCGAGCAGCTGCCGAAGCGCGTCCTCCGCGGCGCGCGGTCCGTCGAGTACCGCGGTGAGCTGCATCGGCACGTCGTCCATGCGATACCCGACACCGCGTTCGTGGATGCCGGCGACGCCGGTGTCGATCGCCACCCGGGCGCCGGCTACCGCGCTCGCGCGCGGCCCGATGACCACGGCAGGGACCCGGGAGAGTGCGCCCAGATCACCCAGCTCCCCAGCCGACCCCGCGACCAGCGCGGCATCGGCCTCACCCGCGCGAAGACGCTCGAGGCCCGACCGCTCAGGGCGATATCTGGGGTAGCCGTCCCGGTAGCTCACCCGGATCGGAAATCCCGACTGCCAGGTGAGCGCCGCTTCGGCTCCGGCGCGGTTGCCTCCGGACCGCAGGGTGCTGAGCGCGGCGCGAGTGGGCCCGTTCAGCAGCTGTGCCAGCGCCAGAAGACCCTCGACCCGCCCGCCGAAGGGGGAACCGCTCTCCGCGTCGTGCACGATGACGACGTACGACGCCCGGAGCAGCCGCTCCGCGATCGCGGCCGCTGGACGCAGCCGGTCCGGTACCTCACCGGGCGGCCGGCCCCGCACGGCGGCCATCAACACCGACAGCGCGTCCAGCTCGTCCTCGGGCGCGAACTTGGCCGACAGATCCGCTCGAGCCGGGCCGCTGGCGTCACCCACGGACACCGATACGATGGTCCGCTCGCGGGCATGGGTGGCCGCCTCGGCGTTGGCGTAGCGCTCGAGATAGCGCGGGTAGTGCTCGCGGGGGTCTACCGCCCAGAAGAGCAGCAGGTCGCCCCGGTTCTTTACCTCGCCCAGGGTGGCCGCCGCGCGGCCTCTACGCTGCGCCGCGAGCACGCCCGCCGCCGCCGACTCCGACGTGGCGCCATCCACCTCGGCGCGCAGCCGATCGGCGAGCGCGATCGCCACCCGCTGGGCCTGGGTAGTGAGGTCGGGCGCCACGATCACCAGCGGCCTCGCCGCACCGCCGAGCAGCGCCGCCGCGGCCTCGACCGCCTGTTCGATCGTGGCGGAGCCCCCATCGACCCGGATGTCCCCCGGCACGGTGCCATCGCCGAACCACCGCTGCGACACCGGGCAGGCCGGCGAGACATCGACGATGCGGCCGTCCCGCACTCGCACCGTGAGGTCGTCGCAGCCGCAGCCGCAGCCCAGACAGGCGACCGACTTCACCGTGCGCTCTCCGCTCATGCGACGCCCCGTGCCGCCGGCTCGACCGCGCGATAGATCTCCGCCGCCTTCGTCTCCAGCGCGCGGAGGCAGGCGTCGGCGCCGCCCGCCGAGGCGAGAACGGTGCAGATCGCCCGGCCGCGCGCGACCTGCTGATGCGCCGGCGGAACGTCGGCCACCGACGGATCGCGGAGCCAGCCGTGGGTGTCACCCGAAGAGAGGTGCCGCCGGGCGAACACCACGGCCTTTCCGCGGACTCCAGGTGCGCGCGCCGGTGCCGTGGCGGGCAGCCGGCCGCCGCAGGCCTCCGCATGCAGCGCGAAGAGCGGAGGACTACCGGGATGGTCGAGCAGCTCCATGGAGGCGGAGTAGCGCGGGTTCACCTCGGTCGGCCAGGGGATCCCGAGCCGCGCGATGAAGTCGATCCCGTTGAGTCCGACCAGGGCGAACTCTTGGGCCACCGCATCGGCGAGCGCGGCCGCCCGCTCCAGCAGCGAGGCTTCCGACTCGAAGAGCCCGCCGCCCACCAGACTGCCGGTGTAGCGGAAGCCCCGCGCGCCGAAGGCGCGCTGACCCACGAGCTGCCGGCTGAGCCCCAAAACCAGGGCTCGCCGTCCGTCGGCCAGGAAGAGGACCGAGCCCGGGGTGCCCGCGATGCGCTCCTGGAGATAGTGCCGCCGCCCGATCGTGGTCCCCGGGCGCCAGGCGGTGATCCCGTGCCCGCCGCCCGAACGGCGCGGCTTCAGGAGCCAGCGATGTCGCGGTGCATCGGGCGGCGCGCTCGCCCGGGCCACCGGCGCGGCGAACCCGAGGCGCCGCAGTGCGCGAGCCAGCGCGAGCGGATCGCGCACGCGCTCGAGGACGGCGGGTGGATTGCCGAGCAGGCGGCGTCCTTCGGCGAGGCGGGCGACCGAGGATGGATGGTTCTCGAAGCTGGACCCGTAGGCGGCGGCGCCGACCTGCACTGCGGCCGCAGTGGCGGCGGCGGTGGAGGGATCGAACCGTCCCGACCGGTCTCGGCCCGGGAGTACCCGGGCGCAGGCCTGGAGGTCCAGGTCGCCGTAGGCGTCGACCGCGGTGACCTGCCAGCCCGCGCGGGCGGCGGAGGCGGCGATCGCGCGGACGCTGACTCCGGCGATCACGACCCGGCGGGAGGCGTCAGGCATCCGATTCGAGCCCCAGCCGGCGCCGGGCGGCTTCCGGCGCCAGCACGTGAAGGTGGTCGAGCACCGTGCCCTGGGCTTCCCGGATCCGGAGCCGCTCCACCAGGGGTTCGTGCCGTCCGCCGGCGAGGCCGTCGGCGATCAGCGCCGCGCCCTGCGCGCCGTGCTTGGCGATGAGGGCGAACCCCTCCAGCCGCCGCACCGTCGCGATGCCGGAGAGACCCCGGCGCAGCCGCTCCACCAGCCCCGCGTCGGCCGCGCCCCGTCCGGAGACCAGGACCTCGTCCGCTCGCGGGGCCGCCACCCGGAGCGAGGCCACCGCCTTGACCGCGCCCTCGATGTACGCCGCGAGCGCCAGGGAGCGCCCCTCCGGCTTGGACTTCGCCACCGCTTCCGCGCCGCCGCCGAAGAGGAAGGCCTTGTCGATGCCGCCCGCGAGGAAGGCGACCTCGCCGTCGAGGGCCCCCGCCGCATGCCACCCGATCGGCCCGCTGGTTCCGCCCACGCCATCGACGATCTGCCCCCGATCCACCGCCACCGCGGCCGTGAACGCCCCGCCCAGCTCCAGCAGGATGAGTGAGATCTCCTCGACCCGCTTGCCGGTCCGCTCGCGCTGCTCTTCGATCGCGAGGGCGGCCGCGCACACCTTGTCCGCGGTGCCCATGTCGACCCGGTTGACCTTGCGATGCGCCGGCACGGTATCGAGGTGGACCACGCCGGGCGTGAGGATCACCGGCAGGTCGGACGCCGCGAGCCGGCGGGCGAGGCGCCGCAGCCCGCCGATGCCGCCCCGCTCGCCGCTCCGGGCCAGAAAGGCGAGCCGGAGCTCCTCGTCGCTGAGGCCCCGGGCCGGGCGGACCGGCAGGCCGTAGCCGGAAGGCGCCACCACCAGGTCGGGTGGCCCCGCCTGGGAGAGCTTGGCGACGAAGCCGTCGGGATCCGCGATCGCCTCGGCGGTGGGCCAGCTCTGGTCGATCACGAGCCGCCCGTTGGCCAGTCCGCACACGTCGAGGCTCACGGTGCCCGCATCGATTCCCACGACGCGAGGCATCGGCTACCGCTTCTTGCCGACCAGCTCCCGGGCTACGTCCGCGATCGTCTCGGCATCGAGTACCAGATCGTTCCGCGTGAAGAGCCGGGCCACGCACGCCTTGTGCAGTTTGGTCTTAAAGTTGCCCACGCCGAACGCGCCGTACACGACCACGTTGTTCTTGGTGTCGCCGGCGTCGTTCACCTCGATCCCTTCGATCCCCAGCGGCGGCACCGCGTTCAGATCGACGGCGATCTTGAGGGACTTGGTGCCGGTCAGCACCGACTGGGGCACCATCTGTACCCCGGCAGGCCCGGAGTTGAGCAGCACCTCGACGCCTTCGCACAGCTTGGGCAGCATCGCCGGATCGTTCATCGTGGTGGCTTCCACCTGCACGTTGAAGCGCGCGCTGATGAACTGGCGCGCCTTCTCACCCTGCTCCGGCTTGCGCGAGGTGATGGTGACTTCGGCGCCGTCCTTCGCCAGGAGCCCCGCCGCCCGCTGCCCCACCGGCCCGGTCCCCGCGAGGATCAACACTTTCTTGCCGCTGAGGTCGCCCAGCGTCTCCTCGATCTTCACCACCGCGGCGACCGCCGTGGTATTGGAGCCGTTGGAGTCGAGCATGATGGAGACGGAGAACGGCGCGAAGAGGGCGTCCTGCGCCATGGCGAGGAGCTGTTCCCCCGCCGACATGTTGCTGCCGCCGATCCAGACGGCCGTGTTGTGCAGGTCCTTGGGCCCGCGGGTGAAGATGCAGCCGTGGACCAGGTCGCGGACGTCGGTCTCGGTGACGCCGCCGTAGCTCATGATGTCGTCGGCGCCGGCGTCGTACGCCACGACCTGATCGAAGACGCTCGGCAGCCGGGAGCTGTCGAGTTGGAGCAGCAGCTTACGCATCGTACGTCACGCTCTTTCTGGGCTCACCCGGTCTATGGAAGCAACGAGGGGCGCCCCCCGAATACGGGTCGCCCCTCGCCGGTCAACGGAACAGCGGGACTGTAGCGATCAGCCTTCGGCGCCGCCGGCAAACGGATGCCGCGCGGCCTTGTACTTCTGGAGCACCTCATCGACCGACGGCTTGCCCTGCAGCGCCCGGGCGATCGACTCCTTGGTCGCCTGGTAGTTGTACTGGTAGATCTTCTTGTCATCCTCGGCCTGCCAGTGAATGAACACGCCCACCAGCACGACCAGGTCGTTCGCCTGCGACTTCGAGATGACGCCCTCGTTCACCGAATCCACCACCGCGCGCGCGACCGCGGCCTGCGCCGGGCCGAACATCTGCACGGCCTGCTTGGCGCCCTTGATGGTCACCTTGTTGAACAGCAGCGTGTCGGGCTTGGCGGCGAGATTCGGGGTGACGACGGCGAGCAAGGTGGTGAAGCCGTCGGTGTTGCGGGACAACGCCTGGGTGAACGCTAGGCCGGCGGGCCCAGACTTCGATCCGATGATGAGGTCGATGTGGGCGATCTCATTACCGTCGCCGACAAGCGACTCACCGATGAAGAAATCCGCTGCCATACCTGCCTCCATAGTGGCTTTGCTTGTGAAAAACGAGAGGATCTGGCGAAACATAGCGCAGCTCGACGGGACGAAGAGTTATTCCGACCGGAGCGACGTGGGGAGAAGAGCCACGCAGTCCCGCGGGAGGCGGGTAGCTCGTGTAGCAGCGCCTAAGTTGTGAGAGCGGCCCCTAGTATGAGCCCCGCTCGAATCGGTGTCAAGGAGGCAGACGCCCGTGCGTCAGGACGGCTGGGTGAGTTGCGCGGGCCGCTGTTTCGGGGTATATTCGGGGTACGGGTACTCCATCCAAGTCAAACGCTCAGAACCGTTTACGTAATGAAGCAGGCTTTTCACTCGTTTCTTCGCCGTCTCCGCGCCGGAGGCCGCAGCAACATGTACGGCGCCATTCCCTATCTCATGCGCCGCTTCCGGCTCGACCGCGACGACGCCTTCCGCGTGGTGTGTGATTGGGTCGATGCGCAGGATACTGCAGAGCTCGCCGTCGCCGCCCGCGCCACGGTGCATCCCCGTCTGCCGGAGAGGACGGCCGCAGCTCGCAAGCGCGCGCGGAAGCGAAGTCGCGCAAGCGGTTAGCGCATGGCACAGCCCTCGCATTTTGGGAGGCCGCAGTCTCACCCGTTCCCAACTCGAGGGTCCTATGAGAACCGCCGCCGTCGCGTGGTCGTTGCTCGCTGGTCTCGTCTCTACCGCCCTCCCGCTCCACGCTCAGCGGGTCGAAGCGGGCGTCGTGGTGCGGAGCGGACCGGTCGCGGGCCATGTGGTGGTCCGCGACGGATACTCCACCTATCGCCGGCCTGCGCCGCGGCGCGTCGTCGTAGTCGAGCGGTCCCGGGTCGTCGTGGTCGAGCGGGTGCACCGCCACCGCTCCGACCGCCACTGGACTCGCCGCGGCTATCATCGCGTGACGCTCTACTATCGCGATGGCCGCTATTACGATCGCTGGGCGGGTTCCCGTCATGGCGTCCGGACCATCGTCGTCTGGGAAAGAAACGGTCGCTTTTACCACGAATGTGATGGCGACCGCCACTGGGATTGACCTGTCCACGCGCCTCCCCGGCGCCTGATCTCCCCGATCCAGGTCGTTCCAGTTCCGAAAATCCCGGCAACCTTGCCGGGGTTTTCATTTATGTATGGAGGCTGTGGCGACGAGAAGCGGGACGCCTGGGACTCGGCGGACTCGGCGGACCCGGCGGTTAGGGCGGACGCGACCGAGCAAGACTTGGTTCATGGGCCGGTTACGTTCGACCACCGCAACCGCCGCAACCGCCGCTTTCCCTCTAGTATTCCCCCATGCACCCCTCCCGCGACCACCACCTCCCTCTCGACCCCGACGCCTACCGCCACGCTCCGCATCCCAAGGGCCGGATCATCGTGATCGCGCCGACCCGCGCGGCCTGCGAGACCATCGAGCTGGCGCTCGGGCTCCACCTCGACACCCTGCTCGAGCGGGAGCACGGCGGGGAGATCCGCACCCTCGCCTCCTCCGGCAGGGGGTTCGGAATTGTGGCGGGTACCGGCACCGGCAAGACCCTCGGCATCCGGCCGATGGCTGAATCGATCCTGCGGGAGCCGCTGCGGGTGGGCGTGGTCAACCGGGAGCGTGAGGCGACGCCGGAGACGCCGAGCTGGAACGTGGTGATCGTCACCACCGGCATCGCGCGGCGCTGGTTTCAGGACGATCTCATCACCGGCCGCGACACCGTGATCGTGGATGAGATCCACCAGACCTCCGCCGAGCTGGAGCTCTGTCTCGCGCTGGGGAAGCGGGCCGGCTGCCGGTACATCTGGCTCAGCGCGACGGTCGATCCCGCCTTCTACGCCCGCTACCTGGAGAGCGCCGAGGTCCTGCATACCTTCGCCTTCGATCCCAAGCTCAAGGCGCGGGTCCAGGTGCTTCCGCAGAAGCCCGACGAGTTCTTCAACGACCGCTACATACGCCACGTCATCAAGGAGCGCCGCGGGGTGGCCGCGTTTCTGCCGACCCGGGCGGAGGTCGAGCGGCTGGGCGCGGAGCTGGGCGAGCAGTGGAAGCGGCTCAGCACCGCGTTCTACCACGGCGGCGAGCCGATCCGAGTGATCCGGCCGTTTCTCGAGGGCGAGGTCGCGCGTCCGTTTCTGCTCGCGATGACCGCGGCGGGGCAGTCCGCCCTCAACGTGCCCGGCCTTGACACGGTCGTCATCTACGACGCCCGCTACGGCAACGTGGTGGAGCGGGGACGCAACGTCCTCCACCGGCTCTACCTCGGCGCGAACGAGATTCTCCAGATGGCGGGCCGGGTGCACGGCCGGGTGCCGAACGGCGAGGTCGTGATCCTGAGCGACCGGGAGCTGGAGTTCTCCGCGTTGCGTCCAACTCCGCCCGAATTTCAGCTCGCCGGTGACTCGGAGCGGGTAGCGATTACGTGTGCCGCGATCGGGGTCGATGCCCGGGACCTCGATCTGCCGGTGCCGCTCGATCGCGCGGGGTACCGCCGGGCGGTGGAGCTGCTGTCGAGCCGGGGGCTGATCGAGGGGGGCCGGCTGACCGCCTACGGCCGCGAGGTCGAAGCGCTGCCGGTCGAGCGGGCCTGGGGCGAGCTGCTGGTCCACGCCGGCGCGGAGCTGCTCCCGCTCGTCGCGGTTTGCTCCAACATCGAGTCGCTGCACCGCATGACTCGGGACGAGCGCGACCTGCACGGCCTCGTCGCCAACGGGAGCGACCATCTCACGGCGTACAACGTCTATGCCGAGGCGGTCAATCAGCACGGGTACCTGGGCGAGGTGTATGGTCTGCCGCGGCACGTCTTCGAAGAGGGTTTGGAGGAGTGGGCCGAGCGCCGGGGCGTGCTGATCAAGGCGATCGAGGATACGGCCCTCGGCCTGGCCTCGGTCTATCGCTCGCTGGAATTGCCGCTCCCGCGCCAGCTGCCCTATGCCTCGAAGGACCTTCGCGCTACCTGGGCCGACTTGATCGCCCGGGTGATGCCGTTCGACCTGGTCATCGACGAGCACACCGCCGACGGGCAGGAGGCGCGGGTGGCCAAGAATTCGGTGGCGGGAAGCTGGGGTGCGGTGGCAGGCTCGCTCCGTTTCTTCGCCGACCGATTCGGCACCGCGCGGGCGGCGATCGAGGGCACCACGCTCCCCTACGATCTGGTGCGCACCTATGCCGTGCCCGGAGCGCCACGGGTCGTGTTGAGCGGGCCCCGCAAGCATCAGCGGCTCGCCCAGGAGCGCCGGCTGACTTACTTCGGCTTCGAGCTGGAGACCGACATGGAGACGCTACCGGGGCGCGTCCCCGAGCCGCTGCTGTCGCAGGCGAGAGACGTGCTCGCCGGTGCGCTGCTGGACGGCGAGGCGGTGCACCCCGACGCCTCCCGGTTGCGGCGCAACCTGGCGCTGCTCGATGAGCTGTGGCGCCGGTCGGGAGGGACCCTGCCGGCCATCTCCCCCGATGCGCTGCGCGCCGCGGTACGGAGCCAGCTCGAGCAAGTGCGCGGTTGGGACGACTTCCAGCGCACCCGCATCGAGCTCGATCCGACCAGGTTCATCGATGAGGAGCCCCGGCGGCGGTTGGAGGCGCTGCCCGGCATGGTCCGGGTCCGCGGCGACGCTGCGCCGGTCGATTACGAGATCCAGAACGGGGAAGGGGTCGCCCGGGTCCGGCTCCGGGAGGGCCAGGCCAAGCGCCTGAGGGCAGATGAGATACCTCCCCTCGACCGGCCGCTCCGCTTTGCGGTGCAGCGGGGGCGCCACCCCCCGATCCTGGCCGACACCGTACCCGATCTCCATGCCCTGCTGCGCCGGGCCCCCCCGCCTGCCCGGGACGACCGCGACCCCTCGGACCGGCGCGGCCGGGGCCGGTCCCACCGGCGCCACCGGCCCGGCAGAAGACGTTGACCCGGCGGACGCTGCATTGTGCGACTTGGGCGTCTCCCGGCGTCTAGAATGGAAAGGCCAGGCGCAGCCAGATCGGCTGCTATGTCGCGGTCTGAAACCACCCGATATTAGCTTCGTACGTAGACCACATGCCCGAAACCCTGTTGGTCGGATCCCTTCCGTCCGTGTTTTCGCCGCTCGCCAAAGCCCTGCTCGACGGGTTCAGCGAGGGGGTCGTCGTGTTCGATGCCGACGGCAAGCTTCTGTACGCCAACCAGCAGGCCCGGGAAGCCCTGATCGGGATGGATCTGTCGGACGGCGCCCCCGACCTGCAGCCCCGCTTGGCGGCGATGGGCGGCCGGCTCCGGCCTCTCCGGGTCGGCGCACTGGAGCTGGGCGAGGCCATGTTCATCCCCGGCGTCGAGGGTCCAACCACATTGGCTGCCCGGGAAAAAGAGGCTATCGTCAAGACGCTCGACGCGCATAACTGGAAGCTCGCCGAGACGGCCAGGCATCTCGGCATCAGCCGGACCACGCTCTGGCGGCGTCTCAAGGCGTATGGTCTCCACCGAGACGGCCGGAGCAAATGGGCGCAAGTCACGTAGTCGTTTTCCTTCTTGCGTCCCTCGTCCAGCAGCCCCCTCCCGACACAACGCCTTCTCCCTACAGCTCACCGGCTACCCGCAGCCTCGTCGAGCGCGCCATGGCCCGCCGCCGGGCCGGCGACTCCGCCGTCACCGACTACCACGCCCGGATCCACTACCGGCTGAGCGTGGGGCTGGGGCGCCGGCGCTGGGCTAGGGTCCCCACCTCCGCCGTCGAGGAGCAGGTCGCCGACGTGCAGTGGCAACGGCCCAACGACCTCCGGGTCGATGTCGTCGGCCGCCGGTCGCGCTCCCTTTCCGAATCGATGGCGCTGTCCAGCGTGTGGGACCGGCCCTGGTTCGTGCCCCGCGCGGTCGATGACTCGGTCAGGATCTTCAGCGATCGGTTTCCGGCGACCGGCGCCCTCCACCCGCTGGCCGCGAGCGGTCCCGAGTGGTATCGCTACAACCTTGTCGGCGGCCTGTCGGTCACGCCGGCGTCCGGCGCCACGCTGCGCCTGTTGCGGGTCGATGTGACGCCCCGCCGCACCGGTCCCGCGCTGATCGCCGGCCAGATGTGGATCGACTCGACGACCGCGGAGGTCGTGCGGCTTGCCTTCCGCTACGTCGGCACCGGGCTCTGGGTCCTGCCTGTTGGCACCCGACGCTCCGACACGACCTCGGCACGGCGGATGAACTCGCTGGCCAATCAGATCGTGAGCGTCGATGCGGACCTGGAGTACGGTCTCCAGGACCGGCGCTACTGGATGCCGTACCGGCAGGTGATCTCCGGGCGGGTCCGGATTCCGGTGGTGAGCGACGTGGTGATCCCCTTCCGCGCGGTGACCACGTTCGAGGATTTCGAGATCAACGGAGGACGGCCGGTCGCCTTCGAGCTGCCGCTGCCCGAGACGGACGATCCCGACTCGCTGCGGGCGCTGCGGGAGGCGAGGCGGGACTCGATCCGGGCCGAACGGCGGGGCGGGGATCGCGGAGGCGCCGACAGCCTGCGGTCCTGGCACTACGCCGACCGGTGGGCCGGCGGCCGCTATGAGCTCCACCGGCCGTCCAACGACTCGCTGGCCCGGTACGGCGGGTGGACCGACTCGCTGTCGCTCGATGCCGATCCGGATGAGGCGCGGCGGGCGAGAGCGACCGAGTCCGAGCTCGCCCGGATCGCCGAATCGCTGCCCGATTCGCTCACCGGACAGCGGGCCCACGGCATCGCCTATCAGCGCTTGACCGACGTCTTCCGCTACGATCGGGTCCAGGGGCTGTCGCTCGGCGCGGGGTACCGGGTGCGGGTGCCGGGGGTTGGATTCACCAATCTGTTCGGTACCGTGCGATACGGCTTCAGCGACGAGCGGGTGACCGGCAAGCTCTCGCTGATCCGCGACGCGCCCGACGGCCGCCTGGTGTTGAGCGGCTATCGGGACGTGGCAAACGTCGATCCCTTCGCTCCGGCGCCCGGCTTCGGCAACACGTTCGACGCCCTGTTCGCTGCGCACGACAACGGCGACTATGCGCTGGTGCGCGGGGCCGGCGCGAGCTACGAGGCCTCGATCAAGACCGGGCTCGAGCTCGCGGTGGGCGCCCGCTACGAACGGCAGTCTTCGGTGGCGCGCGCGGCGAAGTCGGCGGTCAACGATTTTCTGGGCGGCTCCGGGATCTTCCCGCCGAACCGCCTGGTCGCGGAAGGCGATTTTGCCGGTGGCCTGGTGCGGCTCGCCGGGACCGGAGCCTTCCGCTGGCAGGTCACGGCCGACGTGCTCGGCGGCGAGGGAACCACGACGGGACGGTTGTACGGGGAGATCCGCCGCGGCTTCGGGGGCGATCGGGGGCTCACCGTGCGGGCGAAGGCAGGTGTGGCCAGCTCGCCGGTACTCCCCCAGAGCGCCTTCAGGCTCGGAGGGGTCAACACCGTCCGGGGCCATGAGTACGGTGCGCGATTGGGCGAGGCGTTCTGGGCGGGACAGGTCGATGTGACGCCGCTGGCAGGCCGGCTCCGGCCGGTTCTCTTCGTGGATGCGGGGCAGGCCGGCGGGACGGACGCGCTGTTCTCCGGCCGGGTGCTGGCGGGAGCCGGGGTCGGGCTATCGTTCTTCGGCGGATTGCTGCGCTTCGACCTGAGCCGCCCGCTCAATCCCGACGACGCCAAGCTCAGGTTCGACATCGTGGTGCAGGGAGCGAGGTAGCGTGAGACGACTCCTCTGGTCCGGGTTGTTCGCGGCGATCGCGTGCTCGTCCAACGAGCCGGCTGACCGCCGCGGGACTCTCACCGTGGAGTGGACCGGCGCGGACACCGGCAAGCTCTCCGCTCCGGCCATCGCCCAGTGGTGCGACAGCCTCCGGCTGCTCGAGCTGCGCGCGATCCGCGGCGACACCGGGATGGCCATCGCCCTGTATCCCAGCGATTCGATCAAGCCTGGCGACTATAAGATCAACCGTCCCGAGCGTGCCCCGACCAAGCGACCCTCTTCCGGGCTGGCTCTGCGCTGGTTCGCCGAAACCACGATCCGGGGCTTCCGGGGGGACAGCGGGTCCGTCACCCTCCAGGGGCTCGCACCCGACGGGGCGTCGGGCCGGTTCTCCGGCATGCTCCGCTCCTCCTCGGACGGGAGCCGGATCAAGGTCACCGGGTCGTTCGAGGGGGTCTCGGTCGAGCGGGATGGGGATGGATGCGTCGCGGATGTCTCTGCGACCGACGTCCCCGACGAGGACGCGCCCGCCCGGGACGAGGACCCGCCCGCCCAGGACGACGACCAGAACGCGGACGAGGAACCGGCCGACTCGGGGTTAAATTAGGGCCATGGAGAGCACCTACTTCCGCCGCGGGTTCGGGCTCAAGACCGAGATCGAAGGACAGCTCACCGCGGACTACCACAGCACCGTGGTCGAGGCGCTTCGAGCCAATCAGTATCGGCTCGACGCCGGGCCGCTGACCTTCCGGCTCGCGCGGGAATTCGGGTTCTGCTACGGAGTGGACCGGGCGGTCGACTACGCCTATGAGACCCGGATCAAGTTCCCCGACCGGCGGCTGTTCCTGGTCGGCGAGATCATCCACAATCCCCATGTCAACCAGAAGCTGCGTGACATGGGCGTGCAGTTCCTCCTCCGGAGCGAGGCAGGCGACTTCGACTTCAGCGGCATCGCGGCCGACGACGCCGTCATCCTCCCCGCCTTCGGAGTGACCATCGGCGACTTCGAGCGTCTGCGGGCGATCGGCTGCGTGCTGGTCGATACCACCTGCGGCTCGGTGCTCAACGTCTGGAAACGGGTGGAGAGCTACGCCCGCGACGGCTTCACCGCGATCATCCACGGCAAGCACTACCACGAGGAGACCAAGGCGACCGCCAGCCAGGTGATGAAGTATCCCGGCGGCCGCTACCTCGTGGTGTTCGATATGGCGGAGGCGCGGCTGATCTGCGACTTCATCGAGCAGGGCGGCGACCCCGAGGCGCTGCGCCTGCGGTTCGCCACCGCCACGTCGGCGGGCTTCGATTTCGCCCGCGACCTGGAGCGGGTCGGGATCGCGAATCAGACCACGATGCTCTCGGGCGAATCGCTCGCGATCGCCGAGGAGATCCGGAAGAGCATGGTTCGCCGCCACGGCGATGACGCGCCGGCCCACTTCCGCTCGTTCGACACCATCTGCTCCGCTACGCAGGAGCGGCAGGACGCCGTCGTCGCCCTCCTCGACGAGCCGCTCGATCTCATGGTGGTCGTCGGCGGGTACAACAGCAGCAACACCTGCCACCTGGCCGCGCTGGTCCACTCCCGTGGCGTGCCGGTGGTCCACATCGAGGACGCGGACGCCGTGGATCCGGCCGACGGCTCGGTGCGGCACCAGCCGATCGGGACGAAGCAGGAGGCGGTCACCAAGGATTGGCTGGGCGACGCCCGTATCATCGGCATCACCGCAGGCGCCTCCACCCCGAACAACAAGATCGGCGAGACGGTGGCGAGGATCTGCCGCACCAAGGGAATCGACCTGGCGGTCGATGGCGGGCAGGCGGGCAGCCGGGCAGGCGGGCAGTGATGGCGGGGCGTTCCGGCTTTGTCGATCTCTCTCATACCATCTCGCATGGCATGACGACCTATCCCGGGCTGCCGGGGCCGGTGATCTGCGACTACCTGAGCCGGGAGAAATCGCGGGAGTTGTATGCGCCCGGGGTGGAGTTTCAGATCGGCCGGATCGACATGGTGGCGAATACCGGGACGTACATCGACTCGCCGTTTCACCGGTACGCTGATGGGGTGGACCTGTCCGGGCTCGCGCTCGAGTCGCTGGCCGACCTCGATGCCGTGTCGGTGCAGGCGCCGATGGGTCTGGGGCGCGCCATCTCCCCGCGGTCGTTCGAGGGACTGAGCCTGCGCGGCCGCGCGGTGCTGGTCCACACCGGCTGGGACCGGCACTGGGGCACCGAGCACTATCTCTCGGGCAATCCCTTCCTGACCGCCGATACCGCGAAGCTGCTGGTGGATGCCGGCGCGGCGCTGGTCGGCATCGACTCGCTCAACATCGACGATATCGGCGACCGGACCCGCCCGGTGCACTCCATCCTCCTCGGCGCCGGCATCCCGATCGTGGAGCACCTGCGCGGGCTGGACGCCTTGCCGGCGGACGGTTTCCGCTTTTCCGCGGTGCCGCCCAAGGTGGCGGGATTCGGGACCTGGCCGGTCCGGGCGTATGCGGCCCTGGGGAAGGCCGGGGAATAACAGCGGGAAAAGTGAAAAGTAGAAAAGTGAAAGGGACTGCCGAGCGAGTTCGTTGCGTGGGCAGTCCCTTTTCACTTTTCACCTTTCACTGTTCACGCTTTTCTACCTGGGCTTCCCGCTCCAGCTTCGCGTCCTCCCACGACACCGGATCCTCGATCGGCTCGAGATGGGTATCGACCACGCTGTTGGGGACCGCCTCCCGGATCCGCTCTTCGATCTCCTCCAGCAGGTCGTGGCCTCGCTGCACGGTCCAATCGCCCGGCACCAGGATGTGGACGGAGATGAACCGCCGGGCGCCGGCCTGGCGGGTGCGGAGCGCGTGATAACGGACGCGGGATGGTCCGTGCGCGTCGAGAATCCCTTTGATCCGGGCGAGGGTCTCCTCCGGCAGTGAGGTGTCGAGCAGGCCCAGCATCGACCGGCGCAGCAGCTTCCATCCGGAGCGCAGCACGTTGAGGGCGACCGCGATCGCGACCAGGGCGTCGAGCTGGAGCCAGCCGCTCAGCGCCGCGGCGCCGACGCCGGCGATGACGCCGAGCGAGGTCCACACGTCGGCCATCAGGTGCTGGGCGTCGGCCTCGAGGGTGATGGACTCGTGGCTCCGGCCGACCCGCAGCAACACGCGCGCGACGAGGAGGTTGATCAGCGCGGCCACCGCGGTGATCGCCAGGCCAAGGCTGGGTTCCTCGATCGGCTGGGGATCGATCAGCCGGCGGACCGCGGCCACCATGATGCTCGCCGCCGCCACCAGGATCAGCGACCCCTCGAACCAGCTGGAGAAGTACTCGGCCTTGCTGTGCCCGTAGGCGTGTTCCTGGTCGGGGGGCTGGGCCGCGACCCAGAGCGCGGCGAACGCGGCCAGGGCCGCGATCAGGTTGACGAAGGACTCCAGCGCGTCGGACAACAGACCCACCGAGCCCGTCAGCAGGTAGGCCGTGCCCTTGAGTCCGATGGTGCAGAGGGCTGCGAAGACCGACAGCGCCGCGTACCGGATCAGCCCCCGACGTTCGATCACTCCGCCGGCTCCGGCAGCAGGCGCGCCACCTCGGCGACCGTGAGCGGTGAGCTGCCCTCGGCCCGGTTGTTGACCAGCAGGTAGGCCGGGATCCGAGCGTGCACCGCGAGCTCGATCAGCCGCACCAGATCGCGGCGCAGCTCGGGATTCGGCTCCCGGATCCGGTCGTAGGGCGCGAACGCATCGACCGCCTCATCGTAGGTCCGGCCCGGCCGAAGCAGCGCGCGGGCCACGATGAAGGGGGCGGTCAGCGACCCCGGCAGATCGATCTGATCTCCGATGCCCGGCATGCGGGTCCAGGAGTTGAAGACGTGGGCCACGCCGTGCTCGCGGAGCACGGCGAAGTACATCGGGGTCAGGAAGTCCTCGTTCCGGATCTCCACCGCGTATGGCCCCTCTCGCGGCAGCGCGGAGAAGAACTGATCGAGCAGGTCCGCGAACCGCGAGGGTCCGATGCCGCTCCCGGGGCCGATTGCCTGGAATTCGAAGACGAAGGGTCCGACGTGCCCGGCGAAGTGGCGCTGGTAGGGCTCATAGACCGCCTCCAGAAATACCTCTGGGCTCAGGAAATCGGCGTTTCGTACCCCGCCGCGTGACGGCGCCTGCGCCTTGGCGAAGGTCTGCACCGTCACCTGGTTCCACACCTTGCTCACGCAGGGGAATCCCGGGGGCAGGCGATCGGCGTAGGCCCGCAGCACCTCGTCGGTGGGCGGCGCGTAGAAGCTGGAGTCGATTCCGATGGTGCGGAAGAGCGGAAAGGCCGCGTATTCCTCGAGCATCCGGGTGGGTGCGCCGGTGCCTTGGTAGGCCCGGTGATACACCAGTCCTCGCCACCCAGGGTAGTTCCAGGAGGAGGCTCCGAAGCGCACCAGCGGTGGAATCCGTCGCGCGAGCGTGGCGATGTCGCCCGGGGTGAGCGCGGCCATCGGCCGGATCATCCAGGTACGATCTTATAGACGCCGCTGGTGTTGAGGACGTAGAGCTCGCCCGCGGCGTCGAGGCCGAAGCTGAGCACGCCGCCCCCGGGCGCCAGTGTTGGCCATTGGAACTGATCTACGGCGGAGCCGCTCTCCACCCGGAAGCTGCGGATCCAGCCGCTGCAGAAATCGGAATAGAAGTAGTACCCCTGGAGGGCCGGGATCGCGGCACCGCGATAGACGTAGCCGCCGGTGATGCTGCACCCGTCTCCGTGGCCGTAGGAGAGGACCGGAAGCTCGAACCCGGCGGGATCGCAGTCTCCCGAGAAACAGTCCGGGCCTTCCATGACTCGCCAGCCGAAGTTCAGTCCGCGTCCCGCGCCCTCGTCGGCAAGCGTGACGTTCACTTCCTCCCAGCGGCTCTGTCCGACGTCGGCGATGTAGAGGTCGCCGGTGGAAGCGTCGAAGGCGATCCGCCAGGGATTGCGGAGCCCGTAGCTCCAGACCTCCGGCCGCGCCCCGGCGGTGCCGACGAAGGGATTGTCGGCCGGCACCTCGTAGCCGCCGGCGTCGAGCGGATCGATCCTCAGGATCGAGCCGAGCAGCTCGCTGAGTGATTGCCCACGACCGTCCGGGTCGCCGGCGGATCCGCCGTCCCCCAGCGTGACGTACAAATGGCCGTCCGGCCCATACAGCACCTGGCCGCCGTTGTGGTTGGAGAACGGCTGGTCCGCCGTCAGGATCTCGGTCTCGCTGAGGGCATCCGCGACATCGGGGTTGCTGGAGACCCGGTAGCCGGCCACCCGGGTGTCGCCCAGGACGTCGGTGTAGTGGACGATGAACCGCCCGTTCGCGGCGTATTGCGGCGAGAACGCCAAGCCCAGCAGGCCCTGTTCGTTTCCAGTCGAAACCTGCGGCGAGATGTCGAGGAAGGGTGTGGGCAGCAGGGCGCCGTCCTTCACGATCCTGATGGTCCCGCCCTTCTCGACGATGAAGAGCCGGGGATCGCCTGCCGGAGCGGTGAGGTACACCGGAAAGGCGAGGCCGACGGCTATCTGTTGCAGCTCGACCGGCTCGGGGCCATCGGGAGGACCGGGCGTTTCATTCTCGAACTGCGAACCGCAGGCACTGGCGGCCGTCGCTAATATGAGCGACAGTGTTGTCCTGCAGCGGGTGCAAGCTCTCCCGGTCATGACAGGTCCTTTACCTCCGGACGGCGATGATTCGCAGCGGCAGACGAATCCTGGCGTTCAGCCTGGCAGCGCTCTTCGCGGCCTGTACGCCGGTCGGACTCTGGGTCTATGACGACCCGCGATTCGAGGTCTCGCGGGTCAGGGTCAACAGCGATATCACGATCGACGAGCCGGTCGTGCTCGGACTGGCGATCTGGAACCCCAACCTCTACGAGCTCTCGACCGCGCGGATCGAGCTGCGGTTGCGGCTCGACGACCTGCTGATCGGGGATTTCATGCGGGACAGCATTCTCCCGCTGCCACAGGGCGGTATGCTGGACTTCGCGCTGCCCCTCAGGGTGCCAACCGGCCCGCTGCGCGAGCGCATCCGCGGGATGCAAACGGGCACCCACCGCTTCGCGGTGGAGGGGAAGGCCGTTCTTTCGACCCCCTTCGGTCTGCACGACGTCCCCTTCGCTCACGAGGGCGATATGGACTTCGGGGGAAAGGACAGCTCGACCGCGGCGGCGGACTCCGGCGGCCTCCCCGACCCACAGTCCTCCACCGGCAGCCATCGCCCAAATCTAGCCCGCCCCTAGCGCCCCGCCGCCCGCTCCAGCCGGTCGAGATGGGTGATGGTGACGGTGATCGCCCCGAATTCCTCCTCCACCTTTCCCCGAAAGATGAACGGCCCCTGGTCGAAGAGAACGTGCCCCCGCTCGCCATAGACCCGGGGGAACAGCACGGTCTCGATCAGCCCCTCGCCATCGTCGAAGGTGGCGAACTCCATCGGCTCGTCCTTCAGGGTGTGGACCGGCTTGGCGGTGGTGAGCATCCCCGCGAGCTGCACATGGCGGCCGACGTGCCGGGGCAGCTCGGTGCTGCGGCAGAGATCGAAGCGCGCCAACCGGTCGGCGTGGAGCCGCATCGGGTGGGTGTCGGTGACGAATCCCAGCGCCGCATACTCCTCCCGCCGCCGCCGCTCGGTGGAGTACTGCTTGAGGACCGGGATGGCGGGGGGGAGGGAGTCGAACCAGTCGGACAGACGGGCAGGCGGGCGGGCGGGCAGGCGGGCAGCGTCGTCGCTGCCGTTCGTCGGCGGGGCCGCCTTCTCGCCGGCGTCCATCATCCACAACATCATCGGTCTGGTCCAGCCGTCGGCGATCGAGTCCAGCGCGCCCACTTTGATGAGGGCGCGCAGGTCGTCGGTCGCGATGCCGGTGCGTGATCGGAGGTCGAAAAGGGAGGTGTAAGCCCGATTGTCAGGATGACACTCGGTCTGACTGCCCGCCTGCCCGTCCGCCCGCCTGCCCGCCAGGACTCTCTCGGCGCCAGCCGATGAGAGTCCCTTCACAAACTGCAGTCCGATCTGCACCTCCCGCCCCCGCCCGGTGCAGCGGTACTCGCTGGCGTTCACGTCGGGCGGGTGGACCGTCAGTCCCATCCGCATCGCCTCGGCCACGTAGGCGAACGGGTGATAGAAGCCGCCCCCGTTGGCCAGCACCGCGGCCATGAATTCCGCCGGGTAGTGCGCCCGGAGATAGCAGGAGTGCTGCGCCACCTGGATGTAGCTCGCCGAGTGGCCCTTGCAGAAGCTGTAGCCGGCGAACGACATGATCATCGCCCACACCCGCTTGGTGACCTCGGGCTCGCGGCCCAGCGCCAGGGCGCCGGCGAAGAACTCCTCGGCGTAGCCGGCCAGCTGCTTGGCGGGGCGCTTCTTGGAGAGCGACTTCCGGAGCCCGTCGGCGGTGGCGAGCGGTATCCCCGCGAACACCGCGCAGACGTTGACCACGTCTTCCTGATACACCATCACCCCGAACGTCTCGGCCAGGGTGTCACGCAGGATCGGATGCAGCGGCTCGTAGGGCGCGCCGTGCAGCCGCTCGAGATAGGTGCGGATATAGCGGTTGGAGGCGGGACGGATGATGCTGGTGTTGAGCACCAGCAGGTCGAAGGTCTCCGCCCGGCTCTTGGCGCAGAGCGCGCGCGAGGCGGGCGACTCGGTGTAGAACACCCCCATGGTCTGCCCGGTGCGGAAGAGCGCGCGGGTGGCCGGATCCTCGCCGGCGTCGGACGAGGTGTAGTCGATGCACCGTCCGGTGTTGCCGTGCACCGCGGCGATCGCGTCGCGGATCACCGCGAGCGAGCGGTTGCCGAGCAGGTCGATCTTCACCAGCCCCGCGTCCTCCGCGCCGTCCTTCTCGAACTGAATGACCGGTACGGTCAGATCCGGCCGGCCGTCCAGCGCCTTGGCCGCCGGCTCGATCGGCACGTAGTCGGTGAGCGACGTGGGGACGATGACGACGCCGCCGGGGTGCACCGAGAGATGGCGCGGCAGGCCCACCAGCGGCGCGGCCATGCGGGCGAAGTCGCGCCAGCTGGCCGGCAGGTCGAGCTCGCGGAAGTTGGGGTGGGTGGCGAGGGTCTCCTCCAGCGGGTCGTCCTCGAAGATCGGGATCCGGCGGGTGACCTCGCGGATCTCGCCGGCGGGCCGCCCGTGCACCTTGGCCACCTCGCGCAGCGCGCCGCGGAGCCGGAAGCAGTTGTGGTTGGCGACCATCGCCGCCTGGGGACGGGGATAGGTCTGGAACACGTAGGCCAGCACCTTGTCCCGCTCGTCCCAGGGGAAATCGAGATCGATATCGGGCGGGTCCTTGCGCTCGGGGTTGAGGAAGCGCTCGAAGAGCAGCCCGGCGCCGAGCGGCTCGACGTGGGTGATGCCGAGACAGTAGCTCACGATCGAATTGGCCACCGAGCCGCGGCCGCAGTGGGTAGGTCCGTGCTGCACGATGTCGTGGACCACCAGGAAATAGTCGGCGAATCCCTTCCGGGCGATGATGTCGAGCTCGAGCTCCAGCCGGTCGCGCGTCACCGGCGCGACCGTGCCATAGCGGCGCCCGGCGCCGGCATAGGCCAGCGCGCGCAGCCGCCGGAGCGACTCGTCGGGCGCGGCGAGGCGAGGGGCCACGATCCGACCGCTGGGGATCCGATAGGCACAGCGCTCGGCGATCGCCTCCGCCTCCCGCACGGCCTCGGGGCAGTCGGGGAAGAGCCGGTCGAGATCGGCCGCGGGCCGGAGCCAGGAATCCCGGGCGGACAGGCGGGCGGGCGGACAGGCGGACAGGGTGGTGTTGAGGTGAATGGCGCGGATCAATCGGTGGCGGGACCAGTCCTCCGGGTGCGCCATTGCGACGGCGTTGGTGACCGCCGCGGGAATGCCGAGCCGTCGCGCGGCGGCGAGCACCGCGTGGCGCTCCTTGCCGGGGATCAGCTCGGCGTAGAGATCGCGCGGGCCGCTGGCTGTGATGACGCGCTCGAGAAAGGCAACGTCGCGGGAAAGGAGAACGAGGCCCTCGCGATCTCCGGCAATCCGATCGGACAGCCGTCCGCCGTTCCGCCGTTCCGCCGTCCCGCCGACCTCCAATCCCACCCTCCAGTGAATGCCCGAGATCGCCCGGCAGAGCGCCGCCCATCCCCGCTCGTCCGTCGCCAGCGCGACGGTCTCCTCCTCATCGGTGACCAGGTGCGCGCCGAGGATCGGGCGCAGGCCGGCGGCGTCGCAGGCGCGCTGGAATTCGATCGCGCCATAGACGCCGTTGGTGTCGGTGCAGGCGAGCGCCCGGTACCCCCGCTCGGCGGCGGCGGTGGCCATCGTCTTGGGACTGGAGACGCCGATGCCGAAGGAGAAGTGGGTGTGGACGTGCAGGTGCACCACGAGCGGCCGCGCTGGTTTCGGGTTTTGTTCGGTACCTCAAACCCGAATGTACTCCTGGGCCGGAACTCGTCAAGTCACCGATCCCTCCGGGCCCCGCAACTCCCGAAGGGAAGGAAACTTCGGTCCCCAGGTTGACAGGCGGCCGTTGCCCGCTTGAATATCCCTGCTGGCTCGCGCTCCACCCGCCCGCCCGACAGCGATCCCGTTCCTCCAGCGGTAAAGGGCAATACCATGGCGCACGCCCAGCTTCCGGTGATCCGGCGCAGCTTCGGCCAAACCATGCGCCGCGACTGGTGGTGGGTTCAGCCTGCCGTGGTCGTCCTCGTCTTCGCGTCGTTCATCGTGTATTCGACGTGGGCCGCCTTCCAGAACGCGCACTACACGTACGGCCACTATCTCTCGCCGTTCTATTCACCGGAGCTGTTCGGCGATTCGCCGCACGCGCTCCTGGGACCGAAGCCCGGCTGGTGGCCCGCGTGGCTGCCGTTCTCACCGGCGCTGATCATCCTCCCGTTCCCCGGGCTCTTCCGCGTCACCTGCTACTACTACCGCGGCGCGTACTACAAGGCGTTCTGGGCCGACCCGCCCGCCTGCGCCGTAGGCGAGCCGCGCGAGAGCTATCGCGGCGAGGCGAGGTTTCCCCTGATCCTCCAGAACGTGCACCGCTACGCCCTCTACGTCGCGCTGCTGTTCCTCGTGGTGCTGGCGTACGACGTGTACAAGGCGATGTGGTTCACCGATCCGGCGACCGGCGAGACCTCCTTCGGCATCGGCATCGGCACCCTGGTTCTCCTGGCCAACGTGATTCTCCTCGGCGGGTACACCCTGGGCTGCCACTCGATGCGCCACATCGCGGGCGGCTGTCTCGACCGGCTCTCCCGCTCGCCGGTGCGCAAGCGCGCCTACGACTGCTCCAGCTGTCTCAACCGGGCCCACCTGCGCTGGGCCTGGTGCAGTCTCTTCTCCGTCGCCTTCGCCGACATCTACATCAGGCTCTGCTCCATGGGGATCTGGACCGACTGGAGGATCCTCTGAGTGGCTGACTACCAGACGGTCGATCACGACGTGCTCGTCATCGGCGCGGGTGGCGCCGGCCTGCGCGCGGCCATCGCCGCGTCCACCGGGGGCGTGAAGGTGGGCCTGGTCTGCAAGTCGCTCCTCGGCAAGGCGCACACGGTGATGGCCGAGGGCGGCGTGGCGGCGGCGCTGGCGAACGTGGATCAGCGGGACAGTTGGCAGGTGCACTTCGCGGACACGATGCGCGGCGGGCAGTACGTCAACAACTGGCGCATGGCCGAGCTGCACGCGAAGGAGGCGCCCGACCGGGTGCGCGAGCTGGAGGCGTGGGGCGCGCTGTTCGACCGCACCGCCGACGGCCGCATCCTCCAGCGCAACTTCGGCGGGCACAAGTATCCCCGCCTGGCGCACGTGGGCGACCGCACCGGGCTGGAGATGATCCGCACGCTCCAGGATCACAGCATCCACCAGGGGATCGACGTGCACATGGAGTGCACGGTGCTCCAGCTCTTCACCGACGGCGGGCGGGTGGCCGGCGCCCTGGCGTACGACCGGGAGCGCGGCCGGTTCCGGCTGTTCCGCGCCCGTGCGATCGTGCTGGGGACCGGCGGGATCGGCCGGGCCTATTCCATTACCAGCAACAGCTGGGAATACACCGGCGACGGACACGCGCTGGCTTATGACGCCGGCGCGGCGCTCCAGGACATGGAGTTCGTGCAGTTCCACCCCACCGGCATGATCTGGCCGCCGAGCGTGCGGGGAATTCTGGTGACCGAGGGCGTGCGAGGCGAAGGCGGTGTGCTGCGCAACCGCGACGGCCGGCGCTTCATGTTCGACGACATCCCGGAGAACTATCGGAGCCAGACCGCGGACAACGAAGAGGAAGGCTGGCGCTACACCCAGGGCGACAAGAACGCGCGGCGCCCGCCCGAGCTGCTGACCCGCGATCACGTCGCCCGCTGCATCCTGCGGGAGGTGCGCGAAGGGCGGGGAAGTCCGCACGGCGGCGTGTTCCTCGACATCTCCTGGATCAAGGAGCGGCTGCCCGACGCGCGGAACTACATCATCCGCAAGCTTCCCAGCATGTACCACCAGTTCAAGCAGCTCGCCGACATCGACATCACCACGACGCCGATGGAGGTGGGACCGACCACGCACTACGTCATGGGCGGCATCCGGGTCGATGGCGACTCGCAGAGCTCCACGCTGCCCGGCCTGTTCGCCGCGGGCGAGTGCGCCGCCGGCCTGCACGGGGCCAACCGGTTGGGTGGCAACTCGCTCTCGGACCTGCTGGTGTTCGGCAAGCGGGCCGGCGAGTTCGCCGCCAAGTTCGCCCGGGAGAACCGGCCTGCGGCGGTCGATCCCGCCGCGGTGGATGGCGCGGCCCGCCGCGCCCTGGAGCCGTTCGAGCGCGGCGTCGCCGCCGATGGTCGAGGACCCTACCAGGTTCAGCAGGACCTGCAGCAGATGATGCAGGAGCTGGTCGGCATCGTGCGGACCGAGACGGAGATGCGGCAGGCCCTCGAGGGCATCGCGCGACTCTCGGAGCAGGCGGCGCGGGTCGGCGTGGTCGGCAATCGGGAGTACAATCCCGGATGGCACACCGCGCTCGACCTGGCGAACCTGCTGACCGTCTCGGAGGCCGTCACCCGGGCGGCTATCGACCGGCGCGAAAGCCGGGGCGGGCATTTCCGGGAGGACTATCCCGACAAGGATCCGGCGGCGGCGACGTTCAACATCGTGATCCGGAAAGGTCCCGGCGGGGAGATGCAGCTCTCGCGGGAGCCGATTCGGGAGATGCCGCCCGAGCTGAAGCAAGTGGTCGAGGAGCAGAAATGACTGACACCCTCAAGCCCGATCTAGTCGAAACCGGGGCCGTCGAAGCCGACGACCGGCCGCAGGCCCGCCCCGAGCCCCTGGGCCAGGCCACGTTCCGCGTCTGGCGGGGCGACGCGCAGGGCGGGCAGCTGGTGGACTACACCACGAGCATCGCTCCCGGGATGGTGGTGCTCGACGCCATCCATCAGATCCAGGCGGAGCAGGCCAACGACCTGGCCGTCCGCTGGAACTGCAAGGCCGGCAAGTGCGGGTCCTGCTCCGCCGAAGTGAACGGGATGCCCAAGCTGATGTGCATGACCCGGCTGAACGAGCTCCCCCTGGAGAAGCCGGTCACCGTCGAGCCGATGCGGGCATTTCCTCCGCTGAAGGACCTGGTGACCGACGTCTCCTGGAACTTCGCGGTCAAGCAGAGCGTCAAGCCGTTCAGGCCGCGCGCCCCCGACGCTCCGGACGGGACCTGGCGGATGGCGCAGGCCGACGTCGACCGGGTGCAGGAATTTCGGAAGTGCATCGAGTGTTTCCTCTGCCAGGACGTCTGTCACGTCCTGCGGGACCACCGGATGCACGACAAGTTCATCGGGCCCCGATACCTGGTGCACGTGGCGGCGCTGGAGATGCACCCGCTCGACGTGGAAGACCGGGTGCCGGACCTCCGCCAGGCGCACGGCATCGGCTACTGCAACATCACCAAGTGCTGCACCGCGGTCTGTCCTGAGAACATCACCATCACGGACAACGCGATCATTCCTCTGAAGGAGCGGGTCGTGGATCAGTTCTTCGATCCGTTGGGACGGCTGTTCAGGATCTTCAGCCGAAGGGAGACGCCATCGTGACGCCGGAGCTGAAACCGATCTCCGCCGCCAGCGTGCCGGCGGCACTGCAGAAGGCGGAGCGCTATCGGGTCATCAACGACCCGTCGTCGGCCGAAAGCATCTGTCTCGACGTGCTCGGCGTGGATCCCGAGAACCAGCAGGCGCTGGTGACGCTGCTGCTCGCGATCACCGACCAGTTCGCCGACGGACCCACCGAAGGCGTGCGGCGGGCCAGGGAAGTGCTGCCGGGGCTGCGGGACGAGTACCGGCGGGCGTACTACGCGGGGATCATCTGCGAGCGTTGCGCCAAGGTCCAGCTCCGGCCCGATACGCCGGGCTCCGCCGAGACGGCCTACTACTGGCTGCGGGAGGCGATGGACTGGTACGAGAAAGCGGAGGCGCAGCGGCCGGCGGGCAACGACGAAGCCATCCTGCGGTGGAACACCTGCGCCAGGTTGCTCGCCCGCTATCCGGAGCTCAGGCCGAGGGACGAGGAGCCGGTCCCGCTGAGCCTGGAATAGCGCGCCGCCCGCCGCGGCTCACACCTGGATGACGCCGCGGCTCACCATCACGCACGTCCCGCCGACCCAGGTGTTCTGCACAACGCCCCGCCGTTTCTCCGCCCGCACCTCCAGCAGGCTCGGCCTTCCCATCTCGACGCCTTGCGCGATTCGCCAGCGAAAGTCCCGGTCGGCCGCATCATCGAAATGACCGAGCAATCCGGCCAGCGCGCAGTTGGCGCTGCCCGTCGCCGGATCCTCGGGGACGCCATCGAGCGGCGCGAACATGCGGGCGCGGATGTCGACCTCGCCCGCTCGCTGGGTGTAGAGGTGAACGTCGGGAGGAACGCCCTCGGTGAGCAGCGCATCCACGCCCTGTGGATTGGCCCGCGCCCGTCCGAGCGCGCTCAGGTCGGCAACCTCGGCCACGAGGAAGGGAAGCCCCACCGAGGCAGACTGCGGCGGATGCGTACGGGTGACGATGTCGCCCGGCGACAGGGATACAGCCCGGGCAACCGCTTCGGCTGACACCGTCCTGCCCAGCGACAGCGGCTCCGGCGCGCGAAGCTCGCACCAGATCCGGCCCTCCCGCTCAACCACCGCGATCGGCACCAGCCCGGCCTTTTCCTCGAAGGTGACCGTCGTCCCCTGGCCGACCGGACCCAACTCCCCGCTCGATGCCAGGACGAACGCAGTGCCGATGTTGGGATGGCCGGCAAACGGCACTTCGGCCGCGGGCGTGAAGATCCGCACGCGGCGGGTGTGCCCCGCCTCGGGCGGCAGCACGAACGCGCTCTCGGAGAAATTGAACTCCCGGGCGATCTGCTGCATCTGGCGGTCAGACAGACCTTCGGCCTGCGGCAGCACCGCGAGCTGGTTGCCGCCGAACCGCCGGTCGGTGAAGACGTCGCAGATGTAGTACAGAAAGTCCAAGCGGTTCCCTACTGGTCGAGAAATCGCTCCAGCGCGCGGTTGAATTCCGCCGGCTTTTCGATCTGGAGCCAGTGGCCGGTGCCGGTGATGACCCGATGCGGCAGCCCGGTGCCTACCCGGTGCAGGCTATAGGAAAAGTCATTGGCTGCGGTGACGATCGCCAGCACCGGGCCGCGATACCGCGCCAGCGCCGGCTTGGGATCGAACGCCACCACCGCGTTGAGCCCGTGCACGACGGTTTCCCGTGGCGTGGCTCTGAGGTCGCGCAGCAGACGTTCGAGCACGGCGCCGTTCGAGCCTGCGACGCCGCTCCAGTATCCCTCGATCGTCTCGACGTAGGCCGGCGAAGCGAGCGCGTCGAGGAAGGGACCAACTTCCTCCAGCGGGGTCTGCGTGCCGTCGCCGATGGGATCGGCGAGGAGGAGGTGAGTGACGCGACCGGGGTGCGCGCCGGCATAGGCCAGCGCTACGCCGGCCCCCATGCTGTGGCCGACCAGCGCGAAGCGCTCGAGTCCCAGCGTGTCGGCCACCGCTCCGATGTCCTCCGCTTGCGATTCGAGCGCGTACTCGCCGTCCTTCGGCGGATCGGAGCGGCCGTGGCCTCGCAGGTCGAGCGCGATGGCTCGCCGGGAGGCGCGGACCGGGCCCAACTGCTCCGACCACTGCGTGGTATTGCCCGCCAGCGACGGCACGAACACGACGGGGTCGCCGCTCCCGCCGTCGTCGATGCCGAGCTTCCCCACCGGCCCGTTGATCCGCTTCATCGCCGCCCTCGAGGTCGCAAGTATTTCGGTATTTGTTCGGTTACTGGTCAATATCGGTACCCGCCGAGGAGGCGTCAAGCAACTCACTCGGCTCCGGGCCGTAGGGACTGGAACTCCCTGATTAGTCCACGAACAGGATGGAGACCGAAGACATGCGAGTGCCGTCCACAGGTGCGCTGACACTGCTGCTCATCGGATGTAGTGGTGGGACGAACCCGGGGCGGCAGGTAGTCGCCCGCGCCGCGGCCGCGCTGGGGGGAATCGAGCAGATCCGGGAAGTGCACACGCTCGCCCTCGAGGGCAGCGGCGAGTTTTCCGCCTTCGGCCAGAGCCGCACGCTCGACAGTGAGCTCTTGAAATGGCGGGTGACCAGCTACCGCCGGTTGGTCGATTTCGGCAACCGCCGCTGGCGGGAGGAGTCGGTGTTCACTCCGACCTATATCACCGGCTATCCGGACTCGTTTCCCGTCGTCGCCGGGATGGACCGGGATGTCGCCTACGACATCGATGGCGGCACCCCGTCACGGCTCGACGACCTGGCGGCCAGGGACCGCGGCGCGGCGCTGTATCACGATCCCATCGGCTTTCTCCGGGCCGCGGCCGACACCGGCGCGAAGCTGGAGAACGCCCGACGGAACGGAGACGAGGCGAGCGTGGATCTGATCGCCGAGGGACAGCGCTTCGTCCTGACGATCAGCGACGAGACCGGCCTGCCGATCCGCATCGTATCGACCGGCCACGAGCCCGCGCTCGGCGATGTCACGGTGACCACCGAGTTCGACGACTACGCCGAGACGGGCCGGCTCAGGCTGCCGCGGCGGATCACCCGCCGCATGGACGACCGGGTCGTGGTCGACATGAAGCTGGCCGGACCGGAGATCAACCCGGGCGCCGAAGTGCCCGAGGCGCCGCAGGGCATCCGGGATTCCACGCCGCCGGCCGTCCGAGTCGAGGCGGACGAGGTGGCGAAGGGAATCTGGCATCTCACGGGGCAGGGTCATCACAGCGTGCTGATCGAGTTCGCCGACCACCTGGCGCTGATCGAAGCGCCGGTCGATGACGCTCGCACCCTGGCGGTGATCGCCCGGGCGCGTTCGCTGCGGCCCGACAAGCCGCTGACGGAAGTGATCAACACCCACCATCACTTCGACCATTCCGGTGGCATCCGGGCCGCGATCTCACAGGGGCTCACGGTCATCACGCATGCCGACAACCGCCGATTCTACGAAGATGCCGCGCGCCGGCCGTCGACCGTGGCGCGCGACGCGCTGTCGAGGAATCCCAAGCCGCTCTCGCTGGTGGCGGTCGCCGACAAGGAAGTGCTCACCGACGGAGCGCGCGCGGTGGAGGTGTATCCGATCGCCGGCAACGGACACTCGGCCTCCATGCTGATGGTGTATTTCCCGAAGGAGCGCCTGCTGGTGGAGGCCGACGTCTATCAGGCGCCGCCGCCCGGAGCACCGGCCCCGGTGCGCTATCCGTTCGCGGGCAACCTGGTGGAGAACGTCCGGCAGCGGGGGCTGAAGGTCGATCGGATCGTGCCGATCCACGGGCGCATCGTGCCCTTCAGCGTGCTCGTCGCCGCCTCGCAGGTGAAGCGGGACTGATCCACGGCGGCCGTCGGCGGAGAATCCGCCGATGGACCGGGCAGCTCTCGGCGTGGGCGCCGGGGAGATAGCCCACGCTCATCAGGAACTCGCCTACGATCTCCCCTCCGGTGAAGCGGAAGGTCTTCTTGAAGAGCTTGACCCACTCCTCCTTCGATCGAGGGTGATGGGCGGCCAGCCAGCCGGCGAAGGACCCATGGCTCTCCCGCAGCCCGAGGATCGTCTGCGCGTTGGCGATGGCGGCGTCGACCTTGAGGCGGTTCCTGATGATGCCTTCGTCCGCGAGGAGCCGCCGCCGGTCTCTGGCGCCGTAGGCCGCCACGATCTCGGGGTCGAAGCCGTGGTACGCCCGCCGGAATCCCTCGCGCTTCTTCAGGATGGTGAGCCAGGAGAGGCCGGCCTGGTTGATCTCCAGGACCAGCCTCTCGAACAGCGCGGCCTCGTCGGTGACGGGGAAGCCGTACTCGGTGTCGTGATAGGGGCCGTGCCATTCATGGGCGGCGGCGACGTCGCAGTAGGTCAGGCCCATAAACCACCCCTAGAGCGCCGGCTCTCCTCCAAGCGCCTTGTACAGCGCCGCGTAGGCGGTCGATGCCTCGGTCCGGCTCTGCACCAGCTGGCTCTCCGTCTCCAGCTGGGTCCGCTCGGCGTCGAGCACCTGGAGGAAATCCGCGACCCCACCGGTGAAACGCAGCCTCGCCAGCTCGGCCGCGCGCGCGCTCGAGGCGGCCGCCTGCGCGAACTGCTCCACCCGTCCCAGCGACGTGCGGTAGCCCACCAGCGCCGACTCCACTTCCTCCAGCGCCAGCAGCACGGTCTGGTTGTACTGCGCCCGCGCCTCTTCCTCCAGAGCCCGCGACTGGTCCACCCGGGCCTTCACTCGTCCGAGGTTGAGCGCCGGCCAGGTGATGACCGGGCCGACCGCGTACCGGAAGGTGCCGTCGCCGGCCAGATCTCCGAACTCGGCGGAAGTGAACCCAGCCGTGCCGCCGACGCTGAGACGCGGCAGATACTCGGCCTTGGTCGCGCCCACGAATGCGTGCTCCGCCGCGACCCGCCGCTCCGCCGCCGCCACATCGGGGCGGCGCCGGATCAGCGAGTCCGGCGTCGCGACCGCCACCGTCGCCGGCAGATCGGGCAGCGGGGCCGCCTGCGCGAGCTCGGCCGCGGCCGCGCCGGGCTGCCGGCCGGCCAGCACGCCGAGCCGGTACTGCGCCGCGGCGACTCGGGCCTCGAGTCCGGGGATGGTCGCCAGCGTGATGCTGAGCTGCGCCAGGGCCCGCTCGGTGTCGAACGCGGTGCCCCGGCCCGCGTCGAGCCGCTGCCGGGTCAGCTCCAGCGTGCGCCGCTGGTTCTCTCCGTTGCGCTGCGCGACCGCGAGCTGTTCCTGGGCGCCGCGCAGGTCGAAATACACCCGCGCCAGCTCCGCCGCGAGCGACACCCGCGCGTTGCGCAGGTCCTCTTCCGCCGCGCCCACCAGCGCGCCTCGGGCCTGCACACTCCGGCGGATCCGCCCGAACAGGTCCAGCTCCCAGGAGGCGTCGAACCCGGCATCCCAGATGTCCTGGTCCGGGAAGCCGCCGCTGCCGATGGGGAAGCTGGCGCTCGCGATCCGCTGGCGGGTGTAGCCGCCGACCGCGGTCACCGTCGGCACGAAGTCGAGGGACGACTCGAGCTTCGCCCCCCTCGCGCCGCGAATCCGGGCCCGGGCCGCCTGGACGTCGAGGTTGCCCGCCAGCGCCTGGAGGAGCAGCCGCTCGAGGGTGCTGTCCCCCAGCGTCCGCCAGTACTGGGCGACCGCCGCGGTGTCGCTCGAGACCACGGGGACCGTGGCCGAGGGCGCGGGCCGGGGTGCCAGGCTGTCGAGCCGCTCCCTGAAGGCGGTCGGGATCTCGACCTGGGGCGACCGATAGGCGGCTGTCGAGGCGCAGCCGGTGAGCAGAAACGCGAGCCAGATCGTTGCCTTACGCATGTGTCGTCGTCACCGCCGGTCCGGCGGCCCTGTCGGATTGAGGTTGCGTGCGCCGCGTCCGCCGCTCGATGAGCAGCTGGAGCGCGACGTAGAACACGGGCGTCAGCACCAGACCGAAGAAGGTCACGCCGAGCATGCCGGAGAACACCGCCACGCCCATCGCGTGCCGCATCTCGGCGCCGGCGCCGCTGGAAAAGACCAGCGGCAGGACGCCCATGATGAATGCGAAAGAAGTCATCAGGATGGGACGCAGCCGAATGCGGCAGGCCTCCAGGGCGGAATCGACCACGCCGTGGCCGCGGAGGTGGAGCTCGCGGGCGAATTCCACGATCAGGATGGCGTTCTTGCAGGCGAGCCCTACCAGGACCAGGAAACCGATCTGGGTGAAGATGTTGTTGTCCCCCCGGGTGAGCCACACGCCGGTGATGGCGGAGAGCAGGCCCATCGGGACGATCAGGATCACGGCCAGCGGCAGCGACCAGCTCTCGTACTGCGCCGCGAGCACCAGGAACGCGAGGATCACGCAGAGCGGGAAGACGAAGATCGCGGTGTTGCCCGCCAGGATCTCCTGGTAGGTAAGCTCGGTCCACTCGAAGCCGATGCCGTTGGGGAGGGTCTGGGCGGCCAGCTGCTCCATGAGCTGGCGCGCCTCACCGGAGCTCACGCCGGGCGCCGGGCCGCCGTTGATGTCGGCCGCGGGATACGCGTTGTAGCGAAGGCCCTGGGAAGGACCAAACGACTCGCGCACCTGCAGCACCGAGCCCAGCGGGACCATCTCGCCGCTCGCGTTGCGGACCTTGAGCTGGGCGATGTTGTCGGCGGTGGCGCGGAACGGCGCGTCGGCCTGCACGATCACCTGGTAGGTGCGGCCGAACTTGTTGAAGTCGTTCACGTACAGCGAGCCGAGATAGACCTGGACCGTCTGGAACAGGTCGGTCAGCAGGATGCCCTCCTGCTTCACCTTCTCGCGATCGACGTCCAGGAAGAGCTGGGGAACGTTGATCTGGAAGCCGGAGAAGACTCCCGCGAGCTGCGGCGTCTGGTAGGCCTTGCCGATGAGCGCTTGGGCCGCCTGGTACAGCTCGCCCTCACCCAGTCCGGCGCGGTCCTCCAGCTGCATCTTGAAGCCGCCCACCTGGCCGAGGCCGTTCACCGATGGCGGCGGGAACACCGCCACGAACGCGTCCTGGAGGCCGGCGAACTTGCCGTTGAGCGCCCCCGCGATGGTGAGCCCGTACTCCTCCTTGCTGCGCTCATCGAACGGCTTGAGGGTAAAGAACACGATCCCGGCGTTGGGGGCGTTCACGAAGCCGTTGATGGAGAGACCGGGGAACTGCACCGCGCTCGCCACGCCGGGCTGCTTGAGGCCGATGTCGGACATCTCCCGGATCACGGCTTCGGTCCGGTCGAGCGTGGCGCCGTCCGGCAGCTGCGCGAACGCGACGAGGTACTGCTTGTCCTGAGTCGGGATGAACCCCGAGGGCACCTTGTTGAACAGGAACACCGTGACCGCGAGCAGGACGGCATACACCGCCAGCGCCACGCCCTTGCGGCCCAGCACCCGGCTCACCGCCCCGCCGTAGGCGCTCGAGCCTCTCTTGAAGTACCGGTTGAACGGCCGGAAGATCCATCCGAGGCCGCGGTCGAGCACCCGGGTCAGTCGGTCGGGCGGTGCCCCGTGTGGCTTCAGCAGGATCGCGCTCAGCGCCGGGGAGAGCGTCAGCGAGTTGAACGCGGAGATCACGGTGGAGAAGGCGATCGTCAGGGCGAACTGGCGGTAGAACTGGCCGGTCAGGCCGCTGAGAAACGCCACCGGGACGAAGACGGCGCAGAGCACCAGCGCGATGGCGATGATCGGCCCGCTGACCTCTTCCATCGCCTTGTAGGAGGCATCCCGCGGCGACAGGCCCGCCTCGATATTCCGCTCGACGTTTTCCACTACTACGATGGCGTCGTCCACCACGATGCCGATGGCCAGCACCAGGCCGAACAGCGACAGCGTGTTGATCGAGAACCCGAAGGCCATCAGGATGGCGAACGTGCCCACGATGGAGATCGGCACCGCGACCAGCGGGATGATCGAGGCGCGCCAGGTCTGGAGGAAGAGCACCACCACGACCACGACCAGCAGCACCGCCTCGAGCAGGGTGATCACGACCTCGCGGATTCCGTCCCGCACGTTGATGGTGGGATCGTAGACGATGCTGTAGCTCACGCCCTCGGGAAAGTTCTGTTTGAGCTCCGCCATCGCGGCGCGGACCGCGCTCGACACCTCCAACGCGTTCGAGCCGGGAGCCTGAAAGACGCCGATCCCGACGGCCTCCTTGTTGTCCAGCATCGAGCGGAGGGCGTAGCTTCCCGCGGCCAGCTCGATGCGCGCCACATCCCTCAGCCTCGTCAGCTCTCCGTCGTCGCCGGTCCTGACGATGATCTCCCCGAACTCCTTCTCGTCGACCAGGCGGCCGCGCGCGTTCACCGTGAGCTGATAGTCCACCCGCTGCGGCATCGGCGGCGCGCCGACCACGCCGGCCGCGACCTGCACGTTCTGCTCGCGGATGGCGCTCACCACCTCGCCGGCCGAGAGCCCGCGCGCGGCGACCTTCTGCGGGTCGAGCCAGATCCGCATCGCATAGTCGCCGCCGCCGAACACCTGCACCTGGCCCACGCCCGGAATTCGTCCGATGACGTCCTTGATCTGCAGCAGGCCGTAGTTCCGCAGGTACGTCATGTCGTACCGGTTGTCTGGCGACACCAGGTGCACGACCATGATGAAGTTGGGCGAGCTCTTGACCGTGGTCACGCCCGACTGCCGCACTTCTTCCGGCAGCCGGGGCAGCGCCTGGGCCACCCGGTTCTGCACCTGGACCTGCGCGAGATCGACGTCGGTGCCGATGCGGAAGGTGACCGTCGTGGTGAGCACGCCGTCCGAGGTCGCGGTGGACGACATGTACAGCATGTTCTCCACCCCGTTGATCTGCTCCTCCAGCGGGGTCGCGACCGCTTCGGACAGGACCCGCGGGTTGGCGCCGGGATAGATCGCCGTCACCACGATCGAGGGAGGCACCACCTCGGGATATTCGCTCACCGGCAGGGCGAACATGGCGATGCCGCCGGCGAGGAAGACCACGATCGACAGGACGGCCGCAAAGATCGGCCGGTCGATGAAGAATTTCGAGACGTTCATCGCCGGGCCGCCGAATCGGTTGCCGCCGAATCCACTGCCATCTCGGCCAGCTTCGGCGTGACCTTCATGCCGGGCTGGGCCCGCTGCATGCCGTTGGTCACGATGGTCTCACCGGGCTTGAGTCCGGAGCGGATCACCCGCATCCCGTCCATCAGCCGGCCGAGCTGCACCGAGCGGTACTCCACGGTGCTGTCCGGCTTCAGGATCAGCACGAACTTCTTGTCCTGGTCGGTGCCGATGGCGCGGTCCAGCACGAGGGTCGCCGGGTACTTGCCGCTCCCGACCAGCCGGATGCGGGCGAAGAGGCCCGGGGTAAACGCGTGATCGCGGTTGTCGAAGACGGCCCGGATCCGGATGGTGCCGGCCTCCGGATTGAGCTGGTTATCGACGAAATCGACGTACCCCTCGTGGGGGAACCCGTCTTCGTTGGCGAGGCCGAGCTGCACCGGCGTCCGGTGGTCGCGCGAGTTGGGCCTGGAGCCGTCGCGGGCCGACGCGGTGTACTTGAGGTAGGTCTGCTCGTCGCTCTCGAAATAGACATAGACCGGATCGAGCGAGACCACCGTGGTGAGCAGCGTGGCGTCCGGCGGTCCGGCCTGGACCAGGTTGCCGGCGGTCACCTCCGCCCGGCTCACCCGGCCGGAGATCGGCGAGCGGACCTCGGTCCACTCCAGGTTGAGCCGCGCCGTGGAGACGGCGGCCTCGGCGGCGCGCACGCTGGCGTCACCCTGGGCCTGCTCGCTGGTCCGGCTGTCCAGCTCTTCCCGCGAGATCGCCTGGACGGCGACCAGCCGCTCCGCGCGCTGCACCTCGCGGCCCGCCAGGTCGGCCCCGGTGCGGGCCCGCTCCAGCTCTGCCTCCGCGCGCGCCAGGTCCGCCTGGTAGGGACGGGGGTCGATCTCGAACAGGAGCTGGCCCTTCCGGACCCCGTTCCCCTCATTGAAGGCGACTCGGCCGATGTAGCCCGACACCCGGGGCCGGATCTCGACGCTATTGACGGCCTCGATGCGTCCGGTGAACTCATCCCAGTCGGTGGTCTCACGCTCCACGACCCGGGCAACCGTGACTCCCGGCGGCGCGGGCGGTGGAGGCGGCGGATCGCCGCAGGCGACTGCTGCGAAAGAAAGGACCAGCCCGGTCACTGCCACCGCCCGCCGAATCGACATGCCTTCCTCCTCGACGCTGCCCCGGTGTTTGCCCGAGGAGCTAACCCTTAGCGCATTTGAGAGTTATACAACTATCGTACTCCTAGGGCGTAAAAAAC
The DNA here is from genome assembly GCA_963796335.1 of uncultured Gemmatimonadales bacterium. GTDB lineage: Bacteria > Gemmatimonadota > Gemmatimonadetes > Gemmatimonadales > GWC2-71-9 > CAVVWJ01. The sequence continues at coordinate 627,095 of CAWCLG010000006.1, forward strand.
CCCGTCAGTGCTCCGCCTTCTGGCTCTCCGGGTTGGGAAGAGTCGCTCCGACCCGATGCAGCAGCTCCGCCGCGTAGGCCGCCAACACCTCTCGGCGGACCAGACAGTGGAGGTACTGGCCCTCCCGGCGGGCCTCAACCACGCCGGCGCGAACCAACTCTTTGATGTGGTGCGAGATCGTGGCTTTGGAGACCGGGAACTGGTCCCGGAGGTGCTGGCAGGCGCAGCACTCCTCGTCGGCGATCGCCTCCAGGACGGCAACGCGGCGGGGATCCGCCAGCGCTTTGGCCACGAGCTCGAACTGGCCGGGGGCCAGGCGAGCGGGGCGGGTCGGTGAGGTCACAGTTCAATAGTTATCGAACTATCATCAGGTGTCAAGCCGGACGGTCACTCGGCCTTCAGCCGATACCCCACGCCCGGTTCCGTCACGATCAGTCTCGGCCTGGCCGGATCCGGCTCCAGCTTCTGCCGGAGCTGGGCCATATACACCCGCACGTAGTGCGACTGCTCGGCGTAATTGGTTCCCCACACTTCCTTCAAGAGCTGCCGGTGGGTCATCACTTTCCCCGCGTGGCGGATGAGCAGGGTCAACAGCTTGTACTCTGTTGGGGTGAGATGCACCTCGGTCCCGTTCCGTCTCACCACCCGTCGCACCAGATCTACCTGAAGCTCGCCCGCCGTGAACAGCGGCTCGGGCGCGGCGCCCGCGGGCAGGGCCGCGTGCCGCAGCGCGACCCGGATCCGAGCGAGCAGCTCTTCCACCCCGAACGGCTTGGTCAGATAGTCGTCCGCGCCCAGGTCGAGCGCCGCGACTTTGTCCTGTTCCCGGCCCCGCGCCGAGAGCACGATGATCGGGGTCGAGGTCCATCCCCGCAGATCCCGGGTCACCTCCAGCCCGTCGCGATCCGGCAGGCCGAGGTCGAGCAGGATGACGTCGGGGTTCCGAGCCGCCGCCTGTGCGAGCCCGTCCTTTGCCGTCTCGGCCTCGACCAGCCGGTAGTCCAGCGCGCCGAGCGCGGCACGGAGGAAGCGCCGCATCTGCGGCTCGTCCTCGATCAGCAGGATCAGCGGCGGCGCGTCCACCGCTATGCCATCCTCAGGGCGGGACTCGGCTCACCTTCGGGCGCGATCGTCGGCGGGGTGCCCACGATGGGTATGGTGAACCGAAAGACCGCTCCACCGCCGGCGCGTCCCTCGGCCCACATGCGTCCGCCGTGCGCGGTCACGATCCCGCGGCAGATGGTGAGGCCGAGTCCGACGCCCGAGCCCAACGTGCTGCCGGCGCGATGGAACTTCTCGAACACGCGTTCCTCCTCTCCCGCCGGAATGCCCGGCCCCCGATCGGCGACCGCCACCTCCACCTCATGCGTATCGCGCGCGGCCGCCGCGATCTCGACCGGCGTGCCCGCCGGGGTGTGCCGCGCCGCGTTCTCCAGGAGGTTGACGAAGACCTGCTCCAGCAGGACGTCGTCCACCGGCACCAGCGGCAGGTCGGGCGGGATGGCGGTGGTCACCCGATGGCCGCGCAGCTGATCCTCCGTTCGGATCAACGCCACGCCGACGATCTCGGAGAGCAGGTTCCATTCCCGGTGCACGCCGAGCGATCCGGTCTCGACCCGGATCATGTCGAGCAGGTTCGCGACCAGCCGCGTCATCCGCTGCGACTCCTGCACGATGGTGCCGGCGAGCTCGCGCCTGGTCGCCGGGTCGGCCGGACCTCCCTCCTGGAGGAGCGTGGTCGCGGCGCCTTCGATGGCCGCCAGCGGCGTGCGCATGTCGTGCGACAGGCCGCTGAGCAGCGCGGTGCGCAGCCGCTCCGCCTCGACCTCGATGGCGCTCCGGCGGCTCTGATCCGCCAGTGACAGCCGGTCGATCGCGGCGCCGGCCTGGGCGGCCAGCGCCAGGAGCAGGCGCCGCTGCGCCGGATCCCGAAACCGCCCCGGCTGGGTCGGCACCAGGCCGAGGACACCGACCGACCGCCCCGACGCAGTGAGGGGCACGTAGTACGCGAGCGCGGCCGGAAGCGTATCGGTGCCGTGGCCGGCCTGTTGGCCGTGGTCGAGCACCCACTGCGCGGTGCCCAGCTCGCGATCGTCCAGGGCGAAGGGCGCGGGCCCGGCGGGACGCAGGCGGCCGGTTTCGTCAGGCAGCAGCACCACGGGATCGCCGCCGAAGGTGTCGCGCACGTTCCGCCCCACGACGGCGCTGACCGACTCCGGATCGCGGGCGTCGGGGAGGTCGCGCGTCAGGGCATACAGGGCAGCGGTGCGTTGCTCCCGCTCGCGCGCCGCCTCCGCGCCGCTCCGGATCCTCGTGGTCAGGTTGCCCATCACCAGCGCCACCACCAGCATCACGCCGAAGGTCAGGACGTACCGGGCGTCCGAGACCGAAAAGGTGAAGTGGGGCGAGACGAAGAAGAAGTCGAAGGAGGCGATGCCGAGCAGTGCCGCGGCGACCGCCGGTCCCTGGCGGTATCGCGCGGCGGCGACCACGACGGCGAGGAGGTAGAGCATCGCCGCGTCGATCGTGGCCACCGTGCCGCCGAACCGGCGCAGCGCCATGCCGATGACGGTGGGGACCAGCACGATGCCGGCCGCCGCGGCGTACTCACCCCAGGTGGAAGCCCGAGGCGGCGCGGCCGCGGCCGGCTGCTCCTCCGAGTCCTCGCCGGTGATGGCGACGACGTCGATCGCGCCGCTGCGCCGTACCAGGGCGGCCAGGAGGGAGCTGCCGATAGACCCGAACCAGCGTCGCTTGCGCGGCTTGCCGACCACGATGCGGGTGATGTGGTGAGCCTGGGCGTAGGCCAGAACCTCGTCGGCGACGCTCTGGCCGCTCAGCGTCACCGTACGCCCGCCGAGGCGCTCGGTCAGCTCGAGGGCGCGCAGCACGTCCTCGCGGTCCTGGGTGGAATAGCGAACGGTCCGCGGCGTCTCCACGTGCACCGCCACCCATTCGGCGTGAGCCCGCGCGGCCATCCGTCTCGTGGCCCGCACCAGGCGATCCGCCGACGCGCCCGGCCCGAGGCAGATGAGAAGACGCTCGGCGGTGTCCCAGGTGTCGCGGATGCCCTGCTCGGCCATGTAGCCGCGCATCTGGGCATCGACCCGCTCCGCCGTGCGGCGGAGCGCCAGCTCCCGCAGGGCGATCAGGTTGCCCTTGCGGAAGAACCGGTCGATGGCGCGGCCGGCCTGCTCCGGCAGATACACCTTGCCCTCGCGCAGCCGCTGCTGAAGCACGTCGGGCGTCACGTCCACCAGCTCCACTTCGTCCGCCGCTTCCAGCACCGAGTCGGGCACCGTCTCCCGCACGGTGATCCCGGTGATCTGCGCCACCACGTCGTTCAAGCTTTCGAAGTGCTGAATGTTGACCGTGGTATAGACGCTGATGCCCGCGGCGAGCAGCTCCTCGACATCCTGCCACCGCTTGGCGTGGCGGGAGCCGGGCGCGTTGCTGTGGGCCAGCTCGTCAACTAGAAGCAGGGTGGGGTGCCGCGCGATCGCGGCGTCGAGATCGAACTCCTGGAGGGGGGTGCCGCGGTACTCCAAGCTCCGCCGGGGCAGCACCGGGAGCCCCTCGAGCAGTCGGGCGGTCTCGGCCCGGCCATGGGTCTCCGCCACTCCCACCATCACATCGAGACCGTCGGCCAGCTTGGCGCGCGCGGTCTCCAACATGGTGAAGGTCTTCCCGACGCCGGGTGCGGCGCCGAGGAAGACCTTGAGCTTTCCTCTTCGGGAGCGCACCTCTTCCGCCTGGACCCGGCGGAGGAGGTCGTCGGGGTCGGGACGGCGGCCGGCAGCCATGCTGTCTAAGCTACGGTGCCCCGCCGGACCCGGCCATTCTCACGGTTCACCCTGTCGGTCGAGGGCCAGATTGAGGAGAAGAACGTTGACCCGGGGCTCGCCCAGGAAGCCGAACTGTCTCCCTTCGGTGTGGTTCTCGACCAGAGCGCGGACGGATGCTTCGCTCATGGCTCTGGCCCTGGCGACCCTGGGAACCTGGAGCGCGGCGTTGGCCGGGGAGATATGGGGATCGAGGCCGGAGCCCGATGCCGTCACCATGTCGGACGGAATTCTGCCGCGCACGGCGCCGTCGCTTTTCACCACTTGGGCCACGTTTCCTGCGATCAACGTATCCGCGAGCTTGAGGTCGGTCGGCCCCTTGTTGCTGCCCGCCGAGGCGGTGGCGTCGTAGCCCGCCCCGGCGGCGGATGGGCGCGGGTGAAAGTATTCCGGCCTGGTGAAGCTTTGCCCGATGAGCGCGCTTCCCACCACCTGCCCATCGGCCTCCACCAGGCTGCCGTGCGCCTGACGGGGGAAGAGCAGCTGCGCCAGCGCGGTGACTACGCCGGGATAGGCGCCTCCCGTGAGCAGGCAGAGCAGCAGGGTCAGGACGATTGCGGGACGCATCTGGTGTCGGAGCATGGTCAGACCAACCCGATGGCCGTGAGGATGACGTCGATCAGCTTGATGCCGGCGAACGGAACGATCAACCCGCCGAGGCCATAGACCAGCAGGTTGCGCCGCAGAATGATTCCCGCCGGCGCGGGGCGATAGGTGACGCCGCGCAGGGCCAGCGGGATCAGCGCGATGATGATGAGCGCGTTGAAGATCACGCTGCTCAGGATGGCCGACTGGGGCGATTCCAGCCGCATGATGTTGAGCCGGTCGAGCGCGGGGTAGGTGGCCACGAACATCGCGGGGATGATGGCGAAGTACTTCGCCACGTCGTTGGCGATCGAGAACGTGGTGAGCGAGCCCCGGGTCATGAGGAGCTGTTTCCCGATCTCAACGATCTCGATCAGTTTCGTGGGATTGGAATCGAGATCGACCATGTTGCCCGCTTCCCGGGCGGCCTGGGTGCCGGTGTTCATCGCGACACCCACATCGGCCTGCGCCAGCGCCGGGGCGTCGTTGGTGCCGTCTCCCGTCATAGCCACCAGCCGCCCGCCCGACTGCTCGCCGCGGATGAGCTTCAGCTTGTCCTCCGGCCGCGCCTCCGCCAGAAAATCGTCCACCCCGGCCTCGGCCGCGATCGCCGCCGCGGTCAGCGGGTTGTCGCCCGTGATCATCACCGTCCTGATGCCCATGGCGCGCAGGCGGTCGAACCGCTCCTTCATCCCGCCCTTCACGATGTCCTTGAGATGAATCACGCCCAGCACCCGGGATCCGCCGTGCTCCCGCTCGGCCACCACCAGCGGCGTGCCACCCTGCCGCGAGATGCTCTGGACCGCGATATCGGTGTCGGAGGGGACCGCGCCGCCATTGCCGTTGACCCAGTTTGCGATCGCGTCGGCGGAACCCTTGCGGAGCTGCCGGCCCGCCAGGTTCACCCCGCTCATCCGGGTCGAGGCGGAAAAGGGCACAAAGGTCATCGGCGGGTGCCCGTCCTCCCGGGCTGCCTGGGCCCGCAGGCCGAACCGCTCCTTCGCCAGCACGACGATGCTCCGGCCCTCCGGCGTCTCGTCCGAGAGCGAGGCGAGCTGGGCCTGTTCGGCGAGGTCCTCGGCCCGCACCCCACCGACCGGCATGAACTCCACCGCCTGCCGGTTCCCCAGCGTGATCGTCCCGGTCTTGTCCAGCAGCAGGGTGTTCACGTCGCCCGCGGCTTCGACGGCGCGGCCGCTCACCGCGATGACGTTGTGCTGGATCAGCCGGTCCATTCCGGCGATGCCGATGGCCGAGAGCAGGCCGCCGATCGTGGTGGGGATGAGGCAGACCAGGAGCGCGATCAGCACCGGCACGGCGACATCGGCTCCGCTGTAGGCCGCGAACGGGCGCAGGGTCACCACCGCGAGGAGAAACACGACGGTGAGACCCGAGAGCAGGATGGTGAGCGCGACCTCGTTCGGGGTCTTCTGCCGGCTAGCGCCTTCGACCAGGGCGATCATCCGGTCGATAAACGTCTCGCCCGGGTTGGCCGTGACCCGGACGACGAGCCAGTCGGACAGCACCCGGGTCCCGCCGGTCACGGCGGAACGGTCGCCGCCCGATTCGCGGATCACCGGCGCCGACTCACCCGTGATGGCCGACTCGTCGACCGTGGCGACGCCCTCGAGCACGTCGCCGTCGGCCGGAATCAGCTCGCCCGCCTGAACCAGCACGTGGTCGCCGAGCCGCAGCTCGGTGGCGAAGACGGAGCGGAACTCCAGATGGTTCGCCGGGTCCGCCAGGCGCTTCGCGCGAGTCTGCATCCGGCTTCCCCGCAGCGCGTCCGCCTGCGCCTTCCCCCGGCCCTCCGCCATCGCCTCGGCGAAGTTGGCGAAGAGGACGGTGAACCAGAGCCAGAGCGCGAGCTGCAGGGTGAATCCGGTGCCGCCGCGGCGGGCGGCGAGGTCGAGGATCAGGATCACCGTGGTCAGCACGCTGCCGACCAGGACCACGAACAGGACCGGGTTCCGGACCATGTGCCGCGGATCGAGCTTGTAGAAGGACTCGCGCACCGCGCGGCGGACGATGGTCCGGTCGAACAGGGGCCGCGCCTGGGCCGGCATCAGAACAGCCTCCCATCCAGCATCAGGAAATGCTCCACGATCGGTCCGAGTGAGAGGACCGGGAAGAAAGTGAGCGCGCCCACGATCAGGATCACGCCGATCAGCAGCACGACGAACAGCGGCGTGGTGACCGGGAAGGTGCCGGCGGTCGCCGGCGCGATCCTCCGCTCCGACAGGAACCCGCCCAGGGCGAGCATCGGGACGATCATCGCGAAGCGCCCGATCAGCGTGGCCAGCCCGAGGAGGGAGTTGTAGTAGTAGGTCGATCCGGTGAGTCCCGCGAACGCGCTGCCGTTGTTCCCCGTGGTCGAGCTGAAGGCGTAGAGGATCTCGGTGAGGCCGTGCGGTCCGGCGTTGCTGAGGCCCTTGAGGCCGGCGGGCGCCACGGCCGAGAGGGCCGTCAGCGCCAGTATCGTCGCGGGAAAGACCAGCACGTAGAGCATCGCGACCTGCACTTCGCGCGCCTGAATGCGTTTGCCGAGGTATTCCGGTGTGCGGCCCACCATCAGGCCGGCGATGAACACCGTCAGCACCACCATCATCAGCATGCCGTAGAGACCGGCGCCGACGCCGCCGAAGATCACTTCGCCCAGCTGCATGTTGACCAGCGGCACCAGTCCTCCGACCGGAGTGAACGAGTCGTGCATCGCGTTGACCGCGCCGCAGGAAGCCGCGGTCGTGACCGTGGCGTAGAGCGCGCTGTTGGCCACTCCGAAGCGAACCTCCTTGCCTTCCATGTTGCCGCCGGGGTTCACCGCCGTGGCAACCGGGTCGATGCCCCGCTCGATATGAACCGGGTTGCCCCTGGCCTCGGCCCAGTAGGTGGCCGTCACTCCGCCGAGGAAGAGCACCGCCATGGCCGCCCAGACGGCCCAGCCGTGGCGCTGCTGTCCGGTCATCCGCCCGAGCTGCCAGGTCATGGCCGCGGGGATCATGAAGATCGCGAACATGGACCAGAAGTTGGTCCACGGTGTGGGGTTCTCGAAGGGGTGCGCGGCGTTCGCGTTGAAGAAGCCGCCTCCGTTGGTACCCAGCTGCTTGACCGCCTCCTGGCTGGCGACCGGCCCCATTGCGATGGTCTGTCTGGCCCCCTCGAGCGTGGTGACCTCGACGTACGGGTCGAAGTTCTGGATGACGCCCTGCTGAACCAGGATCAGCGCCATCGCCACGCAGAGCGGGAGCAGCACGTACAGCGTTCCGCGCACCAGGTCCGCCCAGAAGTTGCCGAGCCGCCCGGCGCTGCGCCGGGCGATACCCCGAATCAGCGCGACGGCGAGCGCCATGCCCGTCGCGGCGGAGACGAAGTTGTGGAAGGCCAGCTGCGTCATCTGGGAGAAGTAGGACATCGTCGCTTCGCCCACGTACGACTGCCAGTTCGTGTTGGTAGTGAACGAAGCCGCGGTCTCGAAGGCCTGCCGGTCGGGGACGGCAGGGAGACCCTGCGGATTGAGCGGGAGCAGGTGCTGAAGCCGCAGCGCGGCGTAGGTCAGCAGCATCGTGGCGCCGCTGAAGAGCAGCGCCGCCGCCGCATAGCGGGTCCAGTGCTGGTCCTCGTCCGGGTCGATGCCGCTCATCCGGTAGAGCAGCCGCTCCAGCGGCCGGAGCCACCGGATTCGGCCCTCATACACCGCGACCAGGTAAAGTCCGAGTGGTTTCGTCACCAGGAGGACGGCGAGCGAAAAGAAGGCGATCTGGAGCCAGCCGTTGCCCGTCATCTCAGAACCTCTCCGGGCGGAGCAGGGTGTAGATGAGATAGACCAGAATGGCGAGCGCGATGAGTCCGCCGAGCACGGATTCGACGGTCATTCGTGCCCCTCGGTGTCGGTGCCGCGCCCCAGGCGCTCGCACCCGCGGATGTACCCCAGCATCGCGGCGAAGAAGGCCACGGTTCCCAGCAGGTAGAGCAGATCCGGCATCGCATCCTTCCATCGGGTTGTCGGGATGGATCTTAGGGGCCGGAACGTCTGGGGTGTGTCAGAACCCGGCGGGGCGGGATCAAGATTCCATCAAGGCTAAATTGCAGCCATGCGAGCCGTAATACTGAGCGGGGCCGGCGGTCCCGAAGTCCTGTCGATCGGCGAGGTGCCGAAGCCAGAGGTGAAGCCCGGCCATATCCGGGTGCGGGTCCGTGCCGCGGGGCTCAACCGGGTCGATCTCCTCCAGCGCCTGGGCCACTATCCGGCCCCTCCCGGGTGGCCGGCCGACATCCCCGGCCTGGAGTACGCCGGCGAAGTGGAGGCGGTGCGCGAGGTGACTCGTTGGAAGCCGGGCGACCGGGTGATGGGGCTGGTGGGGGGCGGGGCGCAGGCCGAGCTGGTGACGGTGCACGCCGACGAGACGCTCGCGATTCCCGAGGGGCTGAGCTTCGCCGAGGCGGCGGCGATCCCCGAAGTCTTCCTGACCGCCTACGACGCGCTGGTCACCCGCGGACGGCTCGCGCCGGGCGAGCGGGTGCTGATCCACGCGGTGGGAAGCGGCGTCGGCACCGCCGCGGCCCAGATCGCCAAGCACCTGGGCGCCACGGTCATCGGCACCTCGCGCAGCGCCGACAAGCTGGCCCGCGCGGCGGTCTATGGCATGGACAGCGGCGTCGACACCAGTACGACCTCATTCCGCGAAGCGCTGACGGAACCGGTGCACGTGGTCCTCGACTCCCTGGGCGGGCCGGCTTTCAGCGACAACCTCGCGGTGCTGGCCTCCGGAGGCCGGTTGGTCATGATCGGCTTCCTCGCGGGAAGCCGCGCGACGGCCGACCTGGGGCCGTTGGTCAGGAAGCGGTTGGAAGTGATCGGGACCGCGATGCGGGTGCGGTCCCTGGAGGAGCGGAAAGTCCTGGTCGCCGAATTCGCCGAGCGAATGCTCCCGCTGTTCGACCGGCGGATCGAGCAGGCCGCGCCGCTCCGGCCGGTACTGCAGGCGAGCTATCCGATGACCCGGCTCGCCGAGGCGCACCGGGTCATGGAGGGCAACGAAACGTTCGGAAAGATCGTGGTCGAGTGGTGACCGCTAGGCCTTGAGCTTCCGGCTCTTGGCCCGGGCGAATGCCGAGTTGAGGGTCGGGAGCTGGTTGAACTCGGCCGCCTTGCGGAACATCTCCTTCGCTTTGGCCTGGTCGCCTTTCCCGCCGTACGCCAGTCCCTGACGATAGAGGTTGTAGGGATCCTGCTGGTTCGCCTGCGCCAGATGAGTCAGGGCCCCATCGTAGTTCTTCTCCTCCAGCGCGATCAACCCGGCCACTTCATGCGCCAGCCTGACCTGGAAGGCGTTCTGCCTGGCCTGGGTCTCCTGCATGAACGCCTCGCCTTCCCGCTTGGCCGTCGCGAGATCCTTCGACGCGATCGCCACCCGGGCGGTGTTGAAGCGGCGGATCACCTTCGCGTTCTCCTTCACCTCCGCCGAGAGGTTCGAGCCCTGGGTAATCTCGAACGCCTGCTGGTACTTCTTCGCCGCCTCGGCCGGCTTGCCCGACTCCAGCAGGACGTTGCCCATGAAGGTCGCGTCGCCCGCCATCGCGGCGGCGTCATTGATCCCCTTGCCGAGGCTGAACTGCTTGTCGAGCTCGGCCAGCGCCTTGTCGTACTTCCCCTCGTCCGCATAGGTCACGGTCACCGCGAAGAGAGCGGCCCGCTTCTCGCCGTCGTTCCGGGCGTTCGTGTGCAGCTTCATCGCCTCGGCGCGCGACTCGTCGTACTTGTTCTGGAACATCAGGTCGGTCGAGATGCCGACGAACGAAGGGGCGAAGTGCGAGTCGACCCCCAGCGCCTTGCGGTACTGCGCGATGGACTCGTCGAACCGCCCGGTCTTCATCAGCAGCTCGGCGTAGGAGTCGTACGGGTTGGGGTCGTCGGGAATCAGCTCGACGTACTTCTTGAACGCCTCCTCGGCTTCGCCGTAGCGGCCGGCGGTTCGGAGGGCGTAACCCACGATGTTGTACGCCGGCGCGAACTCCGGGCTGATCTCGGTGGCTCGGCGATACTCCCCGATCGCCTTCTCGTACTCCTGCTGGCCGAAGTGGTAGCCGCCGAGAAGGAAATGGGCCCGCTCGTCGTCGGGGAACTCGGCCACCAGCTGCCGGTAGTGCTCGAACTGCTTCACGGGCTCGGCGTTGGCGCCGGCCTGGGCGCCGAGGATCATCAGCCGCTCGCCGGAGGAAGCCTTGGGCGCCAGGGCCACGGCGTGACCCAGGTGATCGAAGAATTCCTTGGCGGTCGGGGCGCTGTTGGCGAGGTTCAGGTGCGCGAGGGCGAAGTTGGGATCCTTGCCGATCGCGCGGAGCAGGAACTCGCGGGAGTCGTGGGCCCGGAGGTTCTCCTGGAGCGTCCGTCCCTTGATGTAATCGGCTCGGGCATCGGCGGACGCGGTGCTGATTGGAACTTTCCCGGCTGGGTGCGCCGTCTGGGCCGCTGCCGGCGCGGCCGCGATCAGGGCGGCGAGCGCAAACGTTCCAAGACGCCGCGCCCGGGCGATTGACTGAGACATGAATCTTCTCCTGGGAAGGTGGGCCTCCTTTCTCTACCTGAGGCCCACCGGAAAAGATTCAGCTCGCTCAGGCGCTCTTGGCGGTCGTCGAGCCAGAGTTGCGGGCGAAGACCCGGACGCTGGTGGGCGACACGAACACTCGCTGCCCCTTCGTCACGCCGAGCTGGTCGAACTGCACCCGCGGGATGTGGGCCTCGATGCCGCTGCCGTCGTCGGCCCGGTCCAGCTCCAGCCGCACCACCGGGCCGAAGGCGCGGATATGGCGCACCACGGCCTCGATGCTCGACTTCCCGGAAGCCGCTGGAGTGAGCTGCACGTCGTAGGTCCGCACGTACGCCACGCCGGCCTGATCCCGCGCCTCGGCCCACTCGGGCGCCTCCAGCTCGCTGGCCCCGACCTTCACGGTGCCGCGGTCGATCCGGCCATGGAACAGGTTCACGTCACCCAGGAAGCCGTAGACGAACGGGGTGGCCGGATTGTCGTACACCTCTTCCGGCGTGCCGCTCTGCTCCACCCGGCCCTCGTTCATGATCACCACCCGGTCGGCCACTTCCAGCGCCTCCTCCTGGTCGTGGGTCACGAAGAGGCTGGTGACGTGCACTTCCTCGTGCAGCCGGCGGAGCCAGCGCCGCAGCTCCTTGCGGACCTTGGCGTCGAGCGCGCCGAACGGCTCGTCCAGCAGCAGCACCTTCGGCTTGACCGCGAGCGCGCGGGCGAGCGCCACCCGCTGGCGCTGGCCGCCGGACAGCTCGGAGGGGCGCCGCTTGCCCAGCGCTTCCAGCTGCACGAGGCGGAGGAGGTTCTGCACGGTGTCCCGGATCTCGTCCTCTGGCGGCCGGACGGCGCGGGGCCGGACTCGAAGGCCGAAGGCGATGTTCTCGAACACGCTCATGTGGCGGAACAGGGCGTAGTGCTGGAACACGAACCCCACCTGGCGCTCGCGGACCGGCTGGTCGGTGGCGTCCGCGCCCTCGAACCGGATCACGCCCTGATCGGCCGGCTCCAGGCCGGCGATGATGCGGAGCAACGTGGTCTTGCCGGAGCCCGAGGGGCCGAGCAGGGCGACCAGCTCACCGCCGGGCACATCGAGATCGACGTTGTCCAGCGCGACGAAACCGCCGAAGCTCTTGCGGAGACTGCGAACCTCGATACTCATGCCGCGATCCTTTCCGAAGGACTGTCCGTGTCGGCCAGCTCCACGGCCGAACGCCGCTGCTGCCATTCCACCAGGGTCTTCAGCGCCAGCGTGACGAACGCCAGCAGGGTCAACACCGACGCCACCGCGAAGCTGGCCGCGAAGGCGTACTCGTTATAGAGAATCTCCACGTGCAACGGGAGCGTGTTGGTCTCGCCCCGGATATGTCCCGAGACCACCGAGACCGCGCCGAACTCGCCCATCGCGCGGGCGTTGCAGAGGATGAGCCCGTAGAGCAGGCCCCACTTGATGTTGGGGAGGGTGACCCGGAAGAAGGTCTGCCAGCCGCTCGCGCCCAGCACGATCGCCGCTTCCTCCTCTTCCGAGCCCTGCTCCTGCATCAGCGGAATCAGCTCGCGGGCGATGAACGGCGCGGTGACGAACGTGGTGGCGAGCACCATGCCCGGGACGGCGAAGATGATCGTGATGTCGTGCTCGAACAGGAATTCACCGAACCAGCCGTGGGCGCCGAAGAGCAGCACGAAGATCATGCCGGAGATCACCGGCGACACCGCGAACGGCAGGTCGATCAGGGTGATCAGCAGGTTCTTCCCGCGGAACTCGAACTTCGAGATGCACCAGGCGGCGGCGACGCCGAAGACCAGGTTGAGCGGCACCGCGATCGAGGCGATGAGGAGCGTGAGCTTGGCCGCGCTCAGCGCGTCCGGCTCCCTGATCGCCTCCAGGTAGGCGGGCAGGCCCTTGGCCAGCGCCTGGGTGAACACGATCGCCAGCGGCAGCAGCAGCACGAACACCAGGAACACCAGCGCGATCCCGATCAGGGTCCAGCGCACCAGCGGCGATTCGCCGGTGGCACGGGTGACGGCGCGGGGCGCGGTCGCGGCGGAGCGGATGACGGCGGCGGTCGCCATATCAGACCGCCATGCGGCGCCGCGCCGCCCATTGGAGCAGGTTGATCGACAGCAGCAGCACGAAGGAGAGCAGGAGCATCACCAGCGCGACCGCGGTGGCGCCGGCGTAGTCGTACTGCTCCAGCTTGGTGATGATGAGCAGCGGCACGATCTCGGTCTTCATCGGCATGTTGCCCGAGATGAAGACCACCGAGCCGTACTCGCCGATCGCCCGGGCGAAGGCCAGCGCGAATCCGGTGAGCAGCGCCGGCCCCACGGTGGGGAGCACCACCCGGGTGAAGGTCTGCCACCGCCGCGCGCCCAGGCTCACGGCCGCCTCTTCCACCTCGACCTCGAGATCGTCCAGCACCGGCTGCACCGTGCGAACCACGAACGGGAGGCCGATGAAGATCAACGCCACGGTGATGCCGAGCCAGGTGTAGGAGACCTTGATGCCCAAGGGCTCGAGATAGCTGCCGACCCAGCCGTTGGGGACATAGAGCGTGGTGAGCGCGATGCCGGCGACGGCCGTGGGGAGCGCGAAGGGCAGATCGACGATCGCATCCACCACGCGGCGTCCCGGGAACCGGTAGCGCACCAGGACCCAGGCCACGAGCAGCCCGAACACGGTGTTGATCAGGGCGGCCACGAACGAGGCGCCGAGAGTCACCCGGTAGGAGGCCACCACGCGAGGATCGGTGACGGTGTTCCAGAACTCGGAGCTGGTGAGCTGCGCCGACCGGGCGAACACGGTGGCCAGCGGCAGCAACACCATCAGGCTGAGGTAGGTGCAGGTGATGCCGAGGCTGATCCCAAACCCCGGCAGCACGCCTTGCGACTTGTTACGCATCGTCATCCCTTCGTAGGGGTAGATCGAAGCCGGGGGTCAGCGCCCGGGCTGGTAGATCTGGTCGAAGACCGCGCCGTCGGCGAAATGGGCGGCATGGGCCTTCTTCCACCCGCCGAACACTTCATCCACCGTGATCAAGGAGACCTTGGGGAACTGGGACGCGTACTTGGAGGCCACCGCCGCAAGGCGCGGGCGATAGAAGTGCTTCGCCGCGATCTCCTGGCCCTCCGGCGTGTACAGGTACTCGAGATAGGCCTGCGCCACCGAGGCGGTGCCGTGCTTCTTCGCCACCCGGTCCACCACCGTCACCGGCGGCTCGGCCAGAATGCTGAGCGAGGGGGCGACGACCTCGAACTTGCCGGGACCGAGCTCCTTGATCGCCAGCAGCGCCTCGTTCTCCCAGGCCAGCAGCACGTCGCCGATCCCGCGCTCCACGAAGGTGGTGGTCGAGCCCCGGGCGCCGGCGTCGAGCACCGGCACGTTCTTGAAGAGCTTGGTGACGTAGGCCTTGGCGGTGGCCTCGTTGCCGCCGGGCTGGCGCAGCGCCCAGGCCCAGCCCGCCAGGTAGTTCCACCGGGCGCCGCCCGAGGTCTTCGGATTCGGGGTGATCACCGCGAGGCCCGGCTTCACCAGGTCGCCCCAGTCCTTGATGCCCTTGGGATTCCCCTTCCGGACCAGGAACACGATGGTCGAGGTGTAGGGCGAGCTGTTGTTGGGCAGCCGGCTCTGCCAGTTGGCAGGCAGGTACCCGGCCTTCTCGGCGATCTGGTCGATGTCGTACGCCAGGGCCAGCGTCACCACGTCGGCGCCGAGTCCGTCGATGACCGAGCGCGCCTGCTTGCCCGAGCCGCCGTGCGACTGGCGAACGGTGACGTCCTGCCCGGTCTTGCCCTTCCAGAACGCCGCGAACTTGTGATTGAAGTCCTCATACAGCTCGCGCGTCGGGTCGTACGACACGTTCAGGAGCGTCACCGCCTTCGGAGCTCCTTGTGCCGCCGCGCTGCCGGCGCCGGCCAGCGTCGCCAGAAGGGTCAGGGTGCCGCGGAGAGTGAATCGAGTGCGCATAGTCGTCAGTCCGCCTCGCATGGGGGTCGAGATCAGAAGGAGTGCTGGAAACGGGTGACCACGAAGTCCTCCGAGAGGCGATCGCCATCGGTGGCGCCGCCCTCGAACGTGGTGTGCTCGTAGTTCACGACCACCTTGATCTGCTTGTTCAGGTGCCAGTTCACACCGAGACCGAGCCCCTTGGCCTTGCTGGCCGAGCTGGTCGGGCTGGCGAAGGTGGGGAAGGCGTCGTCGTCGACGTCGAGCTCGCCGTAGCGCGCCGCGATCTCCAGCGCGCCCCAGGTGCCTTCCTTCAGGTCGAACGGCTTCTTAGGGGTGGGACTGCGGAAGCCGGCCTGCTCGCCGGTGAGGAAGTAGCCGGCGCTGGCCTGCCAGGCCTTGTGGGTCAGCTTCGCGACCGAGGTGCCGACTCGCACTTCCTGGCTGGACACGATGAACTCGCCGAGCACGCCGAGCGAGCCGAGACCGAGGTACGCGTGGGGTGAGACGCGGCTCCGGCGACCCTGCGCGATGACCGAGTTGGCCGGCGTGGTCGCGTCGGTGCGGTAGCGGAAGAAGGTCTGCTGCGACGCGCTGCGATATCCGGGAAGACCCGTGGCCGTGCCGCTGCCGAGCTCGTCGCCGGTGCTGCCGGAGACGCCGAACCCGAGTCCCTTCAGCGATCCTTGCTTGATCGGCTGGAAGAAGACGCGCGCGGCGAGATCCTTGGAATCGTTGCCGTCGTTGTCGCCGTTGCCGAGATCGGGGACGCCGTTGAAGATGCCGACCTGATAGGCGAAGACTCCGGCGGAGACGTCGCCGGCCAGCTGGAGACCGACGTCGCGGTTCGGCGCCAGGTTGGTCGGAAAGCCGCGCTCGGCGAAGGTGATGTCGGTGGCGGACTGGAGCCGCTCGAAGCCGACCGGGGGCTTGAACTTGCCGGCCCGGACGGTGAAGGCGGGATCGAACTTCCCTTCCCAGTAGGCGTCGAACAGGGTCGTGGCGCCCTGGCCAAAGTCGGGCATCAGGCGGAAGTCGAAATACTTGCCGACCGTCACCTCGATGATCGGGCGGGCGCGGCGGAGAAAGAACGTGTTCGGAATGGTCTTGGCGTCGTCGCTGGGGAAGAAGCGGGCATCCGCGTGGGCGTATCCCCGCAGCTTGAGGACGTACTTGCCGTCCGCCGATCTGAGACTGAAGCCGTCTTTCGCGCTCGCGGTGGCCGACTGGCGGTCCTTGGCGGCCGTGGCAATGCTGTCCGCGGCGAGCTCACGGAGCCGCTGCAGAATGCGGACTTGCTGGTCGAGCTCATTGACCCGGGCTTCGATCGCCTGCGTCGCGCTGTCCGAGGCTTCCTGTTGCGCCCAACCTTGTAGTGGCGAGGCCATGCTCCCCGCAGCCAGCACGATGCCGCTGACCAGTGTCCGGACCGCACTCATTCGTAGCTCCTTCACTCGGAATCGAGGGTAGGACTTCCGGCGGTCCGGTCGGTCCGAAAGCGGGGGCCGGTCTGGCCTCCGCGAGGGTTCAAGGTTCTCATCTCGTCGATCTGCTAACGGCGTCGTTCGGCCACATCGGGGTCGAATCGCACTTTCTCACGCAGCTCCAACTGCACAACTCGGCCATCGTGGATCACCAGCTCGATTGCTCCGAAGCGGATCGACCGCAGTGCTTGCCGCAGCTCCTGGAGGAGCTGGGGCGGCAGAGGCAGCGAGCTGTCTGGGCCGGCCTCAATTCCGCTCGGCAGCGTCGGGTAAGTGGCCATGGTTCCTATATAGTCTATCTAGTATATCGAGTAAATAGGCAAGCCAGATGCCACGGGTGGGGTGCCACTCGAAACCGAGCAGTTACATGTCAGCTAAAGTTATGCTGTAAAAGTGATTAGAGTGGAAGTACTGGAGGGGGTTAAGGTCTGGAATCAGGCGGTGGAGTCTGGCATCGGTGAGGCAGGGCGTCACGCCTGCCGCATCATTACGCCACACCAGGCGGCTTTCCGGCCTGGGGAGTGAGGCCGGCCTCGGTGGCCTGCTCGACCTTGCCGGAGAGGGAGGCGAGGGTGGTGCCGTCGAGCACCCGGGCGGTGGCGTCCCGGACTTCCTTCATGGCGAGATGGACCCCGCAGACCGCCTCGTTGCGGCAGTCGGCGCAGGGTACGTAGGCGGTCTGGCTGGCGCAGGGGACCGGGGCGAGGGGCCCGTCGAACATCCGGACGATCTGCCCCAGATAGATGTCGGCCGGGTCGCGGGCGAGCAGGTATCCGCCGCCCTTGCCCTTCCGGCTCTGGAGGACCCCGTGGTTCTTGAGCACCAGCAGGATCAGCTCGAGGAACTTGGGCGGGATCTGCTCCTGGCGGGCGAGGTCCGCGATCCGCTTCGGCTCGTCGCGCGCGCCGCCGGAGAGAGCGAGCAGCGCTTTGATGGCGTACTTGGCCTTCTTCGAGAGCATGAACGGCGAATATAGTCAGGGCGCGGGCGGGGTGCGGGCGGCGAGCTGACTGCCGCGAGCGACGCCGCGGACACCGTAGCGGGTGTGGATGCGATCGAGGGCGGACTGCAAGGCGAAACGGCGGGGCAGCGGGGCAGCGGGGCCGCGGGGCAGTGGTGCAGTCGGCTCCAGCGGAAAGGAGTCCGCAAAGCGACCTGCCCCGCTGCCCCGCTGCTCCGCTGCCCCGCCGCCCTGCCACAACTCCAGCTGTCCGTCCAACTCCTCCACTCTCTCCATGCTCACCGTCACGCCCCGCACGGCGATCCGCTTCTTGTTCGCCAGGGTGAGCGCCCTGCGCGCGGCCTCCCAGAGGTCGCTGTCGAGCGCGCCGGCGGGGAGAGGGACCGTTCGAGCCGCCTCGCTGTGGTCGGCGTAGCCGATCTCCACCCGGATCCGGCGGGCGATCAGGCCGCCGCGCCGGAGGCGGCGGCCCAGCCGCTCGGCCAGCATCCGCAGGAGCGGGTGCAGCACGCCGAGATCGTTGGTGTCGGTGGTGAGGATATGCTCGACACGCAGCTCGGCGAGACGCTCGGGCGGCAGCACCGGGCGCGGGTCGATGCCCAGCGCCCGCGCCCGCAGCGTGCGGCCCGGCGTTGCCGAAGACGGCGCAGAGCGCACCCTCGGGAATCGCCGCCACTTCGCCGATCAGATCGAGCTGGTAGTCGTCGAGCCGGGTCCGGATCCGCGGATGCAGGTCGGGGAGCACGATCAGCGGATGCGGCGCGAGGAATCCGGCCTCGATCCCGAAGGGCACGACCAACGCGTCCCACTCCGATCCGTCCGCCTGCCCGTCTGCCCGCCGGTCCGCCCTGATCACCGCCTGGCTCACCAGCTTGTTGGTGGCGACGCCGACCGAGAGGGGGAAGCGGAGCCGGCTCCTGACTTCCCGCTGCACCCGCGCGGCGACATCGATCGGCGGACCGAGCAGCCGGTCGGTGCCGGTCAGGTCGAGATAGGCGTGGCCGTAGCCGCGCGGCTCGATGACGGGAGCGTAGGCGCGGAGGATCTCATGCAGCGCGCTCGAAGCGCGGGCATAGAGCCGGGGGTTGGGAGGGATGACGACCAGGTCGGGGCATTGCTTCAGCGCCTGCCGCACCACCATGCCTCGCTCGATGCCGGCGCGCCTCGCCTCGGTCGAAAGCGCGAGCACCACCGCCCGCTCGGCGCCGGGCGGCGCCACCGCCACCGGGCGGGTGCGAAGCGCGGGGGCGACCAGCGCTTCGACCGTGGTGCAGAAGGCGGGGGGATCGATGAAGAGGATGGTGCGAGGCAGGCGAGGAGTCTCCCGGCTTCGGGGTTTATTCGGTACTCTTCGTCTATTATGCCCCGGGTTGGAGTAGGGGTCAAGCGCCTGCGCGTATGGGAAAGCACACCTACTCTGCTCGCAGCGCCTGCACTGGGTCGATCCTGGTCGCCCGGCGGGCCGGGACGTAGGCGGCCATGAGCGCCACAGCGAGGAGCAGGACGCAAACCCCGCCAAGCGTGGCCGGATCCGTCGGGCTCACTTCGAAGAGCAACGCCGCGAGCAAACGGGAGCCGACAAGTGCTCCGCCGAGGCCGACCGCCGCACCTACGGCGGCCACGACCAGAGCACTGCCGAGCACCTCCCTGCGCAGCCTCTCCGGCGTGGCGCCGAGCGCCATCCGAACGCCCATATCGTGGGTCCGCTCGCGCACAGCCGACGCCATCACACCGTAGAGCCCGATCGCGCCCAGCAGCAGCGCTGCGAGGCCGAAGCCGGAAAGCAGGAAGGCGCCAAGGCGCGGCTGGGCCAGCGGCTCGGCGAGGTACTCGTCCAGCGTTCCGGCAGCCGACACGTTGATCTGCGAGTCGAATTCGCGGACGGTATGGCGCATCGCCGGGAGGACCGACGCCAGGTCGTCGCGCGTCCGCACCGCGAAGGTGCCGAACGTCATTAGCTGGCGCCACGGCAGATAGATCGTCGCTGTTGGTTCCCGCAGGCGGCGGAAGCGGATGTCGCCGGCGATGCCCACCACCGTCCGCCACTCCGTGTCATCCCCGGGGAGGCGAAGACGCTTGCCGATCGGGTCCTGCCCCGGCCACAAACGCCGCGCTACCGCCTCGCTCACCACCACCACCTTTGGGGCGTTCTCCCGGTCGCTATCCAGAAATCCACGGCCGCGTGGGATCGGGATCTGGAAGGTGCGGAAGTATTCGGACCCTCCGACCTCGAGCGGCACAAGCGGATTCGCGTCGGCCTCGGCCTGGGACTGTCCTTCGAGCACCGGCGTTACCTGCATCAGGCTCGCCCCTACGAACGGCCGGTAGAGAACCGGAGTCAGTGCAGTCACGCCCGGCACCGCGCGGAGGCGCTGGGACAGCTCATCGAACATCGCGTAGAACTTCGGTTCGGAGTCGTAATTCACGAAGGGGATCGCGAGCTCTACGATCGACAGGTGGTCGGTGTCGTAGCCCAGGTCCAGCCGTTCGAGGCGCTGGAGGCTGCGCGCGAGGAGGCCCGCGCCGGCGAGCAAGACAACCGCGAGTGCCACCTGCGACGCGACGAGCGATTGCCGCACACGGCGACCCTGCTTCGTCCAGGTTCCCGAGCGTGAGTCGAGCCGGAGGTCCGCGGCGAGGTTGTGCCCCCGCGCGGCGGCGAGCGCCGGCAGGATACCGAAGAGCAGCACGGCCAGAAGCGTCACGCCGGTTGCCACTCCGACGGGGGCGCCCGTGAGGCGGATCATGTCCATCCGTGGGAGCTGACCCGGCGCGAAGGCGAGGGCCACCCGCAGCAGCCCTGCCGCGCCGGCCAGGCCGAGACCGCCGCCAGCCGCGCCGAGCAACGTGCTCTCTGCGAGGAGTAGCCGGGCGACCTGCCCATAGCTCGCACCCAGCGCGCGGCGGATCACGATCTCCCGCGCACGGAGTGCGGAGCGCAGCAGGAGCAGGATGGCCACGTTGATACAGGCGATGAGAAGCAGCAGCCCCGCGGCCGCCGTGAGCACGACGAGCACTGGCCTCGTCTCGCCGAGCACCGCCTGTGTGAGAGACTCGACCCCCGCACCAGTGGGATGCACCGGGACCGGTCTCTCGCGGTCAAGGACCTGCGCGAGGGAGAGGAACTCCGATCGGGCCGCTGCCGGTGTGGCATTCGGTGTTACGCGGGCGACCACGTTCATCAGGTCGAATGACCGCGGCCGGGTCCAATAGTCTGCCCCGATGGGGTAATCCAGTCCTGGTGGCGCCACGCCGACGATCTCAAAGCTCTCAAGATCCTGCGTCGTCGTCAGACGACGGCCGAGGACTCGGGGATCGCCGCGGAACTCCCGCTGCCACACTGTGTAGCTGATCACCGTGACGGGCACCGCGCCTTCGAGGCCGTCCTCCGGCCGCAGCAGGCGACCAAGTGCCGGACGCGCGCCGAGGACCTCGAAGAAGTTGGCCGTGACCATCGCCTGCTTCAGAACGAGCGGCCGGTCATCCTCCGTCACCGGAATGGCCTGGGCGCCCCAGTGCACCACCCCGGCGGCGTCTTGCAAGGTCCGGCTCTCGCGGCGCAGTCCGTCGAGCTGCTGCTGGATCAGGGGGAGCTTGACCGTCTGATCCCGGAAGGTCCAGAGCGTGACGATCCGGTCCGGGTCGCGCACCGGCAAGTCCCGCAGCATGACGGCGCGGAAGACGGTGAACATCGCCGTCGCCATTCCGATCCCGATCGCCAGGACCAGGACGGCAGCGGTGGTGAAGGTGGGGGTACGTCGCAGGGAGCGAAGCGCGTGGCGGAGGTATGTCAAGCGTCGCGCCGGCGCCGGGATTTCTCCCGGGTCCCGCAGGTCCGCATCTGACACCAGCGGCGGAGCCCGTTGCGGCTCCGATCGACGTACATCCAGCCGCAGTCGTCTCCGTCGCAGATCCGCACCTGGCCCACCTCGACCGACCGGAGCAGCTCCGCCGCCGACCAGATCACCGGCCAGGCCACCGCCCGCGGATCGGAGTCCTGGTCCCGCCAGTTCCACCCGTACCTCGAGCCGTGCTCGCCGCCGCTCGCTACCTCCAGCCGCTCCGCCGCCTGGGCCAGCAGCGCGTTGAAGGCGGGCAAGCTGGAGGCTGTCGATTCTCCCCGCGCGATCGCGCCGAAGAGGTCGCGGATGATGGCGCGAGTGCGGAGCACGAACTCCAGCGCCACCACGGCCGCGCGGGGGTGCTGCGCCGCCGCCTGGCTCAGCCGCCGTCTCGCGGCCCGGTCGAGCACGCCGGCTCCCTCCGCCCACTGAAGCACGTCGCCGTACTCGCCGAGCCGTTCCGCCTCAGGGCCCCTGGGGGTCCAATCCACGGTATTCACGAGATCGAGAGCCGGCTCGCCACCTACATAGAGGAAGGGGGGCTCGGCTGGGGGGGCGCTCTGGGTCATATCCACAATATAGCACCAGTATTCGCCACTTGACAGGTGCAAGCCGGGACCGTACTGTGCACCTGTAAGACGGCATATACTGGTGCAGCCGCCGCCCACTCGACCGGAGGACGCATGATCGCACGCACTTGGGCAGGGGCCACTCGCGAGGCAGACGCCGACACCTACCTCGATTACCTCCACGCCACCGGCCTCGCCGCCTATCGGGCCACGCCCGGCAACCGCGGAGTGCTGGCCCTGCGGCGGATCGAAAACGGCCGAGCGGAGTTCCTGCTGCTGACGCTGTGGGAAACGGAGGAGGCGATCCGCCGGTTCGCGGGCGACGACATCGAGCGCGCCGTCTTCTACGCCGAGGACGATCGCTTCCTGATTGCCCGGGACGAGCGGGTGCACCACTACGAAGTGGTCTACGACGACAAGGGCGCGCTGAGCGCGCAGGAGTCCACCTCATGAACGTCTCCCAGCGCGCCCGGGTCGCCGGCGCCTTCGCGGCGATCTACCTGATGTGGGGCGGGACGTTTCTCGCCATACGCTACGCGGTCGCCGACGTGCCGCCGCTTATGACGATGGTGCTGCGTTGCGCCGGCGGGGCCGCGGTGCTGTTCGCCTGGCTGGCGTGGCGGGGCACTCTGGTGCGGGCCTCGCGGAGCCAGTGGCTCACGGCCGCGATTGCCGGGGCCTTCCTCTTCCTCGGCTGCCATGGGCTCCTGGCCTGGGCGGAGCAGCGGGTGACCTCGGGGGAGGCGGCGCTGTTCATGACCGCGATCCCGCTCTGGCTCATCGGGCTGGAGTCGCTGCTGGCCCGGGCGCTTCCGTCCGGCCGAGTGTTGACGAGCCTGGGCCTGGGCGTCGCGGGGGTCGCGGTGCTGACCGGTGGGGAGGGCTGGTCCGGTGGGATGGTGGATCGGCTCGTGATGGTCGTGAGCGCGCTCTTCTGGGCGGTGGGCACCGTGATCGTCCGGCGCGCGGGTACGCAGGTTCCCGCGGTCCAGTCCACCGCGATGCAGCTCGGGGCCGGAGCGGCGGTGCTGCTGGTGGCGAGCGTCGCGGTCGGAGAACCGGCCGGATGGAGTCCCGCCGACATCACCCCTCGTGCGGCCTTCGCGGTGACGTTCCTGATCCTGGGCGGAACCGTGCTGGGCTTCGGCGCCTACACCTGGCTGCTGCGGGTGACGTCATCGGCCGCCGTCAGCACGTACGCGTTCGTGAACCCGGTGATCGCGCTCGGGCTCGCCTGGCTGGTGGGAGACGGGGAGCTGTCGGCGAAGACCGCGGTGTCGGCGGTGTTGGTGGTGGGCGCGGTGTTCTTTGCCTGGGAGGCGAAGAAGCCGGGGCCGCGGGTGGAGTCGGCAATTGAGGGCTCGACGCTCGAGCGCGCCCTCCCGGAGCTGGCCCAGCGGAAGCGCGGCGGGATCGTCGAGCTGATGTTCGGGAGCTACCTGAGGCGGGCGGTGGGTGCGCGGTCTTGGCCCCAAAAAGCGTGAAAAGTGAAAAGTAGAAAAGTGAAAAGGGGGGTGACAATTTGCTTCGCTCCGCTAACCCTTCACGTGTTCAGCGAGAGGGCCGTCTGTGGTGACGGCTCGCGCCTCGTCTTCAATTGGGCCTGGTGCATCCGCTCGTCTCCGACCGGGAACCCATGCTCCCGCTGGAGCGCATCGAGCCGGCGGGTGAGGGCGGCCTGGTACTCCGGGCTCACACCTTGGCGGGTGCCGTAGTGGCGCTGGTAGCGCTCGGCCAGCTCCGGGAACTCCGCGGACACGTGGGGAAGAAAGCGGTGCCGCGCCGCGGGGCCGAGCCGGAGCGCCGACCCGATCACGTAGCGGGCACCCGCTTCCTTTGCCGCGGCCATCAGCCGGCTCAGCTCCTCCCGGCCATCGGTCAGGCCGGGCACGATCGGCGCGATGAGGAGTCCGGCGTGGACGCCGGCGGCGCTGAGCCGGGCCAGGCCGCGGATCCGGGCGGACGGCACCGGCGAGCGCAGCTCGAGCCTTCGGGCCAAGCGCGCATCGAGGGTGGAGAGCGAGACGTTCACCGTGACATCGTGCCGCTCGGAGAGCTGCTGGAGCACATCGATGTCGCGGGTGACCAGCGGCGACTTGGAGATGATGCCGATCCGTAGGCCGCGGAATCCGGCCAGCACCTGGAGGACGCTGCGGGTGAGCCGGTAGCGCCGCTCCGCGGGCTGATACGGATCAGTGGCGGTGCCGATCACGATGGAGGCATTGCCGATCTTCGAGGGATCGAGCGTGCGGGCCAACCGCTCAGCGATATCGGTCTTCACCAGGATACGCTTCTCGAAGGCAAGCCAGTCCGGCATCGCATCACTGCCCGCCTGACCGCCCGCCCGCCCTACCGCCCGCTCCACCGCGTACCGATGTGTGTCCCTCGCGTAACAGTACGTGCACCCGAACTCGCAGCCGACGTACGGGTTGATGGACCAGAAGTCCATGCCCGTGGCGGCCGGGGAGTTGAGCACCGAGCGCGCGCCGAGAGTGAGGAACTTCGTCCCCCGCTGGCGCTCGTCGAGCACGGTGAGCTCGCGCGAAGCGGCAGCGGGCGACGCGACTTCCAGGGTGAGCTGCGCGGTGGCGCTCACCCGCATCTACTCCACCCGCAATAGGCGCAGCTCACGCAGGCGGACGCCCGCATCAGTGGTCCGGAGCACTCCGGACAGGCCACGGCGAGGCTGACGACGGGCACGTAGTACGTGGTCGGCTTGAGAGCGGGCACTGGACGGCGCTTGGCTGGACCGCGTGGGCCTGAGACGCCCTTGGCGAGCTTGCGCAGAGGATCGAGGAAAAGCACGGACATCCCCCTGATTCGGCATACGATTTAACGTACCCGAATATATCCCGAAGCCCTGCGACCCGTCAAGCAGCGTCTTTCATCTCGGCAGCGGCAGAATCGCCAACTTCCCGCCGCTCATATCTGGGATCAACAGGCTCCGCCCATCCGGGCTGATCCCCAGGTCCGCCGCCGACTCGAGCTCGCTCACCGTCATCTCCACCGGCTTCCCATCCCCGGGCAGCGGCAGCTTGGCCACCACGAACACCCGGTGCCCGTTGAAGTCGGTGAGGATCAGCCGCCCCTGCGCGTCGCGCACCAATCCGTCCGCCGCGCCGAATCCCGCCGCCACCTTTTCCATCGTCCGGCTCGCCGGCTGCACCGCGACCGTGCCGACCATCGGCAGCGCGGCCCTGAGGTCGATTCGGAACAGGATTCCGGTGGTGTAGTCCACCACCAGAAGCCGGTTCGCCCCGTCCATGAGCAGTCCGTTGGGACTCAGCAGCCGGGGGTCGTCGGCGTCGGTCATCACGGTCGCGATCTGCTTGTCCTGGGTGATCCGGTAGATCGCGCCTCCGCCGCCCTCCCAGTCGCCGCTGTCGGAGATGTAGAGGTTCCCGGCCGCGTCGATCTCGAGGTCGTTGAAGTTGGTGATCTTGCGGGGGAAGTCGGTGGCGTCCACGAAGCGCTCGACCGTGCCCTTGGCGTCGATCCGCCACACCATGCCCATGTTGTCGGCGACGAAGAGGTGATCGCGGAACCACTTGATCCCGTGGGGATCGTCCAGGCCGGTGGCGAACCGTTTCAGGCTGTCGCCGTCGAGCACGCTGATGTAGCCGTCGTTCGCCTTCTCGTATTCGCCGGTCTCGCTGACATACATCCGCCCGCGCGGGCCGATGGCGACGGACTCGGGCTGCTTGAGGCCGGTGATGATCTTCGGCGTCTGCGCTGTGACGGCGGGCGCGAGGATCGCGAGCGCGAGCAGCAAGGGGACAGCTGGTGCGGCTGACCGATGGGATGGCATGCGGCCCTCCTGGGATTAGGGCGCGGCGGCGAACCGCCGGAGCCGGAAGAACTCGATGTCGTGCGCGCTCTCACCGTCCTGCGCCAGATCGGCCATGATCTCGCCGATCACGCTGCAGAACTTGTAGCCGTGCCCGGAGAACCCGGCGGCGATCGACGACCTCGGATGCTCCGGGGTGCCGGTCGAGGATGAAGTGGCGGTCGGGGCTGTTGGTGAAGAGGCAGGCCTTGAGCATCAGGGTCGGGCCCGCGCCTTCGGGGAAATAGCGCCGGGCGAAGGCGCGCAGCAGCTCCTCGTCCTCCTGGTCCGGCTCGCGGTTCGCCGTATCGGGATCCACCACCTCGCCGCGGTGATGGTACTTGCCGAACTTGAAGCCGGGGATGAGGAAGCTGGGGAAGCCGTAGTAGCGCCCCTCCTCGACCTCCAGGTTGAACACCGGAAACGCCTCGGGCCGGAAAAGCTCGGGCCGGCGTCGGCTGGAGCCAGCGCCAGCACCTGACGCTCGGGGACGGCGAGCCCGTCGAGCTCGGGCACCAGCTTCGACGCCCAGGCCCCGGCGCAGATGACCAGCGCGCCCGCCTCGTACCGTCCCGCGGCTGGTGCGGACCCACACGCTCTCCCCGCTCACACCCCAGCCGAGCACCGCCTCGCGGCAGCGCACCTCCGCGCCGTGCGCGATGCGCCTGCTCGACGTGGGCGACGTTGCAGCGCTCGGGCAGGAGGAAGCCGCCCGTCGGGCTGATAGAGGCAGCTGATCTCCGCCGGCAGCCGGTAGCCGGGATAGCGGCGGTGCAGCTCCGCGCCGTCCATCACCTCGTGCGGCAGGCCGTGCAGCTCGGCTGGACCGCAGCGCGCCCTCGAACACCGGGCCGCCGGCGCGGTCCGCGCGTCGATGCTCCCGGTGATGTGCAGCAGCCGCTCGCCGGCGCCGCGCCTCCAGCTCGCGCCACAGCTCGTACGACCGGCGGAGCAGCGCCACGTAGGTGGGATGCTCCCAGTAGGCCAGCCGGATGATGCGGGTGAGGCCGTGGGACGAGCCGTACTCGTGCACCAGGTCGAAGCGCTCGAGGCCGAGCACGCGGACGCCCCGGCGCGCCAGGTGGAACAGCGTGGCGCTCCCCATCCCGCCCAGGCCGAGCACGATGACGTCGTATGCGGGCACGCCCGCTATAGCCTCGGCAGTCCCCGGCTCTGCCCGGCAACCGGTCGCAGCCCCATGTTGGATCGCATCAGGAGGCGATCATGACGACTCGCATTGCTCCACTCCGTTGCTGCTGGCCGCCGGTGTCGCGATCCAGGCGCAGGAGGACGGCCAGTGGACCATGCCGGGGAAGGATCTACGCCTCCACCCGCTACAGCGGCCTCGGCCAGATCACCGCGGCCAACGCCACGACGCTGCGCCCGGTCTGGACCTTCTCCACCGGCGTGCTCGCCGGACACGAGGGGCAGCCGCTGGTGGTGAAGAACACGATGTACGTCGTCACACCCTATCCCAACGTGCTCTACGCCTTCGATCTCACCCGCGAGGGCTATCCGCTGAGATGGAAGTACCGGCCGGACGTGAGCCCGAACGCGATCGGGATCTCCTGCTGCGACGTGGTCAACCGCGGCGCGTTCTACGCCGACGGGAAGATCGTCTACAACCTGCTGGACGGCCACACGGTGGCGGTGGATGCGGGCAGCGGCAAGGAGCTGTGGAAGACCCGGATCGCCGACCTCTCCCAGGGCGAGACCACGCCGATGGCGCCGTTCGTGGTGAAGGACCGGGTCATCGTCGGCGCCTCGGGCGGCGAGTTCGGCATCTACGGCTGGGTCAAGGCGCTCGACCTCGAGCTCCGGCAAGGTCGTCTGGACCGCGCGCAACCTGGGCCCCGACAGCGCCATGCTGGTGAAGCCGGAGACCTTCAAGCCGCACTACGACAAGGGTCGCCGACCTCGGAGTGAAGACCTGGGCCAACGAAGCCTGGAAGACGGGCGGCGCGCCGGTGTGGGGCTGGATCTCGTACGACCCCGCGCTCGACCTGCTCTACTACGGCGTCGGCAATCCCGCGCCGTACAACGCCGAGCAGCGGCCGGGCGACAACAAGTGGTCCTCCAGCGTGCTCGCCCGCCGGCCCGGCGACGGCTCGCTGGTGTGGGGCTACCAGTTCACTCCGCACGACAACTGGGACTACGACGCGGCATCGGAGATGATCCTGGTGGATCTCCCGATCAAGGGCCAGACCAGGAAGGTGCTGGTCAACTTCAACAAGAACGGCTTCCAGTACACTATCGACCGCGCCACGGGCGAGGTGCTCAGCGCCCCGGCGTACTCCGATGTCACCTGGGCCAAGAGCATCGATCTGGCATCCGGACGGCCGGTGCTCGATTCCACCAAGCTGACCGGGGCTTCCAAGGGCAACGTCAAAGGGATCTGCCCGAGCCTCGAGGGGGCCAAGAGCCCGGCGTCTCCGGCGGCGTACTCTCCCCGGACCAAGCTGTTCTACAGCTCCACCAACAACATGTGCATGGAGTTCAACGCGGTGGCGGCGGCGCGGGTGGCCGGCACGCCGTTCATCGGCGCGGGCACGCCCTATCAGGCCGGCCCCGCCGGCCGTCACCTCGGCGCCTTCATGGCGTGGGACGCCGCCCAGGCGAAGCGCGTCTGGGAGGTGAAGGAGCCGTTTCCCTCGTGGAGCGGTGCGCTGGTGACCGCGGGCGACGTGGTCTTCTACGGCACGCTCGACGGCTGGTTCAAGGCGGCCGACGCGAAGTCCGGCAAGGTGCTCTGGAAGTTCAAGGTGGGCTCCGGCGTGGTGGGCAATCCGATCACCTACCGCGGCCCCGACGGGAAGCAGTATGTCGCGATCTATGCCGGCATCGGCGGCGACTGGTTCCTGCTCTCGGGCGACGTGCGGTCGGACGATCCCGCCGACGTGCGCCCGCCGGCCGACTTCATGAAGGACATCGGGCGCCACACGAGCCAGGGCGGGATGATCTGGATCTTCGGCCTCTAGCGGGGGACGGCAACTATGGATTCACGACATGGGCTGGCCGGCGTCCTCAT
This sequence comes from uncultured Gemmatimonadales bacterium, assembly GCA_963796335.1. GTDB lineage: Bacteria > Gemmatimonadota > Gemmatimonadetes > Gemmatimonadales > GWC2-71-9 > CAVVWJ01. The sequence goes on from CAWCLG010000006.1 coordinate 655,717, forward strand.
CCTCGCACTCTGGGGCGCGGCATCCTCCTGCGCCGGCGACCAGGCTCCGACCAAGGACCAGGAGCGGAAGCAGGGCAGCACTTCGGCGGCGGCCTCCGAGTCGCACGTCGCCGCGGGAGGGATCAAGCCCGCCGGGCGACACGCTCCGCAATCCGCACAAGGGCGACAAGAAGGCCGTCGAAGGCCGGGGCAGGACTCTTCGCCTCGATGAACTGCGACGGGTGCCACGGCGGCGGGGCGGTGGGCTGGGCGGCGCCGAGCCTGGCCGACGGGCGCTGGCGCTACGGCGGCGCCGACCAGGAGATCTTCCAGTCCATCTATTACGGGCGGCCGAAGGGGATGCCCGCGTTCGGTGGCGCACTCCCGCCCGACGCGATCTGGATGCTGGTGACCTATCTCCAGCAGCTGCCGGTGCCTTCGGCAGTGCCGACGCAGTCGTGGGAGGGATCCTGAGCAGGGCTAGAGCTGGAGTCTGAAGAGCGCCGCCAGGCGCTCGATCGCCCGCTCCCGCCAGGGCCGGCGGCGCCAGTCCTCCAGCGTCACCTGACGGGCCATCGTCTTGTCCTGCTCGAACACCCGGGCCTGGCCGGCGGCGAAGCCGGCGTCCAACACGTTCAGGTTGGCCTCATCGTTCAGGCGGAACGAGCGGTTGTCGAAGTTGGTGGAGCCCACCGACGTCCAGATCTCATCGACCACGACCACCTTCACGTGGTACATGGTCGGCTGATACTCGTAGATCGCGATCCCCGCCTCGAGCAGGGGACCCCAGAGCGCGCGCGAGGCGCGGCGCACCAGCTTCGCGTCGATGTGCCGGCCGGGGACGATGATCTCCACCCGGGCGCCGCGCCGCTGCGCGGCGACCAGCGTGGCCACCGCCAGCGAATCCGGCACGAAGTAGGCGTTGGCGATCCGGACGCTCTTCACCGCCGAGGCCAGGGAGAGCAGATACATCAGGCGGACGCTCTCGCTCGCGTCGTCCGCCGAGCTCTTGAAGAGCTGCGCCGCATGCGAGCCCCGCTGCTCGAGAGCCGGGAAGTAGGCCTCGCCGTGCAGCACCTGGGCCTGGGTTTCGATCCAGTTGTCCATGAAGGCGGCCTGCATCTGGGCCACCGCGGGGCCCTCCACCCGGAAGTGAGAGTCGCGCCAGTGGTCCGGGTCCTGGGCGTGGCCGAGCCAGTTGTCGGCGATGCCCACCCCTCCGGTGAACCCGATCCTGCCATCGATGACCAACAGCTTGCGGTGGGTGCGATTGTTGAGCCGCCCCAGGCTGTACCAGCGCGGCGGGTGGTACCGCACCACCTCCACGCCGGCTCGCTCCATCGTCTCGATCTGTTGTCGATCCAGCTTGCCGGACCCCACCCAGTCGAGCACCACATGCACCTTGACGCCGGCTCCCGCCCGCTCGCCCAATGCCTCCGCGAACTTCCGGCCGATGGAGCCGGACCAGTAGATGAAGGTCTCGAAGCAGATCGTCCGGGTGGCGTCGCGAATCGCCTCGAGCATCGCGGGAAAGATCTCGTCGCCGTTGCAGAGCGCCCGGACCTGGTTCCCCTCGACGATCTGCGGTCCCAAGAGGGAGCCCATCGAACGGACGAACTGGGGATCGGCGGCGGCGTACAGGTGCTCGACCTGCCGCTCGATCTTCTTGGCGCTGGAGGAGAGATTGGCGACCACCAGGACCAGCAGAGCGCCGGCGCCGAGGGCGATGAGGATCTCCATCAGGTGGGGCGGTGCCGGCGGGCGGCTTCGTGCGGCACGATGAAATCCTCTTCGGTCGGCGGGCGCACCCAGAGATCGAACGCGAGGAACAAGGTCTTGGAGAACGGGAAGCAGGCGAACGGCGCGATTGCCATCAGCACCACCGTCACGATCTGAAAGAGGGTCCAGGGCGGGGAAGGCCAGGTCCACCACAGCAGCAGCACCACCCAGATGCTGAACAGCGTCTCCATCGCCATCAGGTTGAAGAAGTAAGCGCCGAGCCAGTAGCCCTGCTCGCCCCGCTCCAGGCCCAGGCCGCAGACCGGACAGTTGGGCACCAGCCGCGACCAGCGGACGAAGATCGGCCCTCCGCCGCAGTGGGGACAGCGCAGCCGCAGCGCGCGGAAGAGCAGGGTCAGAGCCGGCCCACGATCCATCGCTCGACGTCCGCCAGCACCAGGTCGCGCTCCAGGTCCGCGAACAGCACGTGATACGCCCCGGGATACTCCCGCAGCTCATGGTCCGGATGGCCGACGCGGGCGATGAACGTCCGGCTGCCGTCGGGCGGTACCATCCGATCGGCGCCACCGTGGACGATCAGCAGCGGCAGCGGAAACCGGGGCGCACCCGCCTGGACCCGGGTGATCGCCGCTACGACCTCGGTCGAGAGCCGCGCCGTGCCGTATCGGTGGAAGAGGGGATCGGCGAGGACGGTCTCCACCACGACCGGATCGCGGGCCAGTCCGGAGAGGTCCATGCCGGTGCGGATGGAGAACCGGGGCCAGACCCTGGAGAGCACCCGCCCCAGCGCCATCAGCGGGGCGGGGACCCCGACCCGTCCCAGAGGCGGCGAGGCGGCGATCACGCCCCGGATGCCGTCGGCCCCGTGAAGTGCGTAGTCCAGCACGATCAGCCCGCCGAGACTGTTGCCGAGCAGGAAGAGGGGAAGCTCACCCTCTTCGGCCCGCACCGCTTCGACGAACCGTCCCAGGTCCTCCCGGTACTCCTCCCACCGCTCCACGTAGGCCCGCTGCCCCGGCGACCGTCCGTTGCCCCGGAGGTCGTGAGAATGCACCGCGAAGCCATGCGTCAGACAGTAGTCGACCAGAGTGGGATAGAGCCCGGAGTGGTCGCCGAGGCCGTGGATGTTGAGCACGGCGGCCTTGGCAGGGCCCGATGGGCGCCAGGACTGGCGGAAGAGCGACAGGCCGCCGGCACCCGCAAACCACCCCTGGTGATGTGCTTGCGCTACCGTTGCAGGACCGGCATCTTCACCTTCGCCCTGGGGCACCCCGCCAGCCATTATGCCATCGCCTCGATTCTTCCGCCCATCAGCGGTCCTTTCGTATGAGGATACTATGTCCATTCGCGCCCGTCTGACACTGCTATCCGCGGTCGGGCTCGCCATCCTGGCGCTCGCCGCCCTCCCCGGCACGTCCGAGGCCCAGTTCGGCAAGCGACTCAAGGACGCGGTCAAGCGGACCGCCGAAGACAAGGCCATTCAGAAGGCGACGGAGGAGGAGAGCAAGGCGATCGACGGCGCCGTCGAGGGCGGCGGCGAGAAGGCCCCGGCTCCCGAGCCGGGCGCAGCGCCGACACCTGCCGCCACCGCGGCTCCCGCGGCGGCTCCCGCCGGCGCAACCCCCGCGGCTGCAAGTGCCGATCCCGCTCCGTCCACCGCCCCTGCGGCGCCGCCGAAGAAGGCGGGCGAAGGCGCGTTCGTCAGCTTCGACTTCGTGCCGGGCGACAAGGTCCTGTTCTATGACGACTACACCAGCGACAACGTGGGCGACTTCCCCCGGCGCTACGAGTTCATGGAGGGCAACGCCGAGGTGGCCGACTGGGAAGGCGCCAAGTGGCTCCGGGTGAGCAAGTCGACCAAGTTCGCGATCGTGATGCAGCAGCCGCTGCCCCAGCAGTTCACGATCGAGTTCGACTACGTCACCAACCACACCGCGAGCAACGGCTGGCCCATCATGCTCAACATGAACGCGTCGGAATCGAACTGGGAGAGCCAGGGCACCGCCAACCCGACGGTTCGCTTCACCTACGCCAAGGGCGGTGTCTACGTCCAGAAAATCGAGTCGGAGGGTCCGGCGGGCGACGACCTGCAGAACAAGGTGACCCGGGCCCGGATCATGGTGGACGGGAAGTACACCAAGGTCTATATGAACGGCATCCGCGTCGCCAACGCGCCGAACGCCGACGTCGGCCGGTCCAACAAGATCCAGTTCTGGGTGCCGGGCTACGACGCCAAGGGCGTCCAGGCCACGCTCATCGGACCGGTGCGGGTCGCGGCGGGCGGGAAGAAGCTGTACGACGCGCTGGCCGAGAAGGGCCGGGTGGCCACCCAGGGGATCTACTTCGACACCGGGAGCGACGCGATCCGGCAGGAGTCGGGGCCGACGTTGAAGGAGATCGGCACCATGCTGAAGGACCACGCGGATCTGAAGCTCACGATCGAAGGCCACACCGACAACGTGGGCAAGGCCGAATCCAACCAGTCGCTCAGCGACAAGCGGGCGGCCGCGGTCCGGCAGTATCTGATCGACAACTATCAGATCGACGGCGGCCGGCTCACCGCGAAGGGTCTGGGTCAAAGCAAGCCGGCCGCGTCCAACGACACGGCCGAGGGTCGGCAGGAGAACCGCCGGGTGGAGCTGGTCAAGGGTTAGGCGACTACATGCCGGCGCTCTTCAGGCGGGCGCCGGCCAGCTCGATCTCCCGCTTCCGCAGCGTCTCCGCTTTCGGCTTCAGCGCTTCCACCACGGGGGCGGGCACCCGCCCCTCCAGCTGCTTGAGCTGCTCCGCATTCATGCGGCGCAGCTCATCGCGCTGGGCCTGGGAGAGCATGGTGGTGTCGATGCCGCCCAGTTGCGGCGTGAGATACCCCACGGCCGCCCCGAGATCGCTCCGCACTGCCTTGTAGCGCTCTTCGTCCAGTCCCGCCGCCTTGGCGCCCGACGTCACCGTGGACATCTCCTGCACGCCCATCATCGCGGCCAGGGTGTCGTCGCCGGTCTTCGCGTTCTTCAGCTTGGTCCCGGCCTCCCGCACGGCAGTCAGCTCGGCGGCCATGCCTTTCTCCCAGCGGGCGATATCCTCGATGGTGACCGGCGCTGGCGCGGCGGCGACGGATTCTGCGGGCGGGGCGGACTCGGCGGGCGCGTCGGCCTCCGCGGACGGCGTCTCGCGGTCGGAACCGCCACCGCCGCACCCGGCGAAGAGCAGGAGGGTCAGGAGTCGAGACGGGAGACGACGAGAGCATGCTGGAGACAGCATCGGGATCCTTGCCGTTGGTTGGCGATGGGTCTGGAGCGAGGTCTAAGGCTAGCGAACCACGAGGACGGGCTGGCCCTCGCGGAGCCACCCGGCGGGGTCACTGCGGACCTCGGGGACGGAACGCGTGACCGGACTGCCGACGGCCGCCCCGCCGGGCTCGAAGGTGAGCTCGTACAGTGTCGGGCCCGCGTTCCTGGCGTGCTCGGCGACGAACTCCGCCAGCAGGTGGGGCCACCCGGCGGCCGGCGGTGCTACAGGCCCGCGGCGATGGCGCTCGAGCTCCCGGATGATCAGGTCGCGGCTGAGTCCCATTGCTCCATAGCGCCGGCGGAGGTCGCGCTCGTCCTCGCGAGACTCCGCCTGGCGGGGGCGGACCAGGTCACAGGAGCAGGGGCCGGCTCGCAGGTGTGCCGCGGTCTGAGCCGCCGGCAACAGGAATCTGAAGCGCGCCGTCTCCTCGGGGAGGGCATCGGCGGCGAGGCCGCGCGGCAGCATCGAGCGGACCTCGCTGAGGGTGAGGGGGCTGGCGATTCGGAGGTGATAGCACACGGCGGGCGCCGCCGGTGATCAGATCGGCAGGTCGTCCCGGATCAGGACCAGGATCGCCGCCTGGGGGACGACCAGGTACTTCTTCTCCTCGAAGGAGATCTCCACGGAGGCCTTGCGGAAGAAGATGGCGGTGTCGCCGACCTTGGCCTGCATGCCGCGGCCCTTGGTCTCGCGGCGGTCGGTTCTCCAGGGCTCGTCGTCGAAACTGCTGAGGTCGGCGACGGGATCGCCGGGGCCGGTGGCGACGATGAGGCCGGTCTGGACCTGCTGGGAATCGATCGCGGTGGCGGGCAGGTAGAGCCCGACCCGGGTCTTGTCGTCGCCGTCCTCCGGCGTGATCAGGACCCGGTCACCGACTACCAGCAGCTGCTTGTTGGGGAATTCCATAGGTGAGAAAGCGTAAAAGGTGAAAAGTGAAAGGTGAAAGGGGCGGAGCTGAGCCGGGTTCTTCCCTTTCACTTTTTACTTTTCACTTTTCCCGTTTCTTCCCCTTCTTCCCGTTGCCGCCACTCTCGTGGACCGTCACCAGCTTGGTGATTCGGAGCCGGCGGGTGGTGGTGGGGAGGCGGAGGCCGATCTCGTCGCCGACCCGGCCGTTCGCCAGGGCGCGGCCGAGGGGGGAGGCGAGGGAGATGTGTCCGGCGTCGATGTCCATCATCTCGGCGAGCACGACGATGTAGATGTCGGTGTCGCCGGTGTCGAGGTCGAGCACGGTGACGGTGGAGCCGAGGCCGACGCGGTCGGACGGGGCCTCGTGGTTGGCGAGCTGGCCCAGCTGGTTGAGCCGCTGGTGGAGCTGGCCCAGGCGGGCCTGGACGAACTGCTGGCGCTCGAGCGCGGCCTTGTACTCCGAGTTTTCCCGGAGGTCGCCGAGCTCCACCGCCTGCGCGATGGCCTGGGGCAAGAGGACGTTGAGTTCGTGGCTGAGCTGATCGACTTCTTTGCTCAGCTTCTCCCGCATTTCACTGATCATGACGCAACCAGAATAAGGAAGAAGAGCCTGGCGATGGACGTCGCCAGGCCGGAGGAGGTTTCCTGCTCCAAAGATATCGCCGGGACGCCGGGGCGGAAGAGCCCGATGTCGGAAGTGCAAGATTTGGAGGAGGTTAAGCGGCGGGGCGGCGGGGCAGCGGGGCGGCGGGGCAGCCAACCCGGAATGACGGCTCGGTGCCGGCGGTCAACGTCCCGTCTGCCCCGCTGCCCGGCTGCCCCGCCGCCCCGCCCTTAACGCCCGTTTCCCCAACGGTTTCCTTGACCTCCGCTCGGGAAACTGATACTCTGCTGCCTCAACTCGCGGTTTGCGTGGATCCTCGTCCAAAGGACGTGTACGGAATGCACCTCAGGACCGCCGCCGCCGGGCGCTCCGCCTGGGCGCTGCCCCCACTCTGCGTACTGCTGCTCGCCCTCGCCGGGTGCAACCCCGAGCGGTATCCGCAGACGGCCCTCCTGCCGCTCTCCGATTTCGCCCGCATCGGCGATCACGTACAGGACCAGACCTTCTACTGGGCGCTGGGCGTGTTCATCCTGGTGGAAGGTGCTCTGCTGTACTCGATCTTCCGCTTCCGCGGCCGGCCGGACGACCCCGAGCCCTCCCAGATTCACGGCAACACCACGATCGAGATCATCTGGACCCTGGTCCCGGCCCTCATCCTGGCCTTTATCGCGGTGCCGACGGTGAAGGGGATCTTCGAGACCAACCGGACCCCGCCCGACGCGATGAAGATCGAAGTCATCGGGCACCAGTGGTGGTGGGAGTTCCGCTACCCCGACGCCGGCATCACCACCGCCAACGAGATGTTCATCCCGGCGGGGCGGACGGTGGAGCTGCTCATCAACTCGGCCGACGTGGTCCACAGCTTCTGGCCGCCCCGGTTCTCCGGGAAGCGGGACGTGTTCCCCGGCCGGGAGACCCGGCTCTGGTGGAAGGCGGACAGCACCGGCCTGTTCCCCGGGCAGTGCGCCGAGTACTGCGGGATCCAGCACGCCCGGATGGCGTTCCACGTGCGATCGGTGACGGCCGAAGATTTCGAGAAATGGACCGCCCACATGAAGACGCTGGGCCCCAAGCCGCCCGCGGCGCCGGCGCCCTCCGGGGCGGCCGCCAAGGGTGACTCACTCACCACGGCCAGCGCCGGCGCGAAGGTCCAGGGACCGCAGCAAAAGGACAGCGCGGCCGCCGCGCCGGCCCAGGGCCAGGAGTACGCGGCCGGCGAGAAGCTGTTCATGACCAAGGGCTGCATGGGCTGCCACTCGCTCCAGGCGGTCAACGCACCCAAAGGACTGATCGGTCCCAACCTGGCTAACGTCGGGGCTCGCTCCCACATCGCCGCCGGATGGCTCAAGAACACCGATGAGAACCTGGCGCGGTGGATTCGCGAGCCGCAGACGCTCAAGAAGGGCGTCCTGATGCCGAACCTCGGCATCAAAGAAGACGAGGCCCGAGCGCTCGCCGCCTACCTTCGCGCACATCAATAACCGGATTCGGACATGGCAACGACTGCCCTCGACCAGCATCACGCGCCCGCGGCGGCCCACGGAGAGAAGACCGGACTGTGGAGCTGGCTCACCACGGTGGACCACAAGCGGATCGGCATCCTCTATGGGGCCACGGCGTTCTTCTTCTTCCTCCTGGGCGGCGTCGAAGCCCTGATCATCCGGATCCAGCTCTCCCGGGCCGACAACACGTTCATCGATCCGGACACGTACAACCAGCTGTTCACGATGCACGGCACGACCATGATCTTCCTCGCGATCATGCCGCTGAGCTCGATGTTCTTCAACTATCTCATCCCGCTCATGATCGGCGCGAGGGACGTGGCGTTCCCCCGGCTCAACGCGTTCAGCTACTGGTGCTTCCTGGCCGGCGGCCTGCTGCTCAACGCCAGCTTCCTGTTCGGCGCGGCGCCCGACACCGGCTGGTACGGCTACGCCAACCTGACCTCGCGGCAGTTCTCCCCGGGGCCCAACGCCGATTTCTGGAACATGGGCCTCCAGGTCCTCGGCGTGGCGTCGCTGGCCGCGGCGGTGAACTTCTTCGTGACCATCGTCAACCTGCGGGCCAAGGGGATGACGATGATGCGCATGCCGATGTTCGTCTGGATGAGCTTCATCACCCAGATCCTGCTGCTGCTGGCGTTCCCGGTCATCGCCGTCGCCCTCATCCTGCTCATGTTCGACCGGTTCTTCGGCACCCACTTCTTCATCCCCGCGGGCGGGGGTGACCCGCTGCTCTGGCAGCACTTCTTCTGGATCTTCGGGCATCCCGAGGTCTACATCCTCATCCTGCCGGCCTTCGGGATCGTGTCCGAGGTCCTGCCGGTGTTCTCCCGCAAGCCGCTGTTCGGCTACGCCGCGATGGTGTTCTCCGGCGTGTTCATCGCCTTTCTCGGGTTCGGCGTGTGGAGCCACCACATGTTCACCACCGGGATGGGTCCGATCGCCGACACGTTCTTCTCCCTGTCCACGATGCTGATCGCCATCCCGACCGGGGTGAAGATCTTCAACTGGATGGGCACGATGTGGCACGGGTCGCTGCAGTACAAGACCCCGATGTACTTCGCGGTGGGCTTCATCGCGATGTTCATCATCGGCGGTCTCTCCGGGGTGATGCACTCCTCGCCTCCGGCCGACCTGCAGCAGAACGACACCTACTTCATCGTGGCGCACTTCCACTACGTGCTGTTCGGCGGCAGCATCTTCGCGCTGACCGCCGGCGCGTACTACTGGTGGCCCAAGATGTTCGGGCGGCTGCTGGACGAGGGACTCGGCAAGCTGCACTTCTGGCTGATGCTGCTCGGGTTCAACCTGACCTTCTTCCCGATGCACATCGTCGGGCTGAACGGGATGCCCCGGCGGACCTACACCTACCCGAAGGAGCTGGGCTTCGAGACGCTGAACCAGATCGAGACCGCGGGCTCGTTCGTCCTCGGGCTGTCGTTCCTGGTCTTCCTGTTCAACATCATCAAGACCACGCGCAGCTCGAAGCACGCCCCGGCCGACCCCTGGAACGGCGCGACCCTCGAATGGGCCATCCCGTCGCCGCCGCCGGAGTGGAACTTCGAAGCGCTGCCCGAAGTGAAGGGGCGCGATCCGCTGTGGGAGACCAAGCGGGATCAGGGCGGCAAGCTCCCCGAGCCCCAGGTGGGCACGGGAGCCGGCATCCACCTGCCCAATCCCTCGTACTGGCCGCTGGTCACCGCGCTCGGGGTGACTTCCATCTTCGTCGCCATCATGATGCTGCCGAAGTGGGGTCCGGCGGGCATCGTCGTGGCGGTCGCGCTGGTGTTCTTCGGGCTGTACAACTGGCTGTTCGAGAAGGGGTATTCGGAGTTCCGCACGCCGTCGCACGGAGGTCACTGAGTGTCCGATCACGCGCACGCCCTGGAGACGACCACCGGCCTCGACAGCCGCAAGCTGGCGATTTGGACCTTCATCGGGTCCGAATGCATGTTTTTCGCGACGCTGATCTCGAACTACCTGGTGAACAAGGGACGGAGCCTGGTCGGGCCGTTCGCCCACGAGCCGTGGACCGATCCCGCCACCGGGAAGGTGCTGGAGCCGATCATCGAGATCCCGCTGGTGACGGTCGGCACCGCGCTGCTGCTGTTCAGCTCGCTGTTCGTGGTGCTCGCGCTGTACGGCGCGCAGAAGGGGAACCGCAAGATGCTGCTGGTGTGGCTGGGCGCCACGCTGGTCTGCGGGATCTTCTTCGTGGGGATGCAGGTCTATGAGTTCACCCACTTCGTGCACAAGGGCCTCACGCTCCAGCGCAACATGTTCGGGGCGAGCTTCTTCATCCTGACCGGCTTCCATGGCACCCACGTGACCATCGGGGTGATCTGGCTGGCCACGATGTTCTACCTCGCCCTGCGGGGAAAGCTCCCGCCCTCGCGATCGGTCAATCTCGAGATGGCGGCGCTCTACTGGCACTTCGTCGATGTGGTCTGGATCGTGATCTTCCCCGTCGTCTATCTGATCAGGTGAGGACTCGCCGATGACCGCGCACGCACCCTCGTCCGAGCACGAGCCCGCGCACCCGACGCCCGGCACCTACGCCAAGATCGGGCTGGTGCTGTTCGTCCTCACCGCGCTCGAGGTCGGGCTCTACGAGCTGACCTACGGCGAGCACGCCGGGTCCCTGGGACAAAGCCTGGCGCCGTTCTTCATCCCGCTGCTGCTGGCCCTCTCCGCTGTAAAGTTCGCGCTGGTGGCGATGTACTACATGCACCTTAAGGGTGACAGCAAGCTGTTCAGCGGGGTGTTCGTCTTCCCCCTGATCATCGCGACGGTGGTGATCCTCGCGATGGTCGCGCTGATGGCGTACCACTGGGCCTTCTCCCGGGCGGGCGGCTGATCCCGCTCTTCTTTCCTGTCGCGCTGCTCCTCGACGAGCGGGCGCGGCCCACCGGACCATACGAGTGGGCGTGGTCGCTCCACCCCAGCGTTCTCCTAGGCACCGGACTTCTCGGTGCCTTGTACTTTTGGGGGATCGGCCCGCTGCGCCGCCGGCTCGGCCTGGGCGATCCGCCGCCGGCCTGGCGCGTCGCGTCCTTCTGCGGCGGGCTGCTGGTCCTGCTGTTCGCGCTCAACGGGCCGATGCACGACCTGAGCGACTACTACCTCTTCTCCGCCCACATGGCGCAGCACCTCCTGCTCACCCTGGTGCTGCCGCCGCTCCTGATCGCCGGGACGCCGGGCTGGCTGCTCCAGCCGGTGCTCCGGATTCCGGCGGTGCGCGCTGCCGCCCGGCTGCTCACCAAGCCGGTGGTCGCCGCCGTGATCTACACCGTCACCATCGCGGTGTGGCACCTGACGCCGTTCTACGAGACGATGATGCGGAACCACGAGGTGCACATCGCCACCCACCTCATGTTCATCGCGGCGGCGACGATCATGTGGTGGCCGGTCATGAGCCCGGCGCCGGAGCTGCCGCGGCTCACCCCCGGGATCGGCATGCTCTACCTCTTCCTGGTGGGCGTCCCGATGATCATCGTGGCCGCCATGATCACCCTGGCGGACGAGGTGCTCTATCCCTGGTACTCGGTGGCGCCCCGCACCTGGGGGCTCGATCCCCTGGAGGACCAGCAGCTCGGCGGCCTGCTGATGTGGGTGCCGGGGAACCTGTGGATGTTCCTGGCGATCGGGGTGCTGTTCTTCATCTGGGCCCGGGAGACGGAATGACCCGCGGTGCCTGTCATCCTGAGCGGAGCGAAGGAGACGAAGGCCGGCGGCGGCTCCTTCGAGCGCTTCGCTTCCTCAGGATGACAATCGGGGTAGCGCTCACGCTCCTTCCATCGCCCGCGGCCGCTCAGCGCACCCGGGAGCCCGCCTTCGACCGCCTCGGCTACGAGGCGACCCAGCGCCTGGCCGAGTACCTTCGGGTCCGAACCGTGAACCCCCGGGCAACGAGACCGCGGGCGCCCGCTGGCTCCAGCAGGTGCTGACCCGCGAGGGGATCGCCGCGGAGATCTTCGAGTCCTCCCCCGGCCGGGGCAATCTCTACGCGCGGCTGCCGGGCACCGGGAGCAAGCGGCCCATCGTGCTGCTGAGCCATATCGACGTGGTGCCGGCGACGGACTCGGCCTGGCGGGTCAATCCCTGGGCGGGCGAAACCAAGGACGGCGCGGTGTGGGGTCGGGGGGCGCTGGACATGAAGGGTATGGCGATCGTGGAGCTGATGACCCTGATCGCCCTCAAGCGCCGGGGCGTGCCACTCTCGCGGGACGTCATCCTGGTGGCGAACGCCGACGAGGAGACCAATTCCACCGGGGCGGAGTGGTTCGCCCGGGAGAAGGCGGGGCTGCTGCGCAACGCGGAGTTTCTGCTGAACGAGGGAGGACACAACCGGGTCGGCCCTGAAGGGCTCACCGAGTACTACGGCATCGGCGTCACCGAGAAGGTGCCGTACTGGGTGCGTCTGGTGGCGCGGGGATCGCCGGGCCACGGTTCCATCCCCCGCCCGGACAACGCCGCCGCGCGGATGGCCCGGGCCGTCGGCCGGATCGCGGCGTACCAGACGCCGATCAGGCTCACCCCGCCGGCCGAACGCTATTTCAAGGACCTCGCGACGCGGGAGAAGGATCCCATCCACCGCCGCTGGCTCGGCGCCCCGGCGGCGGCGCTCAGGAGCCCGGCCGGCTTCCGGTTCTTCACCGGCAACCTTTACTACAACGCGATCCTGCGGAACACGATCAGCATCACGGCGCTGCAAGGCTCGGACAAGACCAACGTGATCCCGCCGGAGGCCAGCGCCGAGCTGGACGTGCGGCTGCTGCCGGGCGAGCGGCCGGCCGACTTCGTGCGCGAGCTGCGCGGGGTGATCGCCGACTCGCTGGTGGAGATCGTGCCGCTCCGCCCGGAGCGGGAAGCCACCACCTCGCCCATGGACGGCGACCTGATGGCGGCGATCCAGGAGGCGGTGGAGAAGATGGAGCCCGGCGCGCTGATCACCACCCCGATGCTGGCGGGCTACACCGACAGCTACTACTACCGCGCCATCGGGATCGGGGCCTACGGCTTGAGCCCGTTCCGGCTGAGCGAGGAGGACGCCCGCACCGTCCACGGCCACGACGAGCGGGTGACGGTCGAGAACTTGCGGTTCGGGGTGGAGATGTTCTATCGGATTGTCGAGAGGGTGGCGCGGTAAGGAAAAACGTGAAGGGTGTAGCGTGAAAAGTGAAAAGTAAAAGGGAGGAACACCGAGCTACGGACGTTCCTCCCTTTCACTTTTCACTTTTCTACTTTTCCCGATGTTTCTGATCCTGCCAGCTCCCCCCGAGGGCCCGGTACAGCCCGACGACGCTGCTCAGCTCGAGGAGTTGCGTCTGGCTCAGCCCCAGCTCGGCGGCAAAGAGCTGGCGCTGGGCGTCGAGGACTTCCAGATAGCTCGCGACTCCGCCGCGGTAGCGGAGATCGGCCAGGTCGGAGGCCTTGCGGAGCGCGACCACCTGGCTCTGCTGGGCCACCCGCTGGTCGCGCGCGGTGCGGACCGCCACCAGCGCGTCGCTCGCCTCGCGGAAGGCCTGGAGCACCGTTTGCTCGTACTGGAGCCGCGACTGCTCGGCCCGCGCGCCGGCGGCCCGGGCCTGGTTGGCCAGGCGGCCGCCGGTGAACAGCGGAATCGAGACCCCGGCCTGGACCTGATAGACCTCGGTGTTGTTGGTGAAGAGATCTTCCGCCGTGCCCGACTGGCTGCCGTAGTTGCCGGTGATGCTGATCGTCGGGAGCCGGGAGGCCTGAGCCTGGCCGACCCGGGCGACCGAGGCGGCATATCCGCGCTCCGCCTCGCGCACGTCGGGCCGGCGGCCCAACAGCGTCGCGGGCAGGGAATCGGGCACCTCCACCGCATCGACCGCGCGCTCCAGGCTCGCCGCCGAGGAGATGCTGAAGGGCAGCCGTCCCACCAGCGTGGCCAGCTCGTGCTCCCGCTGCGAGCGGAGCCGGCGCGCCTGCGCCAGCGCGGCGGCGGGAACCGCCACCTCGCTCTCGAACTGGTGGACGTCCAGCTCGGAGATCACCCCGCTCGCGAACCGCTGCCGGGCCAGCTCCAGGGTGGCCCTCCGGGACCCGAGTGTGCGCTCGGCGATCGCCTCCTCCTGGCCCAGCTCCAGCAGCTCGAGGTAGGCGTTGGACACGTCGCTCACCAGGGTGAGCAGCGTCGCCCGATAGGCCGCCTCCTCCGCCTGGAGATCGGCCCGCGCGGCTTGGGTGCCGCGCCGGACCCGGCCCCAGAAGTCCAGCTCCCACTGGAGATCGGCGGTGACCCGGAGGGCGTCGAACGCCACCGGCTCGAACGCGCCGAGCGCCACCTGGTTGGTGCTGGCGGAAGCGTTGGCGGAGAGCTGCGGAAACAGCTCCGAACGCGCGACCCCGACCTCGGCCCGGAACTCCCGGATCCGCGCGATGGCGGTCTGCACGTCCCGGTTCTCCCGCACCGCCGCGTTCACCAGGCCCACCAGGGTGGTGTCCTTCAGGATCGACAGCCAGGCGAGGTCGGCGGAGTCCGCCTGGAGCGTGCGGGGCGCGCCGCCCGGAACCGAGTCGGCCGCGGCCAGCGAGTCGTAGAATGCCCGGATCGAGTCGGGCCGGGGCGAGAGGCCCACCGCCGTACCGGCGGGCGCCACCTCGGGCTCGTGGTACGACGGGCCGACGGCGCACGCCGAGACCGCCAGCGCCAGGCAGACCGGCGCCATCCAAGCCCGGCTCATGCTCCCTCCTCGGCGGGGCTCGTCGTGGCGGCGGGGGACCGCTTGGTCCAGCGCTCGCCGAGGCCGCGGATGACCGTGAAGAACAGTGGGATGAAGAAGACGCCGACCGTCGTCGCCGTGAGCATCCCGGCGAACACGCCGGTGCCGAGCGAGTGGCGGCTGGCGGCGCCGGCGCCGCTCGCGATCATCAGCGGCGCCACGCCGAAGATGAACGCGAACGAGGTCATCAGGATCGGCCGGAACCGCTCGCGGGCCGCCTCCTTCGCCGCCTCCGCCACGCTGTGTCCCCGTTGCCGCAGCTCGTTGGCGAACTCGACGATCAGGATCGCGTTCTTGGCCGCGAGACCGACGACGGTGATCAGTCCCACCTGGAAGTAGATGTCGCTCGGGATGCCGCGGAGCCAGACGCCAAGGAAGGCGCCCAGAACCCCGAACGGAATCCCCAGGATCACCGCGAACGGGATGGACCAGCTCTCGTACTGCGCCGCCAGCACCAGGAACACGAGCACCAGGCCGAGCGCGAACACCAGGCCCGCCTGGCCGCTGGAGGCCCGTTCCTGGTAGGACTGGCCGCTGTAGGCGTAGCCGACGCCCTGCTCGGCGTACTTCTGGTTCAGCAGCCGCTCCACCGCGTCGAGCTGCTGGCCGGAGCTGACGCCCGCTGGGGCGGTGGAGGTGACCATCGCCGACGGGAAGCCGTTGAACCGGCTGAGCACGCTCGGCGCGCCGCGGAACTCCGCCCGGGTGAGCGCGGAGAGCGGGATCATCTCCGAGTTCTCCTCCGAGCGCACGTAGAGCCGGCCGATGTCCTCCGGGGTCTGGCGGAAGCGGGACTGCGCTTCGGCCTGCACCCGGTAGGTCCGCCCGTACAGGTTGAAGTCGTTGATGTAGAGCGAGGACAGCATCGCCTGGAGGGTGGAGAAGAGGTCGTCCAGCTCGACGCCGCGGGCCTTCGCGGTCTCCCGATCGACGTGGACGAAGACCTGCGGCACGTTGGCGCGGAACGTCGTCGCCGCGGCCGGCGTCTCCGGGAGCTTGTTCATGTCGGCCAGCGCCGCCTCGACCTCCCGGGCGAATGTCGGGATGTCCTGTCCTCGCCGCGCCTGCAGGTTGATCTCCAAGCCCGCGGTGGTGCCGAGGCCAGGGATCTCGGGGAAGTTGAAACCGAACGCCAGCGCGTCCTTCATCCCGAACAGCTGCCCGTTGATCCGGCCCAGGATCCCATCGACCGAGTTCTTGCTGTCGCGCTCGTCCCACGGCTTCAGCAGCACGAACATGGTGGCGCCATTGGACTGGTTGGCCTGGGCCAGCAGGTTGAATCCCACCAGCGCCGCGAAGGTGCGGACACCCGGCTCCTTCCGCAGCATGCCCTCCACCCGCTCCACGACCGCGTCGGTGCGCTGCCGCGAGGCGCCGTCGGGGAGCTGAATCGCGATCACGAAGAAGCCCTTGTCCTCCGTCGGGATGAACGCGCTGGGCACCCGGCGGTAGAGCACGAAGGCGAGCACCAGGATCACCCCGAAGGCGGCGAGCCAGGTGCGCGGGCGGCCCAGCATGCCGCCGACCCGGTTGACGTAGCCGCCGGTGGTCCGGTCGAACCAGTCGTTAAACTTGCGGAAGAACCGGTTGTGGGTGGCGTGCGGCGTGTCCTTCAGGAGCATCGCGCAGAGGGCCGGTGTCAGCGTCAGCGCCACCATGCCCGAGAGCACCACCGCGATCACCAGCGTGACCGCGAACTGCCGCAGCATCGTGCCGGTGATGCCGCCGAGGAAGGCGACCGGGATGAACACCGAGCAGAGCACCAGCACGATCGCCACCAGCGCCCCGCCGACCTGCCCCATCGCCTTGTCGGCGGCCACCTTGGCCGGGACTTTCTCCTCGTCCATGATCCGCTCGACGTTCTCGATGACCACGATGGCGTCGTCGACCACGATGCCGATCGCCAGCACCAGCGCGAAGAGCGTCAGGAGGTTGACCGAGTACCCCAGGGCGGCGAGCCCCAGGAAGGTGCCGATGATACTCACCGGCACCGCCAGGATCGGGATCAGGGTGGCGCGCCAGCTCTGGAGGAAGAGGAAGACCACCAGGGTCACCAGGGCCATCGCCTCCAGCAGCGTGATCACCACTTCCTCGATGGACGCGGTGACGAACGGCGTGGTGTCGAACGGAATGGTCCAGGTGACGCCGGAGGGAAACGCCTTGGCCAGCTCGTCCATCCGGGCGGTGAACGCCTCCTTCACCTGGAGCTGGTTGGCGCCGGGGCGGAGGTAGATCAGGATGTTCGCGGTCGGCTGGCCGTTCATCCGGCCGATCAGGTCGAGGTTCTGCGAGGTGAGCTCGACGGTCCCGATGTCCTTCACCCGGACGAAGGAGCCGTCCTCCCGCGCGCGGACGATCACCTCGCCGAACTGCTCGGCGGTGGTGAGCCGGCCGAGGGTGGTGACCGGCAGGGTCAGCTCGGTGCCCTTCGGCGCGGGCTCGCGGCCCAGCGTGCCGGCGGGATTGGTGGCGTTCTGCTCCTGCACCGCGTCGCGGACGTCGCCCACGGTGATGCCGAGCTGCGCCATCCGGTCGGGGTCGAGCCGGATCGTCATGGCGAAGTCGAGTCCGCCGAAGACGGTGGCATCGCCCACGCCGTTCAGCCGCTTCAGCTCATCGACCACGTACAGCTTGGCGTAGTTGGCGAGATAGGTCGCATCGTACCGGGGATCGGCGCTGGTGACCGACGCCACCAGCAGGATGTCGGTCTGCGCCTTCCGGATCACGATGCCCTGCCGCCGCACCTCCTCCGGCAGCTGCGGTTCCGCCACCTTGATCGCGTTCTGCACGTCGACCGCGGCGATGTCCTGGTCCCGGCCGATGTCGAAGAACACCTGCAGGTTCATCACGCCGTTGCTGGAGTTGGACGACCGGTAGTAGAGCAGGCCGTCGAGCCCCGAGAGCTGCTGCTCGATCGGGGCCGCGACCGCCTGGGCCACGTCCTCCGCGGTGGCGCCGGGATACGTCGCCGACACCTGCACCGAGGGCGGCGTGATCTGCGGATACCGCGACACCGGCAGGCCCAGCAGCGCGAAGGTGCCGAGCAGCACGACGACGATGGAGATCACGGCGGCGAGCACCGGCCGCCGGACGAAGAAGTAGATCTCCCTGCCGTCGGGTTCCTGTCCCGCGTCCTGTCGCACGCTCACTTCCGGCCTCCTCCCGCGGAGTCCTCCGGCGCGCCGTTCCCGGCCGCGCTGTCCGCCCCCGCCTTCTCGGTCACCGCACTGTCGGCCAGCGCCACCGGCCGGACCCGCTGCCCGGGCTGCGCCTTCTGCACCCCTTCCACCACCACGCGCTCGCCGGCCCGGACCCCGCGCTCGACGATCCACCAGTCGCCGCTCCACGTGCCGGTGTCGATGTCGCGCGCGGTCACGGTGTCGCCCTTGCCGACCACCAGCAGGAACTGCCGGTCGAGCGACTGCTGCACGGCGCGCCGGGGCACGGCGAGCGCGCTGTCCTGCTCGAAGCCGTCCAGCCGCACCCGGACGAACTGGCCCGGCACCAGCACCCGGTCGGCGTTGGTGAAGAGGGCGCGGAACTCCTGGGTCCCGGTCGCCGGATCCACCGATGGGCTCACGTAGTCCAGCTTGCCGGTGCGCTCGAGCTCGGTGCCGTCCGGCATGACCACCCGGATGCGGAGGCGGCTGCCCGGCTGAATCAACTCGCGGCTCCGGGGGTTCTGCCGCCAGCGGAGCTGGTCGGCGCTGGAAGGCCGGAAGCTCACGTAGAGCGGATCGAGCCGCTCGACCGTGGTGAGCAGCTCGGACGGCCCGGTGACCCGCGCGCCGACCTCGAGCTGGGTGCGGCCCACCCGCCCGTTGATCTCCGCGCGCACCACCGCATCCTCCCGGTCCTTCCGCGCCTCGTCGTACGCCCCTTCGGCCGCCTCCATCTCGGTGCGGGCGTCATCGACGTCCTGCTGGGCGACCGCGTTCTGCGCCAGGAGCGGCTCCAGGCGCGCGACGGTCCGCTTGGCGTTGGCGAGCCGCGCTGCGGCGCTGCGGTAGGCCGCGTCGTAGCGCACCCGCTCCAGGCGGTAGAGCACCTGGCCCGCCTTGACCAGCGACCCCTCGGTGAACGGTCGGGCCACGATCACCCCGTCGATCCGGGCCCGGACCTCTACTCGCTGGACCGGCTGCACCTCGCCCACGAACTCGTACTTCAACGGGAGGGTGCGGGGCTCGACGGCATAGACGCCCACCTCGGCGGGGGGCGGCGCCGGCGGGGCGGCGTTGCTCTTGTCGCACGCGGCCAGCGCAACCGCGAGCGCCGCGAGGGATAGTCTCTGCGGGATCACTGTGATTCTCCTTGCGCAGCGAGTACGCCGTGATCGAGAAGGGCGACCAGCGCGGTCCACAGCTCTTCGGGCGTGGAGGGACTGGCCTCGACTCCGGCGAAGCAGCGGCTGCTTTCTATGGTGCCCATCGCCATCGCGCTGATCACCCGGGCCGCGTGGGGACCGGACACCCGGAACTCGCCCCGCTGACACCCGGCCTCGAGCACGCCTTCGATGAGCCGGCGCCAGCGCTCGCCGAGTTGCTGGCAGACGGTGCGGGTGCACTCGGGGAACTTGGACCGCTCCGCCTTGACGGTCAGCGCCAGCTCGATGCTGCCCGGCTTCCACAGGTACTCCCAGAACCGCCGCATCAGCAGGTGCAGCAGGTCGCGGGAGCTGCCGCGATGGGAGGCCAGGAGCGCCTCCTCCTCGGCGACGAAGCTGGCGAACCTGCTCTGGATCACTGCCTCGAACAGCTCCGCCTTGGTGCCGAAGTAGTGCACCACCAGCGCGGGACTCACCCCGGCGCGCTTGCCCACGTCGGCGATGGTGGTGCGATCGTACCCGGCCTCGGCGAACACATGGAACGCGGCCGCCAAGATCTCGGCGGGGCGGGACTCCGGACGGCGGCTCCAGCGGCGTCGCTCTTCGGGGATTTCGAGCAGTCGTACGGGAGACCTGGCCATCGTTCACTCGATCGAAGTATTTGTACGACGCTTCAATAAAAACCGAAGTCGCGCAATGTAGCGGCTCATAGGTGGGATGCAAGTAGGTCGGCCCCGAAATTGAACCGAAGATTACTTATTTGTCGGATTGGGAACGGTCTAGCGGCGGACCGACAGCAGGAGGCAGATCCATCCGGCGAGGAAGGCGAGGCCGCCCAGCGGCGTGATCGCGCCGAGCCAGCGGATACCGCTCAGGGCGAGCGCGTAGAGACTGCCCGAGAAGAGCAGGGTGCCGGCTGCGAACAGCCACCCGGCTCGCGCCGGCCACGGCCCGGGCCAGCGGGTCACCGCCCAGGCGGCGACGAAGAGGCCGAAGGCGTGGTACATCTGGTAGCGCGCCGCGGTCTCGAACACCGCCAGGAGGTCGTGCGGGAGGCGGACCCGTAGCGCGTGGGCCCCGAAGGCGCCGGCTCCGACTGCGATCAGCGCCGACGCGGCGCCCAGGATGAAGAGGACGCGGTCCACCGGTCAGCGCGCCGACAGTCCGGCGGCGGCCAGCTCCGCGGGCGTGGCCCGGCGGTCGGTCCAGGCGGCGAACACGGCCAGGGCGAGCAGCCCGACGATATCGGCCATCGCCAGGATGGTGACGCTCGGCGGCGGCGGACCGAAGACGCTGGTGAGGTACACCGCGACCAGGACCACCACCAATCCCGCGAGCCTTCCCGGCCGCACCGGATGGCGGTTGGAGCGGAAGGCGACATAGACGGCGAGGCCGGCGGCGAGCGACGCCACCTCCAGGAGCACAGTAGCGGTGGGGTGATTCCACAGGCCGAGTCCGAGGCGGGGAGAGTCCTGGCCGGCGACCGGGAGATCGGGCAGGTGCACGATCAGGTCGAGCGCGAAGTGCGAGACGATGGCGAGGCCCACCATGGCCGCCGCCTGCCAGTGCCGGCTGGTGTCGCGGGTGGGCCAGGAGTAGTAGACCGCCGCGCCGACGACGGCCCATACCGCCATGCCGACGAGGCTGTGGGAGATGGGGTAATCGACGAACTGGAGCGGCGTCACGGCGGTGAAGCCGGGATCGATGCGCACCTGTTCCCACCCGGTGAGCAGGAACACGCCCCACAGGACATCGGCCAGCTGCACCGCCAGAAAAAGCGTGCCGAGCGACAGCTTCGGCTCGGCGCGCTTCAGGGCGAGCGCGACTCCGTAGTGCCCGAGAAACATGGATGTCTCCTCAGCGCCGGTCGCCGGCGAGCCAGGAACCTCCGTCCACCACGAAGATCGATCCGGTAATCCAGTCGCCGGCGGGGCTGGCCAGGAATGCGACCAGGTGGCCGATGTCCTCCGGCCGCCCCCACCGGCCCAACGGTATCGCGCGGGCGGCATACTCGTCCATGGCCGGCACGTTCGGGGCGGCGCCCGACGGCGCGAACGCCTTCTTGACGCCCTCGGTGGGGATCGGCCCGGGCGCGATGGCGTTGACCCTGATGCCGTCCCCCGCCCACTCCAGCGCGAGGGTTCGGGTCAGCGCATCCACCCCGGCCTTGGCGGCGGTGGCGTGGGCCATGAGCGGCCAGCCCCGGTAGTGGAGCGTCATCGAGATCGAGACGATCCGGCCGCCGCCCTGCGCCTGCATCACCGGGTGCACCGCCTGGGCGCAGTAGAACGTGCCGTAGAGATCGGTCTCCACCACGGCGCGCCAGGCATTGGGCGAAAGCGTGGCGGAGGGCGCGTAGAAATTGCCGGCCGCGTTGTTCACCAGCAGGTCGATCCGGCCGTGCGCGTCGGCCACCTCCCGCACCATGCGCTGGACGGCCTCGGGCTCCCGCACGTTGGTCTCCACCGTCGTCACCTTGGCGCCGCCCGCGCGGAGGGCGTCGGCCGCGGCGGCGAGATGCTCCGGCTTCCGGCTCGCGATCGCGACGGTGGCGCCGGCTGCCGCGAGACAGGACGAGATCCCCAGGCCGATGCCGGTGCCGCCGCCGGTGACCAGCGCGACCTGGCCGGCCAGGAGGTCGGGCGGGAAGATCCGCGGTGCGGCCGGGGCGCTCATCGCGAGCACCTCATCGCGACACGAACGCTTCCAGGCGCCGCTGGAACTCGGGGCTCTGCAGCGCCTGGATCTGGGCGGCCCCCTCCGAGGCGAGGGCCTGCTCCAGCGCGCCCACCTCCTGGGCCCGCACCAGCCGCTTGATCGAGCGGATGCTGGAGGGAGCGCCGTCGGCGATGGCCTTGGCGAGTGCCGCGGCGGCGGCGTCGAACTCCGCCTCGTCCCTCACCTCATCCACCAGGCCGAGCGTGGCGGCGCGGGCCGCGCTGACGGTCTCGCCGGCCATGAGGAATCGCAGCGCGTGCCCCAGACCGAGGAGCCGGGGCAGGGTGAAGGTCGAGCCGCCGTCGGGCACCAGTCCCATCCGGGCGAAGGCCGAGGTGAACGTCGCCCCCGCCGCCGCGATCCGCAGGTCGCAGGCGAGCGCCAGGTCGAGGCCGAAGCCCGCCGCCGTTCCCCGAAGCTCGGCCACGACCGGCATCGGACAGCGCACGATGGCGAGGACGGCGGCCTGGAAGGATCCCAGTCCCCGCTGCAGCTCGCCGACGGAGGGGACGGAGCCGAGGGAGCGGAGCCAGTGGAGGTCCAGGCCGGCGCAAAAGTGGCCGCCGGCGCCGCCCAGGAGGACCACGTGGGCCGCGCCCCGCTCCTCGATCAGCTCCAGCTCGCGCGCCAGGGCGGCGGCCAGGTGCGGGGTCAGGGCGTTGCGCCGGGCCGGCCGGTTCAGGGTGAGCCGGTGGACCGCGCCTTCCTCTCGCGACAGCAGCTCGTCGGACATGAGACTCTCGGGTGGGCCGGCTTCGGCTACCGGGATGGACGGGAAACGAAGTATTATATGGTCCCCCGGCCCTAGCTCCGAGTCCGCATCGATTTTGCCGACAGGCATCCCGCCGCGCCCACCTTCGCGGCCCGCCGAACCTTCGCCGGCCGCCACCGCGGTCGCCGGACGGCTCGCCCTGCAACTCTGGCTCACCTCGATGCTCTGCTGGTGGGTCATCGGCATTCAATTTTCCCAGCTCTGGTGGCTGGTCAACGAGAACCAGTCGACCTGGATCCGCTTCTGCTACGCCTGGGAAGTGCCGGCCATCGGGTGGACCGGCGCGGTCCTGATTCCGTGGCTGCGGCTCCGGCGGCTGGCCCGCCGGCTCGCCGAGGGCGATACCGGCGCCGGCCGGCACCTCGCCCGATTTCCCCTCTTCGCCTTCTGGATGGTGCTCGGCACCAGCACCGTCGGCTACATCCTGGGCGCCCTCCAGGTGGATCGCTTCGCCAACCTCCCGGACCTCGAGATGGTGAAGATCGTAATCCAGGGGCCCACCCTCGGCCTGCTCTTCGCCGCGGCGGCGTATCTGCTGGCGGAGCGCGCGGTCCAGGACCTCGCGGTGCCGCCCCGGGACGAGGTCGTGGAATCGCTCTACAGCAAGGTGTTCTCGATGGCGGTCGCGCTGATCGTCGGCGTGGCCGTCCCCATCATGCTCCACTCGTTGACCCAGTCGCAGCTCCACCGGGAGGAGCTGCGGGCCCACGCGCTGTCCGACGCGATCCGGGGCGCCACGACCGACGCGGGGCTCCAGGCCGCGCTGACGCCGCTGGGGCCCAACACCTACGGGTTCGTGGTGCGGCGGTCGAACAACTTCGTCATCGGGGGCCGGGGGACCGGGAGGGTGCTGTACGGTGACGGCCGCAGTGACTTCGGCGCGATCCAGCGGCGGGACGAGGGCTGGTTCGCCAGCCGCGACGGGGAGCACAAGGTGGTGGCCTTCCAGCATCGACCGGGCATGCTGCCGGACGGCGACGGCGCGGTGTTCGTCGCGGTCTCCCCGATCCAGGACTATGCCGCGGAGCTGATCCAGGAGGGAAGAACCTCCGCCACGGTGGCGCTGGCGGCGCTGGTGCTCGGGCTGATCCTCGCGGCGGCATTGGCCCGGAGCATCGCCCTCCCGATCGGCCGCCTTCGCGCCGCCGCCGCCCAGATGGCCCGGGGCGATCTGGACGTGCCACCGGTCGGGCTCTCCCGCGGCGACGAGGTGGCCGCGTTGGCGTATGCCTTCGACCGCATGGCGGTACGGGTCCGGACCGACGAGGCCAATCTCCGGGCGGCGTACGAGCAGCTCCAGGTGGCGCAGGCCCTCGCGCTTCAGCACGAGCGGCTCAGCGCCATCGGACGGGTCGCCTCGGGCGTGGCGCACGAGCTGAACAATCCACTCTCCGCGGTGCTGCACCTGGCGGAGGATCTGCGGGCCGACGGCACCCGGCCGGGACACGAGCACGAGGCGCTCGACACCATCGCCGACCAGGCCCGCCGGTGCCGCACCATCGTCCGCGACCTGCTGTCGTTCGCCCGGGGACAGGAGCGCCGCCCGGAACGGGCCACCGCCCACGAGGTGCTGACCCGGGCCCGCGCGGCCGCCGAAGCGGTGCTGCGGGAGATGAACACCCGGCTGGAGATGCGGGTCGCGCCCGACATGCCCCAGATCTTCACCGACGCCGCCGGGCTGGAACAGGTGATGGCCAACCTGATAGTCAACGCGGTGCACGCGGCGGGACGCGACGGCTACGTACGGGTGGAGGGCAGCCGCCACGGGGAAGGCTGGCGCTTCGAGGTCGAGGACAGCGGGCCGGGGATCCCGGCGGACGTCCTGCCCCGGATCTTCGAGCCGTTCTTCACCACCAAGCCCGAGGGGCAGGGCACCGGCCTTGGCCTCGCGGTGTCGCTCGGGATCGTGCAGCGCCAGGGTGGCACGCTCAAGGCCGAACCGGGGGGTGCGGGGAGGGGCGCCAGGTTCGTAGTGCAGATCCCGCCCACGATCTCCGCCGACGGCGACCGGCCGTCAGCCCCCGCCGAGCCCGCGCCCGCCTCGGTGGAGGCGGAGAGCAGGCCCAAAGTGCTGGTGGTCGATGACGAGCGGTCCATCCGCCTGGCCCTGGGGCGCTACATGCGGCGGAAGGGCTGGGACGTCGATGAGGCGGAGGATGGCGCTGAGGCGCTGGGCAAGCTGGACGCCTCCCCGCCCGACGGCTACGACCTGGTGATCAGCGACGTGCGGATGCCGGTGCTCTCGGGCTTCGAGGTGCACGACTGGCTGGCGGAGCACCGCCCGGACCTGTTCGCCCGCCTGGTGATCGCCACCGGCGACGTGGCCTCGCAGTCGGTCCGGGAGTTCCTCAACCGCACCCCGCGCCCGGTGCTGGAGAAGCCGTTCGAGCTGACGGCGCTCAGTGAGCTGGTGGAGAAGGTGCGGCGGGCAGGGAAGCTGGGGCCGGCCTAGAGGTCATCCCGAGGCTGTCACCCTGAACGCAGTGAAGGGGACCATGCTGAATGGTCTCCTTCGCTTCGCTCAGGATGACAATGGTGGCGTTGGGACCGCCATCCCCATCGCGTGATATCCGTTGTCCACGTACACCACGCTCCCGGTGATCCCCCCCGCGAGCGGGCTGCACAGGAAGGCCGCGGTGTGCCCGACGTCGGTGGCCTTGATGGGGCGGGGGAGCGGAGCGTTGGCGCTGGTGTAGTCGATCATCGTGTCGATGAAGCCGATCGCGCTGGCGGCGCGGGAGGCCCAGGGGCCGGCGGAGATCGCGTTGACCCGCACGTTCCAGCGGCGGCCGGCCTCGAACGCGAGGGTGCGGGTGTCGGCCTCCAGTGCGGCCTTGGCCGAGGACATGCCGCCGCCGTATCCCGGGATCACCCGTTCGCTCGCCATGTAAGTGAGGGAGACGAACGCGCCGCCGTCCCGCATCAGCGGTGAGAGGCTTCGCACCAGGGCGACGTTGCTGTACGCGCTCACGCTGACCGCGGCGAGATAGCCGGCCCGCGAGGTGTCGACCAGCGGCGACCTCACTTCCGGGCCGTTCGCCAGGCTGTGGACTGCGATGTCCAGCCCGCCTGCGCCGAAATCCTCCCGCAGCCGCGCGGCCAGCCCTTCGACCGTAAAGTCGCCCTGCTCCTTGTAGCGCTTGTTCTCCCGCACATCCTGCGGCACGTCGGCCATGGTGTCGAAGGCGGCGTCGAGCGGGTAGATCCGCTCGAACTCCAGCTTCCGGCCGTCGGAGAGCTTGAGCGAGTCGTCCATCTTTCCCCGCTCCAGCAGCTTGGTGAAGATGCCCAGCGCCGGCGGCCAGCTGCCGACGCAGATCGTGGCGCCCGCCTCGGCGAGCGACTTGGCGATGGCGAAGCCGAACCCGCCGTCGTCCGACACGCCGGCGACGAGGGCCCGCTTGCCGCTCAGGTCGATGGGAAGCATGGAGGAATAGTATAGCGGGGCCGGAGTGGTCGCCGTCGGCCTACTCGCCCCGCAGCACCTGGAGGGGAGTCCGTCGGATCACCTCGCGGCTGTTGAGCAGGCCCACGACGACGGTCAGCCCGACCACGCCGAGGACCATCGCGAGCAGGGACAGCGGCTGGGGCGAGAACCGGCCCTCGAACACCCATTTCGCCAGCGCCCACGCCGCGGCGACCGAGAGCACCGCCGCCACAGCCCCCGCCATCGAGCCCAGCGCGAAGTACTCCGCCAGGACTATTCGGAAGAGCTGGGAGCGGGTGGCGCCAAGCGTGCGGAGCAGCGCCCCCTCGCGGATTCGCTGAAACCGGCTGGTCGCCAGCGCGCCCACCAGGACCAGCGTACCGGTCGCCAGCGTGAACGCCGCCATGAACCGGATCGCCAGCACCACCCGGTCCACCAGCCGCTCGAGCGCCTCCTGCACCACCGAGAGATCGAGCGTGGTGACGTTGGGCAGCCGCTCGGCGAGCCGCCGCTGAAACGCACCCCGTTCCTCGGGCCGCTCGATGCGGGTGAGCGTGACCAGCGTGTGCGGCGCCCCTTCCAGCGATCCCGGCCGGAAGACCACGAAGAAGTTGGGCTCGAACCTGGCCCAATCCACCTCCCGCAGGCTGGTCACCCGGGTCGAGATGGGAATGCCCTGCACGTCCCAGACGATCTGGTCGCCCACCGTGACTCCGAGCTCTTCGGCGAGGCCGGTCTCGACCGAGATCCCGGGTTCACCGCTGCCCGCCTGTCCGCCCGCCCGCCCGCCCGCCTGCTCCCACCAGGTGCCCGCGGCCAGCCGCTCCGTCGCCACCAGGGACTCGCGATAGGTGGAGCGGTACTCCCGGCGGAATGCCCACCCCGAGCTGCCCCCGGGCCCACCGGTGTCGGCCAGGATCCGCTGGACCGGGACGCCTTTCACCGACGCGATCCGCATCGGCACGATGGGGACGGCTGTCGAGACCGGCAGTCCCGCCTCGCGCAGCTCGCCCTGGATCGTGCCGAGCTGGTCGGGCTGGATGTCGAACAGCACCAGGTTGGGCCGCGCGGGTCCACCGGTGAGCCGGAGCTGCTGAAGCAGGTTGAGCTGGACCAGGATCAGGGTGCCGAGGAGGAACGCCCCGAAGCCGATCGCCAGCACGACCGTGACGGTCTGGTTGGAGGGGCGATGGAGATTGGAGAGTCCCTGCCGCCAGAGGAAGGGCAGGCGCGCGGGCAGCCAGCGCCGGGCGGCATGCACCAGGCCCCAGGACGCCGCCCAGAGGATCAGCAGCGCGACCGCCACGCCGCCCGCGAAGATCGCTCCCTGGCGGCGGTTTCCGACCTGGATCGTGGCCAGCCCGACCGTGCTCGCCATCAGCGCGAGCGCCACCGCCCAGCGCCAGGGATCCCTCGGCGCGGGCTCCGGCTCGAAGTCCCGGCGCAGCGCGGCGAGCGGCGGGATCCGGCGGACGCCGAGCAGCGGGAAGAGGGCGAACACGAGCGCGACCCAGAGTCCCATCCCCACGCCGAGCGCCACCGCCGACCAGGAGATCGAGGTCTCCACATCCACCGGCAGCAGGTCGGCGAGCAGGCCTGGCAGCGCCTGCTGAAATCCGACGCCGATCGCGGCGCCGATCAGGCTGCCGGCGAGCGCCATCCCAGCGGCCTCGGTGCCGTAGACGGCCAGCACCCGCCCGCCGGTCGCGCCGAGACAGCGAAGGACCGCCACGGTGTCCATCCGCTGGCGGATGAACACCACCACCGCGCTCGCGACCCCGATCCCGCCGAGCAGCAGCGCGACCAGGGCCACCAGGCCGAGATATCCGGTGAGCCGGGACAGCGTCTCGTTGAGCCGCTCGCGGTCGTCGGCCACGGTGCGCATCCGCACCCGGTCTCCGCTCATCCGGGTGCGCTGGGCGTCGGCGATCGCCTGGGGGGAGACGGAGGACGGCAGCCGGAGGTAGGCCTCGTACTCGGCCCGGGCGCCGAAGCCGAGCAGCCGGGTCTCCGCGAGGTACTGCGCCGGGATGAAGATCCGGGGGCCGAACGCGGCGCGGACGCCGACGTTGCCAGGAGCCCGCTCCACCGAGCCGCTGATGACGAAGCGGGCCTCGCCGAGGGCAAGCGTGTCGCCCACCCTGGCGCGCAGCGCGGTCAGGAGCGAGGGATCCACCACGACGCGGCGGCCGCCCTGGAGCTCGCCCCACGCCGAGGCGGGCGCGGTCTCGATCCGGCCGTAAAACGGGTAGCCGCCGCGAATCGCGGCCACCTGCACCAGCCGGGTGCCCTCGGTGCGGGGCACGTACGCCATGGAGGAGAAATTGGTGACCCGGGAGACCTCGGCGCCGCGCCCGGTCAGCGAGTCGATCAGGCGCTCCGCGCTCCGGGGCAACGGCGCCCGGCTCTCGAAGGTGAGGTCGGCGCCGAGCAGCTCCTGCGCCTGCTTCCGTACCGACTCGCGGAGGTTGGCAGTGAAGGAATTGATCGCCACCAGGGCCGCCACCCCGACGGCCACGGAGGCGGTCAGCAGCACCAGCCGCCGGGGCGACGCCCGGACCTCGCGGGCCGCCATCCGCAGGACGAACCCGAGCGAGGTCACCCGGCGGTGTCGGCGACGATGCGGCCGTCGGCCAGCCGGATGGTCCGGCGGGCCCGGCCGGCGAGATCGAGATCGTGGGTGACGAGGACCAGGGTCGTCCCCAGATCGCGGTTGAGCTCCACCATGAGGTCGATGATCCCGGCGCCGGTCCGCGCATCGAGGTTCCCGGTGGGCTCGTCGGCGAAGAGGACTTTGGGTCCGGTGCTGAAGGCGCGGGCCAGCGCCACCCGCTGCTGCTCGCCGCCGGAGAGCTGGGAGGGGTAGTGGTGGCCGCGGTCACGCAGGCCGACGCGCGCCAGCAGGTCGGCGGCGCGGCCGTTGGCGCTCTCGCCCCGCAGCTCCAGCGGCACCTGCACGTTCTCCAGCGCCGTCAGGGTGGGAATGAGCTGGAAGGATTGGAAGACGAACCCGATCTTTGCGCCCCGCATCCGGGCGCGGGCGTCCTCGTCCAGCGCCCCCAGCTCCTGCCCGTCGAGATGCACCGTGCCCGCGGTAGGCCGGTCCAACCCCGCGAGGAGCCCGAGCAACGTCGTCTTGCCGCTCCCGGACGGGCCCACGATCGCGGCGAAGCCGCCCGGCTCCACCGCGAAGGTGATATCGTTCAACACCGTGAGCTCACGGCCCCCGGAGCGATAGGTCTTGGTCAGCGATGCGCAGCGAAGCATGGTCTGAATGATATCCAGGTACGGATGGCGCGGGCTTCTGGTTGCGGCGGCCCTGGCGGGGTGCGCCGGGGACGAGCGCTCGCCCGCCGGCGAGGCCCCGCCGCCGCCGGCAACCGGCGAGCGGAGCCGCGTCGTCTTCCTCGGGACCAGCCTGACCGAGGGTCTCGGGATCGATCGGGACCAGGCGTATCCGGCGCTGATCCAGCGGAAGCTCGACCACGAGGGGCTGCGCTACGAGGCGGTGAACGCCGGGGTGAGCGGGGAAACCTCCGCCGGCGCACGGCGGCGGATCGACTGGCTGCTGCGCCAGCCGGTGGCGGTGCTGGTGATCGAGACGGGGGCGAACGACGGGTTGCGGGGGCTGGAAGTCGATTCCATGCGGAGCAACATCCAGGCGATCATCGACCGCGCCAAGGCGCTCTCGCCCCGGCCGGCGATCGTGCTCGTCGGCATGCGGGCTCCACCCAACCTCGGTCTCGGCTACGCCCGGCGGTTCCGGGAGGTGTATCCCGAGCTGGCCGAGGAGAACGACCTGCCGCTGGTGCCGTTTCTCCTCGACGGCGTCGCCGGCCGGCAGTCGCTCAACCAGGCCGACATGATCCACCCGACCGCCGAGGGCCAGCAGATCATGGCGGAGACGGTGTGGAAGATCCTCGAGCCGCTGCTCAAGCGCGCGTCGTAGGCTCCACCGTCTTCAGCACGTCCTCCAGCGCCTCCAGCGCGGTGTCGATCTCGGCGGCGGTGTTGTAGTAGTGCGGTGAGATCCGCAGGGCCGACGTCGCCCGCTTTCGATCCATGTCGATCACGGCGTCGTCCCGCTCGGGTGAGCTGGTGTTGATCCCCCGCTCCCGCAAGGCGAGCTTGACCGGGCCGGCGGGGCGGCCGCCCAGCTCCACCGTCGCGATGGCGCACACGTCCGGCCCCCGGTCGAGCACCCGCACCTCTCGCATCCCGCTCAGCCGCTCTCTCACGTAGCGCGCGAGCGCCCAGCTCCGCGCCTGCGCCTGGGCCGCTCCCACGCCGAGCGCATACTCCGCGGCCGCGCCCAATCCCAGCACCAGCGCGAAGGCCTGCTCCCAGCTCTCGAACCGCCTCGCGTCCGGTGTCAGCTCGAACTCGTCCGCGTTGCTCCACGTGGCGCCGTGCATGTCGACCGTGATCGGATAGGCGCCGGCCGCGAGCGCCCGGTCGGAGACGTAGAGGAAGCCGAGGCCCCGGGGACCCCGGAGAAATTTCCTGGCGGTGCCCGCCAGATAGTCGCAGTGGAGGCGGCTCACATCGACCGGCATCTGCCCCACGGCCTGGCAGGCGTCGAGGATGTAGGGAACGCCGGCATCGCGACAGATCCCGCCCACCGCCTCGGCCGGCTGCACCAGGCCGGAGTTGGTGGGGATCCAGGTCAGGGCGACGACGGCGGGCTTCCGCCGGCGCACCAGCTCGCGAAGCCCCTGGAGGTCGATGCCGCCCTCCGGGGCGTCGGGCGCGCGGACCACCTCCACGCCACGCCGCCGGGCGAGCGCGAGGTAGAGAATCTGGTTGGAGGCGTAGTCGTTCTGGCTGGTCAGGATCAAGTCGCCCGGCGCCAGGTCGAACGCCGCGAAGGCCTGGGCGAAGGCGACCGACGCGTTCTGCTGCATCGCGAGGTTGCGGGGAGCGGTCCCCAGCAGGCGGGCGAGGGCCGCGTAAGCCGCGCGCAGCGCCTCCTGGCGCCCTTCGGCCGCCTCATAAGCACCGATCCGTCCCTCGAGGGCGAGGTGCTCCGTGATCGCGTCGCGAACCGAGGCCGGGGGCAGGGCCGCGCCGGCGTTGTTGAGGTGGGCGATCCGCTCGCAGCCGGGCGTGTCGGCCCGCCAGCGAGCGAGCTCTGCGGGATCGGGGGGCCGGGTCATCGGAGGGCGCTCTCGATCTCTTCCATCCCGCGACGCCATTTCCGCTCCAGTAGTTGCCTGGCGGCGGCCTGGTCTCCTTTCCGCAGCGCTTCAGCGATCCGGGAATGGGGCAGGCTCGAAAGGCTCACCCTGCCGCCCTGCTCCAGGTAGTGGTGGACGTACCGGCGGAGACCCCGGCGAAGCGTGCCGACCAGGGTCAGCAGCCTGCGATTGGCGCATTCCTCCAGCAGCACGCGGTGGAACCGGTCATCCAGCTCGACGCATCCGGCGATGTCACCTCGGGTCTGCTCCAGGCGGCGAACGATCTCGCCGAGCCGATCCAGCCGCTCGGGTCCCGGAGCGGGGGATTGATCCAGAGCGAGTGGCTCGAGCGCAGCCAGGATGGAGCCGATCTCCCGAAGCTCGGCGGAATCCATCGGGGAGAGCCGGAAGCCCTTTCCGGTGTCGGCGGCGAGCATGCCCTCACGGGCCAGCCTTGTAAGGGCCTCGCGGACGGGGGTGCGGCTGACGCCGAGATCGAGGGCTATGGCGGAGTCGCGGAGCTTGGCTCCAGCGGGGAAGGACCCCTGCTGAATCCGTTCGAGTATTTGGAGATAGACCTGCTCGCCGAGGGGTATTCTGGCGATTGTTGTTGCGATATTCTCCATCCAGAGTGCTGAGTTCTGAATACAGTATGCTATTGCTGAGACTTAGGCAATGGTTGTTCGGGCAGTTAGAAAGCTGTTCGCGCCGCCCGGAACGGTGCGGTAGTTTAGCCCACACTCTACGACCCACAACCAAGCCGCCGTGACCGGCGGAGGACGCGATGAACGCTACCTGGCGCCTGGCTCTGCTCTCGCTCGCGCTGACGGCCGGGCCGCTCGAGGCCCAGTCGGAAGCCGATCTCAAGCGCTACTTCGAAGGCAAGCGCGTCACCGTCAAGATCGCCATGCCCGGTGCCGAGCAGGGAGTCGATATCTATCCCGCGGACGAGCGCGCGCTCGACTATCCCCGGTATGCCGACCGGCTCAAGGACAACGGGACGGCGATTCCGTCGGGCAGCGAGGCGATGATCACCAAGATCAGGGTCAAGTCGAAGCATATCGAATTCCAGCTCGACGGCGGCGGCTACGGCACGATGAGCGACGAGACCTCGACGTCGGTCAACACCGAGACGACGCCGAAGACCCAGCGGGAGAAGAACGTGGAGGCGCAGCTCAAGAACGAGAAGGACCCCGTGAAGCGGCGCGAGCTGAAGGAGGAGCTGGACGATCTCCGGAAATCCCGCGAGCGGGAGGACGCGCGCAACCGGGCCGAGGTCGCGGATGCGGAAGAGGCGAAAGAACAGAACCTGCGGCAGCGGCGGCTCGGCGGCGGCTCGCGGTTCAACGTGCGCTACCGCGACCGGCTGCCCGACGCGGTCCTGACGCCCGAGGGGCTGATGGCCGCGCTGGACGAATTCGTCACGTTCCCCGCCGCCGCCACCGACGGTGCGGTGGCGATGGGCAGCAACGGCGGCGGCGCCGGCGAGTCCGAGGCTCCCCGCGGAGGACTCCCGCGCAAGGGAATGCTGGCAAAGGAAGTGGAAGAGCTGCTGGGCCGGCCGGTCGAAACCAAGGAGCGCACCGAGGGAAGCCTCACGGTGGTGACCCGGACCTATCGCGCGGAGGGCAGCGTGGTGGCCGCGCAGTTCGTCGATGACGTGCTGTTCCGCTACTCCGTCACCTCGGAGTGAGCGTCACCGGGATCGACACCGCTCCGAATCCCACGCCGGGCTGGTCGGTGTAGCGAAGGTCCACGATGTGGACCACGTACCGCCCGCCGCCGGCCGGCTCTACCTGGAAGGCGGGAAAGCGGGCCCAGCTCAGAAACCGCCGCCCGACCGTCGTCCCCGCCGCCGCCAGGACCGCGGGGTGGTCGCCCCGACCCCGCGGAAAGATCCGGACCGATGCCGGATCCACGAACTCCTCGCCCAGCCAATCGAATCGCGCCGTCCGGTAGAACGCGTCCTGCTCCACCACCACCCGCTTCCGGAACGGATTCACCGGCGCGGGGGACACCATGACCCGTCCCACTCGGTCTCCCGACAGCGAGGCCATCTCGCGTCCGGCGATGTCCCGCGCCGCCAGCGACGAGGCCAGCATGGCCACCACGTAGAGACCGGCGGCCTGGAGCGCCACGCGGGCGGGCCGGTCCCGTTCCTGGCGCGGCCGGCTCAGCGCCACGCCGAGACCCAGCGCGATCCACATCCACGGATCGACGATGAAGAGGGTATCGCCGTAGAACCAGCGGCCGCTGAACGGCATGAGCCATCGCACGCCGTAGGTGTTCAGCGTGTCGAGGACCGGGTGGGAGAGGACGGCGATCGTGGCCAGGAGAAGGAGCTGGCGAGGCGCCACTCCCGACGGCAGCGAGGCGCGCCGCAGCCGCCGCGAGCCTCGGTCGAACAGCACCATCGCGCCCGCGAGCAGCAGGGGCCAGAGCGCCAGGGCGAGGATCCCGTGGGTCCAGCCGCGGCGCGTGGCAAGGTCCGCGGCCGGTCCCCACAAGTAGCTCACGATATCGACGTCGGGGAGATTGGACCCGATCAACAGCGTGGTGGTGCCGAGCGCGGTCCGCCGGGCCAGGCCGCTCCGGGCGAGCCCGGCGCCGACCAGCGTGTGGCAGATCGGATCTATGCCAGCCTCGCGCTCAGCTCGAACGTCACGTTGCCCTTGAGCGCCTGCGACACCGGGCAGTTCTCCTTCGCCGTCTCGGCCGCCTTGGCGAACGCCGCCTGGTCGATGCCCGGAACTTCGCCCCGGACCTCGAGCTTCATCCTGGTGATCTTGAATCCGGCGCCGGCCTTGTCGATCGTGGCCGTGGCCGTGGTGGTGATCTTGCCGGGCGGCGTGCCGGCCGCCTCCAGGATACCGCTCAGCGCCATGCTGAGACACGACGCGTGGGCCGCGGCGATCAGCTCTTCGGGATTGGTGCCGTTGGCGCCCTCGAACCGGGTGGTGAACGAATAGCCGCCCTGGATCACCCCGGATTTCCCGTTGAATTGACCCTTCCCCCCGCGAAGGCCTCCCTCCCAGGTGGCGGTGGCAGTGCTGGTCGACATCGGATGCTCCTTGTCACAGCCTGTACATGAAACCGAGCGCCAGACGGAACGGGCTGGTGTCGTTCACGAAGGTCCAACGGAACTCGACGAACCCCTTGGTTCGCTGGTTCGGCGCCGCGGTGCTCAGACCGAAGAAGGCATTGTAGCCAGTTTCGGTGTCCGAGTCATCCG
The DNA here is from genome assembly GCA_963796335.1 of uncultured Gemmatimonadales bacterium. Classification (GTDB taxonomy): domain Bacteria; phylum Gemmatimonadota; class Gemmatimonadetes; order Gemmatimonadales; family GWC2-71-9; genus CAVVWJ01. Next base: position 690,141 of record CAWCLG010000006.1, read on the forward strand.
GGTGCACCAGCGCAACGCCGCCCCCGGCGTACAGGGCGCCGCCGTCGCCGAACAGGATCGCGGCATCCCCGTTGAGCTGCCAGCCCATGCCCTCGCCCTTGGGGAAAAACAAATCGCCGCTCGGCCGGAGCTGGAGGTTCTTCCCGACCGGAGCGGCGAGCTGTCCGCCGACGCTCCACGCCTTGTTTCCGAAGTCCCGGCCCAGCCTCGGTCCCGCCTGGAGCGGGCCGCTGAAGGGACCGGACGTCCGCCGCTGGGCGGCCGCTTCACCCGGGAGGAGGATCACCCCCGCGAGGAGCAGCGGCGCGACAAGGAGCCATCTCACGAGGCGCCGACCGGCTTCCCGTCCGCGTCGATCAGCCTGATGTCGCCCAGCTTCAGTTCCCGGATGCCGGATTCGATCTTGGACCGGTCACCCACCACGACCCAGACCAGGTTGTCGGGATGGATCGCGAGCTTTGCGGCGGCCCCCACGGTCGATATCGTCTGCGCCCGTATCTTGTCGCGGTAGGTGTCGTAGTACCGGTCGTCCAGGCCGAAGGTGACGATGTCCGCCAGCGTGTTGGCCACGGCCCCCATCGTCTCCCACTGGCCCGGCAGGGTGAGGGTCAGCTCTGACTTGGCGCGGCCGACCTCCACGTCGGTCGGCGGCCGGTCGGTCAGAATACCCCGCAGCTCTTTTTGCAGCTCCACCAGCGACTCCTTGGTCTTGTCGGTCTGCACCGGTGCGTAGGTCACGAACGGCCGCTGGCCCTTGGCGTCGGGAAAGAAAGTGAACGACCCGTACGACCAGTGCTTGCCCTCCCGCAGGTTCATGTTCATCCGCGCGGAGAACGACCCGCCGAGCACCAGGTTCATCGCCTCGAGCGCGGGCTCGTCGGGATTCGCCTTCGGGGGCGCCACGTTGCCCACCAGGATCACCGACTGGGTCGCGTCGGGGCGGTCGAGCAGATAGACCGTGGAACGCGGCTGCTGTTGAACCGTGGCGACGTTCTTGGCGGGCACGTCGCCCTTGGCCCAGCCGGCGAACGCCCGCTCCAGCTTCGGCCGGATCTCGGCCATGGTGGTGGCCCCGACCACGATCAGCTTCGCGTTGTTGGGCTTGAACCAGGTGCGGTGGAACTTCACCAGGTCGTCACGCGAGATCTTCTTGGTGGATTCCTCGGTGCCGGTGCCGGTCCACGAGTTCGAGTAGGCGTGGCCCGGCCCGTACAGCAGGCCGGGGAACACCCGGAGCGCCATGCCGATCGGATCCACCTTCTCCTGCTGGATCTGCGCCAGCCGCTGGCGCTTGAGCCGCTCCAGGTCGGTGGCGGGGAACGACGGATGGAGGATCACGTCGGCAAAGACCGCGAGCGACGGGTCGAGCTTGTCCTTCAGGGTCTGCAGCGTCACGGCGGACATGTCGAGGTTGGAGCCGGTGGAGAGGTTCGCGCCCAGCGAGGCCAGCTCGTCGCTGATCGCGATCGAGCTCCGGGTCCTGGTCCCCTCGTCCAGCATCGACATGGTCATGCTGGACGTGCCCGGGTTGCCGAGCTGGTCGGCAGCGTACCCGGCGTCGAGCAGCAGGGTAAGGTGCACCTGGGGGATGGCGGTCGCCTGGGCGAGCACGATCTCCATGCCGTTGGAGAGCGTGGCCCGCTCGAACTGCGGGAACTTGGCTTGGGGCGGCGTCCCGGTCTGCGGCGGCTTGCTGCGATCGACCCCCGAAGCGGCGACTTCGTGCTGGCCGTAGGGCTGCACCTCGAGCGTGTAGTCCCCGTCCGACAACCAGCGGTTCGCCACCGCCCGGATCTGCGCGGCGGTGCTGCTCGCCACCCGCTCCAGCCGGGTCTTGTAGAAGTCGGGACGGCCGGCCCACACCTCGCCCTGGGCCAGCACGTCCGACTTGCCGCCGAACCCGCCGATCCGCTCGATCCCGCGAATGAAGTTCGCGCGGAACCCCGTTTGCACCCTCTGGAGCTCCGCCACCGTCGGGCCCTGGGCCAGGAATCGGGCGATCTCCTCGTTCACCGCGCGCTCCACCTTGGCCAGATCCTCGCCGGGGCGCGCCGTCGCCTGCACCACGAAGAGGCCGCCGATCTCCTTCAGGTCCCCGTAGGCGGCGACGTCGGTCGCGATCTGCTCGTCATAGACCAGGCGCTTGTAGAGCCGGGATGACTTGCCGGCCGACAGGAGATTGCCGATGAGGTTGAGCTGCTCTCCGTCGGCGGTGCCCCAGCCCGGCACGTTCCAGACTTTGTAGACCCGCGCCTGCGGCACCCGATCGTACATCAGCCCGCGCTGGGTGCCGGTGCGCTTGGCCACCCAGGCCTCCTGCCGAGTGGTGGCCGGTCCCGCCGGGATGTCGCCGAAGTACTTCTCGACCCGGGCCTTCACGTCCGCGGGCTCCACGTCGCCCGCCACCACCAGCACGGCGTTCGCGGCGCCGTAGTAGGTTCGGAACCACTCCTTCACATCGTCCAGCTTGGCCGCGCTCAGGTCCTCCATCGAGCCGATGGCATTCCAGGAGTAGGGATGGTTGGCGGGAAAGATCCGCGGGGTGAGAAAGTCCCACACCCGCCCATAGGGCGAGTCCTCGCCCTGCCGCTTCTCGTTCTGCACCACGCCACGCTGCTCGTCCAGCCGCTCCTGCGTCACCACGCCGAGCAGATGCCCCATCCGGTCCGACTCGAGGAACAGCACCAGGTCGAGCGCGCTGGTGGGCACGTTCTGGAAGTAGTTGGTCCGGTCCTCGTTGGTGGTGCCGTTGATGTCGGTCACCCCGACCCCCTGGAGCGGGGTGAAGTACTCATCGTTGTGGTTCTCGCTCCCGTTGAACATCAGGTGCTCGAACAGGTGCGCGAACCCGGTGCGCCCCGGCCGCTCGTTCTTGGATCCGACATGGTACCACACGTTCACCGCGACGATCGGCGCCTTGTGGTCCTCGTGCACGATGAGGGTGAGACCGTTCGGCAGCACGTAGCGCTCGTGCTTGATCTCGATCGGTGTGGACTGGGCTTGCAGCGGGGCCGCGGGGCCGCGGGGCAGCGGGGCAGCGGTGAGAAGCAGCAGCGGCGCGACGCGCGGGAGTCGGAATGGCACGGGACGGTCCTGTCGGTGTGAACGGGTCTGGCGAGTGGATCGGATAGGAAAGGTAGGACGGTCGAGCGTGGTCGAAAGTGTCACCCCACTTCTGCCGCCCCGCTGCCCCGCCGCCCCGCTGGCCCGCCGGGCCGCCCCGCCGCCAGATTCTTCTCCAGCCAGTACCGGCCGATCAGCTGCACCGTCTGGTAGAACTCGCCGAAATCGACCGGCTTCTGGACGCAGCTGTTGGCCCCCGCCTGGTAGCACTGGGCCACCTCGCGGGGCTCGCTCGCCGAGACCAGCATCACGACCGGGGTGGCGCCGGCCCGGGGACTGGAGCGCAGGGCCCGGAGGACCTCCACCCCATCGACCCGGGGGAGCCGAATGTCGAGCAGGATCAGGCGGGGGAGGGGAGCCCCCAGCCGGTGGCGGAAGGCGCCCCGGCCCAGCAGGTAGTCGAGCGCCTCCTCGCCGTCGCGGGCCACGCCGATCCGGCAGTCCGGGTCCAGGTCGCGGAGCGGGCGGATGGTGAGCTCCACCTCGAGCGGATTGTCCTGGACCAGGAGGACGTCGGCTTCGTCAGGAAGCATGCTGCACGTCGGGGCCGCCGAAGGTGATGAAGAACGTGGCGCCCTCGTCCACCTCGGATTCGGCCCAGACCCGGCCGCCGTGCCGCAGCGCGATGCGCTGCACGAACGCCAGGCCCGCCCCTTCGCCCTCGAACTCGTCGCTCCGGTGCAGCCGCTGGAACAGGCCGAACAGCTTCCCGGCGTGCGCCATCTTGAAGCCGACCCCGTTGTCCTGGACCGCGATGCCGTCCTGCTCCTCGGCCCGCACCGGACGGACCCGGATGCTGCCCCGCCCGCGGCTGCGGGTGAACTTCACCGCGTTGGAGAGCAGGTGGGTCACCGCGATCTTGGCCAGCGCCGGATCGCACTCCAGCGTCGGCAGCGGCTCCACCGTCCAGTCGATGACCCGGTCGTCGGTCTCCGACTGGAGCGCGCTCATCACGTCTTCCACCAGCAGATTGAAATCCACCGGCCGGCGCAGCATGTCCTGCCGGCCGAGGCGGCTGAGCTGGATCAGGTCGTCGAGCATGCCGCCCATGCGGGTGGCGCCCTCGCGGATCCGCATTCCGTAGTGCCGCACCGCGGGGTCGAGTCCCGGTCCTCCGTCCTGAAGCAGCAGCTCGGCGAATCCCCCGATGTGGCGCACCGGCGCCCGCAGGTCGTGCGACACCGAGTAGAGCAGCGTCTCCAGCTCCGCCGTCGCCGAGCGCAGCGCGGCGCCGCGCTCCGCCACCCGGCGCTCCAGCTCGGTGCTCTTCTGGGTCAGCTCTTCGCGCAGGCGGGCGTGCTGGATCGCGATCGCGAGCGGGGCCGCCACCTCCAGCGCGATGTCGCGGTGCTCCGAGTCGAAGGCGCCGGCCGTGTTCGCCGCCAGGTTCACCTCGCCGATCGCCTCGCCATCGACCAGCATGGGCACGGAGAGCACGCTGCGGATGCCGTCCTCCATGAGCTGCTTGAAGATCGGCGGGGGCGCCTCGGCGGTGGCGAGATCCTCGACGTAGCGGACCGTGCCCCGGCGGAGCACTTCGCCCGGGGAGAGCAGGTCGAGCGGGATCGGCGCGGTGGAGAGCGGGTTGCCAGCGGCGTATCCCGCGAGCACCTGCGCCTGGCCCTTGGGGAAGTCGAACAGCACGATGGAGCAGCGCTGGCAGGGAACCATCCGCCGGATCCGCCCCAGGGCCGCGCGGCCGATCTCCGCCGGAGAGCGGGCCGCCAGCACCGCCTGTCCCATGTCGTGCAGCACGGCGAGCCGCTCCGCCGAGCGGCGCAGCCGTTCCTCCGCCGCCTTCCGTTCGGTGATGTCGGTGACCATGCCGACGGTGCCGACCAGCCCCCCATCGCGGCCCACGATCGGACTGGCCGAGACCAGGCCCCACAGCTCGCCGCCGTCGCGCCGCAGGAAGCGGAGGTCGCGGCTCTCGCCTCCCGGGGCGGAGGGCCGCGCCAGGGTGCGCTGGGCGCCGGCCCGTGACGCCGCGTCGATGAAGTCATAGACCCGGCGGCCCAGCATCGCACCGTTCTGGTAGCCCAGCAGCTCGGCCATGCGCTGGTTGACGTAGGTGATGACGCCGCGGTCGTCCGCCAGCCAGATCCCCTCCTGGGCCACATCGACCAGCTGCTTGAACCGCTGCTCGCTCTCCTGGAGCGCGCGGGTCCGCTCCTCCAACCGGAGCTGGCGGCTCTCGTACGCGGCGGCGTGACCCAGCGCGGCCCCCATGAGACCGCCGAGCAGGCGGACCGCCTTCGCGTCGCGGTCGGAGAAGGCGTTCGGCCGGGTGGCGACGACCTTGAGCACGCCGAGGGTGCGCTGCTCGTCGGTGAGCGGCACCACGAGCAGGGAGCGGATGCCCAGGTTGCGGTACGCGTCGTGGCCGATCCGCGGATCGTTGAAGACATCGTCCGAGCGCTGCAGGTCCCCGGTGCGCACGCCGAGCCCCGACAGGCTGTCCGCCAGGCGGAGCCGCGGGGCATCGAGCCCGATGTGGACCTGGGGAACCAACTCGTCACCCTCGATCGACTCGATCACCGCGCCGTCCGCCCCGGTGAGGCGGACGCCGCGATCGGCGATCACCCGCATGACGGTCTGCGAATCGAGCCCCGCCGCCGCCACCGCCTGCTGCACCTCGATCATCGCCTGGAACAGCTCGGTGTCGAGCCGCATGGCCTCTTCCGCCAGCTTCCGTTCGGTGATGTCGAACTCGGTGCCGACGTACCCGACCTGCCGCCCGGCCTCGTCCCGCAACGGCTCCCAGGAGCTGGAGGACCAGCGATGCTGCCCGGTGCGGGTGACGACGCGATACTCCTGGTCGCGGAGCGAGCCACCCTGCGCCAGGATCTCCCACTCGGCGGTGAGCGCCGGGCGGTCGTCCGGGTGGATGTACTGGAGGAACTCCTGGTCGCGGATGTCCTCCTCGGCGTAGCCGGTGAGGCGCTCGAAGGCGGGATTCACGAAGGCGAGCCGGAGCTTCATGTCGTAGGCGACGATGCCCTCGCGCATCGTGCCGGTGACGGTGCGCAGGTGGCCCCGCGCCTCCGAGGCCGCGCGCGCGGCGGCGCGCCGCTTTCCCAGCTGCACGATCAGCGCGATCAGCAGCGCCATGGCCAGCAGCGCGGCGGCGCCCGCGGCGAGCGCCAGGCGTTCGGGCGGAATGCCCTCGATCAGGCGAGCGAGCGCGCCCATGGGATGGCCTCTTCGGCGGTGTGATCGACGCCGAGAATGTGCCGGACTTTTCTCAGGAAGTTGTCGAGGGAGAACGGCTTCTGCAGGAACTCGGTGCCCGGCTCCAGCAGCCGGTGGCGGGCGATGGCGGCGTCGCTGGTGCTCGAGACGTAGAGCACCTTGATGGACGGCCGGTGGATCGCGAGCCGCGCGGCCAGCTCGCGGCCGCTCATTCTGGGCAGGACCACGTCCGTGATCAGCAGGTGGATGTGGCCCGGATGGCGGTCGGTCTGGGCGATGGCGGATTCGGCGTCGCCCGCGATGAGCACGTTGTAGCCCATCCGCTCCAGCGCCCGCCGCCCCACCTCGCGCACCTGGGCGTCGTCTTCCACCAGCAGGATCGTCTCGCTGCCGCCGTACGCGGCGGCGTCGGGCTCGTCGGCGATCTCCCGTCCCGCCTCCACCCTGGGGATGAGGAGCGTGAAGATCGTGCCCCGCTCCGGAGTGCTCTCAACGGCGATATGGCCGCCGCTCTGCCGCGCGATCAGCGCCACCGCCGAGAGATCGACGCCGGTACCGCCCGGCGCCGCGGGCCGCGTATCGAAGACCCGCGCCAGCTCGTCCGGCGCCAGGGCCGGCCCGCCGTGACCCACCTCGAGCGTCACATAGGATCCCGGCCGAAGACCGGGGCGGCCGGCGGCGAAGGCCTCGTCGGCCTCGGCCCGGCCGGTCCTGAGCCACAGGCGTCCGCCGCCCGGCATCGAGGCGTGGGCGTGGGCGCCGAGCTGGAGAAGGATCTGCTCCAGCTGCGCGGGGTCGGCGAGCACCGGCTCCAGATCCTCCTCCAGCTCCAAGGTCACCTCGACCGCGCTGCCGGCGACCTGGCGGATGGCGCTCAGGGTCCCGGCGACCAGTTGGTTGAGATCGAGGAAGCGCGGTGCGAGCTGAGGGCGGCGGCTGAAGGCCAGCAGATGGCGGGTGAGGGTCGCCGCGCGGTCGGCGGCGAGGCGGATCTGGGCCAGGTCGTCCTGGGCTTCCGGCGGCAGTGAGCCCTCGTCCATCAGCAGCGCCACGTGCCCCAGAATCCCGGTCAGCAGGTTGTTGAAGTCGTGCGCGATGCCGCCGGCCAGTTGAGCGATCTCACCGCTCCGGCCCAGCTCCACCAGCCGCTCCTCCAGCGCTCGGCGGTCGGTCACGTCGGTCGTGGAGCCGCTGTAGCCGAGAAAGCTGCCGTCCCTGCGGTGGCACGGCTCGCCGATGCCAAGGAACCATCGGTACTCGCCACTCTGGTGCAGCATGCGGAATTCGAGCCGCACCGGCCGGCGATCGGCTACCGCGGCCCGGTACGCCGCCACGACCTGGTCGCGGTCGTCGGGGTGCAGGGACTCGACCCATCCCCAGGCCAGCAAGTCGTCGAGGCGGCGGCCCGTCATCTCGGTCCAGCGCTCGTTCAGGTAGTCGCAGGTCCCGTCCGGACCGGCGGTCCAGAGCAAGACGGGGAGACTACCATAGGAGAGCCGGGGGTCCGTCAGCGTCATGCGGCGATCCCTGCGCAGGCAAGAGGGTGAGACAGCCAATCTTGCGGCCGGATGCGGTGGGGGCAAGGGCGCGCAATTCCTCGCAGTGGCGGCGGAAGCCTTTGCGGCATACTCTTTTCGGATGCCTTTCCTGGACACCGAGCGGCAGCGCGCGGCCTGGCTGGTTTTCGCCCTTGGACTCGCGCTGGCGCTGGCTCTGTGGCCGTTCAGCACGGGGCTCATCGGCGCTCCCGTCCTCTATGTCGTGATGGCGCCGGTGCATCGGTGGCTGACCCGCTGGCTGTCGCCCTCGATCGCCGCCGGCATCGTGGTGGTGCTCGGTATCCTGCTGGTCCTGGGACCCGGGGTCTCCGCCATCGGCCTGGTCGCGGCGGAAGCGCAGGACATGGCGACCGGGGTGATCCGAAGCCCCCTCCTCGCCCGGATCAGCCGGATCCGGGTCGGCCCCTACCAGGTCGGCGCCCAGCTGGAGCAGATCGGCTCCCAGGTGGTCTCCTTCATCGGAGCCAGCGCCATCGGGTTGATCGGGACCGCGACCCGGACCGGCATCCAGCTCACCATCGCCTTCTTCGGGCTCTACTACCTGCTGCTCGCGCCGGAATCCACCTGGCGATCGGTCCGCCCCCTCATCCCCTTCTCCACCGCGAGCGCCGAGATCCTGCGCCGCCGCTTCACCGACGTCACCATTTCCACCCTGGTCGGGACCGGCGTGACGGCCAGCGTCCAGGGACTCGCGATCGGCCTCGCCTTCTGGGTCGTGGGCCTCTCGAATCCCTTCTTCTGGGGCGTGGTGACGATCATCTTCGCCATCCTGCCGGTCGTCGGCAGCGGCCTGGTGTGGGGGCCGGGCGCCGCCGCCCTCGTGATGGACGGCCGCTACGGCGCGGCGATCGGGCTGGTGGTGTGGGGCATCCTGGTGGTCGGCAACGTCGATAACGTGATCCGTCCCATCGTCTTCCGCCGCTGGGCCCAGATCCACCCGTTCGTCACCGTCATCGGCGCGTTCCTGGGCCTGCGCTACTTCGGCCTGCTCGGCCTGTTCATCGGGCCGCTGGCGATCTCCTACTTCTTCGAGCTGATCCGGATGTACCGGGCGGAATATTTGGAAGAGAAGGACGCGGAGGTCTCCCCCGAGGAGCTGGCCGCGGCGGAGCAGAGGTTGACCCCGCCGGGGACGAGGATTCCCAAGGGGCTGTAGCCTGGGAAAAGAGCGTGAGGGTGAAGCGTGGAAGGTGAAAAGGGAAAGGGAGGAACCCAGAACTTCGAGGTTCCTCCCTTTTCACTTTTCCCGCTGTTCTCGACTAGTTGAGCCTGGTCAACTCCACCCGCCGGTTCTGCGCTCTGCCCTCGGACGTCTTGTTGGAGGCGACCGGCTGGTCCGGCCCGAACCCTCGGGCGGTCAGCCGGTCCTCGGCCACGCCCTTGGAGATGAGATAGGTCCGAACCGCGTCCGCCCGGGCGCGGGAGAGCCGCCGGTTGGTCGCGAGCGAGCCGGTGTTGTCGGTGTGGCCGGTGACCTGGACCCGGATCGAGTCGTTCGCCACCAGGGACTCGGCGACGCCGTTGAGGATGGCCTCGGAATCCGTCGTCAGGGTCGACTTGCCGGTCTCGAAGTTCACGCCCTCGAGAATCAGGGTCTTCTTGGTGGGCTGGAACAGGACCTGGCAGCCCTCGCCATCGACTTCCACGCCCGACGGCGTGCTGGGGCAGCGATCCTTGTCATCGTTCACCCCGTCGCCGTCGCCGTCGCGCTGCGACGGACCGCAGCCCTTGGCATCGACCTGAGCGCCGGCTGGGGTATCGGCGCAGGCATCGGTGTCATCCGTGACGCCGTCGCCATCGGCGTCCTTGGGGAGCGAGCAGCCCTTCTCATCGACCTTGTCGCCCTTCGGGGTGTCGGCGCAGGAGTCCACGTTGTCCAGCACGCCATCGCCATCGGCGTCCTTCGGCAGCGAGCACCCCTTCGCATCGACCTTGTCGCCGGCCGGCGTGTCCGCGCAGGCATCCGTGTCGTCGAACACGCCGTCCCCGTCGGCATCCTTCACGGTGCAGCCGCGGGCATCGACCCGGTCGCCCGCCGGCGTCTTCTTGCACTCGTCCACATCATCGGGCACGCCGTCCTGGTCGCGGTCGCGAGGACCGGCCGACCGGCCGCCGAGCAGGAAGCTCAATCCGGGCTGGATGCCCCAGTGCCAGTTGTCGGTGGATCCGTTGTCGGGCGAGGGGATGTAATCGACGTAAGTGTCGATCCGGATCGAGGTCACGTCGCCCAGGCCGAGCCGGATTCCGAGCCCGCCGGTGGCGCCGTGATCGCTGAAGTCGTAGCCGTCGCTGAACCGCGTGAGGGTATAGCCGCCGCCGATGACGAAGCCCACGGTCTCGCTGGCCGGGAGGTTGAGGGCCAGCCGGGCGTGGATCGGCATGTAGTCCACATCGACATTATTCCGCGCTTCGGTGGGAACCCAGGACCCATCGACCTCGATGGCCAGCCTGTCGCTGAAGAAGAAGCCCAGGCGACCACCCGGCCCTCCCTTGGCCTGAGTCAGCCGGAGCGCCCGGTCGAAATACGCGATGGTCGGGAAGAGGCCGACTTCGATGTTGCCCGCGCGTTGGGCCTGCAATTGGGACGCGGCGAGGGACGCCGCGATGAGGGCGAAAGCGAACCTGCGCATCATGCCTCCAGCTCTGGGGGGACACACGGCGCTGCCCAGCCGTTCATCGGCTTGTACATATTGAAAGATGGCGCTGCGAGCCCCAATATAGGTAAGAGCCGCGAGAAATATCTACACTATTTGGTGGATGCTCCCTCACAATTGACGTCGTTGAGACTGCTGGCCGCCGCGGGACTTCTCCTGGTCGCGGACCCGGTGCCGGAGCTGCGCGTCCTTCGGGTGGTCCCTTCCGAAGACGCCGCTCCGACGGCCGCCGTCACCGTCACGTTCGACCGCCCGGTCGCGGGCTCGCTCGACCGGACGGTCGATCCGGGCAAGCTCTTCCGCATCGAGCCGGCGGTCGCCGGCCGCGTCGAGTGGCGGGATCCGGTCACCATCCGGTTCCGCCCGGCTGAGCCGCTGCCGCCGAACGGCTCGTTCACCATCACGATCTCCGATCGGTTCCAGGCGATGGACGGGAGCCGGCTCACCGGGCCCTTCGTCCATTCGTTCCGGGTTCGCGGTCCCCGGATCCTCGCCGGCTCGCCGGTCGGGCCGTCGGAGCGCGGACGCTATCTCACGCCCGAGAGCCAATTCGAGCTGGTGACCGACGCCCCGGTCGATTCGTCCTTCGTGAGCCGCTCGGCCTACCTGGAATTCAACCGGCTGTGTCGCTCGCCCGGCGTCGTGCGGCTCAGGATGGAAAGCCAGCGGCCGGTCGCGAGCGAGGACCGCTGGGACTACCGCGAGGCGGGCGGCTGGGACCGCGATCGCGCCGCCGACGGCCTCCGCCGTGTGGTCCGCCTCGCGCCAGCGGCGCCGCTGCCGCGCGGCTGCACCGGGCACCTGGTGACGCCGGCTTCGTTCGACGATCGCGGCAAGGCCGAGCCGCGGCGGTGGGAGTTCTCCACCTACGGCGCTTTCCGGGTGGTCCGCGCCCGGTGCAGCTGGGGCGGAACCATCTGCCCCACCGGTCCCCTGACCGTGCAGTTCAGCACTCCGGTCCGCGGCGCCGAAGTGCTGCGCGGACTGTCGGTCCGCCCCGCCGCGAAGTTCTCCATCGCCGACACCTCCGACGTCCGCGCCGAGTGGGTGCTCGAGGCCGAGCTGAAGCCGCGGACCGGCTACGCGGTGGTGGCCGACCGGTCCCTGACCGACGGGTTCGGCCAGACGCTGTCCGGCAACCCGGTCGCGACAATGCGGACCACCGGCTACGCGCCCGCGATCGACTACCCCTCGGGCCGGACCCTGGTGGAGCGCACGGGCGCCCGCACCTTCGGGCTCACCTACGTCAATATCGACACCCTCGAGGTCCTCGTCGCGCCGGTCCCCGACTCGCTGGAGCACGTGTTCCTTGCGCGCAGCGAGTGGAGCTGGCGCGAGCTCTGGCCCGCCCTGATGGCCAACGCGGAGCGCCGCCGCATCCCGGTCCGCGGCGAGCGGGACCGGGTCAGGCTCTATGGCGTCCCGCTGTCTCCCCCGGCCGCCCGGGGCGGATCGCGCCCCGCGCTGATGGCGGTGCAGATCACCAGCACGAGGCTCGATTCCGCGAGCCGCACCTACCGTCCCATCGCCCTGGTGCAGGTCAGCGATCTCGGCGTGCACGCCCGGGTCGGCGCGGAGGAGGCGGCCGTGTGGGTGACCGGCGCCGAAGACGGCCGGGCGCGCGCAGGCGCAACCGTGACGCTGCACGACTCGAAGGGCCGGGTGCTGGGCCGGGCGAAGAGCGACTCGACCGGACTGGTCCGGCTGCGGCACTTCGCCCCGCAACCTGCCGCCGATACCGCAGACCTCAGCGAGGATCGCTGGTCCGGGTTCCAGGGCTACGTCTCCGTCGCCCTCGGCGCGGACCGCGCGGTGCTGGGGATCAATGACTACGATCCCGATCTCAGCCCCTGGCGTTTCAACGTCCAGCCCGCCTGGGGTGGCGACCGCCTACCGGCCGCGGCCGCGCTCTTCACCGAGCGGGGCATCTACCGTCCGGGTGAGCCGCTCTTCGCGAAGGCGATCGTCCGGACCGGTCCGCTCGGCGCGCTCGCGACGCCCGGCGCCGGCGACTCCCTCCGCTGGCTGTTCCACGACCGGGCCGACGAGAGCGGAGAGGCCGGCGTCCTGCGCGACACGACCGTCGCGCTCTCCCGGTTCGGCACCGGCCAGCAGCGCTTCCTGATCCCCGCCGGCGCGGCGCTGGGTGAGTACCGGCTGGTGGCGCAGCTCCGGCGCGAGGGGCGCTGGACCGACGTCGCCCAGACGTCCTACCGGGTCGCGGAATACCGGCCGCCGGAGTTTCTGGTCGAGGTTGCGGCCGACAGCGGCGTACGCTTCGCCGGCGATTCGCTCGGCACCGCGGTCGAGGCTCGCTACCTGTTCGGCGCGCCGATGGGCCGCGCGGCGGTGCGATGGAGTCTCCGTCAGGAGTCGCTGCTCTACGGCGGGGTCGCCATCCCAGGCACCGAAGGGTTTTACGTGGGTGACGGCGGCTGGTGGTACGAGGAGCTGTCCGAGCCCCGCGCGCCGGTCCGGGTGTCGGCCAGCGGCCTCGACACGCTCGACGCCGCCGGCCGCCTTCGGCTTCGCTTGCCGCTCGCGGAGACCGACCGAGGGCGGCCGGCGCAGGCCACGTTCGAGGCCACGGTCACCGACGTGAACCGGCAGACGGTCTCGTCCTCGGCCACCGTCACGGTGCATCCGGCGGCCTTCTATCTGGGGGCCAAGCCGGAGGGCGAGACCTACTTCTGGACCGCGGGCAAGCCCGCCGCGATCGGGGTCATCGCCGTGCGGCCGGACGGCGAGCGGGTGAGCGGTGTGCGGGTCGCCGGCGTCGTCGTGCGCCGCGAGTGGCACCAGGTGCGCCGGGAGCGCAACGGGTACGCGGAGCTGGTGGGGGAGTGGGTGTCCGACACGGTGGCCCGCTGCGCCAGCACCACGGCCGCCGAGCCGCGCTCCTGCCGGTTCACCCCGCCGGGCGGCGGTTCCTATATCGCCACCTTCCGAGCCGTGGACGCCGCCGGCCGGCCGGCCGCCACCAGCGTCTATCGCTGGGCGGTGGGCAGCGACTGGGTGCCCTGGAACGACGAGAGCCAGTTCAAGATGGACGTGGTCCCCGACCGCACCCGCTACTCGGTCGGCGATACCGCGACGATTCTCTTCGCCTCGCCGTTCACCGGGGCGGAGGCCTGGATCACCCTGGAGCGCGAGGGGCTGATCGAGCAGCGCCGGATGCGGATCGGGAGCGGCACCACGACGCTGTCGCTCCCGATCACCGAGGCGCTCGCGCCGAACGTCTTCGTCTCCATCGTCGTCACCCGGGGCCGGAGCGCGCCGCCGGGGCCGCTTGACGACCCCGGGCGGCCGACCGTGCGCGTCGGCTACGCCGAGCTCCGGGTGACGCCGGAGCGGAAGCGGCTCGAGGTCGGCGTCGTACCGCTGGCGAAGGAGTATCGGCCGGGCGACACGGCGCGGGTCGCCATCCGGGTGCGCGACGCCGTCGGCGCGGGTCACTCGCAGCGAGGTGACCCTGTGGGCCGTGGATGAAGGGGTCCTGGCGCTCACCGGCTACACCACGCCCGATCCGCTCGACCTGCTCTACCGCCCGCGCGGACTCGGCATGCGGCTGGCCAGCACGCTCACCACGGTGACGCCGCAAGTGCCGGAGGGCGAGAAGGGCAAGCGGGCCCCCGGCGGCGGGGGCGGCGCCGACGCGGCCGACATTCTCCGCAGCCGGTTTCAGACCACCGCCTTCTTCCTCGGCTCGCTGGTGACGAACGCGCGGGGCACCGGCGTCGCCTCGGCGAAGCTTCCCGACAACCTCACCACCTTCCGGGTCATGGCGGTCGCCGTGACCGCGGGCGACCGGTACGGCAGCGGCCGGTCGTCGCTGCTCGTCACCCGGCCGCTGGTGGCGCGGCCGGCGCTGCCGCGCTTCCTCCGCGACGGCGACCGCTTCGCCGCGGGTGTGGTGGTGAATCGCCGGGAGGGGAAGGAGACCAGGGCTACCGTCGAAGCGAAGGCGAGCGGCGTGACGCTGGAAGGCCGGCGCAAACGCGATGCGACGCTGGAGCCGGGCCGGGGCAGGGAGGTGCGCTTCGATTTCCTGGCCGGGCCGGGCGACAGCTCGGCGCGGGCAAGCTTTCAATTCACCGCGCGGTCGGGCTCCGATGCCGACGCCGTCGCGCTCGCCCTGCCGATGCGGCCGGCGCACCACGCCCAGTCGTTCACCGTGGCCGGGGTTCTCCACGACTCGACCACCGCGACGCTGGAGCTGCCCGACGACGTGGATCCGGCGCGATCCAGCCTCCAGCTCAGCCTCGGCACCTCGCCGCTCGCGATGATCCGCGGCGCCCGGCATCGCTTCCGGGTCTATCCCTACTGGTGCACCGAGCAGATCGCCAGCTCCGCCGAGCCGCTCCTCGCCCTCTACCGCGCCGGCCAGGATCTGGGTGGCGACTCCGCGCTCGCGCGGCAGGCTCGGCGCGATCTGGAGCAGGTGGTCGCCACCCTCACACGGCGCCAGCGGCCCGACGGCGGCATCGGACTGTGGAGCGGCGCCGACTGGACCACCCCGTGGCTCAGCGCCTACGCCGGCGCGATCCTGCTGGACGCGAAGGTCGCCGGTCTCGCGGTCAGCGACTCCGTGCTCGCCCGGCTCGGGGCGTATCTCCAGCGGTCGCTCGTCGAGCAGGGGCCCATCCTGGCGCCGGTGCTCGCCTGGTACGACAGCAGCGCCGTCCGGCTCAGCGACCGGGTGCTCGCGCTGGACTACCTGAGCCGCGCCGGTCTGCGCGACCGCGCCGCGGAGAACGAGCTGCTGCGTCTGGCGGCGCAGCTCGCCTGGGAAGACCGGATCCGACTGGCCCACATCCTGGCGCGCGGGAACGACCGCACGGAGGCGCTGCGCCTGCTCCGGCCCGCCTGGGACCAGGTGAAGATCGAGGGCAGGCGCGCGACGCTGCCGAAGGCGACCCGCCGCGACTTCTACTTCTTTTCCCCGGTGCGGCCGCTCGCCTGGCTGCTGAGCGCCACGCTCGCGGTGGATCCGGCCCATCCGCTGGTGGGCCCGATGGTGGAGACGCTGGTGCAGCAGGGCAGGGGCGCCGAGTGGTCCTGGAACACTCAGGATCTCGGCACAGCGGTCGCCGCTCTGGCGGAGTTCCAGCGGCACCAGCTGGCCGGCGCGGCGCGCGGAGTCCGGGTCGTCGTAGGAGACAAGACCGTGTTCGATGTCGAAGCCCTCGGCGACGCCGGCGAGAAGCGGGTCGCGCTGGACCGGGTGCTGCGGGGCGGCGGCGATCTCTCCCTCTCGCTGCGTGCGGGCGCCGGGGGTCCCCCGGTCTTCTACTTCCTGACCGCCACCGTCGTCCCCCGGAAGGCGCCGGTGCGTCCCGGCGACCGGGGCATCGCGGTGGAGCGGTGGTACGAGAGCTACGAAGGCGGCCGGCCGATCACCGAGGTCGCGGAGGGCGAGCTGGTCCGGGTGCGGCTCCGGATCACGGCGCCCGCGGAGCGCCACTTCGTCATCCTCGACGACGCGCTGCCGGCCGGCCTGGAGGCCGTGGATCTGAGCCTCCGCACCGTCGGCGGGGTCGGTCCCGGTGCCGCCGACTCCGCCGCGACGGAGCCCTCGGACGATGGCGGTGGGATGGTCCCGTGGGTGTATGGGAGCTGGGACGCGGGATGGTGGTCGCCGTTCGACCACCGGGAGATGCGGGATGACCGCGTCGTCTTCGCGGCGACCCGGCTCTGGCCCGGCAGCTACACCGCGACCTACCTGGCGCGAGCCACCACGCCGGGCGTCTTCGCCCGCCCTCCGGCCCACGCCGAGGAGATGTACAACCCGGCGGTCTTCGGCGAGAGCGACGGCGGCGTGTTCACCGTGCGGGCGGCGGGGCGATGAGCCGCGGGCTCCTGGCGGGTCTCGCGCTCGCCGTGGCGGTTGCCGGCGTCGGCATCTGGATCGCCCGCCCCTTGCCCGGCGGCATGCTCACTACCGGTGCGCCGGCCGCGGTCACGCTGCTCGACCGCTTCGGCCGGGAGCTGCGTACCACCCGCGCGACCGACGGAAGCCGCGCCGGCTGGGTGGCGGTGGCGGACATCGATCCCGACCTGATCGCGGCGTTCGTCGCCAGTGAGGACCGGCGCTTCGGCCGTCACTACGGCGTCGATCCGAGAGCGGCGGCGCGGGCCGCGTGGATCAACCTTCGGGCGGGTCGCGTGGTGTCGGGGGGATCGACGATCACCATGCAGGTCGCGCGCATGCTGCACCCGGTGCCGCGCACCTTCCGCGGCAAGGTCGCGCAGGCCCTCTGGGCCCTCCGACTGGAGCGGCACCTCGGCAAGCAGGCGATCCTGGAGCAGTATCTCAATCGGGTGCCGCTGGGCCAGGGCGCCGTCGGGGTGGATGCCGCGGCGCGGCTCTACTTCGGGACCAGCGCCGAGCGCGTGAGCCTGGGGCAGGCGGCCCTCCTCGCCGGCATCGCCCGCGCGCCATCGGGCGAGAACCCGCTGCTCGCGCCCGAGCGCGCGCGCCGCCGCCGCGACGCGGCGCTCGACCGGCTTGCCGACTACGGCTACGCGGCGCCCGCGGAGACGGAGCGCGCGCGGCGGGAGCCGGTGCTGGAGCGACGCCGCTCCCAGCCCTTCCTGGCGCCACACTTCACCACCCGCGTGCTGGGTTGGGCGGAGCTGGGCGGTGCCCGGATGCAGGCCACCTGGCGCACTTCCATCGACCTCGCCCTCCAGACCGAGCTTGAGCGCGAAGTGGGGCACGCGGTCGAGTCGCTGGCCGACCGCGGTGCGCGCCACGCCGCGGCGGTCGTGCTGGACAATCGGACCGGCGAGATCCTCGCCTGGGTCGGCTCCCCGAATTTCTGGGCCGACACCGCCGGCCAGGTGGACATGGTGCTGAGCCCGCGCCAGCCCGGGTCCGCCCTCAAGCCGTTCGTCTATGCTCTGGCCTTCGACCGCGGTGCCACGCCCGCCACGATTCTTCCCGACATCGCGGCGGTCTATCAGACCGGCACCGGGCCTTACCGGCCCCGCAACTACGACCGCCGGTTCCACGGTCCGGTGCGCGCCCGCGAGGCGCTCGCCAGCTCTTACAACATTCCCGCGGTCGAGCTGGCGGACCGCTACGGCGTCGGCAGCCTGCTGCACGTGCTCCGCGGGGCCGGGTTCGGCTCCCTCGGCCGGAGCGCGGATCATTACGGGCTCGGCCTCGCGCTGGGCAATGGCGACATCACCCTGCTCGAGTTGGCGAATGGATATCGGGCGCTGGTCAACCTGGGCGAGTGGCGCCCGTACACCTGGCGGGCGGGCACTCCCGGGCGGGTGGGCGGCGAGTCCCGCCGGTTCGCGACCGCGCGCTCGGTCGCTCAGGTGCTGGACATCCTGGCCGATCCGGTGGCGCGGATCCCCGGGTTCGGCGTCGAGAGCCCGCTCGACTTTCCCTTCCCCGTCGCCGCCAAGACCGGCACCAGCCGGCATTTCACAGACAACTGGGCGGTCGGCGCCACCGGCGGCTTCACCGTCGCGGTCTGGGTCGGAAACTTCAGCGGCCGGCCGATGGATGGCGTGAGCG
Source organism: uncultured Gemmatimonadales bacterium (assembly GCA_963796335.1). Classification (GTDB taxonomy): domain Bacteria; phylum Gemmatimonadota; class Gemmatimonadetes; order Gemmatimonadales; family GWC2-71-9; genus CAVVWJ01. The sequence continues at coordinate 708,200 of CAWCLG010000006.1, forward strand.
GCGTCAGCGGGGCGGGACCACTGCTCCACCGCGCGGTGCTCGCCACCGCACGCCGCTATCCCGCTGGCGCGCTGCCGGATCCCGGCTCGACCGGCGCCGTGGCTTCGGCGGTCTGCCGGCTCTCCGGGCTCCGGCCCGGTCCCACCTGCCCGGTTGCTTCCGAGTGGTTCGCGCCGGGCCACGCGCCCGCCGACGTCTGCCGCTGGCACGACGGAGATGGCGAGGTGACCCTGCCGGTGGAGTATGCCGAGTGGGCACAGCAGTCGCTCGCGCATGTCGCGCAGGGCGGCACTGCTCCCGGATCCAGAGAGGTCCCGGCCCGGTTCCAGATCGTCTCGCCTCGCGAAGGCGACATCTATCGCCTGTCGCCGGGCGTCGAGCCGAGGTTCGCCACGGTCGCGCTGCGCGCCGCGGGCGGCCGGGGTGGCGCGGTGCGCTGGATCGTCGATGGCGTTCCGCACGGGGCGGGGCGGTGGAATCTCCAGTCGGGCGCTCACCGGTTCCGCGCGGTCTCCGCCGCGGGGGATGTGGACGAGGTGAACGTGCGCGTCGAGTGACCCAAGCTACATTTGCGATATGCGCACATCACTGGCTACCCGCCGCCTCGGCACCACGGACATGGAGATCACCACCGTCGGGTTCGGCGCCTGGGCGGTCGGCGGCGGCGACTGGGCCTTCGGCTGGGGACCGCAGGACGACGAGCAGTCGGTCGCCGCCATCCGCCACGCGATCTCGCGCGGCATCAACTGGATCGACACCGCCGCGGTGTATGGCCTCGGTCACTCCGAGGAGGTCGTCCGCCGCGCGCTCGACGGGATTCCGGCCGAAGAGCGGCCGTTCGTGTTCACCAAGTGCGGTCAGGTGTGGGACCAGGACGATCACATGGCGTCGCCTCGCCAGGTGCTTCGCCCCGAGTCCATCCGCAAGGAGTGCGAGGCATCGCTTCGCCGGCTAGGCGTCGAGCGGATCGACCTCTACCAGTTTCACTGGCCCGATGAGACCGGCACGCCGGTGGAAGACTCCTGGGCCGAGATGCAGCGGCTGGTGGAGCAGGGCAAGGTGCGGGCGGCCGGGGTCTCCAACTTCGACGTGTCGCTGCTCCAGCGCTGCGAAGCCCTCCGGCACGTCGATTCGCTCCAGCCCCCGTTCTCGCTGATCCGCCGCGGGGCGGCGGAGCGGGAAATCCCCTGGTGCGCGGAGCGCCGCACCGGCGTCATCGGCTATAGTCCGATGCAGAGCGGTCTTCTCACCGATCGCTTCAGCGAAGCGCGGGTGGCGTCGCTGCCGGAGAAAGACTGGCGGCGCCGCTCCTCCGATTTCCGCCAGCCGAACCTGGGCCGCAACCTCGCCCTCCGCGACGGCCTGCGCCCCATCGCCGAACGGCTCGGCACCGGGGTCGCCGGCGTCGCGATCGCGTGGACCCTCGCCTGGACCGGGGTGTCGGGCGCGATTGTGGGGGCGCGGACGCCGGAGCAGGTCGATGGCTGGATCGACGCCGGCGGCATCGAGCTGTCGCGCGACGATCTCGCCGAGATCGCGGACCTGCTGAAGCGCACTGGGGCCGGCTCCGGTCCCACGTTGCCGAGGTAGCCATGCGGATCCACCACGTCACCGCCATCGCCCGCGAGCCGCAGCGCAACCTGGACTTCTATGCCGGGACCCTGGGCATGCGGCTGGTGAAGCTGACGATCAACTACGACGACCCGGGCACCTACCACTTCTACTACGGCGACGAGCTGGGACGGCCCGGCTCGCTGCTCACCTTCTTCCCCTGGACCGCCGGCCGCCCCGGGCGCCAGGGCAGCGGGCAGATCAACGGCATCGGGCTCGCCATCCCGCCGCGGTCGCTGGGGTTCTGGATCGAGCGGCTGCTGTCCCGGGGCGTGAAGTACGAGGGGCCGGTCAAGCGGTTCGGCGAGCAGCTGCTGTCATTCGCCGACCCCGACGGGCTGATGCTGGAGCTGATCGCGACGCCCCGCGCCGAAGCTGTGGAGGGCTGGCCCGAGGGTCCGGTGCCCGCCGAGCATGCGGTACGCGGGATTCACGGCGTCACGATCTGGGAAGACGGCGACGCCGGATCGGCGCCCTTCCTCGCGGGCACGATGGAGTTCAAGGAGATCGCGGAGGACGGTAACCGGCTCCGCTTCGAGGCGGCGGGCGACGGACTGGGCACGGTCGTCGAGCTGCGCCGGACGTTGGGATTCTGGCGCGGCACCGACGGCGCCGGGACGGTGCACCACGTGGCCTTCCGCGCCGCCGACGATGCGGAGCAGCTCGCCCGCCAGGCACAGCTTCAGCGCGACGGCGTCGGGGTGACCGAGGTGCGGGACCGCACGTACTTCCGCTCGATCTATTTCCGCGAGCCGGGCGGCGTGCTGTACGAGATCGCCACCGACGGACCGGGCTTCACGCTCGACGAGAGTCCCGCCGAGCTGGGCAGCACGCTCAAGCTTCCCGCCCGCTACGAGTCCATGCGCCCGCGGCTGGAGGTGGCGCTGCCCCCGATCCGGCTGCCCCACGCCGGTGTCCTGGAGGAATAGATGGCTGCCGACCTCGGCTTCACTCACCGCTTCCTGCCCGGCGCCGCCGACGGGCCGGTACTGCTGCTGTTGCACGGCACCGGCGGCAACGAAGACGACCTCCTGCCGCTCGGCGAGGCCCTGCTTCCGGGCGCGCCGCGGCTGAGCCCGCGGGGCAAGGTGCTGGAGAACGGGATGCCGCGCTTCTTCCGGCGCCTCGCCGAGGGGGTATTCGACCTCGACGACCTGCGCGCCCGCACCGGTGAGCTGGCCGATTTCGTGGAGGCCGCCGGAAACGAGTACGGATTCGCGGGGAGGAAGCCGGTCGCCGTCGGCCTCTCCAACGGCGCGAACATCGCGGCGTCGATGCTCCTCCTCCGGCCCGACACGCTGGGCGGCGCCTTGCTGCTCCGGCCGATGGTGCCGCTGGTGCCGGAGACACGGCCCGATCTGCGGGGAGTCCGGGTGCGGATCCACGCCGGGGAGGCGGACCCGCTGGTGCCGAGGGCCCAGAGCGAGGCGCTGGCCAAGCTGCTGAAGGACTCGGGTGCCGAGGTCGATCTGCACTGGATCGCCGGCGGGCATGCACTCACTCGGGAAGATCTGGAAGCCGGGCGTGAGTGGTTCGGTTTTTCTTCTCTTTCGCGTGGTGCCGGGTCGGGCCAATGGTAGGAATGCCAACCGCCTTCGCGCGGTCTCCGGGGCGCTGGCGCCGCCCATTCCAATCACTACCGGCCGCGCCAGGGAGGCCGGTACGCGCTGACGAGGGGATATGTGATGATTCCTGCCGCCCTTGAGCAGGAGCGTCTGCTGATTGCAGAGCGCCTCCTCAATGAGATCGAGCGCCGCCACGGCCTGCCCCACCCCATCAACCGCGAGATTCACCCCGTTATCATCGACCGCTTTCTTGCCGCTTACCTCCCTGAGGCCAGGGAGGGCGAACCCGCGCCGCTCAGTCTCGAGTACGCGTTCGCCCCCAGCCTCACCGATTCACTCCGACTCCTGCAGGAGGTAGTGAGCGAGACAGCCGACGGCCGAGGCGCCGCGCTCTACGTCCACGATCTCGACACCGGCGTCACCGCCGACACCAGCCAGCTGCACTGACCTCGCTGTCACCGAGCAAAGCGAAGGGGGCCATCCTCAGATGGTCCCCTTCACTGCGTTCAGGTGACAACCGCCCGCCGGCCCGCCTGCCCGCCGGTCGACCCTTGCACCAGTCTGTGAATCTCGCATATTCATGCAATATGCAGAAGCGCACGATCGCCTTGGCCTTTTCCGGCGGGCTCGACACCTCCTACTGCGTGCCCCGGCTGGCCGACGACGGCTGGACGGTGCACACGGTCCACGTCGACACCGGCGGCTCCACCTCGGCCGAGCGCGCCGCCATCCGGCGACAGGCCGAGGCGGTGGGGGCCGTGGCCCACCATGAGGTGGACGCCCGGGAGCGGGTCTATCAGCAGTTCGTCCGCTTCCTGATCCAGGGCAATGTGCTCCGGGGCGAAGTCTATCCGCTGAGCGTCGCCGCCGAGCGGACCCAGCAGGCGCTCTCAGTGGTGGAGATCGCCCGCTCGATCGGGGCGGAGGCCGTGGCCCACGGCTCCACCGGCGCCGGGAACGACCAGGTGCGGTTCGACGTCGCGCTGCGGGTGCTCGCGCCGGAGCTGGAGATCGTCACGCCGATTCGCGACGCGGGCGTGAAGCGGGAGCAGGCCATGGCCTACCTCGAGGCGCGCAAGCTCCCGGTCCCCGCCCGAGCGGGCAGCTACAGCGTGAACCGCGGTCTCTGGGGTACCACTTGGGGCGGCGGGTGGACCCACGACACCTGGGCCGGCCCTCCGCCCGAGCTGATCGACCCGCCGGCCGACGCCCCGGCGTCGAGGGAGATCGTGATCGGCTGGGAGCGCGGGCTCCCGGTGTCGCTCGACGCGGTGCCGGTCGAGGGCCCAGTGCTGGTGGCCCGGCTGGGCGAGGTCGCGGACGAGTACGGCATCGGCCGGAGCATCCACGTCGGCGAGACCGCCCTCGGCATCAAGGGGCGGATCGGCTTCGAGGCCGGGGCCGCGCTCATCCTCATCGGCGCGCACCGCGAGCTGGAGAAGCTGGTGCTGACCAAGTGGCAGACCTTCTGGAAGGACCAGCTCGGCCGATTCTACGGCGATCGCCTGCACGAGGGGCAGTACTTCGACCCCGCCCTCCGCGACATCGAGGCGATGATCACCAGCTCCCAGGGCCGAGTCACCGGCGAGACCCGGGTGCGTTTGGCGCCGGGCCGGTTCCAGGTGGTCGGCACCAGGAGCCCGCACTCGATGATGGACACCTCCATCGCGACGTACGGGGAGGAGAACCGGCTCTGGTCTGGGGACGAGGCCCGGGCCTTCGCTCGGGTCTCGGCCGTGCCGTCATTGCTTGCCGCGCGCGCTTACGCTGGTCGGGAGAGTCAGGAAAAGATTCACCACGAAGGCACGAAGCGCACGAAGGACACGAAGAACAACAAATAGTTTGTTGTTTTTCTTCGTGTCCTTCGTGCGCTTCGTGCCTTCGTGGTGAATCTTTCCGGGGCCACGAACGGTTCAAGGAACTTCAGAAGGAGTTACAGATGGTGGTAACAACCCGTGTCCGGCTCGACCGAATCGCTTCAGCGACCCGCAACGCCGCCCTGTCGCCCGAGGTGATCGTGGGCGACGAAATCGTCGCGGCGGAAGGCTACGTCCTCGCGGTCCGCATCCTGGAGGACAAGTCCACCTACAACACCATCGAGGACGTGACCGGCCGGATGCTCTCGCTCCGCGCGGGCGACGTGCTCGCCGGCGTGCTCGGCACCCGCCGGGCGCTGCGCGGCTACGCCGGCGTGGTGCCGACGCACCTGGCGATCGGCGACGCGATCGAAGTCCTCAATCTCGGCGGGATCCTGGGGCGCTGCACCTCGGTGAATCCGGAGATCGGGCCCCCGTTCCGCGCCGAAGTGCTGGGCGCCATCCTCGCGTTTCCCGAGCTGGGCGACCGCGTCGGCCGGCCGGCCCACATCCGCGACCGGGCAGTGCCGCCGGCTGACGTGTTGGAGAGCAGAGTGCCGGTGGTCTATGTCGCCGGCACCTGCATGAACGCGGGCAAGACCGTCGCCGCGACCGAGCTGGTGCGGGGGCTGGCACGGAGCGGGCTCCGGGTCGCCGCGGCCAAGCTGACCGGCGTGTCCCTGATGCGCGACGCGCTCTCCATGCTCGACGCCGGCGCGGTCGCCGCGCTCACCTTCAACGACGTCGGCATCGCCAGCACCCACCCGGGCGTCACCGTCGCCACCGCCAAGGGAATCTTCAACCGGCTCGCGACGTCCAAGCCCGACGTGGTGGTCGCCGAGCTGGGCGACGGGATCCTGGGCGAGTACGGCGTGCAGGATATCCTCCGCGATCCCGAGCTGATGTCGGTCGGCGCGGCCTACATCATGGCGGCGCCCGATCCCGTGGCGTGCTGGGGTGCCGCGGAGCTGATGCAGCGCGAGTTCGGCCTCCCCATCACCGCCATGACGGGGCCCGCCACCGACAACGAAGTGGGCCTGGTCTACATCACCGGCGGGCTCGGCCTCCCGGCGCACAACGCGCGGCGGGACGCCGCCGGGCTGGTGGGGGCGGTGCGGACGGCGATCGCGGGCTGGACCGAGCGGTCGCAGAACCTCGCGGTGGCCGCCGTCTCGTGAAGGTCGCCGTGGTAGGGGCGGCCGGATACGCCGGCGGCGAGCTGCTCCGCCTGCTGTACCAGCACCCCGAAGTGCGGGAGTGCGTGGCCACCAGCCGCAGCAAGCCCGGCGGGCCGATCGCCGAGGTGCATCCCGCGCTCGCGACCGTCACCGACGCGAGCTTCTCCGGAGCCACGCCGGCCGAGGTCGCCCGGGACCGGGACGTCGTCTTCCTGTGCCTGGAGCACGGCGAATCGTCCCGTGTGGCCGGTGAGATCTTCGCGGTGAAGCCGGGCATGGTGATCGACCTCGCCGCCGATTTCCGGATCCGCGACCGCGCGCTCTACGAGCGGTTCTACGGACCGCATCCTTCGCCCGAGCTGATCCCGCGGTTCTGTTACGCCCTGGCCGACGTGCTCGGCCCCGCGCTGCGGGGCGCCGGCGCCCTGGCCGCGCCCGGTTGCTTCGCCACGGCGGCGCAGCTCGCTCTCTACCCCCTCGCCCGGGCCGGGCTCGATCTCACGCCGTCGCTCTTCGCGATCACCGGCTCGAGCGGAGCGGGTATCCAGCCCAAGGCCACGACGCACCATCCGATGCGGGCGCACAATGTGTTCGCCTACTCGATGCTGGGCCACCGGCACGAGGCGGAAGTGCTCCAGTCGTGGCGGGAATGGGTCGGACGGCCCGACGCCACCGCGCGGCTGATGGCCCACTCGGGCCCTTTCGTCCGGGGGATCTATCTCACGCTCCACGCCTATCTTCCCCCCGGCTTGGCGATCAGCGCCGGCGATCCCGGCGCGTCGGCGGCGTCCTGGTTCCGGGAGGCGTACGCCGGGCGGCCCTTCGTCCGCATCCTCGACGGGCCCCCCGAGCTGACTCACGCGGTCGGCACCAACTACGCGCTGATCCACGCGGCCGAGAGCGACGATGGGACGGAGGTCCAGGTCACCGTGGCGATCGACAATCTGGTGAAAGGCGCCGGCGGCCAGGCGATCCAGGCGATGAACCTGGCCCTCGGCATCGAGGAGACGGCGGGGCTCAAGGGGGGAGGAATGTTTCCATGTTGAAGGCGGGGCAGCGGGGCAGCGGGGCAGCGGGGCAGGAACTCACCGAGGCGCGTACAGCCGGGGATGGGGTTCACCGCCCCGCCGCCCCGCTGCCCCGCGGCCCCGCCCTCCTTCCAGTGTACGCCCAGTTCCCGATTCGTCCGGTGCGCGGCCGCGGCTCTTGGCTGATCGACGAGGAGGGCAACGAGTGGCTCGACGCCTACGGCGGCCACGCGGTCGCGGCCACGGGGCATTCCCATCCGGACGTGGTGCGGGCGATCGCCGCGCAGGCCGAGGCGCTGCTGTTCTACTCGACCGCCGTCCCCCATCCGCTGCGGGAACAGCTCGCGGCGCGGTTGGCGTCGCTCTGTCCCGACCCGCTGGAGCGGGTCTTCTTCTGCAACTCCGGCGCGGAGGCGAACGAGAACGCGCTGCATCTGGCCCGGAAGGCGACCGGCCGGCAGGGAGTCGTCTCGGTGACCGGTGGTTGGCACGGCCGGACGGTCGGAACCCTGGCCTGCACCGACGGCGCCCGCTACGAGGCGGCGGCGGCGAGGAGCGGCATTCCGCTCTCCACCCGGGTGCCGGCGGACGACGTGCCCGCGCTGGAGGCCGCGGTCGATGACACCGTCGCCGCGGTGATCCTCGAGCCGGTGCAGGGACTCTCGGGCGCGCGTGATCTGAGCGCCGACTTCCTTCGCGCGGCGCGCGGGGTCTGCGACGCGCGCGGCGCCGCCCTGGTCTTCGACGAGGTGCAGTGTGGGGTGGGCCGCTGCGGGGCGTTCACGACCGCGGAAGCCGTCGGCGTCGTGCCCGATGTGCTCACCCTGGCGAAGGGACTCGCCTCCGGGCTGCCGATCGGCGCGGTCGTCGCCACGGCGGCGATCACGGCGTCGATCGGCGTCGGCGACCTCGGCAGCACGTTCGGTGGCGGGCCGGTGCCCTGCGCGGCGGCCCTCGCGACGCTCGACGTCATCGAGCGCGACGGGCTGATCGAGAACGCGGTCCGGATCGGCGCCCGGCTGTCGCGGGGCGCGCGCGCCCTCGGCGTCCGGCGGGTGAGCGGACGTGGCCTCCTGCTCGGGCTGCATCTCGACCGCCCGGCCGCCGGAGTGCAGCGGGCGCTGTTCGAGCGGCGAATCATCACCGGCACCGCGTCCGATCCCAACGTGCTCCGCCTGCTTCCGCCGCTCTCGTTCTCCGCCCGCGAGGCCGACCTGCTGCTGGCGGGACTCGAGGAGGTGCTCGCGTGACCAAGCGCGATTTCCTCGCTCTCGAGGACTGGTCGCCCGAGGAGGTGAGCGCGCTGCTCGACCTCGCGGGACGGGTCAAGCGGGGCGAGATCTCCGGCGGCCTCGAGCGCAAGGTGCTGGCGATGGTCTTCATGGACCCCAGTCTTCGGACCCGCACCAGCTTCGAGACCGCGATGTTCCTCCACGGAGGGCACGCGGTGGTGCTGGAGCCGGGGAAGGGCAGCTGGTCGCTGGAGACCGAGCCCGGCGCGGTCATGGACCGTGACACGGTGGAGCACATCGTGGATGCGGCTCGGGTGCTGGGCCGTTACGCCGACGCCCTCGGCGTCCGGAGCTTTCCTCGGGGGAAGGACTGGGCGGTGGCCCGGCAGGACGCCATCCTCCGCAGCTTCGCGGCCCACTGCGAGAAGCCGGTGATCAATCTCGAGTCCGCCCGCCGCCACCCCTGCCAGGCGCTGGCCGACGCCATGACGCTGCGCGAGAAGCTGGGTGAGACCGCCGGCAAGCGCTTCGTGCTCACCTGGGCCTGGCATCCGAAGGCCCTGCCGACCGCCGTGCCCGCCAGCGCCGCGCTCGCCGCCGCCAGCCTCGGCATGGAGATCGTGATCGCCCGGCCGCCGGGCTACGAGCTCGACCCCGACGACACCGCGCTGATCCGCCGCACCGCCCAGCAGTCCGGCGGCGAGTTCGTCCACATCATCGACGATCCCGACGACGCGACGGTCGGCGCCGACGCGGTCTATGTGAAGTCGTGGGGCTCGGTCAAGCTCTACGGGAAGCCCGAGGAGGAAGCCGAACAGCGCGCCGCCCTGCGCGACTGGAAGCTCACGCCGAACCGCCTGCGCTCGACCCGAGGCGGCCGCGGCATCGTCATGCACTGCCTGCCGGTCCGCCGCAACGTCGAGATCGACGACGCCGTTCTGGACGGTCCCAATTCCGTGGTGGTCGATCAGGCCGAGAACCGGCTCCACGCGCAGCGGGCGCTGTTGCTCGAGATGCTGGCGGACGGGCAGGCGGGCAGTCGGGCAGGTGGATCGTGAGCATCGACACTTCCCGGGGGATCGCTGGACTCAAGGGCGCCCTCCGCTACGTCCGCGCCTATCGCGACCAGGTCTTCGTCGTCAAGCTCGGCGGCGAGGTGCTGGCCGACCCCGAGGTACTGGAGCAGGTCACCGGCCAGCTCGCCCTCCTGTCCTCCCTCAGCATCCGCCTGGTGGTGGTGCACGGTGGCGGGCCGCAGGCCACCGCGCTCAGCCGCCGCCTCGGCGCCGACCCGCGCATGGTGGCGGGGCGGCGGATCACCGACGACGCCGCGCTCGAGGTGGCGAAACTGGTGTATGCCGGCCAGCTCAACGTGGATCTCCTGGCCGCGCTCCGGGCCCACCGGGTACAGGCCGTCGGACTGAGCGGGGTCGATGCCGATCTCATCACCGCCCACCGGCGTCCCCCGGTGCAGGTGGTCGATGACGGCGGCAAGACGGTGAAGGTCGATTATGGCCACGTGGGCGACGTGGATCGGGTGGATCCGCGCGTCCTCAACACCCTGGTCGAGGCTCGCTTCGTTCCGGTGGTGGCCAGCCTCGCAGGCGGGGAAGACGCCGAGGTGTTCAACGTCAACGCCGACACCGTCGCCGAGTCGCTCGCGGTCGCGATGCGGGCGCAGAAGCTGATCTTTCTCACCGGCGCGCCCGGCGTGCTCCGCGACCGCAACGACCCATCGACGCTGGTCACCTTCGCCGATCCCGATGACCTGGCCGGCCTGATGGCGAGCGGCGTGCTCGGCGGTGGGATGCGGCCCAAGGTGGAAGCCTGCATCCGGGCCGCCACCGGCGGCGTCGAGCGGACCCACATCATCGACGGCCGCGCGCCCGACGCGCTCCTGTTGGAGGTGTTCACCGGCGCGGGTTGCGGCACGATGATCGTGGGCCGCAAGGAGAAGGCGACGTATCTGGGGGTCGACCTTGCGGGGTGAGGTGGAATTGCTGGAGCGGCTCGTCGCCATTCCATCGGTGAGCGGCGACGAGGCGGCGGTAGCCTCGTTCGTGGCAGACACCGCCCGAACCTGGGGGCTCGACGTCGTGTGCGACGACACTTCGGTGCGCATCGAAGTCCGCGGCGCCCGGCCGGGCCCCACGCTGGCGCTGGTGTCCCACCTGGATGTGGTGCCTCCGGGGGCCGGGTGGACCCGGGATCCTTTCGCTCCGGCGATCGAAGGCGACCGCCTCTACGGCCGCGGCTCCGGCGACGCCAAGGCCTCGGTCGCCGCCATGGTCACCGCCGCGCGCGACCTGGCGGCTGGGAGCATGGTGGAGCTCGGCCGGCTGCTCGTCATCTTCGGCTACGGCGAGGAGACCAAGAACACCACGATGGAGAAGGCGGTGGAGCGGGCCGGCCCCATCGACGCCGCGGTGGTCGGTGAGCCCACCAACCTGGACATCGCGACGGCGCAGCGGGGACTCATGATGGTCGATCTGGTCGCCCGGGGGGACCAGCGCCACGCCGGGTACGCCGCGGCCGACGGCGAGTTCGTCAACGCCTCGCTGGTGCTCGCCCGCGATCTGCTGCGGCTCGACGGGCTCTTCGACCAGCGCACCCATCCGGTGCTGGGGCGCACCACCGCCACGCCGACCATGCTGGAGGCCGGGGTGAGCCGGAACGTCACCCCGCCGCTCGCCTCCGCGATTCTCGACGTGCGGAGCACGCCCGACTGGACCCACGAGGAGATCGCCGAGGTGATGCGGGCGCGGCTCGAGTCCGAGGTGGTGGTGACATCCCGCCGCCTGGTGCCGTGCGAGACGCCGGCCAACTCCCGGCTGCTCGCCGCCGCGGCCCGGGCCCGCCCCGAAGCCGCGCGCTTCGGTAGCGCCACCTGCTCCGACTGGGTGTTCCTGCGCCACGTGGATGCGATCAAGGCGGGGCCGGGCACCAGCCGCCGGTCGCACACCCCGGACGAGTACGTCGATCTGCCCGAGGTCACCGCCGCCCGCGGGTTCTACGCCGGTCTCGCCCGCGAGTACCTCGGCGGATCATGAGCGCCGGCCGGGCATCCACGCTCTGGGGCGCCGGCGCCGCGCTCGACCGGCGGCTGCTGGATCACACCGCGGCCGACGACCGGGCCTGGGATGCGCGGCTGCTGCCCTGGGACATCCTCGGGAGCCTGGGACACATCGAAGGCCTCCGCGCGTCCGGTCTGCTCGGCGTTCGCGAGCACGCCCGCCTGCGCAACGGACTCCGGCGGGCGCTCGCGGCGGTCATCGCCGGCCGGCTGTCGCTCGGCGCCGACCAGGAGGACGTGCACACCGCGGTCGAAGCCTGGGTCACCCGCAGGCTCCCCGGCCTGGGCGAGCGGCTCCACACGGGCCGGTCGCGCAACGACCAGGTGGCGTGCGATCTCAGGCTCTACCTCAAGGACCGTCTCCTCGCACTGCACGCGGGAGCACTGGAGCTGAGTCTCGCGCTGACCGGCTTCGCGGCCCGGCACCAGCGGGTCCTGTGGCCGGGATACACCCACCAGCGCCGCGCGATGCCCTCGTCGGTCGGGCTCTGGGCCGGGGCGTATGCGGAGGGCCTGCTCGACACCGCGGAGTCGCTGGAAGATCTCTGGCCCCGGCTCGACCGCTCACCGCTGGGGAGCGCCGCGGGGTACGGAGTGCCGCTGCCGCTGCGGCGCGAGGTCGCGGCGAAGGCGCTCGGCTTCGCCGGTCTCGATCGCAACGTGGCGACGGTGCAGGGCGGACGGGGGAAGCTCGAGGCGGCGGCGCTGTTCTGGTGCACCCAGCTGGGCCACGAGATGGCGCGCCTGTCCCAGGACGCGATCCTCTACAGCGGCGACGAGTTCGGCTTCCTGACCCTCCCGCCGGAGCTCTCGACCGGCTCCAGCATCATGCCGCAGAAGCGGAATCCCGATCTCTTCGAGCTGACCCGCGGCCGCGCGGCCGCGGTGGAGAGCGATCTCGCCGCGGTGCTCCTGCTCAAGTCCAAGCTCTCCAGCGGCTACCACCGGGATTTCCAGCTCCTCAAGGAGCCGCTGATGCGCGGCCTCGACCGCACCGAGGCCATGCTGAGCGCGCTGTCCGCGGCGCTGCCGATGCTCGGCGTGGACCGCGCCCGCTGCGCGGCGGCGCTCGACGGCGGCTTGCTGGCGACCGACGAAGTGATGCGCCGGGTAGAGAAAGGACAAGCGTTCCGCGTCGCGTACCGGGAGGTGAAAGCGGCGCTCGCCCGGGGAGACGATCTCCCATCGCCCTCGTCGGCGCAGATCGTGTCCCGCCGTCGCTCCACCGGCGGTCTCGGCGATCTGGGTCTGGCCCAGGCGCGCGCCCGCGCCCGCCGCGCCGCTCGGTGGAATTCGAGCCAGCGGCAAGGCTTTACCCGCGCACTGACCCGGCTCGCGGGCCGCGGCCTCCTGCCCGTCCGCCCGGCTGCCCGCCAGCCCGCCTGACGCCATGACCGCGGACCGCCGCAAACGTCACCTCAAGATTCTGGAGCTGATCAGCACCAGGGCGATTCACACCCAGGAGGACCTGGCCGAATCGCTCGCCGCGGCAGGATGGGATGTCACCCAGTCGTCGGTCAGCCGCGATATCGCCGCGCTGCGGCTGGTGAAAGTGGATGGCGCCTACCGCCGCCCCCCGCGCGGCACCACCACCCAGGACCCCGACGAACGCCGGATCGCGGAGGGCGTCCTCACCTCCGAGCCCGCCGGCGACGCACTCGTCGTTCTGCACACTCCGCCCGGCGAAGCCAATCGCGTGGGCATCGCCCTCGACCGCCTGGCCTGGCCCGACGTCGTCGGCACCATCGCCGGCGACGACACGATCTTCCTCGCCGTCAAAGACCAGCGGCGGGTGATGAAGGAGATCAGGAGACTGACGGGCGGCTAATAGTGGGCGGACGGGCAGGCGGGCCGGCGGGAAGGTGAAAAGGGAAAGGGAGGAACTCGGGACTTCCGGGTTCCTCCCTTTCACTTTTCCGCAATTTTCGGCTTCCGCCTGCCCGCCTGCCCGCCTGCCCGCCTGCCCGCCTGCCTACTCCGTGGGCTCGAACGCCACCTCTACATCGAGATAGCTCGCGCCACCCCAGTCGTGGGCATAGACCGCGATCGTGTGGGTGGTGCCGGCCACGAGCACCGAGCTGGGCACCGTGAAGGTCCCGTCATCGCGCTGGGCGCAGCCCGAGTGCGGGCGGAACGGTGCGAGGTAAGCGCTCCAACTGCCGTTCACCGCGTCGGTGTTGGTCCGTGCGGTGAAGGCCACACCCGAGCGGTTGGTGATGTCGGTGCCGTCGATATAGACCTGGATGTCGTTATCGATCGCGACGTTGACCAGCAGGTTGCCGCTGAAGCCCACCGGCGTGGTGAAGACGCGCCGGACCAGGATGCCGGTGCCCGTGGTCGGTACGGCCTGCTGTCCGGTGACGTCGGAAGCCTCCCATACCGTCACTACCGGACTGGTGCTGAACACGCTGCAGCTGGAGCCCGCCTCACCGAACGGCGCGCCGCCGCTGCTCCAGGCGCCGCCCGGGGCGAAGCCCGGGAGGAACCATTGGCTGGCCGGATAGTCTGAGGTGCTTCCCGACGGCGGCACGTTGCCGATTTGAATGAAGCGGTAGCCGCCCGAGCGGTACTCGATCGGGTCGTTGGTGCCGGTTGCCACGAACGTCGCGGTCGCCGGCACGAACGTGATCTCGCTGATCGGCGCGACCGGCGAGGCGTTGACGGTGTTCGTCCCCAGGCCGAGGGTCCACGAGGTCGTCGCGGCGATGCCGCTGGCGTTCGTGGTCACCGCGGCCGGCACGATCGTGCCCGGCGAGCCCGACGGGACCTGGAACTGGACGTTGATCCCGGCGATCGCGGTCAGGTTCCTGGTCCGGATCCGCACCGACGGTGGCACCGCCACCGGGGCCCCGGCGGTTCCGTCGGTGCTGGCCGGCAATGCCTCGAGGGTGAGCTGCGGATCCACCGCACGGAACGGGCTGAAGTTGCGGGTGGTACCGCCCACCCCGCCGGTCTTTGCCGCGAAGGCCGCGGCGGCGTGCAGGGGGCTCGGCAGCAGTGTCCGCATGGCCAGGTCGCTGATGCGGCCGAACGCCGAGCGGGCGCTGATCGGCCCGCTGCAGGTCCCTACCACCGCCGTGATCGCGGTATTGCCGGCTGGGGGCAGGATCTCGATGGCGCCGAACTTGGGCAGAATGCCGCCCTCGTGGCCCAGCCGCAGCCGGTCGAAGAACGAGTCGTCGGCCGTGACGCAGACGGCCACGGCGACACCGCCTCCCTGCCACAGCACTTCCTCGCTCGCGGTCAGCTCGACCGTCTGGCCGTACTGGTCGAGCGGCGTGTTCAGCGGCCGGGTGTTCCCGAGACCGGTGACCGTGACCACCACGCCCGGGATCGCCTGGCCCTGCTGGTTCAGGGCGGGGCCGGTGCCGATCGGCGCCAGGATGCCTGCCGTTCCCTGCGGAGTGGTGATGACGACCGGCTGAGTGTTGTTCGCGGGCACCACGCCGATGCCGGTGTTGGGTCCCAGCACGATGCCGCTCGGCTGGAGACCGACGACGCAGAGGATCGCGTCGATCACGTTGCCCAGTTTCGTCGCCGTCGCCTGGGAGTTCGGGTTGAGCAGGTTGGCCCGGTTATCGATCAGGAAATCGATCAGAGCCAGCGCACGGGTCTGGGCCAGCGGCTTCTTCTTCTGGAGCAGCGCCAGCTCGACCAGGCCGAACTGGAGGATCGCATTCTGGAGCAGCCGGGCCGGTGGGTTCGACGGGAGAATGCCGGCGAGCTGGACCACGATTAGCCCATTGTTCCGGCAGCGCAGCCTGAGGTGCGCGCCGTCATCCGGGGCCAGCTCCGTGCTCGGCTCCATCAGACTCGGCTGTTGCTCATCCGAGGAGCAGCCAAGAGCGAATCCGGCGAGTCCGGCGAACACGCATAGCAGGGCGGAACGGCGCATCGAGACCTCTGAACGCGGGGGAGCGAGTGGTCCGGCGGGAGTCCGGTGCAAAATTGTCTGGATTCTTGTAAGGCTCTGAAATAACGCGAACTTGCCGTTTACGCAATAAACGCGCCGGTGACCTAATTCTGGACACTTGGTGTCGAAGCCGTTGACAGTGTGTGAGATGCGGACAGCGGGGCGGGTGTGGTGATTCCAGGGACGCTGCCGCGGCGCGACGGCAGATGAAGGTGCCGGGCCACAGTCGCCTGGGGCGGCCGATCAGGGCTTGGGGCCGACCAACTCGCGGAAGGACGCATTGTTCTCCAGCGGCCGGAACCACCACGTGGGGTCCTCCGCCAGCGAGGTGCGCTTCTCCGGGTTCGCGACCAGATACTCCTTGAGCGCATCGACGGCCGGCGTGGTGTCGCCGAGCAGGGTGTGCACGAAGGCGGCGGCGAACACCAGGTCGCGAGTGGGATCGACCTCGTTGTTGCCGCGCGAGCGCTGGGCCAGCCGGCGGGCGCTGTCGGGCAGGTTGGCCCGCGCGAGGGTCGCGGCCACCATCATCCGCCCGTTGAGCCGGATGTACTCCCGGTCCTGCTCCGAGGCCAGTTTCACCAGCGAGTCCGCCAGCCGCCAGGCCAGCCCCACGTCGGGCTCCTTCGCCCGCGACGTCAGCAGGTAGAGCTGGCACTCGATGAACTTCACGTTGGCCGGGAACCGGGTCTGCCCCACGTTGCACCAGTGCTGCGCGTCGGTGAACTGTCCCAGATCGTACGAAGCGAAGAACAGCCGGGAGAGCACCACGTCCGCGTTGCTGAGGTAGGCGTCTTCCTCGTACGCCCGCTGGGCCGCGAGCTTCACGTCGATGAGGTTGCCGGTCTGGTACTTGAGGTGGGACAGGGTAGCCCACGCGCCCGCCTGCGACGGAGCGATGCGCACCGCCGTCTCCAGGTCCTCCTGTGCCGAGGCGAGCAGCTCCTTCGCCTCGTTGGGATCGGGGGCGAGGCTGAGCAGCCAGCGCCAGTACTTGAGGTTGCCCCGCAGCTCGAGCGCATCGGGATCCTGGGGCACCAGGTTGAGCGCCCGCTCGATGTGTCCCATCCCCACCCCGATCCACTTGGCCGCCGCGACCTGATCGTCGGCTGCGAGTCGGGAGCGCCGGTAGGCCACGGCGGCCCGCGCGATTACCGGCTCCGGCCACTGCGGGTCCAGCGTCTCCGCGCTGGCGAGCAGCGAATCCGCCGCGTTCAGGTCGGCTTCGTTGGCGGAGCTGCGCAGCCGGGCCGCCTGTTGTACCGCGGTCCACGCCCGGACATCGCTCGCGCCCCGGCGCTGCTGCCGCAGCTGGATCTCCTGGCCCAGTTGGGCCCGGATCTGCCGCGCCGTCTCCTGGACCAGGGTGTCCTGGACCGCCAGCACGTCGTTGGCCGGCATCTCCCGGCTGGTCCGGCTCAGGTCGGCGCCGCTCTGGCCGTCCACCAGCCGGACCGTGACGCGCAGCCGGTCGCCCAGCTTCTCCACGCTGCCGGTCACGAGGGCACCGGCCTGGAGCGCGCGCGCGATGCTGTCGCGCGCGACGGAGGAGCCGCGATACGGTTCCACGCCGCCGGTCGAGACCACGTCGAGGGTCTGGACTCTGGAGAGCTCGTGGATCAGTCCCTCGGTGAGACCGTCAGCCAAGTACCCCAGCGAGTCGCCGCCTCCGATGTCATCGAAATAGAGGACCGCGATCCGGTGGTCGGCCAGCCGGTCACCCGACGACCCCGAGGCGGTGCCCGGCCTGCCCCAGATGAACCACCCGGCCAGCGCTGCGACGCCCACACCGAGAACCCCGACCGCCGACCAGAGTTTGGTCCCGCTGAGCCCGAGCGCCGAGACACCGGCGGGATCCGAGATCCGCGTGCTGCGGGTGCCGCGCGGCGTCGCCCGACGGGTCGCCGTGAGCCGGGACGACGTGCGCCGCAGCGCGACGGTCGATTCCAGCTCCACCAGGACATCCACGAAGTCCGACATCTTCTGGAACCGGTCCGCCGGCGTCTTCTCCAGCGACTGAAAGACCGCGTCCTCCACTTCGTCCGGGATCGACTGGCGAACCACGGTGAGACTGGGGACCTGCTCCATCGTGTGGCGGGCGAGGATCGCCCGGGCGTTGGGCCCGTCGAACGGCGGCTGGCCCGCCAGCAGCTCGTAGAGCACGCAGCCCAGGCTGTAGATGTCGCTCCGGCCGTCGGCGCCGTCGGCGCCCATCGCCTGTTCCGGGCTCATGTAGTGCGGGGTGCCGACCGCCATGCCGGTCTGGGTCAGCTTCTCACCCGCCGCGTCGAGCGCCCGGGCGATGCCGAAGTCGGCCACCAGCGCGTGGCCGTTCTGGAGCAGGATGTTCTCCGGCTTGATGTCCCGGTGCACCACCCCCTGGGAGTGGGCATAGGCCAGAGCTTCGGCCGCCTCGCGGGTGATCCGCACGGCGTCCGGGATAGGGAGCTGCTGCTCCCGGTCGAGCCGGGCCCGAAGCGACTCGCCCTCGATGTAGGGCATGACGTAGTAGAGGAGGCCGTCGGCGTCCCCGGAGTCGTAGAGCCCCAGGATGTTGGGGTGTTGGAGGGTCGCGGCGAGCCGGATCTCCCGGAGAAACCGGTCGGCGCCGATGGAGGCGGCGAGCTCCGCCCTCAGCGTCTTGATGGCGACTCTGCGCCCATGGCGCAGGTCTTTCGCGAGGAAGACCGTGGCCATGCCGCCTTCGCCCACCAGCCGCTCGACCTCGTACCGGTCGCCGAGCGAGGCGCGAAGCTGCTCCAGGACGTCTGCCACTACCTGCCTCGAAAGGGGAAGTCCGAACCTTCAAGATAAGCGGAAGGGAGGTTCCGTTATACCCGCGCCAGCGCCAGAGATTCGCGCATGGCCGCCGCCGATTGCCACCGGTCGTCCGGCGGCTTCGCCAGGGAGCGGGCGATCGCCTCCGCCAGCTCCCGGGGGGCCTCGGTGCGGACCGAGCGGAGGTCGGGGGCCGGCTGGGTGAGGTGGAGCTGGAGCACCACCGCCTCGTTCCGGTGCATGAACGGCGGCTGCCCGGCCAGGCACTCGTACAGCACGCATCCCACCGAGTAGATGTCGCTCCGGTGGTCGATCTCCTTGAGCGCGGTGATCTGCTCGGGGCTCATGTAGGTGGAGGTGCCGACCGCGATCCCCGAGCGGGTGAGCCGGTCGCTGCCCGAGGCCGCCACCGCCCGGGCGATCCCGAAGTCGAGCAGCACCGCTCCCTGCGCGGCCAGCACGATGTTCTCCGGCTTCACGTCCCGGTGCACGATACCGTGGGCGTGGGCGTGGTCCAGCGCGTCGAGCAGGTGGTCCGCCAGCTTGAACACCTCGCCCACCGGCATCCGCCCGACCTGCCCCAGGTGCTCCCGCAGGGTCGGCCCCTCCACGTACGTCATGACGTAATAGACGATCCAGTCCTGCTCGCCGGAGTCGAGCAGGCGGGCGATGTGAGGGTGTTCGAGCTGGGAGGAGAGCCGGATTTCGCGGAGGAACCGCTCGGCGGCGACGCTGACCAGGAGCTCGGGGTGGAGCACCTTGAGCGCGACCTGCTGCCCCCGGTCGTCGCGAGCCAGGTAGATCCGGGCGTTCCCGCCCTTCCCGATCTCGCGTTCGACCTGGTACCGCCCCTCGAAGGCGCGTTGCACCAGCGGCAGCATGTCCCGAGGTATGGCAGGATCCCAGTAAGAGGACTCCCCAATGGTCGCGCCGGGGCCTCGCGCGCGCAAGCGCGAGGCCCTAACGGACTGCAGCCTTTCGCACCATGTTAGGGCCGATGCGCCGCTACGAATGCTCCGCCATCGTCTTCGACCTCGACGGTGTCCTGGTCGATTCCACCGCGCTCGTCGAGCAGCAGTGGCGGCGGTGGGCCAGCGCGCGGGGGCTCCGGCCCGAGCCCTTCCTCCGAGTGTGCCACGGCCGGCGCGCCGTGGAGACCATCCGGCTCGCCGCCCCCCAGCTCGACGCCGAAGCCGAAGTGGCGGCGTTCAAGCCCGAGCCCGAGGTGGTCGAGGCCGCCCAGGTAATCCGTCCGGTCGCCGGGGCGGCCCGGCTGCTGGCCGCGCTCCCGCCGAGGACCTGGGGCGTCGCCACCTCCGGACCGCGGGCCGCCGCTAGCGCCCGGCTCCGGCGCGCCGGACTGCCGGTGCCGGCGGTGCTGGTCTGCGCCGAAGATGTGGCCAAGGGAAAGCCGAGCCCGGATGTCTATCTGAAGGCGGCCCGGGACCTCAACATCCCGCCAACCGCCTGCCTCGTCCTGGAGGATGCGCCCGCCGGAGTCGATGCGGCGCGGGCCGCCGGGATGGCCGTCGTCGGCGTGGCCACCACCCATCGCCCCCACCAGCTTCCGGCCGACGCCTGCACTCACGATCTCACCGGCGTCCACCTGGGCAGAATCGACCGCGGGCTTCCCGGAGGGTGGCGTCTGGAGATCCTGGTGGTCGAAGCCTGACCTAGCGCGATCCGGCCCGGCGGGCGAAGTCGGTCCAGAACTCCTCGGTCAGCCGCCTGGCCGTTCCCTCCAGCAGCCGTCCTCCCAGACTCGCCAGCGCCCCGCCGATCGTGCTCACGGCCGCCCAGTTGAGCCGCGTGCGGCCCGGACCCAGCGCCTCCAGGCGCAGGTGGGAGACGACCGCTACGTCCGACCCGGGGCCGGTGCCCCTCGCGGTCATCGTCAGCCGCTCCGGTTCTACGATATCGGAGAGCTCGAGGTCGAGCTGGAAGCTCACTTTCAGCGATCCCATCCCCAGGCCGCTGATCACCTTGAAGCGGGTGGCATCGACCGCCTCGACCGACTCCACACCCGGCGCCGAAGCCGCCACGAAGTTGGGGTCCATCAGTCGGGCCCACACCTCCGACCTGGGCGCTTCGATCTCGGGGGCGCCGGAGAACTCCAGCTGCATGCGCGATCCTCGTAGTTCGGCCAATGTCCGGCTCAGTCAAGGACTTGACCGGTCCTGCCACGGGTATGTAAAGTGACTGTCCCGCAAGTCCAAGAACTGTTTGGGGTGTAGCTCAACTGGCAGAGCGCCCGGCTGTTAACCGGGAGGTTGCTGGTTCGACCCCAGCCGCCCCAGCTGTCCACGCCGAATCCGTGACGAAGGGCCGTCAAAGAACGGCGGGAAATACGAAAAGTGAAAGGTGAAAGGGGTTCGTCCCTTTTCACCTTTCACTTTTCAGTTTCCCGCTTGCCTACTCCAGCTTCTCGTACGCACCCAGAGTCAGGAACTCCGGAAACTCCTCCGCCCCGACCAGCGACTCCAGCACCGAAGCCGCGTCGTCCAGCCGGTGTTCCTCGGGGGCCGCCGCCCTCAGCCGGCGCAGCTCCTCGTCCATCATCTTCCGCACTCGGTCCAGCGTGACCGGCACGCCGTCTTCGGTGGGGGTGCCGTGCCGGATCCACTGCCACAGCTGCGCCCGCGCGATCTCCGCGGTAGCGGTGTCCTCCATCATGTTGTTGATGGCGACGGCGCCGTGTCCCCGGAGCCAGGCCTCGAGATACTGCAGGGCCACGGAGACGTTCCCCCGCAGCCCTGCCGCGGTCACCCGCCCGTCCGGGATCCGCACGTCGAGCAACGCCTCGCGGGTCACCCGCACGTCCTCCCGCTGGCGATGCTTCTGGTGTGGTTTCTCCCCCAGCACCGCGTCGAATACCTCCTGCACCACGGAGACGAGGTCGGGATGCGCGATCCAGGCGCCGTCGTAGCCCGCCGCGGCCTCCCGTCCCTTGTCCTCCTTGACCCGGGCCAGCGCCGTAGCATTCACCTCGGCGTCCTTGCGGCTGGGGATGAACGCCGCCATCCCGCCGATGGCGTGGGCCCCACGGCGGTGGCAGGTGCGCACCAGCAGCTCGGTGTAGGCCCGCATGAAGGGCACGGCCATCGTGAGCTGGCCCCGGTCCGGCAGCACCTTGTCCGGCCGCTCGCGGAAGCACTTGATCATGCTGAACAGGTAGTCCCACCGCCCGGCGTTCAGACCGGCGGAGTGGTCCCGCAGCTCGTAGAGGATCTCCTCCATCTCGAACGCGGCGAGGATCGTCTCCACCAGGACCGTCGCCCTGACGGTCCCTCGCGGGATGGCGAGTGCGTCCTGCGCGGCGTTGAAGACGTCGTTCCACAGCCGCGCCTCGAGATGGCTCTCCAGCTTCGGCAGGTAGAAGTAGGGGCCGCTTCCCCGCGCCAGCAGCTCGCGGGCGTTGTGGAAGAAGTACAAGCCGAAATCGACCAGGCTCGCGGAGGCCGCGCGCCCATCGACCAGGATGTGTTTCTCCTCCAGGTGCCAGCCCCGGGGCCGCACGACCAGCGTCGCGAGCCGCTCGCCCAGGGTGTAGCGCTTCCCCTCCGGGCTGGAGAACTCCAGGGTGCGCCGCACCGCCTCCATGCAGTTCACCTGCCCCGCGATCACGTTGCTCCACGGGGGCGACAGCGCATCCTCGAAGTCCCCCATGAAGACTCGCGCCCCGGAATTGAGGGCGTTGATCATCATCTTTCGCTCCACCGGGCCGGTGATCTCGACCCGGCGGTCGGACAGGTCCGGCGCGGCGGGCGCCACGGTCCACTCCGCCGATCTCACATCCGCCGTGGCCGCCAGGAAATCGGGCTCGGCGCCGGAGCGAAGCCGGTGCTGCGTCTCTTTCCGCGCGGACAGCAGCTGGTCCCGGCGGGGGCCGAACCGCCGGAGCAGCTGCTCGACGAAGGCCGATGCCTCGGGTGTGAGGACGCGATCCTGTCCGGGAACGGCAGCGGCGCGGATCTCGAGTCCGGCGCCCTCGCCTGGGGTGGGATTGGGTTTGGGTTTGGGCATGGGTGCAGGCAAGCTAGCCCGGTGAAAAATCATTGTCATCCTGAGCGGAGCGAAGGAGCGGAGGCCCTCAGGATGAGAACCTGCCCGCCTGCCCGTCCGCCCGCCTGCCCGCCTGTCACCCCACGTGCAACGCCATGAACGCGAAGTGGCACGCACTTCCCGCCAGCACCAGCAGGTGCCAGATCCCGTGGTAGCCGAATCGGTCCGGTAGCGGATCCGGGCGCTGGCGCGCGAAGATCACCGCCCCGACCGTGTAGGCCGCGCCGCCCGCCACCAGCCATCCCAGCCCGGTGACGCCGACCGTACGCGCGATCGGCACCACCGCCACCAGCGCCAGGTACCCCATCGCCAGATACGTGGCCGTCGAGATCCAGACCGGGGCGTCGAGCCAGCGGACCTTGAACGGGATCCCCAGTGCCGCGATCGCCCAGCTCACCCCGAGCAGGGGCAGGCCGCCGGAGTGGCGCAGTGTCACGAGCGCGACCGGGGTATAGGTCCCTGCTATCAGGAAGTAGATGGCGATGTGGTCCAGGATCCGGAGCCGGCGCAGCCCCGCCTCGCCCAGCCGCAGCCCGTGATACACCGTGCTGGCGGCGTAGAGCAGGATCAGTGTGAGGCCATAGACGGCGAACGCGAGCAGCTGGGTGCGGTCCTGGGCGCCCCGGAGGAGGAACCAGGTACCGCCGATCGCCAGCAGCAGGCCGACCAGGTGGGAGCCGGCGTTGAAGGGTTCGCGCGGGCGCATGGGCAGGCGCATGGGTGAAATCTATCCCCCACCTTGTCGCCCGCCGGGGCCCGGAATAGGGTACATGACCGTCCGGCCCCCGGCCGGGATGACCAGACCGTGACCCGGTGAGGCAGAACTCGGCCCGTGCGTATCGCCCTCTTTTCCGAAGTCTATTGGCCGATGGTGAGTGGTGTCGGCGTGACCCTGGTGCGTCTGACCGACGCCCTGCAGGCTCGCGGGCACGAGATCCGGGTCTATTCGGCCAGCTACGCGCTGCCCGACGGCCTGCCCGACCGGGCCGAGGTCCATCGCTCGCCCAGCGTCCCCTTCTTCCTCTATCCCGACGTGCAGTGGGCCTTCCCCCGGCTGCGAGAGGTGGTGGACGACCTGGCCCGGTTCCGGCCCGACGTGGTCCACGTGGCCACCGAGTTCTCCCTCGGCATCGCCGGGGTCAAGGCCGCGAAGCAGCTCGACCTGCCGCTCATCGCCTCCGCCCACACCGACTACGACCGCTACGCCGCGCGCTACGGGGTCACCTGGGCCCTGCGGGCCGGATGGCACTATCTCCGCTGGTTCTACGGGCAGGCGCACAAGGTGCTCTGCCCCTCCCGGATCTACGAGCAGCACCTGCACAGCCGCGGCGTAATGCACACCGGCCTCTGGAGCCGCGGCGTGGATCCCGACGTGTTCCACCCGCGGTTCCGGAGCGCAGAGTATCGGGCCCGTTTCGGCGTGGGCCCCGGCGATCTGCTGGTGACCTACATCGGCCGGATCGCCCGGGAGAAGAACCTGGAGCTGCTGCTGGACGCCTGGGAGACGCTGGCGCCGGTGCGCGGCGGCGCGCAGCTGGTGCTGGTAGGCCGCGGTCCGCTGGAGGAGGAGATCAATCGCCGGGAGATCGCCGGGGTCCACGTCACCGGGCTGCTCCAGGGCCGCGCCCTCTCCGAAGCCTACGCCTCGGCCGACGTGTTCACCTTCCCCTCGCCGACTGAGACCTTCGGCAACTCGCTGCTGGAGGCGATGGGCTCCGGCCTGCCTTCGCTCGTCGCGGCGTCGGGCGGCGTGCTCGAGTTCTCCGAGCACGGCCGCAACGCGTGGCTCGTCGCCCCCGACAGCGTCGAGGCGATCGAGGAAGGACTGGAGCGGCTGCTGACGGATGCCGCGCTTCGCCGCCGGTTGGCCGACGGCGCGCTCGGGACGGCGCGCGCGCGCGACTGGGATCAGGTCTATGACCGGCTGGTGACGGACTACCGAGAAGCGGTCGAGGGGAAGGGACTTACCCGGGCGGCGTAGGCCTCAGCCCAGATTGATCTGCCTCAGGAAGAGATAGGTCACCGCGGCGATCGCCGCGCTCATCGGAATCGTCAGGACCCAGGCCCACACGATCCGCCCCGCCACACCCCACCGCACCGCCGATATCCGCTGCGCCGCCCCCACCCCGACGATCGCGCCCGTGATCGTGTGCGTGGTGCTCACCGGCACGCCCAGGCTCGTCGCGATCAGCACCGTGATCCCGCCCGCCGTCTCGGCGCAGAATCCGCCGAACGGCCGCAGCTTCGTGATCCGCGATCCCATCGTCTTCACGATCCGCCAGCCGCCCATCGCGGTCCCCAGCGCGATCGCGATGTGCGCGGCGAGCACGATCCAGAGCGGCACATGGTCGGCGACGGGCAGGTGAAAGTGCCGCAGCATCCCGGTCTCTCCGGCGAAGGACGCCTGGCTCGCCACCAACAGGCTCACGATGATGCCCATCGTCTTCTGGGCGTCGTTGGCGCCGTGCGACAGAGAATAGAGGCCGGCGGAGAGCAGCTGGAGCCGGCGGAACACCCGATCGACCGGACCCGGCGACGCGTTGCGCAGCGGCCAGGAGAGGCCGACCGTGAGCAGCAGCGCGATCGCCATGCCCAGCAGCGGCGAGATGATGATGAAGAGGAGCGGGAGGGTCCAGCCGCTGGGGATGAGGGCGCCGAAGCCTGCCTTGGCAATGGCCGCCCCGGCATAGCCGCCCAGGAGCGCGTGCGAGGAAGAGCTGGGGATACCGCCGTACCAGGTCACCAGGTCCCAGACGATCGCTCCGACCAGTCCGCCCAGGATGACGCCGGGATCCACCACGGCGATGTCGATCAGCCCCTTGCCGATCGTCCTGGCGACCGCCGTTCCCACCACGAACGCCGCGATGAAGTTGAAGAACGCCGCCCAGAACACCGCCACCCCGGGAGAAAGGACCCGGGTGGAAACCACGGTGGCGATCGAATTGGCGCTGTCGTGAAACCCGTTGATGAAGTCGAAGGTCAGCGCGATGAGCACGATGACCAGGACATAGACGACCGTGCCTTCCATGCTCAGGCGTGCTTGATGGAGATGGACTCCAGCACGTTCGCCGCGTCCTCGATGTCGTCCAGCGTCTTCTCCAGGTTGTCGTAGATCTCTTTCCACTTGATCACGTCCAGCGGATCCGGCTCGCCCTCGAACAAGAGGCCCAGCCACTCGTGGTAGAGCGAGTCGCCCTCCTCCTCCAGCCGCTTCACCTGGACGCACGCCTCCAGCACCGTGCCGCCCTTGTTCTTCTCGAGAGAAGCCACCGCCACCTGGAGCTGGGCCACCGCCCGTCCGATCACGTCGGCGATCAGCACCGCCCCCTGGGGGGCATTCCCGGCCCGGAACATCGTGAGCCGCCGGGCGGTGCCATCGATCAGGTCCACCACGTCGTCCAGCCGGGACGCGAGCATGTGGATGTCCTCCCGGTCGAGCGGCGTGATGAACACCCGG
Organism: uncultured Gemmatimonadales bacterium; assembly: GCA_963796335.1. GTDB lineage: Bacteria > Gemmatimonadota > Gemmatimonadetes > Gemmatimonadales > GWC2-71-9 > CAVVWJ01. The sequence goes on from CAWCLG010000006.1 coordinate 733,953, forward strand.
TCGAGCCGGCTCACCACCTCGTGGGTGACCTGGTCGGCTTGGTGCTCCAACCGCTTGATCTGATCCACGATAGCCTTGCGCCGGACGGGCTCCGCCTTGAGCAGGTCCTGGAGGAGAGTGGCGCTTTCGACCGCAATGCCGGCCACGGCACTGAACAGGTCGAAGAATTTTTCGTCACGGGGAAGCAGACGCATGGTCACATCCAGGTCACGAAAGGGCGCCGGAAGTTAGTGCCATAGGCTGATAGCCGACAGCCAAAGGTGGTGGTACCTTCTCCTCCCTCAATGCCCGCGACGACGACTCACGAGCGGCTTGCCGCCGTGACCCAGACCGCACTGCTGGACACCCCTCCCGAAGAGGCTTTCGACCGTTTGACCCGGATGGCCGCCCGACTCCTCGGCGCCCCGGTCTCCCTCATCACCCTGGTTACCGACGACCGGCAGTTCTTCAAGAGCTCCACCGGCCTGCCCGAGCCCTGGGCCAGCCGGCGGGCCGCCCCGCTCAGCCACTCGTTCTGCCGCCACGTGGCCCTCTCAGGCGAGCCGCTCGTAGTCGAGGACACCCGGCGGCATCCGCTGCTCCGGAGCAACCCCGCCGTCCGCGAGCTGGGATGGATCGCTTACGCCGGAGTCCCGCTGGTCACCCGCCAGGGCTACGCGGTCGGCGCCTTCAGCGTGGTCGACGGGATGCCTCGACTCTGGTCGGATCGCGACCTCGCCTTGCTGCAAGATCTTGCAGCATGCGCGGCGTCCGAGATCGAGCTTCGAATACTCGAGACCAGGGTTGGAGCGCCCAGGTCTCCCGGGGGGAACGGTGGACCCTGGCCGCCGGACGTCTTCGAAGACACCGGGATCCCGATGGGCGTGGCGTCCGGTGACGGCCGGTGGACCCGGGTCAACCAGGCGCTGTGCGAGATGCTGGGCCTGCAGGAGGAGGATCTGCTCGGCGGACTCGCCGAAGGGCTGATCCACCCCGACGACCGGGCCGCGCACCGCGAGGGCGTGCGGCTCCTGCTCGCGGGCGAATGTCCCAGCTACACCTCGGAGTACCGCTGCGCCCGCCGCGGGGGCGACCTGACCTGGGGCCTGGTCACCGTCACCCTGGTGCCCGAGGCGGAGCGGCACCCGCGCCACTTCGTGTTCGCCATCCAGGACATCAGCGATCGCAAGCGGGCCGAGGCCGAGCTCCGGGAGAGCGAGGAGCGCAACCGGCTGGTGGTGCTGGCCACCCGCAACGCCGCCTGGGACTGGGACCTGGTTTCCAACCGGGTGGTCTGGGGCGAGGGCCTGGAGACGCTCCTCGGACACGCGCCGGCCGGTCTCACCACGACCGCGGCCTGGTGGTACGAGCACATCCACTCCGAGGATCGCGAGCGGGTCGTGGCCGGCATCCAGGGAGCGCTGGGCCGCGGCGAGCGGGCGTGGGAGCAGGAGTATCGCTTCCGGAAGGGAGACGGGACCTACGCCCGGGTGGTCGTGCGCAGCTACGTCGTTATCGACCGGAGCGGCGAGCCCGCGCGGGTCGTCGGGGCCATGGCCGACGTGAGCTTAGCCCGGGAGCTGGAGACCGACCTGCGGTCGGATATCGCCGTCCGGGAGCGGGCCGAGTCGCTCGCGGCGGGGCAGAGCGGCCTGCTCGAGCGGATCGCGGAGGGCGAGGAGCTCAACCAGATTCTCGACGCCATCGTGCGGTTCTCCGAGGAGCACGGCAGCGGGTACGCGGCGAGCCTGATGACCCTGGAAGCGGGCGGCGACCAGCTCCGGCTGGCGAGCGCTCCCTCGCTTCCGCCGGAGTATGCCGCCGCCACGGAGGTGGTGCCGGTCGGACCCAGCCAGGGGAGCTGCGGGACGGCGGCCCACCGCAAGGAGATGGTGGTCGTCCGCGACATCGAGACCGATCCCCTGTGGGATTTCCCTGCTCGGGAGATCGCCCTGGCCGCCGGGCTTCGCTCCTGCTGGTCGGTTCCCATCCTCTCCACCTCCGGCGAGGTGCTCGGCACCTTCGCCAACTACGGCCGCGAGCCGGTCGAGCCCTCGCCCGACGACCTCCGGATCGTGGACATCGCCACCCACCTGGCGGGCATCGCGATCGAGCGCTCGCGGAACATCGCCGCCCTGTCCCAATCGACCCGGCTGCTGCAACAGGTGCTGGAGACCCTGCCGGTCGGCGTCTGGGTCGTGGGGCCGAGCGGGCGGATCGTGTATGGCAACGCGGCCGGCCAGCAGCTCTGGGGCGGTGGCCGCTACGTGGGGATCGACGGGTTCGATCAGTTCAAGGGCTGGTGGGTGGAGAGCGGCCGCCCGATCGCGCCCGACGAGTGGGCCGCGGCCCGCGCGGTGCGCCACGGCGAGATCTCGCTCAACGAGCTGATCCGGATCCAGGGCTTCGACGGGTCCGAGCGGGTGATCCTCAACTCGGCCGTGCCCATCCTGGGAGCCGGCGGCGCGATCGAAGGCGCGATCGTCCTCAACCAGGACGTGAGCGACCAGCGGGCGGCTGAGGAGGCGCTGCACCGGAGCGAGGAGCAGCTCCGGCAGGCGCAGAAGATGGAGGCGGTCGGCCAGCTCGCCGGTGGGATCGCCCACGACTTCAACAACCTGCTGACCGCGATCCTGAGCTATTGCGACCTGGTGCTGGAGGAGGTGCGGCAGGGCGACCCGATCCGCGGCGACATCGAGCAGATCCGCCAGGCCGGCCAGCGCGCCGCCGGCCTCACCCGCCAGCTGCTCGCGTTCAGCCGCCGCCAGGTGCTCCAGCCCAAGGTGGTCTCGCTCAACACCGTGGTGGCCGAGGCCGACGGCATGCTGCGTAGGCTGGTCGGCGCGAACATCACTTTGGAGGTGAATTACGAGCCGGGCGTCTGGTTCGTGCTCGCCGACCCGAGCCAGATCGAACAGGTGCTGATGAACCTGGTGGTGAACGCCCGTGACGCGATGCCGCACGGCGGGCGGCTCACCGTCACCACGTCCAACCGCGAGCTGCCCGGCGACTCGGAGACCCGGCCCAACGGTCTCAGGCCCGGCGGGTACGTGGTCCTGGAGGTGCACGACACCGGCAGCGGCATCGATCCGGCTCACCTGTCGAGGATCTTCGAGCCGTTCTTCACCACCAAGGAGCCGGGCAAGGGCACCGGCCTCGGGCTCTCCACCGTCTATGGCATCGTGAAGCAGAGCGGCGGCCACATCACGGTCGACAGCATTCCGGCGCGGGGCGCCACGTTCACCGTCCTCCTCCCGCGCCACATCGGCAACGAGCCGCCGGCCAAGTCGAATGTGGATCGCCGCCGCCTGCCGGGCGGCACCGAGACGCTGCTGCTGGTGGAGGACGAGGCCGCGGTCAGAAGCTCCGCCCGGCGCCTGCTGGAGCGGCACGGGTACAGCGTGCTCGAGGCCCGGCACGGGGCCGACGCGCTGCGCATCGTGGAAGAGAGCGGCCGGCCGATCGATCTCGTCGTCACCGACCTGGTGATGCCGGAGATGGGTGGCAAGGAGCTCGCCGAACGCCTCCGGACCCACCGTCCCGGTCTCAAGGTCCTCTTCATGTCGGGCTACACCGAGAAAGCGATCTCCACCGGCGGCGTCATGCCTCCCAACACCGGGTTCGTGGAGAAGCCGTTCACGGTGGAGCAGTTGTTGCGGAGGCTGCGGGAGATTCTGGACGAGTAGCGGGGCATCACCCCACGATGCTCAGCAGCTCCTCCGGCCTCTCCAGCCAGTAGTTCGGCTGTGCCCCCTCCAGATGGCTTCGGCCGAAGGGTCCCCACAGCACGGCGGCAGTCTGCACCCCGGCGGCGCGGCCCGAGCGCATGTCGTGGATGCTGTCGCCGACATAGACCGTGGTGGCGGGGTCGGCGTCCAGGAGTCGCACCGCTTTCTCCACCGGCTCGGGGTGGGGCTTCGGGTTCTGCACTTCGTCGGAGCACACCAGGACGTCCATCAGCGATTCCAGCTTGACCAAAGTCAGGCCGCGGAGTGCGCCCGACCGGTTCTTGCTGGTGACGAGGCCGGTGGCGATCCCGCGCTCCTTCAGCGTCTGGACCACGCTCACCACGCCCGGATAGACCGTCACCATGCGGTCGTGGTGTTTCAGGTTGTATTCCCGGTACGTGGCGATGAGCGCCTCGATCATCCCCTCCTGGTCGCGCCATGCAGCGAATTGCACGTTCAGCGGGGTGCCGACGCCCTCCAGCCACTCCTCGTCGCTGCGGGGCGGCAAGCCATGTGTAGCCAGCGTGTGATGATAGCTGTCCAGGATCAGGCGGACCGAGTCGATGAGGGTGCCGTCGAGATCGAAGAGCACCGTGCGGATGGCGGGCATGGGAAGAATCTACCGGTGTTGCGCCCGGGAAATCCTGCCCGTATCGTCTCACCGCCCCCAGCGCATGCGGTCCTCTTGTGGAGGTTGACATGCCGTCCCTGGCCCAGCGGCCCGAGGAGATGACCGAGCCGGACGTGCGCGAGGCGCGCCTCCGGCGCGACCACGCCGGCCGGTATCCCGGAATCGATCCGGACGTGTGGTTCACCGCGGCGACGCTCGCCGAGCACCTCGAGCTGCGCCGGATACGCGGGGAGAAGGACCTTCCCGGCGGCTCCCGCACCCTGATTCAGGAGCACTTCGAGTTCCGCGGCGGCGAGCGTCCCGTGGGCGCCCGCGCCGCGTTCGGCCGACGCGGCCAGGACTGATCAACCCGGGCCGAAGAGCAGGACCCCACCCAACCGCACCTCGATCGCATCCCACCGGCTGCCCGCTGGCGGCAGGCGTAGCGCCGTCCGGGTGAACTCCCCGTTCTGTAGCGCGGACAGTCGTTCGAGCGTCATCGCTTCTCCGGCCGTGTGCCCCCGTCCGACGAACGCGAGCGCGCGCTCCAGCCCGGTCAGGCTTTCGACGTCGCGCCGGCGTGCCGCCTCTCGAATCGCCTGGTGCAGTCGGAGCGAGATCTGGTGGGGCACCGATGCCGCCTGGGGTGCCAGCCAGCGGCTCGAGCGTGCGATCGCCACCCGGCATCGAACCGGCGGCGCGAGGAGCGCGAGCGCCTCCCGTAGCCGGCGCCCGTCCGGTGGCGCGCCGGCCGCCGTAGCCGCTTCGGCCAGCCTGGCCGCCACGATGCCCTCCTCCTCGGTCCAGCTGCCGTCCGGCTCGATCCAGACCAGCGCGGCCGCGAGCCGCTGTTGGCAGCCGCCGACTCCGAACAGCTCGAACGCCGCGAGCATTCCTGAGCGCGGGCTCGTGACCACCGCGGAGCCGGCGGTCGCTTCGCCGGTGGAGTAGGCGTCGGCCAGCTCCGACCGCCACCGCCAGAGTCCCCGGCCTGCCGCGCCCAGGCCGGCCACCGCGGGAAGGCGCGCCTTCAGGCTGAGCCGTTGGGTGATTCTGAGCGCGTGCTCGATCGCGGAAGGGGGGCGGAACACCACCACTTCGACCTCCCGGTGCGCCGAGCCCAGCCGAAGGGCTCGTCCCTCTCGCTGCTCCAGACGCATCGGTGTCCAGGGCAGATCGTAGTGCACCACCCGGGCTGCCCGCTGGAGGTCGAGCCCTTCGGCCGCCACATCCGTGACGACCAGGTGCCGCACGCTCGAGATGGCGACTCCGTTGTTGCCGTTGCGGAACCATCGGAGCACGCTGGACCGCGGCATTGGGCAGCGGCCGACTCCGGCACGACTTCCGGTGCACCACGCGACCGCCGGAGGGCCGAGTCGATCCCGGAGATAGCGGACCGTTTCCCGCCGTGAGGTGAAGACCAGCGTGGGCCGCCCGTCGCGCAGGAGCGAGCGGAGCCGCTCGACCTTGCCGTCGGCCCGCGCTTCGGCCAGCGACGCCTCGCGGAGCACCTCGTCGATGCGGTCGAGGTCGTCGAGCTGAAGATCGTTGGGGTCTTGGGCGTCCGGCATCAGCTCCCACCAGACCAGCTGGCTCTCCAACTCGCCGGTGAATCGTCGGATCGCGTCTCTCGAGAACGGGCGCCCGGCGCCCGCGGCATCCCGGGCGTGCAGGAGCAGATGGCGGTAGTGCCGCAGCGCGGCGCACAGCGCGGCCGGGCTGCTCGCGACGGCGCGCCGCAGGACGGCGCGGATCAACGCCTCGATCGCCGGCAGCCGCGAGAGCCGCAGCCGGTCGATCGCCGCGAGAGCACTCTCCGCCGCCTCGCACTCCGCGGGGCCGGGCGTCGAGGCCGAGCCGCGCCGGGTGGGCCGTCCGCGGGCCTCGGTGTCCGGGGCCTGGACCACGAGTCTTCCCAGTGCCGGCGAGCCGCCCTCCCCGGCGAGCAGCGCCGTCAGGGAGGCGACGCCGTCGGGCGCCAGGGCGTCGTCGCGGACACCGAGCAGGAGCTCATGGAGCAGATCCTCGAGCCGGTTCACGACCGGCGTGGCGGTCACTAGAAGCACCGGCCGGCCCACGAGCCACGGTGCGATGTGGCGGTAGCGCCAGGTGCCGGGGTTCCGGTAATGATGCGCTTCATCTATCAGCACGAGTCCGCGCCCGACGGGTGGGAGCCGGCCTCGGCTCGCGGCCTGGTGCGATCCCATCACTACTTCGACGCCCAGTCCCCTCGCGGTGCTGCGCCACTGCTCGGCGAGGGCGGCGGGCACCAGGCACGCGGTGGCGTGGCCCTGGTTGAGCGCGGCCGCCACCCCGAGCGCGACGTACGTCTTGCCGCTTCCGACCGGATCGGCCAACACCGCGCCGTTGAACCGCCGCAGCGCGTGGATCACCCGTCGAAAGCTCCGGATCTGCTCGGCGCGGAGCCAGCCCGGCGGGGCGTCCGTGTCTTCGTCGGGTGCCAGCCGCCGCGCCATGCCTCGGGCGACCTGCGCCGGCGGCATCCATTTTCCCGGGCGCAGTGCGGTCACCACCGGGTCTGACACGGCAGCCAGCGACTCAGCCACCAACGTTGGCGCTCTGAGCCAGCGATCGGAGCAGCGCGGACCGCTGGGCGGCACCGAGGTCGAGATGTCCGGCAGCGACGTCATCGAGATCCGCCTGGACTCGGCCGCCCTCCCGGGCGGCGCGCGTGAGCGTGGAGAGGTCGTCATCGGCCAGCACGCCGACGGGGAGCGGAAGCGCGCCGACGGTCCCGGCGGAATAGCGGGCGCATCCTCCCGCCGCGGGCATCGCACCGGCCCGCGCGGCGGCCCGAAGCCAGCTGCTGTTGAGCCAGGCTGCCAGCCGATCCGCTGCCGTGTCGTCCGAAGTCAGCGCCACGTAGCAGCTGTTGAGTGGAATGGCATCGTCCAGCCCCGTGAGCGAAGCCGCTCGCAGCTCCCTCGCGAGATCGGACCAGACCACCCGGTGACGTGCCGCCGCGGCCGCCGCGCGAAACACCGTCCACGGCGGCCCACCGGCATAGTCGGCGCGCGATCGAAGCCGGCTCAGGTGCGGGTCGAGGTACGCGGCGGCGAGCGGCGGCAGGCGCGGCAGCGGTGATCCTTGGATCGTGTGGGTCCAGAGCAGCCGCGTTCGAAGGCGGGGAATGAATGGGCGGACATCCCGTCCGCGGATCGCCCAGCGAAGCAGCTCGCACTCGACGTCCGGCGGGTCGAGGAAGATGCGGTTCGCTCCGGTCTTGACCCCGAGGTGGCAGGCCACGGCGGCGTCCAGCCTGGGGTGGCGGGCCCTTACCGCGGCGAGTGCCTCCCGCAGTGATGGGTGCCCGAGCAGCCAGGGTCCTCCGCCGCGAAGGCCGGCCTGCGGGACCGTGAAGCTCGCGCCGAGGGCGGTTCGCACCCGGTGGCGGGCCGGCGGCGCCGCCTTTCGGATCACAACGGCCAGGGGATAGACGGTGGCCCCGAAGGACGCGAGGGGACTTCCGGTGAGGTCGGCGACGGTGACCATGGTCGTGGTCGCGGCCAGTTCGTGGCGCGCCGCCGTCCCATAGCCCGCGGCGGCGATCTTGGCCGGCACCAGCATCGCGACCGCTCCCCCCGGTCGGGCCAGCTCGAGCGAACGCTCCAGAAACGCCACCGCGAGATCCGGGCGATTGGCGTACCCGCCGCCTGCGGTCCCCCGGCGCCACCAGCGGTATCGGCCGGCCAGCCGCTGGCGGGTGTCCCGCGGCACCTCTTCGGCGCGAACCCAGGGAGGATTGCCGACCACGAGATCGAAGCCGCCGGCGGCCAAGACGTCCGCGAACTGGATCCGGTAGTCGAACCATGGCACTTCGCCTTCGCGGGCCAGCGCCCGGCGGAGGGACCTGACCTGCCGCAGCTCGCGACGCAAACCGGCCAACCGCTCTGCAGCTTCCTGATCGAGACCGCGGCATTCTCCGAACAGGTCGGCCGCGCGCGCTGTGCGAAGACACTCGGCGACGGCCTCCCGCACCGCCGATTCGGCGGCGCACAGCGACTCATCCGCGATCGCGGTTTCCTCTCGACTCAGCGCGCGGAGTGCAGTCTGCTTCACCCGGCCCGAGGATGAGACGACCGCGGCGCGGAGCTCGCGAAGCTTGGATGCTCTTCTGCGGTCGGAGAAGCGGAGGCCGTTTCCCACCGCCTCGAAGAGACTGTCTCCCTGGCGCACCAGGCAGTCGAGATTGGGGAGCGGATGCACATCTTCCGGCCGCTCGGTGCGATCGTCGGCAATGACGGCAAGCCACAGCCGCAGCTCGGTGAGCCGGACCGCTGCGCCGTTCCGATCCACACCGAAAAGATTCGCCTGTAGGATCCGGCGCCGGATGCGAGCGGGTGATGCTCCGGGCGATTTGACCGACGACATGCGCTCCAGGGCACCGAGCAGAAACGCCCCCGATCCGACGGCGGGGTCGAGCACCCGAAGCCGGAGCGCGACCTGCCGTGCCGCCGCCTCGCCATCGGCCAACCGCCGTTCGGCCTCCGACATGGAGCAATCGAGTCGGTCCGCCACCAGCGCGGCCATTCCTTCGCCGACCAGCCGGTCCACCAGGGCGGCCGGCGTGTAGTACGTGCCCGAAGCGCGCCGTTCGTCCTCCGCCATGACGCCCTCGAACACTCGGCCGAGCATGTCGGGAGCGATTCCGCCGCGATCGCCTTCCACCACCGTGAAGTGAAACCGCTCGAACACACCGTCGAAGGCGTCGCGCCAGAGATCGTTCTGGATGTCCCACCGGATCCTGCGCTCCAGTGGGTGCGGCTCGAACAGGCCGCCGTTGAGGAAGGGAATGGCCCCGAAGCGCCGGGCCGCGCGGCCTCGATCGGCGCTGGGTCGGTTGAGCGTGCCGAAGAAGAGCGGCCGCAGCAGATCGCGCTGGACCTTGCGACGCCGCGCCAGGCAGCCGTTTACCGCCTCCGAGAGGAATCGTGGGTTGCCCGCCAGCCAGCCCTTGGCCTGGACGAAATAGAGGAACAGGACCCGGGTGAGCTGGAGGAGTGCTAGCGCGTGGCGGTCGGCGGAAGCGAGCGGGCCGGGGAGTGCGGCGGCCATGCGCTCCAGGATTGAGCGGAAGGCTCGGAAGAAGCGCAGGCCCAGCCCCTCGCCGGCGAGGACTTCGGCTACGTGCGCGGCATATCCGGCCGCACCGGCCAGCCCCGGGGCCTCAAGCCGCCCCAGCGCTGCGACGGCGGAGGCCTCCGGGGCATCGAGATCGACCGAGAGCCGCGGCGCGCCACTGAGAGACACGGCGAAGGTGAGCCGCCGGCCCGCCGGATCCAGACCGATGACGCCACAAAGCCGCCCGCGCACGGCCATGCGCCGCGCGAAGGCCCGCGCGCGACGGTCGGCGTCAGCGGCGGTGAGGGCGTACCAGGGAAAATCGCCCGCCCGGCCGACCACCACCGCCGGATCGGACTGTCCCGCGACCGGATCCCAGAGTGGCTCGTGCCCCAGACGGGCGAGCAGCGCCGGCAGGTCTTCCAGCGAACGGGTCTGTCGCACCAGCTCCGCGAGCTCCACACCGGCTCCAGAAGGGGAACGCCCCCATCCTAGGCCCCGGGCTCGCCCCTTGCGGAACCCCGCTCGCGCACGCAGGTACGGAATTGCGTAGGACCCAAGCGGCGGCTACCATCCGCCCCGCGCATTCCTCCCATGCGCGGGTCACGAACTACTCCTCAATCACTTGCGTGGCAATGACATACTTGAGAATCCCGAGCTTCCTGGTGGCTCTGCTCGCCTCCTTCGTCGCCCCAGTGCTCGCCCAGACCAAGGCGGACAGCGGCACCTTCGTGGTGCGTCACGCCGGTGACACCGTGGCGACCGAGACGTTCACCCGGGAGGAGACCACCATCCAGGGTACGCTCACGATCAACAACTACAAGAACACGTTTCAGCGCTACACCGCGGTACTCGCTCCCGACGCGTCGGTCCCCATGATCGACGTCGCGGTCCGGGAGGATGCCGACAGCGGCCGGGTCAAGGCGAAGCTGGTGCAGCGCGCGCGGGTGATCTTCAAGCAGGACAGCGCCGCGGTCGATGCGATCATCGGTCAGGCCATCGAGACCCGGGTCTTCGGCACCCAGGCGGGTGCGATTCCCTATCTCAACATGTCCTTCGCGCTCCTGGAACAGGCCATCCGCCGCGCCCGCGCGCCCGGCGCGAGCCCCGGCCAGGTCCCGTTCTTCAACCTCGGCGGCGGCCAGACGGTTACCGGCAAGCTGCAGAGCGTGGGAACCGACTCGCTGGCGCTGGAGATCGGCGACATCGAGTTCCGGCTGAAGGTGGATCCCCAGGGCAGGGTGCTCGGCGGAGGAATTCCGAAGCAGAATCTGGTGGTGGAGCGAAACTAGGGCGCACCCAATCACTTCATCCCGAGCGGAGCTCGGGATGAAGTATCGTTTCTCGTCTCGCCCCTAGCTGCCCGCCTGCCCGCCTGCCCGCCCGTTACCATACACCCTCCCCCTCCACTCCACCCTCCTCCCGCCACGCCACACCGACCGCAGCGCGATGCCGAGCGCCATCGCCGCGCCGAGCGGATACCCCAGCCCGTACCACGGCGGAATCCGCATCCCCACCGCGATTACGGTCCAGAACAATCCCGAGGCGATCGTCGCGAGCAGCGCGGCCGGGCCCCATGCTCCCGAGCCACCGGTCGCGATGAGCACGGCCGGCGGGAGCAGCCAGAATCCGAACGCGACCACCAGCATCGCCGGCACCAGCGCGCGAAGCAGTGGCTCGTCGGGGAACGACCGCCGTCCGCCGAGATAGACGTTCTTCGACCAGCCCTCCACGATCTCCGGGAGACTCCGGTACATCCGGGTCTCCATCAGCCGCTCGGCGAAGGTGAAGTGGATCCGCCGGCCCGCCCGGTAGAGTGCCTGCGCCAGCGCCAGGTCCTCGGCCACCTCATCCCGGACCACGCGATGGGTGCCGACCGCCTCGTACGATGCGCGCGGCACCAGGATGAACTGGCCGTTCGCGATCACGTCGCGCTCGCGACGCGCCCGGTTCACCGAGACCGGGTGATAGCGGAGCGCGAGCAGCAGCCAGACCTGCGGCATGATGATCCGCTCCCAGAACGTCTCGCACCGCTGCCGCGGGGCGACCGTCAACAGATCGGCCCGCTCGGTGTGGAGCGCGCCGACCGCGCGCGCCAGCAGCTCGGGCTCGTGCTTCGTGTCGGCATCGGTGAAGAGCAGGAGGTCGCCGCGCGCGGCGGAGTAACCCTGGAGGCAAGCCCAGGGCTTCCCATACCAGTCCTCCGGCAGGGGCTCGCCCCGCACCAGCCGGAGCCGAGGGTCGTGAGCCGCCAGCCGTTCCACGATCGCCGCGGTGTCGTCCGTGCTGCGGTCATCGACCACCAGCAGCTCCAGCATGGGGTAGGTCGAGGAGAGCACCGACCGAATCACGGCTTGGATATTGGCGGCTTCGTTGCGGGCGGGCACGATCACCGAGACCAGCGGCCCGGCGGCGGGAGGAACATCGGAGAGATTCGGCCGATTGCGGCCCAGCCTGACCAGGCTCGCGAAAGGCAGCAGCCAGGGAAGGGCCGCCAGGATCGCGGAGGCCATCAGCCGGCCGTGGCTATCGTTGCGGCTGTCTGGTGAGAGCGGAAAGCTCCTGCTCGAGCACGTCTAGCTGGCGCTCGACTTCGGTGCGGTCGTACTCCGCGCCCGACGTGGGGACCCCGTTCTGGGCGAAGAGCGTGGCGACGAGGGCGTCGGTATAACCCACCACGGCGACCGCGATGCCCTTGTCGATGACCCGGTTGAGCCGGAGCATGATGGCCATGCCCTGCCGGGCGCGCATGGCGGCCAGGACCGGAGCCAGATTGCGGATCAGCAGCTCGCGGAGAAATTGCAGCTCCTCGACCACCTCGCCCGCGGCCAGACCCCGCGCCGAGGCCACGCGCCCGTAGTGCTCGCAGACGCGGAACCAGACGGTGTTGACTTCGCGTCGGAGTGGCCCGACCATCTCGGAGATTACGTCTAGCAGGAGCCGGAACTCCCGCTCCACCGTGAGGCGCGGTATCGTGGGGGCTGCTGTGATGCGGTCGCCCAGCCAGTCCGACCACTGGATGACCATGGCATCCCGCAACTCGACGATGACACGGCCGGCGGCGAGCAACGCGGGCTGCGAAGCGCGCATCACCAGTTCCTCTGGCTGAAGGTGTCGGGCAATCTAAGGCGGAGCGACGATGGGGTCAAAAACGCTGATTCGACCTCCCAGGCTCACGCGCGGCAGCCGCGTGGCGCTGGTCGCCCCTGCGGGGCCACTCCTGGAGCGGGATGATTTAGCGCGCGCGGAGTCGCTCTGCCGTGCGCTGGGTTACGAGCCCGTCATGGGCCGCAACACGGCACAGCGCCATGGCTATTTCGCCGGCACCGACGAGCAGCGGCTCGAGGACTTGAACGGCGCGATCCGCGATCCCGAGATCGCCGCCATCTGGTGCATCCGGGGCGGATACGGCACCACCCGGATCCTCGATCGCATGGATTTCGACGCCTTCGCCCGTCACCCCAAGCCCCTCGTCGGCTACTCCGACATCACCGCGATCCTGAACGCCGCCACCCGGCGCACCGGCGTAGTGACCTTCCATGCACCGATGGCGCGCGCCGCGATGCCCGCCTTCTCCCGGCGGAATTTCGAGCAGGTCCTCACCTCTCCCCAGCCGGCCGGGCGGCTGGAGCGGATGCCGGAGCCCGCGGGTATCCTGCTCCCCCATGAGAACCGCGTCGCGACCCTTCGCGGCGGCGTCGCCGAAGGTCACCTCATGGGCGGCAACCTCACGCTGATTCAATGCCTCGTCGGCACCCCGCATTTCCCCGATCTCGACGGCGCCATCCTCTTTCTCGAGGACGTGGGAGAGGACCTCTACCGGGTCGATCGCATGCTCGCTCACCTTCGCATGGTCGGTGCCCTCGACCGGCTGGCCGGCGTCGCGGTCGGACGATTCACCGACCTCAAGCGCGCCATGACCGACGGCGCCCTCGGCTTTGACGAGGTGCTGGCGGGCTACTTTCTCCCGCTCGGCGTCCCGGTGGCCTACGGCTTCCCCATCGGACACATCGACGATCAGTGGACCGTGCCGCTCGGCGTGCGGGCGCGGCTCGACGCCGATACCGGCGAGCTCGACCTGCTGGAGGCCGCGGTCTCGTGACATTGGCCGGGGACCCGGCGATGTTCCCCTGATGGCCACGCCCTCACTGACCAAGCACCGGCTCGACGGCTCGCTCGGCGAGATCCTCATCGACGTTCGCGCCGCCGGACGGGAATCGCCCCGGCCGGCCATCGTGGTGATCCACGGCTTCAAGGGATTCAAGGATTGGGGGATGTTTCCGCCCCTCGCGGAGCGGCTGGCGCGGGCCGGATTCGCCACCGTCATGATGAACGTGAGCGGCAGCGGGGTGGATGACGCCGGGGAGCTGGTCTGGCCCGAGCGCTTCGGCCACAACACCTACTCCCGCGAGCTGGATGATCTGGGCCGGGTGGTGGATGCGCTCGCCGCCGGCGGGCTCGGCGTCGCTCCGCCCAGCGCGCTCGGGATGGTGGGTCACTCCCGCGGGGGCGGCATGGCGATCCTCCAGGCCGCGCGCGACCCGCGGGTGGGGGCGCTGGTGACCTGGTCCGCCATCTCCAGCGTCGAGCGATCTACCCCGCAGCAGGTCGCCGCATGGCGGGAGAAGGGGTCGCAGGAGATCGTGAACGCCCGCACCGGCCAGCGGCTGCCGCTCTACACCGACCAGCTCGACGACATCGAGGCGAACGCCGCCGGCTCGCTGAACATCGCAGCGGCCGCGAGCCGGCTCCAGATACCCTGGCTGATCATCCATGGGGCGGAAGACGAGTCCGTCTCCCCGCTCGAGGCGGAAGCGCTGCGCGCCGCCAGTACCCTTCCGGGGACCCGGAGGCTCGAGATCGCGGGTGCCGGCCACACGTTCGGTGCAGGGCACCCGTGGGATCCCCGAAAGCACGACACGCCCGAGCTGCGGCGGGTCTTCGACGTGACGCTGGCCTGGTTCGCGGCGCATCTGGGCTGAGAAAGCTTGACCGCCGTCTCCCGATCCGCGAATCTACCGCATGCCCATCTACACCTACCGCTGCAACGCCTGCCAAACGGAGTTCGACCAGCTCGTCCGGTCTGAGACCAGGGTGTCCTGTCCCGAGTGCCAGGGCAGGAAGCTCGAGCGGCTGATGTCGCTCACCGCGCGGCCATCGTCCGGCGGCAAACCGGCCGACCTGGGCCGGCTGGGACCGCCGCCGGGCGGCGGATGCTGCGGAGGCGGTTGCCACAACCACAGCCACTGACCACCCGTCTCTCTCGGCTCCGCGATCGCCTCGCCGTTCACCGACCCCGGCTGGACGAGCGGGGCGATCCGCTGATCTGGGCCGCAGTCGCCGTGATCCTGGCCCCCGATCCGGACTCGGTGCTGCTGATCCGCCGCGCCGAGCGCGAGGGCGATCCCTGGTCGGGTCACATGGCGCTCCCCGGCGGGCGGCAGGATCCGACCGATCCCGAGCTGGTGGATACCGCGATCCGGGAGACCGCCGAAGAGGTCGGGCTGATCCTGACCCGCGAAGTGCTCATCGGCGCGCTCGACGACGTCGTACCCCGGAGTCCGGCGCTGCCCCCGATTGCTGTCCGGCCCTACGTCTTTGCCGTCGCCGGCCGTCCCGAGCTCCAGCTCAATCCCGAGGTCGCCGGCGCTCTCTGGGTCCCGCTCGATTACCTGCTCCATCCCGATACCCGGCACACCGTCCAGCTCGACATCCGCGGTGAGAACCGGGTGTTCCCGGCATTCCGTCTCGACGACTCCGTGGTCTGGGGCATGACCGAGCGGATTCTCTCCACCCTTTTCGACCAGCTCGATCGCTAGCGGAACCGGCTGTCGTTCCTTGACATTAGACTTGGCTTACCACAGATTTAGGCAAGCCTAATTTGAGGTTTCGGATGAACGCAGCCTTGCAGCACGAGTCCCTGACCCGCTCGGTCGAGGACTATCTCAAAGCCATTTATCGACTCTCGCCGCAGGGGCGCCCCGCCTCCACCAGCGAGATCGCCAATCGGCTGGAGTTGTCGCCCGCCTCGGTGAGCGGCATGGTGAAGCGGCTGTCCGAGCAGGGGCTGCTGGAGCACGTGCCCTACAAGGGTGTTCAGCTCACCGAGGACGGCCGCCGGGCGGCGCTCCGCATGCTTCGCCGGCATCGCCTGATCGAGGCCTACCTGGTCGCGTTCCTCGGCTACACCTGGGACACCGTGCACGACGAAGCCGAGCGGCTGGAGCACGCCGTGTCCGACCTGCTGGTGGAGCGGATGGCGGCGGTGCTCGGCAACCCCTCCGTCGATCCCCACGGCGATCCGATTCCGACTCCCGACGGCGACATCCAGGAAATCGCCAGCATTCCGCTGTCCGAAGTGCCCTCCGGCTCCACGGTCGAGATCCGGCAGGTGGAAGAGAGCCAGCCCGAGCGGCTGCGCTACATCGCGTCGCTCGGCCTTCGGCCCGGCGTTCGTGTCGCCATCGCCGACCGGCAGCCGTTCCAGGGCCCGATCACCATCGAAGTCGGTGGCGAGACCCACGTGATCGGCCACGAGCTGGGCCGGGTCGTCCGGGTCGCCCGCGGTGAAGACGCGTGAGCGCTTCGACACCGCCCATCGATACCCTGGCCGGCTGGCGCTACCCGCGCACCCAGCCGAGCCTGCCCGAGTCGCATGCCACGGTGCGGGTGCCTCGGTCCTCGTCGTTCTGGCGCAAGGCGCTCGCCTTTGCCGGCCCGGGTTACATGGTGGCGGTCGGCTACATGGATCCGGGCAACTGGGCCACCGATATCGCGGGCGGAGCGCGATTCGGATACGCCCTGCTGAGCGTGGTCCTGGTGAGCAACCTGATGGCCATCCTGCTCCAGTCGCTGGCCCTGAAGCTCGGCATCGTCACCGGCCGCGACCTGGCGCAGGCCTGCCGCGATCACTACTCCCGGCCGGTGAGCTTCGTGCTGTGGGTGCTGTGCGAGATCGCGATCGCCGCCTGCGACCTGGCCGAGGTGATCGGCGCGGCCATCGCGCTGAACCTGCTCTTCGGCATCCCCCTGATCTGGGGCGTGGCGCTCACGGCCTTCGACGTCCTGCTGATTCTCCTGCTGCAGAACAAGGGCTTCCGCTGGCTCGAGGCGTTCGTGATCGCCCTGATCGTTTCGATCGCGGTGTGCTTCGGCGTGGAGCTCGCGATGGCCCAGCCGGTCCTGGCCGATGTCGCCCGCGGCCTGGTGCCCACCACCCGCATCGTCTCCGATCCCGCGATGCTCTACATCGCGATGGGTATCCTGGGCGCCACGGTGATGCCCCACAACCTCTATCTGCACTCGTCCATCGTGCAGACCCGGCGAGTGGGCGCTGACCCCGAGTCCAAGCGCGAGGCGATTCGCTTCGCGACGCTCGACTCCACGGTGGCGCTGCTGTTCGCCTTCTTCATCAACGCCGCGATCCTGATACTCGCGGCCGCGACGTTCCACAGCAGCGGGCACCAGAGCGTCGCCGATATCGGCGATGCCTACCACCTGCTGAGCCCGCTGCTCGGGACCACCATGGCGAGCACGCTGTTCGCTCTCGCCCTGCTGGCCGCGGGCCAGAACTCGACCATCACCGGCACGCTGGCCGGCCAGATCGTGATGGAGGGCTTTCTCGATCTCCGCCTGCCGCCCTGGCTCCGCCGGCTCATCACCCGCCTGATCGCGATCGTCCCGGCTGTGATCGTCACGGCGCTCTACGGTGAGCGAGGCGCCGCCAGCCTCCTCATCCTGAGCCAGGTGATCCTGAGCCTGCAGCTGTCGTTCGCGGTGGTGCCGCTGGTCAAGTTCACCGGCGACCGGCGGAAGATGGGCCAGTTCGCCAACGGCAGGTGGCTCGGCGCGGCCGCCTGGTCGGTCGCGCTGGTGATCATGACTCTGAATGTGTGGCTGTTGGTGGGGACCTTAACCGCGTGAACCTCGAGGGGTAGTCCGCATGTCGAACCGCAAACTGTCCCGCCGCGACGCTCTGCGCGCAGGCGCCTTGGGAACCGTCGGACTGGCTGCCGGGGCGGGAGGAATCTCGCTTCAGGGCATGGCGCAGGACGGCGCGCTGGTGCAGAGCCCGACGCACGGGTCGCACCACGACATGGTTACCGTCGGCCAGCTCGCGCCCGGCTCGTTCGATCCCTCGGCGTTTCTGACCCGCTTCGAGGGCGGCAATGTCTCGCGGCTCGCGTCGGGACAGCCGCTGCGGGAGTACGAGATCGTGGCCGAGGATCGCGAGATCGAGGTCGCCCCCGGCGTGTTCTATCCCGCGTGGACCTACAACGGGCAGGTCCCCGGACCGACCATCCGCTGCACCGAGGGCGACCGGCTCCGGGTCCGCTTTACCAACAAGGGCAGCCACGCCCACAGCATCCATTTCCACGGCATTCACCCGTCGAACATGGACGGCGCGTTCGAGCCGGTGCACCCGGGCCGCAGCTTCGTCTATGAGTTCGACGCCGAGCCGTTCGGGCTGCACCTGTACCACTGCCACACGGTCCCGATCAAGCGCCACATCCACAAGGGCCTCTATGGCGCCTTCATCATCGACCCGAAGGAGGGGCGCCCTCCCGCAAACGAGATGGTCATGGTGATGAACGCGTTCGACACCAACTTCGACAATGAGAACGAGATCTACGCGGTCAACTCCGTCGCGTTCCACTACCAGAAGCACCCTATCCGCATCCGGAAGAACGAGCTGAACCGGGTCTATGTGGTGAACGTGACCGAGTTCGACCTGCTCAACTCGTTCCACATCCACGGCAATCTCTACCGGCTCTACCGCACCGGCACCGATCTCCAGCGCTACGAGTACACCGACATGGTGTCCATGGCGCAGGGTGAGCGGGCGATTCTGGAATTCACCTACAAGCACTCGGGGCCGTTCATGTTCCACGCGCACCAGAGTGAGTTCGCGGAGCTGGGATGGAGCGGAGTCTTCCTGGTCCAGGAGGTGCCCAGTGCCTGAGCTTCAGACCTCCGGGCCCGCCTCCCGCACGCCGGCGCAGCCGCTCGAGCCGCCGCCGCCGCGCCGGGGACCTCCGCTCTGGTTCAAGGGACTCGCCCCGCTGGTACTGCTGGCGGCGCTGGTCTTCGTCTTCCTGCGCGTCGGGCCGGTCGGCGTGTTCCGCGCCACGTTTCCCCCGATCGAGGAGCTGACGCTGGAGCGAATCCGGCTTCCCGAGGCCGGGGTGATGGAGGTCAGCGTGGTGAACGGCGGCCCGCAGCCGGTCACGGTCGCGCAGATCATGGTGGATGACGCCAACTGGGTCCACACCGTGAACGGGAGCCGCACCCTGGAGCGCCTCGAGCGCCGGACCATCCGGATTCCCTACCCTTGGGTAGAGGGTGAGCCCCACACCGTGACGGTGGTGACCAACACCGGACTCACCTTCTCCAGCGAGGTCGCGGTCGCCACGAGGTCCCCCGCGGTGGATGCCCGGTACCTGGGCACATTCGCGCTGCTCGGCGTGTATGCCGGCGTGATCCCGGTGTTCATCGGGCTGCTCTGGCTGCCGTTCGTTCGCGCGGTGGAGCGGAAGTGGATCGACTTCTTCCTCAGCCTCACCATCGGCCTGCTGGTCTTTCTGGGTGTGGATGCGGTGGAAGAGGCGCTGGAGACGTCCGCGTTGGTGCCGGGTGCGTACCAGGGACTCGCCCTGGTCGTGTTCGGGGTCCTGGGCACGCCCCTGGTGATCGGGGCGATCGGCGAGTGGCGCGCCCGGACCCGGGGTGAGAAGTCGGCGCTCTGGGTCGCCTCCCTCATCGCCTTCAGCATCGGGCTCCACAACCTGGGCGAGGGCCTCGCGATCGGCACGTCCTACGCCACCGGAGAAATCGCGCTCGGCACCTTCCTGGTGATCGGGTTCCTGCTCCACAACACCACCGAGGGGCTCGGCATCGTCACGCCCCTGGCCGGCGACCGGCCCCGACTCCTCACCCTGATCCTCCTCGGCGCGATGGCCGGGGTGCCGACCGTGATCGGCGCCTGGATCGGCGGGTTCACCTACTCGCCGGTCTGGACCACGCTCTTCTTCGCGGTCGGGGCCGGCGCGATTTTGATTGTGATCCATGAGCTGTGGCGCCTCTTCGCCCGCCGCTCGCCCGCCGGCATCCTGGCGCCGCTCAACGCGGCGGGTGTGCTGGTGGGAATGCTGATCATGTACGCGACCGGGCTGCTGGTGACGGCATGAGAGGCTGGAGCGTTGTTCTATTCACCTTTTCCGCGGTGTTCGCCTCAACCGCCAACTCCCAGGAAGTGACTCACATCGCGGACAACAGTTTCCTGGTGGAGGAGGCGTACAACCAGGAAGCCGGCGTCGTCCAGCACGTCAGCACCTTCTCTCGACTCGAGGGCGGAGGAGCCTGGGACTACGGGTTCACCCAGGAGTGGCCATTCCGGAGCATGCGACACCAGCTGAGCTACACCGTGCCGGTGCTCCACTCCGACGGCTCCGGGACCGGGCTGGGCGACGTGCTGCTCAACTATCGCTATCAGCTGGCCGGCGACGGGGAGACGCCGCTGCACGTGGCCCCGCGCGTCTCGCTCATCCTTCCGACCGGCAGTGAAGACGAGGGGCGGGGAGCCGGCTCGATCGGGTTCCAGACCAACCTGCCGGTCAGCTACGTCGTCAGCGACGCGCTGGCCACCCACTGGAACGCCGGGCTGACAGTCGAGGGAGGCTCCGGCGACATCGATGCCAACCTTGGAGCCAGCGCCATCTGGCGAGTGCACCCCTCCGTGAACCTGATGCTGGAGTCGGTCTGGGAGAGCGCGACGGATGATGTGCTCTTCCTGAACCCGGGCGTGCGGTGGGCCTTCGACTTCGAAAGCGGGCTCCAGATCGTTCCCGGGATTGCCTACACCTTCGCCCTCGGCGCGGACGATGCGGACGCGCTCTTCCTCTATCTGAGCTTCGAGCACCCCTTCCGGCGCCTCTAGTGACTGAGGCTTATTCTTCCTCCGTCGTTCTTCGTGCGCTTCGTGCCTTCATGGTGAATCATTGAGTGTGATCCCCGCATTGCTCCTGGCGTCAGTGCTGGTGCAGGGGCCGGCCCCCCACACCGAGCTGGCGGTTGACCAGTCAACCGCCGCGAGGCTCGGCCTGAGCGTGGGTGATACGGTGCGCCTGGGTTCGTCCCCCGATTCGCTCCACCGCCTCGCCGTCGTCACCGCCATCTACCAGCCCCGCCCCGATCCCGCGGAGATCTCCCGGCGATCGCTTCACGTGCGGCTGCACCTTCCCGACCTCGCGTCCCTGCTCGGCACGCCCGATCGGGTCGATCGGTTCGGCATCGGGATCCAGCGAGGGATACCGCCGGACAGCGCCGCCGCCGTCCTCAACCGCTTCGCGTTCGGCTTTCGCGCCCACCCTTCCGCGGAGGTCGCCTCCGAGTCCTCGCAGACCTTCAAGGTGGTGAGCCGGTTCCACCGGGCCATCGCCGTGATCACGGTCGTGGCCAGCGCGGTGTTCCTGCTCTGCATCATGCTGCTCAAGGTCGAGGAGCGGCGGATGGACGCCGCCGTGATGCGGTTCGTTGGGGTAAGGCGGCGGACCATCTTCGGCGCGCTGGTGCTCGAGGCCGCACTGATCGCCGTGGCCGGATCCGCCATCGGCGCCGGCCTGGCCTTCCTCGCCGGCGCGGCGACCAACGCCTACTACCGGCGGTTCTTCGATACCGCGCTGATCTTCTCGCTCATCACGCCGCGAATCCTGATCTTCAGCGTCTGCCTTTCGCTGCTGCTCGGTATCTCTGCCGGTGCGATCGCGGCCTGGCGACTGGTGCGCACTCGCCCGATGGTGCTGTGGGGCAGAGCATGACCGGCCTCGAATGGGGGATCCGCAGCCTCGGCCGCCGCCCCGGCCGCACCCTGCTCTCGCTCGCGGGCATCGCCGTGGCCTCGGCGATGCTGCTCGACATGGTGATGCTGAGCGGTGGGATCGACAAGTCTTTCCGCGAGCTCCTGCTGGCCCGGGGATATCAGATTCGGATCACGCCGAAGGGCACCCTGCCGTTCGACACCGAAGCTTCCATCGGTGATGCCTCGGGCGTGATCCGGGCGATCAGAGCCGACCGCGACGTCGAGGCAGCGGGCTCCGTGCTCGGGACCTCGATCTACGCCCGCCGCGGCGACTCCTTGCTCACCCTCTTCGGTTACGGGATTCAGCCCGAGGCGCAGGGGATTTATCGGGTCTCCGAAGGCGCCGACCTGCTGCCCGGCGACACATCCGGTGTCCTGCTGAGCGAAACCTCGGCCCGGCTCCTCGGCGCCTCGCCCGGGGATACCGTGACTCTCGTCGGCCGGCTCGACCCCCAGGTCGCCTCGGCGTCGGTGGGCCGCCGCCTCGTGGCTCGAGGCATGGTGCACTGGATCTACGATTCGAGAGGGCAGCCGTCGGTCGGCACCGTGCTCCCGGTGATGCAGCGACTCGGCCGCGACGCTGACGCCGATCGCGCCTCGCTCATCCTCGTAAAGGCATCGAGTGACGCCGCGGTCGAGCCGCTCGTTGGAAGACTGCGGGCGGCATTGCCGTCCCTCGAGGTGAACAGCGTCGCCGATCTGGTCGTCCAGGCCAAGCGCCGGCTGGTCTATTTCACCCAGTTGTCCTATGTACTCGGCGGGATGAGCCTGATCGTGGCGGTGCTCCTCATCGGCACGCTGCTGACCATCACGGTGAACGAGCGCCTGGGGGAAATCGCCACCCTGCGCGCCATCGGCGTGAGCCGCGCGACCATCGTTCGCCAGGTCTTGGCCGAAGGCGTAGCCCTCACCGTCATCGGCGCCGGCGTCGGCGTCCTGCTCGGACTCGCCACGGCCGAGTATCTCGACGCGATTCTCACCAGCTTTCCGGGACTGCCCGAGGCGTTCTCGTTCTTCGTACCCCGCGCCGGTACCCTGAGCGTCGCGGCCATCGTCCTCCTGGTGACCGGGTCGCTCGCCGGCCTCTACCCGGCGTGGCTCGCGTCCCGCGCCCCGATCGCCGCCACGCTGCGCGCGGAGGCGACGTGAGCCCGGGTCCGCCGATGCTCGTCGCCCGCGATCTGAGGAAGGACTATCCGATGAACGGCGAGACCGTCCACGCGCTGCGCGGCGCGTCGCTGACGGTCCAGGCCGGGGAATACGTGGCGATCGTGGGTCCGTCCGGCAGCGGGAAGTCCACGCTCCTCCAGATCGTCGGCGGAATAGATCCGCCCAGCGGCGGGACCGTCGAGCTGCTCGGTGCCCGGCTCGACACCCTCGGAGACCGGGAGCTGACCCGTCTGCGGCTCACCCGGCTGGGCTTCGTCTTCCAGCGCTTCCATCTCCTGCCGGTGCTCACCGCCCGGGAGAACGTCGAGCTCCCGATGGCCGAGGCCGGTGTCGCGGGGCCGGCGCGGCGCGCCCGGGCGCGCGAGCTGCTGGAGTACGTCGGTCTCCGGGCACGGGAGAGCCATCGGGCCACCCAGCTTTCGGGAGGCGAGATGCAGCGGGTGGCCATCGCCCGCGCCCTGGCCAACCGCCCCGCGATGCTGCTGGCCGACGAGCCAACGGGCGAGCTGGACGCCGCCACCGGCCGTGAGATCCTCGACCTCTTCCGCCGGCTCAACACCGACGGCACCACGCTGCTCGTGGTCACCCACGACGACCGCCTCGCCGAGCAGGCCGGCCGGATCATTCAGATGCTGGACGGCCGCATTGTATCAGGCGGCTCCGAAGAACCCACCGCGGCCCGCCAGCCCACCAGCCCGCCGGCCCGTCTGTGATCACCACCCTCGCGTTCCGCCACCTCCTGGTGCGCAAGCTCCGCTCGCTCTTCCTGCTGCTCGGCTTCTCCATCGGAGTGGGCGTGATGGTGGTGCTGCTCTCGGTGGGCGAGGCGATGCTGGACCAGTCGCGCGATGTCTCCCTGGTCGGCGGTGGGGAAGTGACGGTGCTGCCGCAGGGTATCGACATCGAGGCGATGCGCACCGGCGGGCTGGGGGGCATGTTCTTCGGGATCGAGCGGGCCCGCTTCCTCACCCGCCAGGCCCTCGGTGGTGAGCGGCTCAATGGCATCGTGCGGACAGTCGCGCCCGCGATCGAGGGAAAGCTGCTGTACCTGTGTCCCGCATCCGGCGCCTGCCGCCCCACCGCCGTTCGCGCAGGCGGCGAGATCCCCAGCCGCGCGGCCGCCTTGGGCAGCGGTCTCGACCTCCTTGAAGGCCGCTGGAACGATACTCCGGACGACTCCGCCTACGTGGCGCCGTCCGCGGGGCAGCTCTACGACCAGCTCGATCGCTTTCATCTTCCGCGCCGCCCTGATTCCACATGGGGCGAGTGGCACTACTTCAACCTGGTGACCGGTGCCGGAGAGTGGTGGTACATCACGTACCTGGTCGGCGGGGAGGTGAGCCTCGCCCCGGATGCGGACCGATGGGGCGGCAGGCTGCTGATCACCCATCGACGTCCCGACGGCCGCCATGACCGCTACACGGCCGACGCGCCGGCGGCGCGGGTCGCGTTCGATACCGCCCGCGCCGATCTCACCATCGGTGAGAACACCGTCCGCCAGCGGGACGGGCGGTATCGCCTCCGCGCCGTCGTCCGGGGCAGCGAGGGGACCGCCCGGCTGGACCTCGAGGTGCGACCGGAGGCGAACCGGTACTTCCCGCCGGTGGAGCTTCGCGACGACGACTTCCTGTCCGGCTACGTGGTGCCCGCCCTCGCCGCCTCGGCGAGCGGGCGGATATGCACCGGGGGACGCTGCACCACCGTCACGGACGCGCCGGCCTATCATGACCACAACTGGGGCGTCTGGCGCGACGTCACCTGGGAGTGGGGCGCCGCCCGGGGTGAGAGCTTGAGCCTGCTGTACGGCGGGGTTTATGGACCCGAGCGCTCGATTACCTCGCCGTTCTTTCTCGCGCTGGTGGACTCCCTCGGAGTCCAGCGGGTACTGCGGTTCTCCGGGATCGACTACGAAGGCACCCGCCCGGCCGACGGCCTCCCGGGCGCGCGCTCGCCGGCCCGGTTCACCCTGGTGGGCTCCTGGGAGAGCGATTCGGTGAGGCTGCGGGTCACGATCGACCATGCCCTGGCCAGCGAGATGGCGGCCTCTTCGTTCCGGCGGATCTTTCTGCAGATGCGGGGCCGGTTCGAGCTCGACGGCCGGCTCCTGGGGAAGCCGGTGCGGGATCGGGGACAGGGGTTCTTCGAGACCTATCTGACGCGCTAGATTCTCAATCTCCATGAGCGACACCCTCCAGCGCCTGACGGCCACGCTCGGCGAGCGGTACGCGATCGAGCGCGAGATCGGCGCGGGCGGGATGGCGACGGTCTATCTGGCGAAGGATCTGCGCCACGGCCGTCCCGTCGCGATCAAGGTGGTCCGCCCGGAGCTGAGCGGACCCGGAGGCATCGCCAGGTTCCTCCGCGAGATCGAGATGGCCGCGCGGCTCCAGCACCCGCACATCCTTCCGGTCTTCGACTCCGGCACGGTCGACGACGGCGCCGGCGGGCAGACGCCCTACTTCGTGATGCCGTTCGTCCAGGGCGAGACGCTGCGGGCGCGGCTCGGCCGGGAGAAGCAGCTCCCCGTCGATGAGGCGATCACCCTCGCCGCCGAGGTTGCCGACGCGCTCGCCTCCGCCCACGCGCAAGGCGTAGTGCATCGCGACATCAAGCCGGAGAACATTCTCATGAACGGCGGCCATGCGGTGGTGGCCGACTTCGGCGTCGCCAAGGCGATCGAGAGCGGAGCCACCGCCTCAGGCGAGACCGCCGCCGGCCTCACCCAGGTCGGGTTCGCCATCGGCACGCCGCAGTACATGGCGCCGGAACAGGCCACCGGCCGGGATGAGGTGGATGCCAGGGCCGACCAGTACAGCCTGGGCTGCGTGCTCTACGAGATGCTCGCGGGCGGACCGCCGTTCTCCGGCGGGACGGCGCAGTCGGTGGTCGCGCAGAACATGACCGCCCCCCGCCCCCACGTGGCGCGGGTGCGCCCCGATGTGCCCAACGCGCTGGAGGACGTCATCATCCGCGCGATGGCCATCGATCCGGCCAATCGCTTCGCCGACATGACTGCCTTCGCCGCCGCGCTGCGCCAGGCGCGGGTCCCACCTCGCCCGCGTCGCCGGACGCTCGTCGTCGTGGCCGCGGCGATGGTCGCCGCCGCCGCCGCGGGGGCGGTCGCCTGGTTCGTCACCCGTCCGAGCGCCGTGGCCGTGACCGAAGAGGCGGAAACCATCGCGGTCCTTCCTTTCAATGCCTCGGGTCCCGGCGTGGAAGTGCTGGGAGAGGGGATGGTGGATCTCCTCGCCACCAACCTGCAGGGCGTCGGTGGCATCCGGACCGTCGAGCCGAGGTTGGTGCTGAAGAGCTGGGAACGCCGGGGCAAGAAGGACTCGGGCAGTCTCGAAGAGGCACTCGCGATGGGTCGCGGTCTCGAGGCGGGCTCGGTGGTCGTGGGCAGCGCGGTTTCCACCGGAGGGCGGGTGCGGCTCGCCGCCGATCTCTACGCCGTCGGCGCCGGGGAGCGGCTGGGCCGGGCACAGGTCGATGGCCCCTCGGACAGCGTCCTCGTGCTGGTGGATCGGCTGAGCGTAGCCCTGCTGCGCGACGTGTGGCGCTCCCGCGAGCCACTCCCCAACCTCAACATCGCGTCGCTCACCACCGATTCCATCGCCGCCCTGAGGGCCTACCTCCAGGGCGAGCGGTACTATCGGAAGTTCACCCTCGACTCCGCGCTCTCCGCCTATACCCGGGCCGTCGAGGTGGATTCCACCTTCGCCCTGGCCCATCTCCGGCGGGCGCTGGTGTTCGGGTGGACCGGCGGCTACGGCAGCCCCGCGTCGCACCAGGCCGCCACAGCCGCGTTTCGCTTCGCCGAGCGGCTGCCGCCGCGCAGCCGGAGGCTGCTGGAGGGCTACCGCGCCTATGAAGAGGGCTCGCCGCGGGCCATCGACTCGATGCGGGCCTATGTCGCCGACTTCCCGGAGGACCCCGAAGGCTGGTACACCTACGGCGAGGCGCTCTACCACCTCCGGGATGTCTATCCCACCAGCCCGGACACCGTCAGCGCCGCGTTCGGCCGCGTGCTGGCCACCGATTCCGCACTGATTCCCGCGGTCATCCATCCGCTGGAGCTCGCTCTCATCTATCGCGACAGCGCCCGCTTCGGGCGTTACCTGCGGCTCTTTGAGCGATCGGCTCCCCCGGGTCAGGTGAACGCCTATCGTGCCGGGGCTGCGCTCGCCTGGGGCCCGAGCCTCAGCGACAGCGAGGTTCGAGCCGGAATCAGCGCGGTGCCGTATGTCGGCTACTACGCGGTCTCTTCGGCCTACCGCGACGAGAAGGCGACCTCGGACAGCGTCCTTCGACTCCTGAAGCGGGTGACCGAGGCGGTGCCCGCGAACTACCCATCCCGGCGCTACGAGTCGATCGGGCGCGGATTCATGCTGGTGGGATTCGGCCGGCTGCGCGACATGCGGGCGATGGTGGATACGGTGTCCGCCATCTCTCCCGGAGCCGCCGCCGGCATGATGGGCTGGCCGGTGGCACTCGGCCTCGTGCCCCGCAGCGGCGAGGGGCATCGGCTCGACTCGCTCATCCGGCAGGACGCGGAGCTGGCGGAGAATCCTCGACGAGCAGCCTACGTGGAGACGGTCAGGGCAATGACGGCCGGCCGCCCGGAGGAGGCCCGGCGAAAGGCCGCCGCCGGCATGGAGCTGCCCGACCCGTCTCCTGACTCGATTCGCAGCCGCGCGCTTCTCGAGGCCGCGTCGGGCTGGACCCGGCTGGCCGAGGGCGACACGGCGGCGGGCATCGCCGAGCTGCGGTCAGGCTTGAGCAAGGCTGGGGGGCCCAACACCTCGGAGACCACCGCCTTCCTCCGCTTCCAGCTCGCGCTCGCCCTGGCGGCGGACCGGGACACCCGGGCGGAGGGGATCAGCCGGCTGCGCTACAGCTTCGACAACTCGGCCCTGTACCTGCTGCCACTGGCCTACTTCGCGCTGGGCCGCACGTACGAAGCCGCGGGGAAGCGCGACTCCGCCGCGATCGCCTACGGCCGGTTCCTCCGCCTTTGGGACAAAGCCGACCCGGAGCTTCAGGGAAAGGTGACCGAAGCCCGCGAGGCGCTCTCCCGCCTCACCTCGGAGCCGCGCTGAGCCGGTGGACACCCGTGAGCTGGGACGTTCGCTGATAGACGGCTTCGGGCAGGCGTGGTCGCGGGGTGACGTCGATGCCATCACCTCGGTCTTCTCGGAAGACGCCGTGTTCGTCGAGACACCGTTTTCCGAGCCGCTGCGGGGCCCTGGGCCCATTCGCCGCTACTGGCTCGAGGTGCCGCTTCACCAGTCGGAGATCAGCTTCTCGTCCGGTGAGATCTACGCCGCCGGCCCCTGGTTCGGGACCGAGTTCAAGTGCGTGTTCCGGCGAAAGCGCACCGGTGAGTGGGTGGACGCTCGCGGCGCCATCTTCTGCGAGACGAACGGTGAGAAGATCACGGAGATGCGGATGTACTGGCACCGCTGGAACGGAGGGCGGGAGACCAGCCTGCCGTGAAGTTCACTTCCGCAACTGCTTAACCGGGCACAACTGTCCCCGTCGTAAGAACATAGAGGCCCCACCCGAGGACGTCCGGGAACGATCCCGCTTCCTAAGTGGTTATGGATTGCGAAGGTAGATGGTGGCACGCCGCTCGCATCCGGTCGGGGAATCTGGCCTAACGCAGTGCCCCATCACATTTTCCAAGTTGGTCGACAGCAGTTCCGGGAGGCAGCCATGTTCTTCACCCTGCTCCTTCCACTCCTCGCGAGTGAGCCGGCCAAGCCGGCGGCCGCGATTGTATCCGCGGACGATCCCCCGATCCAAATCTGGATCAGCAACGATGGCCGCTTCCTTCGGGGCGACCGCGCCAAGGTGCACGTGCGAACCGAGGACGACGGGTACCTTCTCGTCCTCCACGCCGATGCAGAGGGGCATCTGCGGGTGCTGTTCCCGCTCGACCCGACCGACGACAACTTCGTCCGCGGCGGCAAGAAGTACGAAGTCGAAGGCCGCGGCGGCCGGGACGCCTTCGACGTGGGCGACCGCTCCGGCCGGGGCACCGTCTATGCGACGGTCTCCCGCTCCGCGTTTCGCTTCGACGAGTTCGTGCTGAGCGATCACTGGGACTACAAGGCGCTCGAGCCGAACCGGCTCCCGGAGGATCCTGAGGCCGATCTGACCGACCTGGTGCGCCGGATGGCCCAGGGCAGCTTCGACTACGACGTGATGAGCTATTACGTGGTCGAGAGCGTGGTCTATGACAACGACTACTCCTCCCAGCCCTACTACAATTCGTCCTACTACGACGACTTCGGCTGCGGGTACTACCGGAGCTGCGGCAGCGGCTTGTCGGTGAACCTGTTCTTCGGGCGGCCGTTCTACCGGCGGCACTACTACAGCCCGTTCCACTACGCGTATAACCCGTACTACGATCCCTTCTTCTACGACCCGTACTACTACCGGCCGTATTACTACAATCCGGTCTCCTACTATCCCCGGCACTACTGGGGCCAGCCGTACTACTACGGCCGCTACAACAACGGCTGGAACCGCGGCTACAGTCCCTATCGCTTCCGGGATCGCACCCTGGTCAATGCCGACTATCGCGACCGCCGCTACACGTTCGGACGGGCGGTGAACACGGTTCACACTCCACCGATCTCGCGGTTCACCGAGCCCGACAACGCGACGCCGATGCGGCGCACGGTGGATCGGCATCATGTGGTCGAGCGCACCGACGCGACGATCGCGCGGCGGAGCACGGAGACCAAGCCCGGCACCGACCGGGTGAGCGGATCCGCTCCGCGCCGGACCGCCGACCGGCAGCAAAATGAGCCGCAGACCATCGAGGCCCGGCGGGCGCGGCCGCGCGAAGAGCCCAGGGCCACGCCTGACACCCGCGGGCGGCAGGATGCATGGCCCAGGGACGTGACTCCCCGCAGGTCGGTGACCGACGATTCGCGTCGTCCGGCGAGCGACGATGGCCGGCGCGCTACGGCCGCGCCCTCGAGGGAAACCCGGAGTGAGCCCGAGGCTCGGCCGGCACGGCGGTCTTCGGACAGCCCGCCGCCACAGCAACGGGCTGAGCCCAGGTCCTCCGACCGGGGCAGCAGCGGCGGGGGCGGCGGGAGTCCCCGCGTCGAGCGGGCTCCCACCGCACCCTCCGGTCCGGCATGGAACGGTGGCAACCGAGGTGGCGGTGGCGGTGGCGGGGGTGGGGGTGAGCGCCGTGCCAGTCCGAGCGGCGGTGGTGGGGGCGGTGGCCGGCGTCGCTAAGTAGGAAGAAGAACGGGCCCTCCGCAGCTGATGGAGGGCCCCTTCTTTTTTTCGGGTTCGAGGGTCCTGATCCTTCGATCAGATGGTCTTCCGCCTGGCGTAGTCGAGTCCCCACTCCATCAGATCGGCACTGCGCAGACCCACCCGCATGGCCTGGGCAATGGCGTCTTCCTCGGTCATGCCGTGCTCGAGGATCAGGTAGGGAAGCAGCGCGCCGCCCACTCGGCTGCCACTGCCGCAGTGCACGAAAACGGGGCGCTCGCCCGCCTGGCGCAGGACCTCATGGACCCGCTCCAGCGTGGCGTCGTTCATCGTGCCGGCCGACACGGGAATCACCACGTACTCCAGGCCGAGCCGCTGGGCGGTGGCCGGCTCGTCCAGCGATCGCGGCTCCATCGGATCGCGCAGATCCAGGACGATGCCGCCTCCGGAGTCGCGGAACGACTGGAGGTCGGTGCTGGACGGCTGGCCCCCGGTAATGACGTTGGGCAAGAGCTGACAGGCGTTGGGCACGCCCTCGAGAGATTGAAATGTCGTAGGCATAGGGTGGAAGCTATCAGGAGTGGGGACGGAGGTCGATCGTTAAGGTAACGCCGCGGGTGAGCGGGTTGTCAGGTCCACCGTGTGAGAATGGAGGCTGTGTGCCGGTGACCGAACGGCTCGAGACCGTGCGCTGGTACCACTGGATCACGCTGTCCGCGGCGATCTTCGTGGCCGATTACCTGACCGGCCCCTTCATTCAGTTTTCCATCCTGCTGGTGTTTCCGGTGACCCTCACGACGGTCGCCCACGGTCGCCTGGTCGGATCGGTCGTGGCGATGAGCCTGCCGCTCCTCCGGCTGCTCTTCTTCCTGCGGTGGCCGCTGCCCTCGCCCTGGCCGCTGATGATCATGGACGCCGGGTTGGACGTGTTGATCCTGATGGGAACGGCGGTGCTGGTGGACCGTTTCGTCCGGCAGGACCGGGAGATCCGGGCGCTCGAGGGCCTGCTGCCGATCTGCAGCTTCTGCAAGAAGATCCGGGACGAGGCGGGGGAGTGGCGCCAGCTCGAGACCTACATCAGCACCCGATCGACGGCGCGGTTCAGCCACACCTTCTGCCCCGACTGCGGGCGCCGCCACTACCCGGACCTGATCGACTAGCCGGCGCGGTGGATCAGGTCCTCCTCGTCGGGCGGAAATCCTTCCAGCGTGATCCGCAGGACCTGCTGGAGCTCGTCCAGATCGAGCGGCTTGCGCACGACCCTCACGATCTGCCCCCTGATGTTGAGACGCTCCACGTCCTCGGACAATTGCCCGGTCATCAGGATCACGCTGGGGCCGGGACACCGGGAGAGCAGGGTAGTCGCCAACTCGACGCCGCTACTCCCCGGCATCACGACGTCGCTCAGGACCAGATCCACCGGGGGATCGGCGCGCCGAACGACGGCGAGCGCCTCCTCCGCGGAGGAGGCATCCAGGACCCGGTACCCGATGTGGCTGAGATAGCGCGTGACCAGATGGTTGACGGCGGCCTCGTCGTCCACGACGAGAATGACGGCAGGGAGGCAGGGCTTCGACTGACACGAGAGCTCTTTTGTTCGTGGATACCCGTGAGGGCTTGTCACACCACTACTGCAAGACATGGACCTCCACTGACGCCGCTCCGTAACGTGTCTCGGATGGTTCTGTGATGTCCGCGCCACAACATCTGAGGAAGCGAGCCTACACCAGGTGATATAGATTTCCGGCGTGCTCCGCCTGGCCATCGCACAGTTGCGCCCGCACAAGGGCGCCTATGAGGAGAACCTCTGCCGACTGGGCGAGCTCTTTCGGGAGGCCGGCGGCTGGGCGGAGCCGCCGGATCTGGTCGTGGGACCGGAGACGGCGCTCACCGGGTATTTCCTCGAGGGCGGCGTCCGCGATCTGGCGATCTCCGCCGATCAGCTCTTCGACGATCTCGCCCGCCAGCACCGCGACGCCAAGGCCCCTCCGTTCGATGTCGCCCTCGGCTTCTACGAGGTCCACCAGAACCGGCTCTACAATTCCGCGATCTACGCCCGCCTGGGCGACGGTGACGCCGGGATCCGGCACGTCCACCGCAAGGTGTTCCTGCCGACCTATGGGGTCTTCGACGAGGAGCGGTTCGTCGAGGCGGGCCGTAGCGTCCAGGCGTTCGATACCGCGTGGGGCCGGGCCGCGATCCTGATCTGCGAGGACGCCTGGCATTCCTTCACGCCGATGCTGGCGGCGCTGGACGGGGCCCAGCTCATCATCGTGCCCAGCGCGAGCCCGGCCCGCGGCCCCGTGCCGGGCGAGGAAGGTGGGGCCGGCCGGCCCGCAAGCCTGGGCCGCTGGAGCCGCATCGTCCAGGATATCGCGGGCGAGCACGGGGTGTTCGTCGCCCTGGCGCAGTTGGTGGGGTTCGAGGGGGGAAGGCATTCCCCGGTGGCTCCATCGTCGCCACGCCCCGGGGAGAGCTGGCGGTCCAGGGGCCGGTCTTCGAAGAGGCGCTGATTCCCGCCACGATCGATTTCGAGGAGATCACCCGGGCCCGCGCCGACCTGCCGTTGCTGGCCGATCTGGAGATGCGGTTGCCGCACCTGCTGGGATCGCTGCATGCGGCGAGACGGGGAGGCGGGGTGGGGCAGCGGGGCAGCGGGGCAGCGGGGCAGGAAAGGGCCGCCGTTCCGGCGCGCGGGAAGGCATCGAAGTCGCCGCGAGGAGCCACTGCCCCGCCGCCCCGCGGCCCCGCGGCCCCGCTGGAAATTGACCCCGATCTCACCCGGCGCTGGCTGGTCGAGTTTCTGCGTGACGAGGTGCAGCGGCGCCGAGGGTTCGAGAAGGTCGTGATCGGACTCTCGGGCGGGGTGGACAGCTCGGTGGTCGCGTTCCTCGCCGCGGAGGCGCTCGGCACGGGGAACGTGTTGGGCGTCCGGATGCCCTACCGGACCTCGAACCCGGAGAGCCTGGAGCACGCACAGCTCGTCATCGCCTCGCTCGGCATCGAGTCCCGGACGGTCGATATCAGCGCCGCGGTGGACGGTCTCGCCTCCGCGATCGGCGGCGGCCACGATCCGGCCCGCCTGGGCAACATCATGGCCCGGGCCCGCATGATCACCCTGTTCGATCTCTCCGCCGCGATCCGCGCGCTCCCGCTGGGCACCGGCAACAAGACCGAGCGGCTGCTGGGCTACTTCACCTGGCACGCCGATGACTCGCCGCCGGTGAACGCGATCGGCGATCTCTTCAAGACCCAGGTCTGGGCCCTGGCCCGCCACCTCGGCGTGCCCGAGGTCATCGTCTCCAAGCCCGCCAGCGCCGACCTGATCCAGGGTCAGACCGACGAGGGAGACTTCGGCATCTCCTACGCCCGGGCCGATGCCATCCTGCACTGGATCCTGCTGGGATACCGCACCAGCGAGATCGAGCCGCTGGGCTTCACCGAGGAGGAGATCGCCCTGGTGCGCCGCCGGCTCGACTCCACCCACTGGAAACGCCGCCTCCCGACGGTCGCGATGCTCAGTGCGACGGCCATAGGCGAGTATTATCTGAGGCCGGTGGACTACTGATCTGAACTGCGTGAAAAGTGAAAGGTGAAAAGTGAAAAGGGGGGACAAGCAGCGACCCTCCCTCGACACTGTCACCCCTTTCACTTTTCACTTTTCACCTTTCACGCTTTCCAAGCGGGTTCTCTTCACCGATGACCGACTCCTCCCGCCCGATGTCTCAGTCGACCGGGACCATCACCACCTTCGTCATGCCCCACATGCAGAACGTCCGGGGCGACTTGTTCGGCGGTGAACTGATGGCGCTGGTGGATCAGGCGGCGGCCGTGGCGGCGATCCGGCATGCGGGCGGGCCGGCGGTGACCGCGCGGATCGACCGGGTGGATTTCAAGGAGCGGATCCCGGTCGGGGCGCTGGTCACCTGCATCGCGACCGTGGATTACGTCGGCAACTCCTCGATGGACATCACCGTCGATGTCTATGCCGAGAAGGTGAGTACCGGCGAGCGGCGGCACACCCACGTGGCCCATGTCGTGTTCGTGGCGCTGGACGAGCAGGGCCGCCCCAAGCGAGTCCCCCGCCTGCTGCCGGAGACCGGGGAGGAACGGGAGCGCTACACCCGGGCCGAGGAGCATCGCCGGCGACAAGAGTCCCCGTGACGCCGGCGGCGATCACCCTGGTCCTCAGCGGCGGCGGCGCCAAGACCGCCGCGCACATCGGAGCCGCCCGCGCGATCGAGGAGTCGGGATTGGCGCCGGTCCGCTACGTCGCCACCTCGATGGGTGCGGTCGTCGCCGCCGCGCTGGCCGGCGGGCGGGATCGAGACCAGCTGCTGGAGCAGCTGGGCGAGGCGGGCCGGAGCGGCGTGGTCCGGGATCCGCTCGCCCTGGTGCGAGGCCTGTTCGCCGGCTCGCTGCTTCGCCCCGAACCGTTTCGCCGGGCGGTCGAGCAGCTGATCCCGGTGCGCCGGTTCGCCGACTTGCCGGTTCCGCTCACGGTCGCGGTCGTCGATCTCGACCGGGGGGAGCTGGTCCTGTTCGGCGACGGGGGCGAGGACGCCCCGCTGCTCGATGTCCTCTGCGCCACCTGCGCCCTTCCGGTCTATTTCCCGCCTTTCGAGGTGACCGGCCGCCGCTGCGCCGACGGCGGCCTGCGTGGGCCGTTGCCCCTCGAAGTGGCGGCCCGGTTGGCCCGGGAGACGGTGGTGGCGGTGGATGTCGGGCCCGGCTACGACGCGGTGGAGGAGGAGTCGGACGCTCCGGCGGGGATGGCCCCCTTCGCCGCGCTCCGGGCGGTGCTGGCCTCGGTCCCGCCGGTGGTGCGCGCTCACGACGACGCCGTGGGCACCCTGATGGCCGCGGCCACGGCCTCCCAGGTCGCCCAGTGGCGGGCGGATGCCGGGCGGCCGCCGCTGGTGTACGTACGGCCCCGCGTGGAGCGCAACGCCACCTTCCGGGTGGACCGCGTGCGCCGCTACGCGGAGGACGGGTATCGCGCCACGCTCGCGGCCTTGACCCCCCTGTCGCAGGGAGCAGATTCCGCATCATGAAAGCATCCGAAGCGATGGTCCCCGAGCCGCACGTCGCGGTCGCCGGCGCGATGGCCAGTGAAGTGGCGATCATGCTCAAGACCCGCAATATCTCGGTGGTTCCGGTGGTGGATGACCACCGGACCCGCCGGTTCCTCGGGACCCTGAGCGACCGCGATCTCGTCACCCGGTGTCTGGCGGAGGGGAAACACCCGTGGCACACCCGGGCGGATACCCTGATGCGGACCAACTCCCCCGTAGTCGAGCCCGACCAGGAGCTGGACGGCTTCACCATCCGGATGGATCTGGATCCCAACGAGTCCCACCTGCGTCCGACCATCACGGTGGTGGATGCCGGCCGCAAGGTGGTAGGCTTCATCAGCCACCCCGAGCAGGTGGGTGGAATTGAGATCATTTGGGGGAACGAGTAGCCATCATGCCCGATTTCCGGCTCTTCAGTCTTCAGGAAGCTGAGCGGACCCTGCCGTTGGTCCGGCGGATCGTGCAGGACCTGATCGCCGAGTACCCGGCTTGGCGCGCGGCGGTCTCGCGTTTCGAGCTGCTGACCGGCGGCGCCCGGGCCGACTGGGGCGAAACCGGGGAGCTGCTCGCCGCCCGCGAGGATGTGGCCCGCCACGCCGATCGGATCAACCGCTACCTCCAGGAGCTGGAGGCGGTCGGCTGCGTGTTCAAGGGGTTCGACGCCGGCCTGGTGGACTTCTACTCGCTCCGGGAGGATCGCCCGATCTTCCTCTGCTGGAAGCTGGGCGAGGAGCGGATCACCCACTGGCACGAGATCGACGCCGGCTTCTCCGGCCGCCAGCCGATCGACGGCGCGATCCTGTCGGCGATGTCCTCCTCGTGATCCGCCTCTGGATCTTCCTTCACATCATCGGCTTCACTCTTTGGATCGGCGGGGGACTCGCGGCCATGGTGGCCGGCATCGTCACCAAACGGGAGGACCGTGCCAGGCTCGGCGCCGTCGTTCGGGTGCAGGCCGCCCTCCAGCGACTCCTGGTGGCTCCGGGAGCGCTCCTCACGGTCCTGTCGGGCCTCCTGCTCACGTTCTCGGTGACGAGCCTCCAGGGCGGGCAGGTGGGGTTCAGCATCTGGCTGACGCTGATGCAGGGCGCCGGCCTGGTCGGCGCCCTGGTCGTGCTTCTGGTCGGCCTGCCGACGGCATCCAAGCTGGCTCGGCTCGATCCCGAGGGCGCGAACGCGGCCTACTTCGACGAGCTGCGGCAGCGGGCGAGGATCGCGGGGTCGATTGCGGGGGTGCTGGCGCTGGCGGCGCTGGTGGGGGGAGCGATGCTGGCGTAGTACGCCGAAAGCGGGAAAGGTGAAAAGTGAAAAGTGAAAGGGGATTCTGTTTACGAGTGAGGCAAATTGGGTAGAGCTGGCCGCTGTACGCCTTAGCTTCGCTCGATGCGGACCCATCGAACGTTGCGAGCCTGGCAGGAAGCCCATCGCGTGAGTGTCGGCGTCATTCGCATTAGCCGGGATGCCTGGAAACCGTATGCCAGCGCCTTGTTTGGCCAGTTGCAGCGCTCTTCTTTGAGCGCTGAGCTCAATATCGCAGAGGGATATTCCTTCGGAGACTCGCGCACCTATACCCGCCATCTCGGTATCGCTTACGGCTCAGCAGTAGAGACCGTCGAATTGCTAAGACTTGGCTTGGAGTCTGAGGTCCTTCCCCCAGGTACCGGGTCCACTCTACTCTGTCATGCCAATCATACCTGCCAGTTACTCGTCGGGCTTCTCAAGCGCCGCCGCGAGTTCTCCGCTTGAGCCCCTTTTCACCTTTCACTTTTCACTTTTCCCGCTGTTCCTGAGCCTCACGCCTTTATCGCTTGTCGCTCGATCGACGGCCCGTCGCGCAAGCCGCCCTCACAGGACACGACCCGCATCGCGCCACTCGGGCCGTGCACACCAACGCCCCCAGCTCCATGATCGCCTGATTGAACGCCCACGCAGACCTCCCCCTGCGGGGCATGATTGTCGAAGCGGTCTCCCACACCCTCTTTTTTACTGCCGACCTGGGATGAAAGGCTCGCCTGATCACCCTCGCCACGTTGGTATCCACCGCCGGCGTCGCGCGCTCGTATGCGAAGCACGCCACCGCGCCGGCGGTGTACCGACCGACACCCGGGAGCCTAATGAGCGCCGCCGGGTCCGCCGGCACCACCCCGCCATGTTCCGCCACTACCGCCTGCGCCAACCGGTGGAGATTCGCGGCTCGGCGGTAGTAGCCGAGGCCCTCCCAGCTCTCCCGTACAGTGGCCGCGGGCGCGGCGGCCAGGAGCTCGAGGGACGGATAGCGCTCCAGGAACCGGTGGTAATAGGCCTCGACCCGGGACACCTGGGTCTGCTGGAGCATGAACTCCGAGACCACGATGTGATACGGGTCGCGAGTCCGGCGCCACGGCAGATCGCGCCCGTGGCGCCGGAACCAGCGGAGCAGGCGCCGGCGGAACTCGGCCGCCTGACGGCTTCGGTCGGGCCTAGACTTAGGGGGCATGGGGGGTAAGTGTTATCACCAATCGGCTATCGGCCATCTGAGTCGAACGCTAAGGTAGTCGCCCCCGGACAGGCCGGTAACTGAGACCTCGCCATGAACGCCCAAACCCTCGATGTCCGCCGCTTCGTCGGCCGCTGGACCCTCGACGCGATGTCCCACGTCGGCCGGGTCTCGCTGATGGTGTGGGACGCGGCGCGGACTTTCGGCGAATGGCGGGTGTGGCTGCCCCGGACCTTCACCGAAGCCTGGAACATCGGGGTGGGCAGCCTCTTCATCGTGCTCCTCATCTCCGGCTTCGCCGGCGCCGTGACGGCGCTCCAGGCCCGCTATCAGTTCACCGGCACCATCCCGATCTACTACCTCGCCGGTGTCATCGTGGAGTCCATCGTACTGGAGCTGGGGCCGGTGCTCACCGGACTGGTGCTGGCCGGCCGGATCGGCGCGCGCTATGCCGCCGAGCTGGGGACCATGCGGGTCACCGAGCAGATCGATGCGCTGGAGAGCCTGGGCCGCTCGCCGGGCTCGCATCTCATCCTGCCGCGGGTGCTGGCCGGCTTCCTGATGATCCCGGTCCTGGTGATCCTGGCCGACGTCATGGGGATCTTCGCCGGGTGGTTCTCGATGACCATGGTGCTCCCGATCACCAACGAAGACTTCACCTATGGCGCCCGCTCCTTCTGGCGCCCGTTCGACGCCACGTACTCGGTGATCAAGGCGTTCTTCTTCGCCGGGTCCATCACCATCATCGCCTGCTACATGGGCTTCAATACCCAGCAGGGCGCGGAAGGTGTGGGCCGCGCCACCACCGGCGCGGTGGTCGCGAGCTCGGTGCTCATCCTGCTGCTCGACGTCATGCTCGCCAACCTGCTGCTCAACTGATGATCGCCCTGCGCGACGTACACAAGCGATTCGGCAGCCAGATAGTGCTCGACGGCGTGGACCTCGACGTGCAGGAGGGCGAGACGCTCGCGCTCCTGGGGCCGTCAGGCACCGGGAAGAGCGTCCTCCTCAAGCACATCATCGGACTGATCCGCCCCGACTCCGGCCGGGTGTTCGTCGACGACGAGGAGGTGGGCAAGCTCAACCGGAAGGAGCTGGCCCGCCTGCGGTCCGGGATCGGCTACGTATTCCAGAACGGCGCCCTGTTCGACAGCATGGACGTGTACGAGAACGTGCGGCTGGGGATTACCGACGGGGAGAAGTACCGGGATGAGGACTATGCGCGCGCCCGGGTCGCCGAGTGCCTCAAGCTGGTCAACCTGGCGCCGGAGACGATGAAGAAGTTTCCGGCCGAGCTGTCGGGTGGGATGCGAAAGCGGGTCGGCATCGCCCGCGCAATCGCGGGGAGCCCGAAATACCTCTTGTACGACGAGCCCACTTCCGGCCTCGATCCGGTCAACGCCGACGTGATCGACGGCCTGGTGAAGCGGCTCGACACCGAGCTGGGCGTCACCAGCGTCATGGTGACCCACGACGTGCGCGGCGCCTTCCGCACCGCCGACCGGCTGGCCCTGCTGACCGGCGGCAAGGTGGTCCAGCAGGGCACTCCGGCGGAGTTCCTGAAATCGGCCGACCCGAAGGTCCAGGAGTTCCTCGAGCGCGATTTCCCCGACGCCACCTTCGCCGCATGAGAGCTACATGGATTTGAGCTATAAACGGGAAGTCACCGTCGGCAGTCTCGTGATCGTCGCGATCGCGCTGTTCGTGGTGGGGACCAGCTGGCTGAGCGGCAAGTCGATCGCGGCCGACGAGGACGACTTCTGGAAGGTCCGGTTCAAGACCGCCGGCAATCTGAAGGCGAGCTCGGTGGTGCGGATCTCGGGTGTGCCGGTGGGCAAGGTGGAACGGATCCGGCTGGAGGACGTCGGCAAGGTGCTGGTGATGGTCACCCTGCCGGACCGGATCGTGCCGCGGGTCGATGCCTCGGCGCAGATCGTGGCCGTCGGATTCGTGGGTGACGCGGCGATCGAGTTCAACCCGGGCGACGCGCCGCAGCGGCTCTCCAAGGACCGGGTCATCATCGGCAGCCAGGCGGGAGGACTCACCGACTTGGCCCAGACCCTGGGCGACCGGGCGGACAGCGTGCTCCTCGGCGCCCAGCAGATCGTCAACAAGCGGACCGCGGACGAGCTGTATGCCACGCTGACCGCGCTCCAGGGCACGCTCAAGGCCGCCGAGCGGACCATGGGCGTGTATGGGGACCCCAACAAGGGTCCGACGGCGCAGATCACCAGGACCATGGCGTCGCTCGAGCAGCTCACCACCCGGCTGGACAGCACGCTGGCGAATCCCGCCCTGTCGCGCACGCTCAATCGCGCCGACACGCTCACCGGCAACCTTGCCGCGATGACGGCCCAGCTCACCTCCACCGGCGCCCGCCTCGACACGCTGCTGCTCAATATGAACGCGGGCCGCGGCACCCTCGGCAAGTTCGCCACGGATTCCGGGTTCTACACCGACATCCGGAAGCTCTCGCAATCCATGACCGAGCTGTTGAACGAGCTGAAGAAGCACCCAGGGAAGGTTCCCGTAACCGTGAAGCTGTTCTGATTTGAAGTGCGGGAAAGGTGAAAAGTGAAAGGTGAAAGGGAGGAATTCCGTACTCCGGGCTACCTCCCTTTTCCTTTTCACTTTTCACTTTTCCCGCTTTATTAGGGCCCATGCTTTCCGCCACATTCCTGGGTACCGGCGCGGCCACGCCTACCATTGACCGCAACGTCGCGGGGCTGACGCTGCAGCGCGAGGGGGAGACGATCCTCTTCGACTGTGGCGAGGGCAATCAGCGGCAGATGATGCGGTACGGCGTGGGGTTCTCCTTCACCGAGATCTTCTTCAGCCACTATCACGCCGATCACATGCTGGGCGTGACGGGCCTGTTGCGGACGATGGGGCTGCAGGATCGGACCGCGCCGGTGACCCTGTACGGGCCCCGCGGCGCCCACCGCGTGCTCGGAGCGGCGATCACCCTCGGCATCGAGCGGAACAAGTTTCCGGTGGAGATCCAGGAGGTCCGTCCCGGCGACCGGCTTACCCGCACCGAGTACGACATCGTCGTGTTCGAGACCGAGCACCGGCCCGATACGGTGGGGTTCGCGCTGGTCGAGCACACCCGCCTGGGCCGGTTCAACCCGGAGCGCGCCCACGAGCTGGGTGTGCCCGAAGGCCCGATGTGGGGTCGGTTGCACAAGGGGGAGACGGTCGTGCTCGACGACGGCCGCACGGTGTCGCCGGCCGATCTGGTCGGCGCTCCGCGGCGAGGCCGCACGGTGGTCTATTCCGGCGACACGAGGCCGACCCTGTCGGTGGTCGAGGCCGCGCGCGGGGCCGATCTCCTGATCCACGAGGCGACCTTCGGCAGCGACGAGCTGGAGCGGGCCAAGGACACGGGCCATTCGACGGCCGCCGAGGCGGCGCGGGTGGCGGTGGAAGCGGGTGTGCGGCGGCTCGTCCTCACCCACATCAGCCCCCGGTACACCCGCGATGCGCCCGAGCTGCTTGCCGAAGCGAAGGCGATCTTTCCGGAGACCGTGATAGCGAGAGACGGGATGACGGTGGATGTGCCGTACGCGGAGTAGGCAGCATTTACTTCGACGGGAGCCTTCCCATGACCTCAGAGCGTTCCGCGGCTTACGAAGTGGGGTTGCTGGTCGCAGTGGTCGTGGTCCTGCTCTGGTCCGGTCTGGCGCCGCACGACCGGTTCACCTGGTTCCTGGAGGTGGCCCCGGTACTGATCGGGGTGCCGGTGCTCATCTATCTCTGGCCCAGGCTTCGGTTCACCCGCCTGCTCTACACGCTCCTCTTCATTCACGCGGTCATCCTGATGGTCGGCGGGAAGTACACCTACGCCGAGGTGCCGCTCGGGTTCTGGCTCCAGGACGCGTTCGGGTTCTCCCGGAATCACTATGACCGCATCGGCCACTTCGCCCAGGGCTTCATCCCCGCCATCCTCGCCCGCGAGGTGTTCATCCGGCGGTCTCCCCTGGTCGGGAGCCGCTGGCTGCCGTTCATGGTCATCTGCTTCTGCCTGGCCTTCAGCGCCTTCTATGAGCTGATCGAGTTCTGGACCGCGCTCGCTTCGGGAGAAGCCGCGGAGTCGTTCCTCGGCACGCAGGGCGACGTGTGGGATACCCAGTGGGACATGCAGCTGGCCCTGATCGGGGCGATCGTGGCGTTGGTGACGCTCTCCAGGGTCCACGACCGCGAGCTGCGTGCCTGAGCCTGGTCACCCCGGCGCCGAGGCGGCCCGGACGATGTTGCGCAGCATGCCCGCAAACACGAGCTGGTGGACCCCCCAGAGGCCGTACCAGTACAAGAGCCCCGCGACCCCTACGGGGTCGAACATGGCCGTCTGCCGGATGAGGCTGCCGCCGGCTTCCGGCGTCACCTCGAACTGAAGCCAGGCGCGGCCGGGGAGACGCATCTCCGCCACCAGCCGGAGCAGGCGCCCGGGTTCCACCTCCTCCACCCGCCAGAAGTCGAGTCCGTCGCCAGGCAGCACCGCGTCCGGATCACGGCGGCCCCGCCGCATGCCGGGACCACCGACCGCCAGGTCTAGCAGCCCCCGAAGCCGCCAGAGCCGGTTCCCGTAGTACCAGCCCACGTTGCCGCCGATCCGCGCGATCGGGCGGAAGGCATCCTCCGGCGGCCGATGGACCCAAGCCGCCCGCGAGTCCACCAGGCGCGAGCCGAACTTGGCCCCGCCCCAGCTTTGGGGTGCGCGCTGCGCCGAAAGGGCGTCGGACCAGCGGGTGGCCGCGAACCCGAGGTCCTCGCTCACGAGCGCGCGAGCCAGCACTTCGCGAATACCCCGCGGACGGATGTCGAAGTCGCGGGCGGCCCGGTCGTCGTGCACCACGGTCTCGTTTCGTACGCCGTCGATCAGCTCGCGGCCTACCCGGGCGTACACCGGAGAGACCAGGGCGAGCCAGAGGCTGGAGAGTCGGGGGGTGAGCAGCGGAACGGGCACCATCGCGCGCCGCAGTCCCCTGAGCTTGCCGTATTCCCGCATGAGATCGCCGTAGGACACCCGGTCGGGACCGCCGATCTCGTAGATCCTGCTCTCACCCGCCGGCTGATCCAGCGCGGCGAGCAGGTAGGACACCAGATCCTCGATGCCGATCGGCTGGGTCGGTGTACTCACCCAGCTCGGCGTGATCATCGCGGGAAGTTTTTCGACCAGGGCGCGCACCAGCTCGAATGACAGACTCCCCGAACCGACCACGATGGAAGCTCGAAACTCCACGACCGGCACCCCGGACTCGCGCAGGATCCGGCCGACTTCCTGACGGCTCGCGAGGTGGCTGGAGAGGCCGTCGCCCTGGCCCAGACCTCCGAGATAGATGATCCGCCGGACGCCGGCCCGCTTCGCGGCGGCGCCGAAGGCTTCGGCGCCACGGCGGTCGCGCTCGGCGTAGTCGCGCGATGCGGCCATGGAATGGATCAGGTAGAAAGCCGTATGCACCCCGGAGAGAACCGGGGGCAGGGAATCAGGATCGGAGACGTCGCCCGCGACGACCTCGGTGCCGCGCCCGACCTTGGGGCGGAGGTACTCAGGGCGGCGGGCCATGCAGCGAAGCGCTCGGCCGTCGGCCTCCAGCGCCCGGCGTAGCCGGCCTCCGACGTAGCCACTGGCGCCGGTGAGCAGGACAAGTGGCCCGGCCGTCACTGGCGATCCCCACCCGATTGCTGGCGCAGCAGAGTTCGGAACTCCCCGAGCGTGTCCACTACGACGCCCCGGTAGCCTCGGTGCGCCCCCGTATCCGCGAGCTGGCGGCGCCCCCGACGATCAGTCTCACATCCTCGGCCAGTGCCGAGCGGACCTCCCGGATCGCGGTGCTGAGGCCGGGATTGTCCTCGGCATACACGACACTTAGGGCGACCAGCGATGCACGGGTCTCCCTGGCGGCGCTGGCCAGGTCGGCCGCCGGCACGTCAGGACCGAGATAGGTGACTTTCCAGCCCGCCGCCGCCGCGGTCACCGCGACCAGCAGCGCGCCCAGCTCGTGGACCTGGCCCGGCGGGGTGGCCACTACGACCCGCTTCGCGTCGCCGCCCACCTCGTAGACCCCGAGCAGCCAGCTCAAGACCCGGCGAAATACCGCCGTGGACATGTGCTCCTGTCCCACGGAGACCGAGCCTTCGGACCACCCGTGACCGATGCGCTCGATCGCCGGCGAGACGACCTCTTCCAGAAACGCCGGCACGCCCGAGGGTGACAGCGGCCCGTTCCAGGACCGCCTGCAGCTCGACCGAGTCGAACCGCCGGGTCGCGCGCAGGGCAGCCTCCACGGCCAGCTGCACGCTGTCGCTTCGGCTGCCGCCCGCCGGCCGATCCTCCGCGCCCGACGAGGTTTCATCCAGCCGGATCAGCTCATCGAGCGGCAAGCCGGCGACCTGGCCGATCGCGTGGCCCCGGTCGGTGAGCCGCCGGAGGCGCCGCAGACGCTCGATGTCGAAGTCGGAATAGAGCCGCTGGCCGCCTTCGCTACGGCTCGGCGCGACGACCCGGTACCGGCGCTCCCAGGCACGGAGCACGTGTGGGGTGAGCCCGGTCCGCTGGGCGACGAGCCGGACCGGATAGCGGGGAACTCTGAACTCGGAGGGCTCGAGCGCTGGGCTTGTCATGGCTTCAATTCTACGAGTCCGTCTAGATGTTGTCAAGCAATTACTTAGACGATAGCTTGACATCAGACGGTTCAACAGCTAGGTTCTTGGACAAGGCTTAGACAACGATCGATCTCAACCGTGAGGAACTCATGAAGACGATGGACATAATCGCCGCCGTGCTGCTGGTCGTAGGTGGGCTCAACTGGGGCTTGGTCGGCGCCCTGGATTTCGACTTGGTGGCAACGCTCTTCGGCCCGCTGACCCCGATGAGCCGGGTGGTCTACATCCTGGTCGGTTTGGCCGCGCTGTATCAGGCCGTGCAATGGAAAGCGATCCAGCACCGCTGGGCGCTGGCCTCGGTCTGACCTTCCACTTCCCCTCCTTCTTCGAAGGCGACTCCCATGAAGCTCAAGCTGCTTACGCTCCTGCTCGCGGCGACCGCACTGACCGCCGCCTGCAGCGACGACGACGACAACACCGGGCCCGACGGCGAGGCCCGGCTTCGGGTGGTCCACGCCTCGCCCGACGCACCCGATGTGGACGTCCTGGTTGACGACGCCGAGGTGCTGAGCGACGTGCCCTACCTCACGGCCTCCGACTATCTCGATCTCTCGGCGGGCGAGCACAATCTGAAAGTGAACGCCGCGGGCACGAGCACCACGGTGATCGACGCGGACGCGACGCTCGCGGACGGCACCGACTACACCGTGATCGCGAGCGGGCTCGTCGCGGACATCGCGCCGATCGTGCTGGAGGACGACAACAGCGCACCCGCCGCCGGCAACGTCAAAGTCCGCGCCATCCACGGCGCGCCGAGCGCGCCGGCGGTGGATGTCTATGTCACCGTGCCGGGGGCGGACATCGAGACCGCGACTCCCACGCTGAGCAACGTGTCGTTCGGCGACGTCGCGGACTACCTCGAGGTGCCAGCGGGCGACTACCAGGTCCGGGTGACCCCGACCGGCACCAAGCTTGTGGTGATTGACAGCGGAACGCTTGCCCTGGCGAGCGGGCAGGTCAGGACCGCGATCGCGGTCGATGCCGCCGGCGGCGGCGGCCCGTTCGACCTGCTCATTCTCGAAGATCTGAACTGACGCTAAAGGCTGGAGAGACATCATGATGTGGAAGACTGCAGTCCTCTTGCTCGCCGTTGC
The DNA here is from genome assembly GCA_963796335.1 of uncultured Gemmatimonadales bacterium. Taxonomy (GTDB): domain Bacteria; phylum Gemmatimonadota; class Gemmatimonadetes; order Gemmatimonadales; family GWC2-71-9; genus CAVVWJ01. The sequence continues at coordinate 778,929 of CAWCLG010000006.1, forward strand.
CACGCCCACCTTCGCCCAGGAACCGGGATCGAGGGTGACCGTCGAGGCCCGGGCCGGATTCAACGTCCCCACCTTCGATATCGGGGATGCGGTGGATGCAGGCCCGAGCGTCGGCGCCGGCGCCGCGGTACAGGTCGGCCCCCGCTGGTGGCTGATGGGAGATGTGGACCTGGGATTTCATTCCGGCGCGGATCTGACCGGAGGCATCGAGGGTCCCGACGTGAACGTGGCTCACTATGTCGCCAAGGTCGGGTATTCCGTGGTTCCCGAAGGCGCGTCGCCCTGGTCCGTGATCGTGAATGCGGGAGCGGGTGCCATGACGTTCGATGTCGATGGCGGTGGGTCCAACACCTATCCGGCCATCAATGTCGGCGCGAAGATCGGCTACCGGTTGAGCCCGCGGCTGACCCTCCTGCTAAGTCCTCAGGGCGACATCGCCTTTACCGATGAGGATGAGGTCGGTACCGGCAACGCGTGGGTCTGGCCGTTCACCGCCGGGATCCGTCTCGGTCTCTGACCACGGTCCCGGACTTGGCAGCGCGGCGGCCTGCGACTACCATGCAGGCCGCATGCTGCCGTCCGTCTCCCTTCGAGCTTTCCTCGTCATCATGTTCGCGACCATCGGATGCGGCGACTCCCCGCGCCCGGTGGCTGATGCGCGTGACTCCAAGCCAGCGCCACCGCCGCCTCCGCCGAAGCCCAAGGTCTGGGAGCCCAGGCCGGTCGTGGCGCCGCCCGACACGTCGCGGAGAGACAGCATGCCCGGGGACAGCGTTCGGGCGGACTCCACGGCCGACACCGTGGCGGCGCTGCGTGACTCGGTGACGCGCCGGACCCGGAGCCGGGGCCCGCGGCCGTTTGTGCTGAGTCCGGCCGACTCGGCCAGGTGGCCGGTCAAGGCCGCGTCGCCGCTGCCGGGCTCGCTGCTGCCCGACCACCGCATCATCGCGTACTACGGCAATCCGCGCTCGACCCGCATGGGCATCATGGGACAGGTGCCGCCGGATTCGATGCTGCCGCGACTGGAGAAGGTCGCGATGGAATGGGCGCTGGCCGACCGGGGCCGGAAGGTGATGCCGGCCCTGCATCTCATCGCGACGGTGGCGCAGGGCAAGCCGGGCACGGCGCAGAAGTATCGCCTGCGCATGGGCGACAGCCTGATCAACATGGTGTCGAAGTGGGCCGAGGAGCGGGGCTGGATCGTCTTCCTCGACATCCAGACCGGCCACAGCACCGTGGCCGCGGAGCTGGAAGCGCTGATCCCGTTCCTGGAGCGGCCGTACGTGCACCTCGCCCTGGATCCCGAATTCTCCATGAAAACGGGCGCCGTGCCGGGCCGGAAGATCGGCACGATGGACGCGGCGGACGTGAACCACGCGATCGACGCGCTCGGAAAGATCGTGACCGAGAAGAAAATTCCGCCGAAGGTCCTGGTCGTGCACCGCTTCACCCGGAAGATGCTCACCAACACCGACCAGATCCGCTTGGATCCGCGGGTACAGGTGGTGATCCAGATGGACGGCTTCGGCCCGCCGTACCTCAAGCAGGACGCCTACCGCTTCTGGATCTCGCCGTATCCGGTGCAGTACGCCGGATTCAAGCTGTTCTACAAGAACGACCGGGATGCGAGGACGAAGGCGCCGGACTTCCAGCCGAGCTGTCCTCAGGTGACCTACGAGCTGGTGGGATGCGGGGACGACGGGCTGATGACGCCGAGCCAGGTGGTGGACGGCAACCTGTATCCGGTGCCGCTCTACATCCAATACCAGTAAGGCTCGGAGAAAACAGCGGGAAAAGTGAAAGGGAGAAAGGGAGAAACCTTCGCGGGTTCCTCCCTTTCACTTTTCACCTTTCACTTTTCCCGCTTTTTCAGGTCTTAGTGCGTCCCCACAGCTAGGGGTTTCACGTCGGCCTTGTTCCAAATCTTCCTGTACTGCGCATCGATCTTCGCCGCCTCGGCGGTCTTCTTTTGCGCCTCGAGGCTGCGGGCCAGACCGTAGAGCGACCAGCCGTTGTTCGGATAGTGGCCCAGGTCCTCCCGGTACAGTTTCTCCGCCGCCGGCGCATGGCCCATTGCCAGGTGGACGCCCGCCAGCTCCTGCCGGATCGGGTGATACCAGGCCGGCGGCTCGTCGTACAGCAGCCCGTCTTCCAGCGGCATCGCCTCTTCGAACGCCTTGATCGCGCCCGCCGTGTCGCCCTTCGCGAGGGCGAGGCGGCCCGCGAGGTGCCGCTCGGCCAGGCTCAACAGACTCCTCTGCGAGTTGATCCCCGCCGGCGACTCCTTCGGTGTGGCGGTCGCGGCGGCCGCCACGCTGTCGAGCTCGGCCTTGGCCTCCGCGGTGCGGCCCTTCGCGGCCAGGGCGATGCCGCGGCTGTAGCGCCACATGGTGGTGGTGTACTTGAGCGTCGCCGCCGGCGCGGGCTCGGCGATCATCTCGTCGTATTTCCCGAAGCGCACCAGGGTCCAGTAGGGCGGGGGGAAGAAGTACTCGAGCGGCGGCACCGTGTTCACCACGTCCACCGGAATCACCTTCGTCAGCTCGCGGGAGGCGTTGATCGCCTCGGCGCCGCGGCCGAGCTGGATGAGACCCATCCACAGCATGTGCCAGTTGTGGGGGTAGTAGGTGTACTTGTAGAACCCGGCCGGCTTCCGGTCCTGGATGAAGCTCTGGTCCTCCGCCACCGCCTCGTGGTTGTGGTCGGCGACGAGGTCGTAGCGGCCGATGCGCATGTAGATGTGCGACGGCATGTGCACGAGGTGGCCGGCGCCGGGCATCAGCTTCGCCAGCCGGTCGGCGCAGGGCACCGCCCGCCCCGGCGAGGTCGAGGCTTCCACGATGTGGATGTAGAAGTGGCAGGCGCCGGCGTGGTTCGGCGTGCGCTTGATGGTCCGCTCCAGGGTCGCCACGGTCTCAAGCGTCCCCGCGCGCGGCTTGGTCCCCCGGCCGTCCCAGTAGTTCCACGGGGTCAGGTCCATCAACGACTCGGCGTAGAGCGTCTGCGACTCCGGATCGCTGGGGTACTTCTTCGCCACGGCCTTCATGGCCTGGGCATACGCCGAGTCCAGACCGGCGCGGTTGGCGACAGGCTCGGGGCCGTAGCGGGTGGCCATCGCCTGGATCATGTTGCGCTCGTAGGGCGTGGCCTTCGGCGCGAGCTTCACCGCTTTCTGGATTGCTGCGTAGGCCGGGCGGTACGCCGCGGTGTCCATCGGCGCGTTGATGTTGGGACCCATGGCATAGGCGATACCCCACCAGCACATAGCGCAGGTCGAGTCCTTGCGGGTGGCCTGGGTGTAGGAGGCGATCGCCTCGTCGTGATTGAAGGCGTAGGTCAGCCGGAGGCCCTGGTCGAAGTACCTCTGGGCCGAGGCCGAGCCGGTGCTGATCTTGTGGGTCAGACTGCCGAGGTTGTCGTACAGCGGTACCGAGGCGCCGACTTCGGTGGCGGTCGGCATGCCCGGTTGGTGGTGGTGAGCAGGCTCCTGCGCCAGCGCCATCCGCGCCGTCCCCATCCCACCCATCAAACCCACTCCCAGGGCAGTCAGGAACATCGATCTGAGCATCCTAAATCCCTCCGTGATGAGAACGGTGCGGTAGGCTCTGCCGGACTCCGCTTCGCTGGTCTGGATACTCTCGGGGTCCTGCCGGGGACGAAGCCGGCTATCCAAGACCGGTCCCCGCCCACACCCCCTGATGCGTCGGGATCCGAAGGGACCGGACACCCCAATTGTCACGACGCTCTAATGTACTGTCAGCTAGCGACTTGCGCCCGCCCATACCGGCCCGCCTGCCCGCCTGCCCATCTGCCGATCTGTGTTGACCAACCCGTTGCCGGAGACTAGTTTTCCGCTCCTTCGGGGCTGTAGCTCAGCTGGGAGAGCGCTGCAATCGCACTGCAGAGGTCAGGGGTTCGATCCCCCTCAGCTCCATGGCGTCATCCAGAGACGTCACGACAGAACACTGCCCCTTGGTGTAACTGGCAACACGCCTGACTCTGGATCAGGAGAGTCCTGGTTCGAGCCCAGGAGGGGCAACTGAAAGCTCTGCAACGGATTTTGTTGTGGAGCTTTTCTGTTTTTCAGCCGCCCGTGGTGTGTGCCCCGTTGTGAGTTCCTGATCCATCACCGTCACCCTTTCGCTGCCGCCAATCGCATCGTCGGGTTTAGCACCACCTGCGTGATCGTCTCAGGGTCTGTCCGCAGGTAGGACGCCAGAAGGGTCGGAGTGTCCCGCCATCCTCCAGCTGCCGCCAAGTCATTAACCGGGTACCCCTTCCGCTCGGTCGCCCACTTCCGCCGGAGTGCGTGCCAGAGACTACCTGGTTCCTTCTCCAACTTGGCGAGCTTGTAGGCACGGCGGAGCCGCTGATCATACAGGTCCCGCTTGGTCGGCACCGCGGGGTCCAAGTCCCACGGGAACACCCATCTCGTCCCGATCGCCTTCTGTTTCTGCCTGGCCTCGAGCAGCGGATCCCTGACCAACAACGAGATGGGCTACCGGGAAGAGCGCCTTCTGGTGCGGCCCCGTCGCGGCCGTAAGCACGCCGCGGTGCCGCGGGTGTCGCTCCCCGCGCCGACCGCGGCCAAACAGCGCTGGGGGATGGACTTCATTCACGACGCATGCGTCGATGGCCGGCGCTTCCGCTGCCTCACGATGGTGGACGAGTTCAGCCGCGAGTGCCCGGTGATCGCGACCGACACCTCGCTCCCGAGTGCCGTTGTCATCGCCGTGCTCGAGCGGCTGGCGGGGCAGCGCGGCTTACGCAGAGTCTGGTCGTGGATCATGGGCCCGAGTTCATCTCCCGGGCGCTGGAGCTCTGGGCCTATCCCCGCGGGATCGAGCTGGTGTTCATTCGCCCGGGGAAGCCGGTGGAGAACGCCTATGTCGAGAGCTTCCACAGCCGCTGCCGCGACGAGTGCCTGAGTACCCATCGGTTTGAGACCCTGGTCGACGCTCGCTGTCACATCGAGCAGTGGCGCCCGGACTAATATCTCGGGCAATACCAGCGAGCCCACCGAGGGCCGCTGCCGTCGAGAGATCCCAGACGTGGTTTTCTCTCTAGCGTGGAAGGGTTACGGGAGAGCACAAGACCACGGGAGGGCGAACGAGCAACGGTGAACGGCAAGCCGGAACTGGCTGCTCGAGAGAAGCCGGTTCGCTGTTCTACTGTTCGCACAATTCCCGATCGATCCTGCGAGCTATTGGTTGGCGGCCCCGGGCGCGGTCTTGAGCATGAACGGAATCACCCGCTCGATGGCCCCGGAATCGGGCTTCGCCTTGTTCATGAGCTGTCCGCTCTTGGGATCTTGGGTCCAGCCCTGCATGCTGTTGAACTTCGTAATCGGCTTCACCTGGAACTGGTTCTCGCTGACCATCCATTCCGCCGGACCGAGAATGTTGAACTTGATGTCGTTCTTCTCGATGGCGTTCTTCACGCGGCCGGAGACGAGCTTGATCTCATTCTTCCCGGGCTTGAGAAACGGCGTGATGATGATCTGCCGCTCGGCCAGCGTGAAGCTGTTGAGCGGGGTGCCGTTGACGAAGACGGTCCCGACGACCGGGGAGTTCCAGCCGTTATATTCCGGCTTGCCCTGCAGCACGAAGTCGCCCGCTTTGAGCTCGCCCTGCTCGTTCGTCATGCCCGCGTAGTAGACGCTGTACTCGAGCATCACTTTCTTTACGCCGGGGCCGAGCGGATGTGAATAGGTCCCGTCCTTGAACTTCCAGTCGGTGCCGTTGCGGAACTGCCAGAGCACCGGCTGCATCACGACCTTGTCCTTCTCCTTGTGAGTGGGCCCGATCCGGAAAATCAGGTCGTTGCCCTGATTCGCGGGCTCCTGGGCCGTCGTCTCGACCGTGATCTTGTTCCAGCCCTGTTTGAGGTGCTCGGCAATCGGCTCCATCGCGTCATCGGTAAAGATGTTGATCGTCGTGCCGTTGATTGCCACCTCACTGTGCAGCGGGTTGTCCCAGCCATTGTAGTCCTTCGCGGCCCAGATCGTCATCGTGCCCGCGTCGCCGGCCTGAGCATTGGCGTCGGCGGCTAGCCCCAGTGCCCATAGAAGGAGCAGCGCCCTGTAGATGGTGGTCATGTTGTGTTCTCCTCAGGATCGGTGCCGGCTCTGAACGACTCGGCGCCGCGAGCCCGGAAGGCGAGGGAACAGGAAAGGCAAACGCTGGTGCTCGGTACCGAGAAAGTGTCGCCGAGTTGGTGAGTTGTCAAATTGCGCGGTATCGCGATCAGCCGATGCTATACGTGGACTTGCGACGAGCAATGAACCGGTCACGATGACAGGCGCGGACCCACGCGTAGAGAACCTCAATCAGGCGCGCGCTGTCTTTCCGCTCATGACAGCCGGCTCGGCTGTTAGCGACACAATCAACTCACTCCCTTATCAAAGGGAGTAGATCCGCGTTGACCTGATCCTGGTGCGTGGCGGTGATGCCTGCGGGGCGCCTGGGTAATAGGTGTCCTTCGCGCCCTTGATAAGCCGGGCCGACTGGCACGCTTGGGTCGAGCGGGATCTGCGTCGGCCCGGGGGTCGTTCTCAGGTCCGAAAGCCGGCAAACTCCGACATGTGAGCGAGTAAAGGACGGCAAAGTCCGGCATGAACGCCTTCAAACTTCGGCATCGGGTGACACGAACTCGGGTAAAGGTTTGGCACGTTGCCGGAATTCGAGAGATTACAGGGGCCCTTTGGATCAGGAGAGTCCTGGTTCGAGCCCAGGAGGGGCAACTGGAGGCGCCATATCAGCTTCGCTGGTGTGGCGCTTCACCTATCTGCAGGAGGTGAGTGCGGCAGGGAGGGAGCCGAAAGAATACTTGCGAGAAGAAGCTCCGGGACTATCAACCTTCTAGAGCTGGATGACTCTCTTACTATTGAACGGGTGCAGCATCAGTTTGGCCTGTGGAGCCCGATGCCAACGTGCTATGGTTATCTGAGGCTACAGAGTCATGTCCTGAAGAAATGTGCCGGTGCCCTCCAATCTGGTCCCTGATTCTCCGTGTACTTTGGACGACATCGAAGCTGTTGGCGTCTGAGTCGGAGATCGGACGGTGGAGGACTGCTCATACCTTTGAGCTCCCGGGGTCCAGCTGATTGACTTCGCAATTGTTGGCAGTTGCTGAACGACGTGAGTCTTAGCGGGCACTCTATTCCCTGACCTCATTAGCGTCTCGCATCCTCTCTTAGGCGCACCTCTCATCGCGCCGTCGGTTCGATAGCTTACGGAGCATCCTCATGGGCATTTATGACTCATCTCGCACTCGAGTCGCGCCAGTGTTCGGGCGCCTCCAGTGTTGGGATCCATCCGGGAGGATGTGGCTCCGGAGACTCCTGGAACTGGCGAACTCTCGACAGGTCCCGGTGCCAGAGGTCGGCACCTCGCGCCTGCGGGTGGCGAAGTGGTGGCCGAGAGAGGCGAGGCTGGCGGCCCCTCCTGGGCTTCTGCAATGGCTCTCTAGAGCATGCGGAGGAGCCACGGAGTGCCAAAGCGTGGGGTCGGAGACCGGAGGTCGTGGCCAATCGGCGCCGAATCGTCGACCGAGATGCCGACACTCTGGCTGCCGCATTGAAGAGTCTTCAATCACGCCGCTCGTCTCCTCGCGCTTGGTATGTGCTCGAAGGGCCCAGTCAACCAGACGTCTATCTAGCGTCCGACGATGCAGTCGTCGTTGTCGAAGGCAAGCGGACGGAAGCGGCTCCGACAACTTCGACCGACTGGATGACGGTGCGGCATCAAATGCTGCGGCACCTCGATGCGGCCTGGGAGCATCGGCAGGGTCGGCAAATCTACGGCCTGTTCATTGTGGAGGCGGAGGAACCCGACACTTCCGCTGAACCTTCGGGCGCTTGGCATCAGGCTGTCGAGTCGACGATCTCGGACCAGGTGCTCAATGGCAGTCTGCCGCACCGGTCACCAGAGGAACGATCGCACATAGCAAGTGCTCTGCTCGGCATCACCACCTGGCAAGCTGTCTGCAACGAATTCCAGATACCTCATAATGCTCTGATCCAAGAAGTTCTTGATGACAGGCGGTCGGCGGCGACTACGCGCAGGCATTCGGGAAGGTCCTCCGGGCCTACCCCCATACCCAGCGAGACGAGTGGGGAGAACGCATAGCACGGCTACTAACCCGGTCCCGCCACTTGCGCATTTGAGCGAGGAAGTTGGGGAGGGCAATGCCCGGGGAGAGATCCCCGGGCCTTGTTTTGGCTCCGTCCTACTTGGTGTTCTCCGCGATCTTCGCGCGTTGCTCGTTCACCCCCGCCGCGATCTCTGGGCCGAAGTCCTCCGACTCCCAGATCGGGCGGATCTCGAGGTCGCTCGGACCCGGCATCGGGTTGGGGCACCGCTTGGCCCACTCGATCGCCTCTTCCATCGACCGGACCTGCCAGATCCAGAACCCCGCCACCAGCTCCTTCGTCTCGGCGAAGGGGCCGTCGGTCACTGACCGCTTGGTCCCATTGAAGTTGATGCGCTTCCCGAACTTGCTCGGCTTGAGCCCGTCACCGGCGAGCATGATTCCCGCCTTGATCAGCTCCTCGTTGAACCGTCCCATCTGCTCGAACATCTCCTCGGACCCTTCCATCTCGAGGGGATCCGACACCGCTTCCGACTCCTTGGTCGCCTTCACGATCACCATGACCCGCATAGGACCTCCTCTATGGTTGAGAGCGGCCCTGGCGGCCTGCTCTACCCGTACGTCGTTCGGGGGTATCGGAAATCGACAAACCTGCCCTGGAGAACTCCTTGGCCCTACAACTGCCGCTCCGCCAGCTCGCGGAAGGCGTCGGGAACGGAGCGCCGGGCGCCGAGGGCGACCGAGGCGTAGCCGACGGATTCCCAGCCGAAACGGTCACGGATCGCGTCGACGGCGCGGTCGGTGAGGAGACGCGCCATCGCTCTCCCGGCGCCAGGGCGCCGCGCCTCATCGGCGAGGCCGAGCGGCAGATCGAGCTGCACCACCGGCTGGTCCTCGATATGCGATACCGAGATGGCAAGCAGGGAGATCGCGCGTTCTTCGGGATGGCTCCGGAGGACGGCTCGCACCAGGTCCTCGGCGATCTCGGCGAGGATTGGAGTCGCGGCGACGGGTTGCGGCAGCGTCACGGCGTGCGTAACCGAGCGGAGGTCGCCGAAGCGCACTCGCACCGTCACGGTCCGCCCGGATTTACTCTTCGCCCGCAGGCGCGACCCGACCCGGTCGGCTAGGTGACGGAGCGCCGGGCGGATGATCGCATCCTCGACGGGCCTTCGGCCGAGCGCGGATTGGGCTCCAACGGAGCGGGCCCTGACATGGGTCCGGATGGCGCGAGGGTCGCGGTTCCAGGCAAGGGCGGCCAGCCTCTCGCCCGCGGCACGGCCGAGCAGCCGGGTCATCGCGCCTGGGGAGCTCTTTGCCAGGTCGCCGATGGTAGCGATGCCGCTCTCGGCGAGTCGCGCCCTGGTCGCGGGGCCGACGCCCCACATCATCTCCACCGGCAAATCATGCAGGAAGGCGAGCTCGGTCCCCGGGTCGACGACGACCAGCCCGTCGGGCTTGGCGACCTGCGAGGCGATCTTGGCGAGGTGTTTTGTGCTGGCCACGCCGACGGAAATGGGAAGGGCCAGTTCGTCGCGCACGCGCCGGCGGATCGCCGCGGCGATCTCGGCCGGCGTACCGAAGAGGTGGGTGCAGCCTGCGACGTCGGCGAAAGCTTCGTCGATCGAGATCCGCTCGACCAGCGGCGTGAAGTCGCCAAGTACCCCGATCGCGGCGTCGCCGAGCCGTTGGTACTCCTTGAAATGCCCGCCGACGAAGACCAGGTCCGGGCAAAGCTCTCGCGCCCGCCGACCCGGCATGCCGCCGTGGACGCCGAACGCCTTCGCTTCGTAAGACGCCGCGAGCACCACACCGCCCCCTACCGCGATCGGCTTCCCCCTGAGGGACGGATCGAGCATCTGTTCGACCGAGGCGTAGAATGCGTCGAGGTCCGCATGCAGGATGGTGGCAGTGTCCATGGCGAGGCGCGTCCGCGGCGGGCGTGTGGCGTGGAGTGGGTGAGGATGAGTCTACAAGAGAACATAAGGGGAACATGGCTGACGGCTGTCAAGCGTCGGGCTCGCCGAACTGCGAGGCGATGGAGCGGCGCGAATGGATGCCGAGCTTCGCGAAAATGTTCTCGACATGATGCCGCACAGTGTGCGGGCTTACGTCGAGCTGCTCGGCGATCTCCCTGTTGGTCACTCGGCGGGCGAGCAGACGCGCGATCTCCGCCTCACGCCTGGTGAGTCCGAGCCGTCCCAGCGTCAGCTCCGCAGCAGCCTCATGGTCACGCGCTAGACGCAGGGTCACTCCCACCTTGAGGGCCGGGAGCAGCAGTCGGAGCAGCGCTCCCGCTGCATGTCTCGGGCTCGCCCGACGCGATCGGGCGGACGTTTCGACGTTGCTGTACGTGATGCACAGCGCGGTGTGTCCGTCGGCGACGGGCCAGTCGATGTTCTCGCTGTCACACATCCGACCCGGTGTGAGGACCTCGCCGATGAGGGCCGAGCGCCGCAGTGCGGCCGGCTGCCCGGCGGCCGCCCGCCAGAACGCCCGGAGGCGGCTCCACACCTCGGCGCCCGACCGCAGCCGCTCACGCTCCGCCTGCTGAAGCCAAGGATCCGGCGGCAGGTCCGGCAGATTGCCGAAGAGCGTCTGGATCGCATGCTGCGGCTTCGCCGCCACGTTCATGGAATGGACGTGCATCGGTACGCCGGCGCGCGGCAGACCGAACACGACGTGATCGCCGTCGAGCAGTTCCGCGACCGAGGACTCGACGGCCAGACACCAATCGTCGCAGCCCTGGTGCACGAGCGGCGACAGGATCGTGGTCAGCGCACGATCGAGCCGCTCGAGATCCAGTTGTCGCACCGCCAGCCCCATGGCGGAACCCTTCCGCGTATAGGACGATTCGTCCGATCCGAATCTAGCGAGCGTGGTTCATCATCTCAATACACTACTCGATAGGGGACGGACGAATGAAGCACCACACGATCATCGGCGGAGGAGGCACTCGGCTCCATGTCGTCGACGCGGGAGATCCAGGCGGTCCATCGATCCTGTTTCTCCACGGCTGCTCACAGAGCTGGCTCACTTGGGACCGCCAACTGCGTTCCGACCTCGCTCGCCGATTCCGCATCGTCGCCATGGACCTGCGTGGCCACGGCTCGTCGGAGCGTCCGCGGGACGGCTACGATGACTCGAGATTGTGGGCGGATGACGTCGACGCCGTCATCCGGGAGCTGAAACTCGATCAACCGATTCTCTGCGGCTGGTCATACGGGCCGCTCGTCATCCTCGACTACATTCGGCATTACGGCCAGGAGCGAATCGGTGGGATTCATCTCGTGGGAGCCGTCACGAAGCTGGGCAGCGAGGCGGCCGCGGCGGTGCTGTCGCCGGAGCTGCTTGCCCTGCTGCCCGGGCTCTTCTCGAGTGACGTGGGAGAGAGCGTGCACGGCGTCGAGTCTCTGCTGCGCCTGTGCTTTGCGCGCGAGCCGGAGTCGTCGGATCTTTACACGATGCTGGGCTTCGGCGTTTCCGTGCCGCCGCTCGTCCGTCAGGCGCTGCTGACGCGCGTCGTGGAGAACGATGACCTCCTGCCGACCATCGTGAAGCCGGTCTTGATCACGCATGGCGCGAAGGACGCGGTCGTCAGACCGGAGGCCGTCGCGCAACACCGCGCGAGGCTGCCGCACGCGGAGATTGACATCATGGCGGACGCAGGTCACGCCGCGTTCTGGGACGAGGCCGCACGGTTCAACCGGCGCCTTGGTGCTTTCCGACTCGCGACCGCTGTCTAGGGCAGGGCTCCGTGAATAAGTTAGCGGGTGAGCTTACGAGAGTAAGCCAACCCGCTGATTCTTGTTCAGGTCATCGCCCCTCCACGTCGGGCAACGGAATCCGAGTAAATCATGCAGATCAGAGCATACGCGATCAAAGAGAAAGGCGGCACGGCGGAGCCCTTCATGTACGAGGGGACTCTCCGCGGCCGTGACGTCCTGGTGAGGATCACGCACCGCAGCCTCGCGAGGGGCGACATCCAGTACATCGATGATGATTGGGGTGACGTGCGGTATCCGCTGGTTCCCGGCCACGAGATCGTCGGAATCGTCGAAGAGGCCGGCTCCGAAGTCGCCGACCTGCACGCCGGCGATCGCGTCGGGATCGGGTACCAGCTGGAGGCATGTTTCGACTGCCGCTTCTGCAAGCGAGGCAGGGAGCAACTCTGCGCCAGTCAGAAGGTCATTGCCGTCGACCGATACGGCGGCTTGGCCGAGCACATCATCGTCGATGCTCGATTCGCCTTCCGGCTCCCGCCGCAGCTCGATTCGGCCACGTCAACCCCGCTGCTCTCGTCCGGACTGACGGTGTACACAGGCATTCTTCGGGCCGGCCTGGGCGAGATCTCTCGGGTGGCGGTCCTGGGCGCCGGTGGACTCGGTCACCTGGCCATACAATACCTCCACAAGATGGGGCACCGCGTGACGGCGTTCTCGCATTCGCCAGGCAAGCGAGCGCTGATCGAGCGGCTGGGAGGCGAATTCGCGGACGGCTCGGATGTGGAGCGGTTGATCGAGTACCAAGGAAAGTTCGACTTCATTCTCTCGACACTGAATGTCTCCTTCGACATCGACTCCTTTGTGAGGATGCTGACGCCACAAGGCCAGCTTTGCCTGGTGGCATCGCCATTGAAGCAACTGTCGCTGAGCGGCGGGCTATTGAACAATTCTCAGCGAGCGATCTATGGGAACTACATCGGGAGCCGTGCGGACACGACGCAGATGCTCGCGTTCTCGTCGAAGCACGGCATCGCGGCCATCGTCGAAGTTATGCCGCTCGCACGAGTGAACGAGGCCATCGAGCGGATCAGGAGAAGAGGTGTCGCGATGGGTCTTGTTCTGGAGAGCTAGGAACGGAGCGAGATACCGGACTACAGCTTCGCTCCACAGCGCCGGCAGTACACCGCGTCGAAATCGTGCGCTGCGAGCCCGCACCCCGGGCACGCCTGGCTCGACACCGGCTGCGCGTTCGCCCGGGTGAGCTCCACCGTTACGATGCCGGTCGGCACGGCGATGATCCCATAGCCGGTCAGCATCAGGACCACCGCGAGTGCGCGGCCAAGTGTGGTGGCCGGTGCCAGATCGCCGTAGCCCACCGTGGTCAAGGTGACAATGGCCCAGTAGATGCTGATCGGGATGCTGGTGAAACCGTTTGCCTCCCCCTCGATGACGTACATCAGTGAACCCACGATCACCACGATCGTCACCACCACCAGGAGGAAGACCGCGATCTTCCGCCCGCTCGCGCGCATCGCCTGCGCCAGCACCTTCGACTCTCGCAGGTATTCGGCCAGCTTGAGCACCCGGAAGATCCGGAGCAGCCGCAGAAGCCGAACCGCGAGCAGGCTCTGGGCGCCGGGCACGAGCACGCTGAGGTAGGTCGGCAGGATGGCGACGAGATCGATGATGCCGAAAAGGCTTCGCGCGTACCGCAATGGCTGCCGCACGCTCACCAGCCGGAGGACGTACTCGACGGTGAAAAGCACAGTGAAGGCCCACTCGAGTGCGCGGAGCGTGGGCCCGGCCTGTGCTCGCATTGCCGCCACGCTCTCCAGCACCACCACCAGCACGCTGCTCACGATCGCGACGAGCAACAGCAGGTCGAACAGCCGACCCGCGGGGGTGTCGGCCTCGAAGATGATCTCGTGCAAGCGGGCACGGAGCCCGCTCCAGGTGTCGCGCACTGGCCTCGCTCGCCGGGGCGGCCCCTGACGAGGGGCTCCGGTTGGGGATTCGGAGTGAAGCTACAGAGTTCAGCGCTCCGATGCCACGCTCGTCTCCCGCCGGCCCGAGAGCCTTCGCTCATACCAGGAGAGCAGCGGCCGTGCGCTGCTGCCGTGCAGCAGGATGCTGATCGCAACGACAGAGATCGTCACACCCGCCAGGTCTGCCGCCGCCGGACCCGAGACGCCGTGGCTCAGGGCGTAGCTCAGGTAATAGAGGCTCCCGATTCCGCGAATTCCAAACCACCCCATGAGCCAGCGCTGCGGGTTCGTGGTCGGAGTGCCCACCAGCAACAGGCGGGTCGCGACAGGACGAATCACCAGCATGAGCAGGAGCGCCAGGGGGACGGCCCGCAGGTCCCAGTGGCTCGCGAGGCATACGCCTACCAGCCCCACCAGCAACAGCTCGAGCAGTCGCTCGACCGTATCACCGAACGAGATCGTCTCCGCCACCAGCACACCAGCGGCCACTGCTGGTTCGCGCAGCTCCTCAGCCTCGACCCCCGCGCCGATCAGGTCCTCCGCCGGCGGATGGGACGACGCTTCGGTCGCGGGATCTCCGACCGGCGGCGCCGGGTTCCGCACCTGCTCAGGATGCGGCGTCTCCCGGGTGACGTGCAGCTCGGCATGGCGCAGCCCGACGCCGGCGGCGAAGGTCGCCAGGAATCCCCACGCGCCGATGGTTTCAGCGCCGACATAGGAGAGCGCGATGAGGGCGAGCGCGAGGAAGTCGCTCGGCGCGCCGGTGTCCAGCTGCAGGCTGCGGAGCCGGATAGCGAGGCGGCCCACCGCGCGGCCGAGTCCGAAGCCCAGCAGCAGACCGGCCGGCACCGCCCACACTACGCGTCCCAGCACCCATTCCCCGATCCAGCCGCCTGGGTCACCGTGCTGCATCCAGAGCAGGGCGAGGACTACGAAGGGAAACGCCGCTCCGTCGTTCAGTCCGGCTTCACCCGATAGCCCATAGCGCACCCGGTCGTGGTCCGTGGCGCTGTCCACCTTTACCATGCCGGCCAGCACCGGGTCCGTCGGAGCGAGCACCGCGCCCGCCAGCAACGCCATCGCCCAATCCAGACCGAGCAGCAGCTTGGCACAGAGCGCTACGCCAAGGATGCTCGCCAGCATGACCGGCCCCGCGAGACGGTAGGCCGCGACCCAGGCGGCGTGCCGCAACGGCAGCCGCAGCTTCAGGCCACCCACGAAGAGCGCTACAGTAACCGCGACCTCCGTGAGCCGCTCGAACCACGGCCCCGCCTCGCGCAGGTCGATGCGGAGCCACCCGAACCCGAGCGGACCGATGGCCACGCCCAGCGCCAGGTAGATGGCAGACGTCGAGATAGGGAGACTCCGCCGATAGGCGGAGGAGAGAGCCACCAGCAGCAACACGAGGCCACCGAGGGCCGTCCAGCCGAGAAAGCTCATTGTGATCAACGCCCCGGTGGGTTCCGCCTGTGCGGGCTGGTCGGCAGTGACGGCGCGGCGGTGCAGCCCGCGGCACTTGGCCCAGTCGTCCGCCCAATAGTAGCGGAGATTCTTCTGTCCAGGGGGCTGGCGAACTGATTCGAGCCGGCAGAAGCAATGCCCACGGCAACCGCCGTAGGCATTTGCTTTGTGCTCCGCTGGCGCCGCGCCTAGGGCAGGGCCCCCGCGGGCTCGGGCGCGAACGTTGGGGTCGAATGGAGGATCGCCACCTCCTCGGCCGTCATGTCGGCCGGGACATCGGCGAATAGCGGCGTCGTCAGATACCGCTCCCCGGTGTCAGGCAGCATGCACAGGATCGTCGAACCCTGTGGCGCGCCCGCCGCGATCTCCATCGCGGCGGCGAAGCTGGCACCGGCCGAGATGCCGACGAAGATCCCTTCCTTCGTCGCGAGCTGCCGGCTCCATCGCATGGCATCCGGTGGAGTCACGGTGATCACGCGATGGATCCGGCCCGCCTCGATGGCGTCACCGGCAAGCTTGGGGATGAAGTCCGGGCTCCACCCCTGAATCGGATGCGGCTTCCAGGCGGGGTGCCGGGCTGCCGGCGAGCCGTCCTGATTCCGATCCTGCCGGGTGCCACTCGATACCAGCGGCGCGTCCGCGGGCTCCGCGAGGACGATCCGCGTCTCGGGCCGTTCCTTCTCGAGCACGCGAGCGACACCCTTCAGTGTGCCACCGGTACCGAACCCGGTGACCCAGTAGTCGAGGCGCTCGCCCGCGAAGTCGGTAATGATCTCGCGCGCGGTCGTGCGCGAATGAAAATCGGCGTTGGCCTCGTTCTCGAACTGGCGGGTAAGAAACCAGCCGTGCTTCTCCGCCAGCTCTACGGCCTTGGCGACCATACCGGTCCCACCGGCCGGCGGCGGCGTGAGCACGACCTTAGCCCCCAGGAAACGCATGAGCTTGCGTCGCTCGACGCTGAACGATTCCGCCATGGTCACGACGAGCGGGTAGCCCTTCTGGGCGCAGACCATCGCGAGACCGATGCCGGTGTTGCCGCTCGTCGCCTCGATCACCGTCTGTCCCGGTTTGAGCAAGCCCCGGCGTTCAGCGTCCTCGATCACGCCGAGCGCCAGGCGGTCCTTCACCGACCCGAGTGGATTGAACGCTTCGATTTTGACATAGAGGTTGATGTTCTTCGGGGCAAGCTTGTCGACTCTGACGACGGGCGTGTTGCCGACGGTTTCGAGAATATTCGCGAACTTGGCCATTCTGGTGTCCCCCGAGAGGGTTCGTGGCGACCGGTAAGGTGGAACCTACTCCTGCGGAGAGCTACGGAAAGCCTCCGGAGCCCGGAGGTGCCAACAGATGGGAGGTGCCCGTGGAGAGATGCGCGACGGTGCGGTAACACCGGCCAAAGCGGGATCGCCGAGGCAGACCTTGTGATACATTGCAGTTCTATGTATAGTGCTTCTATGCATAGCGGCCAGCGGGAAGCCCCCGATCCGATCAGCATCAACAAAGATCTCGTCGCGGCGACCTCGACCCCCCTCGTCCTCGCCATCCTGGCCGAAGGCGACAGCTACGGATACGCCATCCTGAAGCGGGTGCGGGACTTGTCCGGAGGCGAGCTGGAGTGGACCGACGGCATGCTCTACCCGGTGCTCCATCGGCTGGAGCGGTCCGGCCTCGTCAAAGCGCGATGGGAGAAGACCGATTCGGGAAGGCGGCGGAAATACTATCGAGTGACGGAGACCGGGCTGGAGCAGCTGGCCGACGAGCGCCGCCAGTGGCGAACCATGGACGAGACGCTCCGAAAGGTCTGGTCGGTTCTCGCCGACTCGGCCGGCAGCGATGGAAGTCTCTTTCCTCTGCCCCAGCGGAGCTGAGCGAATGGAACGGAAGCGCCCCGACGACTCCGCGGCGGAGGGTCTCGAGCAACAGATCGGTGCATGGCGGGCCCACCTCCGCCGGAGCCACGCGATCACCGGCTCGGACGCGGAAGAGCTGGAAGACCACCTTCAGGAGCAGATCGCTTCCCTCAGCGCGGCAGGGCTCTCGAATGACGAAGCGTTCCTGGTGGCGGTCAAGCGGATCGGTGCCATCGACCTCCTGACACGGGAGTTCGCCCGGGAGCACTCGGACCGGCTGTGGAAGCAGCTCGTTCTCTCCGGCGACAGCGGGGCCGGGGGCCACGAGCCGCGCGGCCCGTGGGTCGCGGAAGATGTGGGTCGCCATCGGCCTGGCGGTGGCGGCGGGCGTGGCGATCAAGCTTCCGTCGTTCTTCGGCATCTCCTTCCACGACGGCGGCCAGTTCTACGGGCTCAACATGAGCTTCTTCACGCTCACTTTCATCGCTGCATTTTTCGCGTGGGACCGCCCGCTCTCGCGGTCGAGCGTGGCCTGGCTGGCCGCGGCCTTCGCCCTGGCGGCGGCGGTGGTGAACGCGTTCCCGTTCGCTCCGACGGGTGAGCCCGACACCCAGATTTTGACCGGCATTCACCTGCCCATCGCACTGTGGCTGGCCGTAGGGGTGGCGTACGTGGGTGGACGATGGCGGGGCAGCGACCGGCGGATGGATTTCGTTCGCTTCACCGGCGAGCTCTTCATCTATTACGTGCTGATCGGGCTCGGTGGGTTCGTGCTGGTCGGCCTGACCATCAATCTCTTTCAGGCCATCGGCATCGATGCGGAGCCATACGCGGAGAGCTGGATCGGGCCCTGCGGCATTGCGGGCGCCACCGTGATCGCCACCTGGCTGGTGGAGGCGAAGCAGAGCGTCATCGAGAACATGGCGCCGGTCCTGACCCGGCTCTTCGCGCCGCTCTTCACCCTGGTGCTGCTGGTTTTCATCGTCACGATGGTGTGGACCGGGCGGGACATCGACGCGGAGCGGGAGATCCTGATCGCCTTCGATCTCCTGTTGGTGGTGGTCTTCGCCCTCCTCCTCTATACCATCTCGGCCCGGGACCCCTTGGCACCTCCAGGCCCCCTCGACTGGATTCACCTCACGCTGGTCGGAACGGCCCTGGTGGTGGATGTCCTGGCGCTCTGGGCCATCGGGAGCCGGATATCGGACTTCGGGTCCACGCCCAACCGGTTGGCCGCCTTGGGCGAGAACATCGTCCTCCTGGTCAATCTGACCGGCTCGGCCATCCTCTACACCCGGTTCCTCCGCGGCGGCGTCGCGTTCTCACGCCTGAGCGAGTGGCAGACGACCTATCTCTACGTCCTCGCCGCCTGGGCGGCGGTAGTCGCCTTCCTCTTCCCGCCGTTGTTCGGGTTCGCCTGAGCGCTCCGCGGAAACGCAGTCTCCGGCTTACCGCCGAGTAAGGAATTCATCCAGCAACCGGACGATGTCGGTCCAACCCTGCCAATGGCCTTCGATCTCCTTGCCCGGCAGGCGCCGGTGGGTGAGCACCACCTCGGTTCCGGCGTCGCGCTCGAGAAACTCGACCGTGACGACCGTCGGCTTGTGGTCGGTGTTGCGGGAGATCCAGGTGAACGACAGCAGCGACGGCGGCTCGATCGTCAGGTACTCGCCGTGGTGCTCCACGGCGCCATGGGTCGGCCCGTGCATGACGATGCGGAACCCGCCGCCGACCCGGGGATCGACGGTGACGGTGGCATGGGTGGAGTCGATCGGTCGCATCCACTGCGCCAGGCTCTCCGAATCGAGCCACGCCTGGAAGACCTGTTCCCGCGGCACCCCGATCCGCCGCCGGACCACCAGGACTGGTGCCGCCTCATCGGAGGCGGTCATCGGCCTTCCGTCCGGCGACGGCGCGAGCGCTGTGGCGCGGCGGCCGGCTGCTTCTTGAGAAGAAACGCTTCCAGCGCCTCCAGCCGGCTATCCCAGAACGATCGGTAGTGATCCAGCCACATCGAAGCCTCCCGTAGCGGCTCGGCGTTGAGACGGAGGCGGTGCTCCCGGCCCTGGACGATTCGCTCGACCAGTCCCGCGCGCTCCAGGACTTTCACGTGCTTGGAAACCCCGTTCAATGAAATGGGGAACCGCTCCGCCAACCCGCCGACGTTGATCTCGCCCTTCGCCAGGATGCCGAGCATCGCTCGGCGCGTCGGATCCGCAATCGCGCCATAGACCAGGTCCAGCATGGGTTCCGCCAGGGTTGCCGGGGGTTGCGCTCAACCTGCCGGTTGAATAAAATCACTCAACCAAGTGGTTGAATAGTACCGGCGCGGACGGCTCCGCGCCAGCCCATCACCCAGAAGGAGCACAGCATGGCAATCAGCACCGACGCCGCCCACGTGGTCTCGCACGAACAGTGGGTCACCGAGCGGGCCGCGTTTCTGACCAAGGAGAAGGAGTTTGCCCGGCTCAAGGACGAGCTGAGCCGGCAGCGGCGTGAGCTGCCGTGGGAGAAGGTCACCAAGTCCTACGTTTTCGACGGCCCGAATGGCCAGGAGACCCTGGCCGACCTGTTCGAGGGTCGGAGCCAGCTGCTCCTCTACCACTTCATGTTCGGGCCCGAGATGAAGGAAGGCTGCCGGAGCTGCTCGTTGGTGGCCGACCACTTCGACGCCACGCTGCCGCACCTCGGTGCCCGCGACGTCACGCTCGTGGTGGCCTCGCGGGCGCCGCTCGCGACGCTCGAGGCGTTCAAGCGGCGGCTGGGCTGGAGCTTCAAGTGGGTCTCATCCCAGGGGAGCGACTTCAACTTCGACTTCGGCGTCTCGTTCACGAAGGAACAGCAGGCCCGGGGCGTCGTCCCTTACAACTACGGCACCCTGGAGTACAGCGGCGCGGAGAAAGAGGGCGCCAGCGTCTTCGCCAGGAACGGCGAGGACGTCTTCCACACCTATTCGACTTACGGTCGAGGCGTGGAGGCGTTGATGGGCACCTACAGCTATCTGGATCTGGTCCCCAAGGGGCGAGACGAGGAGGGGCTCGACTTCCCGATGGCCTGGGTGCGCCACCATGATCGTTACCAGGGCTGATCGCGGCTCCTACGACGCGGAGGCGTGTTGGGTTAGGTACGGCAAGAGATTCACCACGAAGGCTTTGTGTCCTTCGTGACCTTCGTGCCTTCGTGGTGAATCTCTTGCCGAAACCAGAACGACCTACCTGCTTCCCCATGAACTGAAGCACCCACCGCAGGATCCCCCGCTCAGCCATGCGTAGGTCTCACCTTCCGGCCCAGGAACGACCGGATCCCCAGATACGACAGCAGGCCGGCCGGACCCAGCAGGAAAGTCAGCAGCAGCGCGGGCACGACCGCGAGATGCGGGACGCCCCTGCGCCGAGCGTCGCGGACTTCCCACCCGCCGATGAACAGGTCGAATGCCAGGTAATGGGTCCATCCCGCCAGGAGCACCCAGGGATCGGCGAAGAGCGTGCTCACCGCCGCCAGCGACGAGAAGCCACCCTCGGCGCGCGGCAGGGTCGCGGCGACGAGGATCACGTACGCGGCCGCCAGGACGCAGGGAACCGCGAACGGGACGACGCGGTTCGCCCAGCGGGCCCCCGGGCGAAACAAGAGGGCCACCCATCCGGCCATGGCGATCAGATTCAGGATGGAAAAAGCGCGCTCGGCTGTCATACGATCGCTCGATCGAGGTCGCGGGGCGGCGCTCCCCGCGAAGTAAGCACTACCCAACCAGCGCCGAGTGCGGTGGCGAGAGCCCATATCGCGAACCCGGTGACGCCCGACGGGCCGGGGGCCAGCAGACTTTCTCCTCGCATCGCCTCCCACAGCAGCAGGAGAAGGAGCGACGCGTAGCTCGCGGCGGCCAGGAGAACGGCCCTGACTCGTGCCGGCTCCGGGCGGCGCCAACGCCGGAGCGCGACCGCGAAGAGGGCCATCGCCTGAATGGCGTGGAGGCCGATGAAGTGCGGCACCCGCATGTCGCCGTGCTCGGTGCTCCACCCGGTCACCGGGATCCCCGGACCGCCGTCTTGCCCGCCGACCGAGTGAGCGCCGATGACCGACAACCCCCCGCCGGCGCGAGCCCGCGCCAGTTGGTCGCCGGTGGGGCGGGTCATCAGCGGGCCGGTCATGGCGCCGAGGATGGTCAGGACCATACCGAGGCGGAGCGCCCAGCCGAGCGGGCGCTCGGTGAATCGCCGCCGCCACAGGGCGACGGCCACCGATACGCTGACGAACGTCTGGATCAGGATGGCTGAGCCCATCACGATAAACAACACCTGGTTGAGCGGCGTGGAGGCGTTGAAGTGGCTGGCGATTCCCCGCCAGGCCTGCACGTCGATGATGGCGACTTCGAGCACGAAGATGACCGCCGTGACCCAGCCGACGGCGCGGCGCATCCGGGGCCAGTCCCCCAGATGTCCGAAGATCCAGGCGAGCGTGAGACTGTAGACGGCGGTGGAGACCGCGAACTTGAACGGCTTGAGCCAGGCGGGTGCGCCGGTGATGACGCGCGGATCCACCAGCATCGCTACCGCCGACGCGGCGGCCACCACGACCATGAGCAGGCCGACCGCCGTAAGCGGCGGGCTGGCCTGCCACAATCGGGTCAGCAGAGCAGGGGCCCGGCGCGACGTCGAATTCATGGGTGTTTCCCTCCATGTTGACACCGTCAACATATGGCGTCTCATCGTAACCGCGCAATGTTGACGTTGTCAACACCAGGCCATAAGATGGGCAGCATGGCGCCTTACCACCATGGAAATCTTCGCCGCGCCCTGCTCGACGAGGCGCTCGCGACCATCCGAACCGACGGCGTGACCGGGCTGACCCTGCGCGAGATCGGCGCTCGGGTCGGCGTCTCGCGGACCGCGCTGTACCGGCATTTCGCCGACAAGGCCGCCCTGCTCAGCGCCGTCGCCACTGATGGGTTCCGGACACTGCGGCACCGGCTGCTCGCGGCCTGGGAAGAGAAGGGGAAGGGAGACGAGGCGTTTCGGGCGATGGGGGTCGCGTACGTTCGCTTCGCCGTGGAGAACCCGGCGCACTACCGGGTCATGTTCGGCGGGGTGGTCGATCCCGCGGCGCAGGATCCCGAGCTGGGGGTGGAAGCGGAGGGCGCGTTCCAGGCCCTGGTCATTGCGCTCGTCGCGCTACAGCGCGACGGGATCTTTCACCGCGATGATCCGGTGGCGATGGCCCGGTATGTCTGGGCGCTGGTGCACGGGCTCGCGATGCTGGGCATCGACGGACAGCTGCGGGAGCCGGGCGGGGTGGAGGAGCTGATGCGGTATGCGTTCGACCGGGTGCGGACCGGTCTCGCTCAAGCTTCGACCTCGACGTCGCCCTCCGCCTCGGCCTGACCGGCCAGGATCTCTCCGTCGGCATCGCGCCGGCCGGAAGTCATCGCTTGGCGCAGGCCGCGCGGAAGGCGTCGCGGTAAGTCTCCAGTCCGGCCAGCGGGAATGTCGCGGTCGTTTTGGAGGAGCCGGCGCCGTCGGCGTAGTCGATGACCGCGCGCTGGCCGGTGCTGAGCAGCGCGAGCAGGCTGTCCTGGGAGATCGTCAGCACGACTTGACCGCCGGTCGGGGTGGTGCCGGCAAAGGCGGCGAGCTGGACCGGCGGCTTGGCGTCGAGGGTGAGCCTGGCTTCCGCAGTTCCCTGCCGCAGCGCCTGGTCCGTCATGATGGTGTTGATCGCCTGCTTGGGGATGCAGTCGAAGCTGAGTATGACCGCCCGCTTCGGCGTTTCCCCCGCGGGACCCTCCTGGCCGACCAGCCGCAGCCACGAAGTCTGGTTCGCGGTGTCAACCTTGAACTCCCAGGCGCCGGCCTTGGCGTCGCCGCCGCATCCGATGCCAGCGATCAGGGCCACCGCCACGAGGGCCGAACACTGCTGCGATCTCACCGGGCTCTCTCGGCTAGCGTTGCCCTAATGATAGCTAGCGGACCCGTTTGGCCAGGTTGGCCAGCACCGCCGGTCCGGCCTCGCCATGGAGAAAGACGATGACGTCGCCGATCACCCAGCGGGTCCCTGGGACGTCCGCCGGCTGAGATCCAGGGGCGAGCTGTTGCTGATCCAGCAGGATGAGCTCGCCGTTCGGAGCGAGATACCCCGAGCGAACCAGTGGCCGGCCGGTGTCCGCCCCGTCGGGGTAGCGGCTCCGGGCCAGACCCAGCAGCACCGGCGACATCCCTTCGATCGCGTGGGCCGGTCCGCCCAGCAGCTGCCGCGCTTCGTCCAGTCCGATCCGGTGATCGATCTGCGCGCGCTCCTCCAAGGGGAGGAACGCCGGTGGCGGTGGGAGGGGAATCGTGCTGCTGTCCCCGGACATGGGCGCCTCTCCGGAATCCTGCTCGGCGCCCGGCCCCGGCGCTGTGGACTCCATCGGCTGGTAGCCGGTGGCGGCAGGCTCGGCGACTGGCGGCGGGATCTGGACCGGAGGCTGCGCGACCGCGCTATCGGCCTCGGGCACCAGCGGCTCGAACGCCACCGCCGCCGCCGGGGCGGTGGTCGCGACCGTATCGAAGCGCTCGCTGACCGAGGCTCGCCACGGTGAGCTCGCAGCGAGCCACGATCCGCCCGCTGCCACGGCGAGGATGCTGAGCACGGTGAACACCAGCGGGCGCCGCCGCCTCGCCCGCCTGGCGACCGCCTCGTGAGCGACGGCGCCCTTCATCGCGGCGACGAACTCCGCAATCGTCTGGAACCGATCCTCCGGAGTCGGCAGCATCGCCTTCGCCACGGCGTCGCGCATCGCCGGAGCAGCGACCGGTTCCGCTCCGAGACCCGATGGCGTTCCGGTCAGCAGATGGTGGAGGACGGCGCCGAGGCTGAAGACGTCGCTTCGCTCGTCGGGAATGTGTCCGGCGAGTCGCTCCGGGCTCGCGTACTCCGATGCCATCGCGGACAGGTCGCGGGATGAGAACGAGTCCGGGGTGAACCTGATGAGCTTTACCAGCGGATGGCCGGCCGATCGGGTCACCAGGATGTTCTCGGGCGACAGGTTCGCGTGCACCACGCCGGCTTCATGGGCGGCCTCGAGCCCGCCGGCCGCCTGAAAGAAGAGATCGACCGCCTCTGCCGCAGGCAACACCCCTCGCGCCGCCAGGATGTCGGACAGGGGCTCGCCCGTCAGGTATTCCAGCACCACATATCCCGGTCCGTTCGGCAGTTCGCCGATTTCATGCACGGCGGCCACGTTCACGTGGCGGATTCTGAGCGCCTGGTGGAACCGGGGATCGTGGTGGAGTGGGAGACGGGAAGCCGGGAAGAAGTCCCGCCCGATGCCGGGGACAAGAAGAGCTACCTCCCGGCCGCCCGGCTCCACGGCCCGGTACAGCGGACCGTCGCGGGTGGAGCCGAGATTCTCGAGCACCTTGATGCCGTTCGGGAGGGTTCGCCCGGTCCAGGCGGGCTGTTCAATGCAAACGGAATCAGGATCGTGCTCGGTGCCGCAATAGGGACAGTGTTCCGCGCTCAATACTCGTCCTCGATAAATGTCCGGCGCATCGACGGCCGGAGCTGGCGCGGTCCACTCTCGAGAGATACTCTCGCGGACGCGGATTTCTCAGTGCATGAAGATGGGAGCGAGCTATCGTACATGGCGCATTCTCAGTGGGCAAGAGTTGCATCGTCTCATCAGCGCGCGTTGGAATTCTGTGGCGAGGATGACGCGTTTTCTGGGTACCCTATCGTAAGTTTGCCTCACTCGGCATCATGTGATTGATGTCAAAATTTGCACTCACCTTCGCTCTCCGGGCTCTCGCTGCCCCTGCCCGCGACTAACCGCCGTGGTGGTTTACCTGAGTGCAACTTGTTGCAGCTCGGCGGGTCGCGGCCGCGAGCCGCGACCGCATCGCCAGTTCCGCCGGTCAATCTCGAGAGGCTCTCATGCCCGATACCGTACATCTCTACGTGTTCGATACGCTCGCCGACTGGGAACCCGGGTTCGTGGTGGCGGGCATCAACAATCCCGACGGGCAGAAAGTCCCGGGCCGCTTTCGGATACGGACCGTGGCTCTGACCCGCGATCCGGTGACCACCGTCGGCGGCGTTCGCATTCAGCCGGATCTCAGCCTCGATGAATTGAAGCCGGGCGCCAGTGCCATGCTGATCCTGCCCGGCGGTGAGACCTGGGATCAGGGCGCCAATGCGGAGGTCGTGGAGAAGGCCAAGGTGTTTCTCGCGGCCGGCGTCCCGGTGGCCGCCATCTGCGGGGCGACCGCCGGCCTGGCCCGGGGTGGCCTTCTGGACACTCGAAAGCACACCAGCAACGCGCCGGAGTATCTCGCGGCGACCGGCTACCGCGGCGCCGGGCGGTACCAGGTGGCCGACGTGGTGAGCGACCAGAACGTGATCACGGCGAGCGCGATGAAGTCGCTGGAGTTTGCCCGGGAGATCTTCCGGCGGCTGGATGTCTACGAGGACCGGGTGCTGGAGGCGTGGTACGGGTTGTTCAAGACGGGCGACCCGAAGTACTACGCGGCTTTGACGGGGTGATCGGGCCTATCGGGGCCCCTGGGTTCCCCAGCGCACGGCCGCGGGTGGGACGTCCTGATTCCGCAGCGGAGGAATGCGGGTGTTGAATTGCACGCCGGTGATTCGATCGGTGTTGTCGTCCCGGACGCGGTAAGCCGCCGGGAAGTCTCCCGACGCCTCCATCCACCCCTGCAGCGTGTCGGCCAGCTCCCTGACGACAGCCCCATACGCGGGATCGCCGGCCAGGTTGCGCAGCTCCCACGGGTCGGCGCTCAGGTCGTAGAGCTCGAGCCGCGGCCTCGGCGACTGGAACAGGAGACGCTGGGCCGCCGAGAGGCCCCTCGTCTCGGCGAGCCGCCGGAGGGCGATGAACGACGGGCTCGCCCCGATATCCGCGGCGGTGCACAGCGGCAGCTCGGTGTAGGCGTCGGTGCGGATGAGCTTGAAGCGCGCGGTGCGCACCGCGCGCTGGTGCTCGTCGCAGTCGTGCCAGTTGCGCTCGCTGAACACATGCTCGCGGGCGGCGTAGGACTCCGGAGCTGTGAGCAGCTCCCGCATGCTCCGGCCCTGCAGGCCACGGATCGCGGGCAAGCCCGCGAGGTCCAGGATTGTCGGCGCCAGGTCGACCGTGCTCACCAGCCCTCGATCGTATCTCGCACCGCTCGCGATGACGCCGGGCCAGGAGAGGATCAGCGGGGTGCGTGTCCCCGAGTCGTAGAGCGTGCCCTTCTCCCGGGGGAACGGCGCCCCGTTGTCGCTCAGGAAGACGATGAGCGTGCTTTCCCGCAGGTTCCTTCGTTCCAGCTCGTCCAGCATGAGTCCGATCGCGCGGTCGCTTCGGGCGATGGCGTCGTAGTACCGCGCCAGGTCCGCCCGGGTCTCCGGCGTATCCGCGAGATGAGGCGGCACCGTCACCCGCTCGGGCGCATGCCGTTGCGGCCCTTCGGTATCGCGATACGGGCGATGCGGCTCGTGGAATCCCACCCAAAGCAAGAACCGCCTGTTCCCGGCCTGCTTCAGGAAGTCGGCAAACGAGGCGGCCGTCTCCTTCGAATACCACTGGAACTGGCGCTCGGCCGCTGGGCCGAAGTGGGTCTTCGCCATGCTGCCGGTGAAATAGCCGCGAGTCTGGAGATACGACGGCAGGATGCGCTCCGCCTCGGGCAGCGGCGTGTGAAGGTCCTCGGTGCGGGTGGCATGAGGGTACTTCCCGCTGAGCGTGCTGATCCTTGAGGGACTGCACTGCGGGCTGGTGCCGAAGGCGTACTCAACCGTGAGTCCGGTCTTCGCCAACCGATCGATGGCAGGGGTGTGAACTACGGTGTTGCGGTAGGGCCCGGTATCGCGCCAGCCGAGATCGTCGCTGACGAAGACGATGACGTTGGGCGGCCCCGGAGCGGGGGCCTGAGGTTCAGCGGGGCGGATGACGAGCGCCAGGGCGCACGTCGCCGCCGCGAGCGCTCTCATCGCTCGCCGCACACTCCGCCGACGCCCTCGAGGATGATGCTGGTGAGCGCCCGGCCCATCTCCTCGGCGGAGTGCTTCGAAGTCTCGAATCCGCGGCAGGCGTGCCGGCCGAGCGCTACGCCGAGGATCATCCAGGGGATGACCGTCGCGGCGAGCTCGACGTCCTGCTGCTCGGCCTCCCCGCACTCGCCCTTGCGCTCCAGCGCCGCGCGGAGCAGCGCCCGCTTCCGGGCGACGACGTCGTTGAACACGTCGCGGCCGGCGTCGGGGATCTTCGGCAGCTCGGTGATGGCGAGCGTGGTCAGCTCGATCTGTCCCGGCTCCTGCAGGTGATCCCACATCCGCTCCACCATCGCCCGCAGCACCTCGTCGCGGGAGCCCTTCGACTCCGCCATCACCCGCTCGTCGGACTGGATCGCCTCGGTCACCCGCTCGCGCAGGAGCGCGAGGAAGAGCTGCTCCTTCGACTCGAAGTGGTGGTAGAGGCACCCCTTCGTCACGCCGAGCCGGTCCACCAGGTCATTGAGTGTCGCGCGGTCGTAGCCCATCTCCGAGAACGCGGAGAGTGCGGCGTCGAAGATGTGGGCGCGGCGCTCGTCGGGCGGGAGGCGGCGGCGGGTGGGGGCCTCGTCAGCGGGCTGGGGAGCAGGGGTCTGAGAAGGTGGCGACATGGTGCGGCTCTCGACTGGAGGGTGCGGCGTTGGACGACCGCCGGGAATTATATGGTGGCCAGGTGGCCTTGACATACCTTCCGGTTGGTATGTAATGTAGCTACCGACCGGTCGGTATGTAAGCCAGATGCCGCCGGATCCAGTACCCGCCCGGCGCAAGTCGTTGTCCGGCGCCGGGCCCCGGCCGATGGTGCCGCCCCTCCTCCCGGCCGCGAGCAATACCCGGGGCGGATCATTCAGGGAGACGTACATGTTCACCCGTGCGGGCATCGGTGCGGCGTTGATCCTTTCCACTCTCGCCCCGGCTGCCTTGTCGGCTCAGTCCTCGACCGCACCGCCCCTCCGTGGTCCTCTTCGCCAACGGCGGCGGGGCATCTCCGGTCACCAATCTCAACGATGCGGGCACCGCGTCCCTCAAGACCGGCTGGACCGCCGGCGGCGGCGTGGGACTGCAGCTCAATCCGTACCTGGCGGTGCGCGGCACGTTCGACTTCACCGCGACCGAAGGCGAAGGCGCCGAGTCCGGCGCGCTCCGCCGCACCAACCTCAACCACTTCTTCTACGGCGGCGACGTGCAGCTCCGCTACCCGACCGCCGGCGGCTTCGCGCCGTACATCCTGGCGGGCGCCGGTGCGGTGACGCTCGACGGCCCGGACGACGCGTCCTTCTCCAGCTTCACCAAGTTCGCGGGGAAGGGCGGCGTGGGAGTGGAATACCTGCCGGCCCGGAGCCCTGTCGGCTTCTTCGCCCAGGGGACCTCGTACATCTACAACTACGATCGCGGCGGGTTCGACAAGACTCAGGTGGATGTGCTGTGGACCGCGGGTCTGACGTACCGGCTGCCTATGTAGGAATGCTGTAGCCTGAGGCGCACTGCTCATGACCACCGTTTCTCTCCATCCCTCCACTTCCTGAGGGGCCGGTCATGACGGTGTCGCCGAGGGCGGCACGATCGCTCGAGCGGCGTTAGACTTCCGGCGACAAGTGTAAGACCAACTGAACACGATTCTCATTCATCAGGGTCATCGATGGTTTTCCGTCTGCTCTTCGCCGCCGCCTCGCTCGGTCTCGCCGCGATCGCCGCACCGACGCTCATCCGGTCCGCGGGCGTGCCCGCGCCCGAGGTCAATCTCTACACCACCCGCGAGCCGCGGCTGATCCAGCCCCTGCTCGACGCCTTCACCCGCCGCACCGGCATCGCCGTCCACACTGCATTCGTGAAGGACGGCCTGCTGGAGCGGGTGCAGGCGGAGGGTGGACGATCGCCGGCCGACCTGCTGATGACCGTGGATATCGGGAATCTGGTCGATCTGGTGGAGGCCGGCGTCACCCAGCCGGTCGAATCCGGGGCGCTCGAGAGCGCGATCCCGGCGCACCTCCGGAGCCCGGACGGCCACTGGTTCGCGCTCTCGCTGCGCGACCGGGTGCTCTACGCGGGGACCGGACTCGAGATCGGCCGCTTTACCTATGAGGACCTGGCCGACCCGAAATGGAAGGGCAAGGTCTGTATCCGGGCCGGCCAGCACCCGTACAACACCTCGCTCATCGCGGCGATGATCGCGCACGACGGAGCCGAGGCCACCGAGCGCTGGCTGCGCGGGGTCAAGGCCAACCTCGCGAGACCCGCCACCGGCGGCGACCGCGACGTCGCCCGCGATATCCTCGGCGGCATCTGCGACGTCGGCCTGGCCAACGCGTACTACGCGGGCCACATGAAGAACGCGGACCCGGGCACCGATGCGCGGCGATGGGGCGACGCGATCCGGGTCATCCGGCCGACCTTCGCGGGGGACGGGCTCGGGACGCACGCCAACATCACCGGCGCGGCGGTGGCCGAACACGCGCCGCACCGGGATAACGCGATCAAGCTGCTGGAGTATCTGGTGTCGCCCGAGGCGCAGGCGCTCTACGCGCGGGCGAACTACGAGTACCCGGTGCGAGCCGGCGTGGAGCTCGATTCCGTCGTGGCGAGCTTCGGGAAGCTGCGAGTGGATCCGCTCCCCGTCGCCGAGATCGCGAAGTTCCGCCGCCAGGCCAGCCAGCTGGTGGACAAGGTGGGCTTCGACCGTTGACGCCCGCGGCCGCGATCGCGTCCGCGGTCGCGCTCACGGTGCTCGCGCCGATCGCGAGCCTCGCCTGGGTGGCGCTGCACGGCGATTGGAGCCACTGGGTCCACCTGACGGCGTACGTCGTACCGCCGGCCCTGGCGGACACCGGCCTGCTGCTCCTGGGCGTGGGATCGCTGACGGCGGTTCTCGGCACGGGCAGCGCGTGGCTGGTGACGGCCTACGACTTCCCCGGCCGCCGGGTGCTGACCTGGGCCCTGCTGCTTCCGCTCGCGGTTCCCACCTACATCGTCGCGTTCGCGTATCTCGATCTGCTGCACCCGATCGGCCCGGTGCAGAGCGCGCTGCGCGCGATGCTCGGCGTGACCGATCCGCGAGCTTTCCGGCTGCCCGATCTCCGGTCGCTCTGGGGCGCCATCTTCGTGCTCGGCGTGGTGCTCTATCCCTACGTCTACCTCAGCACTCGCGCGATGTTCCTGACCCAGGCCGCCAGTCTGCTCGAGGCGGCGCGCACACTCGGAGCGGGACGGGCGGAAGTGTTCTTCCGGACGGCGCTGCCGCTGGCGCGGCCCGCGATCGCGCTGGGGCTCACCCTCGTGTTGCTGGAGACCCTCAACGACATCGGCGCCTCCGAATTCCTCGGAATCCAGACGCTGACCGTCGCGATCTATACCACCTGGGTGGCGCGTTCGGATCTGGCGGGCGCGGCGCAGATCGCCCTGCTGATGCTGCTGCTCGTGATCGGCCTGGTGACATTGGAGCGCGCCGCGAGACGCCGTCGCCGGTATGCCGCCGCCCAGCGCCTGCGCCCGATGCAGCCGCGCCGGCTGCGGGGCGCCGCGGCGTGGCTGGCGCTCGCCGCCGGTGCCGCCCCGGTCATTGCGGGGTTCGTCGCGCCCGCCGCGTACCTGGCCGCCGAGACGTTGGAGCGACTGGCACAGGTGGGAGGGGTGTCATCCCAGTTGATTCGAGGGCTGGGCAACACGCTGATGCTGGCGATCGGCGCCACGATCGTGACGGTGGCGGCCGGGATCGCGGTCGCCTGGGCCGGACGTGCGGCCGCCACCGCGCGCAGCCGGCTCGGCGCTGTCACCTCGCGGGTGGCGGCGCTGGGCTACGCGGTGCCGGGCACCGTTCTGGCGATCGGCCTGCTCGCGCCGCTCACGTTGATGGACGATGCGATCGGCGCGCTGGCCGGCGCCGGCGGCTCGATCGTCGCGGGGTCCACGTCGGCGCTGGTGCTGGCGTATTCCATCCGGTTCCTGGCGATTCCGGCGGGTGAGATCGAGTCGGGGCTGTCGCGCATTCCGGCGTCGCTGGAGCAGGCGTCGCGGGTGTTGGGCGAGACGGGAGGCGCGACCCTGCGGCGGGTGCACCTGCCGCTGCTCCGGCCCGCGCTCGCCGCCGGAGCGCTGCTGGTGTTCGTGGATGCGATGAAGGAGCTGCCTGCGACGCTGCTGCTTCGGCCGCTGGAATTCGAGACACTGGCGACCTGGCTCTACGGCGAAGCGGCGCGCGGCACCTATGAGGAGGGCGCGGTCGCCGCGCTCGCGATCGTGGCCGCCGGTCTGCTGCCGGTGGTGCTGCTGGCTCGCACCAACCTGAAGCTGGGACGCTGAGCGGTGCCCGCCGCGCTCGAGGTGGAGCGGGTCCGACTCGCCTACGACATTCCCGGCGGCGCGAGGGTCGTGGCGAGCGACCTGTCGCTCCGCCTCGCCCCCGGTGAGATCGGGTCGGTGCTCGGCGCCTCGGGATGCGGCAAATCGACGCTGCTGCGCGCGATCGCGGGGCTGGAGCCGCTTCGAGCGGGCAGCATCGCCCTCGGAGGGATCGTCCTCTCCTCGGCGAGCGTGCATATGGCGCCGGAGCGCCGGAAGGTGGGGATGATGTTTCAGGACTACGCGCTGTTTCCCCACCTCACGGCCGCGGAGAACATCGGCTTCGGGCTGCGGCGCTGGGAGCGCGGCCGTCGCGCCGCGCGGATCGAGGAGATGCTGAGCACGGTGGGGCTCGGGGACCTGGGCGGGAGCTACCCTCACGAGCTCTCGGGCGGCCAGCAGCAGCGGGTGGCGCTGGCGAGATCGCTGGCGCCGGCGCCCGAGCTGCTGCTGCTGGACGAGCCGCTGTCGAATCTCGACGCCGAGCTGCGAGAAAGGCTGGCGGCCGAGCTGCGGCGAGTCCTCACCTCATCCGGGACGACCGCGCTGATGGTCACGCATCATCGGGCGGATGCGGAAGCGGTGGCGGACCGGATCGACCTCATGGCGGAGGGCAAAATGTTCAATCCCCCAGCTTCCCGCCCTTCCAGCTCAACAGGTTGAGAAACTCCCGGCGGGTCTTCGGCCCGTAGGTGAGGAACAGCGGATCGGGATCTTCCCGGTACCCCAGCCGCTGGCGGCCCAGGCGGTCGTTCGAGGTCCGCAGCTTCACCTCCTCGGCGCTGATCTTGTAGGGCTTCGTCGCGTTGAGCCCGAAGACCTTGGCCCTCAACCGCGGGGTGATCTCGGGATAGCCGTGCTTGTCGCGCAGCGGCTCGGCGATCTGGAAGGTGCGCCAGGCCTGGATCTGATCCTGGGGCGAGCCGGTCCAGATCGAGTCGGTGCCCCAGAGCACGTTGTTCTCACCTACATACTTGAGCAGCTTCCCCATGCCGTGCGCCGCGGTGTCGGGATTGCGGCGGAACATGTTCCAGGTGGTGCCGACGTCCGCATAGACGTTGCTGTTGGGCGGGATATCGTTGTCGAGCAGCGACTGCACCAGCGAGTCGATCCCATTGCGGCCGGCGCCCGGCTGGAACGGCAGCTCGGGATTTTCGGGATCGAATCCGGCGTGGTACACCAGGAAGTTCATGTCGGGGAACTTGCGCGCCGCTTTCCCGATGTCGTCGCAGCGAGAGTACTTGTAGCTCGCGTCGCGGCCGAAGGGAATGCCTTTGTGGATGCAGATGTTCCGGATGCCGATCGAGCGGGCCCGCTCGATGAACGGCGTCCCGTAGCGGTCGTCGGTCAGCTCGAAGCCGAGGCCGGTCTGGAGCGAATAGTAGGCGTTGTCCGCGGGTCCCCACTGGGTGTAGGTCTTCCATCCCACCACGCCGTACTTCTTCGCCAGCTGCTCCATCCGGTCGATGTCGCCTTCCTGGTTGGGGTTGACCCGGCCGTGAATCAGCAGCCGCTTGGTCCCCTCCAGGTTGTCGATGATCTTCTGCGTCGCCGCGGCTTCCTCGATGGTGAGCGGCTCCGCGTCGGACATCGAGGGAATGAAGGTGAGCACCATCATGTCGGTGTCGCTGTCGAGGAAGACGTCCTTGATGAACCGTTCCGCGGAGATATCGGGCGTGGGGTTGAGCACCGGGCTTTGTCCCGGCGGCACCTTCTTGAGCCAGGCACCCGTGGGATTGGCGAAGTGGCCGTGGATATCGAAGATGAACTCCGATCCCTCCATCACGCTGCGGGCCAGGTCCTCGTCCAGCGCCGCGTCGCGCGGGATGTCGTAGAAAGCGCCCAGGTTGCCGGCGGCGGCGTTGATGTCGTTGAAGGCGAGGAGGGTGGTAGCCGCGCCGGCGCTGCTCACCAGAAAGCGCCGCCGCGAGACCGAGAGCCGCCTGGCGTGCTCCGTGGCCCGCTCGAGGGCGACGCGGTTCGCCTCCAGATTCCGGTCGCCGACCGGGATGGGCGGATACTCGCCGTTGGAGGTGGAATCGATCTTGATGGGGAGACGAGTCCCCTTCGGGTCCACTCGACTCATGGGGACAGCTCCGGGAATATCGTGGCGGGGATGCGGGCGCGTGACCGGCGCGGCGCGGAACAACCGTCCTCCAGCATACGGGCTGGCCCGCTCCGGTGTTTCTCAGCGGCAAGCCCCGCTCGACAGCGCCCTGCCGGGCGAGGATATTGCCTTCCACGATGACCGACCTTCCGGCCGTTCTCCTCCTCCTCGCCACCGGCGTTGCCGGGCTATTGCTGATCCCGTTCGGCCTGCCCGGCCTCTGGGTCATTCTGCTCGGCGTCATCGGCTATGGCTGGCTCACCGACTTCCGGACCCTGGGCCTGGGCCTGCTGGGCCTCATCTTCGGGCTGGCGATCCTGGGCGAAGCCGTGGAGGCGTGGGTCGGGTTTCGCTTCGCCCGTCGGTACGGGGCGTCGCGCCGCGCTGGCTGGGGGGCCCTGATCGGCGGCCTCGTCGGGGCGATCATCGGAGTGCCGATACCGATCATCGGGTCGGTGATCGGCGGGTTCGTCGGCGCGTTCGTCGGGGCGGCGGCGTTCGAGTACTCGTCGGCGCGGCGCTCGGAGGGGGCGATGAGGGCGGGGTGGGGCGCCGTGCTCGGGCGGGCGATCGCGGCTGCGGTGAAGATGGCGGTGGGGGTGGTAATGGTGGTGCTGGGGGTGTTCGCGGCGTTGCGGGGGTAGGACGGACTTCCAGGCCACCTACACAACTGCGAACCACGGAGCCACGGAGGACACGGAGACAGCGCGGAGAACAACAACAACTTTTGTTTTTCTTCG
The DNA here is from genome assembly GCA_963796335.1 of uncultured Gemmatimonadales bacterium. Lineage (GTDB taxonomy): Bacteria > Gemmatimonadota > Gemmatimonadetes > Gemmatimonadales > GWC2-71-9 > CAVVWJ01. The sequence goes on from CAWCLG010000006.1 coordinate 813,246, forward strand.
TGCAAGACTCCGTGTCCTCCGTGGCTCCGTGGTTCGCAGTTTACTTATCCCCACTGGTCGATGACCCAGCCACTCGCCGGAGGCCGGAATACAGCACCACGAGCGCCACCGCCTGGACCACGTGGTAGACCGCGTTGTGGTCGAAATAGACGGGGTGGAGCGCGACCTTGAGCTGTTGCAGCGCCGCGGCGCCGGCTGAGAGGGCGAGGCCGAGCGCGATCAGGGTCCAGCCGCCTCCGCTGCGCAGCGCACGCACGGTTGCGCCCACGAGGAAGAACAGCAGCGCGGGGACGTAGAAGCGGACGATGGTGGTGAACGATTCGTCCACCAGCAGGACCATCAGCGCGAAGGCGACGGCGTATGCGGCGACGGCGGCGCGGCGGAGGCGCGGGTGAAGGCCTGGCGTCAGGGTTCGGAAGGCGCACTCGAGCAGCGCACTGGCCGCCACGACGATGGAGAGCGACACCGGGATCCAGGCGAGGAATCCTGCGGTAGTCGCCGTATCGTCGGGAAAGAAGGCGTGGAAGACCGCGCCCCAGAACGCCGCGCTGGCCAGTCCTCCCATCAGGCGGACGTCGGCGCCGCCCAGCGGGCCATTCCTCGGCGTGGACAACAGCCGCCAGGTGAACCAGGCGCCGAGTGCGGCCAGGCCGACGTCGGTGAAGACGACGTCGGGGTCATGGATGGTGATCCCGCCGGGGCCGGGTAGGATCACGCGGCCGACAGAATGAGGATCGCTCCGCCCACCGCCACGATGTCCTCCGCTATCGCGATCACGTAGTCCGGAACGCCCAGCCGGCGGACCAGCCCGGTGCGGAGCCGGTATCCGCCGAGGGTGCCGGCCACGGCGCCGAGGATGCCGGCGATCACGCCTATGGGAATGGAGTGTCCGGTACCCGCGGCCAGGCCGGCCGCGGCGAGACCGCCGGCCACGATCCTGCCGCCGAACGGTCCCGGGAGGGTCCGGCTGGGGGTGACGGGCAGCTTGTCCATGATCAGCTCACCGACCATCCCTGCGAGCAGCAGCCAGGCGGCCGGCGCCGAGGCCAGAAAGCCGAGGGGCGTGCCGGCCAGCTTCAAGAGCCCCAGCCGGCCGCCCCAGGCGACCGCGGCGGGTGCGGTCATCGAGCGAAGACCGGCGATGACTCCGAGCCCAAAGGCCAGGACGTAGGGCAGGACAGGCTCCGGCGGGATGGGGAATCGAAGTTATCCTGCCCAGGGTGTCTTGCCGAGGGGCGTCCCGCCGTCATATATGTGGATGAGACAACCTGGCCACCCGGCGGCCTCGAGCATGCGCCCCACCCTTCTGGAATCCGACCGCAGCTTCCTTCGATCCGCGGAGTGCACCTTCGCGAGCCTGACGGCGCATGCCGTGGTCGCGCTGGCGGCCCTTGGCGTGATGGAAGGCGGCTCCAAGCTCCCGACCGACGAGCGGGAGGCGCGGGTCTTCTTTCTGCTACCCCCGGACCGGGTCGATTCACGGCCCCGGCAGATGGAAACCTTCCAGGGCGGCCGCCTGGGCCGGGACCTCGAGAACGGCAAGAACATCGAGCTTCCGGACGAAGGGCGACTCTTTCGGGAACCGTCCTACGGGTCGCGGGATCGCGGGAAGAAGAGCGGCGCCCAACCCGCCCTGCCGTTCGGGCCGGTGGAGCCCTTCACCCCGGACACCGCGTTCAGTGTGCTGGACGTGGATGAGATGGTGGAGCGCCACGCGGAGAGCGCGGCGCCGGTCTATCCCCGGGACCTGCTAGCCATCGGCGCCGAGGGTCTTGTGCAGACGATCTACGTGGTGGATACGGCCGGGCGGGTGGATACGGCAACGGTGCAGGTGCTGCGGAGTGACGACCCCAGGTTCACGGCATCGGTCGTCACCGCGCTCGCCAACATGCGTTTCAGCCCGGCTCGGCGGGCCGGGAAGAGCGTCCGCCAACTGGTCGAGCAACAGTTCCGCTTCCGGATCATGCCTGCCGCCTCCGCCACGGTCGCCAAGGAGGTCAGCTGATCCTCACGTTCCAGCCAACAGGAGGAAATCATGACGCAGGCCACGAGACTTTCACCCCAGGCCCTCACCCAGGCCGCCAAGGCTCCGATCGACGGTTACAACGACAAGGACTGGAACCGGGTGAAGGCGAGCATCACGCCCGACTTTGCCTATGACGAGGTTCCCACCGGCAGGAAGGTCAGCGGCTCCGACGAGACTCTGGAACTCTGGAAGGGCTGGGTCCAGGCGTTTCCGGATTCCAAAGCCACCTTCCAGGACAGCTACGTAACCGATGACGGCACCGTCGTGCTCGAGGTGACGTGGCAGGGCACCCACCAGGGAGTCCTGCAAACGCCGAAACAGCCGATTCCGGCCACCGGCAAGCGCATCGAGGTGCGGGCCTGCCTGGTCACCAAGATCGAGGGCGAGCGCGCCAAGTCTCAACGTCACTACTTCGATATGGCGACGCTGCTCCAGCAGCTCGGTGTCTTCGGGTAGCTGAGCGGCCGAGGCGCCCGCCGCCAGTCGGCGGGCGCGGGCCGAAGCCTCAGCGCACCCGAGCGATGTAGTCCGCCGGAAACCCCAGGCGGCCCAGCACCTCGCGAAGCTTCTCCGCGTACTCCGGGTGGGCCTCACCCGGGGCCGGCGCGACCGGGAGGGTGTAGCAGAGCGCGCAAACGATCTCGCCCCCGAGCGTGGTGCAGGGCACCGCCTCCGGACGGTAGTCTTCCAGGCCTGAAGCGCCGTACAGCGCATCGATCTCGCCCGCGGTCAGCTCCATCAGCATCCCGTAGCTGCGCTCCTTCGCCGATGGCACCAGGGTGGCGCGCCGGCCGATGCGCAGCCCGAATCCTTCCAGCGCCGCCGGCCTGCCTTCCGGGGCCACCACGCCCTTGCTCCGCAGCACCTCCGGATCCATGAAGAGCCCGTAGAAGAACACCGCGATCCGCCGGTCGCTCATAGCTGCCTCATCGGGGTCAGATACCGGCCAGGAGATCGCGCTTCAGCTTCCGGATGGCCGTCTCGTCGCGCCGGTAGAAGGTCCACTGCTTGATCCGCTTGCCGCGGATGAGCCCCGCCTGGGAGAGCACCCTCAGGTGCTCGCTGGCGGTGGGCTGGCTGACGCCGAGCTTGCGGGCGATGAAGACGCCGCAGACGCCGTCCCGCACCAGGTCGCCATCGACCTGGGTGGGGAAGTGGGAGCGGGGCGCCTTGAGCCAGCGGAGGATCAGGAGCCGGCGGCGATTGGCCAGGGCGCGGACCACGGATTCCATAGACATATTGCCAATTTGCTAATTGCTAGGTTACTGTGTCAAGCATGACCGTCTCCCGGGAGCGCATCGCGGCCATCGAGCCGGTGATCCGGCCCTACATCCGGCGCACGCCGGTCGTCGCGCTGGCCGGCCGCGACCTGGACCTGGCCGACGCGCCGGTCACCCTCAAGCTGGAGCTGCTCCAGCACGCCGGATCCTTCAAGGCCCGGGGAGCGTTCACCAACCTGCTGCTGCGGGACGTCCCGCCGGCGGGCGTCGTCGCGGCGTCGGGCGGCAACCACGGCGCCGCCGTGGCCTACGCGGCGCAGCGGCTGGGCCGGCCCGCCAGGATCTTCGTCCCCACCTGCGCCTCGCCCGCCAAGCTGGAGCTGATCCGCGCCTGCGGCGCCACCCTGGTGATCACCGGTGACCGCTACGCCGACGCGCTGGAGGCCAGCCAGACCTGGGCCGCCGGCTCCGGCGCGCTCGAGGTGCACGCGTTCGACCAGGAGGAGACGCTGCTGGGGCAGGGCACCCTCGGCCTGGAGCTGGAGCAGCAGGCGGAGCTGGACACGGTGCTCATCTCGGTGGGCGGCGGCGGACTCATCGGCGGGATGGCCGCCTGGTATGCCGGCCGGGTCACCCTCATCGGCGTCGAGCCGGAGGAGGCCCCGACGCTCACCCGCGCCCTCGCCGCGGGCGAGCCGGTGGATGCGCCGGCGGGCGGCTACGCGGCCGATTCGCTCGCACCCCGGCGGGTGGGCCGGCAGGTGTTCCCCCTCGCGCGCGACTACGTCGCGGGCACCGTGCTGGTGACCGACGAGGCGATCCGCGCGGCGCAGGTGGCGCTGTGGCGGGCGGCCCGGATCGTGGCGGAGCCGGGCGGCGCCGCGGCGTTCTCCGCCCTGCACAGCGGCCGCTACCGGGCGGCCGCCGGCGAACGGGTCGGCGTGGTGGTGAGCGGCGGCAACACCGTCGCGGTCTCCTTCGACCGTTGACCTCAAACGAAAGGACTCCGCTCATGACACCCGCCCTCGACTCCGCCGACCGCCGGCTCGCCGACCTCGGCATCGAGCTGCCGGCGGCCGCGAGCCCCGTCGCACGATTCGTCCCCTGCGTGTTGAGCGGCCGCCAGCTGTACGTGTCGGGCCAGATCCCCTGGTGGAACGGCGCCGTTCGCCATCGCGGCAGGGTCGGCGCCGAGATCGACACCGAGGAGGCGCGGCTCGCGGCCCGGCTGTGCGGGCTCAACATTCTCGCCCAGGTGAAGGCGTTCCTCGGCGGACTGGACCGGGTGACTCGGGTCTGTCAGCTCCAGGGGTACGTCAACGCGGTGCCGGGGTTTCCCGACCAGCCGAAGGTGATCGACGGAGCGTCCGAGCTGATGCTGGAGGTCTTCGGCGACGCGATCGGGAGCCATGCCCGGTTCGCCGTAGGGGCCGGGTCGCTGCCGTTCAACGTGGCGGTGGAGGTGGCGGCGGTGTTCGAGGTGGGCGCGGCGTCGTAGCGATCGAGCGCCGGGCTTCGTCGCAATCGGCGCAGCCCGCGTCCGCCGGGTGGAGGAACACCAACGGCTCGCGAGCCAGACGCTCGTGAGCCACGGCGACGATGTCGCGGGACCGGGTGAGCCGGGCGTGGGCGTATCCGACCGTGCCCTCCGACTGGAGCCCCCGCTCCCGCAGCCAGCCGTCGGCGAGCGCGAAGCGGTCGCAGCAGTGGTCGTTCTCGCGGTACTCCAGCCGAACCTTCGCGCCGTGGCGGAGCACGGTGCAGGAGCGCGGGATACCGTAGGGCACGCCGGCCAACAGCTCGGCGAGATGCAGCGTGGTATCGGCGTCGTGGCCCGCGCCGAGGAGGAGTACCTGGCCGTCGAGGTCGTGCACCCGCCCGACCGGACTCTCGGGGATGTGCGGGGGCAGCGGGAGTGGATCGGCGGTAATCTGCGCGGCCGCCGGACCGGCCGCGGCGAACGCCTGGGCGTGGTCGCTCCGGAGAACGCCCGGCTGTCTCCAGAACGTGTCGGCCACCACGCCGAGGTCCGGCGCAGCCGGGCTGGTGCGAGGATCGAACGGCTCATCCTCGTCGCCTGACCAGGACGGCATCACCACCGTACCGCCGGGGCCCACCGCCTCCCGCAGGGCCGCAATCAGGCCCGAGGGTCCGCCTTCGACCGGTCCGGTGGCTCGGAAGGAGGTGTGGACCAGCAGCACGCCGCTCTCCGCCACGCCGAGCGTCCGGATCTGGCTGGTGACGTGCGCTATGCCGAGCGGGGGGCGCTTGATGGGTGACTGGGGCATGTGGCGAAGGATATCAGGGGAAACTACCCCCTTGCGCTCCGCGTAGATTTCTGAAGGTCGGCGCCGCGGCCTGCATCAGTAGATCACCATTCCTCGAACCCCAGCGGACCGTGCTCGCGATCCTGCTGTTGATACAATCCTCGTCCGCCTCCGTGGTCGAAGGAAGAGGCTCGCCGACAGCCCCCATCCCTCGGGTGGAGGCATCGATCCGGATCGACGGCCAGCTCGATGAGCCGGTCTGGTCGCAGGCGACCCGGCTGACCGGCTTCTGGCAGTACCAGCCGGTGGATGGCCGCCTCGCCGAAGAGCGGACGGAGGTGCTGGTCTGGTACGCTCCGGACGCGATCCATTTCGGCATCGTCGCCCACGATCGGCTGCCCTCCGCCATCCGCGCCACCGTCGCCGACCGCGACAATATCGACAGCGAGGACCAGGTGGTCCTCGACATCGACACCTTTCACGACCGCCGGCGCGCCTTCTTCTTCGGCGTGAATCCCCTCGGCGTCCAGAGCGACGGCGTGCGGAGCGAGGGCGCCGGACAGGTGAGCAGCCTGATCCCCGGCAGCGTCGATAAGAATCCCGACTTCGTCTGGGAATCGAAAGGCAGGATCACCGAACAGGGCTACCAGATCGAGATCCGGATCCCCTTCAAGAGCCTGCGGTATCCCACCGGCCAGGAACAGAGCTGGGGCTTCAACGTCACCCGCATCGTCCAGCGGACCGGCTACACCGACACCTGGACCGACGTGCGCCGGGCGAACGCGAGCTTCATCGGGCAGGAGGGCGCCATCGGGGGCCTGCACGACATGCGGCACGGGGTGACGGTGGAGGCCCAGCCCTTCCTCACCGCCACGGCCAACGGCAGCCGCGACCTGGCGAGCGGGGCGTTCGACCGCGAGGACGTCGATCCCGACGCGGGGCTCAACCTGCGGCTCGGCTTCACCAGCTACGCGCTCGACGCGACGATCAACCCCGACTTCAGCCAAGTGGAGAGCGACGAGGGCCAGGTCACGGTCAACGAGCGCTTCGCCCTCTTCTTCCCGGAGAAACGGCCGTTCTTTCTCGAAGGCATCGAGCTGTTCGGCACGCCGCAGTCGCTGGTCTACACCCGCCGGATCGTGGATCCCAAGGCCGGCGCCAAGCTCACCGGAAAGTTCGGCCAGCTCGGTGTCGCCCACCTGACGGCGGTGGATGAGACCGGCGGGGAGGATGCCTGGTTCAACATCACGCGGCTGCGGCGGGACTTCGGCCGCAACTCGATCGCCGGCGTCACCTTCACCAACCGGGACCAGGGGAGCGCGCACAACCGGGTGCTCGCGGGTGACTTCCGCTACGTGTGGGGCCTGTACTACGTCCAGCTCCAGTACGGAGGCTCGTGGACCAAGGAAGGTGACGTGAGCCGCAGTGCCCCGATCTGGCAGGCGGAGTACGACCGCACCGGGCGCTCGTGGGGGTTCAACTATCTGCTGAAGGGCCTGGGCGACGGGTTCGATGCGCAAGCGGGGTTCGTGAACCGGCTGCGCAGCGGCGTGGTCAACGGGCATGCGTTCAACCGGTTCACCATCTACGGCGCCCGGGGCGCGCTGCTCGAGAACCTGACGATGTTCTTCGGGCCGGATCGCACCTGGCTCTACGATGACTTCGGGTTCAAGGAAGGACTGGAGGGCTTCGAGCAGTTCGAGGCGATCTTCCAGCTTCGCGGCGGGTGGGAGCTGAATGCCCACCTCCAGCGGGACTTCGTAAAATTCCAGGACAGCAGCTTTGCGGGGTACACCGCGGGCAGCGCCACGGGCCCGTCGTATCTGCCCCCCGACGACTTCTCGGGCGTCAACTGGACGGCAAAGGTGGCGACGCCGACCTGGCGCCGCCTTGGCGCGGAGCTGTCGTACCTCCGGGGACGGGTCCCGATCTTCCAGGAGGGCGCGTCGGGCAGCGGCCGGCAGCTCACCGGACGGCTCGAGCTGCGGCCCGCGACGACCGTGCGCATCGCCGCGAGCGGGACCGCCTTCCATCTCTACCGCCGCGACGGAAGCGAGTTCGCCCGGTCCATCATTCCCCGGCTCCAGACCGAGTATCAGCCGAATCGGGCGCTGTTCTTCCGGGCGATCGGGGAGTACCGGTCGGAGCGCCGCGCCGCGCTGCAGACCGCCGACAGCGGCGACCCGCTCTTCGTCGACGGCGCGGCCCAGCTCGCGGTGCGCATCAAACGGGTTCCGGCTCGACCTCCTGGCGTCGTTCGAGCCCACTCCCGGAACCGTGGCCTTTCTCGGCTACGGCAGCTCGCTGGAGACCGACGCCGACTTCAACTGGTCGCGGCTCGAGCGGGTGAGCGACGGATTCTTCGTCAAGCTGGCGTATCAGCTCCGGTACTGACCGCTGCCGGCCTCGGCTCCTTCGCTTCGCTCAGGATGACACCGGCTCGCTCAGGATGACACGCCCGCTCGAGCCGCGCCGCGCTGGGCGGCGATGTGATTCACGACGTGCTCGGCGTCCGCGCCGACTCCCGCCAGCACCGATGACGGCTCGGAGTGCAGCCATTTCAGTCCGACGGCGTAGAGCCCGGGGAACTCGGTGACTCCCCGGCGGTGGCGAGGATAGCCCCACTCGTCGAACAGATCCGGCAGATCCACCCATCCGAAATCCATCTGATACCCGGTCGCCCAGACGATCGCGCTGATGCCGGCGGCCTCGAGATCCAGCTCGGTCCTCTTGGCGGGAACGAAGTCGTCCCCCGGCGGACGATCATCGGCGGGCGCGTCGATGCCCGCGGCGGCGATGTAGGCATCGAACAGCGGCCGGAACTGCTCGTCGAACCCGTGGTCGGCCACCGCCAGACCCTCCTCCAGGTCGTCGCGGAATCGGATGCGTGAGCCGCTGGCCGACTCCAGCCTCCCGTAGAGCCGGACCCCGTCGCGGGCGATGCGGCGCAGGCTGAAGTCCCGGCCGCGGTCCCGTCCCGTGATGTGAACGTCGCAGGCGAATCGTTCCGCGGGCGACGGCAGGTCGTCCACCGTCGGGAAATGGACGCCTACATCGTCGCCATGCAGGAAAGTCTCCCACAACCACCAGACGATATCCCGGCCGCGGTACCGGCGTGGCACTCCCGGGCACTTCGACACCGCCAGGTGGACCTCACGGCCAGCCCGATGGAGCTCGTCGGCGATCTGGGTTCCGGACATGCCGGTGCCGACCACGAGCACCGCGCCTTGAGGGAGCAGCTCGGGCCGGCGGTACGCATTCGAGTGCAGCTGCTGGATCCGCGCCGGGATATCGCTCGACGCAGCCGGGATCTTCGGACGCTGGTATCCGCCGGTGGCGAGCACCACGTTCCGAGCGTGGATGGTCCCCGCAGCGGTAAGGGCCTCGAACCGGCCGTTCGAGGCGGCGAGCCGCTGCACCGCCGAGGCGAGTCGCACTGGCGCTTCGAAGGAAGCGGCGTAGTCCCGGATGTAGCGGATCACCCCATCTCGCGGCAGGAAGCCGTCGGGATCGGGACCGTCGTAGGGCATGCCGGGAAGCAGGAGGGCAAAGTTGGGGGAGACCAGCTGGAAGCTGTCCCACCGGTCGTGCCAGCTTCCGCCCAGGTGGTTGCGGCGCTCGAGCACCAAGTGGTCGATCTCCCGCTGTGTCAGCCAGTAGCTGGTGGCCAGTCCCGCCTGGCCCCCACCGATCACCAGCGTATCTACCTCGGTCTCCCCGTGCTGTTTCGGCATCTCCGTGTCTCCCCTTCAGATGGCTTGAAAACTCCGGAGGCAACGCTAGGGGAAAGAGGGGGACAATGCTTCGGGCGAAACACCCAGACGACCGCGACGGGCCGTGGGTATTTCTATGTATCCTTGTCATCGCGCTCACGGAGGAGCCTGTGCGGGTAGCGGTGTTCGGAACCGGTGCGGTGGGTGGATACTTCGGCGGCCGGCTGGCGGAGGCCGGCGAGGACGTCCACTTCGTCGCCCGCGGCCGGCACCTGGCGGCGATGCGGGAGCACGGCCTGCGGATCAGCAGCATCGCCGGCGATCTCCTGCTGCATCCGGCACAGGTGAGCGATAGTCCGTCATCGATCGGTCCGGTCGATGTCGTTCTCGTCGGGGTGAAGGCGTGGCAGGTCGAAGCAGCCGCCGGCGACTTACGCCCTCTCGTCGGAGAGCACACGATGGTGGTGCCGCTCCAGAACGGGATCGAGGCGCCCGGCCAGCTGGCCGCCGTCCTCGGCGAGCGCGTCGTGGGCGGTCTCTGCCGGGTTTTGGCGTACGTCGAGGGGCCGGGGCACATCCGGCACGCCGGCGTCGAGCCGTACATCGCGTTCGGCGAGCTGGACGGCGCGAAGAGCGAGCGGGTCGAGTCACTGCGGCTGGCGCTGTCCAGGGCACGCGGCGTGAAGGTGGAGGTCCCCGCCGACATCCGGACCGCGATGTGGGACAAGTTCGTCTTCATCGCGGCCTTGAGCGGTGTGGGCGCGGTGGCTCGCGCGCCGGTCGGAACGATCCGCCGGGAGCCGGAAACCCGGCGGCTCCTGGAGCTGGCGCTGCACGAGATCCAGGCGGTCGCGCTGGGATCCGGCGTCCCGCTGCCGGCCGACACCGCGGCGAAGACGCTGGCCTATATCGACACGCTCCCCGACCACACCACGGCTTCCATGCAGCGTGATATCATCCAGGGCCGACCTTCTGAGCTCGAAGCGCAGATCGGAGCCGTCGTCCGGCTCGGCCGGCGCCTGGACATCGCGGTCCCGGTGCACCGGGCGATCTACGGCGCACTGCTGCCCCAGGAGCGGAAGGCGCGTAGTGAGGTCGATTTCACGATCTAGAGCTGTCGGGAGGTTCCCCCCATGGATACCTGGCACCGGCTCGGCAGCCGGGACGAGCTGCTCGCGCAAGTCCCTTTCGCGGTGAAGCTCGACCGCCACCGCATCGCCGTCTTTCATCACGACAACGCGTTCCGGGCCATTGCCGATGGCTGCAACCATCGCGGTGGCCCGCTGAGCGAAGGGCGGCTGCGCGGCGAGTTCGTGATGTGTCCCTGGCACGCGTGGGAGTACAGCGTGATCACCGGCCGCGGGCCTGAGGGATTCGACGAGGAGCAGGTGCCGGTGTTCGCCATGGAAGAGCGGGCCGACGGCGTCTGGGTCAAGACCCCGCCGGTGATGCCGCGGAAGCTGCTCAAGCATAAGCCGTCACACCTGCTGGAAGACCACGCCAAGCCGACGGGCGCGCCGCCCCGGGTGCTGGGACTCTCCACGGCGGCGATGGACGCGGCGAACCCGCGATACAGCACCAGCGATGCGCTGCTGGAGCACGCCCTCGAGTACGCGGGGCGGGCCCGCGGCGCGGACACCCGCATGATCCGCCTTCGCGACCTCGAGTTCCGCCCCTGCGAGGGGAACTACTCCAAGGCGAGCCGCGCCTGCACCTGGCCCTGTGCAATCACCGAACGGGATCCGGCCGACCAGCTCACCGAGGTCTATGAGGGACTGGTGCATTGGGCCGACGTGATCCTGCTCTCGACTTCCATCCGCTGGGGCTCGGCGAGCGGGTTGTATTTCAAGATGGCCGAGCGGATGAATTGCATTCAGAACCAGATCACGACCCACAACCGGGTGCTCATCCGCAACAAGGTCGCCGGGTTCATCATCACGGGCGGCCAGGACAACATCCAGGCGGTGGCGGGCGGCCTGATGACCTTCTGGGCGGAGCTGGGCTACGTCTTCCCGCCGTTCCCGTTCATCGCGCACTCGCGCGGGTGGGACGCGGAGGACATGCAGAACAACGTCCGCCAGGTGCGGGGGAGTGAGCCGCTCCGGGAGGCGGCCCACGCGCTGCTGGACCGCTCGCTCGACCACTGGAAAATCCTGGACGCCTCGGGGGCTCGGACGGATATGCACATGGTCCGGGCGGGCCGGAAGGCCAATCCCATCGTGCCCGCGGAGGCGGAAGCGACATGAGCGAACGGATGCGGGTGGCCCGGGCCTACGAAGCGGCGCTGTTCGCCGGGCGGATGGATGAGGTCGGCGGATACCTGGCGGACGACGTCGTCTATTGGGTGGCCGGGAGCCCCCCGATCGGGGGCGAATGGCGGGGGCGCGGGGCCGTCCTCCGGGCGTTCGAGGGGCGCGAGTTCGGTCTCGGTCCGGCCGACTGGGGTTATGAGGATCTGGAACGGACGTGGTACGACGCCGAGGACCGGGTGATCGTGGAAATCCGGGAGCGGAGCTGGCTCAAGAGCGCGCCCGGCGACGTGCTCGACCAGCGGACCTGCGTCGTGATCCGGTTCAGCGGCGGGCGCATCGCCGAGATGCGGGATTACACCGATACGGCCCCCTACGAAGGATTTCTGGCCCGGCACCGGGCGGAGCTGCCCAAGTTCGGCGGCGGGGCGCGGAATCCCGGGACCTGACTATCGTTCAGGCATGGCACGACCCCACTTTTTCCGGCCGGCGGCCCTGATCCTGGCCTCCGTTCTCGCCGGGTGCTCCAGCCCCAGCCAGCAGCACCAGCAGCCCTCCCCCCGGCCGGTCAGCCGATACCCCTCCACCGAGGCCGACGCCAGATTCATGTCGGCGATGATCGGCCATCATGCCCAGGCGCTGGTCATGGCCGACCTGGCTCCGACCCACGCCGCGAGTCCGGCCGTGCTGCGGCTGGCCGAGCGCATCAAGGCCGGCCAGATCGATGAGATCGCGACGATGCGGCGGTGGCTGACCGATCGCGACCTCCCGCTGCCGGAACCGGGGGCGCACGCGCACCATCTCATGCCCGGGATGCTGACCGAAGCCCAGCTGGCCCAGCTCCGCGCCGGCCAGGGCCCCGAGTTCGACCGGCGGTTCCTCACGTTCATGATCCAGCACCACCGCGGCGCGGTCCAGATGGTCAAGCAGCTGTTCGGCACCCCTGGCGCCGCCCAGGATGAGACTGTATTCAAGTTCGCCAATGACGTAAGCGTCGATCAGACCACCGAAGTCGCCCGGATGGAGCGCATGCTGGCCGCGCTGCCGCCGGGCGAGCCGTCGTCCTGAAACCGCGAGGAAAACCGCATGAGATCCGTCAGGTTCCTGCCGCTCCTGTTGGCCGCCACCACCGCCGCGTCCGCCGGCTGCGCGGGGTCGACCTCGTCCGGCGCCGGCGGACCGTCGCCGTCGGGCGACAAGTCCACCCGCGCGCCGAGTCCCGATCCAAGGGTCGGGCTCAAGCCGGGGATGCGGGACGCGGGTGAAGCGGTCTGGAACCTGCGCCTGCTCTCCGAGACGCCGGCGCCGGAAAAGTTTACGGGCGTCACCAACTCCGACATCGCCTTTCGCGGCAAGTACGCCATTCAGGGGAACTACAACGGCTGGCAGGTGTGGGACATCGAAAATCCCAAGAAGCCATCCCTGGCGGCGGAGTACGTCTGCCCGGCGTCGCAGAGCGACGTCTCGGTATATCGCAACCTGCTGTTTGCCTCGGGCGAGGACCTCGCGGCGCGTCTCGATTGCGGGACCCAAGGCGTGCAGGACACCGTCAGCTCCGAGCGGCTGCGCGGCCTCCGGATCTTCGACATCAGCGACATCCGGCACCCGAAGAACGTCGGGAACGTGCAGACCTGCCGGGGATCGCACACCCATTCGGTGCTGGTCGATCCCAAGGACTCCGCGAACGTCTACGTCTTCATCTCCGGATCGTCGGCGGTTCGCTCGCCGAGCGAGCTGGCGGGATGCGTCGCGGCGATGCCGAACGAGGATCCCAACACCGCATGGTTCCGGATCGAAGTCATCAAGGTGCCGCTGGATCATCCGGAGCAGGCCGCGATCGTCAGCTCGCCCCGGATCTTCGACAACCTGAAGGCCCCTCCGTCACACGGTGAGGCTCCGGCCGACAGCGCGGCGGACGCCAAGGAGCTGGCGGAGGCGAAGGCGGCGGGCAAGTTCACGGTCAAGGTGATGGGGATGGAGATGATCCTCCCCGACGACCAGGCGGACACGCTCCTCAAGGAAGTCGTCGCGGCCCGGAACGGCAGCGGCCCCGCGACGGCCTCGGACAGCGCGACGCTGCGCGCGACGCTGCCCCACATGGTCGAGATGATGATCGGCGATCCGCCCGACACCACCGCCGGCCCGACCCAGTGCCACGACATCACGCTGTATCCCGAGATCGGACTCGCGGGCGGCGCGTGCGAGGGGTACGGCATGCTGCTCGACATCGCCGATCCCACCCGGCCGGCCCGCATCGCGGAGGTCTCGGACTCCAACTTCTCCTACTGGCACTCGGCGACGTTCAACAACGACGGCACCAAGGTCCTGTTCTCCGACGAGTGGGGCGGGGGCGGCCAGCCGAAGTGCCGGGCCACCGACAAGAAGGAGTGGGGCGCGGACGCGATCTTCACGATCGAGGACCGCAAGATGCACTTCAAGAGCTACTACAAGATGTCGGCGCCGCAGACCTCGGAAGAAGTCTGCGTGGCGCACAACGGCTCGCTGATTCCCATTCCCGGCCGCGACGTCATGGTGCAGGCGTGGTATCAGGGCGGGCTCTCGGTGTTCGACTGGACGGACGCCGCGAAACCGGTGGAGATCGCGTTCTTCGACCGGGGGCCAGTCGACGGCACCAAGCTCACCAGCGGCGGCTACTGGTCCACCTACTGGTACAACGGCGTCATCGTCGGCTCGGAGATCGCGCGCGGGCTCGACATCTTCGAGCTGGCGCCGAGCGGGTTCCTGACCCAGAACGAGATCGACGCGGCCAAGTCGGTTCGCTTCGACCACTACAACGTGCAGGGCCAGCGCAAGTTCACCTGGCCGCCCACGTTCGCGCTGGCGCGGGCCTACCTCGACCAGCTGGAGCGCTCGAAGGGCCTGGCCGATGCCGAGATCAAGGCGAGCCGGGACGCGCTGGCGGGCGCCGAGAAGGCGGGAGACACCGAGCGGAGGGACCAGCTCACCCAGCTCGCCACGCGACTCGAGGGCGTCAGCGACGCCGGCGACGCCGCGAAGGTGAAATTGCTGGCCGATGCGGTGAACCAGCTCGCCGCGACGCCGGGGCTGGCACACGGTAGCTAACCGCCGAGGGAGGCTCGCTCGGCAGCGGGGATAGAGGGGTTCATGACAGGTCGCACCCGAATCCTGGCCGCGGCCGGGACGTTGCTCGTTCTCGTTCTGGTCCTGTTGCTGGTGCTGCCGCTGCTCTTCCGCGACCGGATCGCGGAGCGGGTCAAGGCCGAGGTCAACCGTACCGTCAACGCCAGGATCGATTGGCGGGACGTCGGTCTCACGTTCTTCCGGAACTTCCCCAACCTGACCGTGCGGCTGGATGATCTCACCGCGGTCGGGGTGGGGCGGTTCGAGGGCGACACGTTGGCGGCGGTGCGGCACCTCGGTGTCGTGCTGGACCTCGGCAGCGTGGTAGGCAGCGTCCTGGGACGGGGCAACCCGATCGTGGTGCGATCCATCGAGCTCGAACAGCCTCGGCTGTCGCTGGTCAAGCTCGAGGACGGCGCAGCCAACTGGGACATCACCAAGACGACGCCCGAAGCCGCCGCCCAGCCGGAGGCGGCGAAGCCGATGGCGCTGAGCCTCCGGCGGTTCGAGATCACGGATGCCTCGGTGGCATTGGACAACCGCCAGGCGGGGCTCAAGGCCTCATTGGCCGGCTATGACCAGTCGCTCAAAGGCGACTTCAGCCAGGAGCAGGTGGCGATCGAGACCCGGGCCAGCTCCGACACAGTCAATCTCACCTTCGCGGGCATTCCCTACCTCAACCGGGTGAAGCTCGATCTCTCGGCCGACGTCCAGGCCGATCTCACCCGCAAGATCTTCACGCTCAAGCAGACCGAGCTCAGGCTCAACGATCTCGCCTTGCGCGCCTCGGGGTCCGCCACGGCCGCGGGCGAAGACATCGGCCTCGACCTCACGTTCGACGCGCCGAGCACCGAGTTCAGGCACATCCTGTCGCTGGTCCCGGCCATCTACGCCCACGACTTTCAGTCGGTGCAGGCGTCGGGCAAGATCGGGGTGTCGGGCAAGGTCAAAGGCAGCTACGGCGACAAGGCATTCCCCTCCTTCTCGCTCATCACCAAGGTCGACAACGGCGCGTTCCGCTATCCCGATCTGCCGCTGCCGGCCCGTGACATCTTCGTCGATCTTGCCATCATCAACCCCGGCGGCGACGCCGACAGCACGGTCGTCCGGCTCCAGCGGTTCCACGTCGTGATCGGGCGGGATCCGGTCGATGCCACCATGGTGCTGCGGACACCGATGTCGGATCCCAATCTCGACCTGAGGGTGCAGGGGAAAATCGACCTCGCCGACGTCCGCCGGACGATGAAGCTCGAAGGGATCGACGAGCTGGCCGGCACGGTCGCGGCCGACGCCACGGTGCGCACCCGGATGTCGTACATCGACGCCAAGCAGTACGAGAAAGTCGATGCGCGGGGAAGCGTGGCCGTGGGCAACCTGACGGTGAAGGGCGAGGGCCTGCCGCAGCCGCTCGCGATCCAGGAGGCCTCGCTCCAGCTGGCGCCGGAGCGGGCCGAGCTCAGGTCCTTCAAGGGCTCGGTCGGCAGCAGCGATCTCCAGGCCTCGGGCTCGCTGGAGAACCTGCTCGGCTTCGCGCTCCGGGACGACGTGCTCCGGGGCAACGCCACGGTGCGGAGCAGCCGGTTCAACCTCGACGAGTGGCAGTCGGGGGAAGGCGACCTGGAGGTGATCCCGGTGCCGGCCAGGATCGATTTCGGACTCGACGCCACCGTCGGGCAACTCACCTACGGCAAGCTCAAGATGAGCAACGCCCGGGGCCGCCTGCGGGTGAAGGACCAGCGAGTGACGCTGGAGAACTTCCGGCTGAACACGCTCGGCGGCGAGATCGGGGTCAGCGGGTTCTACGAGACCACGAACCTGGCCAAGCCCACGTTCGACGTCGGACTCAAGATGACCAGCATCGACATCCCCTCGGCGTTCGAGGCGTTCACCACGGTCCAGATGCTCGCTCCGGTCGCGAAGTACGCGCGGGGCAAGTTTACCACCGATCTGAAGATCGACGGAGCGCTGGGCAAGAACATGATGCCGCTGTTCCAGGGGCTCGACGGGCGCGGATCGCTCCAGACGTCGCAGGTGGTGATCGAGAACTTTCCGGCGCTGGAGAAGGTGGTGGATGTCACCAAGCTCAAGTTCCTGGACGACCCGGCGCTCCGGGCGATCAGGACGGCGTTCCAGATCCGCGAGGGGCGGCTGCACGTCGATCCGTTCGCCGTGCCGCTGGGGAAGTCGTCCATGAACGTGAGCGGGTCCAACGGGCTCGACCAGTCGCTGGACTACAACCTCCAGCTCAAGGTGCCGCGCGCGGAGCTGGGCGAAGCCGCGGACCAGGCGGTCGCCGGACTGGTGGCGCGAGCCGGCGGTGCGGGGATCGATCTCAAGGCGGCGCAGGAGATCGAGTTGGGAATCCAGGTGACCGGCAGTGTGACGAACCCCTCGATAAAGACCGATATCGCGAGCGTGGTCTCCAACGCGAAGGAGCAGGTCACCCAGGCGGTCGAAGACGCGGCGAAGAAGCGGCTGTCGGCCGAGGCCGCGAAGCTGGTGCAGGACGCCGAGCAGCGGGCGGCGGGGATTCGGGCCGAGGCGCAGAAGCTGGCGGACAACGTGAAGAAGGAAGGGTACGCGCAGGCCGACGCGCTGACGGCGAAGGCGACCAATCCGATTCTTCAGGCGGCGGCGAAGCCGGCGGCGGCCAAGATCCGGCGGGAATCCGATGCCAAGGCGGCGGGGATCGTGGGCGACGCGGACAGGCGGGCGAATGCGCTGGTGGCGGAGGCACGGAAGAAGGCCGAGACCGCGCCGTAAGCTGTTGGTGTTAGCGAGTGGGGGAGGTGGCGGGCCCGCCACCTCCCCCACTCGCCCAACCTTCCGCTGAAGCCGACTTGTGTCGCGCTATTCCGCCGGGCCGATCGGGTGCGTGGTCGGGAGATCGTTGCCGATCTGCACATGATCGCCCTGACCGGGTGTATCGAAGCAGGTCGGATGCTCGAATCCGTCGAGCGTTCCATCGGTATAGATGATGTTGTCGCTGTTGCTCGCGGTGGCGGGGCCACCCGGGACGTTGTCCAGGTTGAGCTCGTGCCGCAGCTTCCACGCGACGATGTGATCGGTGCAGGAGTTATCGCCGCTCACGCCCACCCCACCGAGCAGGGTGCCGTTGCTGGCGTAAAGCGCGAGACCCCCGCCGAAGACGTTGATCCCGCCGATCCTCTCGCCGATCATCGGATCGTTCGCCTTGCCATAGGCCGAGACCGGGCCCTTGTATGCCACACGAGTGTCGACAGGGTTGCTCTCCTGGAGGCCGAAGAGGCTGCCGCCCGGCTGCGTGGAAGCGAAGAGATTCGCCGTGCTGAGAGCGAATCCCTCCAAGCTGAACGCATTGGCGGTGTTGGCCTTTTGCGCGGAGATCACCCGGCTGCCGGGCCATTGGTCGCCCCGTTGCTCACCGCTGAAGACGACGTCCACCACCTTGCCGTTACGGTCCAGCAAGGTGGCCCACATCTCGAATCCGAGACCGCCGTTCTCCTGCTCCAGGATCTCCTGAAGCTGGCTGCGAAGCGTATTGTGGCTGGGCAGAAAGTTGGAGAGCGTGACGCCTTCTACCGGGCCGGGATCCGTGGGGTTGTTGTCACCGCTGCATCCGAGCGCCAGCAGGGTGCACGCAGCCGCCAGGGGAAACGCGTGGAGCGTACGCATGGGAAAGCTCCTTTCCATTTCGTTGTGGTGACGAGCAGGATTCGATCGGAGCTGGTGATCGGGCGTGATTCGACGCTAGGCGGGCTGCGAGCTCGACCGGAGATGCCAGCGGAAAGGAAATGCGGAAGCACCATGCTGCCGCGGCTGCTGAAGGACGACTTCGGGGGAAAGATCGAAGGTACGCCTGGGACAGCAGGTCACAAGGGTAGGACGCTGACCTACTTGAACCGGGGGATGTACCGGTTGAGTGAAGCGTACGGCGGGGGCCAGGGCACTGTGTGCCCCAGGTCGGCGGCCGCATGTCGGGTCCAGTACGGGTCCCACAGGTGTGCCCGCGCGAGCACCACGAGATCGGCCCGGCCCGCCGCGAGGATGGTGTTTACGTCCGCCGCCGAAGAGATGTTGCCCACCGTCATCGTCGGCACTCGGGCCTCGTGCCGGATGCGATCGCTGAACGGCGTCTGGAACTGGCGCCCATAGATCGGCTTCCCCTCCGGTACCGTCTGTCCCGCCGACACGTCCACGATGTCCGCTCCCGCCTCCACCACCATGCGGGCGACCTCCACTGAATCGTGCGCCTCCGTGCCGCCGGGTGCCCAGTCCGTAGCCGAGATCCGGACCGAGAGCGGCTTCGCCGCCGGCCACTCGGCGCGGACCCGGGTCACGATCTCCAGCGGATAGCGCATCCGGTTTCCCAGCGAGCCGCCGTATTCGTCGCTCCGCCGATTGGTGAGCGGGGAGATGAACGACGCCAGCAGGTAGCCATGGGCCAGGTGCAGCTCCAGCAGGTCGAAACCGGCCTCGTCCGACATCCGGGTGGCGCGGACGAAGTCGGCCGCCAACTGGTCCATGTCGCTCCGGTTCATCTCCCGCGGCACCTGGTTGTGCTCCCGGTAGGGAATCGGCGACGGCGCGATCAGCGGCCAGTTCCCCTCCGGCAGCGGCTCGTCCTCCCCTTCCCACAGGAGGCAGGTCGAGCCCTTTCGCCCGGCGTGGGAGAGCTGGATCCCGATCCGCGCCGGGCTCTCCGCGTGGACGAACTCCACGATCCGGCGCCAGGCGGTGACGTGCTCCTGCAGATACATCCCCGCGCAGCCGGGTGAGATCCGACCCTCCCGGCTCACGTCGGTCATCTCGGTCATCACCAGGCCGGCGCCGCCGATCGCGCGGCTGCCCAGGTGCACCAGGTGCCACTCGTTGGGAAGCCCGTCCTCGGCGCGGTACTGGCACATGGAGGAGACCACGATACGGTTGGCCAGCACCACGTCGCGAAGCCGGTACGGCGTGAACAGCGGTGGAGGCGGTGGATCCTGCGGGACCGCACGTCCACTCTGCTTCGCCGCCTGGCCCGCGAACCAGCGATCTACCTTCGCCACCAGCGCGGGGTCCCGGAGCTTCAGGTTGTCGTGAGTGATGCGGAGGCTTCGGGTCAGGAGGTTGAAGGCGAACTGCAGCGGCTCGGTGTCGTGGTAGCGCTCGACCGACTCGAACCACTCGAGACTGGCCTGCGCGGCCCGTTGGAGGCTCTCCACCTGCGGCCGCCGGCCGGCCTCGTAGCTCGCGAGCGCCGCGGGCACCGAGGTCTCGGACTTGAGCGCCGCGGCCAGCGCGATCGCATCCTCCATCGCGAGCTTGGTGCCGGAGCCGACCGAGAAGTGGGCGGTGTGGGCGGCGTCGCCCAGCAGGACGACGTTGTCCGAGTGCCAGCGGGCATTCCGGACCGTGGGGAACCGGCGCCAGATGGAGCGGTTGGCGAGGAGCCGGTGGCCCTGGAGCTCGTCCGCGAAGAGGCGCTCCAGGTACGCGACCGTCGCCGGCTCGTCGTTCTCGTCCAGCCCGCTCGCTCTCCAGGTCTCCTCCCGTGCCTCCACGATGAAGGTCGAGCGTCCCGGCGCGTACTGATAAGCGTGGGTGCGCCAGAGTCCCGCCGGCGATTCTTTGAAGTAGAAGGTGAAGGCGGGGAAGGGGCGGGTGCTGCCGAGCCAGACGAACCGGTTCCGCCGCCAGTCGATCCGGGGCTCGAACTGGGCCGAGAGCCGCTCGCGGATGAGGCTCCCGGCGCCGTCGGCGGCGACGATGAGGTCGACGGAGCCCAGGTCGGCGGGATCCCGGATCTCCCGCTGCCAGTGGATCTCCGCTCCGAGCGCGGCGGCCCGCTTCGCCAGCAGCCCGAGCAGAGTCGTCCGCTCCACGCCGGAGAACCGGTGCCCGGTGGAGCGCAGGACGGTCCCGCGATAGTGGATCTCGATGTCCTCCCACCGGGCCGCGGCGGCGGCCATCGCCGCGTTGGTCTCGGGATCGGCCTCGCCCACGTTCTCCAGCGTCTCGTCCGAAAACACCACGCCGAAGCCGAAGGTGTCCTCCAGCCGGTTGCGCTCATACACCGCGACCCGATGGCCCGGGTCGTCGCGCTTGAGCAGGATGGCGAGATAGAGACCGGCCGGGCCCGCACCCACGATCGCGACGCGCATCAGGGGCTGATCGCCAGGAAGAGGTAGGCGGCGAGGAGTGCGATGTGCACGCCGGCCTGGAGCAGCGTCGCCCGGCCGGGCACGACGGTGAGCACCGAGACCACGGCGGTCAGCGCGAGCAGGACGATGTGGGTAGCGCTAAGGCCCAACAGCAGCGGCGGCGGCAGCCATCGCGAGGCCACCGCGATGGTGGGAATGGTCAAACCGATGCTGGCCATGGCCGAGCCGTAGGCGAGGTTGAGGCTGATCTGGAGCCGCTCCCGCCGGGCGGCGCGCACGGCCGCGAGAGTCTCGGGGAGCAGCACGAGGAGCGCGATGACCACCCCTACGAAGGATTGAGGAAACCCGGCGGCCGACACCGCCCGCTCGATCGTGGGCGAGACCAGCTTCGCATGGCCGACCACCGCCACCAGCGCGACCAGCAGGAGGCCCAGACTGGCGAGCGCCGCGCCGTGCGACGGTGGCTCGGCGTGCTCCTCGTCTTCGAGCACCGCACCTTCGTGAGTGACCGGCAGGAAGTAGTCGCGGTGCCTCCCGGTCTGTACGATTACGAACAGTCCGTAGAGGGCGAGGGACGTCACCGCCGCGAACACGAGCTGCCCCGGTGAGAACTGCGGCCCCGGCGTGCTGGTGGTGAAGGTGGGCACCACCATGCTCAGCGTGGCCAGCGTGGTCACGGTCGCCAGGGCGGCTCCGGCCCCTTCGGCGTTGAACGATATCTGCGAGCGGTGCCACGCGCCCACCAGGATCGCGACGCCGACGATGCCGTTGCAGGTGATCATCACCGCCGCGAACACGGTATCGCGGGCGAGTGAGCTGGTCTCACCGCCGCCGCCCAGCATCAAGGTGACGATCAGCGCCACTTCAATCACCGTGACCGCCACCGCGAGCACCAGCGAGCCGAAGGGCTCGCCCACCCGATGGGCGACGACTTCGGCGTGGTGCACCGCGGCGAGGACCGATCCCGCGAGCAGCAGCGTCACGACCACCACCGCCACGCCGGCGAGGTCCCGCCCCCAGGCGATCGCCAGCACGGCGGTGGCCAGGACCGGGATGACGACGGTCCAGGAGAGGTACGACTTCAACTGGAGGGTTCCCAGGCGGGAGCGACCATCCGCCGCCCGTCAGCGGTCAGTGGCGCGTCGCCGCTACTGCCCCGCTGCCCCGCCGCCCCGCTGCCCCGCTTATCGTGGTCCCAGAGCTTGCAGGTCACCGGCTTGTGCACCTGGTCGAGTCCCTCGCAGTAGTTGGTGAACACGCAGCGCCGCACCTCGCCGCCGTGACCCAGCCGGAGCTTCCGGTACCAGTCGGGATCGGCGAGGCTCTGGCGGGCCGACGCGACGATGTCCGCGACGCCGGTGCGGAGCAGCTCCTCCGCCTGTTCGAAGGTCGAAATCCCTCCCGACATGACGACCGGCGTGAGACAGCCCGCCGCCCGCACCGCCCGGCGCACCGCGGCGGTCGCCTCCCGGTTGCGGCCGAACGGGCCGCGCGCGTCGGAGCGAACGGTCGGCATGCACTCGTACCCGCTGGGCCCGGTGTAGGGATACCGCGCCCAGCCGGTCCGCGGCTGCTTGGCGTCCTCGAACTTGCCTCCCCGCGAGAGCGAGAGGTAGTCCATCCCGGCCCGGGCGAACTCGGCGCCGAACCATGCCGCATCGTCGGCGTTGCCGCCGCCGGCGATGCACTCCTCGCCGAGGAACCGGCAGCCCACCGCGAACCTCGGCCCCACCGCGTCTCTCACCTCACGGAAGACCTCGAGCGGCAGCCGCACCCGGTTCTCGCGGGACCCGCCGTAGCCGTCGTCCCGGGTGTTCAAGGCGGAGAGGAACGAGGCCATGGTATAGGCGTGCGCATAGTGCAGCTCGACGCCGTCGAAGCCCGCCTGCTCGGCGCGACCCGCGGCGCGAGCGAACAGCTCCGGCAGCGCCTGCGGCAGGTCACGGATGTGAGGCAGCCAGGTGTCGGTCACCCGCTCGCGCTCGCCGAAGCGGAGGCTCTCCAGCTCCCGCTCGGTCAGGTAGCGCGGCCACTCGGCCTCCGGCAGTCCCGCCAGGGTAGCGCGCACGGCCTCGTCACTGCCGGGGATCAGGGCCCGGTGCCGATCGGTGAGTGCCAGGAACTCCCGGAAGAAACGCGCGGGCTCCGGCCGCCGGCGAATGCGGAGGAAGTCGATGATCTGGATGAAGACACGGGTCCGTCCGCCGCTGGCCCGCCGGACCGTGCGCACCAGCTCCGCGAGCCCCGGGATGAACCGGTCGTGCCCGATCCGGAGCAGCGGGCCGCTCGGCACGTCCCGGATGCCGGTGGCCTCGACCACCAGCGCGCCCGGCTGGCCGCGGGCGAAGCGCTCGTACCAGGCGAGCACCCCGGGAGTGACGAGACCGTCTTCGGTGGCTCGCCAGGGGACCATCGCCGGGACCCAGGTGCGCTCCGCCAGGTCCAGGCGGCCCTCGCGATACGGGCTGAACCAGAGCGAGCGGCCCGCCTCGTCCGCGGTCGGCGGCCGGGTCTCCGGAATCGGAAACTTGATGAAGGGCTCGGGATGCCACATGCGCGAGACCGGGACTACTTGAGCAGCTCGCCCGCGATGATGAGCTGCTGAATCTCCGTGGTCCCCTCGTAGATCCGCAGGGCGCGCACCGCGCGGTAGAGCCGATCGACCGGATGCTCCGCCAGCACGCCCCGCCCCCCGATCAGCTGCACCGCGTCATCGACCGCGCGTTGGGCCATCTCGGTGGCGAACGACTTGGCCATCGCGGCCTCCGTCGTGATCCGCTCCTGCCCCTGGTCCTTCTCGTACGCCGCCCGATAGGTGAGGAGGCGAGCGGCGGCCAGGCCGGTGGCCATCCGCGCCAGCTTCTGCTGCACCAGCTGAAAGTGCGAGAGCGGCGATCCGAACTGCTGCCGCGCCCGCACGTGGGCGAGCGACTCGGCCAGCGCGCGGGCCGCCATGCCGCACGCCGCCGCCGCGACGGTGGGTCGCAGGCGGTCGAGGGCCGCGAGGCCGAGCCCGTAGCCGCGGCCTTCGGCGCCGAGCAGCGCATCGGCGGGGACGCGGCAGCCGTCGAAGGCGATCTCGCCCAGCGGGTGCGGGGCGCTCAGGACCTGGGGACCGGTGAAGCGCAGTCCCGGCGTGTCGGCGGGCACCAGGAAGCAGCTGATCCCCTTCGATCCCTTGGATCGGTCGGTGGACGCGAACACCGTGTAGAGATCGGCGATGCCCGCGTTGGAGATCAGGGTCTTGCCCCCATCGAGCACGTAGTCCGAGCCGTCCCGCCGCGCGGTCGTGGCGATGCCGGCCACGTCGGAGCCGGCGCCGGGCTCGGTCATCGCGAAGGCGGTCATCACCTCGCCTCTGGCGATCGGCCGCAGCCAGCGATCCTGCTGCGCCGGCGATCCGGCGATCAGGATCGGCGTCGTGCCGAGGCCCTGGAGGGCGAAGATCGCGTCGGCCAGCGGCGACGTCTCGCCCAGCGCTTCGCGCATCAGGCAGCAGGACCGGAGATCGAGGTCGAAGATCGGCCGGAGCCAGTCGCCATGGCCCAGCGCGGCGAGGAGGGCGCGAGCCTCGGTCCGGGCGGTCGAGTCGTCCGGCGGCGGCGGGCGGGGTCCGATCTCGCTCTGCGCGAAGGCGTGAGCCCGCGCGGCGAAGTCGATGTGCTGCGGCTCGAGGAAGGCGCGGATCAGCTTGATGTCGGCCATGGGCTACTCGAACTTCGCCTCGCGCTTCGCGCGAAAGGCGTGGTACGCCTCGCGGAAGTTGGGGCTCTGCATGCACTCCGCCTGGGCCCTGGCCTCCCACTCGATGGCGGAGACCAGGTCCAGCGACGCCTCCTCGTTCAGCGCCTGCTTGGTGACCCCGAGCGCCACCGAGGGTCCGCGCGCCAGCCGGGTGGCGACCTCGGCCGCCTCCGCCATCACCCGCTCCGCCGGCACGACCCGGTTGTAGAGGCCGATCTGTGCCGCGCGCTCGGCGGTGATGAAGTCGCCCAGCATCAGCATCTCGCTCGCGTGGGCCATGCCGACGATACGGGGCAGCAGCCACGCGGCGCCCATGTCCGCGCCGGCGAGGCCGACTCGGGAGAAGAGGAACGCGATCCTGGCGGTGTCGGCGGCGATGCGGATGTCGCTCGCCGCCGCGATCACGGCGCCCGCCCCCGCCACCGTGCCGTTGAGCGCGGCGACGACCGGACGGCGGCACTGGCGGATGGAGAGGATCAGATCGCCGGTGAGGCGGGTGAATTCCAGCAGGCCGTCGAAGTCCCGGGAGAACAGCGCGCCGATGATGTCCTCGACGTCGCCGCCGGTGCAGAAGGCGCGGCCGGCGCCGGTGATGATGATGGAGCGAACCCCGGGTTCGGTGTCCAGCGCACGGAAGATGTCGCGGAGCTCGGTGTAGATCTCGAAGGTGAGGGCGTTGCCGCGCTCGGGCCGGTTGAGGGTGACCGTGGCGACGGAGGTCGTCGGGTCGAGCGAGTAGAGGAAGGAGCGAGGCTGGATCGTCACCGAATCACCGCCGTGGCCTCGATCTCGACCATCGCATCAGGGTCAACCAGCGCCCGCACCTCCACCAGCGCCATCGCGGGGTAGTGCTTCCCCATTCGCTTCCGGTAGACATCGCCGAGCGGCTTCAAGGTCCCCCGGTAAGCTCCGACATCGGTCACGTAGATCGTGAATCGCCCGATGTCTCCTGGCTCACCCCCGGCCTGCTTCAGCACCACGAGCACGTTGGTCAGCGCCCGATCGAACTGCGCCACGAAGTCCGCCGCCGAAACCCGTCCCGACTCGTCGCGCGCCGTCTGCCCCGCGATGAACAGGGTGCGGCCCCCGGGCTGCGTCACCAGCATCCCGTTGTTCCACCCCCGGGGGGCGCCCAGCTCTTCGGGGTTCACGATCGCGAAGCGGCCGCTCATCGGCTCTCTTCCTTCCAGGACCAGCGTCTCGCCGTTGGGTGGGTTCGAGGCGGCCGACAGCGACACGATCGCGGCCGCCACCTCGTCCGCCGAGATGAGGCGGCTCTGGCCGGCCGAGGCGAGGGCGGCCGCAAGCGCTTCCTCCCGCGTGCGCCCGGTCTTCGCGACGATCCGGCTCACCGTCTCCGCCGTCATCCCGGTATCGACGAAGCCGGGACACACCGCGTTCACCGTGACACCAGTCCCCTCCACCTCGGCGGCCACGGCGCGAGTGAGTCCGACCACCGCATGCTTCGCCGCGGTGTAGGCGGCGAGATACTTCCCGCCGGCGAGCCCGGCGGTCGAAGCCACATTGACCACCCGTCCCCACTTCCGTTCGACCATCCCGGGCAGGAACGCCCGGGTGCAGAGAAACGCGCCGGTCGCGTTCACCGCGAGCAGACGATTCCACTCGTCGAGCGATGTGCGCGCGACCGGCATCGAGCCGGCGGCGCCGGCGTTGTTGACCAGCACCGCGACCGGTCCCATCTCGGAGGCGGCGCCGGCCAGCGCCTGCACGCTGGCTTCGCTGGTCACGTCGCAGACGACTGCCAGGGCGCGGCGGCCGATGGATGTCAGCTCGCCCGCCTGGCGGTCGACCTGGTCGCGGGACCGGGCGGCCAGGACGACGTCCATCCCGCTCAGGGCCAGCGCCCGCGCGGCCGCCGCGCCGATGCCCCGGCCCGCGCCGGTCACC
Source organism: uncultured Gemmatimonadales bacterium (assembly GCA_963796335.1). Lineage (GTDB taxonomy): Bacteria > Gemmatimonadota > Gemmatimonadetes > Gemmatimonadales > GWC2-71-9 > CAVVWJ01. The sequence continues at coordinate 839,600 of CAWCLG010000006.1, forward strand.
ACGGCTACCCGGCCGGGCGTGGCGGTCACTTGAGCCCGGCCTGAATCGCTTCGTCGAGGATCGCGCCGAGCACCTCGACGGTGGCGCGGCCTTCCTCGGCGGTCGCCTGCGCCGGATAGCCGAAGTAGGCGCGCGGCCCTCCGGCCTCCTCGAAGCTCTGTTTGCCCTCGCGAATCGCGCGGGAGAGCGAGGCCGGATTCGCCGGCAACGTGGCGCGGATCGTCTCGCGCACCAGGTCCGGGCGCTCGGCCAGGACGATGGAGGTCTCGAACTGTCCCGCGTGGCAGGCGCCGCTCTTGAATTCCTCGGTGAGCCGAAGGGCCCACGGCTTCGCGGCCAGGTTGGGGAAGACCACCGGCAGCCCCCCGTCTCGGCGAATGGCGTTGACCGCCGCTTCCAGTGAGGCCAGGTGTGCGGGATCGAGATGGGCGTTCGCGATGGCGAGAGCTCCGAATCCGTGCCAGGTCAGGCCGCGGGCGATATCGACCAGGGTCGCCAGGACCGTCTCGGGGCTGAGCGACAGCGTCCCGGCGAACCCGCGGGCGAATCCGGCGGCGGTGTAGCTCAGCGGAGGCAGCACCACCGCCCTGGCCCCGCGGGCGCCGAGCCGGGCGGCGCCGGCCCGCGCCATCGCCTGGGCGATGATCACGTCGGTCTCCAGCGGGAGATGCGGGCCGTGCGCTTCGACCGCGCCCACCGGAAGGATGGCGACCGACCCCGGGCCCGCGGCGTCCCGAGCTTCTTCCCAGGTCATTGCGGCGAGCGGCTGCACGGTTATTGTGTCCTCACCGCTTGTTCCCAGCCGCGGAGTTCAGCCATGACGGTCGAAGATCCAACGCACCTGAACATCGCCGAATTCTTTCTCGATGCCCGGGTGCGCGAGGGTCGAGGCGACCGGACCGCGCTGATCACCGATGCCGGACGGTTGAGCTACCGCGAGGTGCAGGCGCTGGCCAACCGGTTTGCCAATGTGCTGAGCGCAGCGGGAGTGGCGCCGGAACAGCGCGTGATCATCGCCCTGCCGGACGGACCGCGGTACGTCGCGGCCCTGTTTGGCATCCTGAAGATCGGCGCCGTGGTAGTCATGGTCAACCCGGAGCTCAAGCCCGACGCGATCGAATATTTCTTCCAGTACACCCGGGCCACGGTCGCGCTGGTCGCGGCGGAGCGGGCCGACGCGTTCCAGGCAGCGGCCGGCCGCGCGGCCCACGCCCCCAAGCTCCTCGCGGTGGGCGGCCGGGACTGGGAGGCGCGATTCTCGGCGGCGCCCGAGATCTGGAAGAACTTCCCCACCCACCGCGACGACCCCGCCATCTGGCTGTTCTCCGGCGGCACCACCGGCCGGCCCAAGGCGGCGGTTCAGCCGCACCGCTCCTTCATGAACACGGCGCAGTGCTATGGCGGCCAGGTGCTCCAATACACCGAAGACGACGTGACCCTCTCGGTGCCGAAGCTCTATTTCGGCTACGCCACCGGCTCCAACCTGCTGTTTCCCTTCATGGCCGGCGCCACCAGCGTCCTGTTCGACGACCGCTGCACGGCGGAGGTCGTCTTCAGCCGGATCGCCCGCTACCGGCCGAGCATTCTGATCACCGTGCCCACGATGATCAACCAGATGCTGAGCCATCCGGACGCGGCCCGGCAGGACCTCTCCTGCCTCCGCCTGGCGACGTCGGCGGGCGAGGGTCTGCCGGAGGAGCTGCACGCCAGGTGGGACCGCACCTTCAACGTCCCGCTGCTCGACGGACTCGGCACTGCGGAGCAGTGGCACATCTTCCTCTCCAATCGTCCGGGGCGGGTGCGGCGAGGCACGCTGGGCGAGGTGGTGCCGGGGTTCGAGGTCAAGGTGGCGGATGAGGAGGGCAAGGAGGTGCCCGACGGGACGGTCGGTCATCTGTGGGTGCGGGGCGGGTCGCGGGCGCTGGGGTACTGGCAGCAGCTCGACAAGAGTCAAAGCTGCTTTCGGGGGGAATGGGTGGTGACCGGAGACCTGGTCCGGCGGGACGCGGACGGCTACTTCACCTACGGCGGGCGGGCCGACGAGCTGCTCAAGGTGTCGGGGAGGTGGCTCTCGGCGACCGAGGTCGAGGGCTGCCTGCTTCAGCATCCCGCCGTCTCCCAGGTCGCGGTCGTGGGGATGACCGATGCGAACGGCCTGGTCAAGCCTTGCGCCTACGTGATCCCGCGCGAGCGCCGGGACGGCCTGGCGGAGGAGCTGAAGGCGTTCGTCTGCGACCGGCTGGAGCCGTACAAGCACCCACGGGAGGTCATCTTCGTGGAATCGCTTCCGACGACGCACCTGGGGAAGGTGGATCGGGGGAAGCTGCGGGCGAGCCTGGAGAAATAACATCGACTATCGTCTCGACCGCCACGTCGCGGTCATCACCTTCGACAATCCCCCGGTCAACGGCCTCTCCCACGCGGTCCGATCGGGCGTCCGCGATGCGCACGACCGCGCGCTGGCGGACCCCGCCGTCCGCGCCATCGTCCTCACCGGAGCGAACGGACTTTTCTCCGGCGGCGCCGACATCCGCGAGTTCGGCACCCCCGCCGCCACAGCCGACCCCACCCTGCGCCGGCTCATCGAACAGATCGAAGCCAGTCCCAAGCCGGTCATCGCGGCGATCGCCGGCACCTGCCTGGGTGGCGGACTCGAGCTCGCGATGGGCGCCCACTACCGCGTCGCCGCCTCCGACGCCAGGCTCGGCCTGCCGGAGGTGAAGCTCGGCCTCATTCCGGGCGCCGGCGGCACCCAGCGGCTGCCGCGGCTGGTCGGCGTCGAGCGCGCGATCGAGATGATCGCGAACGGGGAACCGGTCTCGGCGAAGGAGCTGAGCCAGACGGCGCTGCTGGATGCGGTCGTCGAGGGCCACCCGGTGGGCGCGGCGGTGGAGCTGGCGGGCTCGTCCAAAGTCTTGAAGGGCCCGCCGCCGAGGGCCCGGGACCTGCCGCTCGATGAAGCCCGGCTCGCGACGGTGACCGAGACCGCGCTCGCGCGACTCAAGAGCCTGCGCTCGCCCCTGCCGGCGCCACTCCGGGCGGTAGAGGCGATTCACGCGGCCGGGCGAGACTTCGATGAAGGGCTCGCGTTCGAGCGACAGGCGTTCGCCGAGCTGATGGACACCCCGGAGTCGAAAGGCCTGCGACACGCCTTCTTCGCCGAGCGGGCCGCGAGCAAGGTCGGGGGCGTCAACTCGTCCACCGTCGTCAGGCCGACCGAGCGAGTGGCGGTCATCGGGGCCGGCACGATGGGCGCCGGGATCGCGGTCGCCCTGATCGACGCCGGCATTCCGGTGACGCTGGTGGAAGCCGACCAGGCCGCCCTTGGATCGAGGGATGGTCCGGGTCGAGCTGGTCTATGACGGCCAGATCCGCAAGGGCAAGCTCACCACGGAGGAGCGCGAGCGGCGGATGGGGCGGATCCGGCCGACGCTCTCGTACGAGGATCTCAGCCAGGCCGACCTGGTGATCGAGGCGGTGTTCGAATCGATGGAGGTCAAGAAGAAGGTCTTCCTCGATCTCGACCGGGTCATGAAACCCGGCGCGGTGCTCGCGACCAACACCTCGACTCTCGACGTGGATGCGATAGCGGCGTTCACCCGCCGGCCCTCGGACGTCCTCGGCCTCCACTTCTTCAGCCCGGCGAACGTGATGCGGCTGCTGGAGGTGGTGCGCGGCCGGAAGACGGCGCCCGACGTGCTCGCCACCGGCCTCAAGCTGGCCAAGTCGCTGCGCAAGGTGGCGGTCGTCTCGGGCGTGTGCGACGGGTTCATCGGGAATCGGATGCTGGAGGCATACACCAAGCAGGCCTGGTACCTGGTGGAGGAAGGCGCGACGCCGGAGCAAGTCGATGCCGCGATGGAGGCATTCGGCTTCGCCATGGGGCCATACCGGGTCGGCGACCTGGTGGGACACGACGTGAGTCTCGCGATCCGGCAGCACCGCCGGGACACGCGGCCGGGCTACCTCAACTCCGCCTTGCCCGACCGCCTGGTGCAGACCGGACGCCTGGGACAGAAGTCGGGAGCCGGCTGGTACGACTACCCGGAGGGCCCTCGACGCCCGGTGCCCTCACCGGCGGTCGCTGAGCTGATCGCGACGCACCGAAAGGAAATCGGTGTCGCGCCGCGGCCGGTGGATGACGGCGAGATCGTCGATCGGCTGGTCTATGCCCTGGTGAACGAGGGCGCCCGGATTCTGGACGAGGGGATCGCCGCGCGGTCGAGCGACATCGACGTGGTGTATCTCACGGGTTACGGATTTCCGCGGGCGCGGGGCGGGCCGATGTTCTACGCGAACCAGGTGGGGCTGGACCGGGTGCTGGACCGGGTGCGGGAGTTCGAGGGGAACCCGCACGGCGACCCGGGGTTCTGGTCACCGGCGCCGCTGCTGGTGAGGGTGGCGGAGGCGGGGGGGCGGTTCGAGTAGGGCTCTCTTCATCGAGCGCAGCTCTCTTCATCCCGAGCGCAAGCGAGGGACCTTGCCTGCCTGGCTCGAGCCATGTGCGGGCAAGGTCCCTCGCTGCGCTCGGGATGAAGTACTGCCTGCTCAGCCCCCCGACACCGGCACCGGCGTCGGGCTGTTGTCGGTGGTGCCGTTCCCCAGCTGACCCTGTGAGTTCTCGCCCCAGCAGAACGCGCGGTTGTCCTTGCTCACGGCGCAGCGGTGGCCGCGGAGGCCCGACACGCTCACACTGCTGAACCGGACCGTTCCCGCGTCGATGCGGGTGAGGCCCGACGAATTCCAGCAGAAGATGTTGCCGGCCTGGTTGACGCCGCAGGCAATGGTGCCGGCGCTGTAGGTGCGGTAGAGCTTATCGCCGGGAACCAGTTGAGGTGTGTGGCCGATGCTCGTGCCCCAGCACCAGGCCCGGTCGTCGGTGGCGAGACCGCAGCTCTGTGTGTCGTCCGGCGCTTGGTCGCTGCTGGAGGGCGAGATGAAGCCCGAGCCGGCGTGCACCTCGCGGAAGGCGATGTTGCCCGACACCCGGACCGGCGTGCCGCTGCTGGTCCCAGTGCCATTGCCGAGCGACCCGCCGATGCCGTTGCCCCAACACCAGGCCTGGTTGTTCGTGGTCGCGCCGCAGACATGGGAGAATCCCGCGCTCACGCTGAGGAACTTGTGGTTGCCCGCGACCCGGGCGGGCACAAAGCTCTCGAAGGCGCCGCTGCCGAGCACCGCGTGCTGGTTGGTCCCCCAGCAGAAGGCGATATCGCTCGGGTTGACCGCGCAGGTGTGGTAGTTGGCCGCGCTGATCTGGCGGAACCGCCGCCCGCCGGCCACCGCGACCGGCGTGAGCTGGCTGAGCCCCACTCCGGCGCTTCCGTTCCCGAGCTGGCCCCAGTCGTTGCGGCCCCAGCAGTAGGCCCGGTTGTCGGTGGTGATCCCGCAGCTGTGCTCCGCTCCCGCGCTGACCTGTTTGAACTTCAGGTTGCCGGCCACCGGAACCGGTGTCAGGCGGTCGGTCGTGCTGCCGTCGCCGAGCTTGCCGCCATTCGGCCCTACGCCATTGTCACCCCAGCAATAGGCCTTGTTCGCCGTGGTGACCCCACAGGTGTGGCGCTGACCCGCGCTCACCTGGATGAAGGCGAGTGCGGCGGCCTGCACCACGGTAGCGGTGCCCTGCTCCGCGGCGGGGGCGGTGGGCGCCCCAGCCTCCTCCCCGCAGCCGATGGCGGCGCCGGCCAGGACGATGGTGAGCAGACAGGAAACCGGGTGACGGGCTGGCGAACGCATATGGCGCCCCTGTTTAGCTTGTGTCTCCGCGTCCCGGGTGGCGGGGAGTCCGGCCAGGCGGCCGGTCCGGAGCCGAACGGTGCCGGATCTTGCGCCGGCCGCGTCAAGCCGATCTCAAGTGGGAGAGCAGGGGCACGTGTGGCAGGCGCCGTGCCTGCCTCAGGTGCGAGGCCGTCCGCAGGTCCCGCCGCCCGACAATTCGGGCTCGCGCTGCCGCATCAGCGCTTCGATCTCCGGGATCTCCCGGGGCGCGCCGCTCGACATCCACTCGAGGCCCTTCTCGGTCAGTGCGTAGTCGTCCTCGATACGGACGCCGATGCCGCTGTACTTCTGGACCGCCGGCTTGATCTTCGCCAGGAAGGCCCGGTTCTTCGGCGTGTCGGGCAGGCTCCCCAGGAGGTCCGGGCTGACATAGAGCCCGGGCTCGACGGTGAACACGTCGCCGACGCCGAAATGCTGCTCGTAGTACTGCGCGGGGTCGTGCACATCGAGCCCGATGCCATGCCCGCCGTATCCGTGCAGGGCGAAGAGCTGGACCTGCTGGCAGCCGCCTGGCGGGCAGGGCGCGCCCTCTGGCGGATCGATGGTCCCGTCGGCGCTCTGGATCAGGCCGAGCCGGACCAGGCCTTTCGTCACCACCGCCTTCCCCGAGTCGTTCGCCGCGGCGACGCTCACGCCGGGCTTGATCTGGCGCACGAACGCCTCCTGGGCATCGCGGACGATCTGGTAGATCTCGCGCTGCGGCTGGGTGAACCGGCCGTTCACCGGCATGGTGCGGGTCACGTCGGCCGAGTAGTGGCCGAAGGCCGCGGCGGCGTCGATCAGGAGCAGCTCGCCGTCCTGCATGACGCGGCTGTCTTCGTTGTAATGGAGGACCGTCGCGTTGATCCCCGACCCGACGATGCTGCCGTAGCCGGGGCGGTCGGCGCCGAAGCGGCGGAAGGTTCCCTCCAGCAGCGACTGGATTTCGTACTCGCCGCAGCCGGGGGCCGTCGCCTTCATCGCTTCCTTGTGGGCCAGCACGCTGATCTCGACCGCTCTTCGCAACAAGGCCAGCTCCGACGCGCTCTTCTTCGCCCGGAGCCGGTTCACCTCCCGGTCGAACTGGTGCATCCCCAGCCACGGGTTGGCTTGCCGGACCTGCCCGATGAACCTGGCGCCCAGGGTGAGGGTGTCGTCCTGGGCGTAGTCCCCGCTGTTGATGTCGGAGACGACATAGAAGGGAAGGCCGTTCCTGGCGAGGGAGTCGATCGCGGGCCGAAGCTGGGCGAAGTCGCGGCCGGGGATGCCGATCTTCCGCTCCATCGCCGAGGGCCGGGTCCGGGCGCCGACCCACCGCTCCTGGATCGGCGTGCGGGTGGGGACGAACATGGTTGCCGCCACCGAGCCGTTCCGCTTCACCATGACCAGCGCCGCGTCGGTCTCGTTGAACCCGGTCAGATAGTAAAAGCCCGGCACCTGGTAGAAGGTGGGCCAGTGGTTCACCGGCTCCACTCCGCCGAAGGCGATCACCACGCCGGAATCGATCTTCTCCGCCAGCGCCGCACGGCGCGCGGCGTACTCCGCGACCGGAACCTGGGCGGCGAGCGGGGGAGCGGTGGCGATGGCGGACAGTCCGGCGAGGAGGGCCAGCAGGCCGCGGGGGCGTGAGCGGGGCACGGGGATCTCCGGAGCGTGAGGAACCGATGGCGCCACCGTGGGCGCCGGCTAGTGTAGCTGCGGAGCGGCATCTGGCAAGGGGATGCCCTGCGGCGCCGGCGGCAGCGCCCTCCACTACGCAGACAGCCTGTCCCAGGTGACGTTGTCCTTTCCTGCTGTGCCGCGGCTGGCCCGGCACTAGGCCCGAGACGGATTCGGCGTACCTTTCGAGCATGCGGCATCTCATCTCCTACCTGTTGTTCGTAGGGATCCCGTTTTGCGGCCTTGTCATCGTCCTTCGGCTGGGTGAGGACACCCGGGCACCCGCGGCGGTGCACGGCGCCTATGCCGTGCTCCCGATGGCTTCGCCCGGGCGGGTCTGCCACCGGTATCTGCTCCTGGGCGGGGACTCGACGGTCAGGATCACCCAGTCGGGGAGACAGCTCACGGCGACCCTGGGCCCGGCCAACGACATCACCCTCCAGGGCACGCTCTCCGGCCAGGAGATCAGCCTGGAGGGTGAAATTCTGCCTGGCACCACGCCGCGCCAGATGGGGTGCGTGGTGGGTGACACGATCCGGGTGACCGCTCATCTGCGACGGGAAGGCCGGCAGAAGCGGCTCGACGCCACGATGTGGTCCAGCGGGTGCGTGGAATGCGGGGCGGTGGGCTTCATGGCGGAGCGGCCGCGGCGCTATCTGGGGCGGCGGCGCGCCTGATGCCCGATGTCCTGCTGCTGCTGTCGCAGATCGCCGGCATCCTGGTCACCGCCCGCCTGGTGGGCCGCGCGGTGTCGTGGATCGGCCAGCCCCGCGTCATGGGCGAAATGCTGGCGGGCATCATGCTCGGCCCCTCCCTGCTGGGCTGGGTCGCGCCCGACCTGTTCCACAGCGTATTCCCCCCGCTGAGTCTCGGCTTCCTCAGCGCGCTGAGTCAGATCGGGCTGGTGTTCTTCATGTTCCTGGTGGGGCTGGAGCTCGACCTCACGCTGCTGCGGGGGCAGGGACGCGCCGCGATCGTCACCAGCCACGCCAGCATCATCGCCCCGTTCTTCCTCGGCGCCTGCCTCGCCCTCTTCCTCTACCCCCGCCTCTCCGACGACAGCGTCGGGTTCACCGCCTTCGCGCTGTTCCTAGGCGCGGCGATGAGCGTCACCGCCTTTCCGGTGCTGGCCCGAGTGCTGACCGAGCGGGGGATGCTGAAGACCCGGCTGGGCACGGTCACCATCGCCGCCGCCGCGGTCGACGACGTCACGGCCTGGTGCATTCTCGCGGTCGTGATCGTCATCGCCCGCACCACCGAGGCGTCCGTCTCCATCCCGCTGATGCTCGCCGGGACGGTGCTGTATGTGGTCGCCATGCTGACGGTGGTGCGCTGGGGCCTCCGGCGGCTGGAGAAGGCGCTCGAGGCGCGGGGCGGGCTGTCCCAGGACATCGTCGCCATCGTGGTCTTCTTCATCCTCGCCTCCGCCTGGGCCACCGAGCGGCTCGGCGTGCACGCGGTCTTCGGCGCGTTCCTCGCGGGCGCGGTGATGCCCCGCGACGAGCAGCTGGTGCGTCCGCTGCTCGACCGGTTCCATGACCTGATGGTGATCATGTTCCTGCCGCTGTTCTTCGCGTTCACGGGACTCCGGACCAGCATCACCCTGATCACCGGCGACCTCTGGTTCTACTGCGGGCTGATCATCGCGGTCGCGATCCTGGGCAAGCTGGGCGGGTCGGCGCTGGCGGCGCGGACGACGGGGATGTCGTGGCGGGACTCCTGGGCGATCGGCACGCTGATGAATACGCGGGGGCTGATGGAGCTGGTGGTGCTCAACGTGGGCCTGGATATCGGAGTGATCTCGCCGGCGCTGTTCTCGATGATGGTGCTGATGGCGCTTGTTACGACATTCATGACGTCGCCGGTGCTGGAGCGGATCTATCCGGCGCGGCTGTTCAGATTGGGAGGGAGGAGGGAAGGGGAGGTCGAGGCTACGCGTCCCTGATCTGGCGGGCGGCGGGGCGATGCAGGGATCGGAAAAGATTCACCACGAAGGGACGAAGGGCGCGAAGGACTCAGTAACCTGCAGGCAAACGTCTTATCCCATTCCAGGCTAAGTCCACTCCCACTTCTTATCGTTTTTTTTCTTGTCGAACGATGGACTGAAGCGGAGAGCAGCATGCCCTCGCCTCAGGAGTCCTTCGCGCCCTTCGTGCCTTCGTGGTGAATCTTTTCCGATCTTGGCAGAGTGACGGTTCCAGCGTCACCACCGAATCGAGAGGCAGCTGAGACCCCCGTCCATCTTCCTGAACTCCGACATGTCGAGCGGCAGCAGCTCGAGCCCCAGGCCCGCGAGCCGCTCGCTCGTCCGAGGAAACCCGCGCGCGATCAGCAAAGTGTCGTTCACCAGCACGCAGTTGGCCGCGTAGTCCTCACCCTCCGGCATCCGCACCACCTCCCAGCCGCTGAAGGTCTCATGCCCGGCGACCTCGTCCGTAGCGAGCAGGCGGCGCTCGCCCAGCCAGGAGAGACCGGTCTTCAAGTGCAGCAGTCCCCGGAGCGCCCTGATGTCGATCACGTCGCTGCTGAACCCGCGGCGTGCCAGCCATGCGGCGAGCTGGCCGGCGCCCTCGCGGTTGGTCCGGCGGGAGAGCCCGATGTAGAAATGCCGGCCCGCCTCGCAGACGTCGCCGCCATCGACCGTCCCCGGCGGGACGATGGCCGGCGGTGAGGGAAACCAACGGCCGAGTGCGTTGCGGATCGACGACACCTCGCCGGCGCGGCTCGGCGCGCCAGGCCGGGCGAGGATCGCGCCACTCGGGGTGACGATCGCGGTGTCCTCGACGAAGGTGGAGTCGGGGTGTTCGGGGTCGGGATCCAGCCTGACGAGCGAGAGTCCCAGCCGCTCGAGGGTCCGGCAGTACGTCTCGTGCTGCTCCAGCGCCAGGTCCAGATCGGGCGGGCCCAGCTCCGAGCTGGTGATCCCAGCGGCGAAGGTGTCCGCGGGAGGGCGGACGACGGCGTGGGTGAAACGCATCCGTCACTCCGTGGCCGAGCCGTTGTTTCTGATGATGACGCGGAAGAGCGGGTAGCTGAGCGCGAGCAGGATCAGCGACTTCCAACTGTTGCTCCAGTCGGTGATCACCGAGCCGACCAGGAACGACACTGACGCGATCAGCACCAGCCCGGTCGTGTACGGAAAGCCGGGCACCCGGTAAGGCCTCGGCGTGTCCGGCTCCTTGCGCCGGAGGGCGAACACGCTGATGAACGAGAGCGAGTACGACGCGACGAAGAAGAAGGCGCAGAGCGCCAGCACGGTATTGAAGGTCCCGGACACGATGAAGCCGATGGCGACTCCGACGCTCGCCCAGTGGCCGACCGTCGGGGTTCCTCCTTGGTTCACGGTCTCGAACGCGCGGAACAGCAGCCGGTCCCGGCTCATCGCCAGCACGACCCGCGGCGCCATGAGGCAGGTGGCGTTGATGCCGCTCAGGATGGAGAGGAGCACCAGGGACCTGATCACGGTGTCGCCACCGTCGCCGAAGAGCGCTTTGCCGGCGGTCGCCGCCACGAAGGGGTCACCCGCCATCCGGTCGATGCCGAGGATCCGGACGAAGGCGATGTTGACCAGGACATAGATGAGGATGACGAGCAGCACACCGAGGGTCATGGAGCGGGGAATGCCGCGGCCGGCGTTGCGCACTTCTTCGCCGAAGTAGAGGGGGCCGGTCCAGCCATCGTACGTGTAGATGACGGCCTGCAGGGCGAGGACGACGGCGGTGAGGAGCGCCATGCCGGCGGGGAGCGCCGCGGGCACCACCGCCTCGCGGGCGGGAATCGGCCAGAGCAGGCAGACGCCGATCAGGATGCCGAAGGCCAGCGCCTTGAGGGCGCTCAGGAGCTGCTGGGCGAAGTCGCCGACCCGGATCCCGCGCCAGAGGAAGAGGCCGAAGACGAGGACCAGCGCGACCGCCGCTGCCGCGCGGCGGCCGGTGAGCGCCGGGACCAGCGCCTCGAGATACTCGGTGAAGACCATGCCGCCGAGCGCGATGGTGCCGCAGGTGGAGATCCAATCCGACCAGCCGACGATGAAGCCCGGGTATCGGCCGAGGGCTCGGCGCACGATGACGTACTGTCCGCCCGATTGGGCCACCATGGCCCCGGGCTCGGCGAGGGAGATGGTGCCGAGCAGCGCGTAGATGCCGCCGATGACCCAGACTGCCATGAAGAGCAACGGATCCGGCAGGCGGGCGGCGACGTCGCCCGGGGTGCGGAGGATGCCGACGAGGATCGTGTTGCCGAGGATGACCGCGATGCCGAAGGAAACGCCCAGGACCTGGAGGAGTTTGCCCCGGGCGGGACGCGGCGGTGGTGCTGTGTCGGTCGGCGGCACCTGGGTTCCTCTGTCAGGAGATGGAAGGCTGGAGGTTGTCTGGGAGATAGTGCACCCGGCGGGGAGGACTGTACAGGCCGTCGTTCAGGGTGAGACTCCGCCTTGCAAACGTTCCGTGCTCATCAGCTTACGACGCCTCGCTATTCGCGGTGCAGGAGACTACTTTTCAGGGTACTCTCAGCGCACTTCGGCACGAGAGCGGTTCCCCCCCTACCGAAGGCGCGATCCCATGATCAGTCCCGTGCTCTTCGGAATCCAAGCGCTTGGCCTTGGCGGCCGGTGTCGTGCCCGGCACGCCTTTCTCTAACCTGGAAGGCTCTAATGCCCACCCCATCTCGCGACCCCGCGTCGGCCCCCGCTGCCGGGCTCGAGGCGGCTACCGCCCGAGTTCTCGAGCGCATCCGCCAGGCTGAGCTTGCGGCCGACCGGCCGACTGACGGGCCGGCTACGCGGCGGCGTCGCCGGCAGGGCGACCGGATTCCCCGGGCGACGCTCGGCAAGGCCAGTCCGGAGGAGCTGCGCGAGGCGCGCTCGCTTCGCCAGGTGTTCCAAGAGATGGGTAACTCGTACCGCGAGTATCGCCACCGTACCGGTGCGCCCGTGTCCGCGCACGTCAAGGATGCGGCCTATCGGTTTCGCCGGGAGAAGACCCTGCCCGCGCTGGCCGCAGTCGCTGCGTCACTGGATCAGGTCCAGGGCCTGACGTGGTGATGTCTCAGCCGTGACTGATACAACGCGCCGCCAATTGGCGACCCCCGAACTGACGAGTGGTTCATGGCCGACTTGAATTCGCGTTTCGCGCTGAACATGCATCGCGGAGGATCCGCTAAAGCCCCCGCGGCCCACATCTTCCTCCAGGGCATCGTGCGGCACGCGAACGGTATGCTGTCTGTCACGCCGATCTGCACGACGCTGGCGCAGCTGGAGCTTCAGATCGAGGATCTCAAGGGCGAGCTGGACGAGGTGCTGCGGCAGGCGCGGGCTGCCTTCACTGATGGTCCTCGGCGGGCGCCTGGTTCGTAACATCCGGCTCGGACTCTGAGTCCGATTCCGGCTCGCCTTGCTTTCGGTCGAGCTTGCGCTGCCGCTTTTCTTCTTTCTTGCGTTCCTTGCTGAGCTCCCGCTGTCGCTTCTCGATGTTGTATTTGTGTCTGGCCAGGGGGGACGCTCCAGTCAGAGTCCGGAGACGGGAGGCCGGACCGCCGGCCACACCGTTCGCGGGTATGTGGCAAAGTAGCGGGTTTGACCTTCGAAGGGACGTCGGTCGCCGATAGCCATCGCTTGCGTCGCTTCGGACCGGCACATACGTTTCTGGCCAAGCCGGGGCGGTCGCGCGTCCGGCGGGCAACGTGATCAGGTAGGGGCTGGCGTTTTCGCTGGCCCCTTTTTCGTCGGTGCCGTGGGGACTTCCAGGGGAGGGGTTGTGGCAGAAGTGCATCTCAGCGAAAGCGACAGCGTCGAGCGCGCCCTGAAGCTCTTCCGGCGGAAACTGGTGAAGGAAGGATTGTTCAAAGAGCTCCGCCGCCGGCGGCACTACCTCAAGCCGAGCGCGGCGCGGACGCTCAAGGACTCGATGGCGCGGCGCCGCAAGCGGAAGCGGGCTGCAGCATTGAGCGAGTGGAGCTAGCGGCCCCAGCGCGCGCTACGCTGAACCGGCCCCCCCAAGTTCTTCCAGCTACATCAGGGAGAGCTGGTCGAGTCGATCCCGGACGAAAAAACCTCCCTTTAGCACATCCTCGCCGTTAGCTGAGTCTTCTCCGACTTGGGCTGTCTCGCTTGCGCACCTCGCCGCGAAGCCACTCAGGATACAATCGAGCATGGCCCGGTGAGCCGCCGCCGTCTTGTCGAGATCGACCAACACCCGGCTGTAGTAAGTGGTGATGGCGAGGTGGCGCTCCCGGGTGGACAACCGGTCGCGCAGCTCGAAGGCCTTGACCAGCGCCAGCGTGATACGCTCCAGCTCGTGGGGATAGGCGTTGAACAGCAAGTTTGTCATGCCCAGATAGGCCGCAGCGAAACTCGGGTCCAGCGCAATGGCGTCCTCGTACAACGCGAGCGCCTTGGTCGCGTTCCCCTCTCGGTCGATCGCGCGCCCGGCCTGGGAGTATTTCCGAAGGGCCTCGAGTGAGCTGGTGGTCGCCTGGGAGAGAGGCGGATCGCGGCGGATCGTCGTGAGCGACTCACCGATGCGCTCCCGCAAGGCCTTCGACAGCTGGTCTACCGCGCGGACGATCGCGGTGGAATCTCGCGCCGTCTCGCGCAGGGCTACGATCACTTCCCCCGTGCTCGCCGCAACCAGCGATACGGAGAGCAGATACTGGCTGCCCGCGGCCGCGATCTCGCCCGCGACCACGGCTTGATTCCGTCCCGCAAGGCGAGCTCGCGCGCTACGTCCGGCGTGAGTCGGGTGGTCCCCGGGAGTCGCATTGCGCCGAGCACTTCCGTCACATGGGTGGGGGACACGACGGACACATCGGGTGACTGCGTAAGGTCGATGCGGAAGGCATCAGTCACCACGCTCCCCAAGGTGGTGTCGTTCGTGAGGCTGCCGAAGTCGGCGACCAGCAACCGTTCGCGATGCGCGAGCCCGGCGACCTCCGGCACGGCTGCGGAAGATCTCAGGCTCAACCCCAGGCCACCGATCAGGCTTAAGGCGACGAGGGGGAGAAGCTCAGCCGCAGGCCGGCGACCTCGCCAGGACGGCGTGGCCCCGCCGCCGACGCTTCGGAAGCCGTCAGCTCGGAAGCAGCGAAACGCGTCGTGGCGCGGGGGCCCTGGGTCGATGCCCCCGGCCGGCCCATCCGCAGGGTCTCGACCAGGGCGACGGTCTCGGCCGACGGCTGGAGCTCGAGATCCGCCGAGAGCCGTTGCGCGAACTGCTCGTAAGCTAGAACCGCACCGGCTCGATCGCCGGCCGCTACCAGACGGTTGAGCAGACGGCGGAGTCCGTTCTCGTCATAGGGGGAGCGCTCGAAACCCCAGCGGGCCCACCTCACCGCGTCGGCGGGGTGACCCTTGTCGGCTTCAGCATCGGCCAGGCCCCACCCGGCCAGGACCGCTCGGTCCGTAGTTGTGAGCGGATGCTCTCCAGCCAGCGCTCGAACTCCGGCATGTCTGACAGGTGCAAGCCGGGCAGCACGTCGCCTTGGTAGAGCTCCGTCGCCCGATCGAACCTTCCAGCTTCCACGGCTTCGTCGAATTCGACGGCATCGCACCAGCACCGACCGGGAGCAAGCCCGATCTCCTCCTCCCCACGACTGACGATCAGCTCCGGACCAAGCTGCTGCAGGAGGAAGTGGACAGCCTTTCGCAATGATCGGAGACACCATTTCCCAATGACTTAGCTCGGCCCGGGTAGCGGTCCCCGGGTCGCCCCGCCAGATTGCCATGATGCCTCGCCTGACCTCCCGTGCCGGTGCCCTCGGCCTGTCCACCGCGTTCGCCCTGTTCCTGAACTCCTGCGGGGACGAGCCCACCAGGCCGGACATGAGTCCTGCATCAGGCACCGCCGCCGCAGGCCCTCCTTCGACCATACAGATGAACGTCCAGCCGCCGACCACCGGTCTGGATAGAGAGGTGTGGGACCCCAGCCGTCAGCCCGCCGTGAAGGTGAAGGACGCGGCCGGCGCGGCCGTCGCGAACGCGGTCGTGACGGCGAGCATCGGCTCGCGGCCCCGGCGCGCTCCAGGGCTCTCTCACCGCCACCACCAATGCCAGCGGTGTGGCCAAGTTCGCCGACCTTGGCATCGCAGGCACCGGTGCCCACCGGCTGCGCTACACCGCCGGCGGCGCGAGCGCGCTCTCCGGCACGGTGACGCTGAGCGCGCTGCCGGCAACTGCGACCTCGGGCAGATGGGATGCCCCGGTGGACTGGGACATCGTCCCGCTGCACCTGAGCTTGCTGCCGACCGGCAAGCTGATCGCGTGGGGGAAGTACGAAGCCGGCACCACCTCGATGGGCAACCCGCGTCTCTGGGATCCAGCAGCCGGGCCACCCAGCTCCGCGATCTCCATCCCCACGCCCGACATGCTGTTCTGCTCCGGCCACGCGCTCATGGCCGACGGCCGGCTGATGGTCTCCGGCGGCCACTTCGCCGATGACCGCGGCCTCAAGGCGACCAACATCTTCGACCCGGTCTCCCAGACCTGGACCACCGGCTTGCCGAAGATGGCCCAGGGCCGCTGGTACCCCACCGTCACCACGCTGGCCGACGGCCGCATGGTCACGGTGGCCGGGCGCGACTCGGCGTCGAACGTCGTGCTGGTGCCGGAGATCTGGGAGGCGGGCAAGTGGGTGCGGCTCCCCGGCGCGAGCCTGCGGCTGCCCTACTACCCCTACAATTTCCTCGCGCCGAATGGGAAGGTCTTCAATGCCGGCGAGCGGACGCAGGCGCGCTGGCTCGACGTGGACGCCACCGGCCCCAACGGGCGCGGCAAGTGGACCACCGCTACGGCGCTCAAGCACCTGTGGCCGTTCAACCGCGACTACGGCTCCGCGGTGATGTACGAGACGGGCAAGGTGCTGATCGTGGGCGGGGGCGGGGATCCCAACCGCAGCACCACCGACGCGAGATCCAACCTGCCGACGGCGACGGCGGAGACGATCGATCTCAACGTGACCGGACCGAAATGGACCGGCACCGATCCGATGCGGTTCGCCCGGCGGCATCACAACGCCACGATCCTGCCCGACGGACAGGTCCTGGCGACCGGCGGCACCAGCGCGAGCGGGTTCAACACGCTGTCCGGCGCGGTGCATGCGGCCGAGGTATGGAATCCCGCTACCGGTCGGTGGACCCAGCTCGCGTCGAACGCGGTCGACCGGGTCTATCACTCGGTCTCGCTGCTGCTGCCGGACGGCACCGTGCTCCACGGGGCCAGCGGCGACGCGTCGGATCTCAATGGCCAGCCGTATCCGGCGCGGCGGAGCCACGAGATCTTCCGGCCGCCATATCTGTTCAAGGGGACGCGGCCTACGATCACGGGTCTCTCGAAGACCACGGTGGGCTACGGGGAGACGTTCACGGTGAGCACGCCGTTCGCCGCCCAGATCACCGGCGTGCGCTGGATCCGGCTCGGCTCGGTCACCCACGCGTTCGACGCGAACCAGCGGGCGAACACCCTCACATTCACCCGCGGATCGGGGCAGGTGCGGGTGACCGCGCCGGCCAACGCGAGGCGGGCGCCGCCGGGGCACTACATGTTGTTTCTGCTCAACCGGAACGGGGTGCCGTCCGCCGGGCGAGTGGTCAGGGTGCAGTAGGGCCGGCAGGCCGGTGTGCTCGACCGCCCGGCCGTCGTCACCGTAGATTGATGGGATCCTCCTCTTCGGCGGCTTCGACCATGCGCCTGACACTGCTGGAATCCGACCGGAGCTTCCTCCGCTCCGCCGAGATCGCCACCCTGAGCATCGTGGCGCATTCCGTCCTGCTGGGATTCGTCCTGACCTCGCCGACCGGCACCTTCCGGCTCCCCGCCAGCGAACGCGAAGCGATGGCGATGTTCCTTCTCCCGCCCGATCGCCAGGGTGCGCCCGAACGCCAGGCCGAGGTCCCCCTGCCGGGCAAGCCCGGCTCGGGTCTCGAGGGGGCGGGGGACCTACCCGCCGATGGACAGGGCATGCGCCTGGCGGGCAACACGCGCCAGGTCCATCGCGAGGGAGAGCGCTCCGGGGCCAAGGGGGAGGAGCCGTTCGGTCCGGCGGAGTTCCTCATGGAGAAGGCCTACACCGCGCTCCAGGTGGATCAGATGGTGGAGCGCTACGCGAGCAGCGCAGCGCCGGTCTATCCGCCGGAGCTGAGCGCGCGGGGCACAGAGGGCGCGGTGGAGGCGGAGTATGTCGTGGATGCCGAGGGGCGGGTGGATACGACGTCGATCCGGGTGATGCGGAGCGACCATCCCCGGTTCACCGAATCCGTCCGCGAGGCGCTCGCCGAGGCGCGGTTCCGGCCGGCCAAACGGGCCGGGAAGTCGGTTCGGCAGCTGGTGCTGCAGCGGTTCCGGTTCAAGCGGGCCTTGGGCGTTCCCTAACCCGCGTCGCCATCCTCGATCGGATCCGACTTCGCTTTCTCCCGCCGCGCCAGCAACAGGAACGGCAGCGCCGCCAGCTGGATGACCCCGCACAACACGTACGCCGTCGGATACCCCCAGACATCCGCTGCCCGCCCCAGCGCCGGCTGGGTCGCCACGCCGCCCGCCGAGGCCATCAGGTTGTCGAACGACAGCATCGTGGCGCGCTGCTGGGTGGGGATGAGCCCGTTGATGTAGGCCTGGCGGATCGGCATGGCGATGGAGAACGTCAGTCCCCAGACAACCAGCAGACCGATCGCGATCCAGAAGCTCGAAAACAGGCCCATCAGCGTCAGACACACGGCGCCGAGTGCGGTAGCGCCGATAAGCGCATGGGTGCGGCGGGTGAACAGCCGCCGGGCATAGGGAACCAGAAACCCCGCGACCATCTCGCTGCCGGCCACGATGGCCGCGGCCAGCCCCGCGATGCCGAATGCCTTCCGGTCTCCCCAAAGCTCCAGCAGGTAAGGCTGGAGCGCGTAGAACGCGAAGAGGTCGATGCCGCCCGCGAACAGCGCCGCCAGCATCAGCCAGCGTACCGGTGGATTCCGCCAGCCATTGTTAATGGAGGCCCGCACCACGCTGCGCACCTCGTCCAGCATCCCCTTGCTCCGGTCCGGGGTGAAGCCGAGGTCCTTCATCAGAAAGAAGGCGACCGCGAACGTGAGGCCCAGACACACCGAACGGATGATGTACGGGACGCCGAGGTCGGTCACCTGGGCGATGACCCCCCCGGCCACCGAGCCGCCCAGCATGGCGGTGCCGCCCACCACCTGTCCCCGGGCCAGCACCTTCTCCAATCCTTCCTTATATCCGCTGAACGCCAGGGCATCCACCAACCAGGCCTCGGTGGCGCCGGAGAAGAAGGTGAAGCCCAGGCCCAGCAGGATCGAGGCGATGGCCCAGCCCCACATCGGCGCGTGGGTCCACCACATGGCCAGGTAGAGCAGGGTCGAAAGCAGGAGGGTGGCGGAGCCCAGCAGGTAGGAGGTGCGCCGTCCCCATGCGTCGGCCAGGGCGCCGGTGGGCACCTCGAAGATCACCATGCCGGCGGTGAAGAACGCATTGGCGGCGAAGGCCTCGGCGTTGGAGAGGCCGGCGTCCAGCAGGAAGAGGGTGTTGATGCCCCAGATGAACGAGGCGGCCAGGGTCGAGAACAAGGTGAGCAGCAGATAGGTGCGCTGGACTCGCCTGGCTTTAATGTTCATCGCAATTATCCGTTAGGTTTGCGTCTGGTGATGGTACTGCGCTCCTGGCTCCGGCGGCCCGCCTTGTTCCGCGGCAGTGTTCTCGCTCTCGCCGCGGGGCTCGTCCTGGGCTCCTGTGCCCCCGCGACGAACCTGCTCAGCCTAAGCGGCCCCCGGTTCGAGGGTCAATACGCCCCCGCTCGGCCCCCTGCCGAGTCCTCCGACTCCGCGATCCGCGTCGTCACCTTCAACATCCGGTTCGCCCGGGAGATCGGGCGGGCGATCGAGGTACTCCGCGGCGACAGCCTCCGCGGGGCCGACATTCTCGCGCTGCAGGAGATGGACGAGACCGGCGCCGAGCGGATCGCCCGGGAGCTGGGCTACAACTACGCGTTCTACCCGGCAGTCATCCATCCCACCAGCGGCCGCTACTTCGGTCCCGCGCTATTCTCGCGCTGGCCGATCGAGCGGAGCTGGAAGGTGCTCCTCCCGCACGCCGGGTGGACCCGCGGGCAGCGGCGCACCGCGACCGCGGCGGTGGTGCGGGTGCGGGGCCGGCGGATGCTCGCCTACGCGGTACATCTGGAGACCCCGGTTCAGATCAATGACGCGGAGCGCAGGGATCAGGCGCTGGCGGTGTTGGGGGACGCGGCGGCCTGGCGAGGGCCGGTGATTGTCGCGGGAGACTTCAACAGCGAAGGCATCGGACTGCTGTTCTCACGGCGGAGGTACACCTGGCTCACTCGCCGGGTCGGACCCAGCGTGGCGTGGTTCTCCTGGGATCACGTGTTCGTCCGCGGGCTCGCGGCTGCACGGCCGGCCAGCGCCGGCGTCGTGCGTGAGGTTCGTGGAGCCAGCGATCACCATCCGGTGTGGGCCGTCGCGCTCACAACTGGCGACGCAGCACCCGCGCCACCATCTCCTCGAGCCGCTCGGTGATCGGGCGCCCGCGCCACTCCTCCAGCGTCACCCGCCGCGAGCGGGTTCGGTCCTGGGCGAAGACCTCGGCCTGCGATCGGGCGAAGGCCTCGTCATAGACGTTCAGGTTCGCCTCGTCGTTGAGCCGGAACGAGCGGTTGTCGAAGTTGGTGGAGCCCACCGATACCCAGTAGTCGTCTACCACTATCAGCTTGTTGTGGTACATCGTCGGCTGGTACTCGTAGATCTGTACTCCGGCCTCGAGCAACGGCCCCCACTTGGCCCGGGAGGCGCGGCGCACCAGCCCGGCGTCGGTGATCGCTCCGGGCACGATGATCTCCACGTTCACCCCGCGCCGCCGGGCCTCGACCAGCATGGACACGGCCAGGGTATTGGGGACGAAATAGGGGTTGCCGATCAGGATGCTCCGGCGGGCGGCGGCGATGGCCAGGAGGTACATGAGCCGCAGGTCTTCGGTCCCGTCGCCGGGAGAGCTGTGGACCGCCTGGGCCTGTGCGCCACCGGCGGAATCGGGTGGCGGGAAATACTCCGACCCGTGCAGTAGCGGCTGGCCGCTCTCGAGCCAGTTGTCCTGGAATGCCGACTGCAGTTGACCAACGACCGGGCCTTCGGCGCGGAACTGACCGTCGCGCCAATGATCTCGGTCCTGCGCGTGGCCCAGGTAGAGATCGGCGATCCCCAGCCCACCCGTGAATCCCACCCGCCCGTCGACCACCAGCAGTTTCCGGTGGGTCCGATGGTTCAGGCGGTCCAGATGGTACCACCGGAGCGGACGGAACTCGACCACCTTGACCCCGGCATCCCGCATCCGCTCGATCAGCGCAACATCGAGCTTCTGGGAGCCGACCGCGTCGATCAGTAAGTGCGTCGCGACGCCGGCGCGAGCCCGCTCCGAGAGCGCCTCGACGAAAGTGGCTCCCACCGTGTCGGGCCAGAAGATGTAGGCCTCGAGGGTGATGCTGCGCTTGGCCGAACGGATCGCAGCGAGCATCGCGGGGAACGACTGGTCCCCGTTCAGGAGCGCGGTCACCCGGTTGCCCGGCAGGATCGGGTTGCCGAGCAGATGCGTCATGGTTCGCTGGAACTGAGGATCGCGGGTGTCGTAGCGGTGGCGAATCGGGTGCTCGACCGTCTGGTCGGGCGTGGTGAGATTGGCGTAGAGAATCACCGCCAACAACGTGATCGCGGCGGCGGCGGCTGCCCAGACGCGCACGGACCGGCGCTTTCGCTTAGGCACCGGTCCTCATTCGCGGCTGAACACGGCGCCGTGGGGAATTCCGGCCGCGCTGCCGCCGTGAGGCCACGTCTTGCCGCTCATGCGATATCCCGGCTCGGCGGCGCCGGGCTCGCGGAATCGGTCGTCCATCGCCAAGTGGCCGGTGGCGGAGTCGAACCGGGCGATGATGACGCGGTTCTGGAGGGCGCCGTAGCCGGTCAGCACCAACCGCCGCCGGTCCGGCGACAGGGAGATCCAGTGGGGCACGTCGTCGGCGCCGAGGCTCACGCGGCTGACCTCCCGTGGCGCTGACGGATCGCTGATGTCGAGACTGACGACCGCGCTCCATGCCGGGACGGTCACCAGGTAGTAGCGGCCCGCCACCACCGGAATGGCGCAGTATGTCTTCGGCTTCTTCGGAAACGACGCCACCAGCTGCCCCGACGGTGAGCTGCTCTCCAGCCCTTTCATCAGATATAACCCGCAGTCGAAGGTCGAGACCAGCACGGTGCGTCCGTCGTCCAGCACCCGCGGCTCGGCGGTCAGCCTCGACTCTCCGCCACGCTCGCCGTCGGGGAGAACGATCGTGTGGAGCAGCGCCAGGTCGCTCAACCGCCAGATCTGGAGCTGGCGGGAGGCGGGCGAGTCCGCGTCCATGTCGGTGGTGGTGGTGACGATCCGGTCTAGCGCGGGCACGATGCCGGCGCTATAGACCCGTGTCGCGCGATCGAGCCCGGGCGCGTCGGCCGATGCCACGCGGATCACGCGGCCGGCCGATGTCAGCTCGACCAGGCCGCCGGGCGCCATGCCCGCGTCGTCGTGGCGCATCTGGAAGGTGGCCAGGACGTTGCCGCTGGGGAGCCGGAGGTACGAGTGCGGGTGCCGATACCCTTCGAGGTCGCCGAACTCGCCGGCGATGCGCGGCCGGACGGGATCGCTCAGGTCGAAGATGAAGCTTCGCCCGGCATCGAATCCGTTGGCGAACAGCTGGCGGTCGGGAGGCAGCTCGTGCTCGACGTGGTGCGGCACGTTGTGGAGACCGGAGACCGGGAGCGTCGTGACCAGCCGGCCGTAGCGCGCCGAGTCTTCGGTGACATCGAGGACGGCGAGGAAATCCGGTTGGGTGGAGTCGGCCGATGCGGTCCAGAGATAGAGGTAGCTCCTGGCCGCGGAGGCGGTCTCCGTCTGCCGTTCCGGACTGCATGCCAGCAGCGCGGCGAGAGCCGCGACGGCGCACGCCCGTCTCATCGCGTCTCGAGATCGCCGAGCGCGCTCAGCTCGGCCCGCACGCTGTCGATCTGGGGGACTCGCGAGGGCTCGGGGTCGATCCGGAGTCGCAGGTAGTTCCGATAGGCTCGCGTGGCACCGACCTTGTCGTCGGCCAGCGCGGCGAGTCTGCCCTCCAACCGATAGGACTCGGCGAGTCCGGCCGGATCCGGCTCGCCCATGGGGATCCAGCGGCGCCGGACTGCGCGGAGCGCCCGGTCGACCCGGCCTTGCTTCTCATAGAGCCGCGTCAGCTCCAGGGAAGCCCAGACGTTCCCTCCATCGCGACCGACCCAGAGCGAATCGGCGAGATCGGTCAGCCGCGCGGCCGCGGGGTCCCGGCGATCCACCGCCAGCTTGGCCTCGAGCACCGCGGCTCCTCGCCCGTGGAAGCCGTCCAAGGAGTCCTTCGCGGCCCGCTCCTGCCAGAGCGCCAGCAGCTGCCGGCCGGCGGCCGCGTCCCCCCGCCAAGTCCGGCTGCTCAGGCGTTGCTCGGCATCCATGACGGTCGTGTCGCCCGATCCACCACCGATCCAGTGCTCCCCGACAAGCGACAAGAGCCCGGCCTGGACTTGGCTCAGCCTCGCCAGGGTATCGACCCACTTCGCCCCTTCGGCCGGCCGGCCAAGGTTGAACAGATATCGGGCGTGATCCGCGGCGGCCTGCACGCGTTCGGGCTTCGCCGCGGCAAGCCGGTGGGTGGCAGCGAACAGGGCGCCCTGGTGGGCGATGGTGACGCTGTCGAGCGCGCTGAAAAACAGGATCGACTGCGGCACCTGCCAGGGTTGCGTGTCGAGCCCCTTCAGGAACGCGGCGATGCCCGCCTCGTCGCGGGTTGCCTGGAGCATGTTCCATCGGGCGGCGGGGACGCCCTCTGCCGCCGAATCCAGCGCGATGAGCCGGGCGGTCCAGACGCGTTGCGCGGCCGTATCGCCCGCAGCCCAGGTGAGCCCCGCCATGTGCTGGATGGGCGCACCGTAGAGCGAGTCGCGCTGAAACGCCTGCTCGAATGCCTGCCGCGCCCGAATCTCCGGCTCAGGGATGTCGGAGAGGCGCCCGAAATGGAACAGGAAGTCACCCAGGTTGAACCACGCGTCGGCACTCTCCGGCATCACCTGCACCGCGTGCTCGGCGTCGGCGATCTGTACGGTCCACGGCGTCCGCTTCGGGTAGCGCGAGCCGAGTCTGAGAGACAGAAAGATCTGGTCCTGCGGGTTCAGGCGGTCGCGGTAGCGCCACGCGAGGCCCCTCACGCGATTCATGTCCGTCGTCGCCAGGTGCCAGCTGTCGGCCTCGATCAGCGCCGACAGGGCGAGGGCAAAGGTCGAGTCCAGCTCCACAGCGCGGGAGAAGAGCGGCGTGGCGGTCTGATAGACGCCGCGGCGGAAGTTGGAGACGCCGTCGAGATAGGCCCGGAGCGCATCGAGGTTGGTGGTGGTGAGCGCGCTGAGCTGGCCGGCGCTGGCACCGGCGCCGAGGGCCAGGAGCCGCGCCGTCAGCCGGTCGATCAGCACGAACAGGCTGTCCTTGTGGCCGGTGACGCTGGTCTGCGCCAGCGTCTTGCCGCCAGGGACGGCGAGGAGCGTGGCGTTCATCACCAGGTGATCGGCGGGTCCCACGATGCTGCCCTGAAGCAGCCGGCCTGCGCCGATCTTCTTCGCCACGCCCTGGGCGGCGTCCTCGGTCAGGTCCTGGCTGTCGCCGCCGCCGGCGTCGCGCACGGCCGCCAGCACCGAGCGGGCGTCGGCCGCGCGGGGCCCGCCCTCGCCGGTGAGCTTGGCCTGCATCAAATCCACCATGCCCTGCCGCAGGTACTGCACGCTCGGATCGGCGCCGGCGGTGCGGAACGGCAGCACGGCGACCAGGCTGGCGTCGAGCGGACGGTCCGGGGTGTGAGCCCACGGCCGCCAGAGACCCAGTACCGCGACGAGGGCCGCCACTGCCAGGACGATGGCGACTTCGCGCCGGAGCAAGGTTTTCCTTGCCGCCGGCACGGCAGGGATGGGGCGCGTCTGCGTGGGGGTGATCCCGCCGCTGGGCGAGGCCAGCGGCTCGAGCGCGGCCACCAGCTCGTCCGCAGTCTGGAACCGGTCGGCCGGCCGCTTGGCCAGGCAGCGCATCACGGCTGTATCGAGCGCCGGCGAGAGTCCGTCGCGCACCTGTCCCACCGGGACTGGTGCGCGGGTCACGTGCGCGGCGAGGGTCTGCTGCGGATTGAGCCCGGGGAACGGCGTGGCGCCGGTGAGCATCTCGTAGCCCACCACGCCGAGGGCGTAGATGTCGACTCGGCCGTCCATGTGCGGATCGGCCGAGGCCTGCTCCGGCGCCATGTAGGCCGGCGTGCCCAGCGCGACACCCGCCGAGGTAAGCGTGTGGTCGCCCGACGCCTCGGTCACCGCCTTCGCGACGCCGAAGTCCATCACCATCGCGTGCCGGCCCGACAGCATCACGTTCTCCGGCTTGATGTCGCGATGCACCACGCCGGCCCGGTGCGCCGTCGCCAGCGCCTCGGCCATCTCGCCCAGCAGCCGCACCGCCTCGGGCACCGGCAGCTCGCCGCCCCGGGCGAGGCGGTCGCGCAGCGTCTCGCCCTCGACGTACGGCATCACATAGTAGAAGAAGCCGCCGGAGTCGCCCGAGTCGATCAGTCCGAGGATATGGGGGTGCTGGAGCCGGGCGGCGACCTCGATTTCGCGGGCAAACCGCTCGGGGCCAAGCGTGGCCGCCAGCTCGGGCCGGAGGACCTTCACCGCCACCCGGCGGTGGTGCTTCAGGTCCTCGGCGAGATACACCGTGGCCATGCCCCCCTGGCCCAGCTCCCGCTCGATGCGGTAGCGCTCGGCCAACGCAGACGCGAGGCGATCAGAGACGCGACCGTCCACGTTGTCCTCGCTCGTGGTCTGGGTAGGGCAGGCACGCCGGGATGGTGCGCCTGGATTGTAGGCCGGAAGTCGGCCAAATATGGCCGCCGGGGAGCCGGGGGACTAGATGGTTAGGAGGAGTCCGGGGACGCCACCGGCGCGCCGGCTCCCACCTCCAGCAGCCGGCGGAAGCCGGGATGGTCCCGCAGCCCGTTCCAGGTCGGGTCCACTCGCAGCAGCGGGACGGAGACGAACGACGGGGTAGACATCAGGAACTCGAGCTGCTCGACCGCCGCGTCGTCGTCGCCCACCAGAGCGTAGATCCGCGCCAGCGAGAACGAGACGAATGCCCGCTGCATGGGGTCGGCCGAGCTGGGCACCATCTTCAGCGCTTCCAGCCCCTCGCGGATCGCGTCCTCCCGGCGTCCCAGCCCGGCGTAGGCGTATCCGAGGAACCCGCGGCGGAAGGGAAGACTCCGGGTCCGGCTGAGCTCGCCCTCCAGCTGGACCCGCGCCGTGTCGCTGTAGCTCCGCACCAGCTTCGAGGCGCCGCGCAGCCGGTACCACTCCACCTTGCAGAGCGCGTAGAGCGCGGTGTCCTCCTCGAAGTCCCGCGCGGCGAGCTGCTCGAAGGCGGCGGCGTTGGGGCCCTGCTGCGGCAGGAAGAACATCGCGTCGGGATTCAGATATCCCGTGATATTGCCCAACCCGACGCGGGGCACAGCCTCTTCGAGGATCCGCCGCGCCTCCTCGACGTCTCCTCGCCAGGAAACCTGGAGCCACGCCTTCTGCGCGTACGGCGCCACCCAGTCCGGCGCCAGCGCCATCGCGCGGTCGAGGTGCTGCTCCGCCTCGGGATAGGCCCGAAGGAACCAGTCGATCCGCCCGATGTCCGCCGCGATGTCGGCGGAGCGGGGATCCAGCACCGCGGCCCGCTTCAGGTGGGCCACCGCCTCGCGCAGCCGGCCGCGGCGCCGCTCGAGCAGCCCCATCGCCTCCACCACTTCGGCGCTGTTCGGCTGGATCTGGTCGGCGGTCCTGAGCTCGCGCAGCGCCTCGTCGTATTTCTTGGGTCCGCGCGACAGGTAGTTCGCCAGGGCGACGTGCCCCTCCGCCAGGCGGGGCTGGAGCTTGAGCGCCGTCTCCGCTGACGTCTTCGCGATCTCCATGTCGCGCTCCTCGCCGGCGACGGTGGAGGCGTAGAAGTTGGAGTGTGCCTGGGAGAGCCGGGCGTGGGCCAGCGCGAATCCGGGATCCAGCTCGACTGCCTTGGCGTACATCTCCATCGCGATGTTGAGCCGCTTGTCCTCGCCCCAGCTTCCGGCGAAGTAGTCGTTGCCGCGGAGATAGTACGCGTACGCTTCGAGATGGTCCGTCGGCCGCGCGGCGAGCGCCTGCCGTTCGGGAGCGGTGATCGCGAGGTCCAGCGAGCGCACCACCTGCTCGGCGATGGTCGCCTGGACCTCGAAGACGTTGGCCAGCCGGGCGTCGTAACGCTCGGACCAGAGCTGGCTGTCGTCGTTCACCCGGATGAGCTGCGGCGTCACCCGGATCGCGCCGCCGGAGCCCTCCCAGCGGACGCTGCCCTCCAGCACATAGTCCACGCCCAGCTCACGGCCGATCTCGCGAATCGATTTGGCGGTCTCGCCGTACTGGCTGGCGCTGGTACGCGAGATGACGCCGAGGCCCTGCACCTTGGCCAGCCGGCTGGTGATCTCCTCGGCGAGGCCGCGGGCGAAGTACTCGTCCTCCGGGCGGCCCAGGTTCTCGAACGGCAGCACCGCGAGCATGAGCCGCCCGTCCTTCGCGGCGTCGGCCGGGGCCGGCGGCCCCCGTGGGACGAAGGTCGCGGCCGCGGCGGCCAGCAGTGCCGCGCCGCCGACGATCGCCAGCCGGCGGCCGGTCACCGTCCGGCGGATGCCGGCCAGGCGCGGGGCGCGCACCGGGGCCGATTCCTCGAGCTCCCCGGCCGTGAGCGTCCCCAGCACTCGTACCACTTCCTCGGCGGACTCGGGGCGCTCATCCCGCCGCTTCGCCAGGAGGCGCATCACCAGGTCGGCGAGCGCGGCCGGTGTGCCCGGGCGGAGGGCCGTCACCGGCAGCGGAGGGTCGGCGAGATGGGCGGCGATCAGCTCTTGCGACGATCTGCCGCGGAACGGCGGGCGCCCGGCCAGCAGCTCGTACGCGAGGCAGCCGAGCGCATAGAGATCCACCCGATGGTCCAGCGGGTCGCCGGCGGCCTGCTCCGGCGCCATGTAGGTCGGCGTTCCTACCACCAGGCCGATCGAGGTCAGTCCGGTGCCCGAGTGCTCCTCGGCCGCCGCGGTCAGCGCCTTGGCGATCCCGAAGTCGATGATGAGCGCGTGGCCTTGTTCCAGCAGAATGTTGGCGGGCTTCAGGTCCCGGTGGATGATCATCTTGCGGTGGGCGTAGATCAGCGCGTCCGCGATCTCGCGCAGGAGCCGGACGGCCTCGGCGAGTGGCAGCTGGCCGACCCGGTCGAGGTGTTGCCGGAGCGATTCGCCCTCGACGTACGGCATGGTGTAGTAGAGGAGGCCGCTCCCCTGGCCGGCCGCGTGGACCGGCGCGATATGCGGGTGCTGGAGACTCGCGGCGATGCGGATTTCGCGCTGGAACCGGCCGGTGTCGAGCTCCGCGGCGATCGACGGCGCGAGCACCTTCACCACCACCCGGCGCCCGAGCGCGGTCTCCTCCGCCACGAACACCCGGCTCATCCCGCCGCCGCCTAGCTCACGGTCGATGACGTACTGCCCGCCGAGCGCAGCCTGGAGACGGTCGGTGAGATCGGGCTGATGCAGGGGACCGGGACCGCTGTCGCGCTCCAAGTAGCCGGTCGCGCCGGCATCGGCCGCCAGCAGTGAGTCGATCTCGCGGCGGAGCTCGGCGTCGGCGCCGCAGGTCTGCTCCAGGAAGGCGGCGCGCTCCGCGGGCTCGAGCTCCAGCGCCGCCTCGAAGAGCGCTTCCACCTGGCGCCAGCGCTGGTCCTTCATCGCCGCCTCACCCGTCGGCCGCGGGATCCAGCTCCCGCCGGAGCCAGGCCCGCGCGGTCCGCCACTCCCGCTTCGCCGTCGCCGTAGAGATCGCCAGCACCTCGGCCGCCTCCTCGATGCTGAGCCCCCCAAACCAACGCAGCTCCACCAGCCTCGACTTGCGCGGATCCAGCACCGCGAGGCGGCTGAGCGCCTCGTCCAATTCGAGCACCTCCACCGGCTCGCCGCCGACCCCGTCCGCGTCGGCCAGGGTGACCGGGTCCATGCCGCCACCCCGCTTCGCGGCGAGCCGGGCGCGCGCGTGATCGACCAGGATCGACCGCATCGCCTTGGCCGCGACGCCGAAGAAGTGAGCCCGGCTCTTCCAATCGACGGAGTCGCCGCCGGCCAGGCGGAGGTAGGCCTCGTGGACCAGGGCGGTGGCCTGGAGCGTGTGGTCGGACGACTGGCCGCGCATGAAGCGGTCCGCCTGCCGGTGGAGCTCGCGGTAGACGATGGGGAAGAGCTGCTCGAGCGCGGCGCGGTCGCCGCCGCTCCAAGCCTGGAGCAGCCGGGTGACGTCCGAAGCGGTCGAAGGGTGCATACGGCGGTGCGCGTCGCGGTGCGGAAGGAGGGGAGGGCCAGGACCGCGTTGCGCTCCCTGCGACGATACCCGGCTGGCGGGCGGCCCGTCAAGCAGGCCCGTGATCCAGTTCGGCCGGCTTTCCCGTGTACCAAGACGAGGCCGCACACCGCGACCTCGCCACCCCACTGGAGGAAGCCATGAACCGCCCGCTGCTTTCCCTGACCGCACTGGCGCTGCTCAGCGCCTGCCAGGATTCGACCGCCCCGCTGACCGATTCCCCGGACGCCGGCAATCTCCCCCTGGAGGCCCCGTCGCTCGAGGCCGCCGGCACCACCCCCAATGCCGTCCGCCACCTCTGGGCGGTCGTCAACCAGAACGGCACCCTGGCCCGGGGCAGCCGGGTCACCGGTGTCACCTACCTGGGTGTCGGCCGGTACGAGATCACCTTCAACCGCAGCGTGGCCGGCTGCGCCTACATCGCCACTACCGCCAACGCCTACAGCCAGGCCCTCGGGGTCTATACCGCCAGCGGCCACCTGAGCGCCAACGGCGTGTACGTGGAAACCAAGAACCAGGGCGGCGGGCTGACCGACGGCCCCTTCAACCTCCTGGTCGCCTGCGGCCCGCTCAACACCAGGTTCGCCGTGGTGGGATATACGGCCAACCTCGTGCGCGCGACCGGCGGCACCACGCTCACCGCGCTCGGCGCCGGCCGGTACCGGGTGCGGTTCTCGTCGGCGGTGGGCGGCTGCGCCTTCCTGGCGACGGTGGCCGATCCCTCCAACCAGCTGGTGTTCAATCCGTCCGGCGTGTACACCGGCAAGGGCCCGGATGCGCGGACCGTCTATATCGAGACCAAGAACCCGGGCGGCGGCCTGCAGGATGGCGTGCCGTTCCACCTGGCGGTCATCTGCCAGAGCACGGCCAGCTCGCGGTTCGCGGTGGTCAAGGCCAACGGCACGAAGGCTCGGGCCTCCACCGGAACGATTTCGAGCAAGCCGTCAATCGGGAACTACCAGATCGCGAACAACTTCAACATCAGCGCTTGCGCGGCCGTGGCCACGCGGGGTTCGGTGAACACCGCGGTCCCCTTCTCGCCGGCGACGGTGGAGATCATCCCCGGGGCGACCACGAAGAGCATCGGAGTGCAGGTGCGGGAGCTGCTGTTCTTCGGCGGGGCGCTGGCGGATCAGGCGTTCCATGCCGCGGTGATCTGCTGAGTTGACGGAGGACTTCGGGTGACGAGGGCACGCCGGGGGGCGTGCCCTCGTCGTATTTACGGAAGGAGCGGGGCAGCGCCGGGCCCGCCGTACGCACCCAATTGTGCGTCTCCTTTCCGTGCCGCGGATGAGGGAGAGAGCTGGTACCTCCGCCCATCGGCGAATCCCGGGTCCGGCCGGAGCGTCTGCCCGCCGGCCGACGGCGATGCACCGTTGATCCCGCCGTCCACGATGTTGAGGCCCAGCGCCAGTCCCGCGTTCGGAGTGAAGTCGAACTGGTCGCCGGTCGCTTGCGAGTTTCCCCAGACGATGTTGTTCCTGAACTCCAGCCCGACACCGCTGGTCCAGACCCCGCCGGCGATGCCGTTGAGCGCGCGCGGCTGGGTGGTCCCGCCGGGTAACGACCGGTTGCGGACGATGGTGTTGTACTCGACCACGTTGTTCAGCCGGGGGCTCAGGTGGTCCACCACCCAGAGTCCCGCGCCGCCGAAGTCCTCGCCGCCCACGTTCTCCAGGATGAGGTTGTTCCGGACCGTGGCGGCGGAGAGGAAGAGCACGATCCCGGCGCCGTACCGGCCCTTGTTGCCACGGATGACGTTGTTGGCGATCGTCGGCTCCGCGTAGCCGCAGCGGATGCCCCCGCCGCCCGCACTGGCGATGCCCTTCCGGCGCTCCAGCGCCTCGTTCCCCACGATGTGGTTGAACCGGATCCCCGGCGAGGCCAGCTCGCACAGAATGCCGCCGCCCTCGCGGAAGTAGAGGTGGTCCTTCGCGTCGAGCCACACCGTGCCCTTGCCGCCGGTGATGGTGAAGCCCTGGAGGACCGCGGTCGAGTCCTCGCGGTTCACGAACATCACGACGCTGGCGGTGTCGGCGTGCCTCGGCCGGCTGCCGTCGATCACGGTCCGCTCGATGTCCGCCGGGTCGCGAGTCCGGGCGAAGCGGCTGGTGAGCACGATCCCGCGTCCCCTGAACCGGATGTTCTCGTAGTAGCGCCCGGGCGCTACGAGGACGGTATCGCCGGCTGCCGCCGAATCGATGGCTTCCTGGATGTTGGGATAGCGCGCCGGGACCTCCAGCACCCGACCTTCCACCGGCTTCGCCGCTACCGCCGACTCGAGCAGCGCGACGGGAGACGCCATCTCCGGCGGCATCACCCGGCTCACCCAGCCCGGCACCCACCGGTCCACCAGCAGGAACAGCGCGAGGCCCTCCTCCTGCGACCACCACTTCCGGTTGTTCCGCAGGCTGTCACGGACCGCGGCGGGCGCGACGCCGGGCTGCCGGCGGAGGCGGAGCTGCAGCGCGCCCCAGGTCGCCACGCCCTCCATGTTGAGGAACACGTCCTCCAGCGCGCCGTACGCGCCGGCCGAGTCGCCGAAGACCTTCGCCCGGCGGCCGCGCAGCATGCCGAGCGCACGGCGGGTGAGGTCTCTCGCCATCGCGTCGTCGCGCTCGTCCGCAGCCTGGTAGAGGAGGGCGATCTCCGCCCGCATCGCCGAATCGACGCCGGGCCGGTCCATGAAGCGCCGTTGGATCAGGTCGTCGTCGAAGGCGAGCGAGAGCCCAGGGTAGCGCCGGCCGATGGATTCAACCTGACGGGCCGTCCCCGTCACGCTCAGCGTGTGCACCAACTCGTGGGAGACGACCGAGCGGACGAACTCCGACTGATCTCCGGTGTCGGCGGCGTACCGGGGATCATGGCTCCAGACGTCGGGCAGTGCCGTGACGAAGAACGGGCGTTCCCGCCCCGAGTCGCCATAGGTCTGGGTGAACGCCAGCCCAGCGACAGGAATCGCCTGGCCGTCCGGGAGCGCGATCGCGGAGTCGGCGGGAAGTCCCCGGACCACGACCGGCTTCCCCGCGAAGCGGAGCGCCGCTCCAGGAAGCGAACGGGTTGCCCTGCCGGCCTGCGTGGCGGTATCGGGGGAGATGTGGTAGGCGCAGGCCCGGTCGTACAGAATCATCCAGGGCACGGGCCGGGCCGGAAGCCGCAGCACGGCGCCGGTGACCGTGGACCAGTCGTCCAGCATCGCCTGGAAGTACCGGGCGTCCACCGGAGAGACACGGCACGCACGGCTTGGCGTGAGCGACGCGAGCGGGGCAGCCGCGCCGATGCGCCGGGCCTCGATGGTGCGGAAGTTCTCGAACCACGTCTTGCCGCCGTCGGTCGAGCGGTCGCCTCGCCAGGAGAACCGGTCGGGCCGGATGTCGTGGTAGCGGATGCGCCAGAGACTCGAGTCCGCGCCGCCCCCGGAGAAGGTCTGGCTGATCCGCATGTCCTTCCCCTCCTTCCAGCCGGTGCCCACCTGGAGCACGCCAAGCCCCGGCTCGACACCGAGGATGTTCCACCGTTTCTGCGTGGCGCTGTAGGCGCGGAGGGTGGTACTGACGTAGCTGGTGCGCCCGCTGTCGTCGAGGATGCGGAACTCGTCCGTAATGACGGCGCCGTCGGCGGAGCGCCGGGCGCTCCAGTAGCCGCGGAACTTCACCGGACCCGAGGCAGAGGGGCGGGTCTGCACGAACTCCCAGTCGCCGAGGAGGTAGTCGAATTCGGCCTGGTGGGCGTCGTAGGCGGCCTGGGCCTCGCGCTCGTCGACTTGTTCCTTCGCCGCGGCAGCTGCGGGGAGCAAGGCCAGTCCTGCGACCACGGCAATACGGCGCCATCCGATCATGCTGGCCATCTCCCGTCCTCCGCTTTCGGTGTTCGAAGCGCACGCCCTGGATGAGTGACCGATGAGCGGAGGAGGGTTGCATCGCGGCTTTCGCTAGCGAGCGGCGGTAGGTTGGAGCGCCGGGGGAGCGGCGGCGGGGGCCCGCTCCCGTGGCGCCTTAGTGCACGCCACTAGCTCCCCCGTGAGTAGCAGCTCCACGCATGAGTGGCGGGCACTTCAGCGCCCGGGGGCGGGCCCCCGCCGCCGCTCCCCCGGCGCATCGCGAGATGCCCGCGGTCGCTGACGCCGAAGCCTTCCCCGCAACTCCAATCCTGCGAATAGATTATGAAGGTGCCCGAACGCCCGGAGCAGCAGGAGAACCTTGTCGGCTGTCGGAACGTTTATGCTGTGCGAAACGACCCCAAACGGAGCAGATCATGAACGAGCAGGAGAGAGGCAACCGCTCGGCGGTCGCCGGGCAGCAGACCGAGGTGGCCGTGCTGGCGGGAGGCTGTTTCTGGGGAGTGGAGGAGCTCCTGCGCGCCGTCCCCGGCGTGCTCGACACCGACGTCGGGTACACCGGCGGCTGGCTGGAGAACCCGACGTACCACGACACCCACGACAGCAAGTCGGGCCACGCGGAAGCCATCCGGGTGACCTTCGACCCGTCCGTGCTGAGCTACGAGGAGCTGCTGGAGAAGTGGTTCTTCCGGCTGCACGATCCGACGACGCTGAACCGCCAGGGCAACGACCTCGGGACCCAGTACCGCTCGGCGATCTTTCCCCAGACGCCCGAGCAGCGGGACGCGGCGGAGCGGGTGAAGGCGCGGGTGGATGCATCGGGAAAGTGGAAGCGGCCGATCACGACTTCCATCGAGCCGGCGGGGACCTGGTACAGTGCGGAGGCGTACCATCAGGACTACCTGCGGAAGAACCCCGGCGGATATACCTGCCACTGGCTTCGCGACTAGCGGCTAGCCGCCGGTGACCACCCCGATCCGGCTGGTGATGGCAAGCGCCGCCCGTTGCTCCATCGCGGCCTCGTCGCTCTCGCCGAGCGCCGAGTGGGCCTTCGCCAGCAGCAGCCGGGTCTGGGCCAGCTCGAACGGCAGGTCGATCTCCTGCCAGATCCGTCGCGCGCGGCCGAGGTGGCCCAGCGACTCCGCGGGCTTGCCCCGCGCCAGCTCCACCGTGCCGCGGGCAAGCGCCGCC
This sequence comes from uncultured Gemmatimonadales bacterium, assembly GCA_963796335.1. GTDB lineage: Bacteria > Gemmatimonadota > Gemmatimonadetes > Gemmatimonadales > GWC2-71-9 > CAVVWJ01. Next base: position 873,549 of record CAWCLG010000006.1, read on the forward strand.
GCCGCCACCAGCGCAGGCGACGAGAACGTCTCGGTAATCTTCTCCATCTCCTCCGCCGCCTGCGCGGCGGCATCGGTCGCTCCGCAGGCGACCGCGATCTCCACCAGTGCCGGCAGCAGCTTGGCGCGCGCCAAGGCATCGAGCACCGGCTCGGCCAGCGCGCGCTCCAGCATGGTGCGCCCGGTCTCGCCCTGTCCCTGTGCCAGACGCAGGAGCGCCAGGCCGGGCTGAGGCTCCCGTCCCCGGGCATGGGCCTCGGCGAACATCGCGTCCGCCCGGTCGTAGTCACCCATCCGCAGCCGGATCAACCCCAGCTCGTAGAACGCCTCGCCCGCGACATCGCGGAGGAACTCGCCCAGCTCATCCACCGCGCGGCGCGCCATGTCCTCGGCTTCCGGCAGCGAGCCGTGGAGCCGCAGCAGGCCCGCGCGGTGCACCCGGCAGATGCCGGGGAACACCGAGTCGGAGTGCGGCTCGGTCCACTGGTGCGCCGCGTCGTGCCATTCCGCGGCGCGGCCGTAGTCGCCCAGCCGCTCGCAGGTGCTGATCATGTTGCAGTAGGTGCGGCCGGCGGTGCGGGGGGTCAGCTCGCCCGCGGTGGCGAACGTCATCGCCTCGTCGATGAGCGCCATCCCCTCCGGCACCCGTCCCAGTCCCACGAGGATGCGGCCGCGGTCCTGGATGGCGAGCGCCTCGAGGTCCGCGTCGCCGATCCGGCGGGCGAGCGCGAGCACCTGGTCCGCGCAGGCCATCGCGGCCTGGTGGTCCCGCCGCAACTCAAGGGCGACCAGCAGCCTGAGCCGGATCAGCCAGCCGTGCGCCGCCGACTCAGGCTGTCCGGCGAGGTGCTCTTCCGCCCGACGCAGCCACCCCTGGGCGACGGAGCGCGCGAGCCGGTGGAAGTGCTCCTCGGCGAGCGCGAGCGCCACCGAGGCCGCGGCGACGATCTCGCCCCGCTGGAGGTAGGCGCGATAGGCCTGCTCCCGAGACCGGGTGCAGGCCGCTCCCTCGGCCACCCACCAGGCCGACTCGGCCAGTCGCTCCAGGTCCTCGGCCTCCAGCGCCGATGTCGCGCTCGCCGCGTTGAAGCGCACGTACGCCTCGCGCCACTTCCGACGCTCGTAGGCCGCACGGGCAGCATGGAGGTCTTCGAGCGGCGCGTCGTGGCTGTCGGCCGTGGCGGAGACGGCGGAGACGGCGGACACGGCGGTTGCGGCGGAGGTAATGGTGCGTAGCCCCTGGGCCAGTGCCTCGGCCGAGCTCCAGCGGTCCGAGGGGTCTTTCCGCAGGCAGCGGGCGACGAGATCCGCGAGCGCGGCGGGCACGTCCGGCCGCCGGGCCGCGATCGGCTCAGGGTCGCGGATGGCGTGGGCCACCAGCATCTGCGCCAGCTCCAGCCCGGCAAACGGCGTGGCGCCCGTCAGCAGCTCGTAGCCCAGCACGCCGAGCGCGTAGAGGTCCGCCCGGTGATCGATGGATCCCTCGGCCGATACCTGCTCAGGCGACATGTATGCCGGGGTGCCGACGATCACCCCGGCGACCGTGAGCTGCGGATCGAGCCCGGCCTCCAGCGGCCGCGCGACCCCGAAGTCGGCCAGGATGACGCAGTCGTCGCCCACCATCACGTTCTCCGGCTTCACGTCCCGATGGATCACTCCACGACGGTGGGCGTAGCCGAGCGCGCGGGCGAGGTCGAGCATCACCGAGACGGCCTCGTCGATCGGGAACGGGCCGGTGCGCCGGAGCCGGCGGCGCAGCGTGTCCCCCTCGACGTAGGGCATGGTGAACCAGAGGATGTTCTCGCCCGCGCCGGAGTCATAGACCGGCAGGATGTTGGGGTGCTGGAGCTGGGCGGCGAGCCGGATCTCGCGCTGGAAGCGCTCGCCGCCGAGCACGGATCCCAATTCCGGATGCAGCACTTTGACGGCGACGGGGCGGTCGTGCTTGCGGTCCTGGGCCAAGTAGACCGTGGCCATGCCGCCGCGGCCGAGCTCGCGGAGGAGGGTGTAGCGGTCGGTGATGGCGGCCTGGAGCCGGTCGTTGGCCCTGGGGGCTGCGGCGGTCGGTGGCATAGGGTTACCGAATCCTATGCGGGGTACGCCGAGGGAGCCAGCGGCCGACCCGGAAATTTTTGCCGCATGCCTCCGGCGGGCCGGTCTTGCGGCCGGGGAAGGCTAGCTGCATGCTCCTCTTATCCCTAACCATCCCGCTAGAGGTTTCCGATGGCCCGGCAGTCCCGGTGCGTCCGCGCGCTCGTCTGCCTCGTCGTGCTCCTGGCCGCCGCCTGCGGCGAGGATCTGGGCCCCCGCGTCCCCGCCAGCATCGTCATCGTACCGAACGAGCCCAAAGTCCCGCTGAACCAGACCATCCAGCTGATGGCGACCGTCGTGGACGCCGCCGGCCGAGCGATGCCCGAAGAGCCTCGCACCTATACCAGCGACAATCCCGAGATCGTGACGGTCTCGGCAACCGGCCTCCTCACCGCCAAGGACTTCCTCGGCTCGGCGCGAATTACCGTTGCCTCCAGAGGGCTCACGGCCGGGGTGTTCGCCCAGGCCGTACTGCCGCCGAACGCCATAACCGTCGCCCCGACGACGCTGTCCCTTCAGCCCACCGAGATTTTCTTCCTGAGTGTGTACGTCACCGATGACGCCAGCCAGCTGGTTGCGGTGACCGTCACCTTCAGCAGCAGCAACACCGCCGTGGCTACCGTGGACGGCTTCGGGCAAATCACCGCCGTGGCCCGGGGGTTGGCGACCATCAACGTCGCGGCCCCTGGTCGTGAGTCCGTGGAGGTCGAGGTCGTGGTGGCCCAGGTGCCGACGATCCTCGCGGTCTCGCCCACCAGCATCGTCCTCACCCCGAGCGCTGTACAGCCGCTGACGGCCGAGGTGCTCGACGTGTTCGGCGCGGTGGTGTCCGATGCCGTCATCACCTTTTCCAGCAGTGCGCCCGCGGTCGCATCGGTGTCCGCCACCGGCATGGTCCGGGGTGAGGCTGATGGCTCCGCGGTCATCACAATCGCCAGCGGAGATTTTACGAAGACGGTCGGAGTCTTCGTGGGCGACGTGCCACCCGGCACCGTGCTCCAGCACGTGGCGCTCGACGGCGGACCCTGGGGCCTCCGCGTTCGGGGCGATCGGTACCTGGTGGCCGGTAGCTTCGGCGTGCTGCACGCGGGGCAGGGAACCGGCTTCGGGTTCCCCCAGAGCATCCCTGTCGAGGGTGGTGGCTTGCTGGACGTGGACGTGGACCAGGCAGGCGCCCGGGCCTACGTGGTCCCCGTGTTCGAGGATGGGATCCCGGGAGTGGGGGTGGTGGACCTCGGCAGCGGCGAATTGATCGACCACAGGCCGGCGGTAGGGGGCGAATCCATCCTCGCCGTCGCACTGTCGCCGGACGAGAGCCACGTGTTCGTTGGCACCGGGGCCACGGTCCAGCGGATCAACCTGATCACCGGGGTAGCCACCCTGGTGCTCGGCGTCCCGGGCAGCGTGACGGCGTTCAGCCGGCATCCGACCGCGCCGCGACTCTATGGGAACATGGGGTACACGAGCGTGGTGGAGATCGACAGCGAGAACGGGACCGTGCTGCGCACCTTCCAACAGCCCGCAGGGGAGTTCTGGACCGTACAGGGCACTGCCGTGTCACCCGACGGCACTCGCCTCTATGCGGCGCTCGAGGGCGGCGATCTGGTGACCTGGGATCTCGGCACCGGCGCGCTGGGGCAGCGGCTGACCGGTGGGGGCGGGTTCGGCCTCGCGATGTCGCCGGATGGGGAGCTCTTGTTCGTCGGGCGCGGGACCGAAGTGCTGATGATCGATCGGGCGAGCCTGACGTTGCTCAAGCCCATTCAGGTCGGCGGGAACGTTCGGAGGGTCGGTGTGCGATCCGATGGGGTGGTGCTCGCGACGAACGACAACGGCGGGGTGGACTTCATCAAGTAAAGGCTCAGACCAGCTCGAAGCAGCAGCGGAGTCGCTCCTCGCGGTCGCAGCATTTCGTCACCCGCATTCCGGTGAACTCGCTCAACAGGCTTTCCATCGCGTTGCAGGCTTCCGGGTAACGCTTGGTCGCGGCGGCCAGCGGGCAACCGTCGCTGCGGATCATCAGCGAGCCGTTCTGCTCCTCGACCTGGGCGAGTCCTCCCAACGAGTTCAGGAGCTCGCTCCCTGCCGCCGCACGCTGCCGGGCGTCTCCCGTCGGCCGGGGCCGGCCGGCCATGAGTCGCGCGCCCACCTCCCGCATCAGCCCGTCGAATTCAACGCGCTCCAGTCGCGAGTCGAGGACGTGGAGTAGCTCGGTCAGCACCGGGATGTAGGCGTGGGAGAACAACAGCTCCGCGTCGCGGCTCAGGACATAAACCTGAGCCGGCCGGCTGGTACCGCGGCGCAACTCCGCCCGCTCCACGAAACCGTCCCGCTCCAGCACCGCGAGTTGGGGACGGACGGCGTTGCCGCTCAGGCCGAGGGCGGCGGCGAGCTCGTCCACCGTCATGCCGCCCCGGCGGAGCAGCGCCATGATCCGGCCGGCGGCGCTCTCTTTCATTCGGTGGACTCCCAGGGGCTTAGACACGGCTCCTTCAACCTAAGTGCTTTGAGGACACTGACTAGCCAGATATTGCAGATTATCCTTCAAAATCTTAGATTAGGTTTCACTCCGACCGGGCCGCCGGTGGAGTGCCCGTCCAGTCGCAATGAGGCAAGCAGTGCGCAGGCCTAGCCCCCTCCTTCGAGCCGCTCCGACCCCTTCCGGCCGATCCGTTCTGCTGCCGCTTCATCCAATCCAACCTAAGCCCAAGGGGTAGGTCCGCCGAAGACCTCCGGAGCGGCGGAAGGGATGAGTGCTGACATGCGGAGCGCGAACATCCTCACGGCGGTCGGGCTCGCCGCGGTTCTCCTTGCCTGCCGCGAGGACCAGCCGACCAGTCCCCAGCGCTTCGACGCGCCTGTCGAAGCCGACGCAACGCTCGATCCGAGACTGGTCGCCGAAGGGAGGAAGATTTTCCGGTTCGACACCTTCGGTGACGAAACCTTCTGGACCGATACCCTGCAGCTTCACCGCGTCATCCGCACCGCCGTCTCTCCGGCCGCCGCGCTAGGCCTCGGCATCAAGGTTGACGTCCAGGCCCTTCCGCCTGAAGTCCGGGCGGCGCTCAGGGCCAAAGAGCTCGACCTCGACGATCCGGCCACGACCGTCACCCTCCTGAAGCTCGGCGCCGTTGTCGGGCTCGTGGGCAAGGTCAACGCTGACGGCCAACTCGTCAGAGTCGGCACGACCTGCGCCCTCTGCCATTCCACCGTTGATAACCGCTTCGCACCTGGGATCGGGCGCCGCCTCGACGGCTGGCCCAACCGCGATCTGGACGTCGGCGCGATCATCGCGCTCTCGCCTGCACTGACGCCGGCGCAACGGCGCGTGTATCGCTCCTGGGGGCCGGGAATGTACGATCCTCGTTTCAATCAGGACGGCAAGAACCTGCCGGTGGTTCTCCCGCCGGCGTTCGGCCTGCGGCGGGTGGCCCGCGAGATCTACACCGGCGACGGGCCGGTGTCCTACTGGAACGAGTATGTCGCGGTTACCCAGATGCATGGGCACGGTCGGTTCGAGGACCGGCGCATCGGAGTGACTATCAGCAATCCACCAGACCTGGTGTCGCTCAAGCTCAGACCGCTGCGGATCTACCAGTTCAGCCTCGAAAAGCCCGCCCCGCCGGAAGGCGGCTTTGATTCCGCAGCGGCCGACCGCGGTCGGCGGGTGTTCAGGGAAGAGGCCCGGTGCGCCGAGTGCCATCAGGGCACCAGCTACACCGATGTGAACGCCGGCGTCCTTCATTTTCCGGCCGAGGTCGGGCAGGATAGGGAGTATGCGGCGCGAAGTGCGACGAAGAAGTATCGGACAACACCGCTACGCGGGCTCTGGAACCCTCCGCAGCTCACCGGACCGTACTTCCACGACGGCAGCGCGGGGACGCTGGCGGACGTGGTCGAGCACTATGTCCGGCGCTTCCGTCTCTCGCTCAGCGCGAGGCAGAAGGCGGACCTGGTGGAGTTCCTCAAGAGCCTCTAGGAGCGGAGTCGCTACCGGATGGTGACATTCGCGGTGTGCGCGTTCTTCTCGATCCTGGCCGCGCTCAGGGTCGTCTTCAGTGCCCCACCGATCCGATAGCCGCTGATCGACACATCGCGCACCAGGTGGGACGCGTCGTGCCCGTGGATGATCGACGTGCCTACATTCGCCGGCAGATTGAAGTTCGCCAGCGTCACCCGGCTGACTCGGCCGACCGCGCTCGAGCTCTTCCGCTTGCCGATCTCGATGGCGAATCCCTGCTGCCGCGCCGTCTCGGCGTGGACGCCATCCACCACGATGCCCGCCGTTCCTCCCACCGTATTGCCGTCGTGCAGATAGATGCCGAACGCCCGTCGCGGCGTTGGTCACACGGAGGTTCCGGATCGTGATGCCGTCCATGTTGCCGCCCACGTAGGTCTCGGTGCCGAGCTTGGTGGCGTTGTTGCCGTAGGCGACGGTGTTGTCGAGGAAGCGGATGTTCCGCGACGTCTGGATGAGCCCCAACTCCCCGGTCGCCTTCACGCAGAAGCCGTCGTCCCGCCCGTGATAGTACGACCGGCTGACCGTCACGTTGGTGGACGCATCCACGTCCACCGCGTCGGTGTTGAACTTGGTGCGGTCGTCGACGACCTTGACGTTCCGGTAGGTCACCTGGTTCGAGTAGTGGATGTGGTTGGTCCAGGCCGCCGGATCGAGCATCATCACGTCCTCCACGGTGACGTGATGGCTGCGCCGGATCAGCACCAGCCGGGGTGAGTCCCAGCACATCGCGTTGGTGGTGGTTCGGCAGTTCCAGTAGGGGTACGGGCTCGATGCGTTGTTGCGCCGCCGGTAGGCGAGGCCGTCGCCGTCAATGGTCCCCGTGCCGGAGATCCCCGTATAGGAGACGTTCTCCGCCTTGATGAAGGCCGTGCGGTGGGTGCCGGGATCCAGCGTGTAGTCCGACCGGTCGGTGGAAGCCCGGAGCTTGGCGCCGCTCTCCAGGAAGAGCTTGACGTCGCTGCGAAGCAGGATCTGTCCCGACAGGTAGGTGCCCTGCCGGAAGTAGAGCGTACAGATGTTGGAGCTGGTGCAGGTGCTCCGGCGGGCGACGTCGTCGAGCGCCGCCTGCAGCCCGGTGGATTTCGCGCGACCGGTGCGGTCGACGTTGGGGTATCCGGCGGCGTCGAACACGGTCTTGCCGTCGCAGCAGATCACCGCCGCCTGGGGCACCAGTGAGTCCGCGGGTGCCGCCTCCCACTGGAGCTTCCAACTGCCTCCCTCCGGCGAGAAGCAAAGCGCGCGCATTTCTCCGGTGGCGAGTTGCCCTCCCAGCCCGGCGCGTCGCAGCCGGGCGGCCAGATCCGACGACTCCGAGAGGCACTGCCGGCCGGGGCTGCCGGTTGCGGCGAGCTGAAGGGATTCTGGTTCGGTGATATCGGGTCGGCAGGCGGCCAGGAACACAAGGAGGCCGGCCAGCAGGTAACGCGGTGTCATCTCAACTCCTGGGGCCTAGCCTCTTCCACGAGCGAAAGGTGCCGGTTCGACGGCTGATCGTACCGCTGCAGGAAACGTCGATAATACATCGCAGCCGGCTCGGCGTGCCCTCGCGCCTTCTCGATGCGGGCGCGCTCCAGATCGACCAGTGGGGCCAGCATCGAGCTGTACAGCCCGCTCGAGTGCAGCAGGAAGGGGCCATCCACCCACCGCAGGAGTTGCAACGCCTGCTCGGCGTTACCCGTGGAGGCGAGCCAGCGGGCCGCGGCCAGCCGATCCGTGGGCAAGGTAAGCGGATGGCTCTCGAAATCGCGCGCGGACACGGCGGCCTGCTCCCACTCCAGGGACGCCATGGTAGCGCCGGCCTGGCGGATGTCGCCTTCGAGCGCGGCTTCGAACGCGCCGAGCGAGCGCTCCAGTGCCGGCGCGGCGGGATCCCCCGACCGTCGGACCGCCCCTCTCGCGGCCGCGAGCCCGCCGCGGTCGTTGCGGCCCACCGCCAGGACTCCATCGAGCCATGCGAGCTCGGCGGTACCGGTGGCGCCATTCCGCACGGCCGCCGCGCTGGCGGCGTCCCGGCGCTCGAGAGCCTGGTCGGGGTCGAGCGCGCCGAGCCACACGCCCAGCACGGTGACGCCGTAGGCTCGGAGCGGCGCGACCGAGTCGCCGCCCTCGGCGGCCATCCGGTCCATGCCCGCCACCACGGAGTCCCAGGCCCCTCGTCCGCCCCAGGAGAGCGTGAGCATCAGCCCCTGCTCGCCATGTCGAGCGGCAGGAAGCTGCGCGATGACCGCGCGGCTTACCGCGATCTGCTGGGGGAAGAAGCCGTAGGAGAAAGGATCGTAGAAGCTGGCGTCCGCCACGGCCGGAGACGCCACGTCGCGGGCGATGCTGTCGGTCATCGCGTCCACCGCCGTGCTGTCCCCTCGCTGGATGGCCCGCAGGAAGCGGAACTGAAGCAGACGGTTGCCATACCCGTCGGCGGTCAGCGCGGGGCCGGCATTGAGGCGCTCCAGCGAGCGCAGCGCTCGGGTTGCCGTCGCGGTGTCGCCTTCCTGCAGCGCCAGAATCATCAAGTGCTCCCAGGCGGGAATCAGGTCGGGATTGAGCTCGATCGCCCGCTCGAAGGTGCGACTCGCCTCGTCCCGTGATCGCCCGAGCAGCGGGCCCCAATGGAGCAGTGCATCCCCATAGATCAACCAGCCGAACCAGGAGCTGGGATACCGCTCGCTGGCCGCCTGGCCGACCTCGAACACCCGCTCCAGGCTGTCGCCGGACAGCAGCATGATCGTCTCGGTGGTCAACCGCTCGCGCTCCGGCAGCTCGAAGCGATGCCGTTTGAGCGTCTCCTCCAGGCTGTCGGCGACCGGCAAGATCGACCAGTGACTGGCATAGATGTGCCGGGAGTAGGCCAACCAGAACTCGGGATCGGCCGAGATCGCGTGTTCGTAGGAGACCCGGGCCTCGTCCCACGCGCCGAAAGCCAGTTTCCGCTCACCCTGCAGGAACTCCCGGAGCGCGGGCACCGAGCTGGTGCGGAGCGCCGCATCGAGGCTCGGAGTCGGCGGGCTTCCCCGGGACCAGATCTGGGCCACCAGGGCACGGGCAGCCGAATCCGTCAGCGCCGCCACCGAGTCCGGCGGCGCGCTCACCGTGGCGCGGGCCAGCGGCTCAGCGGCGCTGTCGGTGCCGACCATCGCGAGATCCAGCCGAACGCGGTCACCGTCCCGGACCAGGCTGCCGTGCACCATGCTGCCGGCCCCGAACCGGCGCGCCAGCGCGGCACCCTCGCCCAGCGTGATGACACCGCCCGGCTCGACCCGGGCGAGGACCGTGTGGGCATCCACTACCCGGATGCCGCCCAGTCCATCGAGCGCCGCGCTCAGGGTGAAGACCATGTCCCGTCCGAGCCGGAGAAGGGCGGTGTCGGCGAGGCTGGGTGTGAAGGGGAGCACCGCGATCGAAGATGCGGAACCGACGACGTCGGACGAGCGCCCGCGCCAGCGGAGGAACAGCGCGGCCGCGGCCAGCAGGATGACGGCGGCTGCGGCGAGTCCCCAGGGGACCGCCCGGCGGCCGCGTTCCGAGCGAACGATCTCCGGGTTCCGGGCCTGCGCCAGCGCGGCCTCGAGCTCCGCGGCGCTGGAGTAGCGGTCGGCCGGTGTCTTGGCCAGTGCGCGGGTGATGATGCGCTCGACCGCCTCGGAGGCCATCGGCCGCAGGGTGCGGACCGAGGGCGCGGGCTCCGTCATCGAGCGGGCGACGACCACCTGGGCCGAAGGCCCGGTGAAGGGCGGATCCCCGGTGAGCATCTCGTAGAGAACGCAGCCGAGGGCATAGACGTCGGTGCGTCCGTCCAGCTCGCCCGAGCCCGCCGCCTGCTCCGGGCTCATGTAGTGCACGGTGCCGACGGCCAGGCCGGTGGAGGTGAGCCGTCCCCCGCCGGCGAGCGTCAGCGCGCGCGCGACGCCGAAGTCCGCCAGCACACCCTGGCCGGCGGACACCATGATGTTGTCGGGCTTCACGTCCCGGTGGATCACGCCGTGGGCGTGCGCGTAGTTCAGCGCGGAGGCCACGTCGCTCGCGAGCCGGAGCGCCTCGTCCACCGGAAGCTGCCGCTCGCGCCGCAGGCGGTCCCGCAGCGACTCGCCCTCGACATAGGGCATCACATAGAAGGGCGGGGCAGGCCCGGGACCGATCTCCAGTATCCCGGAGTCGAGCAGCGGCAGGATGTGGGGATGCTGGAGCCGTGCGGTCAGGCGGATCTCCAGCAGGAAGCGGTCGGCGCCGACGCTGACGCTCAGCGCGGGGTCGAGGACCTTCAGGGCGACCGGCCGATCGTGGCGGAGGTCGTGAGCCAGGTAGACGGTCGCCATCCCACCCCGGCCGAGCTCCCGCTCCACGCGATAGCGATCGCGGAGCGCGGCGTTCAGCGCGGGGAGGAGGATCATGCCTGCTATTATAGCCCGCCACGCGGAACATGGCCGTGCCGGCCCTTGTTCATCGCATAGTAGGATAGGCGCCGATACTGCGAGGACGGACGTTCTCCCGGCGCCGGACGAAAGGTGTCAGGGACGTACTATGTTGGCCTCACTGCTGTTGCTGGCCTCTCACGCGCTGGTCGCGCCACTCCCCACAAACGCTGCCGCCGTCGATCCTCCGATCCGCGTCTGGTTCAATGCCGATGGCAACTACGGGTTCGCCGACCGGGCCAAGGTGTATGCCAAGTCCGCGGAAGAGGGCTATCTGATCGTGCTGCGCGCGGATGCCGCCGGACGAGTCAGGGTGCTGTTCCCGCTGGATCCAAAAGACGAGCAGCGGATCGCTGCCGGGAAGAAGTACGAGCTGAAGGACCGGGGCGGCCGCGAGGCGTTCATCGCCGACGACAGCACCGGGCACGGCACGGTGCTCGCCGCCATCTCCAGTACGCCGTTCCAGGTGGGCCGCTTCGCGCGCGACGGGCACTGGGACCTGCGTGCGCTGCAGGGGACTACGGACGACGCCGAGACGGGTCTGCGGAGTCTGGTCGAGCAGATGAAGCCCGCCGGCGAGAACTTCGAGTACGCGGTGGCGACGTACGTGGTCGCGGAGCGGTATGCTCGCGCGGCCTATGCCAATCCGTATGACGTGCGCTGGGGATACAATGCGGGGTGGGGTCGGAGGCTCAGGTTCGGGTACTGGCGGCCCTGGTACTGGTAGCCGGATTGGTGGCGGTTTCGGCGGTTTCGGCAGACGAATCAACTGCACGTCATGCCGAGCGAGGCGAGGATCGGCCGGTACATGAGATCAAGATCCCGACATACGTTCATGGGATGACGTTTACCTCGCCGTAACCGCCGTAACCGCCGTAACCGCCGTAACCGCCGTAACCGCCGTAACCGCCGCAACCGCCCACTCAGTCACCCGTGGCCGCCGGCAAGTAGATCCGAACCGTCGTGCCGCTTCCCGGCTCGCTGGTGACCCAGATCTGCCCCCCATGCTGCTTCACGATCCCATAGACCATCGAGAGGCCCAGCCCGGTGCCCTGTCCCACCGGCTTCGTGGTGAAGAACGGCTCGAAGATCCGGGCCAGCGTCGAGGGCTCCATGCCGCTCCCGTCGTCGGACACCGACAGCAGCACGTAATCGCCCGGCACCACATCCTCCGACGGGTGGGCCCGGATCTCCTCCTCGCCCAGCTTCGCGTCCTCGACCGTAATGAGGAGACGGCCGCCGATGTCCATCGCGTCCCGCGCATTGGCGACCAGGTTGAGGAGCACCTGTTCCATCTGGCCGGGATCCGACCGCACCCGGCCGGGCGCGAGGCCCGGCCCGACCAGCAGCGTCCTCCCCGGCCCTAGCAGCTCCGACAGCGCGGGCGCCAACTCGGTCACGAGGGAGCGGAGCTCGAGGAGCTGCGGGTCGAAGAGCTGCTGCCGGCTGAACGCCAGGAGTTGAAGGCTGGTGCGGGCCGATCGCGTGGCGGCCGCCATCATCGCGCGGACGTCTTCGACTTGCGGGTGGCCGGTTCCCAGGCTGCGCAGCACGAACTCGCCCAGTCCCAGCACCACCGTCATCTGGTTGTTGACCTCGTGCGCCACGCCTCCTGCCAGCGTGCTCACCACCTGCAGACGCTCGGCCCGGCGTCGTGCCTCCTCGACCTGGGCGCGCTCGGAGACGTCCCGCATGATGGTGGATACGGCCAGGACCTCGCCCAGCGCCGCCTCGTGAGGGGTCGACGCAATGGACACCTGGAGCGGTTGCCCGGCCCGGGTCATCCGCAGGGTCTCCAGCCGCACTTCGCGGCCGGCCAGGAGCAAGGCCATGAGGCTTTCGTATTCCTCGAGCTTGTCGGGCGGGACCAGGAAGTCGCGCACCCGCCGTCCCACCACTTCCTCCGCTCTCCACCCGAACATCCGTTCGGCGCCGCCGTTCCAGGTCCGCACCGTCCCGTCCGGCCCTGCCATGATGATCGCGTCGCCCGACACCTCCACCACGGCCGCGAGCTGCTGGGCTCGCCGGCGGGCGTCCAGCAGCTCCTGCTCGTACCGCCGCCGGTCGGTGATATCGACCAGCGTGGTGCGGATGGACGCGGGGCGACCCTCGGCGTCCTTCACCAGCACGGCGTTGGCCAAGGCGGGGAGCCGAGACCCGTCCGCGCGCACCAGGTCGAATGCCACCTCCTTCACCATGCCCTGCATCCGGAGCAGCGGGGCGAAGTGGGTGTCGTAGAAGATCCGGCCCGGCACCGTCAGCAGATCCTGAAAGCGCCGGGCCGGCACCAGCTCGTCCTCGGTATGGCGGACCCAGTCGAGGAAGGTCCGGTTGGCGCGCGCGAACGTGCCGTCGAGCTGCGTGGTCACGTAGCCGCAGGGCGCTTCGTCGTACAGCTCGATGGGGCTCTCTTCGGGCGGGCTCACTGGGCCAGGAATGCCTGGATTGCGGCGACGGTCTCTTCGGGGGCGCTCAGATTGGGGCAGTGGCCCTGCGCCTGCATCCGCACCAGCCGGCTGTTCGGCAGATGGCTGTGCACGTAGGCGCCTACCTGGTCCGGCGCGATGGCGTCATCGGAGCATTGGAGGACGAGCGACGGCACCTGTATCTGCGGGAGATCCGCGCGGTTGTCGGAGAGGAAGGTCACCCGGGCGAAGTGGCGTGCGATCTCCGGGTCGGTCCGGCAGAAGCTATTGCTCAACTCTTCCGACAGCTCCGGCCGGTCGGGATTCCCCATGATGTGGGGCGCCATCGTGGTCGACCAGCCCATGTGGTTGCTGTCGAGGAAATCGAGCAGCCCGTCGATGTCCGCGCGGGTGAAACCGCCGACGTAGTCCCCGTCGTTCACGTACCGGGGCGAGGGGCCGACCATCACCAGCCGGGCGAACCGATCCGGTTCCATCTTGGCGGCCAGCGCACCGATCATCGCGCTCACCGAGTGCCCGACGAAGATCACGTTCTTCAGATCCAGCTCGGCGCAGATCTCCAGCACGTCTCTGGCGTAGCCGTCCAGCTTGCCGTACTTCGCCCGGTCGTATGCGCCGAGTTCCGAGCGGCCGGCGCCGACGTGATCGAACAACACCACCCGATACCCGGCCTCGAACGCCGGCGCGACGAACCGCCACATGTGCTGGTCGCAACCGAACCCGTGCGCGAACATGATCGGTTGCTCGCCCTGACCCGACACCTTCACGTTATTCCGCTTCAGGACTGACATCGAGGCCTTCTACCAATCAATTAGATGAAATGCTTTTTCATTTTTCATGTTGGCTGCCCAACCTCGTCAGGGGGTGAGCTGAGGCCCGGCACGTCCACCTCAGCGTCGCGCAGCAACCGCCTGAGCGCGATCGTCAGCGGTAGCGCCAGGATCGCCCCGATCGGGCCGAGCAGGTAAGCCCAGATGACCAGGGACAGCAGACCGACCAGGGGCGGCACATCGAGCCCGCTCTGCATGTACCGCGGCTTGACCAGGTTGTCCACCACGAAGTTGAGCACCAGGAAACCAGCCAGCACCACGATCGCCCGCTGCCAGCCCAGCTCGAGCAGCGTGAGGATGACCGGCGGGATCACCGAGAGGATGATCCCGACGTTGGGCACGTAGTTCATGATGAAGGCGAGCACGGCCCACACCAGCGCGAGGTCGGTCCCCACGGCCAGCATCAGGACATAGACCACGATTGCGAAGCCGAGGCCGGTTAGCGCGGTGATGACTAGGTATTGCCGGACGTCGCGCGCGACCCGGGCCGCCGTGCCGCCGGGCTGGAAGGTGTGGTCGCGGATTCCCCGTTCGGCCAGGAAGAAGGCCACGATCAGGATCAGCAGCAGGGCCTGGCTCAACACCTGGCCGAGCCCCGACAGAAATCCCGCGGCCAGGCTCAGCAGCCGGTTCGGATCGACCAAGTCCGGTGTGATGACCCGTCCCGGATCGATACCGCGACTGATCAGTAGGCTCTCGAACGACCGCTCCAAGTCGTGGGCCCGATCCTGATATGAGGGCAGCACCTGAATCAGCCGAGTGCCTGAGAGTCCGAGGATGCCGAGCAGCGCGAGCAACACGCCGACGAGGAGCAGGCTAGTGAGGATGACGGCGAGCCCTTTGGAGACGCCTCGCCGCCGCAACCTGTCGAACGCCGGGACGACCGTGACGGTGAGCAGCATCGCCAATAGGATGCTGTTCAACACCTCGGCGGCTTCCCGTATGCCGGCGGCGATGATGACGAGAGCGGCAGTCGCGATGAGGAGGCGGTAGCGCTGGTCGGACCGATCCTGGATCACCGTGCCTCAGAGTGGTAGGGAAAGGGAAAATAGGGTTCCACCGCTTTCCCGGACGCTCGCCCGGCAGCGATCCACCCCTGCAAATCTGCAAACACTCTTGCACCCCGCCCCGCGCCCCCGCTGCAAACAGATGCACCAAACCTAACCCACAGCGCCCGTTAACCCTCGATTCGCCCGATCTTCGGCCAAATTCCCAGATTTTGGCCCGACAGGCCCACACTTTGCCTTGCGCGATGAGCGATCCGACCCTTCGGATCCCCCCCAAATACTCGCTCGCAGTTCACGGCACACGCCCACGCTCGAGAGTCCGACATGACCTACACGTTCAAGCTCGCCCGGAGAATCGCTCGTTTTCGAGCGCCCCTGCTCGCCACGTTGCTGGCCCTGACGGCCTGTAACAGCGACAAGTCCCTCGAACCCGACCTCACTGGCTCTACCGACAATTCCGGCGCCGCTTCGTTCTCAGGCGGCATCCCCTTCGGCGCTTTCGCTCTGCCGGCCGAGAAGTTCGGCTCCCGGTTCAACGGCGCCCAGCGCATCATCTATCCCAACCAGCTCCTCGGCGAGCTCGCGGCGATCAAGGCCCGCGGCGGCCGCGTGGCGATCCGCCTCTCCTATGGCGACCGGTACATCAAGGACGGCTCCGGCAACTTCAGCCTGACCAAGTGGAAGTCGGTGGTCGGCCAATACCGGGGCGTGAACTTCAATTCCTATATCGCCGACGGCACCATCATCGGCCACTACCTGATCGACGAGCCGCAGGACGAGGCCAATTGGAAAGGTCACCAGATCTCCCCGGCGACGGTGGAGGAGATGGCGCGCTACAGCAAGGAGCTGTGGCCCAACATGGCGACCATCGTCCGCACCTGGCCGGAGTATCTCGCAGGCTACAACGGGACCTTCCGCCATCTCGACGCGGCGTGGGCCCAGTACGCGGCGAACCGGTGGCCTGACGCCCGGAAGTTCCTCGACGAGAACGTCGCCAAGGCACGGGCCAAGAACCTGGCGCTGATCGTCGGGCTCAACCTCCTCGACGGTAGCCCGAGCAAGGGCGAGATGAGCCCGGCCCAGGTTGAGTCGTACGGCCAGGCGCTGCTGAGCAGCACCTATCCCTGCGCCTTCATCAGCTGGAAGTACGACGACCGGCACCAGGCGTCCGGCAGCATGGAAGCCGCGATGGACAAGCTGCGCAGGTCGGCGGAGAACCGGAGCTCGAAGACCTGCTGGGGCGGCGCGACGTCCGGAGGCGGGAACAACCCGCCGCCGTCGAACCCGCCGCCGTCGAATCCTCCGCCGGCCGAGCCTCCGCCGTCGCCACCGGGCGCGGGGGTGCCGTTCGGGCCCTATGGCCTGCCCACGGCTGAGATCAACTCGTTCAGCGGCTCGGTCCGCGGCGCGACGCCGTCCACCGTGCTCGGCATCGCCGCCGCGGCGCGGCAGGCGGGCGCCCGGGTCGTCCTGCGCCTCACCACGGACGAAGTGGCGGACGCGAACGGCCGGTTCAACCTGACCAAGTGGAAGTCGGCCGTCGACAAGTATGCCGGCGTGGATCTGTCCTCGTATGTGCGTGACGGAACGATCGCGGGCCACCTGCTGGTGGCGAACCCGCAGTCGACCAACGTGTGGGGCGGGCGGGAGATTCCCCTGGCGACGCTGGAGGAGATGGCGAAGTACAGCCGCCAGCGCTGGTCCGGCATGCCGACGGTCGTGCAGGCCTCGCCCTCGTGGCTGGCCGGCCGGACCTGGCAGTACCTGGATGCCGCCTCGGTGATCTACTCCAGCTCGGCGGGCGACGCCGGCGCCTGGGTCAACAAGCAGGCGAACGACGCGGCCAAGGCGAAGCTCGGCCTGCTGGTCGGCATGAACGTGCTGAACGGCGGGACCAGCGCCAGCGGGCTGCGCGGCGAAAAGAGCGGGAGCTGGGCGATGAGTGCCAGCCAGCTCCGGAACTGGGGCTCGGCGATGCTGGGGCAGGCGCGGGTTTGCGGGCTGCTGCTCTCAAGGTATGACGAGGGGTACTTCGGCCGGTCGGACGTGAGGGACGCGGTTCGGGTCCTGGCCGACAAGGCCAGCAGCCACACGGGCGGCTCCTGCCGAGTGCGCTAGCAGTACATAGCAGAAGCATGCGGTAATATTTCGTCCGAGAGAGTAGCGAGGGGCGTTCTCTCCAGTCGTTCGAAGACTGGTGAGAGTGTCCCTCGCTACGCTTTGGGGGGGGGTGCGCGTGAGCGGGGCCGGGGCAGGAGCGCGGGGCGATTGCGCGCTTGCAGCGCTCGCCGGGCGGGCCACCGGGTCCGGTGGCAAGCGCTAAAATCGCCCCGCGCTCCTGCCCCGGCCCCGCTCACACAACTGTCCGGGAGCGCCCACCTCTGGAGCCTATCGAACAAATCTGAAGGTATGCTGCCGGCCGGGGTCCTGAGTATCATCCCGCGGCGTCGCACCAATCCTGTTGACCGTGCCCTTCCAAGGTGATCCCATGCGCCACACGATCGAGCGCTAAGTTGCCCTTCTCCTCACTGAAGCTCCACCCCAGTCTCCTCAAGGGCGTGAAAGAGCTCGGCTTCGCCCGCCCTACTCCGATTCAGGCGGACGCGGTGCCGCCCGCGATGGCCGGCCGGGACGTCCTCGCCTGCGCCATGACCGGGAGCGGGAAGACCGCGGCCTTCGGGCTGCCGATCCTGCACCGGCTGATCGACAAGCCGCGCGGCACCACCCGGGCCCTCATCCTCACCCCCACTCGCGAGCTGGCCGCGCAGATCGTGGAGGACCTCGACGATCTCGCGGTGCACACGCCGGTGACGGCGGCGTCCGTGTTCGGCGGCGTCGGCATGGGTCCGCAGGAGCACGCCTTCCGGAGCGGAGTGGACGTCATCGTGGCCACGCCCGGCCGGCTGCTGGATCACTTCTCCCGGCCCTATGCCAAGCTGTCCGGGCTCGAGATCCTGGTGCTGGACGAGGCCGACCGGATGCTCGACATGGGATTTCTCCCCGAGATCCGGAAGATCCTCCGCCACCTTCCCGCCAAACGGCAGACGCTGTTCTTCAGCGCCACCATGCCGGCGCCGATCCTCGCGCTCACCCGCGACATGCTGCGCAATCCGGTCGCCATCAACCTGGAGCGCCGGGCCGCGCCCGCCGTGGGGATCACCCAGGCGGTGTACCCGGTGCACCAGGAGCTCAAGTCGGCGTTGTTCCTGGCGTTGCTCCAGCGGGGCGACATGCAGGAGGCGCTGGTCTTCACCCGCACCAAGCACCGGACCGATCGGCTCCAGAAGTTTCTGGCGCGGAACGGCATCGCGGCCGAGCGGATCCACGGAAGCCGGTCGCAGGCGCAGCGCACCGCCGCGCTGGCCGGTTTCAGGAGCGGGAAACACCGCGTCCTGGTGGCGACCGACATCGCCGCGCGCGGAATCGACATCGAGGCGCTGGGCCACGTGGTGAACTTCGACGTGCCGAAGGTGCCGGATGACTACATCCACCGCGTCGGCCGAACCGCCCGGGCGGAGGCGGTGGGCGACGCGTTTACGTTCGTGGCACCGGAGGAGGAGCCCGATCTCAATCGGATCGAGCGAGCCCTCGGCCGGCGATTGCCGCGCGTTCTGGTGCCGGACTTCGACTACGCGGGGAAGAGGGGAGCGGAGGAGCGGACGCGCGCGGAGGCGAAGTGGAGGCGACCGGGTGGGGCGGGGCGCTCACCGCGCCGTCGCCGCGGCGGGTCGAGCTAGAAAGGCTCTTGGAGCGGGTGAGCGGGGTCGGGGCAGGAGCGCGAGGCGATTGCGCACTTGCAGCGCTCGCCTGGCGGGCGTCGGGGTCCAGTGGCAAGTGCTAAAATCGCCCCGCGCTCCTGCCCCGGCCCCGCTCACACAACCGTCCGGGAACGCCCAGCTCTGCTCGCGACTTCCCGGTGCGCTAGGGCGAGTGGGGGAGGCGGGACGAACGCCGGGCAATTTTAGCACTTGCCACCGGACCCCGACGCCCGCTCGGCGAGCGCTGCAAGTGCGCAATTGCCCGGCGTTTGTCCCGTCTCCCCCACTCGCTGGCGGAGTAGTGAGCATCCGCTCACTCGGGGAACACTTGAATTCGCTTTTCCATCGGTTGAGATATCAGGCCCGACTAGCGATTTTGTCAGTCCGGCCAGTTCCCGGCCATGATGTCGCAGTACCCGATCTTCCAATTAGGCGGTCATAAATGGGCTTCTCTGCCGGAGCGGTGCGTCGCTCCTCGACGCTATGTTGTTGTGTTGCAACCGCTTTGGTGGTGTATCCCTGCCGGTCCCAAGCCCAGTCCCAACCGGTCCAGCCGGCCAATTCCATCCGGTTCAATCCCGCCAACGCCCGGGTCCAGAACTACCTGAATGACCTCGCGGGCCCCTCCACCTTCGTCAAAGTGATCGGCGGGGGCGTACTGACCGGGCTGCGCGACAAGGAGATCGACATGGGCCGGGAGATCGCTTCCCGCGCCGGCCAGATGGCGATCGAAACCAGCGTCGAGCACGGCCTCGCCGCCGCCATGGGGCACAGCACCGGATACCAGCCCTGCGACTGCAGCGGCTTCGGCAACAAGGTCCAGCACGCTCTCCTGGAGACCTTCACCGACCGCCGCGCCGACGGCTCCCGTGCCCTCGCCGTCCCCAGCATGGCCGGCGCCTACGCTGGCCGGTTCGCCCGGATGGCCTGGGAGCACGATGGCAGCGGCGCCGGGGATGTCCTCGCCAGCACCACCCTCTCCTTCGGCTTTACCGCTCTCTTCAACGTCGCCCGCGAGCTGTCGGGCGTGGGTCGCTAGCGGACCGAAACCGTTCGGCCGCACGTGATCGCTGGTTAAACTTCCAGCGCCATGACCACATCCGACCCCGCGTTTCTCGAGCGCCTGCGTGCCGCCACCGCGCTGCTCGAACAGATCGTGGCCGACCGGGCGCTCCTCCTCGGCGTGCCCACCGATGACCGGCACCGCCTGATCCAGGCTGGCCGGCCACGTCTACTCGCCCGACGCCATCGCGCGCCGCCGGCTGGCCCGGGCCACCATGCGGGAGCGCAAGGCCTCCAAGGTCAGCCGCGAGGAGCAGGCGCGCGGCGCCACCGGGATCCGCGCGCTCCGCCGCCAGCCGGTCTACACGAGCCCCAACGTCTTTCCGCCCGCGGGCTTCGAGCAGCGTGACGCGCCTGGCGACCCCGACCTCCGGGAGCCGATCGATCCGCAGCACTGCTACGTCTGCAAGAACAAGTTCACCGAGATCCACCACTTCTACGACCAGCTCTGCCCGCCGTGCGCCGAGCTCAACTTCGCCAAGCGCACCGAGACGGCCGACCTCCGGGGCCGGGTGGCGCTGCTGACCGGGGGCCGGGTCAAGATCGGCTACCAGGCGGGGATCAAGCTGCTTCGAGCCGGCGCGCGACTGATCGTCACCACCCGTTTCCCCCGCGACTCGGCGGCCCGCTACGCCCAGGAGCCTGACTTCGACGACTGGTCCGACCGGCTCGAGGTCTTCGGGCTCGATCTCCGGCATACGCCGAGTGTGGAGGCATTCTGTGACGAGCTGCTGGCGACCCGCGACCGGCTCGACTTCATCGTCAACAACGCCTGCCAGACCGTCCGCCGGCCGCCCGATTTCTACGAGCACATGATGGAAGGGGAGCGGACGGCGGTCCACCGCATGTCCGAGCCCGCGCGAAAGCTCCTGAGCAGCTGGCACGGCTGGCGCGGCGCGCACCTGCACCTCGACGGGTCCGCGGGACCGGGCAAGGCCGTCACGACCGCGGCGTTCGAGCGCCGGCTGCCCAGCATCGCCGGGCTGGTCCATCCGGCGGAGCTGTCCCAGGTGCCGTTGCTGGACGACGAGCGCGAGCCGCAGCGGCACCTCTTCCCCCAGGGCCGGCTCGACCAGGACCTGCAGCAGGTAGACCTGCGCGAGCACAACTCATGGCGGATGCTGATGGCCGACGTGTCGTCGGTGGAGCTGCTGGAGGTGCAGCTGGTCAACGCGGTGGCGCCGTTCATCCTCAACGCGCGGCTCAAGCCGCTGCTGCTCCGGACTCCGGAGCGTGATAAGCACATCGTCAACGTGTCCGCGATGGAGGGCCAGTTCTACCGCAACTTCAAGACGACGCGGCATCCCCACACCAACATGGCCAAGGCCGCGCTCAACATGATGACGCGGACGGCGGCGGCGGACTACCAGCAGGACGGGATCCACATGAACAGCGTGGACACGGGGTGGGTGACGGACGAGGATCCGGCGGAGATCGCGGCGCGGAAGGTGGCGGAGCATCGGTTTCACCCGCCGCTGGATATCGTCGATGGGGCGGCGCGGATCCTGGATCCGATCATCGCCGGCATGAACAGCGGCGAGCACGTGTGGGGGCAATTCCTGAAGGACTACCGTCCGACGGACTGGTAGCCGGGTCGTTTGTACTTTATCCCGAGCGAAGCGAGGGAACTTGCTGGGCCGGCAAGGTCCCTCGCTTCGCTCGGGATGAAGTACAGGGCTATTGCGCTCGCATGGTGACCACCGGGTCCACTCGCGACGCCCGGAGCGCGGGAATCCAGCTTGCCGCGATGCCGATAACCGCCATGACGAGTGCGACGGCCCCGAACGTCGCCGGATCGTACGGTGCCACCCCGAACAGCAGCCCCTGAATCGCGCGCGCCGCGAGCAGCGCGCCAAGCAGGCCCAACACCAGTCCCAGCGCCAGCAACACCCCGCCTTCGCCGAGGATCATCCGCTGCACGCGAGCAGGCGCCGCGCCGAGGCTCATGCGGACTCCGATCTCGTTGGTCCGTGCGCTCACCGAGAACGCCAGCACGCCGGCGATCCCCACCGCCGCGATGATCAGCGCGAGCAGGCCGAACGACCAGACCAGGACGGCGTTGAGCCGGCGCGGTGTGACGCTCTGCTCCTTGATCTGCGCCACGGTCCGCACGTTCTCGATCGGAACGCCCGGCGCCAGGCCGCGCACGATGCGCGTCGCAGCGCCCGCCAGCGCCGACACATTGCTGTCGGCGCGCACCACCAGTCCACCGACGTAGGTCAGCTCCTGGGCGAACGGCATGTACATGGTGGCGGGCGGCGCCGCGTCGAGCCCCCCGTCCTGGGTGTTGCCCACCACGCCGACGACGGTGCGCCAGTCCCCGTTGAACGGAGAGAATCGAAGGACGTCGCCGGTCCAGGCGATGTGGCGGTCGATCGGGCTCTCGCCGGGGAAGAGGATGTCGGCCAGGGCCTGGTTGACGATCACGACCTGGCCCGCCCCTTTCCGGTCGGCGCTGGTGAACTCCCGGCCCCGAAGGAGCGGGATGCCGGCGGCGCGGAAGTAGTCGGGGTCGGCCATGCGGCCTTCCGCGCGCGGAATCGCTTGGCCGGCCGACGACGGCTTCCCCTCGACCTTGAGGTCCATGATGAAGAGCGAGCTCGAGAGCGGCAGATCGGAGCCGATACCCACGTCGACCACGCCGGGAAGTCCCCGGATCTCGTCCGCCATGCTGCGGAGGTATCCCTTGGCGGCGGCGTCTGCGGCGGAGTCGGTCGAGCGGAACGGCACCGGAATGGTCAGGACTTCCTCGGTCTTGAGACCGGTGCTGACCGCGGACAGCTCCATCATGGTCCGGGTCAGCAGTCCGGCGCCGGCGAGCAGCACCACCGACACCGCGATCTGGGCCACCACCAACCCGCGCTGCAAGCGCTGTTTGCCCGCAGTACCCGTGAGCCGGTTCGGTCCGGCCGAGACCAGCGCGCTTCCGGCGTCCCCGCGAGGGAGCGAGGCCGCGAACGAGAGGAGCAGCGCGATCGCGGCCGAGAGCCCGAGCGTGAACCCGAGCACCGCGCGGTCGAGCTGGATCTCGCCGGCGCGCGGCGAGTACCGGGCGACGAGGCGGACCAGCAGCTCGAGCCCGCCCAGCGCGATGACCAGGCCGAGCGCGGCCCCCGAGAGCGCGAGCAGGAGGTTCTCCACCAGAAGCAGCCGCCGCAGCCGGCCGTAGCCGGCGCCGAGTGCGGTGCGCACCACCAGCTCGTGGCCGCGGCGAACGCCCCGCATCAGCGTGAGACTGGTGACATTCGCGGCCGAGATGACGAGGATGAACCCCGCGACGCCGATGAGCAGCCACAGCGTGAGCTGGGCGCGGCCGGCGATGGCTTGCTTGAATGGAATCACCGCGAGCCGGTAGTGAGACCCGGGATCGTAGGCGTCGGGATACCCGCGCTGGAGCCGGGCGTGGATGGTGGTGATCTCGGTCCGCGCCTGGTCGAGCGTCGCGCTCGGCGCGAGCCGCCCGATCAGCTCGGTCATGCGGTGGGTGCGACCCTCGACCATCGTCGCGCTCAGGTGGTGCTCGCTGAACACCATGTTGAGGAAGCAATCCACCTGGTCCGGAAAGTAGGGCGCGGGCTGCAGCACCCCGATCACGGTCACCGTCTGACCGTTCATGAGGAGCGGGCGGCCGACGATGGCGGAATCCGCGCCAAAGCGACGGATCCAGAAGTCGTGGGTCAGCACCATCACTGGCGGGACGCCGGGACCGTCGTCGCTCGCGCGGGTGAGTCGGCCCACCACCGGCGAGAGGCCCATGACGTCGAAGAAGTTGCCGGTGACGAGGCCGACCTGGATGCTGACCACGTCGGCGTCGCCCTTCAGCACGGCCTGCCAGGGCGAGTACTCCGCGATGCCGGCGAACGCCGACGCGCCGGTGCGGAGGTCGCGTATCTCCGGCACCGAGAAGAGCACGTTCTCGCCGCCGAGCCCCACGGTCGAGTGGCGCAGATAGACCAGCCGGTCGCCGTCGCGGTGGGGCAGCGGCTTGAGCACCACCCCGCGGACGACGCTGAAGATCGCGGTGGTGGCGCCGATGCCGAGCGCGAGGGTGACCACGACGACGGCGGTGAACCCGGGATTGCGGCGCAGGGAGCGAACGCCGAAGCGGAGATCCGCCATCGCGTTCTCGACCCACGACAGGCCGCGCTGGTCCCGCACCGCTTCGGCGGCCTGGGTGAGACCGCCCGAAGCCAGCAGCGCCTGGCGCCGCGCCGACTTGGCGTCCAGCCCGCGGCGCATCAGCTCGGCAGTCTCCATCTCCAGGTGAGATTCCAGCTCCTCGCGGAGGTCGTCGTCCTCGCGGCGGCCGGCGAACAGGCCGCGGACGCGGGCGAGCGCAAGGCGGAGGTATCTCATGGGGCCTCCTCACGGGGTGCCAGGAACGCGGCGATGAGGTCGGCGGTGCGGTGCCACTCGCGGGCTTCCTGCGCCAGGCGTTTCTTCCCCGCGGGCGTGAGCGAGTAGTACTTGGCCCGGCGGTTATTGTCGGACCGGCCCCAGGCAGCCGTGATAAACCCCTCCTGCTCCAGCTTGAGCAGAGCGGGGTAGAGGGTGCCGTAGTTGAGCTGGATCTTCTGTTTGCTGGTTTCCTCGATGCGCCGGGCGATGCCGTATCCGTGGAGGGAGCCCAGGACCTCCAGCGTGCGGAGAATCATGAGGGCCAGGGTGCCGGGCTGGACGTCCTGCTTGGCGGCCATGGGGAGGGTTTCCTATGGTGGTCCCATAGGAAGGCTACTGTGCGATGGCGAAAGGCGCAATACCGGATGCGCCTCGGTGACCTGCGGCCCGTTTACTGCCCGGCGCCCGCCGCGCTCTGGAGCCGCTTCACCAACCCCGGCAGGTTCTGGATCACCACGATCCGGGCCGCCGGGCTGCGGCGCACCACGACAAAGGTCTTGCCATCGGGCGAGATGTCGTAGTTGGCGTGCGGCGCGGTCCCCACGAGGTCCCCGATGGGGAACAGCCGCTTGCGGCCGGCCACCCGCAGGGCCGGCGCCGTCGAGATGCCGGCGGCGACGAGATAGGGATCGGTCGCCTTGCTCTCCCGGTAGAACAGCTCCTTTCCGTCGCGACTCCACACCGGCTCGTTCCCACCGTCGAGCGAGACGGTGACCTGGTCACCGTGGCCCTCGAGGTCGCGCACATAGACCTCGTCCTGGCCCGACTGGTCGGAGACGAACGAGATCCACCGGCCGTCGGGGGAGACGCCGACGTACTGCTCCGAGAAGGGGCTGGCCACCAGTGGCTCGATCGGACCGCGGCCCGCGTTGCGCACGATGGCAACGTCTGGCCGCGAGTCCGCCTGGGCCGAATCCAGCCGTCGGGAGTCGCGGCGCAGATCGTCGGAGATGGTGGTGACGAGGGCGCTGCCGTCCCGCAGCCACACGCCGGTGTACGAGACGAGTCGCGACGCCAGCAGGGTGTCGGGGGGTTCGGCGCTCCCCGGTGGCTTCCGCAACAGGAGCAGGGTCACGCCATCGCGCCCGTTGACCGGAACGATATAGGTGATGAACCGCCCGTCCGGCGTCCAGGTGCCGTCGTGCCCGTCCCGGTCAAAGCTGGCCCGTGACAGCGTCCCGTCGTCCAGCGAGAGCACCCAGACGTTGCGGCCTTCGACCGAGGTGAAGTCCAGGAGAAGGCGGCGGCCGTCGGGCGAGAACATGGGCGAGTGAAAGTTCCGCCGCTCGCCCGTCACCGGCCGGGCGGCGCCGGTACGCTCCACGAACTCGAGCGACGCGGGCTCCTCGGGGATGTAAGCCACGTTGCCGTTGGCGGCCACCGCGAGCTGGGCCACCGAGGTCCCGGTGATGGCGACGTTGGTGCCGACCGTTACCGGCGGCCCGGTCAGCCGGCGGGCGCCCAGGTCAATGGGCGCGGCCTGGAGGTTCCCGTTCAGGGGGACGAACACCAGGAAGTCGCCGGTGACACGGGCGTCGACGACCGGCGTGGCCAGCAACTGGGTCTCGGCGCCGGTCTTGACGTCCATCAGCAGCACCGGCCCGCCGGTGTTGCCGAGCCGGTTCTGCACGACCACTGCGGTGCGTCCGTCCCGCAGGATCTGGGTCAATTGGTACTGGTTCCCCGATCCCCGCCGGACCACCGAGTCGCCCACCACCTGCGCAACCGCCCCCGCCTTGGTCAACCACACGCTGCCGTCAGCCGCCCACACGGCGTCGTTCGACTCGATCAACGTCACGCTCTGCCGGACCAGCAGCTCCGGCGTACCACCCTCCAGGGGCAGCCGCAGCATCTGGTTCCTCACGGCCTGCGTCGCCACGAGAGATCTGCCGTCCGGCGAGACGATGGGGCTGCCCAACCTGAGCGCGCCTGGGATCGGCGAGGGGGCATCCGCATCCAGTGACTGGCGCATCAGGCGCATGATCCCGTCACCGCCCGTGACGGCGTAGACCAGTCCCTGGCCATCGGGGAGAAACGCCAGGTGCCGTTGGGAGGAGCCGACGCCGCTGCCGCCCAGTCCCGGCGCCATGATCGCGAGACGCGAGGGGAACATCTCGGGGCGGGGGCGCAGCAGAGCCCACACGGCGAGCGCGCCCGCGATGCCGGCGGCGACCCAGCCCAACCACGGCACGACACGCTTGAGCCCGCCCGCCCTGCGCACCGGGACGGCCATCGGGACCGTCGGCGCCGGCGTGGCGTATGACGCTTGCGCACCGGTGCCCGCCAGCGCATCGCTGAACTCTTTCGCCGACCGCCACCGATCCGCGGGCAGCTTCTGCAGCGCGGTCAGGATTGCCGCCTCCGCGGCCGGCGACACCATCGGCCGCTTGGCCCGGAGCGGCGGCGGCTGCTCGGTGAGCACCTTGGCGACGATCGCCTGCGAGTTCGGGCCGGTGAAGGGCGGCTCGCCCGCCAGCATCTCGTACGTCATGGCGCCTAGCGCGTAGACGTCGCTGCGCGGGCCGATCTCCCGGTCCCCCATCGCCTGTTCGGGCGACATGTACGCCGGCGTGCCGAGCGACATCCCGGTTTGGGTCATTCGGTTGCCGCCGGCCTGTTGCACGGCGAGGGCGATGCCGAAGTCGGCGACCAGGGCGGCCCCATCCTGGAGCAGGGTGTTCTCCGGCTTGATGTCGCGGTGGACCACGCCCTGCCGGTGGGCGTAGTCCAGGGCGGACGCCACCTCCCTCGCAAGCCGCACGGCCTCGTCCACCGGGAGCTGCTTCTCCCGGGCCAGCCGCGCCCGCAGCGATTCGCCGGCCACGTAGGGCATGACGTAGTAGAGCAGGCCGTCGGCCTCGCCCGAGTCGATCAGGCCGAGGATGTGGGGGTGCTGGAGGTTGGCGGTGACCTTGATCTCGCCGAGGAAGCGCTCGCTGCCGAGGACGGCGGAGAGCTCGGGGTGGAGGACCTTGATGGCGACCTTGCGGCCGTGCTTCAGGTCTTCGGCGAGATAGACCGTGGCCATGCCGCCCTGTCCCAGCTCGCGGCTGACGACGTAGCGGTCGGCCAGGGCCGAGGCGAGCCGAGGGAGGGCAGGGTTGTCCATGGGGTGGCCAAAGATGCACCGCCCTGACGGGCCGCGGCTAGTCTGCTCTCAGCGAGGCCCGAACAATTCCGCCAAACGCATGCGAACTGCGGCACCAGACCCGGAGACTAACGCTTCCCGCCGAAGGTGCTCCCGAAGAAGTCCCCAGGCTTCCATGTGGGCCGCTGGTCCGCGTTCGCGATGTCGAGTCCCACCAAGAATTCGAGCTGCGCGTTGGTGGCGCCTGCCTCGAGGTCCATCGGCTGGTCCACGTCATCCTGCGGAGTGTGGTAGCGCGTCGCGACCCATTCCTTGAAAATCGCGGTCGCATCCACCCCCGAGTCGCTCCGCATTCCAAGGAAGGGGAACAGGGCCGGTACGCCGCGACGGACGAAGGAGTACTGGTCGCTCCGAACGAAGAACACTTCCTGGGGGAACGGATCCGGCACGACCGTCACCCCCATCCGCCTCGCGACCCGCGCGACGGTGGAGTCCAGGGTCGAGTGCTCCGCGCCGAGCGCCGACATCTCCCGGAACGGGTAGAGGATGCCGAGCCCGTCGATGTTCACGTTCGCTACGATGCGCTCGAGCGGTACCGTGGGGTATTTCGCGAAGTAGTCGCTGCCCAGCAATCCTTCCTCTTCGCCGGTGACGGCGAGGAACAGCACCGAGCGGCGCGGCGCCGCGGGCAGCGAGGTGAAGGCTCTCGCCACCTCCAGCAGCGCCGCCGTGCCCGAGGCGTTGTCGAACGCGCCGTTGTAGATGGAATCGCCCTTGACCGGCTCCCCGATCCCGAGATGGTCGAGATGCGCGGTATAGACCACGACCTCGTCGCGAAGGCTGGAGTCGGAGCCGCGCAGGAGGCCGGCGACGTTCGGGCTCTCCAGCCGCTCGTACCTGCTCACCGTGCGCACAGTGGCCCTGAGCGGGAGGTCGAAAGCCGGCGGCTTTCCCTGCGCGGCCGCGTCCAGGACCTGGCTCAGCGGCTGCTGCGCCCCCTCGAACATATGCGCCGCCGCGCTATCCGAGAGGGTGGCGTACCCCCGTAAGGCCGGCGAGACGTCCGTCGGGCTGCCATCCCGATCCAGCCAGCGCATGTTGCCGCGGCGGGACTGCCTCACCGCCCGGTCCCAGGGAAACGACTGGTCCCGGGTTCGAACCACCAGGATGCCGACCGCGCCTCGGCGGGCGGCGTTCTCCCGCTTCAGCCGATTGTTCGCGTAGTGCGCTCGCTCGGCCGCGGGAAAGGAGGAGGGCGCGCCGGTGAGCAGGACGACGATCTTTCCCTTGGGATCCACTCGCCCGTAGTCGTCGTAGCTTCGTTCCGGCGCAGTGACGCCGAAGCCGGCCAACACCAGCGGCGCGGTCACCTCCGCCTTGGGCTCGACGAAGTTGGGGACCGGGATGTAATCCCCATAGGGCTCGAGGGCTCGACGTCCCGAGCGCCCGGCGAGGACCAGGCTGCTTCCCTCGACGGCGATGGCGCGGCGGAAGCGGACCGGCTGGAAGTACCCGCTGGTCCCCGCGGAATCCAGCCCGAGCTCGACGAAGCGCTCGGCGACGTATCGGGCGGCCGAGTCGTAGCCCGGTGTGCCCGTGCCCCGGCCGGCGAGCCGGTCGCTTGCGAGATAGCGGATGTGCTCCTCCAGCCGGGCCGCGCTCACCTCGGGCAGGTCGCCGCTCGGATCCTCATCGGTGCCGCCGCCGCAGGCGAGAGACATGAGCAGCAGGACGGCGAGGCGGCGCGGCGCTGACATGGGATACCTCCGTTGCTGGGGAGGGGGGCAAGACCTCACCGAACCTCTTGCCGGAATCCGCAGTCGTCAACCGCGCCGCGCTCCGAGTCATGGCGTCGTCACAAAAGGCGACAACGTCCAGGCCGCTCCGACGCCATAGTGCTCGACCACGGCGCCGCTCGCGCCGTAAGTCTTCCCCCGGTATGCCGCGGGCACCCCGCTGTAGAACGTGTACTTCTTGAAGCTCGGGATGTTCACCGTGAGCACCTTCTTCCACTTCCCGGCGATCCGGCGGTGGATCTCGAGGATCAGGGTGTCGGTGTCGTCGCCGTTGCAGGCGCCGAGGTAGGTCTTCGAGTTGGTGTTGGTGCCGTGATAGACTGAAGCCCCGGGATAGAAGGTGTAGGGCGGGGCATAGAAGTGGGGGTAGAGCGCCTCGCGGTATTTGGTCCTCCCGGCAAAGGCCGCCTTCCAGTCCGCCACCCAGTCGGTGCCGAAGGAGTCGCACTCGTAGTCGTCGAATCCGGGTTGGCCGAGGGTGGTCGATCCCGCCGCCGGGGGCTGGGCGTAGCCTGCGCTTTCCATGGTGCCGACGGCCATCTCGCCGCCACCCATGTCGAGCACGGTGGTCACGCTGCCGTCTTCCTGCTTCGCGGTGGATACCACTTCTGCGAGGTCTGGCGCCGTCGTGTCATCCGTCGCGCACGCCGTCGCGGCCAGGGCGGCGGCGAGGGCGAGCAGTCTGGTCTGGGCGTTCATGGAGTCCTCCTGGTCGCGATGGCGACCGGTCAAGTGACTCCATGAGGATGGTCCGACCCCGTCCCCCCATCGCCCCCTGCGCGTCACTGTGGGTGTCACTCGGCGAGTGACGGTTCTTATGGTGAGTGTCATCCCGAGCGCTGTACGTCATCCCGAGCGCTGTACGTCATCCCGAGCGCTGTACGTCATCCCGAGCGAAGCGAGGGATCTTGCCAGCCCAGCTTCGAACTCGGCCCGGCAAGGTCCCTCGCTCCGCTCGGGATGACGTGACTGGCTTGTCGATTCCCCGAGCCCCCGCTCGACGCATTATTAATGACAGCCATGCCCTCCAGCCCCCTGCTGGTCTTCGAGGACCGCCCGTCGGATTCGCCGCTGGTCGAGCGGATCTGGCGCTCCCGCAGCGAGCGGGCGGGCACTTTTGTCTCGGTCGCCGAGCCCCACTGCGAGATCGTCGTCACCCGGCACCGGGGAACGACGGTCGTCACCCTGCGCGGCCCGGAGACCCGGCCCACGCCCTGTGACTGCCCGGCCGGCGGCGAGTGGCTCGGCATGCGTCTCAGCCTGGGCACCTTCCTCCCCGCGTACCCGGCGGCGAGGCTGATGGACCGAAGGGACGTCAACCTTCCCGGCGCCGGCCGCCGATCGTTCTGGCTCCAGGGCTCCGCCTGGGAATACCCCGGCTACGAGAACGCGGAGACCTTCCTCGCCCGGCTATTCAAGGCCGGCATCCTCGCCCGCGACCCTGCCGTGAGCGCCGCCCTGTCGGGCGAATGGCAGGCCCTGTCCCGACGTTCCACCCAGCGGCACTTCGTCCAGGCCACAGGCATCACCCACCTGGCCTACCGGCAGATCCAACGGGCCCGCTACGCGACGACCCTGCTCCAGAGCGGGGTCGGCATCCTCGACGCGGTCCACCAGGCCGGATACTTCGACCAGGCGCACCTCACCCGGTCGCTGCGGCGGCTGATGGGGGAGACGCCCGCGCGGGTCCGGCAGGGAGCCAACCAGCTGTCGTTCCTGTACAAGACAAGCTCGACGGGCTGATCTAGCTTGGCGCGTCTCCGACAGCCGGCGAGGGCATGAGCGCGTCCGAACGGATCACCAGTCACATCGAGTCCCTCGCGGATTGGCGGGGGACGCTGCTTGCCCGGGTGCGCCGGATCATCGGTGCCGCCGGGCCCGAGCTGGTCGAGGAGTGGAAGTGGGGGACGCCGGTCTGGTCGGGTCGGGGGAACGTGATTGCCATCGGGGCGTTCGCGGAGCATGTGAAGATCAACTTCTTCAAGGGTGCTGCGTTGAAGGATCCGAAGGGGTTGTTCAACGCCGGGCTGGAGGCCGAGGCTACGCGGGGGATCGATTTTCGTGAGGGGGATCGGGTGGATGAGGCGGCGCTCAAGGCCCTTTGTCATGGGTGTCATGGCCTGGGCCGGCCTCTGGCTGCGCGACCCAGGCTTGCGGGAGTGGATCCCCGTGCGGCGATAGTTCGCCGGTCCGCCGAGCTCATCGCCCCGAGAGTAAACCGGCGCGGGCGCGAGGTTGCGTTCGAGCAGCGTCGCCATCGAATCGAATTCGGCACAGCCGGCGCCAGCAGGGTGATCGGCTGGACGGGAGTCGCCTCCATTCTCCGGCGTGCTCACGTCTTGCAATCTGCTCCCCGCCGAGACCATCCTATGGGTATGGCCGCCCCGATCTACCACACCGCCGACCAGGTCCGCGCCCTCCCCGAAGACGGTCACCGCCACGAGGTGGTGCACGGGGAGCTTCTGGTGACCCCGGCCCCCAGGGCCCTACACCAGGAAGTCGTTCGGCGTCTCCTGGTGCGACTGAGTCTCTACCTCGACGCCGAGCCCGCCGGGCACGTCCTTCCCGCTCCGGCCGACATCTCGTGGGGCCCGGATACGCTGGTGCAGCCCGACGTCTTCGTGGTGCGGCTGGAGCAGGCGCGAACCCTCGACTGGAGCCGGATGAAGGACCTGCTGCTCGTCGTCGAAGTGCTGAGCCCCTCGTCGGCTCGGGCTGACCGCTTCACCAAGCGGATCGAATATCAGCGGCAGGGAATTCCGCAGTATTGGATCGTCGATCCTGAGCAGTATCAGGTGGAGATCTGGACGCCGGGGGACACGGCTCCTCGCCTCGAGCGGGAACGGCTCCTGTGGCACCCGGCCCAGGCAACGCAGCCGTTCGAGCTTGAGCTGAAGGCGCTCTTCCGGCCCATCTGACGTCCTTCGATGCCGAAGACCTGGGTTCATCCAGTGAAGCCCATGTCGCGTCCCGGGAATGCCACATCAGGGCGGAGGGGCCGCGGGTGACAGCGGCTGGAGCGCGGTCGCGATGGCAAGCTCCGCCCGGCGGCCGTCACCCTTCTCCATCAGGCGCAAGTACTCCTCGTAGCCTTTCGCCGCCGTCGCCCGGTCGCCCGCGAGCTGCGCCGCCCGCGCCGCGCCGAAGATGCTTCGCGCTCTCCCCCGCTCGCGCGTTAAGGTCGCGAGATAGGCGGCGCGCGCCTCGGCGTATCGGCCGGCGGCGAGAAGCATGTCCCCCAACAGCTCCCGCGCCGGCAGCAACTCGCCCGGCGTGATCGGGTGCTTGTCGGTCACATCCTCCTCGTCCGCGGCGCTCCGGGCGAGCGACAGCCCCCCTGCCGAGTCGCCCTCGGCAAGGCGAATCCAGGCCCTTGCGGCGTCGCGCTTGATGCGGACGACCCGGGACCAGTAGGCGTCGGGCGACGCCTCGACGGCCGTCGCGATCGAGTCCAGGGCGCCGACTTCGGGCCGTGCCGCGTCCGGGCGGCCGCTTCGCGCCGCGCCGACCGCCCGAGTGAACCGGGCGAGCGCCGCGGTCACCGGCGCGGTGCCGGGTCCCGGCAACGGGAATGCCGCGGCCTCCGCCCAGTCGCCCCGCTCGAGCGGGATCCGGGCCCGCATGGCCGTGCCGTTGTAGAGCCCGATGAGCGTCCGTGGGTCCGAGGCGGGCACCCGCGCCGCCACGTCCACCGCGGCCCCCGCCGCGGAGTCCTGGCCGCGCTGCAAGTAGCCGTAAACGGCGTAGTCGAGCGCGTGCAGCTCCTCGGGTCCGGTCTGGGTCCGGCCGGCCGCCCGGACGAACGCGATCCCCGCGCGGTACGACTGCCAGTTGGACGCCACAGTCTCGTCCCAGAGACCAAGCCGCACGAAGATGTGCGACGGCATGTGCTGCGCGTGCGGCGCCGCCGGCGCGATGCGCGCGTAGCGCCGCGCTGCCGATACACCGAGCCGGGCGAGAGCCGGGGAGTCGGTGGCGTGGATGACGTAGTGGGCGAGCCCCGGGTGGTCGGGGTGCCGCGCGAACAGCGGCTCCAGGATGCCGATCGCCTTCCGCTGCAGGGCGAAGGTGGTGTCGGTCCGCGGTGCCGTCGCGAGCAGCGAGAGCGCGTAATAGATCGCGACCTCGCGGTCGCCGGGGAACTGCCGGTACACCCGCGCCATGGTGTCCGCGTAAGCCTGAAGCCGGGCGGCGTTCGGCGTCCGCCCGGCGTCACGGTAGAGCGCGGCGGAGGCCGCGACGAATCCGCGCTCCCGCGCCGTGCCGGGCGGGCGCCGGACCGCCTGTTCGGCGGCACGGGCGCCGCTCTCCAGCTTCGGACCGACCGGCCCCCCGGCGAAAGGGTTGCCCCAGGCGCTCATGGCCAGTCCCCACCGCGCCATCGCGCAGGTGGAGTCGGCCACGAGCACCGCGCCGAAGGCGCTGTCGGCGGCGTCCCACCAGAACGAGTGCAGCGCCGCCATGGCGTGCTCGAACCGGGGGCGGGCCTCGGGCGCGCAGGAGACCGGGAACGCGACCCTCCCGAGCGAGCCGAACTCGCCGCCATGGGGGTGGTCGTGCTCCTGGGCGGGCAGGGGGATCGGGGACAACGCCAGCAGGATGAACGCGAGGCGGAGCCGTGAGGGCGCCGGAGACATGGGGAACCTCCGCGAATAGGCCGGTGAGAGTGCTCTAGGTTAAGGTTGCGTACGGGGACACTCAAGTCGGCCACGCCGCCTGTTCCGCCGGGCGGCCACGCACACTTGTGCCCGGCCTCTCCGGCGCTTCTGTTCAATGCCGTGGACCTGACCTCGAGCCGATGACCACGCCCGCGACTGGTGCCCTCCTCGATCGCGGCCTCGACAGCTCCAGCGGCCTGGGCTTCGTGCGCGAGCGCCTGGCGCTGCTCGGCAAGACCCTCTTTCTCGTCTCGTTCGGGTTCTACCTCTTCCTCCTCGCCAGCCTGGTCTGGCTCGGCGGCGCGCCGTTCGCGGCGGTGGTACGGGGGCCCGTGGCGCTCGGCCATCTCTGCGCCAGTCTGACCATGGCCCTGCTCTGGCTGCTGGCGAGCCGGGCCAGGCCCTCCTTGTGGACCTTGGGCGCGCTGGATGCCGTCAGCTTCATCGTAGCCGGCGGATTCCTCTCCCTCATGACGGTCGAGGACGAAAGCCAGATCCTCCAGGTGCTGCTGGCCCTGACGGTCACGGTCATGGTCCGCGCCATCCTGATGCCGTCCAGGCCTGGGCGCACCCTGCTGCTGTCGGCCCTGGTCTTCGCCCCGACCATCATCGTGTGCATCGCGCGCCATCACCCCGTGGCGTTCCTGCCCGGATTCACCCCCGGCTACCAGAAGCTGCACATGACCCTCAACACCGTCCTCTGGAGCGTGCTGGGGACCACGCTCGCCACGATCGTCTCACGGGTCCTGTACGGACTCCGGCGGCAGGTCGCGGAAGCGAGTGAGCTGGGACAGTACCTGCTCGAGGAGAAGATCGGTGGGGGCGGCATGGGCGAAGTCTGGCGCGCGCGCCACCGCCTGCTGATCCGGCCCGCGGCGATCAAGCTCATCCGCCGGCGGGCCCCGGACGCGATGTCGGAGGATCCCGAGCTGCTGATCCGGCGCTTCGAGCGCGAGGCGCGCGCCACCGCTGCGCTGACTTCGCCGCACACCGTGCAGCTCTACGATTTCGGCGTCGCCGAGGACGGCCGGCTGTATTACGTGATGGAGCTGCTCGAGGGCCTCGACCTCGACACCCTGGTCCGGGAGCACGGACCGCTGCCGGCGGAGCGGGTCGTCCATCTCCTGCGCCAGGCCTGCTCGGCGCTCCAGGACGCCCACGGCAACGGCCTGGTCCACCGCGACATCAAGCCGGCGAACTTGGTGGTCAGCCGGGCCGGGACCACCTTCGATTTCGTTAAGGTGCTGGACTTCGGGCTGGTCAAGCTCGACGGCGCGCGAGTCGCCGACAGGAAGGCCATCGATCTCAGCGGCGAGGACAGCTGGAGCGGCACGCCCGGCTACATGGCGCCGGAGGTGGTGCTCGGCGCCGCCGAGACCGATCATCGGGTCGACCTGTACGCGCTGGGCTGCGTCGCCTACTGGCTTCTCACTGGCAAGTTGGTCTTCGAGGGGGAGAATGCGATCCAGGTGATGCTCCAGCACGCGCAGGCGGAGCCGAGGCGGCCCTCGGAGCGGGTCGATCGGCCGATCCCGGCGGCGCTCGAGGATCTGGTGATGCAATGTCTGGAGAAGGAGCCAGTTCGCCGTCCGTCAGGTGCGAAGGTCGTGAGCGAGCGGCTGGACGCGGTTCCCCTGGCATCGGTGTGGACGGCCGAGCGGGCGGAGCAGTGGTGGGCGACGCATCGGCCCGGACAGCGGGATGCACGTCCGGTAGCGGATGTGCTGCTGTCGCACGAGGGGCACGAGCTGCGCATCGGGCCGCGGATGCGGTGAACCAGAGGTGACCGAGAACGGGACCGGACCGAGTCAGGGCGTCGAGTTACACCTTCGCACTAGGCTCGAAATGGCGCCGATAGGACGTCACGACCTTGGCCGTCTGCGGATTGACGGTTGCCAGCGGGGCATAATGATGATCGACCCCGTGCGGCGCCACCGCGCTGGGGTGCCCGTTGTCGTGCGGCCAGATGACGTCGCCGGTCGCCGTGCGGGTCGGGATCAGCCAGTAATCTCCCCTGCGGTAGTCCGCGTAGGGCACTTCTACCCGGGAGAACTGGACCTCCACCCCATCCGCAAGCTCGAGCCAGCCGGCCTGCAACGTCTTTCCCTCGCGGAATTGCATCGGCGGGCCCGCCCAACGCCGCAGGATCCGGTGCAGCGCGTCGTGGTCATCGGTTTTCGTCTTAGGCTCATCGCTCAAGACCACTGTCATGTCGTAAGGGCGGACCTCTACGACTTGGAGCAGCGGCTTGGCCCGTTCGGTCAGCAGCGCTTCGTCATCCATGACCTCGACCCAATCGTTCACCTGAATCGCGGTCCGGCCGTCACGGCCGAACGCATCGAGCTGGACGGTCTTGCCCTCGATGTCCCGGACCGGAAATTCGGTCGCCCCATTGTCGGGCGACCACTTGAACGTCGGCTCTCCCTTATCGGGGTTGTCGGGGTCGCCCGGATCGTGGATCTCCACCCGGAACAGGCGGTTGTCCGATCCGCGGTAACGCGCGTCGGGGGCCACGGTGCACGGGTCGGTAGTCTCGGTGACGACTGCCCGGGCACGGAGTCGCGCCCCGCTTCGTCGCAGGAGATTCAGCGCGACGTACGCCCTATCCCATGTCGGCGGCAGCTCATCGCCCAGCTTGGCAAGGGCAGTGTCCAAGTCGGCGGCAGGCATCGCCCGCACCTGCCAGACCACGACGGCGCGGCTGGCCGTATCGGGTCCCAGCAGGGCTACTTCACGCAGGGTCAGGTCTTCCGTGGCGGAGATGTGCCGCTCGAAGGCGTCCAAGTAGAGTAGGACCACGTCCGACTTGCGGAGCCATTCGCTCCACTTTTCCGGAAACAGGCGCTGAGCCTTGAAGGACAAACCCTGCGGGGCGTCGTCGGGCGGGGCGTGCGACATGCCGACCAGCCGCTGCCACAGGTCGGGCTCGCGGGGGTAGTTGACGCATCGGATGCCGTCCACATAGTACACGCCCCAGCGGATCTGCACGTCCCGCTTGGCTGCATCGTCACCGATGAACATCGGCTCGAAGCTGTTCCCGACACCGCCGTGGGCGCCGATGACGTCGAAGGCCAGACCCCGAAGGAATCGGAGGTGCGACTCGGTCTGCTCGTTGGCATCGGAGTCGAGCTGCACGCGCCCCTGCTGGATCAGAACGCGGGAGACATCCTCCCGATATGCGAATGGGTTCAGCGAGAAGTCGCCATGCACGGTCTGCACTCCTCAGTCGACGTAGATGATCCCCGTCTGCATGCCTGCCGGCGTCGATTGGTCGAGGCGGGCGCGAAGGTTCGCCGCACGCTGCGGCGCGAAGAGGTCGTGGTAGGCTCCCATCTCCGAGGCGTCGTCCGCGCCGGTCGAGATCTCGGGGGCACAGTCCCACGCGAGCTGGCAGTAGCCGGGATCGCCAAACCGAGTGCTGGTGAAGCGCGGCGCGACCCGACGCGCTTCCTCCTCGTCAGTGCGCCCCGGGTGAGGCCCCTCGACGGCGAGCTCCGGCTGACAGTGGTAGCGGCGCGGCGTGCGGGACTCCGGCGGGACGTAGCAGAAACGCACACAGCCCCACTGGCGGCGGACGATCCGCACCAGGCTGGTGAAGATCGAGTTCTCCCCCAGCGCCATCGCGTGCGCCAGCACCCGGCCGATGATCGTGGAGCGGATGACCGTCAGCACGGCCCAGGCGTAGCCCGCGTTGGGACCCATGACGGCCTCGAGATCGGGGCTGGTGGCATCCACGATCGAATCCCGAATCCGGACCGCGATCGGCTCCGATTCCGGGGCGCGGTTCAGCGCGGCGATGGTCCCCAGGATGCTGCGGTCGATCAGCACCTCTCCCGAGACGTTGGCCAACTCCAGGCTGGCCTCGTTCGGGGCCACCGGCTCGCAGTCGTGGCGCAGATCCCAGCCGGGGACGAGCGTGCTGCGCCGGATGGCCACGCGGACCTCCACCGGACGGTGCCCCGCGCCGTCGATCCGCAGCGGGCGGCCCGTCAGCATGATCCCGTCGAGCGTGAAGCGCGCCCGGGAGTGCATGCGCACCCGGAGCCGCTCCCCCCGCGACACGCTGTAGTCGACCAGCCGCAGGACCGGCCGGCGCCGGGTGGCCGCCCTGATCTGGAGCGTGACGCCCTCCCGCAGCACGATGTCGGCGAAGGGCTCGCTGTAGACCCGGCTGTCCGCGATCTCCACCACCGCGTGCCACGGCTTGTCCTGCCGCCACTGGTCGAGCGCGGCGCCGACGTCGGGGAACGCTTCGCCGGCGCCCACCCGATACAGCTCCGCCTCGCGCGGCTGCGAGACCACTCGGGGAGACTGGTGCGCCCCGACATCCCCCGGGAAGCCGTAGCGGTACGAGACCCGCACATCACCTTCCCGGCCCATGACGATCCGCCCGAGCTCGGGATCTACGGCCACATCACCCTCGCGGGGACGGTATTTCCAGCCCGTGAGATCGGCGGCGATGATCCGCCGGGCCGGAACCGGCTGCTCGGCATCGTCGATCCAGATCGCGAAGCTCTTGGAGGCCCCGTAGTAGTCGTCGCGATGCAGCTCGAGCGCGCGGCGGCGGATCGGCGCCGGAACATTGATCTCCCGCGCGATCCCGGTCGACTCGGCCTCGGGGCGGGCCTCGGTGAACAGCGGGGCATCGTTGCCCAGCACGCTGAAGGTGTAGAACGCGTAGCCGTGGCTCCGTTGCTGCGAGAACGCCGCGGGCGCGTCCGTCACGGGGTAGGAGCGGAGACGCCAGACAAAGGCGCCCGCGCTGGGAATGTTGTGCCGGCCCGGCCGGCGCGGCGCCAGGACGCTCCGGAGGTCGACGGTGTGAGCGGTGCGATCGAAGGGCGAGTCGATCAGGTCGAGTGTCTCGCCGTCTCGCAGGTCGACGATCCGCCCCCGTCGATTCACATGATCGAGCGCCTGGGTGCGGCCCAGCAGCGTGTAGAACTCCACCGCCCGCGAGGGCAGGCCCGCCGAGTCCCCGGCGAGGTTCTCCAGCAGCGCCAGCGTACCGCGGCGCCGGAGGTCGCGAATGTAGTGGGCGACCGCCCGCCGCGGTGCCAGGGCTCGAACCCGAAGTCGGGTCTCCAGGTCCTCCGCATCGATGGCGCCGGTATGCACGGCCTGATAGCCGACCAGGTCGGCGATGTACGGCACCACCCAATCCCGGCAGGTCTCGATGAACCAGTCGTCGTACATCGAGGCGATGTCGTCCTCGATCACGTTCACCTGCTCCGCGATCACCCGAAGCAGGTCGCGGAGCGGCGCGCCTTGCGCCACGTCGCGCTGCCGGTAAACCACCGGCAGGAGCTGGTAGAGCCAGTCGATGCGCTCCAGTTTCGTTTCAGTCATCGGTGATCTCACTCAGCACGAAGAGCTCAGCCAGCTCGGGCGGCAGGTACGCGACCTCGGCCGCGTGGAGCTCGTGGTGCGCGCGGCGCCCGAGGCGGGGCACGATCGGCTTGACCCCCGTGATCGGCTGCAGCGTCGGATCGGTGCCTGCGCCACCCGACTTGGTGAAACGGACCAGGTCGGTGGCCCGGATGGCGCCCATTGCGTCGAGGTCCACGGCCACCACCCCCGGCACGCGCTGGATCGTCGCCACCACCTCGGCCGGATAGACCGGTTGCCCGAAGTCGCGCCGGTCGTAGGAGAACTGGTCGAGCAGCGCGGCCCGGACCTTCGGCCCGACGTTCTCCCACAGGTAGTCGGGATCCACCTTCACCCGCGCGGCGCCCGCCATCACCATCCGTGCCCGGATGGCGACCACGAACGGCTGATAGGGATCGCCATATCGACGTATGGCCTCCCCCAGATTGCGGTACAGGTCCGAGGTGACGTCGATCTCGATGTCCTCCGCGCCGCCGATCGTGAGATGGACCAGCCGGCGCCGGCCGTCGGACAGCGCCACCGCGCTGGCCTTGGCAATGCCGGCGAAGGTCCGCGCGAAGTCGGCATAGTCCTGCACCGACACGACCCGGCCCATCGCCTGGAGCGAAACCGGGATGGTGCGCCGGGCATCGTCGCGCGATTCGGGGTCGGCCCCGCCGCTGGCGCGGATCGGATTGACGACCTCGCGCACGCCGAGCGGGCGGGAGATGGCCGTGGCGACCTGTCCCGCCCGGACGTTGGCCCCGCGGCCGATGCCGCTTCGGTAGACCGCGCGCGCGTTGTCGGGGCCGCTCGGCGCCCGGGCGCCATTCCGTCCGGTGCCCAAGGTGACCGAGACCTTGCCGTCGTCTGCGGTGGTGGCCACGAACACGTGGTCGGTGGGCCCGGCATCGGCGAGGGTATCGATCTCGTGCCACAGCACCTGGTTCACCCGCACGGCGAGGGTCGACACGACGCCGGCCACCGTCGGGGCGGCGACGAAGGTGAGCGGCGACTGGTGCAGGGTGAACGTCTGCAGCGGGACGGTGGCGTCACCCGCGCCCAGGATCTCGGCCCGGGTCTCGCCGTTGGTCGCTTTCACCACGTTGCTGTAGATCTTGACGGTCTCGCGCTTGTACCCGTAGGCCAGTCCCTGGGGCGCCAGGACGAGGACGCTGTAGGCCGTGCCCCCCGCGCCGGCGTCGGTCTGCAGCTCCACGTTGTCGATCATGGCGAGCTCAGCCGACACGACTCCGCCGGTGCCCGCGATGTCGTCCCGTTCGCCGCTCACGATCACCCACCGGCCGGGCGCCAGGCCGTCCACCACGCTGTCGAGCTCGATCCGCGTCTCCGATTCGGGATCCCCAGGGACCAGCGGCTCGATCTTGCCGACGCGGCGGAGGACGGGTTCCTGCGCGAGCGTCAGCTCTTCGCTCTCGCAGAGCACCGGACTGGTGCGGATGTCGCGGAGGTTCTCCTTCATCGCCTCGAGCCGCTTGGATGGATCGTCCGAAGTCTTGGTCTCCGGCTCCCACCACTTCTTGCTCAGCAGGAGCCGGGTGGTGGACCCGCTGACGCCATAGGCCGTCCGCGAGACGGTCTCGGTCTCGCGCACCGCGGCCACCACCGTGCCGAGATCGATGCTTTGGGCGACGACGAAGCTGCCGACCGTGATCGCCTCGTCGGGGGTGTCCAGATAGAGCACATCGGGCGCTTCGGTGACGAAGTTCGGCATTGGAGGCTCGGCCACCGCCGTGGCGGTGGCGGCGCGCGGTGTGCGCCCGTTCCTAGGGGCCGGCCGCTCCTCGAAGAGCACGGTTGGGGCGTTGTATCCGAACACCGCCCGCCGGCGGCGCAGGACGTGAGCGCTCCGGAACTGGGCGTAGGTCCTGTCTCCGCTGGCGTTGTTGGCCAGCGCGGTGTACAGCGTCTCCCCGAGCTGAGGATAGAACGCGGTCAGAAGTTTGGGCTTGAAGTCGGAGTGAGCGCCGAGTGACGCGCCGAGCGACCGGCCGAACTGCCAGCGGGTGGCCGGTGCGAGGCCGCGGGAGCGCACCAGTGGTGCCAGGAGGGCGCCGAGGCTCTTGGGGCCGCCCCGCGGTTTGGGAGTCGCTGGATCCTCATCGTCTTCCTTCCTGGCTACCTCCACGATCTTATCGAGTTCCTGCTCTACTGCGAGCGGCAGCAGCCGGCTGCGAGGCACGCCGGCCAGCACCTGTTTCAAGTAATCGAAGTAGGCCGCCTTCTGGGTCTTGGTGAGCCTCTTTTGCAGCACCGACAGCACCGCCTGTTCGAGCCTCAGGTAGTACGGCCGCACCTTCTCAAGCACGACCTCGCTGCGCTTGCGCTCCGCGTCGAGGTTCAACTTGAGGACCCACCGAAGGGCATAGACGGTTTCACCGCTCGTCGTCTCGAACACGAACAGGATGGGATCCCGCGTCTCCAGCCGCGTCGTGGTGCCGTCGATCCAGATCGACTCCAGCTCGAGCACGTTCTCGACGGTGATCTCCGGCGGACGGCTCATCCTGGGCCGCAACGCGTTCCACGCCCCGCGCGCATCGATGTCCTCCGAGGTCTCGAACATCTGCGGCTGCTCGTCCACGCCCGGGATGCTCTGCGCCTTGGTTCCGGCGGGAATGGTCGTCTTCGCGGTGTCGTCCAGGGTGTACGCGAGGTACACGCTGGCGGCCACGCCGGGCTTGAGCCTATAGCCGACCAGGCGTCCCAGCTCCAGGATGGATCGCCGCTCGCTCGCCGTGCGGAGGAAGGCCTCGTTGGCGTAGCGCTCCTGGTAGAACGTCAGGATGTCGCCGGCGGTGGCCCATGCGTCCAGCAGCGCGATGGCCGGGTCGTCGCTCTCGCGGGTCCGCAGTCCGTGCAGCGAGTACGACTCGGGCGCCTGGTCCTCGTCGACCGGCACCGTGAGGCGGCGGATCATCGCGTCGAGGAAGGTTGAGTACGTCCCGACGCGGTAGCGGAGCCACGAGAGCCCCGGCCGATTGGTCACCTCGACGGGCTGGCCCGCGCCGGTCAGGCAGGCGCAGCAGCCGCAGCCGGCTGCACTCATCGTCCACCTCGCACGCGACGGAAGACCAGGATGCCGTTCTCGGGCACCGCCGGATCGTTGTCGAGCCGCGCCACCTCGTTGGGCCGGAGCTTGAGCAGCCCCTTCGGCAGATCGGGGTTGCGGTCCTTCCTGCGGCCGAGCCGCTCGAGGCGGACGACCTTGACATCGGCCACGCCCTCGACCGCCATCACCGCGGCCACGATGCGGCTCACGTAGACCGCTTCGCCGAAAGTGAGATTGTCCGAATGGAAGAAGCCCCGCTGGCCCCCAGGTAGCGCGCGGTTGCCGAGCGCGGTGCCCACCGCCGCCAGGACATGGGCGCGGAGGTGGTCGGCCTGGACGCACAGATCCAGCTCGAGGCGGAGCGGCACCGTATCGGCGGCGTCCACCCGAAGATCGTGTCCCATGCGGCGGTAGCGCTGCAGCCGGTGGATCACCGTCCAGCGCACCGACGCCGCGAGGTCAGGCGTTCCGAACGGATCCAGGCCCACGTCGGCCTCGTACCAGCTTCCGGTCCAGGTGAGCGCGCCCGCGGCGGACTGGATTCGCGGATCGCGCTCGGGATAGCGCTGGTACTGCGCCAGCGTCGCGTAGTCCTCCGCAGTGACGGCGCGCCCCAATTCCTTCCGGAACGCCCCCGGGGCGAACATCTTCACTTCCCCCACCGGCTCGGGATCGATCGCGCCTGCCGAGGGCAGCGGGTTGCGGATGCTGCTCACGATGCCGTTCACGCCCTGGCGAAAGACGGCGTGGACGATCGACTCGGCCCCGACCAGTCCCGCCCGCCCGTTGCCGACGCGATAGCTGGCCAGAAACGCCATCCCCGGCTCCAGGGCGCGTCCGCAGTCACCATCGCCGAATCGGAGGTGCGCCACGCCGTCGTCGTCGATCTCGGCGACGAAGTGCGGATCGTCGGCGTCGCTGCTCAGCAGGTCTGCGCGCGGAAACCAGGCCTCCACCAGCGCCCGCAAGTTGGCGTCGAGGGCGGTGAGGAGCTGCTCGGTCACCTTGCCTCCATCGAGCATCTTCTTGATCTCGGCGCTCAGCCGGCGCCGGAGCGACCGGAGTGGCCCCCCGCCCGGGGCCAGGGCCTCCGCGAACTGCTCCAGCCCGGAGAGCTGCGCGGCGGTGAAGATCGGCGTCTCCCCGTCGGCCCCCGGCGGAATGGCCGCGAGAGACAGGGCCGGCAGCGCCGCCCTCGGGTCCTGACGGAGGGCGGTCGTGGCGCAGGCTCCGGCGGGAATGGGCTGGGCCAGCGTGAGCGGCCCCCGTGTCAGGCGCGGGCGGTAGCGTGCGGCCACGCGCGGGACCTCGGCCAGCAGGTCCTGATCCTCGCAGACCGCCGTCGTGACCCGTGGAGGGACGGTCGGCAACGCTTCGTCGGTGATGGTCGCGCCGTGGTCGACCAGCACGATGTTGCCCCGCGCCACCGCGATCCCGCGGACCAGATCGCACTCGGGCGCGGTCCCGATGGCGCTGAGGCAGAGCGGGAACGGCAGCGCGTCTTCCCGGCACCAATCCACTTCGAGCAGACGGTTGCCCCGGAGGGCGTCACACGCCTTGGTGACCCGGGTCAGACGCACGACGTGACGATGGGTCCGGTCGACATCCGGCTGCGGGGTCTTGCCGTCGAACCCGCCATCGCCCGGCTTCGTGCTGTTGTACGCGGAACCGGCGCAGGCCAGCTCCTCGAACAGCAGGAAATCGCCGGCCTTGAGCTCGAGGGGGCGGGGGATGGCCGGCTCGGGCGGAGGCTTCTCCCCGCAGCCGCAGTGCTCGTGATGATCGTGATCGGCCGGAGGCCAGGGCCGCTCGTCGCACAGCTCGGGATCGGCCTGGTCCCGCTCCTCGAGCTCGTCGAGGAGGGTAGCGTGGGTCGCGCCCGGGGACAGGCAGCACTGCTCGTCGCCCCAGGTGTAGATCCGAATGAGGTTGTGCGCCAGCCGGAGGCGGATGGCCTTCCGCTCCGTCACGGGCTCGAAGACGAGCCACCCGCCTGGGAGCCGGTCCAGCTGTGACTCCAGCAGGGCCGGCGCCGCCTCCGGTGTCCGGGTAATGAAGTAGAGACTGCGGGGGTCGAGCTCTCCGTCGCCGGCCGCCTGGATGTCGAGGAAGGCGCGGGCGTTGCAGCCATCGTGCATCGCATAATCCACCAGACGCGCGTGCCGCCGCACCGATATCCGCTGCCGGGCCGTGCCGAGATACTGCTCCGTGACCACCGCGTCCTGGAAGTAGCTGAGGTGATCCGCGGTGTAGGCGAGCAGCTCCACCAGCGCGATGCCGATGTCGGGGACGTGCCGCTCGCGCCAGCCGGGCATGATCAAGGCCAACCGGTCGAGCATGAGCTGGCGGAACGTGGCGTAGTCCTTCGCCAGGTACGAGATGGATGGTGCCGGCCGCTCCTCGGGCAGGCAGGCGCATTCCGTCTTGCAGTCGATCTCGGCCGGACAGTCGTTCCTGAAGACGAAGTCGACGCAGGCGTAACGCGGATCGAGCGACCTGAGCGGCGTGTCGGTGGGCCGGCCATGCTCGGTCTCGACGAAGCACAGCCGGTAGGTGGACCAGTCGCCTTCCTTGTCGAGCTCCACGTCCAGGCAGGCCTGCTCGAACTTGGAGGGCGCCTCCCCGGGCGCGACACCGACGACCCGGAGGTCGCGAACGCGGCGGCCCCCGCTGACGAGCAGGTGGGCCATCGCGGCGACGCGCTCCTCCCGCGTCAGGCGGCCGCCCTTCTTGGCCGGCAGGAACTCCTTGGGGATGCCGGTCAGGAAGTGGACGCAGAGATGGGTGCCGGCCACGTCCACGTAGTCGACACCGTTGAGCTTGCGGTCTCGGATGAGCTGGCGGCGGCGCTCGACGTCGCAGGCGAGCCGGGCGGTCTTCACGGGACGCTCCGCTCGAACGACTCGGTACGGGTCTCGCCGGTGCGCCGAAG
Source organism: uncultured Gemmatimonadales bacterium (assembly GCA_963796335.1). GTDB lineage: Bacteria > Gemmatimonadota > Gemmatimonadetes > Gemmatimonadales > GWC2-71-9 > CAVVWJ01. Next base: position 918,458 of record CAWCLG010000006.1, read on the forward strand.
GGTGTATCGGATCGCGATGCGCAGCGTGGCGTCCTCCGGGGTCACCTCCAGCGCCTCCAGGTCCAGGACGTCGCCGAGCCACTGCTGGATCGCGGCGCGGGTGGTGAACTGGAGCGCGGCCGCGAGCTCGAGGCTGTTGGGCGCGAACACCAGCTGGAGCAAGCCGCTGCCGAACTCCGGTCGGTTGACCCGCTCGCCGGCGCTGGTGAACAGCAGCTGCTCGAGCATGTCGCGCACGTGCCGCGCGTCGTCGCACTCGGCGGTGCGGCCTCGCGAATCGAAGGCGAAGGGGAAGTCGATGTTCACGCGGGCCTCAGGTCGCCACCACCTTGAACTGGCTCGGCATGACGACCAGCGGCGTGCCGTTAGGGAGCGAGGTGCCCTGGCTGTCGCCGAGCAGGAGGTAGCCGGTGTCGGTAAGGCATCGGGTCGATGCCGTCGTAAAGGAGCCCGACACGCAGGGCGGGGAATTGCCGCCGGTCATTGCCGGAAAGGTGCAGCCGGCGATGGCGTACTTGGTCGTGATGGTGACCACGGCCTGGCCGTCGATCAGGATGCGAGGATTCGGCGGCGCCGGTGTGCCGCGCCCCAGATGGGCGCATTGCACGGTGGACAGGACGGTGAGCACGGGACCGGGCATGGGAGTTCGCCTCCGGCCTAGGAGATCGTCAGCGCGGGCTTGTTGATCAGCACCTGTTTGGCGACCAGCCAGATGCTCGCGCCCTTGCCGTTGTCGAGGTAAATGCCGGTGTCGTTGACGATGATCGAGGCGCCCGTGGCCGATTTGAGCATGACGCCGCCGGAGACCGGCGACGGGGGCAGGTCGCTGATCACGATGCGGTTCTGCAGCTGGCTCTGGAACACGATGCTCGGACTGGCCGGATTGCTCAGGGTCGCGTCGACCGGCCGTTCGGCGCCGAGGCCGTAAAAGCACCCGGTCCAGATGGGATAGTCGGGGTCGCCGCCCTCGAACTCGACCCAGACCCCGCTCTTGAGCTGTGGGACGAACGAGGCACCCGAGCCGGTGCCGGCCAGCGGATAGCAAGGCATGCACCACGTGGTGGGCAGCAGCGCGGACACGGCGGGCACCGACGCCATGATCCGGCCCATCTGCATCGGGTCGATGTTGTTGATGACCGTACCGCGGTACTTGCCGAAGAAGGGCTGGCAGGTCGTGGCGGCGCCGTTGCCCGCCGACCCCATCTTGGGAGCCATGCTCGTCATACCGGTACCCTCGGAGTGATGGACACCAGTCCGTTGCGCACCAGCGAGAACTGTTGCTTGAACTCGCCCCGCCTGAGTGTGTTGGTCACCCGCCGGACGTAGTACAGTCCGTCGAACGCCGGGCCCGCGCCCCGGACCCCGACCACGCGTCGTGACTTGAGCATCCGTCCGTAGCGGGTGACGTTGAGCGTCCCGGTCGCCGTAACTGCGTCGTTGGAGCGCGCCGCGCGGGAGAATGCCGCCATGAGCGCCTGCGCGGGGTTCTTCCGCGCCGAGTCGCGGTCGATCTCCAGATGCTTGGGGATCGGCGGGATCAGCCCCATCGGCGGCGCGAGCGGATTCACCGCCGGGATCGGGATGGGAATCCCGATCTTGAGCGGCTTGGGATAGATCATCACGATCGGCAGGGTCGCATTCTCGGAATCGAAGCTGAACTCGATCGACTCGACGTTGGTCTCCGCGTCCATGTTGGTGTTCAACGCCGGCTGGGGGAGCCCGACGCGCAGCGACGGCCCCCAGTAGGCGGTGCTCTGCAGCGGGAGCGGGCCGGGGTCGACGTAGAATTCGTATCCCACCGAGTCCGCGAGACATCTGATGTAGTCGAGGTCGGTGCCGTTCTGCCGATCGATCTGCTCGGTCGGAATGGGCACGTCCGCGATGAGCGGGGGGATCACCACCGGCACCACGCCAAGCACCAGGTACTTCGCCAGGATGGTCATGACGCGGACGTTCAGCGGCATCGCCGGGAACGGTAGCCCGTCCATCGGCAGGTAGGTCATCGTCTTCGACAGGTCCTCGCCGGTCACGGTCAGCGTCGCCATGCCGTTCTCGCCGGGGGTCACCTGATGATGCGTCATCACGCCGTCCATCAGCACCTCCGGAAGGCCCTTGCTGATGACGACGATGACCACGCGGATGAGCGGGATGGCCCCGCCGCCGCTCACCAGGAAGATCGTGTGCAGCGGCGACCGGGTGGACAAGGAGAACGCGAGCTGGAACACGCTCGCCGACTGGGTGTCGTTGGTCACCTGCACGGACACCAGGGCGTCGATCACCTCTCGCGGCATCGGCACCGGGATACCGGGACCGATCATCAGCTGCAGGTAGTACGGAGGATTAAGCATTGGGCGTCCCGGGAACGCCTTCGGGCAGCGTGACGACCAGGCGGCGGCCGATCTCCTCGGTCAGGCCCGCCGGTCGCATGGCGCGGTTCGCGTCGCAGATCCGCCAGAAGAGCTCCGGGTCTCCCAGGTAGTGGGCGGCCAGGTGATCCAGTCGCTCGCCCTGCCGGACCACGTGCTCGGCGATCACGGCGAGCGACTGCGGCTGCGGCAGGAACCGGCGGCGGACGTACATCACGGTCTGCCCGGCGACCACCGCGGTCGCGGTGGGGATCCCGGCGTAGCGGCTCGCCGGGCCGAAGGCGACGATAGGCATCGCCTGCTGCAGGGCGAGGATGTCGGTCACGGCAAGGCTCCGATGCCCAGCTGGCCGAAGGTGCCGCCGGTGGGAATGGCGGCGAGCGCCTCCTTGCTCCGCTGGTACGCCAGGTAGACCGAGCTGCCGCGGTGCTCGAAGCCGAGATCGCTCACGCTCAGGACCCGCATGCCCAGGCTGACCTTCACCCGGATCGGATTCAGCTTGGTATCGAAGGCCTCCTCGGTGATCGAGAAGTCGGTCAGGCGAACGGGCAGGATCCGCGAGGCGCCCGAGATGAACAGCGTAGCGGCGCCTCCATCGGGACGATCTCCAGGATGCCGGCGGAGGCCAGCGCACGGTTCGAGAGAATCGTGGCGAGCGGCGGGTAGAGGATCGTCTCCAGCGCGGCCAGCTGGGGCAGCACGCCGGACTGGAGCACGGTCGGGTTGCTCACCTCCAGTTGGTCGGTCGCGTCGATCTCGGCATCGAGCTTCAGAGTCTCGATCGGCGGCCCCTTGAGCCGCATCACCTCCGAGCGGTCGCCACCCCCGCTGGTGTCGACCGTCGCGCCCTGCGCCTGCAGGGTCCGGGACAGCGAGTCGGGATTGTACTGCAGCACGATGACGCGCACGACGACAGCCGTGACCGGGTCGAGCAGCACGAGGCCGCCCTTGAGGATGCGCGGAGCGTCGGGGAAGGTGCTCACGTCGGCCTGCTCCCGTGGCTCGGACCGGCCTTCGGCTGGGGGCCCAACCCCGCGTACACCGCCCCCGCGATGGCCGCGCCGAGGCGTCGGGGCGGACCGGCAGTGCCGATGGGAGGAGCCGGAAGCGCCGCCAGCGCGGCGCCGCGAGCGGACCAGCCCGCGAGGCCGCCCGCGGCGATGAGCCGGACCAGCTCCGCCTCCAGCGCCTGGCGCAGCCCGGCGCCGGCGCCGGTGGGCACATCCAGACCCTCCAGCACCAGCCGCTCGATGTGCAGCCGCACCCTCATCGCGCCAGCTCCAAGGCCTTGTCTCCCCACTTGAAGTCGGCCTCGTGCACCGGCTTCTCGATCTTCCGCATCTCGATCTTGGCCGCTTCGAAGACGATCGGCATGGTCACCGGCGAGCCTCGCTTGGCGGCGATGAACGCGGCCGACAACGCGATGTTGTGCACGCTGCCGCCGGCCAGCGTGAGCTTCGCCAGCCGGTCGAAGTCGAGGCCCTCGGTCGGCGTCCGCCCCGGGAAGGCGCGCTGCCAGATCGCCCGCCGCTCCTCCGGGCCGGGAAACGGGAAGTTGACGATGAACGCGCAGCCGCCGGAGAAAGCCCTGGTCGAGCGCGCATCTTCATGTTGGTCGCCAGGATGGCCAGGCCACGGTAGGACTCCATGCCGCTGCAGCAGGTAGTTGATCTCGATGTTGGCGTAGCGGTCTTGGCTGTCGTTGCACCTCGGTGCGCTTGCCGAACAGCGCGTCGGCCTCGTCGAAGAACAGGATGGCGCCGCCGTCGTCCGCGGCGTCGAACAGCTGCTGCAGGTTCTTCTCGGTCTCGCCGATGTACTTGCTCACCACCGCTGACAGGTCGATCCGGTAGAGGCTCAGTCCGAGGTCGTTGGCGATGACTTCGGCCGCCATCGTCTTGCCGGTGCCGCTGTCGCCGGCGAACAGGGCGCTGATGCCGAAGCCCGCGGTTCATCCGCTCGCGGAAGCCCCACTCGTCGTACACCTTGCCCCGCCCTTCGACGTGCGCCACGATCTGACGCAGCAGGGCCGTCTCGGGGGCCGGCAACACGATGTCGTCCCAGGTCGCCTTGGCGTCGATGCGCTGCGCCAGTGCGTCGATCCGGAGCCGAGTGTGTTGCGCCGCGCGCGCCCACAGCCGCTTCGGCAGCGGCGTCCCGTCGTCCTCGGATGCCGCGGCGACGATGCGCGTGATGGCCGGCGTGTTGAGACTGAACTGGGCGGCGAGCTCCGCCGCCGTCTCGTCATGGTCGTCACTCAGCGCCGCGCGCCAGTGGGCCCGCTGCTCCATCGGCGTCGGCTTGTCCACGTCGAACCAGTTGCTCCCCTGCGAGATCGGCCACGCTTCGCGGGCCTGCACGAACACCAGGCCGCCGCACCGGCCCAGGAAGCGCCGCAGGGCGGCGGCCTGTGGCTCGGCGACCCGATCCACCTCCGACGCGTCCACATAGAGCGCCACGGGCAACAGGAGCGTCTCCCGCTGCCACAGCCGGGCGAGCGTCTCGAGGTCCCCGGGGGCGGAGGGCAGGATATCCGCCTGCAGGCGGTACACGGTGAGACCGAGCCTCCGGCCGACGGCGCCTGCGACGGTCTGACGGCTCTCGGCGTCCCGCCCGAGGAGCTGGATCGGGCGCAGGTCGGGATGGTCGCGCCCCAGCGCGGTGAGGATGTCCTCGACATGCTGGCGGTGTGAGGCGGGGAGGGTCTGCTCGTCGACCGGCTCCCCCAGCGGGGCGAGAAAGGAGACCAGGCGGTCGTCCAGGTGGCTGAGGCCCTTGACGTGGTTCACGATCCGTTCGTCGGCCCGCAGCGCGCTGGTGGTGAGCGGATGGCCCCAGGGCTGATTCAGCTCGATGAGACGCCAGTAGCGGAGTGGATGGTCGGGCGAGCGCGCGTCCCACCCCGGCGCGTCGAACAGCGTGAAGCCGAGGCCGAACGTGGGGAACGGGAGTGACGGATCGTCCTGCGCCCGCGCGCAGAGCGCCCCGATCCGGGTATCCAGCTCTATGGCGACGCACAACAGCAGCAGGTCGCGCTCGAAGCTCGAGAGTCCCAGCCTCCGGGCGAGGGCCGTCAATGCCGGCGGCGGGTCGCTGCTCTCCGCCGCCACCATCCGCTCGCGTGCCGCGTTGATCGCCTGCTGCGCCGACTCCGAGGACCCGGGTGGCAGCGCGAGATGCGGCTTGGTCGACACTTCGGGCGGACGTTCGGTCGCCCCGCTCCGACGGAACTTCCACCAGGGCGCGGCCGGCGGCTCCGGCGGCTCCGCCGGAGGCAGTGGTGGTGGGGTCGGAAGGGACTCGGTCGGCACCACCCTCGGTGACGACGGCGCCTGATGTGGCAGCAGCAGCCGCAGCCAGTCGATCGCCGCGGCGAGGTAGGCGTCGTTGGCGTCGTACCAGGCGGCCAGGTCGTGGAGCGGCGCTGTCATGGCTTCACCTCCACGCTCTGATCGGTATCGAACGCGACGCCGTCGGCCGACCGCTTCATCGGGATGGAGTCGATACCGTCCACCCGCAACCGGACCCGATGGAACCCGACCACGTCGCCGGGCACATCGGCCTTGACCGTCGACGCCGCGTCGGCATTGGCCGGCAGGCTCAGGGGCTTGGGGTCGACCTGAAGGCCGCCGAACAGCACCTTGACGATCTGGCTGGGACGGACCTGGGGCTTCGCGGTGATGGTCACCTCGAAGGTGGCAGCCGGAGGCTGCAGCGTCGTCGGTGCGACCGTGACGGATGGAGCGAGGACAAACGGCACTTCGTTGGTGGACCAGATGGGCTGCGGGGGGCGCTCCACCTCGAGCCACAGGGCGTAGATGCCGGCCGGCCACGCCGCCGGGACTCCGGGTGCGGAATCAGCGGGAATCGTGACCTTCAACTGGCTCGCGTCAATCGCCGTCACCTCCAGGGTCTGCTCCTTCGGCATGAACGGGTGGCGCACCTTCGCGGTGACCCCGGCGGCATTGAGTTGCTCCCCCAGGATGAACAGGTCCTCTCCCAGACGGACGGCGCCGAAGCCGCTGGCCGCCTGCGCCGCCTTCAGCACCGGGGGCGGCGCGGCGATCGTAGTCACGCCGCGGTCCCCCCGCCCGCGGGTGAGCACCGGCAACGGTGCGGGCTTGGTCACCTTGCTGTCGATCAGGACGACGGTCACCAGGTACGCCGCCGAGACCCGGTATTGCGTCTGGAACACGCTCCAGAGCTTCGAGATCTCCTCGATGGACAGCGGTCGCGGCGTGACGGTGATGCGATCGATCTGGTCGTGAAGGCGGGCCTTCTTGAGGACGGCGAACAGCCGCTGGCGGGGTACGATGGCGACGTCGTGCAGGATCCGCATCGCCTGCCCCAGCAGAAAGTGGGACACTTCCTCGCGGTCGTCCTCGCCGTACGCGCTAATCAGGTACTCCAGGTTGAGCGCCAGCGGCGGCGCCGCGCCCTCGCCGTTCTGTCCCTGCGTCGGGGGCGAGAGATTGCGCCAGGCCGCGTTCACGTCCGTCCGGTAGAGGAACAGGTTGAGGATGTTCTCGGTCGTGTGGAGCTCGCGAACCTTGTGTAGCGGGAGATTGGTGATGATGCGGTCCTTGGTGAGGTCGCCGGACAGGACGTCCGTGCCCCACTTGCCGGCGACCTCGTCCTCGAGGACCTGCCGCAGGGTTTCGGTCACCGCCGTAATGGCGAGCTCGGTGCTCATCGCCGTTCCCGCCGCTTCGCGATGTACTCCTCGATCGTCATCGGGCCGCCGCGCCGCGCCGCGGCCGGTGAAACAACCGGGGCGACGGCGCGGACTTCGATCCGGCCGATTGAGACCTGGACCGTGTGCTCGCTATGCTCGCCGTCGGTCGGCGCGGGGCGTCCGAGCGGGCGCCGCGAGCTCGCTTCCCTCGGAGTCGGGATCGGTTGCCGGTTGCGGGGTCGCGCCGTCTCCTCCCGCTGCACCTCGGGCGGCTGCACGTCGTTGCGGTGGGGCAGGTTCGGGTTTGGGACCCTGCCGGCTTCGGCGCGCTCGGGGGGCATGACCCGGCTTCGGTCCGCGACAGGTGGGACGGGAGTCTCGGCTGGCTGTGCGACCGTCGGCTTCGGAGCCGGAGACTGGCTTCTCTGCACGTCGCCTTCCGGCAACTCGACCGTAGGCGGCAGCGGTGGGCCGGCCCGGGAAGCGGCGGCCGGCCGGCGCGCGGCCACCGGTTCGGCTGCGATCTCGGATGCCGGAAGCGCGGCTTCGGTCGGGGACGCAGGCGCCGCCGCGGGCCTCGCGGGGGCAACTGTCTCCTCTGATTCCAACGCGCGAGCCACGATGGGTCCGACTGGCCGTGCCGGCGGCTCGGCGTGCGCCGCACTGGTCGAGGTTGGCTCGGCGGCGGGCAGCGGTAGCTCCTCGACGGCAGCACCCGGGGGCTCGAACCGCAGCCGGGTTCTGGGACCCAGCGTGGCGGGACACAGCGTCCGGGCGGCGAGGTTCGTCAGGAAGTCGCTCACGACAACATCTCGAGGTAGGCGCTGCGGCGCCGTGGCGTGAGGCCGAGGATGTCGTGCTCGCTCCAGCCGTAGGCGGATGCGAGCGTGTGCACCTCGCCGAGCAGCCGGCGCGCGGCGTCGGCTACCTCGGTCCACAGGAACGTCGCGATGTCGAACGGCTCGAGCCACCGGTGCGCGCACGCGGGGCACTCGACCTCGAACGAGACGTCTGCCTGGGGATCGAGCTCGGCCATGCGGGCGACGACCGCCTCGACCACGGCCGGCGTCAATCGCTCGACCGCGACCCTCTCTCCGTCGCGGCTGGCCTCGACGACACAACGGGCCAGGAGCAGGGTCCGGCCCGTGGCCACATCCGGCGCCGGCTCGATGGCGGCGAGGTCCGCCCCGGTCGGCAGGCGAAAGGCGACGTGGACGCCGTCCGCCTGCAGCGCGACCGTCCCCGCCTGCCCGACGTCGCGCCGGACCTCGGCCTCGTCGAAGGTCAACTCGATCTCGTTGCCGCACGACGGGCAGCTGGTGACGCCGGTGTACCGGCCGCCGAACAGCTGGCGGCGGAGGTCGAGCAGCGAGGCATCCCTCAGGCCCACGGGCAGCAGGGCCGGCTCCTCCCGCCCCTCCGCCTGGGCACCGGCCACCATTACCAGCGCCCGTCCGCTCGTCCGCTTCTGGACCCCCGACTCCCACGTCTCCATTAATCCGGACTGCATAGTCCCGTCGCCGATCACACGGTCTCGCCGGCAAACTCGGGCTCGGGCTCGATCGTCAGGGCGGGATCGCGCTTCCAGCCTTCGTTCTCGATCTTGATGTGCTCGATCGCGATCGCGTTCGCGTTCGCGTCCAGGTCGGGGAGGGCCTGGTACTCCGAGACCCAGCAGCGGTACACGAAATACCGCAGTACCGGCTGTCCAGCCTCGTTGCGGAGCTCGATAGTGATGTCCCGGCGGAAGTTGCCGAGGGCCGATTCGCCGGGCGCTTGGGCCTGGAAGAACCACACCTGGTTGGCCCACTTCTCGAACTCGCGGTCGGCGGTGACGCCGCGCTCCAGGGTGATGGGATCGAACTCGGTCCGCCCGGGCGACTTTCGGCTCGAGCTCGGGTCGGCGCCCTCACGGTGCTTCACCACCTCGGTGGTCTTCTTGAGGCCGCCGACCTTGCTCAAGCCGGCCACGACGGTGTTGCCGAACTTCACGACGTACTTGAAGTTCTTGTACGGATCGAAACGCTTTACAGCGGGCATGGACCTGCTCCTCTCGTCTCTGGACGCTAGGTCTGGATCTGGCCGGCCATCTGCTGGATCTTGAGAACGACGAACTCGGCCGGCTTGAGCGGCGCGAAGCCGACGACGACGTTCACGATGCCGAGGTTGATGTCGCTCTGGGTGGTGGTGTCTTTATCGCACTTGACGAAGTAGGCATCCCTCGCCGACGTGCCCTGGAACGCGCCTTGGCGGAACAGGGTCTGCATGAAGGCGCCGACGTTCAGGCGGATCTGCCCCCACAGCGGCTCGTCGTTGGGCTCGAAGACGACCCACTTGAGGCCCCGGAACAGGCTTTCCTCGATGAAGAGGGCGGTCCGGCGGACCGGCACGTACTTGTATTCGTCGGCCAAAATGTCCGCACCGCGGATGGTGCGCGCTCCCCAGACGATGTTCCCGATGATCGGGAAGGTGCGGAGACAGTTGACGCCGATCGGGTTGAGCAGGCCGTTTTGCAGGTCGGAGAGGGGCACCGAGAGGCCGAGCACGCCGGTGAGCGATGCATCCACGCCCGCGGGTGCCTTCCACACCCCTCGGGTCTCGTCGGTGCGGGCCATGACCCCGGCGACGGCGCCGCAGGGCACGAACGGCTCCGGCAGGTCGCCCCGGAGCGGGTTGGACTGAATCACGCGCGGGAAGTAGAGCGCGGCATTGCGCGCGTCGGTGCCGGCGATCTTCAGGGCGTCGGGCGTCACCTTGTCGGGGCTGGTCCAGGCCTTCGGCGGATCGACGATGTAGAGCGCCCGCCGCCTGACGCAGTACTCGGCGGCGACCGCATGGAGCCCAGTCGGTACCTCTTCCCCCAGCGTATCCGGTGGAATGCACAGGAGATTGAATAAATCGGCGTGTCTCAGGGCGAAGAGGCCGGTGCCGTCCCCCTCGTCGCCGAAGTCGCCGACCAGCTTGAGCGCGTCCGAATCGACTCCGTCAGTCGCGACCTTCGTCGACGCGTTATCGTCCTCCCAGATGCCCTTGCCAGCCGCCGGGTCGGCGTGGGCGGCGGTCGGATCGGCCGGGGTCGATCCCGCCTCCGTGCGGGCCAGCGTGGACTCGTTGAGGAGAATGCCGGTCACATGGCGCGCGCTTGGCGTTTTCGCGGTCAGATTGAGAAACGTCTCGGTCGTGCCGGTCCGCGTGTTGTGGATCGCGAGGTTGAACAGGTCTGCCGCCTTGACGCCCAGCAGCTCGGCGATGTCCGCGAGCTTGGCCGGGTCGGTCTTGGTCACCCGCGCTCGCAGGGTGTTGGCCCAGGTGCCCGAGGAGGACGCCTCCAGCTTGAGCCCCTTCGCGTCGAGCTTCGCGGCCGCGGCCGCTCCGGCAGACGCGCGCACGATCACGGCCAGGGCCCCGCCGTTGAGATAGAAGTCGCGGACGGCAAACCCCATGGGGTAATCCAGGGAGAGCCCACCGAAGTTTCGGACGAAGTCGTCCCAGCTCGTGGTAACGAGCGGCTTGTCGACCGGCCCCGTCGCCGTCCGTCCTACGAATGCGGCGATGGACGTGGCGACCCCGGTGATGGTTCTGACGCCGCTTGGAATCTCTTCGACGTAGACGCCGGGATAGGTCAAGGCAGCGGGCATAGAAACTCCTTTCAGTGAGCGCGGGTGCGTCGTGCTTCCCGTCACCCGGGGCTCGTGGCACCAACCTGCGGCAACACCGAATCAGGCAACTTCTCCCGGGCCAGCGGCAGTGAGTGGTGTGCGGTAACCGGGCGCGCAGGGTGCGGCCTAGTGCCGGGCGGCAGTCTACGTCAATCGTGAGCAGATGGTCGTCAACAGGAAGCAATATTGGAAATCGGAGAGCCGCCTGAAATAGACCAAGGATTCAGGGCGGATTCAGGCCAGGATCTAGATCCCCGTCGCGCGGCCGGTGGGCCGGGAATATCGCCGAAGGTAGGAGGGGCACGTGACCCACGTCGTGGCGAATGGCGGACCTTTCCAAAACTACCGACCACGCTCTATTCTGTATTATGCGATCGGTCGCCCACAAACAGAATCACACCGCAAAGCCAAACTCATCCGGCTTTTCCTTCGACGATCGCGCGAAGCAGAGACCAGCTCGACGCGACCTCTCTTCCTTTCCCCTGGCCGACGTCGCACTGAGCACTGCAGGACCTTCCCACTGCGGTCACGACTTTACCCGGATTCCTACACATCTGCCTGTGAGCGGAGTCGTCCAGGCCAAGCTAAAAATTGGCCAGCCCGGAGATGACTATGAACACGAGGCGGACCAAGTATCAGAAAAAGTCATGCGTATGGGGCAGCCTCGGCTCCAACGGCAATGCGCGTGCGGTGGGCGATGTGCGGACTGCCAAAGAGAACGTCTAGGGAAGGATGAGGGGCGGTTACAAATGAAGCACGTTGGCGGCGGCGGTTTGCGACAGTCAGCCGTGCCGCACACGGTCCATGGCGTCTTACGCTCACCCGGTCAGCCGCTCGATGGAACCACGCGGGCTTTCATGGAGCCTCGCTTCGGACACGATTTTTCGCGAGTCCGAGTGCATTCAGACGCGGCCGCTGCGGAATCGGCCCGGGATGTCAACGCTCGTGCATACACCGTGGGGCGCGACATTGTGTTCGGCGAAGGGGATTACGCTCTGGGGACGAACGATGGGCAGCGATTGTTGGCGCATGAGCTTGCGCATGTTGTGCAGCAGCGAGATGCGGGCTCCGACACTGCGCTGCAACGCTTCGAGCTCAGTGAACGGCCGAAAATCGCGCCCACCTTCAAAGACATGTTGACCCAGATCAAGACCCTGATCGATGCGGCAACCCGGCCGGGCATTATCTGGGATGATCTCGACATGGATTTTCTCGTAGAGATCGCCGGCGGAACCGGTGCGAGTCGAAAACAGGCCAAGGCACTCGGAAGCGATCGTCCGACGATCAAATCAAGACTCCTGCTCAGGTACCTCTATACATGCCGATGTGGTCTGATCGACATGCGGCATTTCTTCCAGACGTTCTTTGTATCCAACTACGTCGCAGGCTTTACAGGCATGTCACAGCAGGCGGCCAATCGGGTCGCAACCAGGAAAGGGAGAGAACACGAGTTGACGGCGCCGGATTCGCAGTCTCGTTTCGCGGCGGAAGACACGCCCAGCAATGCATTGGGGGCGTTCACCAATGTCGGGCTCGCCGCAACACCGCCACCCGATCGCGTGAACGACGCCATCAAGAGCACCCTGACACGCTGTGACCCTGTTGATTTCAGTGCTTTGAGTGCCGCAAGCCGGTCCAAAATTGTTCACTACTACGGCGACCGAGTACCAGATCCAGCTCCAAAGAAGGCCGGAGACGTAATTCCGAAAGTCCAGAACGAGACCGCTGTGCCGGGTGTGCTCGGGATCGCGGAATGCCGCGGCAGAGAGCAATCCTTCCCCTTCAGCCTCGATACCGGTGACTCAGACAAGAAGACGTTGTCCGATACTGCTTTCGGAAAAGGATCGACCGGGTTGAAGAGTGGAAGTGATATCCGCGATTTCATCAACACGCAGCGTCCGCAAATTCTCAAGGCGTTACCCACCTCCGAGAAAATCAGAATGCTGAAAGTGCTCCTCGGCGGCAAAGTCAGCAGGGCAGACCTCGAAGCGGCGGAGAAGCTCGACAAGATGATGACTCCTAAGGAACAAACCGCCTGGAAAGCACACTTGCCCCTGCCGACGGACGATTGAACCTGCATCGAAGGTAGGGTTGGCCTCCTGAGGTCGCGCGATGAATCAACGCTTAATGCTTCAGGCTAAACCTGATACGACCCCCACCGCGATTACGCGCCCGGTGCTCCAGCGCAAGTGCGCCTGCGACACTCACACCAGGGGCGGCGAATGCGCCGACTGCGGCAAGAACCGAGGGCACAGCTTCCAGCGATCAGTCGTAGGCAATCAGGTTGAGACCGAGGTGCCGCCCACCGTACACGAAGTTCTGCGTTCACCCGGCCAGCCGGTCGACACTGCCACCCGCGCGTTCTTCGAATCGCGGTTCGGGCATGACTTCAGTCAGGTGCGGGTGCATACCGATGGGAAGGCTGCGGAGTCGGTGCGGGCGGTGAATGCTCTGGCATATACCGTCGGAAACGACGTCGTGTTCGGTAACGGACAGTACGCGGCCGCGACCCCGGCGGGCCGTCGATTGCTCGGACATGAGTTGAGTCATGTTGTCCAGCAGAGCGGCGCGAGGGGCGGCCGGGCGCTGCAGGGCACGCCGACGATCAACCAGCCCGGCGACGCCTTCGAGCACCAGGCCGATGCCGCGGCGGAACGCATCATGGTAGGCGAGCCTGCCCGAGGAATGCTGACATCGAGCCCGCCTGCAGTTCAGCGCCAGACCCCCGGCGGGGATGCCGAGAAGAAGCCTCCGGAGAAGAAAGAAACACCTGAAATCATAACCGAAGGATTCACGACGGTTGCCGAGCAGGTCGTTGACAACAATTCGCAGGTGAAGAAAGTCATTATCGATCCGATCAAGGATAAAGCCAAAGGCGAATGGAACCGTCTCGGCGCCGGTGAGAAAGCCGCCACTATCGGCCTGGGTGCGGCGACGCTGGGCATGGCGGGCGGCGCCATGTTGTCCGATCCCGGCGGTCGCAAGAAGCTGGAGGGCGTCAACCTGGCCGCGCCCCTTACGCTGATCCCGTACATGCCCTTGACCAGCTTCAAGTACACGTTGCCCACTGGCGACAGTGTGGACAAACGCTTGTTCAAGTTCGAAACCGGGTTCAGCGCGGATGACCTGATCAACCTTCGCACCGAGTCCCGCGGGTTGCCCAAGATGTCGCTTCGGGTCGGCATGCAGTGGGGCTTTGATCCGACAACCGATCGGTTGACCGTCCTCGGCGGCGATGCAAGCCTCGGCCTCGTGCCCGGCTTGTCGATCTCGGCCGGCGCATACAAGGACGTGCTTCGCCAGCCGCAGACCTTCATCGGTCCGGAAGGCCAGATGACCCAGATCAAGAGGAGCGTACCGGAATTCGACAAGCCGCAGCCTATTCCGGACGTGCGTATCATGTTGAATGTGGACCTGATGAAGTTCAAGCCGGGCGATCTTGCGCGGCAGTTACGAGGGCTCTTTTGACAATCGCGGTTGGGGGTATCAGTCATGAATAGGCAAAGCGTTGCTCGGCAAGTCCGAGCGGCAAGTGTTGGGGCACCTACGCATGGCATACTTCAACGCAAGTGCGCGTGCGGCAATCATACGATGGCGGGCGGGGAGTGCGCGGAATGTGCGAAGAAGAAAAACGGTTTGCAACGGAAGCTTGCTATTGGGGCAAGCCATGATCCGCTGGAACGGGAAGCGGATCGGGTCGCCGATCAAGTATGGTCCGCCCCTCCCAACCACGTTGTTGGTGGGGCAGCGCCGCGCATCCAGCGCTTCACAGGGCAGGCAACAGGAGATGCAGGTACCGCTCCTGCCAGTGTGGATCGTGTTCTCGCCAGTCCTGGGAGGCCGTTGGAGCCGGCGCTCCAGCAGGACATGGGACAACGCTTCGGCTACGACTTTTCAAAGGTGCGGGTACACACAGGAAATGCTGCTGAGCAATCGGCGCGTGATGTGAGCGCCAATGCGTACACTGTGGGACACAATATTGTGTTCGGTGCGGGTCAGTACACACTTGAGTCAACAGCAGGTCGACGCTTGTTCGCACATGAGTTGACCCATGTGGTGCAGCAGCGCGACAGGGGCTCCAAAATGATAGGGGCGCCGAAAGGTGACGTTACGGATTCCATAGCACCAATCGTCCAGCGTAGGTTAGCGGTGAATCCTGCGGCGCGCGCGGGTCCGGGTATCCCGCACATCCCGCTCACACAGTCAGTGCAGGGCATGCTTAACGCCACTTGTCCTACCGGGGGGGCCGGCGTCGATGCCAAGACGGGAGCGGTGACTCTTGGCGCCGGTGTTTGTGAGTGGGCTGGCGTCCCTTATGAGGCAAATGCCCGGCGAGCCGATGTCTCACCAACGCCTGCCGGGTGTGGGTGTCTCTGTGACGTCGTCAGTAGTGCGCAAACGACGACTATCGATTTCCGAGCCGGCGGTCCCAGCACCGCTGTCCCGCCACGCGGTGCTGGCTTCGGGGGTGTAGCAGCCTCGACGACCGTGCACGTTGATCCACGCTTTCAGGGACAGTACCGCATCAACGGTCGTTGGGTTGATGTGCCTTTCCATCTCCTTCTTTCGCACGAGGTCTGCGGGCACGCACTACCGATGATGCGCGGCACTCATGCCGCGATTGGTCCGGGCCCTGCTGGCGGTACTCCCCCGCACGAGCGGCGGGCCGTTGACGTCGAGCGTGACATCGCCGCAGAAGGTGGACACCCCAGACGACCGGAAGACTACAGTGGTGCAGCACGCCAAAGACCTTGATACCACTGTCGTTGTTTTCGCACTCGCAAAGGATTCAGCTCACCCATCAGGCTAGCCGTAAGCTCAACATTAGAGGAGAGTATTACGCGAACTGACCTTGAGGAGTTGTGCCAGGTACTGCCCGATCCCTTCCGATACTCCGAAGACTTGGAGCACTTCTTCATGCTCCCGAAGGCCCAGGTACTTACTCGCGATGGTCGGAAGTCGGCGGAGGCACTTCTGCTGTACATAAGGCACTCCACCGAGCCAAGCCTGGTGCGTGTGGCCGTCCTACTCCTGTCTCGACTCGACCCCGATCACTTTTACACAGAGCTTCTAACCCTGATCGCGACCGCCAACCGCGAGGCCGTTGAAGCCATGGAGCCGGGTTTGTGGCGAGTAGCGGTTGATCCAGAGGCACTGCCCAGCGATCTAATCGCCATGGCCACCCCGGAGCGATCGTACCCACTCCTGCTGCTACAGCGTCCGGCGGCTCGCGCAGTCAAGCCGCGATTGATCGATCTAGTGCGAAGGGATGTGCAGCCCATGAGCATCTACGCCATGTACTGCCTCAGGTACGCGCTGGATGGAGGCGATCGGACGCTGCTTGAGAATCTTGAGAAGGAGAGTCACATCTCCGAGATTCGCGATCTCGCGCGGGAATACCTCGGCGAGATTGCGGCTGGCGGACTGCGATCAGAATAAGGTCCGTGCCTCGCCGTCGGTGTCGCCGGGGCTCGACGGGTCCAGCCTTCGGCTGGGCTCTCAACGACGCCCGTGTGGTCACGTCGCCCCGCCGGCGGTCACAGCTCTTCGGCGGATTTCAGGATCTCGCGGGTGAAGTCCCGTCGCGGCTGGTATAGGGGGCCGAACTTGGGACGCGCGGGCTCGGGCGGGCCGAGTGACGGCGTCAGCTGACTACGGCCTCGGGCCGGCTGTCCGGTGGCTGACGGCGCCGGCATCGCCACTGGCTGCCTGAGCCCTGGCTTCAAGCCGGGGACCCTGACGCGAATGAACTCGTAGCGCTTGGGCGACCGCGCCTTCAGGATGTCGGGCGTGTGCACGAACGCGCTGACCGCTTCCGGAAAATCCTCCGATGGCCCTCCCGACACCATGTACCCCGACATGGGCTGCTCCTTCCACTTCGGGTCGTTCCAATGGGCGTCGGTGATCTCCAGCGATGCCGGGGGTGGGTCACCCTTGGCCATCGCATCCTGCACCGCCTTCGCGCCGATGTCGTACAGGCGTTCGGTGCCTCCCACGTCGATCCACCCGACCGCGGACTTGTAATCCTTCAACATCGTGGCATCCAACGCGTCGCCGACGGTGGGCGGAGTCAGGGCCGTCTCCACCAGACCGTGCCCGAGCTCATGCGTGATGTTCCGCTGCGCGCTCTCCGCCGGGGTGGGAAGTGGCAGCGGGGCGCCCGGCGTGGATCCCGGAGTCTGGACACTGATGACCGGCGTCTTCGAGGATGGCTGATCGGAGCTGCGCTCCACCGGGAACGCCGAGCCGCGCGACAGGCCGGTCCGGTAGATGGTCATCTCTCCCGCCCCGTAGGACGCGCCGACCATGGGATGCGCCTCCACCGCTCCGGTGCTGGTATTCTGCTCGTAATGGACGTCGAAGAAGATGATCTCCCGCACCTGAGGAATGCCCCCGAACTTCGTGGCCATCCGATCCAGCGCGGCGACGATCCAGCCGTAGGCCTCCGCGCTGCTGCCGGGATCCCAGGATTTCCAGGCCGCGGGGTCGATCTTGGGAGGGATTGAAGCGCCGCGCCGCGTGGAGCGGCGTTCCTGTTCCTCGAGGGTTCCAGTCCGAACGGTCTGGATGCCGAACCGATCCTTCAGGGCCGTCTCGAATTCCGTCCGCGTCATCGGCGAAGTCGCCGCGGGGGTGCCGGAGGGCGATGGAGTCGGGGTCGCCTGTTTCTGCCGAGCCAGCTGTGGGGGACGAGGGGTGAGCGAGGGCCGCCGGGCGCCGGCGTCGGTCCCGGTCGCCAAGCGCGACGCCTCATTCGCCTCCTGCTCGGCGCGACCGGTGCCGCCGCGCTGCATCGGGATCTCGACGCCGGCCTCGATCTCCCGGCGCTGCTGAGCCACGTGAGCCAGCTCGTGTGCCAGCAGGGCCTTTCCCGCCGCGCTCTCGGGCGCGTACTGGCCCTCCCCGAACACCACGTGCCGGCCCACGACGAAGGCACGGGCATCGACCGAAGTCGCCGATCGAGCCGCCGTCGTGCCGGTGTGCACCCGCACGCGGCTGAAGTCGTATCCCAGGCGCGGCTCCATCAAGCGTCGCGTGGCATGGTCGAGCGGCACGCCGGGCGAGCCGAGCACTTCGCGCACGATGGGGGGCGCCAAAGACGTCTGCCGCAGGCCGAGCGTGGAGAGCCCGAGGTCAGCCGACCCGGCCTCGACGGCAGCCTTTGTCTCGCGTCCCTGCGTTCTGGTCAAGCAGTGCCCTCATGCCTGCGCGGGCCGCCACAGCTACTCTCTCCAGCCGCCCCAATGGCCGCGTCCAACTGCACTACAAGCCAAGCCGTTCCCAGTTGCCGCACCTCACGCCAGGGTCGGCCTGTCATCCGCTCGACCGTTCGATAGCGAATTGCAGGATCAGCCGCGTCCCGTAATGCGGCGTTGCTGAGCGCACGGCCGTGGATTTCCCATTCCGCGGTCCAGAGCAGCGTCCTGACCCAGCCGGCCAGGTCTTCCAGGGCGGGCATGCGCTCGCGCATGAGCTCGCGGGCCAGCTGGTGGCGGTTGCGGAACCCCACGGCATGCGACAGCGCCACCGCAGAGTCGAAGGCCCCATGACTGGCGACCAGCTTCCGGACGACCTTGCGCGCGGTGCGCGCGGAGTGGGGGAGCACGGCTTCGAACAGCCGTTCCGTGATTTCGACGACGTCCTGCATGCTGTAGCCCTGCGTGAGTCTATGCCATCCTGCCGCGAACCGCGCCACGAGTCATAGCAATTACACGGCCGGATCACGAAAAATGTACGCTCGTTGCGTGAAAGCGGTATACCGGAACCGTACCCGAGCGGGCAGTGACTTGGGCCCGCTCGAGACGGTCGTCTCCTTGGTGCCTGGGTTCAAGTTGGCGCGTCAGGAAGCTGTGACGTACCCGCTGGGCGGCCATCGGTTGCCGTCCAACGTCAGCGCCACCGAGACTTGACCGGGAGTCGACCCGTGGACACACCCTGGCAGTCCCCGTCCGTCCGCGTTCTAATCGTCTCAGACGTCAGGCTTTATCGGGAGGGCCTCGCCCATGGGCTGGAGACCCGCCCCAATCTGCTGGTCGTAGGTACAGCCACCCACCCCGATGAGGCCGTCCGACTGCCTGCTGACCTGCTCCCCTCAGTCATCCTGGTCGACCACGCGCTGCCCGACGGCCTCCGCGCGATTCGCCTCATCCTGGCCGTCCAGCCCGACGTCAAGGTCGTCGTCCTCGGCGTGCTCGAGGGCGATGAGAACGTCCTGGCCTGCGCGGAAGTCGGGGTGGCGGGATACGTGCCGCGCAGGGCCTCGCTGGAGGACCTCATCGAGGCGATCGAATGCGCCTTCCGCGGCGAGCTGCGCTGCTCGCCCCAGATCGGGGCGACCCTGCTGCGGCAGCTCGCGCGCCGCGCCGCGGGCTCGGACGATTCCCCGTCACGCACGCCGCTCACGTCACGGGAGGTCGAGATCGTCCGGCTCATCGAGCAGGGCCTCTCCAACAAGGAGATCGCCGGCCGCCTCGGCATCCAGGTGGCGACAGTGAAAAACCACGTCCACAACCTGCTGGAGAAGCTCCGTATTCACCACCGCGCGGAGGCTGCCGATCGGCTCCGAGGCCCCACCGAGCCACGGCCGATGCGCGAGTGGGCCCGCCGTCAGGGCACGAGGATCTAGATCCTTCCTTGAGTCCGATTTGAACCCATCGGGCCCATTTCGCCCTCCAGGTTCACCGCACGAGATTACGCTGGGCTTTCCTCGCGTCCTCGGCGGTGACCGTCGGTGGAGCGCATTCGAATCCTGCTGGGCGCAATGCCGCGAATGCTGCGTGACATCCTCTGCAACGCGATGGCGGGCGAGTCGGATCTCGCCGTCCGCCAGCTTGCCGAGGGTGAAGCGTTGCTTGAGGCCATTCAGCGAACTCACCCTGATGTCGTGGTGCTCGGACTTGGGGGAGAGCGCTCGCCGGCCCTAGGCGAGCTGCTCGCGGCACATCCCTATATGAAGGTGCTGACCGTTTCCGCTGACGGCAGGATCGCCGCAGTGCATGGTCTACGGCCGTATGTCGAGAACCTGGGGGATGCGTCAGTCCGGGAGTTGCTCAGGGCGATTCGGGCAGCCGTATCCGCGCCTCGGCACCCCACCGAGACGTGACGGACGGGCCTGAATATCTGCAGGTGTCGATTTCTCGGGACGTCGTTCGACGTAATATTGATGGTGAGTCCGATGCCGGTGTCCAGGCTCACCATGGGACGTTCTCCAGGAGTCGAGCGATGGCCCAACCTTTCCTCGTGTTCGAGGACCGCCCGTCGGATTCGCCGCTGGTCGAGCGGATCTGGCGCTCCCGCAGCGAGCGGGCGGGCACTTTTGTCTCGGTCGCCGAGCCCCACTGCGAGATCGTCGTCACCCGGCACCGGGGGACGACGCTCGTCACCCTGCGCGGCCCGGAGACCCGGCCCACGCCCTGCGACTGCCCGGCCGACGGCGAGTGGCTCGGCATGCGTCTCAGCCTGGGCACCTTCCTCCCCGCGTACCCGGCGGCGAGGCTGATGGACCGAAGGGACGTCAACCTTCCCGGCGCCGGCCGCCGATCGTTCTGGCTCCAGGGCTCCGCCTGGGAATACCCCGGCTACGAGAACGCGGAGACCTTCCTCGCCCGGCTCTTCAGGGCCGGCATCCTCGCGCGCGACCCGGCCGTGAGCGCCGCCCTGTCGGGCGAATGGCAGGCGCTGTCCCGACGTTCCACCCAGCGGCACTTCGTCCAGGCCACAGGCATCACCCACCTGGCCTACCGGCAGATCCAACGCGCCCGCTACGCGACGACCCTGCTCCAGCGCGGGGTCGGCATCCTGGACGCGGTCCACCAGGCCGGATACTTCGACCAGGCGCACCTCACCCGGTCGCTGCGGCGGCTGATGGGGGAGACGCCCGCGCGGGTCCGGCAGGGAGCCAACCAGCTGTCGTTCCTGTACAAGACAAGCTCGACGGGCTGATCTAGCTTGGCGCGTCTCCGACAGCCGGCGAGGGCATGAGCGCGTCCGAACGGATCACCAGTCACATCGAGTCCCTCGCGGATTGGCGGGGGACGCTGCTTGCCCGGGTGCGCCGGATCATCGGTGCTGCCGGGCCTGAGCTGGTCGAGGAGTGGAAGTGGGGGACGCCGGTGTGGTCGGGTCGGGGGAACGTGATTGCCGTCGGGGCGTTCCAGGAGCATGTGAAGATCAACTTCTTCAAGGGTGCTGCGTTGAAGGATCCGAAGGGGTTGTTCAACGCCGGGCTGGAGGCCAAGGCTACGCGGGGGATCGATTTTCGTGAGGGGGATCGGGTGGATGAGGCGGCGCTCAAGGCGCTGATTCGGGGGGCTGTCGCGCTCGACCAGGGACAGGGTAAGGGTGGGAAATCGGTGAAGAAGACCAAAAGAAAGAGGTAGTATGGCGACGGCTGGTCGTATCATGAGTGGGCTGGTGGCGCTGTTTCTCCTGGTGGATGGGGGAGCGCGGCTGGCGGGGTTCGCGCCGTATGTCGAGGGGCTTGACGAAGTTCGGGTATCCTGCCGGCCTGGCGCCGTGGATCGGGCTCACCCTCCTGATCTGCACCCTGCTGTATGTCGTGCCCCGCACGGCGATTCTGGGCGCGATCCTGGTGACGGGCTACCTGGGCGGCGCCGTGGCCACCCAGGTCCGGGTGGGGGATCCCTGGTTTCTCTTTCCGGTTGTCATGGGTGTGATGGCCTGGGGCGGGCTCTGGCTGCGCGATGCCGGGCTGCGGGAGTGGATCCCCGTGCGACGATAGCCCGCCCGTCGTAACAATGGTCGGACTCCCTCACCCGCGATCAGGAGGTCTCGACCATGCGAGTCACCCTGCTGGAATCCGACCGCAGTCCGCCGAGCTCGTCACGGAATTAAGGCTGCCGGGGTTTTCCCCCACGCCCGCTGTCATTTCCTCGCCTTGGGTTGGGCCGTATAGGCATTTCTTTGGTTCCTGTTTCAAGTGGTTAGGAGGTCAAACCAGGAAACCACAACAGGAGCCTTGGAAACGACGCTTGGACGCAAGGCACTAATCACTCGCTCGACGTCTGCCTGATTCAGCGTGGGAGAATAATCAGAGGTGTCCGCCTCGACCGGCAAACAGAAGTAGAGTTCTCCACGTGGCCTCGGATACCCCGAGGCAAGCATTCGGGCCGCTGTCAATATTCGGGGCTCACCGGTGACACGCCAGAGCTGAGGGGGCAAAGTGCGGCCATAGAGTAGGATGAAATCCACAGCTAGCTCTCTTGCTCCAAGTCCCACGCTGCCTCGACGCTCATCCGCGCGCAGGTTGTACAACCCCGTCTTCTCGATCCAGCTAAGGTGATCGCTCCCTTTCACATAACCTAGAAGGAGGAGGGAATCGACCGGCGGTCGGCTTAGAAAAGGCGCTGAGGCAGAATAGAAGTGACCCTCCCGGACCTCCTTGTAGGACTCCTTAGCCCAATACCGGCCTCGTTCATGCTGACTCATCTGAGAAGCGGCGTGAGCTAGGATATCTTCGAGGAAGCTGTGAAGAGCCGACACACCGTCCGGAGCCCCGGTTGAGGTCGGCCGGAGGCCGAACGCCCCAAGCCCTGGCAGGAGCTCATGATACTGCCTACAGGCCTCCTGCTCAGTCCCAGGGTAAATCACAAATGCACCAGCAGAGCGACTGATAGCATCGCGATACGCGTGCATTTTTAGCAGATCGGTGCGTCGTGCCTCTGAACGCGTACTGCTTTCGGGCGCGCTATCGGGTTCAGACACATCGGTGGTCCCTCCAAGGAGATCGCGCAATTCCTTGGCTCGGTACTTCGCATCAAAGTGAACCCAAATCTGTCTATAGTCTGAACTGGCACATCCTGCAGGGCGCAGCAAGAGCGAGCAGTCTGGACGCATGGGGCGTGTCCACGAGCCGGCCAGCTCGTCAGAGGAGAAGGTCCGATTGAACCAAAGCTGGACGTCGAGAACGGTTCCAAGGCGGGTAACATGCCCCGCTAAGGCCCGCTCCCTGGTCCGAGCAAGTACTAGATTTAGACCGTTCTCTTGGAGTTCTAGGAGTTCGCTCAAGTCGAATGGTTTGTCGCAAAGACTCGAAAGAAGGTCTGCCACTTTCAGGAAGACCCAGTATTCATAGAGCGCAGCGACGTTCCGTTGCCCCGCACCGTACACCTCCTCTCCCCCACTCCAAGCAAGCTGTGCCGCCATCTCAAACTGAATGTGAGCGCTGTAGATGTCACGATACCCTTCCTTACGGATCATCACCGGGTTGTTCGACGGGATTTGTCGGAGGTGGCTTACGTCGGCGAATAGGGGCGCACTCAAATACTCATTCAGCTGTGCGAGGACTGAATCGACTTCTCGCAACCCTCGCTTGACTGGCATGGTCTGCTGCTCCGATGCAAGGCTCCGCTGGACCAAGAGGACCTCAGTACGCCACTTCTCAAGCGTAAACTTTACAAAGCGGTTCGGCGCATTGTCGGTCGTTTCCTCGGACCTATGCACCTCGAGTACTCGTGGCAGCGAGATGCTAGGCTGTGGTGCGTCAGTGAGGACGCGAACGCGCGGGCCCGGCAAAGAGAATTGCCGCGCCAGTTGTGAAGAGGTCCTTACCCCCCAGCCTGTTTGCCTCCGCTCTGTAGTGGCGCGCCAAGCTGCAAAAGGCCGGCTCAGGACCAGTTGGATGGCTGAAACGAACCGCTCATCCTCCAATAGGCTCTTGAGGAAGGCAAAGCGCTGATAGAGAGTCTTTGCGTCCTTCGATTCATCGATGCTGAATCGCTGTTCCGTCCCTGCGAAGCGCTCCATTAGCCCCTCGGTTAACTGCTCCGCGATGTCCCGGAGCATCCACCGATACTGGCTCAGGTAGTCCAATCGTCGCGACCGCACCTCGAGTGCGGCTTCACCAAGCGGAACGTTGTTCAAAAAAACCCGAATCGGTAACGCGCCCACTCGCATTCCCGGACGAAGGCGTCCGGTTCTGCCGGAGTCGTCGTCGGCCTGGCAAATATCTGGTCTGTCGGTTGTTACAATGCCCAGCTGGGCACCGGAGCTGATGATGAAGCGGTATTCAAGTCCTTCGAGAAGTTGAATCGGCTCCAGCGTCGGGTCTCGCTCGGGACTCTGACTCTCATCCAGGAGTGGAGCTTCAGAAGGACTCGTGGCCAGATAAGGCAAGGTATGGATCCGAAGCTCACCGCACGCTATCCCGCGTCGGTCGAGCAGCGGGATGGACACCTGAGTACAGGCAGTCACGTGTCACTCTGAGAAGCTAGCGAACTGATTCGTATGGAGACCACGCAAAATGCGCGTCAGCCTTTTGTAGGACCGAGGCAGCTTCGGCGCAGGTGTTGTAGTTCCTGCTGACAAACTCGCAGCAGCACCTGCCGAGCCCCCGTTTGGAGCGTCCGACACATCTAGACAAAACTGGAGAAGTGCAGCGACCGTTGGCTCTAACCTACGACGCGACCCATGTAATCGGGGGAGGACTTTCTGAAGCAGCTGAAAGTCCAAGGCGCTCAGGGAGTCGCTGTCACCCGCGGCGCTCAGCATGGCTGAGAACCGGATAGCCTCGTAGAACACGCGGTGGCCAAATTCAAAGCCTCCTTCGGTCAGCAGGGTATGGAGCTGCAGGAGACCATTGCGAAAGTCGTCCAGACCTGGCGCTGGGTGATCAGTATGCCAGTCGTCGTCTCGTGCTACTTGGAGGAAGCCAGCCACCAGCTCCTGCGGTCCCTCCTCGCATTGCTCGGGCTTTTGTGCCTCCGCGTTCAACTCGTTGCTTTCCACTCTAAATTCGATTGTATTCGCCCGGTCGAGCACTTTAGGGCTGAACATGTACGTCGTCTCATCCACGTTTACTGTACCAATCAGGAACAAATTGTCAGGAAACCGCAGCAGAGCGGGGCCAGTCGTCGCTCGACGCCACGCTCCTGCGTGCCACAACAAGTTCGGCAGGCACTGGGCACCCGACTCCATGCCGGAGAGGATGTCGGCGAAATAGCGTTCAACGTGAGCCAAGTTCATCTCGTCCAGGACAAGAACGTACGGATATGTAGGGTCACTAGCGGCTCGCAACATGAAGGCAAGAGCCTCTGGAACATGCCAAGCACGCGCACCATCCGCCGCAGGAAGCAGAGCGTCCTCGTATCCTAAGAGCGCCTCTGGCCCTGTCCAATCAGGCCGAACGGCAATGATGCGATGACGCTCCTCCCCCACCCATTCACCAAAGCGGAGCGCTAGTTGTGTCTTTCCGGAGCCTGATAGTCCTGTCAGTATCAAGAACCGTTTGGCAGCAAGACTCGAGATGAATACCCGCACGAGTTCTTCGTGGCGAGCGCCGAAACGCAAATGGGCTTTCACCATCGAAGCACTGAGGCTCTTGACCACAGCCGATAGGTCGGCTCGCGGCCTGAGGGAGATTGCCCCTGGCCCGGTCTTGAGAAGGCTCAAGAGTACCTCAGCCTCTTCCTGCTGCACTCGAAAGTTTGTACCCTGAGGCCCGCGAAGAATTGAAAGCTCGCGCAGCCCTGGTAGGTTGAGCAGATCGCGCCGCAGCAGGCGAGTGGGCAGCACTTCATTTACATGTAGTTGAACTCGCAACTCACGCGAGGCGAAACGAGTTTCATCGTTCACATAGGGCACCTCATTCGACGGCATCGTCGTGGAAGCCGGATCTGATATGATGGTTGCCAACGCTACGAGGCCCGCTTGGCTGCCAGACTCCCAAAGAAAAACTCTTTGACCGCTTTTGATCTCACCAGCGTGCTGCTTCACTTCCCAGGATAGACTGCTTAGTGCTTTAACCGCTTGCGGGAGATCGTAGTATGCTGGATTCGCTTGGAATACCCACCAGCGTTCCTGAGACGCCGGCGGCTCGGATTCCCGACCCGCCAGATATCGATCGTAGGCAGCAAGAAGAGTCTCGATATCAGACAAGATGACGGTATCTTCTGGTACTTCTCCCGCCGAGTAGAGTTTGTAGGCGATGGTAGAGTCTTCATATTCACTTCCGAGTCCTTGCTCGGCCCGCAGATCAATGCGGTCGTCTGACGCGAAACCGTATGTTGCCAGATCACCTACCTGGTTTCTTATCTGTTGGGCGCGCGTCCGCACGAACCCGCGGGCGCCAGTCCGCCCGAGCCGCTCTCGGGGCTCCGTAACACCTTGATTAAGAGTGAGGTACACGCCCGACATGTCCTGGCGAAATAGGACTACTGCGTAGACGCCTCGTTGGGTCGTAGAAGTCTCACGAGGGTCCATCATGGCAATCCAGGGAACTCGCGCCCAGTTGCCCGCACCCATGGACCACTTAACCCGGAGAGTATTGCGCTTTTGAAGCGCGGGGGATGCTTCGAGCGCGTTCTGAATGTTTCGAAACGCGGAGGCCAGAACATGGCCGCCACTAAAAAGGTCGCCCTCTCGCGCTATTGCGTACTCAGAGAGAATTCGTTCTAGGCCAGCCTGGATTGACGACGTCACCGACGCCGGTTTGTCGACGTCCTCCTCCTCCTCATCAGGGCGCCATTGCTCAACGAGTGGTGACTCATAGAAATCCAGCCGCCGGCCTGGATACTTCGCGGTGAGTGCCCGACGCACCTCGGACAGGCGGCGATCGAGTGCCAACATTGACGAGTCGCCCGCTACTGCTACCACGGACGGGTCCGTCAATTCAGGACTGAAGCGCTTATCGATCTTGCGACGCTGTGCGCTGGAGGACACGCGCTCATAAGTGAAAGGAAAGAGCAGGTGAAGCAGCATGTGCCGAAATTGTCGACCTTCGGACCCCTCCGTGTTGTCGAGCATGCGGCCAAACTCCCAAGGCTCCGCTGCGAGCCGCTCTCGCTGCCCAATGGGCAGCTGTTTCCACACTGACAAGAAGCGAATAAAGAAGGAAAGGTCCAGCCAACGAAGGGTATGAAATGCGCGACCTCCACTGCCGATGCCGGAGGCGAGCGGCTTGACGAGGAGCGGATGTGAATCCGGTAACCTTTCTCCGCTCCAGGACCAGACCTGGCGAACCTGCTCCACTTTCTTGTCCCGGCCCATATTGTTGGGAAATAGCGCCATGACCCAAAGCAGCTCTGCCGCCAATTGCTTTGCGTGGCCTGAGGTACCCGCCAACTGATCCCGCAGCTTTTCCATAAATGACCGATCGCCAAGATCTGGCTTCTGCACGAAATCACGATCCAGTTCCGCGATGTACTGTGGCACCCAGAGCGACTCGTCAGTGAACATGGACTGATCGTGAATCAGGGACCGCCGCTTCCATTCGTCAGCGGCTTCTAGGATCGGCTCGGTTCCTGGAGTAGTGGCCATCGGAGATTCTATCCTCAGTCTGTGGCGCCACTGTCGTGCGATGGCAGGCGGCAAGGGCACGCCGTGAGCGCGGGTGGACACTCATGGCGGTGGTCAGATGCGAGGTGGACTATGACATGGAGTTTAAGTCAGCACGAAGTGTCTAAAGACGGACTTCGGCAGGACGCAGGAAAACGAGTCGGCGAATCAGAAAGGGACTAAGAGGCCACTCTGTCGCTTCCCAAGTGTCTCAGACCAGAGAACTTAACATACAGAACGACTCGTCTAATGCCAGGGTGCGACATCCGCGGTCGCGGCCAGAGAGACCATGGTCCGGCATTGTTAGCATCGCGCCACCGGTGTCATATGAAGTCTTCGCAACGGCCACAGTGCTATCTCCCCCTGTTATTCGACCAGCCTGCATCTCAACCGCGAATTCGCTGGAGTCTTATACAGAGCTTACAGGCCATTCGCAGAGGCCCGACGCCGTTAGTGCTCGCGGGTTACGAAAGGGGTGGTGGATAGCAATGTGCTACATAAGCGTCGATCAAGATCGAGGTCAGGTCGTAGTAGCGGGGAGAGCCGACGTGGTACGGGACGAACGGCTCGGCGACGCGCGCGTCCCAAATCACCCGCATCTACGCCGACGCAGGTGACCGCCAGAACCAGGCGCCGGTGATGTACAGGCCCTTCCCGGGTTCCGAAGCCAAGCTGACACGCCATGCCGTCTCCATGGTCCCGCCAGCGGGGAACTCCTGCACCACTTCACTGGGAGGTGTGTTCGAGGGTTGGGCCGTGAACCGCTGGCAGCAGCGCCGAGCGCAGCCGGAGGAGGCGAATGCGAGGAGCAAAGCCAGGATGGCGGTTCGCATGGCTGGATCTCCGGGTGGCTAGCGGGGCTGGTCTTCGATCAGGACGTCCTGCTAAGGTGCGACTGCGTTCCTGAGCCCATCGCGCCGCCAACCGCTCTTCAAGGCACCTCCACCGACCTGGCCTCCGCCTCCCGCCCCTGCCGCCGCAGCACCGCCGCCCGGGCCTGCACCATCTCGCCTCGCGCCACGGCGTCCGCGTTGCCGGACACGTCCCACTGCGCCAGCGCTTGGCGGTACAGGCTGTCCGCGTCGGCGTACTGGCTGCGCTCCGCATGCAGGTTCGCCAGGGCGTACACCGTCCACCACCTCGCGCGAGTCGAGGTCGGCCCGCATCACCTTGAGCGCCACCCGCCGCTGGACCGGGGCCGTCTGCTCGGCCTCGTACACCATCCCCATCCCGCCCTGGCCCAGGACCCGGAGGATGCGGTAGGAACCGATGAACGATGGATGGGCGACGGCGCCTTGCCCGAGACCGGGCGTTGGCGGAACGGTCGGCGGGAGGTCGGGCATGGGCCTCGTTCCGGGCGGCGGGTCGGCTCAGCGGGTGGAGGGCGGCACTGAGGCTGACTCTAGGGTACCTGCCCGGCCCCGCGGGGTCAATGGCCGAGGCCGAGGCGTCGGCCGCGATGAGATCTCCGGCTTTCCCCGGCGGGTCAGGGGGCCATATTGCAGACGAGGAGGTATCCATCATGAAGGAGCTACGAGAGTGAGACGCCGCCTCGCGCCGATCCTGCTGGCCGCCGCCTTCGGCGCGGTGTTCCTCTTTCCGGCCTTCAGCGCCCTGCTCACCGACTGGTGGTGGTTCCGCGAGATCGGCTACCAGGTCGTCTTCACCCGCGAGCTGACCACCCGCGTGCTGCTCTTCCTGGCCGCGGGCGGGCTCACCGCCGGCGTGCTCTACCTGAACCTGCGGGCCGCGCAGCGGGGCCTCGTCCCCAACCCGGTCGTGCTCCAGCTCGGCGCAGCCGGCGCCGCGGCGTGAACGTCTCGGCGGCGCTCCGCCGCCTGACGCCTGCCGGTCGTCGCTGGCCTTCGGGCTGCTGGCCGGCCTCGCCGCGACGCCGGCCTGGGACCTGGTGCTCCGGGTGATCCACCGCACGCCGTTCGGGATCGCGGACCCGGTCTTCTCCCGCGACATCGGCTTCTACGTCTTCACCCTGCCCGCGCTCGTCGGCCGCGCTCGGCTTCCTGACCACCCTCGCCGTCCTCTCGCTCCTCCTGCTGGTCCCGCTCTACTGGATCCGCGGGCGACATCGTGCTGGGCCCCGGCCGGCTCATGATCGAGCCGAGCGGCGGGGCTGCACCTGGCGCATCCTGCTGGCGGCGTTCTTCCTGCTCACCGCGCTCCGGCTGTGGCTGGTGGAGATCCCCGAGCCTGCTCTATTCCACCACCGGTCCGCTGATCGGCGCCAGCTACACCGACCTGCACGCCCGGCTGCCGGCGCTGCGGGTCTCGGCGGTCGTGGCGGTCGCTCGCCGCGGTCGGCGTCGTGATCGGGGCGGTCCGGCGGCAGCTGGCCGCGCTACGGCCTCCTGGCGATCGGCGGCTACCTCGGCGTGGCGGTCCTCGGGCCGCGGGCTCTTCCCGGCTGGCGATGCAGAAGTTCGTGGTGGCGCCCACCGAGCTGACCCGGGAGACGCCCTATCTCCGGCACCACATCGCCGCCACCCGGCAGGCGTGGGGACTCGACAGCGTGGAGGTCCGCGAGCTGGCCGGCGAGGCCGGCCTCACCCTGGCCGACATCCGGGCCAACGCGCCCGACCATCGAGAACGTGCGGCTCTGGGACCGGGAGCCGCTGCTCCAGACCTTCGGGCAGCTCCAGGAGATCCGCACCTACTACGATTTCGTCTCGGTGGACGACGACCGCTACTGGATCGACGGGAAGTACCGCCAGGTCCTGCTCTCGCCGCGCGAGCTCAACGCCGCCTCGCTGCCGACCCGCACCTTCATCAACGAGCACCTGACCTTCACCCACGGGATGGGCCTGACCCTGAGCCCGGTCAACCAGGTGACCGCCGAAGGGCTGCCGGTCCTGTTCATCAAGGACCTGCCGCCGGTCTCGACCGTCTCGCTCGAGATCACCCGGCCGCAGATCTACTACGGCGAGCTCGCCAACGAGTACGTCTTCGTGGGCACCCGGCAGCGCGAGTTCGACCATCCCTCCGGCGAGGCGAACGTCTACGCCGCCTACGCCGGCACCGGCGGCGTCCGAGGTCGGCAACCTCTGGCGCCGGCTCGTGCTCGCCGTCCGGTTCGGCTCGTCCAAGATCCTGCTCTCGCAGGACATCACCAACGAGAGCCGGGTGCTCTACTACCGGAACATCACCGACCGGGCGAGGAAGGCGCTGCCGTTCCTCCGGTTCGACCGCGATCCCTACCTGGTGATCGCCGGCGACGGCACGCTCAAGTGGATCCTCGACGCCTACACCGCCACCGACGGCTATCCCTACGCCGCAGCGGCTGCGCGACGGCACCAGCTACATGCGGAACAGCGTCAAGCTCGTCATCGACGCCTACGACGGCTCGCTGACCGCGTACGTCAGCGCCCCGGCCGATCCGCTGATCCGGACCTGGGCCGCGCATCTTCCCCGGCATCTTCGTCCCGCTCGACAGCATGCCGGCCGACCTGCGCGCGCACATCCGCTACCCGGACGACATCTACCGGATCCAGACCAGTCTCTACACCACCTATCACATGGACGCGCCGGAGGACTTCTACCACCGGGAGGACCAGTGGCAGATCCCCGACGGTCACCGAGAGCCGACGAGTCGGTGCCGTTCATGCGGCACATCATCATGCGGCTGCCGGAGGAGACGAAGGCCGAGTTCATCTACATGGTGCCGTTCACGCCGCGGGGGAAGGACAACCTGGCGGCGTGGATGGTGGCGCGGAACGACGGCGACGTCTACGGGAAGCTGCGGGTGTACCGGCTCTCCCGGCAGAGCCTGGTGTTCGGGCCGCAGCAGATCGAGAACCGGATCAACCAGAACACCGAGATCTCCCGGCAGGTCTCGCTGTGGGACCAGCGGGGCTCCCAGGTGATCCGGGGCGACCTGCTGGTGATCCCGATCGAGGAGTCGCTGCTGTACGTCCAGCCGCTCTACCTCCAGGCGGAGGGCGGGCGGATCCCCGAGCTCAAGCGGGTCGTCGTGGCCTATCAGAACCAGGTGGTGATGCAGGAGACGCTGGAGCAGGCGCTGGCCGAGCTGTTCGGCGGCGCGGCGGCGACCGGGCGCGAGCGAGCGCCGGCGGTCGCGGCCCGAGGGGCAGCGCCGGAGCCGGCGGCCGGCGACACGGCCGTCCGGGCGCTGGTCGCCGAGGCGCGGCGCCGGTACCAGGCCGCGCTGGAGGCGCAACCGGCAGGTGGACTGGGCCCGCTACGGCGAGGAGTTCCGGCGGCTCGGCGAGGCGCTCGAGCGGCTCGAGGCCGGGACGGCGGAACCGTAAAAGCATGATCCTCCCCTTCACCGACCCCACTCTTGCGGGTTCACGTGCTCCGCGTTACTGTGGTCGCCCCTCGCGCATACCCGCGCGACGACCACGGCCGGAGACTCTCATGCTCGAGCGCATATCCACGGTTGCCTTACCAGGCCTATCAGGCCCATGGGCAAGGTATGTCACGGCGGGTGCGACCCGGGCGAGCAGGCCCAGAGCTGTAGTCCAACCGGCTCTTGGGAACTCTACGCCCCACCCGTGCGCTGCCGCCGGGTGGGGCCATTCGCGTTTTGGCCGTTTTAGTCCCAGCCGGCGGCAGGAGGTGTTGCGATGATGTGATCGATCCCAGGTGAGGCGTCATGAACCGTCAGCGGAAGCAGCGGCAGTCGGGGCCCGAAGAACCCGCCGGCGGAGCGGGCGACTACTTCGTCATCTCAGGCGACAGCGGCCTCTGGTACGTCAGCACCGAGATGGCCCGGTTCGTCGAGGCGTCGCTCAACGCGGTCCCGCCGGCCCGCTGGGTCAAGTTCGTAGACCTGACTGGCGCGCGCGTGTGCCTGCGCGCCCGCGAGATCGGGTGCGTCTACCAGAGCACCGCCGAGCAGCGGGAGGCGGAGCGTGCGTTCGGCCGTGCCCTCAACCAGGAGCGGAAGGCGGACCGCTCATGGGATGAGGATGACTAGAATGGGCGGCAGTCACAACGACCGCGCTGTGCTACTCCATCGCCGCGAGCCTACGAACCGCCTCCTCCCGCACCGGCCGCAACACCGGGTCACACTGATCCCACAGCTCAGTCAGCTCCCGATACGCCGCAGTCGCAGCCTCCGGGTTCCCGAGACGCTCGTGAGCTCTCCCGGCCCGAAGAAGGGCAGGCCCGAGGTACACCAGATCGAATGTCGTGCTTTCCCCCATCGATCGATACCACCCCAGCGCCGAGGCCTCGTCCCCTAGGGCGCTGAGAAATTCCGCCCGCAGGTAGCGCTCGAACGACTGGGCCCCGAACGGCGTCCGCAGCGTCTCGATCCTCGTGGGCGTCTCTGCCTGGTCTAGTTGGGCGAGGCCCTCCACCGCATCGCCCGATCGCCACAGCGCCAGGGCTCGGATGCTCCGGGCCAGGTTGGAGGCCTGTGCTTCACCTCGTCTCGTACCCGCAGCGTGATCCAGCCGGCCCGTCTCCCGACTCCACGCCACGGAATCACCCAGGCGTGCCGCGAGGATGCCTCGCAGGTAGGCGCCCAGCAACTCCGCAGGGAACTCCTGCCAGGAGAGGTACACCGACTCCGGGGACCTGGGCACCGTGAACGGCTGATCCAGTCTATGGCGGAGGTCAATGACCGCGGCGGTATCGAGCGGGAGGAACGGCGACGCGGTGAGTAGCGCCCGGTGGGCCAGCGCCGTGCCGGGGGAAAGCGCCGATGCTGCCGCCAGCTCGCGTTTCGCCGCCGCCCACTGCCCCCGTGCCAGCGCCAGTTCGGCGAGCGTGAGTCGCCCTCGTACCTGCGTCTCGCGTGGACGGGACGGGTCCAGCAGCATCCGCGCGAGCGCCTCCGCAACCGCGAAGTCGCGGAGATACACGGCCGCGCGCTCCGCCGCCGTGTAAACCACGACGTCCGGCTCTGCCGCCAGCCGCGCCACGGCGCGCTCGATCGAGCCGGCCCCCCCAGACGTTCGGTAACGGAACACGTCCAGCCACGGCTCTCCCGCGGGCTCCGACACTCGCCGGAGCAGCGAGTCCAGCTCGACGCGCTGTCCGCCGCTGGCCGACAACCCGCACCAAGTGGGAGACCGCCCTCCCGTTGGTCGGCTCGAAATCGAGCACCCGGGCGAATGGAGCGCCTGCCTCGGCGATGGATCGTCCGCGGAACGGATTCCCGTGGAACAGCACTTCGCCGAGTTGGAACCAGGCCTCCACGTCCGTCGGGTAGGCGGCGAGGATGGCGCGGTATTGTTGCTCGGCATTGTCCGCATCGCCGCGGCGCCAGGCGAAATACGCCCTGAGGAGCGCCCGCTCGCGCTGAGGCAACCGCTGCTGGTGCCTGACCGCTTGTTCGGCTGCGACGGGCGAGAGGTCGGTCATCGAGGCCCAGTCCGCCGCCAGGCTCAGCCGGTAGTAGGCCAGCGCAAACGAGGAGTCCTCCGCCACCGCACGCTGATAGGCCGCCACCGCATCGGCATAGCGCCCGTCCAGGAACAGACCCTCGCCTGCGGCGAAGGCCTTGAACGCCGTCAGCGAGGCAGTCGCCGCGGCGCTCCGGAGCAGCCGCCGCTGCCCCTCCGGCCGAAGTTGCACCAGCAGCTCGGCGGTCAGCCGGTCGGCCAGGAGAAAAATGGAGGCCGGATCCCCGTTCGCCTCGGCCGTTGCCCATGGAGCCTCACCGCTCCCACTGGTCGGATAAGCCGAGGCGAGCAGGCGGAAGACTCTTGGGTGCTTCTACCATGGCCCCACGAATGACCAGGTCTGCACCCATCCGGGCCGCCACGCTGCGTACTCCGGCAGAATCTTCAGCCGGCATACCACCAAGCGCGGCTCCCGCGGCCCGGGGGTCCATCACTCTGATGCCGTCCACGCCCTCCAGCCCGCGTTGCACTAACTCGCGCAGGCCTTCCCGCAGCTCGCCATGTGGCCCGGCGCCTCGGTACTCAAAGGGCAATACCAGTACCATCATGGGCGAGACAGGAACCGGTGCCGGGGCGCTGCCACGTCGTGGTAGCACGAGGAGCGTGGCTAGTGAGACCGCCATGACGGCTGCCAGGACAAGACCCGTCGTTCGGCGGCGCGAGAGCGCCGGCACCTGGATCGGTGTCTCAGATGGCGCCGCTGCTTCCTGACGGACGGTGGACGGTGGCGCGGTGGCCGGCACTGCGCGCCGAAGCTTCTCTTCCAGCGCGGCCACAGCAGGGTCCGGATCGATGTGCAGCTCGCGCCGGACCAGCGCCGCGTGCTCTCGCGCCACCCGTAGCGCGGCAGGCGCTTGCGAGCCGGCGGCCAGCGCGCCCATCAAGCCGACCGCCGCCGTCGAATCCAGGGGATCAGCATCCAGCAGCCGGCGCCACCACCCTGCCGCGGTCGTTGGCGCCCCTTCCGCACGGACCGCGAGCTGCCGCAGAGAGTCGCGATGAGCCCGAGCCAGCGACCCCGCTCGCTCAGTCTCCAACCACTCTTCGAAAGGGCCGGCATCAGGAAGGAAGAGCCCGTCAAGGGGTGTTCCGGTACAGCCCTACAGCTTCCTCCAGATCCCGTCGCTCCAACGCCCTTCTGAACAGGGGGAGGTCGGCAATTATTGCCGCCTCGTCCAATGCGAGGGTTTGGGATCCAATGACGATGCGGGCCTCCCCGGTGTCCCGGCGGAGGGCGTAAACGGTCTGCTTCAGCGCGCCCCTGGCGCGTGCGTCGTCGAACTCGGGCCAGAGCAGAGCAAGGACGCGGTCACGGCTGACTCCCGTTGCCCGTGGCCCGCCAGCAGAGCGAGCAACGCCAGGGGCTTGCGCTGAGCCGCGGCACCCTGGACAGAGTGTTAGCCCCTCGTCAGGGCGGGGGTTCCGAGGGTTAAGAGTCGAAGCGGGGCGGAAATTTGGATCTGACTGCGGTATGACCGGCGGCTGACCCCGCCGCGACAGATTCGTGGCCGCTCGGATCGCTCATACACCCGTCAACCGAAGAGAGGAGCCGACCATGCGTAGATCATGGGCCTTCATCACCGCTTTCGCCATCCTCGGCCTCACTGGGGTCGCCGCAGTCACCGGTGCCGTGAGAACCGGGAACCTGGGTTTGCCGCAGCGCAAATCAGCGGCAGCGCGGAGGTGAAGTACCAGCGGCGCGACACACTGAGCGTGCCCGACGCCGCCGGGCACGAGCTGGCTGTCGGCCGAACCACGGGAAAGAACCGAAGCACCGGCAAGGAGGAGTTCATGGCGGATGCCGACGTGGTGAACGTCGAGCTCACAGACCTGGTTCGCGGAACCGGCATCCACCAGGGTTACTACACGATGGGAAAGGGAGGCGACACCACGGTTGCCCAGTGGCAGGGCAAGGTGACGACCACGATGTCCGCCGACCAGCGCCCGATGACTTCGTTCAACGGGACCTGGAAGTACGTACACGGTGCTGGGCGGTACGCGGGTATCAAAGGCAGCGGGACCTACAAGGGACAGTTCGTCGCGGCCGACCGGTACGCCGTGACCTGGGAAGGGGGCTTTGGCGAGTGAGGAGAGGTTGATGATGCGTGGCAGTGCTCATGCTGCAGACTGGCCGCGTGGCGTGGCCAGGTGACGGACCGATCGGTGGTGAGGTTGCCTCATCTGCCGCCACCTCAGAGGCCAACGCCGTCTTCGGGCTGAGCGGCTTCCAGGCTGTCATCCCGTCGGCCTATACCGACATCGTCGGAGTACGATACTGGGTGCTGGTAAGGCGGAACCAGAGTGCCTCTCTCAGGCTGATCTTTGGGGTGAACCGCCTCATGGGTCCCGGTTCGACGACGACGTACCTGCTGGAGTCTAACGTTTATTCCAGCCGGCTGACCTATTCGGACGGTGGCTGCACCACCTGGCCCCTGCTGGGTACGTATCGGGAGGCTGAGGCGAGCCTTCGGCTCGCGATTCCTGACTACAACTACCATTTCGGGCTGACCCCCGGCATCACGACGGGAATCCTGACGCGCGAGCCCGTGGGCTACCCCGTGCAGACGTATCTGATCGACAACATTTGAAACTTGTATAAGTCCGACGCGATTACCCAGCGATCACTGAACGGTCTGGTGGCTCTGGTGACGATCGAGCGGGGCGGGACCTTGACGAAGACCGGTCCGTATGCACGCTGCGGCCGTCCGCTTGAACCCGGGGTCTATCGGATCTGGACCATGCGGGTGAAGCTCCCGGATCGTCCAGCCTCGACTGTAAAGTTCGTGGTGCCGGATGCGAGCGGCAGGTTCGTGGCCCCTGGGAGACGTTGAACTTCTTCAGCGAGTTTTTGAACGGGGCGGGGGAGTTCACCGTGCAGTATTGGGACTTCGCGGTCAAACGGGCGTCGGCGGCCGGCTGGAGCAGGCAGACCGACTTCAGCACCAGTTCGAATTACGATGGCGACGGCAGCAATTTCGGTGTACGCGTGGTAACCGTCGGAGGGCGGAAGCGGGTGGAATTAAGCAACCGTGCAGGCCTCTCGTATCTCGGCCTAAGTCAGGCATTTTCGCTGCGGAACTAGAGCTGCGGTAGTGCGGCTCTCGGGGCGGCCGGCGGCCCGCAGCCTCGGGGGGGCCGGCCGCTTCGTGGGCTTGTCCCAAGGCGCGGGAATTCCACCTACATTGTCACACCCCAGATCTATCCCTGCCGTTCCACAGCTGTCGCAAGCTGTGCCTGACGTGTTGTCCTTTCCTGGAGCTCAAAGGAGTCGTAGAATGGCGCGCAAGCGAGGAAACGGTAGTCGTCCAAGCTCAGGGCTCCCCGGCGACCTCCTGGACGCCCCAATAGCAAACGAGCTCGACCTGCACGGTTACCGCTCGGTTGAGGTTC
Organism: uncultured Gemmatimonadales bacterium; assembly: GCA_963796335.1. GTDB lineage: Bacteria > Gemmatimonadota > Gemmatimonadetes > Gemmatimonadales > GWC2-71-9 > CAVVWJ01. Next base: position 955,230 of record CAWCLG010000006.1, read on the forward strand.
CACCCGCACTCCGAGGATTTCTAACCAATTGGCAGAAGCGAGGCAGAAACCTCGTAGTCCATATCATTACGGGTCGGGCAAGCACTCGTCCAACGGCCCCGTGCTGCGAGGCCAGGTCGCCGGTCTTCTGCGCGGGGAGCTCAGGCCTCTCGTTGCCGACTGGACGCCGGACTATGACGATGCGGGGTTCATCATCAGGTTGCGTTAGCCCGTCAGCGGCATCCTCCGGTATCCTGGACGTCACCCGGCAGATCTTGCCGGTTTGGCGCACTCGTCTCGCCCTCGAGACATACACCGCGACTGTCACACCGCCGCCCCAATTTGATGGCTGGACAAGGCACGGACGGAGAGGCATGCTTGGCTCTCCATCCTACACATCAATGCGGGACCCCTTTTCCCACGGACTCGTCGTCTTGGGAGCCTATGCCCTCGCTTGCCCGCCTCACGCCGCTCCACGCCTTCATGGTCGCCATGACCCTCGGCGCCTGTGCGGGAACCACCACCCAGCTCGCTCCCGTGCCTCGCGAAGCCATCGAAGCCGAGGAGGAGAAGCAGCGCGGACTGGCCCTGGAGGACAACGAGCGCCAGCAGGCTCGGCTCGACAGCCTCGCCTATCCGATCCTTGCCCGCTCGACCTCGCTCTGTCCCGGTGCCACCGGTCCGCTGCTCGGACTGCGCCTGGCCACGATTCACAACTACGAGAAGGAATGGCAGCCCGCCGCGGCCCGCGTCCTCGGCGTGAATGACACGCTCACCGTGGTCGGCGTGTTCCTGGCAGCCCCGCCTTCGCGGCCGGCCTCCGGCCCGGCGACCGGATCATGAGTCTCGGCAACACTGCCATTCCCTCGGGGCCAAAGAGCACCATTGAGTTCGCTAAGGCGCTGGAGGAACTCGCTGAGGTCCACACGACCTCCACGACACAGATCTCCTATGTCAGAACCGGGGGTCGCCGTGCATCCGCCCTTACGTTGACTCCGGTCTGTGCCTACGGCACGGTGCTCCTCAATACCGGTGAGCTCAATGCTTACGCAGACGGCGAGAGGATCTACCTGACCTCCGCTATGATGCGGTTCACCAGCGACGACGAGCTTCAGGTCGTGATCGCCCACGAGCTTGCCCACAACGCCATGAACCACATCAAGGCCAGGAAAAAGAACGCGCTGCTCGGCGGTATCCTCGGCGCCATCGCCGACGTCTTCATGGCCACGCAGGGCGTGAACACCGGCGGGTACTACACCTCCCGCTACGCCAGCCTCGGCGCCCAAACCTTCTCCCAGGATTTCGAACGCGAAGCCGACTATGTCGGCATGTATGCCCTCGCTCTCGCCGGCGGGCCGCTTGAAACGGCTCCCACGTTCTGGCGTTATATGGCCCAGGCTGACCCGAAGAGCATCCGGCTGGCGTTCACCCATCCCACGACCGCTGAGCGGTTCGTCCGGATGGAAAGGAGTCTCGCTGAGATCCGTGGCAAGCAGTCGCGACAGGTCGCGCTGCTGCCAGAGATGAAGGGAGAATCCAGGCCCGATGCTGCCGCCGCGGCTCAGTCGCTGCCTAACGTGTTCGCATCTGCGCCAGCCACCGTTCCGCCGGCTAGGCCTTCCGCGGCGATCGCGGCGCCGACTACCCCGACGGTACCCGAGCCAGAGGCGGCGGCGTACGTCGATGGGAGCGAGGATCTGATGTCCTCGAACGAGAAGCTTCGCGAAGCTGTGGACGAGGCCATTGGGATGGGCATCATCGAGGACGTGCGGGAAGTCGAGCTTGGCCAGCTCAGTGCTATGACAGGTCCTAGGTTCGGGAGCGCCTTTACCGACTACTATCTGGCCGGCGTCCTAACGGCCTACCTCGGCATCGGGGAAGCCGGGGCGATCGAGCTCTGGACCGGCCATGAGAAGCTCGGCGTCTACACGGCCGGAGGGCTGACACGGGCTCATCCAGTGCCAGATCGATGAATTCTCCGGGCTGTTCGCCGCCTTTGCCGTCACACCCCTCCAACATCTTGTGCGCGTCCCCTGATTGCACCCTTACGGGAGGCGCGGATGCGTTATTGCGTTGCATCACGGTGATGTCGCGCCAGCGGCGGCGACGGCGGGCACGAACCCGATGATCGTGCCGTCACCGGCCAGTGGAACGGCCCCATCAATACCAGCGGCGGCTCCGGCTCCCTGGCCCTCACCCTGAATGAGGCCGACGGCAACGTGACTGGCACCGGCACGCTCATCGTCCCCGGCGACGCCCTGGCCCTCACCGTGACCGGCAACTACGCCCCGCCAAACGTATCGCTACAGATGACGGCGTCGGGCTTCGAGCCGATGAACCTCTCGGGCACCTTGGGCGAGGACGAGATCGACGGCACCCTGAACGGTTCGGGCTTCGTCAATCTGGCGGTCACCCTGACCAGGCAGTGAGTCGCCACTATCGCTGGGCCCCGGCCGCGCTTCTCCTGCTGATGGCCTGCACCGATCCCGGCGGGGCCGCCGATGCCCTACGCGACCTCGGTCTCGCGACCTTGTGCCCGGGCGGCGCAGTTCGCCACTTTCACCCACGCCTCCAGCTCGGCCGCCCATGAACCCCCCAAGATCCAGCGCTGGATCGACCTCCTCGCCGCCCTCCTCGCGCCGCCGCTACCCGCGACCGTTCGAGGAGCTGATCCCCGACGTCCCCGCCTACGCCGCCGGCGACCAGTCGCACGAGACCCGCCGCCGGATGTTCGAGCGCGACAAGGACGAGCTCCGCGCCTTCGGCATCCCGATCGAGACGATCGACGCCGCCGAGCGAGGGCGAGCGCCAGGCTACCGGCTTCGGCCCCGCGACTTCTATCTGCCGTACCTCACCGCTCCGCGCCGACGGCCACGACCAAGGCGCCCCGGAAGATCGACAAGTACGGCTACGGCTCGCTCCCGACGCTCACCTTCGAGCCCGAGGAGCTGGCCGCGATCGCCGAGGCCGCGGCGCGGGTCCGCGAGCTCGGCGACCCGCTGCTCGCCGAGCACGCCGAGTCGGCGATGCGGAAGCTGGCGTGCGATCTGCCGATGGACGCCGGCGACGCGCGCCGACGCCACGGGTGTCGCGCCCGCGCGGCCGCAGGCCGGCGCCGGAGGTGTTCGCCGGCGCTCGGCGAGGCGCTCGCAGCGGCCGGAAGCGGGTCACCTTCAGCTACCACACGATGGGGAGCGACGCCGACGGCCGAGCGCACCGTCGAGCCGTTCGGGCTCTTCTTCCTCAACCAGCACTGGTATCTGGCCGCGCGGCGCGCAGGGCGAGAGGCCGGTCAAGAACTACCGGCTGAGCCGGATCACCGACGCCGAGGTGAACGCGCGCCAGCCCGGCACCCCCGACTACGAGATCCCCGCCGGCTTCGACCTCCAGCGAGCACGCCCGCTCGCGCCAGGCCTGGGAGCTGGGCGACGGCGACGCGGTCGACGGCCGTCGTCGCGCTCCGCAGCGCCGTCCGGCGCCGCCGCCGCCGCCGCACCGGCTGGGCGAGGCGGTCGAGGGCGACGCGCACCTGCCGCCGCTTCCGCGTCCGCCGGCGTGGACGCCTTCGCCCGCTGGCTCCTCTCCTTCGCCGGCGACCTCGACCCGGTCTCGCCCGCCGGCGTCGTGGAGGAATACCGCGGCCTGGTCCGCGAGACCCTCGCCACCACCACTCCGCCTGACCGCCGACCGCCGCCGCAGCCAGCTCCGCGCGCGATCCTCCACCTCATCCCCCAGCTGGCCGACGGCGAGCCGCACTCGCTCGCCGAGGTCGCGCGCGAAGGCGGGCGTGGACCGAGCAGACGCGTGCTGCGCGACATCCAGTCGATCTCGCGAGCGGTTCGAGGCGCCGGGCGGCTTCGTCGAGGGGCTCCAGATCTACCTCGACGCCGACGGGCGTCTCGGTCCACTCGAACCACTTGCTCCGGCCGATGCGGCTCACCCGCGGCGAGCTGCTGCGCGCTCGAGCTGGGGCTCACGATGCTCCGCCGGGAGCGTCCGCCGGAGGAGCACGGCGCGATCGACGCGCCGCTCGAGCGGCTTGCGGGAGGCGATCATCAGGCTGCCCGCGGAGGACGTCGGCGACGCGTTCAGCGCCTCGGCTGCCGGTTCCTCCGGGCGCCTGGATCATCTCCGGGCCATCCGCGAGGCCCAGCGCGAGCACCGGAAGGTGCGGCTCCACTATCGTCGAAGGGAACGAGCAGGAGGTCGTCGCACCGGATCATCTGCCCCCACGCGATCGTCTTCGCCACGGGATGTGGTTACGTGGTCGCCCACTGCGAGAGCAACGACGGGGTCCGGTTCTTCCGGCTCGACCGGATGGAGGACGTGCAGCCGCTGGAGGTCCGGTTTCAGCCTAGCCTCAGCCGGCGGTGGACGCCATCGTGCGGGACGGCCGATGCGTTTCAATCCGATGAGGCCGAGAAGCTGACGATCAGGTACTCGCCACGGATCGCGCGCTGGATCGCGGAGCGGGAAGGGAAGACACTGGCGGCCGACGGCTCGCTGACGCTGGAACACCAGTTGGCGGATACCGATTGGGCCGTGCGGCACGTGCTCCAGTACGGACCTGATGCTGAGGTGATAGAGCCGGCGAGCGTCCGCCAGGCTGTGGTCGCACGGCTGAGGCAGATCCGGAGCGGCTAAGGCGATCGAGTCCGCGCCAACGTGCGGCAAGACGATCACACGGAAATCGGCGCTCCGTTGCACCATGGCGGATGCTCTCCCCTTGCCATCCTCCCGCCGCCGAGCCGATCATATGGGCATGGCCCTCCCCGTCTACTACACCGCCGACATGGTGCGCGCGCTCCCGGACGACGGCAGCCGCTACGAAGTGGTCTATGGCGAGCTGCTGGTGACCCCGGCGCCGCGCCCCTGGCACCAGATCCTCGTCAAACGCCTGAGCTACGCCCTCGAGAGCTATCTGCGGGACCATCCCATCGGCGAGTTGCTCACTTCTCCGGCGGACATCTCCTGGGGACCGGACGTCCTGGTGCAACCGGACGTCTTCGTGGTACCCCCTGACGAGGCCCGCGCCCTCACTTGGAGCCGCATGCGGACCTTACTCCTCGTGGTCGAGGTGCTGAGCCCATCCTCCGCTCGGGCAGACCGCTTCACTAAGCGGCTCCGATATCGAGAGGCCGGTGTTCCGCTCTATTGGGTGGTGGACGGAGACGACCGGTCGGTCGAAGTCTGGACGCCTGCGGCCGATTTTCCAGCGCTCGAGCGCGATCGCCTGGCTTGGCATCCGACGGGCGCGCGCGAGCCTTTCACATTGAGTCTCGAGGAGCTGTTCCACCCGCTTTGATCCGCGCCCGCGCCTTGGCCACTCCCCCCTCTAAGCGCTGATTTCGCTCCGACGCGCGCGGCGCCGATACCCGCACCGGAGCTCTCGCCGCGCATGCTGGCCTCGTGCTGCCGGCTTGCCAATCCCCAGCGCCGAGCCGAACCTTATGGCCATGCCGAACACGCTCTCGCCGATCTACTGGACCGCTGACATGGCGCGCAGCCTGCCCGACGACGGCAAGCGCTACGAAGTGGTCCACGGCGAGTTGCTGGTGACGCCCGCGCCGCGGCTGTGGCATCAGCGGCTCGTGGTTCGCCTGGCCTTCGCTCTCCAGCAGTACCTCACTCAGCGGCCCGGATGTGGCGAGATTCTCATTGCCCCTGCCGACATCTCCTGGGGAGAGGATGTGCTGGTCCAGCCGGATGTCTTCGTGGTGCCCGTGATGCAGACGCGCGCCGGAGAGTGGGATGCGATCCGAAACCTGTTGCTGGTGGCGGAGGTGCTGAGCCCCTCCACCTCCCGCCACGACCGGTTCACCAAGCGGCGGCGGTACCAGGAGGCAGGCGTACCGCTGTACTGGATCGTGGACGGCGAGGCGAGGCAGGCAGAGATCTGGACGCCGGATGCTGTCTTTCCTCGAATCGAGCGCCACCGCCTGGTGTGGCATCCGGAAGTGCCCGGCGCGCCTTTCACCCTCTCACTCAAGGAGTTGTTCAGGCCCGTGGAGTGACCATCCGTCACGGAGCCGTCCAGCCGAACTCGTCAAGGGTGCAGCGGAGTTTCATCGAACAGATCCCTCGGCCTCAGGTCAAACCCTCCCCACATCAGCAACGCCACCCCGTTCCAGAACCCACTCCTCTCGATCCCATCCTCGCTTCGGGGCAGGTGGTGCACCGGCGAGATGTGCCAGAGCACCACGTCGGCGTCGGTGACGGTCTCCGCGTTCGAGACGTACGCCGGGAGCTGGTGGTAGAACAGATCCGCGGGATGATATCTCGTCACCCAGAAGTCGGCCTTGGTGAAGGCTTCATCGTGACGGGCCGTGCCTTGGCGCAACGGGATCAGGTCGTAGGCGATCGGATGCCCCTGGGCGTTCTGCATCCCCAGGTCCTGCACCCGCACCTGGGTGAACTGCGGATCGACCCACACGGCTGAGCCCTCTTTGCCGCCGTGGAACGGGGCCGCGGTGTCGATCGCCTGGAGCGGATCACCCAGGGCAGGCTCCAGGTGGCGGACCAGCACCGCCGCATCGCGGGAGAACCCGTTGAGGTCGACGTCCAGCCGCCAGAGCGCGTTATGCATGTGGGCCACGGTCTCCATCCCCGGCAGGTTCCGGGCGGTGGCCCCGATCCGAAACGCGACCGTGCCGTCGTCTCGGAAACCGTACTGCATCACGTAGTTGTAGTTCGCCGCGTCCAGCGTCCCCCACAGCACCAGCTCCTGTCCCCGGCGCACGGCCGTGTCGTCCTTCCAGAGCGGGCCGTAGTCCCGCACTTCCTTGACCACCCGGGGCGGACTGCCCAGGAGCGTGCCGCAGCAGCCGGCATCGGCGGGCGTCGCTTCGACCAGGTCGAACCCGAACGAGGTCAGGTCGTAGTAGCGGGGAGAGCCGACGTGGTACGGGACGAACAGCTCGGCGACGCGCGCGTCCCAGATCACCCGCATCCACGCCGAGGCCGGTGACCGCCGGAACCAGGCGCCGGTGATGTACAGGCCTTTGCCGGGTTCCGAAGCCCAGCTGACACGCCATGCCGTCTCCATGGTCCCGCCGGCAGGGAACTCCTGCACCACTTCATTGGGGGGTGTGTTCGAGGGTTGGGCCGTGAACCGCTGGCAGCAGCGACGAGCGCAGCCGGAGGCGGCGAATGCGAGGAGCAAAGCCAGGATGGCGGTACGCATGGCTGGATCTCCGGATGGCTAGCGTGGCTGGTCTTCGATCAGGACGTCCCGGGTCGAGAGGTTCACCGTGACGATCGGCCTTCGGAGGTAGTCGGGGCCGACGCGGAAGAGCAGACGAACCACGCGTTGTCCTGCCAGGGGGTCTTTCGGGTCGGAGGTGCGGAGGATCAGCGGTTCTACCACCAACCTGTCGCGATAGGGGGCCAGCTCGCGCGCCACGGCGCTGTCCAACAGCGCCAGCTCCCGCGCCTGCTCGAACTCCATCGGCGAGAGCGGGACCGGGAGATGCGCGATGGTGTCCTGCCGGATGACTTTTCTGTCTCGCAGGTTCACGAACGTCAGGATGGCAAGGTCGCCCTGGTACTGGTAATGGGTGACCAGGGCCTGCCGGGTCTCGCCTCCGGCTTCCTCTGCTGCCTTGTCCCGGAACAACTCTGCTCGGACCGGGTATATCCGCCGCTGGGCCAGCGGTCCTGCCCGGCTCAGCAGTTCTTCCGCGATCGAAGTGGCGGTTTGGCGCTCTTCCGCTGAGAGGCCGGCTTGGGCGGCGGCGAGGGACGGGCTGATGCTGCCGAGGAGCAGTACGGCGAGGGGGATGCTATGGTGCGGAGACATGGTGACTCCGGCGTCTGTCAGGGGGCTGACCGGAGGAGTTTGGGGCCGGGTACAGGGCCGTACTAGGCCCTTTTTGCGACAACAGGGGGCCGAAATGCGTCAACCATGGGATCATCGGCCACTGCGGAGAAGAGCGCTCAGCCGTTAGGAGACGTGTCGTCCGCGTGGAATTGATGACGGCGGTGGCCGAGCGTATTGTTATCCTATCACCGGTTCAATTCGCGGAGTTTCGAGTGCCGGTGACCGCCAAGCTGTCCAAGCGCTTCTATGACGTCCTAGGCGAGGACGTCGCCAATGAGCTGGTCGACTGGTTCAACGCCGTGGACCTTACCTACCGTACCGACCTTCGGCAACTAAACGAGCTCAACTTCGCACGCTTCGATGCGAAGCTGGAGCAGCGCATCGCGGAACTGCGTGCTGCGGTCCACGCCGACGTCCAGCAGGTCCGCATCGACCTGCTTCGCTGGATGTTCGGCTTCTGGGTCACTACCCTGATCGGCATCGCCGGCCTCCTGATCGCGTTACGCGGGCAGTAGCCTCAAAAAACCGACAGGGCGGCGATCAGTGAGATATCCTGTTCGCCGCCCTGCACTTTCTCGTTACTTCCCAGCTACCCCCGCTCCCGCCCTCATCGCGACCCGATCCACCTCTGTCGCTGCAAGCTTATGAGCTTGCACCCCATTCCCGACCGCGACGTCCAGCAGCCGGTCCGCCCCCTCAGCTAGCGCCTTGCGAGCCGCTCCGTCCTGCATCCGCGACGCGAAACCCGCGAACGTCAGCGCACCGACGAGCCGCATGCCGGCGATGTCCCAAACCGGACCGTCGGGATCCCACGGGTCAGGAAAGGGACCCCGGGGATCCGGCCCGGGCCCCGGCCACGGCCAGGGCCAGCGGCCGTTGCCGCACCATTCATCGAGCACGCTGTCGATCAGACGCCCGGGGTTGCCGCCCGAGGCCTGGGCGGCCACCGCAGCCGCGGCGATCTCGTGGGCCACCTGGGCCGCGGCGAAGAACTGGAGCTCCTTGGGAGGCAGCGGCTGAGGGTTCAGCTCGGCCGCCACCTCGTCACGGAACACGCTGATGCGCCGCGCACCGGCCGTCTGCAGGACCGGTCCATGGGGGAAGATGAAGTCGTAAATCGCCGGATTGAGCCTGCCGAGGATGGCGGCCATTGCGGCCAGCGTAGCCATTGTTGGACTCCTTGCGAGGATGTCTCGCGGTTGGGGGTGACGCTTGGACCCCCACAATGGCTCCGCCGGCGTCATTCCACGGTCATGCCACCGTCATCTAGTAGGGCTTGGAGGTATCGGCCGCCGCGGCGGAGTCCCCGGCCTGCACCGGGTTCGGATCCACCGCGGTGGAGTCGTTGGGACGCGCCATGCCGGTGTCCCGTTTGGCGCAGGACTGCAAGGTGAGGCCGGCGGCGAGCATGGACGCTAGGGACAACATCGTGACGGTACGCATGGTTACCTCGTGGGTTGAGATGCTGCTTTCGGCCAGTCGGACCCTGGAGCCCGATTCAGGTCGAAGGTGAACGCAAGGCCGCCGAGAGCGATATGGCTCGCGGGTATCCCTGCGGTGGACAAAGCCATTGAACGAAACTCCGCGGCGGTCTTCGAGTCGCCCAGCCGCTGGTGAGCTAACGCCACCAGGCACCGGGTCATGATGGCCGGCACTCGGTCCAGGGCCGTGGGATCGTGCTCCCCCTCCCGCGCGCTGTCGCCCAGCAGCTCGACCACGCGGGACCAGTCGCCCTTGCGCCCCGCCAGGATCGCTTCGATCGCGCGCGGGCCCTGACCTAGCCGCCCCCGGACGGCGGGCGAGAGGGCGTCGAGCCGCTTCAAGATCGCCGTAGCCTCCATCGTATCGCCCAGGAGCGCCATCCGGAGCCCTCGCTCCGTCACGGCGCCGGGCGCCGAGTCGGACTTCACCAGGGTTCCCGGGTCGATCCCCACGGCAGGAGTGGCGAACGCGAGGATGGAGCGGGCGCTCTCGTACCAGTATCGGGACGGCGGCGAGGCCTCGCGGGCCTCGCGACGCAGCAGCGCATCCGCCGCTCTCGGCGACCCCGTCGCCGCCAGCACGGCCACCCTCGCGGTCGTGGCCTCGACCCGGAGCGCCGGCGGTGTGGCGCTTCCCGCCAGCAGCGCTGCCGCCAAGCTGTCGGCCCCGCGCCAATCCGCTTCCACCAGCCGGAACCGGAGCGACGCATAGTGGGCGTACGCGCCGGTGAGGTCGCGGGCCTTGGCCCGGGCCCGGTCGAGCTGCCCCAGAGCCAGGAGCATGTCGGTCGCGTTCATGATGGCGGCCTGCGCCTCCCGGGGGCCGAACGGGCTGTTGTCGGCCGCCCCCTCGAAGTCGTCCAGCGCCGCCTGATACTTCCCCAACAGCGACAGGTAGAACCCTCGGTTGGTCCGTCCCCCGATCGAGCGCGGAGTCTCCGCCAGGTACCGGTCGTACCATTGGATCGCCTGCGGGATGTCGCGATCGAGCACGTACGCCGCGTCTCCCCGCAGCCGGTACGCCTGGCTGGTGCTGAGACGCGCCGGCCGTTTCAACGCCTCGAGGTACGCCACCCGCGCCGAGTCGAGGTTGCGCGCTTCCACATGGTTGAGGCCAATCATGGCGTAGGCTGCCGCGAAGCCGGTGTCGAGCGCGATCGCTTCCTGCAACAGATGGGTGCTGCCGGCCACGTTCCCCTGCTGCTTCTGCCCAACCGCCTCGATGTAGCGGCGGTACGCCGGCAGGGAAGGGGTGGCGATGTCGAGCAGCACCTGGTTGGCTGTCAGGTCCTCGCGGCGCTCGCCCAGGGACCGCCGCAGGTCGCGGCCGGCCCGCTCAACCGCGGGCACGAGGCTGTCTCCGCTGGCGGTGACCGTGATCGAGGCCAGGGGATCGCCGTTCTCGACGCCGACCGCCCGCACCTGTACCGAATACCCCGTCCCTCGCCGGGCGACGGTGCCGCCGATGACGACACGGATCGCGCTTCGGAACGCCAGCTCCCTCGCCAGGTCCGGGTTGACCCGGGTCGACTCCGGCAGACCTGCGGCTCGCAGCGTGCCTGCCAGCTGCGATCGCGGCATGGTGGTCAGGTAGCGCGACTGGTTCAGCTCCGTCGTCACCAGCTCCCGCACCGCCGTCGCCAGCGTCGGATCGCCCGCCGGGCCATCGAAATCGGAGACCAGCACCCAATCGCGCTCCCGCAGTGGCGCCGGCGATCGCCCAGCCACCGCCACACCGGCCAGCGCGGCCAGCCCCCCGACGCCCGCCACTGCCAGCCCGGTCCGCCACCATCGCGGCACCAGTCGCCGCCGGCGCCGCCGCTTGGGATCCTCCAGCGCCTGGAGAAACTCCTCGACCGACGCGAAGCGGTCGTCCGGCAACTTGGCCAGCGCCTGCTCCACGCTCGCCTCGACCGACGCCGGCAGGCCGGACCGCCGCCGGCGCAGCGGCGCGGGGATGTCCGCGGCGTGTTGCGACAGCACGGCGTGCACCGAGGAACCGTAGAACGGCGGATCGCCCGCCAGCATCTCGTACATCACGCAGGCCAGGCTGTAGAGATCGCTCCGCGGCCCTACCGTCCCTTTGCCCCAGGCCTGCTCCGGACTCATGTACTGCGGCGTGCCGACCGCCACGCCCGACTGGGTCAGCCGGCTCGCGCCGGGCTCCTCCAGCGCGAGGGCCAGCCCGAAGTCGGCGACCAGCGCGTGATCTCCCTGGAGCAGGATGTTCTCCGGCTTCACGTCGCGGTGGACCACACCCTGGCCGTGGGCATGGGCCAGCGCGGCCCCCACGTCCCGGACGATCCGGAGCGCTTCCGCGACCGGCAGCGGACCGGTCCGCTCCAGCCGCTGGCGCAGGGTCTCGCCCTCGACGAACGGCATCGTGAAGTAGAGGAGCCCGTCGGCTTCGCCCGAGTCGTGGACCGGCAGGATGCAGGGATGGTGCAGGCGGGCGGCGGTGCGGATCTCCCGGAGGAACCGGTCGGCCCCGACGACCAGCGCGATCTCCGGCCGGAGCGCCTTGAGGGCGACCAGCCGGTCGTGCTTCAGGTCCCGGGCCAGATAGACCGTAGCGGTGGCCCCGGCCCCGAGCTGCCGCTCGATGCGGAATTCGCCCGAGACCGCCGGAGCCAGTCGCTCCAGCAGGCTTGTCGGCACCAACACTCCGTGACGGAAGAGGTTCGGTGATGCTAGCACCCGGGTGGGAGCCGGACAAGGATACCAGCGCTCCGGCGGCCGTTCTATGTTCCGTCTCCCCACTGGAGACGGCATGCTCCGATTGACCACGTTCGGCGGGGTGGAGCTCCGCGAAGACGGGGCCCCCCACCTCGGCGCCGCGACCCAGCGCCGCCGCCTCGCGCTCCTCGTCCTGCTCGGCAGCGCTCGCGCGCCGGTGGCGCGGGACAAGCTGGTCGCCTGGCTCTGGCCCGACCATCCGTCCGAGCAGGCCCGTCACTCCCTCCGCCAGGCACTGCACACCCTCCAGCGGTCGCTGCCCGGCGTGGTGCTGGTCAGCGGTGAGAACCTGGCGCTCGATCCCGCGCGCATCGCCACCGACGTGGGAGAGCTGGAGGACGCGGCGTTGGCCGGGACGGAGGACGCGATCGTCACGCTGTACCGGGGGCCGTTCCTCGACGGGTTCTTCCTGAACGACGCGCCGGCCTTCGAGCGGTGGGCCGATGGCCAGCGGGTCCGCTACGCCGGCCTCTTCACCGCGGCCCTGGAGTCGGTGGCCGGGCGCGCCGGCCGCGCCGGCAATCATGTCGAGGCGATCGGATGGTGGCGCCGGCTCACCGGCGAGGACAGCCTGAACGCCCGCTACGCCCTCGGCCTCATGCGAGCCCTTGCCGACGCTCAGGACCGCGCCGGCGCCCTCCGCTATGCGGGAGTCTATGCGGGGATGATGCGGCAGGAGCTGGGAGCCGCGGTGGATCCGGCCGTCGAGGCGTTCGCCCGCCGGCTCCGCGAGGCCGAGCCCGAGAGCGCGGAGGCCTCGACTCCGGCGCCGCTGGTCCAGACGCGGGAGCGAGCCCGGCATCGCCAGCGAACCTGGCTCGAGCGCACCTTCGCCGACCGCTACCTGCTGGCCCCGTCGTCTTCCGGGGGCACCGCCGTGGTTTCCTACCGGGCGCGACGGCTCGAGGCCGGGGACGAGGTGGAGATTCACCTGCTCGATCCCGGGCTGTCCGTCGCGGCCGATCCCGACCGGCTGCTGGCCTCCCTCGAACGAGTCGCCCAGATGCGCGCGCCGCGGATGGGACCGCTGCTCGAGGTCGGCAGTGCCGACGGCGTGGTCTACTATGTGACGTCGCGCCCGCCGGGGGAGACGTTGCGCGAGAAGCTCGGTCGAGAGCGGCAGCTGCCGTTGCCGGAGGCGGTCGCCATCACCGATGGGATCGGGGAGGCACTGGAGGCGGCCCACGCTGGGGGCGTCCGGCACGGGGACCTGCGGCCGCGGCACGTGCACGTGAATGACGGAGACGTCGTCGTGGCCGGCTTCGGGATCGCGGACGCCTTGCTCGACGCGACCCGGTCCGACCGGTCGTCCGCCATGCTCCGGTTCGGGTCGCCAGCCTATCAGAGTCCGGAACAGCTCGCGGGCGACCCACGCCTTGACGAGCGGTCCGACCTCTACAGCCTGGGCTGCATTCTTTTTGAGATGCTGGCCGGCGAGGTGCCGTTCGCCAGCGCCGACCGGCCGGCCCTGATCCACGGCAAGCTCACCGGCGGCGCCGCGTCGGTGCGCCCGCGCCGCGATTCCGTGAGCGACGCGCTCGACCAGGTCGTGAGCCGCTGCCTGGCCCGCTCTCCGGCCGACCGGTTTCCCTCCGCCACCGCTCTCCGCGCCGCGCTGCATGCCGCCACCCATCTCCCGGCCTGAAGAGGATCAAAGAGGCTCGATCGTCGTGATCGCCCTGACATCGTTGAAGCGGAAGTCCGCGCCGACCGACGAGAACAGCATCTCGGTGGTGATGGCCGTGTCGAACCCGATCGAGAACTGAACCCCGACGGAGATGCCGATCGAGTAGAGAAAGGGCTGTCCCAGCGGGAGCTCCCAGGTGTTCTGCGCCGAGACCCCGCCGCTGTGATCGCCTTTCGCGTTGAGGCTGTCGAACGTCTTGATCCGCTTGGGCCCGTCGTAGATGTGGACGTTCCGGATCTCCGCGTTGTCGGCGCGGTAGAGCACGAAGACCCGCTCGAGCCTGGGCCGGTTGCCATCCACCAGCACCGGCGTGGGAATCGCGACGTGAAACCAGGTGAACGCGCCTGGCCGGCCGTTGAACGACGTCCCCCAGCCGACCCGCCTCATATCGTTCACAGCGGTCGGATCCTCGAGCTGGAACGCCGTGCCGTGGATCCAGCTGGCGCTGAGCCCTTCCGCTCCCTTGGTCTTGGGCGCCGCGACGTCAGCCAGATAGGTCGCGCCGAGCAGGCCCATTCCGGCCTGCCCGACCCATGCTCGCCGTTTCATTTCATCCTCCGTATTGGCAAACCGGCGATTCAAGCCGGTTGATAGGCCCCTTGAGTGCGTACAGGTTAGGCGGCTGCCGTCATGCCGCTGTCATCAGGCCGTCACCTCGTGTCACGATTCCCATCTTGTGCCGCGCGGGACGGCTCGCCACCTTCAGCCACCTTCCATGCGGTTTCTCGCTGACGGCACGTTTCGGTATTCCCCCCACGACCTGGTCGCCTTCCTCGACGGCGACTTCGCCGCCTGGTGCGAGCGAATGCTCGCTGAGCGCGGGCGCGCCGGGGGCGCCGGCCCCAGCTCGCTCGGCTGGGCCACGCCCGACGAGGGTGACGAGGAGGTCGCCCTGGCCAAACGAAAGGGCGACGAGCACGAGCAGCGCTATCTCGCCGGCCTCCGCGAGAAGTACCCCAAGCTCCTCGCCCTCGAGCGCGACGACCCCGACGGCCTGGCCAGGACCCTCGCCGCCATGCAGGCCGGCGATCCCGTCATCTACCAGGGCCACCTGGTGGCCGACGGCTGGGGCGGCTTCCCCGACTTCCTCTTCCGCTGCGAGGGGAACGACGGCTGTAAGGGCTGGCATTACACCCCGTGGGACACCAAGCTGGCTCGCAGCGCGAAGCCCGCCTTCCTGGTCCAGCTCTGCGCCTACGCCGACATGCTCGAGCTGCTGCACGGCCACCTGCCGGGCGAGCTGGTCTTCGTCTTCGGCGGCGGCGAGCAGCGCCCGTATCGCACCCACGACTACTTCCACTACTACCGCCGGCTCCGCCGTGCGTTCACCGCGTTTCAGAGCGGCTGGAGCGCGGACCGCGCTCCCGAGCCCGGGCTGGACGAGAGCTGGGGTCGCTGGGAGAGGACCGCCGAGAAGCTGCTGGAGCAGTCCGATCACCTGAGCCTGGTCGCCAACATCACCCGCGGGCAGGTCGCTCGGCTGAACGAGGCCGGCATCGCCACGCTGGCCGACCTCGCCTGGTGCGAGCCCGGTAGGCGGGTGTCGAAGGTGTCGGACGAGGTGTTCGAGCGACTCCGCGCCCAGGCCGAGCTCCAGGTCGCCTCCCGCGATCTCACCGTGCCGCTGTGGCGACTTCGCGAGCTGAGCGCGGACGAGCCGCGCCGCGGGCTCGCCATGCTGCCCGAGCCGTCCGACGGCGACGTCTTCTTCGACATGGAAGGCTTTCCCTACGCCGAGGGCGGGCTGGAGTACCTCTTCGGCGCTGTGACCGTCGGCGACGACGTGGTCCCTGTGTTCCACGACTGGTGGGCGCACGATCCGGCTGGGGAGCGCGCGGCATTCGAGGGATTCATCGACTGGCTGGTCGAGCGGCGGCGTCACCATGCCGAGCTCCACGTCTATCACTACGCCTCGTACGAGGAGTCGGCGGTCAAGCGCCTGGCCGCCAAGTACGCCACCCGCGAGCTGGAGGTGGATGACCTGCTGCGCGGCGAAGTGTTCGTGGATCTCTACAACGTCGTCCGCCAGGGGTTCATCGTCGGTACCACGAGCTACTCGCTGAAGAAGATCGAGCGGCTCTACCAGCAGCAGCGTGAGGGCCAGGTCGTCACTGCCGGCGGCTCGGTGGTGGAGTACCAGAAGTGGATCGACAGTGGGGAGCCTCGTCGGTGGGTCGCGTCCCCCACGCTGAAGGGAATTCGCGACTACAACGAGAAGGACTGCGAGTCGGTCTGGGGGCTCCGGAGCTGGCTGCTGGAGCGGCAGCGGGAGAACGGCATCGCCTACCTCTCGCCGGCGCCCGCTGTGAAGAGCCCAAGCGGCCCGCGGCGCCAGAGCGGGCGGAGGCCGAGGCGATCGCGGTCCGCCTCCGCGGACGGGCCACCCTCGACACCGGCGACGATGAGCGATCCCGCCTGGACGAGCTCCTCGGCTGCCTGGTCGAATACCACCGGCGAGAGGATCGACCCGAGTGGTGGGCCCTGTTCGAGCGGCACGACCGGATGACGGTCGAGCAGCGGTTCGAGGACGCGGAGTGCCTCGCCGGATTGGTGCGGACCGCCACGCCGCCGGTGGCGATAAAGAAGTCGTGCGGGCTGGAGTACAGCTTCAATCCGCAGCAGGAGACCAAGCTCCACGCCGGTTCCAAGTGCCAGATCGCGGGCGACAAGAACGCGACCTACGAGATCACCCGGTTGGACGAGGATGCCGGCCTGGTGGAGATCAAAGTCGGGCCGAGCAAGTCGCCCGACGACCGGATCTGCCTGATCGGCTTCGACCGCTACGACGAGAAGGAGCAGAAGAAGGCGATTCTGCGATACGCGTCGGCGTGGGAGCGCGGCACCATCCTGTCGCCCGCGGTGGACGACCTGCTGCGCCGCCGGCCGCCCCGGATCCGAGGCCATGCGGGCGGGCCGCTGGTTCGTGAGGGAGAGGACACGGTCGAGCGCGCCCGCGAGCTGGTCACCCGGCTCGACGGAAGCACGCTCTGCCTCCAGGGGCCGCCGGGCACAGGGAAGACCTACACCGCGGCCGCGATGATCGTGGCGCTGCTCCGTGAGGGCGCCAAGATCGGCGTCAGCGCCCAGAGCCATAAGGTGATCGGGAATGTGCTTAAGGCAGTCGTGGGGGAGATGAAGCGCACGGGCGTCTCCGGCAGCCTCTTCAGGAAGAGCGACGGCGAGGACGATGGGCTGGCGAAGGGTGTGGTCCGCGAGGTGGGGAACGACGACGTCCTCGCGGCGATCTCCGGTGGCTCGGCAGTCGTCGGCGGCACGTCGTATCTGTTCAGCCGCGAGGAGATGGCCGGCGCGTTCGACTACCTCTTCATCGACGAAGCCGGCCAGTTCTCCCTCGCCAACGCCGTCGCGGTCGGGCAGGCCGCCCGTAACCTGATCCTGGTGGGCGACCAGATGCAGCTCGCGCAGGTGACCAAGGGGGCGCATCCGGGGGACACCGGTCTCTCCTGCCTGGAGTACTACCTCGACGGGAAGGCCACGGTGCCGCCGGAGCTGGGAATCTTCCTCGAGCGTACGCGACGGATGCACCCTGATGTCTGCAGCTTCATCTCCAAGGCGATCTACGAATCCAGGCTCAGTCCGATTCCGGAGACGGCGCGGCGCCGCGTGCTTCGCGGTCCTGACACGGTCTTGGTGCCGGCGGAGACCGGGATCGCCTGGGTTCCCGTGGACCACGACGGCCGCACCCAGTCGAGCGACGAGGAGTGCGAGCGGATCGTGGCCATCGTCGAGGAGCTGCGGCGGCGGCGGGTGGTGGATAAGGACGGCGTGGAGCGCGCCCTCACGCCCAATGACATCATCGTGGTGGCCCCGTTCAACCTCCAGGTGCGCTGTCTGCGGCAGCGCCTTGATTCCCGGATCAAGATCGGCTCGGTCGACAAGTTCCAGGGCCAGGAGGCGCCGGTGGCGATCGTCTCGCTATGCTCCTCCACCCTCGCGGACGCTCCCCGCGGCGCGACGTTCCTGCTGAGCCCCAACCGGCTCAACGTCGCGATATCACGGGCGCAGGCGCTGGCAATCGTGGTGGGGTGTCCGGAGCTGATGGATGTGCGGTGCCACTCGCTGGAGGAGATGCGGCTGGTGAACCTGCTCTGTCACCTGGTGGACTACGCTGAGGTAGCGGGTGCCCGGTCTGCGTAGAATTGATGACGCTGTCCGCCGAGCGTATAGTTATCGTATCACCGGTTCCTTCAGCGGAGTTCTGAGTGCCGGTGACCGCCAAGCTGTCCAAGCGCTTCTATGACGTCCTTGGCGAGGACGTCGCCAACGAGCTGGTCGACTGGTTCAACGCCGTGGACCTGACCTACCGCACAGACCTACGCGAGCTGAACGAGCTCAACTTCGCGCGCTTCGACGCGAAGCTGGAGCAGCGTATCGCTGAGCTGCGTGCGGAGTTCCGCACTGAGCTACAGCAGCTCCGCCTCGATTTCCGCAGCGACCTTCAGCGAGTCCGTATCGAGCTGCTTCGCTGGATGTTCGGCTTCTGGGTCACCACTCTCATCGGTATCGCCGGCCTGCTGATCGCGTTGCGCGGCCAGTAAACTCCGCCCCTGCCTGACATCGGCCAACCCTCGATCTACAGATCCACCAGCGTCTTGAACCCTCCGTACGACATGCGCTTCATGTCGAACTGCTTCACCGCCGGATCCGACATCATCTTCGTCATCCGGGGGTCCTTCATAACCTTCGCGTTGACCCGGTCCCGGTGCGCCCGCGACTTGTAGACGATCCAGGAGAACACCACGGTCTCGCCGGGCTTGGTCCGCACCCGGCGAGGAAACGTGATCCCCATTCCTTTGATGTTGAGATCGTCGCCCACGCACTCGCGATACTCCAGCGCGCCGTGCTTCTTCCACAGGTTGGCCGAGGTCCGCGCTATCCGTCGGTAGATCGAGAGTTTGCGCCGGGGTATCGGCAGCAGGAAACCGTCAACGTACGCCATGATTCCGCTCCGTGAATGCGAGTGAAATGATCGCTGTCCGCCAGCCCCTTGGTAACGCGAGCCGGTACAGAGCTAACGGTAATAGCGACGCGCATTTTACTGGAGGTCAGCGGGGCGTGGTCGGCGGACGGTGTCATCCTGAGCGAAGCGAAGGAGACCATGTCGATCTCCGCTCCTTCGCTTCGCTCAGGATGACATGCGCTTAGGATGATATTAGCGACGCTTACGGCGTCCGCTCGATCTGCACGAACACCGTATAGTTCCCCGCGAGATCGTTGTTGTCGGTGTACTGCACCGGAATGATCGTGGCGCTGGCGGCCGGCCCCAGCGCGCGCTCGATCCTCTCCCGCGTGAGCACCAGCCCCAGCGGCGCGAGCGAGTTCCCATTCGGTTGGCTCACGAACATGAGCGACAGCGGGTTGATCCCGATCGGCCGGTCCATGCCCTGACCCGGATTCATGCCGGGCTGGAACGGAAAGCCGCTCTCGTCCCGGTAGCCGAGCCACACCGGAGTGATCGGTGCCAGCCCTTGGTTGGCGTAGGCCACGTCTCGCAGAATCGCCCCGCCGTTCGGCGAGCTCCACCAGCTCACCCAGCCCGGCAGATTCCCGGTGTTGTTCCGGTCGCTTTCCCAGATCGTCGGGTTGACCACCACCAGCTGGCCGCTGTCCTGCAAGGTCCCCTGCCACACCAGGAGTGGGAACCGGTCCGGATAGGCCGGCGCCCCCGGCTGCGGGACGGGCTGGAACCCCGCCGGGATCGCGTCTCCCGACATGATGCCTCCCATCGGGCTTCCGGAGCCGGCCTGGATCCGGTAGGTCGCCTGGTTGACGTCGCCGTAGATCCGCGTCTGGACCTGGGCATACGCCAGCGGCTTGTCCCGCCGGTACGGCAGCGCCACCCAGTACGCGGCCGCGTAGATCTCGTCCCGCTTGCCGTCGAAGTCGAAGGGGTCGTCCCGCGTTTCGCGCTGCGATTTTATGCCGGTGAGCAGGACGCGATACCCGCCGCTCGTAGTCCGCACGGGGGCGATGGTGGTGGCCACGCCGCTGATCCCTGCCGCGTACCGCGTCGCGATGGAGAAGGTGTGATGGCCCGGGTTGAGGCCGGTGATCACCTGGCTCGTGCCATTCACGTCGAGCCCCTGCGCCGGCAGCGTCGGGCCGAACAGGCGGTAACCGATCGCCGCCGGGATCTGATTCCAGGTCAGCTTCGCGGCTCCGGCGCTCCAGTGCCCGCCGGCGAAGCCGCCCGGCGGCGCCGGCTGTGGCGGATCGGCATAGAGATAGTCGGCGCTGCCCCGGGTGTTGTCGGGATACATCGCGACCACCCGGTAGGTCGTGCTGGGCGCCACGAAGGTGCTGTCCATGTACGCCCGGTAGCTCAGCCGGTCCGCGACCAAGACTCCCCCGGGATTCTGCTGGTTGATCTTGTAGACCTGGTAGTAGGACACGCCGTGCACCCCGTCCCAGTTCCAGGTCAAATGGTGCAGACCGGGATTGAACGTCGTCATGGCGAGTTGGACGGGCGGCGGTCCGGGCGGCGGCAGGTTCACCGGGAAGTTTCTGGGGACTCCGGACTTGTTCAGCGGGGCGGGCCCATTCACGGTCTGGATGGTGGCGCCAGAGTCCCTCGCGATTCTCTGCGCGGCGGCGGGCGAGATCGCCATCGTGACCAGGGCGGCGGCCATCCAGGCCGCGTGTCGGGGCGTCGCGGGCATCGTTCGTCCTCCTGCGTGAGTCGGCGCGGTAGCTCCAAGACCTGGATCTACATTGCGCCGGACCCGCGAAAACCCCGTCAATCGTGGTGTCAAAGTGCTGATTCTGCGGTAGTTGCCCTCCTGTCAGCCGGCGACCAGCGTGGCCCCTCCCGCCAGGATCAACCCGATCGCCCAGAGCAAGTCGAGATTGATCCACGCCCGCCGCAACAGCCCCACGCCGAAGATCTCGAAGACCGCTAGCGCGACGAGCCCCAGGACCAGGAACATCGCCAGCGTGTGGATGCCGAGCAGGGCCAGGCCTCGACCGAAGCCGCCCGGCCCGGACGCCAGCGCGACCGGGGCCAGCATCAGCCCGGCTCCGTGCGCGGTGCTCATGAGGAAGGACCACAGGGTGAGATCGCGGAAGCCGACCCGCATGCCGACCCAGCGGGGATGGGCCCACGGCCGGGCCAGCCGAAAGAGGCCGAACCCGACCAGCACCGCCGCCGCCGCGGTGCGGAGAGCCCCGACGGGAATCGCGAGCCGCGCCGCGTCGAGCGTCAGGAGCACCGCGCCCACCGACAGCGCGTGGCCCAGCGCGAGAGGGACCAGCGCCGCGAACACCGCCCCGCGCCTTCCCTCCTGAAGTCCCAACCCGACCGCAAACAGCCACCCCATCGCGGGGTTGATCCCGTGAAAGGCACCCAGCGCCGCCACGGTGATGCCCGGCCATCCCGGGCTCAGGGGAAGCAATACGAGTCCGAGGAGGCGTCGCCGCCCTGGAGGCGGACCTGGTGCGGCCGCTCGCCGGAGAACTCCAGGAAGAAGTTGGGATCGGGCGTGATGCCGCCGCCGGGCTTCACGTCGACCTTGGTCATCCAGCCCTTGATCCCCTCGGGATAGAACTGCTCGTCCCACGGGATGTAGAGCGAGTTGGTGAAATACACCCGGCGGCCGTCCCGGCTCACTTCCACCATCTGGGGTCCGCCGTTGAGCGGCCCCGACGCGGGGTGCGCCGCGCGGCGAACGATGCCGCCCAGATGCACGCTGCCGGTCTGCCGCGGCTGGGCGGGGTCGCTGACGTCGTACTGGCGCAGCTCGCCGGTGCCCCAACAGGCGGCGTAGAGGAACTTGTCGTCCACCGAGAGGTCGATGTCCGACAGCAGCGGCGGCACCGCCTTGAACGGCTTGAGCGCCGGGGGCAGCAGGTCGGGATCGGCCGGCTCGGCCGGAATCTCGATGACCTTGCGGATCCCCCACTTGCCGTTGTCGCGGCTCCACATCCAGATGGACGACGACAGGTCCTTCAGGCTGATGACCACTCCCACGAAGCCGTAGCTCTTCCGCGGGTCGTGCGCGGGGCGCAGCTCGAGCACCATCTGGTCGTCCTCACCGACGGAAAGCGCCTGGAGGTGCTTCCGCCGGCGCAGGTCCCACACGTGCATCTGCCGGCCGTACTTCTTGGCCATCAGCGCTTCGGGGACCAGGCCGTTCTCCACCAGGTCGGGCGTGCCCCATTCGCTGGTGAGCATGATGTCCTGCGTCAGGTGCCACCAGGCGTCGTACGCCAGGTACTGGGGGCCCCGGTCCTTCTCCCATGGGCCGATGATATCGAAGGTGGTGTGATCCATCAGGAACACGCCGCCCGGACCGCCGCCGTCGCGCGAGCCGAGTGCGGTCACGTAGATCCCCTCGGGGCCGCAATGAATGGTGTGGGGCCTGGTGTAGCCCGACTTGCGCGCCACTTCTTCGGGCTCGATCACCTTCACGATCTTCGGCTTGGCCGGATCCGGCTTGGTGTCGAGGATGTAGATCCGGGACGACCGGAGTCCCGGCACGATGAGGAAGCGCCGCTCCATGTGCGGGTGGGGGTTCGCGGGGCAGAGCGCGGAGCTGCAGGCATTCCAGCCGAAGTGGTGTAACTCATCGCCCGGGTGCAGCATGTCGACCCGGCCGACCGTCTTGCCGAACGTTTTCGATCCCACCTCGACGTCCACCACGACCAAGGCGTCCGGCTTGGTCCGGGTGGGATCTATGGTGACGGCGTACGCCAGCGTCTCCGGCGGTGCCTTGGCGGCCTGGCTAGGAGAGGCATAGAAGGTGGGATCGGGGAAGACGGTGGGAGGAGAGGCGACCATGGGAACCTCGGTGTAAAGGGACGGATGTCCCATTGTCGAACTCGGGTATGGCTATGTCAAGGAAGCAGCGCCCGGCCGCTCAGCGGATGTACCTGAGATCGAGGTCCGTCTCGCTCCGATACAGGACGTGCAGCCGCCCCGAGCCGTCCAGCGCCGCCGAGGTCCAGGTGCCGACGTCGCCCGCCTGGTCCACGGCCACCGATCGCCAGCTCGCCCCGGCGGTACAGACGGCGGTGCAGGTGGCATACTTGAGATCGCCGTTGCTGGCGTCGCGGTACACCACGTGTAGTCGGCCGTCGCCGTCACGGGCGAGCGAAGTGTACTGGCCCACGTTACCGGGCTGATCCACCGCCAGCGAGGTCCAGTTGGTCACCGTCCCGCACTGCGCGGCGCACGTCGCGTAGGTCAAGTCGCCGTTGCTGTTGTCGTAATAGCTGAGGTGGACTCCGTTGCTCCCGTCGAGCGCCATGGACGGGTTCGACCCGGCGCCCTCGTCCACGGTGATCTCGCTCCAATTGGCCGCGGTCGTGCATCCGGCGCCGCACGTCGCGTAAGCCAGGGTGGTATTGAAGGCGCGCGGCCAGGCCGCGTGAACCCGGCCGGTGCCGTCCACCGCGATGACGGCCTTCTGCGCCCCGGGTCCCAGATCGCCCAGGAGGGCACTGGTCCAGGCTTCAGGTGTGGCGCACTCCGCCTCGCAGGTGGAGTACTTGAGGTTGAAGTTGGTGAGGTCGAAGTAGGCCGCGTGGAGCCGCCCGCCATCGTCCGCCGTAAGCGACCCGAAACCGGTGACGTTGCCGACGCTGTCGACCGTCGCCGCCGTCCAGCTCGCGGGAGTGGTGCACGCCGCGGTACAGGTGGCGTACCGCACGTCGAGGTTGTCGATGTCGGCGTAGATCACGTGCAGGCCGCCTTCCGGGTCGATCGCCAGCGAGGCTGACTGCCCCACGTTCCCGTCCTCGTCCACGGTGATGGCCGTCCAGTTGGCGGCGGTGGCGCACTCCGACTCGCAGGTGGCGTACCGGAGATCCTCACCGGCCCCGTCCCAATAGACCGCATGCAGCCGCCCGTTCGCATCCACCGCAAGCGAGATTGCGCTGCCTTCGCCGCTCAGTTGGTCCACGGCACCCGCCTGCCAGGCCCTCGTGGTGAAGCTCCACCCCTCCGCTTCCGAGAGTGGTTCCCCTTCGTCGTCGGTGATCCCGGTCGTCAGCTCGGCCTGATACAGGGTGGCCGGCAGGAGCGGACCCACCAGCCGCGCGGTGCGGCTCCCGGCGTCATAGGTGACCGCCGTGGGGAGCGGGCTGCCGCCGGCGCGGAGGACGAAGGTCTCGGTAGTCACCGTCGCGCCGATGACGTCGCGATTGAACGACGCGGTCAGGGGGACGCCGGTCTCGACATCGTCCGCGGCATCCGCGGGGCTTACCGCCGTGACAGCAAGGGGGTCCGGCGTCGGGGAGGGATCCTGGGTGTCGTCGCCACAGCCCAGCAGGCACAGCCCCAACAGCCAGAGAGATCGGCCGGCTGAGGCGGTTGTCGTCGTGGTGGTCATGCGGAGCCCCGGGGTAAGTGTCGAGCCAAGATGCCGGTAGGGCGTCCCCGGACCGCCTCTTGCCCGTCACCCGGGAGGTGACGACATCGTGGCTACCATAGCTATCCCCAGCGCAGCGAGGGACCTTGCCTGGACGGTTCGAGCCATCCGGGCAAAGTCCCTCGCTGCGCTCGGGATGAAGCGGCAGTGCCGCTAGTACATCCCGCCCATCCCGCCCATGCCGCCGCCCGGCGGCCCGGCGGTCCCCGGCTTCTCCCGCCGCTCAGCCACTACGCACTCGGTGGTGAGCAAGAGTCCGGCGATGGAGGCCGCGTTCTGGAGCGCCGTGCGGGTGACCTTGGTCGGGTCGATGACGCCGGCCTTCACCAGGTCTTCGTAGGTGTCGGTCTGGGCATTGTAGCCGTAGTTCTTGTCCTTGGACTCCCTGACCTTGGCCACGATGATCGAGCCTTCCTCGCCCGCGTTCTGGGCGATCAGGCGAATGGGCTCCTCGAGAGCGCGACGCACGATGTCGATGCCGGTCTTCTCGTCCTCGGTGCCCTTGATCCTGTCGAGCGCGGACTGCGCCCGGAGCAGGGCCACGCCGCCGCCGGCGACGATGCCCTCTTCGACGGCCGCGCGGGTGGCGTGCAGCGCGTCCTCGACCCGGGCCTTCTTCTCCTTCATCTCGGTCTCGGTAGCCGCGCCGACATTGATGATCGCCACGCCTCCCGAGAGCTTGGCCAGCCGCTCCTGGAGCTTCTCCCGGTCGTAGTCGCTGGTGGCCTTCTCGATCGCGCCCTTGAGCTCGCTGATCCGGCCCTGGATGTCGTCCTCTTTGCCCTTGCCATCGACGATGGTGGTGTTGTCCTTATCGATCACGATGCGCTTGGCACGGCCGAGATCGGTGAGGACGACATTCTCCAGCTTGAATCCGACTTCCTCGGAGATGACCTGGCCGCCGGTGAGCACCGCGATGTCGCGGAGCATCTCCTTGCGGCGATCGCCGAAGCCCGGCGCCTTCACGGCGGCGACCTTGAGGGTGCCGCGGAGCTTGTTCACCACCAGCGTGGCCAGCGCCTCGCCGTCCACATCTTCGGAGAGGATCAGGAGCGGCTTCCCGCCCTGTGCCACCTTCTCGAGGATGGGCAGGACCTCCTTCATCGAGGAGATCTTCTTGTCGTGAATCAGGATGTAGGCATCCTCGAGGATGACCTCCATCTTCTCCGGATCGGTCACGAAGTAGGGCGAGAGGTAGCCCCGGTCGAACTGGGTCCCATCCACCGTCTCCAGTGTGGTCTCCAGGCCCTTGGCCTCCTCCACCGTGATGACGCCGTCCTTGCCCACCTTCTCCATCGCCTCGGCGATCAGGTTGCCGATCTCCCGGTCGTTGTTGGCCGAGATGGTGCCGACCTGGGCGATCTCCTTCTTACCGGCCGAGGGCACGCTCAATTTCTTGAGCTCCTCGACCACCGCATCGACCGCTTTCTCGATGCCCCGCTTGAGCTCCATCGGATTGGCGCCCGCGGTGACGTTCTTGAGGCCCTCGCGGAAGATCGCCTGGGCCAGCACGGTAGCGGTCGTGGTGCCGTCGCCGGCGAGATCGGAGGTCTTGGTGGCGACCTCCTTCACCATCTGCGCGCCCATGTTCTCGACCGGATCCGACAACTCGATCTCCTTGGCGACGGTGACGCCGTCCTTAGTGATCGTGGGGGAGCCGAACTTCTTGTCGATGACGACGTTCCGGCCCTTGGGACCGAGCGTGATCTTCACCGCGTCGGCCAAGGCATCCACCCCACGCTTGAGCCGGGCGCGGGCGTCGACGCTGTACTGCAGCTCTTTCGCTGACATAGGTGTTCACTCCCTTTGAAGCGGCCGCCTCAACCGATCTTGGCCAGAATGTCGGACGCCTTGATGATGATCAATTCGTCATCCCCCACCTGATACGGCGTCCCGCTGTACTTGCCGTAGATCACTCGATCGCCGGCCTTGACCTCCATCGGAATCCTCACGCCCTTCTCGATTCGCCCGGGTCCGACGGCGAGGACCTCGCCCTGGGTGGGCTTTTCCTTGGCCGTATCCGGGATGTAGAGCGGGCCCCGCATGGTTACCGCTTCCTCGGCCGGCAGGATCACCGCGCGGTCCTCGAGGGGATGGAGCTTGATCTTGGGTCTGGCTCTGGTCGCAGTGGTCATCGGTGCCTCTTGACGGATCAGGGGTCTGCTCGCTTCAACGGGACTGCGGCGGCGGGGACATGAAGGGACCGGCCGCTGCCGACCCCCCCAAAACTCCGAGCCTGCCGGCCGGACCTAGGCCTGCGAGGCGATCTTGTGGAAGGTCGAATTGCCGACCTCGTACGCCTGCACTTCGGGCGTGCCTTCGACCAGGCTGTTGAGGCCCTTGAGCACCTGGGGATAGGTGTCGCGGCCGTACCGCTCCGCGCTCTCCTTGCCATCCCACAAGCTGATGGCGACGGCGTCTCGCCCGGTCTCGTTCACGAACGTGATCTCATCCTTGAAGCCCTCCTGCTTCCGCAGCAGCGGCAGGATGTCCTTCTCGAACGTCTGGGTGAACTCACTGACGCTATTGGGCTTCAGATGGATCGTGACGTTGCGTGCGTACATTTGAACTCCTTGACTTATAGAGACTTATATGCGCTTAACCAGTATGGTTGCAGACTCGCATACTAGTCGGTTGTACTACTCTTGTCAAGTTAATCATACAGTTGCGAGAAATAGGCTCCATACTTTACTATTCGCGGTCAATGAGATCCTGGAGCCCCAATGGACGTGTCATTCGTAATCCGGCAGCGGCTGGAAGAGTTCGGCCTGGACCAGCGCGAGCTCGCGCGGGCCGCCCAGGTCACCGAGTCCTACATCTCGCAGCTGCTGACCCGGAAGAAGGCGCCTCCCGCTCCGGGCCGCACCGACATCTATGACAAGATGGACGAGTTCCTGAGACTGCCGAGCGGGGAGTTGGCGAGGCTGGCCGGGATTCAACGGAAGGCGGAACTGAAGCGCGAGCTGGGGGAAGAGCCGGTCCCCCTCTTCGGGGAAGTTCGCGAGCTGATCCTCCGCAAGTGTCAGCCTGACAGGGAACGGCACGTCCGCGCGATCTTCGAGGGGCAGCCGTTTGGCGAGCTCGAGCGGCTGGTGACCCAGCGGCTGCTCGATGTCCTCACGGCGGTGGCCAAGGACGAATTGGGCAACGAGTACTGGCTTCGCAGGGTCGCCGAGCTCAGTGGCCGCAGCTTCGAGGAGATGCGCGTCCTCGTCCTCGACTTTCTGGACACCGACATCTTCCATCTATCCCGGGATCACTGCATCGCCTTCCTGGAGCCGCTGATCGAGTCCTGGGACATCGATCTCACGACATTTGCCCTGGATATCGCTCTGAACCCGAGGGTCGTCTCGGGCCACGTCAAACGGTTCGAGTTCATCGAGCGGGATCCCAGCCAGTCGGCCGGCGATGAGCCCGGTTTCGTCGAATTCCTTCAGGATCCCGCCCTCAGCGGCACGGCCGCCGAGGACGAAGTCGCGTTGCTCAAGCGGCTGAGGTTCCCCGGCAGGAAGCCGACGGCCCTCTACTACTACCGGGAGCTGCAGAGTCTCAGGGACCCCCTGCATTTTCACGCGGGATGAAAGACCTGGAGGGGGGACCTACAGTGCGGAGAGAGGCGCCGCCTCTTTCGTGGGCCACGCCATGATAGTGCCGGTGGACAACAGGGGCAGGAGCGGCCGCACGGCACCCCGCAGCACGTCGGCGGTGAATGGCTCGCGGAGGATCGCGACGTCGGCAGGCAGGCGTACCTCCAGCGATGGTCTCCACCGCAGGGTATCCACCAGGCAAAGGATTGGAATGCCGGGCATGCGCCCGCGGAGCTCGTCGATCAGGCCGATCGCCCGCCGGGCACCGATGCCGGACCCGCAGATGAACAGGTGGCAGTCACGGAACGCCAGGTCCGAGATGGCCGACCAGGTGTCGCCGACGTGAGAGACACGGTGGCCGTCCTCGCGAAGTGCATCGATGACGAACGCGCTCGTCGCGGAAACATCGTCGGCCACGACGATGCGTTGGCGGCTGAAGTCGAAGCCTGGTCCGGATACCACGGTGGGCCTTAAACCCGAAAGCATTCGGGGGCGGCGGGAAGGTTCGGTAAGCTGCATGCAACATAACCTGTCGCCCAAGCCGGTGCTGCTCGCTATTGGCAGTACCGCCTGCTAGGTTGCGCTCACCCTCCTCGCACTTCGGGATGAGGCGCGGTTCCCTCCACCGAAGGTCGCGAATCCATGACCGATCCCGTCCTGCTCGCCTGCCTCGCGGTAGCGCTGTCGATACCGGTCGCCGCCGCCACGTATCGTGGCCTCTCTCTCATTCGCGCCAGGCGCCGCACGGCAAAGGCGCTGGATCGGGCCAAGTAGTGCGCGGATTACGCCGGCGTTAGGCGACTCGCGGTGCCCACCTGCGCGGATGACGGTTACCCGATGGTTCCGATACGCGACAGCGGCACGAGCGGCCTCGCGTGGGGGTGCACCAATGCGTGGCATCCTCGAGCCCCAGGACCCTGTCCGGCATGCGGACACGCCGGCCGCCCGCGCAGCTCCGCGGACGGAGGGACTCAAGTAGCGAGCTGCCAGTCCTGCCGGCACCGGTGGGTTCCGGCGTGACGCTCGCGTAGCTCGGACTGCGGTCAACTGCCGGTCAGTGTCCCGTCTGCGGTCACCTGCACCTCGGGGAGCAGGCAGCGAGCCTGCCAGCTTGTCGGTTTCCGGGCCACTCCACCCTGAAAATCGAAGTGCGCATCGGACAGCACCCGCCCCTCGGCTTCCCACTGGGGTCCACCCCTGCGAAGCTGAGAGAGCGCCATCTCGCGCGTCCACAGCGCGTGATGCCACTTGTCGGGTGTGATATTCGGGTAGCAACTGCTGAAGGATGGGCGCAGCCGCGCCTGCCGGGGGAGCATATCGACCTCGAGTGTGGCGAGGAGCGGCAGGGCCGCAAGAGATTGCGCTGTACGTCACCATACCACATTTACCCGGTGACTGCGGTGGCAACCGTCACATTGCCGCGCGAGCCCGCTTGGACCGCTTCGCTGGAGTGTACCGCAGCAGCTCTCCGGGTTGCACCTTGAAGAACGCACAGAGCCGGTCGAGCGTGTCGGAATGCAAGCGCCCGAATCCCCCGGCGGAGCGGGAGAGGCGGTACGCGCTGGGATAGCTCAGCTGTGCGCCGCGGCTGAGCGCGTACGCCGTGATGCCACGCCGCGCCATGAGCTGGTGAACTGTGAGGCGGACCATTGGGCCTTTCGGGAGGGACCGCGTAGCTGCAGGATATGTAGCCTTGCGATATGTAGCGCTGCAGTATAGCCTCCGATTGCCCCGGTGCCTATAGAGCAGGCGCCCTTGCATCACTCCTATTACTCCGCCCCACCTCAGGGACCCAGCGATTCGAGTGCCCACCTTCTCCCGGAGGTGCCCTCGTGGTCCTGTCGCCCGTTCGCACCCTCAGCGCAGGCTCCCGTCCCCGCCGTCGCCGCATCGGCATCGTAGATCTCGTCACCAAGAATCCCCGCCGCAGCCTGTACGGCCGCATCATGAATGCCAACCTCGCCAGCATCATGCCCCAGGTGCTGGCCGTCTGGAGCGAGGAGGCGGGGCACGATGTGCGCTACGTCTGCTACACCGGCGCTGAGGATCTGCTCAGCGAGCTTCCGATTGATATAGACCTGCTCTTCATCGGCGCCTTCACCGAGGCGGCGCAGCTGGCGTATGCCTTGAGCAACCTCTTCCGGCAGCGGGGCGCGGTCACGGTCCTGGGCGGGCCCCACGCGCGCTGCTATCCCGAAGACGCTCAGCGCTTCTTCGACTATGTGTTGGGCTTCACCGACCGCCAGGTTCTCGACGAGGTGCTGGCCGAGTGCGAGCCGTCTCGACCCATCGGCCGAGTGATCGCCGCCGCCCGCCACCCTACCGACCTGCCGAGCCTGGCGGCGCGGTGGAAATTCGTCGAGGCGACCCTGGCGAAGTCGCCGGCCATCAAGATCGTGCCGATGATCGGGAGCCTGGGCTGCCCCTACACCTGCAGCTTCTGCATCGATTCGACGGTCGACTACCAGCCCCTCGGCTTCTCGGCGATGAGCGAGGACCTCGGCTTCCTGCTGACCAAGATGAAAAATCCGATCGTCGGCTGGCACGACCCGAATTTCGGCGTGCGGTTCGACGATTACATGGACGCCATCGAGGCGGCGGTGCCGCCGGGACGCATGCGGCACATCGCGGAGAGCAGCCTCTCGCTGTTGTCGGAGCCGCACCTCCAGCGGCTCCGCCGCAACGGCTTTCAGGCGCTGTTGCCGGGCATCGAGTCGTGGTTCGCGCTGGGGAACAAGTCGAAGACCCGGCACACCGGGATGGACAAGGTGCGGCAGGTCGCCGACCACGTGAACCTGCTGCTGCGCTACGTGCCCTACGTGCAGACCAACTTCGTATTGGGGCTCGACAGCGACGAAGGGCCGGAGCCGTTCGAGCTGACCAAGCGGTTCCTGGATCTGGCCCCCGGCGCCTTTCCAGCCTATTCGCTGTTGTCGGCGTTCGGCCGCGCCGCGCCGATGAACCTGGACTACCAGCGCGCGGGCCGAGTGCTGCCGTTTCCGTTCACGTTCCTGAACAACAACCACGCGATGAATGTCCGGCCGGCGAACTATTCGTGGGTCGAGTTCTACGATCGGCTGGTGGACCTGACCAGCTACTCGTTTTCCTGGCGCGCGATCCGGCGGCGGCTGGGCGCCACCCCGGCGATGATCCCTCGCTGGATGAACGTGGTGCGCGCGATGTCGTCGGAGGGATGGGGGCGGATCGAGTACCACACGACCATCCGGCGGCTGCTCGGGACCGACCAGAGCGTGCGGGGATTCATGGAGGGGACGGAGCAGGAGCTTCCGGAGTTCTACGGCGCTCGCATTCAGCGGGATCTCGGCGAGCTGCACCGGCATCTGCCGGCCGGGGCGATCATGCACGACCCCAACGCCTACCTGAAGAGCGCCGGCGAGGCACCGGTGATTCCGCTGCAAGGCGGCCGGCGCCCGCGTGCCGCGGCTATGTGATGCTCAGTCGGGTCTGGGCCGGCGGCTCACGTCGCGGAGGGACCAGCGGACCCGATAGACCGAGCGGTCGCCGTGGCGGACCACGGCCGCGGTCAGCGCCAGGGAGAACGGGGCCCGGTCGGCCGACACCGCCTCCCCGATCCATTCGGCATCCCAATCGCGCAGCTCGAAGGCGCTGATCGCCGCCTGGAGCGTGGCGCGATGGTTCTCGTGAACCAGGGACGGGAGCTGCTGACCCACCAGGTCGTCGGCGCTGCAGGCGAACAGCTCGCCGGCCAGTTGGTTGGCCCGCAGGATCATCCCGTCGGGATCGGTCACCAGGTAGCCGTAGGGGCCTCCCTCGAACAGCTCCTGGTACGACCGGCGCTCGATCTCCAGGGCCTGATGCGCCGCCTCAAGGCTTGCCGCCTGGAGGTAGAGCTCCTCGACCGCGACGTCGAGCGCCCCGACGGCGGTGGCCAGATCCCGGGAAATCGAGGCGGCCAGGCGACCCCGGCCGTTGGGCCATGAGGTAGGGCTTCCTTCCAGGACAGGCCGAAGGCGGCGAATGAGTTGGTGGATCTCACTGGCGAACGCATCGACCCTCTCCCGCCCGTGCTTCATACTGCAGGGCCCCGCATGGTGGGGCCTTCTTTCGATGGATGGCGAGGCGGCAGGCTCGGAGGAGGCGCCCGGGACGAGCGCGGCGATGCCGCACTCGGAAAACCTACACCCGCGGCATGGGCTGACCTGCCGTAGCTTGCCGTTTGGGGCTCAGTTGGGTACCTTAGCGCTGTATTCGGAGTTGGGCTGTACCGAATCCAACGTGATCAGGCAGGGGGCTGGCGTTGATGCCGGCCCCTTTTTGTATGTGGGGTGTCGTTCCTGGCGCAGACAGCGCCGCGGCACCCGAGCCACGCGCGGAGGCGAAATCCGCGCAAATCCGTAGTCGGTCGTGTGGCATGTCCCCACTCCGATTACACCATTTCAAGGAGTAGGAAAGATGCGCACCACCGGCACGGTCAAGTGGTTCAATGACGCCAAGGGCTTCGGCTTCATCACCCCGGAGAACGGCGAGAAGGACTGCTTCGTCCATCATTCGGCGATCCAGGCACAGGGCTTCAAGAGCCTGGCCGAGGGTGACCGCGTAGAGTTCGACATCGTTCAGGGCCAGAAGGGCCCGGCGGCGGAGAACGTGTTGAAGCTGTAAGCATGGTGTAATGGCGGCGGCCGGCTCGTCTTCGGACGGGCCGGCCGTTGCAGCCTCCGCCGGGACGAGTTCCGCAGTGTCAGCGCAGGGACAGGCTCACCAGGAGGTCAGTCATGGGAATCCTCGCGGTCATCCAGCAAAAGCTCCAATCCATCTTCGGTCGATCTCAGAAGGACGGGCAGCCTGACGCGGCCCGCGTCTGCAAGTACGGGCACGCGGTGTTCGCGGGCAACAATCTGTGCAATTACGGACATCACGCCGCCTAGCTACGCCGGCACGCCCTCGTCCGTAAACCGCTGGTGCCGCTCCCGCGCGAACGCCATCAGCTCTCCGAACCGCGGCGTCGCCCGCACCCGCTCGAGAAACCGGTCGAACTTCGTGAAATAGACGTAGTCCACCCACCCCCGAACCCGGACCGCGTGCTCCAGCCAGCCTAGCGCCTGGCCCGTCTCCCCGACCAGCGCGTACGCCGCCGCCATCAGGTACGACCAGTACTCATCCGACTCCGCCATCGCCCGCTCCGCCGCGCTCGGCGGTGACAGCACGGCCGCCCCGATCCCCGTCAGCCCCCGCTTGAACCGCATCCCGATCGCCGCGAGGTTGTCGTCCGGCGGCTGGCGCTCCAGCCACTGGAAGTGCGTCGCCGCCTCCGCCTCGCGTCCCGCCGCCACCAGCGCGACCGCCGCGCAGACCCGGCAGATCGTGCTCCGCGAATCCAGCTCCACCGCCCGGGCATGCGAGGGCAGGGCACCGGCGGCGTCGCCGCCGAACAGGTAGCTGAGCCCCAGCAGGCAGTGGTTGCTGGCCGTGAGCGGGTCCATCTCCACCAGCCGGGTCAGCACCTCCCGCATCGGCCCGATCCGGCCACCCAACAGGTACGCCCCCGCGAGCTGGTGCATCGCGTCGGGGTTGTTGGGGTCGGCCGCGCAGGCCTGGCTCAGCAGCCGGACGGCCTCGCCCGCCTGCCCTCGGCGATATGCCACCTGTCCCATGATCGAGAGGCCCTGCGCCGAGCCCGGGTTCAGCTCGAAGGCGCGCCGGGCGCAGGCCTCCGCCTCCCGCAGCGTGGTCTCCTCGTCGGCGCCGATGAACACCGGCGACCAGGCATAGACGGTCCCCAGGATCCCGTAGAGCGCCTCGTTGGGGCCGACTACGCTGAGGCCGTGCTCCGCCAGCGCTTTCGCCGCCTGGATCCCCTCGGAGCTCTGCCGGTAGTACTCTTGCCGCGCGCGCTGGTAGTACTCGAACGCCCTGACGTCCGCCATCGGCCGGTCGGCGAGGTCGCGGTCCTCCGGCGGGGTGAGGGTGATCCGGAGCGCCTCCACGATCCTTCGCGAGAGCTGCTCCTGGAGGTCGAACACGTCCTCCACGGTGCCGGCGTACTTCTCCGACCACAGGGGCGCGTCGGTCTCGATGTCGATCAGCTGGGCCGTGATCCGGAGCGCAGAGCCGGCCCGGCGGACGCTGCCCTCCAGCGCGTAGCGCACGCTCAGCTCGCGCCCCATCCGGCGGAGGTCCCAGCCGGTGTCCTTGAGCTTCGCGGACGAGGTGCGGGAGATCACCGTGAGCGCCCGGACCCTTGAGAGGTCGGCGATCACCTCTTCCATCAGGCCGTCGGCGAAATACGCGTCGCCCGGATCGGGGCTCAGGTTGGCGAACGGCAGCACCACGATCGCCTTCTTCGCCGGCGCGGCCTCGACGTCCGGGGCCTCCAGCGCCGCGAGGAACTCCGGGATCGCCGCGTAGCGGTCCGCCGCCACCTTGGATAGCGCGCGTTCCACCGCTCGCCGTATCGATCCGGTCACGCCCGGCCGCAGCGTGGTGATCGGCGGCACCGGGTCGAGCACCTGCCGCGCCAGCACCGCGCCGGCGGTTGGTCCGGTGAAGGGCGGCTGCCCCGCGAGCAGCTCGTAGAGGACGCAGGCGAGGCCGTACTGGTCTGCCCGGCCATCCACATCGCGGCCGCCCTCGGCCTGCTCGGGACTCATGTACGCCGGCGTGCCGAGGCCCACGCCGGCCTGGGTGAGCTGATGACCGGCCGCGTCGCCGACCGCGCGCGCGATCCCGAAATCCGCCACCAGGGCGTGCCCCTGGGAGAGCAGCACGTTCTCCGGCTTGACGTCGCGATGGATCAGCCCCTGGCCGTGGGCGTAGTGGAGCGCTTCGCCGATCTCCCGCACCAGGCGCAGCGCCTCCGGCATCGAGAGCGGGCCCTCGCGGGTGAGCCGCTGCCGCAGCGTCTCGCCCTCGACGAAGGGCATGACGTAGTACGGCCTGGGGGAGGCTTCGTCGGTGGCGCCGGAGTCGAGCAGGGCGAGGATGTTCGGGTGCTGGAGACGGGCCAGGATCTGGATCTCGAGCAGGAAGCGCTGGGCGCCGGCGCCGACCACGATCTCCGGACGCATGACCTTGATGGCGACGGGGCGGTCGTGCTTGCGGTCGCGGGCGAGATAGACCACGGCCATCCCGCCCCGGCCCAGCTCGCGGTCCAGCGCGTAACGGTCCCCTAGCGCGAGGTCCTGGTCGGCAGGGTGTAGCATGCCCGAAAACTACTTCATCCCGAGCGCAGCGAGGGATCTTGCCTGGGGACGGTTCGAACCGTCCACGGGCAAGGTCCCTCGCTGTGCTCGGGATGAAGGTGTGGTCTACTTCCGGTTAGCCAGCCGGCGAGCCCGGGCCAGGTGCTCCCGAATCATCGGCAGCTCCTCCTCCGCCAGCTTCCGCGCCCCCGCCGGCCGCACCCGCTCTCCCTCCTTCTGGAAGTACGGCACCACCGACGCCAGGTGGTCGGCTACGATCTCGGCGTAGGTCCGGTCGAGATTCCGTTTGGACGCCTTCTCCAGCTTCTCGATCTTCTGCCCGTGGTTCTTGCCCAGATGCGAGGGCTCCTTGATGTCGTACCGGCCTGCCAGGTTCTCCCAGCGGTCCGACCAATCCTCGAAGTCCTCCTCCATCTCCTTCGCGAACTTGCGGATCTCGTCGCTCTGGCCCTGGCGCTGCGCCCGCTCCGCCAGCCGGATATGCATCTCGTGGTCCTGCAGCACGTTCTGGATGAACGCGCGGTCTTCTGCCCGCAGCGCCGCGCGGTCGCCCTTGCGGTCGTCGCGATCGTTGCCGGATGTGCGGTCGGTCGTAGTGCGCCGGCGGTCGTCGTTATTCGGCGAGGTCCGGAAGGTGTCACTGCCGACCCGTCCCGCGGTCGTCGAGACGCCCACCTGGCTCCCAACCTGCCGCGCGAGGGTCAGGTGGTCCCGAACCGTCGATGAGCTGCTGGTCGCCAGCGCCCGCAGGTCGGACGAGCGGGACGAACTCCCGATCCGCTGGAAGTCGGCCAGGGCCTGCTCGTGCAGCCGGATCATCTCCGACATGTAGGCCTGATCGAACTCCGCCCCGCGGAGGTCCTCGAACCGGTCGTTGGCCTCTTTCCCGGCCTGGGTGATGTCGTCGAGGCCGAGCTTCATTTCGTTCTTCTTGGCGAGATCGCCCCACTGGTCATTCATCTCGTTGTGGTCCTCGACCATTCGCTCAGCGAAGTCCTTCACCGCGGAGTTCTCGGTGCGGGATTCCGCCGACCGGCCGAGCCCGACTTCGACGTAGTTGCTGTGGATGACCTGGCGGATGAACGCGGTGTCGGAGGCTTGCGAGGTGGGGGTGACCTTCCCCGCGCCCGGCCATGGATTATTGACCGGTTCCCTATTGGAGGTCACTTGGGCAAACGCGTTTGGGACGGTGATGAGCGCCGCGGCCAGCGCGGTTGTGATCGGTATCACTTTTCGCATATGACTTCTCCTCAGCAAAGGCCTGAGATCCTTGGACGTGGTCCAGAGATCGGAACAGGCGGTATGCTGAAGCAGCATCCGTGCCTGCTGGACCGAGGTGGCTCCAGGAGTTTATGGGGAAAGTCGTTACGGCGATGTGGGCGCCAGCACAATGGCTACTGGCCTCGGCGCGCGGCGATCCGGGCCTCCGCACCGGCCCATCCCGCCTCGAACGGATGACCCGGCGCATCGATGTCGATCACCAGCGGCGCATGGTCGGATGGGATCGGCTTGCCCTTCCGCGCCTCCCGGTCGATCTCCGCCCCCACCGTTCGATCCGCCACGGCCCGCGTCACCAGCAGGTGATCGATCCGCATCCCGAAGTTCTTGTGGAACGCGCCCGCCCGATAATCCCACCAGGTGTAGCGGCCGGGCTCCGGGTGCTTCAGCCGATAGGCATCCACCAGTCCCCACTCCCGGAGACGGGAGAACGCCTGGCGCTCCGCCGGAGACACGTGGGTCCCGCCGTGGCAGCGCGCCGGATCCCACACGTCCTCGTCGGCCGGGGCGACGTTGAAGTCACCGCCGAGCACCAGCGGCTCGGCGGGATCGCTCGCGGTCTCCAGCCAACGGGCGAGCCGGGCGTACCACCCCAGCTTCGCCTGGTAGAACGTCGAGCCGACCGACCGGCCGTTCGGCGCGTAGAGCGACACGACCCGCACGCCGCCACACCTCGCGGCGACCATCCGGGCTTCGGCCAAAGGCTCGTCGTCCCCCGTCTCCGAAGTCTGGGCCGGACGCAGGGGCTCGCCGAAGTTGGCTATGACGTCCTCAATGCCGACACGGCTCGCGACCGCCACGCCGTTCCACTGGCCTTCGCCATGATGGGCCAGCTCGTAGCCGGCCTCGCGGAACGCCGCGACCGGCGCCTCGGCGTCCGCCAGCTTGGTCTCCTGCATCAGGAGCACGTCCGGCCGCGCCCGCTGTAGCCACCAGGTGACTTTCTCGAGCCGCGCCTTCAGCGAGTTGACGTTCCAGGTAGCGATCCGCATTTGCTGGAAACTTATCACGTCGGTGGCGGGAGACTCAGCCGCGCGAAAAGGATGATGGGTAGGGTGCTCCTCAGCCGTACTGTGACAGGTGGTTTCCCCTTGCCAAGCTCCCACCGCCGAGACGAACGTATGGGTATGGCAGCTCCGATCTACTACACGGCCGACATGGCCCGGGCGATGCCGGACGACGGCAATCGCTACGAAGTCGTGTACGGCGAGCTGCTGGTGACGCCAGCGCCGCGTGCCTGGCACCAAGTTCTGGTCTTTCGTCTCCAGCTTGCGCTCAACGCGTACCTCGAGCACGAGACCTCGGGCATCGTTCTCGCCTCGAGGAAGCGAAGACGTTGGAATGGAGCCGGATGCGTACGCTTCTGCTGGTGGCCGAAGTGCTCAGTCCGTCGACGGCCCGGAACGACCGGTTCCTGAAGCGCCTGCGTTACCGGCAGGCCCGCGTACCGGTGTATTGGGTGGTGGATGGTGACGAGCGTGCGGTCGAGGTCTGGACACCGGGGGACGATTTTCCACTGGTGGAGCGGGAGCGGCTTGTTTGGCAGTCGGCGGGTGCGCTCAATCGCTTTGAGCTGAGTCTCGACGCCCTGTTCCGGCTGCTGTTGCCGGTCAACGAGTCACCCTTTCGCTGCCAGCACCCCAGCCAGCCCCGCGATCAGTAGCCCAGCCAGCCCGATGATCGCCACGCCCGCCCGAAGCGTCAGCACCTCGCCGATCATCCCGATCAGCGGCGGTCCGGCCACGAAGCCGGTGTAGCCGATCGATGAGACCAGCGCGATCGAGCTCGACGCCGGCGCGCCCGGCGTCCGCCCCGCTGCCGCCACGAGCGTTGGGTAGATCGACGACAGCCCCGCGCCGACCAGCCCGAATCCGGCCACCCCGGCCCATGGCTCCCGGTGCAGCACCGCCAGCGCGATCCCCGCCGCCGCCATCGCACCGCCCAGGCGGACCAGCCGCGCCGGGCCGAGCCGCACGGTCAGCCCGTCGCCGACGAAGCGGCCGGCGGCCATCATCAACGAGAACGCCGCGTAGCCTGCCGCCGCTTCCGCGGGCCGCGCGCCGGCCGCGTCGCGCAGGTAGATCGTGCTCCAGTCGGCCACCGCGCCCTCGCTGAACAGCACGCAGAAGGCCAGCACGCCGAGGAAGATCAAGGGACGGGCGAGCGCCGCGCGGCCTTCGTGCGGGGACGAGGGCTCGGCTCCGGACTCCAGCAGAAACGGCCCGGTGGCCAGCGCCAGCACGGCGACCGCGAGTCCCGCGACGCCCAGATGCGTGGCGCCCCCTATCCCCGCCTCGGCGACCAGGCCTCCGAGTCCCGCGCCGATCAATCCGCCGAGGCTGAACAGGGCATGCACTCCGGCCATGATCGGGCGACCCAGCTGGCGCTCTACCTCGGAGGCCTGGGTGTTGTACGAGACGGCCATCACGCTGCCGGCCATGCCGAGGACCAGCAGAACCAGCGCGAGGAGGAACGGTGTCGGCGCGTGGGGCGGTGCAGCCAGGGCGAGACCGACGCTGAAGAGCGCGCCGAGCCCGACGCGGCGGCTGCCGAACCGGGCGATCAGCGCGGCGGAGAGCGGGAAGGCCAGCAGGCCTCCGACCGCCATGCCGAGCAGGGTGACGCCGAGCTCTCCCTCGGAGAGGGCGAGGCGGCGCTGCGCGTCGGGGATGCGCACGACCCAGCTGGCGAAGCCGACGCCGAGCAACAGCAGGCCGGCGCTGATTGCCGCGCGCGCGGCTGGAACTTTCGGTGGGGTGGCGCTCAAGGTTTGGGAGTGAGGGTTGTGCGAATATGCCCTCGGCGCCCTCGCCTTGCCTAGTCGGTCAGCTCCGCGTAGCGGTCGTAGGTCGTGGGATCGTCGCTCCGGCCCCGGAACTCGAACGGATAGAACTGGTTCTTCCGCTCCAGCATAAGGCCGTAGGACGCGCCGGCCTCTACGCTGGCCTCCGCGGCGGCAGCGGCGGAGGACCCGGTGCGGTCGTCCTCATTGCAGACGATGGGCTTGCCAGGGTGTTCCCGCTTCAGCGCCTTGATACGGCCGGGTATTTCCGAGAGGGACAGGTTATTGAAGTGGACCAGGATGAAATCCGCGGCATCGGCTACCCGTTGGGTGACGTCGCCATTGCGCATCCAGCTGGCCGACACCTGAAGCGAGGGATGCCGGTTCTTCGCCAGGCGGATGAGGCTCGCCACGCCGGCGTCGGTCCGGAGGATGCCGTGGTCGAAGCCCTGGTGCCCGTACTCGTTAACGACCTCCAGGATCACGTTCTTGTACCCGCGCTTGCGGATCCAGTCCACGGCGTTTTCGACTCCGGAGCGAACGGCCTCGTCGCCCGACAGCTCCTCGTCCTGGCGCTGGTAGAAGAGACTCAGGATGATAACGGCTCCGACTTCGTCGGCCTCTTCGATGACTCGCTCCACCCTATCGAGGTAGGAGGCCTTCAAGTCGCCATTCTTCAGGAACGCGGAGTTCCGAGCGCCTTCGTAGCCCGGGTAGCCGCCCTGGAGCGAGACGGTGAAGGCACGGACGCCATGGGACACATACTCGTCCATCCGGCCTACGAACTCACCTGTATTGCGCTCGGGGTCGAAAGCGGATCGTTCGGAATCCTCGAAGACCGAGTTCACCATGCGCACGTTCATGAGCCCGCCCTGGGCCGCCGCGCCAGGATAGGTAACGGCACCATTGATCTTGAACCGGTCGCCATCGATCGTGACGCGCGTCCGCCCTATCGAGCTCGCCAGGGGTCCGGAGTCCTGGATGCCTTCCTTCCCATCGTCCGGCCGCGTCGGCTCAGCGCAGGACGCAAGAAGCGCGATGCCGAGCAGTCTGGTGCTTCGAGTGGACAGCATGGATCAACCTCCGTTGACGACGGTGCCGTCGCAGGCCACGTAGCGCTCGGTTACCGCCGCGAAGAGTCGCTCCAGCGACTCCCGATCGACCTC
Organism: uncultured Gemmatimonadales bacterium; assembly: GCA_963796335.1. Classification (GTDB taxonomy): domain Bacteria; phylum Gemmatimonadota; class Gemmatimonadetes; order Gemmatimonadales; family GWC2-71-9; genus CAVVWJ01. The sequence goes on from CAWCLG010000006.1 coordinate 995,314, forward strand.
GGCGCGCTTGGAATCGGGGGTGCGGCCGTTGAAGGAGAGCAGCAGGTCCAAGGAAGGGACCACCAGCACCCAGTTCAGGCCGGAGCCGGTGGTGCGGTACATGTCGGCCGGGTACTTCTTGCCCCAGTGGCAGTCGCGGTTGCCGCGGATGTTGGGATACGAGGTGGACTGGGTGAAGCGCCGGAGCCACGAGGCGGCGAAGATCCGCCGGCCGTTCCACACGCCCTCGTTCAGCATGAGGTAGCCGACCCGCATGAAGTCGCGAGCGCCTAGGAGCGCGTTGCCGGCCGCGGCGAACCTGGTGTCGCCCATGCCGCCGCTCATCTTGTAGGCCGTGCGCCCGACGCCGATGGGCTTGAACAGCGCCTGCTCCAGGTAAGCGCCGGCCTCTTTGCCGGTCACGTTGCGGAAGATCAGGCTGAGATGATTGAAGGCGACGCTGGAATACGCGCTGCCCTTGCCATAGGACGACGTCTGGCCGGGCGAGTAGGCGAGCTGCGCGCTCTGCGGCCATTGAGCGTCCTTCCCGACGGTGAACGGCTCGAAGTTCCAGCTCGATTCGGTCTGCACGGCCCCGGACGCGATCTGGTGCTGGCTCTCGGGGATGATGCCTGAGGCGTGCCGGAACACGTGGTCGAATGTGATCGCCGTCTTCCTGCTGTCGGTGAGCGGAAAGCCCTGCGGCAGCCAGCGCTGGTCGTAGAGCTTATCCGTGGCGGTGATGCCCAGCTGGGGATAGCTCTGCGCCATGTGGCCGGCGAGCAGCATGGCGAACGTCTTGCCGTTCGACGCGGTGTAGTAGAGCGCCTTGTTGGCGCCGGCCTCGTTGTAGTACTCGCCGACGACCCAGCCGCCCTTCACCACGATGGCGGCCTTGTTGGACGCCTTGAAGCCGCTCACGCCCGTGGAGTAGTTCTGGTAGGGCAAGGACATCAGGTAGTCGCCCAAATCATCGAGCCGGCTGGGATCGATGCCGAGGTCCTCGACTCGGGCGTCGCTGGTCGTGGCGCGCCAGCCTCCGCTGCTCTCGGGCGGCGGGTAGTAGCTGGAGGCTGCGGCGGCGGTGTGGCGATTCGGGCCCTCGGTCGGCTCCAGGGGCCGCTGTGGCTCGCATGCGAGGAGCAGCATGGTGGCACAGGAGGCGAGTGCCGGGCGAGCCGCGGGGGCCACGGATGAGGACGTGGGGGGCATAGACTCCATTCCTTGATTTCGGCAGGAGTCATCCCCGGCGTTACGCCCGGTATGGAACTCCGCAGCGAGTGGAGGGGGCAAAGTCGGGGATCGGATGGCATGGAGCTATGATGGGGATCACCAAAGCCGGGCTTTTCACCGAATTCACCCGCCAGGGAGCAAATGCCCGCTTGACACCGGCTTGACAGCCGCGTCCCACTCTCCTCTCTTGGGGCCACTCCCGCACCCACATCTCATCCCAAGACCGTGCCCCGCCCACGCGAGGGAAAGTCCAGATGCGCCGCCCGCTCCGCACCGCCGCCGCGCTTGCCGCCACGCTGGTCGCCGCCGGTCTCGTGGTCCAGGCCTGCCAGGATCAGGCGGCCATGGCGCCGTTCGAGCCTGATTTGGCCTCCGTCGTCCGGCGAACCCTCAAGGTCACTGGCGGCGGCACCGGCAGCGGCAGCATCACCGCGCCCGCCAAAGGCGGGGCCCCAGCGCTGAGCTGCGCGGTCTCGGGCGGCAGCTTCGATCCCGACGACTGCACCCTCCGTTACAACAACAACACTTCGCTGATCCTCACGGCCAATCCGGCGCCGGGGAGCAAGTTCAAGGAGTGGCGGAACGCCTGCACCGGGACCAGGACGACCTGCACCGTGGCCATGGGCCAGAACCGGACGGTTCGGGCGGTCTTCCAGCGCACCACCGCCCCGTCCTACCGGCTCAACCTCACCGGCGGCGGAGACGGCGGCGGCAGCATCGCCAGCCAGACCGGGCTCGCTCCGGCGATCGCCTGCAGCCTGAACGGCGGGGCGACCCCCGCGGGCACGTGCAGCGCCAGCTACGCCGGCGGAACCGCCGTGACGCTGACCGTCACCCCCGCCGCGGGTCACACCTTCACCGGCTGGAGCGGCGACTGCGGCGGCAGCGGCCCCTGCACCCTGGCGATGGGCGCGAACCGATCGGCCACCGCGAACTTCACGGCGCCGCTGGGCCCTGAGGCCGAGGTGGGTCGGTGGAGTGCTCCGAAGAGCACCCCGATCGTGGGCCTCCACTTGACCCTGCTCCGCAATGGCAACGCTCTGTTGTGGGGACACGACGGCGAGGCGCAGGTGTGGAACGCCCAGGGCGAGAACTTTACCCAGGTCGCGAACACTGTGTGCAACGATCCGCTGGGATGCGAGCTGTTCTGCAGCGGCCACACGACCCTGTCCGACGGGCGGGTCCTCGTCGCCGGCGGCCACGACGAAGCCCGCGGGAACACGTACGGCATCACCCAGTCGAGCACCTTCGACATCAACGGCGGATGGCAAGCATCCGGGGCGATGAGCTACGCCCGCTGGTACCCGACCCTGGTCACTCTGGGGGACGGCAAGGTGGTGGCGCTGTCGGGCAGCCAGGTGGCGGGCCAGAATGCGTCGATTCCTGAGCGCTGGGACGCTGGCGTCTGGACGGCGCTCACCGGCGCAGATCTCAAGCTCTCCAACTACCCAAGGGCCTTCGTCGAACCAAAGGACGGACGCGTTTTCGTCGTGGGCGACAACATCGTCCAGATCCTGGATCCCAATGGCAACGGGTCCTGGTCTCCCGGCCCGGCCCGGCGGGTCGCCAACCGCAACTACGGGGCGGCCGTCATGCTCGACAGCAAGGTGCTCTACGCCGGCGGTGGCGGGAAAGCGTGCCCGGCCATGCCGGAGCGGAGCGCCGAGATCATCGACTTGGCCGACGCGTCGCCCTCGTGGGCGTTCACCGGGTCCATGGCGATGGCGCGCCGGCAGGTCAATCTCACGATCCTGCCGGACGGCACCGCGCTGGCCACCGGCGGCACCAGCACCTGCGGACAGAGCGACGAGGCCGGCGCGGTCTTCTCGGCCGAGCTGTGGGATCCGGGGACGGGGCAGTGGAAGACGCTCGCGAGCGCGGGCGTGGTCCGGGTGTATCACTCGACCGCCATGCTGCTGCCCGACGCCAGGGTGCTCTCGACCGGCGGCGGCGACGGCGGTGGCGTGACCCCGCAGCGGAGCTACGAGGTCTTCTCGCCCCCGTACCTCTTCAAGGGCGACCGGCCATCCTACGATCTGGCGTCCACCGATATGCGCTACGGCCAGCCGTTCGCGGTGAGCACGGTGGACGCTGCCTCGATCCGCAAGGTCACCATCATTCGGCTGCCATCGACGACCCACGCCGCCGACATGAGCCAGCGGCTGAACACGCTCCAGTTCCAGGTGGCAGGCGGCGGATTGACCCTCACACCGCCGGCGGACGGGCGGACGGCGCCGCCGGGACCCTACATGCTGTTCCTGGTGAACGAGGCCGGCGTGCCGTCGGTGGCGCAGACGGTGATGCTGTCGAACTGAGCAGTTGAGAACCAGTTGAGATCAGAGTGAGCGGGTAACCGTAGCATCCGGGCCAGAACACGACGCCGCGACGACGGCGATCCACTTCTCACCGCCCGGAGGTTCCGATGTTCCGCAGCCCTGCTCGCCGAGGCACCCGCGCCGTTGCGCTGGCGCTCCTCACGATGGCCGCCCTCTTCGCCGGTGCCTGCGGCAAGGACGGCAGCGGCGGTCCGACCGATCCCATCCCGAATGACCCCGATCCCTCCGATCCGACGGGTCCCGCCGAGTGGCCGGCGCCGGTCGGCTACACGGTGTATGCGGTCGATATCCGGAACAACTTCCTCACCTTCGGCACCGAGAGCTTCGACGTGCTGAGCGGTGCGGAGCGGATCTCCGGGCTTCCGATCCTCAAGCGGATCATCGGCATCGTCTATCGACCGTCGGACGGCAAGCTCTATGGCGTCGGCAACGACAGCCGGGTCTACACCATCAATCCGGCGACCGCCGTGGCGACGCCGGTCAGCGAGACCCAGTTCTCGCCCAAGATCGTCGATTTCTTCGAGGTCCACTTCGCGATGGCGCTGGAGCCCAACGGCAACCGGGTGCGCCTCATCTCCACCGAGGGCGGCGGGAGCTGGTCGATCAGCCTCGACGACGGCACCGCCACCGAGCGCGCACCGATGCAGTTCGTCGCGGGTGACCCGCACGAGGGCGAGACGCCGCACATCGCCGCGCTGATGTTCGTGACGGCGCCCGCGGGCGTCCGCATGGCGGGCTCGATGTCGGATCCCTGCACCGAGACGATGTACATGATCGATCCCGACATGGCGGAGTACATCGGGTCCTGCGGGGACACGGGCGACCTCGGCTCGCTCGGGCCGCTGCCCGAGACCTGGGCCCGCTGCATGGAGACGCTGGTCAACCCCGATGGCTCCGTGAATCCTTCGGAGGGCAATCCCTACGGCTTCGGCGGCTCGTTCGTGGCGGCGATGCGGGGGGTGGACGAGGTCAACAGCTGGGGCACCGTGAACGACGACGGCACCGTGACCTGGCACGGGATGACGAGGGGCGAGGCGATCCAGACCGCGACGACGGTGCCGAGCGGCACGTCTGACCTGGCTTGGCCGAGCTCGAAGAAGCGGGTGCAGTACGAGCCGCAGCTGTCGGTGGCCGAGGGCAGCGATCCTCGGGCCCGGTGCGGGGGAGGGAGCTGAGCGCTCAGCTCCCCGGGCGTGCCGGAGTGATCAATGTTGATTGATGAGCGTAGCCCATCACTTCTCCCTCGAGCGCGACTCGGTACCACCCGCGCTCGAGGGAGTCGGCATAGACGGTATCGCCGGGGGTGAGCACGGCTTCGAGCGCGGCGTCCTTGCTGCGGCTCTGGCGCACATGGGTCCAGGTGGGTGCGACGAGATATCCGCCGACGATCACCGACGTGTCCGGATGCGACGTCAACGGCGCCGCGGCGGTACCGGCGTAGGCTACCTCGGAGTATGCGGCGGCGGAATCCGCCGCGGTCTGGCTGGAGAGCTGGTCGGGGGCAGGGCCGCCCGGGAACAGGTCAATGGCGGCGAGAGCGATCACGACGACGGCAAGCACCACCGGCAGGTTGGGCGACACGAAACGACGCAGGTCGGGGACCGGACTGTCCTCCGGCTCTTCGGGGAGCGGGAACGGCCGGCCGCAGCCGGGGCACCTGGTGGCGATGGACAGCGCCCGCTTGCCGCACTCCTCGCACTGCTTGTAGGACCCGCCCATCAACGCCGCTCCGCTCCTGTTGCGCCCAGACCCGGCCGGCCGGGCGTAAGTGCCCGGCCGCGGGTCCCTCGGAACCATGAAGGCTGGTGGATGGAGGCGGGAGAGGCAAGTCAGGTGCCAGGGTAGAAGCCCCTTGCGGGCTATCGCCCCACCTTCCGTCGCAGGGACTCGAATCGCTGGTCTCCTTGCAGCGGATCGAGCTGGGGATCGACGGCCAGAAACGCCATCGAGTGCGCGCGCTCGCCGTACGCCCGGTCCAGCCAATCCATGGCCGTCTGCCGGTCACCCACGGCCAGATACGCCTTCGCGATCTCATAGGAGGGCACGTAGTGCTCCCCCGGCTCGGCCAGCCTGGTGAGGATCGCCCGCGCCGAATCGCGCTGCCCGGCCGTACCCAGCACATGGGCCAGGGCCACCCGGGTAAGCGGGGTACCCCTGGAGAGCCGGACGGCCTGGTCGATCTCGGCTCGCGCCGAATCCATCTGACCGAGCTGCTCGAACGCCTGTCCTCTCCAGAGGTGCGCCAGCTCGAAGTCGGGATTCAACTCGAGCGTGCGGCTGAACTGCGCGGAGGCCTGGTGGAACTCACGGGCGTAGTAGAGGCTCCAGCCCAGGGCGGCGTTGGCGATGAGGGATAGCGGATCGCGCTCCTGTGCCTCTCGCATTTGGGCGACGGCTTCGGAGAAGCGGCCCATCGCAGTGAGGTGATTGCCGTACCATTGGTGCGCCGTGGAGTACGCGGGATCCAGCGCGATCGCGCGGCGAAACTCCTCCTCCGCCGCGGCCCAGCGCCAGTCGTAATAGAGGTGGACGTAGCCCAGTGTCGCATGGGGAGCCGCCAGCCCCGGGTCCAGCTCCAGGGCGCGGCGCGCGGTGCGCTCCGCCGCCGGAAACGCTTCGCGCGGGGGCAAGTAGTCGTAGAAGCCGGAGACCGCGTAGGCGTCGGCCAGCCCGGCGTGGGCTCGGGCCCAATGCGGCGCGCGCTTGGCGGCCTGACGCAACAGATCGACCGCCGTCAGCAGGCTGGCGGCCGTCCGCCGGTGCCAGGCGTAGCGGCCCTTGAGATAGAGATCGTAGGACTCGGCATCGGGTGCGGCCCCGCGTTCGACCTCGGGAGCCGCGATGCCGGCGCCGAGGTTCCCTCGGAGCCGCGCCGCGACCTCCTCGGCGATCGCCTGCTGCACCGCGAAAGCATCCTCGAAATCGCGCTCGTAGGTCTCGGACCAGAGCTGGTAGCCCTGGGCGGTCTCCACCAGGCGAGTGGTGACCCGAAGCCGCGGCCCCATCTTCCGCACGCTCCCCTCCAGCACCGCGCCGACACTCAGCCTGCGGCCGACTTCCCGCACATCGACCCGCTGGCCCTTGAAGGAGAAGGCGGAGGTGTGCGCCGCGACCCGGAGCCCTTCCATCCGGCCGAGGGCGGCGCCGATCTCCTCGGTGATCCCGTCGCTCAGATATTCCACGTCGGCGTCGGCGCTCAGGTTCTCGAAGGGAAGCACGGCCATCGTGGTGATGGGCGCCGCCGGTTCGGCGGCGGTGTGCAGCCGACTGAAGACGACGAGGGATGCGACGGTGATGGCGGAGGCGGCGGCGATCAGCGGGAGCCGACGGTGAGGGGCGGCGGAAGCGGCGGAAGCGGCGGTTGCGGCGGTTGCGGCTGTTGCGTGTGTGGCTTTGGCTGATTCTACGAAGGTCGGGATCGCGGCGTCCGCCGTAACCACCGCAACCGCCGTATCCGCCGTAACCGCCCCCGCCGCCTCCGGCGGCAGGAGCGGCGCCGTCAGCATCTGATGAGCCAGCGCGGTCACCTCGGGATCGGGCGGGGCGGCAAGTTCCAACTGCAGCAGCCTGCCGTGCAGGCCGGCGTGCTGGATCGCCGCGGGCCGGTCGCCGGAGCGCTCCAGTGCCCGCATCAGGCGCAGGGCGATCCGGGAGCTGAACCGGTCGTGCGCCGAAACCCGACGCCACCAGCGCACCGCCCCTTTCCACTCACCCGCCCGCTCGGCCGATTCCGCCAGCCGTTCGACCGCGGCCCCGAACTCGTCGGCGAGCCGCCGCCGCTCGCTCTCGATCCACCGCTCCAGCTCTTCGCCCTCCGGCACGAAGAACCCGTCCAGGAACGGACCGGCATAGAGCGCGACCGCCGCCTCGTCCTCGCCCCGGGCGATGGCATCCTCGAACTGGCCTACGTCGGAGGGAAGGTCGGGGGAGAGCCGGAGCCCGTCCCCGGCGGCGAGGATGGCTTCGCGCTCGAGGGCCTGATTGATCCGGTAGACCGAATCGGACAGGAGATGGCGGGCGCGTTCGGCATCGGCCTCGGGCCAGAGGTAGGCGAGCAGCTTGTCGCGGCTCATCCCCCGGTCCCGGGCCGACGCGAGCAGGGCGGCGAGCGCCAAGCGCCGGCGCTGGACCGCCCGCCCGGTCATCGGGCCCGCGGGCGACACCAGGGCCGCCCCACCGAACAGCTTGAGACAAAACATGTTGGAAGATGGCGAGAGGCAGCCGACGACCCGGCGAGAGCCGGGCGACGGACGACTCCTATTCTACCCCCGCGATCCGCCGGTACAAGCGCGGATCCGTTCCCCACATCACGGAGGTAGGTCCATGTCTTCCCGTTCTCGTGTCCTCCGCGCCCTGGCGGCGGTCCTGGTCCTGGGCTGCGGCGAGGCCGCCGGTCCGCAGCCCCAAGAGTCCGCGGCGCTCATCCCCGCGACCGCGCTGGACGACGCCAGCACTCAGGGCTCGATCAGCATCAAGCTGGACCGGCTGCGCGAGCTCCTCGCCCCGTTCCACCGGTTCGAGGCGGCCCGGGCCGCCGGCTGGTCGGAGCAGATCACCGGCTGCCTGGCTGATCCCCAGCTCGGCGGGATGGGATTCCACTACGGGAATCCCGGCCTGATCGACGGCAAGGTGAAGCTGATGGAGCCGGAGCTGCTGCTGTACCAGCCGCTGGATAACGGTCGCTTCAAGCTGGTGGCGGTGGAGTACATCGTGCCGTTCGACGCCTGGACCCGTCCGGGACCGCCCCGGCTGCTCGGCCAAGTGTTCAAGCGCAACGAGGCGTTCGGAATCTGGGCCCTGCACATCTGGCTCTGGGGCCACAACCCGAGCGGGCGGTTCGCCGACTGGAACCCCCACATCCACTGTCCCTGAGTCTCTCGCGGATCAATTGAAAGGGGTGTCTCCAGTGCGCAGGTATCTGATCGAGCGGACCATTCCCGGAGCCGGCCAGCTCACCGCGGCCGACCGGCAGGTGATCGCCCGGAAGTCGTGCGACGTGCTGCTGCAGCTCGGCCCGGAGATCCAGTGGGTCGAGAGTTACGTGACCGACGACCGGTTCTTCTGCGTCTATCTCGCTCGGGACGCGGAGATGATCCGGGAGCACGCCAGGCGTGGCGGGTTCCCGGCCGACCGGATTCAGGAGGTGTACACGATCGTGGATCCCACGACGGCGGAGGCCGAGATCCCGGTCGCCTGATCACTCCAGGTAGCGGAGGTCCATGTCGTCCTGGCCCTGGTACGCCACCGCCACCCGGCCGGTTCCATCGACCGCGATGGAGGTGTACTGCCCCACCTGGCCGTTCTGATCCAGCCCCGCGGTCTGCCAACCGCCTTCGGTTGTGCAGGCCGCGGCGCAGGTCGCGTACATGAGGTCGGCGTTGGTGTCATCGTAGTAGCTGATGTGCAGACGGCCGCCGTCATCCAGCGCGAGCGACGCGAATCTGCCCGCATTCCCGGTCCCGTCGACGATCACCGAGGTCCAGTTGGCCTCGGTGGTGCACTCTGAGGCGCACCCGATATATCGGAGCTCGTCGTTACGGCGGTACGCGATGTGAATCCCGCCGCTGGGATCCGCCTTGAGACTGGAATAGATGCCGAGGTCGTCGATAGTGATGGCCGTCCAGTTGGCGTCGGTGGTGCATCCGGCGGCGCACGTGGCGTACTTGAGGCTCGCGGCGGTGAACTCGTGGTAGCCGATGTGGAGGCGTCCCGTACCATCGATCGCGATCGAGGCGGAAAAGCCGCCCCCGGCGGTCAGGTCGATCCCGCCGGAAGTCCAGTTGCCGGCGTCGGTGCACTCCCCGCCGCAGGTGGCGTATTTGAGCTCACCGTTGTCGAGGTCGTAGTAGCTCGCGTGGAGTCGTCCGTTCGACCCGATCGCCAGCGTTCCGTAGAGTCCGACGTTGCCCGGTTCATCAACCGCCACGGTGGTCCAGTTGGCCGCGTTGGTGCAGTCGGCGGCGCAGGTGGCGTACTTGAGATCCTCGTTGATTCCATCCACGTAGGTCACATGCAGCCCGCCGTTCGCGTCCGCCACGATCGACGGGTTCAGGCCCACGATTCCGTCCTCGTCCACCGTGACTCCCGACCAGCTGGCCGCGGAGGTGCAGTCCGCGCTGCAGGTCGAGTATCGCAGCCGGCTGCCGATCTGCTCGTAGTGGGCGACGTGACGCACGCCATCGCCGTCCAGCGTCAGGGAAGCCGTGAATCCCGCGGATCCATCCGCTTCCGCCGCGACTGCCTGGGGCGCCCCGGTGGTGAAGGTCCATTCCTCCGGCGCCGACAAAGGACCGCCGTCCTCATCGGTGATGCCCTCCGCCAGGTCGACCTGGTACTGGCCCAGCGGCAGCAGCGGAGCCACCAGGCGCGCGGTGCGGGTCGCGTCGTCGTAGGTCACGCCGGCCGGGAGGGGATTCCCGCCGGCCCGGAGCCGGAAGGTCGCCGCGTTCAGCGTCGCGGGATCGAGCGGCCGGTTGAAGGTGGCCGTGACGGAGACGCCGAAGGGGACCGCGTCGGCGCCGTCGGCTGGGCTCACGGCGGTCACCGCCAGCGGGTCGGGCTCCCCGGGATCGTTCGAGTCGCTGCCGCAGGCGGGCAGGAGGCTTAGCAAAAGACAGAACAGCAGGTTGGCGATCCGTCGCATGGACGAACTCCGGTTGGAGATGCGGGACTACGGCGCCAGTATGCCACGCCGCCGTCTCCGCAACGCCCCCTGCCCGTCACCCCGGAGGTGACGGAATGGTGGAACGGTAGAAGCGTTCATGCTGAGCGGGGTACGTCCTCCACTCCGAACCGAGTGGTGATGGGGTACTCCGCTTGTCCGTCCGCCTTGCGTGACCCAGCCGCGCCGTCGTATTCGTTCCCCAACCTTCCAATCCTCCCTACATCCCGGCCGGGTCGATGCTGAACTACATCTGGGCAGGGCTCATCGTCGCCAGCTTCGTGTTCGCACTCGGCTACGACGTCCGCGATCTCGCGGCGGACCGGTATCGCAACGGGCGGCCGCTCCCCGTGGAGCTGATCTACCCCGAAGGCAACGACCCCGCCGCGCGCCGGGTTCCGGTCGAGATACGCATCCCGCAGTTCGCGACCTTCTATGGCACGGCCGACACGGCAACCGGCTACGCCGGCTACATCCTCCGCACCCGGGACGCACAGCAGATCCGATTCGACGCCGAGGCCAAGCTTCCCGAGCCGCTCGCCAGTATCGCCAAGGTCTCCAAGTCCCGCGACGACGAGCTGCAGGGACGGCTGGTCGGCTCGGGAGTGGTCTTCGAGCCGGTACGCTTCGTCAAGCTGAATGCCATCGCCTCCGCGGCTATCGACTTCGCGAAGACCGGCGCCGAGATCGCCCTCGGACTCATCGGCGTGCTCGCGCTCTTTCTCGGCCTCCTCAAGATCGCGGAGGACGCCGGCATCGTGTACGCGCTGGTGAAGCTGGTCCGTCCGATCCTGCGACCGCTGTTTCCCGATGTGCCGCCCGATCATCCCGCGCTCGGCATGATCGCCCTCAATCTCACGGCCACGCTCTTCGGCCTGGGCAACGCCGCCACGCCGTTCGGGATCAAGGCGATGGAGGAGCTCCAGAAGCTGAACCGGTCGACGGACACCGCGACCAACTCGATGGTCATGCTGCTGGCGATCAACACCGCCGCGCTTCAACTGGTCCCGCCGGTGCTGCTGCTGGCGCTGATGGGCACCCAAATCAACACGCTCATCTTCCCGATCCTCACCACATCGGTTCTCGGACTCATCGTCGCCATACTCGCCGCGAAGCTGCTGGGACGCCTGCCCGGCTATCGGGCCTCCGACCCCAACCGGAAGGTCTGAGGGCGATCCCATGGAGACCGTGCGCAACGCCATCAGCCTTCTCTCGTACTTCGTCCTCCCGCTGATCCTGGTGGGGTTCCCGCTCTACGGCCTGGTCAAGCGGGTGCCGGTCTATGAGAGCTTCGTGGAAGGTGCGAAGGACGGATTCAACGTCGCGGTCCGGATCATCCCGTATCTGGTCGCGATCCTCTTCGCCATCGCCATGTTCCGGGCCAGCGGCGCGATGGAGGCGCTGACCCGGGCGCTGGATCCGATGCTCGGCCTGATCGGATTCCCCGCCGAGCTGCTGCCGATGGCGATCATCCGCTCGCTCTCGGGCTCGGGCTCGGCCGCGCTGGTGGTCGACATGATCAACCACTACGGGGAGGACTCGGTCCTGGTGAAGATGGCGGCCGTGATGTACGGCTCCAGCGAGACGACCTTCTACGTGATCGCGGTCTATTTCGGAGCCGTGGGGATCAAGAAGACCCGCCACGCGGTGCCGGCGGGCCTGCTGGCCGATGCGGCGGCGATGCTCATCGCGGTGTGGACCGTGCGGCTGCTGTTCGGCTGAACTGTCAAACTGGCGGCCTCCGGTATCGGGTCGTATGTTCTCGCCGACCCCACCTGCACAATCCAGGTAGTCCTCTTCAAGGAGGAACCATGCGTCGCCTCACGCTCTGCTGCTGCGCGGCCGTTCTCGCCGCCTGCGGTCCCAAGGACGAGCCGCCGAAGGACGAGACGGCCGACGCTACCGCCGCCGCGCCTGCGCCCGAAGCGCCCGCCGCGATCGCCCTGTCCGATGTCGCCGGCACCTGGAAGGTGAACGTGTTGTCCGAGAGCGGCGACACGACCTACTTCACTTTCGACATGGTCGCCACCGATAACAAGGATGGCTGGTCGTTCAACTTCCCGAAGAAGAAGCCCGTCCCGGTGAAAGTGGTCGCGGTGGAGGGAGACAGCATCGTCACCGAGGCCGGACCGTTCGAGAGCATGATACGGAAGGGTGTGACCGTGACCCTGTCACGTAGCGTCAACCGAATCCAGGACGGCAAGCTGGTGGGGCTCACCACCGCGCACTACGAAACCAAGGGTCCTGATTCGATGACCGTCGTGCGATTCGAGGGCACCCGCGCGCCCTGAATCCCGGAGCGTCACCCTGAACGCAGCGAAGGGGACCATGCGGATATGGTCCCCTTCACTTTAAGATTCCGTCGTCCCCAACCAGACCCAGCCTATCCCCAGCCTCCGCGACACCCTTCAGCACACCCTCGCCGGCAGCTACACCATCGAGCGCGAGCTCGGCGGCGGCGGGATGTCCACGGTCTATGTCGCCGAGGAGACGGCGCTCGGTCGCCGGGTGGTGATCAAGGTGCCGCCCGCGGAGCTGGCCCAGGCCATGAGCGGCGAGCGGTTCCGGCAGGAGATCCGGTTCGCGGCCAAGCTCACCCATCCGCACATCGTCCCCTTGCTCACGGCGGGCGAGAGCAACGGGGTGCCCTGGTACACCATGCCGTACGTCGAGGGCGAGTCGCTTCGCATGCGGCTCGCCCGGGGACCGCTGCCGCTCGCCGAAGCGGTGAGCCTGTTGCGCGACGTGGCCCGAGCCCTGGCTTACGCGCACGAGCACGGCGTGGTCCACCGCGACATCAAGCCCGACAATGTCCTGCTGACCGGCGGCACCGCGATGGTGACCGACTTCGGCGTCGCCAAGGCATTGAGCGCGGCGACGGACGCGGGGCAGGGGGCCACCACGACCCTCGGTGTGGTGCTGGGCACGCCCGCTTACATGGCGCCGGAGCAGGGCGCCGGCGATCCGGCCACCGATCACCGGGCCGACATCTACGCCTTCGGCTGCCTCGCCTACGAGACGCTGACCGGCGCGCCGCCGTTCACCGGACGCCCGCCGGCCGCGCTCCTCGCCGCCCACGCGATCGAGTCTCCCGAGCCGGTGGCGCGGCGTCGGGCGGAGATACCGCCGGCGCTGGCGGCCCTGGTGATGCGCTGCCTGGCCAAGCGCCCGGCCGACCGGCCGCAGACCGCGGCCGAGATCTTCAGTGCGCTCGACGGCGTGCCGGTCAGCGCGGGGATACGGCGGAAGCCACTCGCGATCTTCGCGGGCATGCTGGCGATCCTGCTGGGGCTCGGCGTGGTCTTCTCCTCCCGCCTCGGCCGCGGGCCGAGTGCCGGCGCCGGTCCGGCCGCCCCGAGCCCGCTCCACTCGGTCGCGATCATCCCCTTCGTCAACACCGGCGGCAACCCGGAGGACGAATACTTCTCCGACGGCATGACCGACGAGCTGGCCCACGCCATCGCCGGGCTCTCCGACATCCGGGTGGCTGGTCGCACCTCCTCCTACGCCTATAAAGGAAAGCCGGCCACGGTCCAGGACATCGGACGGGCGCTCGGCGTCAAAGGCGTCATCGCCGGCACGGTCCGGCGGTCCGGCGACCGGCTCCGGGTCACCGTGCAGCTCTCCAGCGCCGACGACGGGTTCCAGCGCTGGTCCCACGAGTACGAGCGGCAGGCGTCGGATGTGTTCGCGCTCCAGGACGAGCTGACCCGGGCGATCGTGGTCGAGCTGGAGCCCGCGCTCCGCGGGACGGCGGCCGCGGTGGCGACGGAACGGCGAGGCACCGATGACGCCGAGGCGTACGAGCACTATCTCCGGGGCCGCTACTTCTTCGCCCGGCGTGGCACACCCGGCCTGCTGAAGGCGCTGGAGGAGTACCGCGCCGCCATCGCCCGCGACTCGGCGTTCGCTCGGGCCTGGGCCGGGATCGCTCTAGTCCATGTGGTCTTCCCCTCATACGAGTCGGTGAACGCGGATTCGGTCAACCAGCTCGGCATCGCGGCGGCGAAGCGGTCGCTGGCGCTGGACTCGACCGTTACGGAAGCCCATCTCGCCTTGGCCAACGCGCTGGCGAACCAGATGCACCTGGCGGAGGCTGACGCCGAGTTCCGCCGGGTGCTGGCGATCTCGCCGAACGACGCGATGGCGAATCAGTGGCACGCCTCGATACTCCAGGCGCAAGGGAGAATGGACGAGGCGATCCAGGCGTCCCGCCGCGCGGTCGCCCTGGAGCCGCTCTCGGCCGTCACCAACACTGACCTGGCCGTCGTGCTGCTCTCCTTGCGGCAGTACCCCGAAGCCTTTGAACAGGCCCGGAGGGGATTGGAGCTGGATTCGACCTATACCTACAGCCGGGTGGCGCTCGCCTGGCTGCACGGCGTCACCGGACAGCCGGACAGTGCCCTGGCTCAACTCGGTCTCGATCGGCCGGCCGAAGACGGGCTCTTCTGGCGGGGCGCGGGCTGGCGCGGGCTGGCGGCATGGGCGTACGGCCTCGCAGGGCGACGGAAGGACGTCGAGCGGATGCGGAACGAGATCATGCGTCAGCCGGGTGGTCCGGTCGGCTACGATCAGGCGATGGCGGACCTGGCGCTGGGGGATCTCGAGGGAGCGGTGCGTGGGCTGGCGCGGAGCCTCGAGCGGCATGAGCTGCTGGGGATGGAAGCGAATCCCGGCTGCACGCCGGTGTTCGACCGGCTTCGGGCGCTGCAGAGCTACCAGAAGCTGATGAAGGAGTACGGCATTCGGGTCTGCGAGCCCCCGCGCGCCTCTGCCATGCCTCACCCCTCCACCCCGCCGACATTGTCCTGACAGGTGGCACCCCGGCGGATGTCACATCGGGAAGTTGCGGGATGCTCCTAGAGCATCTCCCTCACCCGCGCCGCGGAGGGTCTTATGCCGATCAGCCACGTATTTCCCGCGCCCCTGTCGCTGCTTCTCCTTATGAGCCTTTCGGCTTGCGACAAGCCGACAGCCCCCACCAGAACCGACGCCGAGCAGACCGCTCCCACCGGCGACCTCGAGCTCTCGGCGGCGGAGTCGGCCGATGCCGAGGTCTCCGCCGCCGCCGCCCCGTTCGCCGACGCCGAAGTGTTCTTCGAGCTGAACGCGACGGACGACGACCTTGGGTTCCAGCTCTTCCTCGATTCCGACGACCCGTGGAAGCGGGTCAGAGTGCTGGATCCCGACCTCAGAGACATCCTCGTCTTTCAAACCGCGGGCAGACTTTCCCGTCTGGGACTCACCGAGCTGCGGTTCGAGAGCGCGGAGCCGTCGCCCGCTGCAGTGCTCGCGCTGTTCCCGGAGGGCCGGTACCGCTTCCGCGGCCGCACAGTCGGCGATCGGCAGCTGAACAGCGTAGCCACGCTGTCGCACGACTTCCCCGCCGAGCCGACGTTGTCGCCGTCGGGCGGGCAGGTCGTGGATCCCCGCAATGCGGTTGTCGAGTGGAATACGCCGGGCGCGGAGCGGGTCGAGCTGATCATCGAGCAGGACGAGCTGGAGCACTTCTTCGACGTCACCGTCTCGGCCTCGACTAGGCGGATGCGGATTCCGCCCCAGTTCCTCACGCCGGGGACGGATTACAAGATCGAGATCCTATCGATCGGCGAGAACGGCAACCGGATCATCGTGGAGAGCACGTTCCGCACCGCGGAACCCTGAGCGATCCGCAGGTACGGGTCATCCGCCACTGCCCGCGGATCCGGTACTGGCCCCGCTGGCCGGTGAAGGTGAACTGGCCGATGGCCCCCGCGACCTCGTTCCCCAGCACTGCGTCGGCCGCGAGCCGCGGATCGAGCCCGGCGAAAGCGAGTCCCGGCGGGAAGACATCCTCGTCGAACTCGTCCCGCAGCCAGCGGACGAAGCGGTCGAGCACCGAGCCGGCGGCCTGGGAGATGGTCGCCGGGTGGACCCCGGCGATGCGCCGCTCGACCGTTTGACGCAGGATCGGGCTGGCCTTCGCCCAGGCGCCGGCGAGGGCGTCCGCGAAGCCCGCCCGATCCGCCACCTCCAGAAACGCCGCCGCGCCGTATGTCAGCGACTGCTCGCCTAGTGTCTCGGGCACCGGGAACTCGCAGAATTTCCTCCCCGGAACGCCGTACTCCTTCCGCACTCCGTTCCCGAAATCGTGGCGCACCAGGAACCGTCCGACCGGGGCGACATCGCCGCCGGCATCGAGGGCCAGGCCGCCGACCGCGATCTCCTCGCCCTTCGGCGCATCCGCCGTGCGGTCGAGGCAGCTGACGTCGGTGATGTAGAGGGCGAGGGTGGTGCGGGACAGCCGGGTCGGGGACTGGGCGGCGGCGCGCGGCGGAGTGGTTTTGCTCGCCGTGGCCCTCCGCGGCACGCGGAATCCGGCCTCCACGGGCGGGAGATGCCGGGCGGCGATGGCGAGTCCGCCGCAGGCGAACTCCTCGGCGCCGAACTGGCCGTACCGGCCGAACATCGCCCGGCGGCTCAGGGCCGGAGCCATGGCGATCCGTCGGGCCCGCGAGTGATAGACCCAGCGCTGCTCCACCGGCCGGAGGCTGATGGCCCCCTGAAACGCCTCTTCCAGGCTGCCGAACGGCAGGCGGATCTCGGGGTGCGCCGCGGCCGAGACGAAGGAGTATTGCAGGCCCTGGAGCAGGTCGGTGGCGACGGCCTCCAGCTCACGATCCAGCGGGGGTACCTGGCCAAGGGCGATGGAGGGGGTCATGGCGGTTCCTCGGTGTTGGGCGGATTGCGCGGCCCGACCCGCGCGCCTACCGTAAGAGACCGGCACAGTATGCCGGTCCCCCGTCTCCGCATCGCCCCCTGTCCGTCACTCGGCAGGTGACGTCTTGAGCGCAGAGCCAGCAGTGGCCGGGCTCGTCCGGGTCCGGACCCTTGGTACGATTGACGTTCGACGCGCGCATGGCCCCGAGGCCGGGGTCCGCGCGGTCGTGTCCCAGCCCAAGCGGTTCGCCCTGCTGGCCTACCTCGCCGCCGCCACGCCCCACGGCTTCCACCGCCGCGACACCCTCCTCGCCCTGTTCTGGCCCGAGCTGGACCTGGCCCAGGGGCGCCATGCCCTCCGGCAGAGCCTCCACTTCCTCCGCCTCCAGCTCGGCCCGGTCGTGGTCCGCCGGGGTGATGAAGACGTCGGGCTCGACCCGGCGATGCTCTGGTGCGACGTCCCCGCCTTCGAGCAGGCGCTGGAACAGGGACAGCCCGAGACGGCGCTGGACCTGTACGCCGGCGATTTCCTCCCCGGCTTCTTCGTCTCCGGCGTGTCGGCGGAGTTCGAGCAGTGGCTGGATATCGAGCGGGCCCGACTCCGCGCCGCCGCCGCGCGGGCCGCGTGGTCGGTCGCCGATCGGGCGGAGGGGGAAGGCCGGGGGCCGGACGCCGCTCACTGGGCCAGGCGGGCGGTTGCGCTGGCGCCCGACGACGAGGGCGGCGTGCGCCGTCTCATGGCGCTGCTCGACCGGTTCGGCGACCGGTCCGGTGCGCTCCGGGCCTACGAGCAGTTCGCCGAAGGGCTGCGCACCGAGTTCGCCGCCGATCCGGCGCCCGAGACCCAGGTGCTGCTGGAGGCGGTGCGCCAGGGGCGGAGCGCGCCGGCCGCCGTGCCTCCGCCGCCCTCGCCACTGAGCACGGACACGCCGCTCCCGGTCCGCTCCACGACCGATCCCGATTTCGACCAGCTGGTCGGCCGCGACCACGTCCTCCAGCTCCTGCGGGCCGAGCTCAAGCGGGCGCTGGCCGGCGGTTGCGAGCCGGTGCTGGTGCTGGGCGAGGCGGGTATCGGCAAGACTCAGCTCGCGAGGTACTTCGCGCGGCTGGCGCGGTCCGAAGGGGCGCGCTGCCTGGTCGCCCACTTCTTCGACTATCAGGGCAGCCGGCTCGCTCCTTACGAAACGCTGCTCGACGTCCTCGCCTCCGCCCTGGAGGACGACGACACGGATCTCGCCCCGTCGCTCCCGGAGCGGGTGCAACAGCGGCTCGGCGTGACGCTGCCGCCCGAGCTGCGCCACGCCGCCGACGGCGGTCCCGTCCGGGCGCCGGCCGACTCCGGGCACGTGAGCGCGGTCCTGGGCCGCTGCTTCCGCCGGCTGAGCCGGGAGCGCCCGCTCGTCCTGCTCCTCGACGATCTCCAGTGGGCGGACGAGGCGAGCCGCCAGGTGATCGGCTACCTCATGCGGACCGCGGTCGCCGATCCCCTGCTCATCGTCGGACTCGCCCGGCTGGAGGAAGCGGAGGAGCAGACCCACCCGCTGGCCGCCTGGCTGCGGCAGGAGGCGGCGGCGCGCGGGTTCACCAGCGTGCGACTGCGCACGCTGACCGACACGGAAGTCGGCATCGAAGTCGCCAGGGTGTTCGCCGCGAGCGGAGGAGTGACGCTCCCGGCCGCCGTCCCCGCGACGCTGCACAAGCTCACCGGCGGCAATCCCTATTTCCTGGTCGAGACCATCCGCTTCCTGCTGGAGCACGGGCTCTTGATCCGGGTCCCCGGCTCGGGCTGGACCTGGCACGACCCGGAGGGGCTCTTTGCCGGCGGGATCGCGGGCGGCCGTTCGGCCGGCAACACCGCGGAGCGGCTGGTGCTCCCCGCCTCCCTCGCGGCCGCGGCCGGCGCGCGACTGGACCGGCTCTCGGCGGAGGTGCGGGAGGTGGTGGAAACCGCGGCGGTGATCGGCGAGGAGTTTCGCCTGCGGACGCTCGCGGCGGTGGATGGACGGGACGAGGCCGCGCTCGAGCCGCTGCTCGCCGCCGCGGTCCGCGCCGGCGTGATCAGCGAGAGCGGGCTCTCAGCCGGCGAGGATGCCCGCTTCGCACACACGCTCCTGCGCCGGGCCTGCTATGCGGCGGTGCCGTCGCGCCGCCGCCGGCGGCTGCACGAGCAGGTGGCCCGGGGGCTCGAGCGCATCTACCGCGACGGGCTCGACCGCGTGGCCCCCGCGATCGCGGCCCACCTGGCCGCCGCGGCCCAGCCCGGCGAAGCCCTGCTCTGGTTCCTCCGCGCGAGCCGGGCGGCCGCCGCGCGCGGACAGTGGCGCGAGGCGCTGGAATCGATCGAGCGCGCGCGAGCGGTGGAGAACGAAGCCGCCAAGGCCGGCGTCGAGGTGGATGGCGCCATCCTGCCGGCGCTCCGCTTCGCCGAGGGCGAGGCGCTGCTCGCCGCGGGTCGGCTGCGGGAGTCCGCCGCGGCTCTGACCGACGCCGCGCGGCTCGCCCTGGCGGGTGGACCGGCGGGCGGCCCCCAGAGCGCCGAGCAACGGTCGCTGGAGGCGCTGGCGATGCTGCGGCTCGCTCGCGCGCGGGCGAGCATGGCCGAGTACGCCGAGGCCCGCGCCGCCGCCGAGTCGGCGCACGAGCGGTTCCGCGCGCTGGGCGACGCCGCGGCCGCCGCGGCCGCGCTGGTGCAGCTCGGCGAGATCGACACCGCCCTCGGCGAGTATGCCCGGGCCGCCGCTCCCTTGGAGAAAGCCCTCACCGCGCTCGACGTGCCGGGCGCCGATTCCCGGCTGGTGGCCGGAGCGGCGGCCGCGCTGGGCTGGGCGCTCGCGCTCGCGGGCGACGGCGACCGGGCGCTGTCGCATCTGGAACGGGCCCACGAGCTCTATGCCGCGGCGGGCGACCAGCGGCAGGACGCCCATGTGCTCCGGCGGACCCAGTGGGTCCATCTCTGCCGCGGGCGGTATGAGTTCGCGGTGCGTCTGGCGGAAGCGGCGCGCGACGCCTTTCAGGCGGTGGGCGACGCGTTCGGCGAGGCGAAGGCGGAGCTCGCGATCGGGCAGGCGCGAGTGGCCCAGGGTCTCTACGAGGAGGGCTGCGCCCACCTGCGCCGCACTCGCGACGCCACCCGCACGCTCGGCGACTCGCACTGCGAAGCCGAAGCGCTCTGGCAGCTCGCGCGGGCTGAAGTCGAGACCGGCCACCACGCCGAGGGTGCCGTGCACCTGGAGAACGCGCTCGACCTGGTGCGCGCGGTCGGCGACCGGGACGACGAGTTCCGCATCCTGATCGATCTCGCGCTCGCGCGCTCGGCTGGCGGCGATCACTCGAGCGGGCTGGCCACCGCGGACGAGGCCATGGCGATCGCGCGTGCACTGGGGGGGGCGGAAGGCGAGGGAGCCGCGGCGGCGGCCCGGGCGTGGGCGCTGCTGGGGCTGGAGCGCGCGAAGGAGGCGGTCGAATCCGGCCGGCAGGCGGTCAGGCTGTTGGAAGACGCCCGCTCGGGTGATCGATGGCGGGGGCACTGGGCGCTCGGCGCGGCGCTGGCCGCCTCGGCGGAGGACGAAGGCGCGTGCGAGTCACTCCGACGAGCCGTCGCGCTGCTCGCCGCGATCCGCGACGAGCTGCCGGCGGGCGACGAGCAGCGGTGGGCCGGGGTGACCCGGGCCCGGGCCGAGCCGGCGCGGGCGCTGGTCGGGGCGCTGCGGTCGTTGGGGCGGGGTGCGGAGGCGAACGAGATGGAGCGACAGTGGGAGGTGGACTAGCAGCCTCAATCGATCACAGAGCGGTCCCGCCTTGTCGGATTCCCATTCCAGCACTCGCAAATTCCAGTTCCAGGTCCGTTCAATACACTAAGAATCTCTTCGCATCCAAGCCGTATCTGATTGGGACGCAGCGCGCGTGCATGAATGCTGCGGACAAGGTGGATGAACATGTCGAAGTCCCTCCCGCTCCCACTCTACGGCTTGGCAGGCCTCAGTGCTCTGTTCGCCAGCGCCGCCCTGTTTCTCCCCTCATCACCCAGCCCGGTCAACTCGGTAGTCACGAGCCGCTCCCCTCAAGCGGCCCCACCCAAGACCAGATTCGAGAACGCTGAAAGTCTGTTGATCAGCTATTTCGGGTCTTCCGCAACAACCGAGACCGGCTTTGTAGCACCTCGCGAAGTGCATTCGGTGCGAGCGCTCATCGGTCTGATCCCGGATCCCTACGACTCGCACGTCGACTACAAGTACGACGCGTACATCGAAGCCTACCGGCGCGCGCTGGGTGAGGCCGGCTACTTCCCGGATCGTTTCTGGTTGCCCTGGCCCCACGAGGACACCGCGGCCAGCCGGCGCGGTCCCCGTGATCAATGACGCTCCGCAAGGGCTCGAAGCGGTGGCGGCGCCCGAAGGGTCGTTCGAGGTCGTCACCGGTCTGGGAGGGTTGATCACCTTAGGGATAACCTTGAGCCTCCTCTATCGATTCACCCGCGTGTGGGTGGCCTTCCGGCGCTGCCTTGTGGCTCTGTCGGAGACCCCCCTGATCACCGCCTTCGAGCGGCTTCCGCAGCGAGTTGCCAGGCGCATCAGCCTGATGCTTCTGGACGTGCCCTCGCCGGACATTGTCGACGCCGTCGCCCGCACTCAATGGAGTCATCTCCGCCGGCTGTACCAACCGACGGCCAAGGAGTTCGTGGCTCTCAGGAAACAGGATGCAATACTCGCTGGGCGCATCGATGCCCTGATGCGCGCGCGGCCCCGAAGCGGCCGGCGGTCTGACGACTATCTGAACGGACAGTACGGAGAGATGCTGCGGGTTCTCGAAGCGCTGTGGTTTGCCGAGCCCGGCCTCGGTGACCTGAAGAAAGTAGCCCCCTTGTTACCGCCTCAAGGGGGAAGTGACCCGATGTTCCGGAGCACCAGTGGCGCGTTTCGCCGCACGTTTGCGGACCCGGTACGCCTATGGCTCCGCGAGCTGGAGGAATTCACCTGCGTCCAGATCGTGATCTACATCGAGTGGGTGCTCGACCAGCTTCGTGGCCTTGCCATAGCCCTGCTGGCGGCCGTCGTCCTGATGATCTGCTTTGTCACCGCGTATCCCCTGCGTCCGCTGCTGGGATTGCAGCTACCCGCCCTGACCCTGTTGGCGGGGACGGCCGTCGTCGTGATCCTGACCGTGCTCCAGATGAGCCGAGACGATGTCCTTAGCCGAATCACCAAGACGGCGCCTGGACACGTCACCTTCGACGCTTCCTTGATCATGAACGTGCTGGTCTACGGCGGCATACCACTCTTGCTCGTGATGGCCGGCCATTTCCCCATGGTCCGCGAGATCGTCAGTCAGTGGCTGCAGCCTCTGGTCGGACTCGTTACAGGGAGAGGTTGAGGCGAGCGTGCGCTTCCAATCACCCGCCGGCGGCGACTACCGGGTCTTCGCTGTGACCGGCATCAACACGGTGTCCTTCGGCATCAAGGCCACCGACGAGGGCAAGCAGGGCTTGCTCGGCTTCGCCGTGGAGCGCGTCGATCCGGTGGAGAGCGAGCGGTACTTCATGCCGGGTTACAAGGTGTTCGCTTCGGTGATCCCCCATCCGGACGAGGATACGATGGTGAGCACCAACGAGCATCCGATCCAGAGCTTCGTCTGGGACGATTTCACCGCCAAGCCGAAACGGCGATACGAGTACATCTTCCACCCCCTGCGCGGGAAGGCCAAGAACCTCGATCGCAGCGCCCCACCGATCAGCCTCAAGGTCGAGACCGAGCCGCTGTTCAGCGACCTCACCCACGACATCTTCTTCAACCGCGGCGTCGCGAGCAGCCAGGCCTACCGGCGGCGGTTCGGCAACCTGCCGCCGGACAAGCAGGAGACTCCGGCCAAGGAGCAGGAAGCGCTCCAGTGGCTGACCCGGGATCTGGACGAAGCGATCGTGCGCTTCATCCAGCGCTCGACGGCCGGGGACAGGCTGCTGGGCTGCTTCTACGAGTTTCGTTACGCACCGGTCGCCGCCGAGCTCAAGGCGGCCATCGATCGGGGAGTGGACGTCCAGCTCATCATCGACGGCAAGGTCAACGAGTCCACCGACAGCGACGGCGATTTCCACGAGAGCTTCCCGCGGGTCGACAACCTCGAGCTGCTGGAGAGCGCCGGGATCACCACGGCCAACTACACGCTGCGGGAGGCCAAGCCCAACGACATCCAGCACAACAAGTTCCTGGTGTGGATCCCGTCCGGCGGGCAGGCCTCGGAGGTGTGGACCGGCTCGACCAACCTGTCGCTGGGCGGTTTCAGCGGGCAGACCAACGTGGGGCACTGGGTGCGGGATCGGTCCGTGGCCCAGGCCTTCGTCGCCTATTGGGAGCTGCTGAAGGACGATCCCGGCCCGGGCAAGGGGCTACCCAGGGGCGAGGTGATAAAGCTGAACCGCGCCCTCCACGCCGCGGTCGAAGCCCTCGGAGAGGTCCCGACCGCCAAGGAGGCGATCCCGCCGGGCATCACCCCGATCTTCAGTCCCCGATCCGGATCCGCGGTTCTGGATCTGTACGCCCGGCTGGTGGACACGTCCGACCACTGCTCCTGCATCACCCTCGCCTTCGGCGTCAGCAAGACATTCAAGGACCAGCTGGTGGACAACAGTCCCCAAAGCTGCATCGTGTTCCTGCTGCTGGAGAAGCGCGACCGGAAAAATCCGCGAAGCACCACGCCATTCATCCCCCTCAAGGCCAGCCAGAACATCTACCAAGCCTGGGGCTCCTACATCAGGGATCCGGTGTACCAGTGGGCCAGGGAGACCAACGCCGGCATCCTCGGCCTGAACCATCACGTCAGCTACGTGCACTCGAAGTTCCTGCTGTCGGATCCGCTGGGGGCCGATCCGATCGTGGTGACCGGGTCGGCCAACTTCAGCGAGCCGTCCACCAACTCCAACGACGAGAACATGTTGGTGATTCGAGGGGACCAGCGGGTGGCGGACATCTACTTCACCGAGTTCAACCGGCTGTGGAACCACTACTACTTCCGGTCGGTCCGGGAGGCGATCGCCGACGCGGGCGATCCGGAGACTCAGGGGAGCCTCTTCCTTTCGGAGAGTAACTCCTGGACCCGGAAGTACGACACCGGGAAGCTGCGGGCGAAACGCCTGGCGCTGTACACCGGGATGGATGGAGCCGTCACGCTATGAAACGCCGCGACCCTGTCCCCCTCGCTGTCGCGCAGCTGGTGCGCCTGTCGCAAATCGGCCCCTCCATGTCGCGTTTGGGTCCTAGCCCCGCCCGGTACCGACCTGCATCTGCATCAGACCAATATCGCCAACCTGAGATGTCATCCAGCCGCGGATCTCCGCGCGTGCCCTCGTTTCGCTTCCAGCGAGCAGGAAGGTCCTATGCCTGAGCCGTTCATTCGCCTCGACAGCAGGCAGTTTCTCGATTTGGTCGCACGCTTCCCCTTCCGCCGCCGGATCGGTTCGGTCCATATGCACCACACCTGGAAGCCGCGCCGCCGCGACTTCCGAGGTCTCGAGACCATCCTGGCGATGCGCGACTTCCACGTGCAGACCAACGGGTGGTCCGACATCGCGCAGCATGTCACCATCGATCCCGAGGGCCGCATCTGGACCGGCCGCGATTGGAACAAGTCGCCCGCCAGCTCCACCGGGTTCAATGGGAATGCGGTGCAAGGGCCGTTCATGTTCGAGATGATCGGCAACTTCGATCGGGGAGAGGACCCGTTCGACGGCCCCCAGCGGGAGGCGGCCGTGCAGGTGATCGCCGCGGTGCAGCTGCGCTTCGGGCTTTCCGCTGCCAGCCTGCGGTTCCACCGGGAGATGTCGCGCAAGACCTGCCCCGGTACCGGCATCGACTACGACGAGGTGCTGCGCCAGGTAGCCGAGGCGCAACTCAAACTGCGGGAGGGCACTCGCAGCGTGGCCGACGCGTGGGCCACACCGTCGGCGCTGGCTTTCCGGGAGCCGGTAGACCGGGTGATCCTCGCGGCCTCCGGACCCGCCGGTGCCCTGGGACGCTCGGCCGAGAACGGAGCCGCACCCGAGGAGCCGGCCGAAGAGGAGATGGGACTGGAACAGCAGCTCGCCGCATTGGGCGATCACGATTCGGCACGGTCCCTGGCTGCCCGGGGGAGTCGCGCGCCGCGGGACGCGGACCTGACCCCGCCGCTGCTCGACGCGCTCCGGCCCTACGTGGTGAACCTGCGGCAGGGCCGCCTGTCGGCCGGGGGGAAAGTCAGCACCTCGGTCCGCGATCTCGACACCATGTTCGGCGAGCTCGACCGCTGGGTAGCCGGCGCGACCGACGCGCCCCGGCGGATCGTGCTGTACGCCCACGGCGGGCTGGTGAGCGAGGGCGACGGCCTTCGAGTCGCGCTCGATCATGTGGACTGGTGGCGGGCGAATGACGTGTACCCGATCTACTTCGTGTGGGAGACCGGGTTCGTCGAGACTTTGGCTCAGATGCTGGTGGCCGGCGCCGAGCGGGAGCGGGTCGTCACCGGCGCCCGCGACCTGACCGACGTCAGCGACTGGCTGATCGAGAAGACCTCACGACTGGCGGGTCCCGGAATCTGGGGGACGATGAAGCGCAGCGCCGAGCGGGCCTTTGACGAGGAGGGCGACCAGCGGGGTGCCGAGACCAACGGGCGGGCCGTGATCCGCCGCCTGATCGCCTTGTGCGGCCGGCATCCGGGCAAGGTCGAGCTGCACGGCGTCGGCCACAGCGCCGGATCCATCTTCCAGACCTATCTGCTCGGCGCCTACGAGGCGATGCGCGGTCGGGCGGCGGCGGCCGAGCGTCCCCACCTGCCGCGGTTCAGCTCGCTCCAGCTGCTCGCTCCCGCGGTGACGGCGGACCTCTATCTCCGGCGGCTGCACCCGTTGATCGGCGGCACGGTGGACCAGCTGCGGATCTTCACCATGGAGCGGCGGCGAGAGCTGGACGACAACTGCATCGGGATCTACCGGAAGTCGCTGCTGTACCTGATCTACCACTCACTCGAAGACCGCTCCGACACCGATGTCCTGGGCCTTCAGGAATGCCTCCAGGCGCGCGAGCTGAAAGAGGCGCTCGACGCCAACGAGACCGACGTCATCTACTCCTCGACCCAACTTGGGAGCGAGCAGGGCCGGCGAGCCAGCGGAGCGGTGCACCACGGCAGCTTCGACGAGGATCCCTGGACCATGAACAGCGTCCTCTGCGGGGTGGTCGATCGCGATCCCCATCAGCTCAAACGAGCGTACCCGGTCAGCCGGCGGCGGGCCCCGGTGGGAGACGCGCTCAGCGACCGGAGCCAGTGGAGAACGATCGTCAGCACCGTACAGGAGCCCACGCCGGTGCCGCCGATCGCCGCGGAGACGCCGGTCGCCTACCGGCCGTCGTCACCCTCCTCACTGGAGATCGGCTCGGGCCGCCGGCGGGCCCTCTGTGTCGGCATCGACCAGTACCCCACCGCGCCGCTGGGCGGATGCGTCAACGACGCCAGGTCGTGGGCCGGCGTCCTGCGCGACGGGTTCGGCTTCGAGCCGCCCATGATGCTGCTCGACGACGAGGCGACTCGTGCCCGCATCCTGAGCGAGCTGACGGCGTTGATCCAGTCTGCCAAGTCAGGGGACGTGCTCGCCTTCGCCTATGCCGGCCACGGCACCGAGCTACCCGACCTGGGTGGCGACGAGAGCGAGGGCAATAACGGTCCGATGGACGAAGCACTGTGCCCGGTGGACTTCGCCGAAGGCGCGTTCGTGATCGACGACGATCTCCGCGACGTCCTGGCGCAGGTCCCCGGCGGTGTGAGCCTGACATGCTTCTTCGACTGCTGCCACTCGGGGAACGCCACCAGGCTCGCTGCCGGCCCCGGCCCCATCATCCTGTCGGCGCCGAGCGATCGGCGACCCCGCTACGTCAGGGCCAACCGAAAGCTGATCGAGGCCCACCGGAGATTCCGGACCGGCGAAGCTCGGGGGGCGACCACGATTCAGGCGCTATCCGAGGGTCGCCGCGAGGACATGCGCCACGTGCTCTTCTCGGCCTGCAAGGACTTCGAGGTGGCGTACGAAGAGGGAGGCGCCGGTGCGTTCACCGGCTATGCGACAGGGGTGCTTCGGAGCGCCGCGGAGAGCCTGACGAACGCCCAGTTCCAGGAGCGGGTGACCAGCGCCTTCGGCTCGGCGCCGCAGCAGCATCCCGAGCTGGACTGCGCGCCGGGATGGGAAGGGTACCACCTGTTCCAGGGCGTCGCCACGGCGGACGCCAGCCGCGGGCGTTTCGAGGGCGGCCTTCCCGGCCGCGCGGTGGTCCACGAAGCGTTGGAGAGCTTGCTGGGGGGTAACGGGCAATCATGAGCCTTCCTCCGGCAGCAGAAGTCTCCACCCCGCCCGCCACCAAGGAGGTGGCGCAGACCCGGGGAGCCGCGCCGGCGGCGCCGGCCGTTGCGGAGCGCCGCGGACAGGCGGCCTGCGCCGGTGCCGGCCGCGGTTACACCATCGGGGCCGACGTCGAGCGGGCCGCGCTCACCCGCCCATACGAGCGTCGCCCCGAGGATCCGGTGTACCGCCCCATCCGCATCTTCGTGCTGGATCCGGCGGAGACTCGAATCTTGGGCCGGGTGACCACCCTCAATGTGCCCTACGAGAAGCTCGGCCCCGGGCCGCGCGGAGCGCTGTTCGAGGTGGAGGGCCGCGACGCGGTGCGCGGCGAGACGTATCGGGCGCTCGATCTCGACGATCCGATCGTCCTGATGCAGAGCGGGGCGGCACCGTCCCCATCTGATCCCAGGACCCACCAGCAGATGGTGTACGCCGTGAGCAGCTCGGTGTATGCCGCGTTCCGCTCGGCGCTGGGGCGGGTGATCACCTGGGGATTCGACCGCGCTCCCGACCCGGGAGACGATCGGGTTCGGCTGCGCCTGTCGCCGTTCGCCGGCGCGGAGGCCAACGCTTACTACGATCCCCAGGCCGGCGTGTTGAGCTTCGGCTACTTCCCCAGCAGCTCCCGGCCCGGGGGCGAGAACCTGCCGCGGGGACACGTCTTCACCGCCCTGTCCCACGACGTGATCGCGCACGAAGTCACCCACGCGCTGCTGGATGGGCTGCGCAGTCATTTCACCCTGCCCACCGGGGCGGACGTCCTGGCGTTCCACGAAGGCTTCGCCGATCTGGTGGCGATCCTGCAGCACTTCAGCTACGAGGACGTGCTGCGGACGGCGTTGCGGGAACATCGCGGGGACCTGCGCCAGGCGTCGCTGCTGTGGGACCTGGCCACTCAGTTCGGGCACACCACCAGCGGGGAGGGATCGCTTCGAACCGGTCTGGACAGCGGTCCCGATCAGACACCCAGAGCCTACGAGCCGGAGCTGGAGAGCCACGAGCTGGGCTCGGTGCTGGTGTCGGCCGTGTTCGACGCGTTTCTCGAGATCTACCAGCGGAAGATCGCGCGCTACATCAGGGTGGCTACGGGCGGCTCGGGAGTATTGCCGCCCGGCGCGCTGCAGTCCGACCTGTGCGACGTGCTCGCGGGCGAAGCGAGCACGCTGGCGACCCAGTTCCTGCGAATGTGCATCCGCGCCATCGACTACTGCCCGCCGGTCGATCTGCGCTTCGGCGAGTTTCTCCGGGCCGTCATCACCGCCGACACCGACCTCGTGCCCGACGACCCCTGGGGCTATCGCGGCGCCTGGATCAGCGCCTTCGGCCGGCGCCGGATCTATCCGCACAGCGTGCCGGATCTCTCCCAGGATGCACTGCGGTGGCGGGCCCCGTCCGTCTACCTCGCTCCCATCGACGGCCTCACGTTCTCCCGCTTGCGGTTTCGGGGCGATCCGGGGGAGCCGGCGAGCAGCGAAGAGCTCCGGCGGCAGGCCTGCGCCCTGGGAGAGTTCGTGACCAGGCCGGAGAACCTGGGGGCGTTCGGGCTCGCGCTGTCGGGCGATCGCCGGCTGGAGGGCGATGTCGTGGAGTCGCCCTGCGTCCACTCGGTCCGGCCGTCCCGGCGGGTGGGACCGGATGGCCAGGTGGTCTTCGACACCATCGCCGAAGTCAGCCAACTCCGTCTGGCGCGGTCCGACTCCCGCACCGCGCCGGTGCCGTTCTGGGGTGGAGCGACGGTCATCGTCGGTCCCAGCGGCGAGGTGCGCTACGTGATCGTGAAGAGCGTGCTCGGCAAGGAGCGTCTGGGGGAGCAGCGGGCCTTCATCCGCGGAAGCGGTAGCAGGTATTGGGGGACGAAGGGCGATCGGATGGCTCCTCGCTCCGACGCGCTCAAGCTGGTTCACCAGTACGGCTCGGGACATTCACCATGAAAAGAGCAGTGGAAGGAGTGGTTCATGAGTCATCACGGACACGATGGATTCATCGGTGCCGGCCGCGGGACGGCCCGCGCCGTCTGGTCGGACTTCTGCGCGGTAGCGGCGGCTCCCGAGCTCAAGGCGCGGATCAAAGCTGAGCTGGCGAACGCTCGAACCCGGTCCAAATCCCCGCTGGCCCATGCGCTGGGAATGGCCCGGCCTCCCCGGCGGCTCGGGTTCGATGACGGCGTGATCATTCCGCCCGACCGTTTTCCGGTCGGGACACCCTACGGAACGATTCGGGCGATGGCGGCCGAGCGGGCCCCATTGCATGGGACGGTCCGGGTCATCGTCGTGCTGGTGCAGTTCTCCGACCGCGCCATGACCGAGCCGGCCTCGCACTTTCAGGATCTGTTCTTCTCCACCGGCGTGCTGCCGAATGGGAGCGTCACCGAGTACTTCAACGAAGTCACCGGCGGCCTGGTGGACATCGATGGCGCAGTCGTCGGCCCGTACACCCTTCCGCAGACCCTCGCCTGGTACGCCAACAACAACTTCGGTATCGGCCGGCCCTCCGGCACGCCGCGCGCCAACACCATGGCGAACGACTCCGCCGTCGCCTCCGATCCCGATGTGGATTTCGGGCTGTACGACAACGACGGCAACGGCTTCGTGGACGCGTTCATCGTCGTCCACGCGGGCGCCGGCGGAGAGCAGACCGGCAACCCGGGTGACATCTGGTCCCACAAGTGGGTGCTTCCATCGGCGCTCGGGGCGGATGGCAAGCAGATCTTCGCTTACCTGACGATCCCGGAGGACGCCCGCATCGGCGTATGCGCCCACGAGCTGGGCCATCTGCTGTTCGGCTTCCCCGACCTGTACGACACCGACGATACCTCGGAGGGCATCGGCAACTGGTGCCTCATGGCGGGAGGATCGTGGAATGGGAATGGCGATATCCCGGCGCACCCCTCCGCCTGGTGCAAGATCCAACAGGGCTGGGCAGCGGTGACGAACGTGGTGACCGGTGGTGCGCTCTCGATACCGGATGTAAAGACCAGCCGGACCATCCACCGGCTCTGGAAGGACGGCACCGGCGGCTCCGAGTACTTCCTGCTGGAGAACCGCCAGCGGACCGGCTACGACTCCAACCTGCCGGGCGACGGACTGCTCATCTGGCATATCGACGATGCCCAGCCGGGGAACACGGACGAGAATCACTACCGAGTTGCGCTGATGCAGGCGGACGGCAAGCGGGACATGGAGCTGGATCAGAACCGGGGAGATGGGGGTGACGTCTATCCGGGGTCGTCCGGCATCACGTCGTTCACCGGATCCACGACGCCGAATTCGAAGTCCTACGCCGGCCAAGACACCTGCGTCTCGGTGACGGCCATCTCGGCGTCGGGGCCGACGATGACCGCGACGGTCCAGGTCCATTGCGGCAAGTCGCCGTTCAAGGAGATCAAGGATCGCAAGGACATCAAGGAGATCAGCAAGGAGCGGAAGGACCTGAAGGACGGGCGGAAAGAGTTCAAGGAACTGAAGGAGCTGCCGAAGGAGCTGAAAGAGCTGAGCAAGGAGCGGAAGGACTTGAAGGACCGGGTCGAGGGCAAGAGCCTCATCAAGGACTTTCAGGACGGCGGCGGTGGAAAGGGGCCCAAGGAGCTGGTGGAGTGGCCGGGTGGGTGGCCGGGTGGGTTCGGAGAGTGGAGTCCGGCGGGAGGGCCGGGGCCGATCGCCCAGCTGGAAGAGCGCATCGCCACCCTCGAGGCGGCGATGGGACTGGGCGGAGGGGGAGGGGAAGGAGAAGCGTTCATCGGCTCCCAGCTCCGGCCGGACCTGATCGGTGCCCCCGACTACAGCGGTCAAGGCGACCTCCAGCAGCGGATGGCCTCGGGAGACCGTGACGCCAAGCTGGCTTTCGATACGCCGCCGTCGCGGTGACCGGCGAAATCGTCATCCTCGCGCACGCCACCGATCCGGGCGCCGGGTCGGTGGCCGCGCGGCTGTCGTCCGGACCGGATCCGCCCTCCGTTCGGATCGTGCGGCCCGAACTGCTGAGCCTGGCGCGCTGGTCTCATACGGTGGACTCCGCCGGCCAGGCTTCCACCGAGCTGACCCTTCCAGGCGCACCAGCGCTGCGTAGCAGCGGTGTCCGCACCGTGCTGAACCGGGTGCGGTATCTGCCCGTCTCCCGCTTCCGAATGGCTACCGCCCGGGATCGCGACTACGCCACGGCCGAGATCCACGCGCTGGTGGCAAGCTGGCTGTGCGGCCTGGGCGAGCGGGTGGTGCAACCGGTCCGGACCCATCCCTGGGTCACGCCGTGGCTTTCTCAGCTCTCCTGGGTAGCGGCCGCGGCGGAAGCGGGGCTGCCGGTGGAGGAACGACGCCTGACCAGTGCCGCGCCGGCGCTGCCCGCCGACGAAGGCATGCCGCGGCCCGGCGGGACACTGGACGGTCTCAGCGTTCTGGTCGCGGGGACAGCGGTCGGGGGAGCGCTGGCCGATCGATACGGCGGCGGCTGCCTCGCGGCGGCTCGCTCGCTCGGCCTGCCGCTGCTCGAGTTCCGCTTCTCCCCGGCCAGAGGCAAGACCCGCCTGGTCGAGGTGAACCCGCTGCCTCTCCTGCTCGAGCCATGGGCGGTGGCGCTGGTCGTGGATCTCCTGCTGGCGCGGGCCGGGGATCAGTCATGATCCTTCTCTACGGCCGGCTCGATGATCCACCGCTGGCCCGCGTGCTCGAGCTCCTGCAGGACGCCGGGGCGGACCACGCCGTTCTCTCCCAGGCGGCGCTCGACCGCGAGCGACTCACCATGGACCTGGGACCGGACGGCGTCAGCGGCGTGCTCACCTGCGCGGGGCAGGCCATCCCGCTGGATCGAGTCCGCAGCGTCTACTCCCGGCCTCTCGAGCTGCCGCAGCGAGGATTTCCGGCGGAAGGCCTGGCACGCGCCCGGAGGCTGCACGAGCACCTGCACGAGTGGCTGGATGTCTCCCCCGCGCTGGTGGTCAACCGGCCGCGGGCGATGCAGTCCAACGCTTCCAAGCCGCTCCAGGCCCAGCTGATCGGCGCGGCGGGGTTTGTGGTCCCCGAGACCCTGGTGACCAGCGATTCGGAGGAGGCGTTGGCCTTCTGGCGGAAGCACGGACACGTCGTCTTCAAGTCCACATCGGGGATACGGTCTATCGTGCGGGAGCTGGACGAGCGTTCGGCGGCGCGGTTGCCGCTGCTCAGCCAGCTCCCGGTGCAGTTCCAGGAATACGTGGCGGGCATCGACGTGCGGGTGCACGTCGTTGGACACCGCACATTCGCGGTGACGATCGCCAGTCCCGTGACCGACTACCGGTATGCTGCCCGGGAGGGGGCCGAAGCGGTGCTCGCGCCGGCCGAGCTGCCCGATCCGGTGGCGGAGCGTTGCATCGCGCTCGCGCGACAGATGGAACTGCCGCTGGCCGGGATCGACCTGCGCCGGCGTCCCGACGGTGAGTACGTCTGCTTCGAGGTCAACCCGATGCCGGCCTATACTTATTTCGAGGCCCAGAGCGGCCAACCGATCGGGCCGGCGCTGGCCGAGCTTCTGATGGAGGTGGGGGATGGTGCAGGCACTCGAGAACCTCAGCGCGATCAGCGGGAAAGTCCTCTCGCGGCGGCGGCACGACAGGATTGAGGGCTACGATGTGGTGGACCTGGAGCTGGAGCAGGTCGAGGCGGTGGCGGGCAAGGCGAACCTGCTCGAGTCCCAGCGGGGTGCGACGATCCAGGTCTCGGTCCGTCGCGACCTGTTGGGGGAGGCGGTGCCAGGCACGCGTCTGCGGTGCCGGGCCAAGCGGACCCCCGATGGAGCGATGTGCGAGGCCCATCCCGCGCAGGAGGATTTTGCGATACTGGAAGGCGGTGGGGAGGAGTGAGCGGCGCTCCTACTCCTCAGGGGGGTGGGTCATGAGCACCAGCGCCTCGGACGGATCGAGCCCGCGCAGCGCCACGTAAGCCTTGCCGTCACCGGTCCGCTGCACCGGTGCGGGCGAGCCCGCCGCGTGCGATCCGACGTATCCAGGGCCCGCCGCTATCTCCGCGGTATTGAGCACTACGGTCATCGAGCCGCCGGGGGGCGAGAGGCTCGCGTCCACCAGGACATCGCCTCCTCTCGGCTCGGTCCCGTGGGCGTTCACCACGCACAGTGCCTCTTCATCGTCCAAGATCCGCGACCAGGCGACGATCTCGCCCGGTCCCCGAATCGAAAACTCCTCGCCGAACACCGAGATGGGGCGGAGATATTGCCGGCCGTGGCGCAGCACCGGGACGCCCCGGCGCAGCGCGGCGAGCGCCGCGATCCGGCGATAGGCCGGGTGCCGCTCATCGAAACAGTGGTGTCCCGAAGTCCCGAACGGGCCGAAGCCGGGGAGCGCCGGGTCGAGCCCAGCCGCGGAAGGAGCCCCGGCACGGCCCGCGGCTCGAGGGCGCTCGGGTCCGAACATGGCCTCGCGCAAGTAGCGGTCGGAGCGCTTCCAATCCGGCAGCCACTGTCGCTCCTGGGATTCCGGCCCGGCGAGTGCCTGCTCGGTGCCGTAGTAAACGCAGGGGATCCCCAGCGTCATGAGCTGGAGCGCTACCGCGGCCGCCACCTGGTGATCTGACGCCGCTTCGGCGGAGAATCGGATCTTGTCCCCGAACACGTGGTCGTGATCGTCTAGAATGGAGACGTGCCGGTTGCCCAGGTTGCGGTGCGACCCCATGACCGCGTCACCGGCGTTGAAGCCGGAGAAGAAGCCGGCCGGGTCGAGCAGCCCCTTGGCCACGCCGCTCAGCGTGAGCCGCATCTGCCCGATGTCGAGCGCCGCGTCGAGGTTCCGCTCCAGCACGTCGAGATAGCGATCCTGAGCGAAGTCGCCGCCGGCGATCTCTCCCACCAACAGAAAGTTCTCCTTGCCGATGTTGGCGGCGAACTCCTTGATCGTGCCGCAGAAGTTTCTCGCCTCCTCCAGGGCTACGTGCTTCAGCGTATCCAGCCGGAAGCCGTCACAGTCGCTCAGAGCGATCCAGTACTTGTAACAGCGGGCGAGATCGCCGAGTACGGCCGGACCCCCCACCTGAAAGTCTCGCAGCGAGAGAAAATCGGTGCGCTTGTGCTCGGCGTTGGGGTCGTCGAGATCGCCCGCGCCGAGGCTGCCGCTGCCGGCGCGCGTGTAATCCTCCGGATCCTGGAGCTCGACCGGCCAGACGGCGTCGTCCCGTCCGCCGATCGCAGCCACCGTCTGGCCCTGATCGCCGAGCCAGGAGCCGAACGGATGACGGCCGGCCGTGTAGTGCGGCTCCACCGCACCACCAGGTGTGCCGGGCGGGTAGTTCCAGTTGGAGCCGGAGTGATTGAAGATGATGTCGAGGATGACCCGGAGGCCCGCTTCGTGGGCCGCGGCCACCAGGTCCACCAGGTCCCGCCGGTCGCCGAACCGGGGATCGACGTCGAGGAAGTCCTGGACTCCGTAACCGTGGTAGCTGTCGAGATGGCCGCGTTGACGGAACACCGGACTGAGCCACAGCGCGGTGACGCCGAGGCCGGCCAGGTAGCTCAGCTTGGAGCGGACGCCGCGGAGGGTCCCGCCTTGCCACCGGCCGGCGCCGGATTCGGCCCAGCTCAACCAGCGCCAGGGTGAGCCGTCGGGCATCCGTCGCGCGGCTGGGAGGGCGCCGCGGTCAAGGAGCGGGCGGGTGTGCTCCAGCCCGTCGCTGAAGCGGTCCACCAGGAGGAAGTAGAGCACCTCGTCTCTCCAGTCCACCGGAGAGGGAAAGGCCTGAAGGCGGCGGGGGAGGACCACTTCCCCGCGGACGCGCTCCGGCCGTGCTCGCCGGAGGGCGGCGTCCGCGAAGCCGGTCATGCACGCGCTCCCTGTTTGGTGCCCGGGGCCAGCAGAGGAATCCCGAACGCCGCTGCCAGCGCGGACAAGGCGAACACCGCCAGCTCGCTGAAGAACTCGATCTTCACTTCGAACTGCACCAGCGTGATGCCGAGCCCGAAATAGACCACGCAGGTCAGCAGGCCCGCCAGAACTCCTTTCAGCAGGTATTGCCGCAGCAACGCCGCCGTGCGCCGCTTGGCGTACATGTAGGCGACGAGTCCGCCGAGCACTCCGCCGGCCAGGGCCGCGCCGAGAAATTCGTACGGGAACCGGTAGGCGACGGTGATCTGAGCGGTTGACCACCCATTGGCGGTCGCACGAACCGTAGCGTCTCCCAGGCCGGCGGAGCGGAGCTTCACCACGGCGCCCGCGTCGGCCACCCTGACGGAGCGGGTGTCCAGCGATCCCTTGGACGGGGTGATGGTGACGACGGCGGTGTCGCGCGAGTTGCCCCGGGTATTCACGGTCAGGGTCGCGGTTTCGACCCCGAGACCTTGGATCGACCGAGGTGGATTCTCGAACATGAGCGTCTGTCTCACCTGCAGCCACAGATCCACGCCGCGGCGGTCGAACGCCGGGACGATCTGCACTCGGACCGAATCGGCGGACCCGTCGGCATAGACACGAATGGTCTCGTCCTGCGCGTTGGTCCGCCGCATCACGACGCTGTCGGGGCGCGTGGAGTCGGCGTCGCCGAGAACCTTGAGGCGAACCGGCGCGGTGATCTCCCGGATGTCTCCGGGTCGGGCACTGTCCTGCAGGCCGATTTGAAAGGTGCCTTCGAAAACGTCGGTGCCAGGGTTGTACCGAAGCTTCTCCACTCCCCAATAGAACGGGATATAGACCGCGGGCGCCGATCCCTCGCGGTCGAGTCCCAGATATCGAAACGGAAGGCGATAGACGCTGTCGGTGGCGGGGAGCGTGTCGGAGTGGGGCAGCGTGTCCGAGGATGGCCGGGTGGCCGGCGTGGCCTTGGCTCCCGTCCTCACCGCGAGCAGCTCCCCCGCGCGGAGCGTCACCTGGGGCGCCTCGGCCTCGACCGAGTCGATGTTGCCGCGGGAGACTCGTGCGATCTCGCCGCGCTCGAGCTGGGCTCGAAACGCCGTGGGGAGCTGGGCGCGGGTGATGACCCTGGAGGACTGGGCGTTGGCCGAAGCCGTGAGGAGACCACTGCTTGCGACCGCGGCGACCAGTGCGAACGACCGAAATACTCGCATGTCTTCCCCTCCCCCGAAACTCAGGAACGCTGGACCGCCCGCCCCACCACGACCGTGATGTTGTCGCTGCCCCCGCCATCCAGCGCCTCCTGGAGCAGGGTCTCGCATGCCTGCTTCGCGGACGTCATCGACCGCAGCACCTCGCCGATCCGCCGGTCGGTGACGTGCCGGGTGAGTCCGTCGCTGCACAGCAGCAGGACGTGGCCCCAGCCCATGTCGAAGCGCGACACGGTCGGAGCGGTGCGTCCGCCGCCGATGGAGCTGGTGAGGGTGTGCTCCAGCCGGGTCCCCGCGACCTGCTCCGGCTTCATGACGCCGAGATCCACCATCTCCTGCGCCATGGTCTGGTCGCGGGTGATCTGCACCAGCTCACTGTCGCGAAGCAGATAGCAGCGGCTGTCTCCCACCTGGAGCAGATAGGCTCGGGGCCAGACGCCGAGGTACAGGGTAAGCGTGGTGGCCATCCCCGCGGTCTGGGGGTCTTCCTCGCCCCGGCGCAGCAGGTCCTCGTGGACTTCCCGCGCCGCCTCGCGAAGCGCGCCGTAGAACTCCTCATCCTCGTCGTACGATCGGTAGTAGCAGCGCATGCTCCGGGTCACGTACCGGGTCACCCCGGTGAGCGCGACCCGGCTGGCGGTCTCGCCCCGCGCGGCGCCGCCCACGCCGTCGGCCACCATCGCCAGGGAGGCGAGGCGCTCGCTCTCGGAGAGCGTCGTCTCGGCGTCCGGGATGCTGGAGCTGCGCACCACCAAGTGGCGCCGCAGCGAGCAGAGGAGATAGTGATCCTGATTGTCAGGGCGGACTTTGCCGGGATGCGTCAGTCCGTGGACGTCGATCTCGTCCTCACGCGGCTTCCGGGCGGGAACCGGGGTCGAGGTGTTGGAACTTGCGGGAGACATCGGGGCTCCTCATGCGGGCCGGACGGATACCGCAATCTGGGGACGGCGACGCGGCGGCGCCACTTGTTGTCATCCGAGCGAAGCGAAGGAGTGGAGGCCGGCATGGTCTCCTTCGCTTCGCTCAGGATGACAAGTCTTGTTCGGGATGACAAGTCGCTGATGCCGACGTATCGTCCGACTGTGACGACCGAGCTCCCGCTGATGCTGGACGAGAACGACGTCCGCCGCCTGCTGCGGATGGAAGAGCTCATCCCGGCCATGGCGCAGGCCCTGGCGGACCTGTCGGCGGGCAGGGTGGTGCAGCCGGTCCGGCTCATGCTCCCGGTCGCGGCGCACCAGGGGTTCTTCGCCGCGATGCCCGCCGCCACACCGACGGCGCTGGGCGCCAAGCTGGTCACGTTCTATCCCGCCAACCGCGAGGTGCCGACCCACCACGCGCTGGTGTTGCTCTTCCGCCCGGAGACCGGTGAGCCGCTGGCCATGATGGACGGCCGTCTCATCACGGAGCTGCGGACCGCGGCAGTCTCTGCGGTCGCCACGCACCGGCTCGCTCGCGAGGACGCATCGGTGCTGGCGATCCTGGGATCCGGGGTGCAGGCGCGCAGCCATCTGGAAGCGCTCGGCATGGTGCGGCGGTTCCGGGAGGTGCGAGTGTGGAGCCCTCGGCACGCGGCGGCCTTCGCCCAGGCGCACGGTGTCCGCGCCGTCCCGTCGGCGGCGGAGGCGGTTCGCGGGGCCCACGTGGTGGTGGTGGCCACCAGCGCACGAACGCCGGTACTGCGCGGAGAGTGGCTCGCGCCCGGCACTCACGTGAACGCCGTCGGCGCGTGTCGCCCGGACTGGCGCGAGCTGGACGACGGCGTGGTCCGCGACTCCCGGGTTTTCGTGGAGTCGCGGGAGGCGGCGATGCGGGAGTCGGGCGACGTGATCGCCGCGGGGATCGAGCCGGCCGAGATCGGGGACGTGGTCGCCGGCGTCCGGCCGGGGCGCCGGACGGCGGAGGAGGTGACCCTGTTCAAGTCGGTGGGGGTCGCGGTGGAGGATGTGGTGGCGGCGGAGATGGTGTACCGCAAGGCGATGGCTCCTTCGCTGCGCTCAGGATGACCGATGCCATTGTCACCCTGAGCGCAGCGAAGGGACCAGCACCTCCAACGTCGAGTCTCCCACCGACAGCGTCACATCGCCTTCCACATCTTCCCGCGCGTGGTCGTCCGACACCCACGGCGAATCATCCACGTGCAGCTCGAGTGCCGCGGCTCGCATGGTGACCGACCGGCCCCGCCGCACGGTGAGCGGCGGCGGCGCGGCCCCACCAGAGAGACGGGCCTCCAGGTACTCCTCGAGCAGCGGGCGCTCCGAGGCGCTGACCGTGACCACGTCGAGCAGGTCGTCGGAGAAATCCGCTTCCGGCGCGAGCGGCAGGTTCGGCCCCACCAACGGCATGTTCATCACCTCGACCAGCAGGTAGTCGCCGGCGTG
Organism: uncultured Gemmatimonadales bacterium; assembly: GCA_963796335.1. Classification (GTDB taxonomy): domain Bacteria; phylum Gemmatimonadota; class Gemmatimonadetes; order Gemmatimonadales; family GWC2-71-9; genus CAVVWJ01. The sequence goes on from CAWCLG010000006.1 coordinate 1,033,987, forward strand.
ATCCGCGCCGTCGATCCGCAGCGCGCGGGGCGACGGCTGCCGCTCCCGCACGATCCGCTGAAGCAGCAGGATCGCCCGGTCGATCGCGTGCCCGGTCAGCCCGGCCGTGTTCTCATCCACCTCATCCTGGCCGCGGGTGACCAGCTCGGTGAAGACGCCGACACCCACCGACTCAATGAAGTCGCAGTCCCCCGAGAGCGTGGAGACGGTGCAGACCGATACCCGCTTGCGCTCGGCGGAGGCCCACGCCTCGATCAGCTCGCTCACCGAGCCGATGATGCCAAGAGACTTGGCGATGTTGTTGGCGGTGCCGATCGGCAGAACGGCGAGCGGCACGCCACGGCCCGCGAGCGCGATCGCCGCGCGCTTGATGCTGCCGTCGCCGCCGGCCACGACCACGAGATCGCCGGGGTCCTCCACCACCTTGCGCCGCTCCTTCTTTCCCTCGCCGGCCAACGTGGCGTCGTGGCCAGCGTCTGACAGCTGCTTTAGTATCCGCTTGGCGGAGTGGGCCTGGTCGCCTGCCGCGCGGTTATGGATCAGCGTCACCCGCACGTGCACCTCGACGGAGAGATCATGCGCATTCTCGTGGCCAATGATGACGGTATCTACAGTCCGGGACTGCTTGCCCTGGCCGAAGTGGCGCGGGAGTTCGCCGACGTCCGGATCTATGCCCCCGACGTCGAGCAGTCCTCTATGGGCCATGCGATCACCCACTCGCGGCCGCTGACCCTGCGTCGCACGCCCATCCGGGATTTCGAGGCGTACCGGGTGAACGGTACTCCCGCCGACTGCGTTGCGCTCGGGGTCCACATGTGGGAGCAGGTCGACCTGGTGCTCTCCGGCATCAACCTCGGCCCCAACCTCGGCAACTCGATGTGGCATTCCGGCACCCTGGCCGCCGCGAAGCAGGCCGCCCTCCTCGGCCTTCGGGGCATCGCGCTGAGCACGCCGACGACCGGCGGGGAGCCCGACTTTCCCCGACTCCGGCCCTATGTGGTCCGGGTGCTGGAGCTGCTGATCGGCGAGCCGTCCCTCTGCCTGGTCAACGTCAATTTCCCCCCCAAGCCCACCGGACTCGCCTGGGCCCGCCAATCGGTGCGGCACTACGACGGCCGGGTAGTTCCCGGCGAGGACCCGATGGGACGGCGGCACTACTGGCTCACGGTCGAGCCGGTGGAAGAGGTCGAAGAGGGAACCGACCGGTGGGCGGTGGAGCGGGGCTTCGCCGCAATCACTCCGCTCAGGTTGGATCTGACCGACGCCGACGCTCTGGCGGCGCTGGAGGCACAGCACCCACTCCGCACTTGACTTCGGCTTGACTGGCGGGCGGTACGCTTTCCACCGTCCTCTTCGGAGCATACCCATGCCCGCCCCGCTTCGCCGTCGCACTCCGATTTCGTTCCAGCTGTTGCTGTCCGTCGGGCTCGTCGCCTGTTCGGCCGAAGAGCCCGCCACCGGTCCTTCGGCCGCGCCGGTCGAGGCCCAGGCGGCCGCGACGTACGCCGTGCTGGATCTGGGCACCCTCGGCGGCAGGCGCTCCGAGGCCAATGACATCAACCAGGCCGGCGTGGTGGTTGGGTGGAGCGAAGTCACACCGGACGGCTTCTCGCAGCATGCCTTCCGCTGGAAGGCGGGGGTCATGACCGACCTCGGCACCCTGGGCGGTCCCTACAGCGGGGCCAACGCCGTGAATCCCAGCGGCGTGGTCGTGGGCTGGAGCATCTCGAAGTCGGGCAACCAACGCGCGACGCGCTGGATGAACGGCGTCATCAAGAACCTCGGCACTCTGGGGGGGCTGGAGAGCGAAGCACTGGACATCAACCAGTCCGGCGTGATCGTGGGATGGGCTGAGGTTGCTTCGGGCGAACGGCACGCGTTCATCTGGCAGAACGGGAAGATGACCGACCTCGGCACTCTCGGCGGGCAGTTCAGCGTCGCCAACGCCATCAACCGGGCCGGCGTCGTAGTCGGTTCCAGCACGACGTCCTCCAGTCAGAAAGGCCATGCGTTCCGGTGGAAGAATGGTGTCATGAAGGATCTTGGCACGGCCGGGCGGCTCTCCAGCACGGCGCTTGGGATCAACAATCAGGGCGACATCGTCGGACTGGTGGGACCGCACCCGGACGCCGTGGGGGAGGAGCTGCAGATGTCTGACTGCTTCAGCTGGATCAGGGGGACCATCAGACTGTTCGGCGGGGCTGGTGGTGGCCTCGGCACGCAGGCGGAAGACATCAACGCGGACGGCGTCATCGTCGGCACCAGCGACGAGTTCGGGGAAGAGGCCACCACCTCCCAGGGATTCGTCATCGCCAACGGAGTGACGACAGGGTTCAGTCCCCTGGGCCGCAGCCAGCTCACGGCGGCCAATGCCGTGAGTCCGAGCGGGGATGTCGTCGGTTGGAGCGGATCCGACACCGACAACTCCCTCGTCATTCGGGCGACAATGTGGCGGCCGCAGTAGGTCTAGCCGAAAAATCGCTGGAGCGCCTCCGCCGTCTCCCGAGGATGCTCCTCGGGAAAGAAGTGCCCGCCTTCCACCCCCTGACCGAGCAGGTCGTTCGCCCAGGGCCGCCAGAGTCCGAGCGGCCCTCCCTCGTCGGTGTACCACTCGTCTAGCGCACCGCGTCGGCTCCAGAGCACCAGCACCGGGCACCCGATCTTCCGGCCGGCCTCGCGGTCGGCGCGATCGTGCTCACGGTCCACGGTCGCGGCGGCGCGATACTCCTCGCAGATCGCATGCGCATGTCCCGGCTCCCGCAGCGCGCCGACGTATGCCTCCCGGATCTCCGAAGGGAAGACGCCGGACGGTGAGCCCCACTGGTCGAGCGCATTTTCCACGATGACCTCGGCGGCACCTTCGAGGATCCGCTCCGGCAGGGGTTCCGGCTGGGCCAGTAACGACCAGGGCCAGTAGCCGACCGCGAGACGCGCGTCGGCCCGCTCCCATGCGGCCTCGGTGGGGACGATGTCGAGCGCGGCGAGGCGCCGCACCCGGTCGGGATGGTCGAGCGCCATCCGGTACGCGACCCGACCACCTCGGTCGTGACCCGCGACGGCGAAGTGCCGGAAGCCCAGCTGTTCCATGACCTCCACCAGGTCGCGAGCCATGGCCCGCTTGGAGTAGGGGGCGTGGTCCGGCGCCGAGGGTGGACAATCGCTCCGTCCGTAGCCGCGGAGATCGGCGCAGACGACGGTAAACGTTTCGGCCAGCCGCGGCGCGACTTCGCGCCACATGAGATGCGTCTGGGGAAAGCCGTGCAGCAGGAGGACCGGAGGGCCGGAGCCGTGGGAGCGGACGAAGATCCGGGATTCCGACGTCCGGATGTCGGCGGGGGCGAAGTCATCGAGCGTCACGCTTTATAGCTCGCCCCGCTCCGAGTGACGGGCAAGCCCGCTGGAGCCTCTTGACAGCGCCCGCAGGCGCCCGATATTAACCGCATGGTTAAACCAGGCGGTTCAACCAAACGGTCAAGAACACCCAGGCCGGAGCCCCGGCCCGACCAGGAGACCCGGGACCGCATCCTGGACGCGGCCCACACCGTGTTCATCCGGAAGGGCACCGCGGCCAGCCGGACCCAGGAGATCGCCGCCGAGGCCGGGGTGAACAAGGCGCTGGTGCACTACTACTTCGGCACCAAGGCCGCGCTCGCCGACGCGATCTTCGAGCGGGCCCTCGGCACCCTGATGCCGCGGATCTTCGGGATCCTGGCCGATCCGGGCCGCGGGATCGAAGCGAAGGTGCGGGCGATCGTGAAGGAGCAGATCGACTTCCAGTCGGCCCGACCGTACTTCGCCGGCTACATGGTCTCCGAGCTGCACTCCCAGCCGGACCGGATCTCCCGCCTCATGATGCGGCAGGGCGGCCGGATTCCGCTCGACGTGCTCCGCAAACAGCTTCGCGACGGGGCCCGGGCGGGCACCATCCGCCCGATGAGCGCCGAGCAGTTCGTGGCCAACATGATGGGCCTGCTGATCTTCCCGTTTGCCATCCGGCCGGCGCTCTGCGAGCTGCTGGGCCTGGATGCCACCCGCTGGCGCGCCTTCATCGAGGAGCGCCGGCGTCTTCTTCCCGACTTCTTCATGGCAGGGCTCCGGCCGTGATTCGCGCACTCGCCCTCGCGACCTTCGCGGTCGCCGCCGCCGGCGTGCCGGCGCAGGCCCAGGACACGCTCAGCGTGGAGCAGCTTCAGGCCGCCGCGCTCAAGACTGATCCCCGCAGTACCCAGCAGGCGCTGCTCCGCGCCGCCACCGATCTCCGGCTCGCGGTCATCGGGTCGGATCGGCTGCCGCGGCTCGAGATCAACGGCCAGGCCACCCACCAGAGCGACGTGACCCGGCCGACCTTCGGGGTGCCGGGCATCTCGGTGCCTGACTTTCCGAAGGATCGCTGGCAGACCACGCTGGACGTGGAGCAGCGGCTGTACGATGGCGGCGACGTGGCCAGGCGGCGGGAGGTGGAGGAAGCGCGCTACGCGGAGTCACAGGCCGAGGTGGATGTCGCGCTGTACGAGCTGCGCTCGGACGTGAACTCCGCGTTCTTCTCCGCCTTCCTGCTGGAGAAGCGCTCCGAGGAGTTCGAGGCCCTGGTGGCCGATCTCGAGGCCCGGCTCGCCGCGGTGCGGGCCCGGGTCGAGGCGGGGACGGCCCTCGGGCGGGACGCGGCGGAGATCGAGGCGGAGTGGGTCCGCGCCGGGCTCCAGCGGGACGAGGCCCGCGCATCCCGCCGGGCGTCGCTCGCGATCCTCGCCGACTTGGCGAGCCGGCCGATCGATACCTCCGCCGTCCTGGTGCTGCCCTCGGACGAGCCGGAGCGAGCCCATCCCGCCGACCTCTCTGCCGTCGCGGCGCTGCGGCGGCGGCCGGAGTTCGACCAGCTCCGGCGCTCGAGCGAGCGGCTCGAGCGGGAGGCCGCCTCCACCACCGCGGAGAACCGGCCCAAGCTCTTCGCCTTCGGCCAGGCCGGCGTGGGTCTCCCGGGACTGGACCAGTTCCGCACCTCGTCGGATGCGTTCTGGCAGGCCGGCGTAAGGGTGAAGTGGCAGCCGTGGACCTGGCGGTCCGCCGGCCGGCGCGCGGCGGCGTTCAGGCTGCAACAGGACGTGGTGGCCACGGAGGAGCGCGCACTGGGGCGGCGGCTGGCGCGCGCGGTGGTCACCGATCTGGAGGACATCGACCGGCTCAAGGCCGCGCTGACGGACGACGAGCGGATCGTGACGCTCCGCGTCGAGGTGGAGCGGCAGGCCCGGGCGCAGTACGACGAGGGCGCCATCACCACGCCCGACTACGTCGAGGCGCGCACCGACGTCCTGGAGGCGCGGCTCACCCTGGAGCGGCATCGGGTCGAGCTGGCCCAGGCGCGGTCGCGATACCTCACCACCCTGGGGATCACCCCCGGCAGCGGGAGCGAGAAGCCATGAGATACGGGAACAGCGGTGGTCGTGCGCACGCTTCGCTCAGGATGACAATGCTGCTGGTCGCTTTCGGAACGTCATGCAAGGGCGACAGCGCCGACGCCTACGGCAACTTCGAGGCGACCGAGGTGACGGTCGCGGCCGAGGTCGGCGGACGGCTGCTGGCGTTCGGTCTGGACGAAGGCGACCGGCTGGCGAAGGACAGCGTGGTCGGCGTCGTGGATACGGTGCCGCTGCTGCTGGAGCGGCAGGCCCAGGCCGCGCGGCGCTCGGCGGCCGCGGCGCGCACCCGCGAAGCGGACGCGAACATCTCCGCGCTCGAAGTCCAGCGCAGCATTGCGGACCGGGAGCTGGCCCGGACCGAGCGCCTGCTCAAGCAGGCGGCCGCGACGGCACAGCAGGGCGACCGGGCGGAGCATGACGCGCGCGTGGTCCTGGAGCAGCTGGCCGGCGCCCGAGCGGCGCGCGGCTCCGCCCACCAGGAAGTCGCCGCGCTCGACGCCCAGCTGGGCTCGATCGACGACCGGCTGTCGCGCAGCCGGATCAGCAGTCCGATCGCGGGCACCGTGCTGGCGCGCTACGCCGAGCCCGGCGAGTTCGTGCAGGCGGGGCAGCCGCTGTTCAAGCTGGCATCGCTCGACTCGCTGACCTTCCGGGCCTACGTCAGCAACGCCCAGCTCACCCAGCTTCGCCTGGGACAGGTGGTCAGCGTCGGCGTGGATCGGGCCGACTCCATCGCCACCTTCCCCGGCCGGGTGACCTGGATCGCCTCCGCCGCGGAGTTCACCCCGACGCCGATTCAGACCCGGGAGGAGCGGGCCGACCAGGTCTACGCCGTGAAGATCGCCGTGGCCAACCCCGACGGACGGCTCCGGATCGGAATGCCCGGCGAGCTGACGATCGGCTCGGAGCCGGCGGGTGAGTGACCCCGCCGTCGAGGCCCAGGGCCTGAGCCGCCGATTCGGCGACGACGCGGCGCTGCGGGAGGTGTCGTTCGAGGTCGCGCCGGGCGAGCTGTACGGCGTGATCGGCCCCGACGGCGCCGGCAAGACCACGCTGTTCCGGATCCTGGTCACCCTCCTGCTCCCCGATGCGGGCACCGCCCGGGTGCTGGGCCGCGACGTGGTGAAGGACCTGTGGAACCTCCGCACCCGCATCGGCTACATGCCGGGCCGCTTCTCGCTCTATCCCGACCTCAGCGTCGCGGAAAACCTCGCCTTCTTCGCCGCGCTCTTCGACACGACGGTGACGGAGGCGCGGGAGACGATCGCGCCGATCTGGGTCCAGCTCGAGCGCTTCGCCGGCCGCCGTGCCGGCGCGCTCTCCGGCGGCATGAAGCAGAAGCTCGCCCTGTGCTGCGCGCTGGTCCACCGACCTGAGATCCTCTTCCTCGACGAGCCGACCACCGGCGTCGATGCCGTCTCCCGGCGGGAATTCTGGGACCTGCTGGCGAGGCTCCGCGACGACGGACTGCCGATCGTGGTCTCCACCCCGTACATGGACGAAGCGATCCGCTGCGACCGGGTGAGCCTGATGCAGGCCGGGCGGCTGCTGGTGACCGACCGGCCGGAGGAGATCGGGCGGAGCTATCCGCGACCGCTGTTGGCGGTCCGCGGAGCCGACGTCCTCGGGTTGCTCGGGGCCCTGCGACGGTTCCCCCATGCGGCGTCGGTCTGGCCCTTCGGCGAGGCGCTGCACTACACCGATGCTCGACCCGACGCACCGGCGGAGCAGATCGGGCGGGAGCTGGCGGCGCACGTCGCTTCTGCCGGCCTAACGGGCGTGACGATGGAGCCGATCGCTGCCGGGATCGAGGATGCTTTCATGTGGTACATGGCTCAGAGGGAGGCGGCGTGAGCTCTGGCCGGCTGAACCTACGCCCAGCGAGACGATCGCCGACGACGATCAAATGACAGCCCACGCCATCGAAGCCACCTCGCTCACCCGCCGCTTCGGCGATTTCACCGCCGTGGACGCCATCACATTCCACGTCGAGCCCGGCGAGGTGTTCGGGTTCCTCGGCGCGAACGGGGCGGGGAAGACGACCGCGATCCGGATGCTGATCGGCGCGCTGGAGCCCACCTCGGGCACGGCCACCGTCGCCGGCTACGATCTCAAGACCCAGGCGGAGCAGGTGCGGCGGCGGATCGGGTACATGAGCCAGAAGTTCTCCCTGTACGAGGATCTCACGGTCCAGGAGAACATCACGCTCTACGGCGGGATCTACGGGGTGAGTGATCGGGACATCGTGACCCGCACCGGCGAGATCCTCACCCGCATCGGCCTGGAGCACGCGGCGAAGGAGCTGGTGCGGGAGATCCCGCTCGGCTGGAAGCAGCAGCTCGCGTTCTGCGTGGCTTTGCTGCACCGGCCGGCGGTGGTGTTCCTGGACGAGCCGACCGGCGGGGTCGATCCGATCACCCGCCGGCGGTTCTGGGAGCTGATCTACGAGACGGGCGCGTCGGGCACCAGCGTGCTGGTCACCACCCACTACCTGGACGAGGCGGAGTACTGCCGGCGCATCTCGATCATGGTGAACGGGGCGATCGCGGCGATGGGCACCCCGTCGGAGGTGCGGAAGGCGGTCGGCGCGGAAACTCTGGACGAAGTGTTCGTCAAGCTGACCCGCTCGGGAACGGCCGCATGAGAGCGTTCCTGGGCTTCGTGCGGAAGGAGACCCTGCACATCGTGCGGGACCGGCAGACGCTCGCCATCCTGATCCTGTTTCCCGTGGTGCAGGTGCTGATCTTCGGCTTCGCGGTCCGCACCGACGTCCGGGATATCGCCATCGCGGTGGTGGATCCCACCCCCGATGTCGCCACGACGGAGCTGCGGGAGCGGATCGAGGCCTCGGACCGGTTCCACATCGTGAGCGTGGCCCGGAGCAGCCACGACCTCGATCTCCAGTTCCGCGAGGGCACGGTGCGCCAGGCGCTGGTCCTGCCCACCGAGGTCGAGCGCCGGATCGGCCGGGGTGATTCCCTCCAGCTCCAGCTGGTCACCGACGGGAGCGATCCCAACTCCGGCGGCATCATGCAGGGCTACGCCACGGCGATCGTCGAACGGTGGTATCGCGACGCGGTGCCCGGGCGGCAAGGCCTGCGGATCGAGGCCCAGGCCCGGATGCGATACAACCCCACCCTGGAGAGCGCCCATCTCTTCGTGCCCGGCCTGGTGGCCTTCGTGCTCACCATCATCTCCGCGCTGATGACCGCCATCTCGATCACCCGCGAGAAGGAGACCGGCACCATGGAGATGCTGCTGGTCTCCCCCATCCGGCCCACCGCGATCGTCGCCGGCAAGGTCATCCCCTACATCGTGCTCGGCTTCATCAGCGTTCTCCTGGTGCTGGTGGCCGCGCGGGCCGTCTTCGGTGTGCCGCTCCGGGGCAGCGTGGTCCTGCTGCTGGCGGAGAGCGTGCTCTACATCGTGACGGCGCTGGCGTTGGGCATCCTGATCTCCACCAAGGTGCCCAACCAGCGCACCGCCATGATCGCGGCGCTGGCCGGCCTCATGATGCCGACCCTGCTGCTGTCGGGCTTCATCTTCCCGATCGACTCGCTGCCCGTGGTGCTCCAGTGGCTGTCCAACGTCGTCCCCGCCAAGTGGTTCCTCACCATCGTGCGGGGGATCATGCTGAAAGGCGCCGGCCTCGCCACGCTGTGGCAGGAGACCCTGATCCTGGTCGGCATGACGCTCTTCCTGCTGGTGAGGGGATCGCGCGGGCTCGCGATCCGGCTGGGCTGACCGATGCGGACCATCTTCTTCCTGGTGCGGAAGGAGTTCCTCCAGATCTTCCGCGACCGCACCACCGTGTTCCAGATCTTCATGATCCCGGTGGTCCAGCTCCTGGTGCTGGCCAACGCCGCCACCTTCGACGTGAAGCGGGTGAAGATCCTGATCGTGGACGAGGACCGGACCACGGTCTCCACCGGCCTGGTGCAGCGGTTCCGGGCCGGGCGGCAGTTCGAGGTGGTGGGCTATGCGGGGACCGACGCGGGCGTCGATCGGGCGCTGCTCGACCGTGAAGTCACCGCGGTGCTCCACATTCCGCGGCGGTTCGAGCAGGATCTGGTGCGCCGCGGCCGAGCGCCGGTCCAGCTGGTGCTCAACGCGGAGGAGGGCGCGACCGCCGGCATCGTGCAGTCGTACGCCGGCTCGATCCTGGCCTCCTATGCAGCCGAGCTCGACCGCACGCTGCCACGGGTGCACGGCGCGCCTGCCGTGGCCCGGGCGGCGCCGCTGGACCTCCGCGCCCAGCGCTGGTTCAACCCGACCCGCAACTACAAGTACTGGATGGTCCCCGCGCTGATGGTCTCGCTCACCACCATCATCGGGCTGCTGCTCACCGCGCAGAACATCACCCGGGAGAACGAGCTGGGTACTCTGGAGCAGCTCAACGTCACCCCGATGACCAAGCTCCAGTTCATCGCCGCCAAGCTGATCCCGTTCTGGCTCCTGTCGCTCCTCATCTTCTCCATCGGTCTCGCGATCGGGAAGCTGGTGTTCGGCATCCCGATGCGGGGCAACCTGCTGCTGGTCTATCTCGCGGCCGCGGTCTATCTGATCGTGGTGCTGGGACTCGGGCTCTGGATCTCCACCATCACCCGGACCCAGCAGCAGGCGATGTTCGTCGCCTTCTTCGTGATCCTGATCTTTCTGCTGATGAGCGGCCTCTTCACCCCGGTGGATTCGATGCCCGGCTGGGCCCAGAAGGTGGCCGAAGCGAATCCGGTGAAGCACTTCGTCTCCATCATGCGCGCGGTGCTCATGCGAGGGGCGGGCCTCGAGACTGTGGGCCCGCCCATCGCCGGTCTGGCTGTCGCCGGGGCGGCGGTGCTGGCGCTCGCCGTGGCCCGGTATCGGAAGTCGGTCGCCTAGAACGACCCGTAAGTCGGCTTGCCCGCGGGGTGATAGGTGTGGAGCATCGCCCCCGTGCTGATGCGCTCGCTGTTCACCAGCTTGAGGGCCGTAGGCGCCGAACCCGAGGGAAACAGGCGCTTGCCGGTGCCCAGGACCACCGGGTGAATCCAGAGGTGGAGCACGTCCAACAGGTTCTCGGCCAGGAGGGTGCGGACCAGATCCCCGCTGCCGAAAATTTGAATTTCCCTTGAGTACTGCCGCTTCAGTTTCTCGACCTCTTTTGCGATATCGCTCCGAATGATCGAAGTGCCCTTCCAGTCGGCCTGCTTCAGCGACCGCGAGACGACGTACTTGGGACGCTGGTTCAACGTCGTCGCGATCAGGTTCTCGGGATCCGTCACCTTCGGCCAATACGAGGCGAAGATCTCGTACGTCCGCCGGCCTAGCAGGAAGGCATCGGCCTGCTGGATCGAGGCATTCTCGATCCGGCCGAATTCCTCGTCGACCAACGGCACCTGCCAGCCACCGTGTTCAAAGTTGCCGCCGCGGTCCTCATCGGGCGCACGGGCGCCTGCATGATACCGTCGAGGGTCAGGAAAGAGATCAGGGTAGTTTGCCCGTAGTCGTCATGGTCTATCTCGGATTTCAAGTTCTGGCCGGAATCGAGTACCCCGGCTTCACCCTTCCAACGAACCAAGTGGCCGAAAATCGACAAAATTGGTGCCGACAGTCAAATAGGTCTTGACAAATAAAACTGTCGGTAGCACATTGGCCCCATGGCTGCCCCGCTTGCCCTCGACGTCGTGCGGTCTCCCGAGTCCGCCGCCGCGCTGCTGGACCCCACCCGCCAGCGCTTGCTCGCCCATCTGAAAGAGCCCGATTCCGCTACCGGCCTCGCCCGGCGGCTCGGTCTCCCTCGCCAGCGCATCAATTACCATCTCCGCGTGCTGGAGACCGCCGGCCTGGTCGATCTGGTCGAGGAGCGCCGCAAGGGGAACTGCCTGGAGCGGGTGGTCCGGGCCACGGCCCGGGCGTTCATCATCAGCCCCGAAGCGCTCGGCGTGCTCGGTCCCGGTGCGGACACGGCGGGGGACCGGTTGAGCGGGGCCTATCTGATGGCCGCGGCCGGCCGCGCCATCCGGGACGTGGCGGCGCTCGAACACCGCGCCCGCAAAGAGGGCAAGCGGCTCGCGACCCTCACGCTCGAGGCCGATGTGCGCTTCGCCAGCGCGGAGTCGCGCGCGGAGTTCGCCGAGGAGCTGGCCGATGCCGTCGCCCGGCTCGCGGCCAAGTACAACGACGACAAGGCGCCCGGCGGGCGGCGGTTCCGCCTGCTCGCGGCGGTGCATCCGGCGCCATCATCCGGACTATCGGGATGACAAACGAGGAGCGGATACCATGGAACCCACGACTACCGAGCGGACCCGGTCCTTCCGGACCACACTCGATCTCGACGCGACGCCGGAGCAGGTCTGGGCGGCACTGACTCAGGCGGAAGAGCTGGTGCGATGGTTCCCTCCCGAGGCACGGGTGAAGCCCGGGCAGGGCGGCACGATGGTGTGGTCGTGGGGATACGGCGAGGACTGGGAGACCCGGATCGACGCCTGGGAGCCGGGGCGACTTCTCCGATTGGTCCAGGAGTCCGCCCGGCCTTACGACGCCCAGGGCCGGCAGTTGCCCGCGGGGGAAGTCGAGCCGGCGCGCATCGCGGTGGAGTTCAGCCTCGAGACGCATCAGGGGAAGACGCGGCTCCGGCTGGTGCACTCCGGGTTTGGTCGCGGGGCCGCATGGGACGCGGAGCTGGACGGCATCAGCGAGGGGTGGCAGGCCGAGCTGCGGAGTTTGCGGCATTACTTGGAGCGGCACAGGGGGCGGGATCGCAAGGCCGGCCGGGCGCTGATCGAGACTTCGCTCCGGCGCGAGGAGGCCTGGGCGAAACTGCTCGGGCCCGGCGGCTTCGTCCTGTCGCCTTCGGATCCAAAGGAAGGCGAGCCCTATCAGGTGACGACTCCCGACGGCCGCAGGTACAGCGGCATCGTCAGGCTCAACCTTCCAGGGCAGACGATCGCCGGAACCGTCCGGGAGCTCGACGACGGCTGGTTCCGTCTGCTCACCTGGCGGGACGCGCGGAACCACACCGGCGTCTGGGCCTGGCTCGCCACCTACTCGGGCGACGAGGCCGCGGTCAACGAGTTCAGGGACCGCTCGCAGCAGGCACTGGATCGGCTCTTCTCGGGAGGGACGTCTCGCGCCTGAGGGCCAAACACCCCCGAAGAAAAACCGCTGGATCAGGCGTATATTCCTTACATGCCTTTGTCCGGCTTTCACCCCGTCGTCGCGCGCTGGTTTTCGGAGCGTCTCGGTCAGCCTACACCCGCCCAGCAAGAGGGCTGGGAAGCCATCCGGGCGGGCCACGATACCCTGATCTCGGCGCCGACCGGCTCCGGCAAGACGCTCGCCGCCTTCCTGATCGAGCTCGACCTCCTGCTGCGGGAGGGCCTGGCCGGCGAGCTGCCGCAGGAAACCAGAGTCCTCTATGTCTCCCCGCTCAAGGCGCTGAGCGCCGACATCCACCGGAATCTGGCTGAGCCTCGCAGGGAGATCCGGCGGCTGGCGGAGGAGATGGGCTTCGGCACCCCGAAGATCACCGCCGCGGTGCGCTCGGGCGACACGCCCGCCGCCGAGCGGACGGCGATGCTCAAGACCCCGCCGCACATCCTGGTCACCACACCCGAGTCGCTCTACCTGCTCCTCACGTCCCAGCGCAGCCGGGAGATGCTGCGCACCGTGCGCACCGTCATCGTGGATGAGATCCACGCGGTGCTGGAGTCACGCCGGGGTGCGCACCTCGCCCTCAGTCTCGAGCGCCTGGCGCACATCGCGACCGGTCCGATCCAGCGCATCGGGCTGTCGGCGACGATGGAGCCGATTCAGGAAGTCGCGGATTGGATGGTTGGTTGCTCGGCGGAACGGAGGGACGGCGGAACGGCGGAAGGTTCCTTGGATTTGGATGCCTCCTCTGCAACTCCACCTACCCCCGTTCCGCCGGCCCGCCGTTCCGCCGTCATCGTGAGGGGTGGCCACCGCCGCGCGCTCGACCTCGCCCTCCAGCTGCCGCGCTCGCCCCTCGAAGCCGTCATGTCCGCCGAGGTCTGGCAGGAGGTCTATGAGCGGCTGACGGAGCTGATCCAGTCGCATCGCACCACGCTGGTGTTCGTAAATACCCGCCGGCTGGCCGAGCGGGTCGCGCGGCAGCTGGCAGAGCGGCTGGGCGAGGAGGCGGTCACCGCGCACCACGGGAGCCTCTCCAAGGAGACCAGGCTCGACGCGGAGGAACGGCTCAAGGCCGGCAAGCTGCGCGCTCTGGTCGCCACGGCCTCGCTGGAGCTGGGCATCGACATCGGGCACGTGGACCTGGTCTGCCAGCTGGGGACGCCGCGGCGGATCTCCACCTTGCTTCAGCGGGTAGGCCGCTCGGGCCACAGTGTGGTCGGCACGCCGAAGGGCCGGGTCTTTCCCCTGACCCGCGACGAGCTGGTGGAGTGCGCCGCGCTCCTCCGCTCGGTCGAGGCCGGCGTGCTCGACCGGATCGTGATGCGGGAGAAGCCGCTGGACGTTCTCTCCCAGCAGATCGCGGCCGAGACCGCGGCGGAGGACTGGGATGTCGGCCGGCTGTTCGAGCTGGTCCGCCGGGCGTACCCCTACCGCGCGCTGGCGCGGGAGGAGTTCGACGAAGTCGTCGGGATGCTCTCCCACGGTTTCGAGACCCGGCGGGGCCGGCGCGGCGCGCTGCTGCACCACGACTCGGTGAATGGGATGGTGCGGGGCCGGCGCGGGGCGCGGCTCACCGCGATCACGTCGGGGGGCGCCATCCCGGACAACGCCGACTACCGGGTAGTGCTGGAACCGGAGGACACGTTCATCGGGACGGTGAACGAGGATTTCGCGGTCGAGAGCATGGCGGGTGACATCTTCCAGCTTGGCAATCTCTCCTGGCGCATTCTGCGAGTGCAGCGCGGCGTGGTCCGGGTGGAAGACGCCCGCGGGCAGCCGCCCTCGATTCCGTTCTGGTTCGGTGAAGCCCCGGCGCGGAGCGCCGAGCTGTCGGCAGCCGTGTCGGCGGTCCGGGCGGACATCGGTGAGTCGCTCGCCGCTCCGGGGGCAGCCGGCAAGGTCCCCGGCCTTGCCAGTGATGAGGTCGCGACTCAGCAGCTCGTCGCGTATCTCGCCGAGGCCAAGCGGTTGCTCGGCGAGCTCCCCACCCAGGACACCCTGATCGCCGAACGATTCTTCGACGAAGCCGGCGGCATGCAGCTGGTGCTGCACGCGCCGTTCGGCAGCCGGGTGAATCGCGCCTGGGGGCTCGCGCTCCGGAAGCGGTTCTGCCGCCAGTTCAACTTCGAGCTCCAGGCCGCGGCCACGGAGGAGGCGGTGCTGCTCTCTCTCGGGCCGCAGCACTCGTTCCCCCTGGAGACGGTGTTCCGGTTCCTCCATCCCGACACGGTGGGTGACATCCTGGTGCAGGCGCTGCTCGACGCGCCGATGTTCGGCACCCACTGGCGGTGGAACGCGTCCATCGCGCTCGCATTGCCGCGGAACCGGGGCGGCCGGAAGGTGCCGCCGCAGATCCAACGGATGGAGTCGGAGGACCTGCTCGCGGCGGTGTTCCCCGACGCGGCGGCGTGTCTGGAGAACATCCCCGGCGATCGGGTGGTGCCGGACCATCCGCTGGTGCGGCAGACCCTCGAGGACTGCCTCGGCGAGGTGATGGATCTCGAAGGGCTGGTCGCGGTGCTCCGCCGGATCTACAGCGGCGAGATCCGCTGCATCGCGCGGGATCTTCCGGAGCCTTCCCCGCTGGCGCACGAGATCCTGAACGCCAGGCCCTACGCCTTCCTGGACGACGCTCCGCTGGAGGAACGCCGCACCCAGGCGGTCTATACCCGCCGCGCCTTCGAGCCGTCGTCGTCCGCCGATCTCGGCGCGCTCGACCCGGCGGCGATCGAGCGGGTGCTTCAAGAGGCGTGGCCCGACGTCCAGAACGCCGACGAGCTGCACGACGCGCTCCTCACTTCGGGCTTCCTCACCGAGCGAGAAGGCGCGCCTTGGGCCGAATTCATGGCCGAGCTGGTTGCGGCCGGTCGCGCCGGACGGGTGGAGGCTTCCGGCACTCGCCCTGGGCTCTGGGTCTCGGTTGAGCGGCGGGGTGAAGTCACCGCGCTCTCCGATCCCGGTGCGCGCGAGTCCGCGGTCCGCGAGCTGATGCGGGGGCGGCTCGGCATCCTGGGTCCGGTCACCGCCGGCGCCCTCGCCGCTTCCCTCGGCGTGCCCGAGCCGGACGCGGACGTGGCGCTGGCGGCGCTGGAAGCGGAAGGCGTCGTGCTGCGGGGCCGCTTCACCCGCCAGGCCGGGGAGTCGGCCGTAGCCCTGGAATGGTGCGACCGCCGGCTGCTCGCCAGGATCCACCGCTACACGCTCAACCGTCTCCGTGCCGAGATCGAGCCGGTCAGTCCGGCCGACTTCATGCGCTTCCTCTTCACCTGGCAGCACGTGGATCCCGAGCACCGCATGTCCGGGCTCGAGGGCCTGGCCGGCGTGGTGGCGCAGCTCGACGGGTTCGAGGTGCCCGCCGCGGCGTGGGAGGGCGACGTGCTCGCCTCGCGGGTGGAGCAGTACGATCCCGCGCTGCTCGACACTTTGAGCCTCACGGGACGGGTCGGCTGGGCGGCCGGCCACCGGAGCGGCACCGCCGGACCGGTTCGCACCACCCCGGTCGCGCTCTTCCAGCGGGCGCGCGCGGCGCACTGGCTCGACCGGCCCGCCGAGGACGAGCTGGTACTCTCGAGCTATGCGGCGCAGGTCCGCGAGGTGCTGGCGCGGCGGGGTGCGTCGTTCTTCCACGAGCTTGCTCCGATGTCGGGCCTGCTTCCCACCCAGGTGGAGCAGGCGCTGGGCGAGCTGGCTGGGCTGGGACTGGTGACCTCCGACAGCTTCGCCGGGCTCCGCGCGCTGATCACGCCGTCGAGCAAGCGGAAGCCGTTGAGCGCGGCACGGCGGAGGAAGCGGACGGTGCCGTTCGGCATTGAGAGCGCGGGGAGATGGGGGCTGGTGGCGACAGGCGGGGAGGCGGGCGGACGGGCCGACGGGCAGGTGGATGCGCAGGCGGATCTCACGGAACGGGCGGGTGCCCTGCTTCGACGGTACGGTGTGGTCTTCCGGCGGCTGCTCGCGCGTGAAGCCGGTGCGCCCGCGTGGCGGGAGCTGCTCCAGGTGTATCGCCGGATGGAGGCGCGGGGGGAGATCCGGGGCGGACGGTTCGTGTCCGGGATGTCGGGTGAGCAGTTCGCGCTGGCGGAGGCCATAGGACAGCTCCGGGCGGTGCGCCGGGTGGGCCCGACCGACAAGCTCGTCTCGATCGGAGCGGCCGACCCGCTCAACCTCACCGGGATCGTCACTGCCGGCGAGCGGATCGCGGCCGTCGCGCGCAGCCGGGTGCTCTACCGCGACGGCGTGCCGATCCTGGCGCTGGAGAAGGGCGAAGTGAAGCAGGTGGAGCCCGGCGCGGGAGCGCCCTCGTCGGCGCTGGTGCAGGCGCTGGTGCGGAAACAGATCACACCAGCGCTGCGCGCGAGACTAGCGATGTCGGGGACGCCGGCCGATGCGCTGCCCTCCGGCCGCCGTCCGGCACGGCGCGCCGCCCATCGAAGCGTCGCAAGTCGCAGCCATCCACGAGGTCCGTCGGACTGAACCGATCCCCGGACATGGACCCGACCCACGAGCGGCTAGCGGCCGCTCTCACCGAGCGATACCGCATCGAACGGCAGCCGGACGGGAGCTTGTCGCTGTTGGGGAAGGGCGGCACCGCGACGGTCTATCTGGCGCAGGACCTCCGCCACGGCCGGCCGGTCGCGCTCAAGGTGGTTCACGCCGATCTCGCCGCATCGGTCGGGGCCGAGCGGTTCCTCCGCGAGATCCGATTCATCGCACGGCTCTCCCATCCGCATATCCTGCCGTTGTTCGATTCGGGAGAGGCCGCGGGGCTCCTCTACTATGTCATGCCCTACCTCACCGAGGAATCGCTGCGGCAGCGGCTGGTGCAGGACGAGCGGCTGCCGCTCGCGGCCGCGGTCCGGATCGCGTGCGAGGTCGCGCTCGCGCTGGACTACGCGCACCGCCAGGGCCTGATCCACCGGGACATCAAGCCGGAGAACATCCTGTTCGAGGACGGCCAGGCGATCGTCGCCGACTTCGGGATCGCCACCGTCACCAGCTCGGCCGGCTCCGAGCGCCTCACCGAGAGCGGTCTCGCGATCGGAACGCCCGCCTACATGAGCCCGGAGCAGGCCGGCGGAGCGTCGGAGATCGACGGGCGAAGCGACATCTACAGCCTCGGATGCGTGCTCTACGAAATGCTGGGAGGCGAGCCGCCGTTCGTGGGTCCCACCCCGCAGTCGGTGATGGCGCAGCAGGTGGTGGCGCGGCTGCCCTCGATCCGCGGCCGGCGGCCCGACGTGCCCGAGTCGGTGGAGCGCGCGCTCGCCAAGGCCCTGGCGAAAGAGCCCGGCGACCGCTTCGCGACGGCGGCGGAATTCTCCGAGGCGCTGCGGGGCGCGTCGGTCGCGTTGCATGACGCTACGAGACGCCGCCGCGCGGCGGCGCTGGTGGGCGTAGGCGCGGTGGCCGCGACCGGCGTGCTCTTCGCGCTCGGCCTGGGCCTGGGCGATCGGAGCCCGAAGCCGCCCGCCACGCCCACGATCGCCGTGCTGCCGTTCGAGAACCTCGGTTCCTCCGAGGACACGTACTTCAGCGACGGGATCACCGAGGAGATCACCAGCCGCCTGGCCATGATCCCCCGCCTGGGCGTCATCTCCCGCACCAGCGCCGACCAGTACCGGGAGACGACCAAGTCGCTGAAGGACGTCGGACGGGAGCTGGGCGCGGATTACGTACTCGAAGGCAGCGTGCGGTGGGAGAAGAGCGGCGACTCGAGCCGGGTGCGGGTCACGCCGCAGCTCATCCGGGTCTCCGACGACCGCCACCTCTGGGCCGGCCGCTACGACGAGACGCTGGAGGAGGTCTTCCAGGTGCAGTCCCGGATTGCCGAGCAGGTGGCGTCGGCCCTGGACCTGGCGCTCCAGCGCCCGGATCACGAGGCGATCGCGGCCAAGCCGACGGCGGACCTCCGGGCCTACGATTTCTATCTCCGCGGCAACGATCACTTCGACCGGCCGGGCGACCCCGAGGCCTACGGCGCGGCGGAGGAGATGTACGTCCGCGCCACCGCGCTCGATCCCTCGTTCGCCATGGCCTTCGCCCGGCTGGCGCGCACGCACATCTCGCAGTTCCACTTCTCCGACCGCACCGCCGGACGGCTGGCCAAGGCGAGAGACGCGGCCGACTCCGCGCTCCGGCTCCAGCCCGGTCTCGCCGAGGGGCACCTCGCGCGGGGACAGATCCATTACTGGGGCGAGCTGGACTACGAGGCCGCGTTGCGCGAGTTCCGCCTGGCCTACGCGGCCGATCCGGGCAACAGCGATCTGGCCTGGGCCCGGGGCCTGGTGGAGCGGCGGCTGGGCCAGTGGGACCAGGCCATCGCGGATCTTCGCCAGGCGGTGGAGCTGGACCCTCGCTCCGTGATCAAGTCGCTGGACCTGTTCGAGGTCTACATGCGCCGGCGGGAGTACGGGCCGGCCGAGCGCTATCTGGACCGGGCGCTGGAGCTGGAACCCGATTCACCCGCCTATCTCTTCAATGCGCTGCTGATCATCGCCCGGGACGGGGACTTCCCCGCGGCGGTCGAGGCCCTGAAGGAAGGCATCCGCCGCGCCGGCGCCGAGGACATGGCGGCCTGGACCCCCCAGTTCGATCTCGGCGCGGCGCTCTGGAGCAAGCTCGACAGCAGCGCGCAGACGGCCCTCGACCGGATACCGATCGAGCGGTTCGGCGCCGATTCGTCGGCCTACTATCTGGGCAAAGGGAAGGGACGCCAGTACCGGGGCGACACCCGGGGGGCGCAGGCCTACTTCGATTCCGCCACCGCGGTCCTGGAGCGGTGGAGCCGCGCGCGACCGGACGACCCCGAGCTGCGGGCCGAGCTGTCCGCCGCGCTGGCGGGGCTGGGCCGGCGCGAGGCGGCGATCCGCGAGGCGCGCCGTGCCGTGGAGCTGCGGCCGCTCAACAAGGACACCTGGCTCGGCGAGGACATGCTGCGCAACCTCGCCGTGGTGTACGCGACGCTGGGGCAGGCGGATTCGGCGGTGAAGCAGCTGCGGGTCCTGCTCTCGGTGCCGTCCCGCGTGTCGGTGCCGGGACTGCGCGCGGATCCAACTTGGAATCTCATTCGCGGGGATCGACGGTTTCAGGCGTTGCTGTCACGCTGAGTACATCAGATCCTTCACGCGGCCCTTGAAGCCCCGCCCAATCTCTCAGGATGACTCCGACCTGCCGAACATCCCGTTCGCATCTGGAAACGGCATTCCCTCCCGCAGCACCCCGAAGTCACCACCAGCCAGCAGCGCTTCCGTCGTCTTCTTGATCGAGCCCATGGCCACCAGGGCGAGAAACGGTCCGACGCTCACCCGCGCGACGCCGAGCCGGGTGAGATCCGCGACGCTCGGAGCACCGGCCGCGGCCATGATGTTGAGCGGCAGCGTCACCGCCGACACCAGCCGTCCGATCGTCGGCGCATCCATGACCCCGGGGACGAACAGGCCGTCGGCGCCGGCCTCCGCATAGACCTTTGCCCGGCGCACCACTTCCTCGAAACGGCCGGCCTCGGGACCGACCTGCATCAGATAGATGTCGGTGCGAGCGTTGATGAAGAGATCGGCCTCACCGGCGGCGACCCGCGCGGCTCGAATCCTCGCCCCCTGTTCGCCCGGCTCGAGCAGGGGGCTGCCGCCGCGTCCAGGACTGTCCTCCAGGTTGATCCCCACCGCTCCCGCATCCACCACGGCCCGTACCGTCGCCGCGACGTCGTCCGGTGTGCCGCCCTGGTAGCCCCCTTCGATGTCCGCGCTCACCGGCGCCCGCACCGCGCGCACGATCCGGCGCACGGCCTCGAGCATCTCGTCCCGCGTGATACCCTGGCCGTCGGGCCGGCCGAGGGCCCAGGAGAGGCCGGCGCTCGTGGTCGCGACGGCCGCCG
Source organism: uncultured Gemmatimonadales bacterium (assembly GCA_963796335.1). GTDB lineage: Bacteria > Gemmatimonadota > Gemmatimonadetes > Gemmatimonadales > GWC2-71-9 > CAVVWJ01. The sequence goes on from CAWCLG010000006.1 coordinate 1,054,411, forward strand.
CGCCGGCCTGCTCGATGATGCGCGCGCTCATCGCGTCCCACGCATTGGGGAGGAGAAGGGCGGTGGTGCGGGGCGACTGGTGCAGGCGCCGAAAGGCGGCGGCGCGCTCAACGCGGGTCATCGGACGATCCGGGGCTGAGGTAGTCCGGGTCGGCGAGCCCGGCCCAGAGATGCTGTGCTGCATACGAGCGCCATGGGCGCCAGGTGTCGGCCATGAGGTGGAGACGCGCCGGGCTCAATCCCCCCGTCGCCTTGCGCAGGCCGAGATCGCTGTCGGGGAACGCGTCGGCCCAGCCGAGCCCTCGCATCGCGACGTACTCGGCGGTCCAGGCGCCGATCCCGGGCAGCTCGGTGAAGCGGCGGATGAACTCTGTGGGATCGGCCGGCGCGGTGTGGGCGGACAACTCGGGGAAGGACCCGCCGGCGACAGCTCGACCGAGGGAGACGAGGCATGCCGCCCGCGCCCGGGTGAGTCCGACCTCGGCGAGCACCGCGGCGGGTGCATCGGCCAGCCGGTCGGGGGAGACCGGCAACAGGGACAGTCCCGGGGGCGGATCGTCCAGCGGCCTCCCGACCAGCGCCGCGAGCCGGCCCGCCAGCGTGCTGGCTCCCCGAACGGTCACCTGCTGGCCCAGGACAGCCCGGAGTGCGATCTCGAATCCGTCGATCGCGCCCGGAAGCCGAAGCCCCGGCCGCCGTGCCACCAGCGGCCGCAGCACCGGGTCTCTGCCGAGGTGGGCGGCGATCGTCTGCGGCTCGGCGTCGAGATCGAACATCCGTCGCAGCCGAGTCCGCAGCGGGGACAGGACGCCGGTGAGGGAGGGCGACAACTCGACGACCAGCTCGTCCGCACCCGGAGCGATCGCCACCGAGAAGTGGCCGCAGTGTCCGTGGAGGGCCGCGGCCCGCAGATATCGAGTGCCGTCCACCAGCTCCACGCCCGGCGTGGCGCGAGGGGCGAGATAACGGAGCATCGCCGTCCAGTCAAACGGCGGCTCGAATTCCAGGAGCATTGGTGCAGTCTAGCGTCGCCGGTTCCAAAGCGCTGGCTGCTTTCGGACTTGGTTCGCAGTTTGACGAAGCCATCCAACGTGATCGTGTCCGTTCTGTCGGCCATCCTCCGCATACCCGGAGAGACCGCCTACACGACCCGGAGACCGACCGTGAGCAAGTACCGCAAACGCCTCCCCCAGCTCGACGCTGAGCTGTTCCTGACCGACGGGGGGATCGAGACCACCCTGATCTTCCACGAGGGAGCCCAGCTCCCCTGCTTCGCTTCCTTCGTGCTGCTCGGCAATCCCAGCCGGGACGGCGCTGCTCCAGCGCTACTTCTCGCGCTACGCCGAGCTGGCGCGCGATGAGGGACTGGGCCTGGTTCTGGAGACGCCGACCTGGCGGGCCAACCCGGACTGGGGCGCCAAGGTCGGATGCCACCCGGCGGCGCTCTCGGGGATCAACCGCCGGGCGGTCGAGCTGCTGCTCGACATCCGGAGCGCCTACGAGACCGGGAGCACTCCGATCGTGATCAGCGGCAACCTCGGCCCCCGGGGCGACGGCTACATCTCCGACACCTGGATGACCGTGGTGGAGGCGGAAGCGTATCACCGGACGCAGATCGAGATGTTCGCGGCGACCTATGCCGACATGGTCGCGGCCTTCACCATGAACTACGTGGAGGAAGCGGTCGGCATCGTCCAGGCGGCGAAGGGCGCGGGCATGCCGGTGGCGATCTCGTTCACCGTCGGGACCGACGGCCGGCTGCCCTCGGGCACGACCCTCGACGCGGCGATCGCCGCGACCGACGCGGCGACCCGGAGCTATCCGGCCTACTACATGATCAACTGCGCCCATCCGACTCACCTGACCGCGGCCATGGCCCGCCCCGGCAGCTGGCGAGAGCGGATCCGCGGGCTCAGGGCCAACGCCTCCCGGCGGAGCCACAAGGAGCTGGACGAGAGCACGGATCTCGACGCCGGGAATCCCGAGGAGCTGGGGCAGGAGTACCGGGAGCTGCGTTCGGTCCTGCCGAACCTCTCGGTGGTGGGAGGCTGCTGCGGCACCGATCACCGCCACGTGGGCGCGATCGCTCGAGCCATGCGGGAGACGGCGGGGGAGGAGGGAACGGCGGCCGTGGTGAGGGGATGGTAGACGGCGGAGGCGGCGGAATTAGGGCGGTTGCGGCGGTTGCGGCGGACTAGGTGGCCACAAACGTTCCTGCGTCTGCGTTCTCCATAACAGCCCCACCGCCGCAACCGCCGCAACCGCCGTCCCCTAATCCACTACTCCATTCTCCTCCACCCACCGAAGCACCTCCTCCCGTTGCTGGCGAGCGCTGTCGGTCATTACCTCGGCGGGGGTCGCCTCGAGATACCGGCGGAAGGTGGCGCCCTGTTTGTTGCGGGCCGTGGGGTCAGCGCCGGCTTTCAGCAGTTCCATCGCTCGCTGATAGGCGTTGATCTTGGCGGCGACGTGGAGCGGAGTGTTGCCCATCCGGTCGGCCTTCATGGGATCGGCGCCGGAGGCCAGGAGCTTGTGGAACTGCACCTCGCGGTTGGCCATCATGGCCGCCATCAGCGGCGTCGCAAGAGTGACGCGGTGGGGGGCGTCGGGATCGGCGCTGCGCTTGAGGAGGATGTCGAGGTATGACGGATCGTTCGCCTTTGCCGCGTAGTGTACGACCGTTTCCCCGGCGGCTCCGGGCAAGGAGGGATCGGCGCCCACCTCGAGCAGAGCATCGAGGCCCGCGCGGCTGCGGTTGAGGAGCGCCCACTGGAGCAGGTTGACGTCCTTGTCGCCCCGGGCGTCGGGATCCGCGCCGGCCCGGACCAGGCCGTGCACCCGCTCGCGGTCGCCATCGGCGACGGCGCGCGCCAGCTCCGCGATCTTGGGATCGGTGAATACGACCGCGGCGTCGGGCGCGCCGCCGCCGGACCTGCAGGCCGCCAGCAGCAGGCCGAGACCGACGGCAGCGGCGGTGCTTCGGCCGATCACGATAGGTCTTCCACCAGGTCCCACCACACCCGTCGGATCTCGCTTGCCCCGCGGGCGTTCGGCTCGATCAGATTGTGCCGCCAGTACCACCGGTCCGGCTCCGCCGCGGTGACTCCATGCCCGAGGAAGTGGCGGTGGACGTCGGCCAGGAGCACGCCCGGGATGTCCTCCGCGACCTGGCGAATCCGCCCGTTGAACCGCTCGAGCTGCTCCAGGGGGAGCTTGCCGTAGGTCTCCAGCCCCGGCAACCGGCCGGAGCCGTCGGTCGGATCATAGATCGTGCTGAGGATCAGCGTGGCCCTGGGCAGCTCCTCCCGCACGGTCTCCACCAGGTCGCGGTAGCGCTTGTACGCCTGTTCGACCGCGGCCGCGAGACCCCGGCCTGCTCCCAGGGCGTCCAGCAGGTCGTTGCCGCCGGCGGTCAGGGTCAGCAAGATGCCGGGGTCCCTGCTGTCGCGGCCCAGGCGGGCCAGCTCCTCGGTGGCGACGTCATCGATCATCGCGCCGTCCTCGCCCAGGTTGAGGAACTCGGCGTCGGGCGAGAACGTCTCCAGGTCCAGGCCCCGGAACTCGGGCCAGCGGAGGTCGTCGTTGTCGAAGAAGAGGGAGGCGGCGCCGAGCGGATCCAGCCGGGCCGGCGGCGCATCGAGATCGCGGACGTCGCAGGTCGGATAGTGATCCGTGCTCATCGAGTCGCCGAGGGCGACATAGAGAGAGAACGGCATGGCGACTCCAAGCTAGCGCAGCGGCCGCGCCACCAAAATGCCCGTCGCCCTCCGGATGGCGGCGACGTACTCGGGCAACGTCGTTCTAGTGATCTCGACCACGCCGCCGGAAAGCGGCGCGTGCAATACGCGGAGGACGCCTGCCGGGTCGCGATACGCGAACGCGGCGTGGGTCACGTCGAGACCGGGAATCGAGGTCGCGAAGGCGAGCACATCGCCGGTCTCGATCCGATCCGATACCTCCGGGATCCCGGCGGTGGGCACCACCCGCCTCGGCGCCCCATCGAGTCGCCGTTCGACCGCTTCGATCTCACGATAGACTCCGTCGTCCGCCAGGGCCCGATAGCTGCCGCGGTGCCCGGTCATGAAGCGGAGGGGACGCGGGTCGGCCGTGCCCCCCAGATCGGCGCCCAGATCCCGGACCAACCCGCGGCGCTCTCCGTCGGCGATCCACTCGCTGAAGTAGTGCAGGCGAGAGGCGTATCCCCGGCGCTCGCCGCCGCGATACCGCATCCGCTCGACCTCCCGTCCGAAGCGATCCCAGGTGGGCTCCGCGACGGTGGCCGCCCGCCCCACGGCGAGGCAGGCCTCGACCAGCGTGACGCAGTCGAACTCGGTCAGGGAGAGCGTGAGCGGCTCGGATCCAGCGGGGTCGCCGCCCGCCGAGAGGTACGCTTCAAGGGTGTGCGGCACGTACGGCGTGCCGGCGGCAAGCTCGCCAGTCCGGGTCGCGGCGCGCCCCAGCGGGGCATCGGGCCGGGACAGCCCTTCGCCGCGAAGAGTCTTGGTCCAATCGGCGAGCCGCGCCCGATCGGGGTCTGGTGGTGCGGCGGCCCTGGCGGATCGCTCGCGGCCGCAGCCCGCCAAGGGCAGGGTCAGCGCGACTCCCGCAAGCGCTGCTTTTAGAAGATCGCGGCGGTTGATTTCACACATGGGCATTGGGATTTCTCGCCGCCTTTCAAACTGCTCCGTGGTTCGCAGTTTGAAAAGCCGCAACTAACGACGCCTCTTACCGACCGGCCTTCGCCAATCTCCAATACTCCCGCCACCACCCCGGGTACAGGAAGAGCAGCAGCAGTCCCAGCTGCACCATGTGTTGAAAGAAGTCGTATCCCGCCGTCACCCACAGTCCCACCTGGAATCCCAGAGCCGACAGGATAAACAGCGGCGCCCAGCGGGGCGTGAACAGCGAGACCCAGAAGAACAGCTCGAGCACGATCGTGAAGACCGACAGCACGACGGCGAGCTCGTGCTGCTGCGCCAGCCAGACGCCGAGCGGGTGGCCTCGCTGCAAGGCGTCACCGAAGGCGTGGCTCTGGAGGGTGTAGCCGTTCAGCCACCGGAAGCCGCTGTGGATCATCTTGCTCATCCCGGCGGACAAGTAGGTGAACGCCAGCAGCACGTGCACCATCTTGAGCGGCCAGATGGCCAGCTCCGACAGGTCGTCCCCGTCCTCGGCCCGCCCGGTCCGGCGGCGGCGGATCACGGCGTCGAGCGACAGCCGCTCGCCCGAGGGAGCGAAGGCGAGGAGCAGGAGGTAGATGCAGAACAGCGCCTCGGTGTGGTGCCGGTCGCCGTAGGAGAACAGGTGGGCGACGAAGAACCAGCTGCCGGCGGCGAAGAGGAACAGCGAGACGCGGGTGAAGAGTCCCACCAGCGCCAGGAGCCCTACGGCGGCGGTGCCCCAGTAGATCGCCGTGATCGCGCCCGGCGTGAAGAGCTTCTCCGGCGGCACGATCGCGGAGATGGCCCGGATGAGCACCTGGGGATCGATGAACCCGGAGTTCTTCCGGATGAGGTTGACGTGCTCGTCGAGGTTGGGGAAGAACCAGAGCAGCTGGGCGGCGACGGCGACGATCCGGCAGATCGCCAGGTGCCGGAGTGACGCCGGCGGAAACCAGTAGGCGTTCCACCGCTCGATCCACCGGCTCATGCCGGGGCGCTCACCGCTGGGGGGCGCCGGCGTGATAGACCCGGACGGGATTCTCGGTCCTCACGATGCCGGTATCGGTGACGATGTGGGTCTCGCTCTCCAGGCGCACTTCCACCACCGGGTCCTGGCGTCCTCGATTGAGCCGCTCGATCAGCGAAGGCACCGCCGAAGAGTCACCGACGGCGAGCGGACGGGTATAGCGCTGGTCCAGCACCGTGATGCTGAGGCCGAGGAGGTACGGTGTCACGGTGTCCCGCGCGCCGGACGCGGTCACCGCGACGATCCGCCGCTGGTGCGCCTCCACCGGTCCGGGGCCGCGGGAGTTCTTGTACATGCTCCAGCGCATGAAGGGCCAGAGCGTGCCCCGCTCGCCCCGGTGGAGCACGGGGGCGAGATGGAGCCCCAGAACGACGAGGATGACGATCGAGGCGACCGTCTTGCCGCGGCTCATCTGAGCGCCTGCACCACCGGCTGCTTGGCCGCGCGCCGGGCGGGGAAGTAGCCGCCCACCAGCCCCATCACCAGGGCGAAGAGCATGCCGCTCAGCAACAGTCCCGGCGTCACCCTGAAGCTGAACGCGATCTCGCTGAAGCTGGCCCAGTTGGTGGTACTGGTGACGATGCCGTTGATCGGGAGCGCGAGCAGCGCGCCGACCAAGCCGCCGGCCAGCGCGATCAGCGCCGACTCGGCCAGGAAGCTGGCCAGCACGCTGCGCGGGTGGAACCCGAGCGTGAGCAGCACCGCGATCTCGGAGCTCCGGGCCGCGACCGCGGCGTACATGGTGTTGATCGCCCCGAAGATCGCTCCCAGCGCCATGATGCTGGTGATCATGATCGCGAGGACCTGGAGGATCCAGCCCAGCAGCTCCGACTGCTTGGCGTAGAAGTCGGCCTCGCGGTAGACATCGACGGTGAGCCGCTTGTCGGCCTCCAGGGTGCGCTTGGCCTCGTCGAACGCGGCCGGGTCCTTGAGGCGGAAGGTGAGCGACTGAAACATCTCCCCGCGGAACAGAGGCATCAGCTGCTCGTTCTCCCCCCAGATCTCCGACTCGAAGGCGGAGCCTCCGGCGGTGAAGCGGCAGGCCACGGTCCAGTCCCGGCCGGCGAAGCGCATCGTCTCGCCCACGCCGGTGTGGTTGAACCGGCCCGCCATCTTGTCCCCGACGCAGATCTCCGACTTCCCGGACTCGGGCCGCTTGCCCGCCACGATGTCGAGGTTCGAGCGGACCGACCAGACGGAGGCGCTCACGCCGCGCACCACCACGTTCGCCACCTGCGTGGTGTCGTAGCCCTTCCGGGGGAGCGGGATGACGACATACGACTCCGGACTCACCATCGGGCGGCCGTCGCCGCCGGTGGCGACGTGGGGCAGCGACGACAGGATGCTGACGCTCTGGCGGTCCAGGGCGCTCGACATCTCGTTGTCCGCCCCCCCGCGCAGCACCAGCACGTTCTGGGCGGAGCCGGTGCGCACCAGCGCGGAGCGGAACCCGTTCGCCAGCGCCAGCATCCCGATGAACACCGCCACCACCAGCGCGATGCCGAGCGCGGTAAACGCGGTAGAGACGGGCCGCTGGAGCAGGCTCCGGGCGTTGTAGCTGAGCGGGATCTTCACTCGACCCTCCGGAGCGCCTGGACCACCGGCAGCCGGGCGGCGCGCATCGCGGGCACCAGGCCGCTCGCCAGCATGAGCACCAGCGTGATGATCGAGCCGATGGCCAGGGTGCTGCCGGTGACGTCGAAGCCCGGCAGAAAGCCGCCGGCGTTGAAGTTCGATGCCTTGTAGAGCAGCTTTGCGCCGCCGAGCCCGAGCAGGGCGCCGGTCACCGCGATGATGCCCGCCTCCAGCATCACCATGCCGAAGAGCCGCCGATCGGTGAAGCCGATGGTCTTGAGCACGGCGACCTCGCCGGTGCGCTCGCGGGTGCTCATCATCATCGCGTTCGCGGTCACCAGCAGGATGGCGAACACCACCGCCATGCCGATGGTGCCCATCAGCAGGCTGACGTTGCCCCACATCGTGGCGAAGCTCGCGTTGAAGGCCTGCTCCGTCCCGGTCTTGGTGGGGGCGCTGGAGTTGCGGAACTGGTTGTCGAGCGACTTGGCCAGCGGCGCCGCGTTGTTGGCGTCGTCGATCTCGATCACGTACCACCCCGCGATGCCGGGCCGGCCGACCCGCTCCTCCAGATACTCGTGGTGGAAGAGCATCATGTCGTCGTTGATGACCGGATCGGACGGGGTATAGACGCCGCGAATGGTGAAGGTCCAGTCGCCGGGAAAGATGGTGCCCTGGACCGTGACGTCCTGGCCCAGCCGCCAGCCGAAGACGTCGAGCAGCCGCCGTCCCACGATGGCCGAGGAGCGCTCGCGGATGAAGGCCTGCTTCTGATCCTCGGGAAGACCGATCTCGGGATAGACCTCGAGGTAGGACTTCGGATCCACCGCGAACTGGGCGAAGAACCGCTTGTTGTCCCCGTACTTCCCGCCGAACCAGTTGGCCCAGGTGACGTTGGAGACTCCCTTCGCGGCGCTGACCCGGTTGGCGTAGCTCAGCGGCAGCGGGAGCACGAAGCCGGTCGCGTTGGTCATGACCAGGCGCCGCGCACTGCCGAACTGCGCCGCGCGCGCGAGCGTGGTGACGACGGTGCGCAGCGAGGCGAAGAGGAAGAGCGCCAGCGCCACGCTCGCGATGGTGAGAAAGGTGCGCCGTTTGTGCCGGCCGAGGTTGGCCAGCACCAGGGGAAGAAATTTCATCCTGCCGCCACCGCCTGCCGCTCGACCAGCAGGCCCTTCTCCAGGTGCAACACCGTCTTGGCCCGCTCCGCCGCATGGGCGTCGTGGGTCACCAGGATGATCGTCTTCTTGAACTCGTCGTTCAGCCGCTGCAGCAGGCTCAACACATCCTGGGAGCTCTTGGCGTCGAGCTGACCGGTCGGCTCGTCCAGCAGCACCAGCGTGGGGTCGGCCACGATCGCGCGGGCCACGGCGACCCGCTGCTCCTGGCCGCCGGAGAGCTGGCGGGGATAGTGCCTCAGCCGGTCGGCCAGGCCGACCACGCCGAGCGCGAGCTTCACCCGGTCATCCCGCTCCTTCTTCGAGAGATTGGTCAGCAGGAGCGGCAGCTCAACGTTCTGAAACGCGGTGAGCACCGGCAGCAAGTTCAGGTTCTGGAACACGAAGCCGATGTGCTGCGCCCGCCAAGGCGCGAGCTGGTTGGGCGTCATCGAGCTCACCTCCGCACCCGCGACCCGGATGCTGCCGCTGGTCGGCCGGTCGAGTCCGGCCAGGAGGTTGAGCAGGGTGGACTTGCCGGAGCCCGACGGCCCCATGAGCGCCGTGAACGAGCCCTCGGCGATATCGAGCGTCAGACCGGTGAAGATCTCGATGCGCTCGGAGTCGCGCTGGAAGGCTTTGTGGACGTTGCGGATCTCGACCAGTGCCATAGGTCTCTCGTGTTTGTGAAGGCCTACAATTCATGCTTCGTTGCTCACTCCCCCACCCGCACCCGCATCCCGGCGGCCGGCTGATCCACCCCGCCGACCAGGATCTGCTCTCCGCCGGACAGGCCCGCGCGCACTTCGCGGAAGCCGGCGCTGGCCGGCCCCGCCTGCACCGGCCGGGACTCCAGGCGGCCATCCCGCACCAGCCAGACGACGCTCTGGCCGTCCAGCTCGCGCACGGCGGCCACGGGCAGACGGAACCGGGGCGGCCCCGCGGGCGCGGCGGCGGTGCCGCTCCGGGCGCTGTCCTCCTGGAAATCCACCCGGGCGCCCATCTCCGGCAGGATGCGCGGATCGCGATCGGTGATGCTGACCTTGACCTGGACCGTGGCGCGCTGGCGGTCGGCCGTGGGCACCACCTGCCTGACCTCACCGCGGAACGAGGTGTCGGGGTAGGCGTCGAGCGTGATCCTCGCGGGGCCGCCGCCTCGCACCCGCGAGATGTACGCCTCGTTCACATCGACCTCGACCTCGAGTGTTTGGAGATCCGCCATGGTGACCACCGCGCCGCGGGTCAGCCCGCCCCCCACCGACGGGGCCACCACTTCGCCGATCTCCGCCTCCTTCCGCAGCACCGTGCCGTTGAACGGGGCCCGGATCACGGTGTTCTCCAGGTTGGCGCGGGCGAACCGGCGGCGGGCGTCGGCGGCCTGGACCCGGGCCTCCGCCGCTTCCGCCCGCGCGGCGGCCTGGGCCGAGCGGCCTTCGACGTTGTCCAGGTCCTGTTCGGCCACCAGGGCGGAGTTCTCCTGCCGCATCGCCCGGATGCGGCCGGCCTCGCGCTCCACCACGTCCCGCTCGGTGCGCGCCTCCGCCAGCTCCGCGCGGGCGGTCCCCAGGTCCGCTTCGGATTGGGCCGCCTGGGCTTCGTAGTCCGCGTTCTCCAGCGTCGCGATGATCTGGCCCCGCTTGAGCTCCGAGCCTTCGCTGACGCGCAGGTCCGCGATCCGGCCGGGAAGCTTGGCCGAGACCGAGGCCCGGGTGCGGGCGACGACATAGCCGTTCGCGGTGACGGTGGTCGCGCCGCCACCGCCGCCGCCGCCCTCGCCGCCGGCGACCGGTGTCGCCGTCTGCACCTGCACCGTGGCGGCGCTTCCGCCTCGCAGGGCGATCACCGCGCCGGCAATGATCGCCAGCGCACCGAGGCCGAGCGCGATGTTGCGTCCGAGGGCCCGCCGGAGCGCCGGAGGGGGCGCGTCCCGGTTGATCCGGAGGCGGGAGAGGTCTGGGGTCGGGGAAGTCACGGGGCGGAATCTAGGGCGGATAGCGGGGAGTCAATAGTCCCGGTGGAAGAGACCCCCGTCGCGCTCAGGGTGACAAATCGAGAGTGGCTCAACTTCCTCCATCACTCGACCGCAGCCACCGCCATCCTGAGCCGGCGAGGGGTCTGAATCCACTGACTATATCCGGTTGGGCCCCGATTCCACCGGCCGGTTCCGGACTCCCAATCCTACACCATTGCCTTGAGTCTGCTAGCGGCGTCGGGTCCGGCGGGACTGTCCTCTTCGTGCTTCAGAAAGACGAACGCCTGGGACCATGGCTGTTCAGCGACCCGGGTCGCCCAGGTGTGCAGCTCCCCATCGTCATAGACCAGCTTCCGGAGGCGGAGGTACCCCCAGGACGCCGTCGGCACCAGCGGCGTGGTGCCCTCGTCCTGATCCACGGCGACCAGCGCTACGTCGTGCTCCCGGAGCGCCTCATAGACCTCGTCGTCGAACCAGGAGTCATGCCGGAACTCCATGGCCGAGCGCCAGGTCCTCGGCACCTTGGCGAGGAAGTCGCGCAGCCTGCCGATGTCCTTCTTGAGCGTCGGCGGGCACTGGAACAGCGTCGGCCCGAGCCGCTCGCCGAGGACGTTGGCGATCCGGAGGAAGTAGCCCAGCGTGTCGTCCTGATCTACCAGCCGGTGGATGTGGGTGATGCGCCGGGAGGCCTTGAGCACGAAGCGGAAATCGGGCGGCACCTGGCCGGCCCAGTCCAGCAGCACCGACTCCCGGGGGATCCGGTAGAACGAGTTGTTGATCTCCACGGCGGGCAGCCGCGCGGAGTAGTAGCGCAGCATCTCGTCCGCGGGGAGATCGGACGGGTAGAATGCGCCCTTCCACTCTTTGTAGGACCAGCCGCTGGTGCCGACCAGGATCTGCATGGGTAACCGTTCTACCGGCTCAGGAGGCGGTACGCCCGGAGGTGCCGCGAGGCGGCCGACCCGCGGCCGGTCCGCCGGTAGAGCCGGGCCAGATTGAAGTGCGCCGCGGCGAGTCCGGCGTCGCCCGCCAGCGCCGTCCGGTAGGCCTCGATCGCCTCCGCCCGCCGCCCCAGCTCCTCCAGCGCGGTTCCCAGGTTGAACGCGGCGGCGGGATGCCCGGGCTGGGCCCGCAGGGCCGCGCGGTATTCGGCGACCGCCAGCTCGGGGTGCCCGTCCTCCTGGAGCCAGCGGCCCAGGTTGATTCGGGCGCGCGCGTGACCCCGCCCGAGTCCCACGGCCAGGCCATCGACGTCGAAGTCGAGCAGGAGCTGGTCCGAGCCCGGGTTCCAGCTCCGGCGTCCATCCCGCACCACGATCCGGCCGCCCTCGCTGCAGATCCGCACGCCGCTCAACGACCGGCCCGGCGGGAGCTGGCGGCGAAGGCTGCGCAGCGCCCGGCCGATTCGGCGCGGCGCGATGCGGGCGTCTCGCAACGCCTTGGCGGCGCGGAGCAGTACCAGGTCCTGAAAGGAGAAGCGGTAGGCGTTGCGGGGGCCGCGGCCGGGGGACAGATACCCCACCCGCGCGTGAGAGCGGACCTGCGCCTCGGACAGGCCGATCAGCTTGGCCACGTCGCGAGTGGTATAGGACTTCATGGCGATCAGGTTACCGCGCGCCGCCCGCCTTCTTCTTGGGCTTGGCCGGGGCGTCTTTCTCGTCCGACTTCGAGGCGGCGACGCGTTGCGCCGGCCGCTTCTCCGCGGTGGTCTCCCGCTTGGCCAGACTGGCTTTGAGCGCGTCCATCAGGTCGATGATCTTGGTCTGCGGCGCTGCGGGCTCGGCGGTGATCTCCTGGCCCTCCACCTTGGCCTGGATGGCCTCGAGCACCCGGTCCCGCACGGTGTCGCGGTAATTCTCCGGCTTGAACTCCTCGACCGATCCCTGCTCGATCAGCTGCCGCGCCAGCGCCAGCTCGGCGTCCTTGACCACCACATCGGGCCGGGGCACCTCGTCGGCGCTCTTGAGCTCGCCATGGTAGTGGAGCTGCTCCATCACCAGCAGGTCGCCCATCGGGCGGATCAGCACGAGATACTGCTTGCCGCGGGCGGAATACTGGCCCAGCGCGGCCCGGCCGGAGGCCTCGAGCGCGGCGACCAGCAGGCGGTAGGCGCGCTCGCCGCCCTTGCCGGCCCCGAGGAAATAGACCTTCTCCAGATAGATCCGATCCACCGCGGCCAGCGGCACGAACTCCCCGATGTCGATCGTGTTGGTGGCCTTCTCATCCAGGGCCTTGATCTCCTCGGGCGTGAACCGGACATACTGCCCCTTGGAGAACTCGTACCCCTTGGTGACTTCGTCCTTCTCGACCACCATCCCCTCGGTGGAGCAGATGTACTGCTGCTTGAGCCGCGAGCCGCACGTGCTGTGCAGCATGTTGAAGCTGATGGCGGCGGAGGACTCGGAGGACGAAAAGAGATTGACCGGGACTGAGACCAGTCCGAAGGAGATCGTGGCGGAACCGATGGTTCTGGCAGGCATGGGAGAGAGAGGATATACCGAGTTAGGGCGGAGGCCGCAAGAGACGGAGCGCAGGCTTAAGCGCCGATTGAGGTTAGCAACAGCGGGAAAAGTGAAAGGTGAAAAGTGAAAGGGAGGAAAACCCTCCTGCAGGGTCCCTCCCTTTCCCCTTTCACTTTTCACTTTTCCCGCTGTTTTATGACACGGCCGCGGCCGGTTGCACCACCGGAAACTCCTCCGTCATCTCCACCGGCTTGTGTTGCGCGGCGATCAGCGAGTAGAACACCGGCACCACGAACAGCGTAAAGACGGTACCGATGAGCATCCCGCTCACCAGGACGGTGCCGATGCTGTTCCGCGCCTCTGAGCCCGGGCCGGAGACTAGCACCAGCGGGAAGTGTCCGAACACGGTGGCCGCCGACGTCATCAGCACCGGCCGGAGCCGGGTCAACGACGCCTCGCGCAGCGCGGCGAGCTTCTCCAGCCCGCGCTCCTGGAGCGTGTTGGCGAACTGGACGATCAGGATGCCGTTCTTCGCGATCAGGCCCACCAGCGTGATCAGGCCGACCTGCGAGTAGATGTTGATCGTCGTCAGATCGAGGAAGCTGAAGAGCAGGGCGCCGGAGATGGCCAGCGGCACCGAGCCCAACAGCACGATCAAGGGGTCGCGGAAGCTCTTGAACTGCGCCGCGAGCACCAGGTAGATCAGGACCACCGCGAAGCCGAGGGTGACGACCAGCGCGCCGCCTTCGTGGCGGATCTGCCGCGACTCGCCGGCGTAATCCATGATGATCCCGGGACCGCCCGCGCCCGCCGCCGCCGCTTCAAGCACCCGCAAGCCTTCCTCCTTCGTGACCCCCGGCTTGACGCCCCCGAAGATCCGGACCGCGTTCCGCTGCTGGAACCGGTTGAGTGAACGGGGCGCGGTGCTCGATTCGATCCGGGTGAAGGTCGAGACCGGTACCAGCTCGCCGCTCGGGGTCTTGATCTTGAGGTCGAGCAGCGGCCCCACCGTCGCCCGGTCCTTCTCGCCGATCTGCGGGATGACCTTGTAGCTCCGGTCGAAAAAGTTGAACCGGTTCACGTATCCGCCGCCGAGCAGCGTGCCCAGCTCCTGGCCCACACTCGCCAGGTCGAGTCCGAGGTCGGCCACCTGCTCGCGATCGATGACCACCCGCGCCTCGGGCAGGTCGATCTTGAGATCGGTATCGACGTACAGGAACTTGCCGCTCTGCCAGCCGGCGCCGACGACCGCGCCCACCGTCTCCAGCATCTGCTCCGGCGGCAGGTCGCTCTGGAGCACCAGCTCGACGTCGTACTGGCCGGGCGTGGGAAGCGGCGGGTCCAGCCGGGGGAACACCCGGAGCCCGGGGATCTGCGACACGGCGCCGAACACCTCGCCGTACATCTCCTCGGTCGAGCGCTCCCGCTCCCGCCAGTCCTTCGCCACCAGTCCGCCGAAGCCGCCCCAATTCGCCGTCAGCGACCACATGAACTCGGTCTCGGGGAAGGCGCGGATCGCCTTCACCACCTCAAGCGATGCCCGGTTGGTGGCCGCGAGCGAGGCATCGGGCGGCGCGTCGAGGAAGAGGCTGATGTGGGTCTGGTCTTCCACCGGCGCGAGCTCGCGGCGGCTGAAGGAGTACAGGGGCCAGGCCGCCGCCATGATCAGCATCGAGGCCGCCACGATGGCCCAGCGAATCTGAAGCGCGCCGTCGAGCAGCCGGGCGTAGCGGTCGCGCACCCAGTCGAACGCGTGGTTCACCCAGCGGGTGAGCCGGCCTTCCTCCCCGTGCGGATGCAGGAGCTTCATGCTCATCGCGGGCGAAAGCGTCACGGCGACGATGCCGGAGACCACGACCGCGGCCGCCAGGGTGATGGCGAACTCCAGGAAGAGCGAACCAGTGAGGCCGCCCTGGAAGCCGATCGGGGTGTACACCGCGGCGAGCGTGATGGTCATCGCGATGATCGGGCCCACCAGCTCGCGGGCCCCGATCAGGGCCGCCTGCCGGCGCGACTTCCCCTCGCGCACGTGGCGCTCGATGTTCTCCACCACGACGATGGCGTCGTCCACCACGAGACCCACCGACAGCACGATCGCGAGGATGGTCAGCAGGTTGAGACTGAAGCCCATGGCGTACATCACGATGGCCGCGCCCACCAGGGACACCGGCATCGCTACCAGCGGCACCAGCGCGGAGCGGACCGAGCCCATGAACAGGAAGACCGCGAAGGCCACGATCAGCATGGTCTCCAGCAGGGTCTTGGAGATCTCCGACAGCGCGTCGCGCATGAACCGGGTGCCGTCCCAGACCAGCCGCATCTCGATGTCCTTCGGCAGCGTGGGCCGCAGGCGATCCATCTCCGCGACCAGCCGCTTCTGGACGTCGATCTCGTTGGCCCCGACCAGCGGCCAGACGCCGAGATAGACGCTCTCCTGGTCGTTGTACTTGGCGACCAGGGTCGCTTCCTCCGAGCCCAACTCCACCCGGGCCACGTCGCTCAGCCGGACGATGGCGCCGCCGCGGTCGGCGACGATCAGGTTGGAGAACTCCTCCACCGAGCGCAAATCGGTGTTGGCCAGCAGGTTGATCTGCACCTGGTCGCCCTTGGTCTGCCCGACGGCCGCCAGGTAGTTGTTGCGCTGGAGCGCGGCCTGGACGTCGCCCGGCGCGAGGTTCAGCGCCGCGAGCTTGTCGGGGTCGATCCAGACCCGCATCGCGATCGGCTGGCCGCCCTCGCTGTTGGTCACCCGCTGCACGCCCTGGATGGTGGCGAGCTGCGGCTGAATCGTGCGGGAGAGCCAGTCGGTGATCTGCGGGACCGTCCGCTCCGACGAGGTGAAGCTCAGGTAGAACGTGGCGTAGGGCCGGTCGGCCCGCTGCACCTCGATCACCGGCGGCTCCGCCTCCTGGGGCAGCTCCGAGCGCACCTGCTGGATCCGCGCGGTCACCTCCGCCAGCGCCTGGGTGCTGTTGTGGTTCAGCTTGAGGCGAACGGTGACGGTGCTGACGCCGGCGCGGCTGGTGGATTCGACGTAGTCGACCCCGCCGATGGCCGACACCGAACGCTCGATCGGCGTGGTGAGGAACCCGCGCACGGTCTCGGCGCTCGCGCCGTAATAGACCGTGGTGATGATGACCGAGGAGCTCTCGATCTGGGGATATTGCTGCACCGGAAGCCCGGTGAGCGCGCGCCAACCCACGAGCACGATCACGAGGTTCACCACCGCCGCGAGGACGGGGTGCCGGATGAAGATGTCGGTGAACGATCGCATGAGACTTACTTGCTCCCTTCGGCGCCGGCGGCCGGCTTGCTGGAGTCCGCCACCGTCACCAGCACCGCTTCCCGCAGCTTGAACGAGCCGGACGTCGCGACCTGCTCGCCGGCCTTGAGGCCGTCAAGGATCAACACCTGATCGCCCTGGACCGGGCCGCTCGCGACCACTCGCTGATGGGCCCGCGGCTTTCCGGCGGAGTCGGCCGCGATGACGAAGACGTGGTCGCCGCCGGGGCCCTTGCGCAGCGCGCTCACCGGCACGCCGACGGCGCTGGTGGTCTGGCCCACCGGGACCAGCACCCGCACCGATGCACCGGGCGACGGCGTGACCGGGCCGACCACGCGGGCCCGGACGGTCGCGTTCCTGGTGGTGGGATCCACCCGCGAATCGACCGCGACGATCCGGGCGGGCAGCGGCGAGCTGTCGGCGCCGGCGGTGATTCCGACGCTGTCGCCCACCCGAAGCCCGGCCGCCACCCGCTGCGCCACGGTGAAATCCACGTGGACCGCCTCGGCCACGCCCTGGAGCGTGGTGAGCTCGGTGCCCTCGTTCAGGTACTGGCCCGGATGCACGTCGGCGATGCCCACCCGGGCGCGGAACGGCGCGCGAATGATCTTCTTGGCGACCACCGCCCGGGTGCGGGCGATGTTGGCCAGCGCGACGTCGCGCGCCGCCCGCGCCTGATCCACTTCCTCCTGCGAGGTGGCGTCGTGCTCCCGCAGGTTCTGCAGCCGCTGGAGGGTGGTCTTGGCCAACGAGGCCTGGGCCTCCTGCGCCCCCAGCTCGGCCTGCTCCACCGAGACGTCGAGCACGACCAGCTCGGCCCCCGCTTCCACGATCCGGCCCGGGGTCAGATGGACCCGCCGCACGGTGCCCGCCAGCTCGTTCTTGAGCGTGATGGAGCGGAGCGCCAGCACGGTGCCGATGGATGTGGTGGTCCGGAGGTAGTCCCGCGGCTGGGCCAGCGCCGCGGTGACGACCTCCATCGGCTCGGGCTGGTTGGCGGCCGCCGCCTCGTCGGCTGCGATGTCGGTGTACTTCCAGGCCGCCAGGCCGGCTCCGGTCGCGACGATCGAAGCGAGCAGCAGCGCGGAAGCGATCCAGCCACGGGAATTCAGGAAGTCACGACTCATGTTGAACGCCCTCTGGGGTCAGGCACGAAGCCTGGTAACGAGTTTGCGAAGGCGCCGGTCCGAATCGGCGCGTCCTGCTGCTGACTGCGCAGGAACCGAGAGACTTTGGACACCGCCCGGCCTGCCGATCCGGTCTAACCCTGAGTGGATACGACAGTTAGACAACCATCGAACTCATAGGGCCAAGTCAAGCCGGGAGAACTGAATGGCGTTCGCCCGGCTGTAGCCGCCTTGGATATGGCAACACAGTACCGAGCCCGAAGGTTTCCGTCAAGGACGGGGCGAGTTGACGTCGCTCAGGCACGCCCGTAGCGTCCTCCTCCCCATGCCCGCGAAACCCACCGGCTCCGGCCACCTCGATGCCTACCGCGCCAAGCGCTCGCTGGAACGCACCCCCGAGCCGGCCGGATCGATCACGCCGGACGGTGGGGGCGGGCTCTTCGTCGTCCACCAGCACGCCGCGCGGCGGCTGCACTTCGATCTCCGGCTGGAGATGGAAGGCGTGCTGCGGTCCTGGGCGGTGCCGAAGGGTCCGTCGTACGACACGGGGGAAAAGCGGCTCGCGGTGCACGTGGAGGACCACCCGCTGGAGTACGGCGACTTCGAGGGCCTCATCCCGGCGGGGAATTACGGCGCCGGCGCCGTCATCGTGTGGGACCGGGGCGAATGGGTGCCGGCCGGCGATCCACTGGAGGGGCTGGAGAAGGGCAAGCTGCTGTTCGAGCTGAAGGGCTACAAGCTCCACGGCATGTGGACGCTGGTGAAAATCAAGAAGTCGGAGAAGGACTGGCTCCTCATCAAGGAGCGCGACGCCTACGCCACGAAGGATCCGGAGGAGCTGCCGCCCGAGTCGGTGCTCTCCGGACTTACGGTGGCGGAGCTGGGCGAAGGCAGCGATCGGGGCGAAGTCATCCGGCGGGAGCTGGTGCGCCTCGGCGCGCCCCGGCGAACCGTCCTGGCGAAGGACGTGAAGCTGATGCTGGCCGACACCGCCGACCGGCCGTTCACCAAGGACGGGTGGCTGTTCGAGCCGAAGCTCGACGGCTATCGGGTCGTGGTGGGGCGAGGGAAAGGCGAGCAGCGGCTGCTCACCCGGAACGGGAACGACTGCTCCCTCTCGTTCCCCGAGGTGGTTCGCGCCGTCGCGGCCCTGCCGTTCGATCGGCTGGTGCTGGATGGCGAGGTGGTGGCGCTCGACCCGGAGGGCAAGCCGAGCTTCCAGCTGCTCCAGGGACGCGCCCGCATCAGCCGGCCCATCGACATCCGCCACGCCACGGTCACCACGCCGGTCACCTTCTTCGCGTTCGACCTGTTGGGCTTCGAGGACTTCGATGTCCGCCCGCTCCCGCTCGACGCGCGGAAGGAACTGCTCCGCAAAGTGCTGCCGCCGGTCGGCGCGCTCCGCGGCCTCGAGCACGTAGAGCGGGAGGGCGAGGTGCTCTACGAGGAGACTCAGCGGCTCGGTCTCGAGGGAATCGTGGCGAAGAAATCGGCCGCGCCGTACAAGGCCGGCCGGTCGTCGGTGTGGCTCAAGATCCGCGCGAGAAAGACCGGCGATTTCGTGGTGGTGGGCTTCACCGCACCCAAGGGGTCGCGCGGCGGATTCGGAGCGCTCCAGCTCGCGGAATTCGTGGACGGTGTCCTCACCTACTCGGGCCGAGCCGGCAGCGGCTTCAGCGACAAGCAGCTCGCCGACGTGAAGCGGACGCTGGACGCGCAGAAGCGTCCCGACCCTCCATGCGTCGGACCGATCCAGGGCGACAAGGAGACGACCTGGGTCGAGCCGACCATGGTCTGCGAGGTGGAGTACACCGAGTGGACCGAGGAAGGGCTGCTGCGGCAACCGGTGTTTCTGAGGTTTCGGGATGACAAGCGGCCGGAAGAATGTGTCAGGTGGGGGAGCGGGGCAGCGGGGCAGCGGGGCAGCGCGAGTGAGGCGGAATCCGAGGCGTCGGCCAGCCCACGCGAACCGGAACAGCCGTCCCGCGGCCCCGCGGCCCCGCTGCCCCGCTTCGACTTCACCAACACGAAGAAGATCTTCTGGCCCGACGAGGGCTACACCAAGGGCGATCTGATCGAATACTACCGCTCGGTGTCGCCCTGGCTGCTGGCCTATCTGCGCGACCGGCCGGTGGTCATGACCCGCTACCCCGACGGCATCGGGGGGAAGTCCTTCTTCCAGAAAGACGCGCCCGGGTTCCGGCCCGACTGGATCCGCACCGAGCGGATGTGGAGCGAGGACACCCAGCGGGAGATCGACTACTTCGTCTGCAATGACGAGGCGTCCCTGCTCTACGTGGTCAACCTCGGCACGATCCCGCTGCACCTGTGGGCCAGCCGGGCGCCGACGCTGGAGCGGCCGGACTGGTGCGTGCTGGATCTCGATCCCAAGGGCGCGCCCTTCGACCACGTGGTGGAGGTCGCCCTCGCGGCGAAGAAGCTGTGCGACCGGATCGACCTGCCGGTGCTGATCAAATCGACCGGCTCGTCGGGGCTACACCTGATGATTCCGCTGGGCCGCCAGTGCACCCACGAGCAGTCGCGCTCGCTGGGCGAGCTGTTGGCCCGCTGCCTGGTGGAACAGCTCCCCGAAATCGCCACCATCGTGCGGCAGGTCACCCAGCGGGATGGCAAGGTCTATGTCGATTATCTCCAGAACGGCTCGGGCAAGCTCATCGTGGCTCCCTTCAGCGTGCGCCCGCTGCCGGGTGCTCCCGTGTCGGTGCCGCTCGCCTGGCGGGAGGTGAACCGCAAGCTCGACATCCGCAAGCACACCATCAGGACGGTGCCGGAGCGGATGAAGAAGCTGAAGACCGATCCGCTCGCGGAGGTGCTGGAGCTGGAGCCGGACCTGGGCGCGGCGCTGGGGCGGTTGATGGAGAGGATGAAGTGACAGTCACCGGTCGGGACGACGACTCGATGAATACCCTTACCATCCCCGTCAGTGACGCCATCGGCCGCGTCTCCGGCCTGCTCCTCCGGCCGCCGGACGCCTGGGCCCTCTACCTCCTCGCCCACGGCGCCGGCGCGGGGATGCGCCACCGGTTCCTCGACTCCATCGCGATGGCCCTTGGCGAGCGGGGGATCGCGACGCTTCGGTACCAGTTCCCCTACCTCGAGTCCGGCACGCGGCGTCCCGATCCTCCCGATGTCGCCGAAGCGACCGTGCGGGCCGCGGCGGCCGCCGCTCTCGAGGCGGCGCCCGATCTGCCGCTCGTCGCCGGGGGCAAGTCGTTCGGCGGGCGGATGACCTCGAACGCGATGGCCAACCGTCCGATCGAGGGCGTCCGGGGGCTCGTCTTCCTCGGGTTTCCGCTGCATCCCCCGAAGCGGCCGGCGACGAGCCGCGCGGAGCATCTCAGCCGGGTCGAGGCGCCGATGCTGTTCCTCCAGGGCACCCGTGACGACCTCGCCGACCTCCCCCTCATCACGTCGGTCTGCTCCGGGCTCGGCCCGCGGGCCACGCTGCACGTGGTCGACGGAGCCGACCATTCCTTCGCGGTGCTCAAGCGCTCCGGCCGGACCGGAGCCGAGGTCATGGACCAATTGGCCGGCACCACCGCAGACTGGGTCCGACGTCTCTAGATTCCACGGATGGCTACCGACAGAGAGATCGCGTTTCCGGTCCTGACTCCCAAGGACGTCAAGACCCTCACCGCGCGTGGCACCACGCGCGACGTCCACGCCGGCGAAGTCCTGTTCGCCGAAGGCGACCGCGAGTTCCCCTTCTTCGTGGTGCTCGAGGGGGGCATCGAGATCCTGGAGCACTCCAGCGGCTCGCCCAACATCGTCACCGTCCACCGGCCGGGCGAATTCACCGGCGACGTGGATATGCTCTCCGGCCGGGCCGGGCTGGTCGAAGCTCGCTCGGTCGGCGATGGCCGGGTGCTTCAGCTCACCCCGGCCGACCTGCGCCGTGCGGTCGATGAGCTGCCCGAGCTGGGCGAGACTTTCGTCAAGGCGTTCCTGGCGCGGCGGCGGCTGCTGATCGAGGAGGGATTCGAGGGCGTCCGGATCATCGGATCCCGCTTCTCGCCGGAGGCCCATCGGTTGCGCGACTTCGCCACCCGCAACGGCATCCCCTACCGCTTCCTCGACGTGGAGACGGACCAGCAGGCCGAGGCGCTGCTCCGCCAGTTCAATGTGCCGGTGTCGGCCATGCCGATCGTGATGGACGGTGAGGGAACCTGGCACAGCAACCCGTCGCTGGGCGACATCGGCGCCTGCATGGGCATGGTCTCCCGGATGGAGGAAGGCCACGTCTATGACCTGGTCGTGGTCGGGGCCGGGCCGGCCGGGCTGGCGGCGTCGGTCTATGCGGCATCCGAAGGGCTCGATGTCCTGACCGCGGAGTCGCTGGCGCCGGGCGGCCAGGCGGGGACCAGCTCCCGGATCGAGAACTATCTCGGCTTTCCCGCCGGCATCTCCGGCACCGAGCTGACCCAGAACGCGCTGCTTCAGGCCCAGAAGTTCGGCGCCCGGATCACCGTGCCCTGCACCGTGCGCTCGCTCGGCATCGACGAGGGGGAGCGCGTCGTCACCCTCACCGACGGCACCCGCCTCCGGACCCGCTGCGTCCTGGTCTCGACCGGCGTGTCCTACCGCCGGCTGGATGTGCCCGGCTTTTCCGATTTCGACGGCGCGGGGATCTACTACGCGGCCACCGACATGGAGGCGCGGCTCTGCCGGGGGGAAGAGGTCGTCGTGGTCGGCGGCGGCAACTCGGCGGGGCAGGCGATCGTGTTCCTCTCGAAGTACGCGAGGCGGGTCCACGTGGTGATCCGCAAGGACGATCTCGGCGCGAGCATGTCCCGGTATCTGGTTGACCGCGTCGAAGGACTGCCGAACGTCACGATCCACCGCAACAGCGCGGTGGGAGGGCTCGAGGGGAACGGACACCTGAGCGCGATCCAGGTCGCCAACGGGAAGGGGTCCCCGGCCCGCCTGGAGACCAGCTCGCTCTTCCTCTTCATCGGGGCCGACGCCAATACCACCTGGCTCCGGGGCTGCGTGGAGCTGGATCGCAAGGGCTTCGTCCTGACGGGCGCCGACCTTCCGGCGGGGACCGCCGACCGCGACGTGTGGCGCGCGGTGGGGCGGGCACCCTACCTGCTGGAAACCAGCCTCCCCGGCGTGTTCGCGGCGGGGGACGTGCGCAGCGGATCGGTCAAGCGCTGTGCCTCCGCGGTGGGAGAAGGCGCGATCGCGGTGAGCTTCGTCCACGCCCACATCGCGCGCCCGGCGTAGGTGTCGCGGGGCACTGTCATTGGGCTGGTCCTCGGCGTCACCACCACCGCCTCCGCTCAGCAGCGTCCCTGCGATCCGGCCGCGGCGCTGGGCCCGAGCCGGGACCTCTACTGCATCGAGCTGATTGCCGCGCCAGGTGTCCCTGCGGCTGGTACCGTCGAGCTGGCGCACGCAGGCGGCCCCTTCACGGTCGCCGTCACGCCCGGCGGGCTCCCGCGCTACCGTCTGATCCTGTCGGCCGACTCGCTTCCCTCGCCTCGATCGCTGGGCAACTTCCGGACGTTCGTCGCCTGGGTGGCGCCGCCGGCGATGCATCCGGTGCGGAAGCTGGGCGAAGTCGTGGCCGGCCGCACCGATCTCGGCATCGTCGATCTGGAGAAGTTCGTCGTGCTGGTCACCGCCGAGCGGAACGCTGGAGCCACGGAGCCCGGCGGCCGGATCGTGCTCCGCGGCCAGTCGCCGAGCACCCGGCTCTTCCCGCCCGATCTGCTCGAGTTCTCGATCGGCCGTATGGGCGAGGCCGGCGGCCACCATGGGCACCACGCCGGAGGCGGCGACTCGGGCGGCGTCCGGTGGACCGGCGTGCCGATGCCGGCCGGACTGCAAATGCTGCCGGCGGAGATGGCGCTGCGCCCCGGGGTGGAGCCGTATCTGCCTCGGGGCCCGGCTGTCGAAGCTCGGCCGCGGGAGGTGGTCCGTCTCCGGAGCGGCGACACGCTACGGCTCGAAGCGGGGCTGGTGACCCGGAAGTTGAAGGGCCGGAGCTACACGATGTTCGCCTTCAACGGACAGTATCCCGGGCCGCTGATCGAAGCCGCGCGAGGCGCGGAGATCACCGTCGCGTTCCGGAACCGGCTGCCTCAGCCCACCACCGTGCACTGGCACGGCGTGCGGCTCGACCATCGGAACGACGGAGTGCCCGATCTCTCCCAACCGCCAGTGCTTCCCGGTGGCGAGCACACCTACCGGCTCCGCTTCCCCGACGCGGGCATCTACTGGTACCACCCGCACGTTCGTGAGGATATCCAGCAGGAGCTGGGTCTCTACGGCAATCTCCTGATCCGGTCGGGCGAGGGCGACGACTACGGGCCGGCCAGCCGGGAGGCCGTGCTGATGCTGGACGACATCCTCATCGGGGACGACGGGCTGGTGCCGCTGGGCCTGGAGCAGCCGACCCACGCGCTGATGGGACGATTCGGCAACACTCTCCTCGTCAACGGCGAGCCGGGGTGGCGCCTGAAAGTGGCGCGGGGCGAGGTGGTCCGCTTCTACCTCACCAACGCCGCCAGCACCCGGACGTTCAACCTGTCGCTCGCCGGCGCGCGGATGAAGGTCGTGGGCTCGGATGTGGGGCCGTACGCCCGGGAGGAGTGGGTCGAGAGCGTGGTGATCGGACCCGCCGAGCGCTACGTGGTCCACGCGCGATTCGAGCGGCCGGGAACGGTGGCGCTGGTGAACCGGGTTCGTGGGCTGGACCACCTGTACGGCCGGTTCTTCGCCGAGGTGGATACCCTCGGGACGGTGGAAGTGGGCGCGGCGCCGGCGCGGCCCGACCTGCGGGCGGCATTCGACGCGCTCCGAGCCGACACCGCGGCGGCCACCGAGATGGAGCACTTCCGGCGCAAGGCGCCCGACGCGCCGGAGCGGGCGCTGGTACTCACGCTGGAGACGAAGGACCTGCCGCGGGTCACCCAGCGGCTGATGCAGCTCGACTCCATCTACTTCTCGCCCATGGAGTGGAGCGGCACGATGCCGATGATGAACTGGGCGGCGACCGGTCGCCAGGTCCGCTGGATCCTCCGCGATCCCGCCACCGGCCGGGAGAACATGGATATCGACTGGCGGTTCCGCCGCGGAGAGCCGGCGCGGATCCGCCTGGTGAACGAGCGCCGCAGCTTTCACGCGATGCAGCACCCGATCCACCTGCACGGCCAGCGCTTCCTGGTGCTCGCGGTGAATGGCGTGCCGGTGGAGAATCCGGTGTGGAAGGACACCGTGTTGCTGCCGGCCGGGTCGGCGGTGGATATTCTGCTCGACCCTTCCAACCCCGGCCGCTGGATGCTGCATTGCCACATCGCGGAGCACCTGTCCGCGGGGATGATGGCGGTGTTTGAGGTGGAGTAAGGCGGGCGGGCGGATGGCATACCAATCATTCAAGGACCCCACATGCGCTCGATTGCGATCCTGGCGGCACTGTTCGCGCTCCTCATCCGGCCTCTCGCGGCCCAGCGCCCCGATTCGCTCTCCGAAGAAGTCCGCAAGTACGTCGCCGTCGATACCTCCGTCGTCGCCCTGACGAACGTGCTGCTGATCGACGGCACCGGAGGCGCGCCGCGGCCGGGCCAGACGGTGGTGATCCGCGACGGGCGCATCGCCGAGGTGGGGGCGTCAGGGAGCGTCAAGGTGCCGGCGGGCGCGCGGACGATGGATCTCACCGGGCACACGGTGATCCCCGGTATCGTCGGAATGCACGACCATCTCTTCTACACCGCGGCCGGCGGCCGCGCGGTGCAGATGTCATATACCGGGCCGCGGCTCTACCTCGGCTCCGGCGTCACCACCATCCGCACGACCGGCGGGCGGTCGCCTTACGCGGAGATCAACACCCGGGAGAACATCAACCTGGGCCGTGTGCCGGGTCCGCGGATCCATCTCACCGCGCCGTACATGACCGGCTCCGAGGGCGGCGGCAGCATGGCGATCGTGAATTCGCCGGAGGCGGCGCGGCGCTTCGTGGCCTACTGGGCGGCGGAGGGCGCGACCTGGCTCAAGGCCTATACCGACATCCGCCGCTCCGAGCTGGAGGCGGCGATCAAGGAGGCGCACAAGCGGGGCGTGAAGGTCACCGGCCATCTCTGCTCCGTCAGCTTCCGGGAGGCCGTCGCGCTGGGCATCGACAACCTGGAGCACGGGATGCCGACCGCGTCGGACTTCGACGCCGGCAAGCAGCCCGACGTCTGTCCCGTCGAGCTGACCGGCGAGACCGCGAAGGCCGACCCCGCGAGTGCGACGGCGAAGGACGTCATCGCCACCATGGTGAAGCGCGGGGTGTCGATGACGTCCACCCTCGCGGTCTATGAGCCCTTCGTGGCCAACCGGCCGACCAAGGACGACCGCACGCTCTCGGCGATGACGCCGCCGCTGCGGGAGGCGTATCTCCAGATCCGGAACGAGATCGACAGCGGGGCGACCGGATCCATGCCGGAGGCCGCGCTCAAGCACGCGATGGCGTTCGAGCGGGCCTTCGTCGCGGCCGGCGGGCTGCTCGCCTCCGGGGTGGATCCCACCGGCATCGGCGGCGCGCTCGCGGGCTACGGCGACCAGCGGAACTACGAGCTGTTCATCGAGGCGGGATTCGCGCCCGCGGAGGCAGTGAAGATCATGACCGCCAACGGCGCCAGGATTCTGGGCGTCGATCGGCGGCTGGGGACGGTGGAGAAGGGGAAGATGGCCGATCTCGTGGTGCTGAAGGGCGACCTGCCGGCGGATCCCGCGGTGATCCGGGGTCCGGCGCTGGTGTTCAAGGACGGGGTCGGCTACGACCCCGCGAAGTTGATTACCTCGATCGAGGGGCGGGTCGGCATCGACTGACCGGGGTCAGAGCAGCGGCGTCAGCACGGCGCACACGATCAGTGCGCCGGCCCAGATCAGATCGAGGTTGATCCAGGCGGTCCGCAGCAGCCGGAGTCCCAGCCACTCATAGACCACAAGGGCGAGGACGCCGGTCACGGCCAGGTACCCGAAGGCGTGCACTCCGCTCGCCAGCAGCCCCACCGACGGCGCCATGCCCGCGTGCAGCATGGCGCCGTGCCCTCCCTGTCGCTCCACCTGCAATACCAGCGGCAGCGCCATGAGCCCGGCGCCGTGGGCGGACGCCACCAGAAACGACCAGACGGCGAGGTCGCGCTGCCCCACCCGCATGCCGCCCCACCGCAGGTGCCGGTGGCGGACCAACTGGAAGATGCCGAGCGACAGCAACGCCGCCGCTACGATCCACTGGATCGAGCGGATCGGCAGGACCGCGCCGAGCGCGGCCGCGAGCGCCACCGCCACGGCGATCGCGAGCGCATGGCCCAGGGCCAGCGGCGCCAGCGCCCGCCAGACCGCGCGGCGCCGCTGCTCCTGGAGTCCGAGCGCCACCGCGAACAGCCAGCCCATCGCGGGGTTGATCCCGTGCCCGGCCCCAAGCAGGAGCAAACCGACCCAGGGCCATGCAGCCGTAGCGTCCATCGCGCGAATCCCTCAGGAGAAGCAGAAGGAATCGGACGACGCGTCGCCGCCCTGAAGACGGACCTGGTGCGGCAGTATCCCGTCCTCGAACTCGCAGAGAAATCCGGGATCGAAGACCAGGCCGCCGTCGGCGGGAGAGTGGAGCTGGGTCATCCACCCGCGGATGCCGTCGGGGTAGAACTGCCGGTCCCACGGGGTATAGAGCGAGTTGGTGATGTACACCCGCTGGCCGTCCCGGCTCAGCTCGACCATCTGCGGGCCCCCGTTGAGCGGACGGCCCGGCGCGGCCGGATGAGCGGTGCGGCGCACCATGCCGCCGATGCGCGCGCTGCCGGTCAGCACCGGTGACATCGGATCGCTGACGTCGTACCGCCGCAGCTCACCGCTGCCCCAGCAGGAGACGTAGAGGTAGCGGTCGTCCAGCGAGAGGTTGATGTCGCTCACCAGCGGGGGGACGGCCTTGAATCCCTGGAGCAGCGGCGGCAGGTCGGCGGGATCCGCCGGCTCGGCGGGAATGGTGATGACCTTCTTCGCCTTCCACTCGGGCTCCCCGCCCGGCCCGGATGCATCGCGATACCAGAGCCAGATCGACGAGGACAGGTCCTCGAGCGACAACACCACGCCGACGAAGCCGTAGGCCTTGCGCGGGTTGTGGGCCGGGCGCAGCTCCAGCACCATCTGATGCTCGGCGCCGAAGTCGATGGTCTTCTGGTGCCGGCGGCGCTTCAGGTCCCACACATGCAGCGCGTGGCCGTACTTCCCGCCCAGCAGGAGCTCGGGGTTCACCCCCTCCTTCACCATGTTCGGAGTGCCCCACTCGCTGGTGATCATCGTGTCGTAGCCGAGGTGCCAGGAGAAGTCGTAGGCCAGCTGCTGCGGCCCCCGGTCCTGCTCCCAGCGTCCCTTCAGGTCGAAGGTCTCGTGGTCGAGAGTGAAGATCCCTCCGGGGCCGTCGCCGCCCGGCGCGCCCAGCGCGTTCACGTAGACCCCGTCCGGCCCGCAGTGGACGGTGTGCGGCGCCGCGTATCCGGTTCTGGCCATCACCTCTTCACCTTCGATCACCTTGACCAGCTCGGGGCGGCGCGGATCGGGACCGGTGTCGATGACGTGGATTCGGGAGGAGTGAGTTCCGGGAACGATCAGGTAGCGCCGCTCGACATGGGCGTTGGGCGCGTAGGGACAGAGGTGGGAGCTGCAAGCGTTCCAGCCGAAGTGGTGCAGCTCGTTGCCGGCGTGTGGCAGGTCCACCTGGGCGACCAGCCGGCCAAATCCGGAGGATTCCCGCCGGGTATCCACCACACCGAGCGCGTCGGTGCGGCGGGATCCATCGGCGGCGAGCAGGGCGACGTAGGCCAGGTCTTCGGGTGGTGCTTCCATCGCGAGCGAGGGCGAGGCGTAGAACGTGGGGTCGGGACGCAGGCGCGGCATGGGGAGCCTCTCGGGGCTGAGGTGAGACGAGATGCCTCAACCCACTAATTGCGCAGTCGCGCCTCCAAAACGGCCATCTACGGCGGGAGCGCCGCGCGCAGAGCGTCGGCCACCGCGCCGGCGTCGCCGAACCGGCGTGCCGGATCCTTGTCCAGCAGCCGGCGCACCACGTGGTCGAGCGCGGCTGGAAGACCCGCCTCCGCCCCGCCGAGGCTGGGCGGCTCCCGGTACTGAATGCCGAAGAACAGCGCCTCCCTGGATTCGACGCCGAACGGAGGCTGTCCGGCCAGCATCTCGTACAACACGATGCCGAGCGACCAGAGGTCGGTCCGGTGATCCACCGGCGCGCCGGTGGCCTGCTCCGGGCTCATGTAGGCCAGCGTGCCGAGCACCGCGCCGGTCCGGGTCAGGTTCGCGTCGGCCAGCTTGGCGATCCCGAAATCGAGGATCTTGAGGGTGTCGCCCGCGGCGATGACGAGGTTGGCGGGCTTGATGTCGCGGTGCACGACGCCGGCCGCATGCGCGTGCCCCAGGCCGGCGGCGATCTGGATCGCGTAGTCGACGGCGCGCCCGGTGGGCAGGGCGCCGCGCGCGATCGCCTGCTTCAGCGTCTCGCCCTCGTAGTAGGGCATCACGATGAAGAGCTGTCCATCTTCGGTTTCCTCGACGCCGTGCACCGCGCAGACGTTGGGGTGGTCGAGCGAGGCGATGGCCTTCGCCTCCTGGGTGAATCGGAGCTTGAGCTCCGGCTCGAGGCTCAAGTACGGCGGCAGGAACTTGAGCGCGACGAAGCGCTGAAGTCTGCGGTCGAGGGCCTTGTGGACCACACCCATGCCCCCGGCGCCGAGCCGCTCGCCGATCTGGTACTGCCCGATCCGCTGGCCCGGCTGCACCACCGGCGCGCCGCGGCGCACCGCCGCGCCCAGCCGGGCGGTGAGCCCGGTCCGCTCGGCGAGCTCGAGCAGCGACTCCACCTCCCGATGCAGCTCGTGGTCCTCGCCGCAGAGGCGGCTCAGCAGGGCGGGGCGGTCGTCCGCCGCGTGGTCGAGGGCCTGGTCGAACACCGCCTCCACGCGCTGCCGCCGGTCGCCGCTCGCGGGCCCCGGGGAAGGCGTCTCCTCGGGCTGGGGCACGCCGAGAAATTCCCGCACCTCACGAAGGAAGCGGGGCCAGGCCGGCTCGCTCTCCATCAGGATGTGGTTCCGGCCCTCCAGCGGGACGAAGCGCGCGCCCGGAATCAGCTTCGCCACGCGGCGTCCCTCCTCGAACGGGATCCGGAGATCGCCGGAGACGTGCAGCACCAGCGCCGGGAGCGCGAGTTTCGGCGCCAGCTTCCGCACGTCGAGCTGGTCGAAGGTCCGCGCGATCCGCTCGGCGTTCTCCGGCGTGGCGGTGATACGCTGGAGCTCGTTGAACCAGTCGGCCTGCTCCCGGGTCGCGTCGGGAATGAAATAGCTGGTGAACACCTGGCGGAACGCGGGGTGATCCCGGCCCCAGCCCACGGCGATCATCCGGAGCATCAGCTCCCGTTCCTCCTGCTGGGCCGGCGAGAGCGCGCGGTGCTGGCGGCCACGCGCATAACTGCCGTAGAGGATCAGGTGGCTCACCCGCTCCGGATGCCGCACGGCGTACGCGATGGCGATGGGGCCGCCCTGCGAGATTCCGAGGAGTGGAAATCGCTCCAGGCCCAGGTTGTCGACCACCGCTTCGAGATCGCGCACCCACGCGTCGAGCGAGAACTCGACGTTGCTCCAGTCCGAGAGGCCGCAGCCTCGCTCGTCGTAGCGGACCAGGGTGTGGTCGCGGGACAGGGCCAGCAGCCAGTGGCGCCAGACCGGGCTGTTCCAGTCGAATTCGAGGTGGCTGAGCCAGTTGGCGGCCTTGACCAGCGGGGGTCCGCTGCCCACCGTCGCATAGGCGATCCGGGCCCCGTCGGCGGAGGCACAGAAGCCGATCCGCTGTCCGGCGGCCTGCATCGAAGGAGGGGAAGCCATGAATGCTCTCGCCGAAGCGTCCCGCATGCTGGGGGATGCCGAGCTGAGCCCGGCCCAGGCCGCTCAGCTCCGGGCGCTCAATCGGAAGTATGCCCAGTGGAGCTACGAGCGACGGTATCCTGAAGAGGAGCTGCACGCCAGACTGCGGGAGGAGGTCGCGGAGATCCTCAGGCCCTGACGACTTCCACCGTGTGCTCCGCCCCGTCGTCCGCCAGCGGAATCGCGTCGCCCTCGAGCTTGCGCCCGTCGAGCCAGACCCCGGCCGCCTCGCTGCCGGTCTGGCGCACCCTGATCGCGTACCGGCTCCCTCCATACCGGTACTCCACCGTGAACTCGTCCCACTCCGGCGGCACGCAGGGCCGGATGACCAGCGACTCGCCTCGCTTGGTGAAGCCCAGGATCGCCTCCAGCCCCACGCGGTAGAGCCAGCTCGCCGAGCCGGTGTACCAGGTCCACCCGCCGCGGCCGACGTGGCCCTCGGCGGTGTAGACGTCGGCCGCGACGACGTAGGGCTCCACCTGATAGACCGCGACCTCCTCCGGCGTGGTCGCGTGGGTCAGCGGATTGATCATCTGGAACAGCTCGAAGGTCCGCCGGCCGTCGCCGCGCAGCGCGGTGGCGAGCACCGCCCACAGCGCCGCGTGGGTGTATTGGGCTCCGTTCTCCCGCACGCCGGGGAGGTAGCCCTTGATGTAGCCGGGATCCTTCGGGGTCGCGTCGAACGGCGGCGCGAGGAGCAGGAGCAGGCGGGCGTCCTCCCGCACCAGGTAATGATCCAGCGAGGCCATCGCCCGGGCCTGCCGCGCCGGCTGTCCCGCGCCGGAGATGACGCTCCAGCTCTGTGCGATCGAATCGATCCGGCACTCGTCGCTGGTGCTGGAGCCCAGCGGTGTGCCGTCGTCGAAATAGGCGCGGCGGTACCACTCGCCGTCCCACCCGTGCTCCTCCACCGCGGCGGCGTACCGGTCCGCCGAGCCGCGCAGCTCGGCCGCCACCGCCGCGTCGCCCCGCGACTCGGCGTGCGCCGCGAACGACCGCAGCGTGGCGACGAGAAACCACGCCAGCCACACGCTCTCCCCCGCGCCCTCCACGCCGACGCGGTTCATCCCGTCGTTCCAGTCTCCGATGCCGATGAGCGGAAGCCCGTGCCGGCCGGCGGTGCACGCCCGGCGGAGCGCCCGCAGGCAGTGCTCATAGACGCTCGCTTCTTCCCCGGCGGGCTGCGGCTGGTCATAGACCTCGTGCTCCTCCAGCTTCAGCTCGCGCATGGCGAGGAATGGCGCCTGCTCGTCCAACACCGAGCCGTCGCCCGTGGTGCGGACGTAGTGATCGACTACGTAGGGCAGCCAGACGAGATCGTCGGAGAACTTGGTCCGGACTCCGCGTCCGCCCTGCGGGTGCCACCAGTGCTGGACGTCGCCCTCGACGAACTGGCGGGCCGACGCGCGCAGGATGTGCTCCCGCGCGAGCGCCGGCTCGGCATAGACCAGCGCCATCACGTCCTGGAGCTGGTCGCGGAAGCCGTAGGCGCCGCTGCTCTGGTAGAGCGCGGAACGCCCCCAGATCCGGCAGGCCAGCGCCTGATAGAGCGCCCACCAGTTGAGCATGGCGTCGAAGGACGGATCCGGAGTGCGGACCGAGATGACGCCCAGCCGCTCCGCCCAGCCGGCGTACGTGCGGTCCACGCCCGCCCGGCCCCGCTGCACGTCGCGATACTCGGCCAGCATCTCATGGGCGGAGGCCTCGCTGTCCGCGGCGCCGAGGAGGATCGCGATCTCACGGGTCGCTCCCGGCTCGAGCTCGATCGCGCACTGGAGCGCGGCGCACGGATCCAAGCCCGCGCCGGTCGCGCCGCTCAGCCGCACGCCGCTCCGGAGCCCGGCGGGCGCGGCCGACGTCCCGTTCCTGCCGATGAACTCATGCCGGCTCCCGGTGTGGCCGGCGACCGGCTCGCTGATGGCGTGGAACGCATGCCAGGAGGCGAACTCGGGATTGAACGTGTTCCGCGCGAGGATCGCGCCCCGCTCGGCGTCGAACCAGGTGCACACCTGGTGCTGGGTGTGCTCCCGGAGCACGCCCAGCGTCCACTCGGCGTAGGTCGTGACCACGATGCCGGCGGGTCCGGGTTCCCTGATTGGTGAGCCGGAGCAGCGAGAGCTTGACCGGCGCGTCATCCGCGAGGCCGAGGGTGAGGTGGGACGCGATGCCGGCACGCCGATGCTCGAAGAACGAGGCGCCCTGCCCGTGGTGCACCGTGTATTCCCCCTTGCCGCCGGCCGGGGCCGGCGTGGGGCACCACAGCTCGCCGGTCTCGGCGTCCTGGAGGTAGATCGCCTCGCTGACCTCGTCGCCCACCGGATCGTTGCGCCAGGGGGTGAGCCGGTAGAAGTAGCTGTTCGCCGCCCAGGTGTAGCCACCGCCGCGCTCGGTGACGAGGAATCCGCCCTGCGGGTTGGCGATCACGTTGGACCAGGGGGCGGGGGGCAGCCCGTGGCCATCCACCCGGATCTCGTATTGGCCGTCCGCGGTGAGGCGGCCCAGCCCGTTCTCCAGCGCGGGGCGTTCGACGTCCTCGTGGTGCGGCCGTCCGGAGGACGACAGCGTGCTCTTGAGCGGCGCCAGCACGTCGGGCAGGCGCGCGCCGATCCGGCGGACCGCGCGGATCACCCGGAAGTCGCTTCGTTCCGGCGCCCGGATCTCGAGCTCCGGCGCCTCGGGTTCGGGCTCGGGCGCGTCCTCGGGAATGGCGGTGGCGATGATGCGGGCGAGCGAGCGGCCGTCGCAGGGGATGTGGACCCGGGCGGTGGCGCGCAGCATCAGCAGCTCCGCCGCGCTCAGCAGGTCCCGCCGCCGGAGGAACACGCCGCCCGGCCGGTCGAAGACGGTGGAGTCGCCCACCGCGAGCACCGACGAGGTGATGCGGTCGGCCAGGTCCTGCTGGTAGTCGGGCGGGTGCGCGTTGATCACGACGAGATCGACCGTCATGCCCCGGCGCCGCCAGTAGCGGTGCGCCGCTAGCAGCTGGCGCAGCGTCGGCAGCCCTTCGGCGCTGTCGATGGTGGCGAGCAGGATCGGCCAGTCGCCGGAGACGCCGTTGCCCCAGAGCAGCGGCTGCGACCCGCGGTTCCGGCGCAGCTCGGCCGGGGGCGCCCGCAAGGCGGAGTTGCCGTAGAACAAATGGCCGGCCAGATCCTGGGCCACCGCGGAGTCCGAGGGACTCAGGTTCAGCTCCCGAAGCTCGATCTGGCTCGAGGTCCAGGCCAGGTCAAGCGCCCGCTGGGCCGCGTGGGGATCGCGATAGCGGTCGGCCAGCTCGAACGCGTGCTCCAGGCTGGTGGTCACCAGCGTGGTGAACGCGACCGAGGCGGACTGACCCGGCTCCAGGCGCAGGGTGGCCCGCAGCGCGAAAATCGGATCGAGCACCGCGCCGGTGGTGCCTGAGAGGTCGCCTTGCCGCTCCAGCGCCACGGGATCGCGAACCGAGCGTCCCCGGCCGATGAAGCGGGCGCGATCGGTCTCACAGGTGACCGCGCCCACCCGCTCGCGGCCGACGGCCGCCACGTGGACGCACCAGAGCCGGCGCTCGCCCGCCGAGCGGGGGCGCCGGGTCGCGGTGATTCCAGTACACCACTCGTGCCACTCGGTCTCCACGAACAGGTTGGCGAACGCCGGATGGGCCCGCTCGCCGTCGGGCGGCGCGAGCACGATCTCGCCGTAGCTGGTGATCTCGATGTCCCTGGTCTCGTCGCTGCCGTTGGTGACCGTCACCCGGCGGACCTCCGCCGAGTCCTCGGGGACCACCGCGATCTCCGTGCTGGTCTCGATGTCGCCGTCGGCTCTGCGGAAGGTGACGCGGTCGGTGGCGAGATCGGCCCGATACCAGTCCGGCGTCGCGCAGACCGGCTGGTGACCGGCGGACCAGACCCGGCCGGTGGAGAGGTCCTTGAGGTAGGCGAACTGTCCGGTGGCGTCGCGACACCCGTCGGCCCGCCAGCGGGTGACCGCGAGCGACTCGAACCGGCTGTACCCGCCGCCGCAGTGGCTCACCATGATGGTGTAGGGCTGGTCGCCGAGCAGCGCGACGTGGGGCTGCGGCGTGTCGGTGGTATCCAGGCGCCGCACCGCCGGCTGCTCCAGCTCCGCGCCGGGCAGCGCCTCGTCGGGGCGGGCGGCCTGCGGCCTCCGCAGCACCAGCCGGTGGGGAATCCGCTCGTGCAGCAGCAGCTCGGCGGAGCGGACCACCGGATCGGCGTGGAAGCGATGCTGCCACAGCCCGGTGCAGAGAATGTTGGTGAGCCCCACCAGACTCATGCCGAGATGGTGCGCCATGTAGGTGCTGACGAGCGAGTAGTGCCGGTCGGGGTCGGGCCGGGTGTAGTCGATCGCGTCGCGGAAGCCGTAGGGCCCGAGCGCGCCGAGCCGCTCGAGCTGGGTGAGATTGGCCAGCGCCGGCTCCGGATCCACCAGCGCGGCGAGCATGGTGGCGTAGGGCGCGATCACCAGCTCGCGTCCCAGGCCCCGCTTCAGCGCGAGGTCGGGCACCCCGAACGCCCGGTACTGGTACGTCTGGTGGCGGTCCCGGATGTTGTACGCGCTCTCGCTCACGCCCCAGGGCACCCGGTGTACCGCGCCGTGGCTCCGGTGCCGGCGCACCGCACCCTCGTAGGTCTGGGCCAGCAAGGTCGAGGGGAACGACCGCATCACGAGCACCGGCATCAGGTACTCGAACATGCTTCCGCTCCAGGAGACCATCGCCAGTTCACCCGCGGCGTGGGTCAGGCCGCGGCCGAGCTGGAACCAGTGCTCCACCGGCGCGTCGTTCTTCGCCACGGCGAGGAAGCTCGCGAGCCGCGCCTCGGAGGCGAGCAGGTCGTAGTACGACCCGTCGAGCGAGTGGGTGGTCTGGTGAAAGCCGATGGCGAAGAGTTTCCGCTCGGGATCGAGCAGGAAGCGGAAGTCCATCTCCATCGCGTAGGCGTACGCCCGCTCGGCGATCGCCTCCAGCCGGAGCATGATCCGGGACGCCTCGGCCGACTCGGCGGCCAGCTCGCGCAGGGTCGCGCCCGGCCGCTCGGGCAGCGCCGCGAGCCAGCGCGCGTGCGCCTCCGCGATACGGATGCCGCCGGCGATCCACTCGCCCGCGGCGTCGAGTTCTTCGCCGGCGAGTCCGCTCGCCGCCAGCGCCGACTCGGCCTGGCGGAGCGGGGTCGCCACCCGGGCGAAGAGGTCGGCGGAGAGGGGCTGGCGCAGGGCCCCTTGGAGGATCGCCAGCGCACCGCGCAGGTGCTCCCGCGCGGCCGCAGCCTCCGGCGCCGGCTGGAGCCGCTCCACCGCCAGCGCGACCGCCGTCTCCAGCGCCCGCCCGGCGCGCTGGTCCAGCACCGGTTGATCGGGGATGGCGATGCAGGCCTGCCGAAGCGCGATGAAGTGCCCCGCCAGGTTGCCGCTGTCGACGGTGGAGACGTAGGCCGGCTCCAGCACGTTGAGGTCCCGGAGGTCGTACCAGTTGTAGAAGTGGCCGCGGAAGCGCCGCATCCGCTCCAGCGAGCGGAGCGCGAGCTCCAGCCGCCGGGCCAGGTCGTCCAGCGCCACGAAGCCGAGATCCCAGGCGCTGACCGTCGCGAGGAGCTGGAGCCCGATGTTGGTGGGCGAGGTGCGCATCGCCACCACGGGCGCCGGGTCGGACTGGAAGTTGTCGGGCGCGAGCCAGCCGGTCTCCTCGCCGACGAACCGGTCGAAGAAGCGCCAGTGGAGCAGGGCATAGCGCATCGCCTGCTTCCGCCCGGCGTTGGACAGGCGGTGCTCGCGTGGCACCGCCGGGACGCGGAGCGCGTGCGCGATCGCGGGAGAGAGCGCCCAGGCCAGGAGGAGCGGGAGCACCGCAAGCGTAACCTGCCACAGCGGCGCCTGCCGGCGAGCGACGACCGCGACGAGGATGGCGGCCGCGATCGCCACCGCGGGCCACATGGCCCGCCACACCGTCGCGAACTTCTCACTCCGGCTCCGCTCGGTCTGCGACGCGGTCCGCCACTCCAGCAGCCGGCGCCGGCTCAGCAGCATTCGCCAGAGCGTGCGCAGGATGGCGTCGGCGGAAACCCAGGCCTGGTGCGGCAGGAAGACGATCGCCAGGGCGAGCTGGCTGGCGCTGGCGGTGAGGTCGCGCCCCACCGAGGCGTAGTAGGCCCGCCAGGACTTGTCGAGCGGGGGCCGGACCAGTGCGAGCAGCAGCGAGAGGATCCAGGGGGCGGCGATGGCGCCGAGGCCAAGCGCGGTCCAGCGCAGCGGGCTGACGGGGAGCAGGGTCCAGCCGAGCACGAGAAAGGCGAGCTGGGCGATCTCGACGGTGCTGCGGCGGAGGTTGTCGAGGATCTTCCAGCGGGAGAGCATCGCGAGCCGGTTCGGCTCCGGGCCGTCGGGCCCCGGCACCCGGCCGCCGAGCCAGGGGAGGAGCTGCCAGTCGCCCCGGATCCAGCGATGCTTGCGCCGGGTGTAGGTGAGGTAGTGGCTCGGGTAGTCGTCATAGACCACGACATCGGTCGCCAGCCCGGCCCGGGCATAGCTCCCCTCGATCAGGTCGTGCGAGAGCAGCGTGTTCTCGGGGAAGCGGCCCCGGGTCGCCCGCTCGAACGCCTCCACCTCATACCCGCCCTTGCCGGTGAAGCTCCCTTCGCCGTAGAGGTCCTGATAGACGTCCGACACCGCGGTGGTGTAGGGATCGACGCCCGGATGGCCGGAGTGGATCGCGGCGAAGATCGAGCGGTACGCGCTCGGCAGGGAGACCCCGACCCTGGGTTGCAGCACGCCGTACCCGCGGGTGACCCGGCCCCGCGCCGGGTCATAGACCGCGCGATTGAGCGGGTGGGCCAACGCGCCGACCAGCGAGGGCGCCGCGTCCGCAGGGAGGACCGTGTCGTCGTCGAGGGTGATGACGTAGCGGACCCCGCGAATCGACCTGGTGTCGCCCGCCACGATGGAGAAGGCGTCGCCGCCCCGGCCCAGCACGAACTGGTTGAACTCCGCAAGCTTGCCCCGCTTGCGCTCCCACCCCATCCAGATGCCTTCCCGGGGATTCCAACGGCGGGCCCGGTGGAAGAGATGGAATACCTCCTCGCCGCCGCCGGAATAGCGGGCATTGAGCGCCTCGATGCCGTCGACCGCGGCCTGCACGATCGCCTGGTCGCCCTCCTGGTGCTCCGAGGGGGCGTCGGTGAAGTCGCTCAGCACCGCGAAGTGGAGGTGCGCTCCCCGGTTGGCGAGGAACTGGACCTCGAGGTGTTCCAGCGTCTCGCCCACCGCGTCCACGCTGCCGAAGAGCGTGGGGATCACGACCGCGGTGCGAAATTCGGGAGGAATGCCGTGTTCCCGCAGGTCCAGCTTGGGCAGGGTGCGCGGGGGGAGAAACGCGGTCACCAACTGGTTCACGGCGGTGACCGCCATGTCGTTCGCCGGAATCAGGCCGATGAGCAGCAGCGGAAGCCAGAGGGCCCAGGCGGGCTCCCCGCCCAGCCAGAACAGGGCGGCGAGCGCCGCCACCGTCAGCGAGACGACCCCGCCGACGAACACCAGGTTGGGATGCCGCCGCACCCAGCGATGGACCGCCTCGGCCTGGGAGGCCCGGTAGCCGACCGCGCGCTCCAGCTGGGCCAATCCTTCGTCGATCAGGTAATAGCCCACATGGCCGAGACGGACGTTGCCGGGTTCGCGGGCGTGGGCGGCCCGGGCCAGCTCGATCGCCCGCCTGGCGATGGATTCCTCCGGCGCCCGGACCCGCTTCCCGATCCGCTCCACCTCGTGGCGATACCGGTCGCGGGTCGCGAACGTCATTCCCGAGTAGGCGCCGACCGGATCCTCCCGCAGCGCGGCTTCCATGTGGCTCTGGCTCTCGACCAGCGTCTTCCAGTCCATCCGGGCGACCGCCCGGAGGCTGATGATGCTGTTGGCCATCACCACCTGGGTCAGGGCGAGCCGCCGGGTCGAGCGGGAGGTGGCTTCCTCGGCGGTGAGCGCCTCTTCGGTGACCCAGGTCTCCAGGAGGCGAACGGCGTCGGGAGGAGCGTCGAGGGAGCGAAGCTGCTGGAGGAAGCGGGAGACGAAGATCGGGGTGAGCGGCGGTGGGCGCTCGACGAAGCGTGCCAGCTCCGCGTCGAGCGCCGCCTGTCCCGACTCGCCCGCCCGGGCGACCCGCGCGGCCACGTCATCCGCGGCCTGAGTCTGGTCCAGCCGCTGGACCGTGCGGAGCGTCATGCGGCGGACATTCTCGATCAGGCCGAGCCGGAGCATCGCGGGCACCGCCCAGAGCTCGCCGATGGAGAGCGCGACGACCTGCTGGAAGGCGCCGACGAACACGCTCACGTTTTCCAGGTCGATCCGGCCTTCGCTGTGGGCGATGAGCGTGATGGCCAGCTCATAGACCCGCGGATAGCCCGCTAACGGGCCCCCGCCGAGCACGGGGAGCTGCCGGTAGTAGCCTCGGGGAAGGCTCTCGCGGACCTCTCCGATGTGCTCCTGGACCACGTGGTAGTTGTCGAGGAGCCACTCTCCGGCCGGCCCGACGTCCATCCCCCCGTCGGCGGCGTCGGTGAGCCGCCCGTGCGCCTTCTCCAGGATCCGCCGGGTGCTGTCGAGCCGGTCCAGCAGCGGCGTCTGCCGGCGACTCCGCTTCCGCCGGTCGAGGTGCTGCCCGGCCGCGAGGCCCTGGGCCCGCTCGCCGAGATGCTCGGCGCCGAGCAGCTCGCCTTGGATGGGGCCGGCGAGCAGATCCTCACGAGCGTCGGAGCGGCGATTGATGAGGCGGGAGGCGATCCGGGCCGGCTTGATCGAAACGATGGTGGGAGTCCTGGGACTAGGGTGATTCTATCTCGAAGCGCGGGGGCCGGCGCGGATAGAAAGAAAGGCTGTTGGGGGGTAAGGTGGTAGGCTCGCCGTTGCTCGAGGCCGGCTACGGGGGATGGGGTGGTGGACATGAAAACAGCAAAAAACACGGAGCCGCGGAAAACACTCCGTGTTCTCCGTGGCTCCGTGTTCGCTGTTGTGGGGTTCCGCCCGCCGGCCCGCCTGCCCACCGCCCTATTTCCCATTCCGCTGCCGCTCGATTGCCCGCAGGATCTGGAGCTGCGCCAGGATGATCGCCTGTTCGACGCTGGCCGCCGCGGGAAGTCCCTGGTTCAAGCCGTCCATGGTGGTGCCCTCCGGGTAAATAGTTGCGCTCCGTCGCAGTTCTGTCGATTCACACGGAGAGAGTACGCGGCGGCGGTCAATCGTGGCTCACCTGGTTCTCATCCGGGCTGTAGCGCCGTCACAGCGTCCCCCTCCGGCCCGGCTTGTATCTCGGTGGTACTAGCCTCTCGAAGAACGAGTTAGAGTGTGCCATCGACGGGCGCACGACTTGCGCTTTCCTCCCGTGCCTCTCGCAGCACTCACCAACTCATGCAATCGCCATCGGTCCGGCCGGCACCCGGAGAGGGTCAGCGCGGATGTTTGCACCGTCAACGTTCCGATCGTTTGCCGTGCCCGGCGTGACCGCCGGATGCCTGGCCCTGAGCGCCGCCGGCTGCGCCATGCCTTCCAGCTCGACTCAGATGTCGCTGGGGCCGGAGCCGGTCGAGGTCCAGATGACGCCGACGGTCATCTACAGCGGTCAGCGGACCCAGGTCGTGGTGCGGAGCCCCGGCGCCGACAGCATAGTCTTCGAATCGGAGAACGGGCTGGACCGCTATTGGAGCGCCGACTCGGTGCTCACCCTCTGGCTGGGCGCCGACTTCGGCCAGGCCGAGCCGGCCAGCAGCTATGCCCCGGTATTCAAGGGGGAGGCGGTGCCCTATCTGAAGAAGCCGGTGCGCATCGCCACCTGCCGCGCAGGCCGGTGCCGCGAGTTCCACCACGAGGTGGCCGTCAAGCTGCCGGTGCACAACGAGCGGGTGGTGGCGGTGACGGCCGGGGCGAGCTCGGTCTTCGCCCGCCGCTCGATCCGGGGGCACGACCGGACCGTGTTTCTCCAGGACGCGCTCAACAGCTACATCTGGTCGCTCCAGGCCGAGTGGTCCTCGGGCGCTTGGAACGGGCGGGTGCAGGGTTTCCTCAGCGCGGACGACCGGGGAGCCTGGCTCGACATGTCGCGGGTGCTGAAGGGCGGGGGAGACGGCTTCGGCTACGGTGTAGCGATGCACGCGGGTCTCACCCGCGACGACTGGCTGGAGTCGGGGCCGAGCGCCTTACGGGCGGGCCGGACCGCGTTTCACGCCGGAATCGGGCCGAGCATCATGGTGAAGGGGATCACCGCCAGCTCCCAGTTCGGGATCTCCACTGACGGCATGGAGACGCTGCAGATCGCGAGCACGCGGCTGTCGGTGAACGGAGACCTGACCTCAATTCGCAACCCCGTCGCCATCATCGCGGAGAAGACCTTCGCGTTCGGCGGCGGCCCCATCGTGGCCCGGCGCCGCGAGGCCCGGGAGAAACTCTCGGCGGCGGTGCGCGTGATCGATGACTTCGCCCTCAACGTCGGGCTCAGCAGCCGGCGGATGGCGTGGCCGGAGCAGGATCCGTCGCGGGATCTGCGGGCTTCGGAGACGCTCATCATCGTCGGAGCGCAGTACTCTGTCACTTGGTAGGCAGGTGCAGTTGCGGCTCTGGTCAGCAATAAAGGCACGGGAGTACACGGAAGGCAGCCGAGACAAACAATAAGTTCTCGCCCTTTCGTGGACTTCCGTGCCACTCGTGCTTCCGTGCCGTTCAGTGCTCCCGCTGGATCGCCCGGCCTACAATGATCGAGATGTTGTCGGTTCCGCCGTCCTCCAACGCTTCTTCCAGCAGGCTTTCGCACACCTGGCGCGCCGACGTCATGGTGCGCAGGCGCTCGCGGATCCGGTCGTCGGAGACGTGGGCGGTGAGCCCGTCGCTGCAGAGCAGCACCACGGTGCCCCAGGTCATGTCGAACCGGGTCACCACCGGATCGGATTGGTGGCCGCCGAGCGAGCTGGAGAGGGTGCGGGCGTAGCGGGTGGCGGCGGCGTCTTTCCGGGTGAGGACGCCGAGGTCGATCAGCTCCTGGGCCATGGTCTGATCGCGGGTGATCTGGCGCAGCTCGCCGTCGCGGAACAGGTAGCAGCGGCTGTCACCCACCTGGAGCAGGTAGGCCCGGGGCCACACGCCGAGGTAGAGCGTGAGGGTGGTGGCCATCCCCTGGAACTCGGGATCCTCCTCGCCGCGGCGCCGAAGCTCCGAGTGGCACTGCACCGCCCCCTCCTGGAGCGCTTCGAAGAACTCCTGGTCGTCGGCCGAGCCCGCCGCGTAGTAGCTGCGCATGGTGCCGGAGACGTACTGCGTCACCGCCTCGAGCACGAGCCGGCTCGCCACCTCGCCGCGGGTGCCGCCGCCGACGCCGTCCGCGACCATCGCGAGGAAGGCGAGCCGCTCGGGGCCGGCCATCAGGTTGCCGGTCTCGGGCAAGCTGGTCTGATGCACCACCATCTGCTTGCGCAGGGCGCAGATCAGGAAGTGGTCCTGGTTCTCGGATCGGACCCGGCCGCTGTGAGTCAGGCCGAAGACGTCGATCTCGTCGTCGGCCGGCTTGCGATCGACGGCGCCGGGCGGCGCGACCATCTGGTGGGTGGGCATGGGAACTCCGGTTCGCCAAAGGCGTTCCGCTCAATGTGCGCTTCGCGCACGAAAACAGCCAGATGCCCGCCGGTCAACGCCCGATCCGGAACAGCTCGGCGTCCGGCGTGTCCCGTCCGTGGAAGAGGTCCGACAGCAGCTTCGCCGCCACGTGGCCGAACACGATCCCGTTGGCCCCGTACCCCAGCGCGACATACCCGTTCGGGAAATCCGGGGGCGCGCCGATGAAGGGCAGGCCGTCCGTGGTCTGGGCGAAGGTGCCGGACCAGCTCCAATCGACGTCGAACTTGATCCCGGGGAAGAGCGCGGCGAAGTCCTTCGCCAGACGACCCACCTGCCGCTCCTGGATCCGCTCCACCTTGTGGGCCCCTTTGAACGGCACATCCGCGCCGCCCACGATGGCGCGGCCGTCGGGTGTGGTCCGGGCGTAGAGGTAGGGCCGCGCGGTCTCCCAGATGAGGCAGCGATCCTCCCCCCAGCCGTCGAACGACTCGAGGGGCGAGGTGGCGAAGGCGAAGGTGCTGTTGAGGTGGATCTGCTTGCGCGGCACGAACGGCGGAATGTTGTAGCCGGTGGCGAACACCGCCTTGCGGGCCCGGATCCGCCAGCCGTCGGCGGTCTCCAGCAGCACCCCCTTCCGGTCCGACTGGTAGCGGGCGACCCCGGTGCGGTCATAGACCTCCACCCCGTCGGCCACGGCCGCGGCCAGCAGCGCGTGGGTGAACCGCAGCGGGTCGATCTCGCTCGCGTCGCGGGAGAGCAGCGCGGCGGGCCGGTCGAAGGAGAAGCGGCTCCTGATGTCGCTGGGGGACAGGAGATCCACCTCGATGCCGATCTCCAGCCGCGCGCGACGCTCCCGCTCCAGCGCTTTGACGTCCTTCCGCCTGGACGCGAGATACACGCTGCGCTTCCGGGTGTGATCCGCCTCCCCGCCGACCTTCGCCGCGAGCTGCTCGATGCCATGCAGACCCTCGAGGAGCAGCTGGTAGCAGCGCTGCGCGCCGGGCCATCCGATCCGGTCGGACAGGTCCGTCAGGTGGGTGTCGAGCTCGTACTGCAACAGCGCGGTTGACGCACCGGTGCTGCCGTAGCCCATCTCCCGCCCTTCGAGCAGGACGGTTTGGACGCCTTCTTCCCCGAACCGCTGCGCCAGCAGCGCGCCGGTCACGCCCCCGCCGATGATGGCCAGGTCGCACTTCCGATCCTGGTCGAGCTTCGGGTAGGTGGCCGGGAGCCCGCTTCGCACGAGCCAGTAGGGGACGCCGCTGGTGAGATCCATGGGGGAAAAGTAAGCGGGGCAGCGGGGCGGCGGGGCAGCGGGGCAGCGGGGCCGCGGGGCAGCGGGGCAGTGGGCAGTGAGCGGTGGGGCAGTAGGCGGTGGGGCAGTGGGCGGTGGGACAGTGTGGGGACGTCAGATGGCTGGACGAAAGCGAGAAGCCCATACGTCATCCCGAGCGAAGCGAGGGAT
Organism: uncultured Gemmatimonadales bacterium; assembly: GCA_963796335.1. Classification (GTDB taxonomy): domain Bacteria; phylum Gemmatimonadota; class Gemmatimonadetes; order Gemmatimonadales; family GWC2-71-9; genus CAVVWJ01. The sequence continues at coordinate 1,097,658 of CAWCLG010000006.1, forward strand.
CTCGCTTGGCCGAGTTCGAAGCTCGCCGGCAAGATCCCTCGCTTGCGCTCGGGATGACAGATATCCACCCTTGCGCTGCCCCGCTGCCCCGCTGCCCCGCTGCCCCGCTGCCCCGCTGCCCCGCTGCCCCGCTGCCCCGCTGCCCCGCTGCCCCGCTACAACCCCGCCGTCAGCGCCACCCGCACCGCCCGCGGCGACCCCGGGCTGATGTTGTTGTTGCTGTGCGAGGTGATGAAGTACTTCTTGTCGAATACGTTCTCTACGTTGACCTGGGCCCGCAGCTCGCGGGTCAGGGTGAAGTACGCGCCGGCGTCGAAGCGGGTGAAGCTGGGGAGCGTGACCGCGTTGTCGATCGCGGCGAACATCTGGTCCTGATAGACCACGCCGACCCCGACGCCCCACATCCGGTGGATCTGGTACTTGTTCCACAGCGAGATCGTTTTCCTCGGGACCAGGGGCACCTTGGCGCCTTCCGGGGCCTGAGCGGTCTGGCTGGTGATGTACGCGTCCTGGTTGGCGTAGCCCGCGGCGATCTGCCAGCGCGAGGTCAGGTGCCCGGTGGCGCCCAGCTCGAAGCCCCTGGTGCGCTGGCTGCCTGTCTGGATGGTGCGTGAGGGATCCACCGGGTCCGGAGCGCTCGTGTTGGTGCGATCCAGCCGATAGACGGCGCCGGACAGGGCGAGACCGGTCATAACGTCGAGCTTGGCGCCCACCTCGTAGTTCTGGAACTTCTCGGGCTCCAGGGTCTCGGTGGTCGCGGTGAGCGAGGAGAACTGGTCGCCCGAGCTCGGCAGGTAGGAGACGCTGTAGCTGCCGTAGATGGAGAGCGGCTCCACCGGCTTCACCACCGCGCCCGCGCGGGGCGAGAAGAGGTCGTCGGTCCGGTCGATCTCCTCCCGGTTGCGAAAGTTGTTGAAGGTGAGATCGAACCGCTCGAACCGCGCGCCCGCGACGAGCTGGAGGTACGGCGTCAGCGCCACCTGGTCCTGGAGGTACACGCCGGCGGTGTGCGCCCGGGTGCGGTTGTTCGCGTCGGACTCGCCCGGCCGGAACGTCACCGGCAGCGAGATCGTGGGATTGGTCAGTGGGGCGTTGACCGAGGTCTCCACGTTGTCGAAGAAGCCGGTGTTCCGGAGGTTGTGGCTCACCTGCCGGCCCAGCTCGACGCCGCCGAGGAAACTGTGGCCGACCGAGCCCGTCGCCACCCGGTAGGTGAGCTCGGTCTGGTTGATGATGTTGGTCCGGTCGTTCCGGTTGTTGTACGCCGAGATGCTGACCTCCGACCCGGTGGGATCGACCGATCCGGGGAACACGTTCTGGTACATCTTGTTGTAGTCGCCGAACACCAGACGGTTCCGGATCTGGAGCGCGCTGCTGAGGTCCTGCTCGATCAGCGCGGTGGCCAGGTTGATGCGGGCGTCGGACCAGCTCTGCGACGGGTCGCCGAAGAAGGTCCGCGCGTCGGCGGCCGCGGGGCGGCCTTGGAACGAAGGAATGCCGCGGTCGGCGGTGCGGTAGTCGTAGAAGTGCTCGTAGGTGGCGGTGATCCGGGTGTTCGGCCCGGCCGAGATCGTCGCGGTCGGATTGATGCCGTAGCGCTCCACGTTCACGTCGTGGCGGAACCGGTCCGAGTTCTCGTACATGCCGTTGAACCGGAGCGCCAGGTTGTCGGACACGCCCTGGCCCACGTCGAGCGAGCCGCGGCGAGTGCCGTACGAGCCGCCCTGCACCGTCAGCTCACGGATCGTGGACCAACCGGCCTGCTTGGTAACCCGGTTGATCACGCCGCCGCCGGTCCCCCGCCCGAAGATCAGCGCGTTCGCGCCCTTCAGCGCCTCCACCCGCTCCACGTTGTAGAGATCGCGGAAGTACTGCACGTCGTCCCGCACGCCGTCGAGGAAGAAACTCGCCGTGCTACCGTTGCCGCGGATGGTGGGCTGGTCGCGGTTGCCCTCGCCCTGGCCCATCGTCACGCCCGGCACGTAGCGGGCGACGTCGGCCATGCTCTGCATCCCCTGGTCGGCGATCAACGCCCGGTCCACCACCGTCACCGCTTGCGGGACGTCCCGCAGCGGGGTCGCGGTCTTGGTCGCGGACGAGATGAACGTTTCGCCCGCCGGCCGCTTCGCCACGACTTCGACCGGGTCGAGCTGATACGCGTCCTCGGCCTGCCGCACGGCGAGCGTCCGCGCATCCACCACCTGCACTTCGAGTCCGGTCCCCTCCACCAGGCGCCGCAACGCTTCGGCCGGTGTGAACCGTCCAACCACGCCGGCCGAACGGGTCCCCGTCGGCAGCCCGTTCGCCCCGGACACCTCGACGCTCGACTGGCGGGCAAACTCCTGGAGCGCGGCGACGAGCGGCTGGGGCGGAATTCTGAAGCTGCGCCTTGCGGCGGTGTCGGCAGCGGCTTGCGGCTGGTCCTGGGCGGCGGCGGCAGCGCCGGACGTCAGGGCGAAAGCGCAAGAGCACACGAGAGTTCGGAGCAGGGCGTGGAGTGCGGGCATAGCGGGCTCGGATGATTGAGAATGGTTTTCATATAGTTTCCACCTCGCGAGCCACAATACAAACGAATGGGGAATTTCGCAATCGTAATTGACGCCACAGCCTCGTCACGGCCTTCTGTCCCGCTGCGCCGCCCAGCATCTTCCTGCGATGCCAACCACCCAAGCCGCCGATCCTCTCGCGAGTCTGATCCAGCTCTCGCACCGCATCGGCGGCGATGCCCGCCTGGTCCAGCCCGGCGGCGGGAACACATCCCTCAAGCTCGGCGACGCGCTGCTGGTGAAGGGCAGCGGCACCGATCTGCGGACCATCGGGCCCGGCGGATTCACCCGGCTCTCGCTCCAGCGGCTCGACGCTTTGCGGCAGGCCGAGACGATGAGCGACGCCGAGATGATGCGCTTCATGGCGACGTGCATGCTGGCGGAGGGCCCGGCCCCGAGCGTCGAGACGCCGCTGCACTCGCTCCTGCCGCACCGGGTGGTCGCCCACACCCACGACGTCGCCACCATGAGCCTCACCAACGTCGGCGAAGGGACCGGCGAGCGGCTGGTCGGCGAGCTGTTCGACGGGGAGATCGTCTATGTCCCCTATGTCCCACCCGGCTTCGCGCTCGCGCGCGCGGTTCGGGAGATGGCGCCGCACCTTCCGCCCGGCGCCGCCGGCCTCGCGTTGGGGCATCACGGGCTCGTGGTCTGGGGCGACGACACGGAACAGTGCGAGGCCCGCCTCCGCGACGCGGTGGCGCGCATCGACCGGTATCTCCAGACCGCCCGGCGGGGCCGGCGGATGCTGGGCGCCGCGCGAGGCACCACCCCGCCACAGGCCGGCCGCGTCCGCCTGGCGGAGGTCGTGCTCCCGGTGGTGCGCGGTGCGCTGGGGAGCCCGGAGCGGGTGATCCTCCACCTCGATGACGGCGACGACGTGCTGGCGCAGCTCGGCGCCGAGCGCACCCGGGAGCTGACCGGCCGGGGGATGGCGACGCCCGAGCACCTGCTCCGCGCCGGACGGCTGCCCGTCTGGCTGGAGCTCGATCCCGCGCTGCCCGAGCGCGAGCTGGTGGATCGCACCCGCGCGACGCTGGCGCAGGCCCGCGACGGACTACGAGGCGTATCACCGGCGTCATGCCCGGAGCGGCGAGCCTCCGCTCGACGACTGGGCCAAGGTGATTCTGGCGCCGGGGCTCGGCATGATCACGGCCTTTCACGACAAGCGCGGCGCGGTCACGGCGAACCTCTGCTACCGCGCGGTGCTCGAGACGATCGAGAACGCCGAGGCGCTGGACCGCTTCGAGTTCATCCCCGAGGCCCAGGTCTTCGAGTTCGAGCACTGGCCGCTGGAGCGGCGCAAAGTCGATGAGCAGATGGCGAAGGACCGCGCCACCCGGCTGGTGCCTCGCCGGGTCGCGGTCGTGATCGGCGGCGGCAGCGGGATCGGCCGGAGCGCGGCGCTGCGGTTCGCCGACGAGGGCGCCCACGTGGTCGTGGCCGACCTCGAGGCCGCCGCGGCGGCGAAGGTCGCCGACGGAAACCCTCGCCCGCGCATCCCGGCCGCGCGATCGGGCTCGGCGTCGATGTGCGGGAGGACGCCAGTCTCGACGCGCTGTTTCGCCGTGCCGTGCTGGAGTTCGGCGGGATGGACGCGCTGTTCTACGCGGCGGGCGCCGCCCCCCGGTTCGCCCCGATCGGCGATATCCGCCGCGAGGATCTCCAGCGCCAGCTCGACGTCCACTATCTCGGTGCGGTGATGGCGATGGGCCGCGCGGCCGCGGTGATGCGGCGGCAAGGGCTGGGGGGGGCGATCGTCGTCTCGGTGTCGAAGGCCGCCCTGGCCCCCGGGCGCGACGCGGTCGCCTACGGCGGCAGCAAGGCGGCGCTGCTCCAGGCCATCCGCGTCGCCGCGGTCGAGCTGGGCCCCGACGGCATCCGGGTCAACGCCATCAACGCCGACCAGGTGGATACGCCGATGTTCCGCCGGTTCGTCGAAGAGCGCGCCGCGAGCCGAGGGGTGACGGTGGAGGAGCAGCTGGAGAGCTACCGCCGTCGCAACGTGATGGGCACCGGGCTGATCCCGCCCGAGGCCGTCGCCGACCTCGCGGTGCTGCTGGCCAGCGAGAAGTTCCGGTTCACGACGGGGGATATCCTGACGGTGGACGGCGGGCTGCCCGAGGCATTTCCCAGGTAGACAGACGGGCAGGCGGGCAGGCGGGCGGACGGGCAGCATACTTCATCCCGAGCGCAGCGAGGGACCTGGCCGGCCGGAGTTCGAACTCGGCAAGCCAGGTCCCTCGCTGCGCTCGGGATGAAGTAGTGTCCTATCTAGGCCACAGCCAGCCGAACGTACCCGCGGTCACCAGCCCGTAGAGCAGCCCGTCGAACACTTCCTTTGCCGCCACCGACCACGGCTTGCCCATCCAGATCGCCGCTGGCAGCTGGCCGGCGGCGTACGCCAGGATCGCGACCCCGGCGACGATGCGGAAGACGTCGATATAGACGGAGCCGGGGGGAACCGCTCGCGACGCCACGTAGGCCACGAACAGTGACACCATCAGGCAGTACAGGAACCACTGGGACAGCGACGGGCCCATCGACTGCGGGCCGGAGGGGCGGACCCGGACCACGGCGACCGGCCCCTCGTTGAACTTCTGCTTCATCTCCGGCGTCTCCATGTCCTTCATATCCTTGCACCAGGGGATGATGTACTGGCCCGGCGGCACGTTCGCTCCACGGAAGGCGGACCTCACCGCGTCCTCATTCGGCAGCTTCTGGTAGTCGCTGTTGTGGTACTTGATCACCATGTGGATGATGGCGCTGAGGATGAACACGAAGACGGCCGAGAGGACGATAGGAAGCCACAGGGCGGCAAGTATCGACATAGGGCCTTCCGATTGGAGGGGAAAGGTCGAAGCAGGGCTAACGTACCTCTGAAGCCGGGACTCCCGCCAGCATCGCCCGGACCCGGCCCAGCAGCTCCTCGGGCGCGAACGGCTTCTGAATGAACGGCGCGGTCTCCGGCAGCAGGCTGCGGGCGAGCACGTCGTCGCCGGTGTAGCCCGACATGAAGAGCACCGGCAGGTTGGGATGCAGGTCGGCGAGCGCGTCGCTCAGCTCGCGGCCGTTGAGCTCCGGCATGATCACGTCGGTCAGGACCAGCCTGGGCGGGTCGCCGCCCAGCGCGAAGATGTCGAGCGCCTGGCGGCCGTTCTCCGCTTCCACCACCACCATCCCCGCGCCTTCCAGCGTGCGCCGCACCAGCTCCCGGATCGCCGGCTCGTCTTCCACCACCAGCACCAGCGACGGTGTCCATCTCGGCCGCGGGCTCGGGCGGCAGCGGCGGCTCCAGCACGCCGGAGATCCTGGCGTCCTCCGGCGCGGCGGGGAGATAGATCTTCATCGTGGTGCCGATTTCGGGCTCGCTGTAGGGCCAGATGAAGCCGTCGTGCTGCTTCACGATGCCGTACACGGTCGAGAGGCCGAGCCCGGTGCCCGCGCCGACCGGCTTGGTGGTGTAGAACGGCTCGAAGATCTTGGCCAGGGTCTCTTTGCTCATCCCCGCGCCGGTGTCGGACACGGTGATGCGGACGTAGGCGCCGGGCGCCAGGTGGCCCACCCCGTGGGCCTCGGCGTACTCCTCGTCCAGCAGCACGTCGTCGGTGCCGATGGTGAGGCGCCCGCCGGTGCGCATCGCGTCGCGGGCGTTGGCGGCGAGGTTGATGAGGACCTGGTCGATCTGGGTGGGGTCGGCGAGCACCCGGCAGCGCGCCCGGTTGGGGATGCATCACCAGGGTCTTGTCGGCGCCGAGCAGCCGCTCCAGCACCGGCACCAGGGCGGTGATCGCGGCGTGCGGGATCGAGCAGCTGGGTCTGCTTCACCTGGCGCCGGCTGAAGGTGAGGAGCTGCTGGGCCACCCGCGCGGCGCGGGTGGCCGCGCCGACCATCTCGCGCACGTCGGCCGCCTGGGGGTGGCCCTGACCCAGCGCGCCGAGCACGAAGTCGCCGAACCCGAGCACGGCCATGAGCTGGTTGTTCACCTCGTGCGCCACGCCGCCGGCGAGGGTGCCCACCGCCTGGAGCCGCTGCGCCTGGCTCAGCTGCTCCTCGGCGTGGACCCGGTCGGTGATGTCGGTGTGGGCGCCGACCCACTCGCGGATCCGGCCGTGGTCGTCGAGCACCGGCACGGCCCGCACCTCCATGCTGCGGTACTCGCCGTCGCGCCGGCGGAGCCGGTGCTCCGTGGCCAGCGGCTGGCGGCTGGCGACCGCCTCGCTCCAGGCGCGGATCGCTTCGGCCCGGTCGTCGGGGTGGATCGCCTCGAACCACCCGCCCCAGGTGGCCTCCGAGCCGGTCTGCCCGGTGAACGCTTCCCACTGGCTGGTGTCGATCGGCCGGCGGCCGTCGGCCGAGGCGGTCCAGACGATCTGCGCCGCGGCGGCGACCAGGGCGCGGTAGCGCGCCTCGCCGCGGCGCAGCGCCTCCTCGGCGTGCTTCTGCTCGGTGACGTCGTTATCGACCTCGATCACCGCGCCGGGCCGGCCCTCCTGGTCGCGGTGCAGGATCCAGTGGCTGGCCACCTGCACCCTGCCGCCGGCTGCGGGAGCGCCGCGCCAGCTCCGCGTGCCATTCGCCCTGCTCCAGCAGGGCCGCCACCGCTTCCTCCGGCGGCACCGGGAGCTCGGTGTGCAGCAGCTTGAGCGCGTCGGCCCCGACCGCTTCCTGCTCGGTCCAGCCGTAGAGCCGCTGCGCGCCGGCGCTCCAGAACTGGATCCGGCCGTCGAGGCCCCGGGCGAAGACCGGCGCGTGGCTCAGGATCTCCAGCAGCTCCCGGGTCTGCCGCACGCTCTCCCGGAGCGCCGCGCCGGTCGCCTGCTCGGCCTGGAGCAGCCGTTCGCTCAGCGCCATGTCGGCCTCGGCCCACTCCGCCGCGCGGCGCTCGATATCGGCCCGGCGCACCACCGCCGCCACCCGGAACGCCGCCACCAGCGAGAGGCCGGTGAAGACGGTGACGAACAGCGCCAGCACGACGTGCTTCTGGTAGAGGCCGAGCCGCAGCGCCAGGAGGCTGCCGGCCGGCGAAGAGCAGGGGGATGCAGACCGCGACCGGCAGCAGCCGCCGCAGCAGGATCGTCCCCGGATCCCGCTCCACCAGCAGCTCCACGATCACCCGCTCGTGGGTGGCCGCGGCCACCCCGAAGCAGAGGAGCAGGAGGAGGCAGGCGCCGACCAGCGAGGTGCCGACGCCGGGCGCGAAGGCGTACAGCTCCGGCACGCCGAAGAGGTGGCCCACGATCGCGACCAGCGGGAGCACCGCGGCCACCAGCAGCGAGGTGAGGTGGACCCGCCGGTGCTCCAGGTGCCAGCCGTCCTTGGTGAGCAGCAATCGCCATGCCGAGCAGGAGGAAGCACGCCGTGCTGCTCGGCGCTGGGCGGCCGGGGAACGCCGACCGCAGCAGGCAGACGTCGTCGGGGAAGAGCAGGGTGTCGAGCCCGAGGTCCGCCAGATCAGGTACTCGGCGAGGACCAGGGCGGCGATCAGCACCGTGCGCGCTGGCGGCGACGAGCTGCTGGCGGGGCAGGTTGGCCTTGAACGTCAGCAGGGCGCCGCCGGCCAGCACGAACATCAGCGCGGTGAGCGGCACGCGTCGGCGGTATGAAACGGCGCCGCGGCGATGGTGGGGCCGGCGCCGAAGATGTACGCCTCGACCGCGGCGATACCGAGCAGGGCCGAGATGGCGCCCGCGATTACGGGGAGGCGGCCGACCACCCGGGCAGCGGCGGCAGCGCCTGGCGGTGGCTCCGCCTGGGAGGGCACACGTGACGCAGTCCGGTGGGCCATGCCTGCTCGGCGGAGTGAGTGAACTCAGGGGATTGAAGGAATCTAGGTAACAGGGGGGAAGGGGAAAAGCGTGGAAGGGCGTTTCACATGCCGGAACGCTTGCTCGACAGCATGGTGGCGGGACCGGCAAACAGATGGGTGTGGGAGCCGACGATGGCGTTCAGGGCCGCGTGCTCGATGCCCTCGCGGAACAGGTCGATCCGATAGGCGCAGTACAGGCTGCAGGCATGCGTGGCGAGCACCGCGTTCCACCGGCCCTCGAGCGCCTCGGCCTCGGCTTGCCGCCCCTCGCACCACAGCAGGCTCACCATCTCGCCGAAGGCGCGGACCGCGCCGCTCCGTGAGCGGGCGCGGGCGAGGCGCAGCTGGGGGACGACCACCGCCTCGAAGCGCTCGGGATCGAGCCGCCCGTCCACCAGGATGCGGTCCAGGGTGGTCCTGGCGTCGAGGAAGACGAGCCGCCCTTCGCGACCGGCCTCGGCGGCCCGGGCACCGGATTCCGCCTCGAGAATACGGGCGATGGCGGCCTCGTGCTCCGGCGTGGCGATGACCACGAGGGCATCGCCGCGTCGCAGGCCTTCCTGGAGATATCGGCTGACGTTGCGGGAGAGAAGCTGGTCGTCCTCGCCGTACAACTGCACGACGTGGTCGCCTGGATCCGCTTGGGTGAGCATCTCGGGCCACGACGACATCCATCCTCCTGCGGCTGTCCCACCGGGGGCGAATCACCTTGCCAACCGGCAGGCGGATGCATACTAGTACTTCGGCCCTGGTGGCCGCCACCCCGACCGAAGTGCTTCCCCCACATCGCGAGACCGCTATCTCCTGGCCCGACGAGCCACGCCGAACCGAAGAGCAATTCCACCTCGCCGCCCTGGCCGCGCAGGACCTGATCTGGGATTGGGATCTGGTCGGCGGTGTCGTCACCTGGGCGGGCACGACGGATCCCTACTTCGGCCTCCCCCCCAGAGTCGTCAATGCCCAGGCCGGCGATCACTACCGGATGTGGGCCGACCGGGTGCATCCGGAGGACCTCGCCGGGACCCAGGCCGCGTCCCGGGCCGCCATCAGCGGCGGTGCGGATTCCTGGGAGCACGAGTACCGGTTCAGGAGGGGCGACGGGTCGTATACCGTCATCCTGGAGCGGGCCTACATCTCCCGCGATCCGGCGGGTGGCGCGGTCCGCGTGGTGGGTGCCATGCGCGACGTCAGCGCGAGGAAGGAGGCCGAGCGAGCCACCACCAGGCTGGCGTCCATCGTGGCCTCCTCCAGCGACGCCATCGTGGGCAAGACCCTCGACGGTGTGGTCACCAGCTGGAACGCGGCGGCGGAGCGGATCTTCGGCTATAGCGAGCGGGAGATGGTGGGTCGCTCCATCTTCGTCCTCATTCCCGAGGAGCTGCACGGATCGGAGCGCGAGCTGCTGGACCGAATCCGCCGGGGCGAACGGGTCGAGTACGCCGACGCGGAGCGGATCCGGAAAGACGGGACTCGAATCACCATAGCCCTGACGGTCTCTCCGATCTGGGATTCAAGCGGCCTGGTGGTCGGCGCCTCGTCCATCAAGCGCGACATCACCACCCGGAAGCTCGCCGACGCCGAGATGGTCCGGCGAGAGGAGCGCTATCGGGCGCTGGTGCAGGCCACCAGTTCGATCGTCTGGACCGCTGGTCCGGCGGGGCAGTTCGACGTGCCCCAGGCTTCCTGGGAGCACTACACCGGTCAGCACTGGAGCCGTCATTCGGGCATCGGATGGCTGGAGGCGGTGCACGGCGACGATCGCGATCTGGTCAGGAAGGCATGGGATCGCGCCCGCCAGGCTCGCCGGCTCTACGAGGTGCGGTGCCGGCTCTGGTCGCAGGCCCAGGAGGAGTATCGTCACGTGATCGCCCGGGCCGCCCCCGTCTTCGATGCCGACGGCTCGATCCGTGAGTGGATCGGCACCATCACCGATCTCGAGGAGCAGTGGCTGGCGGAGGAGCGGCTGCGCCATTCGGAACGGCTGGAGTCGATCGGGCGGCTGGCCGGCGGCATCGCCCACGAGGCCAACAACCAGATGACCGTCGTCCTCGGCGCCGCGGAGTTTCTCGGGCGCGCGCTGAGTGACGACACGACCCGGGCCGACCTGGAGCACATTCGTCGCGCCGCCCAGCGCACCGCGGCGATCACCCAGCAGCTGCTCGCCTTCAGCCGCCGCCAGGTGCTGCAGCCGCGCCCGCTGGATCTCAACGCCGTAGTGCAGGCGATGGAGGCCATCCTGCAGCGGGCGCTGGGGGAGATCTCCCGGGTCGAGCTCCGGCTGTCCGAGAATCTGCCACTGGTCAACGCCGACCCGGGACAGCTCGACCAGGTGCTGCTCAACCTCTCGTTGAACGCGCGCGACGCGATGCCGAATGGGGGGACGCTGACGTTCGAGACCGCCACCCTGCGGGTCGATGCGGGGCAGCCGGCCGCCGGCGGCGTCGAGGTTGCGACGCCAGGCGTGTACGTCGTGCTCACCGCGACCGATACCGGCACCGGGATGGATGCCGAGACGCTGACCCACATCTTCGAGCCGTTCTACACCACGAAGATGGTCGGGGAAGGGACCGGCCTCGGCCTGGCCACGGTCTACGGCATCGTCAACCAGAGCGGGGGGTTCGTCTCCGTCACCAGCCAGCCAGGCGTGGGGTCGAGCTTCCGCATCCATCTCCCGATGGCGGGCCTGGCGTCGCCGGAGCCGGCCTCGCCGGGGCCGGTAACGCCGTGGGGCGGGCGGGAGACCATTCTTCTCGCGGAGGACGAGCCCGCCGTTCGGGGCATCCTCGCCCGCTCGCTGCGCGACTATGGCTACACGGTGCTGGAGGGACGCGACGGCGCCCATGCGCTCGAGGTCGCGGTGGCCGCGCCGGCCCCGCCCGACCTGGTCATCGCCGACGTGGTGATGCCGCAGATGGGCGGCCGGGAGCTGGTCGCCGAGATCGAGCGGCGCTGGCCCGGCATCCCGGTCATCTTCACCTCCGGGTACACCGGGCTGGACGCGGAGGAGCGGGGGCTGTTGCGGGCGGGCCAGGCATTCATGCAGAAGCCGCTCGAGCCGCAGGCGGTCGCCGCGAAAGTTCGCCAGGTGATCTCGGAGCGGACCCGAACGAGCTAGCCGCCGCCCTGCTGCCGATAGATCTCCCGCAGCGTCTCGATCGTGTCCGCATCCGCCGCCGACTTGTCCGGCCGATACCCCTTGATCCGCGCGAAGCGAAGCGCGAGGCCGCCGGGGTACTGCGGACTGGCCTGGAGATCGTTGAAGGCCACTTCCACGACCAGCTCCGGCCGGACGTGCACGGTGTAGGCGTCGTGGCTCGTCTCCAGCTCGCGAAGCCGCTCGGTCTGCCACCGCAGCATCTCGTCGGTCATTCCCTTGAAGGTCTTCCCCAGCATCACGAAGCCGCCGGCGGGATCGCGCGCGCCGAGGTGCAGGTTGCTGAGCCACCCGCGACGGCGGCCGTGGCCCCACTCCGCCGCGAGCACCACCAGGTCCAGCGTCCGTACCGTCTTCACCTTGAGCCAGCGGCGGCCCCGCCGGCCCGCCTCGTAGGGGGCGTCGAGCGCCTTCACCATCACGCCCTCGTGTCCCTGCGCCATCGCGGCGCGGTGGAAGTCGCCCGCCTCGGCGATCGACCGGGTGAGGATGCGAGGCACCAGCAGCGGCGCGGGGACGGCGCCGGCCAACAGCTCCGCCCGGCGGGCGAGCGGCTCGTCCAGCAGTGAGGCGCCGTCGAGATAGAGGATGTCGAAGAGGAAGAGGGTCACGGGCAGCTCGTCCCGCACCTGGTCGACGTCCAGCCGGCGGCCGAATCGTCGCATCGTGGTCTGGAAGGGGTGGGGCGTGCCGTCGGGGCGGAGCGCGATCGCCTCGCCCTCCACGATGATGTCTCCGGGGCGGAAACCGCGCGCCGCCTCCACCAGCTCGGGGACGGCCGGCGTGACGTCATTGAGCCGGCGGGAGTAGACCCGCACCTCGTCGCCCCGGCGGTGGATCTGCACCCGCGCGCCGTCCAGCTTGTACTCCACCGCCGCCTCGCCCAGCTCGGTCAGCGCGGCGTCCACGTCGTCGGCACTGTCCGCGAGCATCGGCAGCACCGGCCGGAAGAGCTGCACCGCGAAGGCGGAGAGCCCGGCGCCGCCGTCGGTCAAGGCGGCGCGTGCCACGGAGGCCAGGTCGCCCGCCATCATCCGGGCACGGCGCACCTCAGCCGCTGGCCGGCCCGCGGCGCGCGCGACGGCCTCGAGCACCAACCCCTCCAGCGCTCCCTGCCGCAGCTCTCCCACGATCAAGCCGCCGAGGAAACGCTGCTCGTCGCTGGTGAGTCGGGAGAGCAGCTCCCGCAGCAGCGTCTGTCTCGACCCGGCCGAGCCCTTGCCCGCGATCGCGGCGATGCGGTCGAGCACCCCGTTCACTTCCGCCAGCTCGACCGACGGCGCCTCGGCTGCCCCGTCCGGCATCGCGGTCTGAATGGTCGCCCAGCCCAGCCCGAGCTTGTCCTGCCGGACGGCGCCGGACAGGTAGCTGGTCGCGATCTCGATCTCATCCGCGGGCGTCTCGGCCAGCAGCCCGGCGAGCAGCGCGATCTTGTCCCGCCGGCCTCGGGTCTCCGCCACCTGGCGGGAGGTGTTGACGACGGCCGCGAATTTCATGCGGTGAAGGCGGTTGCACGCGACATAGCCGGAAAAATAGTCCGTTGCGGTTCCCCCATCGGGCTTGCATCGCGCGGGAGCTGCCCGGCCTGGCGGGGCCATTCCGGCCCCGGATGCCGCGGCGCGGCCGCCGGGGGCGGAGTGGCTAAGCTCAGGCCCCACATCGGGCTGCCCGCCGGTGTTGCGCCGGTGAAACGTCTGCTGGCAAATGGTTTGCGGGCGATGGGGTCCGGACGGCAGTCCGTCCCTTCTCTTCGTCCCAGCCATCCTCATGAGGGAGACACGATGAAGACGCTGATGCGTGGTGCCGCGATTGGCCTGGCCTTGGCCCTTGGGGCCCAAGCGGCACAGGCGCAGGCCGGCCTGAGCCTCGGTTTCGGCGCGGGCGCGGTGGTTCCGACCGGCAGCATGGCCGATATCAACTCGACGGGCTGGACCGGACAGGTCGCCTTGCGGGTGAAGCCGGCCGTGAGCCCGCTCGGCTTCCAGGTCGATGCGTTCTACAATCGGTTCGGCCTCGAGAACGATGTGGACGGCCACAGCCGTCTGATCGGCGGCACCGCGAACGCCGTGTTCGCCTTCCCCAGCGCCGCGGTCGCCCGCCCGTACCTGATCGGCGGCGTCGGCATCTATAACGGGAAGACCACCGTCGAGGATTTCGGATCGACCGACTCGGAGTCCAAGTTCGGCGCCAACGTCGGCGCGGGCTTCGACTTCAAGCTCGGCCAGGCCGCGCTCTACGCCGAGGGTCGCTTCCATGCGATCTTCAAGGGCGCGATCGACACCGAGACCCTCGAGGAGACCACCGCCGTCATGGTCCCGCTGACCGTGGGCCTGCGCTGGTCGCTCCGCTAAAGGCGAACGCTAAGCCGAAGTCGCACCGCACACTGCGCCGCCTCGCCCCCGGGTGAGGCGGCGTTGTTTTTGGCCTCGGGTCATTTGCACTTGCGCGCCGGACCGGCGGGTTTTAACTAGTGCCCGTTGGTCTCTTGCCCGGCCGTCGTGGTTTCGCAGTGGTTTTCGTCCAGGAATTGAACAAGTCGGAATCGAGCAGTCTGTGATCCAGCAGCGACAGGCGCGCAGCCCGTCCGGTGCGCAGATCCGGCTAGATCGAAATCGCCCCAACGCCGCCCCTCCCGCGCGGCGTGTCCCCCCGACTGCTCCCGCTCCCCGACCTTCCGCCGGCCACTCTCCAGTTCGTTCAGTCCGACCAGTCTCACACCCCTCCCGCCCGGTGCATCCAGCCGTGCGCTGACCTGTCTGCTGTCGCGGGGTGCCGGGTGGGGGCACAGACGGAGGATATCGCTATGGTCCCAGGATCAGGTGTGTCGGTACGGCCTCGTTGCATATCCGCGATCGGAGCGGCGTTGTCCCTCGCCCTCCTGCTGGCGGCTCAGCCTGCCGCGGCCCAGACCGGTTCGGTAAACGGCCGGGTCGTGGATGAGCGGGGCGCCGGCATCGCGTCGGCGCAGGTGTTCCTGGTGTCGCCGGCGATCGCCACCCAGACCGGCTCCGACGGGAACTACTCGCTGCAGCGGGTGCCGGCCGGGAGCCAGACGGTCCGGGTCCGCATGGTGGGTTATCGCCCCGACTCAGCCACGGTGACGGTGCAGGCAGGCGGCACGGCGAGCCAGGACTTCTCGCTCACCCGCGATCCGCTCCAGCTCCAGGAGATGGTCGTGACCGGGACCCAGACGCCGCGGACAAACCTGGCGGCCAGCGTTGCCGTCACCACGCTCAGCGCCCAGGAGGTGGAGCAGGCGGCGCCGCGGAGCACCACCGAGATGCTGCGCTACGTGCCGGGCTTCACCCGGGTCGAGAGCTCGGGCGGCGAGGTGAACCAGAACATCTCGATCCGCGGCATCCTCGGCGTGGAGTACGTGATGTTCATGGAGGACGGGATGCCGGTGTTTCCCACCATGCACACGTTCTTCATGAACGCCGACAACCTCTTCCGCTTCGACGACGAACATCGAGCGGATGGAGGTGGTGCGGGGCGGGGCCTCGGCGCTGTTCGGGTCCAACACGCCGGGCGCGATCATCAACTTCATCAACAAGACCGGGGCGAGCAGTTCGCCGGCACCATGCGGGCTACCGGCGGCAGCCAGGAGTTGCCCGCTACGACCTCAACGCCAGCGGGCCGATCGGTGAGGACTGGAGCTTCAACGTCGGCGGGTTCTACCGCTACGATCACGGCGTGCGCGATCCCGGGTTCCCCGGCATTCGGGGTGGCCAGCTCAAGGCCAACGTGACCCGAGAGCTGGCCAACGGCTATATCCGCGCCTCGGTCAAGCACATCAACGACCGGAACCAATTCATCCTGCCGCTGCCGCTGACAACCCCGACGACCCGGATTACATCGAGGGGTTCAGCAACTACGGCGCGATGCGCACCCCCGAGGGCTGGACCTCCGGGTGCCGACCCCGGCGGCGTGACTCTGGTTGCCGCTCGACAACGGGTTGCGAACCGAAGGCGACCTGGTTCACGGTCGATGCGGCGCTGGACCTGGCTGAGGCTGGCGGATCCAGAACACCGCCCAGGCCATGCAGAACGACCAGGAGCACAATGCGATCCTGCCGAACAACATGGTGACCGCGGCCGACTACATCGCCAGCCTGAACCTCCCGGTCGGCACCACTGCGCAGCTATTTCTTCACCAATCATTTCGACAACACCGGCGCCCGGCTCCCGTTCGACACGCCGAACGAATTCGTGGCCCTGGCCGGCGAGTGGCACGTCGCTAAGCCGATCTCCGCGATCCACGATCAGATTCAGCTGCGCCGCCAGTTCGGCCGGCACAGCCTCGCCTTCGGAGCCTACTTGGCGCACTACACCCAGGAGAACCAGTGGAACTTCACTGACATCCTGACCGACGTGCGGGACAACCCCCGTTTCCTCGACGTGGTCACCAACACCGGCGGCGTTCTCGACACCATCACCAGCAACGGATTCAGGAATTTCCTGTCGAACTACGTGAACGGAACCGGTGAAACCAACGTGGTGTCGGGCGTGATCGGTGGCGAGATCCAGCTCACCAACAAGCTCCGCGCCGATCTGGGTGTGCGCGTGGAGTACAACAACTATGTGCAGGCCTCGGAGAACGTGAGCCCGGTGGACCTGGACAACGATCCCACCACGACGTTCAATAATTTCAATTTCGGCAACAACAGCTTCCGCCACTTCACCCACGACATCACGGACTGGGCCGGCTCGCTGGGGCTCAACTATGTGGTGAACGACAACTTCGCGCTCTTCGCCGCCGGCTCCCGGGGTTATAAGATGCCCGCGCTGGACGATCTGCTGAACGCGTCGGCCCAGGCGCAGGTCGATCTCTTCGAGGCTCGCGCGAGGTGCAGTCGATCGAGGGCGGGGTGAAGACCCAGATGGGCCGAGTGGCATTCACCATCAACGGTTTCTTCACCAACCTCAAGAACCAGATCAACCAGGGGGCGGAGCTCGACCCGGTCACCGGCGGCACGGTCTGGGTGATCCGGCAGTCCCCCCGACAACCGCTCGTACGGCGCCGAGCTGGAGGCGATCGTGTCGCCGACCCCCGGGCTGCATCTCCAGGGCAGCGCCACGCTGCTGAAGGCGGAGCTGGGCGGCGGAGTGGACTCTCTACTGGCGTTCAAAGGCGAGCGGCTGGCAGTGGTCCCCAATCACCTCGGCAATATCACCGCGATCTTCTCGCCGCCCGCGCTCTCGAACCTGGAGCTGCGGGGCGACTTCCATTGGGTGGGCTCGCGCCTGACCGAGAGCCCGCTGACCCGGGTGGATGACACCGAGCTGCCGGCCTACAGCTATTTCAACTTCGGCGCGAGCGTCGGTATTCCACAATCCGGCGTCCGGCTCAACCTGGATCTGCTGAACGCATTCCAAAGCAAGGGTCTGGAGGAAGGCAATCCCCGGTTGGTCGGTGTCGGCGGCACGCCGTTCTTCCTCGCCCGCCCGTTGCTGCCCCGGCGGGTGCTGGTAGGCGTGACCTACGACTTCGGGGCGCGCAGCAACACCATCGAAGCGGAGCCTGGGCAGTAAAGTGTCATTCTGAGCGAAGCGAAGAAGGCCATGCTGGTTACGGCCGCTTTGCTTCGCTCAGGGTGACAGACCTTTCCGATGTGCCGCGACACCAGCGATGTCATCCTGAGCGGAGCGAAGGAGACCATCGTCGCTATGGCCCCTTCACTTCGTTCAGGGTGACAGCTCGCGCATGACGTACTCCTCGTTCCTCACGATCGTCCTGCTCGCCGCCGCGGCCCGCACGGCCGCGGCCCAAGACTCCACCTTTCTCCTTTCTACGACTGATCCCGCGCGCCACCCGTCGCCGTTCATCGGCAACGGGCGCCTGGGCGTCGTCATTCCCGCGCTGGGCATCGGCGCGAGCCCGTCCTTCGTGGCCGGTCTCTACGAGAACGCGCCGAGCGACGTCCCCCGGATCGCGGCGGTGCCGGCCTGGAATGCCATCGCCGTCTTCGACGGCGTCCGGATGCTCGACAGCACCGCGATCGGAGCGGGCGCGATCCGCGACTACCGGCAAGTGCTCGACATGCAGACCGGGACGATCCGCACCGGGTACGCCTGGGTGAACGGCGCGCACCGCACGGAGGTGCGGGTCGAGTCGTTCGTATCCCGGGCCGACTCCCATCTCGCCGCGATCCGGCTGGATCTGACGCCGCGGTTCAACGGACGGCTCCGGGTCAGGTTCGCGGTGGCGGGCCGGACGCCTCCCCGGCGGCTGCCGCTCGCCACGCTGCCGCGGGCTGATCCCAAGTGGCGTCCGGCCGACGTCTGGTATCCCGGATATATGAACGTGAGGTCCAAGTCCGCGAAGCCGCGGCCGGGAGGCGCGAGCCTGGTCGTGGTGTCCACGCCCGAGGGCCGGATGGTGGAGCTGACCCAGGCCGCCCTGGTCACCTGGTCTCCTGGCATCCCCGGTGCCCAGGTGCGCACCGCGACGTCGGGCGATAGCGCCATGGTGGAGGTGGAATTCGCCGCCGTCGAAGGCCGGAGCTACACCTTCACCCAACTGATGAGCTTCTCGACTCCGGCCACCGGTCTTCGAGTCCCGGAAGCGGCCGGCGACCGAGGGTGGGACGCGGTGTCGAGCGCGAACGCGCTCGCCTGGCGGCGACGCTGGGAGACCGACATCGAGGTCCAGGGCGACACCGCGCTTCAGCGGGTGGTGCGCTCGATGCTGTTCTATCTCCTGGCCAGCGCGGACCAGGGCACCCGGATCGGCATTCCCCCGATGGGCCTCTCCAGCGGCGGCTACTATGGGCACGTCTTCTGGGATTCCGACACCTGGATGTTTCCCTCGCTGCTCGCCACCCATCCCGACGTGGCTCGCTCGCTGGTCGATTTCCGTCGCGCGACGCTCAAGGCGGCGATGGCGAATGCGCGGGCGAATGGGTTCCAGGGCGCGATGTATCCCTGGGAGGCGGACGAGCGGGGGCAGGAGACCACGCCGCATTTCGCGGTGCAGAACGCGAAGATGGAGATCCACGTCAACGGCGACGTGGCCCTCGCCCAGTGGCAGTACTATCTCGCCACCGGCGACTCCCTGTGGCTCGCGCGCGACGGCTATCCGGTGATCCGGGAGACGGCCAACTTCTGGGTCAGCCGGGTGCGGCACGATTCCACCGCCGACAAGTACCACGTGGACAGCGTGGTCTCGGTCCACGAAGGGCTGATCGGGGTGACCGACGACGCCTACACCAACGCGGTCGCCCGCAAGAACCTGGAGATCGCGGTGGCCGCCAGCGCCCGGCTGGGCCAGCGGGCCGATCCCCGCTGGAGCGACGTCGCCGCCAAGCTGCACCTGCCGTACGATTCCGCCAGCCAGTACTTCCGCACCTATGAGGGCGCGCCCGACTCCACGCTCGGCGCCGTGACGCCGCTGCTGAGCTATCCCCTCGGCGTCCCGATGAGCGAGCAGGCCAAACGGGCGCAGCTCCGCCAGGCGGTGCGCCGTCTGCTCGCGGAAGGTCCCGGCGCGATGATGGGCTCCACCTTGCTCTCGGTGGATGCCGCGGAGCTGGGCGACCGGGCGCTGCTCGACTCCCTGCTTCCCCACAGCTACCAGGGCCACCTGCGCGGACCGTTCCACATGCTCTCGGAGACTCCCAAGAACGACGCGGTCAACTTCGTGACCGGCGCCGGCGGCTTCCTCCAGCAGGTGATCTACGGGTGGACCGGGCTCCGCATCGGCGACGGCGGCATCGAGCCCGCCTTCCCGCCGCTGCTGCCGTCCAGGGTCACCCGCCTGGTGCTCCGCAACATGCAGAGCCGCGGCAAGCGCTTCGACGTGATCGTGGATTCCACCGGCCGCCGGCTCGTGCCGCGCGAGGGCGCCCGCTGATGCTCGGCTCACTGGCACTCTCGCTGCTGCTTCAGGCGGCGCAGGTCACGCCGGTCCTCGGCTTTCCGGAGCCCGGCGTGGATGACCCCGGGGCGTACCAGGGCTACCAGACCCGCTTCTATCGCGACTCCAAGCGGAATGCGCTGCAGATCTACCTCGAGCCGCGGGGCGGGCGGGCGGTACACCTCTGGGCCGACGCGGCGAACGAGAGCATCGGATTCACCGCGCGCGACCGGGCGGGGAAGCCGGCGCGGATGACCTGGGGCGCCGAGGCGGCCGGCGTGGCCGACTCCGGCGCCGCCCGGAGCCTGGAGTACCGCCTCACGATTCACTCCTCC
Organism: uncultured Gemmatimonadales bacterium; assembly: GCA_963796335.1. Taxonomy (GTDB): domain Bacteria; phylum Gemmatimonadota; class Gemmatimonadetes; order Gemmatimonadales; family GWC2-71-9; genus CAVVWJ01. Next base: position 1,117,357 of record CAWCLG010000006.1, read on the forward strand.
CAGGTGGAGCTCGGCTGGTTCCTGCTGGGCTCCATGCGGGTGGAGCGGGATTTCGTCTATGCCGGGCGGCAGTTGCAGCCGTTCTCGGCGCCGCCGTTCCAGGTGGCGGAGGAGTCGCTGCTGGTGGCGGCGGTGTCCCGGCTTCCGGCGGAGGTGAGGCGCGATCATCTCGCGCTCCTGAAGGCCGGAACCCTGGACGCGCTGCGAAGCCGGCTACTTCCGTCCATTTCGGTCGTCCGTGATGGGAACCGGTGGCGGATCACGGTGACACGGCCGTCGCTCGACGGCCGCAACCGCCTGGCGCTCGAGTTCCGGACCGCCTCGGGCGATTCGGTCCTGCGGCCCGGGTCCCGGACCGTCGCGATCCGTGCGGGCTCGGGCGATCTGGTAAACCTGTCGGTCCGGCTGACCACCGACGCCGCGCCGCTCACGCCGCTCAGCCGAGCCGAGATCTTCAATCGCGAGTTCCTCGCCTTTCTGGCCCAGGCGGGCCGGGCCACCGACAGCGCCGGGCGGGTTCGGGCCAGGCGGCTCGAGCGCCAGGTCCGCGGGGTGGAGCTGCTCAGCACCCGCGAGAAGCTGATGGCGGGCCTGCCCAACTTCGCGACCTATTTCGGCCGCGACATGCTGATGACCGCGCTCATGATGCAGCCGGTCTGGGTGCCGACCATGGCGGAGCACGTGCTCGCCAGCGTGCTGCGGAAGCTCGGAGGCGCGGGCTCGGTCAGCCACGAGGAGGCGCTTGGAGGTCAGGCGATCAGGGAGAACGGGCAGATCTACGACTCGCTGGTGACGAGGTATCTCCGGGAGGGGAGGGCGGAGGGGGCCGATGCGGCGCGCGGGACGCTGGAGAAGGCCGCCCAGGTGCTGGGGAGCCTGCAGAGGACTCGCGAGAACTATCACATGGTCGATGACGAGTACCAGTTCCTGGTGCTCATGGCCCGGTACCTGGACGATCCGGCGATAGCGGCCGACCGCAAGCGGGCCTTTCTGCTCGACCGATCCGACCGCGGGACGCCGAGGCTGGAGCGTCTGCTCCGCGAAATGGCGCTCGTCACCCTCATGACTATCCCCTACGTCAACGACCCTCGCCCGACGAAGCTCGTCGGGTTCCAGAAGCGGGATTCCATCCACTGGCGCTCCTCCAGTTGGCGCGACAGCGACGCCGGCTACGGGGGCGGCCGATTCGCGATGGATGTCAACGCGATCTGGGTGCCCCAGGCGCTGGAGGGGATGGCGACGATTCTGCGGACCCTGCCGAAGATCGGCGTGACCTCCGCCGCTCTGGATTCGATCGCCCCGTCTCCTGCCGCCACGCTCCGCCGCTACGTGCGCGACTCGGCCGCGCTGCGCCGCGCCATCGGCGTCTGGAACGGCGCCCGGCGGCACTTCGAGGTGAAGCTGAGCGCGGAGGAGGCGGGACAGCGGATTCGCGCCAAGCTCGCGTGGCTGCCGAACGACGAGCGCCGGTACTGGGAGCAGGTGCTGGCCCGGTCGGGATCGGTGCGGGATTCGGTCTTCTTCCTCGCGCTGGCGCTCGACGGGGAAGGGAAACCGATTCCGGTTTCCAGTACCGATCGCGCCACCGGCCTGTTCCTGGGAAACCTTACCGCGACGGTGCGCGCGGGCGGGCTCACGGGAGAAGCCGCGCGTCGGGAAGTCGCGCCGTTCGCCGACCCGTTCCCACTGGGCTTGTACGTGGAGGGACTCGGCCCCCTGGTCGCCAATGACGCGTATGCCTCCCGGGACATCTGGGAACGGTTCAAGAAGGATCCCTATCACGGTCCGCGGGTCGTCTGGGGCCGTGAGGTCAACCTTCTGCTCCTGGGTCTGGCGAAACAGATCGGCGCGGGGTTCGACCGGTCGGGGAGTGTGACCGACGCCCGGTCGCTCCCCTATCTGCGCGGTCTTGAGGGACTGCTCGATCGCACCCTGGCCGCGGTCCACGCGTCGGGGCTGGAGCACAACGAGCTGTGGAGCTATCGGATCGAGAACGCACGCCTGCAACCGACCCGCTACGGCACCAGCTCGGACATTCAGCTCTGGAACGGGACCAACCTCGCCGTACAGTACGTTCTTTCGCAACTGCCGCGGGTGCCGCGTTGAGATCGGTCTTAATCGTACTGAAGCGCCAACTTCATCCCGAGCGCAGCGAGGGACCTTGCCCGGCCGAGTTCGTAGCCTGTCCGAAATAGGTCCCTCGCTGCGCTCGGGATGAAGTAAGCGGTCTATGCGAGTCCTCGTAACCGGCGCCACCGGCGTCATCGGCCGGAGGCTGGTCCCGCTGCTCGCCGCCGAGGGACACCAGGTCGGGGCGGTCACCCGCTCGGCCGCCAAGGCTGAAGCGTTGAAACAGGCCGGCGCTACGCTGGTCGAGGTGGACCTGTACGACCGCGCCGCGGTGACCCGAGCGCTGGCCGGCTACGATGCCGCGATCAATCTCGCGACCCACATGCCGCCCTCGTCCGCCAGGATGCTCCTGCCCGGCGCCTGGAGGGAGAACGACCGGGTGCGGCGCGAGGTGTCGGCCAATCTGGTCGCGGCGGCACTGGAGACGGGGACCCGCCGGCTGGTGCAGGAGTCCTTCGCGCCGATCTACACCGACAACGGCGGCCGCTGGATCGATGAGAGCTGGGCGGTGCGCCCGGCGCGGTACAACCGGTCCGTGCTCGATGCGGAGCGCGCGGCCGAACGGTTCACCTCGGGTGGCGGTACCGGGGTGGTGCTGCGGTTTGCGGCCTTCTATGGGCCGGATGCGTTTCAGCTCGTGGATGCGATCGAGCTGATTCGGAAGGGGTGGGCGCCGTTGCCCGGCGCCCCGTCCGCCTACTTTTCTTCCATCCACCACGACGACGCGGCGACGGCCGCCCTGTCCGCGCTCGGCGCGCAGGCCGGGATCTACAACGTCGGGGACGACGAGCCGGTCACCCATCGCGACTACGTCGATTCGCTCGCCGCCCTGCTGCGGGTGCCGCAGCCCAAGCTGCCGCCTGCGTGGATCAGCCGGCTCCACGGAGCGTTCGAGCTGGTCTCGCGCTCCCAGCGGATCTCCAATCGCAAGCTGCGGAGCGAGACCGGCTGGACCCCCACGTACCCCAGCGTCCGTGAGGGATGGCCGGCGGTGCTCGCCTCAATTGGCGCCCGGTGAGGGCGTCAGGATCGCGCGCACGCTGTCCAACGACCCGTCCGTCGCACCGGGTTTGATGCCGAGGACCTCCGCGAGCAACGGATAGACGTGGATGTTGCGAAATGGTGGAACGGTGACCCCGCGCCGGAACGCCGGGCCCCGAGCCAGAAAGATCGCGCGCATCGCGGGCAGGGTGTCGTCGTAGCCGTGGTTTCCCAGGATGATCTTCGGATCCGGCTCTTCGGCGGTGCGCTGCGCGATAGTCCATCCCTCGTCCGCAATCGCCACAATCGGCGCGACCCGAGGGCTCCCCTCCAGGTGAAACCGCGCCGGCAGCTCGGCACGGCGGTACACGGCCAGGTGCGGCGCTCGCTTCAACGCCCGATACAGCGAATCCTCCAGGCCGGAGGCGGGCCAGGCGGTGAGCAGCGCCGACATCTCGTCTATCTTCAGCGCGTCGGCGGCGACGAACTGGTCGAGCCAGATGACCCGGTCCGGTCCGGTCGCGGCCATGCCGTGGTCGGAAACGATCACGAGGTTGCTGGCGGGACTTCCGCGGTCGAGCCCGGACACCAGGAGACCGATCAGGCTGTCCGCCCGGGCGATGGCCGCCCTGGTTTCCGGCGCGTCAGGCCCGAAGTCGTGCCCCGCGTTATCCACTCCGCTGGAGTAGAGCGTGAGGAACGCGGGACGGCGTTCGGGCGGCTGGTCGAGCAGCTCCAGCAGCCGGCCGACCCGGGCCGAATCGGGCAGGTCCGAGTCGTATCGGTCGGTATAGCTCGGGAGCACGCCATGGATCGGCGCCTCGCTTCCCGGCCAGAATAGGGGAGCGGTCCGCCGCCCCTGCCGCTCGGCCGCGACCCAGATCGGCTCCGCGAGGTAGAATCGGGCGTCCCGCACCGCCACGGTGTCCCAGAGTGTGAGGCGGGATCCGATATCGGGGGCGGTGAACACGTTGCCCACGATGCCGTGCCCGACCGGATAGCGGCCGGTGACGATGCTGAGATGGTTGGGGAAGGTCTTGGTGGGGAACACCGGCACCATGGCTTCGGCGCGCACCCCCTCGCGCGCGAGCCGCGAAAGATTGGGTGTAAGCCCGCGATCGAGATAGTCCCACCGAAAGCCGTCGAGCGACACCAGTATCACCGGCGCACGTCCCGGGAGCCCCGGGGCCGCCTCCTCGCGGGGGTTGGCCGAACATCCGCCGGACAGCGCGGCGGCGAGAAGACAGCAGACCGCACTCCAGCTTGAGGATCGCATGGACATCGGATCGTTCCTTTTCGGCATCGCGCTCGGCGCGCTCTTCACGTGGCTCGTCGGGAGAACCGGGACCGCCCGGATTCTCACCCGGCTCGACGCCGAGCGGCAGGGGGCGGCGGAGAAAATCGCGCTGCTGTCACAGACCGAGGGCAAGCTTCGTGACGCGTTCGCGTCACTGTCCGCCGAGGCGCTGCGGCAGAACAACCAGTCGTTTCACCAGTTGGCCGCTTCGGACCTGGACCGCCGGCGCAAGGCGGTGGACGACCTGGTGCGCCCGATCCATGACGCGTTGTCCCGGGTGGACGGGACCCTGCACGAGATGGAGAAAGACCGTATCGCCTCGTATGCCGGGCTGATGGAACAGGTGAGCGCGATGGCCCGGACCCAGCAGGCGCTCCAGGCCGAGACCGGGCACCTGGTGAGCGCCCTGCGGGCCCCTCAGACCCGGGGCCGCTGGGGCGAGATCCAGCTCCGCCGCGTGGTCGAGATGGCGGGCATGGCCGACTACTGTGACTTCGAGGAGCAGCCCAGCGTCTCCGGAGAGTCCGGCCTGCAGCGCCCCGACCTGGTGGTCCGGCTGCCCGGGGGCAAGACGGTCGTGATCGATGCCAAGGCGCCGATGGCCGCGTACCTGGACGCGGTGGAAGGGACGGCGGACGAGGCCGCGAGGGAGCGGCTGCTGGGCGACCATGCCCGGCAGGTGCGGGACCACATGGTCGCGCTCGGCAGCAAGGCGTACTGGAGCCAGTTTCAGCCGGCCCCGGATTTCGTGGTGATGTTCCTGCCCGGGGAGATCTTCTTCAGCTCGGCCTTGCGGTGGGATCCGTCGCTGATCGAGTTCGGGGCGCGTCAGCAGGTCATTCTCGCCAGTCCCACTACCCTGATCGCGCTGCTGCGGGCGATCGCGTACGGCTGGCGCCAGGAGCGGATCGCCCGCAACGCCCAGGAGATCAGCGACCTGGGCCGCCAGCTCCACGAGCGGGTGGGCACGATGGCGGGCCACTTCGACGACCTCCGCCGGGGGCTGGAGCGGGCGGTCGAGAGCTACAACCGGACGGTGGGCTCCCTCGAGACTCGGGTGCTCGCCTCCGCCCGGCGATTCCAGGACCTCGGCGTGACGTCGGCCGAGCTGCCGGAGCTGTCGCCGGTCGAGCAGACCGTCCGGGGACCGACGTCCGCAACCTCCGATCCGCTGCATCCGTAGGGTCGGCAACTCATCACACTGGAGCACCCATGCATCGCTTCGCCGTCGGCGCGGTGGCGGTCCTGCTCGCGGTCCCGGCGAGCCTGCCGGGCCAGGTCCCCACGCTGGTCACCCCCAAGGCAAGCCAACGGGCCAAGGTCACCCAGACCGTCGGGCTCACCGAGATCAGCATCACTTACGACCGGCCGCTGGTGGGCAAGCGCGAGGTCTGGGGCAAGCTGGTGCCCTACGACTCGGTCTGGCGGGCCGGGGCCAACGAGAACACCGTCTTCGCGGTCACCTCACCGGTCCAGGTCGGCGGCCAGACCGTTCCCGCCGGCCGCTACGGCCTGCATATGATCCCCACCGCCGGCGCGTGGACCATCATCCTGAGCCGGCAGGCCAGTGCCTGGGGCAGCTTCAGCTACGACCCCAAGGAGGATGTCCTGCGGCTCAAGGCGAAGCCGGTCGCCGCGCCCTTCCAGGAAGCGCTCGCCTACACCTTCGAAGACCCCGCGCCGGGCACGGTCCGTCCCACGCTCCGATGGGAGAAGCTCGCGGTCGCCTTCGACGTCGGGGTCGATGCCAAGCAGGTGACGGTCGACAGCCTTCGCAACCAGCTCCGGGGCCTCAACAAGTTCTTCTGGCAGCCCTGGTCCCAGGCCGCGGCCTGGTGCAACGCCAATGAGGTGAACCTCGCCGAAGCGGCGGACTGGACCGCGCAGTCGATCGCCATCAACCCGAACTTCACCAACCTGCAGATGCGGGCGACCCTGTTGGAGAAGACCGGCCAGACCGACAGCTTGGCGGCGATCCGGCGGCAGGCCCTCGCGGTCGCCACCGAGGTGGACATCAACGCCTACGGCTACCAGCTCATCGGACAGGGCAAGGTCGATTCGGCGATCGTGGTCTTCCACAAGAACGTGAAGGACTACCCCAAGAGCTGGAACACCTACGACAGCCTGGGCGAGGCCTACGCCACGAAGGGCGACAAGCGCCGGGCGATCGAGCAGTACACCAAGGCACAACGGATGGCGACCGATCCCACGCAGCGGCAGCGGATCGCCGGGATCCTGTCGGGGCTCCAGTCCTAGGACGGCGGGACGGCGGTAAGGCGGTTAGGCGGACGGGTGTTCGCTCTCCCTCCTTCCGCCGCTCCCGCCGTACTGCCTTTCCGCCGTACATTACAGGCACCGCGCGACTGGAGCACCGAGTGCCTCGAGTACCTCAGATCACCTATGACTCGGCGCCGCCCGAAGTCCGGGCGGCGCACGACGAGCATGTCCGGCAGCACGCCCGCATCACCAACATGAAGCGGACCCTGCTCAACTCCCTCCCCGCGTTTCATGCGCTGATGGAGTGGTACCCGCTCCGCGACACGGTGCAGCCGTTCCTCGGCTCCCGTCTCACCATCCTCTTCGCCCACGCCATCTCCGCCGAGACCGACTGCCTGATCTGCTCGACGTTCTTCCGGCGGATCCTGATCGATGAAGGGGAGAATCCCGACCGCCTCACCCTGGACGAGCGGGAAACCGCGGTGGTCGAGTTCGGCCGCCGGCTCGCGGTCTCGCCGTTCACGGTTCCGGACGACGTCTACCGCCGGGTTGCGGCTTACTTCGATCCCACCCAGATGACCGCGCTGGCCGCGTTCGGCGCGGTCATGGTGGCGACCAACGTGTTCAACAACGCGCTGGAGGTCGATCTCGACGAGTACCTCCAGCCCTACCGCCGGGAGCCGGCCGGGAGCGGTCATGGCGGGTGAGTTCGCGGGCAAGGTGGTGTTCGTCACCGGCGCGGCCCACGGGCAGGGCCGGGCGACCGCGCTGGCCTTTGCCCAGGAAGGGGCCGCGATTGCCGCGTTCGATGTGGCCCGGCCGCTGAGTTACCCCGGCTACGGCATGGGCTCGATGGACGACCTGGCATCGCTCGCCGCGGCGTGCGCCGAGCAGGGCGGCGACTGCGTCACCTTCGCCGGCGACGTGCGGGACGACGCGGACGTGACGGTCGCGGTCGATCGCACGCTGGAGAAGTTCGGCCGCATCGACGTGCTGTTCAACAACGCCGGCATCTGCGCCTATGGCCTGGCCCACGAGCTGACCGAAGAGGCGTGGGACTCGATGCTGGACATCAATCTGAAGGGCGCCTGGCTGGTGGCTCGGCGGGTCATCCCGGTGATGATCCGCCAGAAGTCGGGCGTCATCATCAACAACTCCTCGGTCGCGGGCCTGCGGGGGATGGGGCGGCTGAGCCACTACGCCGCGTCGAAGTGGGGGCTTACGGGCCTCACCAAGTCGTGGGCCATCGAGCTGGCTCCGCACGGCATCCGGGTGAACTCCATCCACCCCACCGGGGTCAACACGCCGATGAACGACGGCCTCGCCGAGCTGGAAGGGCTCACCACGCGAGAGATCGCCGAGCGGTCGGCGGGCAACCTGCTGCCGGTGCCGTGGATCGAGCCGGAGGACGTGGCTGCCGCGGTGCTGTATCTCGCCTCGGACCGCGCCCGCTATATCACCGGCGCGCCGCTCGTGCTCGATGCGGGGCTCCTGAGCCGCTGACCTCCTCGCAACCGGCACTTCCCAAAGCCATCGGGCGAGTCGCTCTCACCGGGCTCGTTCTCAACTCCGTCATCGGCAGCAGCGTATTCGGGCTCCCCTCGGTCATCGTGGGGCAGCTCGGCGGGGCGAGCCCCTGGGCGTGGATCGTGGCCGCGGTGGGGATGGCCCTGGTGGTCGGGGTATTCGCCGAGGTGGCCAGCCGGTTCGCCCGAGCCGGCGGCACGTATCTCTACGCCCGAGTGGCGTTCGGTCAGTTCGCCGGGATCGAGATGGCGTGGCTCACGTATCTCGTGCGGCTCACCGCCGCAGCCACCAACGCCAACCTCTTCATCATCTACCTGGCCGAGTTCTGGCCCCGGTCCACCGGGCCGGTGGAGTCGCGGGTCCTGCTCGCGCTGGTCCTCCTGCCGCTGGCCGCCGCGAACTACCGCGGCGTGCGCGGCGGAGTCAGCACCAGCACCACGTTCGCGGTGGCGAAGCTGGTCCCGCTGGCGGTGTTCGTGCTGGTGGGGACGTTCGCCGTGGTCATGGGCGGGGGGACGGCCGGGCCGCGACCCGTGGTCGAGGCCGGCGCGGGCGACTGGCTGGAAGCGATACTCCTCCTGGTGTTCGCCTACGGCGGCTTCGAGTCGGCGCTGCTGCCGCTGGGCGAGGCGCGAAACCCGCGGCGTGACGCCCCGGTGGCGCTGTTCACCGCGCTGGGACTCTGCGCGCTGATCTACACGCTGGGGCAGATCGTGGTCATCGCGATGCTGGCCGATCCCGCCGCCAGCGACCGCCCGCTCGCCGCGGCGGCGGAGGTGTTCCTCGGGCCGTTCGGCGCCTGGCTCATGGCGGCCGGTGCGCTGGTGTCGGTCTATGGGTACCTCTCCGCCGCGATGCTGAACGTGCCGCGGCTCACCTACGCGATGGCGGCCGAAGGGGACCTCCCCCCCGCGCTCGGCGCGGTGCACCCGAAGTTCCGGACGCCCCACGTCTCGGTGGTGCTGTTCGCGGTCATGGTATGGAGCTTCGCGGCGACGGGAAGCTTCCTCCAGAATCTCTCGCTCTCCGCGGTCTCCCGCCTGCTCACCTACGGCGCCGTGTGCGTCGCGCTGCTGACCCTCCGGCGGCAGGAGCGTCGCGGCGCTCCCGGAGTGGAGCCGGCCTGGTTCCGCCTCCCCGGCGGCGAGGCGATCGCCGGCTTGGGATTGATCTTCTCCGCGGTGCTGGCCCTGCGGATGAATCGGGGGGAGCTGGCGGTGCTGGCGGGAACGCTGGTGGCGGGGTGGCTACACTGGAGGTGGATGCGGAGCTGACATTGTCCCGCACCACCGCCAGCGCCCCCCGCTCCAGCCGGTACTCCAGCGGCGTCTCCCGGCGGGCGATCTCTCCATCGGTCGCCACCTTCACGATCCGGCCAGGCAGGTCCAGGCGGAGATGATCGACGAGCGCGGTGTCGAGACCGAGCGGACGCGGCTCTACCGGCAGGCCTCGGGCGCTCAATGACTCGAAGCGGGCGAACCGGCGGGCCTGGCGGCGGCCCTTCGGGATCACCACGTGGAGCGCACCGCCGGGTTCGCCGGCCGGCTGACCCAAGCCAGGAGGCATGAGCTTCCGCTCCCCTACGGCGATGAAGACCAGCGGAGCCTCATAGACCCGGGTCTGGCCCTCCACCTCCAGCGTGACCCGCATCGGGTGCATCCGCCAGAGCGTCCGCAGCACTGCCAGCAGGCTCGCCAGCCGATAGCCGACGTAGCGCTCCATCCCTTCGCGTTTCTCAACGAATCCGACGTAGGCCCCGACCGAGCTGGTGTTGAGGAAGAGCCGGTCGTTCACGTACCCCACATCGACCCGGCGCACCTCGCCCCGCTGCGCCAGCTCCAGGGCCTGGTCGAGATCGGTGGGAATCCCGTGGTTGCGGGCGAAGTGGTTGAGGGTGCCGCCGGGAAGCACCGCGAGCGCGGTGGAGTGACCGGCCAAGGCCGCGGCGGCGGACGCGAGCGTGCCGTCTCCTCCCGCCACCAGCACGCGATTCTCCCTGGCGCGCACCGCCTCCCCCAGCGCCGCCGAGAGCTGGTCGGGGAGGGTGTGATGAACCTCGAAGCCGCCGTGGCGTTCCAGCGCGGCGAGCGCCGCCTTCGCGCTGCCGCTCGCGGAATTCACGTATGCGGGAATCTGCCCCATTGCCCTTCCTGGCTGACGTAACCTGCATCCTCATCGCGGAAGCTAAGTGCTCCCATCGGCTGCGCTGAATTGCATCTCGATCTCGCCCGGGAATTGCCGGTGTTTTCTCCGCTCTGCGCATCCACAAGCACTTACTCCCGCCCACCATCTCCGCACGAGGCCGGTATGCAAGGCCGACTGGCGTTCTGCATCCGCGCGACTGTGCTTGGTCTTGCACTCTTCGCGTGCTCCACCGGTGAACCGACGTCTCCCGAGGATCCGGAGGATCCGGAAGTCCCCGAGATTCCTTCGACCGTGCGGTGGTCCGAGCCATCGAGCTGGCCCGGCGGCCAGGTTCCAGCGGCCGGCGCCGCGGTGGTGATTCCGTCGGGGAGCGCGATTCTGCTCGACGTGAGCCCGCCGCCGCTCGCCAGTCTCCGGATCGAGGGTGCGCTGGTTTTCGACGAGCGGGATCTCGAGCTCACGGCCGGCCACGTCCTCGTGCTCGGCACGTTTCGGGTGGGGACCAGCTCGGCGCCGTTTCAGCATCGCGCCAGGATCACCCTGACCGGACAGCTGAGCGACGGCGACGTCATGGGCATGGGCAACCGGGTGCTGGGTGTGGCGGGCGGGACCCTCGATCTCCACGGTGAGAACCGGCGCGGGTGGACTCGCCTGGTCTTCAGCGCGGCCGCCGGCTCGTCGCAACTCCAGCTGGAGCATGCGGCCGAGTGGCGGCCCGGCGACAAGCTGGTGGTGGCCTCGACCGACTTCGATCCCGACCACGCGGAAGTCGTCACGGTGGCCTCGGTGAGCGGGACGACGGTGACGCTGGAGGAGCCGCTCGAGTTCAGCCACTACGGCGAGCTCCAGACCATCGCCGGGCACGCGGTCGATGAGCGCGCCGAGGTCGGCCTGCTGACCCGCAACCTGGAGATCCGGGGAGACAGTGCGTCGAGCCAGGAGGGATTCGGCGGGCACCTGATGGGCTCGGGCGGCACGCTCAGGGTCTCGGGCATCGGTCTCAAGTTCATGGGCCAGAAGGGCATCGTCGCCCGGTATCCGATGCACTGGCACATGATGGGCGCGGTGGATGGGCAGTACATCACCGGCAGCAGCGTATGGGAGAGCTTCAACCGCTGCGTCACCGTGCACGGCACCGATAACGCGCGGGTCGAAGGCAACGTCTGCTATCATCACCTGGGGCACGGCTACTTCCTGGAGGACGGCGCCGAGACCGGCAATCTCATCGCCGGCAACCTCGGTCTCGGCACCCTGGCGACGGACGAAGGCGTGCTGCCCACCGACGACCGCGCCGCCACCTTCTGGCTCACCAATCCCGACAACACCGTGCGCGGCAACGCCGCCGCGGGCTCCGAGGGCTTCGGGTTCTGGTACGCCCTCCCGGCCGCGCCGACCGGCCTCTCCACCGGCAAGCCCGACCTGCCGAGGAACACGCCGCTGCGCGAGTTCAGCGGCAATGTGGCCCACACCAACCAGCGGGGCGGCCTCCAGGTGGATGACGGCCCGCGGCCCGACGGCACCACCGAGACCGTGTTCTATGCCCCTCGCACCGACCCCGGCGACGCGAATACGGCGGTCGTGGCGGACTTCACGCGGTTCACCGCGTACAAGCATCCGTTCCGAGCCGTCTGGCTCCGCGGGCGGGACCACCGCTTGAGCAACTCGGTGCTGGCCGACAACGCGATCGGCGCCACCTTCGCGTCCAGCGAGACGTTCGTGGAGGACGCGCTCTTCGTGGGCGAATCAGGGAACACAGCCGGGACGCTCTGCTGCGGCCTGCCGCGCCGGGGCTACGAGTTCTACGACGGTCGGGTGGGCGCCGAGCGGGTGACGTTCGTCAATTTCACGGGGACGGCGGCCATTCCCTGGAGCGCGATGGGCTTTCTGCGGAGCAACGGCTTCTCGGTGAGCACCGGCAACTTCGCGGGCGTGGTTTCCTTCACCAATGCGAACCGGTACTACCTGGAGACTCCCCACGAGGACAAGGACGGAGACAAGGCGGCGGTCTTCCTCGACCGCGACGGAAACGTCACCGGCACGGCCGGCGCCTACGTGGTGGGAAACCATCCCTTCCTGGTGACCCCGGCGTGCACGGCGCGGCCGGAGTGGAACGCCTACGTCTGCAACCAGCGCTACATCGGGTTCAACCTCCGGAGCGACGACGAGGTCGTCGCGCCGCTGACCTTCACCCGGGACGACGCCGCCTCGCTCACCCTGGTCGGGGTCCCGGACAATCCCAACACGGCACACGGCACCATGCTCCCGGGCCGGAGCTACACGGTGCAGTACGCCGGCGCGGTCCCGCTGCGTCCCAGGATCTCCCTGAGCCGCACGGTCGAGGGCGAGTGGGTGCGGATCACGCTGCCGTATCCCCAGGCCACCTTCGACGTGGTCCGCGACTTCAACAGCTCGAGCCCCCTCCCGGCCGCGGCAAGCCTGCCCGAGCTGGATGCCGGCACCGGCGACCGGTACTGGTATGACGCCGGCGCGGGGATGCTGCACTTGAAGCTGGTGACCCGCAGCGGCCGCACCTCGGCGACGGTGCAGGTGGAGCCGGAATAGCGGCGGGAGCGGCGGTTGCGGCGGTTGCGGCGGTTGCGGCGGTTGCATGTAATGTGTCATCTCGAGGAATGCGAGGGATCGCGCGCTACCACGCGGTCCTCCCGACCGCCGCGTCCGCCGCGTCCGCCGCTCCCGCCGCTCCCGCCGCTCCCGCCTGGTGCCAAACCTCCTTACTTTCGCTCTCAGCATGATCTCCTCCGTCACCTCCCTCGAGCGGATCCGCACCGTCATCGTCGGCGATCACGACGAGCTGGGGCAGCGCGTCGCGGCGCGTATCGCGGAGATCGTCCGCGCCAAGCCGAACGCGGTGCTCGGGCTCGCCACCGGCTCCACCCCGATCGGCGCGTACCGGGAGCTGGCGCGGATGCACCGGGACGAGGGCCTCAGCTTCGCCCGCGTCGTCACGTTCAACCTCGACGAGTACTACCCGATGGATCCGGGGAGCATCCACTCCTACCATCGGTTCATGTGGGAGAATTTCTTCTCCCAGCTCGACATCCGCCGGGAGAACGTGCACATCCCCCGGGGCGATGTTCCCCGGGACCAGGTCGAGGGGGAATGCCGGCGGTACGAGGACGCGATCCGGCAGGCCGGCGGCATCGACATCCAGCTGCTCGGCATCGGGCGCACGGGGCACATCGGGTTCAACGAGCCCGGCTCGGGATTCGAGAGCCGCACCCGGCTCGTCACCCTCGACCTGGTGACCCGGAAGGACGGCTCGGCGGATTTCTTCGGTGAGGAGAACGTGCCCCGCGAGGCGGTCACCATGGGCGTGGCCACCATCATGGAGGCGCGCGAGATCCTGATCCTCGCCACCGGCGAGCACAAGGCGCACATCGTGCGTCGGTCGGTGGAAGGCGAGGTGGATCACGAGGTGGCCGCCACGTTCCTCCAGCAGCATCCCGCCACCACGTTCTACCTCGACGGGGCTGCCGGCGCCTATCTCACCCGCGTCGCCACGCCCTGGCTGCTCGGGCCGGTCGCCTGGGACACGCCGCTCGCGGTCAACGCGGTCACCTGGCTCTCCCGCCAGACCGAGAAGGGAATCCTCAAGCTCACCCAGCGGGACTACTCGGAGCACCGGCTCTCCTCATTGGTCGCCGCGCACGGGACCCCCGGCGCCCTGAACGGCATGGTGTTCAACGCCCTCGGCGCCAAGATCCGGGGCCGCTCCAAGCTGCCCTCCGGGCGGCGGATCATCTGCTTCTCGCCCCATCCCGACGATGACGTGATCTCGATGGGCGGCATTCTCCGGAAACTGGTGGAGAACCGGAACGCGATCACCGTCGCCTACATGACCAGCGGCAACATCGCGGTCTTCGATCACGACGTGATGCGCCACCTCGATTTCCTCAACCGCGTGGCGGGAGAGCAGGGGCTGGCCGAGGGGACCGTGACCGAGCTGGTGACCCGGGTCGAAGAGTTCCTCGCCGCCAAGCGGCCGGGCGACGTCGATATCGAGGAGGTGCGCGACATCAAGCGCATGATCCGGGAATCGGAAGCGGTCGCCGGGCTCCGGACCCTCGGCCTGGAGGAGGGTGCGGCGCGGTTTCTCGATCTGCCGTTCTACCAGACGGGGAAAGTGCGGAAGGAACCCATCGGCCCCGCCGACGTGGCGATCGTGCGCGACCTGCTGGACGGCCTCCGGCCGGAGTACATCTTCGTCGCCGGCGATCTCTCCGATCCCCACGGCACCCACCGCATGTGCAAGGAAGCGCTCGACCGCGCGCTGGCGGAGACCGCCGCGGCCGGACAGCCGCGTCCCGAGGTCTGGCTCTATCGCGGCGCGTGGCAGGAGTGGCCGGTGACCGAGGCGACCTGGCTGGTGCCGCTCTCCCAGGAGGAGCTCCGGCTCAAGATCCAGGCGATCTTCAAGCACCAGTCCCAGAAGGACACCGCGCCCTTCCCGGGCCCCGACGAACGGGAGTTCTGGCAGCGAGTCGAAGCGCGCAACAAGGGCACCGCGGCCGAGCTGGACCGGCTGGGACTGGCGGAGTATTTCGCGATGGAAGCGTACGTTGTGGAGGCGGGGCAGGGGGGCAGCGGGGCAGCGGGGCAGTAGATATAGGATTGCCGGCGGCGAGATCTCCGGCGGCGTCCTACTGCCCCGCCGCCCCGCTGCCCTGCTGCCCCGCTTCCTCCACCATCATCACCGCCGCCATCCCTCCCCGCTGCGCCACGTTGACCACCTGGCGCTGGGAGGCGCGGGCCAGCACGGCGATCCCGTCGTCGCTGGAGGCGAATCCCATGACGTGATAGAACGCCTCGGGGAGGAGGGTCCCCTCCGGAGTCAGAGTCGGGACCTCGACGACCGGAATCTGGGCCAGGCGCTGGACCACCCACAGCTCCTCGTCCGCCAGCGCGGCGTCGAGCGCGCTGATCCACTCGCCTTCGCTCACGGTCTGTCCCAGGAGCACGCCGTCTCCGCCGTACCCGCGCGATGGCTTCAGGACCAGCCATTCCCGCTCCCGGCGGGCGAAGTTCAGCAGGTCCCCCTTCTCGCCCGTGGGCAGCGTCGTCTTCCGGTGGCCGACCACCCGGGTCCAGAGGACGTGATGCTGGAAGACCCGCCGCTCGTCCTCGCTGTAGTACCGCTCGCTCAGTTCGGGGTCGGTCAGCACCTCGAAGCAGCTCTTGCAGTCGAGCTCGGCGGTGATCGAGGAGACGACGCGGTTCTCCCGGAAGAGGCGGCGCATCGGCTCGGGATCCATCCCCTCGGCGGCGAGCTCCACCAGGTCCAGCACCGCGTAGTCGCGATAGACCAGGTCCACCTGCACGTCCCGCCAATGGACCTCTTCGCCCTTCATGCTCAGCTCGCTGGGATCGGCGTGCAGCACCCGGATGCCGTGGCGGTCGGCGTAGTACTCGACCAGCCGGCGCTGCTCGTCGATCCCCTCCAGCTCGTACTTGGGCTCCACCAGGCAGATGGTGCCACCGGGGCGGCCGATCGCCTCGAGATGCTCGACCAGCTCCTCCAGCAGCAGCACCCTGGCATCGACCAGGCGGGAGAGCCGAAGTCCCGGATCCTGCGCGACCAGCAGCGGGACGATGATGCCGTCGACCACTTCTTCGACCGCGGGGACCAGGTACAGCCCGCCCACGCCGGTCAGGTTGGGCTCCACGAACCGCAGCGTGTCCTTCCAGATCGGACTGGCGTAGTCGACCATGCAGTCCAGCCGGTCGAACACCGGATTACGGGCCTGCACCGCGGGCGTCCAGCAGGCGCGGAGCCACTCGTCCTCCACCGGCTCGAGCCGGAGGAGGTCGTGGACCCGCTGGTCGGAGAAGTAGAGCTCCGGCATCCGGAGCAGCGCGTGGTGCAGCGTCCGGGTCACCCAGTGGAGATAGACCAGCTGCTCGGGGAGGAGGGTGATGGGGCAGGGCAGCACCCGGATCGTCTCCACCCGGCCGTCGGTGAAGTAGTCCATGTGCCGTTCGATCGCGCCCTGGCGCATCCGCACGTGCGCCGCCGCCAGCTCCGCGGCGGGCAGATGGTAGAGCGCCTGCCGCACCCGCGCCGCCAGCCGCGCGCCGCGCAAGCCCGCGGTCTCGGCGGGACTCAGCTCTGGCAGGGGAGGGGGATCGGACACGGGAGCCTTTGGGTGGGGGACGTAGCCATCAATCGACGATGAAGGATCGGTTCAGGATGCCCAATCTCCGCCCGCTCTCACCGGGTCGCAAGCGGAGCCCGCCCTCTGGCACCGGCGCCCGCCGCGCGATATCATGGGGAAGGAAGAGTCGGGTCCCGATCCTCCTCCCCAGATCACAGCGACGCAGCAGTTCCAGGTGGCCCTCAGTCACGTCGAGGTCTCGCCGTGCCGTTCATCAACCCATTCGCGTCCCGTCTCGCGCTGACGCTCCCGCTGCTCGCCAGTGGAGCGATTCTCGGATGCGGTTTTTCCCACCAGGCCACCCGGCTGGAAGGCGGTCCCGAGCCGGTCGACGTCCGGATGGAGCCCGCGGTGCTCCGCAACGGGCAGGAGGCGCTGGTCCGGGTGCGCAGCCCCCACGCCGACAGCATCGCCATCCGGTCGGCCAACGGGGTCGATACGTACTGGGCCGACGGTCCGTCGCTCTCGACGATGCTGAGCGCCGACTTCGGTGATCCGGTCCCCGTCCGGCGCTACGCCGAGCGGCAGAACGGAGTCCTGCTCGACCGGCTGAGGAAGCCGGCCACGATCACCGTGTGCAAGTTGGGCCACTGCCGCGACTTCTATCACGAGTTCGAGGTCCGGCTCCAGGAGTCCAACCGCCGTACGATGGCGCTCACCGCCGGCTGGAACACCTTCTTCGCCCGCCGGACCGTGACCGGGCGCGACCGGGCCACGCTGTTCGAGAAGGCGCTGAGCCAGGGCGTGTTCTCGATCGAGGGCGAGCTCGCTGCGCGATCCTGGAGCGCGAGGCTCCAGGGCTACGCCGGGGCCGACGGGCACGGGGCCTCGGCCGACCTCAGCCGGGTCATCAAGAGCGGGGACGAGATCAGCTACGGCATCGCCATGCACCTGGGCGCCAGCCGGAACGAGTGGCTCCCCGACGGCACCCGCCCCGCCTCGGCCGACCGGACGGCCTACAGCGCCAGCATCGGACCGAGCATCATGCTGCGGGGCGTCACGGCGAGCACTCAGTTTGGCATTCTGGCCAGCGGCCACGAGACGCTTCAGATCGTGGGCACCCGCATCTCCGCCAACGGGCGCCTGATGTCGGTGCGGGTTCCGGTCAGCCTCACCGCGGAGAAGACGCTGGCGTTCGGGTCGGGACCGATCGTATCCCGCCGGCGCGACGCCCTCGAGCGCCTCTCGGCGTCGGTGCACGTCCTGGACAACTTCGCGGTCAACATCGCCGCCAGCAGCCACCGCATCGCCTGGCCCGGCGACCAGCCGGCCGGTGACCTGCGGGCTTCCGAAGTGCTCATCAGTCTGGGCGGTCGCTACTCGATTACCTGGTAAGCGCTTCCGGACAACAAAAACCCCCCGAGGCGCGACACGTCGCGGATCGGGGGGTCTTGTTGCCGGCGAGAAATCAATTCGCTGGATCAGTGTCGCCACGTGTGGCAACCGAATCGACGCCTCTTCCACGGCTCGTGCGGTGACTCGCCGGGGTGCCTGAGTTGCCTCAGGACTTCAATCGCGGCCGGCAAGCTCGCGATCGTCTCACAAGGGCTGATCTTCCCTGTGAACGGCAGCCGCGCAGCGTCCCGGCGACTGCCAGTCGACCATCAATACACCGCTTGATGAGCGACACTCCTCGAGGCCTCACGGCTTCGAGGGGAGGCAACAGTACGAATTCAGTCGTGAGATGTCAATAGCGGCGGACACGGCGGTTGCGGCGGTTGCGGCGGTTGCGGCGGTTGCGGCGGTTGCGGCGGTTGCGATGCGAGTTATTCGGGATTGCTTGGCTTACTGCGAGAGACCGATCGATACAACATCCAGGTTACGAGGTTCACACGGTTGCGGAGGGATTCAAGTTCCGACCAGCGCTCGGGTGGGATCAGGCCACGATCGAGGCCAAACCGGAGCAGGTACGAGATTTCGGCAAGCGAGCCGAGGGCAATATCAAGAAAGCGACGAAACTCCCGCGGCCCGCGCTTTGCGGCCCCCTCCGCAATATTGGTCGGTACTGACAGTGCGGCCCGACGCAGCTGACTGGTAAGACCGAATCTCTCCTCTTTGGGCCACTTGTCGGTGGCGCAATACAACTCAAGAGCCAGCGCATGTCCGAGCTTCCAGGCATCGAAGCGCTCGTAGGGCATCATCCTAGAGCATTGGACTGACTCTTGACATCAGCACTACCACAATTCCGCCTCGAGTCACATCCTTCCGCCGCAACCGCCGCAACCGCCGCAACCGCCGCAACCGCCGCAACCGCCGCAACCGCCGCAACCGCCGCAACCGCCGCAACCGCCGCCTTAACCACTCCCCCCGTCCCACCTTCCATCCCTTATCGACAAATCAACGCCGTCAACGTTGATAAGAACGACTAGCGATGTGGAATCGATAGTCCTACTTTGTGCCCCTTCCACTCTCACACTTGTTTCGGAGAACGTGGAGTGAATGCGACCGAGGTCTCTCGGGCCGACACAGTATTGCGGGAGATTGCCCGCAATATCGAACGAATCGAAAGTGGGAACGTGCACGACCGGGTCTGTCTCTACACCGGTGACGACACCCACTCCTGCGTCTGCTACCGCGATACCGGCCACGCTGGACGCCACCAGTGTCCCTGCGGCGCCGAATGGAAA
The DNA here is from genome assembly GCA_963796335.1 of uncultured Gemmatimonadales bacterium. Lineage (GTDB taxonomy): Bacteria > Gemmatimonadota > Gemmatimonadetes > Gemmatimonadales > GWC2-71-9 > CAVVWJ01. The sequence continues at coordinate 1,136,454 of CAWCLG010000006.1, forward strand.
TAGCCGGCCAGGCCCCCGCCTCGCCGCCCTGAGCTGTACCCCACCGGGGCCCCCAGCTCGCGGCCGTGACGCAAGTCATGGCCGCCGCTCCCGTTAGCGGTCACTATGCGGGATGCCGTTCACCGCTCGCCGCCTGGGTCGATACCTCGCCCTCGCCGGCACCGCGATTCTGACCCTCGTCGTCGCGATCGTGGCACTCCTCCAGGTGCCGCCGGTCGCCACGTGGGCCGCCCGAAAGCTGCTCGCCCTGGTGCCGCTCAACCCCGGCTACAGCCTCGCGGTCGGATCCGTTAGCGGCAACTGGATCACCGGGTTACAGCTCGAGCAGGTGCGGTTGCGGCGCGGGGAGCGGGAGCTCGCGCTGCTGGAGCGGCTCCAGGTTTCCTACGATCCCCGGCTGCTCCGGGGTCCCGACCGCAGGCTCGAAGCGCTGGTGATTGACGGCGGCCGCGTCTCCGCTCAAAGGGAGCGAGACGGCTGGGACATCGCCAACGCGCTCCAGCCGTCGGCCGACACGACCTCGTCCGGCGGCGCCTTCGCGATCGACCGGCTCCAGCTCCGCCGGATCGACCTCGCGGCCCGACTCGGGCCCGACTCGGTCGCGCGGGTCCGCGGGCTCGAGCTCCGGGGCCGGCGGCTCCTCGTCGGCGACACCGTCCTCCTCACACTGGACACCCTGCGGGCCTCGCTCTCTCCTCCGGTCGAGCCGCCGCTCTGGTTCGATCTTGCCGCCGCCGGCGAGGCCACGGCGAGCGAGATCCGGCTCGACCCCGTCCGCCTCAAGAGCCACCGAAGCGAGATCACCGGCCGGCTGGTGCTGCCCCGCACCTTCGACGACCCTCGGCTGGCCGAGCGGCTCGACGTGCGGCTGACGGCGCTGCCGCTGGCGCTCGCCGACCTGGCCGCGGTCTATGCCGGTGTGCCACCGGAAGGCGACCTTCGACTGGAGGCGACCGCCTCTGCGTCCGGCCGCCTGGTCACCGCCACGCTCGCCGCACGCCTGGACCGGGGGACGGTCGAGCTTCGGGGCTCGACCGCGGTGGGCCGCGGTGCGCCCGCGGTCTATCGGGTACACGGGGAGGTGCGCGACCTCGACCCCTCCCGGCTCCATCGCTCGGCACCGATCGGCGTGGTGAGCGGTGAGATGGACGCGGATCTCAGGGGCGAGACGCTGCCGCTGGCCGACGGCAGCGCGTCGCTCAAGCTCCGGGGATCCCGCGTCGGCGAGACCGAGCTGCGCGACCTCGATCTGCGGGCCACGGTAGAGCGAGGCCGCGCCGACTTGGCGTTGCGCGGCGCGCTGATGGGTGGCTCGCTCCGCGCGGACGGTTGGGCCCGTCCGTTCGACTCGGTGCCGTCGTACCGGCTCTCCGGCGCGGCGCAGGGCCTCGACGGCACCGAAGCGGTCGCCCGGGCGCTGTCCGGAGCAGCCGGCGACCCTTCGCTCGATCTCCGGTTCCGCCTGGCCGGCGAGGGGGTGAGCCCCGACGAAGCCGATGTCACGGGCCGGCTGGATCTCGCGGCGGTGCGGGGCGACACCGGCCGCACCGATCTAGGACAGGCCCGCTTCCGGCTCGACCGCGGCCGCCTGGAGCTGCGTCCCGATCTGCTGATCGGCGGCGGCCGGGTTCGCGGCGTCGCCGAGGCCCGGCTCGACGACACGATCTCCTACCGGGTGCGCGACGGCTCCATCGACTCGGTCGATCTCGGCAAGTTGATGGGTGATACCGTCGTGGCCCCGCTGAGCGGCCGCTTCACCCTGGCCGGACGAGGCACGGCTCCCGAGACGGCGGCGATCACCGCCCGGCTCCAGCTCGACGAGCTGCGCTATGCCGCGCGACGGATCCAGCAGGTCATCGCCCGCGCCCGGGTCGAGGGAGGCCGGGCGACGCTGGACCTGCGCGGCGCCGTGCAGGGCGGCCGGCTCGTGATCGAGGCCGCCGCCCGGCCCTTCGACTCGGTCACCACGTTCACCGTGCGCCGCGCCACCCTCGACAGCGTCGATCTGGGCACCCTCTTGGACCGGCCCGACCTGGCCGGCCCTGTGACGGTCGGCGCCACGGCCGATGGCAGGTGGGGCGAGTCGCTGAAGATCGTTCGGGGACGGGTGAGCCTGTCGCCCTCGCGGATGGGACGGATCGAGATCCGGGACGGCGAGGTGAACGCGCGGCTCTCCGGCGAGCAGCTCACCTACGACGCCCGGCTCCTGACCGGCGGCGGCGCGATCGCCCTCGAGGGCGATGGCCGCCCGATGGCCGATCGCCCGGCCTACACCGTGCGGTCGGGCCGGGGGGACTCGCTCGACCTCGGGGTGCTCCTCGGACGGGACAGCCTTTCTACCAGCATCACCACCCGATTCACCGGATCCCTGGCCGGCAGCGGCCTCGACAGCATGTTCGCGAAGCTCGATCTCGAGCTGCTGCCGTCGCGGATCAACGACGCGGACCTGGGCCCCGGCAGCGTGAAGCTGACGCTCGACCGCGGCGCGCTCGACGGCGCCGTTAAGCTGGAGGGGGAAGACGCCTCCGCTTCGGCCAGGGTCGGCGGCACCGTCACCGCGGCTCGCTCCCAGGTCCGCGTGGAAGGCGACGGTCGGGTGGAGCGGCTGGCCCGGTGGACCGGCGACACCGCCGCTGACGGGCGGCTGGAGACCCGGTTCGCCCTCGATGCCGTCGCCGACAGCGCCGGTCTGGTCTCTCTCGGCGGCACCGCCTCGGCCGCCGGCGGAGTCGGCGGGGTGCGGCTCCAGCAGCTCTATCTCGCATTCCGGCCGGTCGCCGGCGCGCTCCAGTTGGACACTCTGGTCCTGCGGTCCAATGTCATGCGGCTCGACGGCGGGGGCCGCGCGGCGCTGCGCCCGGCAGAGTCGGCATCGCGCTCCGACACCCTCCGGATCGCCGGCCGGGCGGGGGACCTGACACCGCTCGCGCTCCTCGCCGGCGCCGACAGCGTCGCCCTCGACTCGGCGGTGGTTGACCTCACGCTGACCGGCTCGTCGCAGCGTTGGCGGATGCAGGGGCATGCCGACGCCTTCCGCCTGCTCTACGGCGGAAATCTCGCCGAGCGGATCACGGTCCGTGGCGCCGGCACGATGGACAGCGCCGGCCTCGGCGAGGTCGGCGGGGACCTCGAGGTAAGGGGCGCGGCTGTGGGCAAGCTCGCCGTGCGCGGGGTGGATCTGACCGGGCGGTACGACTCGCTGGTCTCGCTCCGGGGTACCGTCACCGTGAACGACGACGTCAGCCTGGCCCTCGACCTCGGCGGTACCGCGCGCGGTGACACTACACGGGCCGACCTGCGGCGGCTGGACCTCCGGGAGGGCGGCCGGACCTGGCGGCTGGCCCGGCCGACCGCCATCGGGCTCCGGCCGGGAGTCGTGCAGGTGAATGGGTTCGCGCTGGCAGCCGGCGACCGGCGGATTCTGCTCGACGGCGTGTTCGACCGGGCCGATTCCAGTGACCTGACGCTGCAGTTCGACGGGTTGGATCTCGACGATCTGAAGGAAGCCCGGGTGGTCCCGGTGGGTGGCCGGCTCGACGGCAAGTTCCGCCTCTCGGGCCCGGCGGACGCACCCTCCGTGGCGGGCAATGTTGCGCTGGCCATCCGCGACGAGGGCCGCGACGTCGGGCAGGTGGAGTCCAAGCTCGACTGGACCCGCGCCGGACTTCGGATCGACGCGCGGGCCGGGCATCGCGACGGAAACCAGATCACCGTGGCGGGCACGCTCCCCTGGCGTCTCACCCTGGTGCCCGAGGACACCGCGGCCACCGTCGGATTCGCCCGGCAGGCCGCCGACACCATGGCGCTCGCGGTCCGCGCCGACAGCTTCGACCTGGGACTCTTCGAGCCCCTTCTACCGGAAGCGACCGCGCAAGGTCTGACCGGCGGTCTCGCGGTGGACGCCCTGGTCGGCGGCACCCCGGATGAGCCGCGGGTTCGCGGGACCATCGACCTGCGGGACTTCGGAGTCAGTCTCCCGACCCTCGGCGTCACCTATTCGGCAGGCCGGCTGGCGGGGCGGCTGGACGGGGAGAGCTTCGCCCTCGACACCTTCAGGCTGGCCACCGGGAAGGACGAGACCCTGACCGCCGGTGGCAAGATTCTTCTCAAGCCGCTGGCCGATCCCGCGCTCGATCTGCGGGCCCGGCTGGACGGGTTCCGCATCGCCAACTCGGACGCGCTCCGCTCAGTCGCGACCGGCGATCTCCAGATCCGGGGAACGGCCGCCAAGCCTTCGCTGACCGGCGAGATCAAGCTCGGACGGACCGAGATCATCGCCGGCGGTCCCACCGCGTCGGCCGTGGAGGAGGTCCAGCTCACGCCGGCCGACCTGAACCAACTCGCCCGGCGGTTCGGTCCGGCGAGCATCGCGGGCGCGGAAGAGGGTCCCGGCCTGGTGGATCGGTTCCACATCGACCTCAACATCCTGTTCTCCAGGCGGGTTTGGTTCCGCAAGCCCCAGAGCCCCAGCATGGACATCGAGCTGGCCGGCCGCATCAACGTGCGGCAACAGCCCGGCGAGGCCATGGAGTTCTTCGGGGAAGTGGAGCCGATTCCGGGGCGGGGTGAGATGAACATGTACGGGCGCACCTTCCGGCTGACCGAAGGCACCATCGAGCTGCAGGGCCCCGCGGAGTCCACCACCCTGGACGTCACCGCGGAGTACCAGGTGCCGTCGCAGGGCGATGCCGACGCCGAGGAGGTCCTCATCAGCGTGAACGCCAAAGGGCGCCCCGACAGCCTCGCCCTCGGCTTCAGCGCCGAACCCTCGATGCCGCAGGAAGACATCATTTCTTACATCATCACCGGCCGTCCCGCCTCGGATAATCCGCTGGTCGATCAGCAGGGCGGCGGTGGGATCAACGCGGGCCAGGTCGCGATCGGCCAGCTCGCCGGCACCCTCGGTGGCGCCGCAGGGGAAAAGCTTGGATTCGACGTGTTCACCATCCGGCAGATCCCCGACCGGGGACTCACGCTCACCGCCGGTCGGTATCTGGCTTCCCGGCTGTTTGTGAGCCTCCAGCAGCCGCTCCGGATCTCGGCCACCAGCGAGCAGCAGTCCAGCTCCACCGGCCCCGGATTCGAGCTGGAGTACGCGCTGCGCCGCTGGCTCCGCACCACCTTCCGGGGCGGCAGCCAGCCCACCAGCCTGATGATGCGGGGCCGCTATGCGTTCTGACCGTGCCCTTGCGGCCGCCCTGTCGCTTGCGTTCGCGCTCGCGGCCGCCGCGCCGGTCGGGGCGCAGGATGCGCTCAGCGGGGTCGGGCCGGGCACCGAGGTCCGCAAGATCGAGTTCCGCTTCAAGGGGGAGCACGTCCTGGAGGAGAAGGAGCTCCGTCCCCGGATCGCGCTGACCGCGCGGAGCGGCACCTTCGGCCGCCTGTTCTCCTTCATCCTTGGTCCGGTGGGCAATCATCCCTTTCGCCCCCTGGAGCTTCAACGCGACGTGGTCCGGCTGCGCAACATCTACAACCGCAATGGCTATCTCAGGGCCAAGGTGGACTATGAGGTCCGCTACGACGCCGAGGACGACTTGGTCGAGGTCGCGTTCCTAATCGAGGAGGGCCCCGCGATTCAGCTGCGGAATGTGCGCTTCGTCTCCGATCCCGACAGCGGGACGGCGACGGTAGATCCTCCGATCGCGGGCCGTTGGCAGCGGTTCATGCGGCTGGAGCAGGAGACCGGTGGCCGCCTGGGCGAAGGCGAGCGGAGCGCGATCGCCGATCGCACCTCGCGATGGCTGCGCAACAACGGCTATCCCTTTGGCGAGGCAGAGGCCGATGCGCTGGTGGACACCGCCGCGTACCGCGCCGACGTGGTGGTCCGTGTCCGTCCGGGCTTGAGGGCAAGGATCCGGGAGTTCGCGGTCCGCGGGAACGAGACCGTGCCCGCCCACCAGTTCACCCGCCAGCTCCCGCTCGAGCCGGGCGACTGGTATGACGCGGCGGAGCTGGAGCACGGCCGCGCCCAGGTCGCCCAGCTGTCCATCGTGCGGCTGGCCCTGTTGAATGTCCCGCGGGAGAGCGCCGACGACTCCAGCGTCGTCGTCCGGCTCGGCGTCAGCGAAAATCCGCCGCGCCTGATCCGCGGGGAGGCCGGTCTCGCCTCCACCGGCGGACTCACCAGCCAGGTGGAATGGAGCCACCGGAGCTTCCTGCACGGGGCGCGCACTTTCACCGTCGCCGCCACCGCCCAGACCGGCATCGCCGCGCTGGAGGCGCCGTCGGAGCAGCGCTATCGGCTCGCCGTGACGCTGTTCCAGCCCTACGTCGGCACCCGATTCCTGTCGGCGGCCGGCGGCCCCTTCATCGAGTACCGCGACGACCTGCGCGACCGATCCCAGGCGGTCGGCTTCGAGGGCACGCTGGTCTATGCCACCAGTCCGCTGCGCTCCCTGTCGCTCGGCTACGGGATCTCTCATCGCGAGGTGCTGGACTACGGGTTCGGCGACGATCTCGATCCTGCCGAATATCTCCCGCTGCTCGGCCTCGCCGATTCGGCGACGGTGGGCAGCCTGGGTACCACCATCAACCGCAGCGTGATGACCCTCGACGCCAGCTGGGGCCAGCTGGACGAGTTCGCCAACCCGCGCCAGGGATACGTGCTGCGTCCGAGGGTCTCGGTCACGCTGCCGGGGTTCAACACCAGCGAGTACCTGCTGCTGGACCTGGGCGCGAGCACGTTTCTGCCCATCACCGACCGAATCGGCTTCACCCTGAGGGGGACCGCCGGCCGAATCTTCCCCTTTGGCCGGAGCGTGCGCAGCGCCGGAAGCGAGTCGCCTTTCGTCTCGCTGCTCCGTCTCCGGGACGTCACCTTCAGCGCGGGCGGCAGCCGGGACATCCGGGGCTGGGGGAGCCAGCTGGTGGGACCCAAGCTTCCCGAGGTCCGCTTCCAGGAGGAGGACGGCGTCTCCGCCCCCTTCGCCGAGCGGTACACCCCGGTCGGCGGCCTCGCCCGGCTCCAGACCAGCGCCGAGATCCAGCTGCCGTTGCCCGGTTTCGACGAGAAGTGGCAGACCTTCGTGTTCCTGGACGGCGGGCGGGTGTGGACCCCGGACGACCGGTTCGCACTGGATGCCGGGGAGCTGGACCAGGACCGGTTCTTCCTGGGGACCGGCGCCGGAATCGGCTACGAGACGGTCGTGGGCGCGGTGCAGGTCGCGCTGGGCTACAAGCTCAATCCCTCGGCCCTGGACCTGAGGGATCCGGATGAGGTGCTCCAGGCTCTGATCGACGGCCAGTCGCTCAGCACGGTCCCGACTGACTCGCGCCGGCGGCTCCAGCTGCACTTCTCCATCGGCGCCACGTTCTAGAGGGGGAAGGGCCCATAATCCGGCCACCCGCCCTCTCTGGCGACCTGCACTACCCCCGGCAGGTCGCCACCCTTCCTCTAATAGCCCCGGCCGCCCGGCTCCACCCTACCCCTCGCCCGCCGCCGCGATCTCCCGCCGTCCCATCGGTTTGCGCCGCTCCTCACGGTCGCTTCCCGGCCCCGCGTTCCGCGCGCCCGCGCGGGCATACCCGTTGCACTTACGCGCGCGGTTCCCTCGCTCGCATCGCGTCCATCGTCACTGAGCCACTCCCTCGGAGCAAAATCATGGTCTCCTTCCTCAAAGGCCGCCGTAAGACCGACGACGCCGTCGTCGCCGTCGACTCGACCGGGGCGCACCTCACCCTCGCTCTCGAAACCCTTGTCGCCCGAGCCGAAAGCGTGGTCGAGCAACTCCGCGCCCTGACGCCCGTCCTGGAGCGGTCGGAGGACCTGAACACGCTGCGGATGCGCTGCGAAGAGGTCGAGCGGAAGGTGGCCGAGATGGAGGGGACGACTGGCAAGCTGGCCGCCGCCGAGGAAGACCTCAAGCAAGTGGCCGAGACCGGCGTGGAGCTGGAGAAGCTCCAGGGCCGGTTGGGCGAGTTCGGCGACAAGATCGATGCCGCCCTCCAGCTGCGGGACCAGATCGAGACCTTTCTGAATCTCGAGGGCCCGATGGGCGCGGTCCGCCAGGACGCCGAGGGCCTCCGCAAGCAGCTCGAGGAGATGGGCGAGGACGTGACCCGGATGCGGACCCAGGCCGACGACGCGCTGCGGGCCCACCGGCACAGCACCTCCCGGCTCGAGGCGTTCGACCAGGAGGCCCAGGCGGCCACCAGCCGCCTCGACGAGGTCGGCCGTCGGGTCCAGGCGATCGAGCGTGCGCTGGAGCCGGTCGGCCAGGCGGTCAGCGCGGTGCCCGACGTGCAGCATCGCCTCGCGGTGCTCAAGGCCCTCGCCGACCAGGTGGGGCAGAAGTCGGCCGCGCTGGAGCAGCAGCGGGAGGCCGTGGATCGCGCCGCGACCCAGATCTCCCAGCTCACCCGGCTCGACCGCGAGCTGGACGCGTGGCTCCGCCGGCAGGAGGAGCAGATCCGCCGCTTCGGCGCGATCGAGGCCAAGGTCTCCGAAGTCTCGGCGGTGCAGGTCAAGGTGATGGCCCGCTCGGACGAGCTCCAGCTGATGGCGCAGCAGACCGAGGAGGCTCAGCAGGCCGCCCGCACCTCCCTCAACGATCTCCGGGAGCAGATGCGGAAGAGCAGCGAGAGCTTCGAGCTGGAGAACCGGGGCCTGCACGCCGTGAGCGAGCGCGTCTCCGACCTCCGGAATGCGGTCAAGGAGTGCGAGAGCCGGTTCGCGGTGCTCGACGCCGCGAGCCAGGGCACTGCGTCGGTGACCGCCCAGGTCCGAAGCGCCGGCGAAGAGGCCGCGGAGCTGTCGGCGGAGCTGGCCCGGCTGCTGGATGAGGAGAAGCGGATCGCGTCGCTGCGCCAGGAAGTCGGGCGCCTCGACGGCACCGCGACCGAGGTGGCGTCGCGGATGCAGCGGATCGAGGAGCTGCGCCCCGGCATCGAGTCGGCGGTCAAGGATCTCGGCTCGCTCAAGGGCACCCGCGAGATGATGGCCGACGGCTTGGAGCAGATGCGGGTGGCCTACGAGGAGATGACCCGCCTGCGCGAGACCCACGGCGAGGTGGAGAGCTGGCTCACCAACACCGACACCTGGACCAGGAAGGTGCAGGCCCAGGTTCGCGACCTGAGCTCCATGGAGCCGGCGGTCGAGCGGATCCGGGAAGAGGTCGAGCAGGTCAAGAGCGCGATGGGCGAGATCGAAGCCCGGCGCGAAACCGTCGCCGACGTGCAGCGGCGCCTCGGCGATCTCGGTGCCACCGGCGCCGAGCTCAAGGAGCGGGTGGAAGCGCTCCGCGGCCGGATGGAGTCCGCCGAAGCCCGCTTCGGGCAGCTCGCCAAGCAGGCCGATGAGGCGCAGCTGGTCTCCGAGACGATCGTCCAGGTCACCGACTCGGTGTCCGACGCGGAGAAGCGGATGTCGTCGGTCGATGACTCGGTGCGCGTGCTGGAAGGCCGCACCCAGCAGCTCGACGAGCTCCAGGACCGGATCCGGCTCCTGGGCCAGGAACTGGATCAGCGGCAGGGCGCCCTCGACAAGGCGACCGAGCACCTCACCCGCGCCTCGGCGCTGCGGCAGGAAGCCGCCGAGACCGCCCAGCGGCTGGAAGAGGTGTCCCGCACGGTCGGCTCGACGCTGGTGAAGGCCGAGGAGCGCTCCACCTCACTCCAGAAGGTCTCCGGCGATCTGGAGAGCCGCGCATCGGCGCTCAAGCCGATCGAGCGCCAGCTCTCCCAGTTCGAGGACCTGCTGGGCCGCTGGGAATCGGCCCAGGCCGAGGCGGCCAAGGGCCTGGAGCAGACCCTCGCCCGTCAGGGCGCGGTCGAAGCGCTCGAGGCCGAAGTCAAGAACGTGTTCGAGCTGGCGCAGCGCGCGGTCGACAACGTCACCACCATCGGCTCCTCGCGCCGTGAGATCGACGAGACCCGCGCCCTGCTGGAGGACACCCAGAGCCGGTTCCAGGTAGCCGAGCAGTCGCTGCGCGACTTCGAGGCTCGCAAGCGGGCCCTGGACCGCGCGGAGCAGCGGCTCGCCCGGGCCGAAGCGCTGGCCCTCGGCATCCGCACCACGGTCGAAGGGCTCCAGGCGCAGAAGACCGTCGTCGATCACGCCATGGAGTCGGCCGGCGCGCTCGGGCTCCAGATGAAGCAGGCCGAGGCGCTGATCCAGTCGCTCCGCCGCGAGCGCTCGCTGGCCGCGGACCTCAAGGCGGCCGTGGATGCCCTGGATGAGATCGAGGAGGCGGCGAAGGAGACCGAGTAACGCTCGCCGGCTGTCATCCTGAACGCAGTGAAGGGGACCATGCCTGGCATGGTCCCCTTCGCTTTGCTCAGGGTGACAGGCCTCCTCACATGCCCGAGGTCGAATCGCCCTTCATCTTGCGGTCGTCATGCCCGTGGTCGTCATGTCCGTGGCCACGCCCGCGTCCGTGGTCGTCCTTCCATTCCTTCCGCCACTCCCGCCGCAGCTCGTTCAGCTTGTTCTGCTGCTCGGTCGTCAGCACCGCGAGGGCCTCGGTGCGGGTGCTGTCCACGCTGGCCCGGAGCGCGCGGCGCGAGTCCTTGCTCTTGTCGTCCTTCCGCATCGAATCCCGGGCCGCGTATTCCTTCCGCAGCTGCTCGATGCGAGCCTGATTGGTCTTCATGAACTTGCTGCGGATGGCCTCGAGCCTGGTGGTCTGCTCCGCCGTGAGTTTCAGCTCGTCCTTCGCCGAGAGGAGGCGGCTCACGGGGTCCATCATCCGGCGGCTGGTGTCGGAGACGGTGGGCGTGGCGGACTGGGCGCCCTGGGCTGCGGCCGGCGCGGCGTAGGCCGCCAGGCCCGCGGTAAGCGCCAGGGTCAGGAGACGTTGCGAATACATCGTGGTGCCTCTGGGTGAAATGTTGCGGGATTGGACGTTACCGGTTCCGCCGGCGTTAACCACCATGGCCGGTCATGCTCGGGTGGAGCGAACTGGTCATTGCGCGTTCGGCCGCGTTGCTTCTCTGTTCCCAAGACCGCTGGCTGGATATAGACTCTCCGCACGCTCAACCCCTGGATCGATACCATGCGATTTGCCTTCAGGCCGGTTCTCGCGATTGCCGCGTCACTGGTCACCTTCGTCGCACCGCTGTTCGCCCAGACGTCCCGCGGGCCCGGTTCGGAGCTCATCGGCTTCGGCGGATCCGCGGCCGTCGTCGGTGACCAGGTCCTGATCGGCCGGCCCGGCACGCTGATCGGCTTCCCTCTGCCGGCGAGCCACGCCGGCGCGGTCCACGTGTTCCAGAAGCAAGGGGACAAGTGGGCCGAATCGAGAATGATCAGCCCCAAGGAAGGGTCGCTGGGAGATGGCTTCGGGTCCGCGCTGGCGGCGGACGGTTCCTTGCTCGTCATCGGGGCACCCGGAGCCGACGGGGGTGGCGCGGTCTATGTCTTCGAGCGGGGATCCGGCGGCACCTGGACCCAGCGGGCCCGGCTCACCGCCCCGAACGGCGCCGACGGCGACCGCACGGGAATGGCGGTGGCGCTGCGGAAGGGGGTCCTGCTGGTTGGGGCGCCCGGCCGCGACGGTGAACGGGGCGTCGTCCACGTGTTCGGCCGGGGCAGAAGCGCCGGCGACTGGGTCTCGCGCGGTGTGATCCAGGGCGCCAACACCTCGGCGAACGACTGGTTCGGAGCGTCGCTGGCGTTCGACGGCGCGCGCGCGGTGATCGGCGCGCCGGGAGCCTGGATCCTGGACTCGACCAAGTGGAAGCCGGGACAGGCCTTCGTTTTCCGGCCCGGATCCAAGGGGGCCTGGCAGGAGGAGGGTCGGCTGGCGCCGCAGGCGGGGGACAGCCTCCGCGCGCTCGGCGCCGCCCTGGTGCTCGACGGAGCGGAGGTCCTCGCGGGCGCGCCCCTCTCCGACAGTCTCGCCGGTGCGGTGGTCCGCTACCGGCGGGAGGGCGCAGCGTGGACGATGGCCGGACGCGTCGCGAGGGATTCGGTGACTCGCCCCGCCTCCTACGGTGCCGCGCTCGCTCGCGCGGGCAGCGATCTGCTCGTCGGAGCTCCCGCGGCGGACAAGAGCACCGGCGCCGTCTACGTGTTCCGCCGGGAGGGGACCGGATATAAGCCGGTCCAACAGTTGGTGACCCCGCCCGCCGGCATCGCCACCCGGCTCGGCGCCGCCGTGGCGGGGAGCAAGGATCTCGCCGTCGCCGGTGCACCGCTGGCCTATTTCTTCGAGGGAACCGGGCTGCTCTACCAGCGCGATGGCGGCGGCGCCTGGCGGGAGATCGCGGCGGTGAGCGACACCGTCTCCAGCCTGCTGCCCCAGGTGTCCGGCGGTGAAGTAAAGTGCCAGGGGGGGAAAGCGAGGGCCTTCGAGTGCCGGGATGCCGACCTGGTAGCCTTCATTCCCAAGAGCGCCCTCGGCGCCAAGCGCGGCACGCTGCTGAACGATCTCTGGGGCTGGACCGACACCACCACCGGCCGGGAGTTCGCTATCGTCGGCCGGACCGATGGCACCTCGTTCGTTGAGGTGACCGATCCGGCGAATCCGAAGTATCTCGGCGACCTGCCGATGCACCAGGGCGCCCGAGCCAACATCTGGCGCGACATGAAGGTCTACAAGAACCACGCGTTCATCGTGGCCGACGGGGCCGGACCGCACGGCATGCAGGTGTTCGACCTGACCCAGCTGCGCAACGTGACCACGCCGCAGACCTTCCTGGAGACCGCCCACTACGATCAGATCGCCAGCGCCCACAACATCGTGATCAATCCCAGCACTGGATTCGTCTACCCCGTGGGCAACAGCATGGGCGGCAACACCTGCGGCGGCGCGCTCCACATGATCGACGTCCGCGAGCCGGTCAAGCCGAAGTTCGCCGGGTGTTACTCCGATCCCGCCCTCGGTCTCCAGCGCACGGGATACACCCACGACGCCCAGTGCGTGGTCTATCACGGTCCCGACACCACCTATCATGGCCGTGAGATCTGCCTGACGTCGTCGGAGACCGGCATCGGCATCGCGGACGTCACCGACAAGTCGAATCCCCGCACCCTCAGCGTCGCCCAGTACCCCAACGTCGCGTACGCCCACCAGGGCTGGCTCACCGAAGACCAGCGCTACTTCTTCCTCGACGACGAGGGTGATGAGCTGGCCGGCACCGCGCCTAAGACCCGCACGGTCGTGTTCGACCTTACCGACCTGGAAGATCCGGTCGTCGCGCGGGAGTTCTACGGCAACACCGCCGCCTCGGACCACAATCTGTACGTGAAGGGCCGCTACATGTATCAGTCGAACTACGTCGCGGGCCTGCGGGTGGTGGACGTGAACGATCCGGTGAATCCGGTCGAAGTCGGCTTCTTCGACACGGTGCCCTTCGGGGAGAATCTCCCCGGGTTCGCCGGGTCCTGGAGCAACTATCCCTACTTCAAGAGCGGAGTGGTGGCGGCCACCAGCATGCGGGAGGGTCTGTTCCTCATCCGCTACCAGCCGAGCGCGGTGGTGCCGTGACCGGCTGGCTGCGCGCCGGCGCGCTCGCGGCGCTCGCGGCGGCCGCGGCGCTTCCGGCACAGGCCCAGCTCTACGTGCCCAATCAGGACGACGCGACCGTCTCGCTGATCGATCCGGCCGGCTTGCGGTCGCTGCGGACGCTGGATCTGCGCCGGTACGGGCTCGGAGATAATGCCAAACCCCACCACATCCAGGTGGAGCCCGACGGCAGCGCCTGGTATGTCACGCTGATCGGCGCGGGCAAGGTCCTCAAGCTGGACCGTCGCAATCGGGTGCTCGGCAGCGTGGAGATGGAGGTGCCGGGGCTCATCGCCCTGCACCCCTCGCAGGATCTCATGTTCGTCGGGCGCTCGATGAGCGCGGTCAATCCGCCTCCCCGGATCGCGGTGATCCGCCGCTCCGACATGAAGCTGCTGGACGAGGTGGATCTGCTGTTTCCCCGGCCTCACGGCATCGTGGTCCACCCGGCCGGCGACGTCGTCTACGTGGCCAGCCTGGGCACCAATCAGATCGCTAGCGTCGGGGTGGAGCAGGGCGAAGTCCGGTTGACCAACGTCGCGGGCAGCGCCCACGGGTTCGTGCAGGCGGCGGTCTCACCCGATGGCAAGCTGCTCGCCGTCACCGCGGAGCTGACCGACTCGCTCCTGATCTTCGATCTGAGCGACCGGCTCCGTCCGGTGCTTCAGCGCGGCGTGGCGATGCCGGACGGTCCGTTCGAGGCGACCTTCACCCGCGACGGACGCTGGATCTTCGTCACCGCGCTCAACGCCAATCGGGTTGCCGTGGTGAGCACCGAGGACTGGTCGGCGATGGTGCTACCGGACCATGCCGGGTACGGACAACCGCACGGGATCGCGCTCTCGCCCGACGGCTCGCGGGTGTTCGTCGGCAATCGCCACCAGGCCGGCGGCGTGCACGACCACGCCGGCGGCAAGCCGACCGGCGCGGGCACCGTCGTGGCCATCTGCATTGCGAGCCGCGAGGTGGACACGGTGCTGACGGTCGGCCACTACGCCGCCGGGCTGGGCATCACACCAGCGCGGCCCGGCGTCACGGAGACCTCCCGGCCCTGCCGCTGACGTCCCGCCTGACCGCGCCGCTGCTCTGCGCCCTCGCGGCAGCGTACGCCGCGGCCTGCGCCGGCGGGCCCGCGCCCGAGGCCGTCAGTGCGGCCCGGGGATTCGCGTTCGAGCCCTCCGTCTCGCCGTTCCCGGTCGCCGACTCCGCCGGCCGTCCCCTCGAGCTGCCGTTCATCGGCGGATTCAGCGCGCCTCGCCCCCAGCTGGTGGATGCCGACGGGGACGGCGATCTCGATCTGTTCCTCCAGGAGCTGACCGGAAGCGTCGCGCTGTACCAGCGCGACGGAGACCGCGACGGCCTGCCGCGCTTCACCTACCAGACGCCGAAGTACGCCGGTGTGGATGTCGGCGAGTGGTACCGCTTCGCCGACGTGGATGCCGACGGCGATCTCGATCTCCTGGCGGAGCAGCGGTTCAGCTACATCAAGTATTACCGCAACGACGGCGCGCGGGGCGCCTACCGCTTCGTGCTGGCGGCCGACACCCTGAAGGACGTGGACGGGAGCCCGATCTTCTCCGACCGGCAGAACATTCCTCAGCTGGGTGATCTCGATTGCAACGGCCGCTCCGATCTGCTCATCGGCCGTCTCGACGGCACCGTCGCGCGCTACGAGGCGGAGCCCGGTCCCGCCGGCCGGGCGCCCGCGTTCCGCCTGGTGGCGAACGAGTTCGAGGGGATCCGGATCATCGGCCAGCAGGCGGGCCCCCCGATGCCGGGGATGCCCCCCAGCATGCATGGGGCGAACACCATGGCGCTGGCCGATCATGACGGCGACGGCGACCTGGATCTGTTCTGGGGCGATTTCTTCGAGGCCGGCCTGCTGCTGATCCCGAACGCCGGCACCTGTCCCGCCCCGAACTTCCGCGGACAGCCGGTGCCGTTCCCGGTCGGACACCCGATCCTCACCTCCGGGTACAACGCTCCGGCGTTCGGTGATCTGAGCGGCGACGGCCGCGCCGATCTGGTGGTGGGCGTGCTGGGCGGCGCGTACAACCCGCTGCGGACCTCGGTCGAGAACCTGCACTATATGACTCGTGGTCAGGGAGACCGCTGGGAGGTGAAAACCCGGCAGCTCCTCCCCGTTCTCGATATCGGGAGCGAGAGCATTCCGGCGGTCGCCGATCTCGACGGCGACGGCGATCTCGACATCCTGCTGGCGAACAAGCTCGACCCCAGCGACCTCCAGCGCTCCTTCGTCTATCGCCTGGAGAACGTCGGATCGGCCGATGGTCCCTCGTTCCGGATGCGCTCGCCGGTGGAGCTGGGCAAGCGGTTCCATGCCGCCCCGGCCCTCGCCGACCTCGATGCCGACGGCCATCTGGATCTGGTAATGGGGCAGTGGGGGCCCCGGCTAGCGTGGTACCGGGGCGACGGTGAAGGGTTCCAGCCGGTGGACACGGCGATCGTCACCATCACCCGGGGCAGCAACACCGTGCCGGCGCTGGGCGACCTGGATGGCGATGGGGACCTGGACCTGATGGTCGGAGAATCGTCGGGACGTCTCAACTACTATCGGAACGACGGAGGGTCCACCCGACCCGCGTTCACCCTGGTGAGCGACGAGTACGGCGACATTCAGATCGGCAGGCGCAGCGCGCCGAATCTGGCCGATCTCGACCGGGACGGGGACCTCGACCTGCTGGTCGGTTCCGACATCGGCGGTGTCGGGCTATTTCGCAACGAGGGCACCCGCGTCGCGGCACGCTTCGTCCGGGACTCGGCTTTCGGGTTCGAGGCGCCTGTTCTGGCCGCGCCCGCGGCCGCGGACTTCGACGGAGACGGCGACCTGGACCTGGTGGTCGGAGGGGCGGGCGGGGGAGTGGTGTATCTGGAACGGAAGGACTGAGCAAAAAAACGTGAAACGTGAAAGGTGAAAACGCAAAGAGCCGACTAGGAGTCCCTCCACGCCTTCACTTTTCACATTCCACGCTTTTTTCCAGCCGGCGGCCCTTTACGCTCTGGGCCGCCCTCCATGCGATAACCGGTTCACTTCGCTCTCGCTCATCCGGTCCGCATCGAGATCCTTGGCCCCGGTGACCCTGTTCCAGGCGTCCCGGACTGCGTCCTTCACTCTTTCCCAAGTCGATTCGGCGCCGCCACGGCCCTCATAGCGGTCCCATCCCGTCCTCAGGTCGGTCTCAACATCTCCCCAAGTGCGGCCCATGTGATGCCGGCCGGACTCGAACCCGTATTTGTAGGCGGGACGAAACTCCTCGTACTTCCGGCCGCTGGCATACTCCCGGCCCGAGTAGTTCTCCCGCCACCACGTATCCTCTTGATCCCAGGTATTGTCAAACGCCATGACTGACCTCCGAAAGCGTGTGGACCTCGAAGCGACGGGCTATGCTAACTCCGCGTCCCGCTACATATCGTGATCTTCGTCACCGTTTTCGAGATCCGGTTTTGCCCGCGCCGATCCGTTGGAGCATCACGCTGACCCGCTCGTAGTCCAGCTCCAGTCCATCCCGGGCGGCACGAAGCATCAGCGCGCCCCGGCTCATGTCCCCGCGCCCCAGGAACTCCTTGGGGAAGAGCAATCGCTCACCAACGACCTCCAGCAACACGTCGAGGTACTTCCCCGTGGCGACGCTCCCGAGGAGCACCAGCTCCTCCTCCGGATCCGCCGCCAGCCTGGCGACGTCGCGCTGGAGTGGCTCGCGGTATCGGGGCTCGCCCGGGTGGATGTCGAGCGCGCCGAAGCTTCGGAGGTCTTCCAGCCCCACCGCCGTCCCGGCTGATACCAGGCCGCGGTTGGTGGTGATGACCAGGGCCCGGCCGAACCGCGTCGCGTAGGCCAGCTTCCCTCGGAAGTACAGGCCGCTCATGAAGCTGAACGCCTCCCCCAGGGAGATCCCCTCCTGCATGCGGAGCCGCTGCGCGAGCGGGAACATGGCCTGCTCGCGCAGCAGCATCGCGGCGCGCTTGCCGCCGGAGTTGGCCGGGGAGAGGAGGAAGTTCCGGGGCATGGAGTGCTGGGCCTCGATCGCTGTCGGGGGACTGCCGTCGGCCGGATGGCTCATCCGTCCGGGATCGGGTACGTTACCCAGGCGGCCACGGAGGAAGGCAAGGAGGAGGACGTGGAAGGTGGATTCCGCTGGGTGGCGGGGGCCTGTCTGGCATTGGTCTGCGGGACGGGCTGTCGATCGGAGCCGGCCGGCGGTCCCACCGTCGTCAGGGTCTCCGGCAGCGTGCTCGGCGCCGAGGGCAAAATCCTGCGGCGGCAATTGGAGCGGTTCGACCGGGAGCAGCCCGGCATCGTGGTCGAAATGCGCCCCACCCCCGATGCCGCCGACCTCCGCCACCAGCTCTACGTCCAGTGGCTCAACGCCCGGGCCACCGATCCCGACATCCTCCAGGTGGACGCCATCTGGACGCCGGAATTCGCCGCCGCCGGCTGGATCCTCCCGCTCGAGCGATTCTCCCCCGACACCGCCGCCTTCTTCCCCGTCACCATCGCAGCCAATCGCTGGGATGGACAGCTGTTCGCCCTGCCCTGGTTCGTGGATGTGGGCATGCTCTACTGGCGCACCGATCTCTTCCGGCGCGCACCCGAGACCTGGGACGAGCTGGAGCGTGGGGCGCGGCAAGCCCTCGCCGGCGGAGCGGTGCGCTATGGCCTGGTCCTGCAGGGGGCGCGGTACGAAGGATTGGTGACCGTGTTCGTGGAGTACCTCGGCGCGTTCGGCGGCCGGATTCTCGACGGCGGGCGAGTCACCGTGCAGGAGCCCGCGGGGGTGCGCGCGTTGACCGCCATGCGGGACCAGATCCGGGACGGCGTCGTACCGGCGAGGGCGCTGACCTGGCACGAGGAGGAGCCGCGCTTCGCGTTCCAGAACGGCGAGGCCGCGCTGATGCGGAACTGGCCCTACGCCGTGGCGCCGATGCAGGACAGCGCGCGGTCCCGGGTCGCCGGCCGCTTCGCGGTGGCGCCGATGCCGGCCGCGCCGGGGGGACGGCGCACCGCGGCGTTCGGCGGCGCGCAGCTCGCCATCAACGCCTTCAGCCCCGAGCCGGAAGCCGCGGCGGCGTGGAAGGTCATCGCGTATCTCACCCGGCCGGAACAGATGATCGAGCGGTCGCGGATTGTGGGGCAGTTTCCCACCCGGACGGCGGCCTATGACGATCCGGCGCTTGCCCGTGCCCTGGCGATCCCGCCGGCGCAGGCCCGTGAGATCGTGGAGGCGGCGGTCCCCCGGCCGGTGACGCCGGTCTATACCCAGCTCTCGGAGATCCTTCAGATCCAGATCCACCGGGCGCTGAGCCGGCAGGCGGAGCCGGCGGACGCGCTGGCCCGTGCCGCATCGGAGATGCAGGCCCTGCTCGACCGCGTCGGGCTCGGACGAGGCGCCGTTGCCGGGCGCTGAGCCCCGCGGCGCCGAACGCCGCGAGGCGAGGCTCGCCTACGGCATGGTCGCGCCCGCGGTCGGCACCATCCTGCTGATTGCGCTCTTCCCCCTCACCTGGACCGTGTGGGAGTCCTTCCACCTGCACGATCTCCGGATGCCCTGGCTGGGCCAGCCCTTCATCGGGCTGGAGAACTACGCCGAGGTCCTGCGGGACAGGCGGTTCTGGGGGGCGATGGGGCACACCGCCTGGTTCGCCGCCGCGAGCGTGAGCCTCGAGCTGGTGCTGGGGTGCGTGCTCGCGCTGGCGATGAACCGGACTTTCCGCGGCCGCACCCTGGTGCGGGCAACGATCCTGATTCCCTGGGCCATTCCCACCGTCGTCGCGGCGCTGGTCTGGCGGTTCATGTTCGAGGGGATGGAGGGGTGGCTTACCAGCGACACCAGGGCGTGGGTGCCGGTGATCCTGGCCGACAGCTGGAAGGAGACGCCCTTCGTGGCGCTCCTCCTCCTGGCCGGGCTTCAGGGCATCGATCCCACGCTCTACGAGGCCGCCCGGATCGACGGTGCCTCCCGCTGGCGGCAGTTCCGCTACGTGACCCTCCCCCTGCTCGCGCCCGCCATCATGGTCGCGCTGATCTTCCGGACCATGAACGCGTTCCGGGTGTTCGACCTGATCTATGTCCTCACCGGCGGCGGGCCCGGCGCGGCCACCGAGCCGATCGCGCTCTACACCTTCAATTCCCTGATGCAGAATCTCCGGTTCGGCTACGGCAGCGCGCTGTCGGTGCTGGTCTTCCTCGTCACCTTCGCGCTGGCGTTGGGTTATATCCGGTTGCTGGGACGAGGCCTTACGGAGACCCGCTCGTGAGCCGGCGGATCAACTGGGCCGGGCTGGTGATCGCCGCACTGGTGCTCGCGACCGCGTTCCCGTTCTACCGCGCCATCGCGGGTTCCCTCACGCCCGAGGCCCAGCTCTTCGGGGGCGCGCCGCTCTGGCCCAATCCTCCGGTGCTCGAGCACTACCGCGCGCTGTTCAGCGAGCGCGACTTCTGGCTGCCGGTGCGCAACTCGCTGATCGTGGCCGGGGCCACGACGCTGCTCTGCGTCACTATCGGCTCGCTCTGCGCCTACGCGCTCGCCCGGCTCCGGTTCCGCGGCAAGACGCTCCTGCTCGGTCTCATCCTCGCCGTCAGCATGTTTCCCCAGATCGCGATCGTGTCGCCGCTCTTTCTGCTGCTCCGGAGCCTGCGGCTCATCGACACCTACCCCGGTCTGGTGCTGCCGTACCTCACCTTCGCGATGCCGCTGGCGGTCTGGCTCCTGGTGGGCTACTTCCGCCAGCTGCCCGCGGAGCTGGAGGAGGCGGCGATGGTCGATGGCGCGAGCAGGCTCCGCGCGTTCCTCGAAGTCATCGTCCCGCTGGCGCTGCCCGGCATCGCCGCGACCGCCATCCTCACGTTCGTCTACAGCTGGAATGAGTTTCTGTTCGCGCTCTCGTTCACGCTCGGCCCCGAGCGGCAGACCGTCCCCGTCGCGATCGCGCTGTTCCGGGGCCAGTACCAGGTGCCCTGGGGGCAGGTGCTCGCCGCCGCGATCGTCGCCACCCTGCCGGTCGCGCTGCTGGTGCTGGCCTTCCAGCGGCGGATCGTGGCGGGCCTGACCGCCGGCGCGGTGAAAGGCTGACCATGGCATCGGTTCGACTCCAGCAGGTGTGGAAGACCTACCCCAACGGACACCTCGCCGCCCGCGGCGTCGATCTCGACATCACCGACGGCGAATTGATGGTCCTGGTCGGTCCCTCCGGCTGCGGCAAGAGCACCGCGCTGCGGATGATCGCCGGATTGGAGACGCCGAGCTCCGGCACCGTCACCATCGGCGACCGCGACGTCACCGAGGTGCCGCCGCAGGAGCGCGACATCGCGATGGTCTTCCAGAGCTACGCCCTCTATCCCCACATGACGGTGCGGGACAACCTCGGCTTCGGGCTCCGGATGCGTGGGGTGGCCCCGGCGGTCATCGTCGAGCGGGTCGGCGCGGCGGCGAAGGCCCTGGGACTCGACGCGGTCCTCGACCGGAAGCCGGGCCAGCTCTCGGGCGGCCAGCGCCAGCGGGTCGCGCTGGGCCGGGCCATCGTGCGCGAGCCGATGGTGTTCCTGTTCGACGAGCCGCTCTCCAATCTCGACGCCAAGTTGCGCCTGGAGACCCGGGCGGAGCTGGCCCGGCTGCACCGCCGCCTGGCCGCGACGATGGTCTATGTGACCCACGACCAGGAGGAGGCGCTGACGCTGGGGAGTCGCGTGGCCGTGATGCGGGAGGGGCGGGTGGAACAGGTGGGACCGCCGCTGGAAGTCTATCGTCGGCCGGCCACAGTGTTCGTGGCCACCTTCGTCGGTTCGCCGGCGATGAACCTGTTGCCGGCCGGGACGATGCCCGGGGCCGGCCCCGCCGGCGCCACGCTGGGCGTGCGGCCGCACGACTTCGCGGTCGTGCCGCGCGGCGCGGGCGATCTCGACGCCCTGGTCGATGTCGTGGAGCCCCGCGGCAGTGAGCTGCTGCTCTACCTGCGGCTCGGCCCCACCGGAGCCGGTCCCGAGGTCCGGGTCATCACCCCGCCGGACCTGGATGTCGCGCCCGATCAGGTCGTAGGGCTCCGGTACGAGCGGGAGCGGCTCCACCTGTTCGACCAGGCTGGGACGCGGTTGTCTTCCTGAATCAATGCGGCTCAGATCACAGCGCCCCCGCCGGGGCGACTCGACCTTGGAGCCACCAAGGAGGCGGCATGGGCAGACGGATACGCAGCCGGGGCAGCGTCACCAGCGATCTGCTGAAGGGCGCTCTCGCCGGGGCGGTGGCGACGTTCGTGATGGGAAAGGTCACCGACTACATGTACGAGCACGAGGACCCCAAGGCGCGCCGGAAGGAGGACGACGCCCGCTCCGGCCGAAGCGCCTACGAGGCCGCCGCCGAGAAGGCGGCCTCGGCCGCGGGCACCTCCCTCGAGCGCGGCCGGCGGCAGCAGGCCGGTGCCGCGATCCACTGGGGGCTGGGGATCGGAGCGGGGGCGACCTATGCCGTGCTCCGACGCCGCTTCCAGGCGCTGGGCGGCGCGGCGGGAACCGCCTTCGGGACCGCGTTCTGGGGATTTCTGGACGAAGGATTGGTCCCGGCCCTCGGCCTCACTCCGGGTCCCCGGGCCTTCCCCTGGCAGGCTCACGCCCGGGGATTGGTTGGTCATCTCACGTTCGGCACCGTCACCGAAGGCACGCTCCGCCTGCTCGATCGCGTGGCCTGATCGGGAGTACATCCAGAGACAACTCTGAGACCGGCGCATGACCTTCGCCGTTCGCCCCGCCCTGCGGTACTTCGCCGAGGTCGTCCTGCTGGCTGCGGTCTATGTCGCCGCGGCCTGGGTCGGCCTCCGCTACGTCACGATCGGCCACAGCGTCTCGCTGGTGTGGCCTCCCGCCGGCATCGCGTTCGCCGCGCTCGTGCTGCTCGGTCCGCGGGTCTGGCCCGGCGTCACCCTCGGCGCGTTCCTGGCGAACGCCGCGACTCCCATCCCGCTCCTCGCTGCCGCCGTGATGGCGCTCGGAAACACCGCGGAAGCGCTCGTCGCCGCGCTGCTGCTCCGGCGGGTGGCCGGCTCCCGGCCCCAGCTCGAGGATCCCGGGCAGGCCCGCACCCTGATCCTGGCCGCCGCCCCGCTCGGCGCACTGGTCGCGGCGCTCATCGGGATCACCGCGCTGGCCGCGACGGGCACGCTGGCCCGCGCGGCGGCGCCGACCGGCCTGCTCGTGTGGTGGGCCGGCGATGTTCTGGGGATGCTGGTGGTCGCGCCGGTTCTCTTCAGCTGGATCTCGCGCCCGCGGGTCCCTGAGACCCGCGGGATTCTCGAGGTCGTCGCGCTGGTCGTCGGCACCGCGGCCGCCGCCGACCTCGGTCTGCTCCAGGGGCTTCGCCCACCGATCATCGGCGCGGTCGAATACACCTATCTCCTGTTCCCCTTCGTGGTCTGGGCCGCGGTCCGGTTCGGGCCGCGGGGCGCGTCACTCGTCACCCTGGCGGTGGCGGTCGTCGCGGTGTGGCATACCGCCCGCGGCGGCGGTCCGTTCCTGAGCGCCTCGGTCGGGGGCACTCTCTTCGCCGGCGCCTGCTATCTGCTGGCGCTGGCGGTGACCGGGATCGCGGTCGCCTCGGCGGTGTGGTCCGAGCGCAACCGCGCCACCGGCGCGCTCCAGCAAAGCGAGGAGCGGCTGCGCCTCGCGCTCGACTCCGCGAGGATGGGGATCTGGTACTGGTCGATGGAGGGCAACGCGCTGGTGTGGGACGACAATCTCCGCGCCCTCTACGGTCTCGGGCCCGACGAGTCGGTCACCGGCTACGAGGACTTCATGGCGCGGGTGCACCCCGACGACCGGGAATTCGTCGCGCGGAGCGTGGAGAAGGCGCTGAAGGAAGGCGGCGATCTCGACTACGAGTTCCGGATCGTGCTGGCCGACGGACGGGTGAGGTGGATCGCGGACCAGGGCCGCGTGGGCCGCGAGCCCGACGGTCGCCCGCGCTACCTCACAGGCGTCTGCATGGATGTGACCGACCGCAAGGAATCCGAGGAACGGCTCCGCCAGTCCCACCGCATGGAGTCGGTCGGACGGCTCGCGGGCGGCGTGGCGCACGAGACCAACAACCAGATGAGCGTCGTCCTCGGCGCGTCGGCCTTTCTTCTCGGGCGCCCCGACCTGCCCGAGCCGGTGCGGGCGGACATCGAGCACATCCGCAAGGCGGCGGAGCGCACTTCGACGGTGACCGCGCAGCTGCTCGCGTTCAGCCGGAGGCAGGTGCTGCGGCCGGTCCCGGTCGATCTCGGTGCGCTGGTGAAGGGCTGGGAAACGGTCCTCCGGCGGATCATGGGGGAGGACTGCACGGTGTCGCTCCGGCTGGGCGATGCGGTCGGGCCGGTCCGCGCCGACCCCGGCCGGCTGGAGCAGGTGCTGCTCAACCTGGCGCTCAACGCCCGCGATGCCATGCCCGGCGGAGGGACCCTTACCGTGGAGACGTTCCCCGCGGAGCTGGCGGCGGACTACGTGCGGCGCCGGCCGGGTGTCGCCATCCGTCCCGGTCCCTATGTCGTGCTCGCGATCAGCGACAGCGGCCACGGGATGGATCGCCGGACGATGGAGCATGCCTTCGAGCCCTTCTTCACCACCAAGCCCGTGGGACATGGCAGCGGTCTCGGCCTCTCGACGGTCTATGGCATCGTGAAGCAGTCCGACGGCTACGTGTGGGCGTACAGCGAGCAGGGGCGGGGAACCACCTTCAAGATCTACCTGCCGGTCGTGCAGTCCGCGGCGCCCGCTCCGCCGCCGGCGCCCGCGCCGAAGGCGTCCGCCGGCCGCGGCGAGGCGGTGCTGCTGGTCGAGGACGATGAGGCGGTGCGCGCGGTGACCCGCCGCGCGCTGGAGGAGGGAGGCTACCGGGTGCTCGAGGCCGCCGACGGACTCGCCGCCCTCCAGGTGCTCACCTCCACCAGCGGCACGATCGGGCTGGTGCTGACCGACGTCGTCATGCCGAGGATGAGCGGCCGCGAGCTGGCCGATCGGATCGCCGTGCTGCGGCCCGGCACCCCGGTGCTGTTCACCTCGGGCTACACCGACGGGGAGATTCTCCGCCGCGGGCTGCTCGACGCGGACGCGGCGTTCATTCAGAAGCCGTTCAGTCCCGACGCGATCGTGCGGATCGTGCGGGAGCGGCTGGACGGGGCTAGCTTGCCATCGATGGAAGCGCCCCGCCGCCCGGCGGAGGCGCTCGACCCACGGGAACCCGCATGATCACAGACTTCCGCCGGCGTCTCACCCGCTGGCGCTCCACCCCGGCCGCTTGGATCTGGCCCCTCGCCCTGGTCACCACGATCGCCGCCGTCGCGATGGCCGCCCGCTGGTGGATCGGACGGCCGGCCGCGCCTCCCACGATCACGTACTCCAGCTTCATGACCCGCTTGGACGAGCGCGCGGTCGCGTCCATCACGGTCATTCCGGGGCTTGGAAGTTCGCGGAGTCTGGTCCCGGCCCGCCGGCGGGGCGAAGGCAGGCGATGGCTTCCGGGTCGACTATCCGACGTTCGAGGTTACCCCGGTCCTCGAGCGGGCGGAGCGCGCGGGGACGCCGGCCACGCTCCGCCCGCCCAGCGAGCTCAACGCCGAGTTCTGGCGCGAGGTGATCCTGGTCGTCCTGGCGCTGGTTCTCATCGGATACGTGCTCCGGCGCCAGCTCGGCGGCGGCTCCGACATGGGAGGAATCGGGGCCGCGCGGCGGAGCCGCACGACCTTCGCGGACGTCGGCGGGAACGACGGCACCGTGGCCGAGCTGCGCGAGCTGGTGGAGTTCCTGAAGACCCCCGAGGCATTTCACGCGGTGGGCGCCCGGACGCCGAAGGGCGTGCTGATGTTCGGGCCGCCGGGCACCGGCAAGACGCTGATGGCCCGCGCGGTCGCGGGAGAGGCCGGCGTTCCGTTCTTCGTCATCAGCGGCAGCGAGGTGACCGGATTCCTCATCGGCCTCGGCGTCGCCCGGATCAAGAAGTTGTTCCGCCACGCGCGCAAGCGGGGCGGCGTGATCTTCATCGACGAGCTGGATGCCATCGGCGGCCGGCGCGGGCGGAACCAGAGCCACAACGAAGACGACCGCACGCTCAACCAGCTCCTGGTCGAGATGGATGGATTCTCCCCTCGGGAGCACGTCCTCGTCATCGGCGCGACCAACCGCCAGGAAGACCTGGATCCCGCGCTGCTCCGGCCCGGACGCTTCGACCGGGCCGTCGCGGTCGGGCTGCCCACCTCGGTGGAGCGCGAGGCCATCCTCCGGCTGCACGTCCGCCAGCGCGCCGTCCCACTCGATCCCGACGTCGATCTCGCCCGGCTCGCCCGGCTGATGCCGCAGACCAGCGGCGCAGACCTGGCGAACCTGGTCAACGAAGCGGCCATCGCCGCCGCGAGGGAGCGGGCTCCCATCGTGGCGTGGTGTCACGTGGAGCAGGCGCGGGACCGGCTGCTGCTGGGAAAAGAGCGGACCGGCTTCCGCGCCACCGACGACGAATGGCGGGCCGTGGCGGTGCACGAGGCGGGTCATGCCCTCGCTGGCCTGCTGTTCCACGCCGAAGACGGACTGCACAAGGTCACCATCCAGCCTCGCGGCCAGGCGATGGGCGTCGCCCACTTCTCCCCCGGCGAACAGGTGCTCCACACCAGGCGCTATCTCGAGGGCCAGATCTGCAAGGGCCTCGGCGGGCGGGCCGCGGAGGAGACCGTGTTCGGCCACGAGGCGGTCACCAGCGGCGCGAGGGCCGATCTCCAGCACACCACGCGAATGGCCAGGGAGATGGTCTATAAGCTGGGGATGGGGCCGAACACCGGCCTGGTGGCGTTCGACGACCGCGAGAAGGGCGGGGCGGTCAGCGGGGAGCTGCACGCCGCGATGGATCGCGACGTGAGGCTCATCGTCGAGCTGCTCTACACCAGGGTGCGCGAGGCGATCGAGACCCACCGCACCGCGCTGGAGGCCCTGGCCGAGGCACTGCTGGACCGGGAGACGTTGGAGGGTGGCGAAGCGCTCTCGATCCTCCAGATGCACGGCGTGGCCATGGAGGACGCACTGCGGCGGCGGGCGGTCGATGAGCGGGTCCGCGGCGTGCGGCGGCTGGCCGTGGCGCCCGAGCGCCGGAGCCCCGAAACCTCCTGAACCTCGTGATGGCGGTCACCACATCCTGACCGCCCGACCGCTAGGCTAGCTCCGGTCCCCTCAGAGGAGCCTAGCCATGTATCGCATGTCCCACCTCGCACTCAGCTGTGCCGCCGTGGTGTACGCCGGATCGCTCGCCGCCTGCGGCGATCGCGGCCGCGACGAGACCGCGGCGGCCGGATCCGCGTCGGTCGGCGACACCACCGCCGTCTCCACCGATACCACCCCCAGCCCCGACGCCGGCGCAGGCGTCGACCTGAGCGACGCCAACATCGTCGCCTTGCTCGATCACGCCAACGCGGCCGACAGCACCGCCGGCGCCCTGGCTGCCGGCAAGGCCACCAACGCGTCGGTGAAGCAGTTCGCGAAGATGATGATGGCCGATCACCATAAGCTGCGGAAGAGCGGCGCCGACCTGGCGAAGAAGCTCGGCGTCACGCCCGAGCCCCCCGCCAACGATCCGGTGACCGCCCTGGCGGAGCAGGAGACCCAGGCGCTCACGTCGGCTCCGAAGGGGATAGAGTTCGACCGGACCTATATCCAGCAGGAAATCGCGGCGCATAAGGCCGTCCTCGACCTTGCCAAGCAGGGTCACGACTCGGCGGACAACGAGGAGCTGAAGAAGCTGATCGAGACCGCCCAGCCGGTGATCGAAAACCACCTGAGGCAGGCGGAGGCGATCGAGAAGGAGCTGGGCGCGACGTCGTAACGCCGACGTTGTCACCCTGAGCGAGTGAAGGGGACCATGCCATCATGGTCCCCTTCACTGCGTTAGTCAGAACCCTTCCAACTCCCAGAGATCCCCTCCTCTGGGCGCCGCCCGGTCGAAAAGGATCCAGCGGCCGTCCGGAGACCAGCGCGGATAGTCGATCCTGACGTCGGGATCGGTGAACTGATAGATCCGGTAGGCGGCGCGCCCGTCCATCGGATAGGCCCAGAGCACCTTGTGGTCGCGTACATCCACAATTAGGGCTTGCGAGGGCGAGAACGACATGTGACCGCCGCTCATCACTTCCGGCAACGTCGTCAGCTCGCCGGTCGCGATATCGACCCGGTACGTCGTGCTCTGCCGGTCGCGGAGGCCGCGGAACACGACGGCGCGGCCGTCCCGGGTCCAGGCCAGGAAATGTCCCAGGCATCCCACCGATGCCAGCTGCCGCTGGCCGCTGCCGTCGGCCTGCATCAGCCACAGCTCGAATCGCCCGCTGCGGTCGGAGACGAACGCGATGTGCCGCCCGTCCGGTGAGTAGAACGGGTTGATGTCGAGCGCGGGATCCTCCGTCAGGCGCGTGAGGGCGCTGTCGCGCAGGTGGACCCGCCAGATGTCGGTGTTGCCGCCCCGCGCCGAGAAGAACGCCAGGGATCCGCCGTCGGGGGACCAGGCCGGCTGATAGTCCCCGCCGGGGCCGGACGTGATCTGGCGGACGCTCCCGCCGGAGTCGCGCACCCAGAGATTCATCTCCCCGGTGCGATCGGAGTTGAGCGCCATCGTCCTGCCGTCCGGCGACCAGGCTGGACGGCTCTCCACCCGTGTCGTCGCCAGCACCGCCTCGGGCTCGCCGGCCGGTCTTCCCGTCTCCGGCGCTACCGGCAGCCGCCACAGGTCCGAATTCGACCCGCGCACCGCGAACACCATCCGCTTCCCGTCGGGCGCGATCGCCGCCTGCGCGTCTTCGCCGGCCCCCGTGGTCAGCTGCTCCGCCGGCCCCGACGCCTCGCCGTCCGCCGACACCGGCATCCGCCAGATGTTGAGCCCGCCCCCGCGTGCGGTGGAGAAATAGATCGCGCTGCCGTCGGGCGCCCAGGCTGGGTCGGTGTCGATCACGTAGTCGTCGGTGACCAGCCGGATCGTGCCCGAGCCCACGCGCACCACCGCGATGTCGGACTTGGTTTTCTCGATCCGGCGGAAGACCAGGCTGTTGCCGTCGGGCGACCAGCGCGGCTGGGTGTGCGCGACGGCTTCGCTGGAGTCGGAGGTCATCTGGCGTGGGTTGCGGCCGCGCACGTCGGTCACCCAGATGCGTCGTCCCCCGGCGAGATCCGCGTCGAAGGCCAGGCTCTTCCCGTCCGGCGAGAACGAGGGATTGAACCCGTTCTCCACCAGCTTGGCCTCCCGGCCGGTGCCGGGCTCGATGGTCCACAGCTCGCCGGTCTCCGTGTAGTACCCCCCGATGTCGGCCGGCTCCAGCTTGCCCGTCGCGCTGGCCGCCCGGACGAAGGCGAGGCGCGCACCGTCGGGCGACCAGGCCGGCTGCACGTGGTCGCGCTTGCCCCGGGTAAGCTGGCGTTCGCCGCCGCCGGCCGGCCGCACGAACAGATGGCGGAATCCATCGATCTCGGCGACGTACGCCAGCGACTTCCCGTCGGGCGACCACACGGGCCACTCCTCCAGACCCTCGCCGAAGCTGAGTTGAGCGAGCTTGCGGGCGAATCCCGACGCCACCGTTCCTCCCGCCGTTCCCCGGGCGTTCCCGCTCTCGGTTCCGGTTCTCGTCGCGCGGAGCGCCAGCGCGCCGAGCAGCCCGGCTACCGCGAAGCCCAGGGTCACGAGGACCGCGAGCTTCACCCGCGAGCCGCCGCTGTCCGCTCGGCTGTCCAGCGTCGCGGCGAAGTCGGCCGCGCTCGAGGGACGCTCGTCGGGCGCCTTGGCCAGCGCGCGGGCCAACGCCGGCCGGATCCAGCCGGGCAGCTCGGCGCCGGTGCGGTTCGACAGGTTGGGCGGCTCCATCAGATGCTGCGCGATGACGGCGTGCGCGGTGGGGCCCAGGAACGGCGGATTGCCGGTCAGCATCTCGTACAGCACGCATCCCAGCGAGTAGATGTCGGTGCGGGCGTCGAGATTGGGATTGCCCGACGCCTGCTCCGGACTCATATAGACCGGCGTTCCGATCACGATGCCGCTGCCGGTCAGATGGGGGGAGCCGGAGAGGTCGATGGGGAGGGCGATACCGAAGTCCGCCACCAGCGTGCTGCCGTCGCGGGTGAGCAGGATGTTCTCCGGCTTCACGTCCCGGTGGACCACGCCGTGCTCGTGGGCGTACTGGAGTCCGCGGGCGACTTCGCGGGTGATGCGGATCGCCTCGTCCGGCCGCAGCGGGCCCTCGCGGACGAGCCGCTCGCGGAGCGACTCGCCCTCGACGTACGGCATGGTGTACCAGAGGATCGGCGCGCCCGGGCGGGAGGCCGTCTCGATTTCGCCGGAGTCGTACACCGAGACGATGTGAGGATGCTGCAGGCGGGCCGCGAGCTGGATCTCGCGGAGAAACCGCTCGGCGCCGAGTGAGGCGGCGGCTTCCGGACGCAGGACCTTGAGGGCGACCAGCCGATCGTAGCGGAGGTCCCGGGCCAGCCAGACTGTCGCCATCCCGCCGTGACCGAGCTCCCGCTCCATGGCGTAGCGGCCGCGCAGACCGTCAGCGAGCTCCTGGTGGCGATCGTCCATCTCACATCGAGGTGGGGGAAGTACGGGGAATATGGGCTCAGCCACCCGAAGCGGGCAGGGCGACCAGGCCGAGCGGTACCCGGCGCAGCCCTCGCCACGCCCGGATCTCACCGCCGGGCAGCCGAAGCCGCAGCTGGCTGGAGATGCCTCCGTCGAGCAGCATCGCCCGCCGGCACCCCAGGGCGCCCATCAGCGCCGCCATCTCCGGCGTGGTGAGGCCGAACGGCAGGTTGGAGAGCGCGCCCCCCAATCCCTCGAACCTGGTGATGGCGATGAGCAGCCGTCCGTCGCGGTCGAGTCCCAGGGCCAGCCGGGCATCGCGATGCGTCAGGTCGACGCCCAGGTTCGCCTCGCGCAGCGGGCGGGGGATCCGGCCGTCTTCGACCAAGAGCGACGGATAGGACTGAAACGCCTCCCGCACCGAGGGATGGCCGCGCCGGCCGGCGATGCTGTCGGGCGGGAGGAGCGCGATGGCCCCGGCGGTGTCCACCACCAGCGCGGGCGCCAGCGGGCCGACGCCCGGCGCCCGCTGCTCCTTCCCCCCGCGCACCAGCCAACCCCAGGGCCCCGCGCTGGTGAACTGGCCCGCGTTGAGCGCGACGATCGCGTCGGCCGGGGCGGAGTCCACCGACCAGCGGGTCGGCCGTCCATCCGGTGATACCGGCGCCCGAGTTTCCAACCGGACCATCTCGGGCCTGAGCTCCACCACGATCGCGCGGATGCGCCACGCCTCTCCCTCGCCCGACAGCTGCAGCTCGCCCCACCGCACGCCCGGAGCGACCGGCCGCCATCGGACCGCGCCCGCCACCGCCGGCAGCGGTGCGAGCCACATCGTCGGTGCCCGGTCGGCGCGCCACCACACGCGCCATCCCTCGGGGCCTCGCACCGACAACACGGCGGGCTCTCGAAGCGGTCCGCCCCCGATCCCCACAAGGGGACCGAGGGCGGCGATCAGCAGCACGATGGAACGGATCATGGGAAGCCGTTCAGTAGCCCTTCTCCTGAAGCAGCTTGGCTTCCTTGCAGAGATCGCTGGCCCGCTTCTTAATGGCCTCGATCTCCTCACTGGAGTAGGCCCAGAGGCCGCTGGTCACTTCGACCGTGCAGTCCTCGCGCACGATGTACCGGATCCGCTCTCTGATGATCGCGTACTGCTCGGTGGTCATCTTGGCGGCGGCCGCGCCGGCCTCCTCCAGCCTCATGTCGGGGATGCTCGGCGGGACCGGGGGCTCCGGGCGGGTCGGTTCGAGCCCGCACGCCGTCGAGGCGGTCTGCACGTCGCTCACCGCCTTGTGCGCTGCGACCGCGGAAGGAGCCCCGACCGATCGGCTGAGCGAATCGGAGAGCCGCATCACCTCGGCCATATCGCCCTTGACCTGCGCGGCCTGGATCCTGTCCGCCACCGCTTGCATCCGCTTCTCGAAGGCCTCCTGGTCCCCCCCGGTGACCTGCTGGTTTGCCGAGTCCATCTGCGCGTGCGCCGCGGCCTGGGCAGGCTTCACCTTGGTGTCCTGACAGTTCTGCCAGGTCTGATGCTTCGCATCATACTCCTTGAGGCGGCCGGGATAGTTCCGGTTCTCCTCCTCGTAGGCGGCCCGCGCGCCGCCGTGCTTCTTGTCCGACTCGGCGATCGCCGCCAGCTCGGCGCGGTAGCCGGCCAGCAGGGCGTCGATGCGAGCGTTCGTGATCTCGAGCACCCGGTCGTTGTACTCGGGAGCCTTGGCGCTCGTGCTGGTGCTCGCTTTCGGCTCCGCCTTCGAGCCGGGCAGTCGCGGCAGCTTTGGCTTGAACTGGGCCACCGCCGGAACGGCGCCCAGGACGGCCAACACGGCAACGGCAGTGGTCGCGCGGATGTACCACCTCATACCGAGCCTCCCGGCAAGGGTCCGCGACCCCATGGGGGCGCGGCTGCAACAGGATGGAGTGAATGGGCGAGAATATACCCGGCGGCCCGGCCCGGGCCAGAGGACGCGATGCGGCCGATCGGTGGAGGGGGGTATCACCTACTTGGTGGGGCCAACGCAGTATCTCGCGGTGGCGGCCGCTTTACGCCGCGATCCCGCCCCGAAGCCGTGTCACCGGATTCCGCAGTGTCGCCCTGATCGGACGCACCTCTGTGTCTCGACTCAGTGCGGTCCAGACGTCGGCATGCTGGTCCAGGCGTTCGCGCTCTTCCTCGGGGGCATCGGTCCAGCCGTTATAGTCGCACGTCAACACGATCTTCCGCCTTCCTCACAGTATTGCCGCTCCGATGTGGAGCAGCCGCGCCCTCCCTCGAAGCAGACCTCGTGCCATCCTATGTATTGAAACGTACTCGGATTCGGTGGGGTTCCAGCGCGCTATTCTTTGGGTCATGCGTCACATTCCGCTGCCGATCGACCAGTCCCTGCCGGCGCTCCGCCTCGCCCTGCGCGAAGGCACCGGCGCCGTGCTCCAGGCGCCTCCAGGAGCGGGCAAGACGACGCGGGTCCCGCTCGCGCTGCTCGATGAGCCGTGGATGTCGGGGCGCCGCATGGTCATGCTGGAGCCCAGGCGGCTCGCCGCGCGCGCGGCCGCCCGCCGGATGTCCGACACCCTGGGCGAGCAAGTGGGCGCGACAGTCGGATATCGGGTCAGGCACGAATCCGCCGTGGGTCGGTCGACCAGGGTGTTAGTGGTCACCGAGGGCATTCTCACCCGCATGTTGCAGAGTGACCCGGGCCTGGAGGAGTTCGGCCTCGTCATTTTCGACGAGTTCCACGAGCGAAGCATCCACGCCGATCTCGGCCTCGCGCTCACGCTCCACAGCCGCGCGCTGTTGCGCGACGACCTGCGAGTGCTGGTGATGTCCGCCACGCTCGATGCCGCCCCGGTGGCGGAGCTCCTCGACGGTGCTCCGGTGGTGCGAAGCGAGGGGCGGGCATTCCCGGTCGAGGTCCGGCATCTGCCGCGGCGCCACGGCGCCAGGCTGGAACCCGCCGTGGCCGCCGTAGTGCGCGAAGCCGTCGCCGCCGAATCAGGCGATCTGCTCGTCTTCCTGCCGGGCGCCGGCGAGATCCGGCGGGTGCAGCGCGACCTCGGAGAGATCGAGGCCCAGGTGATCCCGCTGCACGGCAACCTCTCGCCGGCGGAGCAGGACCGCGCCATCCTGCCCGGGCGCGACGGTATGAGAAAAATCGTCCTCTCGACTTCGATCGCGGAGACCAGTCTCACGATCGAGGGCGTGCGGGTGGTGGTCGATGCGGGGCTCTCGCGGGTGCCACGCTACTCGCCGCGAACCGGGATGACTCGGCTGGCCACGATCCGGGTTTCCCGCAGCTCGGCCGAGCAGCGCCGGGGCCGCGCCGGCAGGCTGGGCCCTGGGGTGTGCTACCGGCTCTGGTCACGCCAGGAGGACGCCGCGCTGACGGAACGATCGGCGCCGGAAATTCTCGAAGCCGATCTGGCACCGCTGGCCCTCGAGCTTGCCGCGGCCGGCGTCAGTGATCCGGGAGACCTCCGTTGGCTCGATCCGCCGCCGCCTGCGGCTTTCGCCGAGGCCCGCACGCTGCTGGTTCAGCTCGGGGCGCTGGATGAGGCAGGCGTCCTCACCCGCCACGGCGCCGCGATGTCACCTCTCTCGCTGCATCCCAGACTCTCCCACATGGTGATGACGGCAGCCGGGTTGGGTGCCGGCGGGCCGGCGTGCGAGCTGGCGGCGCTGCTAACCGAGCGGGATCTCCTGCGTCGTAGCGAAGGCGTTCCCGACGTCGATATCCGGACTCGTCTCGATCTCCTGCGCGGAGCGGTTCAGCGGCATGACGTGGATCGGGAAGCGCTCCGCCGGGCTCGGACAGAGGTCGCGGCCTGCCGCCGCTGGTCCGGCAGTGGGGCGGAGGAGAGAGCCGGCCTGAGCCCCGGTGTCATGCTGGGGCTGGCATACCCCGACCGGATCGCCCAGCGGCGGCAGGGAACGGATGGACGGTTCCTGCTGCGAAATGGGATCGGCGCCTTTCTGGATCCGGGTCCCCTGTCGCGGGAGGACTACCTGGTTGTCCCCGAGCTGGACGGCAAGCCGCCGGAGAGCCGGATCCTTCAGGCGGCGCCGCTCGGCCTCGATGAGATCCGCGAGTGGCTGGGCGCCGGAATCGCAGTGGAGGACACGGTGGAGTGGGATCCGGTGGCACGGGCGGTCGCGGCGCGCCGTAGGGAGAAGCTCGGCGCGATCGTGCTTCGGGACGCCCCGCTCAGAAACCCGGATCCGGTGCAGGTGATCGAGACGCTGCTCGAGGCCGTCCGCCGGGAGGGCCTGCAGCTCCTTCCGTGGAACGAGGGCGCGAAGCGGATCCAGGAACGGATTTCCTTCGTCAGGACTCTGGAGCCCTCCTGGCCGGATGTGTCCGACGGAGCCCTGCTGGAGCGGATCGAGGACTGGCTCGCCCCGCACCTCCACGGGATCTCCCGGTTAGCCCAGGTCGAGCGGATCGACCTCGCCGCGGCAGTGTCGGGGTTGCTGGACTGGCAGCAGCGCGCCGCACTCGACCGCCTGGCGCCGACCCACGTGACCGTCCCGACCGGTTCCCGGATCGGGGTCGACTACGGTGATCCCGGGTCCCCGGCGCTGGCGGTCAGACTCCAGGAGATGTTCGGCCTGGTGGAGACACCCGCCGTCGGGGGAGGCAGGGTGCCGCTCACGCTGCACCTGCTCTCTCCCGCCGGGAGACCGGTACAGGTGACGCGCGACCTCGCAGGATTCTGGCGGACGACGTACTACGATGTCAGGAAGGACCTGAAGGGTCGCTACCCCAAGCATTCCTGGCCCGACGATCCGCTGCTGGCGGAGCCGACCCGCCGCCCGCAGAGGAGAAAGTGACGGGGAACAGCCGACCCGGGTCAGGTGTTCGAGAAGCGTGGAAGTGTGCAACGAACCCGCGGGCCCGGACATCTAGCCGTAGTGGTCGCAGGGTGGTCTGTCGGGTGATAGCTATATATCTAAGCTTTTTAATGATAAGCACTTGCCAGGCACAACGGCGAGTGAGAACAGGAGCAGTATCGTGGCGGTGACCAAGCGGGCAAAGGGGCGGCGGCGCTCGGCTCGGGCGGCCCAGCTTCCCCGGGCTACCGACGAAAACCGGGAGAGCCTGGACTTCTACCTCCAGGAGATCAGCCGGATCCCCCTGCTCAAGATCGAGGAGGAGACGGCCCTGGCCCGGCGTGCCTTCAAGGGCGACGTCGAAGCCCAGGAGAAGCTGGCCCGGCACAACGTGCGCTTCGTCGTGTCCGTGGCCAAGAAGTTCCAGAATCGCGGCGTCCCGCTCATGGATCTCATCGGCGAGGGCAACGTCGGCCTCATGACGGCGGCGCGGAAGTTCGATCCCGACCGGGGCGTGAAGTTCATCTCCTACGCGGTGTGGTGGATCCGGCAGGCCATTCAGGCGGCGATTGCCCGCCACGGCCGGCCGGTCCGGGTCCCGCTCAACCGGACCGCGGATCTGAATCGGCTGGGCCGGGCCACGGTGCTGCTGACCGAGCGCCTGGGCCGGGCTCCGACCACCGCGGAGCTGGTGGAGGCTACCGGTCTCACCCGGGATGCTGTGCGGTCCCTCGGTGCGCTGCACATCGAGGCGCTCCGGCTGGATCATCCGGTGCGCGAGGCGGACGACCGGGGCCGGATGGAGCGATTCGTCCCGCTGACCCAGGAAGGGACCGACTCGGCCACCATGGCCAACAGCCGGACTACCGACCTGGAGGCCGCCCTCGCGGAGCTGCCGCCTCGGGATGCCAAGGTCCTGAGGCTGTACTTCGGCCTCGACGACGGGAAGGGCCGGACGCTGGAGGAAATCGGGCGGATGATGGGTGTGACCCGCGAGCGGATCCGGCAGCTCCGCGACCGGGCGCTCCGGCAGCTCCGCGAACAGCACGGCGACAAGCTCCGCGAGCTCGCTGCCTGACCCCTTCCTGCGCGGGAGAAAGCCCCGATCGGCCACCAGCCGGTCGGGGTCTTTTGCGTTGCAGAAAATTGCAGTAACAAGGGGCTGGACTAGACAGTCTTAATGACGAATACTAGAGAACCCCCTGTCAGAAATCCTGTCGATGCGGTTGGCGGGTCCGTAGTCTCCCCAGCCGACGAGGTGTACCGTGAAACGACTCTCCTCCGTGGCGAGTGGAGCCCGGGCGGTGCTCGTCGAGCACTTCGAGGTGTTCCTGACGGCTGCCGGCGTCCTGATGGCGATCGGGCTGATTTTCTCTGATCTGCCCCGCGGGGAGCAGGGGTTGGCGCACGTATTTCTGCTCTGGCTCCAGGGTTTTCTGATCTGGTCGGTACACCGGCACGCGTGGTTCCGGCGCCGGGCATTGGTCGAAAAGCTCCGGCTGATGCTCCAGGACCGGGTGAACAATCAGCTCACGGTCATGCTGGGGATGGCGGAGATCCGCAATCGCGAGATGACGCCGGCGGAGCGGCAGGACATGGAGACTGCTACCGCCGCCGCCCGGACCGTGGCCCACGAGTTGGAGACGCTATCCCTCGATTCGCTCCGCTCCTGGGAGCGCCGGCATCGCTACTTCCTCCGGGGCACCCGTCTCTGAGCCGAGTCCTCTGCCACTGCTCCGGGCGTTTTGCGGCTGGCCGGCTCTGCGATGCCGGCCGCGAGCGATGGGGGCGGATCCAACGGCCTTCACTCCCATGCTCCAAATAACCATCTGACAATGCGTTAAGCGGATGGTCCCGGGCCCGCCGGTTCGCCCGCGCGGCCGCAGTCCGATGGCCAGGTGCGGACTGGATATTGCTTTGCGCTCTCTCGATGAGCGCGCCCAGCCAGATGTCTCTCCGCAGAATTCCGCCAGAGCTGCACCTCCACGTCCGGATCGCCTATGCGAACGCGTGGGAGGCGCTGATCGGCACGCACACGTCCCAGGCTCTCCAGTTCGTGTGCGAGTTCGCCTCGCGGACGCCGGTGCTCCGGGCGCTGGACCTCTACTTCGAGGTCGTGGCCGTGCCCGAGGCGATGCAGGAGGTCGTGCGGACCCGCACCCTCACTCAGCTGGAGCTGGAGTCCCTTCCCGCGCTCACGCCGCTTCCCGAGATGCGCGGTTGGCAGCTGTTGCGGGTCGATCGGTTCGTGGAGCAGCAGCAGTACCGCCGCCGGTACCAGGAGAAGACGCTCCAGCTGGGGCGCATGGTCGGGGCGCGCGCCGCCGAGGCGGTGGTCGCGACCCACGTGGAGAATGCGATCGGGTTCTGCGGACTGCTGCGTGGAGTGATGCCGGTCGAGCAGGCCACCGATCACTACCTGCGGGAGTTCAGTCTCTCGTCCAGCGCCGCGCAGATGGTCTGGCAGCGGGTGCAGGCCCGGGTGGCCGGCCAGGAGCTGACGGCGCAATACTCCGATCCGCCACCGCCGCCGCTCGAGCCCGAGGAGCCGCAGGCCGAAGCGGAAGAGGAGCAGCCGGCGGTGCTGTCGTCCGGCTACCCTGACGCGATCGAGTCGGTGGACGAGGAGGAGCTCAGAACTCGAAGCCCATACCCAGATTGACGTGGGTGGCGGTGAGGTCGTCCGCCGGAGCCCGATAGCGGGTGCGAAGGTGCCGGACCTCCACCCCCACCACCGCGGGCAGTTTCCGCCAGGTCAGATGGCCCTCCACCGCGACATTCCTGAGCCGTGACGCGTCGCCCAGGTCGTCGTCATCCGGATCGTCGATCCCCGCCCCTCCGCCGATCTCCCACTGCACCGACGGCTTCAAGTTGAGCTGAGCCCATCCGCCCTTGGCCCGCACCGGCACACCGTCCCGCACCATGTTCTGCCCGATGCCGCCGCCGCCGAGACCCGCCAGGGCCTGGCCGGTGAAGCCCTCGGCTCTGAGCTCGACCCGGCTGCCGAGCGGAGTCCAGATGCTGACGGCGAGCGCCTTGGAAGGGACCCGCCCGCCCGCGGCATTCACGATCCAGCCGTAGTGCCCGCCCGCGCTCACCTCGCCCAGCCGATCGCCCTCGCCCCAGCGGCCGCGCAGTCTTCCCTGGAGGAACGGGCGTCCGCTCCGCTCGGCGATGTCGGGCTGGGTGAGGAAGGTCCCCTGCGCTTCGCCGGAGGTGGGCGCGAGCGCCGCCACCTCGGCTCCGATGCGGAGGCCGCCGGCCGGCGCGAGATCGCCACTGAGCCGGATCTGCGGGATCCAGAGCCAGAGATTGCCGGCGCCGGCGAAGTCGGGAAAGCCTACGCTGGCGATGGACGACGGGCTGACCGCGGCGATCGGCGGGGACTCCTGGCCCACCAGCAGGGCGAGACGGTTCCAGGTCAGCTCCGCGACTGCCCGGCGAACCCGGAGCAGGGGAAACGTGCGGCCGCCGCTCGACGGCTGCTGCCCGCCGAAGAAATCGACGTCCAGCTCGCCCTTCATCGCGCCCCCGGCGAACTCGGGCACTAACGCGAACGCGGTGACGCGCGACTGCCGCACTGTCGCGCTCGAGGTACTTGCTTCGCCGGCGGGCGTCACGACCGGGACGGCGAACTGAGGGACATCGCTGTTGTTGACGTTGTCGGTGGTGTGAAACGCGTTCATCAGGATGAGGCCGTGCACGCCGGCCTCGATGTCGGGCTGTTGCGCGGCGGCGGGCGAGGCGGCAATTCCAGCGAGCGCGGCCACGACAGCCGTCAGATACACGTGTGCTCCGCGCGTTGACGCGCTTCGGAGCGGTCGGTAACCTTTTGGCATGCCAGGAAAAGTACAGTGTGGTCTCGCCGCCCGCCGCTTGGCGGGGGCGGCGGGGCTGGCGGCGATGGCCCTCGCCGCAGGCGCGCCACCCTCCGAGGTCAGCGGCCGGGTCACCATGCTCGACCGGGAGAACCAGCCGACCGACGACGTGGGACAGGCAGTGATCTGGTTGAGCGGTCCGGGGGGCCAGGGCCGCCCGCCGGTCCAGACCGACGTCGGCATGTCGAAGAAGGAATTCTCGCCCCACGTCCTGGTGGTGCCGGCCGGCTCCACCATCTCCTTCCCCAACTACGATCCTTTCAACCACAACGTGTTCTCGCTGTCGGAGGAGAACCCATTCGACCTCGGCCTCTACGGCCGGGGCGAGACTCGTTCGGTGCGTTTCACCAAGCCCGGGCTGGTGCGGGTCTATTGCAACGTGCACGCGCAGATGAGCGCGCTGGTGATCGTGCGCGACACGCCGTGGTTCACCCAGCCGGCGAGCGACGGGTCGTTCACTCTGAGCGGGGTGGCCGCGGGGCAATACACCCTCCACGCCTGGCACGAGCGCGCGGCGGAGGTCACCCAGCCGCTCACGGTCCCCGCGGGCGGGGCTGGACAGGTGGCCCTGGAGCTCGACGCCCGCGGATTCCAGTTCAAGCCCCACCTCAACAAGCACGGCCAGCCCTATCCCCAGCAGGGCCGGCGCTACTGAGCGCCACGGCCCGCATGCCGAAGACCCTGCCGCTCGGCACCCGGATCTTTCTTGGCACCGCCCTGGTGGTGGTCGCCGTGCTCGGCTCGGCCCTGCTGGTCACCAAGCTGCGGGCCGACGCGGCCGCCGACGACGCCTCGACCCGCGCGCTCCGCGCCACCGCTTCGACCATCGACGAGGCGCTGGTGAGCCGCAGCGTGACGCTCCTGCGTCTGACCCAGGCCCTGGTTCAGGTGCCGGCCTACGTGTCGCGGATCGGCGAGTCGCTCCGGGGAGGCGACCGGGCAAACCTGCTGGACCAGGCCGACGAGCTGCGGCTCCAGACCGGTGCGGACTGGGTCCTCATCACCGACGCCGCCGGGGTGCTCCAGGCTTGGACCGCGAACCGCGGGAGCATGGGCGAAGACTTCTCCCGCGGCGCCCTCATCGGCCGGGCGATGGAAGGTCAGATCACCCAGGGGCTCTGGCTGGAGCCGGGTGAGGGGGGCGACCAGCTCTTCCAGGCCGTCGGCGTGCCGGTGGCCAACCCCGGTAGCGAGACGCCGTTCGGCGTCGTCGTCTCGGCCCTCAAGATCGATAGCGGATTCGTCGCGCAGCTCCGGCGGAACACCGACTCGGAGATCGTCTTCTTTTCCCTGGATACCGTCGGCGTGCCGCAGGTGGCCGAGGCTTCGCTGCCGCGCGAGTCGGTGGCCGAGGAGATGCGTGCGGCCCCGATCGCGAAGAGCGACGACACCACCTTCGCCCGATTTCCCATCGAAGCCGGCGGCGAGACTTATCTCGCGGTCTCCGGGCTGCTGCGCACGGCCGACGGCGTGCCGCTGGGCGGGTTCCTCGGCCTCCATTCCCGGGATCAGGAGCTGATGGCGTACCGCCAGCTGAGCCGCACGATCGGGTGGTCCTTCATCGTGGGCCTCTTGCTCGCGCTGGGTTTCTCGGTGCTCATGGCGCGGCGGATCAGCCGGCCGGTGCAGCAGCTGGTGCGCGCCACCCGGAAGGTGAGCGAAGGGCAGTACACCGGGCGGATCGAGGTCCAGAGCGGCGACGAGATCGGCGAGCTGGCCGGAGCCTTCGGCCAGATGGTCGAGGAGCTGCGGGAAAAGGAACGGCTGGTCGAGTATCTCAAGACCGGTGGCCAGCGGGGCAGGCGGGCCGGGGGCCAGACGACCACCGTCGAGGTGCAGCAGGGGGATCCGACCGGCGGAACGCTGGCGGTGGGCGAGCGGTTCGCCGGGCGCTACGACATCGTGGAGCTGCTCGGCAGCGGCGGGATGGGGGTGGTGTATCGCGCGTTCGACCGGGAAGTCGGCGAGGCGGTCGCGATCAAGGCGCTTCGTCCGGAGCTCGGTGGCATCGATCCGACGCTGCTGGAGCGGTTCAAGCAGGAGCTGCGCCTGGCGCGGCGGATCACCCACCGCAACGTGGTCCGCACCTATGATCTCGGCGAGGTCGACGGCACGTACTACATCACGATGGAGCTGGTGCGGGGGACCACGGTCGCGACCCTGATCCGGGAGGCGGGGCGGCTCGATGTCCCCGCCACGCTCACCATCGGCAAGCAGGTCTGCCGCGCGCTGGAGGTGGCGCACGAGGAGGGCGTGGTGCACCGCGACGTGAAGCCGCAGAACCTGCTGGTGGATGCGACCGGCTTCCTCAAGGTGATGGACTTCGGGATCGCCCGTCTCGCCGAGCACCGGTCGGATCCGGGGCAGGGGCTGACCGCCGCCGGCGTGGTGGTCGGCACGCCGCAGTACATGGCGCCCGAACAGCTTTTCGGTGACACCGTCGATGGCCGCGCCGACCTCTACGCCACCGGCGCCGTGCTCTTCGAGTGCGTGACCGGCAGGCCGGTATTCGAGGCGCCCAGCCTCGTCGCGCTCCTCGCGCGGCACCTGGAGGACACCGCCCCGGACCCGCGCCAGCTCAACACCGACGTGCCCGAAACGCTGGCCCGCGTGATCCTGCGGGCACTCGCCCGCAAGCCGCAGGATCGCTGGCCTACGGCAGGCCAATTTCTGCACGCGTTGGAGCAGGTCTAGCCCCATCCAGCGCGGTTCGCAGAACGCCCGACACTGGGCCCTGCAGATTCTGCTATTTCCTTCCGCTACAACAGCTTTACCGCTGGCCTACCGCTTGCCTTCAAAACGCTGCAACTCCGTTCCAACGGTCATTCGCTCCCTCGATTGGACCTGGCATGCGCCGACGCTCGCCCCGGACGCTGATGGTCTTGCTCTGCCTTTCCGGCGCCCCGGCTGCTGTGGCCACGGCGCAGGCGCTGGCGCCGAGCGAGCTGGCGGCGCTCGACGCATGGTACCGCCGGACCAGCGATCGAACCCCGGGCGGCCAGTGGGGCATCACCATCGGTACGATGGACGGCCGGGTGCTGTGGAGCGTGAGTCCGGAGCTGGAGCTGGTGCCGGCATCGACCACGAAGCTGTTCACCACCGGATTCAGCCGCACCCGCATGGGCGGTGGCGCCCGGTTCACAACCCGGGTGCTCGGCAGACGGCCGCCTGGATACCGTCGGCGGGCAAGTGGATCGGCACCTGGGCGCTGGAGCTCGGAGGCGATCCGACCCTGGATCGCGCGGGCCGCGCCGGGCCGACGCTCCGAGAGCTGGCCCGCCGGCTGCGGCGAGCGCGGGATCCGGGTGCTCGAGGGCCCCCTCGCCGTCACCAGCCGGACCGGTCCCGCCGCCTCCCGCTATCCCACCGTCTGGTCCCCCGACTACGAGGGGCAGCTCTACGCGCCGCCGGTCGGTCCGATCGCCCTGCACGAGAACACCGTCTCCCTGACCTTCCGGCCCGGCCGCGAGATCGGGTCTCCTCCCCAGCTCGTCAGCGCCTATCCCGACGGGGTGGGCCGCATGGTCCGCATCGCGGCAACCACGGCCGGGGGCCGGCAGCGCCGGCTCTCTCTGCGCGCCGATCCGGACGGCGGGTGGACGCTGCGCGGCAGCCTCGGCATCGACCGTTCGGTCGCGGGTCTCAGCGCGGTGGCACACGATCCATCGCAGCTCCTCGTGGCCGCCTGGGCGGCGGCGCTGGAGCGGGCCGGGATCCGCTGGATGAACGTCGGGCGGCCCGGTGATGCTGGCGCCGCGCCCCGCCGCGATCGCTGGCGCAGGTCTCCTCGGCGCCGCTCGACACCGTCGCGACCGAGGTGAACCGCCGCAGCCTGAACATCGGCGCGGAATTGATGCTCCAGTGGGCCGCCGGCAACCAGCTCACCGGGCCCGGCCTCCTCACCCAGCACGTCCGCCAGGTCGTCGGCCCCTCGGCTCGCGTTCACCTGGTCGACGGCAGCGGCCTCAGCGAGTTCAACCGGATGAGCTCCGCTGACCCAGATGCTGTACCTGGCACGCTTCCCCAGCTCCCGGGCAGGCCCGCTTCCCGCTGCTCCTGCCGGCGAACGGCACCGGCACCCTGCGCCGGCTGCGCGGCGGCGGGATGGCGCGCGGCGTGGTGCACGCCAAGACCGGGACGCTCGACGAGGTGGCCACCCTGGCGGGATATCTCGCCCGGCCGGACGGAGTGCTGGTGCTGTCGCTGATGTACAACGGCCGGCGCATCGGCGCCGCCCGCGCGGCGGAGTGGGAAGTCTTCCGGCTGCTCGGTGCCGAGGGAGTGGATCTGAGCGGCGCTCTCGATACTCACATGGGTGGAACCAGTCCCGATCAATGACCGCTAGCCTCTCGCCTGCCGCTCCGGTCCGCGACTCGGCCTTCCGGACCTCCGAGATTCTCTCCGCGCTCTCCTGCGCGCTCGACATCACCGAAGGCCAGCCCCCCGGCCACGCGGTGCGTACCTGTCTCATCGGCATGCGCATCGCCGAACGGGCCGGGGTGCCCGCCGAGGACCGCGGCCCGCTGTTCTATGCGCTCCTGCTCAAGGACCTGGGCTGCTCCAGCAACGCGGCGCGGCTTTGCTCCTTGTTCGGCGCCGACGACCGTGCGCTCAAGCGGGAGCACAAGCTGACCGACTGGTCGCGCAAGGGGCCGAGCCTGGCCTACGCGCTGCGCCACGCGGTGCCCGACGCCTCGCCGATGGGGAGAGTCCTGCGGGTCGCCTCGATGGCCTTCAGCGAGAAGGGCAGCGGCCGGGAGATGACTCAAACCCGCTGCGACCGGGGCGCCGAGATCGCCTCCATGCTCGGCTTCACCGAGGCCACCCGGCAGGCGATCCGCACCATCGACGAGCACTGGGATGGGAACGGCATGCCCGAGGGGCTCTCCGGTGCGGCGATCCCGCTGCTCGGCCGGATCGTCGGGCTGGCGCAGTCGGTGGAGATCTTCGCCAGCACCTTCGGGGTCGATGCGGCGATCGCGGTGGCGATGGAGCGGCGCGGGCGGTGGTTCGATCCGACGCTGGTCGATGCGCTCAAGAGCGTGGCGCGGGAGGAGGAGTTCTGGAGTCGGGTGCTGGGGCGCTCACCGGAACAGCACCTCGGCGCGCTGGAGCCGGCGGATCAGGTCCTCCTGGCCGACGAGAGCCGGCTGGACGACATCGCCCATGCCTTCGCCCGGGTGATCGACGCCAAGTCGCCCTACACCTACCTCCATTCGGAGCGGGTCGCGGAGCTGGCGGTGACGATCGGGAAGCGGCTTCACTTCGCCGCCGACGAGATCCGGGACCTGCGCCGCGCCGGCCTGCTGCACGACATCGGCAAGCTCGGCGTCTCGACCTTCATCCTCGACAAGCCCGACCGGCTCACCGAGCGCGAGCGGGCCGAGATCCGGGTGCACCCGGCTTACACTCAGCGGATTCTGGAGCGGGTGGCCGCCTTCGCCGGGATCGTGACGATCGCGGCCTCGCAC
This sequence comes from uncultured Gemmatimonadales bacterium, assembly GCA_963796335.1. GTDB lineage: Bacteria > Gemmatimonadota > Gemmatimonadetes > Gemmatimonadales > GWC2-71-9 > CAVVWJ01. The sequence goes on from CAWCLG010000006.1 coordinate 1,180,659, forward strand.
CACGAGCGGCTGGACGGCAAGGGCTACCACCTGGGACTGACGGGCGACCGGCTGTCGCCGATGAGCCGCGCGCTCGCGGTGGCCGACGTCTATGAAGCGCTGACCGCGGATCGACCCTATCGCCGAGGGCTGCCCCGGAACGAGGCGCTGGCGATTCTCCGCGGCTTGGCGGGCACCGCGCTCTGCACCGCGTCGGTCGAGGCCCTGGCTTCGGAGCTGGACTAGCCCCGGCCGGGTGCGATCGCGGCGATCGCCTCCTCTACGGCGGCGGCGGACGGCGCGGTCCCCTGAGCCATCCGCGGATTTCCCCCGCCGCGCCCGCCCACCTGTTCCACCGCTGACTTGAGCAAGCGTCCGGCATCGAGCTCCGAATCGCCGGACGCGGCCACGATCAGCGCCGGCGGATCTCCGATCCATCCTACGAACAGCGCGCGAGGGAGCGCGGTCACGGCCTGCGCCAGCGGCCGCAGCCGCTCGATCCCGCCCCGCGGCTCGTGCACCAGGACGGTGCGGATGCCGGCCCCGTCGGGCGGGGTGGCGCCGTAGATGTCGCGAGCGCGGAGCGCGGCGAGACTCTCCTCCAGCTCCCGTCGCTCCGCCGCCGAGGCCTTGAGCTCGGCGCGCTGTGATTCCAGCAGCGCGGGCAGCTCGTCGGGCGCGGCGGAGAGCTGCCCCGCGACGCGGGCCAGCAGGTCCAGGTCGGACCGCGCGCGCCGCACCGCCCGTCCGCCGCAGAGAAACTCCAGCCGGACGTTCTTCTTGACCCGCTCGAGGCGGGTGATGAGGATCGGGCCGATCTCGCCGGTGGCGCGCACGTGAGTCCCGCCGCACGCGCTCCGATCCAGCTCGCGGATGCTGACGATGCGAAGCGTGCCCTCCCTGACCGACGTCTTGCGCAGTCCTTCGGCGCGACCTGCCTCCTCGAAGCTCACCGAGACTTCCCGGTTCTCCGTCACCACCGCGTTCGCCCGGGCCTCGGCCTCGATCAGGCGGGCGTGGTCGAGCGCACCGGTGTCGAGATCGAGGGTGGAAGCGTCCTGGCCGAAATGCACGCCGACCGTGGCGTGGCCGAGCTCGTGGAGCACGGCGGAGAGAAGATGCTGGCCGGTGTGCTGCTGCATGTGGTCGAATCGGCGGAGCCAATCGACCTCGCCGCGGGCCTGATCGCCGGCCAGCGGCTCGGCCAGCAGGTGCGCGATGCGGCTCTCCTCATCGATGACGTCGAGAACGGCAATGCCGCCCAGCCGGCCGGTGTCGTGCGGCTGGCCCCCGGAGGTGGGGTAGAAGGCCGTGCGGTCCAGATATACCCGGCGGCCGTCCTCGGCCCGATCGACCACGGCGGCGGCGAAGTCGCGGAGGTAGGAGTCGGTGTAGTAGAGGCGGTGGGTCATGGTAGATGATAGTCGCCCCCTTCCGTTCCCTCCGGCCAGCCCACAGACTTCCAGCCCACTTTCTATGACCAAGCCGCCAGCCAGCCCGACCGCCGCCGTCCTCGGACGGATCGGCCTGCCGCAGCCGGTGTCCGAGCTCGTCCGCCGCCGGTGGGACACCATCGTCGTGGGCGCAGGGCACAACGGGCTCACCTGCGCGGCGTACCTCGCGCGCGCGGGGCGCAAGGTGCTGGTGCTCGAGTCCCGGGAGCGGGTGGGCGGCGCCTGCACCATGGACGAGCCGTGGCCCGGCGTGCGGATGTCCCCCTGCGCCTATGTCGCCGGACTGATCCATCAGACGGTGATTCGGGAGCTGGACCTGCCGGGGCACGGCTTCCGGTGGACGCCGGCGCTCGGCGGGCTGTTCGTCCCCTTCGAGGACGGCAGCAGCATCCAGCTCTGGAACGACGACGAGCAGTGTGAGGCGGAGGTGCGGCGCTTCGCGCCGAAGGATCTCGACGGCTGGCGGGCGATGCAGGCGGTGAAGAAGCGCCTGCGCGACGCGCTGCGTCCCGACAATGCCGCCGATCTCTGGCTGGAGCCGGCCCCCGACCGCGACGAGATCGAGCGCCGCCTCCGGGGCGACAAGGAGGCGCGCTCGCTGCTCTTCGACTGGTCCATGGTCGAGCTGGTGGAGCGCTACATGGACGACGAGCGGATGCACCTGGCCTACCTGGGGCAGGGGGTCATCGGCACCAACGCGAGTCCCCACGATCCGGGGACCGCGTCGGTGTGGTTCCACCACGCGTCGGGCCGGATGTTCGGCATGCCCGGCACCTGGGGCTACGTGCAGGGCGGCATGGGCATGGTGTCGTTCATCCTCTGCGACATCGCGCGCGAGCTGGGCGCGGTGGTGGCGTGCGGGGTGCCGGTAGGGCGGATTCTGCCCGGCGAGGGTGTGGAGCTCGCCTCGGGCGAACGGATCGCCGCGCCGCAGGTGATCTCCAACGCGGACCCGGTCACCACGCTCCGGCTGCTGGACGGCGCCGCCGACGAGGCCTGGGCCGCGCAGGTGCGGGCCCTCCCGATGGCGGGCATCACCGTCAAGGTCAACCTTCGCCTCTCGGAGCTGCCCAACTTCACCGCGAGGCCGGGACTCGACCAGCCGCACCACACCGGTCAGGCCAATACGCCGCTGTCGAAAGAGGAATGGCGAAGCCACCACCGCACCGCCAACGAAGGCGCGATGCCCCCGCGCACCTGGAACGAGATCTACCTGCACACCGTGTTCGACCGGAGCGTGGTGCCGGCCGGGGTGCATACGATGAGCGTGTTCGCCCAGTACGTTCCCACCCGCTTTCGCGAAGGGGACTGGGACAGCCGGCGCGGGGAGGTGGGCGAGGTGGTGATCCGGTCGATCGGCCGCTTCTGCAGTAACATCCCCGCCGCGGTCACCGGCGTACAAGTGCTCGGCCCGCCCGACATCGAACGCGAGGTGGGCCTCACCGGCGGGCACATCTTCCAGGGCGAGATCCTGCCGCAGTACATGTGGGACCGCCGCCTCCGCGCCCGCACGCCGATGAAGGGCATCCTGCTCTGCGGCGCCGGTACCCACCCCGGCGGCAGCGTCATCTGCGCCAACGGCCGGAATGCGGCGATGGAAGCGCTGAAGGAGGGGAAGGTACGGGAGAAGAAGAGCGGGGGATGGTGGTAAAGCGGGGCGGCGGGGCAGCGGGGCGGCGGGGCAGGTGGTGATGAGCGGTAGGCGTCGAAGTAGTTCGGTGTCGCTAACTCCCACATACATTCCTGCCCCGCTGCCCCGCTGCCCCCCCGCTGCCCCGCCTTCCTATCCCCATCCCCGCAGCGCCCGCACAAAATCGTGCAGCACCAGAAACTTCTCGTACAGGATCACGCCTTTCCGCTTCTGCCCGAACTCGGCGAACAGGTCCCGCAGGCGGCCGCGGCGGGTGACGTAGAAGCGAAACACCTCGGCAAAATCTTCCTGCGGGTGCTTGGCGGCGTAGGCGCTCACGTGGTCCCGCGGCGCGATGGCGATCCGGCGGCGCTGAAAATAGACCCAGGTGTTGTCCATCCCGCGATAAGCTTTGTCGACTTCGCCGAACGCGCGGCGGAAGCGGCGGCTCCGGGTCCAGTCCCAGTGGTGGTACAGGAAGCTGTGGCCCAGCTCGTGGGTCAGCAGGCCGACCAGCATGGTCCACGGGATCTCGTCCTGCCGGCGCTTGCCGACCACGTAGCGCTGCTCGATCTCCACGATCTTGGGATAGCGCGGATCGACGCCGGAGATTCCGGGGCGGAGAAGTATCCGGTAGCCCCAGTCGCGGATCCGGCTCACCAGCAGGAGGCGGCGGGCCCGGGTGAGCGCCCGGGGGATGAGGTCGCGACCGGTGGCGTCGTTCCCGCACCAGGGGCAGGCGTTCATCCAGTCATCGACGCCCCGCCCGCAGTGGGGGCAGTCGCCCTCGAAGCGGTCCTGCTCGTCCCAGTGCTGGGCCCGTCCGCACCAGGGGCAGCTCCCCATGGGATACTCCACGCCGCCGCCGCAGCCCCAGTCGCAGCGCGCGTCCATCCTGAAGCCCTTCGGCGCCTTCAGCGGCTTCTCGGCGGAGTAGCCCTCCTCGAAGATGTCGGCGGCGCACCACGGGCAGTGGGAGAACCGGTCGCTCACGATCCAGCCGCAGTTGTAGCACTCGGCGCCGGTGACGTTGTCATGGTCCCGCCACTGGAGCTCCCGGGCGCAGTTGGGGCAGTGGGGCCAGTACTTCTGCAGCCGCTGTCCGCAGACGCAGCGCAGCTCGGGCGGGGGGATCCGCTCCCGGCTCCGCCTACGCGCGCTCATACCTGGCCATCGCCACGTCCACCAGGCGCTGAATGAATGCGTAGTAGTCCATTCCGGCCTTCTCCGCCGCGTTCGCCATGTCGTGTCCGTAGCTGATGAAGGGGTTGGCGTTGGCCTCGAGGAACCAGACCTCGCCGTCGGGGGCGAGGCGGACGTCGAGCCGGGCATAGTCGCGCAGCCACAGGACGCGGAAGGCGGTCCGGCAGATGGACTCGATCCGCTCCCGGGTGCTCGCGGCCAGGGGACGGGCAAAGACGTTACGGATTCCCTTGCGAGCCCGGTAGTCCTCGTCCCACTTGGCCGACTTGGTGGCGATCCGCTCCTCCGGCCGGGTCTTTCGCTTGTCGAAGACCATCTCGGTGATGGGGAGGACGTCGAGCTGGTCGCCGTTTCCCAGGAGACTCACGTACAGCTCCCGGCCGTCCACGAACTCCTCCGCGATCGCCGGCTGATGGAACCGCTGGTGCACCAGGGTCACCCGCTCCACCAGCGAGCTCTCGTCCTGCACCACCGACGCCTGGGCGATCCCGGCGGACGCGTCGGTCTGCAGCGGCTTCACGATGACCGGGTAGTGGAGTTTCGAGGGGATCTCCAGCGCCTCTCCCGGCCGCCAGGTGACGAAGCGCGGCACCCGGATGTCGTGATAGGCGAGGACCTTCTTGCTCATGGCCTTGTTGCGGGAGACCAGGAGCGCCTGGGGCGGGGCGCCGGTGTAGGGATATCCCTCCGCCTCCAGCATGCCGGGGATCATGTACTCCAGCGAAGGGTTGCCGCGAAAGGCTTCGACCGCGTTGAACACCAGGTCGGGGCGCAGCTCCGCCAGGGACTGGACCAGGTACTGGAGGTCGTCCTTCACCCCGATGAGGAAGACCTCGTGGCCCTTGAGCCGGAGCGCGTCCGCGATCTGGTACTCCATCTCCGGCTCGTTGTCGTGCCAGGCGGCGACCTCCTTGGTCATCTGCCGCTCATGCCTGGGATGGTCCCAGCTGGCGTAGGGAGTGTCGAAAACCACGGCGATTCGCATGGGGACAAGATAGACGGGCAGGCAATCAGACGGGCCGGCGGGCAGGCGGGCATCCGACGTGCACTACCTTGCACTTATGAGACTTAGGGCTGGGCCGGCCGGCCCGCCCGACGGGCCGTCTGCCCGTCCGCTCCGCCCCCACTGGTGCGCCGGGCGGCGGAGCTACATCTTCCACGCTCCTTCACCCCTTACAGTCGCGCGACCCGTCAAGGACAGGTCGGAGGTCAGATGGACTACACGGCCCGGGAAGCCAGGCTCAAGCCGGAGTACGCCGGACAGTACCCGCAGCTCGAGGCAGGGGTCTGGGAGACTGCCGCGGAGATCGGGGCCAAGGTGCTGCTGTGGCAGGTACAGCAGCAGGGCACCGCCGCGCTCGCCAGCCGTATCCTCGACGAGCACCACTTCGAGTTCCGGGGCGGCTGGTTCCGGGGCGGTGAGACGGACCTCCGCACCCGGGCGTCGGACCCGGCGTTCAACGGGCCGGTGTGATGGGAGGCGGGGCAGCGGGGCAGACGGGCAGCGGGGCAGTAGGGCGGTAGCGCAGGAAGGGGTGTCATCCTGAGCGCAGCGAGGGATCTTGCCGGCCGGCTTCGAACTCGGCCCAGCAAGATCCCTCGCTTGCGCTCGGGATGACACCGAGCCACGCCCCCCCTGCCCCGCTGCCCCGCTGCCCCGCTGCCCCGCTGCCCCGCTGCCCCGCTGCCCAGTGACACTTCCATGACTTTCGCGGTCTATCACTTCGATGCACCGTCATCGAAGTCTTCGATTCGCGCGGCGACTCGCCTTGCTCGCTTCAATGGCGGCGTGTGCCGATGGGTCGGCGCCCCCGGCGCCGGCGGAAGTGCGTGCCACCTCGGGCGGCGGGCAGGCCGGGCCGGTGGGCACCCTCCTGCCCGCGCCGCTGATCGCCACCGTGGTGGATCGCGGTGGAGCGCCGTTGCGCGGCGTGACCGTGGAGTGGCAGCCCAACGGCAACGGGAGGATCGAGCCTGCCTCGTCGGTCACCGATGAGCAGGGGCGAGCACAGGGCCGCTGGATGCTGGGCGATCGGGCCGGACCTGTCCAGGCATTCGCCAGCGTTCCGGACGTAGCGTCCGCGGAGTTCACCGCCGTGGCGGAGACGCCACCGGGGCCGACGGCGCCGCCTCCGCCTCCACTGCCCCCGCTGCCTCGCGGCGCGGTTCATGTGCTGTCGCTGGAGACCTACGAAGGCTCGGGGCAGGTCGTGCATCCCGACTATGTCCGGGCTCCAGGCGGCGCGTTCGCCCAGCCGTACTATCTCGCCATCACGCCCTATCCCTTCGGCAACGCCCGGTACGAGAACCCTTCGATCTTCGCGAGCCCCGGAGCAAGAGACGTGTGGGGCCTCGAGCCCGAGACTCCCAATCCGCTGGTGCTCCCGGACGCCGGGCACCTGTCGGATCCGGACGTGCTGTACGTCCCCGAGTCGCGGGAGCTCTGGCTGTATTACCGCCAGGCCACGCTCGACAACATCGTGCTGCTGATCCGCTCGACCGATGGCCATCACTGGAGCGAGCCCCGCGAAGTGGTCCGCCGGCCCAGCCACGAGATCGTGTCACCCACGGTCGTGCGCCGGGGGCCGGGCGAGTGGTACATGTGGGCGGTGAACTCGGGACCTTCGGGATGCAGCGCGTCTTCCGCCCGAGTGGAGCTCCGGCGCTCGAGCGACGGGCTTCGCTGGTCGGAGCCGGAGCCGCTCGAGTTTGCACTGCCCGATCTCTGGCCCTGGCACATCGAGGTGCAGTGGATCGAGAGCCGGCGGGAGTACTGGGCGGTGTTCAACGCGAAGACCAACACCGGGTGCGCCACGCCCGCCGTGTTCAGCGCCCGGAGCGGCGACGGCGTCGCCTGGACGGTGAGCGGCCAACCGGTCTTGAGCCGGGGACAGGTCCCGGCATTCAGGGACATCGTCTATCGCACGGCGTTCGACTACGACCCGGTCAGCGACCTGGTGACCTTCTGGTACTCGGGCGCGGCGTTCGAGGAATCGAAGTATCGCTGGAGCGCCGCGGTGGAACAGCGGCCCAGGGAGGAGGCGTTCGCGTCGGTGAGGACCAAGCTCGATCCGTCGCTCTACCTGCCGCCGCCCGCGCCGCTGGAGGACTGGCCGTAGCGGACGGGCAGGGGCGGGTGAGCGACCGGCGCTACCGGTCGGACCAGACGGCCAGCTCGTTGCCGCTGGGGTCGCTGAAATGAAACCGGCGGCCGCCAGGGAAGTCGTAGGCCGGCTTGACGATCTTGCCCCCGGCCTCACGCACCTTCTTCTCGGAAGCATCGAGGTCCAGCGCGAAGATGACGATCAGCGTCCCGCCGGCCCCCGGGGAACCGCCCTTGTGGAACCCGCCCGTCAGGCGGCCATCCTCGAAGCTGGTGTACTCCGGCCCGTAGTCGGTGAACTTCCAGCCGAAGGCCTTGACGTAGAACTCTTTGGTTTTCTGCACGTCGGTGGCGGGCAGCTCGATGTAGTCGATCCGGCGGTCGTGCTCGGCGCTTTGCAAGGCGCTCATGGTGACCTCGCGGTGGTTGGCGTGATGAGGCAACTGCCTGGTTCACGCCTCGATTCTAGCGTCCGGCGTCCCCGCCGTATTGAACGGATCCGACACCCTGACGCTCGGCGACGTATCGCGCCGGGGTCAAGCCTGACAGCGCCTTGAACTCGCGGATAAAATGGGGCTGGTCGGCGTACCCTGCCCGCAGCGCCAGCGCAGCCCACCCCTCGCTTGGCGGCATCCACCTGCTCCCGGCGAGGAGCTGGATCGCCCGGCGGAATCGCATCACCCGATCCAGCATCTTGGGCGAGACCCCCACGGACCGGTCGAACGCCCGCTCCAGCCGCCGTTCCCCCACGCCGAGCGCCGCTGCCACGTCGCGCACCCCGGCGCCTCCCCGAGCCCGGCGAAGCAGCGCCACCGCCTCCGTCACCATCGCCTCGTCCCCCCGGCGTCGGCGGGCCCAGCGCGCCAGCCGGCGGTGAAGCACCTGCTCGGCCCGGGCCGCGCGCTCGGTGAGGTCCGGGGGTCCGAAGGCCTCGCCCAACGCCGCGGCGTCGGTGCCCCAGAGAGCCTCCAGCTCCACGCTCCTATCGGTGAGCTCGCCCAGCGGGACGTCGATCAGCGCCAGCGCGGCGCCGGGATGAAATCGAACGCCGAAGAGGTCCACCGGGCCGGTGAGTCGCGAGAGCATCGCGGTCCGCATGGTGCCTACCACGATCGGATCGAGGCCGCCACCGACGCCCATGATGAGATCGGCGCAGCCGTCCGGCACCACGCGGTTGACGACACCCGCGGCATCACTCGCCCGGATAGACCAGAAGCATTCCACCCAGGGGGCCAGCGCGGGACTCGGCGCCAACTCCCGGTAGGTGGGGAGCTCCGGGGGTGGGGGGGCAGGCATTCGGGGAATGTAGCAAAGGCAGGCGGGCAGGCGGGCGGACGGGCAGTGGGGTATCGCCGGTTACTTCATCCCGAGCGTAGCGAGGGATCTTGCTGGGGCGAGTTCGAAGCTGGCCGACAAGATCCCTCGCTCCGCTCGGGATGAAGTGACGCCGATACCCCACGGCCTGCCCGCCGGCCCGCCTGTCCTTTGCTACATTCCCCCAATGACATCTCTCCCCGACCGCTCTACCCCCGAGCCGCTCCCCGCCGCCGAGATCGAGGCCGAGGCCCGGATCGCCGCCGAGCTGATGGAAGAGCTCGGCCGGGTGATCGTGGGCCAGCGGGCGATGCTGGAACGCCTGCTGATCGGCCTCCTCGCCGACGGCCACGTGCTTCTGGAGGGCGTCCCCGGTCTCGCCAAGACGCTCGCGGTCAGAACCCTGGCCTCGACCGTCGCCGCGGGGTTCCACCGGATCCAGTTCACCCCGGACCTGCTGCCCTCCGATCTCATCGGCACGATGATCTACAACCAGCGGACCGGCGAGTTCGCGGTCCAGCAGGGACCGATCTTCACCAACCTGCTGCTCGCCGACGAAATCAATCGCGCGCCCGCGAAAGTGCAGAGCGCGCTGCTGGAAGCGATGCAGGAGAAACAGGTGACCATCGGCGGGCGGACCTTCCCGTTGCCCGAGCTGTTCCTGGTCCTGGCCACGCAGAATCCGATCGAGCACGAGGGGACGTATCCCCTGCCCGAGGCGCAGGTCGACCGCTTCATGTTCAAGCTCGTGGTCACCTATCCCGAGCGGCGAGAAGAGCGGGCGGTACTCGACCGGATGACCACGGGCGACGAGCCCGCGGCGCGCGCCATCGTCGAGCCCGAGCGGATCTTGCGCTCCCGGCGGCTGGTGCACGCGATCTACGCCGATGACCGGATCAAGGAGTACGTGCTCGACCTGGTCGCCGCGACCCGGCAGCCCTCCGCCGCCGGCCTCGGCGAGCTGGCGCCGCTGGTGGAGTTCGGCGCGTCGCCCCGGGCCGCCATCTTCCTGCTCCGGGCGGCGAAGGCGCACGCGTTCCTCCAGGGCCGGCCCTACGTCACCCCGGATGACATCAAGGCCCTCGCGCTCGACGTGTTGCGGCACCGGGTGATCCTCACCTATCGGGCCGACGCCGAAGGCATGGGCCCGGACGCCGTGATCCGGCGCATCCTCGAGGCCGTGCCGGTGCCATGAGTCCGGAGGACGTCACGCGCGAGGTGCGCCGGCTGGAGATCACCACCCGCCACCTGGTGCGCGACATCATGGCCGGGGAGTACTCCAGCGCGTTCCGCGGCCGCGGCGTGGAGTTCGCCGAGGTCCGGGAGTATCAGCCGGGCGACGACGTCCGCACCATCGATTGGAACGTCACCGCCCGGCTGGGCGCGGCCTACGTCAAGCGCTATCTCGAGGAGCGCGAGCTCAGCGTGCTCTTCGTGGCCGATCTGAGCGCCTCGTCCCGCTTCGGCAGCGTGCGGCGCACCAAGGCGGACCTGACGACCGAGGTCTGCGCCGTGCTCGCCCTCGCCGCGGCCCGCAACAACGACCGGGTGGGCGCCGTGTTCGCCACCGACCGGGTGGAGCACTACGTGGCGCCGAAGAAGGGACGGCGCCAGGCGCTCCGCGTCATCAGCGACCTGCTCTCCTTCCAGCCGCAACACCCAGGCACCGACCTCGGCGCCGCGCTCCGCTATCTCGAGCCGATGCTCCGCCGGCGCGCCGTCATCTTCCTCCTCTCCGATTTTCTCGGCGCCGGCTACGAGCCCCCGCTCGCTCGACTCGCTCGGCGGCACGATCTCATCGCCCTCCAGATGATCGATCCGCGCGAAAGGGAATTGCCCGACGTCGGTTTGGTTACGCTGTGGGATCCGGAGACCGGAGATTGGCGCGTAGTGGATACCGGCGACGCGGCACTGCGCGGGCGCTTTCGGGCTCGGGGTGCCGCGTTCGATGACCGGCTCGAGCGGCTGCTCGCCGAGTCGGGGGCAGATCTGCTGCGCCTGGAAACCGGGCAGCCTTACGCGGAGCCGTTGTTGGCGTTCTTTCGGCGGCGGGAGAAGATGCAGTGGCGATAGAAGTGCGCCGTCGGTCCCGAGGCCTGGCCGCGCTCGCCGGGGCGCTCTCCGTGGTGGTCGCGGTCCCCGGCCATGCGCAGTTCCAGTCCGATTACGGCCGATCCTTCACTGTCGCGGCCGAGCCGGACACGGCGGGTCTGGGCGATTCCATCACCCTTCGCTTCCGGCTGGTTCTCACCGAGCGGGACCTGCTCACCGACACGGTGCCCCGGCCCACCGCCGAGCTTCCGCCCGGCGTCCGGGTCCTCTCGGTCGATATGCTGCGGCGCGACGCGTCGCGTGTCTTCACCGGCACGGCGGTGATCGCCCTGTACCGGTCGGGCAAGCGGACCATTCCCGCGTTCGGCGTGCCCTGGGTGCAGGTGGTCACCGGGCATCGTGGCGTGGTCAGCACCGAGCCTGCCGAGGTCACGATCGCTTCTTCGATTCCGGCCGGCAATCCATCGCTACGGGATATCCGCGAGCCCGATCTCCCGCCGAGTCTCGCGCCACTCTGGGGTCTGCTCGGTGCGCTGCTGGTGGCAGCCGTCGCGTGGTGGCTCGCGCGCCGCCGCCGTCCAGTGGCCCTGCCGGCGCCCGCCGTCGAGCCGGCAGTCGAGTCCGAGCGCGAGCCGGATCCCTACAATCTGGCGGTCGCGCGCCTCGCCGAAATCGAGGCGGAGGGGTGGATCGAGCGAGGCGAGATCGCCCGGTACTATGAGAAGCTGGCCGATGCGTTGCGCGACTATCTGGAGGGCGCGGAGGAGATTCCAGCGCGCGAGCGCACCACCACGGAGCTGCTCTGGACGCTCCCGCCCCGGCTGAGCGAAGGCGGCCTCCGGCGACGGGTGCAGGAGGTGTTGGGCGACGCGGACCTGGTCAAGTTCGCGAAGCACCGCCCCGGCGCCGACGAGGGCGCGGGCTACGCCGGCCGCGCTCGCGATCTGCTGGAGCGCTGGCACCGTGCCGCGCCCGCACGCGGAGAGCTCGATGCGGTTCGCTGATCCCTGGGTTCTGCCGCTGCTCGCCGTGCCGGCCGCGCTCGGGCTGCGGATGGTGCTGCGCCGGAGTCAGGCGCCGGCGCAACGCATCGGCTATCCGGTGCTCGGCTTTCTCGCCGGGGAACCGGCCAGCGCTCGGGCCAGGTGGCGCTGGATTCCCGATGCGCTCCGGCTCGGCGGACTCGCGCTGCTGATCCTGGCCCTGGCCCGGCCCCAGGTGCCGCACGAGGTCCGCGAAATCCGGAGCCAGGCGCGGAATCTCATGGTCGCGCTCGACATCTCCAGCAGCATGAAGGCCACCGACTTCAAGCCGGGCAACCGGCTGGAAGTAGCGCGTCAAGTCCTGGCCGACTTCGTCCGGCGACGCGACGGCGATCTGCTCGGCCTGGTGATCTTCGCCGGCCGCTCGTTCCTCCAGGCGCCGCTCACCCCCGATACCCGGCTGCTCCAGGAGCTGCTCGACCGGGTCGAGATCGGACAGCTCCCCGATGGCACCGGCATCGGCACAGCGCTCGCGCTCTGTCTGAGCCAGCTCAAGGATCTGCCCAACCAGGCCAGCGCCATCGTGCTCATCACCGACGGCGCCAATAACACCGGCTCGCCGAGTCCCTTCGTCGCGGCGGAGGCGGCGCGCGCCATCGGCGTGCGGATCCACACCATCGGGGTCAGCGCGCCGGACACCGCCGGGCTCGACGACGGGTTCATCTGGCGACAGGGCCGGACGCCCGACCGGCTCACCAGCTCGGACGAGCGGGTGCTGCGCCGGATCGCCGATCGCAGCGGCGGGGAATATTTCCGGGCCACCGATCCGGAGACGCTCGAGCGGGTCATGGACCAGCTCGATCCGCTGGAGCGGCGCGAAGTGCGCATCAACGAGACCCGCGACTACCAGGAGCTGTTCCCGTGGTTCCTCGGGCCCGGACTCCTGTTGCTCGGTGCGGCGCTCGCGTTGCGCGCGGGGAAGCTGAGGACCCTTCCGTGAGCGCGGAATGAGCTTCGCCTATCCGATGGTGTTGATTGCGGGCGGCCTCCTCCTCGGTGCGCTGGGCTGGATCATCCTGCGCGGTGAGCGGCAGCGGCGGATGGCGCTGGAGCGCTTTGGCGATCTCGAGGTACTGGGGCGCGGGGCGGCAGCCTCGATCGCACCCCTGCCGCGAATAGTCTGGGTGCTGCGGTTCCTCGCGCTCGGGCTGGGTGTCGCCGCCCTGGCGCGGCCGCAGTTCGGCGAGCGACAGGGCGAGCTGGTCCGCAGCGGCCGCGACGTGCTGGTGCTGCTCGACCTCTCCCGCTCGATGGGGGTGTCCGACGTGTCGGCGCGCGCGGTCGCCGGCTCGGCCACGCGGCTGGCCACGGCGAAGGAGCTGGCGTGGGAGGTGACGGCGGCCAACCCCGGCGACCGGTCGGGCCTCATGGTCTTCGGCGGCAGTGCCTTCCTCCAACTGCCGCTCACCTCCGATCGCGCCGCGCTGCGGCTCTTCCTCGATGCGGCGAGCCGGGATGACCTGGGCGATCCCGCCACCGACGTATCCGCGGCCCTGCTCGGCGCGGTCGAGGCGTTCGAGCACGAGGGCGAAACCGGCCGCCGAGCGGTGCTGCTGGTGACCGACGGCGAGAGCGGCGAGGGCGACATGGATGCCGCCCGCGAGGCGCTTCGCGAGCAGGAGCTGCCGGTCTTCATCGTCGGTATCGGCAGCTCGCGGGGCGGCCCGGTGCCTGCCGATAGCGCCGACCCGCGGGAGCCCTACCACCGGGATCACATCGGTCGCGTGGTCGTCTCGCGGCTCGAGGAGGGCGAGCTCCGCCGGGTCGCGCAGGCCAGCGGCGGCGCGTATGCCCGATGGGACCGGCCGGACGAGATGCGCGCGCTGGTCGCGGCGCTCGGCCAGGTCAAGGCGCGCGTGCTCGGGGCCCGCCAGTCGAGCGAGCGGGCCGACCGGTACCAGTGGCCGCTCGGGCTGATGCTCCTGCTGCTGCTGGCGGCGGAGGTCGGTCCGCTGGCATCGCGCGGCCGCACGCGCCCTCCGGGGCCGGCGGCGGTCCTCGCCGCCCTCCTGCTCGCCTGCTGCCCGGCCCATCGAGGTGAGCGGCTCTACCACGCGGCGCGCTACCCCGAGGCGTACGATGTCTTCCGGCGCGGGCTGGAGCGCGACAGCAGCGCTCGTCTCGCGTTCGATGCCGGCAGCGCGCTCTACCGCCTCGAGCGATACGACGAAGCGGTGGCGGCATTTCGGAAGTCCAGCCGCACGCCCGAGCTGCGGCGGCAAAGTCTCTACAACCTCGGCAACGCCCTGGTCCGCGCCGCGGAGGAGCGGCCCGGCGAAGCGGCGCCGCTGCTCGATGCGGTCGCGGCCTACGAGGAGGCGCTGCGCATCGCGCCGGGCGATGCCGACGCCAGGTGGAACCTGGAAGTGGCACTGCGCCGGCTGGGCGACGATCGCACCAGCGGGGGCTCCTCCGGTCGCGGCCGGGCCGGCGACTACGGAAGGGGAGACAACAACGTTCCCGGCTACGAGGGGAACCCCGACGCCGCGGTGGGAGCCATGGCCGGTGGCGGCTTCGGCTCCGCGGAAGGTGAGTCGGTCGATGAGTTGAGCGCCGACGAAGCCCGGCGGTTGCTCGAGGCGGTCGAGCGGCAGCAGCTCACCAGCCACGAGGGGCGCCGATCGGCCAAAGGCCCCACCGGTGATCGGGACTGGTGAAGTCCGCCACTTGCGCGGGGCAGGGGAATGTTCTAACGTAGCAAAGACAACTGAAGCTCGTGGTCATTTGCCGGCGTATTGCAGCCACGTTAAACAAATGCTAAAAAGCCTCGCGTCCCGCGTGTCTTTTTGGCACCGGGCGCTTGTTTTTTTGGTCCGGTGCCGGAGATCGGGGCAGTGAGGCGGAGGATGGAAGATGACGACCGCCCTGATCGAGGAACGCACTACCCTACAGCCTTTGCCCCAGGCCTGCCGGCTCTGCGGCGCTCCGCACGAGGCGGCGCCCGTCGCCGTGTGCGAGGAGTGTCTCGGTCCGCTGGAGCCGGTCTATAATCCTGACCGGTCCCTCCCGGATGCGGCCACCATCGGGGCCCGGCCCCAGTCGCTCTGGCGCTATCGCGAATGGCTGCCGTTCGACGGAGAGCCGTCGCTGTCGCTCGACACCGGCTGCACACCGCTGGTGGAGTCGCCGGGGCTGGCGCGCCGCCTCGGCGTCGCCCGCCTCTGGGTCAAGAACGACAGCGTCTCCCATCCCTCGCTCTCCTTCAAGGACCGCGTGGTCGCCTCGGCGATCAACGCCGCGCGCGCCTTCGGGCTCGACACCGTCGGCTGCGCCTCCACCGGCAACCTCGCCAACGCGGTCGCCGCGCAGGCGGCTCGCGCCGGCCTGGCGGCCTGGATCTTCATCCCCGACGATCTCGAACTCGGCAAGGTGGTGGGCACCGCGGTGTATAACCCCCATCTGGTCCGGGTCCGGGGCAACTACGACGACGTGAACCGGCTGTGCAGCCAGGCGGCGGATCGCTTCGGCTGGGGATTGGTGAACATCAACCTGCGGGGCTACTACGGCGAAGGGTCCAAGACGGTCGCCTTCGAAATCTGCGAACAGCTCGGCTGGCGGACGCCGACCGCCGTCGTGGCGCCGATGGCGGGAGGATCGCTGGTCACCAAGCTGGGCAAGGGATTCGCGGAGTTCGCCAAGGCCGGCCTCGTCTCCGGTCCGTCGCCCCGGCTGTACGGCGCGCAGGCCGACGGCTGCGCGCCGATCGTGCGGCTGGTCGAATCGGGCGGCGAGCACGTCGAGCCCGTGGTGCCGCACACGATTGCGCGCTCGATCGCGATCGGCAATCCGGCCGACGGGCGCTTCGCTGCGCAGGCGATCCGGGGCTCCGGAGGATGGGTGGCGGGCGTCTCCGACGAGGCGCTCGTGTCCGGCATCCGCCTGCTCGCCGAGACTACCGGGATCTTCACCGAGACGGCGGGCGGGGCCACCGTCGCCGGAGCCCTCGCGCTCGCGGAGCAGGGCCGGCTCGGCCCCGAGGACGAAGTCGTCCTCTGCATCACCGGCAACGGGCTCAAGACCGTGGAGGCGCTTCGGGACGTGCTGCCCGAGGCCCCCGTCATCGCACCGAAGATCCGAGACCTGGAGGCGCTGTATGGCCGTAACGTTTAGCCTGCCCACCGTGCTCGCCAAGCTGGCCGACGGCCAGTCCACCATCGAGGCCAGCGGCACCACGCTCGGCGACGTCGTCGCGCACGTGGCCGACCGCTTCCCGCGCCTCGCCCCCCGTCTGCGCGATACCACGGGCGGACCGTACCCCTTCGTCACGTTCTATCTCAACGACGAGGACATCCGCTTCCGCAGCGGCTTCGCCACCCCGGTGAGTGAGGGGGACGAGATCACGGTCGTAGCCGCGATCGCTGGAGGGTGATCTAAGAAAAACAGAGCCGCAGATGAACGCTGAGTGCCTTCTGCGTTCATCTGCGCTATCTGCGGCCCCTGTTGTCGGGAATGACTCGCCACGGCTCCTGTCCGTCTGCCCGTCCGCCCGCCTGCCCGCCTTCAATACTGCTCGATCAGCACCTTCGCCATCCACTCGAAGACCCGTCGATGCGGCGGGCGCTTCCGCCACTGCTCCAGCTCGATCTCCTTCGACCGGGTGAAGTCCTCCGCCATCCCCTCCGTCACCATGCTCGCGAAGCTTCGATCCGCGATGCCGAGCAGGTTCTCTTCGTTGATCTCCATGCTGCGCTCGTCCATGTTCGCCGAGCCGATCAGCGCCCAGGAGTCATCCACCACGACGGTCTTGGCGTGCATCATCGAGGCCTGGTATTCGAAGATCCGCACGCCGGCCCGCAGCAGCTCCTCGTAGAAGCCTCGCCCGGCGTACTGCACCGGGATCGCATCGGTCTGATTGCCCGGCACCAGGATCCGCACGTCGATCCCGGCCCTGGCGCGGTCCTGCACCGCCGTCCGCAGGTGCCGGTCGGGGATGAAATAGGAGCTGGCGATCCACAGCCGCTCGCGCGCGTTGCTGAAGCTGAGCCAGAGGAGCAGCCGGACCGGCTGTTGGGCGTCGGACGGCGAGCTCACGACCGACAGTCCGCACGCCGTGCCGGTCGTGTCGGTCAGCGGGTAGAACCTCGGGCCCGCGATCACCTCGCCGCAGCAATAGACCCAGTTGGCGGCGAACGCCGACTGGACGCCGATCACCGGCGCGCCGGTGAGCCGCGACATGCTGTCGCGCCACTCCTTCGGGGTTCCGGCGTTGCCCTTCCACTTGTCGGACACCGCCGCGCCGCCGGTGAACCCGATCCGGCCGTCGATCACGATCGCGCGTCGGTGGGTCCGCCGGTACATCCGGACCAGGTTCCGCAGTGCGAGCGGTCGAAAGAACTCCAGCTTGACTCCGGCGTCCTTGAGCCGCCGGCGGTCCCGGCTCTTGAGCCTGAACGAGCCGAACCAGTCGAGCAGCAGCCGGACCTCGACGCCATTCCGCGCCCGTTCCTCGAACGCCTGGATGAAGGTCTCGCCGGTCTGGTCCGACTCGAAGATGTAGACCTCGAAGTTGATGGTGTCCTTCGCCTGCCGGATCGCCTCCAACATCGCCGGGTAGAACCGGTCGCCGTTCTGGAGCAGCTCGGCGGTGCCGCCCTTGAGCAGCGGGACGTTGAGGAAGGCGGCGGCCGCCTGGACGAACGCGTCGGTTCCGGGCTCCGCCTCCAGGCCGAGCTTGTAGTCGGGCGTGGGCCAGTCGGGAAAGAACAGCGCCCCGATCACGCCGACCGTCGAGATCACCCCGATCACCAGGAAGGTCCATCCCCACCAGGGCAGTTCCGGTCCGAACGTCTCCATCAGACCGCGAGCTCGATCCGGGCGAGGAGCGGATGGTGATCGGAGCCGAACACCGTGGGGCCACGATCGCGAGGGTCTTCATCGACTCTGCTGATCCGAGCGGATCGGATGACGCCGGCTCGATCGCGCATCAACAAGTAGTCGATCACCAGGCGGGGCAGGGAGTGGTAGGTATGGCGCCAGCGGGGCAGCTCGTGGGGCAGGCCCGAGCCGAAGCCGGCTTCGACCAGCAGCCGCCAGGTCCGCTCGGCGCGGCCCCGGCCCAGGTTGAGATCGGCGCCCAGTATCACCGTCGGATCCTCCAGGTCGGCGAGCAGGTGAGCGGCCTGATGCGCCCGGCCGGCTGCGCCCAGCCACTTGTAGCCCACCGGGCCACGCGGGTCGAGGTGGGCGCTGATCAGGCGGACGGCGCGTCCTCCTACGGTCACCGTGGCCGCGATGGCCACGCGGCGCTGGACCACGAACGGCAGCTCGATCGCCGTGACCGGCCCCAGCGGCAGCGGGGTCAGGATGGCGTTGCCCCGATCGGTGCGCTCGGCCCCGTTCCGCATGGAGGGCGCGTAGCGGAGGTTCCAGCCCAGCCGGCGCGCGACCTCCACCACATCCTGCCGCGGCCGGAGCCGGGTTGTGAGCTCCCGCGGGGCGAATCCGTTGGATCGCTCGGGAATGCTCTCGTCGCGGCGGAACGCTTCCTGGATCAGCAGCACCGGGGCGCCGGCGGATACGCCAAGCTTGCCGTCGCGCAGCATCTCCGCCAGCTCCAGAAGCCGGCCGCGTCCCACCCAGACGTTCCAGCTCAGCACCGCGAGCTCCGGCGTCGCCGATGCGGTTGCGTCCGGCGGGCTGAGGTCGAGGGCCACCGCGCTGCCCACGTTGCTCCGCCAGCCGGCCAGCCGAGCTACGAGACTGTCGCGGGTTGCCGTCACTGCGGCGGAACGTAGAGAAAGACGGGTGCCGGGGGCAGTGACTGCAGTCACTGGTCGGCTGGAGGAACCCGGATGGCGGTGTATCTTCTACCGTCCGCGGGCGCCCTGCCCGCGACACGAGACGACAGAGGAGCAGCGACGCGATGAAGGCAAGCGATATCCGGCGCGGACACGTGATCATAGTGGAGGGGCAGCCGTGCCGGGTCATGGACTTCCAGCACCGCACCCCCGGCAATCTCCGGGCGTTCGTTCAGGTCCGATTCCGCAACCTGAACTCCGGCAACACGTTCGATACCCGGCTCAGCGCCACCGAGTTCGTGGAGGACGCCCGGCTCGACACCAAGGAGCTCCAGGTGCTCTACCGGGACGCGAACGGGGTCCACGTGATGGACGCGGGGACCTACGACCAGTACACCCTGGATGAGGAGACGGTCGGTGACCAGGGGCAATGGATGGAGCCCGGACTCACCTTCCAGGTGGAGTGGCTGGGCGGTCGCCCGATCGCGATCCAGCTCCCCTCCGTGGCGGAGCTCGAGGTCGTCGAGACGACGCCGATCATGAAAACCGCCACCAAGACTGCCAGCACCAAGCCCGCCAAGCTCAGCAATGGGGTCACCATCCAGGTACCGGAATTCATCGGCGAGGGCGACCGTGTGCGGGTGAATCCCCGCGAGGGCGTCTATCTGGAGCGCGCCAAGTAAGCTCCCCGTCGGAGCTCGGAGCGCCCCTTCGATTCTCCCGCCTCGTAGTGGCGGGAGTGGTGTCCGAATGCGTTCTGCTGGGCGCTGGCGTTCCTGATCGGATGGTGGACCGGCGTGCCGCCGTTCGGCCGGTTCGAGCTCGACTTTCGGGCCGTGCTCCTGGGCGGGGCTGCCACGCTGCCGATGCTGGCGGCGCTGCGCTGGTGCCTCGCGACCACCTGGGCACCGATGCGGCGGCTCATCGCCCTGGTCGTGGAGCATCTCTCGGCCTATCTGGCCGGGGCGTCCGCCGGCGGGATCCTGTTGCTGTCCGTGATGGCCGGCATCGGCGAGGAAGCCCTCTTCCGCGGCGTGATTCAGACCGGCCTGGCCCAGCGGATTCCCGGGCCGGCGGCGGTTGCGGTGGCGGCGCTGCTCTTCGGGGCCGCGCACTGGCTCACCGCGACCTACGCTCTGCTCGCCAGCCTGATCGGTCTCTATCTGGGCGCGCTGTTCCTGCTCACCGAGAACCTCCTGGTTCCCGCGATCGCCCACGCGGCATACGACGTCGTCGCGCTGAGCGTCCTGGTCCGCATGAAACCTGCGCCATCCGGCCCCGTCGTTGGAGACATACACTCATCGCACGCTGATCACGATCCAGAGCGGGAGGAATCACGATGACCGTCACTCAGGCGCACGCCCCCGGCACGTTCTGCTGGGCGGAGCTCGCCACCCCCGATAGCCAGGCAGGCAAGCGCTTCTACACCGAGCTCTTCGGCTGGAGCTTCGAGGAACAGCCGATCGGCGAGGGTCAGTTCTACACCATGTTCAACGTCGGCGGCCGGCAGGTGGCCGCGGCGTACCAGCAGACTCCGGAGACCACCGCGCCGGGCGTTCCGCCCCACTGGCTTTCCTACGTCGCCACCGACAGCGCCGACCGCTCGACCACCCGGGCCCGGGAGCTGGGCGGGACGGTGATCCTCGAGCCGTTCGACGTGTTCGAGTTCGGCCGCATGTCGGTGATTCAGGACCCGGCCGGCGCCGTGTTCGGCCTCTGGGAGTCGAAGCTGCACACCGGCGCCGGCATCGTCGGTGAGCCGAACTCGATGTGCTGGCAGGAGCTCAACACCACCGACACCGACCGTGCCGCCGATTTCTATTCCGGCGTCTTCGGCTGGGAGCCGCAGAAGCAGACCATGCTCGACTTCGTCTATACCTACTTCAAGCAGGGCGAGCGGATGAGCGGCGGCATGATGAAGATCCAGCCCGAGTGGGGCCCGGTACCGCCCCACTGGATGGTCTATTTCGCGGTGGATGACTGCGACGGGAAGGCGGCCCAGGCGGAGAAGCTGGGCGGGAAGATCCTCACCCCGCCGGCCGATGTGCCCGAGATCGGCCGGTTCGCCCTGCTCCAGGATCCGCAGGGCGCCGCCTTCGCCATCATCAAGCTGCTTCCTATGGCCACGGCCTGATCCGGCAGCCGGGATAGATTTCCCGGCATGGACGCCATCGACGCCATCCAGCGGCGGACCTCGGTCCGCCGCTATCGTCCCGACCCGGTCCCCCGCGACACCATCGAGCGGCTGCTGGACTGCGCTGTCCGGGCCCCCAATCACAAGCTGACCGAGCCATGGCGCTTCGCGGTGCTGACCGGAGACGCCAAGGCCCGGTTCGCCGAGATCCGCGGCCGCAACCGGCTCAGGAAATTCGACGATCCGGAGGCGCCGGAGGCGCGCGCGAGTAGCGACAAGGCCAGGCGTGAGGCGCTGGAGACGCCGGCCGTCATCGTGATCATGGCCCGGAACAGCGCGGAAGACGTGAGGCGGGAGGAAGACTACGCGGCGGTCATGATGGCGACCGCCAACCTGATGACCGCCGCAGAGTCGCTGGGTCTCGGCACCTACCTCAAGACCGGCCCCATCATGCAGGAACCCGAGCTGGCCGAACTTATCGGGCTGCACGACGGTTACAGGGTGGTCGGCATTCTTTCTCTCGGATACCCGGCAGAGACCGATCCGCCCCGCCGCCGGCGTCCCGCCGGAGAGCTGACCCAGTGGTTCGGCTGATTCCGGGTGTTACGGAAGGCGGTTTTTGGGAGTAAATTCGTGACTCATTCGGGCGGCCTTGTAGGCCTCCCATCGCTCTTGTAAGGAGACCAGCCGTGCCATCCCGTCCAGCTATCGCTCTGATCGCCGCAGCCCTGTTTCTCAGTCGGGTCGCGGCGGCCCAGGAGACGTCGTCGACTCCCCAAGATTCGGCGCCGCAAGGGTATGCGCCCGAGCCGGCACCCGCCGCGGCTCCCGTTCCTGAGCCCACGACCACCACCGTGGCTCCCACGCCGGCACCCGCCGCAGCTCCGGCAGCTGCCCCGGCCGCCGTCCCGGCGCCCGACCGCGCCGCGGCGCTCCGTTCCCTGGGGTTCGTGGAGGTCCTCACTCCCCGTCCGGCCGATCGGATCCAGCGCGAGATCGAGCAGTCCAAGCTGGACCAGCGTGAGGCCGAGACCGCCTTCGGTGAACAGCAGGCGCTGGAGAGCCAGGTGAAGGCGATGGTGGAGGTGAAGAAGCAGGAGGTCTCGACGCTCGACGCGCAGCGGAAGCTGGCCGAAAAGAGCAAGCAGGAAGCCGAAGTGGCCACTTTCGAGGCGGAGAAGAAGGACGCCGAGCGGCACAAGCAGTTCCTGGAGAAGCGGGTCGCGCTCCACCAGGCGGAAAAGGACCACTCGAAGGCGCGCAAGAACCTGGCGGAGTCCCGCCAGAAGGCGCTCGAGATCGAGCTCCAGCTGTCCAACCGCCGGAGCGACAACAACCGGCTTGCGGGCGCCGATGCCGGCGCCACGTTGCGGAACGAGAACGTGATCCGCGACCTGGAGCGTCGGGTGCTCGAGGCCCAGCGGGTCGAGGCCGACCGCGAGCGCCAGGTGGCCGACAAGCACCAGGACATCGCCAAGCGGCGCCTGGAGCTGTACCAGGCGCAATCGGCGGCAACCGCCGGCCGGTAAGCCGCACCGTACGCCGAACCAAGCGCCCACCGCGGGAGATTCCCCCGGTGGGCGCTTCGCTTCCTGGGGCTCAGTCGAGGAGACCGAGCAGGGTTCGGGCGTCCCGCGGCGCGTGGCCGCCGCGGTCGTTATTGAAGTAGAGGTAGCAGTCCTTCCCCGACCGGCCGAGCGCGCCGATCCGGCGGGCCCAGTGCCGGAGCTGATTCTCCGTGAAACCGCCGCCGGGACCCTGGCCGGCGTGCATCCGGAGATAGGCGAACGGGGCCGTGGTGACCAGGTCCGGCGTGACCCGCCCGCCCACGGGAATGCAGAGCGCCGCCGCATGCGCCGCCAGGGTCTCGTAGGTCTCGGCGGTGTGCCAGCTCGGGTGGCGGAACTCGATCACCCAGCGATGGTTCGAGGGCAGCGCGCCGAGGAAGCGGCGGAGGCGGAGGCCGTCGGCCTCGAGATAGGGCGGGAGCTGGCAGAGGATCGGACCCAGCTTGGGTCCCAGCCGCCCGGCCCGCTCGAGGAAGAGGGCGACCGGTTCCCTGGAGTCATCGAGGCGCAGGACATGGGTGACGTAGCGGCTCATCTTCACCGAGAAGACGAATCCGTCCGGCACCGCGTCCCGCCAGCGGTCGAACGAGGCCGACTCGGGGAGCCGGTAAAACGGATTGTTCAGCTCCACGGTCTCGAACCGGGTGGCGTACCAGGGCAGCTCGTCCCTCTGCCGCAGGCCCTCGGGGTAGAACACGCCCTTGCGCCAGTGGGGATAGACATAGCCCGACGTCCCGATCCAGCGGCGGCTCACCACGGCTCCCCTTGTCCCGTTGTCCAAAGCCTTGAATCTTCATGCTTGGCCGAAACCGAGCAGACCCACGCACCGAGTGAGGAGACTCGACATGACCCGCGATTCCGCAGGATTCCGCTCGATGGCGCTGAACCCCGCGGTCCCCACGGTGCTGCCGTGACCTCGATCACCCTGTTCAGCCGGAACTTCATCAAACATCCGCGGATGCTCGGCTCCCTCATTCCGAGCTCCCGATTTCTGGTGAAGCGGCTCCTCGACCAGGTGAATTGGGACAAAGCCGCCACGATCGTGGAGTACGGACCGGGTGTCGGCACCTTCACCGGCGAGATCCTTCGCCGTCTCCGACCCGACGGGACGGTGGTGGCGATCGACACCAACAAGGACTTCGCCCGCTACCTGGCTCGTACCCTGCGCGACGACCGGCTCCACGTCGTCGAGGGGTCGGCCGCCGACACCAGGGATACGCTGGAGGAACGTGGACTCGGCCGGGCCGACTACGTGATCTCAGGCATCCCCTATTCGACGATGGATCCCACCCTGCGGGACGACATTCTCCAGACCACGCACGACGTGCTCCAGCCGGACGGATCGTTCCTGGTCTATCAATTCACTCGCGCGGTGCTGCCGCATCTGCGCCAGGTGTTCACCCATGTGCGCCAGGAGTTCGAGCCGCGGAACATCATGCCGGCCAGGCTGTTCTACTGCCGCCGCGGTCCCGAGCGCCGCACCGCCAACGGGCGGCGCGATGCGCGGCCCAAGGCCCGCACCGCATCGGACCGATAATTACCGGAAGCGCGACTGAAAGCCACCTCGCCGCTCGTTCTCGTCGCCCTCAGATCCGTTCGCGGTGAAGTCGGCCGCTACTGGAAGACCGCGGTCCTGCTCGGCGCCGCGCTGGCGGCGGGCCTCGGGTTCGCCTGGCCGGCGCTGGTGGCGCGCGGGCGGCTGATCCCGGCTCCCATCCGCGGCGGCGATCTCGGACTCGAGTGGCGTGCCGGCGTGCATACCGCCGCCTGGACTCAGCAGCAGGCCGTCGATGCCCTCGGCACATGGTGGCTCGGCATCGCGGTCGGCACCCTCGCGCTCGCCGCCATCACCATCCTCATCGTATCGCTCGCCCGTGAAGGCGAGCGGGCCGCCGAGCTCACGGTTCGCCGTGCGGTCGGCGCCGGACGCCGCACGCTGCTCGCCTCGGCGTGGGCCGAGGCCGCACTTGTGGGGCTCGCGGCTCTGGCCGCCGGAGGCCTGATCGCGTCCATCACCCTTGTGGCCACACCGGACTGGCCTGGCTCGCTCCGAAGCGGCTCACCGGTGTTCGCCGCGGTCGCCGCGAGCGCGCTCGGGCTGTTCCTCCTCCTGGGGGTGTCGTTCCCGGTCCTGTTCCCCCGCCGCCGTATCGGCGAGGCGGAGCCTCGCTCCCCCACGCCGCTCACGCCCAGCGCGATTCAGATCGGCGCCAGCCTCATCGCGCTCACCGCGGGCGCGCTGCTCGCCCGGCATGCCGTGGACATCGCGGGCGGCGGCGGGTCTGCGCCGACGGCGGGATCGGTGTACTCGATCGCCATGCGTGACACCGCCCCGGCCGAACGGGCCCGCCAGTACTCCGCGCTGCTGCGGACGCTCGCGACCGGCGGCGCCGCGGTTGCCAGCCTCACCAGTCCGGGCGTACTGCTGGGAGTCGGTCCGGTGGGCACGGTGACCACCGACTGCGGCGAATGCTCGGAGGGCGGCCTCCCCATCAAATGGAAGGTGAAGGCGGCAACCCACCGGTTCGTCAGTGCGGACACCTTCCAGATGCTCGGCGTGAACCTGGTGGAAGGGCGGGCGATCACGGCCGAAGACGGCTGGGACTCCCGCCGGGTGGCGGTCATCAACCGCAGCCTGGCCGCGCGCGAATTCCAGAATGGGCAGCCGATCGGCCGCGGCATCCGCGTGGTCGATGACGGCGACCGTTGGTCCACCGTAGTCGGGGTGGTGGATGATCCCCCCTCGGTCGGCGTGGGGGCCTCGGTGCAGCCGAGATATACGGTCTACCTGAGCGTGCTCCAGCACCCGCCTGCCGCCGCGGACCTGTTCACCAACAGGAACCGGCCCGCCGTGCTGAAGGCGGCACATGGGGCGCTGGTGCCGGGCGCCCTGGATCCGGCGGCCACCACCTTGGGAGCCATCCTGGACGGCCAGGCGACGTTGCTCGGGTGGTTCGCGGCGCAGCTCGGGCTCCAGGGCTGGGCGATGCTGGGAATCGCCGCCCTCGGCTCGCTCGCGGTCGCTCGCCTGTGGGTCTCGTCGCTGCTGGTGGAGCTGGGCGTCCGTCGTGCGCTCGGCGCCCGGCGGCGACAGACCGTGAGCTACGTGCTCCTGCGCGCCAGCGCGGTGTGCGCCGTCGGGATCGCGGGCGGCATCTGGTTCGGCGCCTCGATCTGGAGCATCCTGGGCGACCTGGTGCCGGGCCTCGATCCCTGGGATGCCGGACTGGTCCTGCGCTACGGATCGATCCTCCTGTTGAGCGTGCTGCTCGGCGCGCTGCCGCCGGCGTGGCGCGCGTCGCGGCGGACTCCAGCCTCGCTCCTGGCCTCGTCATGAGCCGCTTGATCGGCGCCCACACCGTTGATCAGGGCGGGATCCACATGGCCGCGATCCGCGCCGGCCGCGGCGGGATGAACGCGCTCCAGATCTTCAGTGCGATTCCCAAGTACTACGGCGACAAGACCTCGATCCGGCCTGAGCGGGTGCAGCGTTTCCGGGAGGCGTTGCTCGCGGCGGCGATCGAGCCGGCGAACGTGCTGGTCCACGCGGCGTATGTCCTGAACACCGCGACGGCTGACGAGGAGAAGTGGGGAAGGGCGGCGGCGGGACTGAAGAAGGAGCTGGAGCGATCGACCGCGCTCGGCGTCGGCGGCTTCTGCTTTCATCCGGGTGCTGCCACCGGCGGCGACCGGGACGCGGCGGTCGGCCGGATCGCGCGGGCGATCACCGAAGCGCTGAAGGCGATCCCGGGCGACACCCGGGTCCTGGTCGAGAACACGGCCGGCGCCGGAATGACGATGGGCCGGACACCGGACGAAGTGGGCGGGATCCTCGACGCGGTGCCGGCCGCGCTGCGCCGCCGCACCGGCTACGGCCTCGACACCTGCCATCTCTACTCGGCGGGACACGACATCACCGCCTCCGCCGCGGCGTTCAAGAAGATTCTCGACCAGTTCGAGTCCGCCGCCGGCGCGCCGCCCTCCTTCTTTCATCTCAACGACAGCGGCGACCCCCTGGGCTCCAACCGCGACCGCCACGTGCTCATCGGAGACGGGAAGATCGGTCCGGAGCCGTTCCGCTGGCTGCTGCACGACAAGCGGAGCGGGGGCATCCCGCTGATCCTGGAGACGCCCCAGGAGAACTACGAGCCCGCCGACGACGACGAATCGCCCGATCCGTTCGACGTCCGGATGATGACGCTGCTGCGCAGCTTGTCACCCTGAGTCTGCAGTAGTCACCCCTGAGCCTGCAGATTGACATCCGCTGTGACATCCGCCGTCTAAAGATCGACCGTTCGAAATCTCGCCACCCGCGGCGTGCGCCGCTTCTTGCTACCCCTTTCCGCCATCCCCGTTTCATAGCCGCTTACGCCGCTTCCGAGAGGGCGAGTCCCATGAATTCGCCAGAACGTGTCGCAGTGCGCACGGCCCAGAATCCGCGCCGTCCGTTCCTCGTGGCCCTCTCGCTGACCCTGATGACGGCGGCGATGCAGTGGACCCCGCCGATCCAGCGGATGGACAATCAGCAGGTGGCGAGCCTGGTGATGCCTCGCGTTGCCGCGATGCCGTTCCGGGCGCCGCTGGACAGCGCTGCGCTGGAACGGCAGGTCGTGGCCCGGTTCGACCACTGGCCGCTGGCCCGCTTCTTCTTCAGCCGGACCCGCGAGCGCGATGTGTCGGAGCGGATTGCCCGGGCCATCGTGAAGGAAGCGAGCTACCTGCAGGTCGAGCCCAGCCTGCTGGCCGGCGTGCTGCTCACGGAGAACGCCCCCCTCGACGTCGATGCGCGGAGCAGTCAGGGCGCCATCGGCCTGATGCAGGTGATGGACTTCCACGCCGGCGAGTACGACTGCGATTCCAGCGACCTGCTCCAGGTCGAGGCCAACATCTGCCACGGTGCGAGGGTGCTGGGCTACTACCTGAAGCGCACCGGGAACCTCCGCCGTGCGCTGCTCCGCTACAACGGCTGCGTCGCCGACAACGTGACTCCGAACTGCCGCCGGTACCCCTCCAAAGTGCTGCGCCACGCCAAGCAGGTCCGCCAGCAGCTGCTCCAGTATCCGCCCTACAGTCTGGCGGTGGATACGACGAATTAGCAGGCCGGGCAGCGGGCAGCGGGGCAGCGGGGCAGCGGGGCAGCGGGCAGGGAGCCAGGGAGCCAGGGAGGCAGGGAGGCAGGGAGGCAGGGAAGCAGGGAAGCAGGGAAGCAGGGAAGCAGGGAGCGCGAAGGGTACGTCATCCCGAGCGAAGCGAGGGATCTTGCTTGGCCGAGTTCGAAACTCACGCCGGCAAGATCCCTCGCTCCGCTCGGGATGACGTGTTACGCTTCTGCCCCGCTGCCCCGCTGCCCCGCTGCCCCGCTGCCCCGCTGCCCCGCTGCCCCGCTGCCCGCCTGTCTATAATCCCAACAAATCCCCAATCGCCTCCCCCAGCGCCCGGCCAAACTCCTCCAGCCTCCGGATCATCGGCGCCTCGTGGCGGGTGCAGATCCGGACCGGCTCGCTGCCGGGCTTGAACCATTCGCGCTGCGTAGTGGGGCACCACTCGTTGGCGATGTCGCCGGTATAGGCGTCGATGGTCTTGGCGACCAGGCCGACCGGCGGTTCCCAGGCCGAAGCCGGGGCGCGCTCCGTCCAGCCGTTCTTGTAGAAGGCGGCCCAGGCCGGGGCGGCGAGGCGGCCGCCGGAGGCGTTCGGGGCGATCTCGCGGGGCACGTCGTAGCCGAACCAGACGCCCGCGACCACGGTCGGGGTGTAGCCCACGAACCAGATGTCGGCGCCGTTGTTGGTGGTGCCGGTTTTCCCGGCGACCGCGCCGCGCACGCCGAGCTCGCGCACCAGGTGGCCGGTGCCCTCATCGACGACCGAGCGAAGCATCGAGGTGATCTGGAACGCCTCGGCCTCGCCCATCACTCGCTCGCGCTTCCGCTCCCGCGCGCTCCACAGCTCGGTGCCGTCGGCCAGCTCGATGCGGCGAATGAGTGACGGCTCGACTCGGAAGCCGCCGTTGGCGAACGGCGCGTACGCCGTCACCAGCTCCAGCGGCGTCACCTCCACGGCGCCGAGCGCGAGAGAAGGCACCGGAGCGAGCTCGCCGCGGAGCCCGGCCCTTCGCGCCAGCGCGGCCACCCGCCGCTCACCGACCGCACGGCTCAGCCGCACGGTCGCCGCGTTGGCGGAGGTCATGAGCGCTCGCCGGAGCGTCACCACGCCGGCGTACTCGCCGCCGAAGTTCACCGGGCGCCAGACTCGCGAGCCGTCGGTGACCTCGACCGGCGAATCCTCGACGACCGTGGCGGGCGTGAATCCGTCGCTCAGGGCCGCGGCATAGACGAACGGCTTGAACGCCGAGCCGGGTTGCCGCCGCGCGCCGAGGGCGCGGTTGAACCCGCGCTGGACGTACCGCCGCCCGCCTATGAGCGCGCGGATCTCGCCGCTTCGCGGATCCAGCGCCACCAAGGCGCCCTGGAGATCCTGGCCCTTGGGCCGATCCGCCCGGCCGGCGCCTCGCTCGATCGCCGCGGCCCGGTCGTTCACCGCGCGCGCCGCGGCGCGCTGGGCCACGGCGTCGAGCGTGGTGTGGACGACTACGTCGCCCACGATCTCGACGTCGTCTCCCAGGATCGAGTCCACCGCGGCCCGCACCGGATCCAGCGCCTGGGAGAGATCCCGGCGCGGCCTCCATCCCGACTGCGCCAACCGGAGCGGCTCCGCCGCGGCGCGCTCCACCCGGGCGGCGCTCAGAAATCCCTCGCGCGCCATCTGCGCCAGCACCACACTTCGGCGGCCTCGCGCCCGATCGGGATGGCGCCTGGGGGAGTAGATCGAGGGGCCCCGCGCCAGCCCGGCCAGCAGCGCGGCCTCGCCGACGGTGAGCCGACCCACGCTCTTGCCGAACAGGTCGCGGCTCGCCGCCTCGACGCCGTAAGTGCCGTTGCCGAGGTAGATGACGTTGAGGTACAGCTCGAGAATCTTCTGCTTGGGCAGCGCCCGCTCCAGCCGCCGCGCCAGCTCGATCTCGATCAGCTTGCGGCGGAGCGAGCGCTCCTGGGAGAGATGGGGGAGGAAGGCGCTGCGCACCACTTGCATGGTGATGGTGCTGAAGCCTTCCCGCACCGCGAGCGACCGGAAATTCCGAACCAGGGCCCGGCCCGCGCTCCGCCAGTCGATGCCGCCGTGATAGAAGAAGCGGCGATCCTCGGCCGCGATGAAGGCCGCTCGCACGTGGCGTGGCACCCGCTCGATGGGGACGTTGATCCGCCGCACATACGAGAGCCGCCCCAGCGGGGCGCCGCGGCGGTCGAGCACCCGGCTGCCCTCGCTGGGGCGGTATCCGCGAAGCTGTTCGGCCGAAGGACAACCGGCGAGACCACAGGTGGCCATCCACAGCGTGGTCCCGCCCGACAGGAGAAGCAGTGCGATCACCACGCCGGCGAACACCCGCTGGCGGCGA
Organism: uncultured Gemmatimonadales bacterium; assembly: GCA_963796335.1. GTDB lineage: Bacteria > Gemmatimonadota > Gemmatimonadetes > Gemmatimonadales > GWC2-71-9 > CAVVWJ01. The sequence continues at coordinate 1,210,328 of CAWCLG010000006.1, forward strand.
TTCATCGTCTCCACCTCCCATGAAAAAACGGCCCCCGTGGGGGCCGTTTGTGCCTGCGAGCCTCGGGTGTTGCCTCAGCTGCCCTGAGGGGTCTCATCAGACGGCGCGGCGCCCGATCTGGTTTCGCCGGCCTGACCGTTGGCCCGGCCCTCGTGGCGGTGCTGCTGGTAGCGCTCCCACCGGTTGGTGGCCTCGCGCCGGACGTTCTCGGCCGTCTCCTTCACCCGCGTGCGCGCCGGTCCGGTGCGGTCGCTGGTGAGGAAGTAGGTGGCGGCGACCCCGGCGGCCAGGGCCAGCACGGCGCTCAGCGCGCCCGAGTCCTCCTCTTCTTCCTCCCCGTGCCAGCGATCCTCGAGATCGTCCCAGGCGGTCTCACCCCGCTTCCGGAGCTGAGACAACCGCTCCCGCATCCGCTCGCGGGCGCGGCCGCTCTTGCCCTGGAACTCCTCGAAGCCTTCGCCGAGATCATCGCCCAGGGTCTCCAGCCGCTTCCGCAGCCGGCGGCGGGTCTTGAGCCCGGCGTCCGGGGCGGCGAGCAGGCCGATCCCGACCCCCAGCGCGGTCGCCAGGAAGATGGTGCCTACGCCGGCGCCCTGCCGGCGGTCGCCGAAGTCGAACTCGGCGTCGTCGAACCTGCGTTGTCTCTTTGTCATCCAGCCCCCGATCGCCCCGGCCGGGCGGCGCGATATGACCAAAATCGGGCTCCAGGGTGCCGCCCCAGAGCCGGAAACCCATCGGACTCTAATCGATCCGAGGGGGGAAGGAAACATCTTGCATTCCACCGCGCCCTCCTGAAAAACGCACCCCGTCCCGGCGGCCCGGATCGGCCTGCTGGGCCGCCGGAAGCGGCCCTCAGGTCGCCCGAAGCGGGGGTCAGGAATCTGGGGGTAAGCACTTGGCGGGACATGCATTATCGTTGGAGGACCTGGACCGCGCCGAGCACCCCCCTGGCACGGAGTGGCCGGGGGAGCACGGAATTGGCACTTATGCGGCTGGAACCTCCCGCAGGTACTCCATCAGGCCACTCGTTTCACCGTGGATTCGCCGGCGCCTGAGCCGGGATCCAAGAACCGACCGAGCGACAACCATGTATCTCGTCGAGTTGCGACCGGGCAAAGAAGAGCTCTACAGGACGGGCGACGACTTGGCCGCCGCGATCCGGAGCGGAGAAGTTGACGGTCACTCGAGGATCTATCACCGGTCCACCTCCAAGTGGATCTCGATCACCCTGCACCCGCAGTACAAGGCGATCGTGGCCGAGAAGCCGGCCAAGCAGGGGGATCGGAACAGCTGGACCTATCTCACCGCCCAAGCCGAGACCCTGGAGAGCGCGGTCCCCGACACCGAGCCTTCCGCGTCGGCTCCCGACGCCGGTCAGCAGGACGGCCGCGACGGGGACGACTCTCCCTGGCGCCGCCCGCTCGCGCTCGGCATCAGCGGTCTCTTTTTGATTTTCGGTATTCAGCTGGCGTTCTCCGGCCCGCGTCCGGCCTGGTCGGCCCGCACTGCCGCGAAGCCGGCGGCCGCCGTGCAGGCCGAGCCCGCCTCGGTCGAGCAGGTCTCGTCTCCGCAGATGGTCTCGCTCGCCAGCACCGCGTGGACCGAGCCGGCGCCGCCCGAAGCCGGTGCCGCGCCGGTCGTGGAGAAGGCGCCGTCGGTGCTTCCCAAGGCGCCGCAGCTCGCCCCCAAGGCGATCGAGGTCGCGGTCGCGTCGGACAGCAACGCCCGCAGCGAGGCCGACGCCAAGACGATCGATGGTCTCCTCGCCAGCTACGATGAGGCTTACGGCGGCGCCCGCACCCGGCTGGGGAGCGGCGTGCGCGTCGCCCGTCTCGACCACCTGTTCGCCTCCTCGCGGCTCACGCCCGACGGCGGTGTCACCGACACCCGCCTTGGTCTGGCCGGCCTCGCCAACTTCATCCGGGTGTATCGCGAGCGGGAAGGCGCGATCGAGCGGGAGTTCCAGGACTCCTTCACCACCCTGTCGAAGGACCTCGGCTGGTCGCCCAAGACCGCGAAGCGGTGGTACTCCCGGGAGAACGGCAAGGAATCGCCCGCGCTGGCGAAGCTGACCGAGCGGCTGCTGTCGGGCATCGACAGCGTGCTCGCGGTCCTGAGCGCCGAGGCGGGAGCCTACAAGCTGGTCGACAACAAGATTCACTTCGAAGACCTGAACGCGGCTCGGCAGTACGGCGAGCTGCGGCGCAACATCAATGCGACGGTGGATGCGGCACGGATCGCCGGCGGAGAAGGCTCGGCCGGTCCGATGGGCTATCTGATCAAGTCGATCGGCTCGACCCGGCTGCCCCAGGAGATCTAGCCACCTCGTTGTCCCGCTCCACCAGGTCGGCCCGCACGACCTGACTCGGGGCCCTGGCCAAAACCCGTTCGGCGAGCTCCCGCTCCCCACGGCCGGCCAGGGCCTCGAATGCTTCCAGCAGCGACACGCCGACCCGCCGCCTGCCATGGTGGTCGGTCGCGACCAGATCCACCACCCCCGCCTCGACCATCGCCCAGGACAACGGTTCGGCCCCCGGATTCTGATTCCGGTAGTGGCCGGTGAAGCTGCCCGCATTGACCTGGAGCCGGGCGCCCAGTTCGCGCCAGCGCCGCATCTGTGCGATGGGATCGGTGCCGTGAGGGTACCGGTAGCGCTCGGGGTGGGCGACCACGATCCCGCGCCCGGCATCGATGGCGGCGTGCACCACGTCCTCGTGGGTGCCCCGGAGGTCGAAGCCGAATTCCACCAGGAGATACTTTCCCCGGCCCAATCCCACGTCGGTCCGTTCCACCACCCGGCGGATCTGCGCCGCGTCCGGGGCCCAGATCTCCTGCCCCAGACCGATCGCCGGCAGATCCGCCCGGTCATAGGCCGCCTCCGCCAGCCGCTCGAAAGCGGCGCGGTGCTGCTGGAGCTGGGCCGCGATCGCGGCCTCGTCCCGGAGATGGGGGAGCAGTAGATGTGGGGTGGTGACCAGGGCGCCGACCCCCTCGGCCCGGAGGGCGGCGAGGGACTCGAGCGACTCCCCGATCGTGGCGGAGCCGTCATCCACCCCGGGGACGAGGTGGCTGTGGAGATCGGTGAATCGGGGCGGGGTCATGCCGTCCGGCTGCGGCAACGTTCGGGCCACGCTAGTCTTCAGCGATCCTTTCTCCCCGGAGAATCCCGTGACCACAGCCCGCCGCACCCACGGCTTCCGCGAGTCGGTGATCCGGGGGATGACGCGGCTCGCTCGAGAGCACAACTCTCTGAATCTCGCCCAGGGGTTCCCCAATTTTCCAGCGCCCGAGGCGCTGAAGGAAGCGGCGGTCCGGGCGATCCGGGACGACATCAACCAGTACGCGATCACCTGGGGCGCGCACCGCCTCCGCACCGCGCTGGCCCGGATCTACGCCGACTGGTACGGCCTCGACGCCGATCCGGAGTGCGAGATCACCGTGACCTGCGGCGCCACCGAGGCGATGATCTCCACGCTGCTCGCCCTGGTGAATCCGGGCGAGGAGGTCATCGTCTTCGAGCCGTTCTACGAGAATTACGGACCCGACACGATTCTGGCGGACGCGAAGCCCGTCTACGTGCCGCTCGAGCCGGGCCGGCCGCTCGACCTGGAGCGGCTGGCGGCGGCGTTCTCGCCGCGCACCCGCGCGATCATCGTGAATACGCCGAGCAATCCGTCGGGCCGGGTTCTCCATCGGACCGAGCTGGAAGCGATCCGCGACCTCTGCGTCCGCCACGACGTCCTCGCGGTGACCGACGAGATCTACGAGCACATCCTCTACACCGGCGAGCACCTGCCGATCGCGACGCTGCCCGGGATGCGGGAGCGGACCATCACGATCAGTGGCGCGTCGAAGACCTTCAGCGTGACCGGCTGGCGGATCGGCTGGATCATCGCGCCGGCGCAGCTGACCGACGCGATCCGAAAGGTGCACGACTTTTTGACCGTCGGCGCGCCCGCTCCGCTTCAGGAGGGCGTGGCCGACGCGCTGGAGCAGCTCGATCGCGACTTCTACCGGCGGCTGGCCGGCGAGTACCAGTCGCGGCGCGATCTGCTCCAGGGCGCGTTGCTGGAGGCGGGGTTCCACTCGGTGAGCCCGGAAGGGGCCTACTACATCCTGGCGGACTTCTCCGCTCTGGCCGATGTCGCCCGGGGCAGTGGCCCGCCTCTGGACGACACCGGATTCGCGGTGTGGCTCTCCCGCGAGGTCGGCGTGACGCCGGTTCCCGGCTCGAGCTTCTTCAGTGAGGGCGGCGGACGCTCGCTGGTGCGGTTCGTCTTCTGTAAGACCGAGGACGTCCTCCGCGAGGCGGCGAACCGGCTCCGGTCCATCGCGAGGGGCGGAGTGGGCAGGTCGGCGGAAGCCGCGGTGCGGAGCGGACTCCAGCGGTGAACCGCGGGCTCGCCGTCGTCACGGGCGCCACGGCGGGCATCGGCCGCGAGTTCGCCGAGCAGCTCGCCGCACGGGGATACGATCTGCTCCTGGTCGCGCGCGACGGCGCCCGGCTGGCCGAAACCGCCGCCGCGCTCACCGGCAGGCACGGTGTCGCGGCCGAGCCGTTCGGTGCGGACCTCTCGCGAGACGAGGATGTCACCCGCCTCGCCGAGCGGCTGGCCGGCTCGCCGCGGCTGGCGATGCTGGTGAACAATGCGGGATTCGGAAGCCGGGGCAGGCTCGCCGAGGTCGAGCCACTGAAGCAGGTCACGATGGTGCGCCTGCACACCCTCGCCCCGATGCGATTGACCCAGGCCGCGCTGCCGGTCCTGCTCCGCAACCGGGCCGGCGCGGTGGTGAACGTGTCGTCGGTCGCATCGTTCGTCTTTTCCGCCGGCAACGCGAACTACTGCGCCACCAAGGCGTACCTGACGGTGTTCAGCGAAAGCGTCGCGGCCGAGGTGGCTGGCACCGGGGTCCGGGTCCAGGCGCTCTGCCCCGGCTTCACCCGGACCGAGTTCCACGCCCGCATGAGCCAGCCCGACCGGCTCCCCCGCTGGGCCTGGCTCCGCGCGCCGGACGTCGTGGCCTACTCGCTCCGCTGCCTGGATCGCGGCGGCCCGACGGTCTGCATCCCAGGGTGGAAGTTCCGGCTAGCGGTCGGCGTCCTTCGCCATCTGCCTCGCGGGCTGATCGGGTGGGTGACTCGGCGGCGGTACGACCGCACATGACCGTGCCGGCCGGACCCGACGTTCGGACCCGGTGGTGCAGATCGCATCGTGCGTGACCGAAACGACCTGACGTCTTAGGTTGAGAGAGCATCACGCCGCCACTATCTGTTTCGCCGGTCTCGGAGGTTGCCATGCGCCCGCTCCTTCCCCTCGCGCTCACCGCGCTCGTCCTCGGGTGCGCATCCGAATCAGTGTCGCCGCCGGCAGGATCGGGCGTCTCCCGCCGCGACCTTACGCTCCGGGCTCCGTCCGCCCCCCAGCTCGAAGTCGCCTCGGCGGTGGAGCTCGGCCGGCCGATGCCGGAGCCCCAGCCTTCCCGACGTGCGCGGATCTCTCCCAAGCCGGCGCCGGTCCCGAAGGCCGATCCAATCCCCGATGCGGCCCCCGCCTTCGAGGCCGCCGCCCCGATCATCGTGCCCGCTGTCGCGGAGGCCGCGGTCGATTTGAGCCCAGCCGACGCGTCGTCGGGCTCGGGCCGGGAGCTGGCTCCAGGGAGGACGGTCACCATCATTCCGGTCTCCTCAGGGCCGTCCTCCGCGATGCCTGAGGACGATTCCTGGATCTCGACCGAGCGGTCTCGGGGCATCATGGTCCGGGGCGGCGGCACCTGCCGGCCCCGCGGCGGGGTGCGCGGAATTGGCATCGGTGGTCGAATTCCAGTCGGCCTTCGCGACGGATCCCTGAGGTAAACTGACTGGCTAGTGTCTAATTCCTGGGGGTGGCGATTCCGCCGCCCCTCTAGTTATGCTTGAGCCTCGTTTCCCGATCTCGCACCACTCATAGGGCTTCGGCCCCCGGACGGCATTGACGCCGCACACCGACGCCTGTGTGACCACCACAGCTGCTGGGAGGTTCGCATGAGGTACGCTTGGCTGATCGTGCTCGCCGTCGTGGCGACGACCGGTTGTAACCAAGCCGAGCTGAAAAAGGCTCTGGCGGAGGCCCAGACGGCCGAAGCCCAGAAGGACAGCCTGCTGACGGAGGTCCTGGAGACCACCCAGTTCGTCAGCGACGTCAACAGCGAGCTCGCCAAGGCGAAGAGCGTCTCGGTCAAGACCGGGAGCACCGATCCCGGCGTGCCCGGCGCCAAGAAGGACCGCGAAGAGCGCCAGGCCTCGCTCGACCGGATCAAGCAGGTCATCGCCCGGTTGAACGAGAGCGAGGCCAAGCTGACCGAGACCGAGACTCGCGCCAAGACCTCCCGCCAGCGCAACGCCCGGCTCCTGGCCCAGATCGAGACCTTCAAGAAGACGGTCGAGGATCTGAAGACCACGGCCGAGCAGCAGAAGACGGAGTATGAGACCGCGCTGGCCGAGAAGGACACCCAGATCGCCACGCTGGCCGGGCGGGTCGATACGCTCAACACCGAGAAGGCCGGGCTCGAGAACGTCAACATGGCGCTCACGGACACGGTCGCCAACCTGACCAACTACAAGAACACGGTCTATTACGCGGTCGGGACCAAGGACGAGCTGATCAAGCGGGGCGTCATCACCAAGGAAGGGTCCAAGTTCCTGGTCTTCGGCGGCACCAAGCTGATGCCGGCCCGCAACCTAGATCCGGCGTCGTTCACCGCGATGGACAAGACGACCCAGACCTCGATTCCGCTGCCCCGGACCGACAAGAAGTACAAGATCGTCTCGCGGCAGAGCACCAGCTACCTCGGCTCCACCGTCACCAAGGACGGCAAGGTGTCCGGGACGGTGCAGATCTCGCAGCCCGAGGAGTTCTGGGGGGCGTCGAAGTACCTGATCCTGGTCCAGGATTGATTCAGCGCAGCTCCCGCAGCGGTGACAGAAACGGCCCCCGGCAGTTCGGGGGCCGTTTCGCTTCCGGGATGCCCCCAAGAACCGTGCAGCCAACAGTCTCGTAACAGTTTGGTAATACTGACGTTTGATGTCCGGTTGTCAACATTCTCTACATTGATATGCGGATAAACCAGTCCGGCGGCGGATTGCCGGTCTCGGGGTGACGCCTGACACGGTGTTTCGGCCCCCGAAGCGCGACATTACAGCGTTGCACAGTCAGCGACGGTCACTTACTCGGGAGGTCATGTGCGTAGCATTACCTTGGCCGCGGCGATCGCCGCCATCGTCGTCACCACCGGCTGCAAGAAGACCGGTGAGGGCGAGTACCAGGTTGATAAGCCGGTTATCGGGACCGAGACGGATACGGTCGAGACGCCGAGCGTCGAGACCGGCACGGTGAAGGACACCATCAGCGTCCCGGATGTGGATGTGAAGAGCGAGAAGAAGGAAGTGGACCTGCCCAAGGTTGACGTCGAGACCCCCAGCGAGCGCGAGCAGGGGCAGTAAGACCCAACCTCAGGAAGCTTCTGTCAGAACTGCGGGAAAAGTGAATAGTAGAAAAGTGAAAGGGAGAGACCTGGTCGAGGTTTCTCCCTTTCACTTTTCTCCTTTTCACTTTCACGCTTTTTTCTTGGTATAATCTCCCTCATTCCTATTCAAGGGGCTTTTCGAATGCGCCTCTGCAGGCTGGGTCTCCTGCTGTCCGCGGGTGCGGTGTGTCTCAGCCCGCCGGCCCGGGGGCAGGACACGCCCGCGCCGGCGGTCACCGTCATCCGTGCCGGACGCCTCGTGGACGTCGAGTCCGGTCAGATCCTGCGCGACCGGACGATCGTGGTGCGGGGGGACCGCATCGAGGCGATCCAGCCGGCCGGTGCCCGCCCGCCCTCCGGCGCGAAGGTGATCGACCTCTCCCGCTATACGGTTCTGCCTGGCCTGATCGACTGCCACGCCCATCTCATCGGCGACCTGACCGAGACCGACGTCCTCCGGCCGCTCCAGCGGTCCGGGGCGCAGGAGGCGTTCAGCGGCGTCCGGAACGCCCGGACCACCCTGTTGGCCGGGTTCACCACCGTGCGAGACGTCGGGACCTACCGGGCCCTGGTGGATGCCGCGCTTCGCGACGCCATCGACGACGGCACCGTGATCGGACCCCGGATGTCGGTGGCCGGCGCCTACGTCACGGTGACCAGCGGCGGCGGCGAGCTGGTGGGCGCGGCCCAGGACGTAGTCCTTCCCGCCGAATACCGGTTCGGGGTGGCGAACACTGCGGACGAGGTCCGGGAGCGGGTCCGGGCGATTCTGAACGGCGGGGCGGACTTCATCAAGATGATCGCGACCGGCGCGGTGCTGACTCAGGGGACCGTCCCCGGCGCATCGGAATACACCGAGGAACAGATCCACGCCGCGGTCGATCAGGCCGCGGAGTACGGCACCTACGTCACCGCCCACGCCCATGGGGCGGAGGGGATCAAGCGGGCGGTGCGGGCGGGCGTCCGGTCCATCGAGCACGGCTCCCTGATCGACGACGAGGGAATCGCCCTGATGAAGCAGAAAGGCGCCTGGCTGGTGGCCGACATCTACAACGGCGACTACATCGACAGCGCCGGGCGGAAACACGGCTGGCCCGCGGAGATCCTGCGGAAGAACGAGGAGACCACCGAGACGCAGCGCGCCGGCTTCCGGAAGGCTGTAGCCGCCGGCGTCCGAATCGCGTACGGTACCGACAGCGGGGTCTATCCCCACCGGTTCGTGGCCCGCCAGCTCCCGTACATGGTGCGCTACGGGATGACACCGATGCAGGCGGTCCAGTCGGCGACTGTCGTGGCCGCGGAGCTGATCGGGTGGAAGGACCAGGTCGGGTCGCTGGCACCGGGCAAGTACGCCGACATCGTGGCCGTGCCGGGGGATGCGATGGGGGATCTCAAAAGCTTCGAGAAGATCGGGTTCGTGATGAAGGGCGGGGTGGTGTACAAGGGGCCGTGACTTAGCCTGAATCGGTGACAGGTGGGATCGGTAACTGCGAAACACGGAGCCACGGAGGACACGGAGACAGCACGGAGAACAACAACACTTTTTGTTTTTCTCCGTGCGACCTCCGTGTTCTCCGTGGCTCCGTGTTTCAAAAGCCGCAGGGAGGCTGCTTGAGATACGCAGGTTTGATACTGACCGGAATCCTGATTGCCGGCTCAACCGAGCTCGCCGCCCAGCGCCTCGTCGAACCGAAGGACCTCCTCCGGATCCGCGAAGTCAGCGATCCCCAGCTCTCCCCCGACGGCGCCTGGGTCGCCTACACGGTCTCGACCTCGGACACCGTTGCGGACAAACAGGATTCGGACATCTGGATGTCGAGCTGGGACGGGAAGCGGAGCGTCCGGCTCACCTTCACCGCCAATCAGGAGCACACGGCCCGGTGGAGCCCGGACGGACGCTATCTCACCTTCCTCTCCTCCCGCGACGATCCCCGTGAGGTGGAGCAGATCTGGCTGCTCGACCGGAGAGGGGGCGAGGCGGAGCCGCTCACCGATCTGCCCGCCGGGGTCTCCGACTACGCCTGGTCCCCGGACAGCCGCCGCATCGCGCTGATCGCGTCCGATCCCGAGCCGGAACAGCCGGCCGAAGAGTCCGACTCCACGGAGAAGCGCCCCGCGCCGATCGTGGTCGATCGCTACCGGTTCAAGTACGACGAAGTGGGCTACATCGGGGCGGAGCGGGACCATCTGTACGTCTTCGATTTCGCGACCCGGAAGGCGGAGATCGTTACCCCGGGCGAGTACGACGAGGAGTCGCCGGTCTGGTCGCCGGACGGGCAGAGCCTCGCGTTCCTGAGCCGCCGGCGGCCGGAGTACGACCGGACGGACAACTGGGACATCTACGTCGTCGCGGCCAAGGCGGGTGCGCAGCCCCGGCAGCTCACCACCTTCTCCGGGGCCGACATGGACCCCTCCTGGGGGAGCCGGGCGCCGAACTGGAGTCCGGACGGGAAGCACCTCGTCTACATCCAGGGCGGACGGCCCGAGCTGCTCTACTACGGCGGGCAGAAGGTCGCCATCGTGCCGGTCGATGGCGGGCCATCCCGGGTCCTGACCCCGACCCTGGACCGGAACCCGCTGTCTCCCACCTTCGCGCCCGACGGGAAATCCGTGCTCTTCCTGCTGGAGGACGACCGGGTCTATCAGCTGGCCCAGGTCCCGGCGGGCGGGGGGCCGGTCGAGCGACTGGTGGAAGGCAAGCGCGCGATCGAGGATCTGTCGGTCGGCCGGGACGGGCGGATCGCGGTGGCGGCGAGCACGACCGAGCATCCCACCGAGGTGTTCGCGGTCGAAGGGCGCGAGCTGCGCCGGGTCTCGAATCAGAACGAGCGGTGGCTCTCGCAGGTGCGGCTGGCGCCGATCGAGGAGATCTCCTTCAAGAGCCGCGACGGGACGCCGATCAACGGTTTCATGCTCAAGCCGCCCGGCTATCGCGAGGGCACCCGCTACCCCACCATCCTCCGGATCCACGGCGGGCCGGTGTGGCAGTACTACCACGACTTCGCCAACCTCGACTGGCAGGTGCTGGCGGCCAGGGGATACGTGGTCCTCGGGGTGAACCCGAGGGGCAGCTCGGGGCGAGGCGAGAAGTTCGCCAGCGCCATCTTCGCCGCGTGGGGCGAGAAGGACGGCGACGACGTGCTCGCGGCGGTGGATCACGCGGTGGCCCGCGGCATCACGGATCCCGGGCGGCTAGGCGTCGGCGGCTGGAGCTATGGCGGGATCCTGACCAACCAGGTCATCGTGCGCGACCGCCGCTTCAAGGCGGCGATCAGCGGGGCGGGGCAGGGCAACGCGCTGATCGGCTATGGCACCGACATGTACGCCCTGGAGTACGAGCTGGAGCTGGGGAAGCCGTGGGCCAATTTCGACGCCTGGAAGCGGGTGTCGCAGCCCTTCTTCCGCGCCGACCGGATCCTCACTCCGACGCTGTTCGTGTGCGGGCAGGAGGACTGGAACGTCCCCGTGATCAACTCGGAGCAGATGTTCCAGGCGCTCAAGAGTCTCGGGCGGGAAACCGAGCTGGTGATCTATCCCGGCGAGTCCCACGAAATTCGGCGGCCGTCGTTCGTCCTCGACCGGATGGAGCGGTATCTTGACTGGTACGGCCGATATCTCGGCGCGGCTCCGGGTGGAACCAGCGCGGGATCGCGATAGACGGGCACCTCAGGAGGACCGGATCATGCCGGGCTTCACCCTGTTGGCGATGCGGACGCTGGGGCTGGTCTGTCTCCTCCTGGGCTGCGGCGGAAAATCGGAGAAGAGCGATCCCGACGGCCAGCCGTCTCCGGCCAACGCCGAGGTGGCGCTCGAAGTGGAGAACCACGGCTGGAGCGACGTGGTGATCTACCTGGTCCGCGGCACCTCCTCGGAGCGGCTGGGCATGGTCGGCTCGCTCAACACCAAGACCTTCGTGTTTCCCTATCGCAGGCTCGGCACCGGCAACGACGTCCGGCTCCGGGCCGACCCCATCGGCAATTCGCGGACGTTCACCAGCGAGGATCTGCAGGTCCAGCCGGGGCAGTGGGTTAAGTGGACCCTGGAGAACGATCTGACGCGGTCGTTTCTCGGGGTGTACTAGGAGGTGGGCAGGGGGGCAGGGGGAAAGCGGAGCCTGTCATCCCGAGAGAAGCTTCGTCCCAAGAGAAGCTACGTCATCCCGAGCGCAGCGAGGATCTTGCCCGGCCGGCGTCGAACTCGGCCCAGCAAGATCCCTCGCTTCGCTCGGGATGACGAACCACACTTGGTCCGTCCGTCCGTCCGTCCGTCCGGCGGGGACGACATCCGGCTCCCCGCCGATCCCATCGGCACCCTGACGACCTTCACCAGTGAGATCGTGCGACTCCGCCCGGGGCAGTGGGTCAAGTGGTCCTGGAGAGCGATCTCACGTTGTCGTTTCTCGCCGTGTACTGAGCGATACTCTACGGATTTCTGTCGATGCACGACACCCCGTTCCCGTCCGGCCGGTTCTCCTCGCCGATCGGGATGGGGAAGTTGACGTCGCCGCCGTAGCTGCCGCCCTTGTGGTAGGCACCGGTCGGGAACACCGCATCCACGGCTTGTTCGTAGCCGCCGGCGGCGACCGGTCGCACCAGACGGCGCATGTCCCCCAACCGGTGGCCGGTGGCGAAGAGCCAGAACGCCCGCTCGCCGAAAAGCAGGGTCGATTGCCTCGTCCTGGGTGCCTGGGGGATCGAGCGGGTCGAGTCCAAGCGCACCCCGCGGATCGTTCAACAGCGTGGTCATCCCGCCGAAATTGCTGGTCTGCAGCGCCCCTTCCGCCTCGATCAGCCGGGCTTCGACGCCGTCCGCCAGGGGCACGTCGGAATCGGAGTCGTACTTGAGCAGGTTGTACTGCGGCGTGATGAGGTCGAGACCCGTGGTCACCTCGCCGGTTTCCTCGTCGATCGTGCTGTCCACCGGGACCCGGAGGTCCTCCGCCGTGCGGTACAGCAGCCCGGCGCCCCCCTCCCCATCGGCGACCGACCAGAGCCCCTGGGAGGTGTACGACTATATCGCGTTCTGCAGGCGGAGCGGACTGTCCGCGTGCTCGGTGGAATAGACGAAGTCGGTCGGCACGGGCTGAACCGCCGCCGCGGCGTCGGCGAACTGCCCGAGGCCGAGGAGGGCGCGCGCCCGGCCCACCATCGCCAGGCTGGTGATGGTGCCGTCGTCCCCGGAGAGGCCGGGGTGTGCCAGCGCGGCGTCGAACCTGGCCAACGCGGTATCGAACATCTCCGTCGTCGTGAGCGGACCGCCGAAGATCCACGCTGTCGCCGATGGCCCGACTGAAGGGCACGCCGGAGCAGAAATGCTCGGCGAACAGGATATAGCTGTAGCCCTGGATGGCGAGCATTTCCGCGATGTCCGGCGTCTCGTCCGGGGCCAGAGCGAACTGTTCCAGCGCGATCGCCGCCCGTTCGGCCCCGACTCTGGCCTTGTGCAGGTTGGCGTAGGGGTCGGTCAGCGCTCGAGTTATCGCGGGACGGCGTCCGCTGGTCGATCTCCTGCTGCGACGGCGGCGTGGTGGAGTGCATGAACTCGTCGGTCATCAGACCGCCGACCAGGATGAGTCCGTCTTCCTCCTGGGTCCCGTCGCCGTCCTTGGCGAACCCGAAGTCGGCCAGCGCGCCATCCCGGAGCGCCTCCGCGCCGGCGGGACTGTCGAGGTTGCCTGGATCGATGAGGTTGGGCTGCTCGGTGTCGAGCAATCCGCAGGCCGCAAGCGCCGCCGCGCCGATGGTCAGGGTCAGCGTGCGGAGAGCGATGTAACGCATGGTGGTCCTCTCCTCAGAAGCTGACGTTGAGACGGGCGGTGTAATAGCGGACCTGCGCCTGCGACTCGAAGTCGGAGCTGCGCGAAGTTGTCCTGGGCGAACGCGTTGACCTCGGGATCCACGCCGGAGTAATCGTCGATGGTCAGGAGATTGCGGGCGGCCAGCGTGAAGCTGAGCCGGTTGGCCCGGAACGCCCGGGCCCAGCCGTCCGGCGCCTGCATGGTGAGCGAAAGCTCGCGCAGCTTGATGAACCATCCGGGCTCGAAGAACGCCACGTCGAATCCACCCCCCGGCAGGTACGTGGCCTGAGCCCTGGCCTGCTCGTCGATCGGGGCCGTGCGGTCGTGGACGCCGCGGCAGATCACCACGGAGAAGCAGCGGAACTGCTCCAGCGAGTTGTCCACCAGGTGGCCGCCGCGGTAGTCGAACTGGGTCCCGATCGTCACCCGACCATCCCGCGAAAACGGCCAGCCGGCTGTTGAGCGACGCCTCCCGTGTAGGCAGCGCGCTGCCCTGAAAGACCGCGGAGTCGCTCAGCGCGACCTCGGAGATGTCGATGATGCCGTCCGCGTTGGCGTCGTCGAAGCTGATGTCCGGAGCCCAGAATCCGCCGGCGGCGATAGCCGGCCACGTGCTGCTGGTAGAAGCCGACGAAGATCGGGCTCACGCCCTAACCCAGCTCGAGCACCTTGTTGCTGGTGGTGGAGCCGCTGAGGCTCAGGTCCCAGGTGAGCGACTCGGGTAGTCGAGACTCGCGCGTTGATCGCGAGCTCGAACCCACGGTTCCGGATCCGCGAGAGGTTGAAGAACTGGAACTCCGAGGCGCCGAGCGAAGGCGCGATCTCGCGCTCGATCAGGGCGTCGCGGGTCAGCTTGTCGTAGAAGGTGAATTCCAGGCTGACACGGTCGTTGAGCAGCCCGGCGTCGAGGCCGATCTCGAACTCCCGGGAGCGTTCGGGCTTGAGGTTGGATTGCCCAGGTTGCCGAAGGACACGCCGGTGGTCGGCACGCCATCCCGCTTGCCCGCGACGGGATTGTCGAACCGGCGGGCGTCGACCGTGCCCGGTTGCTGTCCCGACACGCCGAACGCCGCGCGCAGCCGCAGCGTGTTAAAGAAGTCGGCGTTGAAGAACGGCTCGTCCGAGAGCAGCCACGACGCGCTCGCCTTGGGATAGACGGTGGCATTGAAGTTCTCGCCGAAGGCGCTGTTGTCGTCGAAGCGGAGCGCCGCCGGTGACGAACAGACGCTCCTTGATGCTGATCTCCTGCTCCACGTAGGAGCCGATCGAACGGGACTCGATCAGCGGTGTCCGCGGCTTCGGTGGTGCGGGCGCCGTTGATGGTCTCCGATCCCGGCGGCAGGCCGCGGCCGGTCGCGAACGTGCCCCGGCGCAGGTCGCGGAAGAACTGGCCTCCGACCGACGTGCGCGAGCCGAGGGCCGGAGAGAGCCGGAACCGGGCCGTGGCGCCGAGATCGACCGACGTCTGGGAGATGTCGAACTGTTATCGATCTTGAGGCCGAGCCGGTTTTCCTCGAGGTCGGCCACCTCGCCGGTGGGGAAGAAGTGGATGTCGGTCCGGTTGACGACGTCATAGCCGACGGTAGCCCGGGTCGGAGAGCCACTCACTGGGGCGCCAGTTGCCGGTGAAGCCGCCGGTGAAGCGGTTGGACTGCCTGGTTGGCCAGCTCGGCGAACAGCTCGGCCGGGATGAAGAACCAGCCCCGGTTGACCTCGGGCAGGTTGCCGCTGGCGGTTCCACTGCCGTTGACGGTCAGGAAGCTGTTGTCGTTCTCGACCAGCCGGGTATTGCTGGCCACGAAGCCGGCCGACGCGCTCACATCGATATTCTTGCTGACGTCGGAGCGAACGTTGGCGCGCAGGTTGAACTTCTCCAGCGCGTTGGGCCGGATCTGGGTGCCCGGGACCTCGCCGCGCGCGTCCCGGATCGAGTCTTCCTCGGCCCTGGGCAGCCGGAACGGCCCGACTTCGCTCTCATACTCGCCCGAGATGTAGTAGGTCGCGATCTCGTTGCCTCCCGACACGCTGAGGCCGTGCTGTTGGCGCAGTCCCGCCTTGTAGGGACGGGACACCGGCTCGTTCAGCGGCTGAAACTGGTCGCACCCGGCTCTGGGTACAGAGCCCGTCCAGCTCGCTCTGGATGGTGCAGAAGCCATCCCAGTCGGGATCGTCGGAGCGGCCGAAGAAGTTGACCGGATACTCGTTCACGTCGCTGACCGCGCCGACCTCGCTGTAGATGTTCCAGCGGGGGCGGCCGGCCACGCCGCGCTTGGTGGTGATGCGAACCACGCCGTTGGACGCCTGGATCCCGTACAGCGTCGCCGCCGCGGGACCCTTCACGATCTCGATGGACTCGATGTCTTCCGGATTGAGGTCGTTGATGCGGGAGGGACCGTTGTTGCCTTCGTCTCCCACGCCGAACCCGCCGAGGTCGAGGCTGGTCGATCGCGGGTTACTCTCCATCCGGACGCCGTCGATGTAGTACAGCGGCTCATTGGAGAGAGAGAGGCTGTTGGAGCCGCGGATCCGGATCCGGGTGCCGGTGCCGGTGGTGCCGCCGCTCTTCTGGACCTGGACGCCGGCCGCGCGGCCGGAGATCAGATTGCCGAACTCCGCGATCGGCGCCTCCTCCGTCACCCGGGCGACATCAATGGTGGAGACGGCGTTGGCCACCTCTAACTTCCGCTGCTCGCCGGTGGCGGTGGTGACGATTTCGTCGAGCTGCACCGGCGCGCCGGCCAGCGCGAAGTCGAGCGCCACCGTCTCGCCGGGGGCCACGGTGGCGGTGTCGGTCGCCGGCCGGTAGCCCAGTCGCAGCACCCGGACCGCGTAGCTCCCCGGGGAGACGTTGCGGAACTGGTAGCGGCCTTCCTGGTTGGTAGTCTCGATCCGGTTGGATTCGATGAGCATGACCCGGGCCGCCTCGAGCGCCTGGCCCGTCGCCTGGTCGGTCACCACACCGCCGATCGCGCCCTGTTGCGCCACCGCCAGAGACACCGATGCTAACGCGAGGGCGGTCACCCAGCCGCCCGTGCGCAGCAGCCACCGACGCATGCCAGCTTTCATAGGGGACGTCTCCTGTCGGACGAACTCTGCCCGGCGGCTTCAGCGGAACGGAACGGTTCGCCGAGGGAGTGGGCAGCACTGGGATGGGAATGCTTCGCAATGTGGTGAACGCCGTGCGGATTGTCTAGCCAGGGGCGCGGCCCCGGCTTGACGGTCTTCGAAGCCCCGGATATCTAGGACGGGTGGTTATCGGGCATCCCCAGGCCCGCGACCGACCACATCACGGCCGGACCGCCTCACCGTCGACCACCCGATTTCGGAGGCACCCATGGTGCCACGGTTCGTAGGGACGCTCGCAGGGCTGCTGCTGGCCCTGGCCACCGCCGCTCCGCTGGCCGCGCAAGGCGGCACCATCCGCGGCTCCATCGCCGACAGCACCGGGAACACCCTCGCCAACGCGGCGGTGGTGGTCGATGGGACGACGCTCCGGGCCACCTCGGGCTCGAGCGGCGGCTACGAGATCCGAGGCGTGCCCGCCGGCGCCCACACCCTGCGGGTGCGGCTCATCGGCTTCCGCTCGGGGGAGGCGCAGGTCACCGTCGCCGACGGCGACGCGATCGACCAGGACTTCACCCTGCTGCGCAGCCCCGTCCAGCTCGCCCCGATCGACGTGGTCGTCGGCTCCCGGGCCCGGCACACCGCCGAGGAAGAGCTGGCGGTGCCGGTCGACATCTTCCCCGCCGAAGAGCTCCAGCGGCAGGGGAGCACCGAGACCAGCGTGATTCTCCAATCGGTCTCGCCGTCGGTCAACTTTCCCCGCCAGAGCGTCACCGACGCCGGCGACATCGTGCGTCCCTTCACCCTGCGCGGCCTCAGCCCGGACCACACCCTGGTGCTGCTGAACGGCTGGCGGCGACACCAGACCGCGGTGCTGAACACCTTCAACTACGGCATGCCCGCCGGCTCCAGCGGCGTCGACCTCAACACCCTGCCATCCAGCGCGCTGGACCGGATCGAGGTGCTGCGCGACGGCGCCTCGGCCCAGTACGGCTCCGACGCCATCGCCGGCGTGGTGAACCTGGTGCTCAAGGACGGCGCGTTCTCGCCCTTCATCAACGGCGACATCGGCCGCTATACGACCGACGACTACCCCGACGACGGCACCACCGCGAACGTGAACGGCGGGTGGGGGATCGGCATCGGCCGGGGATCGCTCGCGGTGTTCGGCGAGTTCCGCAACCGGGAGCCCACCAACCGCGCCTGGGCCGACATCTTCGAGGACGCCGGGACCGGGGTGCCCGATTCGATCGACACCGAGAACGGGCAGGTGATCGAGAAGCGGAACCCGGTGCCTCAGCCGAACCACCACTGGGGCGACGGGCTGGAGAAGGACGTGCTGACCTTCACCAACTTCCGCATGCCGCTCAACGACGGGGGCACCACCGAGATCTACAGCTTCGGCGGCTACGCGCACCGCGACGGCAGCGGCAACGCCTTCCGCCGCTACGCCGGCAACGTCCGCAACTGGCGCGAGGTTTATCCGCTCGGCTACCTGCCGACCTTTAGCGGCACCGCGACCGACTACTCCGGCGCCGCCGGCGTGCGCGGCGTGGCGGGCGAATGGAACTACGATCTGGGGGCGGAGTTCGGGCACAGCAGCTTCGACTACAACATGACCACGACGCTGAACGCGTCGCTGGGCCCCTGCCTCGACGTGGCCTGCGCGCCCGGCGAGGACGGCGTCCTCGGCACCGACGACGATCCGGGGATTCCGAACCAGACCGAGTTCTTCTCCGGCCGCCTCATCCGGCGCGAGTTCGTTGCCGCGGTGAACGTGGCGCGGCCGGTGGAAGTCGGGCTGCCGGCGCCGCTCAACCTCGCGTTCGGCGCGGCGTTCCGGCGGGAGAGCTACAAGATCCGGGAAGGCGAGCCGGCCTCCTACGTCAACGGATTCCATCTCGACCAGGACAGCACCGCGCCGGCGCCGGCCGGCTCCTCGGGCTTCCCCGGCTTCACCCCGGAAAACGCGGACGAGCGCGACCGCAACAACTTCGGCCTCTACGCCGACGCCGAGACCGATCTGTCCACCAAGCTGCTGGCGAACGTGGCCGCCCGGTTCGAGTCGTACAACGATTTCGGCGAGCGGCTCTCAGGCAAGCTGGCGTTTCGTTACCAGCCCTCCCGGCGGGTCGTGTTCCGCGCGGCGGCGGGCACCGGCTTCCGGGCCCCGGGCCTGAGCCAGGTGACCTTCAACAAAGTGGTCACCAACGTGATCGCCGATCAGTTCGTGGAGGTGGGCGTGTTCCCGGTGGACCATCCCGCCGCGCTCGCTCTCGGCGCGGTGCCGCTCAAGGAGGAGACGTCGCTCAACCTGAGCGCCGGTCTCGCGTTCACGCCGGTCGAGAACTTTACCGTCACCGCGGACTACTTCCACATCCGGATCGACGACCGCATCATCCTCGGCGCCACCTTCGACGACGACGTCACCCGCGAGCTGCTGGCCGACGCCGGCGTCACCGGGATCGGCGGCGTGCAGTACTTCACCAACGGGCTCGACACCCGCACCCAGGGCATCGACGTCACCGGCACCTTGCGGGTCCCGGCCGGCACCGGCACGCTCGATCTCAACGGCTCGATCAACTTCACCCACAACGAGATCGTCAGCCTCGACTCGATCCCCGACGTGCTGCGCGACGCCGGCTCGACCGAGCCGGGCCTGCTCGATACCGTCTCGGTGATCGCGATCGAGGACGAGCGCCCCGACTGGCGCGCCACGCTCCAGGCCAACTACGCCATCGGCCGGCTGAGCACGCTGGGACGGGTCTCGTACTACGGCGGGTTCTCCTCGGCCCAGCCGGGCTTCTGCGACCTGTGCCGGGAGGATTACGGCGGCAAGACGCTGGTCGATGCCGAGCTGGCGTACCAGTTTGACCTGGTGAAGGTCGCACTCGGCGTTCGTAACCTGTTCGACACTTACCCCGACCAGCCCAGCTCGGACCGCGACACCGGCCTGGGCGGCACCTCGGCGGAGTTCAACAACAACTTCGGGACTTTCCCGTGGGCCGCGGCGTCGCCCTTCGGCTACAACGGCCGGTTTGCGTATGCGAGAACGGAGATTCAGTTGAACTGGTAGAGGCGGGCAGACGGGCGGGCGGACGGGCAGCTGATCCGCTCGTCCGCCCGTCCCGTTGTGTCTGCCCGCCCGCCCGGCTGCCCGCGTGCCCGCCTTAATTTGGAACGCCGTTTCACCCTGGCAGGAACCCCTCCGCCGCGCTAACATTCCCCGCACCACAACCCATTGTCATCTATGCCCGTTTCGTACGATCTCATCGTCATCGGTGGGGGCCACAACGGCCTCGTGACCGCCGCCTACGTCGCCCGGAAGGGCCTCAAGGTGCTCGTGCTCGAGCGCCGCGAGGTGCTCGGCGGCGCGTGCGTCACCGAGGAGGTCTGGCCCGGCTACAAGGTGTCCACCGCGGCGTACGTCAACAGTCTCCTCCGGCCCGAGATTATCCGCGACCTGGAGCTCAAGCGGCACGGCTTCGAGATGCTGCCGCGCAGCCCCTCGTCGTTCACGCCGTTTCCCGACGGGCGATCGCTCCTGCTGGGCCCCGACAAGGCGATGACTCACCGTGAAGTGTCGAAGTTTTCCGCCCGGGACGCCGAAGCACTGCCCAAGTACGAGGCGATGCTGGAGCGGGTGGCGGACTTCCTCGAGCCCACGCTGGTGATGACGCCGCCGAACCCGTGGTCGTTCCGGCCGGGCAACCTGGTCCAGCTCGCCAAGCTGGGGCTCGGCTTCCTGAAGCTGGGGCACGACGGACAGAAGGCGGTGGAGATCCTGGCCGGCGCGGCGACCCCGATTCTGGACCGTTGGTTCGAGTCGGAACAGCTCAAGGTCACCCTCGCCACCGACGCGATCATCGGGGCGATGGCCTCGCCCTCCATGCCGGGGACGGCGTACGTGCTGTTCCACCACGTCATGGGCGAGTGCGACGGCGTGCGAGGCGTCTGGGGCTACGTGCGGGGCGGGATGGGTGGGATCAGCAACTCCATCGCGGCCGCCGCCCGGGAGAAGGGCGCGGAGATCCGGACCAACGCCGAGGTGGTGAAGATCCTGGTGAAGGACGGCGCCGCGCGGGGCGTGGTGTTGCGCGACGGCACCGAGCTGCACGCCACCCGGGTGGCCTCCTGTGCCGACGCCAACGTCACCTTCCTCAAGCTGATGAGCAACGGCGATCTGCCGCCCGACTTCGTCGACGCGGTGCGGCATATCGACTACAGCAGCGCGAGCTGCAAGATCAATATCGCGCTGAGCGAGCTGCCCGACTTCACCGCCGTGCCCGGAACCGCCCCCGGTCCCCAGCACCGCGGCACGATCCACATCTCCCCCACGATGGAGTACATCGAGCGGGCCTACGACGACGCCAAGTACGGCCGGCCGTCGGAGCATCCGATCATCGAGGCCACCATCCCCTCGGTGCTCGACGACACCATCGCGCCGCCGGGCAAGTACGTGATGTCGATGTTCACCCAGTACTTCCCGTACAAGCTCGCGCCGGGCCTCTCGCTCGAGGCGGAGAAGGAGAAGTACGCCGACCGCTGCTTCGATCTGATGAACCAGTACGCGCCGAACTTCAAGCGCTCGGTCGTGGCCCGGCAGGTGCTCGCGCCGGCCGATCTGGAGCAGCGGTTCGGGCTCACCGGCGGCAACATCATGCAGGGCGTGATGTCGCTCAGCAGCCTGTCGTTCATGCGTCCCGTGCCGGGTTACGCGGACTACCGGACGCCGGTGCGCAACATGTACCTCTGCGGGGCGGCGACCCATCCGGGCGGCGGCGTCATGGGAGCCTGCGGCTACAACGCCGCGCGGGAGATTCTGCGGGACTTCAAGCGGTAGCGCCGGGTGCCCCACCGACTCACCGTCCCCGAAAGCCTCGCCCGCCTCCCCGGCCCCGCCGGCGAGCGCTTCATCGAGCTGTTCCAGCACGGCACCCTCAGCATCGAGCTGTACGCTCCCCGCGGCGGCGATCCCCAGGAGCCCCACACCCGCGACGAGGTCTATGTCGTGGTCCAGGGCAGCGGATTTTTCCTGAACGGCGGCGAGCGGCACCCATTCGGCGCCGGCGATCTGCTGTTCGTCCCCGCCGGCGTGATCCACCGGTTCGAGAATTTCACCGACGACCTCGCCGTCTGGGTCGTGTTCTATGGCCCCGAAGGCGGTGAGGCCGCCCGGTGAGCACCGAGGCGCGGCCCGAGGGCGCCAAGCTGGAACAGACGCTGGACCGGGACTATTACCTCTCGGACGGGCTCTTCGCCCTCGAGCGCGAACGGATCTTCTTCCGGGAGTGGTGCTGCGCCGGGCGGGAAGCGGAGCTGCCCTCGCCCGGCGACTACCTGGTGTGCGACGTGGCCGGCGAGAGCGTGCTGGTGGTTCGCACCCGGGACGGCGGGCTCGCGGCCCACTACAACGTCTGCCGCCACCGCGGCTCCCAGCTGGTGCCCGGCGGCGGGCGCGGGAGCTTCAGCGGCGGGATTCGCTGCCCCTATCACTCCTGGACCTACAGCCTCGAGGGCGCGCTGCGCACCGCCCCATTCCTCGAGGAGAGCGACGGTCTGGCGAAGGACGATCTCTCCCTCCACCCCGTCGGAGTGGAGAGCTGGGGCGGCTTCATCTTCCTGCATCTCACGCCCGCGGAAGCCGGTCCGATCGGCCGCACGCTCCAGGCGCAGCTCGGCGCAGTGCCCGACCGCCTGCGGCGATACCCGCTCGCCGAGCTGCGGGTCGCGCGCCGGATCGAGTACCAGGTCGCCGCCAACTGGAAGGTGATGCTGGAGAACTACAACGAGTGCTACCACTGCGGGCCGGTGCACCCGGAGCTCTGCCGCCTGGTGCCCGCTTTCAAGCAGCGCGGCGGCTCCGAGCTCGACTGGGAGCGCGGTATCCCGCACCGTGACGGCGCCTGGACCTTCACCGGCACCGGCACCACCGACCGCGCCCCTTTCGAGGGCCTGAGCGACGACGAACGGGTGCGTCACAAGGGCGAGCTGATCTATCCCAATCTCCTGCTCAGCCTCTCCGCCGACCACGTGGCGGCCTTCACCGTCCGTCCCCATGCGCCGGGGCGGACCACGATCGTCTGCGAGTTCCTGTTCCATCCCGCGGAGATCGCCAAGCCTGGCTTCGATCCCTCCGACGCGGTCGAGTTCTGGGACCTGGTCAACCGCCAGGACTGGACCATCTGTGAATCGGTGCAGCGGGGCATGAGCTCGCGGGTCTTTCAGACCGGCTACTACGCTCCGATGGAGAGCTGGAGCCTGGACATCCGCCGCTACGTGGGCGAGAGGCTTGGCGACTTGAACAGCGGGAAAGGTGAAAAGTGAAAAGGGAAAGGGAGAAACTTCGGATGCGCAGCCCCTTTCACTCTTCACCTTTCACTTTTCCCGCTTTTTAGCGATGAAGCTCGACTACGAGTACATCGTCCTCGGGCTTGGCGGCTTCGGGAGCGCGGTGGCCTACTGGCTCGCGCGGCGCGCCGGCACCGAGGTGCTGGGCCTCGAGCAGTTCGAGATCGGGCACGTCCGGGGCGAATCGCAGGACCACTCTCGGATCATTCGCCTCTCTTACCACACGCCCGGCTATGTCGAGCTGGCCAAGCACGCCTATCGCGCGTGGGCCGAAGTGGAGCGCGACTCCGGGGAGCAGCTCGTGCTCCGCACCGGCGGTCTCGACCTGGGACCCCGGGAGAGCGCGATCCCGCTGCACACCTACACCGACAGCATGGACGCCGCGGGCGTCGGGTACGAGCGGCTGGACGCCGGTGAGATCATGCGCCGCTGGCCTCAGTGGCGGCTCAACGACGACATACACGGCGTGTTCCAGGAGGAGAGCGGGATCGCGATGGCCGCGCGGGGCAACGCGGCGCACCTGCGGATGGCGAAGGAACACGGCGCCACGCTGCTGGATCGCACCCCGGTCGAAGCCATCCGGCCGCTCGATGGCGAAGTCGAGGTCCGCACCGCGGACGCGACCTATCGCTGCCGGCGGCTGGTGATCACGGCGGGCGCCTGGTCCAATCGGGCGCTGGCGTCGGTGGGCATCGAGCTGCCGCTTCGGGTCACCAAGGAGCAGGTGAGCTACTTCGCGTCGCCCCGGGCGGACGAGTTCGCGCCCGACCGCTTCCCCATCTGGATCTGGATGGACGACCCCTGCTTCTACGGGTTTCCCGTCTTCGGCGAGGCGGGGCCCAAGGTCGGGCAGGACGCCGGCGGCCGGGAGACCACCGGCGACTCCCGGACGTTCGATCCCGATCCTGAAGCGTTCGACCGGGTGCTCCGGTTCATGGAGCAGCACCTCCCCGGCGCGGTGGGCCCCCTCATCTACACCAAGACCTGCCTCTATACCCTGACCCCCGACCGCGACTTCGTGCTCGACGTGCTGCCCCACCAGCCGGAGATCTCGGTCGCGATCGGGGGAGGGCACGGGTTCAAGTTCGCGTCGCTCATCGGCCAGATCCTGTCCGATCTCTCCATCGACGGCCACTCGCCTCGCGATCTGGGTCCGTTCCGGATCGACCGGGCGATTCTTCAGATGAAGGATCCCCCGCGGAACTACATGGTGTGACCACCGCCGCCGCCGTCCACAGCCCGCCGGTACCGGAGGCCCCCGCACTCCACCGCGAGATGGGGTTCCGCGACCTGCTGATGTTCTATCTGGTCACGGGCTTCACGGTGCGATGGATCGGGGCCGCCGCCTCCGCCGGGCCGAGCGCGGTGTTGATCTGGGTAGGGGCCTGCCTGCTGTTCTACGTCCCGCTGCTGGTGACCGTGCTCGAGCTCTCCTCCCGCTATCCCAACGAGGGAGGCTGTTACGTCTGGAGCAAGCGGGCGTTCGGCGACTTCGCCGGGTTCATGACCGGCTGGAACTACTGGGTCTGCAACCTTCCCTACTTTCCCGGCCTCTTCTACTTCACGGCGGCGAGCGCGC
This sequence comes from uncultured Gemmatimonadales bacterium, assembly GCA_963796335.1. Classification (GTDB taxonomy): domain Bacteria; phylum Gemmatimonadota; class Gemmatimonadetes; order Gemmatimonadales; family GWC2-71-9; genus CAVVWJ01. The sequence goes on from CAWCLG010000006.1 coordinate 1,234,621, forward strand.
TCTTCATCGGCGGCGCCTCGTGGCAGGGCCTGAGCGACAGCCCGGCGTACTACGTGATCTTCTCGATGATCGCGCTGGCGGTCGCCGTGACGCTGAACGTCCGGGGCCTCGGCGTCGGCAAGTGGCTCCACAACCTGGGCGCGGTGGGCCTGTGGGTGCCGGCCCTCCTCCTGATGGCGCTCGCCGCGGTCTCCTACGCCCGGTTCGGCTCGGCGACCCCGTTCACCGCCGAGAGCCTGGTGCCGAGCACCCGGCTCAAGGACATCATCTTCTGGTCGACTATCGCCTTCTCCCTGAGCGGGCTGGAGAGCGCGTCGATGATGGGCGACGAGATCCGGGACCCGCGGCGGAACATCCCCCGCGCGCTGCTCATCGGCGGAGTGCTGATCACCCTGCTGTACATCCTCTCCACCGTCGCGATGCTGGTGGCGCTGCCCCAGTCGAAGATCCTGAGCCTGCAGGGGTTCATGCTTTCGATTCAGGAAACGGCGCGGAAGGTCGGAGTCGGGGGCCTGACCGGGGCCGTCGCCCTGCTCATCACCCTCGGCGGGTTGGGTCAGGCCGGCGCCTGGTTCGCGGCGGGCGGGCGGCTCCCGTTCGTCGCGGGGATCGACCGCTTTCTGCCGGCGGCGTTCGGACGGGTCCATCCGAAATACGGATCGCCCCACGTGAGCCTTCTGGTGCAGGCCGCGGTCGCCGCGGTCTTCATCTTTCTGGGCCAGGCCGGCACCACGGTGAAGGGCGCCTACGACGTCCTGGTGAGCATGGCTATCATCGGCTACTTCATCCCGTATCTCTTCATGTTCGCCTCCATGATCAAGCTCCAGAGTGAGCCCGCAGGTCCCGAGGTGATCCGGGTGCCGGGAGGGCGCCCGGTGGCGACGCTGCTCGGCGGCCTCGGGTTCCTGGTGACGGCGGTGACCATCGTCCTGGCGCTGATCCCGGCGGAGGACGAGACCAACAAGGCGCTCGCGGTCACCAAGGTGGCGGGTTTGACGCTGCTCCTGCTGGTGGGCGGCGCGGCGGTCTATCTCACCGGCAAGCGGAGGCAGGCGTGAGCGCTCCCCGGGTTTCGCTTCGAGAGCTGGACGCGGCGCGCTGGCGGGTCGCGCTCGGGCTCACCGCCGTGATGGTGGTGCTCTACTTCGGGTTCATCCTGCTGGTGGCGTACGGGCGGGACCTGCTGGCGCGGCCGGTGGTGCCGGGACTCACCCTCGGCATCCTGCTCGGCGCGCTGGTGATCGTGGTCTCCTGGCTCCTCACCTGGGTCTATGTGCGGTGGGCGGCGACCCACTACGACCCCGGCATCCGGGCCCTCGGCCGGGAGGGTGAACCGTGACCCAGGCGCCGGTATCCACCGGGGTCGGCGAGCCGAACGCCGTCGCGGTCGCCTTCTTCCTGCTGTTCATCTCCGTCACGCTGGGCATCACCTGGTGGGCGGCGCGGCGCACCCGCACGACCGAGCAGTTCTACGCCGCGGGCCGCACGATCAGCGCCGGACAGAACGGCTTCGCGCTCGCCGGCGACTACATGAGCGCGGCCTCCTTCCTCGGCATCGCCGGATTGGTCTCGACCACCGGGTTCGACGGCCTGATCTACTCGACCGGCTGGCTGGTGGGCTGGCCGGTGGTGCTCTTCCTCATCGCCGAGCCGCTGCGGAATCTCGGCACGCTACACGTTCTCCGACGTGGTGGCGAGCCGGATGCGCCAGACGCCGGTGCGGCTCGCGGCCGCGCTGGGCACGCTCGCGACGGTGACCCTCTACCTCATCGCGCAGATGGTCGGCGCCGGCGGGCTGATCCGGCTCATGTTCGGGCTCAGCTACGAGCACGCGATCGTGCTGGTCGGGATCGTGATGATCGGGTACGTCCTGTTCGGCGGCATGATCGCCACGACCTGGGTCCAGATCGTGAAGGCGGTGCTGCTGATGGGCGGCGCGTCGCTGCTGGCGCTGCTGGTGCTCCTTCGCTTCGGACTCAACCCCGCGGCCCTCTTCGCGGAAGCGGCCCGGCAGTATGGAGACGGCGTGCTGGCGCCGGGCAAGCTGGTGTCCAACCCGCTCGACACGATCTCACTGGGGATGGCCCTGATGTTCGGCACCGCCGGCCTGCCGCACATCCTGATGCGGTTCTACACCGTGCCCGACGCCCGGGCGGCGCGCGCGTCGGTGTTCGTGGCGACGGGGCTCATCGGACTGTTCTACCTGCTCACGTTCGTGCTGGGCTTCGGGGCGATGGTGCTGGTGGGGCCGGACGCGATCCGGGCGGTGGATGCCGGCGGCAACATGGCGGCCCCGCTCCTCGCCGAGCTGCTGGGCGGGACACCATTCCTGGGATTCATCGCCGCGGTCGCGTTCGCGACAATCCTGGCGGTGGTGGCGGGTCTCACCCTCTCCGGCGCGGCGGCGCTGTCGCACGATCTCTGGGTCAACGTGGTGCGGGGCGGTCACGCCGATCCGGGCGAGCAGCTCAAGGTCGCCCGGATCGCGACGCTCATGCTCGGCGGGGTGGCGGTCGCGCTGGGGATCACCTTCAAGGGACAGAACGTGGCGTTCATGGTGTCGCTGGCGTTCGCCATCGCCGCGAGCGCCAACTTTCCGGCGCTGATCCTCTCGATCTTCTGGCGGGGATACACCACGGCCGGCGCGGTCACCAGCATGGCGGCGGGAACGCTGCTGACGCTGGTGCTGATCTACCTGTCGCCGACGCTGCAGGTCGATATCCTGAAGCATGAGTCGGCGTGGTTCCCGCTCAAGAACCCGGCGCTGGTGACCATGCCGTTGTCGTTTCTGGCCGGGATCCTGGTGTCGATGATCGCGCCGGAGCGGTCCGCGGCCGAGGGCTACGCGGCCGTGGAGCGGCGGATGCATCTCGGTGGGGATCGGTGAGCCGCTCCACGGTCGCCCTGCTCGGCGTGCCGTACGACGCGTCCTCTTCCTTCCAGCGGGGGCCCGCGGCGGCGCCGGTCGCCATCCGGGAGGCGCTCTGGAGCGAGGCCGGAAACTCCTGGACCGAGCTGGGACTGGACCTCGGTGACGGCCGGCTGGAGGACGACGGCGATCTCTGGTTCAACGACGGGGAGCCGAATGCGGACGCCCGCGCCCGAATCGAAGCCGGCGTCGCGTCCATCCTCGACTCGGGGAGGCGTCCCCTGGTCCTCGGTGGCGACCACTCGATTACGTACCCGGTGCTGCGCGCGGTGCGGCAACGGCATCCCCGGCTCAGCATCCTGCACCTCGACGCCCATCCCGATCTGTACGACGAGTTCCAGGGCGACCGGTACTCCCACGCCTGCCCGTTCGCCCGGATCATGGAGGAGCAGCTCGCCGACCGCCTGGTGCAGGTCGGGATCCGCACCATGAGCGGCCACCAGCGGGAGCAGGCCGACCGCTTCGGCGTGGAGGTCCACGAGCTTCGGAGCTGGAAGGACGACGTACCGCTCAGGCTCGAGGGGCCGCTCTACCTTTCGCTCGACCTCGACGCGATCGAGCCCGGGCTCGCGCCCGGCGTGTCCCACCGCGAGCCCGGCGGCCTCACCGTGCGCCAGGTGCTCGCGATCATCCACTCGCTGGAAACTCCGCTGGCCGGCGCAGACGTAGTGGAGTGCAATCCGCTCAACGATCCCTCCGGCCTCACCGCGGCGGTCTCGGCCAAGCTGGTCAAGGAGATCGCCGGCCGCATGCTTCTGGAGACCCGATGAACCGATTCGCCGTGCTGGCCATGCTGGTCGCCGCCCCGCTCGCCGCGCAGGACACCTCGGCGATCGATTACACCGCCCTGCGCGAGGAGACCGCGAAGCGCCTCTCGGAGTACATCCGGATCAACACCAGCAATCCGCCCGGCAACGAGCTGGCCACCGCCCGGTGGCTGGCCGACGTCCTCCGGAAAGAGGGGATCGAGGGCCGGATCCTCGACACCGCGGAGCTGGGCGCCGGCCGGGCGAACTTCTACGCCAAGCTCCCGGGTAACGGCGGGGGAGGGAAGGCGATCGCCCTGGTACACCATATGGACGTGGTCACGGCGACCCCGAAGGACTGGACGGTCGATCCGTTCGCCGGAACCATCAAGGACGGCTACGTGTGGGGCCGCGGCGCGCTCGACATGAAGGGGCACGGCATCATCCAGCTCATGGCGCTCATCGCGCTCAAGCGGGCGGGACTGCCGCTGAGCCGCGACCTGGTCTATGTGGGGAACGCCGACGAGGAGATCGGCGGGCTCGGCTCGCGCACCTTCGTGGAGAAGCACCCGGACCTGGTGAAGGAGATCGAGTACGTCCTCACCGAGGGGGCCGACACCAGGGTGGAAGACGGGAAGGTGCGCTGGTTCGGCATCGACGTGGGCGAGAAGCGCACCTGGTGGAAGAAGCTGGTGGTGAAGGGGACCACCTCCCACGGCTCGGTGCCGCTGGGCGACAACCCGGTGGATCGTCTGGTCCGTGCGCTCAATCGGGTGGTGGCGTACCAGACGCCGGTGCGGCTCACCCCGGCGGTGGATCGCTTCTTCAAGGCGCAGGCCCATGACCAGACCGGCCAGGCGAAGATCTGGCTCTCCAACGCCGCCGCGGCGCTCAAGACCCGGCGCGGCCGAGCCTGGCTGCTGTCGGAGCCGGAACGCAACGCGCTGCTCCGAAACACCATCACGCCCACGGTGCTGCGGGGCTCGGAGAAGACCAACATCATCCCGCAGGAGGCCTCGGTCGAGCTCGACATCAGGCTCCTGCCGGACCAGGACACCGTCGCCTTCCGCCGGACCCTCGAGCGGATCATCGCGGACACCGCGATCAAGCTGGAGTCGATCGGTGACATGGCGCCGCCCTACAGCGCGCCGCTCGACACCGAGATGTTCAAGGCGCTGGAGCAGGTCGCCGGCCGGATGCTGCCGGGCGTGCCGGTCGCGACCCCGATGAGTGCCGGGGCGACCGATCGCCCGTATTGGTCCGAGGGTGGGCCGATCTGCTACGGGATCGATCCCTACTTGGTGGAGCTGAAGGAGAGCCGCTACTCCGTGCACGGCAACGACGAGCGGCTGTCGATGGAGAACATCGAGTACGGGCTGCGGCTCTACGTGGCGACGCTGCTGGAGATGGCGGGGAAGTAGGGCGGTTACGGCGGTTGCGGCGGTTGCGGCGGTTGCGACGAAATACAGTGGATGACAAAAGAACGGCGCCTCGATACCGAAGCGCCGTATTGGACCGCCCTAACCGCCGCAACCGCCGTAACCGCCGCAACCGCCCTAACCGCCGCCCCTCCCCAGCGACCGCAGCACCTCGCGGTCGAACTGCACCGACAGGCTTTCCCGCCCGGAATACGGGCCCGGGCGGTAGGCGCGGGACTCGATGCCGAGCTGGCTCTGTTCGCAGATGTGCCAGTCCTGCTTGTTGGTCATATCCCAGAATTCCACGCCGTCGTCCGGGTTGAACGTTGGATCGCTGAGCGTGGCGGGGTGGAAGAGCCAGGAGCAGTGGATCAGGCTCCGGTCGGTGCCCTGGGGCCAGATGGTATGAAACATCACGTAGTCGGGGTGCAGGCTCAGGAGCATGTTCGGGAAGATCGCGTAGTAGTACACCCGGTCCATGTCCTCTTCGGGTAGATCGCCCACCGACACGCCGCACGACTTCCCGCTCATCGTCATGCTCTCGTGGCCCCGGTTGATCACCATGAAGCCGCCGGTGAACGGCCCTTCGGTCAGGTCGTTCTCACCGCTGGTGGGTGGGGTGAGCTTGGCGAGGCCGGGGTGCACCGGCCCGCAGTGGTAGCACTCCGAGTAGTTCTGGAACAGCAGCTTCCAGTTGCAGTGGACGTCATAATCGATGGTCCGGTGTACCTTCAGGTTGGCCAGGTTGAACCGGCGGAACCGCCCCAGGAGCGGCTCGAAGGCGGCTTCGAACGGCTCCGGCTGCTGGGCCAGGTTGATGAAGAGAAAGCCTTCCCAACTGGCGATGGCGACGCTGTGGAGCGGCCAGTCGGCCTTGTCGAAGTTCTCGATATCGCCGGTGGAGGGTGCGCCGATCAGGCGGCCGTCCAGGGAGTAGGTCCAGGCGTGGTAGGGACACTGGATGGTCTCGGAGAACCGCCCGGTGTGCTCCTCGCAGAGCCGGGTGCCCCGGTGGCGGCAGACGTTGAAGTACGCCCGGTAGCCGCCCGCCCGGTGGCGGAGCACGATGATGCTCTCCTTGCCGATCTGTTGCAGGAAGTAGTCGCCCGGATTGGGGATCCGATCTTCCCGGCCGACGCAGATCCAGCGTTGCAGAAAGATGCGCTCCATCTCCTGCGCCAGGATGGCCGGCGAGGTGAAATACTCACCCGGCAGGGTGTGGGCCCCGTCGATGGGAATCTCGGTCGGCTTGGTGAAGGTGGTCACGGGCGGATCCAGTCTCGGGAGATGGACCAATATGCCGTCCGCGGAATCCCGGCGGAAGGCATTGGGGAGCGTGATCTGGCTTACACCCCGCCGGTAAGCGGGATCGTGGAACGGCGTTTCAAAAATAAATACTGTGGACTGTTTGCGCGAATCTCAACTCCTGGCCCTGGAGGGCTCCCATGCGTCGCAATCTTCTCTTCCTCACGGCGATGGCGGCGGCGCTGCCGTTGGCCGGCTGCGTGGCCGCGGCCGCCGGCGCCGCCGGCGGGATCTATCTCACCTCCCGTGGCGCCGAGTCGCTCGTCGCCGCCCCCGTCAGCGAGGTGGCCGGGCGCGCCGAGGCGGTGATGAGCGAGCTGGCCATCGCGAAGGATGCCGAGAGCACCGAGAACGCCGGCGACAAGCAGGTCCTCAAGGGCAAGAAGGGCGATCTCGACGTGACCATCGAGATTCAGGCGGAGGGCGAGTCCTCCTCGAAGGTGGAGGTGAGCGCCCGGAAGAATCTCGCCGAGTGGGACAAGGATTTTGCCAAGGACGTGCTCAACCGGATCGTGCAGAAGGGGTGATCGGGCGAGCGGGATGGAATGGGGAAAAGCGGAGAAGTGAAGGGTGAAAGTGAAAGGGAGGCGCCATGCGAACCTGGGCCTCCCTTTTTCCTATCTTCCGTTTCCCCTTTCACCTTTCACTTTTCATGTCCCGCTGTTCACTATTGCGCCCCTGCAGTCCCCGAACCCTATCCTCGCCGCCCCGTCCCTCTCGCAGTGGCCCCGCATGATCACCTCGTCCCCGTCCTCGAGGAACTTCCGCGTCTCACCCGTGGGCAGGGTGATCGGCTCGGCCCCGCGCCAGGTGAGCTCCAGCAGGCACCCGCGGGATCCGCGATCGGCGCCTGAAATCGTGCCGGTGGCGAGCAAGTCGCCCGGGTGCAGGTCGCAGCCGTTGCTGGTGTGGTGGGCAACGAACTGGGCGGGCGTCCAGTAGAGGTCGGCGGCGCTGCCGCGGCTCAGCCGGACCGGCGCGATCCGTTCCTCCCGCATGCGGGAGGAGGAGAGATAGACCTCGACCGTGACGGCGAGGGCCCCTGCCTTGGCGTCCTCGGGTGAGGTGAGGTAGGGCAACGGAGCGGGATCGCCCGGTGGGCGGGTGAACGGCGCGACGCGGAACGGCTCGAGGGCTTCCGGCGTCACCACCCAAGGCGACACGGTCGTCGCGAAGTTCTTGGCCAGAAACGGACCCAGCGGCTGGTACTCCCAGGCCTGGAGGTCGCGGGCCGACCAGTCGTTCACCAGGCAGTAGCCGAAGATGTGCTCCCCCGCCCGGGCGATCGGTATCGCCTCGCCCAACCGGTTGCCGGTGCCCAGGAAGATTCCCAGCTCCATCTCGTAGTCCAGCGACCGGCTGGGCCCGAAGCTCGGCGCCTCCGCGTCCGGCCCCTTGCTCTGTCCCGAGGGGCGGGCCACCGGCGTGCCGCTCGGCACGATGGAGGACGCCCTGCCGTGATAGCCGATCGGGACCCACTTGTAGTTGGGCAGCAGCGGATTGTCGGGACGGAACATGCTGCCGACGTTGGTGGCGTGGTGGACCGAGGCGTAAAAGTCGGTGTAGTCGCCGATGGCGGCCGGCAGGAGCAGCTCGGCGTCGTGCTGGGGGACCAGAATCCGGTCGCCCAGCTTTCGGTCGGCGGCATGGGCCGGCGAGCCGGTCGCCAACAACCCGCTCACCTGCCGCCGCAGCTCGACCCGCGCCCCCCGGCCCAGGCCCATCAGGCCGTTCAGCGCGGGTGCGTCGCAGGCCTCTGCGGCCTGCGCGGCGAGCCCGTTGAGCAGACCAGCCGCGCGACAGGCGGCGAGATCCAGGATCATCTCGCCGATGGCGATTCCCACTCGCCCGGGCGCCTTCTCACCGCGCCGCCGGAACACGCCGAACGGAAGGTTCTGAATGGGGAAGTCGCCCGCGCCGTTGGCGGACTCCACCCAGGATCGAGCCGAAGGATCGTGAGTCGCGTCCACGGGCTAAAGCAATCCCAGCGAACGGAGGTCGCCGACCGGCTCGGTGAAGGAGCAGGACCCGAACGAGACGATTCCCCGCTCGCGCGCCTCCGTGATTCCGGCGAGATCGACGCGCCGTCCCCGCCATTCTGCCCCGGCGCCGTCGAACCCGATCGCCGCCCGATCGCGTTCCTCCAGCAACAGCTCCGCGTCTGCGTCGTCGAGGCCGTCGGCCATGAGCGCCGTGGCGAGATGGAGATTCAGGAAGCCGAACATCGTCCCGCACTGGCTGTCGGGCTGGTAGGTCAGCCGGTACTCGGCGCGAAGGGGATGGTGCAGGCCCGCGGTCGCCTTGAACGGCACGCCCGCGTCGAGGCATCCGCGGATGAACCGAACCAGGTCGCCAGCTGCGGGAAACGCGTCGGCCGTCACACCGCCGGTGCGGAGCTTGGCGCGGCCACCAGCCCGACCGATCGCGGCGATGAGCGGCGCGGGGTCGCGGTGGATCGGGATCTCCACGTAGGCCTGGGTCCTCGGTGGGATCGCCTCGATCAGCCGGGTTACTCCATCGGCCGAGTCGGCCTTGCCCTCGACCGTGTCGGTGGCGATCCCCGCCGCCCCCAGGGCAGCCAGATCGGCTCCGGGATCGGCGCCGATCAGCACGGCCAGCGGCCAGCCAGCGGCGTCGGTATGCCTCCCGGCCTCTCCCCGAAACTCGCCCGCCCGCGCGGCGGGAAACACGAACCGCCCGAGAGCCCACGCATCGGAACCGGCACGATAGGCCGCGTAGTTCGCGACCGCTTCGGCCATGCCGAGCCCGGCCGGGGGGAAGAGGCCGGCATAGTCGATGGTGCCTTGGAGCAGGGCTCGGAGGGCGGACATGGGGGAATTGTAGGGGGGACCGGGGGAACGGCGGAAGCGGCGGATGCGGCGGTTACGGCGGTTACGGCGGTTACGGCGGTTACGGCGAATTTAGGGCTACATCATCCCGAGCGCAGCGAGGGATCTTGCCGGCTGCTCTCGAACTCGTGCCGGCAAGATCCCTCGCTGCGCTCGGGATGACAGCGCGTGCCCAATACGCTGCGCTCGCCGTAACCGCCGTAACCGCCGTAACCGCCGCAACCGCCGAAACTGCCGCTCCCGCCGCTCCCGCCGCTCCCGACTACTTTTCCTCCATGCCCATCGCCACCACCAATCCCGCCACGGGGAAGCACGTCCGGACCTTCGAGCCGCTCACCGCGGAGCAGCTCGAAGCTCGGCTCCAGTGCGCCGCAGACGCGTATCGCCGGCATCGGCGGACCGCCATGGCCGATCGGGCCCGGATGCTCCTTCGCGCCGCCGAGATTCTGGAGTCGGAGAAGGAGGCCTTCGGGAAGATCATGGTCACGGAGATGGGGAAGACCCTCAAGTCCGCGGCCGACGAAGCGGCGAAGAGCGCGTGGGGCTGCCGGTACTACGCGGAGAACGCGGAGCGGTTCCTGGCCGACGAGGTAGTGCAGACGACCGCCTCGCGCAGCGTCGTCACCTTCCAGCCGATCGGGCCGGTCCTCGCCATCATGCCGTGGAATTTCCCGTTCTGGCAGGTCTTCCGCTTCGCCGCGCCGGCCGTGATGGCGGGGAATGTGGGCCTGCTGAAGCACGCCTCCAACGTGCCTCAGTGCGCGCTCGCCATCGAGGAGATCTTCCGCCGGGCCGGATTCGCCGAAGGCGTGTTCCAGGCCCTGCTGATCGAGACCGACCAGGTGAAGCGGGTGATCGAAGACCGCCGGGTCGCCGCGGTGACTCTCACCGGAAGCAACGCGGCCGGCAGTCAGGTCGCGGCGACCGCGGGACGGGTCATCAAGAAGACCGTCCTCGAGCTCGGTGGCAGCGATCCCTTCATCGTGATGCCGGGGGCCGATCTCGACGCGGCGGCGGCAACCGCTGTGAAGGCGCGGGTGGTGAACAACGGGCAATCCTGCATCGCCGCGAAGCGCTTCATCGTCGCCGAGGCCATCGCCGATGAGTTCGAGCGCCGCTTCGTCGCCGGGATGGAGGCGCTCGTGGTCGGAGATCCGATGGACCCCGGAACCGACGTGGGGCCGCTGGCTACAGAGTCCCAGCTCCGCACCATCGCCGACCAGGTCGAGCGGAGCCGGAAGGCGGGTGCCCGGGTGCTGACCGGCGGCCGGGTGCTCGACCGGGAGGGCTACTACTACGCCCCGACCGTGATCACCGGGGTGACCCCCGATTCGCCCGCGTACTACGAGGAGGTCTTCGGTCCGGTCGCCATGCTTTTCCGGGTGAAGGACATCGACGAGGCGATCGGGCTGGCGAACGACTCGCCGTTCGGGCTGGGGGCCAGCGCCTGGACCCGGGACCCGGCCGAGCGGGCCCGGTTCGAGGCGGAGCTGGAGTCCGGCATGGTGTTCATCAACGCCATGGTGGCCTCAGACCCCCGGGTACCCTTCGGCGGGGTCAAGGAGTCGGGCTACGGGCGGGAGCTGAGCCCCTATGGCCTCCGGGAGTTCGTCAATATCAAGACCGTATGGGAGGCGTGACGTGGGAGGCGTGACCTAGCGCACTACCGGATGCCCGGCAGGGGATTATCGTTGGGCTGTTACGGGTTCGTGACTCTCGCGAGCCCCCCGGCCAACTACGGAACTGCCGAGGTATCATGTACATAGATCCCACTGCCGGGAGTCTCGCACTCCAGGTTCTCGCCGCCGGCGCCCTGTCGGCTGTCGCCATGTTCGGGCGGCTCCGCGAGGTGCTCAGGAACTTCCTCCGACCGATCCTGCCGCGCCGATGGGCGCACAAGCGCTAGGAGCGTCCTACCGCGATCCCAGCGGATTCGTCTATACCCGGGACGGGACGCTCTACCGTCAGGTCAACCGCGTCTTCCAGGACAGGTTTCGGGCCTTCATGGACTCCGGCCTCCACGCGGAGCTGGTAGCCGACCGGCTGCTGGTCCCGCATCGGGAGGCCTCGCTGTCTCTTGCCGCCTCGGGCGAGGCGGTGGCGGTCCTGGAGCCCGTGCGGGTCGATTTCGTCTCCTACCCATACGAGTGGTCGTTCGGCCAGCTTCGGGATGCGGCGCTGCTCACCCTCGAGCTCCAGGAGCGCTCGCTCGCCCGGGGCCTGACCCTGCGCGACGCCAGTGCGTACAACGTCCAGTTCGCCGATGGACGCCCGCTCTTCATCGACACCTTGAGCTTCGAGCCCCGCGAGGAAGGCGCACCGTGGGCGGGCTATCGCCAGTTCTGTGAGCACTTCCTGGTGCCCCTGGCCCTCATGAGCAAGGTCGATGTCCGGGTGGCGACGCTGCTCCGCGCCCACCTGGAGGGGATCCCGCTCGATCTCGGCGGCCGCCTGCTGCCCCGCCGCACCTGGCTCAGCCCCGGTCTCCTGTTCCACGTCCACCTCCACGCGCTGGCCCAGCGTCGCTATGCCGACCGCGGGCCGGTCAAGAGGGAGAGCGCGACGGTCGCCCGGCGGACCGTGAGTCCGAACGCGGCGGTGGGATTGGTGCGGAGCCTGCGCAGTGCGATCGAGGGTCTCGACTGGAGGCCCGCCGGCACCGAGTGGGCCGACTACACGGAGGACAACAATTACTCCGACGCCGCCTCGGGCTCCAAGCGCGAGACCGTGCTCCAGTTCCTCCGCGGCCTGAACGCCAGGACCGCATGGGACCTCGGCGCGAACACCGGTGAGTACAGTCGCGCGGCGAGAGAGGTCGTCCCCGGCGTCATCGCGTTCGACCTCGATCCCGCCGCGGTCGAGCGCAACTACCGGCGGGTCAAGGCTCAGGGAGAGACAGGAATCCTTCCTCTCCTGCTCGACCTCACCAACCCTTCGCCGGCGCTGGGGTGGGCCCACGGCGAGCGGATGTCGCTGGAGGAGCGCGGGCCGGCGGACGTGCTGCTGGCGCTCGCGGTCGTGCACCACCTGGCCATCGGGCACAACCTGCCGCTGGAGCGTGTCGCCGGCTTCCTCGCGCGGCTGGGGCGCAACCTGATCGTGGAGTTCGTCCCCAAGAGCGACTCCCAGGTGCAGCGGCTGCTCCGGGACCGCCAGGACATCTTCCCCGGCTATACCCGGGAGGGATTCGAGGCCGCGTTCCGCAGCCATTTCCGGATCGAGCGCTCGGTCCCGGTGCGCGATTCGGAGCGTACCCTCTACCTGATGAGCGCCGACCGCTGGCCTTCGGCGGCATGAGCCGCTGGCTCTCGAAGACGTACCCCTTCCTGCTCGCGTTGGTTCCCACGTTCAACTACGCGGCACACAATCCCGGCCAGTACGGCATGGGGAATCTCCTGGTGATGGTGGCGCTGACCGTCGCCGGGTTCGGCGTGGTCTATGCCGCCACCGCGCTGATCGCGCGCGGCCGGGGCCCGGCCGAGCTGCCGGCGCTCATGACGTTGCTCGCGGTGGCGCTGTTCTACGGATATCCCAGAGTCTCGCCCTTGCTGCTCCATGAGGCGGAGAACGTGCCGCACGCCCTCCTCCTGCCGCCGTTTCTGGCGATCCTCCTGGCGGCGTTCTGGCTGTTGCGGCGGCGGCAGGGCGTCCTTCAGGCGCTGGGACGCTACCTCACGCTGGTGGGGTTGCTGCTGGTGGGCTGGTCGAGCCTGAATATCGTGGCCGGTTGGCTTCGGGGGCGGGTCGCGATCTCCCGCAGTGACATCGCCGCCGAGCTGGAGCGGCCGATCGCGGGCCCGGCGAACCCGGTCCGGCCCCGGCGCGACATCTATCTGATCGTGCTGGACGAGTACGCCAACGCCGACGTGCTGCGGGAGCGGTTCGGATTCGACAACCGGCCCTTCGAGGACAGTCTCCGCGCGCTGGGCTTCCACCTCCCCCGCATGGTGCGGAGCAACTACGTCCACACCACGCTGTCCCTGCCGTCGCTGCTCAACGCATCCCATCTCGCCGGTCTGGAGCGCGAGCTCGGCACCCACACCCGGCACCCGGCGGTCCCCAACTACCTGGTGGAGCACAGCCGGGTGGTGCGCTATCTCAAGGACCGGGGCTACCGCTACGAGCTCTTTCCCTCCCAGTGGTGGCACTCCACCAGCGGCAGTCCGCTGGCGGACGAGACGTTCGCCCCCTGGCACGGGGCGAGCCTCATGCGGGCGATGTCGGGTGGGGAGCTGGAGCGCACCGTGCGGGGCGCGAGCGTGCTGCGCTACCTCGAGCGCGACCACTACTGGGAGGCGGAGCACGTGCGCCGCACCCTCTCGGCCTTGGAGCAGGTGGCCACAGAGAAAGAGCCGGTGTTCGCATTCGCCCATATCCTGAAGCCGCACAACCCATACGTGTTCGACCGCGACTGCTCGACCTTGGCGCGGGCCAGGGAAGTCCATGACTCCCTCCCTTACATGGCGCAGCTCGAGTGTGTGAACCGGATGCTGCTGGAGACCGTGACCGAGATCCTCCGGTCCTCGGACACCCCGCCGGTCATCATCCTCCAGGGCGATCACGGGAGCAAGCTGCTTCACGCCGCAGGCTACGACGACGTGGATCAAGTGCCGCCGGACGCGGCCCGGGAGCGGGTCGGCGCCTTCGGTGCGTACTACCTCCCCGACGGGGGCGCGGCGGCGTTCGGGGACACGGTGACCGTGGTCAACGTGATGGGCAACATCCTCCGCTACTACTTCGGCGCCGATCTCCCCCGCGCCGGAGACGAGCAGTATCTCTCCACCGAACAATCGCCTTTCCGCTTCCGTAGGGTGGACTCGCGCTGGCTGGCGGGCGAACATTCCGGCGGGTCCGGGACGTCCGCCGGCAACTAACCCCCTTTTCGTTCCTCAGGAGAGTCGATGTCGCCCTCGAGCACCGTGCGTTGCCTCGCGGCCGGGTTCCTCTTGCTCGCCGCCTGCGGTCCCCCGCCCGCGACGGCTCCGGCGCCGGCGCTGGCGGTGATCACCGCCGACGAGGTGCGGGAGATCGTGAGCGCGCTGGCGGCGGATTCCATGGAGGGGCGGAAGACCGGGACGCCCGGCTCGATACGGGCTGCCCGCTATCTCGCGGCGCGGTTTCGGAGCCTGGGCCTGGAGCCTGGGGGGGACAGCGGCTACTTCCAGCCAGTCAACTATCTCGCCGTCACGGGCCCCGAGGGCGAGACCCTGAGGCTGGCCGGCGCGGCCGGCCCCGACACCGCGGGCGCCCGGCCCGTTACCGACTACAACCTCATCGGCCTGATTCGGGGCTCCGACCCCTCGATACGGGATCAGGCGCTGGTGCTGGGGGCGCACTTCGATCACCTCGGCATGGGCAAGCCGGTCGAGGGCGACTCGATCTACAACGGAGCCGACGACGATGCCTCCGGCGTCGCCACGGTGCTCGCCGTCGCGGCGTCGCTGGCCAAGTCACCACCGCGCCGGTCGGTCATCTTCCTGCTCACCAGCGGTGAGGAGTCCGGGGTGTTGGGGACTCAGTGGTATCTGGATCATCCCACGTTCCCGCTGAACCGAACCATCGCCGACCTCCAGGTGGAGATGGTCGGCCGTCCGGACGCGCTGATCGGCGGTCCCGGGAAGCTGTGGCTCACCGGCTTCGACCGGTCGACGATGGGCCAGACCTTGGCCAAGGCCGGTCTCCCCATCGAGGACGACCCGCGTCCGGACTTCAGGTTCTTCGAGCGGAGCGACAACATCGTGTTCGCGCTGCGGGGGATCCCGGCGCACACGCTCTCGTCCTTCGGGCTGCACCAGGACTATCACCAGCCTTCCGACGAGATCGAACGGATCGACTTCGCTCACCTGGCGCAGGTCGCCGACGTGGTGGCCCGGGCCGCCCGCCTCCTGGCGGACGGGCCCACCGGGCCCCGCTGGATGCCGGGCGGCCGGCCGGGTCTGCCGGCCGATTGATGACCGGCCGTGACCTGGCGTGGATTCTCCGACGCGCGGTAGTGGGCTGGTGGGACGACAACGTTCCACGGCTGGGTGCGTCGCTCGCCTACTACACGCTCTTCGCCCTGGCCCCCATCCTCATCGTGGCCATCAGCATCGCTGGATTTTTCTTCGGCGCCGAGGCGGTGCAGGGGGAGGTGACCACCCAGATCCACGGGCTGGTCGGTGAAACCGGAGCGCGGGCGGTGCAGGGGATGCTCGAGGGGGCCGCGAATCGGTCGGGTAATGGGATCGCCACGGCCATCGGCCTGATCACCTTCTTCCTCGGCTCGACCGGCGCGTTCCTGGAGCTTCAGACCGCGCTCAACGCCATCTGGCGGGTAAAGCCCAAACCCGACGCGGGCATCAAGGACATGCTGCTCCAGCGGCTGCTCTCGTTCGGCCTGGTGATCGGCGTCGGATTCCTGCTGCTGGTCTCCCTGCTGGTGAGCGCCGGCCTTTCGGCGCTCAATCGCTACATCGGCACGATCGTGCCCGACATCGCGGTCATCTGGCAGGGCGTCAACGTGCTGGTCTCGCTCGGCGTGATCACCATGCTGTTCGCGATGATCTACCAGTTTCTCCCCGACGTCGATCTGCGGCTTCGCGACGTCTGGGTCGGAGCCCTGGTCACCGCCGGGCTGTTCACGGTGGGAAAGTTTCTGATCGGCCTCTACCTGGGGACCAGCGGGGTGGCGTCGACCTACGGCGCGGCGGGCTCGGTCGTGGTGCTGCTGATCTGGGTGTATTACTCGTCCCAGGTCGTCCTGCTCGGCGCCGAGTTCACCCGGGCCTACGTGGACCGCTTCGGCGCCCGCCCGACACCCTCCGAGCACGCGACCAAGGACCCCGCGCCGGAAGCGGCGGGAGGAAAGAAGGAGGAGTGAGGCGGGGCAGCAGGGCAGCGGGGCAGCGAACCGAGGGTGAGCCATCTGTCATCCCTCGCTTCGCTCGGGATGACAGACATTTGCCGCTGCATCCTGCCCCGCTGCCCCGCTGCCCCGCCGCCCCGCTGCCCCGCCCTCTACCTGTGCGTTCTCCCCATCAGCCGCTCGCTCTCCGCCGGGGCATACTCCCGGAGTCGCGCCAGCAGTTTCTTCGGGTCCGTCTCCACCACGATCATCTCCCGGTGCTCCTCGGTGAGAAATCCCTCCTGCACCGCGTGGTCGAGGAATTCGATCAACCGGTCGAAGTAGCCGGCCACGTTCAGGATGGCGGACGGCTTGGAGTGGATGCCGAGCTGGCCCCAGGTGAGGATCTCGAAGTAGCCCTCCAGCGTGCCGATCCCGCCGGGCAGGGCGATGAACCCGTCCGACAGGTCGGCCATCTGGGATTTTCGCTGGTGCATCGAGGCGACGACGATCAGGTCGGGAATACCGGTGTGGGCAGCTTCCTTCTTGATGAGCTGCTGGGGGATGATCCCGGTGACGTGGCCGCCGTGCTCGTGTACGGCGTCGGCCAGCTCGCCCATGATGCCCACGCTGGCGCCGCCATAGACCAGCTCGATGCCCTCGGCGGCGAGGAGCTTGCCCAGCTCCCGGGCGGCGGCCCCGTACTCGGGGCGCTCGCCGGCATTGGTGCCGCAGAACACGCACAGGCGGGTGAAACGGCGGGGTTCGTCAGTGGTCATTAGACTCCAGACTAATCACTCAGGACCTCCGACCCAAGACCCGCGGTGGCAAGTATGACCGACATTCCGGAACGCACCCTCGGTGGTAGGCTCACCGTTCCCGCCCTCGGCCTCGGCTGCATGGGCATGTCCGACTTCTACGCCGGCCGCGACGACGACGAGTCGATTGCGACCATCCATCGGGCCCTCGATCTCGGCATCCGCCTGCTCGACACCGCCGACATGTACGGCCCCTTCAGCAACGAGCGGCTGGTCGGCCGGGCGATCCGCGGCCGCCGCGACCAGGCGGTCGTGGCCACCAAGTTCGGCAACGAGCGGGCGGAGGACGGCGCCTTCCTCGGCATCAACGGCCACCCCGACTACGTCCTCCGCGCCTGCGACGATTCGCTCCGCCGGCTGGGCGTGAGCCACATCGACCTGTACTACCAGCACCGGGTCGATCAGACTGTCCCGATCGAGGAAACCGTCGGCGCCATGGCCCGGCTGGTGGAGCGGGGCAAGGTGCGCTTCATCGGGCTCTCCGAGGCTGCACCCGACACCATCCGCCGGGCCCAGCGCGAGCACCCGATCACCGCGCTCCAGACCGAGTACTCCCTGTGGACCCGCGACCCGGAAGACGAAGTGCTTCCCGTCTGCCGCGAGCTCGGCATCGGGTTCGTCCCCTACAGCCCGTTGGGACGCGGATTCCTCACCGGCCGCTTCCGCAGCCCGGAAGAAATTCCCCCGGACGACTACCGCCACAACAACCCACGGTTCCAGGGCGATAACTTCCGCAAGAACCTCGAGCTGGTGGATCGGGTCACCGAGATCGCGAATCGGAAGCACTGCACCCCGTCCCAGCTCGCGCTCGCCTGGGTGCTCGCTCAGGGCGACGACATCGTGCCCATCTTCGGCACCAAGCGCCGCAAGTACCTCGAAGAAAATCTCCGTGCGGTGGAAGTAGAGCTGACGGCCGCGGATCTCGAAGAGCTGGACGAAGCGGCACCGAAGGGTGTCGCGGCTGGGGATCGGTACAATGAAGCGAGTATGAAGGCGATAGACCGGTGACATTCAGATGTTCCGCATGGCCCCCACCCGCTCCGCCGCCACCCTTGCGAACACCAGCTCGTACGGCGACCGCTGCGCGATCGACCCATACCAGCCCGCCGCCTCCTCGGCTCGGCCCAGCTCCCGCAACAGCTCCGCCTGGAGAAACCGCCGCGAGGCCAGCGAGAAGAACGGCGACGCCACGGTGAGCTGAAACCAGAGGCGAGGCCGCGAACGCTCCAGCAGCCCGAGCGCCTCGCCGCTCCGGCCCTGGGCCCTGGCGACCGCGGCGCTCAGCTCGGCGGAGAGACAATCGGTGAGTCCGCCGTCTCCGGTCGCCGACCGGGCCAGCGCGGCGGCATGGCCGGCGGCTTCCGGCAACTCCTCCGACCGCAGCGCCGCGAGGCCGAGCAGATACTGCCGGATCACCTCGTGCAGGTCGTTGTGCATCGCGAACACCACGAAGTGGCTCGGCGGCACCGCGGCCGTGTCCCACGCGCCCAGCTCGGCGCGCAGGTCGCGGAGCCGGGCCGGGTCGGCCGGCGCGAAGGGAAGGGTGGCGAGCAGCCCTCGAGTCTCCAGTCCCCAGGCGTGATCGAGCCGCTGCGCCGCCTCCAGCTCCTTCCAGGCCTGGTCCCATCGGTCGCGTGCCGCCGCCAGGTGGGCCAGCTGGATGTGGCACAGGGCGCGCAACTCCGATAGCCGGGCTACTTCGAGGAACCGCCGCGCCAGCGCCTCCGCGCCGTCGAGGTTGTCCGAATAGAGCGCCACGTCGGCGAAGGCGATCGCCACGGTGACCGCCCGGGCCGAGTCCAGGTCCCGGACGACCTGCTCGATCCCCTCGGGATCTCGCGCGGCGTGGGCCCGGAGCGCCCGCATCGCCAGCGCCTGGTCGCCCTCGGGGCTCTCCCGCAGGATGCGCGCGATCAGGTCCAGCATCTCGTCGCGCCGGCCCTCGATCGCCGCGATTCGGGCCAGGTGCACCATCGCCGCCAGGTGATCCGGCTCCAGGGCGAGCACCTTGAGGAACGGTTGCTTCGCCTCCACCGCCGAGCGGCCCCGGAGCGGGTTGGAATGGAACAGGAGGTCGCCGAGGTGGAACCAAGCCTCGACGTCGTCGGGATAGGTGCCGGTGGTGGTGGCGTACAGCGACTCCGCCTCGCCCACGGCGCCGCTGAGCCAGGCCCGCTGCGCGCTGAGCACCAGGTGGTCGTGGGGACTGAGCCGCACCCGGTGGCGGTCGCTCTGGTCGGCGAACTCGCGCGCGAGGTCGGGCAGCGCGCAGCCCGCCGCCGCCGCGGCCAGGCGGTAGTAGGCCAGCGCGAAGGACGGGTCGGCCGCGGTCGCGGCCTGAAACCGCTCCATCGCGTCGAAGTACCGCCCGGCCCGCAGCTCCCGCTCGCCCTGGAGATAGGCGCGGAGCGCGTCGAGCGATTCGGTCGTCAGCGCCGCGATCCGCCCGAGCCGGGTGCCGGGCGCGATCTTCTGCGAGGCGAGCAGCTGCCGGACGATTTCATCGACCAGCTCGAACAGCTCGGACTCGTCCCCGGCCGTGGCGCGCGCGGTCGCGGCCGCGGTGCCGTCCCGCCGGTAGAGCGACGCGGTGACCTGGAGCTTCCCGCCGGCCTCGACCAGGGCGCCGAGCAGGTAGTGTCCCGCTTCGAAGTGCTCGGCGGCCGCGCGTCCACCGGGCGGTCCCGCGGCGTCGGCCGGGGCGAGATCGCTGCGATTGAGGAAGTGCAGCAGCGCTCTCGGATCGACCGCGCGGATGGCGCCTGCGCCGTCCAGCTTGGTGGAGAGCAGATCCACCATCCCTTCGCCGAGGTAGGCGAATCGTCCATCGCCCCGAACCGCGAAGGGAAGCACCGCGATGATGCCGGCCGAATCGCCTGCGGTCCTGCCGGCGCGGGCGCGGATACTCTCCGCCAGTGCCCGGGTCTCCGGCGCCGGCTCCAGCTCCAGGTTCTCCGCCATCCGGCGCGAGAAGTCCTCGTACGCCTGGATCGCGGCCGGCCGGTCTCCCGCGCGGTCGAGCAGCGCGAGCAGGCGGCGGAGCGCCGCCTCGTCGTCGGGCGACAGCTCCAGTGCGCGGCGGGCCCAGCGGGCGGCGTCGCTCGCCCGGCCCTCGCGCTCGGATCGCTCCAGCAGGCGGGTCGCCGCCTCGGCCGCCTGCCGCCGCAACAGGTCACGGGTGCGGTCGAGCCACTCCTGGAACTCGCCCGACGCGCCCTCCACGTGGAGGCCGTCGAGGAAGGGGCCGCGGTAGAGAGCGATCGCCCGGTCCGGGTCGCCGGCCCGGAGCGCCTGGTCGAAGGCCGTGACGTCGCACCACAGCGCGTCCTCGGCGACGCTCACCTCCTCGTCGCCCCGGCCCACCACGACCTCCGCGCCCAGGCCGCCGCGAAGGAAGTGCAGCGACCGCCGCAGCGCGGCCCGGGCATGGCTCTGGTCGAGATCGGGCCAGAAGAGGGCGAGCAGGGCGTCGCGCCGGTGGAAGCGGCGGGGAGCGTCGGCGGCGAGGTAGGCGAGGAGACCGAGTCGTTTGGGCTGCCGCAGCACGGCCGCCGGCTCGCGTCCGTCCGGGGCCCTCAGGTCCACCACGCCGAGGGTGTGAAGCTCGATCATGACGGGAGGGAAAGGTAACCGTCGGGACCGCGCCCGCAGCCTGCGTTCCGCTGCGGGCCCGACTAACTTCGGGGCCGTGGAAACCCTGGACGCAATCGTCATCGGGAGCGGATTCGGCGGCGCCATGGCCGCCCGCGTGCTGGTGCACGCCGGGTGGCGCGTGCTGCTGCTGGAGCGCGGCGGATGGGTGGAGCGCGGCCCGCAGAACTGGGCCCAGGAGAACGTCGGCGAGCTGACCGGACACTATTTCCGGGAAGCGGCCTACCGGCAGCTGCGGGGCGGCCGCGATCTCGGGGCCTACTTCTGCGTTGGCGGGCCCTCGGTGTTCTACGGCGGGGTCTCGCTTCGGTTCCGGGAGCGGGACTTCGAAGTGGATCGCGACATCGTGGGCGATTCCGGCGCGCGCTGGCCCCTCCGGTACGCCGATCTGGAGCCCCACTACGCCGCCGCCGAGCGCATCCTCGGCGTATCCGGCGCCGCGGGCGAGGATCCCACGGAGCCGAGGCGCGAAGCGCCGTATCCCCATCCCGCCGCGGATCTCGCGCCGGTCACCCGCCGGCTGGATCAGGCCGCGCGCGACTTCGGCCTGCGCCCCTTCCGGCTTCCCCTGGCGATCAATCGGGCCGAGAGCGACGGACGGGGCGTGTGCCAGTCCTGCGGCACCTGCGATGGATTCGCCTGCGCCGTCGGGGCCAAGAACGATCTCGCCACCACGGTAATCGGTCCTCTGTTGCGGCGGGGGCTGCGGCTGGACACCGGCTCGGTCGTCACCCGGCTCCTGACCGACGGCAAGCGGGTGACGGGCGTCGAGACGGCGGACGCGGCGTCGGGAGAGCGCGTCGTCCACCGCGCTTCGCACGTCATCCTCGCCGCCGGCGCGCTCGCGACGCCGCAGCTGTTGCTCGCCTCCGAGCTGGCCGGCCTCAATCCTGGCGGCCGGGTGATCGGCCGCTATCTCCAGCGGCACTACAACGAGATCCTCTTCGGCATCTTCCCGACCCCGCCCAACCCGGGCGGTGGCTTCCACAAGCAGCTCGGGATCCACGATCTGTATTTCGGCGACGAGGCGCTCGCCGCCGCCGGCAAGGCCCCGGCCGGCAAGCTCGGCGGCCTGCAGCAGCTCCCGACGCCGCCGACTGGGCTGGTGCGGGCCGAGCTGCCACGGCTGGTCGGCGCACTGGTGGCGCCCTGGATCAAGCACCTCACCGGCCTGCTGGTGATGGCGGAGGACCAGCCGGTGTACGAGAACGCCGTGCTGCTCGACGAGACCGCCGCCGACCGCTACGGCGTGCCCCGCCTCCTCATCAGCCACCGCCACACCTCGCGCGACCTCGCGGCCGGTGCGGCGCTCTCCAAGGTGGCGCGGCGGATCCTTCGCCGGGCCGGCGCCATCGCCTGCTACCGGCACCGGGTCGCCACCTTCAGCCATGGCGTAGGCACCGTCCGCATGGGACGCGACCGGTTCACCAGCGCGGTGGATGCCGATTGCCGCTTCCGCGGACTGGAGAACCTGACCGTGGTCGATGCCAGCGTGTTGCCCACGTCGGCCGCGGTGAATCCCAGCCTCACGATCTCGGCCATCGCGCTTCGCGCCGCGGAGCGGCTGGTGGCGCGTGAATCTTCGACCGCTTCGTCCTCGCTCCATGTCGCCGCCCGCCGTTAGTCTCGCCTTCCTCGGCTGCGGGACGGCGACCCGAACCCATTCCAAGGTGCTCTCCCGCTTCGGCGGCGAGGTGCAGCGCTACTATGCCAGCCGCGATCCCGCGCTGGCCGAGCGGTACAACCGGGAGTATCGCGGCGCCGGCGCCTTCGGCTCCTACGCCGCCGCGATCGCCGATCCCCGGGTCGCGGCCGTCGTGGTCGCCACGCCGCCCGACTCCCATCTCGACCTGACTCTCGCGGCGCTGGAGGCGGGCAAGCACGTCGTGCTGGAGAAGCCGGCCTTTCTCCGCGCTTCGGACTTCGACCCCGTGACCGCCGCCGAGCGGCGGAGCGGCCGGCGGCTCATGGTGGCGGAGAACTATTGCTACAAGCCGGTGGCACGGGTGCTCCGCGAGGTGATCGCCTCGGGCTCGCTCGGCCAGGTCCTGTACTTCCATCTGGTCGCGGTGAAGAGCCAGCGGCGCGCCGGCTGGCGGGACGACCCCGCGATCGCCGGTGGCGGCGCGCTGTTCGAGGGCGGGGTCCACTGGATCGACCTGTTCGCCAACGTCGGGCTGGAGGTGGAGTCGGCCCGGGGATACCGGCCCGCGCCCGGCGCCGAGCTGGAGCGGAGCATGCTCGTCGTGGTCAAGTATCGCGGCGGTGGCGTCGGCACCCTGGCGCATTCGTGGCAGGTCCCGTCGCCGCTGCACGGGCTTCGGATCTCCCGGATCTATGGCACCACGGGATCCGTGGCTTTCGAGTCCAACGGCATCTTCGTGGCGGTGACCGGCGCTCGCCGCCGGCTGGTCTTCCCGGGGCTGCGCGACATCAACGGCAACCGGGCGATGTGGACCGATTTCGTGGAAGTGATCCGCACCGGCCGGGAGCCGGTCATGACCGTCGAGCGGGCCCGCCGCGGACTCGAGCTGTTGGAGACCGCGTACCGCACGGCGAACGCACTCGAGGGGGATTGATGTCGCTGCTGCTCGCCGCGGTCATCGGACTGATGGCCGGCGTCCATACCGCCACCTGGGGCATGTACAAGGATGCGCCACACGAGGGATTCTCGCTGTGGAAGTATTCCCGGAGCATCCTGCTGGCGACCGTGATCGCCGTGGTGCTCTCGGCCGGGTGGGGGCTCGATCCGCGGCGGGCGGCGGACTTGGTCGTCCTCTTCGGCGCCACCTACGCGGTCGAGCGGGCGCTGGCGGAGATCTACAAGACGTTTCTCCGCGACGAGGACCAGTCGAAATATTTCATCCCGATGCAGTTCGCGGTCTTCGGTAAGGTGGTCCGGAGCCGGAGCGCCAGGCTGCTGGCCGGCGCGGGCTACGTCGGAGTGCTGGTAGCGATGGTGGTGCTGGTGGATTGGCTGGACCGCGCCTTGCCCGACCCGGTGCCATTGCCCCTAGTCGTGGCGGTTGGCGGCCTCGGCGGCTGGATCAGCGCTTTCGGCGGTGCCTGGAAGGATGCCCCGAAGGAGGGCTTCCAGATCTTCAAGTTTTTCCGCAGCCCGATCATCGCGTCGCTCTTCGCGCTCGGCCTGTCGTATCTCAGCTCCGATTTGGTGCTGGTGACCTTGGCCGCCACGGGCTTCTGCGTCGCCACGACCGAGACGTATAAGACGTTCTTCTTCCCCAGCGTCCCACGGGGCAAGTTTGCGGGGATGCCGGTGCATTTCCCCGACATGCTCCGGAAGCGGCAGCCGTTCATCTTTCTCTATGCCGGGATCTGGGCCGTGGTATTGATCGCCCTCGTGGTGGCGCTGCGGGGTGTACCATCGCCAGGATAGCCGCTTGGCCACAGCAACAGCAAAGAAACACCAAGGCACGAAGGAGATGCGAAGGCACGAAGGGGTCCTGCCATTTCCGAAGACCCATAACTTTTTTCTTTTGGGTTGTCGAAGACGAGGACTCGCCACCAGGAAGAACCCTTCGTGCCTTCGCCTCTCCTTCGTGACCTTCGTGTTTTGCAGTTAACGAGCGCGATCTCTACCCACTCCCAAGATGCCGTCCATCCCTGATCTACTTACCGCGATCGCCGGCCAGCGCGACGCCGTCCTCGCCCAGGCGAAACGGCTCGACGCCGAGCAGCTCGCGTTTCGGCCGGCGCCGGCGAGCTGGTCCACGCTCGACGTGGTCGAGCATCTGGTGAAAGTGGAAGAGGGCACCGTGGCGCGGATCAAGCACCGGGATCCGCGGACCTGGAGGGAAGCCGTTCGGGCCAGGCTCGCCCTCAGCACGGTGTCGCTGTACTTCGCCGTCGGCCGCCGGCTCAAGGTCCCGGTCCAGGCGATCGTGCCCCAGGGCGGGGCCACCCTCACCGATCTGGCGTCGCGCTGGGAGTCGGCCCAGCAGGCGATGCGCCGGATCTTGGAGGCCTTCGGTCCCGACCAGCTCCGGCGGCCCGTGATGCGGCACCCGGTCCTGGGGCTCCTGCTGCCTGCCGAGACGCTCACGTTTCTTCATCGCCACATCGCTCACCACCGGCGCCAGATCGCCCGGATCAGGCGGGCGCCGGGCTATCCTCGGTAGGTCCGCTCGCACCGCTTCCATTCCGCCCGCGCCACAGCACGAAGGCCAGCGCCGGCAGCAACAGACTCCAGACCACCAACGTTCCCACCTGCCACGACTGTCCGGTGAAGTCGGTCCGGGTGACGTACACCGAAGTGGCGACGAAGGCGATCTGCGAAGCGGCGGCCAGGAGCGCGGCCTCCCAGCGAAACCGCACCGTCAGGAACAACGGCAGCGCCTCGTACCACATCCCGGTCTGAGGGACGAGCCCGAGGGCCAGAATGAGCCTGGCGTCGGGGTCTCGCCAGCGCAGCAGCGCCAGCAGGACCAGAAATCCACCGGGCCGAGTGATGAGCGGCCGGAAGTGGTCCGCCGCTCGAACCGTCTCGAGCCAGGTGAGGGGCCACGAAGGCTGGAGCGCGAGGCTCAGCAGCAGCAGCGCCGTCGCGCCCGCCAGCGCGAACAGGACCTGGCGTCTGGATCGGCTCTGCGCGAGGAGGACGAGCCCGATGTTCGGCTTGACCGCGATCAGGAAGCCCAGCGCCGGCACCGCCATGGCGACCGTGAAAAGCGGGGAGAGCTGCATCGTGAGCGCCGCGTTGAGAAACGGCGTGGAGAAGAGGAACGCCCAGGCGGCCGGCCGGAACCGGCCGATGACGTAGCCGACCGCGGCTGCGCCGCCGACGACAAAGCAGAGGCGCGCCAGGTACAGCGGCAGCAGCCCCAGTGGCGCGAAGGCGACGGCGGCGGTGAATGGGTAGTAGAAGGGCCAGGGAAACCCCGCGGCCCGGCCGGGCCCGATCACCGCGTAGGGGTCTTCCCGGGCGAGCACCGCCCGCGCCGCGTGCCACAGCTGGTCGTAGTCGAAGGTGCCGGCCGGTTCCCAGAACCGCCCCGCGCCTACGCTCGCCACGGCGAGGACCGCGGCCGCGGCGGCGATGAGTAGCGGGAATGTTCGGCGGAGACCCTCAGGGGAGATCGAGGGCCGAGCGGAAGCCTGGGAGAGAGGCGCGGGACTAACCCCGGCCATCGCCGGTCAGGATGCTGCCGTACCTCCGGACATCACGTCGAGGAGAAACGCGTACTTGAAGGCGACTTCACGAAGATAGTCGTACCGTCCGGACGCGCCGCCGTGCCCGGCGCCCATGTTGGTTCGGAGCACCAGGCGGTTCTGATCGGTCTTGCGGGTCCGGAGCCGCGCGGTCCACTTGGCCGGCTCCCAGTAGGCCACCCGGGGATCGTTGAGCCCGGCCGTCACCAGGATGTTGGGATAGTCCTTCGAGGTCACGTTGTCGTATGGCGAGTAGCTCCGGATGTACTCGTAGTAGGCGGGATCGTTGGGATTCCCCCACTCGTCGTACTCGATGACCGTGAGCGGCAGCGTGGCGTCGAGCATGGTGTTCACCACATCGACGAACGGCACTTCGGCCACCACCGCCTTGAACAGGTCGGGCCGCAGGTTGGTGACCGCGCCCATCAAGAGCCCGCCCGCGCTCCCGCCGTTGATTGCCAGCCGGTCCGGCGAGGTGTAGCCCTGTGCGACCAGGTGCTCGGCCGCCGCGATGAAGTCGGTGAACGTATTCCGCTTGCGCAGCAGCTTGCCGTCCTCGTACCAGGCGCGGCCCATCTCCTCGCCGCCCCTGATGTGGGCGATGCCGACGACCCAGCCGCGGTCCAGCAGGCTCAGGAGATTGGAGGAGAACGCGGGATCGAAGCTGTAGCCGTAGGACCCGTAGCCCTGGAGCAGCAGGGGACGCGCGCCGTCTCGCGCCAATGGCATCCGGTAGACCAGGGAGACCGGCACCCGCACTCCGTCGGGCGCCGTGGCGAAGAGCCGCTCGCTGCGGTATCCCGCCGGATCATACCCGCCGAGCACTTCGGTCTGCTTCAGGACGGTCCAGGTCCGGGCGACGAGATCGTAGTCCACCACCGAATTCGGGGTCACCATCGAGGTGTAGCTGAACCGGAAGATCGCGGTGTCGAACTCGGGGTTCTCGTGCGCCCGCACGGTATAGACCGGCTCGGGAAAGGCGACCTGGTGATCGCCGCCCGCTTCCAGGTCGAGCACGCGCAAGCGGCGGAGGCCGTCCTCCCGCTCCCACACCACCAGGTGCCGGCGGAAGGCTTCGACCGCATCGACCTTGATCTCCGGCCGGTAGGGGCGGACATCGGACCAATTGGCGCGGCCCGGATCGGTCACGGGAGCGGAGACCAGCCTGAAGTTGGGCGCGGCGTCGTTGGTGACGATGTAGAACCGGTCGCCGTGATGGGTCACGCCGTACTCGATGCCGTGGCGGCGCGGCTCCACGACCAGGAACTCATCCTCGGGGCGGTCCGCGCTTACAAAACGCACCTCGCTGGTGGAATGGCTCGCCAGGTCGAGGATCAGATATCGCCGGCTCCGGGTCCGGTTGATGTCGAGGAAGAAGCTGTCGTCCGGCTCGAAATGGACCAGCACGTCCTCGACCGGGTTGGTGCCCATGCTATGGCGGTACAGCCGGCAGGGGCGGCGGGCATCGTCCAGGACGATGTAGAACACGGTCCGGGAGTCATTGGCCCACGCCACGCCGGGCGAGGTCCGGCCGATCGTTTCGGGGAGCAGCTCGCCGGTCTCGAGGTCTTTGAGATAGAGGGTGAACAGCTCGGCGCCGCTGGTATCCACCGAGTAGGCCAGCACCCGGTGGTCGGGAGTGACTTCGAACGCCCCCATCCGGAAGTATTCATGACCGGCGGCGAGCTGGTTGAGATCCAGCAGGATCTCTTCGACCGCGCCTGATTGGTCCCGCCGGCGGCAGAAGATGGGATACTGGGCCCCGGTCTCGGTTCGCGAGTAGTAGAGCCACCCGTCCAGCCGGTCGGGGACCGAGAGATCGGTCTCCTTGATCCGTCCCCGCAGCTCCTGGTACAGCCGGGTCTGAAGCTCCTCGGTGTGGTGCATGACCGCTTCGGTGTAGCGGTTCTCCGCCTCGAGGTGGGCCAGCACTTCCGGATCTTCCCGGTTCCGCAGCCAGTGATACTCGTCGATCCGGCTCTCGCTATGGATGGTCTGCACCCGCGGAATGGACCGGGCCATCGGTGGCTCGGACACGGCTCCGATGTCGCGCGCCGAAACCTCGGGCACGGCAGGCTCTACAGACCCGCCGGCCGACGGAGAGAGGGAAGGGAGAGTGCGCTTGGGGTCGGGCGACATCGGGTCCATCCGGAAGACGTGAGCGGTCGATTGGCCAGGTCGGGCGGAATTACCATAGGCCAACTCGGCAAGTCAAGAGCATCATAAACAGTTGTCAGTTATCAATTTAGCTCAATAGAAACCCCCGTAGTCTAGCCGCCGTTCGGAGCGACTGGGCCTGCCAGAACGGCGGCTTTCGGGGCCATCTGCGGGCCGGCAAGCGAGATAGCTCAGCACTGTCCGGTGGCGGCCCGGTCGATGAAGCTCCAGCCGGTCACCCCCTCCGACGGCACCATGACGACGTCCACCGGCTGGGTCAGCGCGGCGGTGGTCATACATCCCTGACCGGGCCTGGTCTCCAGGACCTCGATCCTGAGCTCACCGCCGGTGCGCTGGACCCGCTGGACCACGATGTCATGCCCCCCAGTCGTCCGCTCCCCGGAGGCCACGGCGATGACCAGATCGCGGCTGAAATCGACCTGGGGCCGCACCCCGGCGCCCAGCTCCGACCAGAACCGGGTCCAAGTCGCGTTGTCCCGAATTACCAGGCGCCGGGAGCCCTTGATGTTCGAGCTGACCCAGCGGCCGATCCTCCGGATCTCGACATCCGCCAGGGTACCGGCGGGAGTGGGGCGGGCGGCCGTATCGGGAGTGACGGTGGGCGGCCGAATTGTGGGGGCCTGTGCCACCGGCGCCGGGGGGATCGTGGTATCGGCCTCGACCAGGGAGGGTTCGGTGTCCGGTGCCGGCGCGGGCGCCACCGATCCGCTGTCGTCGTCGGACCGGACGGTTCCCGATCCGCAGGAAATCAGGAAGGCCAAGATGGCCAGCGAAACGAGTCGAGCGCTCAAGGCAGCACCCTCTAGATGGGATGATTGAACCTACACCGAATCGCCTGATCCTGAGCGAAGCGAGGAGCTCGTGTTTCGCTGTTGCAGTGTATCCAAGCCCTCAACTACTGCTTACAGACCCCCTCAGGATCCGGCTTCGGCTTATCCACCACGATGCGGTGATCGAGATTCGCCACCTCGGTCGCCGCGTTTGCGATCAGCCGCGCGACACGCGTCATCTTCTCGTACTCGATGTACTGCGGCTCGTCCGTCAGCTGGTGGTAGTCGAGATGGCTCCCTGTGGTAAAGAAGGCGATCGGAATCCCGAACCGGGCGTACATGTAGTGGTCGCTCCGGCAGTAATAGTTGTCGGGATGGCCGTCGGCGTCGTACTGGTAGTCGACCGTGAAGCCGTACTTCCCGTCGGTGTTGACCCGCTCCACCAGGTCGCCCAGCTCGCTGGAAAGCCGGCGCGAGCCGATGATCTGGAGATAGCCGGGCCCGCCGTCCGGCCGGTCGGTCGCGCCGCCCCGGCCGATCATGTCGACGTTGAGCTGCGCCACGATCGAGTCGCGCGGCACCGTGGGATGGCGGGTGAACCAGTCGGCGCCGAGCAGGCCCATCTCCTCGGCCGTGTGCCACACGAACAGCACCGACCGCTTCGGCCGTTGGCCTCCCTTCGCCAGATACTCCGCGATCTCCAACACCGACACGCTGCCGCTCCCGTCGTCATCTGCGCCGTTCAGCACCGAGTCGCGGCGCGGTTGTTGACCGCGCCGCAGGCTGTCGAGGATCGCCTTCATCTTCGCCGACTGCTCCGCGGTGGGCTCGCCCGGCGTGCTGTTGGCGCCTTCCGGCCGCATGAGCCGGTTGAACGCGCGAAGCGAGTCGTGGTCCTCCGCGACCGGGGCGATGCCGTCGTGGTCGTTGTGCGCGCCGACCGCGACCATCTGGCCCCGGAGCGCGGGATCGCTGCCGGGGAGCAGCGCGACCACGTTCCGCGCCGGCTCGCCTACCGGTGTATCCTCGAAGCGCACCGTGCCCGACACGGTCTTGCCCGCGGTCCCCGGCTGCATTCCCGCGACCGGGGCGCCCAGCAGTGCCTCGGCCGCGCGGGAGGTGCCGTACATGAATGCCGGAGTCTCCGGCCCGCTTTCGCTGCTCGCGAGCTGCGCCCCGGAGTCCTGGAGATCGAGCCGTTCGGTGGCGCCGATCGCGTCTAGCGTCGCAATCAGGATGCCCGCGGCACTCCGGAAGCGCTCCGTCGTCTGGGCTCGGTTCACCGAGGCCGCGGGTACCCCGTTCACCGGGGGGAACGCGACCACGACCAGCTTGCCGGCGGCTTGCTCCAGCGGGATCAGATCCTGGTCCCAGGTGCCTCCGAACACGACCTGCGCGCCTTCGACCGACCGGGTGCCTTTGCCCTGATCCCGGGGGATCAAGTCGTCCCACGCCTTGAGCACGGTGCCATCGACCGTGAGGCCGGAGGATGGGTCCAGCGTCCGCTTGACGATCGGGACGGTCTGGAACCAGCCGCCGTTCTCGCCCGCGGGCTCGAGGCCGATCCGCTTGGCCTCGGCGGCGAGGTAGTCGGTGGCCTTCACGTTCCCCGCGGTGCCCGATTTCCGCCCCTGCATGGAGTCGTCGGCGTAGGCGTAGAGCCGGCTGCGGAGGTCGGCGGCCGCGATCGCGGGGGAGGTGGCCCCGGACGGCGCGGGAGTCGAGGTCGGGGCGGCCGAGGGGCCGCAGCCGAGGAGGGGGACTAGGACGGCCGCAGCGAGCGGGCCGGCCCGGAACAGGGCACGAGGCACGTGAAGCTCTCCGGCAGGGGTTTTTGGGCGGCGGAAAGGTCGCCCGAACTTACGCCGGGCACCACGTCCGGGTTTCCCGAGGCGTGGGACGCCCCTTTACGGGGGCCATCTCCGAACGCACTATATGACCGCCTCCCTCGCCTATCCCGCTACAGGAGACCGACCATGGCGCTCGTGGACCGAGTCAAGAACATCCTGCTCACGCCCAAGACCGAGTGGCCGGTCATCGACGCCGAGCCGACGACCGTTCCCGAGCTGTACAAGGGATACATCATGCCGCTGGCGGCGATCGGCCCGGTCGCCAGCGCCATCGGGATGTCGATGTTCGGCGTCTCATTATTGGGCTTCAGTTACCGGGTACCCGTCACCACGGCATTGACCCAGGCCGTGGTGCAGTACGTCCTGATGCTCGTTGGCGTGTTCGTCCTCGCCATCATCATCGACGCGCTGGCCCCGACGTTCGGAGGCACTCCCAACCGGACCCAGGCGCTCAAGGTGGCCGCCTACTCCTACACAGCGGCCTGGGTCGCCGGGATCTTCGGGCTCATACCCGCCCTGAGCATCCTCGGCATCCTCGGCCTCTACAGCTTCTACCTGCTGTATCTGGGCCTTCCGGTCCTGATGAAGTCGCCTGAGGACAAGGCGCTGAGCTACACCGTCGTGGTCATCCTGTGCGGGTTCGTGCTGGCCATGGTGATCGCGTACGTGTCCGCGTCGTTCCTGCGACTGCCGATGCGCTGAGACGGGCGTGGCCGCGCCCGCCGGGGAGCGGTCACGGGACCGGATCCGCGCCGCGGCCTATGCCGCGGCGGGCGCCGTCCTGGCGGCCTTCATACTCCTCGAATTCAACCAGAGCCGCCCGCTCGGCGGGATCGACTTCGACCAGGTCTGGTGGGCGGCGCGGTGCATCATCACCGGCCAGGACGCCTACGAGGTCGTCCGGCCGCCCCGCTTCTATTTCCCGCTGTACTACCCGCTCACCAGCGCGGTCCTCACCCTGCCGGTCGCGGTGTTCCAGTACCGCATCGCCCGGCTGCTGTTCGTGGCCCTGTGCGGCGGACTCTATGGCTACGCCATCGGGCGGCACCGCCCCTGGCTCTGGCCTTCCTTCCTCGGGCTGCCGTTCATCCTGTTCGCCACCGGGGGTCAATGGTCGGCCATCCTGAGCGCGGCGCTGCTGCTCCCCTGGCTCGGCCCGGTGGCCGCGGCCAAGCCGAACCTCGGCGCGGCCATCCTGGCCGGCACCCGCTCCAAGCGATCCGCGGTGATCCTGGTGGCGGGCTCGGTAGCGGTCCTGCTGCTGAGCCTGGCGATCGACCCAAGGTGGCCGCTCGCGTGGCGCGACGCGCTGGCACAGTCCACCCATTTCCGCCCGCTGCTCCTGCGGCCGGGCGGGTTTCTGATGCTTCTGGCCTTGCTCCGCTGGCGCGACGCCGACGCCCGTCTGCTGCTTGGCCTCGCCGCTGTGCCGACCACCGGGCTTCCCTATGACCTGCTTCCGGCCGGCCTGGTCGCCGCCGACCGCAAGGAGTCGGCGTTCCTGACGCTGCTGACCCAGGTGGCCTGGGTAATCTGGCCCGGATTCCCCATCCGCGAGCCCTACGCGGAGTGGAGCTGGGCGGTGGGGACCGTCACGCTCTGGAGCGGATTGATTCCGGCGTTGGCGCTGGTGCTGCTCCGCAGCCGGCGATCAGCCGCGGGCTGAGCCGGCCCGCGCGCTGGCGCGGGAACAGCCCCCATGCGAACTTTGGCACTGGGTGGCGGCTTCGACGGCTGGGGCGGAGATCCCACAGCCGGGTCCCCCGCCGACTCCCCCCAGTGCGTCTCGTAACCCGTTGACCGATCGCCGTCTCCCCTCCGGGTTCATCCAACCCAGGGCAGGCACGTGAGTTGCGCCCGGGCGCCGCAGGGCGACCCCCGCAAACCCGTGCGCCCGACGAGGAGCGCATGCCCGATTCCGTCCGGCTGTCCGTCATCATTCCGGTCTTCAACGAAGCGGCGACTGTTGCCGAGCTGGTCCGGCGCGTCCGCGACGTCCCCCTCGACATCGAGATCGTCACGGTCAACGACGCGTCGTCCGACCGGTCCGGTGCGATCCTGGAGGAGCTGCGGGACAGCGGCGTGATCCAGGTGGTGGTGCATCACCCGGCCAACCGGGGGAAAGGCGCGGCGATCCGGAGCGGCATCGCGGCCGCGACCGGTGACATCATCGTGGTCCAGGATGCCGACCTGGAGTACGACCCCTCCGAGTTGCCGCGGCTCATGCAGCCCATCCTCGACGGCAGGGCCGAAGCCGTGTTCGGTTCCCGCTTCCTCGGCGGGGACCACCGGGTCCTCTACTTCTGGCACTCGGTGGGCAACCGCTTCCTCACGCTCATGTCCAACATGTTCACCGATCTGAACCTGACCGACATGGAGACGTGCTACAAGATGGTGAAGGCCCCGCTGATGAAGTCCCTGGTCCTCACCAGCGACCGGTTCGGGTTCGAGCCCGAGGTGACGGCGCGCCTGGCGCAGGCGCGGGCCCGGATCTGGGAGGTGGCCATCTCCTACTCCGGCCGGACCTACGCCGAGGGAAAGAAGATCGGCTGGCGGGATGGTGTCGCGGCGATCATGCATATCGTGCGGTTCAACCTGTTGCCGCCGAAGGCGACGCCGCGCCAAGCGGGGAGCACGGGGTCGGTCCCGGCCGACGTGGTGGCCCGGGAATCGTGATCGGGGACTGGCTCCGCGGTCTTCAAGTAGATCTTCGGTCGCTGGCCCTGCTGCGCGCCACCCTGGGGCTCTGCTTGCTGGGCGATCTCCTGGGGCGGATTCCCCTACTCGATGCGTTCTACACCGACCGGGGCGTGCTGCCCCGGGCCGACTTTTTCCGGCTCTCCGGCCGGCAGCCGATTCTCAGCCTGAACCTGATGAACGGGGAGAGGCTGATCCAGCTGCTCCTGGTGCTGTTCGGGATCGCCTGTGCCCTCGCCCTGATCCTGGGCTATCGGTCGCGGCTCAGCGCGGGTCTGTCCTGGCTGCTCCTGACATCCTTCCACGCCAGAAATCCGTTGATCGTGACCGCCGGTGACGATCTCCTCCGGATGCTGCTGTTCTGGGGCATGTTCGTTCCGCTGGGCGGGGCGGCCTCGCTGGACCGGGCGCTGAACCCGGAGGCCCTCCCGCCCTCACCGGCACATCTGTCGCCGGGCTCCCTGGCGCTGGTGCTCCAGCTCTGCGTGGTCCACTGGATCGCGGCGTCCACCGCCGCCTTCGTGGACCTGGCCGGACCTGCAATCGCCATCCTCTGGCTGGCCGCTCCGCTGATCGCGCTCTCGCCGGTGCTGACCCCAACGCTGAGGCTCGGGGTCGTGGCGCTCATGGTGTCGTCGTACGTCTGGCTCGGGATTACCGCGGACCTCGGCATCCTTCCATGGGTCGGGTCCGCGGCGTGGACCGTCATGCTTCCCGGCTGGTTCTGGGACCGGGTCGGAGGCCGTCGAACGGCAGCCGACGGGGTGACGATCTGGATCGATGGAGGGTGCGGCTTCTGCCGCCGCATGGCGCTGATCCTCAACCGGACGCTGCTCGGGTCCACCGCGCCGATCCGGGAGGCGCAGAGCGACGCCGGGATGACCGCGCTGATGCGCGATCGGGGATCCTGGATCGTGCAGTCGGCGGACGGCGCCGTCCACCAGGAGTACGACGGGCTGGTCGAGCTCTCCCGCCACTCGCGAGGCTGGCGTCTGCTGGCGCCGGTGCTGCGACTCCCCCCGCTGCGCTGGATCGGCACCCGGGCCTATCGCTGGGTGGCGGAGCATCGTTCCGAGTCGTTCGATGCGCTGCGTTCGATCACTCCGCGACCGGCCCCGCTCAAACCGGGGACCGCTGGGCAACTCGTGGCCGTGGCGGCTTTCCTGCTGATGACGGTGGGGCAGTCGGCACATGCGGACTCGGGGGACCGCCCGAAGGGCCCCGGCGCCCGGGTCCTGCGCTCGCTGTCGTTGGGCCCGAGCTGGGCGGACCTGGCGACGCCCGTGGCCGACGGCGGCTGGTTTCAAATCGATGGAGCGACGAAGGCCGGCTCGCTCTTCGATCTGCTGGCCGGAGGCGGTCCTCCCTCGAGTGAGTCGTCCGGCCGGCGGTGGCAGACCCTGTCGGACCCGAGCTGGGATACGTACCTGCGCAGCCTCCACTCGGATCGGTTCGCGGCGCACCGCCCAGTGTTCGGCGACTTCCTCTGCCGCCGCTGGAACGCCGGCCGCCCGGTGCCGCAACAGGTGGACCTGATCTGGGTCTACCACAACGCGCCTTCTCCCGGCCTCAACGCCGCGGAGGGCCCGGGCGCCCATGAGCTGGTGATGAAGCATCACTGCTTCGAGAAGCCGGCGGACTGGCGATGATGCCCCTGCGCGAGGAACCGGTCGTGGCCCCCGAGCCGGAGGAAGCGGAGCAGGAGTCTGGCCTCATCCGGTGGCTGCACGGCCTCGCGCTCGATCTCCGCTCCGTGGCGCTGTTCCGGATCGCCATCGGGCTCTGTCTGATCGTGGATATCGTCACCCGCATTCCCGACATCGACAACTTCTACACCGATGCCGGCGTGCTGCCACGAGAGGTCATGACCCGGGTGGGCAATCCGTACGCGATCAGCCTGCACATGCTGGGGGGCAGCTACGGCTTCGAGCTGGCGCTCTTCCTCCTCGCGCTGGTTGCCGCGGTCGGCTTGCTGCTTGGGTACCAGACCCGGCTGATGACCGTGGTGAGCTACATCCTGCTCGCCTCGGTCCACGCCAGGAACAGCATGGTCGTCCACGGAGGCGACCGACTGCTGACGCTCCTCCTGTTCTGGAGCATGTTCGTCCCGCTGAACGCGCACTTCTCGCTCGACCGCGCGCTCAATCGCTCGGCGCCTCCGCTGCCCCGGACGCTGCTCTCCGCGGGAACCCTGGCCATCCTGCTGCAGATGTGCGCGCTGTACTGGTTCAGCGCCTCGGCGAAAATGCACCCGGTCTGGGTGACCGAGCAGAGCGCCGTCTACTACGCGCTCAGCCTGGACATGATGGTGACTCCCCTGGGCAAGTCGCTCCTGGCCTACCCCGATCTGCTCCGCTGGCTCACGACGAGCACGCTGCTGCTGGAGGCGTTCGGACCGCTGCTGCTCTTTTCGCCGGTCCGGACCGGTCCGCTGCGGTTGGCGGCGGTAGTGATCTTCGTGAGCTTCCACGCCGGGCTGGGCCTGACCATGCGCCTCGGCCTCTTCGCGGTCATCTGCATGGCCGGCTGGCTGGCCCTGTTGCCGGGCGAGTTCTGGGATCTGCTCGGGCGCGCGCGGGCCCGGCTCGGCATGGCGGGCAGATCCGCCCCGGCCTTCCTGACGCGCGTGCTCCAGCGCTGGCCGCCACGCCTGGTGCCGCCACCGCCGAGGGAGCAGCGCGGACTGGTCGGCGAGATTGTCGTTCTCATCTCCCTCGCGTTGGTCAGCTTCAACCTGATCCTGGAACCGACCGACCCGATGTTGAAGACGGGGCCGCTTCGCGCGTACCTCTCCGCGACGCGCCTCTTCCAGCAGTGGAGGATGTTCGCGCCATACCCCTCCAACGGGGACGGGTGGTATCTGGCCGAAGGGGTGAACGCTGATGGTACCCGGACCGTGGTGTGGCCCGCCTCGGTGGGGGAATCCAAGCCGGCGGACTTTCGGGCCGCCTACCCCAACGCCCACTGGCTGGACTACCTCCAGCGGCTGAACTCGGTGCCGGAGGCGGAGTATCGCATCGCCCTGGCCCGGTATGCCTGCCGCCAATGGAACCGGCGGCACGGCCCCGGCGAGCGGGTCGGAACGGTGCACCTGAACTACATGTTGGAGCGCACCCCGCCACCTGGGTCGCCGCCGCCGGTGATAAGGAAAGTCCACGTGCTGGAGCAGAGTTGCGGTTGATGCGGAGAACTGCCGTGCTCACGGCCATCGCCAGCGGCCTGCTGGCGGTCGCCGCGCTGGCCGGCCAGGCGCGGGCCCAGAGCGTCTCCATGCGGGTCAACCCGGACTCCGCCGACTGGGCGAGTTTCAAGGCCGAGTACGCGGCGGCCAGGCTCGCGCCGCGTCCTGTCTTCGAGCGATATCTGCCGCGGTTCGGCGCTGGCGCGCTGCTGGGCTTCCTCGAAGAGACTTACCCCGCCTGTCACCCTGAGTCCCACGATCTCGGCCGCGCGATCTTCGCGGCGTCCCGGGATCTGGAGACCGCCTTGTCGGACTGCGGCACGGGATGCACCTCCGGCTGTATGCACGGAGCGGTGAGCGAGGCCTTCGGCACCTCGTCGCTGGAGGCGGTCGCCGGGGCGATGAACCAGTTCTGCGCGTCGGCCACCATGCGGCGGCTGCACAAGCCGGGGAATTGCGCTCACGGACTCGGTCACGCGCTCATGTTCCTCACCAACGGCGACACCAGGCGCTCGGTGGACGCCTGCCTCGGCTTTTCGCTCGATCCGATGAAGTACTACTGCGCCACCGGCGTGTACATGGAGAAGATCCTTACGCCGAAGGCGCTCGAGGGGTTGTCCGCCGCCTCGCTGCACGCGCCCTGCGCCGTGGAGACCCTGTTCCCGGCCGCCTGCTACCGCTACAACACAGGCCGCCTGCTGTACTGGTTCGGCGATCGGACCAGGGTCGCGCTGGAGTGCATGCGGCTGGACGGCCCGCAGCGGCGGGGCTGCTTTCATGGGCTGGGCAGCCTCGGCGGAGAGGTATTCCGGGAGCCGAGCGTCATGGCCACCATATGCGTCCGGGGCGACCGGGACGACAAGGTCGCCTGCATCGAGGGGTTGATCGAGAAGTTGTCCGACTTGGACCAGGCGAGGGCCCTGGCGGCGTGCGGCTTCGTAACCGCGGAGCTTCGGCCGGTCTGCAGCGATGCGGCGGAGCGGCAGATGTACAGCTTGGACAAGCCTACGTTCGCGCTCTACTACGATGCGGGGGCGCTCCACGCCCGGGCGGAGCCGGCCACGGCGCGTCCCCCATCACATAATCACTGAGCCTTCAGCGGCTTCGGCTCCACCTTGGGAAAGGTGATCGGGGCACAGCGGGAGAGCTCGTATGCCGGGGCGGCGGCGGTGGGCGTGGTCTCGGTGCTGTGGCGCCGGCGCAGGAGTGCCGCGGTCGAGTCACAGTGCCACAGCTCCCAGGCCGGGTCGCGGGCCAGCTCGTAGGTCAGCCCCGAGCGGCTGGGCATCAGGACGATGTCGATGTCCCATTTCCGCAGCAGCTCCCTCCACCCCGGCGACAGTGACGCGATCCAGCTGTGAGTCCGGGCGATCTCCTCGCCGTAGAAGTCGGTCTGCCCGTCGATGAAGACCCGCTCCTCCGGCCACTCCTTCAGGATGTAGCCCCCCCAGATGAACTCGTTGTACATCCGGCCGGTGAGGCCGGCCTCGCGCGCCTTCTGGACCGCGGTCACCGGGAACACCTTCGGATTCCAGAACCCCGGCACGAGCTGCATGCTGGCGAGCGGGCTGGCCGAGATGGTGAACAGGAGCAGCGGCACGGCCACCGCGGCCGACCAGGGTCCGGTCTGGCGGCCCGGGCTCTCCCGGGCGAAGGTGGCCCGGATCCCTCGGACGTCGGGCAGCGCCTGCCACTCCTCGCTGATATGTATGGCGAGCACGGTCAGGGCCGCGATCCCCATGAGCGGGATGTTGCGCTGGTAGATGAGCGACGAGGCGACCGTGGCGAGGATGACGAACAGGTGGGGCCAGGAGGGCCGGCGCCGGGTCGAGGCCAGGGCCAGCATGATGAGCACCAGGACGAGGAGGACGAACTTCCCGATCAGCGAGTGGAAGTCCGGACTCAGGTACTCCTGGGTACTGTCGATGAGATACGACATCCGGAACCAGCCCAGCACGTGTAGCGGGAGGCTGATGCCATAGGGGTTGATCACCGTGCCGAGAACGGCGAAGCCGATGGCGGCGGCATGCCGCTTGGCCCGGGCCATCCAGACCGGGCGGTCGCCCGAGGTGAGCGCCTCCGCCAGGTCGCCGGCCAGGTACAGGCCGATGAGGACGATCCCGAAGAGAAATCCCCCGTGGAGGTTGGCCCAGACCGCGAAGAGGGGCATGTAGGCCCAGGGCCGGGCCCCCTCCCGGTCCCGCTCCAGCAGTCCCATCACCAGGACCACCCCGAGCATGGTGAACAGGTGGGGGCGGGCGAGCCAGTGGACGGAGCCCAGAGCGGCGGCCAGGAGCCCGACCAGGTAGGCCAGGAGCGGGTCTACGCCCCGGCGGAGGAGCATGGAGGTGAGGAAGGCGTAGGTGAAGGCGATCATCAGCCCGCAGGCCACCGAGATCAGGGGAAGCCCGCCCAGCCGGTACACGGCGGCAAAGGCCACTTCGCTCAGCCATTCGTACCCCACGAAGGGGTCCCCCGCCTTGGTGAAGGAGAACACATCCTGATGCAGCAGGCCGTGTTGGAGCATGTACTCCCCGACCCGGAGGTGGCGGCCCAGGTCCCCGTCGCTGTTGAGCAGCGGCCCGCCGCGGCCCAACGGCACCAGGAGGGCCAGTGAGGCGAAGACCATGTCGGTCAAGGAGGGGGCCGGGAGTCGCAGTCGCATTTGGGTCGGATCCTCGATTAACGCGACAGGGGTCTGGCGCGGCCGTCGTGTAGGTGAGTTGCCACGTTTACGCTGCTGCACGTCCGCAACCAAAATCCGTCGGCGGCCGGAACTCGGCGCGCATCTCTATGCAGTACAATATCCTGGGTTTTCCCCTTAGACCGGCACGCCGATTGCCTCTTCCGCGGCGGTCCACCGGTATCTGGATTCGCTGCAAGTGTTTGCGCGAAGAGCTGTTTCTTGCAAGGGTATGCCAGCCTTGCAGATACCGTGCCTGTGGGTTACACTGTAGCCCCCCTACATCCACAACTGAAGGCCGCTGCTTGCCCCTACCGGGGCTAGGCATCCAGTCGCCGTTCAACCGGCTCGTGACCGCAGGAGGAGCTCATCATGAAGGCCGTAATGCGTGCTGTATGGAAAGACGAAAGCGGGCAGGGATTGACCGAGTACGGCCTCGTGGTCGCCCTGGTCTCGCTCGGCCTGATCCTCCTGCTCGGCGCCTACCGGAGCGCCCTCGGGAATCTGTTCCGGAACGCCGTGAACGTGCTCAACAACAACACGAGCACGCCCCAATCCTGATGCCTAGACCGGCGCGGCAACATTCGCCGGACCACGTAGTTCGACCCCTGATCGAGGTGCCTGCGATGTTGACCGCTCTTTGGAACGACGAATCGGGACAGGGACTGACCGAGTACGCGCTGCTCATTGCACTGGTCTCGCTGGGCCTGATCCTGTTGCTCGGCAGCTACCGCAACGCGCTGGGCAACATCTTCCGGAACGCGAGGAACACGCTCCAGAACAACGCCTCGGTCACCCAGGCGACCACGTAACTGCCCCCGATCAAGGTTGATCGGCGGGTTCACCCCGGAGGCCGGCACCGGTCCTCCAAGGCCTTCACAGGAGAGTAGGATATGCGCACACTGCGGCGGAGAGACCGGAAGGGACAGGGGCTCACTGAGTACGCCCTGCTCATTGCACTGGTGTCTCTGGGCTTGATTCTGCTGCTCGGCAGCTACCGGAACGCGCTGGGCAACATCTTCCGGAACACCCGGAACGCCCTGCAGAACAACTCGTCGGTTGTTCAGGAAGGTGCCGGCGGCGGTGGCATCATCAGCGGCATCATCAGCGGTATTTTCGACTGACCTCGGGGCGTCTCGCCGAGCAGGTTCGGTAGATGCGCGCCCTCGTCGCGGATGCGCCGCTGGTCACAACTGCGGCATTCACGTTCGTGATGGTGGCGGGGGCGAGTCTCGACCTCTGGTCGCGGCGGATCCCGAATGTTCTGACCGTCAGTGGCGTTATCGCGGCTATCGCTCTCCGGCTCCTCCAGGGGCCGGGGGCGGTTGCCGACGGGCTCCTCGGCGTCGCGCTCGCGCTCGCGCTGACGGTGCCCTTGTTCATCATTCAAGCGTTGGGCGGCGGTGATGTGAAGCTGGTTGCCGCGGTCGGCGCCTTCATGGGGCCGACTGAGCTGGTTGGAGCCTGCCTCCTCGTCGGATTGCTCGGCGGCGTTCTCGCGCTGGCCGAGGCGATCCGTCGGGGCTCCCTCCGTACGGTTCTGATCAACGTCGCATACATGATCATCCGATGGTTCTCGCCGCTGCGTCGCGAGCTGATGCCCACGCTGACATCGCCGGCGGCGATGACGATTCCGTATGGTGTGCCGATTGCGGTGGGCGCCATGGCCTGGTGGTTCTGGGGGAGCTCGAGAATATGAAGACAACGATCCTGTGGCGGCGGCGCGGCGTTCGCGGCAACCGCGGACAGTCGCTGACCGAGTTCGCGCTGGTGGTGCCGATCCTGCTGTTGATGGTCGTAGGGATCATGGAATTCGGCCGAGCATGGCACATGCATCAGGTCGTCGGCGATGCCGCCCGGCAGGGCGCGCGCACCGCGGCGATCCTGAACGGGAGCGGGATCCCGGAGGACTCCGTCGTCACCGTGGCGGTGGGAGTGCTCAGGGCCGGCGGGATCCAAGGCACCCCGAGCATGGTGCTGGTGGGTGACCCCGCGGCATACGACCACTATAACGGGGGCACCGGCCTGCCGGTCGGCGTCACCGTCTCGGTCCCATACAGCTTCGGCGTGTTCGCTCCGGTGATGCGGCTGGCGTGTTCATCGTACGGCGGCGGATGCAACGCGGACCAATACAACGGCGTGATCCAGCTCAAATCGAGCGCGGTCATGCGCAACGAGTAGGAGCGACTGGCATGCGACGGCTGAGACCCTGGCTCATCCTGGCCCTTGCGCTGGTCTCCGGCGGCACCGCCGGACTCCTCGCGCTGCGGTACCTGCGGCAATACACACCGCCCCTGGTCGCGGAGACCCGTAGCGGCGTCGTGGCCGTCGCGGCCCGCGAGTTGCCAATGGGCAGCGTCCTCGACGCTGCGGACGTGAAGCTGGTGCCATGGCCCGGCGCCACGATGCCGACCGGCTACCTCTCCTCGGCCGATGCCGCCGCCGGCCGGGGCCTCATCACCACGGTCCAGGAGAACGAGCCGCTGCTCGAGGCCAAGCTGGCGCCGATCGGCACCGGCGGCGGTCTCCCGGTCCTGATCAGCAACGGCATGCGCGCGGTTGCGGTGCGGGTGGACGAAGTTGTCGGCGTGGCCGGCTTCGTGTTGCCGGGGAGCAAGGTGGACGTGCTGCTCACCATGAACAACGCCAACGGCGAGCCGACCACCGAGATCATGATGCAGAAGGTCCGGGCTCTGAGCGCCGGCACCCAGATCCAGCGCGACAAGGAGGGCCGCCCGCATCCGGTGCCGGTCATCACCGTGCTGGTCACGCCGGAGCAGGCCGAGACCCTGACCATGGCGGCGAACCAGGGCCGGATCCAGTTCGCCCTGCGGAATGAGATGGACACGACGACGATCACGACCGGAGGCGCCCGCGCCGGCGCGCTGCTGGGCCGTCCGGTCGTACCGGTCCAGGGTCCCCGGCGCAGCATCATCTCCGCGCCGACCAGTCGGGACTCCTCGGTGGTCCAGGTCTATCGCGGTGGCGCTCGCACGCTGATGAAGTTCTGATGTACCCCGGTTCGACGGTTCACCTCATCGTGGGGAGGATTGTGAGCGCACGTGTGCGTGGGACCCATCGGTACCGGGCGGTGTTCCCGGTCGTCGCCATGGCAGTGACCTTGCTGCTGGCCATGCCGTCGTTCGCGTCGGCGCAGCGGATCTTCGAGGCCCCGGAGAAGGTGCTGAGCCTCTCCAAGGGCGCGTCGCTTCTGCTGGAGACCGACGCCGCCATCGAGCGGGTCTCGGTGGGTGAGCCGGGCGTGGCCGACGTGACCACGCTGTCCCAACGCGAAGTGCTGGTCAACGCCAAGGAGATCGGGGTGACGACCCTCCTGGTGTGGACCGGCGGCACGTCCGGCCCCAAGCTGTACAGCATCGAGGTGACGGCGGATGCCTCCGGCCTGCAGCGCTACCTCAACGATGTGCTCCCCGGCGAGAAGGTGGTCGTGTCCGCGTCGGGCAACACCGTGACGCTCTCCGGCCAGGTGCGCGACGCGAGCGCGGCCACCCGCGCGGTCGAGATCGCCAAGGGCAGCGGTGCCGTAGTGATCGACAACCTGTCGATGCCCACCGCGCTCCAGGTGCTGCTCGAGGTCCGCTTCGCCGAGGTGAACCGGAGCGCGGTCGCCGAGTGGTCGAGCACGCTCAGCACGGTGAACCCGCACGAGCTGGACGACGACGGCCGCTGGACCGGCCGGACCAGCTCCGACGGCACCATCGACTTTTCGCTGTTCAATCCCGGCTCGTCCATCGAGGCGGCCTTCCGCGCCCTGCGGTCGCGGGGCGACTTCAAGGAGCTGGCCGAGCCCAACCTGGTGACCCTGCCGGGAAAGGAAGCCTTCTTCCTGGCCGGCGGCGAGTTCCCCTATCCCACCGTGCAGGGCGGCGGTGGCACCAATGCGGTCTCCATCGCGTTCCGCGCGTTCGGCATCATGCTCCGGTTCACCCCGACCATCATGCGGAACGGCAACATCCGCCTGAAGGTGGTCCCGGAAGTGTCGTCGCTGGACTTCGCCAACGCGCTCACGTTCTCGGGCTTCGTGGTGCCCAGCTTGTTGACCCGGAGAGTCGAAACCGAGGTGGAGCTGAAAGAAGGCCAGCACCTGGCCATCGGCGGCCTGCTCGACAACTCGACCCTCAAAAACGTTTCCAAGATTCCCGTCCTCGGGGATCTCCCGATTCTTGGCGCCCTGTTCCGCTCCACCAGTGCACGGGAGCGCCGCACCGAGCTGCTGGTCATCGTGACGCCGAAGCTGGTCGGCGCCACCGAGACCCTGCCGCCGGTGCCCACGGGTGAGCCTTCGACGTGGGACTGGTCGCGACGGATGCGGCCGGCCCGGACGGACACCACGGGGCGGAAGTAGTACACGCGCCCTAGAAAGAAGAGCTACCCATGGGCATCCCCATGAGGTGGAGCGAGCGGGGCGGGGCGTTGACCCTGACCGCGGTCAGCCTGACCGCGCTGATCGGGGCGGCCGCCATCGCGATCGATCTGGGCATGCTGTACAAGGCGCGGGGAGACGCGGAGCGCGCCGCCGAAGCCGGCGCCCTGGCCGGAGCGAGCGCGTTCATGGATCTGGTCGGGGCTGACTCGCTGACCATCCACAATGCCGCGGATACCCGGGCACGCGAGCTGGCGATGGCGAACGGCATCCTGAACAAACAGGTCGTCGCGGGAGAGGTCCAGAGCGTCTCGGTGAGGTTCAGCGAACAGTTGGTCCGGGTGACTGTCGGCCGTACGAACGTCGGCACCTGGTTTGCGAAGATCCTGGGCGCATACGCGATACCGGTCAACGCGACCGCCGCGGCCCGGGTCGAGGGGTCCGACGAAGTCTCGTGCGTGAAGCCATTCATGATCCCGGATGCCTGGGGCGAGAGCGCGCAGGACGCGAACGACAACGGGCTCGAGGATCCGGCCGAGAACTGGACCTTCGATCCGGCCAGCGGGGATACCTACGCGCCGTTCGAGTCGCAGCCGCTCGACGTCGAGACCGGCTTCGGCAGCGATTTCCGGAACGCCGCGCTGGATGCGAGCAACCGGATCTATGCGGGTGATTTCGGCCGCCAGCTGACGCTCACGCCGGGCGATCCCGGCAACGCCA
Source organism: uncultured Gemmatimonadales bacterium (assembly GCA_963796335.1). Lineage (GTDB taxonomy): Bacteria > Gemmatimonadota > Gemmatimonadetes > Gemmatimonadales > GWC2-71-9 > CAVVWJ01. Next base: position 1,278,792 of record CAWCLG010000006.1, read on the forward strand.
GCGGCACGCCGGACGGGATGAACTCCTATCGACTGTGGACCTTCGATGGGGGCAGCACCGGGAATCCCGATCTGCGGCAGGCGATCGAAGGCTGCCGGGAAGGCTCGCTGGGCTTGGGCGATCTGTTCCAGTCGGTGCCTGGCGCACCCAGCGGGCTGGACGTCGCCAACTCGGTCCAGCAGTTGATCAACCGGGACCCCGGCGCCCACTATGATGAGACCACCGGGGTCGTCGAGGGTTCGAGCTTCCCCGATTGGCGCTCCAGCCCGAGGGTGATGAGGATCGCCCTGTACGATCCGAGCGACATGGCGACGCTGGGGAACGGGCCGGCACCGGTCCAATTCAACAACGTGGCCCTGTTCTTCCTCGAGGGTGTGGACGCCAATGCCGCGATCAGCGGACGGTTCTACTACTACGTCAACGGAGCCGGCAGCCCGGCGTCAGGTGGCAGCAGCGGGTCGCTGGTGAAGCATGTGCGGCTGGTCGAGTAATCTCTCCAACGGCGAAGGATGGCTGACAACGTGATGGATGCCGCGGTGGTATCGACCAAGAAGCGCGAGCGGGGCGCCGCCCTGGTATTGACCGCGATCAGTCTGACGGCGCTGGTCGGGGTGGCCGCTATCGCGATCGACCTCGGCATGCTGTACAAGGCGCGGGCGGATGCGGAGCGGGCGGCGGAAGCCGCCGCGCTGGCCGGCGCGAGCGCGTTCATGGACCTCGCCACCGCCGACACGGCCGCGATCACCAACCTGGCCATCCAGCGGGCGCGGGAGCTGGCCACGTCGAACGGAATCCTGACCAAGCAGGTGGTGACTGGGGAGGTCCAGAGGATCAACGTGATCCATGCCACCAAGAAGGTGCGGGTGACCGTGGGTCGCCCCAGTGTCAGCACCTGGTTCGCGAGGATCCTGGGGGCGCAGAGCATACCGGTGAACGCCACCGCCGCGGCGCAGGTTGAGTCGGCGGACGGGGTCAATTGCGTCAAGCCGTTCATGGTGCCGGATGCCTGGGCCGATGGTACGCAGGATCTCAACGGGAATCACATCGAGGACCCGAACGAGAATTGGACTTTTGATCCCAACGCGGGCGATAGCTACGCGCCGCTGAATTCGCCGCCCACCAACGACGTGGAAACCGGCTTCGGAAGTGCCTTCCGAAACAACCAGGTCGACGCCTCGAGCCGCACCTACAACGGTGATTTCGGGCGCCAGACCACACTGGCCTTTGCCGCGCAGAACGGCAATGGCGGTGGGAACGGGAATGGTGGCGGCGGGAACGGGAATGGCAACGGGAACGGGAATGGCGGCGGCGGGAACGGAAATGGCAACGGGAACGGAAATAGCGGGAATCAGAACTCGGCCAATACTTACACCCTCTGGAGGTTCCCAGGGGGCAGCAACGGCAATCCGGAGTTGCGTCAAGCCATCGAAGGCTGCCGCGATGGTTCCGTCGGCCTCGACGACGTGTTCACGGCGGTGCCTGGACAACGCAATGGGCTGGACATCAAGGGCTCCATACAGCGGCTGATCAACCAGGATGTCGCCGCGCATTACGATGCGATCAGCGGCACGATCCAGAACTCCAGGTTCGGCGACTGGCGTTCGAGCCCCCGAGTGATCAAGCTCGCGTTGTTCGATCCGAACCAGTTCGGGGTCATGACAACCGGCCAACCTCCGGTCCAGTTCAACAACATCGCCCTCTTCTTCTTGGAGAACGTGGACAACCAGGACGCGATCACCGGCCGCTTCTTTTACTATGTGAACGGTACGAGCAGCCCGAGCAGCGGCGGCGCCAGCGGCGGTTCGCTGGTGAAGCACGTGCGGCTGGTCGAGTAGTCGAGCAGTCTCCCCAACGGCGAAGGACTGATGCCAGACAACGCGATACGCGCAGCGGTGATCTCAACTGATGCCGCCTTCCGGACCACGGTACGCGACGTCGTGCCCGGCCCGGACGTCGGCATCACCCTGGCCGTCGAGATCTCCGCCCCCTTCGCGCAGGTCGGCGAGCAGGAGATGCAGGCGCTCCGGCAGTCGGAGGCCGACCTGATCGTGCTCGATCTGGAGGACGATCCGGAGCTGGGCATCAAGTTCGCGCAGTTCGTGGCGGAGACCCGGCCCTGCCGGTTCCTGGTCGTCGGTCCCACCCTGTCGCCGGATCTGTTGCTGGAGACCATGCGGGCCGGCGCCATCGACTACATGGTGAAGCCGGTCAGCCCCGAGGCCCTGCTCAAGGCGGTGGAGCGGTTTTCCACCCGAATGGGCCGTACCGGGGGTGACCGGCCCCGGCAGCCTGGCCTGGTCTACGCCTTTGCCAGCGCCAAGGGCGGCTCGGGCTCCACCACCGTGATCACCAACCTTGCGATCTCGCTCCACCAGCTCACCGGGAAGAAGACCCTGCTGGTCGACCTGGAGCTGGAACTGGGTGAGGTCGCGCTGTTCCTCGGCGTCCAGCCGCGGTTCAACTTCGTGGACATGGTCCAGAACTTTCACCGGATGGACGCCGGCCTCCTGGCCAGCTTCATCGAGAAGCATCCCTCCGGGGTGCAGCTCCTCTCGGCCCCGTACCACCCCGACCGCGCGGAAGCGGTCTCGGCCGACCAGATTCGCCGGATCATCAACTTCCTCCGGCAGCACTACGACTACGTGCTGGTCGATACCTCGAAGTCGCTCTCCCCGGCCACGCTGGCCGTGTTCGAGCACTCCGACTTGGTGTTCGTGGTGACCAGCGCCGACCTCCCCTCGATCCGGAACATCCAGCGCGGCCTGCCGCTGATCCGCCGGGCGCTGGTGGGCGGCGAGCAGCAGATCCGGGTGATCGTGAACCGGTACCAGGGTGGCGAGGCCATCACGATCAAGGACATCGAGCGGACCCTCGGCCTCAAGGTGTATGCGACGCTGAGCAACGACTACGAGGCGGTCATCACCTCGGTGAACAGCGGCAAGCCGTTGATTCTCCAGGCGGCGTCGTCCAAGTACGTCAAGGATCTGCGGGCGCTGGGGACTCAGATTTCGGGCCTCAGGGCGCCGGCCGGCCGGCGGCTCAAGCTGGCGAATCCGTTCCGTGCCCTCTGGCATCGAAGCAACCATTCCAACGGCAAGGGAGCGCCTGCCGATGAGTGATCCGATTCGGGGCAACGGTAAGGACGACAGCAAGCCGCGGCTTCCCTGGGAAGCGTACGTCCCCCCTCCCGGCAACGGAACCGCCGGCCCCGCCCTCGGCTCGCGGCCCGCCGAGTCGCGCCTGGAGACGGCCCAGTTCCAGCAGGTCAAGGCGCGGGTCCACCGCCGGCTGATCGAGCGGCTCAACCTCTCCAACTTGGAGAAAACCGACCGGGACCAGGTGGTCGACACCATCCGGAAGGTGGTGCACGACCTGCTGACCCAGGACATGGTCCCGCTCAACTTCGACGAGCGCGAGATCCTGATCGGGCAGGTGCTGGACGAGATCTTCGGTCTCGGCCCGCTGGAGCCGCTGATCCAGGACCACACCATCTCCGATATCCTGGTCAACACCGCGCACCAGGTCTTCATCGAGCGCGGGGGAAAGCTGGAGAAGACCGACGTCCGGTTCCAGGACGACCGCCATCTGCTCCAGGTGATCGATCGGATCGTGAGCGGGGTGGGCCGCCGGATCGACGACTCCTCGCCGATGGTGGACGCCCGCCTGCCCGACGGCTCCCGCGTCAACGCCATCATCAAGCCGCTGGCGGTGGACGGACCCCATCTGTCGATCCGTAAGTTCAAGCGCGACGCGCTCTCCGGTGACGACCTGCTGCGGCTCGGCACCCTCACCGAGCAGATGCTCGAGTTCCTCCGGGCCGCGGTGAAGGCCCGGCTCAACATCCTGATCTCGGGCGGCACCGGCGCCGGCAAGACGACGCTGCTCAACATCATGTCGTCCTACATCCCGGTGGTCGAGCGGATCATCACCATCGAGGACTCGGCCGAGCTTCAGCTCCGCCAGCCCCACGTGGTCCGGCTGGAAACCCGCCCGGCCAACATCGAGGGCCAGGGCGAGGTGGCCCAGCGGATGCTGCTGGTCAACTCCCTGCGTATGCGTCCCGACCGCATCATCGTCGGCGAGGTGCGCGGCCCGGAGTCGGTCGATATGCTCCAGGCCATGAACACCGGCCACGACGGATCGCTCACCACCCTGCACGCGAACACGCCCCGCGACGGGCTGGCCCGGCTCGAGACCATGATCTCGATGGCCGCCCTGGAGCTGCCGGAGAAGGCGATGCGCCAGCAGATCGCGAGCGCGATCAACCTGGTGATCCAGGTCAGCCGCCTCTCCGACGGCTCCCGCAAGATCATCCAGATCTCCGAGATCGTGGGCATGGAAGGCGACGTCATCTCGATGCAGGACATCTTCATGTTCGAGCGGGAAGGCATCGCGGAGAACGACACCGTGCTCGGCAAGTTTCGCCCCAGCGGCATCCGGCCCAAGTGCGTGGACCGCTTCAAGGCCTACGGCATCGAGATCGGGACCAAGCTCTTCTCCGACGGCGACCCCAGCCTGCCGAAGGCGATCCGGCGGTGAGTATCCCGGGCGAAGTCCTGGCCCGCGGCGCCGCCGCGTTCAGCGTGGTGGCGCTCGGCACCGTCTCGGTCGCGCTCTTCTACGAGTGGTTCCAGGAGCGGGGCCGGGACCAGGTGGTCCGCACTCAGCTCGACAAGGTGCAGGAGATGGGGGGCGTGGGCCCCGAGAAGAATCAGCTCCTTCGGATCACCCCCGCGGCTCGCGTCGTCAGCCCCCTGCTCGCGGTGGCCGTCCGCATTCCCGCCATCGCGTCGATCGAAGCGACACTGCGGGAGGCGGCGGTGTCCTGGAGCCTCGGCACCTTCCTGCTGATCAGCATGGGCGTGGGCTTCGCGTTCGCCGTCGGGGTCTACGTCCCGACCGGGTTCGGCATCGCCGCCATCCTGGCGGGCATGGCCGGCGCCACGATCCCGATGGTGTACGTGCGCAGGCGGCGGGAGCAGCGGCTCACCGCGTTCGAGGAGGCGCTGCCCGATGCGCTCGACCTGCTGGCGCGCGCCATCCGGGCCGGGCATCCGATCGGGTCCGGCATCAAGATCGTGGCCGACGAGGCGGGTGAGCCGGTCGCCAGCGAGTTCCTCCGCACCTTCGAGGAGCAGCGGTTCGGTTTGCCCTTCGAGGACACCATGCTCGCGCTCACCGTCCGGGTCCCCCTGATCGATCTCCGGATGCTGGTGGCGGCCATCCTGATCCAGCGCGAGGTCGGCGGCAATCTGGCCGAGGTGCTGGACAATCTGGGTGACGTCATCCGGCAGCGGTTCACCGTGCGCCGGCAGCTCAAGGTGCACACCGCGCAGGGGCGCATGAGCGGCTACACCCTGGCCCTGCTGCCCGTCGTGGTGGGCTCGATCATCTGGTTCTCGAACCCCGAGTACATCGGCCTGCTGTTCAACCATCCCCAGGGGCAGTTCCTGATGATCAGCGCCGCAGCGATGCAGCTGATGGGCTTCCTCTGGATCCGCCGCATCATCAACATCGATATCTAAGATGCCTCGAGAATTCTATCTGGTCGCCGCCTTTGCGGCCCTCTCGGGGGCTCTGGTGATCTATTTCGTCGCCACGCTCGCCCGGTGGCGCTCCCCCGAAGTCGCCCGCCAGCTCGCGGCGCTGCGCGGCGTGGGCGGAGCGCAGGACTGGGGCCGCACCAAGAAGCAGAACCTCGAGCGCCTGGCCGTGCTCCTGCGCGGCGTGGGCGAGCGGATGGCGGGCCACCGGCACGACGCCGAGACCGTAAAGACCACGCTGGCCCAGGCCGGTTTCCTCCATCCCGACGTGGTGCTCATCTATTGGGGCGCGCGGTTCGGGCTCGCGGTCGTGCTGGCATCGGCCGCGTTCCTGCTGCTGCCGACTGTGGGCTACTCCGTGCCGGCCACCCTGGTGGGGTCCATGTGGGCCGCGGCCGCGGGCTGGATCTCTCCCTCCTTCTACGTTGGCAACCGAGTCAAGAGCCGGCAGCGGGAAGTGTCGCACGCCCTTCCCGACGCGCTCGACATGCTGGTCGTCTGCGTCGAGGCCGGCCTCGGCCTCAACCAGGCGCTGGTCCGCGTCTCCGAAGAGATCGACCGGGTCAGCCCGGTGCTGAGCGAGCAGCTGGTCATCGTCAACCTGGAAATCCGGGCCGGCACCGCGAGAGACGAAGCGCTCCGCCGGATGGCCGACCGCACCGGCGTGCCGGAAGTCAGCTCCCTGGTGTCCATGCTGATCCAGACCGACCGGTTCGGCACCTCGGTGGCGCACACCCTCCGGGTCCAGTCCAACTCGCTCCGCACCAAGCGGAGACAGCGGGCCGAAGAAGCCGCCGCCAAGACCGCCATCAAGCTGGTCTTCCCGCTGGTGTTCTTCATCTTCCCGGCCCTGTTCGTGGTGATCCTCGCGCCGGCGGTGATTCAGATCTTCGAGGCGCTGGGCGGCCTGCAGTGAAGAAGGTCGCGGTCCGCGTCGCGGCACGGAAAGAGGGCGGCTCTCACCTGCTGGCGGTCGAGGCCGCCCTCGCTGCACGTTTCTGGCAGCGGGCTCGCGGGCTGCTGGGCCGGCGCCGCCTGACCCCCGGCCAGGGCCTCGTGCTCCGACCTTGCAAGGCGGTGCACACGTGGGGCCTGGGCTATCCCATCGACGTGGCCTTCCTCGACCCCGACGGCGTCGTGCTGGCCTCGTATGGCGACCTGGCGCCCAACCGGCGGACCCGGTGGCACCCGGCGGCCGCCTGCGCCGTCGAGCTGCCTGCCGGGGCCCTGGAGCGCGCGGCGGTCGCCGTGGGCGACCGGCTCCATCTGGACGAGCCTGACCCATGACCCAATCCCGACGCGACCCCTCGGTCGATCCCATGCAGACTGACGCGCGCCCCTCCGTTCCCGACAGCGTCGAGGACACGGGGCTGAGCCGCGAGTTCCTGATGGACCTGCTGCTGCGGGTGCTCTACGTGCAGGGCGCCCATACCGGCGTGGCCCTCGCGGAGGCGATGAAGCTTCCGTTCACCCTGCTCGACGACTTCCTCCTCACGCTCCAGACCCGGCGCCTGCTCGAGCTCAGAGGCACCACCGGACACGGCCGCTCGGCCTACGTCTTCGACCTCACCAATCAGGGTCGCGGCCGAGCCCGGGAGACGATGCAGACGGTGGCCTACGTGGGTCCCGCCCCCGTGCCGCTGGCGCAGTATCGCGCCTGGATGGAGCAGCAGTCGGTGCGTCAGGCGAGGATCACCCAGGACGCGGTTCGCGACGGACTGAGCTGGCTGGTGCTCGACCCCGGCATGCTCGACCTGCTCGGGCCGGCGGTGAACTCGGCCAAATCCGTGTTCCTCCACGGCGAATCCGGCAACGGCAAGACCGCCATCGCGGAGACCATGGCCCGCATGGTCGGCGGGGACATGTTCATCCCGTTCGCGATCGAGATCGGCGGCGAGGTCCTGATCCTCTACGACCCCGTCCATCACCGTCCGGTCGGGGCCGATGTCGATCCCGGCGACAGCCGCCGCGCGTTCCTCCGGCCGCCGGCCGACTACGACCGCCGCTACGTGCACATCCGCCGGCCCGTGGTGCTGGTCGGCGGCGAGCTCAACCTGGCGCAGCTCGACCTCCAGTACGATCCGCAGGCCAAGGTCTATCAGGCGCCGTTCCAGATGAAGGCGAACGGCGGCGTGCTGATCGTCGATGACTTCGGGCGGCAGCGGGTCCCCCCGCGGGAGCTGCTCAACCGCTGGATCGTGCCGCTGGAACGGCGGGTGGACTATCTCACGCTCCACACCGGCGTGAAGTTCCCGGTGCCGTTCGAGTGCCTGCTGGTGTTCGCTACCAACATCGCGCCCGATCACCTGGTCGAAGAGGCATTTCTCCGGCGGATCCACTACAAGATCCGGGTGGAGAGTCCCAGCCGCGAGCAGTACGAGGAGATCTTCCGGCGCTGCTGCATCGAGCGCGGGCTGGACTATTCGGAGGCGGCCGTCATGCAGATCTATCAGGACTACTACCAGCGTTACAAGATCGATCCCCGCGGCTGCCACCCGCGTGATATTCTCGAGCATCTTCTCGACATCGCCAATTATCGCAATCAGCCGCGCAAGCTCATCCGCGAGCTGGTGGACTCCGCGTGCCGGTCGTACTTCCTGGAGCTGACCGTCGATCGGGGCAGGAGCAGTCCGGCTGGGGGTGCGGCATGACGGTGGGTCACGGGACGCCCGAGCAGCGGCTCGAGGCCATGGAGCGCGAAATGCGCCGGCTCCGGCGGCTGGGCGGGTTCGCCCTGGTGGCCTTGGCCGTAGTCCTCGGCGTCGCGGCGGCGATCATTGCCATGGCCGAGCGGGGCCGCCTGTTGGATCGAAGCCACGCTCTCGTGGAGGCCAAGCAATTCGTCCTCCGGGACGAGAGCGGCCGTATCCGGGGGGTCTGGGAGGCCACCGACAGCGGGGCGGCTCAGTTCATCCTTTCGGACTCCGCGGGGCGGGAACGGCTCCGGCTGCGGGTCCTGGGCGACGGGTCCGCCGGGCTCGCCATGGTGGACAGCATGCAGCGGTCGCGCGCGGTTCTTGCGGTGCTCCCCGATGAAACGACGGCACTTGCACTAGCGGATGGCGGCGGGCAGACCCGGGCGGTCCTGGGTCTGAACGTCGGGGGAGCCCCCAGTCTGGCGCTGGCGGATCGCGATGGAGCGGTCCGGAGCGGTATCGGATTGGAGGGATCGGGTGGCGGAGGCGGATCCGGCGGGGAGCCCAGAGAGGGCCGACGCCGTTCCCCTCGCGATTCGGTGGCATCCGATACCGTAGAATCCAATGGGAGATAGCATGCGCGTTCTGGTCACCGGTGGCGCCGGCTTCATCGGCTCGCATCTGTGCGAGCGCCTCCTGGCCCAGGGGGCGCACGTCATCTGCCTCGACAACTTCTTCACCGGCCGCCGGGAGAACGTGGAACACCTGCTCGACTTCCAGGACTTCGAGCTGGTGCGCCACGACGTGGTCGAGCCGATCTTCATCGACGTCGATCAGATCTATAACCTCGCCTGTCCCGCGTCGCCGATTCACTACCAGTACAACCCGGTCAAGACCGTCAAGTCGAACGTGATGGGCGCGATCAACATGCTGGTGCTGGCCAAGCGGGTCGGAGCCCGGGTACTCCAGGCCTCCACCAGTGAGGTCTATGGCGACCCCACGGTGCATCCCCAGCCCGAGAGCTATTGGGGCAACGTGAACCCGATCGGCCCCCGCTCCTGCTACGACGAGGGCAAGCGGGTCGCCGAGACCCTGTTCATGGACTACCACCGGGAAGACAAGGCGGACATCCGGATCGCCCGGATCTTCAACACCTACGGTCCGCGCATGGCTGAGGCGGACGGGCGGGTGGTGTCGAACTTCATCGTGCAGGCGCTGCGGGGGCAGGAGCTCACCATCTTCGGGCAGGGGCAGCAGACCCGCTCCTTCTGCTACGTCGATGACCTGGTCGAGGGCCTGATCCGGCTGATGGCCGCCGAGGGCCGGCACGATCCGGTGAACCTCGGCAACCCGGTGGAGTTCACCATCCGCCAGCTCGCCGATGAAGTCGCCCGCACTACCGGGCAGCAGATCCGGCTCGCCTTCAAGCCGCTGCCCCAGGACGACCCGACCCAGCGGAAGCCCGACATCACCCGCGCCCGCGAGTGGCTCGGCTGGGAGCCCACGGTGCAGCTCGCCGCCGGGCTGGAGAAAACCGTCACCTACTTCCGCGAGCGGCTGCGGCTCGACCGCGCCCGGCACATGGCCGGGGAGCGGGAGGCCCGGCTCAAGGAGCGCACGGCCGGCTAGCGGTCCAGGTCACAGTCTCCCGAGGCTGGGCGGATTACCTTAAGGCATTGTGCCTTCTGGCCGAACGCCCACTCGAGGAAGCCATGAACCGGACTCGTCGGACCGTTCTCGCCGTCGTCCCCGCCCTGTTGGCAGCCGGCCTGCTCAGCGGTCCCATCGTTAGCTGTGCCCGCAACCCGGTCACCGGAAAGAACGAGATCTCGCTGGTCTCCGAGGGCCAGGAGATCCAGATGGGCCAGCAGGCGGCGCAGGAGGTCGCCCAGACCATCGGGTTCGTCGACAATCCCGGCCTGCAGTCGTATGTCGCGGACATCGGCAAGCGGATGGCGGCGAAGTCGGAGCGCCCCCAGCTCCCCTGGGAATTCCACGTGGTGAACGATGCCGCCGTCAACGCCTTCGCGTTGCCCGGCGGCTTTATCTACGTGACCCGGGGCCTCCTGGCCCACATGAACAGCGAGGCCGAGCTGGCCACCGTGCTGGGCCACGAGGTGGGGCACGTGACGGCGCGCCACTCGGTACAGCAGATCAGCAAGGCGCAGCTCGCCACCCTCGGCCTCGGCGTCGGCAGCATCCTCTCCTCCGACATCGCCCAGTTCGCCGGCCTCGCCAGCCAGGGCCTCGGCGTGCTGTTCCTCAAGTACGGCCGCGACGCGGAGAACCAGGCCGACCAGCTCGGGTTCCGCTACGCGCTGGGGTTGAACTACGACGTCCGCGAGATGGCCAACGTCTTCAACACCCTGGCGCGGGCCAGCGCGGTAGAGGGCGGCGGCGGGAGGCTGCCCGAGTGGCTTTCCACCCACCCGAACCCGGAGAACCGGGTCACCCGTACCCAGGAGCGGCTCGACACCCTCAAGGCGTCACTGGCCAACACCGTCATCGGCCGCGAGCAGTATCTCGATCGCATCAAGGGCATCACCTTCGGCGAAGATCCCCGGCAGGGCTTCTTCGAGGGGAACACGTTCTATCACCCGGACCTGCAGTTCCAGCTCCAGTTCCCCCAGGGATGGAAGACCCAGAACACGCCCTCCGCGGTCGTCGCGCTGAGCCCGAAGGAAGACGCGATGTTCCAGTTGGGCCTGGCCGGCAAGACGCCGCCCCGCGAGGCCGCGTCCAAGTTCCTCTCGCAGCAGGGTGTCCAGGCGGGCCAGGCCAGCAGCAGCAGCATCAACGGGAACCAGGCGGCCACCAGCACCTTCCAGGCGCAGACCGAACAGGGCGTCCTGGAGGGCATCGTCTCGTTCATCTCGTACGGCGGCCAGACCTACGGGCTGATGGGCTACACGGGGCAGGGGAACCTGCGGGCGTACGAGCAGGAGTTCCGCGGCACGATCGGCAGCTTCGATCGCCTGCGCAACTCCTCGGCGATGCAGGTCAAGCCGGCGACCCTCGAGCTGGTGAAGCTCTCGAAGGAGATGACGCTGGCCCAGTTCAATCAGGAGTATCCCTCGACCTGCACCATCGAGCAGCTCGCGGTCATCAACGAGGTGGAGGGGCCGGAATCCGTGGTGCCGCGGGGGCGGATTTTGAAGCGGGTGGTGGGCGGACGGATGCCGTCCCAGAACTAGGGCCGGTCAGTCCGGCAGTCGGAGCAGCAGCCGCTCGGTGCTGTCGGTGCCCGCCACGATCTGGGCGAAGATCGTGAGCGCTTCGGCGCCCACTGGCTCTTGGTGGCAGGAGGCCGGCACCAGCCCGCGGACCTCGATGGCCCACTGGCCGGCCACCAGCACCCACACGCCGGCCGAGGGTCCGGTGCCGGCGATAGCGCACACGCCGGTCACCCTCACTCTTCGGCCCAGCAGCGAATCGCGCTCCACGATCTGACGGACCGTCACCTCCGGCGCCTCGCCGGGGCCCAGCGGGACCGTGTAGCCCGGCGCCGAGCCCACGCCGGGGCCCCTGGAACAGGCCCAGGCGCTGATAGCTAACACCAACGGCCACAACGATATACGGACACAATACCGAGTGCTCAACGCCAGTCGCTCCGCGGTTGGAGCCGCGGCAGCAGCAGCTCGGTGATGCGGTCGGCGATCGCGCCGTTGGCCTCTTCGGTGACATGACCGAAATGATCGATGAAGACGCTTGCCGTGTCCCGATCGAACAGTGAGTCGAGCGGGAAGTAGGTCGCGCCGCGCCGCGAGGCCATCAGCGAATCGGCCATCGCGCCGCAGCGCACCGTCAGCTCGGGGAGGGGCTTTGCGGTGTTCTGAATCGAGGCCTCCCACTTCGAGCGCGGCTTCCGGCTGCGGGCCAGCGTAGGCGTAGTCAGAAAGAAAATCGGAAAGCCGAACTCGCGGGCCTCGGCCTCCATCGCGCGAGTCACCCGCACGTAGTACGACGAGATCTCGGCGCAGAGCTTGTCGGGGTCGCGCGGCGGCGGCGCCGGGGTGAGTCCGAGCCGGTGCTTCACGATCGCCTCCGCGTACATCGTCGCGGGGAGATGGATGCGCAGGTAGGCGAGGTCGCGCAGGAAGCTGGTGTGGTCGAAATGCCGCTCGGCCCGCGCCTGCTGGTAGATCTCCCCGGGATTCCCCCCCTCATAGACCAATCCGACCTCATTGATTCCGTCGAGGGAGACGACCGCGGCGGGCACCTCCCCGCGGCGGAGCCGGAGCAGCAGGGTGCCGGCGCCCTGGGTGACGTTGTAGCCGATGCTCGCGAGGTTGATTACCTGGACGTCGTTCAGCCCGCGGGCGGCGAGCCGCTCGGCCACCAGCGAAGGAATGGTGAACGGATCCCGGGCGGAGAAGCCCCACATGGTGGAGCCGCCGAGCATCAGGACCTTGCGGGCCGGCTGGACCGCCTCGGCCGGGCTGGTAGTGAGGCGGACGCCGGCCGCATCGACGTTCATGTCCGGGCGCGAGACCTTCCGCAGGCGCCAGCCGCGATACGGATCATACACCACCGACGTCGCCAGCTGATTCATCCGGTGCAGCCGGCCGGCGAACCAGGGCTGATTCCAGAACGGGTGGGCGGCGCTGTCGAACCAGTCGTGCTTGCCCCACGCGGCCGTGCGGACCATGTGGTAGCCCGCGTAGCCGCCCTCGAGCACCACGACCAGGAGGACGAGCGTGACCAGGGCCACACCCGCGATGGCCTTCATCGGGGACCTCCGTCCGGTAGTCCGTGTACGGCGGTGATCGAGCTCAGCTCACCCGGCGGGTCTTGCGCTTCATGAAGTCCATGAGGATGAACTGGCCCAGCGTCATCGTGTTGGTGAAGTACGCCTTGCCCTTGCAGATGGAGGCCACCTGCTTGACGAACTCCACCAGGCTGCGGTCGCGGGCGAGCATGAAGGTGTTGATCATGATGCCGCTGCGACGGCAGTTGGCCACCTCGCGGTAAGTGGCCTGGAGGATCTGGGGATCGAGGCCCATCGAATTGACGTAGATGCGGCCGTCGGGCATGGTGAGCGCGGACGGCTTGCCGTCGGTGATCATGATGATCTGGCGCATGTCCTTCTTCTGCGCCAGCAGGATCCGGCGGGCGAGCTTGAGCCCTTCGGCGGTGTTGGTGTGGTAGGGTCCCACCTGCGCCTGAGCCAGCGCGCTGAGCGGAATCTCCTCCGCCGAGTCGTGGAACAGCACCACCCGGAGGCTGTCGCCGGGGAACTGGGTGCGGATCAGATGGGTGAGGGCGAGGGCGACTTTCTTGGCCGGGGTGAACCGGTCCTCCCCGTACAGGATCATCGAGTGGGAGCAGTCCAGCATCAGCACCGTCGCCGCCGACGAACGGTACTCCGACTGGCTTACCATCAGGTCCTGGTACTCGATGTTGATCGGCACGCCCAGCCCTTCGCGGGCGATCGCGTTGGTGAGCGTCGCCGGCACGTCGAGGTTCAGCACGTCGCCGAACTCGTAGGGCTTGCTCACCCCCTCGGCCTCGACGCCGGTGGCGAGGTAGGGGGTGTCGTGTGAGCCGAAGCTCGACTTCCCCACGCTGCCCAGCAGGCTCTTCAGGGTCTTGTAGCCGAGAAAGTCGATCCCCTTCTCGGTCAGGTTGAACTGCACCTGCTGCGCCGCCGAGTGCGCCTGGCCCCCGGGGCCGAACATGGACTGGTAGCCCTGCGGCACCTGGGGCGGCTGGCCGACGTTGAGGTAGCCCTCGTCCGTCAGCCGCTGCACGATACGGTCGAGCAGCTCGCTCAGCTCCCGCTCCACCTCCCGGTCCCGCTCGGCGTCCCCGGTGCTATCGCCCCGCAGCACCTTCAGCATGTCGCCGGTGAGCTGCCCGGAGTCCATCAGGGCGCGGAGGATCGCCTGCCGCAGCGAGTCGAGCGACCGTTCCCCCTCGTTCCCCTCGTCGTGCCAGAACGACGGCGAGCCCCCGGCGAATCCCGACTGGAGCAGGAAGTCGCTGAGCTGGTCGAGCAGACCCTGGAGATTGACCGCGTCGGCCAGCTCGGGGTGGTACTTCGAGTAGGTGGTGAAGCGCATGCTTTCCTAACTGCGGGAAAAGTGAAAAGTGAAAGGTGAAAGGGGGCGACCCTAGTTTGATCATATCGATAGGCCAGCCGGGCAGCAACCCGAACCCTTTCACCTTTTACCTTTCACCGTTCACGCAGTTCAAGACGCCACCCTTACCCTCTCTGGTCACCATTCCGGCTTCCGTCTTCTCCGCGTTGCGGCACCGCGACTTCCGGCTCTTCCTGGGGGGCCAGCTGGTGTCTCAATGCGGGACCTGGGTGCAAACTGTCGCACGGGGCTGGCTGGTGCTCCAGCTGACCGACTCGGCCTTCGCGGTGGGTCTGGTGACGGCGCTGGGCTCGCTACCCATCCTGCTGTTCACCCTGTACGGGGGGGTGGTGGCCGACCGGGTGGATAAGCGGCGGATGGTCCTGGTGCTCCAGAGCCTGATGCTGGTGGAGGCGCTCACTCTCGCGATCCTGACCGGCCAGGGCTGGATCACAGTCCACTGGGTGATGGGCCTGTCGGCGTTCTATGGGCTGCTGTCGGCCTTCGAGGTCCCCACACGGCAAGCGCTGGTGAGCGAGATCGTGGGCCGGGACGATCTGATGAACGCCATTGCCCTAAACTCGAGCGCGTTCAACGTCGCCCGGGTGATCGGGCCGAGTATCGCGGGCGCGCTGATCGCGACGGTGGGGCTGGCGGCCTGCTTCTATGTCAACGCGGCCAGCTATCTCGCGGTGATCGCGGGGCTGGTCCTCATGCGGGTGCGCCGGCCGGTTGCCCCGGCGCGGGCTCCGGCGCTCGGCGCGCTGAAGGAGGGGCTCGGCTACATCCTCGGCAACGAGTGGCCCCGGGCACTGGTCACCATCATCGCCGGCTTCAGCATCTTCGGCGCTTCCTTCCTGCCGATGATGCCGGTCTTCGCGCGAGATGCGCTGGGTCTCGACGCCGACGGCTACGGCGCCATGGTCTCGGCGATCGGTCTCGGGGCCGCGGTGGGCGCGATCGCCATGGCCGCGGCCGGAGGACGGACCAGACGAAGGTCGATGGTGATCGGGTCGTTCGCCCTGTTCGGCGTCCTGCTGGCGGCCGCCGCGTTCGCGCCGGGGTTCTGGTCGGCGCTGGTCCTGTTCACGGCGTCCGGCTGCCTCATGGCGACGAACGGCATCCAGGCGAATACGATGCTCCAGCTCCAGGCGCCCGACCACCTGCGGGGCCGGGTGATGGGGTTCTACTCGTTCGTGGTGCTTGGCATGGCGCCGTTCGGGGCCTTCCAGGCGGGGTGGATCTCGGAGCACTTCGGCGTGCGCACCGCGTTCGCGATCGGCGGGGCGGCCTGCGTGGTGCTGGCGGGCCTGGTGGGATATGGGCTCAGGCGGACGCGGGTGCGCGGCAGGGCGGGGGACAGGGTGGCGGGGGAGGCGGCGGGAGCGGCGGACTCGGCGGTTACGGCGGTTGCGGCGGACGCGGCGGTTGCGGCGGTTGCGGCGGACTCGACGGTCTCGAACACGGGACAACGCTCACCGCCGTAACCCACCGTAACCCACCGTAACCCACCGTAACCCACCGTAACCCACCGTAACCCGCCGCAACCGCCGCTCACCGCCGCTCCCGCCGCTCCCGCCGCTCCCGCCGCTCCCGCCGTAACCGCCGCTCCCGCCGTAACCGCCGTGACCGCCGTCCCGCCGCTCCCGCCGCTCCACCCTTCCCGACCTTCCCACCGGCCCCCAAGATTCACCCATGCTGATCACCATCTCCCGTCAGTTCGGTGCCGGTGGCTCCGAGGTCGCCGCGAGGGTGGCGCGGGCGCTGGACTGGAAGCTGGTTGATAACGAGCTGGTCGAGCGGGTGGCCGCTCGGGCGGGTCTGACGTTGGAGGATGTGGCGCAGCGGGAGGAGCGGGTTCCGAGCTTCATCGAGCGCCTGGCGAAGACCCTGGTGGCCGCCACGCCCGAGCTGGTGGTGCCGCCGGAGGCCGAAGGCACCGCCTCGAGTCTGTCCGAGCGCGACCTGGTCCGGGTGACCGGGCTGGTGGTGGAGGAGATGGCGGCCGAGGGGAAGGTGGTGATGGTGGGCCGCGCGGCGCCGGCGGTGCTGGCCCGCGAACGCGATGCGATCCATGTGAAAGTGGTGGCCCCACGTCCCTGGCGGATCCGGGCCGCGGCCGCCCGCCTGGGCATCCCGGAATCGGAAGCGGCCACCGTCACCGACGACACCGACAAGAACCGCGCGCGCTATCACCGCCAGTACTACCAGCGCGACTGGAGCGACTCCTCGAACTACCACCTGGTTCTCAACACCGCCGCCCTCGGCCTGGATGGAGCGGCCGATGTGATCGTAGGCCGGGCTCGGGCACTTGGTTGGAACAGCGGGAAAAGTGAAAAGTGAAAAGTGAAAGGGAGGAGCCGCGTCACGCCGGGCTCCCCCCTTTCACTTTTCACTTTTCCCGCTGTTCATCACCCGAAGCTCATCCCCCCCTTGCCATACCCCGGCTCCCTCCGCTCCGGCTTCGCCCGGGTGTAGCCCAGCTCCTCCGAGCGGCTGATCCGCTTCTGCGCGGCCAGCCCCTCCAGCACCAGCTCGCAGGCGGCGACGGCGCGGGGCTGGTCGGATCTCGGGGCGAGACCGACGTCGTTCACGATGTCCAGCAGGCCTGGAATAACGGCGAATCCCTGGTGACACAGCTCCGACCGCTCGTCGCCGGGAACCTTGAGCGCGCCGCCCTGGTCGAACCAGGCGACGATCCGCGCCAGGTCGGCGCCGCCCGCCCGCTCCTCGAGCACCTTGCCGGCGGCCCGGCGGATAAGCTCGCGCGCGATGGTGTCGCCGCCCTGGAGCTCGCCCTCGTACTCCAGCTCGAGCTTGCCGGTGATCGACGGCACCGCGGCGTAGATGTCGCTCACCCGGGGCACGACGCGCGACTCGCCCAACGCCATCGCCCGGCGCTCGGCGTTGGAGATGGCGTTCTCCAGGACGCTGATCGGCAGCCGCTGGCTGACGCCCGAGCGCTTATCGACCCGCTTGTCCTCCCGCGCCTCGAACGCCACCCGCTCGATCACCTCGAGGACGAAGTCAGGGATGTCGAGCGCCCGCCCGCCCCGGCTGGTCCAGGCCTCCTGGGCCGTGATCTCCATGCCGAGCTGCACAGTGCGCGGATAGTGGGTGATGATCTCCGAGCCGATCCGGTCCTTGAGCGGCGTGATGATCTTGCCCCGCGCCGTGTAGTCCTCGGGATTCGCGGTGAAGGCGAGGAGCACGTCGAGCGGCAGGCGGACGGGATAGCCTTTGATCTGGACGTCGCCCTCCTGCATGATGTTGAACAGGCCCACCTGGACCTTGCCGCTCAGGTCGGGCAGCTCGTTGATCGCGAAGATCCCGCGATTGGCGCGGGGCAGCAGTCCGAAGTGCATCGTCAGCTCGTCGGACAGCAGGTGGCCGCCGCGGGCTGCCTTGATCGGATCCACGTCGCCGATCAGGTCGGCGATGGTGACATCCGGCGTGGCGAGCTTCTCGACGTAGCGCTGGTCCCGGCGCAGCCAGGCGACCGGCGTCGCATCCCCGCACTCGGCCAGCATGTCGCGGGCGTACTTGGAGATCGGTGCGAACGGGTCGTCGTTCACTTCGCTGCCGGCCACCACCGGAATCCGCTCGTCCAGGAGGCCGGTCAGCTCGCGCAGGATCCGGCTCTTCGCCTGCCCGCGCAACCCGAGCAGGATGAAATGGTGCCGCGCCAGCAGCGCGTTCACGATGTTGGGAACGATCGTGTCTTCGTAGCCCACGATGCCGGGGAACAGCGGCGCGCCCGATTCGACCCGGACCAGCAGGTTGGCGCGGATCTCATCGCGCACCGTGCGCCCCCGCAGCGGAGGCTCGGCCCAACGGGTGTTTCGGAGGTCGCCGAAAGTACGTGGCTCGGTCATGTCAGAGGTCGCTCGTCGGTGGATCCCGAGTTCAAAGTCATTATGTGGCAATAGGTTCGATCGCCAGCCCGGCCGGTGCCGGGGAGGCGGTGCCTTGACAAACCCGCCGCGACATGTAGCTTCGCCCCGCGTGCAACCGGCGGCTGTGTCGCAGCTTACCCCGAAAATTGGCTGGTCAATTCACCCCGATAAGGAGTAACTGATGAAGAAGCTGCTCTTGATGTCCGCGATCCTCGTGATCGCGGCCTGTGGCGAGAAGCCCGCGGCGGATGCTCCGCCCGCTGAGACCACCGGCGAGATGTCTGCCCCGGCCGATACCGGCATGGGCGGCATGTCCCACGACAGCGGCATGGCCTCCGACACCACGATGGCTCGGGACACCGCCAAGTAAGTCGAGGCGGTTCCGCATTTCCGTCGGGCCCCGGGTCATCCTCGGGGCCCGATCGCTTTCAGGTCATCCAGCGCGTCACTGCCGAACGGCAGGCCCAGCACCGTCGCCTCCCGCCCGCCGGCCACCACCGCAGCGCCTGGCTCGACCTCCCGCCGCATCAGCGCTAGACCCAGGGTGCGCTCGCCCACGGTGAGCGTGGAACGCACCGTGCCCACTTCCTTTTCGCCAGAGAGCACCGCGCGGCCCTCAGGCTGGCCCGGCTCGCGCCAGGCGAGTCCCCGGAGCTCGCGGTTGGTGTGGCCCCGGAAATGGAGCCGGGCGACGGTCTCCTGTCCGGTATAGCACCCCTTGGTGTAGGAGACTCCGCCGATCTGGTCGTAGCGGACCTCCTGGGGCAGGGTCTTCTCGTCGATCTCGGCGCCCAGCGCCGGCCAGCCCGCCAGGATCCGCGCCGCCTGCAGATCCTGCTCCCGGCCCCGCGTGGCACCTTCGTCCTCCAGCTGCTGGACGGCCAATTCCACCACGGCCTCGGGACCCGCGATCAGCGCGGCGAACGGCGCCACCTCGGTGCCCGCCGCCACGAGCAGCGGGCCCGGCCCGGTCTGGACCTGGGCCGCCCGTCCGGCCGTGTCCGGCCCGCCGATCGCCGAGCGCGACGTGGCAGCGAGCCCCCGCTCGCCGAGCACCCAGGCGACGACGGTCTCCCCGGTCTGATCCTCGGCTTTCGCGATCCGCGGCGGCAGCGAGCGCTGGAAGATCTGGAGGGTGGCTTCCCGCCCGCCGGCGGGCGCGATCAGCGTCAGCGCACCGGGTACCCGGGCCACCCAGGCATCCACCAGGATCATGCCCTTCGGCGTCAGCATCGCGCCGTAGCTCAGGCTGCCCTCGCCGACGCTCTCGAGGTCGTTGGTGAAGAGTCCCTGGAGACAGCCGAGCGCGCCGCTGCCGGTGATGCGGAAGACCGCCGGCCGATCCACCACCACCACGGTGCCGGCGCGGATCGCATCGAGGCGTCCCGGGTCGAGAGTCAGGTGGAGCTCAGGCATGGGCCCACGGCAGCTGCTCGGGCTCGCGGCCGACGAAGTCGGGCCAGACCACGTCGGCGTCGGCGAGGGCGTCCTCGGCGTACGACGTAGTCAGCATGGCGCAGCGGAGCCCGGCGGCGCGGGCGGCGGCCAGTCCGGGCAGGGAGTCCTCGACCACCACGCAGCGCTGGGCGGGGATGGCGAGCGTCTCCAAAGCCTGGCGATACCCCTGGGGATCAGGCTTGCAGGCGCTCACGTCGTCCGCGGAGACGATGTGGGCGAAGTGCGGTCCCAGGCCGGCCAGCTCGAGCACCAGCTCGATCTCCCTGCGCAACGCGCCCGAGACGATGGCGAGCTGGTGGCCGGCGAGCGCCGCCGCCTCCACGAAATCGACCGCTCCGGGCACGAGCCGCATGTCCGCCCGAACCGCCCGCTCGTAGTGCCGGTTCTTCCGCTCGATCGCCGACTCGATCGCGGACTCGTCCACCTCACCGCCGTTGCGGGCGAAGGTGAAGCGGAAGCACTCGCGGTCGTCGAAGCCCAGGTACTCGCGGTAGTAAGTCTCGCGATCCAGCGGATGCCCCAGCTCCGCCAGCGTGGCGATCAGGGCATCGCAGTGCTGCGGCTCGTCGTCGATGATGACGCCGTTGAAATCGAAAAGGATCGCGGAGGCCGGCATTGATCACCTAAGAGATAACATGGTGGTAGCTCCAATCGAGTATCTCGACCGGATGGGCCACCGAGATCGGCAGGCCGGCGGCGATGAGCCCGGCGCCGATCTGCATCAGACAGCCCGGGTTTCCCGTCGCCACCACCTGGGGCCGCGGGTCTGCAGCGGCGATGGCGTCGATCTTGGCGGAGAGCACTGCCCGGGCCATTGCGGGCATCAGCACCGAGTAGATCCCCGCACTGCCGCAGCAGCGGTCGGAGCCGGGGAGCAGACGCAGGCGCAGGCCAGGGACCGCGCGCAGCAGCGCGAGCGGGGCCTCCTGGACCTGCTGGGCGTGCTGGAGATGGCAGGGGGCGTCGTAGGCGACATCGAGCTCGATCGGGGCGCCCGGCCTCGGCCCCGCCGCGGCCAGCAGCTCGCTCACGTCGCGCACTCTCGAGGCCACGTCGCCGGCCTCCGAGGTGCCCAGCAGGTTGCCGTAGTCCTTGAGCAGCGCGCCGCACCCCGCGCTGTTGGTGACGACGAAGTCCGCCTTCCCCAGCAGCGCCGCTACGTTCCGCCGAGCCAGCGCCGCCGCCGATTCGCGGTCGCCCGCGTGCTCGTGCAGCGCGCCGCAGCAGGTCTGGCCCTCCACCTCGACCACGTCGTAGCCGTTGTACTCGAGCGTGCGTCGCGTGGCGTCGTTCACGTGGCGGAAAAGAGTGGACATGACGCAACCCAAAAAAACGGCGACGGTCGGGCGGGCCGACGGGCTGGCGGGCGGCAGCGCGGCGAGCTTGGTTTCCGGATACCGTCGCGTTGCCCTCTGCCCGCCTGCCCGGCTGCCCAACTGCCCGCCCGAAGCCGCCAGCATCCCCATCCCAAATCCCATCCGCCCGCCGCCGGCGAAGCGCCGCGCCAGTCCTGTCGCGCGAAAAGCGCGGGCCGCGGTGAACAGCGGGCGCCAGAGCCGCTCGTGGCGGAAGACGCCGAGGACCGTGCCGGCGAGTGGCGGCAGACGGCGCTCACGGTAGAGCCGCTCCCGTGCCAGCTCCAGCCCGCGGCCGTAGGCGACGCCGGAGGGGCACACCGGCTCGCAGCCGCGGCAGCCGAGGCAGGCGTCGAGATGCTGGGTCAGCGCCGGGTCGGACGCGGCGATCTCGTTTCGCTCCAGCGCTCGCATCAGGAGAATCCGCCCCCGGGGGCTGTCCGCCTCGTCGCCGGTGGCGAGATAGGTAGGGCAGGCAGGGAGGCAGAAGCCGCAGTGGACGCAGGGAGCCAGCGGGTCAGCGGGGCCGTGGGGCAGCGGGGCGGCGCCTCCCGCCGAAAGCGCGATGCCATCTTGCTCGGTGTCGAGCCGCCCCGCTGCCCCGCGGCCCTGCTGCCCCGCCATCTAGTCCCCCTCCAGCGCGACGCTCAACGAATGGCCCGGATCGAAGCTTTCGCGCAGGCGATCCACCAGCTGGCCGACGCCTTCGCGGTAGGCGCCGAAGTGGCCGAGCGCGCGGCGGAGGGGCCAGGGGGCGCGCTCGAGCGTCATCGGGATCTCGCGTGAGGCGGCGGCGCGGCGGACCGCGCGGAGCCGCTCGACCGGGGCGTCGCCGGTCCAGCGGATCATGCCGGCGCCGGCGCCGGCACTGACCAGGCCTTCGTCGAGATCGTGGGCCAGGAGGTCGATGGTCTCATCGACGCCGTCGCCCAGGACGCCGAGGCGCAGGGTGATCGGGCCGCCGAGGCTCCCGCGGGCGACCAGGCTCCAGAACGCGGCCGTGCGGTCGGCCGGGAGCGGCTGCCACACCAGCTCGCCCTGGGTGCTGAGCCGGCGCACGTCGGCCTGGACCGCCGCATCGCTGCCGGCGAAGCGGGCGGCGAGGACCCAGTCGGACTCGCCGGCGAGCGCGGGCGAGAGGAGCTCGAGGGTGCCGGGGAGCAGCTCCGCCGCGAGGAGGTCGCGGGCCGCGACGGTGAGCGCGTCGCGGGGACCCCGTGCGGTCACGGTGACGTCGGCCCGGGGCAGCGCCCGCAGCCTCAGGTGCACGTCGGCGATGATCCCGAATCCGCCGAAGCCGCCGACCTGAAGCTTGGTGAGGTCGTAGCCGGCGACGTTCTTCACCACCCGCCCGCCGGCCCGCACCAGCCGTCCGTCGCCGGTCGCGACGGTGCAGCCGAGGATGTGATCGCGCACCGGGCCGAAGCCGTGGCGCAGCGGCCCCGAGGTGCCGGTCGCCACCACCGAGCCGAGGCTTCGCTCCGGCCGGCCCGGGGGATCGATCGCGAGCCACATCCCCTCGTCGGCCAGCCGCCGGCGCAGGGTTTCCATTGTGGTGCCCGCCTCGACCGTGGCGACGAGGTCGGCGGGGCTCACCGACACGACGCGGTCGAGCGCGCGGGTGCTGACCGCGAGATCGGCCGGCGCGTCGGACGGGAGCCAGGTGCCCTGGCCCTCAACCCGGATCTTCCACCCTTCGTCGTGGGCCAGACGGCAGACCAGCGACAGCGCGTCGGCGGTCTCCGGCGTGGCGCGGGGAAGGCCGGAGGCGTCCCGCTCGACGCCCGCGGTGCCGAGCAGCGCGCGGAGCCGGCCGAAGATGACGTCGCTCATCGTTCGGTCCGCGCCGCCGGCGTGGCGCGCCATTCGCGGCAGGCGTGCAGGGGCACCACCTTGCCGGGATTGGCGCGCTCGTGGGGATCGAAGGCGCGCCGCACCGCGCGCATGGCGGCCAGGGTGTCGCCGTCGAAGATGAGCGGCATGTAGTCGATCTTGTCGGAGCCGACGCCGTGCTCGCCGGTGATGCTCCCGCCCGCATCGACGCACGCCGTCATGATCTCCCGGCAGGCCAGATGCACCCGCGCGGCGAGGTCCGGATCCCGCCGGTCGAAGCTGATATTGGGGTGCAGGTTTCCGTCGCCGGCGTGGAACACGTTGCTGATGGAGAGCCGGTGGCGGCCCCGGATCTCCTCGATCCGATCCATGATGTCGGGCAGAGCGGAGCGGGGCACCACCGCGTCCTGCACCGCGAGATCGGGGGCGATCCGTCCCATCGCCCCGAACGCCTTCTTGCGGCCCTGCCAGAGCCGCGCGCGGTCGGCGGGGGTCGAGGCGCTCCGCACTTCGCGGGCGCCGCGGACCTGGAGGATCCCCGCGACCGTCGCCGCGTCGGCCTCGACCGCCTCGCCGCCGCCGTCCAGCTCGACCAGGAGTACCGCGGCGGCGTCGGTCGGGTAGCCCGCCGCGTAGATGGAGGCCTCCACCGCCGCGACACAGGCGCGGTCCATCATCTCCAGCGCCGCGGGCACGATCCCGGCGCCGATGATCGCCGACACCGCCTCGCTCGCCTGCCGCACCGTGGAGAAGTCGGCCAGCATGGTCCGCACGCTGCCGGGGATCGGCTCCAGCCGCACCACGATCTCGGTCGCGATGCCGAACATCCCCTCGCTGCCGACGAAGAGCCCCACCAGGTCGGGACCCCAGGGCTCGCCCTGGCGCGAGCCCAGTCGCACGACGCCGGCGTCGGGAAGCACGACCTCGAGCTCGACCACGTGGTTGGTGGTGACACCGTACTTGAGACAGTGGGGGCCGCCGGCGTTCTCCGCGACGTTGCCGCCTACGGTGCACGCCGCCTGGCTGGAGGGGTCGGGTACGTAGTGCAGCCCGTACGGCGCGACCGCCTCGGAGAGCCGTGCGTTCACCACGCCGGGCTGGAGCACCGCACGCCGGCGCACCGGATCCACCTTGAGGATGCGGTTCATCCGGGTGAGCGCGATCAGCACTGCGTCGGGATTCGCCACCGCGCCGCCGGAGAGCCCGGTGCCCGCGCCCCGCGCGACGAACGGCGTGCCGGTGAGGTGCAGCAGCCGCACGATCTCCCGGACCTCCGCGGCCGACGCGGGCATCACCACGACCCCAGGGTACGACTCCCGGGTCGGCAGGCCGTCCATCGTATAGGTCGCCAGCTCGGCCCGGCGGTGGCGAACCCACCGCGGGCCCACGATGCGGCCGAGGGCCTCGACCATCTCCGGCGTCATGGCTCGGTCAGGAGGTCGGGGCGGGCGCCGCCCCGGCCGTTGGTGTGGGCCCGCCGGTGCACCCGCAGCGCGGATTCGACGCTGGCCGTGAGAATGGGGACCAGCATGAGCAAGGCGTCGACCCGCCGCGCGGTGGAGCGCTCGACCAGGAGCCGCTGCTTCACCCCGGGGTCGCACTCGATCGCGGCGGACACGTGGAACGAGAGGCCGACCGAGTCGTCGGGCAGGGTGGGCTTTTCGGGCTCGACGTCGTTGAGCTGGCGGAGCAGGGCGTAATAGCCGACGAACAGCTCGCGCAGCCGCGAGGCCGCGTCGGCCGGCGGGTCGGTGCCGGCCTGGTCCCCGAACGGCTGCACCATGGCGACGAAGTACGGCGCCTCGTCGTCCAGCGTCCGGGTCAGAAAGAACCGCTCTCCGCCCAGCACGATCAGATTCGACCGTCCGTCGGGCAGCTCCTGGTTGACCCGAATTTCCGCGACGCACCCGACGGTGCCCGCCGGCGGCGGCGCGTCGTCCTGGCCCGCGGGCGTGATCCCGAACCGCCGGTCGGCCTGGAGGCAGTCGGCCAGCATGCGGCGGTACCGCGGCTCGAAGATGTGCAGCGGGAGCGGCGTGCCGGGAAAGAGGACGACGGAGAGAGGGAAGATCGGCAGCCGGACAGGCATGGAGAGGAATCTAACGGCGGAAGCGGCGGTTGCGGCGGTTGCGGCGGTTACGGCGGTTACGGCGGTTACGGCGGTTGCAGGAGTACTTGGAGAGATGTGCGGTTCTTCATCCCGAGCGCGAGCGAGGGATCTTGACCGCCGGAGTTCGAACCCGGCCAGGCAAGATCCCTCGCTGTTCTAGGGATGGCGTCTTTATGATCCCGCCGCAACGCCAACCGCCGCAACCCCCGCCGCTACGCCGCTCCCCAATACCCCCGCAGCGCCCGCACATCCGGGCTGTCGCGCAGCTTCTCGAAGGCGCGCTCGCGGATCTGGCGGATCCGCTCGCGGGTCACGCCGAGGAGGGCGCCGATCTTTTCCAGGGTGAGGGCCTCGGAGCCCTCCTCGAGACCGTAGTAGAGCGAGAGGATCTTGCGCTCGCGCGGGGTGAGGTGACGCTGGAAGAGGCGGTCGATGAACTCGCGCTGGAGCCGGGCATCGGTCATCTCTTCGATCTCGACCTGGCCGTTGCCGGCCACGCGCTCGCCGAAGGTGCTGGCGCCGCGGTCCTGGCGCTCCACCGGCGCGTCGAGCGAGACCTCGGTGGAGGTCATCCGGCGGGCGGAGCGGATGTTGTCGACCGAGTCGTTCAGCGCGATCGCCACTTCCTCGTCGGTCGGCTCCCGTCCCAGCTCCTGGGCCAGGAAGCTCTGCGCCCGCGCCATCCGCACCAGCGCGGAGTTCTGGTTGAGCGGAATCCGCACGCTCCGGGTCTGCTCCGCCAGCGCCTTGAGCACCGCCTGCCGTACCCACCAGACCGCGTAGGAGATGAACTTCACGCCGTGGTCCGGGTCGAACTTCCGCACCGCCTTGAGCAGGCCCTCGTTGCCGATGGCGACCAGCTCGGAGAGGTCCAGTCCGTGCCCCTGGTACTTCTTCACGTAGGAGATCACGAAGCGGAGATTGGCCGTGACCAGCCGCTCGGCGGCGACCTCGTCACCGGCGCGCGCCCTGCGGGCGAGGCGCTTCTCCTCTTCGGGATCGGTGATCATCGGGAGCTTCTGGATGTCGAGGAGATACTGGTCGAACGACCCGGACGGGCTGGACCGGAGCAAGGCGCGGGCTTTCCCAGTACGGACGTGGGCCATAATCACCCTCGAATGAGGTTGCACGGACGACAGCGATTGTTGTGGGCGGCCAGAATGCTGGAAAGGTTGATCAATATAGGATTTACGGGATCGGCGGTCAAGCAAAAAACGCTTTCCACATCACAAAATGTTTGTGGACAAACGGTTCGTAACTTTATCCACCCGGGCCTGGAGTTATCCACGCGCCGGAGTTGGGGTCAAGAGTTTAACTAGCTGTGGTGCATTGATTTACGAGATGGACCTGAGGGCGGCTCGGATGGCCGGCTCGTCCGCTTCCGTGGTCCAATCCGGTCCCGGGGCCATTTTCCCCACCTCCCGCGGCAGCGCGAAGCGGATCGCGCGGCCGCGATTCTTCTTGTCGCTCGCCATCGCGGCGATCAGGCGGTCTTCGCCGACCGGCTGGTCCAACCGGGTGGGCAGGCCGAGCCGCTGGAGCAGCGCCGCGACTCGCGCGCCGGGCTCCGGCGTGGAGAGGCCGAGGCCGGTGGCCAGCGCGGTCTCGGCGACCAGTCCCAGGCCCACGGCTTCGCCGTGCGGCAGGCGGTAGCCGGTGGCCTGCTCCAGCGCATGCGCGACCGTGTGGCCCGCGTTGAGGATGGCGCGCCGGCCGCTCTCGCGCTCGTCCTCCGCGACCACGGCCGCCTTGATCTCCACACTGCGATGGATCAGCTCCCGCAGGCTTTCCGGGTCGCGCTCCGCCAGCCGGCCGGCGCTTCGCTCCATCCACTCGAAGTAGTCCCGGTCCGCGATGAGGCCGTGCTTGACCGCCTCCGCGAGGCCCGCCCGGTAGTCGCGGTCGGGCAGGGTGGCGAGGGCCAGCGGATCGGCCAGGACGGCCGCCGGCGGATGGAATGCGCCGATGAGGTTCTTCCCCTCCGCGGTATCGACCCCGGTCTTGCCGCCGACCGACGCGTCGAGCATGGCGAGCAGGGTGGTCGGCACCTGCACGTAGGGCACGCCGCGCATGTAGGTCGCCGCGACGAACCCGGCCAGGTCTCCGGCGACGCCGCCGCCCAGCGCCACGATGCCACTGTCGCGGCCGTAGCCGCGGCGGAGCAGCTCGTCGGTGAGCCGGCTCCAGGTCTCCCGGGTCTTCGACCGCTCGCCCGGTGGCAGGTCGAGCAGCTCCACGTCCCAGGGGGCCGCGCCGAGCTTGCCGCCGCGATAGAGCTCGTGGACCGTGCGGTCCGCGATCATCGCGATCCGGCGGCCGCCGAGATGCCGGTCCACCAGCGCCGCCAGCCGGCCGAGGACGCCGGCCTCGACATAGACCGGATACTCGCCGAGGGCGTGGCGGACCCGGACGACGCTCACCAGGTGAGGTCCGGCGACCCGGCGCGGTGGTTGACCAGGCGCGCGAGGGTGAAGAGCAGGTCGGAGAGACGGTTGAGATAGACCAGGATCTCGGCCGGCACCGGCTCGTTCGCGGCGAGGCCCACGGCGCTTCGCTCCGCGCGGCGGCAGACGGTGCGGGCCAGGTGCAGCGCCGCGGCCTTGGAGGTGCCGCCCGGCAGGATGAAGGCGCGGAGCGGCGGCAGCACCTCGTCGGCCTCGTCCATCACCCGCTCGAACGCCTGGGCCCGCTCCGGGGGGAGCACTGCCTTCTCGATCGCCTTCGCCACTTTCTCGGGCGCGGGCGTGGCGAGCCGTCCCCCGATGGAGAAGAGGTCGCGCTGGATCCCCTCCAGCAGCTCGTCGAATACGTCGGATGGCTCGGTCGCCCGGGCCAGTCCGATCGCGGAGTTGAGCTCATCGACGTCGCCGTAGGCGGACGTGCGCGGGTGGTCCTTCCGCACCCGGCCTCCGCCGAACAAGCTGGTCTCGCCGCCGTCGCCGGTCTTGGTATAGATCTTCATGGGTTGCTCCGAGGTAGGCGCAATGTGACCGGGCCGCGCCGGGTGGGGAAGGGAGCCCTGCCTCGATATTATATTTATGCGCTTTGCCCCGGAGGGGGCTCACTTTCAGCGGCGGGAGCGGCAGTGGCGGATCTGGAGATCAAGGACATCTCGATCATCGGCGGAGGGCCGACCGGGCTCTTCGCCGCCTTCTATGCCGGCATGCGCGGGGCGTCCGCGCGGATCATCGATGCCCTTCCGGCGCTCGGCGGGCAGCTCATGGCCCTCTACCCGGAGAAGTACATCTTCGACGTCGCGGGCTTCCCGAAAGTGCTGGCCAAGGACCTGGTGCGCGACATGGCGGTGCAGGCCCTTCAGTTCGGCGCCGGCACGCACCTGGGGCAAGTGGTGACCGGTCTGCGCCGGGTCGAAGACGAGGGCATCGGCCACTTCGTGCTGGAGACCTCGGAGGCCGAGTACGCGTCCCGAACCATCGTCATCGCCGCCGGCATCGGCGCCTTCGAGGCCCGCCGTCTCGGCATCGACGACGAGGATCGCTTCGAGGAGAAGGGGCTCTACTTCAAGGTGCTGGATCCCCGCCAGTTCGAGGGCAAGCGAGTGCTGCTGGTCGGCGGCGGCGACTCCGCGTTCGACTGGGCGGTGAATCTCCAGGGCCTGGCCAGCTTCGTCATGCTGATCCACCGGCGCGACGGCTTCCGGGCGCACCAGGCGACCATCAACCAGGTGCAGGAGCTGCACCAGATGGGCCGCTGCGAGCTGCGCACCTTCTGGGAGGTGAAGACCCTGCACGGCAACGGCAAGGTCGAGGCGGTCACCATCCGAAACAGCAAGACGAAGGAAGAGGAGACCTTCGACGTCGATGCCGTGATTCCCTTGCTGGGATTCCACTCCGACCTGGGCGCGATCAAGGAGTGGGGGCTCGACACCGAGAAGGCCGACGTGAAGGTCGATCAGGTGATGGCGACGAACGTCCCCGGCATCTACGCCGCGGGCGACATCACCAGCTATCCCGGCAAGCTGAAGCTGATCGCCACGGGCGCCGCGGAGGCGTGCATCGCCGTCAACAATGCGGTGCACTACATCAACCCCAAGGCGAAGGTGAACCCGGGGCATTCGTCGAATCTGGCGATCTTCGGGCAGAAGGAGGATTAGGCGGGCCGCCCGCCTGTCTTCTACGTCATCTTCGGCCGGAGGAAGAACCGCAGCTCACCCGCCCCCGGCTCCAGCTTCGGCAGCTCGATCCCCATCACCCCGCTCTTGGGAAAGTCGATCCGCAGGCTGGTGCTGGATCCCCCCAGGAGCAGCGCGGCCAGCTCTTCCATCCAGGGCGAATGCCCCACCAGCGCCACGGTCGAGCCCGACGGCTGGTCGCCGACGCAGTCCTGGAGGCGGACGAGATCGGGATCGTCGGCCAGGGGCTCACAGGGGATCGGCGGCTGCGGTACCCGGGCAACCTCCACCAGAATCTGCGCGGTCTGCGCCGCGCGCGCCCAGGGACTGGTATAGACCACCGCCGGTGCCAGGTCGCGCTTGCGCAGGTAGCGGGCAACCTCGGCCTGCACCTTCCGGCCCTTCTCCGTCAGCGGGCGATCGCGATCGTCGGGCCACTGGGCCGGGTCGCGCAATCCGGCGTTGGCGTGGCGGTTCAGGAGCAGAAGCATGGGATTCCCACAGGGCTGGAATGTTCGAGAAACGTGAAATTCACTTTCCCGCTGTTCAAGACGAGCTACTTCTTCTTCCCCATCTCCACGACCACGCTGTCGATCGCCGCGAGTACCACCCGAGTGGACTGCGCGTGGTGGTTCACTTCCACCGCGAACGTGATCGACTTGCCGTCCGGACGATCGATGTAGCCCGCCAGCGTATTCACTCCCGCGATGCTGCCGGTCTTGGCCCGGACCCGCCCGGCGAGCGGGGTCGAGACGAAGCGGGTGCGCAGGTTGCCGGTGCCGCCCGCCTGCGGCAGCCCCGGGGCGAAGGTGGCGTATCTGGGATGGGCGCGAATGAACCGGAGCAGGCGGGTGAAGGCCTGGGGCGAGATCAGATTGGCGCTGGAGAGGCCGGAGCCGTCCGACAGGGAAAACTCGGTCGAGTCGATCCGGACCGAGTCGATGAGGAACCGGCGCTCGACCGCGATCCCCTCCTTCCAGGAGCCGCCCCGCCCGAAGCGCTTTCCCAGCTGCTTGAGCAGCATTTCCGCGTAGAGATTCTGGCTGGTATTCAGGATCGGAAAGATCCAGTCCCGGAGCGGCCGCGACACCGTCTCCGCGAGCGGCGGGCGGGCGCGTGCGGCGGCGTAGGTCGCGGAGTCGGTGGTGGATCGGGTGGTGCCGGTCACCCCGATGCCGGCGTCGGCCAGCGCCTGCCGGAGCGCGCGGGCGGCGAAGAGGTTGGGGTCGCTCACCGCGAAGGACTCGGTCCGGGGCGGCCGGTCGAGGGCCACGGTGCCTTCCGCCCACACCTGGGCGGTCCCCGGCTGGCGGAAGAACCGGTCGCCGATGTCGGTCTCGCCGCCCGTCCCCACGGTCACCGTCCGGTTCTCGAACGCGATGTCGCCCAGGTCGGGCCACATGCTGATGAGCGCGGGGGCCCCGACGGCCACGCCCGGCTGCCAGACGAAGTCGAGGCTGTTGTCGTTGAAGGCCAGCGCGGCCACCGGAGCGGCATACCACCAGTTCAGGTCGAACAGCTCCCAGCCCGGGTGGAGCGATGCGGACTCGAAGTAGCTGCCGTCGCCCACGACGTCGCCCTGGATCTGGCGGACGCCGCGGGCCTTCAAGGTGTCCGCCATCAGCCGCAGCCGGAGCGAACGGATCACGGTCGCACGCCCCCGGCAGCGTGCTGTCGGTCGCGTAGCAGCGCCGGCTAAGGGTGGGATCGCCCCGGCCGTACAGCACGAGATCGCCCTGCAGGACGCCGCCCGCCAGCGGCCCGGCGGCGAAGACGCTGGTACGGACCGTGAAGTCGGGCGGCAGGAGCGCCGACGCGACGGCGGTGACCACCAGCTTGGTGTTGCTGGCCGGAGTGAACAGCCGGTGCTCGTTCCGCCCGTAGAGCTGCTTGCCGTTCTGATCCATGACCGACACGCCCCAGAGACTCTTGTCGAACGGCGGGGTGTCGAGGCGCTTGTCGAGACGCTTGGCCGATTGGGCGGTCAGGCGGGCCGATGGGCCGGCGGGCAGAGCGAGCAGCGCGAGGGCCAGGAAAGCGCCGATGGCGGTCGATGGAATGCCGGGAATCATGCTCGGTGGGTTGAAAGAGACGACTTCGGCGTGCTGCCCGCCTGCCCGTCAGAGTTGCTTTCTCTACGTAAGGCGATCAAACTACCGGGCTTACAGCATGGCGTCAATTCCACCTGGAGTCACGATGCGGGCAGCCGTCGCGAGTCTGTGCGGGTTGCTCCTGCCGCTGCTTTTGCCGGCGGTGCTCCAGGCCCAGGATCCGGAGCGGGTCATCCGCCGGCTCGAGTTCGTGGGCAACCAGTCGCTCACCGACCCGACCCTCGCCGCCGCCATCAGCCACCACGCAGTCCAGCTGGTTCGCCCGAAGCTTCGCCGTTCGCTGGCTCGGCCTCGGCGAGAAGCGGTTCTTCGATGAAGATGAATTCCGCCGCGACGTCGTGCGGCTCCACGTGCTGTACCGCCGCAGCGGTTTTCCCAACGCGAAAGTCGATACCACCGTCACCCGGAAGCCGGAGAACGTCTTTATCACCTTCCGGATCGTGGAGGGTGCACCGATGGTGGTGACCGACCTCGTGGTGGCGGGACTCGATTCCCTGCCGGAGTGGCTCCGGCGCATCGCGGTGCTCGACCTCCCGCTCCAGGAGGGCGATCCGTTCAACCGCTATCTGATGCAGCAGAGCGCCGACTCGATCGAGCGGCGGCTCCGCGACCGGGGCTATCCCTCGGCCGCGGTCTTCTCCGGCTTCGAGGCCGACCGGGCCAAGCTCACCGCCAGGGTCCAGCTCGACGTCGATCCCAGCAAGCGCGCCGCCATCGGGCACGTGAACGTGGTGGGCGTCCGCCGGATCGACACCGCCCTGGTGCGCGACCTCCTGGTGGCCCGGCCCGGGCGGCGCTACTCCCAGGACGAGCTGCTGCTGAGCCAGCAGAACCTCTACAAGTCCGACCTCTTCCGCTACGCCACGGTCAACATCGATTCGGCGGGTTTCTCTCCGGGCGCCGACACGGTGCCGCTGCTGGTCCAGGTGAACGAGAGCCGCCGCCGCCGGATCCGCGGCAGCCTGGGCTATGGCACCGAGGACTGCTTTCGCGGCGGCCTCGCCTGGACCTCGCGCAATTTCCTGGGCGGCAACGGACGGCTGCTCGACCTGACCAGCCGGCTCTCCAAGGTCGGCGTCGGCGATCCCACCGACCTGGGGCTGGCCGACGGGATCTGCAGCTCATCGAGCGCCGACTCGATCGGCTCCTCGGTGCTGAACTACAACTTCGGCGCCACCATCCGGCGCCCCGCGTTTCTCAACGCCACCACCAACCTGTCGGTCTCGCTCTACACCGAGCGCCGCTCGGAGTTCCGGGTGTATCTCCGCCGGGAGACCGGCACCACGGTGACGCTGCGGCGGGAACAGCTCCGCCGCCGGATCCCGCTCTCGCTGGCGTACAATCTGAGCTACGGCCGCACCGAGGCCACCGAGGTGAGCTTCTGCGCCTCGTTCAACGCCTGCACGCCGCGACGTGGTGGATCTGCTGGAACAGAACCGGGTGCTGGCCACTCTCACCGCCACGGCGACGATTCCTCGGGTCAACAACGTGATCGACCCCTCGCGCGGGCAGCCTCAAGTCGCTCGAGGTGGCGGTCAGCTCCCGGTTCCTCGGCTCGGCCTCGTTCCAGCAGTTCACCCGGATCGTTGCCGACGCGGCCTGGTACCGGCCCCTGTCCCGCAACGTCGTGCTTGAGCTGGCACCTCCGGGGCGGGGCGATCTTCTCGCCGACGGTCGACGTCGCGACCCAGCGCGGCACCTTCATCCCGCCGGAGCACCGCTTCTACGCCGGAGGCCCCAACGACGTCCGCGGCTTCGAGCGCAACGAGCTGGGCCCGGTGGTCTACGTGGTCCGCAAGGCGGAGGTCGACAGCGCGGCGGCCCAGGACCGGCCGATCCGTACAGACTCGGTGCAGGTCTCGGCCACCGGCGGCAACGCGCTCGCGATCGGCAACATCGAGCTTCGGGTGCCGTCGCCCATCTTCGGTGAGCGGCTCCGGCTGGCCGCGTTCGTGGACGCCGGCGGAGCGTGGCAGCGGGGCGACCGCGACCCGGTGATCCGGGTGACGCCGGGCATCGGGATGCGGCTCAACACGCCGCTGGGGCCGGCGCGGCTCGACGTCGCCTACAACCCCTACCGGCTCCAGGCCGGGCCCGCTCTTCCAGTTCGATGAGTTCGGCCAGCTGACGCTGGTGCCCGGCCAGGACCGGTTCGTGCTCGACCGCGACAACAAGTTCACCTACCACTTCGCGGTAGGACAGCCGTTCTGATGCGGCGGCGACTCGCGCGGCTGCTGTTCGTGTTCGTCCTGGGATCGGTCGCCATGGTCCTCGGGGTCGTGACGTCGATGACGCTGACCCCGCCCGGCCGCGATCTCCTGGCGCGCACCGTCTCCCGCATGCTCGACCGCGTGGTCCTCGGCCACGTGGACGTCGGCTCCATCTCCGGATCGTTCCTCTACGACCTGGTGCTCCAGGACCTGGTGGTGCGCGACACCAGCGGCTCCCTGCTGGCCGATCTGCCCCGGGTGCGGGTGGGCTACCAGCTGCCCAACCTCCTGGCCGGCCAGGTGGTGCTGAGCTCGGTCCAGCTGGAGAATCCGGTCATCCAGCTGATCAAGCACCGCAGCGGCAGGATGAACTACGAGGAAGTCCTCCAGCTCGGCAAAGGCGCCCCCGGCGGCAAGTCGCCGCTGGTCGAGTTCCACAACGTGCGGATCAACCGAGGCACGCTGCGCATCGCGCTGCCGTGGAACCCGGACCGCTCGCTCAAGACCGTGGCGTCGAAGGATTCCGCGCTCCACGCCGAGCGGGCCAAGCCGGGGCGGACGATCGAGGACAGCCCCGAGGGACTTCGGCGGGTCATCCTGCTCTCCGACCTGACCACCCGGCTCGCCCGGCTGCGCATCGCGACGCCCGACAAGAAGCCGTTTACCGTGGACCTCGACTCGCTCGCCACCCGGATCAACGATCCCGCGGTGACGGTGCGCGACGCGGCGGGCCGCATCGTGATCCGGGGCGACAGCGCAATCTTCAGCCTTTCCCGCGGGGCCCTGCCCGACAGCCGGTTCTCCGGCGGCGGCGCCCTGACCTGGCCCCGCGATACCGTGCTCTACGACTTCCAGTTCATCTCGCCCCACGTGAACCTGGAGGACCTGCGCTGGGTCTCGCCCGATTTCCCATCGCTGACCGGCGGCGGGGTGCTGACGGCGCGCTCGCTGAGCGGCACCCGCAACGAGTACGACATCCGGGACCTCGTGCTGGGGAGCGGCCCGCAGACGGTGAGCGGCGAGCTGGTGGCGATCACCGACCGCAAACGCGGGCTGGGGGTGCGGGACATGCGGCTCCAGCTTCGCGATCTCGATCTCGACGCGGTGCGGGCCTATCTCGACACGCTCCCATTCTGGGGCACGCTGACCGGCAGCGTCACCGGGTCGGGATTCCTCGACGCGCTCGACGTGCGGATCGACTGGGCCTTCGCCGACGCCAGGGTGCCCGGCAATCCGGTCAGCACCATCGCCGGCGAAGGCGGCGTGGGCGCGCGGAAAGGGGAGGGACTGGTCTTCACCGCCTTCGAGGTCCGCAGCTCGGATATCGACCTGCGCACGGTCCGGCTGATCGCGCCGGCGGTGATCCTCGAAGGGCGGCTCGCCGCCAACGGCACCCTGGAGGGGCCGCTCCGCGACGTGACCTTCCAGGGCACGGCCCGGCACCGGGACGGCGACCGCCCGGCCAGTGTCGCCGTAGGCCTGGTGCATCTCGACACCCGCTTCGATACGCTGGGCCTCGCCACCGACGTGGCCCTGGAGCCGCTCGCGTTCGATGGAATCCGCCGCGCGTTCCCCTCGCTCAAGACTCGAGGCGAAGTGCGGGGCCGGTTCCAGAGCTCGGGCACGCTGGGGCGGCTCGAGGTGAACACCGAGCTGAGCGGCCAGATCGGCACCCTCCAGGCCGATGGCGTGGCCACCCTGCTCCCGCCCCGCTGGGGCGCCGAGCGCCTCCTGCTGCGCTTCTCCCGCCTCGACCTCGGCGCGCTCACCGGCCGCGACTTCACCACCCAGCTGGGCGGCGAGCTTCGGGTCACCGGCCAGATCGACACGCTGCGGGCGCCCGAGGGGGAAATGGAGCTGGCCCTCACCCGCGGGCGGGTGCGCGAGTGGATCATCGACAGCGTGTTCGCCCGGGGCCGCAGCCGGGACAGCGTCATCCAGGTCGATACCGCGTACGCCGAATGGCAGGGCGCGTCCGCCGCGGGGTCGGGTACGCTCGGCTGGGCCGCGCCACACACGGGGAAGATGCAGTTCACCCTCGTCGCCGACAGCCTGATCGGCTTCGACTCCCTCCTGCTCGCGGTGAGCGGGCAGAAGCGCGATACCGTCGCCGACTTACTGCCGCTCGGCGGCCGGGCACGGGGCTCGGTCCTGCTCAGCGGCAGCCTCGACACGCTCGACGCGACCGGAGAGCTGGCGGTCGATGGGTTCGAGTTCCAGCAGGCCACCGCGCCGCGGCTCGCGGGCTCCTTCGCCTGGACCGGCGGCAAGCGGCCCCAGCTCACCGCGGAAGCGGTCTCGGATTCGATCGCGGTGGGCGAGTGGCACTTCACCGGGAACCGCGTCGCGCTCGCGGGCTACGTGGATTCGCTGGGCTGGAGCATGGGAAGCTCGTCGGGCCGCGGCGTGCGGGTGGATGCGACCGGACGCTGGCGCCAGCCCGACAGCACCTACGAGGTCTGGTTCGACAGCCTGAGGGCCGTGCTCCCCTCTCACGCCTACCGGCTGATGGAGCCGGCGCAGCTCAAGTTCGGCGGACCGTCGCCCTCGGTGACCCAGGTGGATCTCCAGTCGCTCGACGGGTCGGGATACTTCCGGGTGGCCGGCACGGTTCCGGGTGACGGCCCGGGCGCCCTGTCCCTCGACCTCGCGGGGCTCGACCTGGGCGATCTCTACGGCCTGCTCCAGCGGGACACCACCGGTGTGGGCGGCGAGCTGGGGATGAACCTGGAGATAGGAGGGACGGCCCGAACTCCCACCGTCCGCGGCAGCGCGCGATTGGGCGAGGGTCGCTTCGGCGATTTCCGCGCGCCCTTCGTCCAGGGCGTGGTGAACTACGCCGAGCGCCGGCTCGACGCCAATCTCAATCTCTGGCGGACCGGCGAGAACATCCTGGAGGTCGAAGCCCATCTGCCGCTGGACCTCGGCTTCACCGGGGTGGAACGGCGGCGGCTCGACGGGCCGCTCCAGGTGCGGGCGCACGCCGACAGCGTGGATCTCGGGATCGTGGAGGCGCTGACGCCCGCGATCCGGCGAGTGCAAGGCCGGCTCATGGTGGATGCGCTGGTGGAAGGCACCTGGGAGCAGCCGCGACTCCAGGGCCGGGTCGATGTGCGCAACGGCAGCATGGAGATCCCGGGGCTCGGCGTGCGCTTCGGCTCGGTCGCCGGCGGCGCGCTGCTCCAGGGCGACTCCGCTCTCCTGCGCAACGTGAAGATCACCAGCGGCGGCGGCGACCTCGCGATCGGCGGCGCGATCCGGCTGGAGGATCTGTCGCAGCCGGTCTTCCTGCTCGACCTCCGGGCCTCGCAGTTCCTCGCGATGGACGTGCGCAACTTCCTGACCCTGGTGGGCACCGGCGACCTCTCGCTCCGCGGACCCCTGCTCGGCGCCACGCTCACCGGCAACCTGACGGCCAACAGCGGCGTGCTCTACTTCGCGGACCTGGTGAACAAGCGGGTCATCGATCTGTCCGATCCCACCATCGCCGACCTGGTGGACAGCTCGCTGGTCCGGGTCGGAGATCTCGGCCGCAAGTTCCAGAATCAGTTCCTGGACTCGCTGCGGGTGGAGGACCTGCGGGTGGCGATCGGCTCCGACGTCTGGCTCCGGTCGGCCGAGGCGAACATCCAGCTGGACGGCGAAGCGCGGGTGAGCAAGGTGGGGCGGGAGTACCAGCCGGTCGGCACGCTCCAAGCGCCGCGGGGGAACTACACCCTCAAGATCGGCCCCGTCACTCGCGACTTCACGGTCACCCAGGGAGAGGTGCGCTACATCGGTACGCTGGACGCCGAGCTGGACATCCAGGCGCGGCACCTGGTGCGCTCGGTGCGGGGTGAGGAGATCCCGGTCATCGCCACGATCGAAGGCACGCTCTACCAGCCGAAGCTTCGGCTGGAGAGCACCCTGCGTCCGCCGATCTCGGAGGCGGATCTGGTCTCCTACCTGATGACCGGCTACCCCGCGAACGAGGCCACCGCGATCGGGCTCGAGACCGGCCTGGCCTACCTCTCGAGCGCCCTGTCGAGCGAGCTGGAGCGCACCCTGATCCAGGACCTCGGCGTGCCGATCGACCTGATCGAGATCCGCCCGGGAGTTACGACCGCGGGGTCCACCTCGCCGACCCTGCTCGCCGCCGGGTGGCAGCTCGGACGCAAGACCTTCGTCACCTTCAACGCCGGCTTCTGTCCCGACTTCAGCCAGATCAGCGCCCGAAATCTCGGCGCCGGTCTCGAGTTCCGCTTCAGCCGCGAGTGGCGGCTCCAGAGCGCGGTGGAGCCGACCATCCAGCGCTGCGGCAGCGGCGGCGTGATCCCGCTGGACTCGCGCAGCCGCTACCAGGTGGGCTTCGACATCCTGTGGGAGCGGGAGTTCTGAGGTGGCTCGGGCCCTGCTGATCACCAATCCCGCCGCGGCGCGGACCCAGCCCCGGGCGGTCGAAGCGGTGATGCGCGCTCTCCGCGGGGCCGGCTGGAATGCCGAAGTTCTGGCTACCGGCGGCCCAGGCGATGCCCGGCGGCTCGCGGAGTACGGAGTGAGTGAGGGGATGGACGTGGTGGCGGTGTTCGGCGGGGACGGCACCACGATGCAGGCCGCCGCCGCGCTGGTGGGCACCGATGTGGCGCTCGGGGTGATCCCCGGGGGCACCGGGAACCTGCTGGCGGGCAATCTCCGCATCCCCGCCTCGCCGGAGCGGGCGGCCCGCACGCTGGTGGCGGGCAAGCCCAAGCCGTTCGACCTGGGCCGGATGGACCGGCCCGGTGGCCCGCAATACTTCGCCGTCGCCTGCGGAGCGGGGTACGACGCCCGGGTGATGGCGGGGACGCTCTCGGAGCACAAGCGCCGCTGGGGAATGGCCGCCTACGTCGCCACCACCTTCCGGCTCATCAACGACATCCGCAGCACCAGTCATGTCATCACGATAGACGGGGTGGAATACGACGCCGAGGCGGCGATGGTCCTGGTGGCCAACTGCGGCGAGGTGATTCCGCCACTGATCCGCCTGCGGGCGGGTATTCGCCCCGACGACGGCCTGCTGGACGTGGTGGTCATGCGGGCCAACAGCTTCGGGCAGAGCGTCAGGGCGGTGTGGGACCTGCTCCGGGACCCGCCGACGGCGGAGGGGCAGGAGACCTTCGTCGGGTACGCCCGGGGGCGGGAGATCCGGGTGGAGACCGACCCGGTCCAGCCGGTCCAGCTCGACGGCGAGCCGGGTGGAGAGACGCCTTTCACCGCAACGGTCGTCCCCGGGGCGATCCGGATCATGGTTCCCTGAGCGGACCCAAACCAATCGGATTGCGCTTTCTCAGCCGCAGATGAACGCAGATCAGCCTTCGGCGTTCATCTGCGTTCATCTGCGGCTCCAACCCATGGCGCGAAAGCCACGACTGTTTAATTTCTAGGCGCACGCCTTTCCCGTTCCCCGGTTCACCCTTCACGCCCCAGGTCAGCATGGCCGGATCAGTTCTCCTGATCGATGATGATGTCGATGTGCTGCGCAGCATCGGCAACTATTTCGAGCGGCTGGGGTACGAAGTCACCCGTGAGCTGAGCGGGGAGGCTGGTCTGGCCACGTTCGACCGGCTGCGGCCGGAGGTCGTGATCCTCGACCTCTTCCTCCCGGGGATCAACGGGATGGAGGTGTTGGAGAGCCTCCGGCAGCGGGACGCGGCCGTCATCCTCCTCACCGCCGAGGCGGACGTCTCCCTGGCGGTGCGGGCGATGCAGCTGGGGGCGGAGAACTTCCTCACCAAGCCGGTGGATATGGAGCATCTCGCCGCCGCGACCGCGCGCGTCGCCGATAAGGCGAGGCTCCGCCGGATCAACGAGGCGCTGCTGGTGCAGAGCGCGCCAGGACACGGACTCGACTCGCTGGGCTCCTCGTCCGCGATGCAGGACTTCGCCCACCAGGTGGGACTGCTGGCGCAGAGCGAGCGGACCACGGTGCTGCTGAACGGCGAGAGCGGCACCGGCAAAGGTTGGGTCGCCCGCATGATCCACGACCTGAGCCCGCGGGCCAAGGCCCCCTTCGTCGAGGTCAACTGCGCCGGGCTCAACGCCACCTTCCTCGACTCCGAGCTGTTCGGCCATGAGAAAGGCGCCTTTACCGACGCGAAGGACCGGAAGCAGGGCCTGTTCGAGATCTCGGATCACGGCACCATCTTCCTCGATGAGATCGGCGACCTCGCCCCGGAGCTTCAGCCCAAGCTGCTGAAGGTGCTGGAGACGAAGACGTTCCGGCGGCTGGGCGGAACCCGCGAGATCACGGTCGATGTGCGCCTGATCGCGGCGACCAACAAGAATCTCCAGATCGAGGTGGAGGAAGGGCGGTTCCGGGAGGACCTCTACTACCGCCTCAGCGTGATGCCGATGACGCTGCCGGCGGTGCGCGAGCGCTCGCGGGAGGACCGGCTCTCGCTCATCACCCGGATCCTGTCGGATCTGCTGGACGAGCTGCCCGAGGGTCCCCCGACCCTGTCCAGCGAAGTCCTGGAGCGGCTGCTGGCGTATCCCTGGCCGGGCAACGTGCGGGAGATGCGCAACGTGCTGGAGCGCGCCCTCATCCTGGGCCGGAGCCAACCCGCGGTCAGCGTCGAACACCTGCCCGGGGAGTTTCGCGCCCGTCCCGGCATCGGCGACCGGCGGCACACGCCGCTCAGCCTCGAGGACCTGGAGCGGCAGCACATCGAGCGGACCCTCAAGCATCACACGGGCAACCGCACCCGCGCCGCCATCGAGCTCGGCATCTCCCGCGCGACGCTGATCAACAAGATCAAGCGGTACAGCATCACCGCGTGACGGCGCCGATGACCGAGCTGCACGAGCGCGACGCGATGAACTGCCGGGCCTGTGGCCGGCAGGAACGCGCGTCGGAGGGATACCCGTGCACTAACTGCGGAACGTTCATCTGCCTGATCTGCAGCTTTCAGGGAGTGACGCAGTGTGCGCAGTGCCAGGCGGGGCAGCGGGGCAGCGGGGCAGCGGATGATCCCGGCCAAGCCCAGTAGCGCACCCCAAGCTCTGCCACACTGCCCCGCCGCCCCGCTGTCCCGCCTATGAACGTCATCATCCGCTCCGCCATCGCGCCTCTGTTCGCCCAGGCCAGCCTGCGCTCCGAGCAGATCAGCCAGCTCGTCCTCGGCGAGACCGGCGCAGTGGATGAAATCTCGGGCGAGTGGCGGCGGATCCGCGGAGAGCACGACGGCTACCAGGGATGGATGCACTCGGGATATCTGCTGGAGACCGACGCGGTCGCCGCGGACCGCTGGCTGCGGGACGCGGGGGCCTGGAGCTTCGGCGCGACGCTCCGGGTGGCGAAGCAGGTGCTCCGCCTGCCGCTCCGGGCGCGGGTGGCGATCGATGGCGGACAGATCGGTCTCCCCGACGGGCGTCGGGCCGACCTGGTCGAGGGAGCGGTGCGCCCCATCGCCGACGTGACCGTGGCGGCCCGGACGATGCCGGCGGAGCGCTGGGCGCTGGAGCACTTCGAGGGCGCGCCCTACGAGTGGGGCGGGGTGACGCCTTGGGGCGTCGATTGTTCCGGCCTGGTGCAGACCACATTCGCCGCGCGCGGCGTCGCCCTGCCGAGGGACGCCGCCCTCCAGGTGGAGCACGGGGTCTCAGTCCCGCCGGAAGCGGCGCGGCCGGGAGACCTTCTGTTCTTCCGGAGCGAGACCGGCGATCGGATCACCCACGTCGCCTTCGCGGCGGAGGGCGACAGCCTGATTCATTCCACCGTCGCCTGCGGCGGCGTGCTGGCGGAGCCCTGGACTCCCGGTACTCGCGCGGCTTCGCTCAGAAGCCGGCTGGTGGCGGTGCGCCGATTGGAGGAGCGAAACTAGGTGCCCACGCCCGCCTTGGTGCTGTTCGACATCGACGGGACCCTGCTGCTGACCGCCGGCGCCGGGCGCCGGGCGATCACGGCCGCCCTGCGGGACGAGGTGGCTGACATCGCCGCGTTCGAGGGGATCCGCTTCGACGGCAAGACCGACCCGCAGATCGTCGTCGAGATGCTGGAAGCCGCGGGGCAGCAGGAGGCGCGCGAGTCGGCGAGGGTGCGCGAGGTCTGCCACCGCTACGTGGGACTGCTGGCCGAGGAGCTGGAGCGCCCCACCACGCGCACCACGTTGATGCCGGGTGTGGAAGCGCTGCTGGACCGGCTGGAGCACAGGCCCGGCGTCGTGCTCGGCCTGCTCACCGGCAACGTGGAGCGGGGGGCCGCGCTCAAGCTCCGGTCGGCCGGCCTGGACCCGGCCCGCTTCCGCGTGGGGGCCTACGGTTCGGACGCGGCGCATCGCCCCGCGCTGCCCGAGATCGCCGCGCGCCGCGCCGAGCCGTTCTTCGGGCGGATCCCGCGAGGCGCGGAAGTGGTGATCATCGGCGATACGCCCGCCGACATCCACTGCGGCCAGGATATCTCGGCCCGAGCGGTGGGCGTGGCGACCGGCGCCTACTCGGTGGCGGACCTCAGCGTCTGCGGAGCGCACGCCGTGTTCGAAGACCTGTCGGACACCGCGCGGGTGCTGGAGGCGATCCTCCAGTGACGCGGCGCGCGTCACCGCGCTGAGCCTCGCGGCCGTGGCCCGGGAACTGGAGCTCAAGGCGGTCGTCTCCGATCCCGCGGCGCTGCGCGAGCGGCTGCTTGCCGCCGGCGCGGTGGCGCGGTTTCTCGGCCGCATGACTGACGTGCGGTACGACCGCGGCGCCGAGCTTGCGGCCCGCGACCATGTCCTGCGGGTCAGGACCTACCACCATCGGGACGGCAGGCTGGAGGAAGTTCTCGCCTGGAAGGGACCCACGCTGCGCTCGCCCGAGGGATACAAGCTGCGGGAGGAGATCGAGCTCACCGTCGCGAGCGGAACGGCCGGCGCCGGACAGCTCCTCGTGGCGCTTGGCTACCAGCCGGTGCACGCCATCGAGCGCGAGGTCGAGATCTATGCGCTGGGCGCGGCGACCGCGCGCGTCGAGGTCTATCCTCGCATGGACGTTCTGCTGGAGATCGAAGGCGATCCCGCCTCGATCGAACGCACCGTCGCGGCCACCGGCATCCCCCGCGAGCACTTCACCGCCGACCCACTCACGGAATTCGTCCGGCGTTACGAAGCGAGAAGCGGCCGCTCCGCCTTGCTCTCGGCCGTGCCGCCAGGGACCGAGTCCGGCTGATGGCGACGACCTGGGACGTGCCGGAGCTCGGTCCATCGCTCGGCCGGCTGGGTGATCCCCCGCCTGACGCCGGTCCCGGACCGCTGGGTGCGCGGCTGGACGACATCCGGCTCAAGCTGGTGACCGGCGTCTTCGAGCTGGCGGGTGCGGGCCGCGGCTTTGTCGCGGCGGGCGACGCCGACGGCGCGATCGCGTCGCTCAACCGGGTGGCGTGGCTCGCGCTCTGGGAGAAGGCGGTGGCGGCAGCGGCCGAGCGGGTGGCCGCGACGGTCAACGGCCGCCTGGAGGAAGCGGCGGCGGAGTCGCGCTATCCCCGCCGCCGGCTGAGCGCCGAGCTGCTCACCCCGGCCGACACCCGCGCGATCGCGGCGCGGCTGGGCGGCGGCGGCGGTCCCTTCGTCGCCGCGCTGGACGAGCTGGAGCAGGCCGCGCACGAGGCCTCGGGCCATCGCGCAACGCCGCCCGCGGCGACGGCGGCCTGGCGGGCCGCGCTGCTCGCGGCCGGCCGCCGGCTGGAGGCGGCGTGGCTCGCGCTGGAGCAGGCCGCCACCGCGGAGCAGCGCCACTGGCAGGGCGAGATCGGACGGGTGCGCGCGTGGCGCCTCCCCCGCTGGCCGCTCTGGCTGGTCACCGCCTCGGTCCTCGCGGCGGCGATCTATCTCGGACTGGTGCTCGGCGGATACGTCGCGG
Organism: uncultured Gemmatimonadales bacterium; assembly: GCA_963796335.1. GTDB lineage: Bacteria > Gemmatimonadota > Gemmatimonadetes > Gemmatimonadales > GWC2-71-9 > CAVVWJ01. The sequence continues at coordinate 1,322,008 of CAWCLG010000006.1, forward strand.
TCCCGCCCCCGCTAGCCGGCTTCGCCGAATACTGGTGGGCCAGGCTATGAGCGTCATCGGTGTGGGCATCGACCTGGTGGATCTGGACCGGATCGCCCGGATGCTGGAGGACAAGGGCGAGCACGCGATGCACCGGCTCTTCACGGAAGAGGAACGCTCGTACCTCGCGACTCGCCCCGATCCCACCGGCAACGCCGCCGCGCGCATCGCCGCGAAGGAAGCGGTCTATAAGGCGATGCAATCCCTCCCGGGCGCGCGGGCGATCGGGTGGAGAGAGATCGAGGTCACCCGCGACCCCGAGGGGCGCCCGGCGATCCGTTTGCACGGCCTTGCGGCCCGGTTGGCGGAGGAGGCGGGGGTAGTGAGCATCCAGGTGTCGCTGACCCATTCCGCGCTGTCAGCGGGCGCAGTGGCGGTGGTGAACGGCGGGGCGGCGGGGCAGCAGGGCAGCGGGGCAGGGTAAGCGGGCGTTACCTTCGCCGCCCCCCGCCGCCCCGCCGCCCCGCCTAAATCATCTCCCGCACCTTCCGCGTCAGCCCCTCCGCCGTGAACGGCTTCTGCACGAATGCGCTCGGCGGGCCCAGGCCGCGGAGCGTCATCTCGTCGTCGGTGTAGCCCGAGAGAAAGAGAATCGGCAGGCCGGGCCGCTCCACCGCGAGACGCCGGGCCAGCTCGCTGCCGCCCATCTCCGGCATCATGACGTCCGCGATCACCAGGCTCACCGCGCCGTCGAACTCCGAGAGGCGCATCAGCGCTTCCCAGCCGTGGCCTGCCTCCAAGACCCGATAGCCCTGCTCCTCGAGCACCGTCCGGGCGAACATCCTGACCGGCGCCTCATCCTCGACCAGAAGGATGATCCCCGACCGCCGGCCTTCCAGGTTGCGGTTACGCCCCGACTCGGCCCGCGCCATCGGCAGGTAGATCCGCACCGTGGTGCCCTTGCCGGGCGCGCTCTCGACCTCGACGTGTCCCTCGCACTGCTTGACGATCCCATAGACCGTGGCGAGGCCGAGTCCGAGACCGCGGCCCTGCTCCTTGGTGGTGAAGAAGGGCTCGAAGATGGAGGGCATCGCCGCCGGGTCAATGCCGGTCCCCGTGTCGCGGACCGTGAGGGTGACGTAGTGGCCCGGCGGAAGCTCCGGGCTGGCCCGGCTGTCGTAGTCGCTGATCTGCTCGTTCACGGTGGAGATGGTGAGGCGGCCGCCGTCCGGCATCGCGTCTCGCGCGTTCACCACCAGGTTCATGACCACCTGTTCCAGGTGTCCCGGATCGGCGCGGACCATGCCGAGCGAGGGCGCGAGCACGGTCACCAGCGCCAGGTCGTCGCCGATCAGCGGGGGGAGCAGCCGGACCAGGTTGCTGATCAGGAGATTGAGATCGACCGGACCGGAGTCCGCCGCGTGGCGGCGGCCGAAAGCCAGAATCTGCCGGGTGAGACCGGCCGCGCGCTCCGAGGAGTGGCGGATCTCCTCCAGCCCTTCGCGCTGGGGATCGCCCGGGCGGAGGTCGCGGAGCAGCAGGCTGACGTACCCTTGGATCGCGGTGAGCTGGTGGTCGAAGTCGTGGGCCACGCCGCCGGCGAAGCGGCCGAGGACCTCCATCTGCTGGGCATGCGCCAGCGCAGTCTCCAGTCGCTCGCGGGCGCCGATGTCCCGCGCGGTCAGCACGATGCGCTCGGGACCCGCCCAGTTGCGCGGCGGGCTCGCCACCGCCTCCACGCTGCGCCACCCGCCATCGACGTGGAGCAGCCGGAAGGCGATCGGCTCAGTCGATTCCGAGCCCCCGGCGATCGCGGCACAGACGGCGAGCACGGCCTCGCCATCGTCGGGGTGGATGAACGCCGCCAGCGGCCGCCGGACCATCTGCTCCAGCGGCCAGCCGAGGAAGCGGGGCAGGGAGGGACTGGCGAAGCCGATCTGCCACTCGGAATCGAGGGTCACGATCAGGTCCGACGAGTGCTCCATCAGCAGGCCGAACCACTCCTGCCTCCGCTGGTCCTCCTCCTCGACCGTCTTGAGCCTGGCGGCCATCAGGGAGACCGCGTCGGCGATGACCCCCAGCTCGTCGTGGCCCCGGACCGCCGTCCGCGCATCCAGATCGCCCGCGGCCATGCGGCGGGTGGCCAGGATGAGGCGCTCCCCTCGCCGGCTCCGGCTGCGCTCCCGCCAGATCCAGATGGCCAGGCAGAGCGCGAGGAACCCCAGCGCGACATTGGTATAAGTGGCTTCGCTCACGGCGACTCTTTCAATTCCGACCAACTCACTCTAGTTTAGGCCGAACCAGCTCAGATAGGTTGAAAATGACTCTCATCGGCGCGGCGTTGCCGATTCTCCTTTCGGCCCTCGCTCCTGCCTCGCCCCAGCGGGTTGCCCCAGCACCGGATTCCGCCGCCCTCGTTCGCCGGATCGCCGCCACCGCCACCCTCGCCGCGCAGGAGTACCGCATCGGTGTCGTCGGCGGCAAAGTGGTCGCCGCGGCCGAAGTCGAAGAGGCGCGCCTCTTCCTCCAGGAAGCCCGCCGGGTGGCCGGCGGCCTGACTTCCGCGGCTCCGGCCCCCGCGGCCGTGCTCGATTCGCTGCTGACCCTCGTCCAGTCGTTGGCGCCCGCCGACACCCTCGATGCCAGGGTCCGCGCCTTTGCGGCAGGCCTGGCCGAGCGGTACCACGTGACGCTCGACGAGGTGCCCGCCCGCCCGCCGGACCTGGCCCGCGGCGCCGGGCTGTATCGCGGCAGCTGCGCCGGTTGCCACGGCGACCTGGGGCGTGGTGACGGCCCGCTGGCTCGCGGCCTCGATCCCGCCCCCGCGAACCTGGCCGACTGGGCCGCGCTGCGGGACCAGTCGCCTCTCGACTTCTATCGCCGGGTGAGCATCGGGGTCGTCGGCACCGCCATGCCGGCGTTCGAGGAGCGGCTGTCTTCCGAGGACCGGTGGGCCCTCGCCCTCTACGCGTCGACGCTGCGCCTGCCCCGTCCTACCGGGGTCGCCGCCGAGCTGTCCGGCTTCGGCACGACCGGCCGGATGTCCGACGCCGCCTTGCTCGACACTCTGGGCGCCCCGGTGGACGGGTCGGCCGGCGGACTCGACCGCCTCGCCGCGATCCGGTCCCAGAAGCCGACCGGCTCCGCGGCGGCCGAAGTCCTCGCGCAGGTCCGCGCCGAAATCGACTCCGTCCAGGCCGTGGCCCGGACCGGGAAGCCGGGCGCCGGCGATCTGGCGCTCACCACCTACATGACCTTCGAGCAGGTGGAGCGCGAGCTGCGCGTCAAGGACGGCGCCCTTGCGGTCGAACTGGAGAACGACTTCGCCGCGTTCCGGGCCGCCGCGACCCAGGGAGCGGGCCCCGATCTCGATGCCGCGCGGCTCCGGCTCACGCAGCGGCTCGATCGCGCCGGCCGCGTCCTGGGCGAGGGACCGTCGCCCGCCAGCCTCTTCGTGCAGTCCTTCGTGATCATGCTGCGCGAAGGGCTCGAAGCGATTCTGATCGTCGGTGCGCTGATGACCTTCCTCGCCAAAATGGGCGCCGCCGAGCGCAAGCGCCATCTCAACGCGGGGATCCTCGCCGCCATCGGGGCGAGTCTGCTCACCGCTGTAGCCCTGGAGACCGTGTTCAGGCTGTCGCCCGCGCACCAGGAGGCGCTCGAGGGCATCACGATGGTGGTGGCCACCGCGGTGCTGTTCTACGTGAGCTACTGGCTCCTGAGCAAGATGGAAGTGGTGAAGTGGAACCATTTCGTCAAGAGCAAGGTGCACGATGCGGTGACCAGTGGCTCCTCGCTGGCGCTGGCCTCCGCGGCGTTTCTCGCGGTCTATCGTGAAGGGTTCGAGACAGTCCTGTTCTACAAGGCCCTGATCATCTCGGCCGGAGGCGGCACCGGTCACGCGCCGATCGCCGGCGGCATCCTGCTCGGCGCGGTGCCCCTGCTGGGTGTGTATCTCGGGATCAATCGCTTCGGCGTGCGGCTCCCGCTGAAGCCGTTCTTCGCCGTCACCAGCGGGTTCCTCTATTACATGGCGTTCGTCTTCGCGGGGAGCGGGATCGCTGAGCTTCAGGAGGGCGGCTTCGTGCCGATGACGCCGATTCACGGCGCCCCGCGCTTGCCGGCGGTGGGGATCTATCCTACCGCGGAGACCCTGGGCGCGCAGACGGTGCTGCTGCTGCTCGCGCTGACGGCGCTGGTGTGGACCTTCGTGCTGGAGCCGCGCCGCTCGCCGGCCGCGCGGCACGGGTCCGACAAGGCCGTGGCATGATCGCCACCGCCGACATCTGCGATCGTTTCGGGGACCGAGTTTCGGTGGCGGAGCCGCTGTTCCAAGACTTCGGGCACCCCGCAGGCTTCACCGGCCGGATCGAGACCGTCCGCGTGTTCGAGGACAACGCGCTCGTTCGCCGGATCCTGGAGGGCGATGGACTGGGCAGGGTGCTGGTGGTGGATGGCGGCGGGTCTCGGCGCTGCGCGCTCCTCGGCGGGCGGCTCGCGATCCTGGCGGTGGCCAACGGCTGGGCCGGCGTGGTGGTGAACGGCTGCGTGCGCGACGTGACTGAGATCGCCTCCGCCGGTCTGGGCGTGAAGGCGCTGGCCTCCTCCCCAAGGCCGCCGGCCAAGTCGGGAGCCGGCGAGCGGGGCGTCCCGCTCACGTTCGCCGGGATCACCTTCACCCCCGGTCACATCCTGTGGGCCGACCGCGACGGTGTCGTGGTGGGGGATTCGGCGCTCGCTGGCGACTGAGACCTCTCCGGTACGAAAAAAACAAACGGCCCGCCGAGTGATCGGCGGGCCGTTTGCTAATGAGAGTGGTAGATCGCCCCCTGAGTTTACGAAGACAGGCCGATGTGCCCGCTTCACCCTTCTTCGACCTACCACGTCCCCGAGAGACCTTTCGGTCTGACGGCCTTCTTATAGGCAAGTGGAATGCCATTCCTTGCTTTAGTCGTAAGTCGAAGATTGGTATGGAATTACTTCGTTTGGGGGGGTCTCCAGAAATTGGTCAAATCTGACCGGTTATTTGACACAGTTTCGGTCCTGTGCCGTAAACTCAAGCCAGCCAACATCTTATGCAACTGTCAAAAGATTTGACTACGCACCCTTCCTGCCGCCTGCGAGGTAGGGCCCCGGGACCGGATCGCTGGCCCCCTTCAGACTCATCAGGAGCCAGGCGCCGACCGCGATCAGGACCACGCTCGTGAGCTGGGCCAGGGTGAAAGGGCCGAGGAAGCGGTCGTCCTTGGCTCGGAGGATCTCGATCAGGAAGCGCTCCACGCCGGCGATCACCAGGTACAGGCCGAAGATCCAGCCGACCGGCTTGCCGCTCTTTCTCAGCGACCAAAGCACCATGAAGGCGCCCAGCATCAGGATCGCCTCGTAGATCTGAGTCGGGTGCACGGCGAGAACGGTCGAGGGATCGGTCCCCGGCGCGACGGGAATCCCGAAGAGCTGCTCCATGCTCGCGGCGGTGGACGGCGGAAGGCCCTGGGGGAACTTCACCGCCCAGGGGAGGTCGGTGGGGCGGCCGTAGTCGTCGTTCACCAGGAAGCAGCCGATCCGGCCCAGCGCGTACGCGGCCGGCAGCGCCGGGGCCACCAGCTGCATGGTCCACCTGATCGGCACTTTGAGCCGCCACCCGTTCAGGATGACCGCGGCGGTGCCGCCGATGAACCCGCCGTACCAGACCAGCCCGCCGCGGGAGAACAGCGCGCCGGTGTCCTGGGAGACGGCGACGTACCACAGCTTGGCGCCGACGATGCCGCCGATGACGGCGGCCGCGATCGCGTCGGCGGCATAGTCCTCGGACATCCCGCGGCGCTTGAGCTCGAGGGCGATGAGCCATCCTCCCATCAGGAAGGCGACCATCATCATCAGCCCGTAGCCGGTGATCTCCAGGGGACCGAGCTGGAGCACGAAGGGAAAGATGGTCATGCGATGGTCTCGGTGACGGTGAGGCCGGGAAGCGGCAGGTCGTCGCGCGGCTCGAGGTCCCACCCGCTGCGCTCGCCGCGGGCCAGTCTCCACGCGCCCGCGGCCGCGATCATCGCGGCGTTGTCGGTGTTGAGCCGGGGAGAAGCTACGCTGACCCGGGCGCGTCCCGCCAGCCGCTCGGCCAGCCGGCCGGCCAGCGTCCGGTTGCAGGCCACCCCGCCGCCGATGACGGCGGTGCCGTAGCCCAGCTCCTCCACCGCGTAGCCGGTCTTCTCGATGAGCACTTCGATGGCCGCGTCCTGAAATCCCCGGGCCAGGTCCGCCCGGTCCGATTCGGCGGGCGGGGTTCCGGACGCGTCGGTGGCGCCCCGCACTGCCCGGAGCACCGCGGTCTTGAGCCCGCTGAAGGAGAAGGCGTAGCGGTTGGGGCCGCCGCGATCCAGCTCCCCGAGCATCGGCCGGGGGAACGTGTAGCGGCCGGGTCGTCCTTCCTTCGCCAGCCGCTCGATGACCGGACCGCCCGGGTACCCCAGGCCCAGCAGCTTGGCCACCTTGTCGAATGCTTCGCCGGCGGCGTCGTCCAGGGTCTGGCCCAGCAGGCGGTACTCGCCCCATGCCGGAACGTCGAGCAGCATGGTGTGTCCCCCGCTCACCAGGAGCGCCACGAACGGCGGGGCGAGGTCGGGGTCTTCGAGCGACGGAGCGAAAAGGTGCCCTTCGAGATGATTCACGCCCAGGAGCGGAAGGTCGAGACTGAACGCGAGGGTCTTGCCGTAGGTGACACCCACCAGCAGGGCGCCGACGAGACCGGGGCCGGCGGTGACGACCACGCCGTCGAGCTGCGAGAGGCCGATGCCGGCGTCGGCCAGCGAGCGATCGACCACCGACCCGATAGTGCGGACGTGGGCCCGGCTGGCCAGCTCGGGCACCACGCCGCCGAACACCCGGTGAACGTCCTGCGACAGGATGACGTGGCCCGCCACCGATCCGACCCCGCCTTCGGCCCGGAGCACGGCCGCGGAGGTCTCGTCACAAGATGTCTCGATCCCGAGGATCCACCCCGCCACGCTACTCCTCGGGCTGCCGGAGCAGCCGCTCGACCGCTCCGACGTTGGCCGCCGAGCTCCAGTCGTGCGCGCCGATCACCCGCTTGACCAGGATGCCGCGGCGGTCGAGCAGGAAGCTCTCGGGCACGCCGGTGGTCTGATAGACCCGCTCGATGGTGCCGCTGCGGTCGTGCAGGATGTCGAAGGTGAGCCCGAACTTCTGGGCGAAGGCGACCACGGGCTCGGGACCGCCTTCGTCGATGCTGATCGCGGCGATCCGGAAGCCCCGGGTACCGAGGGAGTCGTACAGCTTCTGCATCGACGGCATCTCGTCCCGGCAGGGCAGGCACCAGGTGGCCCAGATGTTCACCAGGGTGACCGACCCTTTGTAGTCCTCCAGCGAAACCGAGTCGCGGGTCGCGAGATCCACGGCGTGGAAGTTCGGCACCGGACGGTTGATCTCGACCGAGCTGTCGGGAGCGACCCAGGTGAGGCCGGCGGCCCCGAGTGCCAGGCCGGCGACGATGACGGCGGTGATGCCCCACTGCTTCGACATGCGTGTCCCCTAGGCCAGCACGGCGCAGCGCCGCTGAAGCTCGCGCACCGCCTGCGCCGGATCGGCCGCGCCGAAGACGGCGGTGCCCGCGACGAAGGTGTCGGCGCCGGCGAGCCACGCCTCGGCGATGGTGTCGGTGGTGATTCCGCCATCCACTTCCAGCGTGGCCCGGGACCCCGCCTGGTCGAGCAGGGCCCGGATCCGGCGGATCTTGTCGGTGGCGGCCGGGAGATAGCTCTGGCCGCCGTACCCCGGATTTACCGACATCACCAGGACCAGGTCGAGGTCGTCGAGCACCTCTTCGGCGAAGCCGACCGGAGTGGCCGGGTTGAGCGCGAGCCCGGCCAGCATCCCGCGCTCGCGCGCCGCGGCGAGATGGCGCTGGACGTGGACCGTGGCCTCGGGATGAAAGGTAAAGACGTTGGCGCCGGCGTCGGCGTACTCCTGGATGTAATGCTCAGGGTGCCGGACCATGAGGTGCACGTCCAAGGGCCGGTCGGTGATCCGGCGCAGCGCCCGGATCACCGGCGTCCCGAACGTGAGGTTGGGCACGAAGTGGCCGTCCATCACATCCACGTGGATCCACTCCGCGCCGCCTTCGACGGCGCGCTCCACCTGTTCCCGGAGCTTCCCCAGGTCCGCGCTCAGAACGCTCGGTGCGATGCGCACGCTCACTGGCCTCCTCCTCGTCCCTCGCTCACCAGCAGCTCGACCGCCGATCCGCGCGGCCGGCCGCTGCCGGGCGCGGGGCGGACCCCCAGCACCACATCCGCTTCCTGGGTCGAGGTGACCCGATCGACCCGGCCCACCTTGAACCCGGCCGCTTCCAGAATGCCCTCCGCGAAGGAGAGCGTCACTCCGACGACATCGGGAACGTTCACCGGAGCCGGCCCCTCGCTCAAGACCAGGTTCACCGTGCTGTTGGGCGGCACCGTCATGTCCGGCGGCGGATCCTGCCAGACGACCGCGCCGCGCGGCACCGACGCATTGGCCCGGTCTCCTTCCACCCGTACCCTGAAGCCGAGTCCGGTGAGCCGCTCGCGGGCGTCGGCTTCGGACAGCTCGAGCACCCGGGGTACGGCGTGCTCCGAAGCGAAGACCGCGCCGGGCGAGGCCCAGTAGGCGGAGATCCCGTAGCCGAGTAACGCCACCACCGCGACGACTCCGATGTCGCGGGCGAAGCGCTTCCACGGGTCGCCCGCCGGCGCTTCGGCCTCGACCGCAGGGTCGTGTTCCTGCTCCGGCTCGTGTCGCGACCCGAAGCCGCTGCCGGTGTGCCGCCGGACCCTCATGCGCGGCGAAGCCTCGCGGCGTAGGCGCCGTCCATCGCGTGTCGCTGAGGCAGTATGGCCAAGTCTCCCTGCTCCGACATCAAGGCCGGGGGGAAGGTTTCGCTCGGCTCGCGCCGGAACTCCGGACGCCGGGCGAGGAACCGCTCGACCTGTTGCTCGTTCTCCTCCGGCTCGAGCGAGCAGGTCGCGTAGATCAGCAGCCCGCCGGGCGCCACCGCGCCGGAGACCCGATCCAGCAGCGTACCCTGTATCTCCCGCAGCCGGTCCAGCGCGTCCGGGGTGACCCGCGACCGCGCATCGGGGTGGCGGGCGAAGGTCCCGGTGCCGAGGCAGGGGGCGTCGAGCAGCACGGCGCCGGCCCGCCGCACCGGCGGATGCTTCGCATCGGCGACGACCGGATGCTCGCGGCCGCTGCCCGCCCGCCGCAGGTTGTCCGCCAGCCGCCGCACCCGCACCCGGTTCACGTCTCCGGCGAGCACGATGCCCGCCTCGCGGCCCAGCGCGATCGTCTTTCCGCCGGGCGAGGCCGCCGCATCGTACAGCGAGACGCCGGCGGGCAGATCGGCGTACCACGCGAGCAGCGCCTGGGCCGAGTCCTGAACCAGGAACGCGCCCTCCTCGAATCCCGGCAGCTCCTCGGGGCGGCGCCGGTCCGTCACCATGCCCGCACCATAGGGCGCCGGCTCGACGGCGATGCCGGCGGACTGCCACCGCCGGATCAGCTGGTCCTGCTCCTCCCTGGCGGCCTGGAGCACCAGCCGCGGCCGCCGGTCGTTCCACTCCAGGAGGCCGCGGGTCTCCTCCGCGCCGAAGCGGCGCAGCCACCGCTCCACCAGCCAGAGCGGGTGGGAATGGTGCCGGGCCAGCGCAGCCGGGTCGGAGACGTCCGGCTCCGGGGCCGGCGCCCCTCCGGCCCCGAGGCGGCGGAGCACCGCGTTCACGAACCCCGCGGCCCGCTGCCCGCCTTGCTCCCGCGCGAGGTGCACGCTGCTATCCACCGCCGCATGGGGCGGTACTCGGTCCAGCTCCACCAACTGGTAGGCGCCGAGCCGAAGGAGATCCTGAAGCCGGGGGGAACGCCGGCCCAGCCGCGGGTCACCAGCGGCGCGAGCCGGGCGTCGAGCGCGGACTGCCTCCTGAGCACCCCGGCCCCCATCTCGTGGGCCAACCGCCGGTCAGCGTCGTCGAGCCCGCGCAGCGCGCCGTCGATCGCCGCATCGAGCGACCGGCCGGCCCGCACCTGGGAGAGCAGGTTGAGCGCGGCGCGGCGTGGCGCGAGGCCGTCCGGCGTGAGCCCCTCCGGCACCTACGACAGCATTCCCTTGGCCGGGCTGGAAGGCACGGCGATCTCCCGCTTCGGCATGCGCCCGGCGAGATACGCCGCCCGTCCGGCCTCCACCGCGTATCGCATCGCCAGCGCCATCGCCACCGGATCCTTCGCCTCGGCGAGCGCGGTGTTCATCAGAATGCCATCCACGCCCTGCTCCATCGTGAGGCAGGCGTCGGACGCCGTCCCCACGCCGGCATCCACGATGACCGGGACCTCGAGCCGCCGCTTGATGGTGCGGATGCCGTAGGGATTCACCAGGCCGAGCCCGCTGCCGATGGGGGAGGCGAGCGGCATGACCGCGGCGCAGCCCGCCTCTTCGAGCCTGAGGGCCGTCACCAGGTCGTCGTTGGTATAGGCGAGGACGCTGAACCCTTCCTTCGCGAGGGTCCGCGCCGCCGAGAGCAGCCCGGCGGTGTCGGGAAGGAGGGTCTCCTTGTCCCCGATCACCTCCAGCTTCACGAATTCGTTGAAGCCGGCTTCCCGGGCCAGCCGGGCGTAGCGCACCGCTTCGTCGGCGGTGTAGCACCCCGCGGTGTTGGCCAGGAGGAAGTAGCGCTCCGGGCTGAGGTGGTGGAGCACGCCCTCTTCCTTGGTCCGGTCGAGATCGACCCGGCGGACCGCGACGGTCACGATCTCCGCCCCGGAGGCCTCGATGGCCTGGACCATCTCCTGGTTGGTCCGGTACTTCCCGGTGCCGACCATGAGCCGGGAGCGGAAGGTGCGCCCGCCGAGGGAGAGCGGGGAGTCAACCAGTTCGGGTGCGAGTGTGGTGGTCATCCGAAAAAAGATAAGCGGGTCGGCGCGGCGCGACCGGCTATCCGCCGCCCACGAAGTGCACCAGCTCGACCGCGTCGCCGTCGGCGATGGGGGTCTCCGCCAGGCGGGCGCGGCGCACGATCTCCCGGTTGAGCTCGACGATCACGGTCCGGGAGTCGAGACCGAGGTGGTTCAGCAGGTCCTGGAGGGTCGCCGGACCCGGCACCTCCCGCCGGTCGCCGTTCACGACGATCCGCAGGTCGCTCACCCGGTCTCCATCCATGGCCCGAGGAGCGAGAGCGCGGCCACCGCCGGATCGCCCGCCCACCAGAGGGCCGCGATCGCCGCCACTCCGTACGCTCCGGCATCGCGCACCTCCGGGGCCCGCGCCGGGTCGATGCCACCGATCGCGATCACCGGGAGGCCGAGACCCGAGGCGTCCCGCACCAGACCGATCCCGCCGGCGGGGCGGCCGGGATGCGACGCGGTCGGAAATACGTTGCCGACCACCAGGTAGTCGGCGCCCTCGGCGGCCGCCGTTTCCGCCTCCCGCGCGCTGTGCACCGAGCGCCCGATCCAGCCCCGGGGAAACGAGGCCCGGGCGTCGGCCGGGCTCAGGTCTCCGGCGCCGAGCTGGAGCCCGTGGGCGTCGGCGGCTCGGGCGACGTCGGGTCTCGCGTTGACGAAGAGCGCGGCTTCCGGCGGCCGGGCGAGCGCGCCGAGCCGGAGCGCCACCCGGGCGAGGGCGGCGCCGCCGGCGCGGCGGTCGCGCGCGTGCAGCGCCACGGCCGATCCCGCCGCCGCGATCGCGGCCGCCCGCACCGCGAAGTCCTCGGCGGCGACGACCGCCGCGTCGGTGAAGGCGTGGAGCCGGGGCAGCGGTCTCACTCGAACCGGCTTCCCGCGGCGATCCCGCGGCCCCGCACCCAGTCCACCACCGCCAGCCGGTTGCGCCCGGCGGGCTGGACTTCGCCCACCGCGATCGCGCCGCCGCCGGCGGCCACCACCAGCCGGTCGGATGCCGCCAGCACGGTGCCCGGCGCTCCGCCGCCGACCGCCGGCATCCCGCCGAACAGCTTCACCGGCGTCCCGTTCAGCGAGGTCCACGCTCCGGGCACGGGGTCGAAGGCCCGCACCTGGCGCTCGATCGCCGCCGCGTCGCGAGTCCAGTCCAGCCGCGCCGCCTCGCGCGAGACTTTCGGCGCGTAAGTCGCGGCCGCGTCCTCCTGCGGGTGCGGCGCGCCGGCCCCGGCCGACAGCAGGGAGAGCGCCTCGACCAGGGTGGCCGCGCCCAGCGCGGCGAGCCGGGTGGTGAGCGAGCCCGCCGTCTCGCCGTCGGCGACCGGGGTGGCGACGCGGTGCAGCACCGGGCCGCTGTCCAGGCCCTCTTCCATCCTCATGATGCTGATCCCGGTCTCCCGGTCCCCCGCGAGGATCGCGTGCTGGATCGGCGCGGCGCCGCGGAACCGGGGCAGCAGGGACGCGTGGACGTTGATCATGCCGCGCGCCGGCGCGTCGAGCACTTCGCGCCGGAGGATGTGCCCGTACGCCACGACCACGCCGAGATCGGGCTCCAGCCGGCGGAGCCCGGCGAGGAAGAGATCGCCCACGGGCCGCATCGGCTGGAGGACGGGCAGGCCGGCTTCCATCGCCGCGACCTTCACCGGCGGCGGCACCAGGGTGGAGCGGGAGCGGCCATGCGGTTTGTCCGGCTGGGTGACGACGCCGGCGACGACGAAGCGCTCCTTGAGCAGGGCGCGAAGGGAGGCGACCGCGAACTCCGGGGTACCGAAGAAGACGATCCGCATCACTCGGTCGGTGCGGACTCTGCCTGCACCTCCTTGATATATCCGGTGTCGTCCTTGTGCTCCCGGCGCCAGCGGGCGAGCAGCATCTGCCGGCGGATCAGGCTGAGGTGGTCGAGGAACAGAATGCCATCGAGGTGGTCGATCTCGTGCTGGATCGCGCGGGCCTTGAGCCCGGTCGCGTCCCTTCGGTAGCGGTTGCCGTCGAGGTCGGTGGCCTCGACCACCACCCGCTCGGCCCGGGCCACGTCTCCGTAGATGTCCGGGATAGAGAGGCAACCCTCTTCGGCCGTGGCGCGCCCCTCGCTCTCCAGGATCACCGGGTCGATCATGGCGAACCGGTCGCCATCGGCATCGACCACGGCCACCCGCCGGGCCACCCCGACCTGGTTCGCCGCGAGGCCCACGCCTTTGGCCGCGTCCATGGTCTCGAACATGCTCTCGACCAGGCGCCGCACCTGGTCGTCGGGCGTGCCGACCTCATCGCTTCGCCGCCGCAGTACCGGCGACCCGAGGAGATGAAGGGGCAGGAGACTCATGTCGCCGGCGCCCCCGGGGCGCTGGAGCCACCGATGCGCACGATGCGCGAGCGCTCGACCACGACCGTGGCGGTGCCGCTCTCCAGCGTCACGCGGGTCTCCTTGACGCCGTCGGACTCCACGTCCTTGATGTCGCGCACCTTTCCAACCAGACCGCCGCTCGTCATCACCTCGTCGCCCTTCTTGAGGTTCTCCAGCAGCGCCGCGTGCTTCTTTCTCGTCTGGGCCGAGGGCCGGAGGATGAGGAAGTAGAACACCAATCCGATCGCCAACATCTGGAGCAGGAGCACCGAGAGGCCGGAGCCGGCTCCGGATCCGGTTAGCGCTTGCAGCAGCAGCATATCAGAACCTCGATGAGGGCCAGGGCGCGGTCAGCCGGCGGGCTTCACCCTCGAGAGCCAGTCGCGCCGCCACGCGTCGAACGTGCCGTCCAGGATCCGGGCCCGCGCCTGCTCGCCGAGCCGCACCAGGAACCGCACGTTGTGGATCGAGACCAGCCGCAGTCCCAGGATGTCCTCCACCACGAAGAGGTGGCGCAGGTAGCCCCGGGGATAGGTCGTGCAGGTCTCGCAGTCGCAATCGGGATCCAGCGGCTCCTTCGAGCCCTTCAGCGCCGCGCCCCGCACGTTGACCCGGCCGCTCGGGAGCCAGGCGGTGCCGTGGCGTCCGTTTCGGGTCGCGGCGACGCAGTCGAAGAGATCGACGCCGCGCGCGATCCCCTCCAGGAGATCCGCCGGAAATCCGACACCCATAAGATAACGGGGGATCTCCCTCGGCAGCCGCGGCTCCAGCAGCTCCAGGACGCGATGCATCACCGGCTTGGGCTCCCCCACCGAGAGACCGCCGATGGCGATGCCGGTCCAGGGGCCCCGCTCCAGCGTGCCTTCCAGCGAGCGCAGCCGCAGGTCGTCGTGGATGCCGCCCTGCACGATGGGCCAGAGGGACTGAAGGGCGGGCGGACGGGCAGACGGGCCGGCGGGCAGGTCGGCACTGGTGGTGAGTTCGGCGTGTCGTTTTCGGCAGCGCTCCAGCCAGCGCAGGGTCCGCTCCATCCCCTCCTCGGCCAGCTCGTGCGTGGCCTGGCCCGGGACCACGTGGTCGAACGCCATCGCGATGTCGGCGCCGAGGTCGAGCTGGATCTCCATCGCGCGCTCGGGCGTGAGCGTGCGGGTCGTGCCATCGATGTGGCTCTGGAACGTGACGCCGTCTTCGGCGATACGCCGGAGGCCCTCGAGGGAGAACACCTGGAAGCCGCCGGAGTCGGTCAGCATGGGGCGGTCCCAGGTGGTGAAGCTGTGCAGGCCGCCCATGTCGCGGACCACCTGCTCGCCCGGCCGCAGGTGCAGGTGGTACGTGTTGCCGAGGATGATCTGGGCGCCGGTGCGGCGGACATCGGCCGCGCTGAGCCCGCGGACGACGCCGTGGGTCCCGACCGGCATGAACGCGGGAGTTTGAACCTGGCCGTGAGGAAGGGAGAGGGTGCCGGCGCGGGCGGCGCCGGCTGTCCGCTCCACCGTGAACTCGAACATCAGCGCGCCGGGGGCGCGATCAGAGTAGCACCCGGTCGATCTGCCGCCGGTGTACCAGGTCGTGCGCCGCCATCAGCTTCAGCAGGTGGCCCAGGCTTTCGGGTCCCCGCTCGCTGTGCAGGCCCACCCGCTCCAGCTGCGAGGGTTCCAGCCGGGCGAGCATCTCGAGGTTGGCCCCGCGCAGCGCGCCGAGCTGCTCCAGTGCGCTCGCGAGGGTCACGTCGCGGTAGCGAAGAACGGCGGCCCAGCGATCCTGGTCGTATCCCGAGAGCGGCGGCCGGTCCTCCGCCACGATCATGCGCGCGCGGTAGCCGAAGACGAGGTCGGAGTCCGCGAGATGCTGCACGATCTCCACCACGCACCACTTGCCCGGCATCTCGGGCCGGCGGAGGGCCGAATCGGGAACGCCGCTCAGCCTCCCGAGCAGCCACTGCATCAGCTCCGACAGCACGGCTGCCGGATCCCGGTCGCCCAGGACGTCGAGCAGGGCCCGCACGTAGGCCTTGGCCGAAGCGGCCGCGTTACCCGCGGGATTGGAGAAGGTCACGGTCGCCTCGGGTTCAGAGGATCACCATCGCGTCGCCGTAGGAATAGAAGCGGTAGCGCTGCGACACCGCGTGCGCGTACGCCGCCTTGATCAGGTCGCCGCCTCCGAACGCACTCACCAGCATGAGGAGAGTGGAGCGGGGGAGATGGAAGTTGGTCAGCAATCGGTCCACCACCCGGAAGCAGTAGCCGGGCGTGATCATGAGCCGGGTCTCGCCGCGGCCGGCCTTCACCGCTCCGGTCTGATCGGCGGCGCTCTCCAGGGCCCGCACGACGGTAGTGCCCACCGCCCACACTCTTCCGCCCTGCTCCCGTACCACCTCCACCATCGCGGCCAGCCGCGGGCTGATCTCGTACGCCTCGGGGTGCATCGGGTGGTCGCGAGGGTCCTCGACTTCCACCGGTTTGAAGGTGCCCGGCCCGACCTGGAGATCGAGTCCCGAGATCAGCACGCCCTTGGCGGAGAGTGCGTCGAGGATCGCGGGCGTGAAGTGGAGGCCCGCGGTCGGCGCGGCGACGCTGCCCGCCTCGCGGGCGTAGACCGTCTGATACCGCACCTCATCCTGCTCCGTCGGATCGCGGGTGATATACGGCGGCAGCGGGAGGCGTCCGAAGCGCGCGATCGCGTCCTCCGCGACGGCGCCGATGAATCGCACCAGGCGGTGCCCGTCCGGCAGCACTTCGACGGTCTCGACCGCGACGCCGTCGCCCAGCTCGACCCGCTTCCCGGGCTGAAGCGCGCTGCCCGGCTTCCCCATCGCGACCCAGGCCCCGTCGGCGCCAGGATGGATCAGCAGGACCTCCGCCGGCGCGCCCGACGGCCGAGTGCCCAGCAGGCGGGCGTGGCGCACCCGGGTGGTGTTGAGCACCAGCAGGTCGCCGGGGGCGATGAGCGAGGTGATCTGGGAGAAATGTGAATCGACCAGGACCGAGCCCTCGACCGCGCGCTTGTCGCCGTCCAGCATCTCCGGCCGCCGGAAGGTGCCGCTGGACCGGCGCAGCAGCGGGTCGGCCCGGCTGCTCAAGCGGCGGTCGGCCGGTCCCTCGGCGCGGCGATCGGCGCGGATCACGACCAGCATCCTGCTCCCCGACCGCTCGGCCAGGGGCTCCTGGGCGACGAGCTCGGGCGGGAGGTCGTAATCGAAGTCGGCGGTGCGGAGCGAGGGATCAGCCGTCAAAGATCGTGGTCTGACTGGCTGGAGGCTTGAGACCGAACCGCTTGTAGGCGAGGGCCGTGGCGCAGCGTCCCCGCGGAGTCCGCTCCAGGAATCCCTGCTGGATGAGGTAGGGCTCATAGACCTCCTCCAGCGTCCCCGCGTCTTCTCCCACCGCGACCGCGACCGTGCCGAGTCCCACCGGTCCGCCGCCGAATTTCTCGATGATGGTGGTGAGGATCCTGGCGTCCATGTCGTCGAGGCCGAATTCATCCACGTTCAGGCGGGCGAGCGCGGCGCCGGCGATCTCGGCCGTGATCCGGCCATCGGCCCGGACCTGGGCGTAGTCGCGGACCCGTCGGAGCAGGCGGTTGGCGACGCGAGGGGTGCCCCGGCTGCGGCGCGCGATCTCGCTGGAGCCGCCCGAGTCGATCGGCACATCGAGAATGGCGGCGGACCGCACCACAATCCGCTCCAGCTCGTCCGCGGGATAGAACCCGAGCCGTTCCACCAGGCCGAAGCGGGCGCGCATGGGCGGCGTGAGCAGCCCGAACCGCGTGGTGGCGCCGATCAGCGTGAAGCGCTCCAGCGGCATCGGGATGGTCTGGGCGTGGGGCCCCTCGGCGATGCGGACATCCACCCGATAGTCCTCCATCGCGGGGTAGAGGAACTCCTCCAGGGCCGGCCTGAGGCGGTGGATCTCGTCGATGAAGAGCATGTCGCCGGGGCCGAGCGAGGTCAGCATGCCGACGAGATCGCCGGGCTTGTCGAGGACCGGGCCCGAGGTGGTGCGGAGCTGGACCCCCATCTCCCGCGCCATCAGCATGGCGAGCGTGGTCTTGCCGAGGCCCGGCGGGCCGAAGAACAACGTGTGGTCCAGGGTGTCGCCCCGCCCCTTGGCGGCATCGATCGCGATCTGGAGCGAAGCTTTCACCTGGCCCTGGCCGATGAATTCGTCGAGCCGCGACGGACGCAGCGCGGCGTCGGCCCCGGTTTCGTCGGGCAGGGCGTCGGGAGTGGTGACCTGGAGTTTGGTCATTCCGGTTTCGCTACCCATCTCACCCGGCGACTGTCCGGCTCGACCACATGCTTCGCGCCACAGTGGGTGCAGCGATCGATCGTCCGGGTATCGGAGAGCGGCACGAGCTTGCGGTTGGTGGTGCCGCATCGGGTGCAGTTCCACTCGGCTGTCTGGGCGGCGACGGTCATCGCGATTCAAGTCCCTCCGCGTGCGGCGAGGCGCTGGAGCGCCCGCCGGATGAGTTGAGGCGCTTCTTCCGGCGCGCCCCCGGCGATCGCGGCGCGCACTGCGTCCTCGGCCGCGCCGGCGGCGTATCCCAGGCCCATCAGCGCCCGCACCGCTTCGTCGCTGCCGGCTGTCGGGACGATCTCGGGCTCGAGCGCGACGTCATCGAACCGGTCGCGCAGCTCCAGCACCAGGCGCTCGGCCTTCTTGCGGCCGATGCCGGCCACCGAGCTGAGCGCCGCAAGATCGTTCGAGCGGATGCAGCGCACCATACGCTCCGGGCCCAGCGCCGAGAGCAGCGCCAGCGCCAGCTTCGGTCCGAAGCCGCTGGCGCCGAGCAGCCGCTGGAACACCTGGCGCTCGGCCACCCGGTCGAAGCCGTACAGCGCCCAGGCGTCTTCCTTCACCACCAGCTCGGTGTAGAGACTCACCCGGCCCCCGGCCGGCGGGAGCCGGCCGGCGACGCCCGCCGGCACGGTGACCGCGTAGCCCACCCCGCCCTCGGTCTGGATCACGACGCTGTCGCCGTCGCGTGCGGCGATCACGCCGGTCAGGCTCGCGATCATCGGACTCCGGTCACCTGGCGGAAGAAGAGTCCCCGGCGCGAGGCGATCATGAGATGGGTCAGCGCGACCGCGACGCCGTCGGCCGCGTCGGCCGGCTGGGGCGACGCCGTGAGCCGGAGCAGCTGCGCCACCATGTAACCCACCTGCGGCTTCAGCGCCGCGCCGCGGCCCACGATGGTCTTCTTGATCTGCGCCGGCGAGTACTCCGCGATCGGCACTCCCTGCTGCTCGGCGGCCAGCAGGATGACCCCGCGCGCGTGGCTCAGGACCACCGCGGTGCGGACGTTCTTGCCGTAGAACGCGCTCTCGACCGCGACCGCGTCGGGCCGGTGCCGGGCGATCAGCGCGGCGGTTCCCTCATGAATCAGCCGCAGTCTGGCCGGCAGTGGGTCACGTGGTGGGGAAGTCAGAGTGCCGCACTCGATCAACCGCGGGTGGCGGCCGGTGCCGGTCTCGACGATGCCGAACCCGAGAACCGCGGTCCCCGGGTCGATGCCGAGCACTTTCACCGGCCCGCTCTCAGGCCTCGGCCTCGGCCAGCTGCGCGGCGTCGATATCGAAGTTGGAGAAGACCTTGGAGACGTCGTCCAGCTCTTCGAGCACCTCGACCAGGCGGAGGATCCGCTCGGCGTCGAGCCCTTCGAGCTTCACGGTGTTCTTCGGCACCATCGCCAGCTCGGCCGACTCGATCACGAATCCGTGGTCGCGCAGGGCGTCCTGCACGGCGTGGAAGGTGGCCGGCAGCGTGGTCACCACGTACTGGTCGCCTTCGCGGGCGAAGTCTTCGGCGCCCGCCTCGAGCGCGGCCTCGAGGGTCGCGTCCTCGCCGGAGCGGGCGGCGTCGAGGTAGATCTGGCCCTTGCGGTCGAACATCCACCCGACCGAGTTCGACGCGCCCAGATTGCCGCCGTTGCGGCTGAAGGCGTGCCGGATCTCGGCGACGGTGCGGTTGGCGTTGTCGGTGGTGGCCTCGATGAACACCGCCGCGCCGCCCGGACCGTAGCCCTCGTAGGTCAGCTCTTCATAGACGCTGCCCTCCAACTCGCCGGTACCCTTTTTGACGGCGCGCTCGATGTTGTCGTTCGGCATGTTCACCGCTTTGGCGGCATCGATCGCGGTGCGGAGGCGCGGGTTGCCGCCGGGGTCACCGCCGCCGCTCTTCGCGGCCACCGTGATCTCTCGGATGACTTTGGTCCAGGAGGAGGCGCGGCGGGCGTCGGTGACGGCCTTCTTGCGCTTGATCTGCTTCCATTTGCTGTGGCCGGCCATGGCCGAACTCCTTGAAGCTGGCGAGGTTCCCGTGGCGGAAACATAAGTCCGACAGCCGCTTGCGGCAATCGGAACCGGCCCTCGAACCTTGACCCCGTCGCTCCCGCCCGCTAGTCTCCCGCCCCTATGATCCCCGCGAAAATTCGAGTCGGACTGGTGCTCCTGGCGCTGGTCGCCTGCCAGGACGAGAAGCCCAAGATGGCCACGGTCGCCCAGACCTTTCCCACCTTGCCGCTCCCGCCCCAGCCGACCCTCGTGGCCCGCTCCGGCAGCAGCGACGCGCTGCAGCTCACGGTGCGGTCACCGATGAAGCCGCAGGAGGTGGTGGCCTACTACCGCGGGATGCTGACCAAGAATCAGTGGAAGCTGGTGAACGACATGCGAGACAAGGACGGTTCCACCGTGCTCCTGGCCGATCACGGCGGGAGGCCGCTCTGGGTCCGCATCAGCAGTACCGAGGACAGCTCGGCCACCCTGGTGGAGCTGGCCGGCGCGGTAGCCGACACTACCAAGTCCGCCGCCGATACGGCCAAGGCCGCCCCGAAGAAGGCAGGGAAGCAGCCCTCCTAGGCTCAGCTCGAGGGGTCCAGCATGTCCTCGAAGCGGACCCAGCGAGGATAGAAGTAAAGATCCACGAACCCGGTCGGCCCGTTCCGGTTCTTCGCGACGATCAGCTCCGTCGCTCCCTCCACGCCCTGGCCCGGCCGGTACATCTCCTCCCGATAGATCGCCAGCACCAGGTCGGCATTCTGTTTGATCGCGCCCAGCCCGCCGAGGTCGTCGAGCGTGGGCCGCGGGTCGGGCCGCGTCGCGCGAAGGCCCGGAAGCTGAGCCGTGGCCACGACCGCGAGCCCCCGATCCACCGCGAGCGACTTCAGTGCCCGCACCGACAGGGCGACCCGCTCCTCCAGCCTGGCGGCCGGACGGGGTGACGGCGTGAGCTGGAGCGAATCGACCACCAGCAGGCCCCGAGGTGGAACGACGTCCAACGCCTCGCCGATCTCGCCGAAGCTCTCCCCCAGCAGCGGGCGCAGCATCAGCGGGATGTCGCGCAGCCGGAGGGCGGCGCCACCGACCGCGGCCCGGACCGCCGGATCCATCCGCCCCTGGCGCAGGGCATCGACCGAGGCCTTGCCCTCCAGCGCCAGCGCGCGCTCCATGACCCGGTCGGGGCTCATCTCCCCGGAGAAGTACAGCGTGGGAACGCCGGCGAGCGCGGCCCGGATCGCGATGCCTAGACTCAACGCCGACTTTCCGCTGCCGACGTCGCCGCACAGGATGACGAGATCCTCCCGGCGGAACCCGCCGCCCAGCATGCGGTCGAGCGAGGGGAAGCCGCTCGGCACCGCGTCAGGCGCGGGCGAGTCCGGGGTGATCGCGTCGAGCCGTGCGACCACGGCTTCGGGCGATCCGGCGCGGGGCGATCCGCCCTGATCCTTCGGGGGCCGCTTCACTGCCGCTCCGCCCGGAGCTGGGCCCGCGCCGCGCGCGCCGCCTGGGCCAGCGCGTCGCCCGCTTCGGCACCACCGGTCTCCCGGGCGGGCGCCACCAGTTGGCTCAGCACCTGGACTGCGGTCTCGGAGCGCGCGTCGCGGAGCTGGCTGATCGCCGCGACCAGCGCGCGCCGGAGCGGGGGCGGGAGGGTGAGGCTCGACAGCCGATGCTCCAGGGCCTGAAGCCGCCGGCGATGGGACCGTTCGGCCGGCGGCTCCCGCACCAGATCCTGCGCCACCCGGAGGGTGAGCCAGAGCGCGAAGATTCCCTCGCGCCTGGGGCCCCGTCCGGTCCGGGGCAGGAGGGCGAGGAGGGCGCCCGCGGCGGGATCCCAGCCGCTCACCAGGGGTTCCTCACGCCAGGGCCTTGGCCAGGGAGGCGAAGACCAGCTCGGGCAGCATCTGCTGCATGCAACGGTGATGGCCGAGGGGACAGCGCGCGCTGCCGTGCGCGCTGCAGGGACGGCAGGGCAGATCCAGCTCGACCACGCCGGCGGCCGAGTGATAGGGGAAGAAGCCGAACTGGCGGACCGTCGGCCCGAAGAGCCCCACGACCGGAGTGCCGACGCCGGTCGCCATGTGCATGACGCCGGTGTCGCCCGAGATCAGCACTTCGGCGCGGCGGATGACCGCGCCGGTCTCCTGGAGGTCGAGGGGGCCAGCCAGGCTGGCGGCGCTGGCCCCGGCGAGCTTGGCGATCCGGTCGGCCAGCTCGGCGTCGTCCGGCCCGCCGACCAGCACGACGTCGGCCCCTGTCGGCGTGATCCGCCTGACCAGCTCCGCCCAGTGCTCCTCCGGCCAGCGCTTGGTGGCGTGGGCGGCTCCCGGCGCCATGGCCACGATAGGCCGGTCGGCGCCGAGGCCGAGGTCCGACAGCAGGCCGGCGGCGCGCTGGTCGGCCTCCTCGCCGAGAAAAAAATCCGGGGGCCCTCCGTCAGGCAGCACCCCGAGGTCGCCCGCGGCCTCGAAGTACCGCTCCGCCACCGGCTTCACCGGCTGGTAGAGGTCCCGCTTCGTCGTGATGAGCACCGTCCGCTCCACCCAGCGCTTGGCGTAGGACCGCCAGGGCCCGGGCGCCAGCCGCCGCAGGGCGTGGCTGCGCAGGTTGCCGTGGAGATCCAGCAGGTGGGTGTAGCGGACCCCGCGGATCCGCTCCGCGATCGCCCGGACCCCCTCGTCAGGGCCGACGCCGAGGACTTCGCTGACGTGCGGGTTGTGGCTCAGCAGCGGTGCGTAGCGCTCCTTCGTCAACACCGCGATCCGAGCCCCCGGATAGCGGGCGCGGATGGCACGAAGCAGCGGCGTGATGAGGAGGATGTCCCCGATGGCGCTGAAGCGGACGATCAGGATGTCGGGGTCCAGGGAGTCGGTCACGGGGACAATGTAGAGGCAAATCGGGAAAAGTGAAAAGAGAAAAGTGAAGGGGAGAACCGAGACCAGACGGGCCGCCCTTTTCACTTTTTCCCTTTCACTTTACCCGCTTTTCAAGCGGGGGGCTTAATTTAGACACTATGCCCCGGCCAAAGAGCATTCTCTGGGTCGACGACGAGGTCGAGAGCCTCACGTCGCACATCCTCTTTCTCGAGGAGCAGGGCTTCGCCGTGGAGACGACGGCACACGGCGACGACGCCCTCGCGCTGCTCCAGCGGCAGTCCTACGGGGTCGTGCTGCTCGACGAGCAGATGCCGGGCCGCCGGGGACTCGATCTCTTCCGCGCCATCCGCACCATCGATCACGGGATGCCGGTGGTGATGGTGACCAAGAGCGAGGAAAACGAGACGCTGAAGGACGCCATCGGCGCCGACATCTCCGACTACCTGATCAAGCCGGTCAACCCGCGGCAGATCCTGTCGGTCGTCACCCGCCTGCTCGACGGCGACCGGATCCGGCAGCAGCGGCTCTCCCGCGACTTCGCCACCCGGTTCCGCGAGCTGGAGGCGCGGCGGGCCGGCCCGCTCGCCTGGCGCGAATGGGTCGAGCTGGTGGCGGAGCTGGCCGAGTGGGAAGTGCGGCTGGGCCAGGCCGATGAGCCCGGCCTCCAGGACGCGCTCCGGACCCTGCAGGAAAGCCTGCGGCAGGATTTCGCCCGCTACCTCCAGCGCAACTACGCCCGCTGGCTCAGCGACGGCGAGAGCGATCGCCCGCCGCTCTCGGTCGATATCGGCGCCGAGTTCCTCCGGCCGGTGCTGGACGCGCACGGGAAGGCGCTGCTGGTGGTGGTCGACTGCCTCCGGCTCGACCAGTGGGCCATGATCCGGCCGCTGATCAGCGCCCGGTTCGACATCGAGACCGCGTACTACTTCTCGATCCTGCCGACCGCCACGCCGTTCGCCCGAAACGCGATCTTCAGCGGCCTCTTCCCGGCGGAGATCAAGAGCCGCTACCCCCAATGGTGGACCGACCACGAAGAGTCGAGCCTCAACGCCCACGAGGCCGAGCTCCTGAGCGAGCAGCTCAAGGAGCTGACCGGGCGGCAGGTGCCGGTGCACTACGAGAAGGTGTTCACCGCCGCCGACGGCGACGGCCTGCTGCGGCGGCTCCCGGCCCACCTGGCGCAGGACGGCGTCACCGCGCTGGTCTTCAACTTCATCGACCAGCTCACCCACGGCCGCACCGAGAACTCGACGCTCTACGAGGTGGCGCGCGACACGCCGGCGCTCCGGAACCTCACCCGCACCTGGTTCGAGCGGTCGCCGCTGTGGGACGCGCTGCGGGAGGCGGAGCGGCGCGGCGTCCCGGTGCTGCTCACCACCGATCACGGCTCCATCCACTGCCACACGCCCGCGACGGTCTATGCCAAGCGGGACACGACGGCCAATCTGCGCTACAAGTTCGGGGAGGACCTCCGGGCCCAGGACGCCGACGCCGCGCTGGTGGTGGATGACCTAGCTGCGTACGGGCTGCCGGCCCGCACGCCCGGCACCCGGCTGCTGCTCGCCACCGGCGACCGGTTCTTCGTCTACCCCACCAAGCTCCGCGAGTACCAGGCCCGCTACCGCGGCGCGTTCCTTCACGGCGGCGTATCGCCGGAGGAAGTCATCCTCCCCATCGCCTTGCTCTCCCCGCGCAGCTCCTGACGGTGCAGACCGAGCTGCGGCTGCTGCGATTGGTGCGGCCGTACTGGGGCCTGTTGGGCTTCGGCTTGGCGGTGACCTTTCTCGCCTCGGTGCTCGACGGATTCGTGCTGGTGGTGCTGATCCCGCTGCTCCGCAGCCTGTTCGGCACCGCGGGCGAGCTGAAGACGGGCTCCACCCAGCTCGAGGCGATCGTCGATCGGGTGGTGGAGCCGTTGATCGCGGGGCTGACCCCGGCCCAGGCGGCGGGCCGGCTGGTGGTGGTGCTGGTCGTGGGGCTGCTGATCAAGAACACGCTCTCCTACCTCTCCAGCCAGATCACCGTTCGGGCGCAGGAGGGGCTGGTGCGCGACCTGCGCACCCGGCTGTTCGACCACCTCCTCACTCTCGACCTAGGCTACTTTCAGCGC
Source organism: uncultured Gemmatimonadales bacterium (assembly GCA_963796335.1). Classification (GTDB taxonomy): domain Bacteria; phylum Gemmatimonadota; class Gemmatimonadetes; order Gemmatimonadales; family GWC2-71-9; genus CAVVWJ01. Next base: position 1,346,535 of record CAWCLG010000006.1, read on the forward strand.
ACCCGGGCGGGGCAGGTCATCTCCGCGATGATGACCGAGGTGGATCAGACCAAGACGGTCATCACCGCCTCGCTGATCTCGCTGTTCCAGAACATCGTGGTGGTCGCCGTGACGCTGGTGGTGTTGAGCCAGATCTCGATGCGGCTCACCCTCTTCACCCTGGCCTTCGTGCCGCTGCTCGTGATCCTGCTCCAGCGGCTGGTGCGGCGGCTCCGCCGGCACGCCCGGGCCCGCAGCAAGGAGCGGGGTGAGGTGACCGCGACGGTGACCGAGCGGATCGCCGCGATCCGGCTGATCCGGTCCTACGGGGAGGAGGAGCGGGAGTCGGCCGGGTTCTACGGGCAGACCAACCGCTACCGCAAGCAGGTCGTCCGCACCCAGCGCTTCTCCTCACTCACCAGCCCCATCACCGAGATCTTCTCCGGCTTCCTGGTGATCCTGATCATCTGGGCGGCCACCCAGCCGGGGCTGCTGGGCCTGAGCGCGCCGCTGGAGCCGGCCACCATCATCGTGTTCCTGATGGCGGCGCTCCGGCTCACCTCGCCGCTCAAGACCATCTCCGGTTTCCCCACGGTGATGGCGCTCGCCCTCGCCAGCGCGGAGCGGATCTTCCAGGTGCTGGACGAGCCCGCCACCGAGGTGGAGCGTCCCGGCGAAGTCGATGCGAGCTTCCGGCGGGAGATCGCCTTCGACCGGGTGACGTTCCGCTACGGGGGCGGCGAGCCGGTGCTGACCGATGTCTCCTTCACCATTCCGAAGGGGAAAGTCGTGGCGCTGGTGGGCCCCTCCGGGGCGGGGAAGACCACGCTGGCCGATCTGCTCCCGCGCTTCCACGATCCCTCCGCCGGGCAGGTGCTGTTGGACGGCGTGTCTCTGACCCGGCTCCGGCGCCGGTCGCTCCGCTCGCTGATGGGCGTGGTGAGCCAGGATACCGTCCTGCTCAACAACACCGTCTTCGCCAACATCGCGTACGGCTCGCCGGGCGCGACCCGCGAGCGGGTCGAAGCGGCCGCCGAGGCCGCCAACGCGGCCGGATTCATCCGGCAGCTCCCGGAGGGCTACGACACGGTGCTCGGCGAGCGGGGCACCCGGCTCTCCGGCGGCCAGCGGCAGCGGGTCGCCATCGCCCGCGCGCTGCTGCGCGATCCGCCGATCCTGATCCTCGACGAGGCCACCAGCGCGCTCGACACCGAGTCGGAGCGGCTGGTCCAGCAGGCGATCGACCGGCTCATGCGGGAGCGCACCGTGCTGGTGATCGCCCACCGGCTCGCCACCGTGCGGGACGCCGACGAGATCGTGGTGCTGGACCAGGGCCGGGTGGCCCAGCGCGGCACCCACGAGGAGCTGTACCGGGCCGGCGGCCTCTATCGCCGGCTCCACGATCTTCAGTTTCGCGAGGACGACGTTGTGACGCATGCACAACGGTGATAGCAGCAGAAAAGAACCGGCTCCTATCGTTCTCTTTGCTGCTATGACGGTTGTGATTCGGTGACCTTCTACTAGCTTCCGGTTTGCTTTTACCTCATCAGGCCCATGGATCGATTCCAAAACATCCGCGTCCTCCTGGTCGGCGACTTCGACGATGCCATGCACGCCCACGCGTCGCTGCGCCGGCGGGCGCTGGAACGGCTCGGCTGCCGGGTCACCGCCTTCAACCTGATGGGATCCGGGGGACTGCTGAACCGCCTGCGGCGAGTCGGCTTGCGCGAGCGGCTGGCGCGCGCGCTCCGGCAGAACGATCCCGACATCGTCCTCGTGCTGGAGGGCAGCGAGCTGCAACCGCCGCTCGCGGCCGATCTCAAGCGGGAGAGCGGCGCGCTCTGGGTCAACTGGTTCTGCGACGAACGGCGCACCCAGGACTCGATCGCCGCGCTCGCGGCGGCCTACGACGTGATGTTCGTGGCGGGGAGCGCGGTGGTGGAAACCGGGGAGACCGTGGGGCTCCCGCCGATGCGGTACCTCCCGCCCGGGTGCGACCCCTCGGTCCACCGCCCGATGCGCTCCCGCGACCAGTTCCGGGCCAACGTGGTCTTCGCCGGCACGGCGACGCCCCACCGCGAGCGGCTGCTCTCGGAGCTGGTGGAGTTCGGCCTGGCGGTCTGGGGACCCGGGTGGCGGCGGACCAAGCTGCGCGACTACTGCCGCGGCGAGCTGCTCGACCACAACGACTACATCCGCGCCTACGCCGGCGCCTCGGTGGCGGTGAACGTGCAGTGCTCGGGCGAGAGCGATGGGGGAGACCCCGGCTGCAACCGCCGGCTGTTCGAGCTGGCCTCGATCGGCGTGCCCCAGGTGGTGGAAGACAGTACCGACATCCACCGCCATTTCCGGGAGGGCTCGGAGATCATGGTGGCGCGGTCGATGGCCGACTTCAAGACCCTGCTCACCGAAGCGCTGCAGGACCGGGCCTGGTCGGAACAGGTGGCGGCCGGCGCGAGGCAGCGGGCGTTGACGGAGCACACCTACATGCACCGGCTGGACGCGCTGCTGGGGGCGGTGATGGAGCCGCTGCCGGCGTAACGGGAGAGCGGGAAACGTGAAAGGTGAAAGGTGAAAAGGGAAAAGGAAGGAACCTCGCGAGGGCGCTCTCCCTTTCCCCTTTCACTTTTCACGTTTCACTTTTCACGCAGTCATGAGTCGCCCCTCCGGCAGCACTCCCGTCCTCAGGTACCCCTCGAACATCCGCAGGTATCCCGCCGCCATCACGTGATGGGTGAAGTGCCGCTCCACGCGGGCCCGGCAGGCGTCCGGCGCCGATGCCGTCCAGCGCTGCGCGGCCCTCGACCAGCTCCTCGATCGTGTCGCCCAGGGCGCCGACTTCCGGCGAGATGATCTCCGGCAGTGAGCCGCGGCGGGTGCCGAGCACCGGCGTGCCGCTCACCAGCGCCTCGATCAGGGTGATACCGAACGGCTCGTCCCAGAGCGCCGGCATCCAGAGCGCGCGGGCGCCGGCCAGGAGGTCGGCCTTCCGGCTTCCGCCGACGGTTCCCACGTATCGCACATAGCGGCTCAGGCTCGGCCGCCAGCCGCCCGCGATCCGGATTCTGCGGCGGAGCCGCTTCGCGCCTTCGACCGCCCACCGGTAGCCCTTCACGCTGTGGAGCCGTCCGAGGAAGAGATCGTAGTCGTCTTTGGCGGCGCGGAAGCGGTACTCCGCGGGATCCACCCCGTTGTGGACGAAGGCGGTGCCGCCGTGGCGGCGGGCGTGGTCGCGGCTGAGGAACAGCGTATTCGGCGCCGCGGTCGTGCCCGGCTTCCAATTGCCCGCAAGGCGGCGGATCCAGGGGACGTCAGGCGGGATCCGGAGGGGCGCGCAGGCCAGCACGATGTCGAGGCCGGGCGGGAGCAGGGGACGGATGTCGAAGTCCGGCCGGCGGGCCTGCTTCACGGCCACCGGCACCAGGGTCGCCTCCGGAACGTCGGAGCCCGGACCGGCCACCAGCGTGATCCGGTGTCCCGCCGCCGCGAGTCCGCGCGCGAGCGTCACCACCATCCGCTGGGTGCCGCCGTACTCCGGCACCGGAAGCCGATCCCAGAAAAACAGCGCGACATGCATGGCGCGCCAAATCTATGCATCTTGACTCGCAATGCCCCGAGTCACGCCGCTTCGAGTGATGCAGGTGCTCCACCAGGGCGGGGGAGCGGGATCGGTCACCTCCACCCTCCATCTGAGTCTCGGACTTCAGCGGGCCGGCGCGGACGTGGTCTTCGTCTGCCCGCCGGGCAGCGAGGTCGAGGCCTTGGCCGCCGACGGGCGGCTCGCGGTGGAACCCCTGCCGCTTCCTGCCGGGCACCGCCGCGCCAACGCCGCGGCGCTCGCCGCCGTGCTGGCCCGGCGTCCGGTCGATCTCGTCAACTCGCAGAGCGCTCGCGACCGCGCCGCCCTCACCTTGCTCCGGCTCACCGGCAGGCTGCCCGTTCCGCTGGTCCTCACCCGCCGGCAGATGCCGCGGACCTTCATCCTGGAGAACTGGCTCGCCTCTCGCGCCGCCGACCGCGTGGTCGCGGTGAGTCCGGCGGTCGCCGCGGCGCTCCGGCGGCGGGGGACGCCCGGGCGAAAGCTGAGCGTCATCCCCAACGGATTGGTCGCGGAGCGGGTGGATCGCAGGGTCACCGACCGCGAGCTGTTCAACTGGCGCGACCGGATCGGGTGGGAGCCCGGCCGCCGCACCATCGGAATCGTCGCCCGGGACAAGGATCAGCGCGTCGTGCTGGAGGCGCTCGGCCGGGTGCGGACACCGGTGCGCCTCGTCCTCGCCGGGGTGGATCCGGCGGGGCCGCTCGGCGAGAGGGCCCGGGCCGTGGGGCCGCCGCACGCGGCCGTCTGTCTTCCGTTCGCAGCGGACATCCTGCCGCTCTACTCCATCCTCGAGATCGTGCTGCTCCCCTCCCGGATCGAAGGCCTCTCCCAGGCGCTGCTGGAGGCGATGGCGCTGGGGAAGCCGGTGGTGGCCTCCGCCGCGGGCGGGAACGTCGATCTGATCAGCCACGAGACCGACGGCCTCCTGGTCCCTCCGCTCGATCCGGCCGGCTGGGCCGCCGCGATCGAGCGGCTGCTGGCCGATTCAGCGCTGGCGGCCCGGCTGGGCGAGGCCGCCCGCGCCACCGCGCGGGTCGGGTACAGTCTCGACCGCACGGTGGAGCGCACCCTGGCGCTGTACCGGTCGCTGGTCCCCGCGGGTCAACTTGCTCCGTCCGCTCCCGCCGGATGAGATTGTCTCGCCCAGTCACCGTCGAGCCGAATCGCGTGGTCAGGATCTCCGGGTTCACCATCGTCAGGAACGCCATCAAGCTGGACTTCCCGGTGGAAGCCAGCATCAGGTCCATCCTGCCGGTCTGTGACGAGGTGGTGGTGAACGTCGGACGGTCGGAGGACGAGACGCTCGACCTGGTCCGATCCATCGCCGATCCCAGGATCAAGGTGCTGGAGACCGAGTGGGACATGAGCCGGCGCAACACGGTGCTCGGCGCCGAGACCCTGCGGGCGATGCGGGCCTGCTCCCACCCGTGGGGGATCTACATCCAGGCGGACGAGGTGCTCCACGAATCCGGGGCGGCGGAGCTCGCCGCGGCCGTGCGGCAGCACGACGCCGATGCTCGGGTCGAGGGCCTGCTGGTCCGCTACCTCCACTTCTACGGCGGGTTCAATTCGGTGGCGACGCACCGGCGCTGGTACCGGCGGGAGGTGCGAGCCGTGCGGCTCGACCCCGCGCTCGACATCCGGCCCTACCAGGGCGCCCAGGGGTTCCGGGTCGGCCCGGAGCACCGCCGGATCCGGGCCCGGCTCACCGGCGCCCAGATGTTCCACTACGGCTGGGCCCGGCCGGCGCAGGCGCTGCGCGAGAAGCGCGAGCTGGGCAAGACGATGTATCCCTGGCGCAACGCCGACGCGAGCCTGCCGCTGCTGGCCTGGATTCCCGGCATCAAGCCGTTCCGCGGCAGCCATCCGGGGGTCGCGCGAGAGTGGATCGAGCAGCGGCTGGAGGATCCCGAGCGGGTGATCGCGCCGCGCCGGTTCCAGTGGCATCACATCCGGTACTACATCTCCGGCTGGATCGAGCGGCTGACCGGCGTGCGAGTCTTCGAGTTCCGCAATTACACCATCGTGTGACCCCGGCCCTCGAGCAGCAGGGCGAGGCGGTGGGCGTAGGTGTGGTGCCGGAGCGCGTGCTCCCTGCCGGCCGCCGCGATCGCCGCGCGCTCGGCCGGCAGCGACAGGAAGCGCGCCGCCAGCTCCACCGCCTCCTCCTCCGTGCGATACCAGATGCAGTGCTCGCCGCCGCGGGCAAAGGCCTCGCTCCCCGGCTGCCACGCGCCGAGGTAGAAGCCGCCGCAGGCCAGCACCTTCCATATCCGGTTGGAGTCGCACGCCGTCTGTTGCTGCTGCCCTGCGATGGCATGGGCGCCGACCGAGATCGCGGCTCCAGCGACGACTCGCGCGAAGCTCCGGCCCCAGACCGGGCCGCCGCTCACGGGGAGGTCCAGCACCCCTTCCCACCCGGGACCACGCACCTGCAGCCGGCCCACCGCCGCCAGGCGCCGGAGCAGCTCGTGCCGGTCGGGATATTGGCCCGACCCGACGAAGGAGAGATCGCAGCGGTATCGCGGTGGGATCCGGGAGGCCGGCCGGTCGTAAACGGGGTCCATCGCCTGTGGAAGGAAGCTGACGACGGGAATGCCGGCGGCTCGGTAGGCGGGCACCTGCGAGCCGCAGGTGACGAAAAGCCGGCCAGCGGCGCGCGCCAGCTGAAGCAGGTCGGGCGCGGGGGTCGGGGCGTAGTCGAAGTACCAGACGCCGCCAGCGCGCCCATTGCTCAGCTCCTGGATGAGCTCCGGCTCCAGGTGATGCGCGTGGCGGGTGAAGATGATCGCGTCGGGCCGGAAGCCTTCGGCGAGCCGGCGCACCAGTCCGTCGGCGAGCCCGCCCAGGCGGCGGTGCCAGCCGGCCACGTCGATCAGGCGGCAGGTGTGACCGGAAGCCCGGGCCGCTCGAACGATCGCCATCTCCGTCCGCCGCGCGCCGCCCGCGCCGAGAATGACGACTCGCATGCGACTATTATAGCTCAACCATGCGCATAGCCCTGCTCACCTCCGCCAACGGATGGCGCGGCTCCGGCTCCAGCTATGCCAAGCTGGCCCGCGGCCTCGGCGACCGCGGCCACTTGGCCCACCTGGTGACGGCCGCGCCCCGACTCACCTCCAGGCTGGTGGAGATGGGGCTCCCGGTGACCGAGCTGCCGGCGCGGAACACTGGTCCCCGCGAGGTGTGGGGCCTGCTCCGGGTGTTGCGGCGGATTCGGGCCGACGCGCTGGTGGTCGATACGCCGCGCGACGTCCGCCTCGCCGCGTATTCCACGCTCCTGCGCCGCGCGCGCATCCTCTATCGCTACAACCTGAACTACCGGCGTCCCCGGAACGATTTCATGGACCGGGCGTACCTGCGCCGGGTGTCGGCCTGCATCTACCAGTCGCGGTACATCCAGGAGGACGCCGTCGCCCACTCGCCCTGGCTGAAACGGATCCGCGGCTTCCGGATCCCCAACGGCTACGACCTCGAGCGCTACGCTCCGCGGCCCGAGAACGGGCGCGCCTTCCGCGAGCGCTACGCCATCCGGGGCGACGCCCAGATCGTCGTGACGACGGCGAAGCTCACCCGCAACAAGGGGCACGAGGTGGCGATCGAGGCCCTCGGCCGGCTGCACGCCTCCGGCGTCCCGCTGGTCTATCTGGTGTGCGGCGACGGAGGCCGGGAGACCGAGCTGCGCAACCTCGCGCGGTCGGTGGGACTGCCCGCGGTGTTCACCGGACTGCTCGAAGCCGGCGACGTGGCCGGCGCGCTCGCCGCGGCCGACGTGGTGGTGCATCCCTCGCTGAACGAGATCTTCCCCAACGCGGTCGGCGAGGCGATGGCCTGCGGCCGTGCCGTAGTCGCCGCGGATGCCGGCGGCACCGCCGAGCTGCTGGGCTCGACCGGCGAGACCGGCGTGCTGGTGCCGCCCGGCGACGCCGCGGCGCTGGAGGCCGCGGTGCGCGAGCTGCTCGCCGACGCGCCGCGCCGGGCGGAGCTCGGCGCGGCGGCCCGCCGGAGGATCGAGGCCGAGTTCCCGCTCGACCGGATGATCGACGGGTACGAGGCCGCGCTCCAGGCGGTCATCGAGTAGATTAGCCGCATGGCGCCGCAGCTCCTGCTCACCTACGACTTTCCGCCGATCGGCGGAGGTATCGCGCGGTGGATGGCGGAGCTGGCCAAGCGCTATCCGCCCGGGTCCCTCGTCGTATCCACCGGCCAGCACCCCGACGCGGCCGACGTCGATGCCACCTTCCCCAACCGGATCGATCGCCTCCCGCTGCCCGCGCGGCGGCTCCGCAGCCTTCAGGGTCTGCTCCACTGGTCCCGCCGGGCCGCGGTGCTCACCCGCCAGTGCGGCGTCGAGTTCATCTGGTGCGGCAACATGAAGCCCGCGAGCTACCCGGCGAAGTGGACCATGGAGCGGTTGGGCACGCCGTTCGGCGTGCTGTTCCACGGCGGCGATCTGCTCATCCTCCAGCACCAGGTCCACCAGTCGGTGCTCAAGCGCCGCACCGCGCGCGCGCTGCTCTCGTCGGCCGCGGTGCTCGTGGCCAACAGCCAGTGGACCCGCGAGTGCTGCCTCACCCTGCTGAGCGAGCTCGAGATCGAGCCGGCGCACCGCCAGGTCCAGGTCGTCCCGCTCGGGGCGGACCACGTGTTCTTCCGGCCCGGCGTAGAGACGGCACCGGTGCGAGCGCGCTACGGCCTTTCCGAGGGCCGCTGGCTGCTCTCGGTCGCCCGCCTCGCGCGGCACAAGGGCATCGACACCGCGCTGCAGGCGCTGGCCCGCCTGCGCGACCAATACCCCGACCTGCGCTACGCGGTGGTCGGGTCGGGCGAGGAGCTGGATTCCCTGGAGGCCTTGGCGGCGCAGCTCGGCGTGGGGGACCGGGTCCGATTCCTCACCGACGTGCCCGACCGCGACCTCCCAGCGATCTACAACTGCGCGGAGGTCTATCTGGGTGTGTCGCGCCTGATGGAGCAGCGGGTCGAGGGGTTCGGCATCTCGATCGCCGAGGCCTCAGCCTGCGGGCTTCCCGTGGTGGCGGGCCGGAGCGGCGGCATCCCCGAGGCGGTACGCGACGGCGAGACCGGCCTGCTGGTCGATGCCGAGAGCGCCGACGCCGTGTGCAACGCGCTGCGGCTCCTGCTCGGCGATCCCGCGCTGCGCGCCCGCCTGGGCCAGACCGGACGCCACGCGGTGGAGACGTACTACAACTGGGACCGGGTGGCAGGGGACCTGGCCCGGATCGGCCACGAGCTCTCGGGGGCGGTCGCGCGGGAGGCGGTGTCCTGATGCACACGCCGATGACACCGGCCGCCGCCGACGAGTACGACAAGCAGTATCGCACCTGGTTGGAGCAGCACGGCCCCCGCGCGATCGACCTGGACTGGCGCCTCACCCACCTCGAGTGGCGGCAGCGCGTCCTGCTCCGCCGCTATCCGCCGGAAGGGAAACGGGTGCTCGACTTCGGCTGCATGGATGGGGTGTTCACGCTCCGGCTCCAGCAGGAGGGCGCGAAGGCGGTGGGCTACGACATCTCTCCCGCCGCGATCGCCCAGGCCAAGCAGTTCCGCGCCAGCGCCGCCCGGCCGGTCTTCACCACCGTCCCACCCGGGCCGGGTCAGTTCGACCTGATCTACTGCAACGAGGCGTTCGAGAATCTGGGCGACGACGCGGCCCTGGTGGGCGAGCTGGTGGGCTATCTGGCGGCGGGAGGATCGGTGGTGGGAACGACGCCGGTAGGAGGGGGAAACGGGGACCAGGCGACCGGCGGCATCTACGATCAGGCCCAGCTCAAGCGCGCGCTGTCACCCTACGGCCGAGTCCACGTCTTCCGCTACGCCCGCCGCCCGGTGCGCGACCGGCTCCCCTTCACGAAGTCGAAAGGCGGCCAGCTCTTCCTGTTCCAGGTTACGCCGCCGAATTCTCCGGTCGCACGCTGAGCGTACAGGTCCTGCCGTAGGGTGACATGCTGCTCGAGGCTATGCCGCCGAATTCTCCGGCGAACTCTCCGGTCGCACGCTGATCGCGTAGGTCGGGCAGTTGAGCACGTAGGCGCCTTCGATCGGCGACCAGGTCTGCACCGGGGCGTACACCTCCGCCTTCCCCCGCGCATCGAGCCGGAACACCGTCGGCGCCTGCACCACGCAGGAGCCGCATCCCACGCAGCGCTTCTCATCGACCAGCACCCGCAGCCGCTGAGTGGGGTGCATGCCGCGGGACATCGCGTCGAGCCGGCCGCCGAGGTGGTCGAGCGTCTGCTTGGTGGCGCGGTAGCCCGCTTCCAGCAGCTCCTCGTTGCGGTCGAAGGCGAACATCGAGATGTGCTCGACCCGCGGCTGGACCAGAACCAGCGGCGGCCCCTCCCACTCGCGCAGCTGCCCCTCGATCTGGGTCTGCATCACGATCTCGAGGCCGCGGATGTAGGTGGCGGCGAAGCCCTCGGTCTCGTCGGACGAGCGCACCACGCTGGTGGCCGCGACGTTGACCGCGAGGATCGGCGTCCCGGCCAGGGAAGCGGCGAGCCGCACCGGCAGGTTCTCCACCACCGCGCCATCCACGTAGGCGCGGCCGTTGATGACCTGGGGCGGGAAGATACCGGGCAGCGCGCAGGAGGCGACCACCGCATCCACCACCTTGGCGTCGAGCAGGCCGGGGAGGCCCCACATCACCTGGATGCCGGAATGGAGATCGACGGTGTTGACCAGCAGGCGGCGGGAGAGATCCCGGAAGGTGATGTCCCCGACCAGGCTCCGGACCAGATACTCCAGGGGCTCGCGGCGGTAGAGGGCGGGGGCCATCAGCCGGCGAAAGGCGACGTCGGCCCGGGCGACCTGGAAGATGTCCCGCCGGCGCACGGCCCGGGCCCGGGCCTCCATCTGCCGCAGCGGAACCCCGGCGGCCCACGCGGCCCCGATCAGCGACCCGATGCTCGACCCCACGACCAGGCTCGGCACCAAGCCCCGCTCCTCCAGCGCGCGGAACACGCCGATGTGAGCGAGCCCTTTGAGGCCGCCGCCACTGAGGATCAGGGTAAATGGCTGTTCCGGGTTCACTCGCTTGCCCCGGCTGAGGTTACCGGCGTAACGTACGGCCCACACGAAGTTGCAAGAATCGTGCGCTGGTCCGCGGTGATGCGCGTCCAGTGCAAGGCTGTGCAGTTGGCCAGGGTGATTCCGGTCACCAGCCGGCCGTGTGACCGGTGTGAAAGGTGAAAAGTGAAAGCTGAAACGGAGACGGTTCCGAAGGCCGGCGGTTACGACGTGGAGGCCCTCCGCTCCTCCGAGTTCCCCTGGACCTCCGACACCACCTACCTGAACAACGCCAGCATCGGGCCGCTGCCGGAGCGGACCAGGATGGCGCTGGATGAGTTCAACCGGCGGCGCGCGGCGCCGCATCTGCTGCCGGACCGCGAGATGTTCGCGCTGCTGGCGGAGACCCGCCGCAAGATCGGGCAGCTCATCGGCGCCTCGGCCGAGGAGATCGGTCTCACCGTCAACACCGGGTACGGGATCGCGATGGCTGCCCGGGCCCTGCCGCTTCAGCCCGGCGACGTGGTGCTGGTGAGCGACAAGGAATTCCCCGCCAACGTGTATCCCTGGCTCCGGCTCAAGGATCGCGGCGTCGCCATGGAATTGGTCCCCACCACCGCCGATGGGTGGCCGGACGAGGCCCGGCTGCTGGAGCGGCTGCGGGATCCCCGGGTGCGGGTCCTCGCGGTGTCGCTGGTGCAGTTCAGCAACGGATACCTGGTGGATCTCGACCGCCTCTCAGCGGCCACCCGGGAAACCGGGGCCTTCCTCGTGGTCGATGCGATGCAGGGGCTCGGCCATCTGCCGGTGGACCTCGCCCGCACGCCGGTGGATGTGTTTGCCTGCGGCGGGCAGAAATGGCTCCTCTCGCCCTGGGGCTCGGGGTTCGTCTATGTCCGGCGCGACCTGATCGCCCAGCTGGAGCCTCAGATCACCGGCTGGCTGGCATTCGAGGGTACCGACGACCTCACCCACCTCACCCACTACAACGAGACCCTGCGGGGCGACGCCCGCCGCTTCGAGTTGATGACGCTCCCCTACCAGGACTTCGCCGGGCTGAACAGCTCGCTCGAGCTGCTGCTGTCGCTCGGCGCGCCCCAGATCCGGGAGCACGTGCTGTCGCTGCATCGGCCGGTTCTCGCCTGGGCGGAGCAGGCCGGCGCACGGGTCACTTCGCCGCGGGGAGACCACGGCTCGGGCATTCTGTGCGTCGCGCCCGAAGGGGTGCAGGAGGTCCACCGGCGGCTCAAGGCCTCCCGGGTCGTGTGCAGTCTCCGCGAGGGCTTCATCCGGTTCAGCCCCCACTGCTACAACACCGTCGCCGAGCTGGAGCGAGTCGCCCACGTGCTGGCCGCGGACTGAGCGATGCGGGTCGCGTTCATGACCGCCCTCTTTCCGGTGCTCTCCGACATTCCGTTCCTGAATCAGGTCGTGGGACTGATCGAGCGCGGCCACCAGGTCGATATCTACGCCGACGGCCCGCAGCCGGGCGGTCCCTTCCATCCCGACGTCGAGCGGCTCGGGCTTCAGGCGCTCACCCGCTACCCGCTGCGCTGGCCGGCCGGGCAGCTCGATCGCTGGCGCGCGGCGGGCCGTGTGGTTCTCGCCCACCGGGGGGCCGAGCGGCGGACGCTGCTCCGCACCCTCGATCCGTCGCGCTTCTGGCACCGCGCGTGGACCCTGGATCAGCTCCGCCGCACCGCTCGCCTTCTCCCGGCCCGGCCCTACGACATCTGCTACTGCGCCTTCGGCATGGATGCGCCGCATGCGTTGCGTCTCCGCCGGCTGGGGGTGCTCGGCGGCGCGATGGTCGTGGCCTTCCGGGGCGCCGACACCACGAAGTACGTTGCTCGGCGGGGACCACGAGTCTATGCCCGCACCTTTCGCGAAGCCCGGCTCCTGCTGCCGGTCTGCGAGTTCCTGGGCCGCCGTCTGGTGGCGCTCGGCGCGCCGCCCGGCAGGGTCGTGGTTCATCGGACGGGGATCGACCTGCGACGCTGGCCCTTCCGGGAGCGGCCGCCGCGCCACGACGGACGGCTGAGGGTCGTCACGGTGGGGAGGCTGGTGGAGAAGAAGGGGATCGAGTACGTCCTGCGCGCGTTGCCCGCGCTGGTGAAGCAGGGGGTTGAGGTCGAATACCATGTCCTCGGCGACGGCCCCGGCCGCGAGCGGTTGGAAGCGCTGGCCCGGGATCTCGGCCTGGAGGCCAGGGTGCGGTTCCAGGGCCGGGGCGGGCAGGAGGTCATCCGCGGGGAGCTCGACGTGGCCGACGTGCTGGTCGCCGCCAGCGTCACCGCGGCCGACGGCGACGAGGAGGGGATTCCCAACGTCCTGAAGGAGGCGATGGCCTCGGGTCTCCCGGTCATCGGCAGCCGTCACGCGGGAATCCCCGAGCTGATCGAAGACCAGGTGTCCGGCCTCCTGGTGCCCGAGCGCGATGCGGCCGCGCTCGCCGGCGCGCTCCATCTCCTGGCCAGGGAGCCGGAGCGGTGGGCCGCCATGGGGCGGGCGGGCCGCGCGCGAGTCGAGCGGGAGTACGACATCCACAGGTTGAACGACCGGCTCGCCGGTCTGCTGGAGAATCTGATCCGCCCGGAGGGGCCTACCCGATGACCAGTTTCAGCGACATGCTCACCGCCGGCTACGGCTTCGGCGACGCCGCCGTCGTCCTCGGCGCGGCGCTCGAAGGCGCGACCACGGTGCACCAGGAGCCGAAGGTCAGGGTCCCGGTCGCCATGATGAACCGCCATGGGCTGGTGGCGGGAGCCACCGGCACCGGCAAGACCCGAACGCTCCAGCTCCTCGCCGAGCAGCTCTCCGCTTTAGGCGTGCCGGTGTTCGTGTCCGACATCAAGGGCGACCTCAGCGGGCTCGCGATGCCGGGCGAGGCCAGCGACCGGGTCAGCGGGCGGGCCAAGGACATCGGCTGGCAGTGGGCGGCCGCCGGCGTGCCGGTCGAGTTCGTGAGCCTGACCGGCGCGCTCGGGGTGCAGGTGCGGGCGACGGTCAGCTCGTTCGGGCCGCTGCTGCTGAGCAAGGCGCTCTCGCTGAACGAGACCCAGACCAGCGTGCTCACCCTGGTCTTCAAGTACGCCGACGACAGCCAGCTTCCGCTGCTCGACCTCTCGGACCTGCGCGCCGTGCTCCGGTTTCTCACCACCGACGAAGGCAAGCCCGCGCTGGAGAACTACGGCGGCATGTCGAAGGCGACGGTCGGCGTGCTCCTGCGGAAGCTGGTGGAGCTGGAGGCGCAGGGGGCCGACCGATTCTTCGGCGAGCCCGAGTTCGACGTGAACGACATGCTGCGCACCACCTCGGACGGAGTCGGGGTGGTGACCTGCCTGGAGCTGGCCGATGCCCAGGACAAGCCGGCGCTGTTCTCCACTTTCATGATGTGGCTGCTGGCCGAGCTGTATCACAACCTGCCCGAGGCGGGCGACCTGCCGAAGCCGAAGCTGGTGTTCTTCTTCGACGAGGCGCACCTGCTGTTCGACGACGCGCCGAAGGCGTTCCTCGACCAGATCCAGCGGGTGGTCCGGCTGATCCGGTCGAAGGGGGTCGGGGTCTATTTCGTGACTCAGACCCCGAAGGACGTCCCCTCCGACGTCCTGGCGCAGCTCGGCAACCGGGTGCAACACGCGCTCCGGGCGCACACCCCGGACGACGACAAGGCGCTGAAGGCGACGGTGCGCACCTACCCCAAGACCGACTTCTACGATCTGGAGGAGACCCTCACTTCGCTCGGCATCGGTGAGGCCGTGGTGACGGTACTCGACGCGCGGGGAACTCCCACGCCGGTCGTCGCGACCCGCCTGATCCCGCCCGCGTCCCGGATGGCGCCGCTCTCTCCTGAGGAGCTTCAGACGGACATCAGACAGTCGGACCTGCTGGAGGAGTACGGCAAGGCGGTGGACCGGGAGAGCGCGCGGGAGTTGCTGGCGGACGGATGGCGCGGACCGAGGCCCCGGTGGCGCCTCCGGACGAGCCGCCGAAGAAAGGAAGGAGCGTCGCCGGGACCGCGGCCAAGGCGGCCGGCGTCGCGGTCGTCGGGGCGCTCACGTCGACCATCGGGAGAACCGTGGGGCGGGAGATCGTGCGGGGATTGCTGGGAATGCTGGGAGTGAAGCCGGCCAGGACCACGCGGCGAACGCGGAGCCGGTGGTGAGAGACCATGTCATCCTGAGCGCAGCGAAGGAGACCATGCCCGCATTGGTCTCCTAGCTCCGCTCAGGGTGACAGGACCAGCCGGACGTAGTTCTTCTTGCCCTTGCGGAGCACCACGAACCGGGCGTCGGCCGGGCCGTGCAGGTCGTCTTCCCGCAGCGCGGTGTCCGCTCGTTCGATCGCCTGCCCGTTGAGGTAGAACCCACCTCCCTCGATCCCCCGCCGCGCATCCGCCTTCGAGCTGGCCAGCCCGCTGGCCAGCAGCGCTTCCAGGATCGGGCGCTCCAGCACCTCGGCTCGCGCCACCGACTTGGTCGGCATCTCCGGCAGCGTGTCGAAGTCGAGCGCGCCGCTGAAGAGCGCCTGGCTGGCCTGGACCGCCTGCTCCGCGGCCGCCGCGCCGTGCACCGTCGCGGTGACCTCGCGCGCCAGGAGGCGCTGGGCGGTGCGCTGTCCGGGGTCGCGGGCGTGCTCCCCCATCGCGGCCGCGATCTGG
Source organism: uncultured Gemmatimonadales bacterium (assembly GCA_963796335.1). Lineage (GTDB taxonomy): Bacteria > Gemmatimonadota > Gemmatimonadetes > Gemmatimonadales > GWC2-71-9 > CAVVWJ01. Next base: position 1,361,801 of record CAWCLG010000006.1, read on the forward strand.
TCGAGCCGCATGAAAGTGAAGAGCTTGAGGTAGCGCTCCACGTCCCGGTCGTCGGTGTTGACCCAGAACTGATAGAACTGGTAGGGGCTGGTGCGCTCCGGGTCGAGCCAGACGTTGCCCGCCTCGCTCTTTCCGAACTTGGCGCCGGTCGCCGTGGTGATCAGCGGGAACACCAGGCCGTGCACCTGGCGGCTCTCCCGGCGGCCGACCAGCTCGATGCCGGCCGTGATGTTGCCCCACTGATCGCTGCCGCCGATCTGCAGCTCGCAGCGCTCGGTCCGGGCCAGGTGCCAGAAGTCGTACGCCTGGACCAGCATGTAGCTGAACTCGGTGTAGGTGATCCCGGCTTCCATCCGGCTCCGGACCGACTCCTTCTGGAGCATGTAGCTCAGGGTGAAGTGCTTGCCGGTGTCGCGCAGGAAGTCCATCAGCGCGATGCCGCGGAGCCAGTCGGCATTGTTCCGCATCCGGGCCGCGTTGGCGCCCTCGAACGACAGGAACCGGGAGAGCTGGCGGCCGATCGCCTTGGCGTTCCGGTCGATCTGCTCCAGGCTCATGACCGGCCGCTCCTCCCGCTTGCCGCTCGGGTCTCCCACCATGCCGGTGCCGCCGCCGACCAGCACGATCGGGGTGTGGCCGAGGCGCTGGAACCAGGCCAGTCCCATCACCGGCACCAGGCTGCCGACATGCAGGGAATCCGAGGTCGGATCGAAGCCGACGTAGGCGGTGATGACGCCTTTCGACAATCGCTCCGCGAGCCCGGGCGTCGCGTCCTGGACGAAGCCGCGGGCGGTGAGCATGGCCAGCAGATCGGTCATAGGCGCGTATCGTACCCGCTGGAAACGGGCCCCGCAACAGGCTAGCTTGCCAACATGGCCCGCCGGCTCAACTTTCTTGGCGCGCGCGTGAGGCTCTCTCCTCGCGCGCGTCGCAACATCGTGGTCTCTCTCCTCGCGGCGGTGGCCTTCGGCTTCGCCGTTCTGATGGCCGCGTGGAACCGGGCCTGCGCCGGCAACAGCTGTCCTTCCATCGCCGAGCTGGGCGGATACGACCCCAATCAGGCCTCGAAGGTCTACGCCGCCGACGGCCGGCTCATCACCGACCTCGGCCAGGAGCGCCGCACCGTCGTGCCGCTGGGCGAGATGTCGCCGGTGGTGAAGGCGGCGTTCATCACCACCGAGGACAAGCGGTTCTACGAGCACCACGGGATCGACTGGTACCGGGTGCTGGGCGCGATCAAGAACAACCTGTTCGAGATGCGGGTGGCGGAGGGGTTCTCCACCATCACCATGCAGCTGGCGCGGAACATCTGGACCGAGGACATCAGCGGACGGGACAAGTCACTGCGGCGGAAGCTGCGCGAGGCCAAGGTGGCCCGGGAGATCGAGGACAAGTATCCCAAGGACAAGATCCTCGAGCTGTACCTCAACCAGATCGACCTCGGCAATCGCGCCTTCGGGGTGGAGGCCGCCTCCCAGCGATACTTCGGCAAGTCGGTCCGCGACCTGAACGTGGCCGAGGCCGCCACGCTCGCCGCGATCCCCAAGGCGCCGTCCCGCTACAATCCCCGGAAAAATCCCAACCTCAGCATCCAGCGCCGCAACACGGTGCTGAATCTGCTGCGCGACAACGGCCTGCTGAACGCGGCGGAGGCCGAGCGGTGGAAGGCCTACCCGCTGCTGCTCTCGTCCAGCTCCGACTTCAGCGGGACCGCCGAATACTTCGTGGAGTTCGTGCGGCAGCAGCTCGACGCGCGGTTCGGGTCGGATCTCTACCGGTCGGGCTACCGGATCTACACCACTCTCGACCTCGATACCCAGCAGGCCGCCGAGCGCGCGCTCGAGGCCCGGCTGGAGGCGATCGAGAGCGGCGCCGACGGCAAGTTCGAGCACCCCACCTACCAGCAGTACCAGAACTCCAAGGCCGACGAAAGCGACGAGCCGGACCGGCGGACCACGTCCTATCTCCAGGGGCTGGTGGTCACCATCGAGGCCAAGACCGGCCAGATCCGCGCGATGGTGGGCGGACGCGACTTCGGCGACAGCAAGTTCAACCGCGCCACCCAGGCGCTGCGCCAGCCGGGCTCCACCTTCAAGCCGATCACGTTCTCCGCCGCGCTCGAGGCGGGGTATCCTCTGTCGCATGTGATGGTGGACGACTCGCTCAGCCTCATCGTCAAGCCGGACGAGCCGCCCTGGACCCCGCAGAACTACGATCTCGAGTTCGACGGCCCGATGACGCTGCGGCGCGCGCTCTATCTCTCCCGCAACATCATCGCGATCAAGCTCGGCATGGAGCTGGGCGAGCAGGCCGTGGTGAGCGAGGCCGCCAAGTTCGGCATCAGCACCCGGGTCCCTGCGGTGCCCTCGATTCACATCGGGTCGGCCGACGTGATTCCGCTGGAGATGATCGCGGCCTACACCACCTTCGCCAACCTCGGCGTGCGGACGGTGCCCAACTCGATCCTCCGGGTCGAAGATCGGAGCGGCAAGATCATCTGGCAGCCGACGGTGCGGAGCGTCGCGGTGCTCGACAGCGCCCACGCCTGGCTCATGACCGACGTGCTCCGGGACGTGGTCCGCCACGGCACCGCGGTCGGGTCGGTCGGCGCCAGGATCAATTTCCCGGCGGGCGGCAAGACCGGCACCACCAACGACGGGTTCGACGTCTGGTTCATCGGGTTCACACCCGATCTCGTGACCGGCGTGTGGATCGGGTTCGACCAGCCGCGCAAGATCAAGTCGAACGCGCAGGGCGGCGTGCTGGCCGCCCCGGCCTGGACCGCGATGATGCGCGAGGTCTACGAGCGCCGCGCGATCCCTCCCGCCTGGTCCCGGCCCGCCGGGCTGAGCGCGCTCGACATCGACAAGACCACCGGCTACAAGGCGACCCCGTTCTGTCCCAAGGACGTGCACTACATCGAGTCCTTCATTCCCGGCACCGAGCCGAGCGGGTTCTGTCCGATCCACTCGCCCTTCGGCACCGTCGGCGGGGTGATGGGCGGAACCGGCCCGGCGCCGACCGGCGGCCAGCAGCCATCGACGGCGCCGGCGATCGGGGTCCCGCAGGGCGACACGATCGGTGCGCCGCTGGCGCCGACCCGCTCCGGCGGCGGCGGAACCGGCGCCATGGGTGGGACCGGCCCCGTCACCACCTCGCCCCAGTAACATGCCGGCGCGCCGCCTCGCGGCTCGCTGGGTGCTCCCGGTCTCAGGGCCGCCGATTGCCGGGGGCGCGGTGCTCCTCGGGCCGGATGGGCGGGTGCGGTCGGTGGGTCCCGACGCGACGGTGCCTCGCCCGGCCGATGCGGCCGGGGAGGAGTTCGCCGACGGAATTCTGATCCCGGGACTGGTCAACACCCATACGCATCTCGAGCTGACCGGCTTCGATCTCGGTCCTCCTCAGCCCGACTTCCGCGCCTGGATCGCCTCGGTGCGGGCGATCAAGGAGACCCGGAGCCGGGAGCAATTTCTCGACGCGGCGCGGGCCGGGCTGGCCGACTGCTACGCCTCCGGCGTCACCACGGTCGCCGACACCGGCGACTCGGGCTCGGCGATTCGAGCGATGGCCGAGTCCGGCGCCTCGGGCATCGCGTACCAGGAAGTGTTCGGGCCGGACCCGGCGCAGCTCGACGAGTCGCTGACCGGCCTCCGCAGCCGGGTGGAGGAGCTGGGACGATTCGCGGGTGGCCGGGTGCGGCTGGGTCTGTCTCCCCACGCGCCCTACACGGTGAGCGGGCCGCTCTACGCCGCCGTAGCCGCCTGGGCCTCGAGAGACCGGCTTCGAATGGCGGTGCACCTGGCGGAGTCACCGGCGGAGTCGGAGCTGCTGGAGCGGGGCACCGGCGGCTTCGCCGAAGGGTGGCGCCAGCGGGGCATTCCGCTGCCCGTCCCGCTCGGGCGGACGCCGGTCGAATGGCTCGAGCGGCACCGCGTGCTCGGCGAGCGCACCCTCTGCATTCACCTGGTGCAGGCGCGCGCGACGGACCTCGATCGGCTGGCGTATCACGGCTGCTCGGTGGCGCACTGTCCGCTCAGCAACCGGGCCCACGGGCACGGCGCCGCTCCGCTGGCGGGATTCCTGAGGAACGGACTGCGGGTCGGCCTGGGGACCGATTCGGTGCTGAGCGTCGGCCGGCTCGATCTACTTGCCGAGGGCCAGGCCGCTCGGGCGCTCGCCGGGCTCGACGCCCCTGCGGCGCTCCGGCTCTGTACCCTGGGCGGCGCCGAAGCGCTCGGGCTGGACAGCGAGATCGGGAGCCTTGAGCCGGGCAAGTGGGGCGACTGCGTCGTGCTGCGCGGCGCCGCCGCGGGCGACGGGGCCCCGGCCGATCAGGTCATGGCATCCGAGCGCGGGGATGTCGTCGCCACCTTCGTTGGAGGACGGGACGTGTTCCGAGCCGAGCCGGTGCGGTCATGAAGATCCAGCGTCACGCCGCCATCCTCCGGATCGTGCGGGAGCGGAGGATCGAGAGCCAGGACGGCCTGCGGGAGGCGCTCTCGGAGGATGGGTTCGTGGTCACCCAGGCCACGCTCTCACGCGATATCAGGGAGCTGGGCCTGGCCAAGCTGGCCGATCCCCAGGGCGGCGCGTATTACGCCCACCCCCACCGCGCCGCGCTCCGTCCCGACCTGGCGCAGGTGCTGCCGGCGCTCCTGGTGAGCGTGGACGGCGTCGGCCCGCTGCTCGTGCTCAAGACCGCCAGCGGCTCCGCCGGCGCCGTCACCGAGGCGCTGGACCAGGCGGGATGGAGCGAGGTGATGGGGACGATCGCCGGAGACGACACGGTGCTCGTCATCACCCGCAGTCCCAAGCTGCGTCAGACGGTGGCTTCTCGGATCGAGGGGCTGGTCAGGAAGTAGTCGAGCGGCCTAGCGATCGGCGCCGCTCTCCGCGAACTGCTCCAGCGGGATGATCGTCTGGAGCTTCCCGGTCGGCGCGAGCGGGATGTCCTCCACCGGCTCGATCTCGAAGCGCAGGCCGCGCCCGAAAGTCTCACCCAGCTTGCGGCGAAGCGCCTCAGCCACCTGTGGACTCCAGGCAGGCGACGGCACCACCAGCAGGCGCAGCGTATCCGGCGCGGTCTGCTGCAGCTGCCAGCGGCGCACCTCCTGAAACGGCTTCACCACCGTGGACACCATCATTCCATACAACACCCGGCCGTCGGGCGTGCGGATCACGTGCCGGGTGCGGCCTTGTACCGGGCTCAGCCGGCCCAGTCCCCGACCGCAGGCACACGGGCCGGGCAGCCGGGCCGCCATGTCTCCCAGGCGGTAGCGCAGCAGCGGCTGCGCGGTGCAGCAGAGCTGGGTCACCACGACCTGGCCGGTCTCCCCGTCGGGCACCGGCTGGTCATCCGGGTCCAGGATCTCGACGATCTGCATGTCGTCGTTCAGGTGCAGGATCCCGCGCTGCTCCGGACACTCCCACCCGATGGTGCCCAGTTCGGCCGCCACGTAGACGTCGAGCGGCGCTACACCGAAGGCTTCCGCCGCGGTCGCACGGCCCCGGTCGCTCAGCGGCATGGCGGCGCTGAACACCACCTTGGGCCGGATGTCAGTGATGCCGTGCTCCAGCAGGGCGTCGGCGATCATCTCGAGACTGATGGCGTAGGAGCTGAACGTGTGCGGCTGCTGCTCGCGGAGAATCTCGATCTGCCGGTCGACCGGCTCGAAGCTGGAGACCTGACGGATCTGCGGTAACACACCGATCCGCCGAAGCAGCGCGACCGGCCCGGTGCGGGCGACCGACCGGCCGGTGCTGATGTTCACCTGGCTGTCGAAGAAGCCATGGCCGAACGCGCGCAGCACCCGGGCCCAGAGCGCCGACACTTCGGCCTGGTCTCGGGCGCTGCGGAGGACCTTTAGCGGCTGCCCGGTGGAGCCCGACGTGGTGACGGCGGAGAGCCCTGCCGCCGGCTCGGCGAGCATGCCCCGTTCCTCCGCGGCGTGGAGCGTCGCTTTCTCGAGGACCGGCAGGCGGGTCAGATCCTGCACGCGGAAGTGGTCGCCGGGCTCGAGGCCGGCCTGGCGGAACAGCCCGCCGTAGTAGCCGGTGCGGGACGCCGCCCGCACCAGCCGGCGGAGCCGGGCTCCCCGGCGATCGGCGAGCGCCTCGGGGGACAGCCACTGCTCGCGTCTGCGGGCGCGGGCGGCTGCCGCAAGGGTCAAGAACTGGGTCGCAAAAGCCATATTGACAAGGTATCAAGGTGGGACCGTCGATGCAGCCGGGACTTCCCTTGCAGCGCCCCAGACCACCCCGTTACGATTTCAGTCGCGGCTGGCGCGGCCTTTGCGGCCGGTGGCCGCCGGTACGCTTGTCCCCCCCGGCCCTGGCTCCCGGAGAAGTCGCGTGCGGTGCCTGGCGTTGAACGCCTCATTCGAACCGCTGACCATGGTCCCGGTCCGGCGCGCGCTGCGCCTGGTGATCGAGGGCAAGGCGGAGATTGTCGAAGCGGAACGCGACGATGTCGTTCGCAGTGAACGACTCGTCCTTCCCAAACCGGCGATCATCCGGCTGGTCAAGTTCGTGCACGTTCCCCGCCGCTTCCGCCGTCAAGTCACCAACACATTCCTCTTTGCGCGCGATGGCTACCGGTGCCAGTACTGTCACCGGGGCCACGGCGACCTGCGCCACCGCGAGTGCCTGACCCGCGACCACCTGATCCCGCTCTCGCGCGGCGGCGACAACGAGTGGACCAACGTGGTCACCGCCTGCAGCACCTGCAATACGCGGAAGGGAAACCACCTGCCCGAGGAATGCGGGATGCATCCGTGGGTCGCGCCCCGCGAGCCGCACTTCGTGCACCTCTCCTGGGCAGTCCGGCGACTGACCAACCAGCAGTCGAAGTACATCAAGCTGTTCTATGGGGATGAAGCGCTGAAGGCGCTCGGGGGGACGGTGACGGCGTAGCTGGTCTGACGGACTTACCGGATACTGAAACGCCGGGTTCTCGCCTCCAGGCGCAGACTCGGCAGCCCCGCCAGCTGGAGCAGGAACCGCGTGGCCCCGCGCCCCAACGCGTCGCTGATGCCCTGCCGGCTTCTCGCCGCCTCCAGGTCGCCCTCCAGGAATCGCTCCAGCTCATCCAGGTCCGAATCCGACAGCGTGGAGACTTCGAGCGTGGCGGTGTAGTAGTAGCTGCCCGACTCCGCGGGACTCACGTTGATCTGGTAGGCAAAGGCGAGCGCGGCGGTCAGCGCGTCCAGCGTGGCGTAGCGGCGCTCCTGGACCCGGCTCCCGAAGATGGTGAGCATGGTGTACTGGTCGAGCAGCGGCTCGTGCCGCACGACGACATCCCAGTAGAGCTGCCGGGTGAGCTGATCCAGCCACCCGTTCCGCGAGCGCCACACCTCCACCCGGTAGTGCAGCCGCACCGGCAGTCCCGAGCGCAGAGTGGAGAGCCAGCGGCCGTCGCCCAGGAGGTTGTCGGAGCGCACCACCGGCGCCCGCTGGCCTCGCGGCGCGGAGTCCGGGGTGAGCCGCACCTCCAATCGCACCGAGTTGCCGGCCTGGGCCCCGGCAGGCGGCGGGCTCGCCAGGCCAAGCCCCGCGAGCAGCGCGAGGAGCGCCGGGGCCGAGGGGAGTGTCCAGCCGCGCCGGGAAGGCTGGACCACTAGAAGCGGCGCTGGAGCCGGACCAGGAATTTCACCGACTCGTCCTCGGACACTCCCTTCGCGAGGTACGCTCCGATCTCGCCGGCGTCGAGTCCGATGCCGAAATCGATCTTCCACTCGTCGAACGATGGAATCCGGTTGGCCGGCACCTGGCCCGGCCCGTCTCCTGCGAGCCACCCCTTGCCCGCGTCGACGAGGAAGACCAGGTCCGCCTCCTCGATGCCGATGAACCGGCGGGCGCCGCCTTCCCGCGGCCGGGTCCGGAATCCGAGGTTGAGGCCCAGCCTGGTGCGCACCTCCACCTGCGCGGTCGCCACCCGGTCGCAGAGCGCGAGCTGGGACGGATCGCTGAACCCGCGCGGCGCGCAGGTGAAGGCCCGGAAATCGTACCCGGGCATGAGATCGGGGCCGCCCAGGGAGACCCGGCGCTGGACCGGCAGCCGGTCGCCGCCGACCCAGCCCTCGGCCCGGAGCCGGGCGTTCACCCGCAGCGATGGGGTGATCCGGGAGTAGCGGCGGACGTCCAGGAACAGCTTGTCGGACGCATAGGGCCGGCCCAGCGGCACCTCGGGGCGCACCAGCTCGGGGAGGAGCACCGGCTGGACGTCGCCGCTGCTCGAGTGCTCGAACCGCGCCCGGACCAGCCAGCCGGTGCTGGGCAGGTAGCGCTCGTTGCGGGTGTCGAAGTCCAGTTGCACGCCGGTGGTCACGTAGTGGCCGTCGTCGATCAGCGGGTTGCGGCGCCAGCGGTCGCTGTTGCGGAACAGCGACCAGGGATCGGTGGCGCGCACCGACCGCTCTTCATCCCGCCGGCGGGCGACCTCGATCCGCAGCGGCCGCGCGATCTGATACCAGGCGAGCCCGCCGTAGCCCCGCCGGTCGAAGTAGTCGCGGTAGTCGCGCTGAAGCAGGAACGAGGACCAGCCGACTTCGCTGGGCGACAGCGGGTGCTCCTCGATCGCGCCCAGCTCGCTGTAGATCTGCCCCGCGATCCCGAATCTGCCGTGGCGGAATTCGCCCCGGGCGTGGTAGCCGAAGTCGGCGAGCCGCGTCTCGCTGCCCGCGGTGCGCAGGATGCCGCGCAGGTCGAGCCGGAACGCCGAGCGGCGTCCGGTGCGGAGGTCGAAAGTCGGGCCGAAGACGATGGGCAGGCCTTCGATCCGGTTGTAGGTCCCCCCGGTCGCGAGCAGCAGCGTCGTGCGGATCTTGCCGGTCTGGAACGTGGTGCGCGCCGCGGCGAGCTGGCCGAACGGGCGCCGGCGCTCCCGGAGCTCCAGCAGGCCGTCCTCGTTCCGCGCCACGGGGGCGGCGTCCCAGAACACCCGCAGCCTGCCCTCGTGGCGCGAGCCCGCGCCCCGGATCAGCCGGCCTCCGATCACCAGGATGTCGCCTTGGACGTCGGCGCCGGGGAGCAGGTGCAGCGTGCCGTTGGCCACCGCGATCGGGCCGACCACCTTGCCGGCGATCCACAGGTTGCCCCGGTGCAGCGCCAACCGCCCCTCGAACCGGCTGTCGCGGGGGAAGGTGACGTCGCCCTCCACCCGGGTCGTGGTCGAGTCGTTGTACAGCGCGATCAGCTCGGCCAGCACCTCGGGCGGCGGGCCGACCGGCTCCAGGGAGTCCGCCGGCGGCGCATCGGGATCGATCACGATGACGCTGTCCTGCGCCCGGAGCGTGGAGGCGCATCCGAGGAGAAGCAGCAGGGCGGCGAGCCGTCTCATGCCTCTCCTTCCGGGCTCTTCTCGATACCGAGCCGGCGCATCCGCCGGTACAGGTTGGCGCGATCGGTCTGGAGCACCCGCGCGGCCTCCGCGACGTTCCCCTCGGCCTGCGTCATCGCCGCGGTGATCATGGTCCGCTCGTATTCGTCCAAGGCGTCGGAGAGCGGGAGACCCAGTGTGACCGACGGCGTCGCGGAGGAGGCTCCGCCGCGCAGCACGCCGCGGACCGCGGCCGCGTCCACGGTGGGGCCGCAGAGAATGCTGAGCCGCTCGACCAGATTGGCCAGCTCGCGCACGTTGCCGGGCCAGCCGTAGGAGGTCAGCGCTTCGAAGGCCGCGGGGGTGAAGCTCACCGCCTGGCGGGGGCGCACTCGCTCCGCCAGGTGAGCGACCAGGGCCGGAAGGTCGTCCAGCCGCTCCCGAAGCGGCGGCAGCGAGATGGGGAAGACGTTCAGCCGGAAAAAGAGGTCCTCCCGGAAGTTGCCGGCGGCCACCTCGTCTTCCAGCCTCCGGTTGGTGGCCGATACCACCCGCACGTCGGCGCGGATCGTGGTCTCCGCTCCGATCCGCTGGAAATCGCCGGTCTCCAGCGTCCGCAGCAGCTTGGCCTGCGCCTCCGCGCTCAAGTCGCCGATCTCGTCCAGGAACAGCGTGCCCTCGTGGGCCAGCTCGAATCGTCCCAGCCGCCGCTCGGTCGCGCCGGTGAAGGCGCCGCGCTCGTGGCCGAACATCTCCGACTCCACCAGGTCGCGGGGGATCGCCGCGCAGTTGACCGTCACGAAGGCGCGGTTGGCCCGGCGGCTCGCGGCGTGCACCGCGGCGGCCACCAGCTCCTTCCCGGTTCCCGACTCCCCCGTCACCAGCACCCGCGCGTCGGTCGGGCCCACCCGATCGATCAGCGCGCGGACCTGCTGCATCCCGGCGCTCTCGCCGATCAGGTTGGCCCGCCGGGCCAGCTCCGCCTGGAGCGCGCGGTTCTGGGCCCGGGTTCGATCCAATTCCATCGCGGCGCGGACGGTCACCAGCACCGCCTCGGGGGTGAGCGGCTTCTCCAGAAACTGGAAGGCGCCCAGCTTCACCGAGCGGACTGCGTCGGTGAGCTGCGCCTTGCCGCTCATCATGATCACGGGCGTCTGGCGGCCCCGCTCCCGTAGGCGGCTCAGGGTCTCGAGCCCGTCGGGACCGGGCGGCATCAGCAGGTCGAGGAGGATGACGTCGGGATCGGCCTGGTCCACCAGCAGGAGCGCGGCGTTGCCGTTCGGCGCCTCCGCCACATTGAAGCCCTCGTCGCGCAGCAGCGCGCCGAGCATGCGGCGGATGTTGGCCTCGTCATCGACCAGCAGGACTTGGCCGGAGATCGGCTTCACAGGCCGCGCAGCCTCACCACGAACGTGGCGCCGCCACCCCGGGTGCGCTCCACCGCGATGGTGCCCCGGTGCAGCTCCACGGTCTGCTTGGCGAGCGCGAGCCCGAGGCCGGTGCCGCCCTCCTTGCCGGTGCAATACGGATCGAAGATCCGGTCTTCCAGCTCCGGCGGGATGCCGGGCCCATGATCGCGGATGGTCACTCGCGCACCGTCCGGCACCGGCGCGCAGAAGATCTCCAGCTCCCCCTCGCCGTTGGAGGCCTCCACCGCGTTGCGGAGGATGTTGCTGAAGGCGCGGCGCAGGGGATCGTAGTGGCCCTGGAGCGCCGGGGCGGCGGGGTCGAGCGTGAGGCGGGCGGTCATGCCCGGAGGGACCGAGGTGCGCACCAGCTCCTCCAGCAGCTCCCCGAGATCCACCGGCGCCGCCGGACCCTCCGGCAGGCGGCCGAACTCGGTGAACTCGCGGGCCAGCGACTCCAGCCTCCCCGACTCCGCGGTAAGCACTTCGATCGCCTCCTGAGTCGAGGGTGTGGGAGCGCGAGCCAGCTGGGCCACCGCCAGCCGGATGGGGGTGAGCGGATTGCGCATCTCGTGGGCGACCCGACGCGCCGTCTCCCGGAACGCGCGGAGCCGCTCCGCCTCGATCTCCTGCGCCCGGCCGTGCTCCATCGCGGCCGCCATCTCCCGGAGCGCGGTGCGCAGCGCGGCGAACTCCGGCGCGCCGCGGCGCGGCCGGTCGGGCGGCAGCGGCTCCATCCGCTGGATGTTGCCGGTCCAGCCGATCAGCTCTTCGATGGGCCGGCTCAGCTGGCGGGAGAGGTGGCCCCCGATCCGCACCGAGAAGTAGAGCGCGGCGGCGCCGAGCAGAAAGACCACCAGTCCGAGGCCGGCGTAGTAGTAGCGGCCGTAGGTCTCCGCCCGCTGGAACTGCCCGATCGCGGTATTGAGCGTCGCCGCGTGGGCGGTGAGCGCGGCCTTCTCCGCCGGGCCGAGATCGGTCGAGTCGAGGGTGCGGAGCAGGACGCGGCCGGTGGCTCCCACCTCCTCCAGCGCCTCCCGGGGTCCGACCGCCGGGCTCGCCGCACGGATCGTGAGCCCCCAACCGATGATCGCCACCCCGGTCGGAACGGCGCCGAGGCAGATCAGGGTGAGGAGAATGCGCCGATGGAAGGAGAGCCGCATCGGCTCTGAAGATAAGCCGCGATCCGGTGGAGGGCCCACCCGGCGCCCACTCCCAGCGCGCCTCCGGCCCACTCGGTCCAGTGACAGGGCGGATAGCCCGTCAGTGCCGGCAGCAGAGCAAGCCCGGCGGCCAGGACGGCCGCCAGGCCGGCCGCGGCGACGGCCGGGCGCCTGGTCCGCCCCGCCCAGTAGGCCAGCGGCAGGGTGAGTCCCACCAGCCACAGCAGTGTCGCGATCCGGAGGTCGCCGGTCCGCCGGATCCCGAGCGGCAGGAGGGTGGACCACCCGTGCGCCGGGCTCAGCGCCACCTCGGCGCGCTGTTGCGTGCCGCCGTAGTCGGAGCCGATCCACATCCGCCGGTCGCGGGTGCCGGCGTGCAGCTGCACCGGCACGCCCTTCCGGTCGGGGAAGGCGTCCTTGAGCCGCAGGATCGGCGCGTAGAGCCGAACCCGCAGGCTGGCGGTCGGCGCGCTGAAGACGGCCGACCGCCGGTCCGAGGCCAACAGCAGCAGGAACTCGCCGCGACCCCGCAGTGCCTGAATCAGCGTCCGGCCGCGGGCGGGATGGGCGGAGAGCGCCACAAGATCCACCTGGAACTCGCCGCGATCCAGCGCGGCGCGGACCGGCTTCGGATCCGGCACCAGCTCGTCGCACCGGAGCGTGATGCCGTTCATCACGACCGAGCGCGCGGTCCCCGAGAAGGGATCGGGCTTGCCCACGGCTCGGGTGCACTCGTTCCGGATCCGGCCGCCGGGAGCCCATGGCATCAGCGCGACCGCCGACGCGGCGAGCACTCCGAGCCAGAGCAGCGCGGCGATGAGGCTGAGTCTGCGGGCGAGTGCGGGATCGGGCAGCAGGAGCGCGGGCAGACGTCCCGCGATGCCGGCGGCGAGCGCGCCGCCCGCGGTGTTGGTGATGAGGTCGCTGAGCGACGCGTCGCGGCCGGGCACCACGAAGTACTGCAGCGACTCCACCGCCAGCGAGAGCGCCGCGCTCGCCGCGACCACCCGGCTCCATCGCCAGCCCAGGAGCCGAAGCCCCACGGCCATCGGGGCGAAGAGCAGCAGGTTGAGGATGACGTCCGACGCGCCATGGTCGCCGCACACCAGGCAGAGCAGGGGGGTGAGCGCGGCGTAGGGCGCCTGCTCCGGCGTGGGGCGCAGCGTGAGATAGAGGATCGCGGCGAGACCGGCCGGAGCCAGCACCGCACCTGCCCGGCGGGCCACGGCGGACGCGAGGAGGCCGGTCAAGCCGCCCGGCGCGCCCGCACGATCAGCTTGTAGCCCGGCTGAAGCCAGAGGAGGGCGTCCAGCTTGGACATGCCCCACAGGAAGGGATAGAGGCCCGACAGCAGCAGGAACTGCTTGCGATGCTTCCGCATGTCGGCCTGAGTCACGACGGTGCCCTTGGATGACCCCCGGGCCCCGCCGCCGCCCCGCTGCATCGCCAGATAGAGCCCGTTCAGCAGCGTATCGACCAGCTCGGAGAACGCCTTGGAATAGGTCACCGACCGCTCGATCACGAAGCGGGGGCCGAGCAGCGTCCGGATCCCGTCGAGATCGTAGCCCGGCCGCAGGTGCCCGTGCCATTCGTCGGTGAGGCCGACGGCGTGCCGCACCCGGTTGAGCAGCGAGCCCGGCTTGAGATGGGGCACGTTCACCACCACCCGTCCGCCGGGCTTGAGGATGCGGGCCAGCTCGTCGGCGAAGCGGCCGTCGTCGGGGATGTGCTCCAGGTAGTCCACCACGATGACCTGGTCGAACGTGGAGTCGGGGAAGGGCGTCCGGGCGCCGTCGAGCTGATGCACGTCGTCGCCCACGAGGGCGCGGATCGAGCTCACCGTGTGCTCGTCGAGATCGGCGCTCGCCCAGCTCCCGCCGCGCCGGCGGAGCAGCAGGCTGATCACGCCGTTGTCGGCCCCGATGTCGAGGCAGCGCTGCCCGCCGGGGTCATCCATCAGGGAGGTGATCCGGTGGTACTTGGCCTGCTTGAGCACCGACTTCTGGAACAGCGCCACCGCCCACTCCGCGCTCACCGCCGGCTCCGCCGCACCTGGTCCTCCATCGTGGTGTAGAACGCCGTCAGCTTGCGCCGCGCGGCCTCGGGCGTGTGCTCCCGCTGCACGTACTCCTTCGCGTTGGTGGCGAGGCGGTCGCGCAGCTGGGGATCGGTCATCAGCTCCGCCAGCCCGCGGCCGAGGGCCAACGGCTCGGGATCGACCAGATACGCCAGCTCGTCGTTCAGCACCTGGGTGTGGGTCCGCAGGCGGGTCGCGAGCACCGCCGAGCCGGAGTCGAGATAGGAGTAGATCTTCATCGGCGTGTTGAGGCCCTTGAGCCGGGGCGACACCAGCACGTCGGCCTGCTCCAGCAGTCCGGTGAGCTGGGTGATGGGCCGGGGACCCAGGAACATGACCGAGCCGACGATGCCGAGCCGTTCGGCCCGGGCGCGGTAGAGGGCGATGTCGGGATCCCGTCCGCCGATGATCACCAGCCTGGCGTCAGGCACCGTCCCGAGGGTGTGCCGGAACCCCTCCAGCAGCAGGTCGATGCCCTGGTAGTGCTCCAGGTTGCCCACGTACATCGCCACCGGGCCGCCGTCGGTGCCCGGCAGAGTCTGGCCGCGGCCGTCGTTGGAGCCGTCGGAGAGCAGGGTGGTGTCTTCGACCCGCCCGATCGGCTTGGCGGGATCGTGGGCCCGGGCGACATCCTCCAGCGCCGCGCACACGGTCAGCACCCCGATGCTTCGCCGGATGGCGACGCTTTCCATGCGCTGGAACGCGGGCAGAGCGAAGCCCAGCGCCGGATACGCCTCGATCAGCTGCTCCGGCAGCGAGGAGTCCATGTCGTAGACGTACGGAATGCCGGTGACCCGGCCGACCGCGGCGGCGATGAAGGCGGCCTCTTCCACCGCGTGGATGAGGTCGTACTTGTTGCGGCGGACCAGGCGGATGCAGGCCCCGACCATGAGGCCGTCGCAGAGGACCTTCTTGAAGGAGAATCCCGCCCGGATGTTGCGCACGCCGGGGAGCCGGCGGATGCGATGCACCCGGCAGTTGGGAACGTCGATGTCGATCCCTTCGGCGTAGGTGAGGACATCGACACTGTCGCCCCGCTCGCTCAGGAACTCCAGCACGGTCCGCACCGCGATCGGCGTCCCCCGGACCTGATAGAACGGATGCGGTGCGAGCAAGAGGATCTTCACACCGCCTCCACCGGAGCCACCGATGCCTCCTCCGCATCCCGCCTGGCCTCGTCCCACCCGAGGGCGTCGCCCACGATCCGTCCGGCGAGCTTCACCGCCTCGGGGTCCGGACCCGGAGGATCGCCGAGCTCCGTCCTGCGATAGACCACGTCTCCCAATGTGACCGCCATTTCTTCCCGGGCAGCGTGGAGGATCCGCTGCGACAGCGAAGCCTCGCCGGCGGAGGTCAGGCCCGCTCCCGCCAACGGGGTCTCGGCGGTCAGGCACCTCCGGGGTCTTAGCCCCATTGAACTTAGCACCAGATCCACCGCATCCTGAGCCACGGCGCGGGCGGTGGTGAACTTCACCGCTTCGACGGTCAGGAGATTGGCCGGTCCTCCTGCCGCCGGACCCTCCACCCGGGGCCGCTCGGCCAGCTGGCCCGCCGGCCCGCGCTCCCGGCCGGACTTCAACGGCAGCCGCCCCCATTGCCGCCCCACCACGTCGGCCCGCGACAGGCCGAGTCCCGGACAGACCCGGTTGAAGTCCTCGAGCAGGGTCGCCGCGCCGCGGTCGAGAGCGCCCGCGGGATCTCCACCGGGATCGACTCCGTACCAGGTGCCCAGCAGCGTGCTGGCTGCCTGGGGAGCGAGAAACAGGAACCGTCCGCCCGCCCCGCCGGGATCGTCTGCCGGCGAGCCCTCCGAACGAAGTCCCACCGCGACGTCGGCGAGACGGCGTCCGATCACCAGGTTGAGGGCGAGCGCGTGCCGTAGCGTGTCGGGGTCGCCGGCCGCGGTCCGTCCCGCACGCCGCGCCAGCTCGTCGGTCCAGGGCCCGGCGGCGACCACCACCTGTCGGGCGCGCACCGTATGGCGCCCGCCACCGATCCGGTCCACCACCGACACCGATCGCACCGCGCCGTCATGCAGCTCGAACCCCTCCGCCTCGGCGTAGTTCGCCACGGCGGCGCCGGCGGACGCCGCCGACGAGACGACTGCGAGTGTCAGCCGCTCGGGCCGGATCAACCGGGCATCGTACCAGAGCGCGCCGCCGTTCACCGCGGCCCGGTCGAGCGCGGGGAATAGCCTGACGGCTTCACTGGCTGACACGACGCGGCCGGCCGCGATGCGGCGGCTGGGATCGAGATGGCGGTTGCGGGTGGGGGAGAGGAGATGGGTGAGAGTGAGCGCGGCGGCGAACGACGCCCGGCTCGGCACGCCGGGTGGGCCGGTGGGGATCAGCACGGGCAGCGGCTCCACCAGGCCCGGCGCCACCCGGAGCAGCGCGGCCCGCTCGCGGATGGATTCCCGCATCCGGGGCAAGTCGCCGCGGGCCAGATAGCGGATCCCGCCGTGCACGATGCGGAGGCTGTTCGCGGAGGTGGCGCCGCCGAAGTCGCCGCGCTCGATCAGGGCGACCTTGAGCCCGCGCAGGGCGGCGTCCCAGGCGATGAAGGCGCCCTGGATGCCGCCACCGATCACGAGTACATCGTGCTCCTGGGCGCCGAGATGGTTCAGGTCCCGCCGCATCGGCCCGGGGGCGGCTTCGCTCAGCCCTGCCCGGAGCCCGCCGAATGCCCCGGGCCCGACCCGCCGATCCGCTCGCGGACGCGATAGGCCCGCCGGTGCGGGGCCCGGAGATGCACGATGATCTCGCCCACCAGTCCCAGGCCCATCAGCTGCACGCCCAGCGCGAGCAGCAGCACCGCGAGCAGCAGCAGCGGACGGTTGGCGATGCCCTGGCCCTCGATCCGGTTGATCAGCAGCACCAGCGAGGTGATCGCACCGGCGATGAAGAAGCCCGAGCCCACCAGGCCGAAGAAGCGCAGCGGCTTCTCGGTGAACTTGGCGAGGAAGAAGAACGCCGCGATGTCGAGCAGCCGCCGGGCATAGACGCCGGGGCCGTACAGCCGGGTCCGCGCGTTGCTCGGGTGCTGGGGCACCGCGACCTCGTTCACCCGGTAGCCTTCGCGCAGCGCGAGCGCGGGAATGAAGCGGTGCAGGTCGCCGTAGAGGGGCAGCCCCTCGGCGGCGGTCCGCCGCATCACCCGCACGCCGCAGGCGATGTCGTGGAACGGGCGCTCGGTGACGCCGGCGATCATCCGGTTGAAGACCGCGGACTGGAGCCGGTTGAGCCAGCTGTCGATCCGGGGCGACCGGCTGGCCACCACGACGTCGGTCTGATCGTCGAGGGCCGCGAGCAGGGTCCCGATGGCTTCCGGCTTGACCTGAAAGTACGCCGGCAGCGTGAGGATCACGTCGCCCCGGCTGCGCTCGATGCCGAGCCGGAGTGCGGCGGTTTCGCCGAAGGCCCGGGCGAAGCGGAGGAACCTGATGTTGGGCCGTTCCTGGCTCAGGGCGGCCAGCTCCGGTGAGGGCTCGTATCCGCCGTCGAACACGAAGACGAACTCGTGCTCCTCGCCGAGGGCGTCCAGCTCGCCGGCGAAGCTCCGGTAGAGCGCCACCAGATCGTCGGCCCGCTCGACCACCGGGACGATGACCGAGATGAACCGGGGGTCCCCGCCGGAGGCGGACGACCGGTTGAGGGTCGGTTCCATCAGCGCACTCTGGCCCATGTCAACGAACCTCCCAGGCGGTCGGAATCTCGTTCGCGCTTTCCGGCTCGCTGTTCAGAGCCACCTCGGCCACCAGCCCCAGCATCAACAGGTAGAACGCCGCGCCGGCGCACAGCAGGGCGGAGCCCGGGAACACCAGCGCCTCGGCCTTGGACTGCTGGAATTGCGCGGCCGCCACCGCGGCCATGACGCCGAACAGCACCGCCCCGGCCATCATCGGCAGGGCGAGGGTGCCGTACCCGAGCAGGGGTCGGGAGCGGAAGGTGGTGATCATCTTCAACGTCAGCAGATCCACCAGCACCTTCACCGTGCGGGAGATCCCGTACTTGCTCTCGCCGAAGCGGCGGGCATGGTGCCGCACCGGCATCTCGGTGATCCGGGCGCCGACGCTGGCGCTGAGCGCCGGGATGAACCGATGCTGCTCCGCGTACAGCGAGATCCGGTCGAGCAGATCCCGGCGATAGGCTTTGAGCGAGCATCCGTTATCGGTGATCTGCACGCCCGTGAGCCGCCGGATGATCCGATTGGCGACCCAGGACGGCACTTTGCGCAGCAGGAACTTGTCCTGCCGGGCCTGCCGCCACCCGCAGACGAGGTCGTACCCCTCGTCGAGCTTGGCCAGCAGGGCCGGGATGTCCCGCGGGTCGTTCTGGAGGTCGCCGTCGAGCGACACGATCACCCGGCCCTGGGCGTGGTCGAACCCGGCCATCATGGCCGCGGTCTGCCCGACGTTGCGGGCGAGGGCGATCCCGCAGACCCTCGGGTCTCCCGCCGCCGCCTCGGCGACGCGAGCCCAGGTGTCGTCCTTGCTCCCGTCATCGACCAGGATGACCTCGAAGCGCCCGGTATAGCCGGTGAGCGCCTGAAGGATCCACTCGACGAGCGGACCGACGTTCTGCGATTCGTTGTACAAGGGAGCCACCACCGACAGATCGATCGGGTCGGGGGCCCGTCCCATGGGCTGATTCAAGGCCATTCCCCGCAGGCTTTCCGGTCGTTGGACCCGGTTGCAAGATATTGACTTGACTCGCGGCTCACCAGCAATCCGCGTTCCGCTCGACCCGGCTCGTCATCAATCAGCCATCCCCAGCGGTAGCAACCGGTTGGAGCCCGTAAACGGGCCGGGCCCGGAGGGCCGGGAATGGCGGATCGCACGGATGTTGACGGGGGACAACAGCGTGAATCAGAAACCGGGGCCGGCGGAAAGGCTCACCAGCCCCCACGCCGGAGGAGAATGACCGGGATGGTCTGGAGCATGATCCGCAGGTCCTCACCGACGCTGCGGCGGCGGATGTACTCCAGGTCGTAGCGGACCTTGGTCCGCACGTCTTCCATCGAGCGGTCGTAGTGGTGGTGGATCTGGGCCAGGCCCGTGATCCCGGGCTTGGCCCGCTGCCGCTGGGGATACTCCGCGATGTGCTCCCGCAGCTCCGCGAAGATCGTCGGCCGCTCCGGCCGGGGCCCCACGATGTTCATCTCCCCCCGCATCACGTTCAGCAGCTGGGGCAGCTCGTCCAGCCGGTACTGCCGCAGGAACCGCCCCACCGGGGTGATCCGGGGGTCGTTCTGGGTGGCCCACACCGCGCCGGTGGTGCGCTCGGCATCGACCCACATCGTGCGGAACTTGTAGATCTTGAAAGGCCGGCCGCCGAGATCGCGGAGCCGGCGGTGGTTGCCGCCGTCGCCCGGGGTGCGGCGGTCGAGGCCCACCCGCTCCTGGGTGTAGAACACCGACCCGCGCGAGGTCAGCTTGATCGCCACCGCGATGAGCAGCAGCAGCGGCAGCGCGACGAAGAGCGCAATGCCGGACAGGATGACGTTCATCGCGCGGTGTGAAGTCACCTCGGATACCTCAACGGCCGCATGCGCGCCGGAGACGCGCACACGCGCCGGGCTCGGCGACATCGAACCCGTAATCACCTGATGGGAAGGCTGTCGCCGGGGTCCCGACGTGGCTATGCCCATTCGTTTGATCCTTGAGGCTCCCATTATGACGTGCCGCGGTCACGGCAGGTCCATGGGCGCGTTCGCTCACGGTAACAGCGCGGCGCGTAATTCCCTGTGACGCGTCTCACTGTACGACGCTCAGCGGGCACGGCTCTTCTCAGCCGAGCGCTCTATCGGGCGGAGAATCGGATCGGTCAGCTCGCCCAGGCCGAACCTGGCGAGCAGCCGGCTGAAGCGCGACCGTTCCAGCCGCAACTCAGCCGATCGCCGCACCACGGGGGCTTGGTCGGCGTGCGTGCTTCCGAGTCTCTCCGGAAGCGGGAAGATTTTCGAAACCGGTTGCTGTGCCATGCGAAAACCATTGTGCAAAGTTTAGCACTATCCGGCGGCGTACCTGCAGTCGATTCAATATTGACGCCGCGAATTCATGGCGCAGTTCCGGCTTCAGCTCCGGTTGAGATCTGGATATCTAAGCTCCTATCTTATACAATGTTACCGGCCCGTGCCAGGGGTCCGGGTCCCCGCTTGCCCCAGGAGGCGGCCGTTGCTCCAGAACCACAAGGTGGATGCGCCTTCCCCCCAGTACCCCGAAGGGGCTCGGACGTGGCGCGTCAGCATCCAAACTGTGGCGCGGCTCCAGCGATCCCCTCCGGTTTCAGCCCGTTCCGAACAGTCAAATATCGGCCAGACATGAGTTTACAAATTTGCACCGGCTCCGCACGAGTCCTGCGGTCAATTTTCGCACCGACCACTCCGCTGACCCCACTAATTGGCTTCCCACATGGCAAATCGAGATAAGGCCCCCAACGCCGCGCCCCTTGTGCTGATCGCCAACGACCAGGAGTGGTCGGCGCGCTCGTTGGAGAGCATCCTGGGACCCAACGGGTTCTCGGTGGTGCGGGCCTATACCGGCCAGCAGGCGCTGGAGCGCGCCCGCACCTCGCAACCCGATCTGATCATCCTCGACGCCCAGATGCCCGACATGCACGGGTTCGAGGTGTGCCGCACCCTGCGGGGCGATCCGCGGTTCAGCGCCACCACCCCGATCGTCATCACCACCTCGGGGCCCTCCGGCCGGACCCAGCGGCTCGAGGCGTACCGCGCGGGCGCCTGGGAGTTCCTCGGTCAGCCCCTCGACGGCGAAGCCCTCCTGCTCAAGCTGAACACCTATCTCCAGTCCAAACGGGAAGTCGATGGCCTCCGCGAGGAGAATCTGCTCGATCCCGGCACCGGGCTCTACAACATGCGGGGACTCTCCCGCCGTGCCCGGGAGATCGGGGCCGAGGCGTTCCGCCGCCGGGATCCGATCGCCTGCGTCGTGTTCGCGCCGGACGTGGAGGAGGAAGAGGAGGCCGAGCGGCAGGAGGACGAGGAGGCCCGCCGCATGTCCGACCAGATCGGCATCCTGTTCCGCCAGGCGGGCCGGGCCTCGGACGCCATCGGGCGCCTGGGCCAGAGCGAGTACGGGGTCATCGCTCCCGCCACCGGCCCGGACGCCGCCGTCCGGATGGTCCGGAGACTGGGCGGAGCCATCGAGTCTTCACCCATTCCGGTCCGGGGAGGCGAGAAGACCCTCCGGCTCCGGGCAGGGTACTGCGCTGTTGCAGATTTCGCGGAATCCTCGGTAGATGCGGTAGAGCTGTTGCTCCGGGCCACCACGGCGCTTCGGGACCTGCGCCGGGAGGGGGGTACTGGAGAACGGATCCGCGCCTTCGAGCAGGTCCCCACCCGATTCGCCAATTAATCCAGCCCTAAGTGTAGGAGTGGCACAACGATATCAGGCGGCGCCCGGGCATCCTGTGGCACCGCTCCCGCACTGTGCTTGACACGCGCAGCAATCCTTTGTAAGAACTGTTGTACGAGTGGTACGAATTTTACTCCCCTGAGCTCCCAGGCCGGTCGCCGGCCCCCCCGGAAGTCGCGATGCTCCACCCCTCGCAGGGGGGTGGCCGGCGCGTGCCCCACCCGATCACGGAGTGCAGGATGGCCAATCCGCTCGCACAGACGGAGCGCGGCACCCCGCCGCCCTCGGACGCACCACGCGATCCTCTTTCCATCCCGAGTGAAGTCAAGGCGAGCATCCGCGTGCTCGTGGTGGATGACGAGCGCACCCTGCGGGAGAGCTGCGCCAGCGTACTCCAGATGGACGGGTACAACGTCACGCTGATCGGCCGGGGCGAAGAGGCGCTGGAGACGGTCAAGCGGCGCAAGTTCGACGTGATCCTGGTCGATCTGTACATGTCGCAGATCTCCGGCCTCGAGATCCTGCAGGCCGCCCTCGGCGCATATAAGGACACCATCGTCGTGGTGATGACGGGGAATCCGAGCGTCACCAGCAGCATCGAGGCGCTGCGGGCGGGGGCCTGGGACTACCTCCCCAAGCCGTTCTCCGCCACCCATCTCCAGGTGCTCATCGGCCGGGCCTCCCACGCGGTCATGATGTCCCGCGAGGCGCAGGACCTCCGGGTCCAGCTGATGAAGCAGCACGGGCACAGCGACAAGATCGCGCTGATCGGCATTGCCCCGTTGTTCCGGAAAGCCGTCGAGCTGGCCCGCAAGGTCGCGGCCACCGATGCGTCGGTGTTCATCAGCGGCGAAAGCGGGACCGGCAAGGAAGTCATCGCCCAGTTCATTCATCAGAACAGCCGCCGCGCCGGCCGGCCGATGGTGCCGATCAACTGCGCCGCGCTGCCCGAGCCGCTGCTGGAGAGCGAGATGTTCGGCCACCGGAAGGGCGCGTTCACCGGGGCCGATCGCGACAAGCCGGGCCTGCTGGAGACCGCCAACGGCGGGACGCTCTTTCTCGACGAGCTGACCGAGATGACCATGCCGCTCCAGGCCAAGCTGCTCCGAGTGATCCAGGACGGCGTGGTCCGGCGGGTCGGCAGCGAGCAGCAGGATGCCGTGGTGGATGTGCGGTTCGTCTCGGCGACCAACCGCGAACCCCAGGAGGCGGTGGATGCCGGCATCCTGCGCGGCGACCTCTTCTACCGGCTCCGGGTCGTGCCGATCAAGCTTCCGCCGCTGCGCAAGCGGCTGGAGGATATCCCGTTGCTGGCCAACCACTTCCTGACCTATTATTGGCAGCGCCACCGGCAGATGGGCGACCGGTCCCCGCGCCTGAGCGAGGCCAGCATCGGCTTCTTGCGCTCCCGCCCTTGGCGCGGCAACGTTCGAGAGTTGCAGAATGTGATCGAGCATGTCGCCGTCCTGGCGGAGCCGGACCAGGTGATCCAACCGAACGACATTCCGGTCTATGATGATGGGGCGGAGCTGCCGGCGGAGAGCGCGGTGCCGGCCGGGGTGATGGACGAGGCGTATCACCCTGCGAAGGATCGCATTGTCGCGCAGTTCGAGAAGGAATATCTGACCCGCCTTGTCAGTCGTGCCGGCGGCAACATGTCGAAGGCCGCGCGGTTGGCGAGCATCGACCGGACTACGCTGTACCGGCTGATGGATAAGCACGAGTTCAATCGAGACGAGACGGCCGGATCGACCGAGTGACGCCCGACGCCGCCATCACCAGCGCTACCAGCGGGGAACGCCGCCGAGTCGGGGGCTACCCGTCGCCGCCGGCGAAGCTATGGGACGCCGACGGCCCGCGGCCGGCCATGATCGGCCCGGCGCTGTGGGACGCACTGCACCAGGCGGTCCTGGCGACGCAGGCGCAGTGGGAGCGGGCGATCGAGCACGCGTCGGGCGCGGAGGAAGTCACCAACCACCTCGCCCAGCTCTCGACCGCGGTGCGCCAGCAGCTCGCCGGGCCGGCCGGTGAGCCCGCCGAGCTGGGCCGCACGCCGCTGGCGCGGGTACTGCTCTCCTTGATGCGGGGCGCGCTGATCGAGCGGGCCCAATCGCTTCCGACCCCTCCCGACTCCACCCAGCTGCTCCGGCTGCTCGCCGCCATGGAGCAGGTGAGCCAACGGATCGAGGCCGACTGGTCCCAGCACTTCACCGACCGGCTCTCCGCTCCCGACGGGCTCGAGCTGGTGGTCGAGGTGGCTCACGATCTCCGCTCCCCTCTCACGTCGATCCTCTTCCTCGCGGAAACGCTCCAGCGGGGCCGGAGCGGGGCCGTCAATCCGGTCCAGGAGCGCCAGCTCGGCCTGATCTACAGCGCCGCGTTCGGCCTGAGCTCGGTGGCGAGCGACGTGATCGAGCTGGCCCGGGGCGGCGACCGGCTGGTGGATCTGGATCCGATCCCGTTCTCGGTCACCGACATTCTGGAGTCGGTGCGGGACATCGTGCAGCCGATCGCCGAGGAGAAGACCCTGACGGTGCGGCTGACCATGCCGGAGGCCGATTTCCGCATCGGGCATCCGGTGGCGCTGAGCCGGGTGCTGCTCAACCTCACGACCAACGCCCTCAAGTTCACCGCCGAGGGGTTCGTCGAGGTGGTGGCCCGGCAGACCGCGGCCCGCCGGATCGAGTTCTCGGTCCGCGACACCGGGCGGGGAATCCCACCTCAGTCCATGGCCACGCTCTTCGAGCCGTTCCGCCGCCGGCAGAAGCCCGGGGAGTACGCCTTCTCCGGCTCGGGGCTCGGCCTCTCGATCTGCCGGAAGCTGGTCGAGGCGATGGGCTCCACCCTCCAAGTGGAGACCGAACAGGGCGTCGGCACCCGGTTCTACTTCGAGCTGGATCTTCCCCTCGCTGGAGAGACTCCGCTCGGCTGAGCTGGGGCTGTCACCTGCCGTCCGGCACTACCCCGTCCCAACCACCCCAGCTAAATTCTTGGCGCTGGCCATCCTGAGAGGCGAGCGCCATTTGCGCGACCCGGTGATCCGGCCGGTGCCCGCGCAGTCCGAAGCCCGGTTCCGCCTCTCACCATGGCGACAGCTTGACCCCATCGCGGGTCTCCGACCCCCAGCATCGCCTCTGCGACCGCCGATGACCGGATCCGGCCAGGTGCCGCGAGCGACCGGCTGGGGACCGCGAGATCCCGGAACGAGAGAGACGTGAACCGAACGCCGATGCGCCCCGGCCGGCACCTGAGCCAGCCCCCCGTGCACGCCCCGAACGCCGCCCTGCTGATCGATTTCGACAACGTCACCCTTGGCATCCAGAAGGACCTGACCAAGGAGCTGCGCACCCTCCTCAACAGCGACATCATCAAAGGGAAAGTCGCGGTCCAGCGTGCCTACGCCGACTGGCGCCGCTATCCCCAGTACATCGTGTCGCTCTCCGAGTCGTCGATCGATCTCATCTTCGCGCCAGCCTTCGGATCCACCAAGAAAAACGCCACCGACATCCGCCTCGCCATCGACGCCATCGAGCTGGTCTTCACCCGGCCCGAGATCGGGACCTTCATCCTGCTCTCCGGCGACAGCGACTTCTCGACGATGGTGATCAAGCTGAAGGAGTACGGGAAGTACGTCATCGGCGTGGGCATCCGGGAGTCGGCCAGCGACCTGCTGATCCAGAACTGCGACGAGTACTACTCCTACAGCGATCTCGCCGGGCTGACGAAGGAGGTGGATCCTCCCTCCCTCCAACGCGATCCCTGGGAGCTGGCGGGGCAGGCGGTGGCACAGATGGCCCGCAACGGGGACGTGATGCGGTCCGACCGCCTGAAGCAGGTGATGCAGCAGCTCGATCCCAACTTCGACGAGCGCAACGCCGGCTTCAACCGCTTCAGCAAATTCGTGGTCGAGGCGGGGCAGCGGGGCGTGGTCACCGTGACCAAGCTCGACAACGGCCAGTTCGAGGTGGGGCCAGGCACCGCGCCGGTGACTCCGTTGCCGCCCACGGCGGCTCCGGCACCGTCCCGGGCGCGCACCGGAGAGGCACCCGCTCGTGAGCCGCGTGAGCCGCGCGAACCGCGCGAGCCTCGGGAGCCCCGAGAGGAGAGCGCGCGGGGACGGCGGGGACGGCGCGGGCGCGGCCGGGGCGATCGCCACGGCGACGTCCGCGAACAGCCGACCCAGGAGTTCCCGGTCCAGCGCGCGGCCCGCCCGGCGGACGGCTCCCTGTCGCTGGCGCGCGCGTTCCAGCTCATGGGCCAGGCGTTGAGCGAGCTGCGAGGCCCGGTGAGCGGGGAGGCGCTCCGGCTCAGGATGGCCGCGTTGCACGGGCGGGAAGACGCGCTGCTCGACCCGACACGATTCCCCCGGCTGCTGCGCCAGGCCAACGACGCCGAAGTCGCCGACGTGCGCAAGGTCGGGGAGGACGAGTACGAGATCACCGGGCGGCGTACCGCGGGTGTGATCCCGCCCGTTGCCGCGCCGCCTGCGGTCGCCGAACCCGCCGGCGCATCGGCCGCGGAGGCAACTGAGGCACCCGCGGCTCCGCCCGCTGGGGGAGCGGCGGGGCGCGAGAACGGCCAGCGCTTCGGCGTCCGCTTCCGGCGCGGCTCCCGCGGCAGCCTTCGGGCCGGAGAGATCCCGCTGATCGGCGTGGTGCAGATGGAGCCGGTGCCCGAGCCAGCGCCGGCCGAGCCTGCCGTCGCGGAAGCCAACGAACCGGCTGACGAGACCGGCCGCAAGGCGGCGCGCCCGCGTCGCGCGCCGCGGAAGAAGGCGGCCGCCGGCCGAGCCACCAAATCGGCCAAGGGCGAGGCGCCGAAGGCCGAAGCGCCGGCCGCTACCGAGGAGCCGGCCGACGCCCCGCCAGCCGTCAAGCGAGGGCGAACCCGGGCGCGAAAGAAGGCGGAGTGAAGCAGCAACGACGGGCAGCGACGCTGCCCGTCTCGTTTTTCGACCGCCCCGCCGACGTCGTCGCCCGTGAGCTGCTGGGTGCGCTGGTGGTCTCTCGCCTCGGCGGCCGCCGCACCAGCGCCAGGATCGTGGAGACCGAGGCCTACCTCGGCTATCGCGACCCGGCCTCGCACGGCTACCTCCACCGCCGCAACGAGCGCAACACCGCGCTGTTCGGGCCGCCCGGCTCGTGGTACGTCTATCTCTCCTACGGCATTCACTGGTGCGCCAACCTGGTGTGCGAAGCGGAAGGCACCGCGAGCGCGGTGCTGCTGCGTGCCCTCGAGCCGGTGGAGGGGGTCCAGGTGATGCGGAACCGCCGGGGCGCGGTCGAGGATCGCCAGCTCTGCTCCGGCCCCGGCAAGCTGTGCCAGGCACTCGGCATCACCAGGGACAACCTCGACGGGACGACGATGCCGGCGTCGAAAGTCACCGTGGAGCCGTCCCGGGTCAGTCTCCCGGTGGAGGTGCTCACCACGCCGCGGATCGGCATCACCAAGGCGGCGGAATGGCCGTTGAGGTACCTGGTGGCCGGGAACCCGCACGTGTCAGGCGGCCGGACGGGCAGACGGGCAGACGGGCGGACGGGCGGTCCCGCGAAACAGCACCCCTGAAAAGACAACGGGCAGCGTTCTCACGCTGCCCGTCAGCCCGCCTGCCCGCCTGTCCGTCCTACTTGTATCCCCCTGTCTTCACGGCCTCACGCGCGCCGCCGAGCCCGAACCGCAGGCCGCCGGAGAACGTGTGGGTGGGGCCGGTGAGGAGGCGGCCGAAGGCCACGGCATTGCCGGCGTTGTCGCCGACGACGCTGTTGCCCGGGCTGGTGGTGATCTGGTACTGGCCGAAGGCCATCAGGCGGCCGACCTGGAAGGTGATACCGGCCAGGAAGGTGCCGAAGCCGTGGCTGCCCAGCTCCTCGGCGTCGCTCTGGAAGGCGGTCGGACTCCCAGGAGTCGGGCTGACGACGTGCATGATCCCGTAGCCGACGCCCAGGTAGGGCTGCGCGGCCGCGCGGATCGGGAACGCCATGAGCACCGCGGAGTACCTTCGGATGTCGTTGAAGGTAACCGTCTGGGTGCCGCTCAGGTCGCTGTAGGCGCTGGTCTCATCGGAGCCCACGCCCTCTTCGACCGAGAGGAGGAGTCCGGTCCGCCGCGCCACGATCAGCGTCTGGCCGCCGAAGCTCGGAATGCCGGTGCGGTCCTGGGTCGGAGTGTCGAAGAACATCACTCCTGCCTGGCCGCCCACGTACCACTGGAAGTCGCCGCTACCGGGCTCCTGGGCCGCCACGGGGAGCGCTCCCATGGCCAGCGCGAGCGCCACGACCGGAATGCTTCGAGTGAACATGCGCATCACAGACTGCCTCCATAAGGTGTCTGCACCAGGCGGGCCCTGGCGCCTACCGCGTCCCCAGTCGGCGGTACGTCAAAATGCGGGAATAATGCTGGAAAGCGCGGGAGGGGAGGGGGAACGTTGGCGTAGGTATCTGCTTAACAATCAACTACTTGCAGGATCACTCGCCGAGACTCTCCAACCCGTCGAGAGGGGTCGGGGTGCAAGAGGTGGGCCGGATGGCGTTGGGACCTGAAAGGCGGGTATGGGGGCCCTTCGCTTCGCTCAGGGTGACAAGCCGGCTGTCACCCTGAGCGCGCTTTACTCAGATCAGCCCCAGCTGCTTTCCTACTTTGGCGAACGCCGCCAGCGCCTGGTCGAGATCGTCGCGGGTGTGGGCCGCCGAGATCTGGCAGCGGACCCGGGCCTGGCCCTGGGGGACTACCGGGAAGCCGAAACCGGTGACGAACACGCCCTCGCCGAGGAGGAGGTCGCTCATCCGGATGGCGGCCGAGGTCTCGCCCAGAATCACCGGAATGATCGGGGTCTCGCCCGGGTGCGGCTTGAAGCCGAGCTCCTGGAGGCGCTCGCGGAAGTAGCGAGCCTGCTCGCGCAGGCGGGTCACCAGCTCCGGATGAGCTTCGAGGTACTCGATGCTCGCGAGCGAGCTCGCGGCGACGGTGGGGGGCAGCGCGTTGGAGAAGAGCTGGGGCCGGGCGCGCTGGGTTAAGTAGTCGCAGGTCGCGGCGGAGGCCGCGGCGAAGCCGCCGGCAGCGCCGCCCAGCGCCTTGCCCAGCGTCGAGGTGATGATGTCGATGTCGCCGACCATCCCGAAGTGCTCCGCCGTGCCCCGTCCCTTGGCGCCTAGCACGCCGGTGGCGTGGGAGTCATCGACCACCAGCACCGCTTGATGCTTGCGGCACAGTTCCGCCAGGTCGGGAAGCTTCGCGATCGCTCCTTCCATCGAGAACACGCCGTCGGTGATCACCATGCGGACCCGGCGGTCGCGCGCGGCGGTGAGCTTCTGGTCCAGATCCGCGAGGTCGGCGTGCTTATAGACCGCGGTCTGACACTTGGTGATCGCCTTGGCGAGCCGGACGCCGTCGATGATGGAGGCGTGGTTGAGCTGGTCGCTGATGACGATGTCCTCCTCACCAAGCAGCGTGCCGGGCACTGCCTCGTTCGCGTTCCAGCAGCTCACGAAGCTGAGGGCCGCGGGGGTGCCCGCCAGGCGGGCGCAGGCCGCCTCGAGCATCCGGTGGACCGTGAAGGTGCCGCAGATGAAGCGGACCGAGGCGGTGCCGGCGCCCCACTTGTCGAGCGCCCGTTTGCCGGCCTCGACCACCTCCGGCTGGCCGCTCAGGCCCAGGTAGTTATTGGAGGAGAGAATGATGACGTCGCCCCGGCCTTCCATCCGGACTCGGGGGGCTTGCGGACTGTCGAGGAAGTTGAGCCGCTTATAGACGCCGTCGCGGATGAACTGCTCCAGCTCCCGCTCCAGCCGCAGCTCCAGCGGATTGCTCATGCGGCGATCTCCAGGATGACCTTCCCGGCCTGTCCCGCCTTGATGACCTGGATCGCGTCGGCAATGCACTCCAGCGGGAATCGGTGGGTGATCACCGGACGAGGATCGAGCTGGCCGGCCAGGAGGAAGCGGCGCATCTGGTGCCAGGTCTCGTACATCTTGCGGCCGGTCACGCCGTAGAGCGTGAGTCCCTTGAAGATCACGTCCCGGGCGAAGTCGGTGTCGGTCGTCTTGCTCGGGGTGCCCAGGAGGTTGACCCGGCCGCCGAGGCGCGCGGCCGCGAACGCCGTCGCGTGGCCCGCCGGGTGGCCGCTCATCTCGCAGACCAGATCCACCCCGTCCCCTCCGGTCAGCTCCTGCACCCGGGCCAGCACGTCATCCTTGCCCGGATCGAGCGTCACCTGGGCGCCCATGGCGCGGGCCAGCTCCAGTCGGCGGGCGTTGAAGTCGCTGGCGATGACGAGCGAGGCCCCCGCCGCGCGGGCGACGCCCACGGCGAAACAGCCGATCGGGCCGCAGCCGAGGACCAGCACCGTGCTGCCGGGGACCCGGGCCTCGAGCACGGTGTGCACCGCGTTGCCCATCGGATCCATGATGGCGCCGATCTCGGTGGGAATCCCGTCGAGCTTCATCACGTTGGAGGCGGGCATCGCGATGTAGTCGGCGAAGGCGCCGTCGCGATCGACCCCGATGATCTGGGTGCGCCGGCAGAGGTGGGCGTCGCCCAGCCGGCACTGGAGGCAGTGGCCGCAGACGATGTGGCCCTCCGCGGTCACCAGGTCGCCCAGGTCCAGCAGCCCGGCCGCCTCCGCCTCGCGGCCCAGCTCGACGATCTCGCCGGCGAACTCGTGTCCCACCACCACCGGCGGCTTGAGCCGCTGGCTGGCCCAGCTGTCCCACTCCCAGATATGGAGATCGGTTCCGCAGACGCCGGCATGGCGGACCCGGATCAGCACGTCACTCGGCCCGCAGGTGGGTTGGGGGACTTCGCGCAGCACCATCCCGGTCCCGGGTCCTGTTTTCACCAGAGCGCGCAATGGCATTCCAGGGAAGAAGTCGGCGGAAAATAAAATACAAACGCCCCCGAACCGTGAGGTCCGGGGGCGTTTCGGCTCTGCGCCTGGGCTTAGGCGGCGTGTTCGGTCGGGACTCGCTGGTGCCAGTGGTCCGTGGAGGTCTCCTCGTCCGCGGCCCACATGTAGGCCCAGAACCGAACCGGCTTCGGTGCAGGCCCACCGTTCTTGATGACGATGCCCAACGGCTTCGACGGGACGGCGACGGGAAGAGTGGTCACGG
Organism: uncultured Gemmatimonadales bacterium; assembly: GCA_963796335.1. Classification (GTDB taxonomy): domain Bacteria; phylum Gemmatimonadota; class Gemmatimonadetes; order Gemmatimonadales; family GWC2-71-9; genus CAVVWJ01. The sequence continues at coordinate 1,392,242 of CAWCLG010000006.1, forward strand.
TGCATTCCTCACTGGACGAGAGAGCCACGACTGCTTCTCGGCCGGCAGCAAGGCAGACCTCGTGCCCTTCGGGGGTCGGTGATTAACTCGTTGTCAATTTGTGATTTGCAAAGCCGGCAGGCGCCCGGTAAAGTGTCAGTTGGACGCGGCGAGCGGTCGGGCCGCCGCGTCCGGGGGACACGTGGGCTTGGCGAAGAGGAGTCCGTCGGGACGGCGGGGCGCCGCGGCGCGGCGCTTTCGCGCCGGCTCTTCCTCGGCGGCCCACCCGTCGTAGAACGCCCGGATGGAGTCGGGCGACAGCGCGCGCCCTCCGCCCAGGATCACGTGGACGCCGCCGGGACGGCTCCGCCGCTGGAGGTCGGCCAGCAGCGCGGTGCGGGCCTGCGGCTTGAACCCGGCGAGGGTGTTGGGATCGATCACCACGACATCGACGTCCTCGAGTGCCTCGAGGAAGCTGGGAAGCGCCGGACCGAGCGGCGCCACGAAGCCTTCGAACAGACTCGCCAGCGCCTCCGCCGCCATGCGCGACTCCACCCGCTCGACGCACCCCACGTCGCACGCCACGAAGGTCACCGCCGCGTCGTGCGCGGCGAGCAGATACGTCGCCGGCTCGGCGCCGGCGCCGAGCACCAGCGCCGTGTCGTTCGCCTCGAGGCGGGGCAGCAGCCGGGCGAGGGCGCAGCCGCCGTCGAGCCCCCAGTGGACCGGGGTGCGCTGGGCGTCCCGCAGCTTGCGGAACTGCTCCCGCCACCGGCGGTAGGGCCTGAGCGCAAGCCGCTTCATGATGAGGCGATCGACCGTCTCCAGCATCAGCACCTCGGTCAGGACGAACTGTCCCTCCGAGGTGGTCTGCAGCTCCGAGGCGGCCTCGTCGCCCAGCCGCATCAGCTCATCCCGGCCGATCGAGTTCTTGAAGCCCTCGATCCGCTGGAGGATGTACTCCTGATAGTGCTGTTTGTCGGAATAGGTCGAACGCCGGCGCCGCTGACCGCCACGAATTTCTGTGGCGCTCAGCATGAGACTCGATTCGGCAGAGGACCGCGCACGACGGAGCGGCCGGAGACGAGTGTCACTGCGGGACTTTTTGTATGGGCTGTCGACGAACGGCGACCCCACGAAGGCCGCCGATGAGCGATGGTGCAAATTCGTACAGAACCTGAACAAACCTCATACATCCCATCATCGAGGTCAAGCCGGGCGCTAGTCGGCTTGGAGCAGCGCCCCCTTGAGGTAGCCGGTCTCGGGGATAGTGAGGACCTCGGGATGGTCCCGGCCCTGGCCCAGGATCCGGCGCATCCGGATGCGGCGCCCGCTGTCTCCGGCGGCCTCGGCGAGCATGGCCAGAAATTCCGGCAGCCGGACGTGAAAGGAGCACGAGGCGGTGAGCAACTGCCCGCCGGGGGCGAGGCAGCGCATCGCCCGCAGATTGATCTCCCGATAGCCGCGCAGGGCCGCGGGCACGGTCCCGCGGTTCTTGGCGAAGGCCGGTGGGTCCAGCACGATCACGTCGAACTGTTCGCGGGCGCGGGCCATGGCTCGCAGCGCCTCGAAGACATCCTCGGCGCGCCACTCGATGTTATCGAGACGGTTGAGCGCGGCGTTGGCCCGGGCCCGCTCCAGCGCGTCGGCGCTGGAGTCGAGCGCGATCACGCTCGCCGCCCGCCCCGCGAGATGCAGCGCGAAGGAACCGTGATAGGCGAAGCAGTCGAGCGCGCGGCCGCCGGCCGGGGTGATCTCGCCGGCCAGAAGGCGATTGGGCCGCTGGTCGAGGAAAGCGCCGGTCTTCTGGCCGTCCCAGGGGGCCGCGAGGTACCTCACCGATCCCTCGCGGACTTCGATCTCCCGCGGGACGGTGCCGAAGGCCAGCTCGACCTCGGAAGAGAGTTGCTCGCGCTTCCGGGCCGGAACGTCGTGGCGAAGGAGGATACCCTCGGGCCGGAAGAGGGAGACCAGCGCCTCGAGGATCGGCCCCCGCATCGTCTCCAGTCCGGCGGAGAGGATCTGGGCGACGATCCAGCGGTCGTAGCGATCGATCACGAGAGAGGGCAGGCCGTCGCCTTCGCCGTGGACCAGGCGATAGGCGGTGGCGTCGAGGCCGGCGCGCCGGGCGGCGGCGGCTTCGATCTGCCTGCGCCACCAGTCCCCATCGACCGGCCGGTCGCTTCGCTCCAGCAGCCGGAGCCGCAGCTCGGACGCCGGAGAGAGCAGGCCCTGGCCGATGAAGCGGCCCCGTGGGTCCTGCACCGGCACCAACCCGGGTTCGGCCGGGTGGCTTTCGACGTCGCTGCGATAGATCCAGGGATGCCCGCGGACCCAGCGCTCCGCGCCGCGGGCGGTCACTCGCGCGGGGATCACGCCCGATCGGGACGCAACACCGTGGCCCCTCTGAGATAGCAGTGCTTGATTTCGCCGCGGCCGCGCCGGGTGTACGCGTGCACCAGGAGCCGGATGCACCGCGGGAGCGAGCCCGGCACCGGGATCTCGGTGGCGTGGAGCAGCGCGACGATGTTCCATCCGTATTCCTCCGCCGCGCGGGCGGGGAAGGCGGCGTCGAGATCCCGGGTGACGGTGAACAGCGCGCTCACGATGTCGTCCGGCTCGAGGTCGTTGCTCACGATCAGCGTCCGCAGCAGCTCGTCGGTGGCGGCGAGGATCTCGCCGGCGTCGTTGCGCTCGACGGTGGTGGCGCCGCGGATACCGTGCAGCCGGGGAACGGGAAGCGTCATGGCAGATAATGTAGCGGCACTGGTTCGGCTGATGCTCGTGACCGACGACCGCCTGGTCGCCGGCCGGGACCTGGTGCAGCTCGCCCTCGCCGCCGAGCGCGGCGGCGTGACGGCGGTCCAGCTCCGGCTCAAGGACGCCTCGCCGCGTGCGCTGGCCGAGTGCGCGCGCTCGCTGGTGGCGGCGCTCCGCATCCCGGTGCTGGTCAACGACCGGCCCGACGTCGCCCTGGCCGCGGGAGCGGCCGGGACGCATCTGGGGCCGGACGATCTGCCGGTCGCGCTCGCACGGCGGGTGGCGCCGCCGGGATTCATCATCGGCGCCTCGGTCGGATCCAAGGATGAGGCCGAGATCGCCGGCGGGGCGGACTACTGGGGGATCGGTCCCTGGCGGGTCACCGGAACGAAGACGGACGCCGGCGCCGCGCTAGGGCCCGAGGGGTTCCGGGCGTTGGTGCGGTTGGGCGGGGAGAAGCCCTGCATCGCGATCGGCGCGGTGCGACCGGAAGATGTGCCGGAGATACTGGCCAACGGCGGGAAGGGCGTCGCGGTCGTCTCCGGCATCCTCGGCTGGGAGGAGGTAGAGGCCAGAGCGAGGGCGTATGCGTCGTGACGCCTACTTGCCGCTTCGGACCCTGGAGATCGCGCGCAGATGCTCGGTATATGTCTTGGAGAACACGTGCCGTCCGTCCGGCCCGGCGACGAAGTACAGGTAGGGCACCTTGGCGGGGTTGAGCGACGCCTCGATGCTGCGCAGGCTGGGTGAATTGACGGGGCCCGGCGGCAAGCCGGGGTGCAGGTAGGTGTTGTACGGCGAGCGGAACTGGTAGTCCCTGGTGAAGAGCCGGGGCCGGCGCTTGCCGGTGGCGAGGAAGATGGCGTACTGCACCGTGGGATCGGCCTGGAGCGCCATGCCGATGCGCAACCGGTTGTGATACACGCCGGCGATGGTCTCCCGCTCGTCGTCGGCCCGGGCCTCCCCCTCCACGATCGAGGCGAACGTCACCAGCTGCGGCCTGTTCCAGCCCAGCGCCTGGAGTCTCGGGTCCCACTCCGGCTTCCACGACGCATTGAATCCCTCCGCCATCACCCGCACCAGCTCGCGGCCGGTGGTCCCGTGGCGGAGGGAATAGGTTTCGGGCCGGAGGAATCCCTCGAAGGAGCGGACCGGAAACCCCAGCAGCTCGGCGGCCGCGACGCTGTCGCGCGCGGCGGCGAGCACCGAGTCGGCGGGGATGCCGAGCCGGGACTGCGCGAGCGCGGCGACCTCGGGGATGGTGAGCCCCTCGCGCACGGTGAACCGGGTCGCGACCTCGTCGCCCGACTGCAGGATGTCGAGGACCCGCCAGGCGGAGAGGCCGGCTTGGAACTCATACACGCCGGCCCGCACCGTCCGGTCGGCTCCGCGCACCCGGGCGAGCGCCTTGAACCACAGCCGGTTGCCGACGACCCGGTGGGCGACGAGCGTGTCGGTGACGGCGGCGAAGGTCGAGCCCGGCGGGAGGGTGACGCGCTCGGTACCGGTGTTGCTGCCGCCACCGCACGCGACCAGCAGCGCGACGCCGGAGATCTCTGCCCTGGCTCGCCTGGCCACCCGGATCATTCGCCCGCCTGCCCGACCGCCCGGCTGCTCGCCCTCGCATCCAGGAAGTGCTGCAGCAGGACCGCCGCGGCGAGCGAATCCACCGCTTCCTTGCGGCCCCGGGTGCTGCCGCCCTGCTCCCGGATCGCGGCCAGGGCGCGCGCCGTGCTCATCCGCTCGTCCCACATCTCGACGGGCAGCCCGCTCCGCGCGCCCAGCGTGCCGGCCAGCTCCCGGGCGGCGCCGGCGCTCTCCTCCTCCGTGCCTTCGGCCGTGAGGGGCAGCCCGACCAGGAGTCCGGTCGGGGCATGCTGGGCGATGAGTTCGAGGAATCGCGCGAGGGGGAACCGCTTGCCGCGGCGGCGGACCAGGGTCTCCAAAGGCGTGGCGAGCGTCTGGGTCTCGTCGCTCAGCGCGAGCCCGATCCGGACTTCGCCCCAGTCCACAGCGAGAAGACGGCCGGTGGGTGGAAGCAGACGCCTCTCTACTGCGCCATCGTCGCGAAGAACTCCTTGTTGTTCTTCGTCCGCTTCATCCGCTCCAGCAGGAACTCGAGCGCCTCGACCGGCGGCATGTCCGCCAGGAAATTGCGCAGCAGATACACCCGGTTGAGCTCGTCCTTGTCCATCAGGAGCTCTTCCTTCCGGGTGGATGTCCGCTGGATGTCGATGGCGGGGTAGATGCGGCGGTCGGCCAGGCGCCGGTCGAGCACCAGCTCGGAGTTGCCGGTGCCCTTGAACTCCTCGAAGATCACCTCGTCCATCCGGCTGCCGGTATCGACCAGCGCGGTGGCGATGATGCTGAGGCTGCCGCCCTTGTCGATGTTCCGGGCGGCGCCGAAGAACCGCTTCGGCTTCTGGAGGGCGTTGGCATCCACGCCGCCGGAAAGAATCTTGCCCGAGTGGGGCACCACCACGTTGTGGGCCCGCGCCAGCCGGGTGATGGAATCGAGCAGGATCACCACGTCGCGGCCGTGCTCCACCAGGCGCTTGGACTTCTCGATGACCATGTCGGCCACCTGTACGTGGCGGTCGGCCGGCTCGTCGAAGGTGGAGGAGATGACCTCCGCCTTGACGTTTTCCTCCATGTCGGTGACTTCCTCGGGCCGCTCGTCGATCAGCAGCACGATGAGGACGATCTCCGGATGGTTCTCGCTGATCGCGTTGGCCAGTTTCTGCATCAGGATCGTCTTGCCGGCCTTGGGCGGCGCCACGATCAACGCCCGCTGGCCCTTGCCGAGCGGAGCGAGCAGATCGACCACCCGCATGGAGAGGTCGCTGTTCTTCCGCTCCAGCCGGATCCGGGAATCGGGATACCGGGGACGCAGGTTGTCAAAGGCGATCCGATGCTTGGTCTTCTCCGGCTCCTCGAAGTTGACCTGCTCCACCTTCAGCAGGGCGAGGTAGCGCTCTCCCTCCTTCGGCGGGCGCACCTGGCCCATGACCGTGTCCCCGGTCCGGAGGTCGAATCGCTTGATCTGACTGGGGCTGACGTAGATGTCGTCGGGGCCGTAGAGATAGTTCCAGTCCTGGCTGCGGAGGAAGCCGTACCCCTCGGGCAGGATCTCGAGCACACCTTCGCCCCGGATCACGGTGTCCGAGTCGAGCAGCGACTGCTCGATACGGAAAATGAGGTCCTGCTTCCGCAGGCCGGAGTAGTTGGTGATGTTCAATTGTTCGGCGAGGGTGTGCAGCTCGGCGACGGACTTCTGTTTCAGCTCAGCGATATCCACGGACTAAACTCCAACTGACGAGCCCTGCCGGCGTGCGGGCGGGTGAGGGTCGAATAAGAGGTATTGGGTGCCGGCGAGGTTGGCCTGGGTATATGTCGGCCCGATGGCGGACTGTCTTCCCCGAGTGCACATGGGGGTGGTACAGGTTGTGTCGGGGAGTTTTTCCAGCCGAATTCAAGAAGCAGGTTCAACTTAGAGCGCTCCCGAGCGCCAGTCAAGAGCCCGCTTGCAGAAGTCTCGGGGACCCACGATCTTGGCTGACCTTCCATGGATACGAACGAGTCCCAACGCCTGAGCAAGCTCCGGCACGATCTCTCCAACCCCCTCTCGGCCCTCCTGGCCGAGACCCAGCTTCTGCTGCTCAACGAGTCCCAGCTCGACCCGGAGACCCTGGCCAGCCTCAAGGAGATCGAGGCGATGGCCATCCGCATGCGGGGCATGCTCCGGGACATCTGACTCAGCCGGCCCGCTTCACCGCTCCATTAAATAGATACGCCGCCAGAAACGCGAGGCTCCCCAGGCTCGCCGCGGCCCGGAACGTCACGTCGCCTGAACCGGCCGACACAAATCCCTCGATCAGCCCGGCCACGATCAGGAGGACGGCGGCGCCTCCAACCATCCGGATAGCGGTCCGGCCGGTCAGGACCAGGGCGTCCCCCCGGCTCAGGTCGCCCGGCGCGACGACGGACCGGCCGAGCATGAAGCCCGCCGCGCCCGCCACCCAGATGGCGAACAGCTCCAGCAGGCCGTGGCTGAGGGTGAAGTCGCCGAGGTACGCGAGCAGGCCCCGGTTGGCGAAGTGGCCGGCGGCCGCGCCGATCGCGAGGCCGTTGAAGCCGAGCAGCACCAGGGAACCCACCCCGAGAAAGATCCCGCCCGCGAAGCAGGCGATAGCCACCCGGACGTTGTTGGTGATGATGGTGGACGCCATCAGCGGCCGGTCGGCCGCATCGACGGTCACGTACCGCTTCCCCTCCGCGACCCGCTCGGCCCCGGCGTCGGCACGCTCGATCATCACTTCCGGCAGAAGGTCGAGGGCGAGGGCGGGCTGCTCCCGCATCAGGAGGTAGCCGGCCCCGGCAGGCAGGATGAACGCGAGGCAGGCGAGGGCGATGTACCACCGCGCCTGGCGGATCGCGGCCGGGCACTCCCGGGCCAGGACCTCCCAGACTCGCAGCCAGGTGCTCCGCGCGTCCCGGTAGAGCGCATTGTGGCCCGCGCCGGCGAGCCGCTCGAGATGCTCCACTGTCGCGACATCCACGCCGTAGGTCCGAGCCCGGGCCAGGTCGGCCGCGACCTCACGGTAGCGCGCCGCGAAGTCGGGCAGCTCGTGGCCGGCGAAGCTGTCGAGCCCGTGCCGGGCCGCCCGGTTCGCCAGCTCCTGGAACTCGGCCCAGCGGGGCCGCTTTCGGGAGACGAAGGCGGCCGCCGCCGCCGATCCCCGGCGGGCCAGGCCGGTCTCGCGGCGCTCCCGCTCCCGCCGGTACAGCTCCAGCAGATGCTCCAGGTGTCCGACCCCGGCCGGCGCCGGGTGGTGGGAGAGGCGCTCGGCCAGAGTCGCCGCGAGCCGTACCCGGGCCGCCTGGGTGAGCTGGGCCTGCCGGATCTCGAACTGGGCCAGCACCTGGAACTCCGCGTCGGCCAGCTCGGGGATCAGGGAGAGCGGCGCGGATTCGACGGCGGCATCCCGGCGGCGGGGGGCCAGCTCGGCCGGGAGCGCCCGGGCCACCACGGTCCCCGCCACCATGTCTCCCAGCCGCTTGCCCCTGGGATGCAGGGCGACCAGGAGCCCGCCGGTGAGGTAGGGCGGGGGAAGAAAGTCGGCGACGCGGAGGAGATTGCGTGCCGCGGCCGCGCCCATGCCGACCGCGTTGCCGGTGTCGCTCACCACCCTGATGCCGATCATCCGCTTGCCCGGCGTCTGCCCCTGGCGCAGTCCCTCGAACAGGATGAAGTAGCCGGTGAACGCCACGAACCCAGCGAACAGCAGAATGGCCATCCCCAGCGATCCCAGGGTCATGCCCAGCCCGCCCACGACGAACACCAGGATGAAGACGGCGAACGCCGCCCCCGCGATGATCAGCAGGTCGAGGATCGCGGCGAGCGCGCGGGATCCCACCCCCGCGATCTCGAGGTCGAGGGGGACGTGTTCAGGCGTCTCCACCTGGAGCCGCTGCCGGTAGTCGGGAGCCGGTGACTCTCTCTTGGGCATCGCGCGATTCTAACGCCTCGGAGGAGGACTCGCATCTGCGAGACCGCGGAGCCATCTTTTCGCACCATGGTATCCACCGTGCTGCGGCCGCTCTCCGTGGGTGAGATCCTCGACGTCTCCTTCACCCTCTACCGGCGCCACTTCGCCGTTCTCGGCACCATCGCCGTGCTCTGCTCCGGCATGCCGGTGCTCCTGAGCCTCTACATCGAGGCGTCCGGGGGTGTGATCCGAAACCTCGGTCTCACGCTGCTCTACTACATGATCTTCACCGTGCTGAGCTCGATCGCCACGGCCGCCACGGTATTCGTGGTGTCGGAGAGCTATCTGGGCCGCAGCATCACTCCGGGCATCGCCCTCCAGCGGGCCCGGCCGGTGCTCGGCCGCCTGATCGCGTGCTCGCTGTTGCTCGCGATCGTGGTCGGCTTCGGCTTTCTGTTCTTCCTGGTGCCGGGGATCGTGATGCTCTGCGGCCTCCTGCTGGCCTTTCCCTCCCTGGTGCTGGAGCCCGGCCTCACGCCGACCGGCGCGCTGTCCCGGTCCTGGTCCCTGACGCGCGGCTCCCGCCTGCGGATGCTGGGACTGCTGGTCACGCTGATGGTGCTGCTCTACGTCCCGATCGTCGCCGTCGGCGCGCTCGCCACGATCTTCGCCCCGGAAGGCGGCAGCGGAAGCCTGACCCCCGGAATCCTGACGCTCGCGGTGATGGGGGTGATGCAGATGCTGCTCTACCCCCTCCTGTACTGCGTGCTCACCGTGGCGTACTACGATCTCCGGGTCCGCAAGGAAGGCTTCGACCTCGAGGTCCTGGCCTCGACTCTCCAGCCCGCTTGAGCCTCCTGCTGCAGCAGGCCCCGATGGACCCCGCCGCCTACCGGGCGGCGCTGGACTCGGTGTTTGCCACCGGGCCCTACCACTGGACGCCGGCGCCCGCGGTGATCGTGTTGATCAGCGAGTGGTGGGACTGGCTGGTCAACTGGGTGGACTCCCTCAAGAGCAACAATCCGCTGGTCTTCCGCGCCTTCTTCGTGATCGTGGTCCTGGCCTGGCTGGGGATCTTCCTCCACGCTGCCTGGCTGGTGTGGCTCACGGTCCGGGGCGCCGCGCGGTCCGAGCGGGCGATCGCCTTGCCGGTGGCCGGCGAGCGGCACGACGCCGAGTGGTATTCCCGCGAGGCGGACCGCGCCGCCGCCGAAGGCCGGCTGGCCGATGCGCTCCAGCTCGCGTTCGTGGCGCTCGCACTGACTCTGGAGGAGCAGGGCGCGCTCCGCTATCACCCGAGCAAGACGCCCGCGGAGTGCGCCCGTGAGGCCCGCCTGGCGCGCCAGGACCAGGAGCGGCTGCGCGCCCTGGTGCGCAGCCTGTACGCGTTCGCCTTCGGCGGACGGACGATCGTCGCGGACGACTACCGGCGCTGGCGGGAGCTGGGCGCGGGGCCCTGGCATGCGCCCGCGAGCTGAGCTCGGGATCATCTCGGCGATACTCTTCGCGCTCGCCATGCTGGTGGTCGCGATCGCCGGGCGGCACGCGCGGCCGACCCCGGACGACTCGGCGCGCTCTACCTATCTCACGGGCCCCGGTGGGACGAGCGCCTTCGCCGAGGCGGTGACCCGGCTGGGTGTGGACGTGGAGCGCTACCGCCGGCCGACCGCGACGCTCGCGGACTCGGGCCGCCGGGACGAGGTCTTCGCCGTGCTGGGCCCAACGACCCCGCTCACCGGGGTCGAGGTCCGCCATCTCCTCGCCCTGCCGACCGACCTGCTGCTGGCCGGCCGCTCGGCGGAGACCGCGTTCCGCTGCCTGGGCTACCGGGTGTCGGGCCGTCCCTGGCCCAACGGGGCCGTGACCCGCGCGCTGCCCGGCGTCGATGACCGGCCGGCCCCGCGGGTGTGGACGGTGCTGCGCCAGCACTCGTTGCGCCGCGTGGTCGATTCCGCCGGCGTGGAAGGGCGGCTGGTGGCCTGCGACGTCCCCGTGCCGAGCCGGGTCGATACCCTGCTGCTCACGGTGCGCGAGCGTCCGGTGGCGCTCCGGCTGGTGTACCCCGGCGGGCGGCGGGTGACCATCGTGGCGGAGGACCGGCTGTTCCGGAACCGCGCGATGCGCATCACCACCTCGGGCGAGTTCGTCGTCGGCCTGGTCGCGCCGACCTATCGGCGGATGATCGTCGATGAGTATCACCACGGGTATCAGACGGCCGGCTCGCTCGCGGGAGCGGCGCTGGACTGGAGCACCCGGTCCCCTTGGGGTTGGGTGGTCTGGCAGCTCGCCGCGGTCGGAGTGGTCGCACTGGTCGCGTCGGGCATCAGGTTCGGGCCGGTGCTGAGCGCCATCGAGCGGCGCCGCCGGTCGCCGATGGAACATGTGCGCGCGCTGGCTACGGCCCTCGCCGCGGCGCAGGGCCACGACGTCGCGGTGCGGCTCATGATTCAAGGGCTGCGTCGCCGGCTGTCCCGGGGCGGGCGGGCGGCAGCGGGCGACCTCGGCGCCTGGCTGGAGAGCCTGGGCCCTTCGGTGCACACCGACCGGGGCCGCGAGGCGCTGGCGTCGCTGACGGCGGTGACCCGGCGCCCGCCCGACGCCGAGAGCGTGCTGACCGCCGCCAATGACATCGAAACTCTCTGGGAGGAGCTGAAACCTTCATGACGACCGCAGTGACGCCGCTCGGCGCCGACGAGGCCGCGCAGTGCGCCGGTGAGGCGCGCGCCATCCTGGAGCAGCTCGGCCGGGTGGTGCTGGGACAGGACGAGGCGGTGCGCGACGCCGTGGCCGCGCTGATCGCGCGTGGACACGTGTTGCTCGAAGGCGTCCCCGGCACCGCGAAGACCCTGCTGGTGCGCGCGCTGAGCCAGGTGCTCCGGCTGGACTTCCGCCGGATCCAGTTCACTCCCGACCTCATGCCGGCGGACATCACCGGCGTGAACCTGCTGACCGGCCAGGGCAACTTCACGTTCCGGCCGGGACCCATCTTCGGCGACCTGGTGCTGGGCGACGAGATCAATCGCGCGCCCGCCAAGACCCAGGCGGCGCTGCTGGAGGCGATGCAGGAGCGCCGGGTGACGGTGGACGGCGTGTCGCACCCGCTTCCCGATGGGTTCACCGTGTTCGCCACCCAGAACCCGATCGAGTTCGAGGGGACCTATCCGCTGCCGGAGGCGGAGCTGGACCGCTTTCTGGTGAAGGTGATCATCGGCTATCCCGAGGAGGCGGTGGAACAGGGGATCCTCCGGCGCGTGCTCGGCGGATTCGAGGCCGACATGCCGGCCAGCTACGGCGTGGATCTGGTCTCCGACAGCGCCGGACTCACCCGCCTGCGCGAGGCCTGCCGCCGGGTGCGGGTGGATGAAAGCCTGGTGGCGTACGTCGCCGCGATCGTGCGGGCCACCCGCACCGCCCCGGTGCTCACGCTCGGCGCGTCGCCTCGGGGCAGCGTCGCCCTGCTCAAGCTGGCCCAGGCCTCCGCGCTCCTCGACGGGCGGGAGTACGTGGTCCCGGACGATGTGAAGTCGCGCGCGCCGGCGGTGCTCCGCCACCGGGTGACGGTGGCGCCGGAGCTCGAGCTGGAGGGCGTTTCGTCCGACACGGCGCTCCGGGGCATCGTCGAGAAGATCGAGGCGCCGCGGTGAAGATCGTCCCCACCCGGCGCTGGCTGGTGGGAGCCGCGGTCCTCGTGGTGATCGTGCCGCTGGGCCTGGGCGGGCCCGAGACGCTCGGCGTGCTGCTCACGCTCGATGCGCTCTGGCTCCTCGCGCTGATCGCCGACGCGTTCGGCGCGCCGGCCTCGAAGGTCCTCGAGGTGCAACGCGAGGCGCCGGTCGCCTTCTCGGTGGGCCGGAAGTTCGTGATCCGCTACGCCTGGCGGCACACCCGGCGCCGGCGGCTGACGGTGGAGGTGAAGGAGCGTCTGCCGGAGCCCCTCGGCGGCGCGCGCACCCCGCTCCGCCGGCTCGAGCTTCCCCCGCACCTCACGGTGGAGGAGCGGCTGGAGCTGGAGCCGGTGCGGCGCGGCATCGGCCCCGGCGGCACGATGGATATCCGCATCCTGGGTCCGCTGGGGCTGGCGTGGCGGCAGAGCCGGATCGAGGCGCCGTGGACCGCGACGGTGTATCCCAGCCTCCGCGGCGCCTGGCTGAAGGCGCTGCCGGTGCAGGCGATCCGCCGGCGCGAGGCCGGACTCCGCAGCGTGCGGCACCGGGGCGAGGGCCGGCTGTTCGAAGGATTGCGCGAGTGGGTCCCCGGGGATGACACCCGGACGATCGACTGGAAGGCGACGGCGCGCCGGGGCAAGCCGATCGCGCGGCAGTACGAGGACGAGCGCCGGCAGCAGGTGATGCTGGTGGTCGATGCCGGACGCCTGCTCACCGCGGAGGTGGATGGGGTGCCGCGGCTGGAGTCGGTCGTCGCGGCCGCCCTGCACCTCGCCCACGCGGCGGTGGAGCACGACGACAATGTCGGGCTGCTGGTCTTCGCCGACACCATCCAGCGCTACGTCGCGCCGGGCCGCGGTCGCCGGGCGCTGCGCTCGGTGCTGGAAGGGCTCGCGGCCGCGGACGGCCGGCTGGTGGAATCGGACTATCCCGCGGCGTTCCGCTACCTCGCGGCGCACAACCGCAAGCGCGCGCTGACCGTGCTGTTCACCGACGTGATCGACCGGACCGCGAGCGAGGCGCTGGTGGCGCAGACCGCGACCCTCCGCCCGCGCCACCTGCCGCTGGCGGTGACGCTGCGGGACCCGGCGATGGAGGCGCTCGCCGCGGTGCGGCCGTCAGGATCGAGTCAGGCCTTCGAGCGCGCCGCGGCCGAGGAGCTGCTGGGCGCGCGGGAGGCGGCGCTGGCGGAAATGCGGTCGCGCGGCGTGATGGTGCTCGACGTCCCGCCGGACGGCGCGAGCGCGGCGCTAGTGGAGCGGTATCATCTGTTGAAGCGGAAGGGAATGTTGTAAGGCGAGTAGCGGGGCAGCGGGGCGGCGGGGGCAGCGGGGCAGGTTGTTGCGGCGCACGCTCTAGGTCACCAGAGCTGAGATCCGACCGGATCGGCCGCCTCGCTGCCCCGCTGCCCGGCTGCCCCGCCGTGTGGCTCGACCTGCACCGCCACGAACGCTTCCACCGCATCCGGGTCCAGCTGCGACCCCGCCACGCGGCGCAGCTCGGCCAGGGCCTCGGCCGGGGGCCGGGACTCGCGGTAGGGACGGCGGGTCGTCATCGCGTCGTAGGCATCGGCCACGGCGACGATGCGGGCTTCGATCGGGATCTTCTCGCCGCGCAGTCCGTCGGGGAAGCCGCGGCCATCCACCCGCTCGTGGTGCGAGCGGACGATGCGCAGCACGTCGGGAGAGTCGTGCGCCAGGGGCGACAGCATCCGTTCGCCGAGGAGCGGATGCTCGGTGATCTGGCGGAACTCCTCGTCGGTGAGGGAGCCGGGCTTGTGCAGCACGGCCTCGCGGGTGCCGATCTTGCCGATGTCGTGCAGCTCGCCGCCCAATCGGATCCCGTCGAGCGGCTCGCCTTCGAAGCCCATCCGCGACGCGGTGGCCACCGCGTACTGGCTCACCCGGATCGAGTGCCCTCGGGTGTAGGAGTCCTTCGCCTCCAGCGCCCGGGCCAGCATCTGGACGCCCTGGAGGAACAGCTCCTGAATCCGGAGCGCCTGCTCGTGCACCTGGCGCTCGAGGTTCTCGTGGTAGTACCGGTTCTGGATCACCAGCGCCCGCTTTTCCAGTGCCCGGGCCACCCGCGCCTGGAGCTCGCTCATCGAGATCGGCTTGAGGAGAAAGTCCGCCGCCCCGCGGTGCAGGCAATCCACCGCGATGCCGGCCTCGCTGACCCCGCTCAGCATGATGACCGAGACGTCGGGGTAGCGGTCCCGGACCACTTCGAGAAAGGCGATGCCGTCCATCTCCGGCATCCGCATGTCCGAGACGATCAAGGGGGGCTCGCCGATGTGGTCGAGGACGCGCAGCGCCTCCCGGCCGGAACCGGCCTCGAAGCACTGAAACCCCTGTGCCGAGAGCATCCGGTTCAGGAAATTTCTGACCAGGGGTTCGTCGTCAACGACCAGACACTTGGCTGAGCCGGCCACGACCGGCTCCATGGACTGGCTTGAGGGCATGTTCACAGTGTACTTGAGGTGGGCGATGGATGCCACGAACATCCAATCGCTTACACTGTAAGCAATCGGGGAAGAAAAGTCTACGGGCTGCCCGACTGCCCGCCTGCCATATTAGATTCGGGCGACTTCCTCGACCCCTCACTACCCGCTCGGCCGGCGGCTTCTGCCGGCGAGGAGAGACGATGCCAGGCGTGCAGGCGCGTCTGCGCTCGGAGCACCAGCGGAAGTATCCTGAGCTCAATCCATCCAAATGGTACGAAGTGGCGCCCATTTTTCCCGGGGTGACCCAGCGGATGGTCAACATGGCGGGCGAGCGACTCACCCGGCTCGGCACGTCGCGCGGGTTCGTCATCCTTCGCGCCGAGCACCTGGAGTTTCGTCCCTCCCGCGAGGAGGGCGGGGCCGAGCCGGAGGCCGAGGCGATCGCCTGACTCGGGCTACACGGCGCCGGCGCGGCGCGGCGGGCGCCGGCCGTCGAGCATCTCCCTCACCTTCCGCGCCAATCCCTCCGGCGTGAACGGCTTCTGCTGGAACGGCACGCCCGGTTCCAGCAATCCTCGCTGGATCACGTCGTCCCCGGTATATCCCGACATGTAGAGCACCGGCAGATCGGGCTGGAGCACCGCCAGACGGGAGCCCAGCTCGCGGCCGTTCAGCTCCGGCATCACCACGTCGGAGATCACCAGGTCGATCGATTGGCGGTCCCGCTGGACCCGGTCGAGCGCTTCCTTGCCGTGCCGCGCCTCGAGCACGTGGTAGCCCTGCTCGCGCAGACCCCGGCAGGCGAGCGCGCGAACCACATCCTCGTCCTCAACTACGAGGATCGTCTCGCTGCCTCCCCGCAGCTCCGTCGCAGGATCGGGCGGGGGCGTCGGCTGCCGGCGGACCCCGGCCCTCGGCAGATAGATCTTGAACGTGGTCCCCTGGCCCGGCTCGCTGTAGCACCAGACGAAGCCGTCGCTCTGCTTCACGATTCCATAGACCGTCGACAGGCCGAGGCCGGTGCCCTGGCCGACCGGCTTGGTGGTGAAGAAGGGCTCGAAGATGCGGGCCTGCACCTCGGGTGACATGCCGACGCCGGTGTCGCTGACCGAGAGCAGGATGTAATCGCCGGGCGGGATCCCGACGTTGCCGTGCTCCTGGGCATAGACCTCGTCGAGCGCGGCCTGCCCGGTGGCGACGGTGACCCGCCCCCGCGACCGCATCGCGTCGCGGGCGTTGAGGGTCAGGTTCAACAGCACCTGCTCCAGCTGTCCCCGGTCGGCGCGGATTTCGCCCAGGTCGGCGGCCAGCTTCAGCTCGAGCGTGTGGTCCTCGCCGAGGGAGCGCCGCAGCATCTTCTCGACTCCGGTCACCACGTCGTTGACGTCCAGCACTTCGGGGCGGAGGAGCTGCTGGCGGGTGAAGGCCAGGAGCTGGCGGGTCACGTCCGAGGCGCGGGTGCCGGCGCGGATGATCTCTTCGACCTCGCCGCGGCGGGGATCGTCCTCCTCGAAGCTGCGCAGCAGGAACTCGCTGAAGCCGATGACCCCGGTCATCATGTTGTTCACTTCGTGCGCCATGCCGCCGGCCAGGCGGCCCGCCGCCTGCATCCGCTCGGCGCGGCGAAGCTGATCCTCCACCCGCTTCCGTTCGGTCACGTCGCGGTAGATCCCCCGCAGCATCACCGGGCGGCCGTGGGTGAACGTGCAGCTCACGTTCCCTTCGACCGTGATCGTCGTCTCGCCGGCGGTCACCAGCACCAGCTCCACGTGGGTGAGGGTCTCGCCCGCCAGCGCGCGGCGCACCACGTCCTCGTAGCGCTCCCGGCTCTCGCCATGGACCACGTCGAGAAACCGGCGGTGCTGGAGATCGGCCTCGCCGACGCCGATGGCGTGCAGCCAGGCGCGGTTGACGTACAGGAAGGAGCCGTCGGGCGCGGTGACGCAGACCAGGTCGCTCGCGTTGTCGAACAGGTCGCGGTACCGGGCCTCGCTCTCCCGCATCGCCTGTTCAGCCTGCTTCCGGGTGCTGATGTCGCGGGCGTTGAGGCAGACCCCGATGACACTGCCTTCCTCATCGACCACCGGTGCGTGGGTGGTCTCGAACCAGAGCTCGGAGCCGTCGGGATCGCGGAAACAGCGATCGACGTTGCGCGCCTCGCCGGCGAGCGCGGCCCGGAATGCCTCCTCGGCCTCGGGGAGGAAATCGCCGATCCGGGCGCCCTCGTGGACCGGCCGCCCGAGCAAGCGGGTGCTCAACTCGATCGCGGTCGAGTTGAGCGCCTGGATCGTGCCGTCGGGGTCGATCAGCACGAAGGCCTGGAGGCTGTTGTTGAAGATGGCCCGGAGATTGGCTTCGGAGCGCTGGAGTGCTTCCTCCGCGCGAGCCTTCTCGTTGCGGGCCCGGACCCGGGCGAGGGAGCCGGTGATGGCGTGGCCGAGGCGCGAGAGGTTGCTCTTCAGCAGGTAGTCGGTCGCGCCGGCCTTCATGCACCCGACCGCGGTCTCCTCGTTGATCGACCCGGTCACGATGACGAAGGGGACGGTGGGGGCGTGCTCCCGCGCCAGCGAGAGCGCGGCCATGCCGTCGAAGCCGGGGACGCTGTAGTCGGAGAGGATCAGATCGGGCCGGAACTGGGCGATCTCGTGGAGGAACGCGTTGCGGGTATCCACTCGCCTGGCGTCGAACGGGATATGGGCCCGAGCCAGCTCGTACTCCACCAGCTCCGCGTCCATCGGGACGTCTTCCAGAATGAGGATGCGAAGCGGGGCCATGAGCGGAGGCGTTTTCGGCCCGCCGGCAGGGCGCGTCAGGGTCTCAGCGGTGGAGGCCTGGTCTTTCCGTGGCACGCTGAAGAGTGGCACCGATATATTGCAAGTCAAGCATTTCCTTACGTCGCGGGCGGTCGAGACCCACTGTGACGCCGGTCACGGAACTCGCTGCCGTGCTTCGCTCAAGGTTGTCAGTCTCCACCCGTTACAAGCAGCCCCCGGATCCCCGGAGCCCTCATGCGGACATCATCGGCCAGCAACGGTCGTCGAACCAAACGCGGCCGTGCCGCCACATCCAAGCCCGAAGAACTCGATCTCGCCGAGCTGCTCACCGTGCTCTCCGCCGTCCGCAAGGGGGATTTCTCCGTGCGGATCCGGGGCGACCGGACCGGCCTGGCGGGCAAGGTGGCGGACACGCTGAACGAGATCGTCGAGCTCAACCAGGAGCTGGCGCACGAGCTGGACCGGGTCAGCATCGCGGTGGGCAAGGAGGGGCGGATCACCCAGCGGGCTCAGCTCACCGGCGCCGCCGGATCCTGGGCCGCCTCGGTCAACTCGGTGAACGGCCTGATCGGCGACCTGGTGCAGCCGACCAGCGAAGTCTCCCGAGTCATCGGCGCCGTCGCGAAGGGCGACCTCTCCCAGACCATGGCGCTCGACATCGACGGCCGGCCCCTGATGGGCGAGTTCCTCCGGATCGGCCGGACGGTGAATTCGATGGTCGACCAGCTCAGCTCGTTCGCCTCCGAGGTGACCCGGGTGGCCCGGGAAGTGGGCACCGAAGGCAAGCTGGGCGGGCAGGCGAAGGTGAAGGGGGTCGCGGGGACCTGGAAGGACCTGACGGACAACGTGAACTCGATGGCGGGCAACCTGACGGCCCAGGTCCGCAATATCGCCGAGGTGACGACGGCCGTGGCCCGCGGCGAGCTGAACAAGAAGATCACGGTGGACGTGAAGGGCGAGATCCTGGAGCTCAAGAACACCATCAACACGATGGTCGATCAGCTGAACTCGTTTGCGTCGGAAGTGACCCGCGTGGCTCGGGAAGTCGGCACCGAAGGCAAGCTGGGCGGCCAGGCGCAGGTGCGGGGCGTGGGCGGCACCTGGAAGGACCTCACCGACAGCGTGAACTCGATGGCCGGCAACCTCACCGCGCAGGTCCGCAACATCGCCGAAGTCACCACCGCCGTCGCCAACGGCGACCTCTCCAAGAAGATCACCGTCGACGTGAAGGGCGAGATCCTGGAGCTCAAGAACACCATCAACACGATGGTCGATCAGCTCAATTCGTTCGCCTCGGAAGTGACCCGGGTGGCCCGCGAGGTCGGCACCGAAGGCAAGCTGGGCGGCCAGGCGCAGGTGCGGGGCGTGGGCGGCACCTGGAAGGACCTGACCGACAACGTGAACTCGATGGCGAGCAACCTGACGGCGCAGGTGCGGAATATCGCCGAGGTGACGACGGCGGTCGCCAACGGCGACCTGTCCAAGAAGATCACGGTCGACGTGCGCGGCGAGATCCTGGAGCTGAAGGACACGATCAACACGATGGTCGATCAGCTCAGCTCCTTCGCCTCGGAGGTGACCCGGGTGGCCCGGGAAGTGGGCACCGAAGGGAAGCTGGGCGGCCAGGCTCGAGTCACCGGCGTCGGCGGCACCTGGAAGGACCTCACCGACAACGTCAACTGGATGGCGGGCAACCTCACGGCCCAGGTCCGCAACATCGCCGACGTGACGACGGCGGTCGCCAACGGCGACCTCTCCAAGAAGATCACCGTGGACGTGCAGGGCGAGATCCTGGAGCTCAAGAACACCATCAACACGATGGTCGACCAGCTCAGCTCGTTCGCCTCGGAGGTGACCCGCGTCGCCCGGGAAGTGGGCACCGAGGGCAAGCTGGGCGGCCAGGCCCGGGTGACCGGCGTCGGCGGCACGTGGAAAGACCTGACCGACAACGTGAACTCGATGGCCGGCAACCTGACGGCCCAGGTCCGCAACATCGCCGAGGTGACGACGGCCGTGGCCCGCGGCGAGCTGAACAAGAAGATCACGGTGGACGTGCAGGGCGAGATCCTGGAGCTCAAGAACACCATCAACACGATGGTCGACCAGCTCAGCTCCTTCGCCTCGGAGGTGACCCGCGTCGCCCGGGAAGTGGGCACCGAGGGCAAGCTGGGCGGCCAGGCGCAGGTGACCGGTGTCGGCGGCACGTGGAAAGACCTGACGGACAGCGTGAACTCGATGGCGGGCAACCTGACGGCGCAGGTCCGCAACATCGCCGACGTGACGACCGCGGTGGCGAACGGCGACCTGTCGAAGAAGATCACGGTGGACGTGAAGGGCGAGATCCTGGAGCTCAAGAACACCATCAACACGATGGTCGATCAGCTGAACTCGTTCGCCTCCGAGGTGACCCGGGTGGCCCGCGAGGTCGGCACCGAAGGCAAGTTGGGCGGCCAGGCGCAGGTGCGGGGCGTAGGCGGCACCTGGAAGGACCTGACCGACAACGTGAACTCGATGGCGGGCAACTTGACGTCGCAGGTGCGGAACATCGCCGAGGTCACGACGGCGGTGGCCCGCGGCGAGCTGAACAAGAAGATCACGGTGGACGTGAAGGGCGAGATCCTGGAGCTCAAGAATACGATCAACACGATGGTCGATCAGCTCAATTCGTTCGCCTCGGAAGTGACCCGGGTGGCCCGCGAGGTCGGCACCGAGGGCAAGCTGGGCGGCCAGGCGCAGGTACGGGGCGTCGGCGGCGTGTGGAAGGACCTGACGGACAACGTGAACTCGATGGGCGGCAACCTCACGGCCCAGGTCCGCAACATCGCGCAGGTGACGACGGCGGTGGCGACGGGCGACCTGTCGAAGAAGATCACGGTCGATGTGCGCGGCGAGATCCTGGAGCTCAAGAACACCATCAATACGATGGTCGATCAGCTCAACTCCTTCGCCTCGGAAGTGACCCGCGTGGCCCGCGAGGTCGGGACCGAGGGCAAGCTGGGCGGCCAGGCCTACGTGAAGGGCGTGGGCGGCACCTGGAAGGACCTGACGGACAGCGTGAACTCGATGGCGTCGAACCTGACGACCCAGGTCCGCAACATCGCCGACGTGACGACGGCGGTGGCCCGCGGCGAGCTGAACAAGAAGATCACGGTGGATGTCCAGGGAGAGATCCTGGAGCTCAAGAACACCGTGAACACGATGGTCGACCAGCTCAACTCCTTCGCCTCGGAGGTGACCCGGGTGGCCCGCGAGGTGGGCACCGAAGGCAAGCTGGGCGGCCAGGCGCAGGTGGTCGGCGTGGCCGGCGTGTGGAAGGACCTGACCGACAACGTGAACTGGATGGCGAGCAACCTGACCTCCCAGGTGCGCGGCATCGCCAAGGTGGTGACGGCGGTCGCCAACGGCGACCTGAAGCAGGAGCTGCGGGTGGAGGTGAAAGGCGAGATCGCGACCCTGGCCGACACCATCAACGGCATGACCAACACGCTGGCCACATTCGCCGACCAGGTGACCAACGTGGCTCGCGAGGTCGGCGTCGAAGGCAAGCTCGGCGGCCAGGCCCGCGTGCCGGGCGCCGCCGGCATCTGGCGCGACCTGACGGCGAACGTGAACCAGCTCGCCGCCAACCTGACGACGCAGGTCCGCGCCATCGCGGACGTGGCCACGGCGGTGACGAAGGGCGACCTGACCCGGTCCATCGCGGTGGAAGCCCAGGGCGAGGTGGCGGAGCTCAAGGACAACATCAACGAGATGATCCGGAACCTCCGCGACACCACGCGGAAGAACATGGAGCAGGACTGGCTCAAGACCAACCTGGCCAAGTTCAGCCGGATGCTGCAGGGCCAGCGCGACCTCGCGGCGGTGTCGCAGCTCATCCTCTCCGACCTCGCGCCGCTGGTCACCGCCCACCACGGCGTGTTCTACCTGATGGACTCCTCGGGCGAGGAGGCGAGCCTCAAGCTGCTGGCCAGCTACGCCTACCGCGACCGGAAGTCGGTGTCCAACGAGTTCCGGGTGGGCGAGGGGCTGGTGGGGCAGTGCGCGGTCGATCGCCGGATGCTGCTGATCAACGCGGTCCCCGACCACTACGTCCAGATCAGCTCCGGCCTGGGCGAGGCCTCGCCCCGCAACATCGCGGTGCTGCCGGTGCTGTTCGAGGGCGAGGTCCGGGCGGTGCTCGAGCTGGCGACCTTCGACGAGTTCGACGAGATCCGGCTCACCTTCCTGGAGCAGCTCGCCGAGACCATCGGCATCGTGCTCAACACCATCGGCGCCAACATGCGGACCGAGGAGCTGCTGCGGCAGTCCCAGGCGCTGACCGAGAACCTCCAGTCGCAGCAGGACGTGCTGACCGAGACCAACAAGCGGCTGGAGCAGCAGACCCGCTCGCTCCAGAAGTCCGAAGAGCTGCTCAAGAAGCAGCAGGACGAGCTGCAGCGGACCAACGCCGAGCTGGAGGAGAAGGCCCAGCTGCTCGCCAGCCAGAAGGCGGAGGTGGAGCAGAAGAACAAGGAGGTGGAGCAGGCCAAGGTGGCGCTGGAGGAGAAGGCCGAGCAGCTGGCGCTGATCTCGAAGTACAAGTCGGAGTTCCTGGCGAACATGTCGCACGAGCTCCGGACGCCGCTCAACAGTCTCCTCATCCTGTCGCAGATCCTGACCGAGAACGCCGAGGGGAACCTCACCTCCAAGCAGGTCGGGTTCGCCCAGACCATCCACAGCTCGGGCTCGGACCTGCTGGACCTGATCAACGACATCCTGGACCTCTCCAAGATCGAATCGGGCACCATGGCCGTCGATATCACGACGGTGCCCTTCGGCGAGGTGCGGAAGTTCGTCGACAGCACCTTCCGCCAGGTGGCGGACCTCAAGGGGCTCCAGTTCCAGGTGGAGGTGGATCCGGCGCTGCCGCCGGCGCTCCAGACCGACACCAAGCGGCTCCAGCAGGTGCTGAAGAACCTGCTCTCCAATGCCTTCAAGTTCACCGAGCGCGGCTCGGTTTCGCTCAAGGCGTCGCTGGCGACCGGCGGATGGAACCCGGAGCAGGAGATCCTCAACGCCGCCAACGCCGTGGTGGCCTTCTCGGTCCGCGACACCGGCATCGGCATTCCGAAGGAGAAGCACGGCGTCATCTTCGAGGCGTTCCAGCAGGGCGATACCGGCACCTCCCGGAAGTACGGCGGCACCGGGCTCGGCCTCTCCATCAGCCGGCAGATCACCCGCCTGCTGGGCGGCGAGATCCGGATCGACAGCGAGCCCGGCCAGGGCAGCACCTTCACCCTGTATCTGCCGGTGATCTATCCGGTGCAGCCGGTCAGCGAGACGGCCGCGACGCCGGACCAGGCGGTCTCCGCCGAAGCCGAGCCGATGAAGCCGGTGCCGACGGCGGCCTCGCGGGTCATGCTCGCGCCGGTGGTCGAGCGCGAGGTGGCCGACGACCGCGGCTCCATCGAGGAGGGCGACCGCATTCTCCTCATCGCGGAGGACGACCCCAACTTCGCCCAGATCCTCCTCGACCTGGCCCGCGACCGCGGGTTCAAGGGCCTGGTGGCCAACCGGGCCGACCGGGCGCTGACGCTGGCCAAGGAATACCGGCCCACCGCGGTCACGCTCGACCTCCGGCTGCCGGACGCCGACGGCTGGACCATCCTCGACCGGTTGAAGCACGACCCAGCGACCCGGCACATCCCGGTGCACATCATTTCGGTCGAGGAGAACTGGCAGCGCGGACTCCGGCTCGGCGCCATCGACTTCCTGGTGAAGCCGGCCACGAAGGACTCGCTGTCCGAGGCCCTGACCACCCTGCACGAGTTCGTGGATCGGCCGATCAAGCGGCTGCTGGTGGTGGAAGACGACGCGGTCGCGCGGGAGAGCATCGTCGAGCTGATCGGCTCCGGCGACGTGCAGACCACCACGGTCGGCAGCGGGGAGGAGGCGCTCGCCAAGCTCCAGTCGGAGCACTTCGACTGCATGGTGCTCGACCTCGGCCTGCCCGACATGACCGGGTTCCAGCTGATCACCAGGGTGAAGAGCGAGATCGGGCTGCGCAAGCTCCCGACCATCGTCTACACCGGCAAGCAGCTCACCCGGCGGGAGGACGCGGAGCTGCGGCGGCTGGCGGAGTCGGTGGTGATCAAGGACGCGGGGTCGCCCGAGCGGTTGCTCGACGAGACCGCGCTGTTCCTCCACCGGGTCACCGCCAAGCTGCCCGACGGCAAGCGCCGGATGCTGGAGCAGCTCCACCGCACCGACCCCACGCTCACCGGCCGCAAGGTCCTGATCGTCGATGACGACGTGCGCAACATCTTCGCGCTCACCACCTTCCTGGAGCGCAGCGAGATGAAGGTCTCCTACGCGGAGAGCGGCCGGGACGGCATCGCCCGGCTCCAGCAGGCGGGCGACATCGACATCGTGCTGATGGACGTCATGATGCCGGAGATGGACGGTTACGAGACGATGCGCGCCATCCGGGACCAGGCCCGCTTCCGCCAGCTCCCCATCATCGCCGTCACCGCGAAGGCGATGAAAGGCGACCGGGAGAAGTGCATCGAGGCCGGCGCCTCGGATTACATCGCCAAGCCGGTCGATATGGATCAGCTGCTGTCGCTGCTGAGAGTATGGCTGTACCGGTGAGTGCAGGCGGGCAGGCGGGCAGGCGGGCCGATGGGCAGTCGGTGCCGGATGGCTCTATGGCTACCGGGGGACCTTCGGTAGACCCGCCCGCCAGCCCGTCAGCCCGGCTGCCCGCCGCCGAGCAGGATGTCGACGAGGCCACCGGCCTCGTCAACATCCTGCTGGTCGACGACCAGCCCGCCAACCTGCTGGCCCTCGAGGCCATGCTTCAGGGGCTGGGGCAGAACCTGATCAAGGCGGAATCGGGCCGCGCAGCCTTGAAGTCGCTGCTGACCCATGAATTCGCGGTCATCCTGCTGGACGTAAAGATGCCCGACATGGACGGCTTCGAGACCGCGGCGCTCATCCGCCAGCGGGACAAGAGCCGCGACACGCCGATCATCTTCCTCACCGCCGCCGACAAGACCCACACCGAGGCGGTGCGGGGCTACGCGGTCGGTGCGGTGGACTATCTGGTGAAGCCGGTGGTGCCGGAGTTCGTCCGCTCCAAGGTGTCGGTCTTCGTGGAGCTGGCCAAGAAGACCGAGCAGCTGCGCCGGCAGGCGGAGCAACTGCGGCAGAGCGAACAGGCCTCGCGCGAGCTGGCCGAGACCCGCGCCGAGCTGGTGCGCGATCTGGAGCACAAGAACCGGGAGCTGGAGAGCTTCAGCTATGCCGTCTCCCACGACCTCCGGGCTCCGCTCCGCCGCATCGAAGCGTTCAGCCGCGCGGTGCTGGAGAGCCAGGGCGGCCGGCTGGACGAGTCGGGCACCCGGTTCTTCGACCGGATCCAGGAGGCCAGCCGCCAGATGTCGCAGCTGATCGACGACGTGCTCCATCTGTCCAAGGTGAGCCGCGCGGAGCTGCGGCAGCAGGAGGTCGATCTCAGCGCGCTGGTGACGGCGACGCTGGAACGGCTGCGGGAGAGCGAGCCCGCGCGGCCGCTCGAGACCCGGGTGCGACCCGGCGTGGTGGTGAGCGGCGACGGCCAGCTGCTCCGGATCGCGATCGCCAACCTGCTGGAGAACGCCTGGAAGTTCACCGCGCGCCAGCCGGCGGCCCGAATCGAGTTCGGGCTCACCACCGTGGCCGGAGAGACCACCTACTTCGTACGCGACAACGGCGCGGGGTTCGACATGGCCTACGCCGACCGGCTCTTCGGCCCGTTCCAGCGGCTCCACCTCGCCACTGAGTTTCCCGGCTCCGGGATCGGGCTCGCGACGGTGCAGCGCATCATTCACCGTCTGGGCGGCCGGGTCTGGGCCGAAGGCCTGGTCGGCCAGGGCGCCACCTTCCACTTCACCCTCGGCCGGAACAGGGCGTGAGGGAAGACGGTTGGTGAACGGCCTTCCCGAGGACGTCCACAGCTTCCTGCACCAGAACATCGAATCGGTGGAGCAGCTCGAAGTGCTGCTCCTGCTGTGGCGCGCGCCGGAGCGTGGGTGGACCTCGGACGAGGTCGCCACGGCGGTCTATAGCCACCCGTCTTCGGTGGTCCGCCGGCTCGCGATGCTGCTGGGGCAGGGGCTGCTGCGGGAGCGGGAGCAGGGCTGCTACCAGTACGCGCCCCGCACCGCGGAGCTGCATGCCACCGTCAGCCGGCTCGACCATCTCTATCGCGAGCGCCGGGTCGCGGTGATCACGCTCATCGCGTCCAAGCCGATCGAGAACGTGCGGGCGTTCTCCGACGCGTTCCGGATCCGCCGGAAGAAGGAGGAATGATGGCGGCCGCCGTGTATGTGTTGTGCGCCCTCACCAGCCTGGCCTGCGCGGTCCTGCTGCTGCGGGCGTATCAGGGGAGGGGCGTGCGGTTGCTGCTGTGGAGCGGGCTCGCCTTCGTGGGCTTCGCGGTCGGCAACGTGATGCTGGTGCTCGATCGGGTGGTCACCGGCCCGGAGGTCGATCTCTCGATCTGGCGCGGCCTCCCGGTGCTGGCCGGGCTGGCCGTGCTGATCTACGGGCTGGTCTGGGACGCGGGATGAGCGACAACCGGGCGGCCGTGGTCCTGCTGATCTCCGGCGCCATCGTGATGGGCTACGCGGTGGCCGGGTTGTTCTTCCTGCGGTTCTGGCGGGAGACCCGGGATCGCCTGTTCCTGATCTTCGCGATGGCCTTCTGGCTGCTCTGCCTTCAGCGGCTGGCGCTGGCCTTCACCCGGCACATGACGGAA
Organism: uncultured Gemmatimonadales bacterium; assembly: GCA_963796335.1. Taxonomy (GTDB): domain Bacteria; phylum Gemmatimonadota; class Gemmatimonadetes; order Gemmatimonadales; family GWC2-71-9; genus CAVVWJ01. The sequence continues at coordinate 1,418,131 of CAWCLG010000006.1, forward strand.
GACAACACCGGGCTCTACCTGGTGCGGCTCTTCGCGTTTCTCCTGATCCTGGGCGCGATCATCGATAAGAACCGGAGAGCGGAGTGACGGCCCATCTTCCCCGAATGTCACCCTGAGCGAAGCGAAGGGGCCCATCTCCTCCCATTACACCGGCTGGTTCACCCACTCCGACACGCCGGTCACCCGCCCCAGATTCACCAGCGCCACGCGCAGCTTGCGCGCCTGATTGGACTCCACCGGCTGCCCATAGGGCACCAGGGTGCAGTCGTGCAGCACCGCGAGGCCGGGCTGCTGCCGCAGAAAATCCGAGACCCGCACGTTCACCAGCACCTCCAGCGTCCCGTGCAGAATGCCCGTCGGCAGCAGGCAGCCGATCCGGTGCGACGAGGTGCGGCCTCCGCTCCCCGCGGTATCGACCAGCTCGTCGCCCTGGGTGGGCTCGACCACCAGGATCGCATCCCGCCGCACGGCGACGAACGGCAGCCGCTCGTTCTCGTTCGGGATGCGGACCCGGGTGAGCTTCACGATCTGCTGGCCGGTGGCGAGAAAATCGACCAGGCTCTGGCGCCCCGGCACGTGAAAGGTCCCCGCGTACCAGCCGAGATCGGTGAGCAGGTTGACGGACGAAAGTCTGAGCGGCGGGGTGCCGGGATAGTGCATGCGGGAGGATATATCCTGGTGGGAGCGCTGGCCAGCGGGAAGCCGGCTGGGTCAGGACACGGCCGCTGCCGAGCCCGCCGCCCACGATTCCGCGTCCCGCAGCGACTCAGCTCGATGGACGCCGGCCTTGCCGGGCAGCCACTGGTCCAGGAACCGGGCCAGCTTGCCGTAGCTGTTGTCCAGGACCGCGTGGGGAATGCCCAGCAGCAGGCTCAGGATGTGGGCGTGCAGCCGGTCGGTGATCACCACCCGTCCCGACGAGAGGAGGGCGCAACCCCGAGCGACCCGCGCGCGCGCCGCGCTCTCGGTCGAGCCCACCCGCATCCGTGACCGGTCCCATCGGCGCCGCCCGCCCACCTGTCGGAGCCCGCCCCGCCAGCGCTTGAGCCGTATCGCGAGCGCGCTCTCCTGCAGCCAGTCGGCTACACGGGAGCGATACTCGGCACGGCGCTCCGGCTGTTCCGCCGTCGCCCGCTCCTTGTCGGTCCGCAGCAGGTAGAGCACATCGACCTCCGGTCCCGAGCGGGCCAGCGGCCCGAGGAAGAACGCCATGTCGGGGCAGACGGCGACGTCGCAGTCGAAGTGCTTCCGGGCGAACGCTTCGGAGCAGCCGTCTCTGGCGTACAGCCGGAACCGGCCGTGCCGCGCGATGGCGCGCGCCGTCCGCTCGGCGGCCGCGGGGTTGTCGAACTGAATGGATTGGGGAAGCTGGATGACTTCGCGGTCGCGAAAGCGGTGCAGCAGAAACTCCCGGAACTGCTGGTGCCGGGGCCACACGTCGCCGAAATTGCCTCCGCCGTGGATGAAGATGGGGCCCTCGGGCACCGCGGCCCGAAGCGCGGGCTCGGAGAACGACTCGGCCGTCGCGACATAGCGCGGTCCGGCGGCCCGATGGGCCCGGAAGTAGGCCAGGGTGCCGAGCCAGATCGCCGAATCGCCGACGTTGGCGTGATCCGGGAAGTCGAGCAGGGCGAAGGGCCCGTCGGCCGGCACGGCGCGCAGTGCTTCCAGCGCGAGCCGCTGGAGCGCCGCGATCGCCGGGTCAGGCGCCGATGCCGGAGAATCTGGCGGCAACGCCGGGGAGAATTCGTTTGACATCGTCGATCTGCCGGATCACGAACCGGCGGGCGAAGAGGAACAGGGAGACGCAATAGACCGTCGCGCCGACTAGCACCATGACCAGGAGGTAGAGCATCCGGTCCGGAATCAGGCCGCCGATGAAGCGGTCGAGACCGAGGAGCACCACCGCCATGAGCAGCGAGGTTCCGAAGGCCGGGGCGATCGCGCCGAGCATCTCGCCATAGCCGAGACCGCTGTGCTTGCGGAACGCCCACAGCTGGACCGGCAGGATCAGATAGGCCCGCAGCACGTAGGCGCCCGCGATCGCGAGCAGGCCGTAGGGCGCCGCGGCGAGCGTGAGGACCACCGTCAGCCCCAGCTGGAGCGCCGACATCTTGGCGAGCAGGCCGGTCTGTCCCAGCGTGCCGAGCGCCGGCCCGGCGAACCGGTTGAGGGTGAACGGCACCGCCATGAAGCCCAGCACCTGGGCGATCTTCGCGCTCTCGGTCCATTGGGGACCGAAGAGCAGGGGGATCGCGTCGCGGGCGAGCACGGCGAAGCCGATGATGGCCGGGTAGGCCAGAACGGACGCGACGCCGGTGATGCGGAGGTACGCCCGCCGAAACGCCGGCAGGTCGTCCTGGAGCCGGCCGAGGGTGGGGAGCGACACCTGGGCGAACGGCATGATCACGCCCTGCGCGATCAGCTCGACCGTGCGCCACGCCGTGCGATACACGCCGACGGCCGCGGTGCCGATGGTGCGGCCGATGATCACGTCCTGCACCCGCACCAGCGCCACCAGGAGCACCTGGCTCAGGGTGATGCTGGCGCTGAAGCCGGTCAGCTCCCGCAAGGCCGCCATCGAGACATTCCGGCCGGGCATCCAGCGGTAGGCGTGCCACGCCATCGCGGTTCCCGCCACCTCGGTGATCCCCCGCTGCACCACGAGGCTCCAGGGTCCCCACCCGGCGGCGGCCGCGGCGAGCGCGGCGACACCGCCCGCGATGTTGCTCACCACCGACCGGGTGGCCATCGCCTTGTGTCCGAACTCCCGCAGCATCAGGGCGATGTGAATCGCCCCGGCGACCGAGACCACCAGCACCCCGCCGAGCGCCATCAGCAGCGGCGCGACCTGCGGCTCCTGGAACGAGGCGGCGATGGGGCGGGCCAGCAGGGCCAGCGCCCCGGCTACGACGACCGCGATGGCCATCGAGGCCCAGAACGCGGTGTCGGCCATCGCCGGAGTCACCTCCCGCGCCCGCTGGAGCGCGACGGCGAATCCCGCCGCCGGGAGGATCTTGCCGAACTCGGCGAAGGCGACTGCGAGCGCGAAAACGCCGAACGCCTCGGGGCCGAGGTTCCTCGCCAGCACGGCGAAGACGGCGAAGGAGAGGATGTAGTCGGAGCCGGTCCGGACGATGGTCCAGATGATGGATTTCGCCGTCTTCCGCACCAGGTCGGGCGAGGCGCCGGTGCGCGGCACCGGCGGGCCTTCGATGTCGGGGCCGGGTGACCCGTCGAGCGGGTCGTCGAACTCGTGGTGCGGCAGCGGGGCGAGAGGCGGCTCTTCCTCGGGGGTCGAGCGCGCGGTCAAGTCGCCGCCAGCGACCGCAAGGTCGGGAGGCGGGTGACCGTGAGTGGCTGGAGCCGATACCGCAGCTTGAGCACCCGGTCCCGCAGCTTCGACGCCTGGCGCCGCGCCAGTAGCCGGGCCGGCATCGCGAATCGCTGGAACCGGTCGGGGCCGATGGACGACGCGGTGGATTCCTCGATGACGGGGAAGGGGAAGATGCTGAGGCAGGCGACGCCGTGCTCCCAAGCGCGGTCCAGCTCGTCGTCCAGCGGGCGCTTGACGGTGCGGCAGTGGCGCAGGAACCGCTCAGCGCCGTCGCGGGTCACGACGTAGCCCTGGGTGCCGAGCGGCCGGTCGAGATACTCGACCAGGGTGCGCTGCTGCTCCACGGCGCCCCGGAGCACGACCCGAAAGGCGCAGGGCCGCTTGGCGTAGAGCCGGAGGTAGCTCACGCCGGCGGCCTCGAGATCCACCGTCACCAGCTTCTCCAGGAACCCCCAATCGACGATGGTGTCGTCCTCCAGCACCAGCAGCTGCGACGCCGGGGACTCGAGGAAGGTTCGCCACGCGGCGTAGTGGCTGGAGTAGCAGCCCAGCTCGCCGGCATACATTGGGCGGCCCTTCGCCACGATCGCCGCGTCCCGATCGTGCGGCAGCCCCGGCGCCAATCCCCGGTGGGCGTCGAACCATTGCCACGGAATGCTGGTGCCCTCGGCGCGGGCGGCGAACGCGGCCCGGCGCTCCCCCGCGTCCGGGAGGCTGATCACCACCGCCATCGTCTCCTGGCTCACCCGGCTACCTCGCGCCGACGGGACGCCGCACGCCGGCAGCGGTGCGGAGCTCGGACAGCAGCGTCTCGGCGCTCCGGGTCCAGGAGAACTCCGCGGCTCTCCGGAAGCCGCGGCGCCGCAGCTCGACCGCGAGGTCGAGGTCGAAGCTCACCCGTTCCATCGCGTCGGCCAGGCCCTCCACGTCGTCAGGATCCACCAGCAACGCCGCGTCGCCCGCGACCTCGGGGCAGGCCGAGGTCGTCGCGGTGACGACCGGGCAGCCGCAGGCCATCGCTTCGACGATGGGGATCCCGAAGCTCTCGTAGCGGGAGGGAAAGATCAGCGCGCGGGCCAGCGTGTAGAGGGCGGGCATGTCGCCGAACTCCACGAACCCCGGGGTATGCACCGAGGTGGGATCGGTATGCTTCGCGACTTCGTCCGGGGTGAGCCTGCCGGCGATCCCAATGCCGAGGATCACGAGCGGCGGGACGGCGGTGCCGGCCGCCCGCCGCCGCATCCGGCCGTAGGCTTCCAGCGCGACCGCCACGTTCTTCCGCGGCGTGAGCGCTTTGCCGTCGGTCTGCCCCAGGATCTGGTGTCCCTTCACTACCATCAGCAGGAACGGCTCGGCTGGGAGCCCGTAGCGGGCCCGGACCGCGGCGAGGGCGGCGGGGCTGCTCACCGGCGCGAAGCTCTCGTCCGCGGCCGCATAGACGGTGCGAAGCTTGGACCGCGGCACCCCGACGTAGCGGACCAGCTCCTCGCCCAGGCTGTCGGAGTTGGTCAGGACCCGGACCGCCTTCCGGCAGTACAGCGGAATCATGGTCCGGTTGTAGTGTCGGTCGAGGAGTCCCGACCACCCGCTGTAGAACTCCGGATGGCTCCAGTACTCGGTGCCCCGCTGCTGGACCACGGTGGGGCAGGTGGCGAGGAGCGGAATGCTGAACTTGTGGTGGAACAGGACGTCGAGATGCCGGCCCCGGGCCGCCCAGGGCACCAGGATCTGGTCCCACAGCAGCTTGTTCCGGCCCGGGACCACGACCTCGCGCACGTTGGGCCGGTCCCGGTAGCGTCCGGCCTGCCGGGAGTCCCAGTAGAACGCCACGTACTCGTTGTGGGGGTCGGTCTCGAAGAGGGCGTCGCACAGCTTCCGGATGTAGATCCCCTGGCCATCGACGTCGTCGATGGCCCGGAGCATCAGCCCGATTCTGAGGCGATCCATGGGTGGGGCCGCCAGGTCAACAGCGGTCACCTGGGCCGATCCTGGAGCATATGTGACAAATTCCCTCGACAAAGTGTGACGTGGACCGTTGACACTACTAGGGCTATCTATGTATCGATGTTGGCGTTATTACTTGCCCCGGAACCACGCCATTGAGCGGGTCGAAGCCACATTACTTAAGGGTCCGATGTCTGTTGAGGCGTGACTTTCGTCACACCCGCGCCCCGCGCGGCACGGCTCCTAAGCTTAACGCGAGGCCCGATGATTCGGATGATCGAACGCCGCCGTCAGGATCTGACCCTGGTGACCGGAGCGACCGGCTTCACCGGGAGCCATCTGGTGCGCAGGCTCGTGGCCGATGGCCACCGGGTCCGGGTGATCGCCCGGTCCGCCGAGCGCGCCCGGTCGATCCTGCCCCGGACGGTGGAGATCATCGAGGGTGACATCGCGGAGTCCGGTGTGGTCGAGCGGGCGGTTCAGGGCGTTGCGACCGTCTATCACCTCGCCGCGGTCTATCGCGAGGCCAAGCACGCCGACATCCGCTATCGCGAAGTGAACGTGGAAGCGTCCCGGAGGCTGCTCGACGCCTCGGTCCTGGCCGACGTCAAGCGCTACGTGCACTGCAGCACGGTCGGCGTGCATGGCCACATCGCGTCGCCGCCCGCCGACGAAGGCGCCGCGTACCACCCGGGAGACGTCTATCAGGAGACCAAGTGCGAAGCCGAGCAGCTCGCCCTCTCCTACCGCGACCGGATCCCCCTAGCGGTGGCGCGGCCCACCGCCATCTACGGCCCCGGCGACACCCGGCTGCTGAAGCTCTTCCGGATGGTGGCCAAGCGCCGCTTCGTGTTGCTGGACGGCGGCGAGAACTACTACCACACCGTCCACGTGAACGACCTGGTGCGCGGCCTCCGCCTCCTCGGCACCCACCCCAAGGCGGTGGGCGAGATCTTCATCCTGGGCGGCGATCGCTACCTGAAGCTCTCCGAGCTGGCCGACATGATCGCGGTGACCGCGGGCGTGCCTTCGCCCTGGCTCCGCCTGCCGGCCCGGCCGTTCCAGCTCCTGGGGTCGCTGGTCGAGAAGATCTGCGTGCCGTTCGGCATCGAGCCGCCGATCCACCGGCGCCGGGTGGATTTCTATACCAAGAGCCGGGCGTTCACCATCGAGAAGGCCCGGCGGGTCCTCGGCTACCGGCCCGAAGTCAGGCTGACCGACGGCATCCGCGAGACGTTCGACTGGTACGTGCAGAACGGATACATCGAGCCCGCGTACCAGCGGTGACCGCGGCGGCCGGCGCTTCGCTGAAGGAAGACGCCGACATCGAGACCTCGTCCGACTTCTACGCTCGTCGATTCGATGGACCGGTCGGCCGCTGGTTTCTGGAACACCAAGCCCACATCACACTCGAATGCCTGTCGGGACTGCCCCGGGGAGCCACCGTGCTCGACGTGGGCGGCGGTCACGCGCAGTCGGCGGGCCCCCTGCTCGATGCCGGCTACCGGGTCACCGTGGTGGGCAGCGATCCCTCCTGCGGCAAACGGCTGGAGCCGCTCACCTCGGCGGGCCGCTGCCGGTTCGACGTGGCAGACCTGCTGGCGCTGCCTTACGACGCCGAGGCGTTCGACGCCGTCCTCTGCTACCGTCTGGTCGCCCATAGCATCGACTGGCGGCGGCTGATCGGCGAGCTGTGCCGGGTGGCCCGCCGGCGAGTGCTGATCGACTATCCCGCCCGCCGCAGCGTCAACATCGCCTCCAGCGTCCTCTTCAAGCTCAAGAACTCGGTCGAGCGCGGCACCACCCGGCCCTTCACGCTGTACGGCCGCGGCGAGATCGCCCGGGCCTTCGAAGCGGCCGGATTCCAGATGGCCGCGGTCAGGCCGCAGTTCTTCCTGCCGATGGCGCTGTACCGGATGGCCGGCTCGGACCGGTTGGCGCGGGCGGCCGAAGGGGTGGCGCGATCGCTGGCGCTCACCGGGCTGCTCGGCTCCCCGGTGATCGCCCGAGCCGACCGGCGAGCATCCTCCGGTGGCGCGCCCCAGCGCTAGCGCACCCCTCCGGGTGCTCGCCTGGCCCGGGCTGGGCCTCCGGGCCAAGAATCCCTACACCTGGCTGCTCTATACCCACCTCGCGGCGCTCGGCGTGCGGGTTCGCGATTTCACTCCGCCCCGCGCTCTCCTCGGGGGCTACGACCTGCTCCACCTGCACTGGCCCGAGAAGGCGCTCAACGCCGGCTCGCTTCCCGGGCGGCTCGCCGGCGCTGCCGCGGCGCTCGCCATCATCCAGGCGGCCCGGCTGCATCGCGCCCGGGTGGTGTGGACGGCGCACAACGCCCATCCCCACGAGTCGAGACATCCCGGACTGGAGCAGCGCTACCTGGCTTCCGTGGTTCGCAAGGTGGATGCGGTAATCCATCCCAGCCTCGCCGGGCAGCGCTCGGTCGAGGCGAGCTACCCGCGGCTGGCGGCCCGGCCCCACGCCGTCGTGCCGCTGGGACACTACCGCGGCTCCTATCCCAACGAGCTGTCGCGGGACGAGGCGCGGGCCGCGCTCGGCCTGTCGCCCGCGGCCCAGGTCGTCGCCTTCGTGGGGCTGGTCCGGCCCTACAAGAACGTCCCGCTGCTGATCCGAACGGTCCGCGAGCTGGCCCGGGAGCGCCCGGAGCTGACGCTGCTGGTGGGCGGCGCGCCGCTCGCGCCGGAGGTGGATCGCGAGGTGCGCGCGGCCGCCGGCGGCGATCCGCGGGTCCGCCTGACGCTGGAGCATCTGCCCGAGGAAGACGTCCAGCGCTTCCTGGTCCCGGCGGATCTCGTCGCCCTGCCGTTCATGGACATCACCAACTCGTCGAGCGCGCTGCTCGCGCTCACCTTCGACCGTCCGGTCCTGGTGCCGGCGCGCGGCGCGATGGGCGAGCTCCAGGCGATCGTGGGCTCCGACTGGGTCCGCACGTACGAGGGCGAGCTGACCCCGCGGCTCCTCGCCGAAGCGCTCGACTGGGCGCGGCGCCCGCGCCCCTCGCCGCCGCCGCTGGAGCCGCTGGACTGGCCGGAGATCGCGCGGCAGACGCTGGCCCTCTATCGCGCCGCGCTGGGATAGCCCGGTTGCCGCGGGTCTCGGTCGTCGTTCCGCTCTACAACAAGTCGGCCACGATCGGCACGGCGCTCGGGTCCGTGCTGGGTCAGTCCTATCGCGACCTCGAGCTGATCGTGGTGGATGACGGGAGCACCGACGGCGGTGCGTCGGTCCCCGCCGCCGCCGCCGACCCGCGAGTGCGGATCATCTCCCAGGCCAACGCCGGCCCCGGCGCCGCGCGCAACCGCGGGCTCCGCGAGTCGCGCGGCGAGTACGTGGCGTTCCTCGATGCCGACGACGAGTGGCAGCCCGACTTCCTGGAGACCGCGGTCGGCGCGCTCGACGGGGACCCCGAGAGTGCGGCCTGGGTCTCGGGTCTGGCCTCGGGTCCCGAGCGGCGGAGCGACCCGTCGCGCAATCGACGCCTCCGCGGCACAGCGGGGGCCTGGCGGCTATCCCAAGGAACGGCGCCGAAGACCATCAAGCTGTGCGTCGATTTCTGCCACTCGAGCTGCATCGTCGCCCGGCGCGCTGTGGTGGAGCGCTACGGCGGTTACTACGACGCCGCGCGCGCCACCTACGGCGAGGACAGCTACCTCTGGCTGCTGTTCGTGATGAACCACCGGCTCCAGGTGGATCCCGAGGCGAGGGTGTGGTTCCACACCGAGCACTCCGCGCTCGGCGCGGCCCTGCTGGGCCGCCATCCCGTCCGCCCCGCGCTCACGGCCAGCGGCCCGCTGCTGGAGCGCTGCGACCCGGCGTACCTCGCCGAGCTGGACGACCTGCTGGCGTACTACCGGCTGGTGGAGACGGAGAAGCTGGCGATGCAGGGCGTGCTCTCGAAGGCGGGTCTGGCGGGCTGGCGGGGGCGGTTCCCCTGGCGGCGCGGGGTGCGGGGCCGGCTGGCGCTGCGCGAGCTGCTCGTCACCGGCGCCGCGGCGGCGCCGGCCCTCACCCGCGTGCTTGCGCGGGTGGCCGGCCGAAGTCGGCCAGACCGGTAGAGGCGTGAGGGTCGAAGCCAGGATAGTACGGCAGTCCGAACGGCTCCACGAATCGCCGGCACTGCTCCACCTCATCGGGGTGGAGCCGGGTCTTCCACTTGTCGATCTCCGCCACGGCGGCGCGCGTCATGGAGTACGTCCGCTCGTCGCCCTCGATGTCGGCGTCGCGGAGAAAGGCCTCGGCCTTGGCGGTCCACTTGAGCTCGAGCCGCTGGTAGAGCTCCCGGAAACGCGCCACCGGATCGGCGCAGAGCCACTCGTGGGAAAGGACCATCCGGGAGCCGTCGCGCTCGGTCTGCCGGTGAATGACATGGACCGTCGCCGCCCACAGGGCGCCGGCCCGTTCCCAGTAGGTGCTCGCGGCGCGGATGGTCTCGGCGAAGGGCGCGAGATGATCCTTGACCAGGCGGGGATTCTCCAGCAGCCGGGCCGGCCGCGGCTCCCATCCCTGGCGCTGCCAGCTCTCGAACTGGCCGCAGGGATGGCGCAGCACGCAGACCTGCCGGGCGCGCGGGAGATGGGCGCTGAGCCAGGCCAGGTTGAGGTTGGCGAACACCAGCTTCAGCAGCACGTGGCGCTTGCGAAAGAAGAGAAAGGGAAATCGCTCGCCCAGGGCCCGGCCGGGCCGGCCCAGATGGCGGAGCAGCGGGCCGGGGTTCTGCCGCATGGTGCGCGCGGTAGCCACGTGGCCCGCCGCGGCGCGGGACATCAGCCGCCGGTAGGCCGGGTCATCGTGATCGGGGGTGAGATACAGGTAGGTGAAGCGCTTCTCCGCCCCGGCGACGAAATGGTAGTTGTCGGGCTCGCGATAGTAGGTGAAGCCGGGCGCGAACGAGAGGCTCTTGGCGAGCCAGCTCGTCCCGCTGCGGGGGAACCCTGTCACGATGACGCAGCGCCGCTCGGTCACTCGGGGCCTCTCTCCTTCTTGTGTGGACACCTTAGTACATTATCGGACCCTATGCCATCATTCGCCTCGCACGACAACTCTCGCGTCCGACTCGGCATTTCTTGCCGGGTGCGCGAGCGGTCCGATATCGGCCCCTAAGGGTTTTCACGAAGGATCACGAAGATCAGGAGCGGGTACCGGTCCGAGGAGGGCCGCGAATGGAGCTGCCACAGCTTGACAGCGGGTACTCGGACGCGCGGATCCTCGTCGTCGATAACGAGGCGGCCAATGTGCGCACCCTGAGCAAAATCCTCAAGGCGGCGGGCTACACCAATGTGGTGGCGACCACGGATCCCACCAGGGTGCTGAGCCTGTTCGCCGAGCAGGAGCCCGACCTGGTGCTGCTGGACCTGCATATGCCGGTGCTCGACGGCGTGGCGGTCCTGGAGCGGCTGGCGGAGGTGGCGCGGCCCCAGAGCTACCTCCCGGTGCTGGTGCTCACCGGGGACTCCTCCCAGCAGGCCCGGCGGCGGGCGCTCTCCAAGGGCGCGAAGGACTTCGTGACCAAGCCCTTCGAGGTCGATGAGGTGCTCCTCCGGATTCACAACCTGCTGGAGACGAAGTTCCTCCACCGGGAGATCGCGACCGAAAACGTGGTGCTCGAGCAGCGGGTCCGGGAGCGGACCGCCGACCTGGAGGGCGCCCACCTCGACACGCTCGAACGGCTCGCGGTCGCGGCCGAATTTCGCGACGACGACACCGGCCGGCACACCGAGCGGGTGGCCTCGATCTCTGCCCTGCTCGGCCGCGCCGCCGGCCTCGACGACGAGCAGGTCGAGCTGCTGCGCCGCGCGGCGCCGCTGCACGATCTCGGCAAGATCGGCATCCCCGACGCCATCCTTCGAAAGCCCGGTCCCCTGACGCCCGACGAGTGGGAGATCATGAAGACCCACACCACCGCCGGCGCCCGGATCCTGGGCGGCGGCAAGTCGCGGGTCATCCGGCTGGCGGAGGAGATCGCCCTCTCGCATCACGAGCGCTGGGACGGCAGCGGCTATCCGGAGGCAAGGTCGGGCGAAGCGATTCCGCTGGCCGCGCGGGTGGTGGCCGTGGCCGACGTCTTCGACGCCCTCACCTCCGACCGGGTCTATCGCAAGGCGTGGGCGCCGGACGACGTGCTCAAGTATCTCCAGGGCCACGCCGGTGTTCACTTCGACCCGGCACTGGTGGAGAAGTGCGTCCAGCCGCTGGTGTGGCAGGGATTCCTGGCGGTCCGCGACGCCTGACGGAGCGTCAGCCGCCGGACGGCCGCCTAGGCCGACAGAATCTCGCGGATGGCGCTGATGATCTGGGCCGGTGCCAGCGGTTTCTGCAGCAGCTGCGCTTCAGGAATGTCCACGCCGTGCTTCAGCAGATGCTCCCTCGAATAGCTCGACATGAAGAGCACCCGGACCCACCGCTGGCTGGAGCGAATCTGGAGCGCCAGCTCCGAGCCTAGCCCTCCCGGCATCGCCACGTCAGTGAGGACCAGATCGACCGCGCCGGCGAGCTCGGCGAGCAGCGCCCGCGCCTCGGCCGCTCGGGTGGCAGTCCAGACCCGGTAGCCCTCGGCGCGGAGACTGCGCTCGACCAGGGTCAGGGTGACCGGATCGTCATCGACCACGACGATCGTGGTGTCGGAGGGGCGGGGAGCCCGGGAACGCGAAGCCGTCATGGCCCAGAATCTATCCCTGTTAGCGGCGTCACCGAGCCACCGGGACCTTCCAGCTAGAATGGGACGGCCCCAACCGTCCGAGGCAGTCATGCGTCGTCTGTTGCGAGAGAACGGCCTGTCGATCGTGCTGCTGTCGGCGTTCCTGCTGTTCTGGGTGGGGCAGAGCATCGTGGGCTACCGCGAATACAACCAGGACCAGGCCTCGCATGGAGAGCCCGCGATCGGGTACCGGGCGTACCTGACGACGGCCCACTTCTGGGAAGCGACGACCGAGAACTGGGAGAGCGAGTTCCTGCAGATCTTCTCCTACGTAATGCTCACCGCGATGCTGGTGCAAAAGGGCTCAGCGGAGTCGAGGAAGCCGGACGAGCCGGCCTCGGAGCCCAAGAAGCGGGAGCCGGGGCGGCGCGGATCGAAGCCGGACGCTCCCTGGCCGGTGCGGCGGGGCGGACTCGCGCTCCGTTTGTATCGCCATTCGCTTTCGCTCGCCTTTCTACTCCTCTTTTTCACCACGGTCACACTCCACGCCGTGTCAGGCGCCAAGGAGTACAGCGAGGATCAGGCGACGCACGGCGAGCCGCCGGTGACGCCCCTGCAGTACGTCGCCACCTCCCGTTTCTGGTTCGAGTCGCTGCAGAACTGGCAGAGCGAGTTTCTGGCGATCGCGATGATGGTCGTGCTTTCGATCTTCCTGCGGCAGGAGGGCTCACCCGAGTCGAAGAAGGTGGATGCGCCGCACAGCGAGACCGGCACCGGCTGAGCGCTTGCGGGCGGCCGGCCCGAAGGTACCTTCAGCGTACTCTCTCCATACGGTCGCCCACGACAGTAAGCTGCCGGTCGTCGGTTCGCTCCTCCTTCCTTGCCCGCACCGCATCAACTGCGGCGCCTGCCTCGCTCACCGCCAACCTCGGAGTCGCCATGCCGTCGCATCGCCTGCTGCTGCAGGCGGCGAGTCTCATCGCGCTCGCCGCATGCCGGTCCTCCGCTCCCGCCACCGAAGGCGCCGAGTCGGCCTCGGCGCCAGCGGCGGAGCCCGCCTCCTCTTTCATCAGTGAAGCCGACTACAAGTCCATCGCCGCCAAGATCGTTCGCCAGAGCGCGGGCGTGGCCAAGGGCGACATCGTCCAGCTGGCGGGCAACAGCGGCGACCTGCCGTTGCTGGAGGAGCTCGGCGTCGAAGTGCTGAAGCTCGGCGCGGAGCCGATCATCCTCGTGAGCAGCGAAGACTTCGGCCGGCGAAGCTACGACGAGGTGCCCGCCGAGTTCGACAGCCGGACACCCAAGTCCTCGGTGGCGCTCGCCAAGCTGACCGACGTGTTCATCGTCCTGGAGTCGGGGCAGGGATCCACCTACAACGGCGTGTCCCCCGAACGACAGGCTGCCCGCGCCCGGGCGATGCAGCCGGTGATGGATGCGGCCCGGCAGCGCGGGATGCGTGTCGTCTCGCTCGGCAACGGTCTCTATCCGACTCCGGAACGGGCCGAGCAGCTGGGGATCAGCGAGGCCGACCTGGAGCAGATCATGCTCGGCGGGCTCGACACCGACTATCCGGCGCTTCAGGCCACGGGTGAGCGGCTTCGCCGCGCGCTGGTGAAGGGCGACAAGATCCGCGTGACCGGGCCCTCGGGCACCGATCTGCGGCTCGGCGTGAAAGGCCGCCCGGTGCTGGTGAGCGACGGCGTCATCTCACCGGAGGACCGCAAGCAGGGCGGGTCCGCGCTCAGCGTCTGGCTGCCGGCCGGAGAGGTGTACCTGATCGCGGTGCCGGGGAGCGCGGAGGGCGTGATCGTGGCCGACCGGTATTCGTTCCAGGGAGAGCAGGTGGAGGGGCTTCGGATCGAAGTGAAGGGTGGCAAGGTCACCGGCATGACCGCGAAGTCCGGCCTCGCGGGTCTCCAGGCCCGCTATGCCGCGGCGGGTTCGGGCAAGGAGAAGGTCGGGATACTCGATTTTGGGATCAACCCCGGGATCCGGATTCCCGAAGGCAAGGCGGTCGAAGGATGGAGCCGGGCCGGGGCCGTCACCATCGGCGTGGGCTCGGACGAGTGGGCCGGCGGGAAGAATGTGACCGACTTCAGCGTCGCGCCGGAGGTGCTGTCCGCCACGGTGACCCTCGATGGGGTCGAGCTGGTGAAGAACGGCGCGCTGGTGGCTGCGCCGGCGGTGGCGTCACGCTGAAGCCTGCAACGCGGACGCCGCCAGGGTGACGTGGATGGACTTGTAGGTCGGAGTGTTGCTCTCGTCCGCCACGCTCCCGAGCGGGACGAGCACGTTGGCCTCGGGGTAGTACGCCGCGACGCAGCGCCGCGGGATGTCGTACGCGACCAGCTGGAAGCGGCGTGCTACCCTCCGCTCGACACCGAAGTGGCTGGTGATATCGACCCGGTCGCCCGACTTCCAGCCGCGGGCCTCGATGTCCGCCGGGTTCATGAACAGGACCCGGCGGCCGCCGTGCACGCCCCGGTAGCGGTCGTGCAGGCCATAGATGGTGGTGTTGAACTGGTCGTGGCTCCGGATCGTCATCAGCAGATACTGGTCGGTGCCGAGCTGGTGGTTGGAGATCGGCGCGACCGCGAAGTGCGCCTTGCCGGTCGAGGTGACGAACCGCCGGTCCCGTGCCGGATTGGGAAGGTAGAACGGCCCCTTCGCGACTCTGGCGTTGAAGTCCCCGAATCCCGGCACCACTCGCCCGATCCGATCGCGGATCTTCCCGTAGTCTCCTCCCATCGCGTTCCAATCCACCGGCGTCTGCTCACCCACCGTCGCCCGCGCCATCCCGGCGATGATGGCTGCCTCGCTGCGGAGATGGGGGGACACCGGCTCCATCCGGCCCGTGGATGAGCTGACCACCCCCATGGCGTCCTCCACGGTGAGGAACCCGCCCGGATCCCGCTCCGACCGCCCGAGGCAGGGGAGGATCAGGGCCTGCCGCCCGGTGACGAGGTGCGACCGGTTCAGCTTGGTGCTGATCTGCACCGTCAAGGAACAGCGGCGCAGCGCCTCCGCGGTGCAGACGGTGTCGGGCGTGGCGGAGAGGAAGTTGCCGCCCAGGGCGATGAAGACCGAGATATCGCCCTCGTGCATCGCCGAGATGGTATCGACCACATCGTGCCCCGGATGCCGCGGCGAGGCGAAGCCGAATTCCTTGTCCATCGCGTCGAGAAAGGGCCCCGTCGGCCGCTCCCAGATCCCCACGGTGCGGTCGCCCTGGACGTTCGAGTGGCCCCGCACGCAGCAGGTGCCCGCGCCCGGCCGGCCGATGTGCCCGCCGAGCAGGAGCAGGTTCACCAGCGTGCGGATGGTCGGCACCGCGTCGCGGTGCTGGGTGAGGCCCATGGCCCAGCAGGCGATCATCCGCTTCGACCCCGCGATCATGCGTCCCGCGCGCTCGATCTCCTCCCGCGGGATGCCGCAGCCATCGACCACTTCCCGCCACGTGGTCGCCGCCAGGTCCGCGTACAGCTCCGCGAACCCGTCGGTGTGCTCCCGGATGAAGTCGTGGTCCAGCACTCCGCCGGCGGCTTCGTCCTCCGCGAGCAGCACCTTCATCAGGCCCTTGAGGAGGGCGATGTCGCCGTTGATCCGCACCGGGAGATGGAGGTCGGCGAGGTGCCGCCCCGGGCCGAGGAGGCTGAGGGCGAAGTGGACCGGGGTCGGATATTCCTCGGGGTTCGGGTCGGTGAACCGGAGAAAGCCGGCTTCGGGCAGGGGATTGATGGCGATGATCTTCGCCCCCTGCTCCTTCGCGTGCTCCAGCGAGGTGAGCATCCGCGGGTGGTTGGTGCCCGGGTTCTGGCCCACGATGAGGATGAGGTCCGTCTGCTCGAAGTCCTCCAGCGTCACCGTACCCTTGCCGATGCCGAGGCTCTCCACCAGCGCGGTGCCGGAGGACTCGTGGCACATGTTGGAGCAGTCGGGAAGGTTGTTGGTGCCGAAGCGCCGGACGAACAGCTGGTAGAGGAAGGCGGCCTCGTTGCTCGCGCGCCCCGAGGTGTAGAACGCCGCGCCGTCGGGCGAGGGCAGGGCACGAAGCTCGTGGCCGATCAAATCGAACGCCTCGTCCCAGGAGATCGGCTCGTAGTGGGCGCAACCCTCGCGGCGCAGCATCGGCTCGGCCAGCCTGCCCTGCGCGTTGAGCCAGTGGTCCGACTGCGCCGCCAGGGCATCGACCGACCACTTCGCGAAGAAGTCGGCCCCGATGGTCCGCCGCATCCCCTCGTCGGCCATCGCCTTCGCGCCGTTCTCGCAGAACTCGAAGCGGTGCCGCTTGCCGTCGGGCGCCGGCCAAGCGCAGCTCTGGCAGTCGAATCCGTCCTTCTGGTTGACCTGGACGAAGGTCCTGAGCGTCTTCCCCAGCCCCATCTTCGGCACCGCCACTCGGAAGGTGTTGGCGATGGCGGGAAGTCCCGCCGCCGTTTGGGATCGGGCCCGGATCTCGGCGGGCTGCTGCTCGATCGGCGTCTGTGCCTGCTCCGCGCCCACGTCCGGCCGGGCCGTGGCTTCGCAGCAGCGATCCACCGCCGATTGGGTGGCAGGAGTCTGGATCTCGTGGGTGGGGCGCGGCGCGTGAGTCGGGAAGAACCCTGCGGCCACAAGAGCGAAAGTGTCACCGTCCGGCTGGGTGCCGGACTCGGTGTGAACGTCGTCTGCCAAGGTCGAACCTCGCGTTTCCGGGATGGGCACCGCGCCCTCCCTGCCAGAAGATAGGGCGCAATCGCGTACGCGGTTGTGAACGCGGTCACGTTGCTCGCGATTCTCCTGGCCGGTAAGATTGCGGACACCATGCTGCTCAAGCACCTCCAGTACCTCACGGCGCTCGCCAAGGAGCGGCACTTCGCCCGGGCGGCCGCCACCTGCAAGGTCACCCAGCCGACCCTCTCCGCCGGCATCAAACAGTTGGAGGAGAAGCTCGGGCTGCTGGTGGTGCAGCGGGGCCAGCGGTTCGAAGGCCTCACCCCCGAGGGCGAGCGGGTCCTGGCCTGGGCCCAGCGCATCACCGCGGACGCCGACAGCCTGGAGCAGGAGGCCAGCCGTCTCCGGCAGGCGTTGGTCGGCCGCCTCCGCCTCGGCGTGGTCCCGGCGGCACTCCCCTCGGTGCCGATCCTCGCGTCGCCGCTCGCCCGCCGCCACCCGGGCGTCACCCTGACGGTGGTGTCATGCACCTCGGTCGATATCCAGGCCGGGATCGACGAGTTCAGCCTCGACGCCGGCATCACCTATCTCGACAACGAGCCGCTCTCCCACGTCCGGGCGATTCCGCTCTACCGCGAGCAGTACCTGCTCATCATGCCGGCCGGCGGACCGCTCTCCGGGCGGAGCCGGATCACCTGGAAGGAGGCGGCGTCGCTGCCGCTCTGCCTCCTCACCCCGGACATGCAGAACCGCAGGATCCTGAACACGCACTTCGCGGAGGCCGGCGTCCGCGCCGACCCCGCGCTGGAGACGAATTCGGTGTTCACCCTCTGCGCGCTGGTGCGGTCGGGGTACTGGTCGAGCGTCCTTACCCATGGCTTCCTGCCGATGCTGTCCGGGGCGGAGGGGATCTCGATCGTGCCGCTGGAAGGGCCGTCGGCGGCGCACACGGTGGGATTGGTGGTGCCGGACCGCGACCCGCTGCCGCCGACGGTCACGGTGCTTCTGGAGATGCTGGACGGGCTGGACTGGTCGCCGGCTTCCGGGGCTTGATGGGAATCTCAACACACCCACCACCCCTTTTTGGCCGCAGATGAACGCAGATCAACGCAGATACTACGGATGAACGCAGACAATGCTGTTGGGGTGCACCACACAGTTTTCATCAGCGTTTTTCTCTGTGTTCATCTGCGTTCATCCGCGGCTAAAAAAAGGTGTGGTGGGTGCGCTAGGCGACCAGCCGCTCAGGATGGGTATAGACGGTGAGGCGGGACCCCCGGGCGAAGCCCACGAGCGTGATACCCGACTCCCGCGCCACGCGCACGGCGAGACCGGTGGGGCCCGAGATGGCCGCGAGCAGCGGGGCGCCGAGCACCGCGGCCTTCTGGACCATCTCGAAGCTGGCTCGGCTGGTCACCACCGCGAACCCGGACGCCGGCTCGACTCTGGCCGACACCGCGGCGCCGACCAGCTTGTCGAGCGCGTTGTGACGGCCCACGTCCTCCCGGACCAGCGAGACGGCGCCGTCAGTCCCGGCCCAGGCGGCGGCGTGCACGGCGCCGCTCGCCGCGTTGAGCGGCTGGTTGGCGGCCACCGCCTCGAGCGCGCGGTGGACCGCGGCCACCGAGATGGTGCCGCGCCAGGTCACCGGGCGAATCTCGCGCAGCACGGCATCGACGCTGTCGGCGCCGCAGATGCCGCAGCCGGTGCGGCCGGTGAGCCGGCGGGTCCGCTCGGCGATCCCCGCGGCGCACCGCTCGGCGACCGTCGCCTGGATCTCGATCCCGCGGCTGTACCGCTCGATCTCGATGTGCTCGAGGTCGGCCGGGGCCCCGATCAGCTCCTCGGTCAGGCTGAACCCGAGCGCGAAGTCCTCCAGGTCCGTCGGCGTGGCCATCATGACGACGTGGGGAATGCGGTTATAGACGATGGCGACGGGCGTCTCTTCGACGATCCGCTCCCGCTGCTCGACCCGGCGGCCGTCTTCCCACCGGACGGTGGAGGTCTCCACCAGCGGGCCGCTGTAGCCCAGCCGATTGAGTCCGGCGGGCTCGACGGGGGTGGGCTCGGTCTCCCTGTCGCTCATGGGTTGCCATCCGGCTCTAGAGGTCCAGGAAGCATAAGGTCCTACGGAACTATTGGGGAATGCAAGGGTTGCTGATAGACGGCGTCTATTATACGATTTAAGTTATGAATTGGCGCGGGCTTGGATGCGGCGCGAGGTTACAAGAATGATAGATCGGGCGGCGTGGACCGATGTGGTGGACCGGGTGGTGGCCGAGAAGCGGGCCATGGCCGGCGGGCTGCTGCCGATCCTGCACGCCATTCAGGAGCATTTGGGGTACGTTCCGCCCGAGGCCGTGCCGGCCATCGCCGACGGCCTTAATCTCAGCCGAGCCGAAGTGCACGGCGTCATCACCTTCTATCACGATTTTCGCTCCGAGCCGCCCGGCCGCCACGTGGTGCACGTCTGCCGGGCGGAATCGTGTCAGTCCCTCGGCGCTGAGGCGCTTCTGGCTCACGCCTGCCAGCGGCTCGGGGTCGAGGTCCACGGCACCAGCGCCGACGGGGCGGTGACGCTGGAGCCGGTCTATTGTCTCGGCAACTGCGCCCTGTCGCCCGCGATCATGGTGGATCGCAACGTATACGGGCGGATCACGGAGCAGCGGCTGGGCACGATTCTCGACGCCCTCCAGGGGGCGGCCCCATGACGCGGATCTTCGTGCCCCGGGATTCGGGGGCGCTCTCCGTCGGGGCGGAGGCGGTCGCCCGCGCCATCGCGGCGGAGGGGGTGCTGCGTGGCAGCACCGTGGAGCTGGTCCGGAACGGATCTCGCGGGCTGTACTGGCTGGAACCGATGGTCGAGGTGGAGACCCCCAGCGGACGGATCGCCTACGGGCCGGTGGCCGAGCGGGATGTCACGGAGCTGTTCGCCGCCGGATTTCTCGACGGACGGGAGCACCGGCTTCGGCTCGGCCCGCCGGAAGAAATTCCCTATCTGAGGCAGCAGGAGCGGCTCACGTTCGAGCGGGTGGGGATCACCGATCCGATTTCCGTGGTTGACTACGAAGCGCACAACGGCTACCACGGCCTGCGGCGGGCGCTGGAGATGGCGCCGCCGGACGTGGTCGAGGCGGTGGTCCAGTCGGGTCTGCGGGGCAGGGGCGGGGCGGCGTTTCCGACCGGCATCAAGTGGAAGACGGTGCTGGGCACGACGGCCGATCAGAAGTACGTCGTCTGCAACGCGGACGAGGGCGATTCGGGGACGTTCTCCGACCGGATGATCATGGAAGGCGATCCCCTGGTGCTGGTGGAGGGGATGACGATCGCCGGCATCGCGGTCGGGGCCACCCGGGGGTACATCTACCTCCGCTCCGAGTATCCCCACGCGTTCCGCACCCTCAGCCAGGCGATCGCGTCGGCGTACGCCGACGGTTACCTGGGGCCGTCGGTCGCGGGATCGGGGAAGGCGTTCGATCTGGAGGTGAGGGTGGGTGCGGGCGCCTACATCTGCGGCGAAGAGACCGCGATGCTGGAGAGCCTCGAGGGGAAGCGCGGCATGGTGCGGTTCAAGCCCCCGCTGCCGGCGATCGCCGGCCTGTTCGGGAAGCCGACCGTCATCAACAACGTGATCTCCTTCGCGTCGGTGCCCATCATCCTCGACCGCGGGGCGGAGTTCTACCGCGATTTCGGCATGGGACGCTCGCGGGGCACGCTGCCGATCCAGCTGGCGGGCAACATCAAGCACGGCGGGCTGGTGGAGAAGGCGTTCGGGGTCACTCTGCGCCAGCTGCTGTACGACTACGGCGGCGGCAGCTACAGCGGCCGCCCGATCCGCGCGGTGCAGGTGGGGGGGCCGCTGGGCGCCTACATTCCCGAGTCGCAGTTCGACCTGCCGCTCGATTACGAGGCCTTCGCGGCCAAGAGCTTCATGGTGGGCCACGGGGGCATCGTGGCGTTCGACGACACCGTGGATATGGCCGTGATGGCCCGCTTCGCGATGGAGTTCTGCGCCATCGAGAGCTGCGGGAAGTGCACGCCCTGCCGGATCGGATCCACCCGGGGGGTCGAGGTGATGGACCGGGTCATCGCCGCCAGGGGCGGCCGCGACCAGGAGGCCGCCGAGGCCGCGTCCGTCCTGCTCAAGGACCTGTGCGACACCATGGTAGCCGGATCGCTCTGCGCGCTGGGCGGCCTGGCGCCGTACCCGGTGCTGAGCGCGCTGCAATACTTTCCAGAGGACTTCGGTCTGCCGGCGGCGGAGCTCGCCGGTGCGGCCGGATGAAGAGGAGCCGATCATGACCGCCATCCACGATATCGACTACGGCACTCCCGCCCGGGTCTCGTCGCGCACCCTCACCCTGACGATCGACGGGGTGCCGGTCTCGGTTCCCGAGGGCACCTCGCTGATGCGGGCCGCGGCCGAGCTGGGGGTCGGCATCCCCAAGCTGTGCGCCACGGACAGCCTCGAGGCGTTCGGCTCCTGCCGGCTCTGCCTGGTGGAGATCGAAGGGCGCAAAGGCTTCCCGGCCTCGTGTACCACGCCGGCGGAAAACGGCATGAAGGTCACAACCCAATCGCCCAGGCTGGCCGACCTGCGCCGCGGGGTCATGGAGCTCTACATCTCCGACCACCCGCTCGACTGCCTCACCTGTTCGGCCAACGGCGACTGCGAGCTCCAGGACATGGCCGGCGCGGTCGGCCTGCGGGAAGTGCGGTACGGCTTCGAGGGCCAGAACCACCTCAGCTCGCCGAAGGACACTTCCAACCCCTACTTCACCTTCGATCCCAGCAAGTGCATCGTCTGCTCCCGCTGTGTGCGGGCCTGCGAAGAGGTGCAGGGCACCTACGCGCTGACGATCGACGGCCGCGGCTTCGACTCGGTGGTTTCGCCGGGACAGCTCGAGCCCTTCATGGAGTCGGAGTGCGTCTCCTGCGGCGCGTGCGTGCAGGCCTGCCCCACGGCCACCTTGATGGACAACAGCGTCATCGAGCACGGCACGCCGGACCGGAGCGTGATCACCACCTGCGCCTACTGCGGCGTGGGCTGCTCCTTCGAGGCCGAGGTGAAGGGCTCCCAGGTCGTCCGGATGACCCCGCACAAGGACGGGCACGCCAATCACGGGCACTCCTGCGTGAAGGGGCGGTTCGCCTGGGGCTACGCCAGCCACAAGGACCGGATCACCAAGCCGATGATCCGGAAGAAGATCACCGATCCCTGGAAGGAAGTGACCTGGGACGAGGCGATCGGGTACGCGGCGAGTGAGTTCAAGCGGCTCCAGCAGCAGTACGGCCGCGGCTCGGTCGGCGCGATCTCGTCCTCGCGCTGCACCAACGAAGAGACCTACCTGATGCAGAAGCTGGTGCGGGCCGCGTTCGGCAACAACAACATCGACACCTGCGCCCGGGTCTGCCATTCGCCCACCGGCTTCGGACTCAAGTCCACGCTGGGCGAGTCGGCCGGGACCCAGGACTTCGATTCGGTCCGCCAGACCGACGTGATCATGGTCATCGGCGCCAACCCGACCGACGGCCACCCGGTGTTCGCCTCCGCGATGAAGCGCCGGCTCCGCGAGGGCGCCAAGCTGATCGTGGTCGATCCGCGCCGGATCGACCTGGTCCGGACCCCGCACGTCGAAGCGCAGCACCACCTGAAGCTCCGCCCCGGCACCAACGTCGCCCTGGTCAACGCGCTGGCCCACGTTGTGGTCACCGAGGGCCTGGCGGACGAAGAGTTCGCCCTGGCCCGCTGCGAGGTCGACAGCTACGAGCAGTGGAAGGCATTCGTGGCCCGGCCGGAGCAATCGCCGGAGCAGAGCGAGGCGATCACCGGCGTGCCGGCGGCCGAGGTTCGGGCCGCGGCGCGGCTCTACGCCACCGGCGGGAACGCGGCCATCTACTACGGCCTCGGCGTCACCGAGCACAGCCAGGGCTCCACCATGGTCATCGGCATCGCCAACCTGGCGATGGCCACCGGGAACCTGGGACGTGAAGGCGTAGGCGTGAATCCGCTGCGGGGGCAGAACAACGTGCAGGGCTCCTGCGACATGGGCTCGTTCCCCCACGAGCTGCCGGGATACCGGCACGTGCTGGACGATCCCATCCGCGCCCAGTTCGAGGCAGTCTACAAGGTGACGCTCGATCCGGAGCCGGGGCTCAGGATCCCGAACATGTTCGACGCCTCGATCCACGGCAGCTTCAAGGGTCTCTACCTCGAGGGCGAGGACATCGCGCAGTCGGATCCCAACACCCAGCACGTGACCGCCGCCCTCGAGGCGATGGAGTGCATCGTGGTCCAGGACCTGTTCCTGAACGAGACCGCGAAGTTCGCCCACGTCTTCCTGCCGGGCAGCTCATTCCTGGAGAAGAACGGCACCTTCACCAACGCCGAGCGGCGGATCTCGCGGGTGCGGAAGGTGATGGAGCCGCTGGGTGGCAAGGAGGACTGGGAGGTCACCGTGGCGCTCAGCAACGCGCTGGGCTACCCCATGACCTACACCCATCCGTCCGAGATCATGGACGAGATCGCGCTGCTGACGCCGACCTTCGCCGGGGTGACCTACGAAAAGATCGACCGGCTGGGCAGCATCCAGTGGCCCTGCAACGACGCGGCCCCGGAGGGCACCCCGGTCATGCACCGCGAGACCTTCGTGCGGGGCAAGGGGCGCTTCCTCCTCACCGAGTACATCGCGACCGAGGAGAAGGTCAACCGGAAGTATCCGCTGATCCTCACCACCGGGCGGATTCTCTCGCAGTACAACGTGGGCGCGCAGACCCGCCGCACCGCCAACGTCGACTGGCACGACGAGGACCGGCTGGAGATCCATCCGCACGACGCGGAGGAGCGGGGGATCAATGAAGGCGACTGGGTGGGTGTGACCAGCCGCGCGGGCGAGACCACGCTGCGGGCGCGGATCACCGAGCGGGTGCAGCCGGGCGTAGTCTATACCACGTTCCACCACCCGGAGTCGGGCGCCAACGTCATCACCACCGAGAATTCCGACTGGGCCACCAACTGCCCGGAGTACAAGGTGACCGCGGTGCAGGTGATGCCGGTGTTCCACTCCTCCGAGTGGCAGTCGCGGTTCAAGCAGTTCACCGAGGAGCAGCTCGCCCTGCTCGACGCCCGCCGGCGGGCATGAACGTCGAGCACCTGGTGACGATGGCGAACCAGATCGGCCAGTTCTACCAGGCCTATCCGGACCGAGCCGAGGCGCTCAAGAGCGCCACGACTCACATCAGACGGTCGTGGGATCCCCGGATGCGGGCGGCCCTGCTGGAGCATCTGGATGGGTCGGGCGGGGAGGGCCTCAGCGAGTTCATGCTCGAGGCGGTGCGGACCTATCGTGCGGCGCTGGCACCGGCGGAGCGCACGGCTCCGCCATCAGCGTAACAGCTCGGCCACCTTGAGCAGCAGGGTATCGAGGGCGAACGGCTTTTGCAGGAAGGCGACGCCGGGGCCCCGGCGGTCCTGCGGCACCACGTCGGCCTCGTTGTGACCCGAGATATAGAGCACCCGCAGATCCGGCCGGTCCCGAAGAATGATGTCGGCCACCTGGCGGCCGTTCACCGCGTGCAGGCCGAAATCCGTGATCAGCAGATGGATCGGTATTTCGTGGTCGGCCGCGGTCTGGATCGCTTCGACTGGATTGCTGGCGGCCAGCGTCTTATATCCCGCGACGCCCAGGATGCGGACGATGGCCGACCGGATGGTCGTGTCGTCCTCCAGGACCAGCACCGTGTCTTTGGGCGTCTCTAAGGGTAAATACTGGTGGTCGGTCATAGAGATCCTTGCTCAGGGGGCGATCTAGAGCTCCACGTCGCAAGGTGACCAATCACGGTAGCATTCGCCAGGGGAAAAATTTTCCGCCATGTACCGCGACCTGCGGCACGCGCTGCGTGTCCTCCTCCGCAGCCCGGTTTATAGCCTCGCCGTCCTCCTGACTCTCGCGCTCGGCATCGGTGCCACCTCCGCGGTCCTGAGCGTCGTCCGCACCGTCCTGCTGAGACCCCTGCCGTACGCCCCGCCCGATCGCGTCTTCATCGCGATGGAGAACGATCCGGCAGGGCAATTCCGCCTGGCATCCTACCCCACGTTCCTGGATTGGCGGCAGGGCACCCGCAGCTTCGAGGGCCTCGCCTACGTCCGGGGACGGGGGGCCGTGCTGAAGACGGGGGGCGACCCCCTGCGCGTGGTGGCCGCCTACACGACGGAGGATTTCTTCGAGGTCCTCTCCGAGTCTCCGCTGCTCGGCCGGACGCTCGCCGCCGACGATTTCCGGCCGGACGCCGGGGCCGCCACGGTGCTGTCCTACAGGCTCTGGATGGACCGGTTCGCCGGCGACCGGGATGTGCTGGGCCGCAGCGTCGTGGTGGGCGAGCGGACCTTCGTTGTCGTAGGGGTAATGCCTGAGACATTCGGCTACCCTCCCTGGGCCGAGATGTTCGTGCCGCTCACCGCGATCGCCGGCTCCGACCCCGCGCTCTCGCAGCGCGGCCTGCACGTCGATAGCCGCGTCATCGGGCGGCTCCGGCCCGGCATCGACAGCACCGCGGGGCGCGCCGATCTCTCCGCGGTCGCCGCGCGCCTCGCGCAGGCGTATCCGGCGGAGAACGGCGGCTGGGGTGCGGCCGCGCTCTATCCGCTGACGTTCGAGCTGGTGGGCGACCTGGCGCCCCAGATCCGCCTCCTCGCGCTCGCCTCCTGCCTGGTCCTCCTCATCGCGTGCGTGAACGTCGCCAATCTCGCGCTGGCCCGCGGCGCTGTTCGAGCACCCGAGCTGGCGTTGCGCACCGCGCTGGGCGCGAGCCGGGCGTCGCTGCTCCGGTTGCTCGCGGCCGAGGCGCTGATCCTCGGCGCGCTGGCCACGGTGTTGGGTGGGCTGGCCGGACTCTGGCTTACCGGCTGGCTCAGAGCCGAAGCGGGCGGTGTGCTTCCCCGGGTGGAGGAGATCGGGCTGGACGGGGCGGTGGTCGCGGG
Source organism: uncultured Gemmatimonadales bacterium (assembly GCA_963796335.1). Classification (GTDB taxonomy): domain Bacteria; phylum Gemmatimonadota; class Gemmatimonadetes; order Gemmatimonadales; family GWC2-71-9; genus CAVVWJ01. Next base: position 1,443,700 of record CAWCLG010000006.1, read on the forward strand.
CGTGGCCCTGCTCGCGATGCTGATGATCCTCGTTCTGGGCATCGGACCATCGCTCGCCGCGGGCGTGGTCAAGCCGGCCGGAGATCTGCGGCGCGGCAGCGGGCGGGTCAGCCGGCGGCTTCGCGGCGGCCTGGTGGTCGCCGAGTTCGCCCTCGCGCTGGTGCTGCTGGTCTGCACCGGGCTGCTGGTCCATAGCCTCCAACGGCTCCAGCAGGTGAATCCGGGATTCGACGTGGATCGCCTCCTCGCGGTGGCGGCGGAACCTCCGCCGTCGCGATACGCCGATCCGGTGGCGTTGCAAGCGCTCATGGAGCGAGTGGCTGCCGCAGTTGGCCGGGTGCCCGGAGTGGAGGCGGTTGGCTTGACCAATCACGTCCCGCTGAGCGGTGCGAGCATGCCGACGCGCTTCGAGGCGGACGGCGTACCGGTCGATTCGACCTCCGGCGGTGACGTGCTGTTCCGCGAGATCGATCAGCACTACATCCGGGCCGCCGGAATTCCGCTGGTCGCGGGACGCAACTTCACCGCGACGGACATCGCGCACCCCGGTGATGCGGTGTTGGTGAACCGCACCCTGGCGAATCGCTATTGGCCCGGCGCAGACGCGGTGGGGAAGTGGGTCACGGTCTATCGCGCCGCGCAGGGAAAGACCGACTTCGGCCAGCCGGTGCGAGCCACGGTGGCGGGGGTGATCGGAGACGTCCGCCACTACAGCCTGGAAGACGACTTCACCCCCGAGGTGTATGTCCCGTACACGCTGAGCGGACCCAAGGCCATGACGCTGTTGGCACGGGCGAATCCGGGGGCGGGAGACCTCACCGGGGCGGTGAGACGCGCGGTGCTGGCGGAGGACGCCGACATCCTGGTGCAGAGCACCTCCCTCCGGAACGGGGTGCTCCCGGTGACGGAGATGCTCCGGGCCACGCTGGCCTACCGCAAGCTGATCGCCGGCGTGCTGGCGGCGTTCGCCGTGCCCGCCCTGCTGCTCGCCGCGCTCGGCATCTACGGAGTGGTCGCCTACCTGGTGACCCAACGGCGCTACGAGATCGCGATCCGGATGGCCCTCGGCGCGACCGAGCGATCGGTGCTGGGCCTGATGATCCGGCAGGGATTGTGGCTGGCGCTGGCGGGCGTCGGCCTGGGCGCCGCCGGGGCGCTGGGCGTGAGCAGGCTGTTGCGGTCGGAGCTGTACGAGGTGAGCGCGGCCGATCCGATCTCGTTCCTGGGCTCTGCGGTGGTCCTCATCCTGATCGGGTTGCTGGCGACGTATCTGCCGGCGCGGCGCGCGGCGGCGGTGGCGCCGATGCGGACCTTGCGGTCGGAGTGACGATGAGCGAGGCCGCGGTCGATCTCGAGATCCTCAAGAGGCAGCTTCGCGAGGCGGGCATCGAGGAGGCCCTCGGCAAGATCGTGGAGACCTTCCTCGAGAGCGCGCCCGAGCGAGCGGCCGATCTCCAGCGGTGCCTGGCCTCCGGCTCGCCGGAAGCGGTGGTCCACGCGGCCCACGCGCTCAAGTTCGGGCGCCGCGGTCGTTGGCGCCAGGGACCTGACGGCGCTGCTCCAGCTGATCGAGGATGCGGGACGGGCGGGCACCCTGAGCGACCGCGAGGGGCTGGCGGAGCAGGTGAGGGCAGCGGCCGAGGCCGCTTATGCGGAGCTGCGGCTAGCCCGCTGAGCCGCTCGCCGGGCCGGACCGGCCGGCCAACTCGTTCAGCATCTCCCGAAGCCGCCCCACCTCGATCGGCTTGGTGAGAAATCCGTGGGCGCCGAGACCCTCGACCTTGGCCGGCAGCTCGGCGTCGTTCGACGTGCTCATGGCGATGACGGGGGTGAGCTGCGTCTGGATGTTGGTCGTCGGCGCGGGGCTCACGCCTGCACTCCGGCCTGCTCCCGCGCGAGCGTGGCGATCGCCCCCCATCCCGGCAGGGTCTCCTCGGACGCGGTCCACTGGGCAAAGAACTCGGCGCCCGGCTTCTGCCGGAACGCCCGGAATTCGCCGCCGCGAAACGCCGCGAACGCCACCTGCGTCGCTCCCGATGATTCCCGAAGCGTGCCGATCACCTTGGCCAGCCGGTCGGGCCGGTCGTGCTGGGTCCAGACGGTGCCGCTGTAGGACAGATCCACCTGCTCGGGATGCTGGATCGGCATCAGATGCCAGCTCAGGTGCCGGAGGGTCCGGCGCGACGGCCGGCTCCTGAAGGCCAGGGTGCCGTCGCGCTCGCGCTGCCTTCCCACGTTCCAGACTACGGAGGGCGAGCCGGGCTCGAGCACGTAGAACACCCGGCCTTCGGACGAGACGGCGAAGGTTCGGTCGAGCGTGCTGGTCCGCTTGAGCGGCGGCGGGACGAAGCGCTCGAGGGTAAAGCCGCCCAGCGATTTCGTCGCCTTCAGCAGCTGGATGGACAGCCCGCCCTGTGCCAGGTGCCGCGAGAGATAGCGGACGCCGATCGCGGCGTGGGCGTCATGCCACGGCGCCACCAGGAACGCGCGGCGCCGCGGGCTCACCGCCGGCGGCTCGGTCCCGAAGGTAGCGGTGAAGGCATCGCGGAACGCCGCGCTGGCGTCGCCCGCGCCGTTCGAGAAATCGTCGGTGGAGAGGTCTTCCCGGTGGGCCAGCGATTCCAGCACTTGGCCCACGGCGCGCCAGTCGGAGGTCACGCTGGTGACGGCGAGGACGACCAGTCCGCCTTCCCGGTCGAGCGCCGTCAGCTCGACGGCGCGCCGCAGCGGCCGCCGCCGGTCGATGATGAGGATCCGTTCACCGTCGAGCAGATAGGGGTTGACGTCGAACCAGCGTTCGAAGTCGGTGGTACGCCAGGAATCGGTTCGCTTGGTGACCATGCGTGATTCGGGAGCCGGGGCGCGGCGGGTTGGTGAAGGTGCCGAATCTACTTCCTCTTCCTCACCCGGTCCATGAGCTTGACGAACTCATCGGGATCGGGCAGGGCCACCTTGCGGGACTTGGCGGCTTGCCGGATCCGGCTCTTGATGAGGCGCCGCTCGCCGGCGGTGTACTTCTCGGCGTTGCTGGGCTGGTGGATGTACGCCCAGGCCGCCTTGATCCGGCCCGGCGTGTCGATGGGATACTTCTTGTTGACCGAGTCCGCGAACTTGGTGTCCCCGTACTTCCGAAGTCCCACCCGCGGAGACGTGTCCTTGCGTCGGTGGATCGTCATGAACTAAGAGTAACCACCGATCGGGCGAGCGCGCTCGCTAATAGCCGTCCCCGGGGGTAGGTTGCTGGGACCCTCCTCGTAGTCCGCCACCAAGGCGACCCCTGCCCCACGAAGGTGCCCCTAGTGCTGCTTCAGGCCCTGACATTGGCACGACTCGCCAGCCCGCTCGACAGCGCCGTGGTCCGCGACATCGAGGTGGCCCCCGGCGAGACGCTCCGTACGACGAGCATCGGCCGCGGCGAGTCGATTGTGCTCATCCCCGGCATGTTCGGCGCGGCGTTCGGGTACCGCTCGATCATGGGTCCCCTGGTCGATCGGGGTTACCGCTGCATCGTGGTCGAGCCGCTGGGCTACGGCTGGTCCTCGCATCCCAAGAAGGCCGACTACTCCTTCGCCGCCCAGACTGAGCGGGTGGGGGAGGCGCTGGACAGCCTGGGTGTCACCCGGGCGCTCCTCGTGGCCCAATCCAGCGGTTCCTCCATCGCCTTTCGGCTCGCCGTGGCCCGGCCGACCCTGGTGCGGGGGGTCCTCTCGATCGACGGCGGCCCGTCCGAGAGCGCGTCCACGCCCGGAATGCGGAAGGCGTTCAAGCTGGGCAGCTTCGCGGCGAAGCTGGTGATGAACGAGTCGAAGCTGCGCCACGACGTGCGCCGGGAGATCGTGCGCAATTCCGGCGACACCACGTGGATCACCGGCCCCGTCATCCGCCAGTACACGGCGGGACACACGAAGGACATCTCCGGCGCGATCGACGCGTTCGAGTCCATGTCAAAGTCGAAGGAGCCGGCGTCGTTGAAAGACCGACTTCACCAGTTCACCGGTCCGGTCCGACTCCTGGTGGGAAAGGTCGAGCACCCGGCGGAGATCCCTGACGAGCAACGTCGCCTGCTGCTCGAGCGGTTGAAGGACTTCGCGGCGGACACCGTGCCCGGCTCGGGTCAGTACATCCACGAGGAGCAGCCGGACGTGGTGGTGGAAGCGGTGGCGAAGCTGTTCCGCACGATGGGAGAGTAGGATCTGCGGTAACCCCCTCGGAGGCACTCCCCGCCCGTCCTTGACTTAGAGCGCTCAAACTTCCCTATACTAGGCCCAGCGATTGTTTCGACCCCGGACGCCGCAAGGACGAACCCGCATGGCTACACAGACCCGACCTCCGATCCCACGGCCCCGCGCAGGGCACCGGCTCGGTGCGCCCCCTCGATCCACCGAGTCTCCACACGACGGATTCACCGTGCAGGAGACGGCGGAGCGCACAGGTTTGAGCGAGCACACGTTGCGCTACTATGAGCGCGCCGGCCTTCTGACCGCCGTGCGCCGGGACGACTCGAGCGGACACCGGCGCTACTCGGCCGACGATGTGGCCCGGGTCAGGACCCTCGCCTGTCTCCGCGCGACCGGGATGCCTCTCGAACAGATGCGCCGCTACTTCACCCTGGCGGCGCGTGGGCGAGGCGCCGCGCACCAGCTCCGCGCCCTGTTGGAGGAACAGGAGGGCGCGCTGGAGGAGCGGATGCAGGCACTGCAGCGCCACCTGGACTACGTGCGCCGCAAGATCGAGTACTGGAAAGCGATCGAAGCCGGGAAGGACGCTGTCGCACGGCGGATCGTCGACGAGCTCGCCTCCCAGATCCGAATCACGACCTGAACTGAAGGAGTTTCCATGACACTTACCCATGAAGCGCCCGCGGCTGGCACCGCGGCTGTAGCCCGCGGACTGCCCACCAGAGGCTACGCGGCCGCGAATGCCCGCTCCCCCCTGGCCCCGTTCGAGTTCGAGCGGCGGGCGCCCGGCCCCAAGGACGTCCACCTGGAGGTCCTGTTCTGCGGCGTCTGCCACTCCGACCTTCACCAGGCGCGGGATGAATGGGGCGGCTCGCTGTTTCCCATGGTACCCGGGCACGAGATCATCGGGAGGGTGAAGCAGGTGGGCGCCGAGGTCACCCGCTTCGCCGTCGGCGACCGGGTGGGCGTCGGCTGCATGGTGGGCTCCTGCCGCCAGTGCGACGACTGCCGCGAGGGGCTCGAGCAATTCTGCCAGAAGACGGCCACGTGGACTTACAACGGCCCCGATCCCATTTCGGGCGGCTCCACCTACGGCGGTTACTCGAATCAGATGGTGGTGGACGAGCATTTCGTGCTGCGAGTGCCGGAGAAGCTGAATCCGGCGGCCGCCGCCCCCCTGCTGTGCGCCGGGATCACGACGTACTCGCCGCTTCGCCACTGGAAAGTCGGACCCGGCCAGCGGGTCGGCATCGTCGGCCTGGGCGGGCTCGGCCACATGGGCGTCAAGCTCGCCCGCGCGATGGGGGCGGATGTCTCGCTCTTTACGACGTCGCCGGGGAAGGCGGACGATGCGCGGCGGCTAGGCGCCGACGAGGTGATCGTCTCCCGGGATGCAGAGGAGATGAAGCGCCACGGCCGCCGGTTCGATTTCATCCTCGACACCGTGGCTGCACCGCATGACCTCGACGCCTATCTAACAATGCTCAAGCGGGACGGCACACTCTGCCTGGTCGGCGCACCGGACAACCCGCATCCGTCTCCCACGGTGTTCAATCTGATTTTCGGGCGCCGGCAGCTCGCCGGTTCCCCGATCGGCGGCATCCAGGAGACCCAGGAGATGCTGGACTTCTGTGCCGACCGGGGGATCGTCTCGGACGTCGAGGTGATCCCGATGCAGGGGATCAACGAAGCGTACGAGCGGATGCTCAAGGGCGACGTGAAGTATCGGTTCGTGATCGATCTGGCTACGCTCGCTTAGTCGAGGCCCGAAGCCGCTGCCCGAAAGAGGGCGGCGGCAGGGTTACTACTGTTCCTATGGAAAGCGCCGCTTCCAGCGGGGAAGGCTGAGGCCGAAGAGCGTTCCGATCACACTGCCGCCTGCCGCTCCGAACCCGCCCGCGAGTAATGCTGCCTGCCCGGTCGAGAAGTCATGATCCATCGTGCTTTCTCCCCAAAGCAATCCCAACGCCAATCCAGCCAGTGCCCCCGTGATGCCCCCGATGAGGGCACCCTGTTTGGCCGAATTTCCCCGGGTCCACAGCGTGTCGATGCTCGTCGCATGGATCCGGAGCGGCTGCCGGTCGGTGGAGACGACCAGCTCGGGTCCGTCGTGCTCTAGAATCCTGCCTTGTTGGCGAGAGACCCCGGTACTGGTGAAGCGCACCCATTGGCTGTCGTGCAGGGCGGGGAACTCGGTCGCGCGTGGCACCCCAGGGCGGGCGGGATCCTGGGCCCGGCCGACGATGGGAAGAACTGAGAGCAGGCAGAGACTGACCGCGACGAGACTGTGCGACATGAGGCCCTCGCTAGGGAGTGGACCTCATGGGTACCAGAGTGACGTGATCTCCGCGTGATCTGCCGCCCGGACGGCCCGGGCCCGTGGGACGGCAAGCTTGACGAGGTGCGGGTCTACAACCGCCTCCTCACGCTGAACGAAATCCAGGCCGTCGCCCAGTAGCGGCCGAGGCGGGCAGGGTGGTTTTGGTGACGGGGATCATCGCGGGAATGTTTGAGGGGGAGTACGATCAACCAGGTGAAGCCATCATGAGCCCCTTGAACCGGATCTCCCCAATGCTCCGTTTACTTGCTACTAGCTGGTTCACCCGCCGTCTCGCCGGCCCTATCAGTAGGGCGATACCGAATCCGCTTCTACGTGCTGCGGCGATCACTGGGGTGGGTGTTTTAGCCTCCCGCCTCTTACGCCGGCCACCGGCCACGGGTAGGCGACACACCTGAGCGCCGACTTTACCACGGTAGGGCACTTATGGACCGCCAGCACGTGATTCCTCCGCCCGTCATCCGGATCCCGGCGCCGGTGGCCCAGACCGGCCGGCCGTTGAGCCTTATGTAACGACTGAGGAGGATAAAATGGAAAGGCAGGACCAGGAGTGGGTGGCATGGCCAATTGCCTGGAGCGGAATCTGGGTAGGTGCGCTCACCGCACTCGCCGTCGGGCTGTTGATCGGTCTAATCGGCTTTGCGCTAGGATACAATGAAGCGTCCCGGTACGTCGATTGGAAGAAATTGCGCCTCATCGGATTGATCTTCAGCATCGGCGGTGCGTTTTTCGCATTTGTGGCAGGAGGCTGGGTGGCGGCGCGCATTGCGGGTCGGACTCGTTCTGAACCTGCGGCGTTGCACGGAGCCGTTGTGTGGCTTCTCACCATCCCCATGTTTCTTCTGTTGGCCTCAATCGGATCGCTGAGTCACTTCGGGGGATGGTACGGAGGGCTCTCAAACCTGTCTGGGGTCGCGCCCGGAGCCGTAGCTGACCCTGATGTGGCGGTGGCGCTGAGAAACAACTCACTGGCCACAGCCGTCGCGCTGCTGCTCGGATTGATAGGATCTGTGCTAGGGGGCTGGATGGCGTCAGGGGAGCCGATGACCTTCACGCACTATCGCAGACGGGATCAATTGGCTGCCCAGTCTGCGTCAGCCGATTCCCCCGCGTTTACTGGGAGGAGATCATAATGGGCCTCATCTTGGCGTGGCTGCTCGGGGTGCCCGGCATCATCATCGTCATCCTGTTTTTGCTCGGTGTTGGGCATTGAGGTGGATTCGGGAACGGGAAAGGGCGGCGACCTCTCGGGTCGCCGCCCTTCCTCGTGATCGCGAACCGGAGTTCTCAAATCGGGCCTAGAATCGCGACCGGCGTCGGGCGATCGGTCGTGGTCCCGTCGCCGATCTGGCCAAGAAGATTCGATCCCCAACAATAGCCCGAGTTGGCGGTGGTCACGCCGCAGGTATGGCCTATGTCGCTGATCCCACCCGCGCTCAACGCACCGATCTGCAGACCACCCGAAACCAGGACAGGGACGGACCGATTGGTGGTGGTGCCGTCGCCAAGCTGGCCGGAGGTATTGTTACCCCAGCAGTACGCCCGGTCCCCTGAGGTCAGGGCGCAGGTTTGGACCTGTCCGGCACTGAGCCTATCGAATCGGCGCCCACCCGCGACGGCCACAGGCTTCAAGCGAGCGGTATTGGTTCCATCACCGAGTCTCCCGTCGATGTTGGCTCCCCAGCAGTAGGCTCGATCCTCGCGAGTCAGCCCGCAACTGTGTGCGCCCCCTGCGGAGACCAAACGGAAGACGAGCCCACCCGCGACTGCCCTCGGCCAATGGCGCTCGACGGTCTTGCCGTCGCCAATTTGTCCTACGCCACCGTATCCCCAGCAGTACGCCTTGTCATTGGTGGTCACGCCGCAGGTGTGAAGGTTGCCGGGATCGACGTGGCGGAAGCTGAGTCCGCCGGCCACTCGGGCCGGCCTGCGGCGGCCACCGATATCGGAGCTGTCGCCGACCTGGCCCTCGGTATTGCGTCCCCAGCAGTAGGCCACATTGTCGAGGGTGACACCACAGGTGTGGTCACCACCCGCGCGCACCGATCTGAAGCGGTGAGCTCCAAGGACCGCCACCGGCACCAGGCGTTGGGTTATCGTACCGTCGCCGAGCTTGCCCCTGAGATTTTCCCCCCAGCAGTAGGCCAGGTTGGCGGCCGTCAGGCCACAGGTGTAGCTACCGCCTGCGCTCACCTGAATGAAGCGGAGCCCGCCAGCTACCGGCGCCGGCCTCGTTCGGTTGGTGGTGGTGCCATCGCCAAGCTGGCCGCTGCCGCCCGCGCCCCAGCAGTAGGCCTCGTTGGCGACGGTCAGGCCACAACTGTGGAGCCTGCCCGCGCTGACCATGCGAAACGACAGCGGAGCCGACGTTCCGGCGAGCGTCTGCGTGGGCTCCAGCGCTACTGATTCTGGACCGGTGGGCGACTCGTCGTCCTTAGCGCAGGCCAGGACGGTAACCATGAGAAGCTGGGCAAGTGTGTGCGGGAGCCGCCGCCGGAGCCGAGGCGGCCGGCCCTGTCGCCTCCGGGCAGCCAATTCTGGCGCAAGGCCATCGAAGCAATGCATGGGGTCCGCCCTTCCTCTTTCGTCGGGGAACTCCGGCGGGCGCCCAAACGGGCAATGCTCGCCTTGTGACGCTTGATGAGTCGCCTCCAGCCGTCAAGTGGATTTCAAGTGATGGCTCACAGGGTCAGTTGCAAAGAACAGAGGTAGCCGACCGCACCAGCCCTTGCGCTCGAGCCGCCACAATGGTATGATGCTCGTCATATGAGCGCCGCCGCCAAGAGACGCACCGACCCCAGCCGCAAGGAAGCCACCCACGAGCGCATCGTCGAGGCCGCCGCGCGCGCCATCCGGCGCAGCGGCTACGGCGGCACCGGCGTCGCCGACATCATGAAGGACGCCGGCCTGACGCACGGCGGCTTCTACGCCCATTTCGACTCGCGGGAGGCGATGCTCGCCGAGGCCGCCGACCGCGCCGGCGCCGACACCGTGGCCACGATGACGCGGGTGGCCGACGCGGCGCCGCCGGACCAGGCGCTGCAGGCGATAATCCGGGCCTACCTCTCCAAGGCGCACGTCGAGGCCGTGGAGACCGGCTGCGCGGTCGCCGCGCTCGGCTCGGAGATGCCGCGCCAGGCGCCCCAGGTGCGGCGCGCTGCGACGCGCCGCATCAAGGAGATGATCGATCTGGTCGGCCGCCAGTCGCCCGACTGGGGGCAGCCCGGCGCGCACGAGCGCGCGCTCGTCACCGTCGCCACCGCGGTCGGCGCGCTGGTCCTGGCCCGCGCCGTGGACGACCCGAAGCTCTCCGACGCGCTGCGCGAGGCGGCGCTGAACCACCTCACCCCAGCAGGCTGATACCCGATGCACCGATGCCGGGGCTGCGTTTGCTTAGAAATATGATGAGCATCATATACGAGAACGGCAGTTGACCTCAACAGAAAGCGAGCACGGCATGGCAGACCATCAGGAGCAGCAGACTCGGCCCGTGGCGATCGTGACGGGCGCATCGGGAGGGATCGGTGAGGCGACCGCGCGGGCGCTTCAGGCCGCCGGCTACCGGGTGTTCGGCACCTATCGGCGGCCTCCGGCGACGAGAGTGGCCGGGGTCGAGTACCTGGCGTGCGATGTGACCAGCGACGAGTCGGTCCAGACCGCGGTCGGTCAGGTCCTGGCGAAGGCCGGCCGGGTCGATCTCCTGGTCAACAACGCGGGGGTGGGACTGATCGCGGGGGCGGAGGAGTCATCGCTGGAGCAGGCGAAGTCCCTCTTCGACGTCAACCTGTTCGGCGTGTTTCGCATGACCAAGGCAGTGCTTCCCACCATGCGCCGGCAGGGGTCGGGACGGATCGTCAATATCAGCTCGGTCATGGGCCTGATCCCGGCGCCGTTCATGGCCCTGTACGCCGCCAGCAAGCACGCCCTGGAAGGGTATTCCGAGTCGCTGGACCATGAGATCAGGGCCTCGGGCGTCAGAGTGGTGCTGGTCGAGCCGGCCTACACGCGGACTTCCTTCGAGGGCAACGTCTACCAGGCAGACCAGCAGCTCGACGTCTATCAGTCGGCACGCGACGAACGCGGAGGGAGTCCTGCGGGACGAGATGAAGACGGCCGACACGCCGGAGCTGGTCGCGAATGCGGTCGTGAAGGCTGCTACCGAGGCCAACCCGCACCGACGCTACGCCGCAGGCCGGATGGCGCGCCAGGTCAGTCTGCTTCGTCGCTTCGTGCCCGCGTCGGCGTTCGACAAGAGTCTGCGGAAACAGATGCGGTTGCCGGCATAGGTCAGATCGACTGAGGAGAACGGGTCAGTTGAGCGAACGTTGAGGATGGGTGTCCCGACTGAGCTGAAGCTATTCACGATTACTCCTGAGGAGGCCACCAATGTTCACCAGAGTCCAGAGTCGTGCGTTTGTGGTGCTGAGCCTGGGGCTTGTATCCATCGGAAACTCGCTGCACGGTCAGAGTGTGACTCCGGCCGATACGGCAAGTCAGGATAATAAGATCGAGCTGTCCTATCACGTGAAGGCGATCAAGCGGGACAGCTCGGGACAGTACACCATGTCGGGTACGGTGAATGGCGAGCGGCAGGGTAAGGCGACCCTCGTGTTCGGCTTCGACGAGGGGTCGTCCGGGCAAGCCGGCAAGATACCGGTTCATTCGTACTGGGTAGTCACCGCGGTGCCGGCTTCAGAATCGTTCAAAGCAAAATTGAGTGGAACCGCCGAGACGGTCTCGGGTCAGACCCACCTGGTCGGCAAGATCACCGAAGGCGCCAACAAGGGGCGTCGGGTCGAGACCAGCAGCCGGCTGCTCAACTTCGGACCCAACCGTTCGCTAAGTGACATCGACGGCAACATGATTATTGACGGGAAGTAAGGGGTCGCACAGGTGACACGCGCTGTCCTAGTCGAGCTCGGGCGTCGTAGCGCACCGGGCTCGCCGACGTGCCCGGCGAGCCGCGCGCTGCCTCGATCGGGCTGGCAGCAGTGACGGGCAACAAGCCCGGGACCTCTTGCTCTGCGCTGGCGGATCCTGCGGAATTTGTAGGGCGGCGATGATTATTCTTGCTTGCCTGCCGAATGGCTGGTGAATGCGTTCAAAAGCGCTACCAACAAACGAATTCTTTAGCGTCGTATGTGCCGTGGAAATCTCCGTGGATGGCATTGGTGCAATCTGCCGCCTGATCCTAGAGCCTGGAGGCAAGAGAAGCTTGACAGGTTCAGGCCTCATTGGGGAGTGGGCCTCATGGTTACCGGAGTGACGTGATCTGTCGTGATCTGGAGGCGACCCGCCGCTCAATTCAGGCCACGCCGGCCGAGCCGCCTCTTCTATACGTGCTGGCAATCCCTCACTGCTCACCGCTTACTGGTATTCGGCTGCGTGGGCCTGCAGTGCTTGCAAGTCGGGCGGTGCAACAGCGCAGGAGTGCTGCTGCGGGGCGTTATGCTCCGCGTTTCGCTTGCATCGCCGATCGCCGTATTCACCAGTCTGGACACGTGGTCCCTCGCCGCATTGGCGTTGGCCAGCAGCTGGCTCCGGCTCTCTCCCGCGACAACCGCTAACCAGACATCCTGGGCCTCCCGCCGATCCAGGACGATGGGTCCGGCCCCCTGGATGTAGCGCAGGTCGGAGGGACCGGCCGTGGTCGCCCGGAGCCCCCCGCGCAATGCTCGAATTTGATCGGCGATCGAAGGAGCCTGCTCAAAATTGAAGAAGTAATTCCCCGTCACTGGCGCCTCGCCTAACAGCAGGGTCCCGAGGTGAGTGCGGGACCCGGTCTGACTTACCTGGTACATCAGTCGTCCATTGAGAGCTGTGGCGCCCACATCGTCGAACACGTCGGGTTGGACATCCCAGTCGCCGAAGAACCCGGCGAAGAACCTCACGGTGGACGGGCTGGTATTCCGGATCCGGAACCGGAACAACACATAGTCATGAGGCCGTATTCCATCGAGCGAGTGCTGGATCACCTCGAGCCCAACCGGCTCGGCCGAGCCGACATCCGAGTAGCGCCAGGTGACGCTCTTTCTCTCCCCGCTCGCGCCGGTGCTGAACGTCACCACACCATCGAGGCCGAGATCTCGACAAGACGCTACGCATTCCATCCCTGCCGTCCCCAGTTCGACGCCAGCCAGGATCCGGGCCGGACTGCCGCCTTGGGGCGGAAATCCGATGATGAGGCCGCCATTGAACATCTGCGAGAGAGATATCGGCCCATGGGCCGGTGTTTCGCCCGTTGGGACGGGGAACTGTACTCCCCAGCCCACGCCGAACTGTCCGAACAGCTCGCCGGAGACCGCCCCGCCGATGTCGCCGGGCATGGGGGTGACTGCCAGGTTGGTGGCGGTATGGGAGAATTCCGTGGTGGGTCCCGTCTCCAGCCTGCAGGTTACCCCCTGCCTCTCGGAGGGGAACAGGAACGTGGCAGGGGGAAGCGGAGCGGCCTGCTTCGCCCCGAGAATCCCACCCTCGCAGCCGAACACCTGATAGGGGACATCATTCTGCAGGATCAGCGGCGAGCGGCCGAAAAATTCCATCCACCGGCCGTCCGGACCGCTGAGGCCGTCGGTGGAGCCAAAGATGCTATTGAATCCATACTGGACGAACAGCGCGGCACCCTCGACCGGATTCCCGTCCAAGAGGGCCCGGCCTCCCAGCGGAGTTCCTTCCTCGAGGTTGACCGGGTGATTGACCCCGCCCGCTGGCACCGGGAACTCCGCCAGGGTCCGCCACGGCAGGTCGTCGATGCCTTCATTCACGGGCAGTTGGACCCCGAGGTGCGCGGTGGCTGCCTCCTGAGCCAGCGAGAACCTGTTATCTGGGCAGGTGACCTCCTGGACATCGAAGACTTCTTCGTTGGTGAAATCGAACTCCGGATTGATCAGAAGCACGACCATGGTACCTTCGCCTATCGTCCGGCAGATGTTCCTGCCGTCCGGGCCCAGGATCCTCCCGGTGATGGTGCGGGCCGCGGCGAGCGATTGGATTGAGTGTTCGGGAGCAGTTGGCTCGTCCTTCGCACAGCCCAGCCATGCGACAGCGAGGAGCAGCGGAGCCGCGATGCGTAGCGACGAGGCAACTCTGCGCGGACTCCGTGGGTGACACGGTTTGGTATGAACCGATCGTATCGCGGGCATATGCCCTCCTCGGACGGTGCGAGGGGAACCGTCTTCGTAGGTCCTTCGTGGCGGAAGAGAGCGTCGCGGAGGAGGCGAGGATCCGTGGTCCTGCGGACGGCTTTCACCGGGTATGCCTTTTCGGTCTGGCGGATGGGAACTCCGGTTCGATATTATGTCAGGCCTGAACTTCTCGCATGGGGGGGAATACCCACGCGACTACCCGCTGATTCACCGTCCACTCCTGGTGCCCTGGCTGACAATCAGGCCCGGCTCCTGGATGCCCTCGCCCGGCCCATCCTCGTGGCCGATGAGGCTGGGTGGACGCTGTACCAGACGCCGGCTCTCCGCGAATGCCTGGCCCACGCTTCCGCTCAGGAGCGCAATCAGCTCCAGCGTGCACTCGACCAGGCGGTGACGAGTTTGTGCTCCCGGTTGCGCATCCAGAGTGGCACAGGAGCAAACACACCGCCGGCGGTGCTTAACCACCAAGTGCTGACCAATCGCTCAGAGTTCCGACTGAGAGGTGTCCTGGTACCGCCTGCAGTGCTGCTACATGGGAGCGGCATCCTGCTGGAATTGGAGAGGACGGGAAAGCGGAAGATCCGGGCGGAGGACCTCTGCGTTCACTTTGGATTGACCGCGCGGGAGGTCGAGGTGGCCATGCTCGTTGCGCGAGGTCTTTCAGATCAAGCCATCGCTACTCGGCTCGGTATCAGCCCTCGGACAGCTGAGCATCACATGGAGCACGTGCTGCGAAAGCTTCATATGGACGGCAGGTCCGCTGTTGCCGCGTTGCTCGCGGGGTCAAATCTGGGCTAGCCTTTGGACGACTTCCCGCCTTGATGGAATCCACCCGGCCCTCTTTGCGTCGCACCTCAGGGATCAGCGTGGTACTGCAGGACCTAGACCGCCAGGGCAAACGAAAGCCCCCGACCTCACACAAGGTGAGCGGGGGTAGGAGTCCCAGAGTGGGCCCGGCGCGACTCGAACGCGCGACCTCTTGCTCCGGAGGCAAGCGCTCTATCCAACTGAGCTACGGACCCAAGTAATTCGTAACGCTAAACTTAGCAGCTTCCGAACTCCTGCGCCACGGCGGCCATGATCCGCGGACCTCAGAAGAACGACGCGCAACTTAGTATCCGCGTTCGCTCCCTGGTAGATCTCCCGCAGCCCTTTCTGGGAAGGCGTTAAGCGACGGGGTCTGACCAGGTGGATTCTACGATTGGACTCCCGCCTTGGTCAGCCGCCGGTCCAGATCGTACGCCGCACTGATCAACGCCAGGTGGGTAAACGCCTGGGGGAAGTTCCCCAAGTGCTCGCCCGCCGGCCCGATCTCCTCCGCGTACAGCCCGAGGTGGTTGGCATAACCCAGCATCTTCTCGAAGAGAAACCGCGCCTTCTGTAGATCGCCCGATCGCGACAAGCATTCGATGTACCAGAAGGAACAAATCGAGAAGCTGCCCTCCACCCCGTCCAACCCGTCGGTGTCCGGACCCTCGATCTCGTAGCGATAGACCAGCGAATCCTCCACCAGCCGTTCCTCCACCGCGTGGAGGGTCGAGAGCCAGCGCGGGTCGGTGGCGGAGATGAAGCGGACCAGCGGCATGATGAGGCAGGCCGCATCGAGGCGCGTCGTGCCCTTCACTCCGATGAACGTCTGCCCCTTGGGGTCCCAGAAGCTCTCGTGCACCTCGCGGTAGATCGCGTCGCGGGCTTCTCGCCAGCGTTCCACCGGCGCAGGGAACGAGCGCTTCACCGCCAGGCGGAGTCCCCGGTCGATCGCCACCCAGCAGAGGATCCTGGAGTACAGGAACTCGCGCTTGCCGCTCCGCACCTCCCAGACACCGTCGTCGGCCGCCCGCCAGTTCTCGACTACCCACTCCACCAGCCCCGCGATCCGCTTCCAGAGGCTGAAGCTGGTGGACTCCTTGTACTTGTCGAAGAGGTAGATCGCGTCCAGCAGCTCGCCATAGATGTCGAGCTGAAGCTGATCGATCGCCGCGTTGCCGATCCGGACCGGACGCGAGCCGCGGTATCCCTCCAGGTGGTCCAGTGTATGCTCCGCGACGTCGGTGCCCCCGGCGATGGTGTAGAGGGTCCGGAGCGAGTCGGGGTGGGCGGATTCGAACCGATCGGCCAGCCACGCGATGAACGCTCCGGTCTCGTCGGTCATGCCGAGACGGCTCAACGCGTACAGCGTGAACGAAGCGTCCCGGATCCAGGAATACCGATAGTCCCAGTTGCGCACCCCACCGATCGTCTCCGGCAGCCCGAACGTGGCCGCGGCGACGATCGAGCCGCTCCATCGGGCGTTCAGCAGCTTGAGCGCCAGCGCCGAGCGGTGGACCTCATCCCGCCATCTCCCCGTGTAGGTGCTGCGGCCGATCCAGTCGCGCCAGAAGTTCATCGTGGTCTTGAAGGAGCTGCTGACGTACTGGTCGAGGTCGGTGGGGTACTCCGTACGGTCGGTCACCTGCTCCAGGACGAACGTGGCCGTCTCGCCGGCCCGGAGGGTGAACGTCGCGACCCCGTCCGGTCCCTCGGCTTCCAGTGGAACGGTCGAGGACAACCGCAGCACGGTCCCGTCCGCGCCGGTGAACTCGACTCCCTGCGGGGCGGGGGCCACAGTGTGCTTCGCGCGGGCGTAGTCGAAGCGGGGCGCGCACCGCGCCTGGTAGGTGATTTCCCCTCGGACGGTCTTGACCCGCCGGATCAGCCGGCTGGTGTGCTCCTGAGGATGAATCGGCATGAAGTCGGAGATCTCCACGACGCCTTCGGCCGCGAGAAACCGGGTCAGCAGCATGTTGGTGTTGGGGAGGTACAACTGCTTGTGGCTGGGCCGCTCCAGCGCGGGTGTGATGGTGAAGTGCCCGCCCTTGTCCGCATCCAGCAGCTTCGCGAACACCGAGGGCGAGTCGAAATGAGGCAGGCAGAGAAAATCGACGCACCCGTCGAGGCCCACGAGCGCGACGGTCTGGAGGTCGCCGATGATGCCGTGCGCCTCGATCGGCGGATAGCGGCCGTCGGGCCCCCTCACCCGGACTTCCAGACCGCGATCACGTCCTTCACACCCTTGCCTCCCGCGGCCCGCTCGCAGAAGTGCTCCATGGAATACCGTCCCGTGATCAGCGCCTCCGGCGTGCCCGGCCACCGTTCCCGGATGCCCACGAGGTCGCGCACCGCCGACTCGAAGTCCATCCGGGCCGCGTTCACCGTCCCGAGCACCGTCTGGTTGCGGAGGACGAGGTTGCGCATGATGGCGTCGCCCGCCACCTCGATCCGATGCTTGCGGCCCGGCACGCCGGTGAAGACGAACACGCCGTTGGTCCCGAGCTGTTCCAGTGCCCCGAAAGCGAGCTGGGACGCGCCCGCCGCCTCGTAGATCAGATCGATCATCCCGAGCCGCGGCGCCAGCTCAACGGTCGGCACGTCGCTGGAGGAGACATAGGTGGCGCCGAGCCGCTCCACCAGCTTCGCGCGGGGATCGCTCCGCGGGCCCCGGGAATAGACCGCGACGGTCAGCCCGCGGAGCCGAAGCAGCATGCACCCGAGCAGACCCACCGGCCCCGCGCCGAGCACCAGGGCGTTCACGCCCGACAGCGACTCGTCGCCCGAGGCATTCTCGAGCCAGGGCAGCCGCTGCCGTACCTCGGCGAACTGGCGCAGCGCCTTCTCGGCGATGGTGAGCGGCTCGGTCAGGACGCCGACGGCGCGGAGCTCCCGGGGCAGCCGGACCAGATAGCGCTCGTCCTCCACCACTTCTTCCGCCAGAAAGCCGTGGGCCCCGGTAATTCCGCGCTCGGTGTAGTCTCCGGTCTCGCAGAAGTCCGGATGGCCTGACCGGCAGGCCCGGCAGCCGGGGTGAGGGCAAGGGCGCCGCACCATCGGCACCACGAGATCGCCCGGGCTCAGCTCCGACACCGCCGCTCCGACTTCGACCACCTCGCCCAGCGCTTCATGGCCGACGACCAGGTGGTCCTCCCCGGCCGGCGGAGTGCCTCCGTAGTCGAACCGGCAGATCTCCCCGTCGGTCCCGCACACGCCGACGTCGAGTACCCTCAACCGCACCGACCGGTCGGAGACGAGCGCCGGGCTCGGCCGCTCCTCCACGGCAACCCGCTTTTGGTCAGGCCAGACTGCGACGGCTTTCATCGTGCTCCACAGTATGTCCCTGACGGACAGTCTTGCAATCCCACCGGCACGCTTCGAAGTTCCGCGAATGAGCCGCTCTCCCGGCCGGGTCCACGACGTCTCCCGGCCACTGCACGACGGCGGGACCATCTATCCCGGTGACCCCGAGATCCGATTCCGGAGCCATAGCTCGATCGCGCGTGGGGATGAGGCCAACGTCTCCGCCCTGGCCCTCGGCTCGCACACCGGGACCCATGTGGATGCGCCCAGCCATTTCCTGCCGGGGGCCACGCCGGTGGACGGGATCCCGGTGGACCGTCTGATCGGCCCTGCCGTGGTGTTGGAGATCCCCCCGACGGTCGCGGCGGTGGGTGCCGGCGACCTCGCCGCTCAGGATCTGCTGGGCCAGCGGCGGGTCCTGCTGCGGACCCGGAACTCCGCCCTTCCTGCCCGCGGCTTCGATCAGGCGTACTGCGCGCTCTCGCCCGACGGCGCGGAGTACCTCCTGGACCAGGGGGTGGATCTGGTCGGGATCGATGCGCTCTCGGTCGAGCGATTCGGCTCGGAGGATTTCGCCGTCCACCATCTCCTGCTCGGGCGAGGTGTCGTGATCGTCGAGGGGTTGGATCTTTCCGCCGTGTCCCCCGGCGTCTATCAGTTCATCTGTCTGCCGCTACGGCTCCAGGGGCTCGACGGCGCCCCCGCCCGGGCGGTATTGATCGAGTGACGATGGTCGAGACCCGAATGGAGTTCGGCATCGTGGGCCTGGGCCGCATCGGCGGCGGGCTCGCGGAGCAGGCGCTGGAGAAGGGAATGAGGGTCGCGGGATACACCCTCGGCGGCCCGCGGGCGGAGCTGCTCGACGCGGGCCTGATCGCCGTCGGCGAGCCGGCCGGCTTCCGCGACGCGCTCGCCCGGCCCCGCGTGGTATTCCTCTACATCCCGGCCGGTCCCGCCGTGGATGAGGCGCTCGACACCCTGGCCGGCGTGCTCAATGCCGACGACATCATCGTCGATGGTGGAAACTCCTACTGGGGAGACTCCATCCGGCGTCAGGAGCGGCTTCGGCGGCGTGGCATCCACCTGGTGGATGTCGGGACCTCGGGTGGCGTCGCGGGTGCCCGACGGGGGGCCTGCTTCATGGCCGGCGGAGAGCAGGCGCCGGTCGATCGGGTGGCGCCGATCCTGAGGGCGCTCGCGGTGCCCGGTGGCTACGCGCATGCCGGAGCGCCGGGAGCAGGACACTTCGCCAAACTGGTGCACAACGGGATCGAGTTCGGCATGCTCCAGGCGATCGGCGAGGGGATCGACCTGCTTGAGCGGCATCCCTCGGGACTGGCCGTGCAGGACATCCTGAGCTGCTGGCGCCACGGTTCGGTGATTCGGTCGTGGCTGGTGGACCTGCTGGAGGAAGCATACCGGAGCGACGGAGGGCTGGGCCGGATTCAGCCGTATGTGGAGGACACCGGCGAGGTGAGCTGGCTGGTGGCCGATGCCTTGAAGCTGGAGGCGCCGATCCCGGTCATCGCGCAGTCGGTCATGCAGCTCTTCGCTTCGCGGGACGACCGCCGGCTGTGGGCGCGGGCGATTGCGATGATGCGGCACGGCTTCGGGGGGCATCCTTACGGGGCCAACGAGGCGATCCAGGCGGAGCGCCGGACCGGCCAGATCGGGGGGTGGCCGTATGGGGAGGATGGCCGTTAGGTGGCCCGGTACTTCATCCCGAGCGCAGCGAGGGACCTAGCTGGGCCGACATCGAACTCGGCCTAGCCAGGTCCCTCGCTGCGCTCGGGATGAAGCACCGGGCATCCCCCCATCCCCGCCGCTACCGCCTCACCACCCTCCCCGGGTACGCCCCCGCCGCCCGACCCTCCCGATAGACCACCACGCCGTTCACCCAGACCATGCTGATCCCCTCCGAAACCGCCGCGGGATCCTCCAGCGTAGCCCGGTCCACCACCGTCTTCGGATCGAACAGCACCAGGTCCGCCAGCATCCCCGCCTCGATCCTCCCCCGGTTCTCGATCCCGACGTTCGCCGCCGCGAGCGACGACAGCTTCCGCACCGCGTCCGGCAGCGTCACGATGCCTCGCTCGCGCACGTACCGCCCCAGGATCCTGGGGAACGAGCCTCCGCCCCGCGGATGCCGGTCGACCAGCGATCCGTCGGTACAGAAATTGGTGTAGGGCCAGGCGACGATCCGCTCGATGTCGCCCTCGACCATGCTGGTGCCGATCACCCGATCGACCGGGCCCGGCGCGTCGCTCGCCCGGTACGCCTCCGCCTTCTGGACCAGGTCCATGTAGGTGGTGACCGGATCGCTGCCCCGCAGCTTCGCGATGTCGGCCACCGTCTTCCCGACATAGGACGGGTCCGGCGCGTAGGCCGAGAGCAGCAGGCCCTCCGGCGGCGCCACCTCGTCGAGCGCGAACTGGGCCGCCGCGCGATCCTCGAAGTTCCGCTCCGGGAGCAGCACGCCGAGGTTCGACTGCCAGTAAGTGTAGGGATAGACGTCCGCCGTGATCTTCACGCCCGACGCTCGGGCGCGGTCGAGGATCCGGATCAACGAGTCGGCCTGCCCCCACAGGCTTCGCATCGCCAGCTTGGTGTGCGAGATCTGCACCGGCATGCCGGTGGTCCGGCCGATAGTGATGATCTCATCGACCGCCGCCCAGAACCTGCGGTCCTCGCTCCGGGTGTGGCTGATGTATCGCCCGCCCACCTCTGCCGTGGTCCGCGCCAGCGCCAGCACCTCGGAGGGGTCGGAGTAGATACCGGGGTCGTACTCCAATCCGGTGGAGAGCCCCAACGCGCCGTCCCGCAGGCCCTGCCGCACCAGCTCCTGCATCCGCCGCACTTCGTCCGGCGTCGCGTGGCGCCGGAAATCTTCGCCCATGACCAGGTCACGCACCGTGTTATGGCCGACGTAGCTGGCGACGTTGATCGCCGGCGGTGTCGCCTCCAGCCGGGCGAAGAACGCGCTCAGCGTGTCGGCGGAGCCGCCGTCCTGGCCTACCACGATCGTCGTGATACCCTGGCTCACCGCGGCCAGCGCGTCGCGGTGGGTGAAGATCTGCCGGTCGGCGTGGCTGTGGGTGTCGATGAAGCCGGGCGCCAGCACCAGGCCGCCGGCGTCGATCACGCTGTCGCCCGGATCCCGCGGCAGCTCACCGATCGCCACGACGCGGTCGTCCAGAATCCGCACGCTCCCCGACTTCGCCTCCGCCCCGCTGCCGTCAAGGATGCGGGCGTTGACGATCAGTGTCGGAGGGCCCGCCGCCGGAGAAGGCGCACCGCTCCCGGTGGAGGAGCAGGCGGTGACGACGAACAGCGCAACCGCCGCAACCGCCGCAACCGCCGAATCCGCCGTCATCACCAAGCCACCCCGTAGTCCTCGCCGTGATTGCTGGACGCGCCCCACATCGTCCGGTGCGCCCGGTCGAACAGAATGGCGTTGATCGGTCCCGAGGTCCGCTCCTCGGTCTCGAGCGTGTACCCCATCGCCTCGAGCCGCCGGCGGACGCTGTCGGGCGTCGCCGACGCCACCAGCATGAGTCCCGGCCGCGACTCGTGCTCGCCGAACGACGAGCGCATCTGATAGCTGTTGATATTGTGCGCCTCGACAGCCTGCTGCGGCGTCATCCCGAACTCGACCACGTTGAGGAAGAACTGGAGAAGGTTCTGGTCCTGCCCGTCGCCGCCCTGCACGGCGAACGAGAGGAACGGAAGCCCGTCCTTGAGCGCCAGCGTCGGGGTCAGGGTGACCCTGGGATGCTTGCCCGGCTCGATCACGTTGAAGGGGCCATCCTCCGGCCGGGTGACGAAGCTCTGCGCTCGCTGGCTCAATCCGATGCCGGTCCCCCCCGCGATCACCGCGGGAATCCATCCTCCGCTCGGCGTGACCGAGACCACCCATCCAGCCGAGTCCGCCGCCTGGATCGACGTGGTGCCGGCGTAGAAGCTCTGGAAGAACGCGGAGTCCGGCTGCGGCTCGCCGTGCCGGCTCGCCTGGCGGTCCTGCCCGCCGCTTCGGACCGCGGTGTCGGAAGCGGGGAGGGTTTTCCACTCGGCGAGCAGCTTGGCGAACGGATTGACTCCGCCCTGGAAGGGGTAGGGGTCGCCTGGGGTGACGGTGGAGTCGTTCCTCCGCCAGTCGATGCCGGAGAAGCGCTCCCGGGCATACGCCTTCGACAGCAGTCCTTGGACCGGCTCCTCGGGCGGGAAATAGGGATCGCCGTAGTAGAAGTCGCGATCGGCGTAGGCCAGGTTCATCGCCTGGTACAGGGCGTGGATATACTCGGGAGAGTTGTAGCCCATCTTCTTCAGGTCGGTCAGCTCCAGGATGTTGAGCGCCTGGAGCATCACCGGACCTTGCTGCCAGATCGGAAGCTTGAAGACGGTGACCGCCTTGTAGTCGGTGCTGAGCGGCTCCTCGATGCGCACCTTCCAGCTCGCCAGATCGCGTTCGGTGATCAATCCTCCCGCTTCCGCTATGCCGATGACCAGCTCGCGGGCGATGTCCCCCCGGTAGAACCGGTCATACGCCGCACCGATCGCGTCCCGCCGGCTCTTGCCCGCCCGGAGCGCGGCTCGCTCGGCATCCACCAGCTTCTGGAGCGTCGTGGCGAGGCCGCGCTGGACGAACAACTCCCCGGCCTCGGGCGGCCGCCGCGATCCCTTGCGGAGGGGCAGGAAGACCTCTTGGGTGTACTTCCACTGCTCGAGGATCTTCCGCTGCCGCTCGATCTGGCGCACGGTGGAGGCCTCGATCGGATAACCGTTCGCCATCTGGATCGCCGGCCCCAGGACATCCCCGAGCGACAGGGTCCCGTACTCGGCCAGCATCGTCATCAAGCCGCCGGGAGTGCCGGGCGTGATCGCCGCCAAGGGTCCCTCCTCCGGCGGGTAGCGGTAACCCTTGGACCGGTAGTACTCCGGAGTCGCGGCCGAGGGCGCCACGCCCAGGGCATTGATGCCGATCACCTTCTTGAGCTTCGGGTGGTAAATCAGCGCCTGGGTCTCGCCCCCCCACGACAGCACGTCCCACATGGTCGCGGCTGCCGCCAGCATGGCGCAGGCCGCATCGACCGCGTTGCCGCCTCGGGCGAACATCAGCGCCCCGGCCGTGGCCGCAAGCGGCTTGCCGGTGATGGCGATCCAGTGGCGGGCGTGGAGGGGCGGCTTCTGGGTCTGCTGGGCGGCGAGTGGGTGAGCCGCAAGCGCCGATAGGAGAAGAAAGGCGGTCAGCCGAGCTGGGTTCATCGGGGTCGATCCTGGAGGGTGGAAGACAACTTGGCCGTTGCCGGGCGGGACCACAATGGCGGCTTGCGCGCCCGAAATCCCGATGATACAGTTGTATCCAATCACAGCAAGGAGCGTATCATGCTCGGGTGGTTCACCCCGCGGGCGAGCGGCGCCCGTACCCTGGCGGCCTACGCCGGTCTCGGCCACTGGCGGCTCGGCGCCGCCGATCTGGAAGGCCGTCTGGAGCTCATCGTCCGGCAACTCGCCGCCGAGCTGAGCGCGTGCGGCTGGTGCGTCGCCGAGGCACGCCATCGCTGGCGCCGGGCGTTCCTGCCCGATGCGCCGCTGCGAGAGCTGCGGGCGTATCATGTCAGTGCCTGGTTTACCGAGCGGGAGCGGGCCGCCCTGGCGCTGACCGAGGCGGTCGCCGGCTATACCGACAGCGACCCTACGGCTGCCGAGGGGGCGCTGACTTTGGCCCGAACCCACTTCGGCGAGGTTGAGATCGCCCATATCGTCCATCTCGCGGCCGCCGAACACTTCTACAATCCCGTAACCGGCGCCCTGGGCTCCGATGCCCAGGGCGGGACCGGGGATGCCGGTTGCCGCGATGCCATGCCCTGGGATGCGGTCGCCCGCGGCATCGCCGTCCGAGGCTGGCTGTGAAGGGCCTCGGCCCTCGGTGGATCCTGCTGCTTCATCAGCTTCCTCCCAAGCCCGACTACGCTCGGGTGAAAATCTGGCGCCAGCTCCAGCGGGTCGGCGCCGTCGCCATCAAGAACTCGGTTTACGTCCTGCCCCGCTCGGACCAGTCCGCGGAGCATTTCCAGTGGATCCTTCGGGAGATCCGCGCGGCTGGCGGCGAGGGATCGGTGTGCGAGGCGGTCTTCGTGGACGGGCTGTCCGACGCCCAGATCGAAGGTCTGTTCCGCGCCGCGCGTGAGGCGGACTACGCCGCGATCGCCGGTGAGATCGAGGAGGTGGCCCGGAATGCGCCCGCCCGCCGCTCGCTCCCGGACGCCACGCGCCTGGACGTCGAGGCCGCCATCGGCCGGATCCGGCGGCGGCTGGCGGACGTGGGCGCCATCGATCACTTCGGCGCCCCGGCTCGCGAGGTGGCCCATGCAGCCCTGGAGCGGCTGGAAGGGCGCATCCGCCGGAGACCGGCACCCGCTCGGGCTGCGGCGCGCAGCGTCGCGAAGAAGGGCGGCCGGGTCTGGGTCACCCGCCGCGGCGTCTTCGTGGACCGGATCGCGAGCGCATGGCTCATCAAGCGGTTCATCGACCCGCGGGCTCGGTTCCGCTTCGTGGAGGAGCGCGACTACGCTCCGCGGGCCGGCGAAATTCGGTTCGACATGTTCGAGGCGGAATACACCCACGAGGGGGACCGCTGCACCTTCGAGACACTGATCGCGCGATTCGGATTGGACGACCGGGCCTTGGACGCGGTGGCGGAGATGGTGCACGACATCGACCTGCGTGACGAGCGGTTCGGACGACCGGAGACGGCGGGATTCGAGCGGCTGCTCAGCGGGCTGGTTCGCAAGCACTCGTCTGACGAGGACCGGCTCACCGAGGGGTGGACCATCGTGGAGGGCTTCTATCGGGCGTTCCAGTGACCCAGCCGGTCTCGCTCGGCGATCTCACCCGATACTTCCTCCGCCTCGGGACCTTCGGCTTCGGCGGACCGATCGCGCTGACGGCCGCCATCCAGCGCGATCTGGTCGTCGTGCGGCAATGGGTCACGCCCGCCGAGTATAAGGAAGGGTTGGCGCTCGCCCAGCTCGCGCCCGGGCCCCTGGCCGCACAGCTCGCCATCTACCTCGGCTGGGCTCGCTACGGGACGGCGGGGGCGACGCTTGCCGGACTTGCCTTCGTGGGCCCCTCCTTCGTCATGGTGCTGGTCTTGTCGGCCTGGTATCTCCGGTACGGCGAGCTGCCGTGGATCCAAGGCGCCTTCTACGGGATCGGTGCGGCGGTCATCGCGATCATCGCGCGCGGCGCCGGGAAGCTGCTCCAGGCCAGCGTGGGAAGCGACCGCATGCTCTGGGTCGTAATGGCGGTGAACGCCGCGGTGGTGGCGTGGATGCAGGCGGAGATTCTCTGGGTCCTTGCCGTCAGCGGCCTCGTCGTGATGATGTGGCGCGCCCGGACAGGGTGGCTCACCCGGCCCGGGCACTCGGCCGCGCTCTTCCCCTGGTGGCTCCTCACCGGCGTGCATGGCCCCGCCTCACCCGAGGCTCTGGCCCAAGTGTTCGGGTTCTTCGCCAAGGCCTCGCTGGTCGTGTTCGGCAGCGGACTGGCCGTGGTCCCCTTCCTCCACGGTGGTGCGGTCGTGGAGTACGGCTGGCTGACCGAGCGCCAGTTTCTCGACGCGGTGGCGGTCTCGATGATCACCCCGGGGCCGGTAGTGATCACCGTAGCGATTCATCGGCTACCTCGTCGCCGGCCCGCTGGGCGGGCTTGCCGCCGCAGTCGGGATGTTTCTGCCGACCTGGCTCGCGGTCGTGCTCGTAGCCCCCTGGTTCCAGCGCATCAGCGCCAACCGGCGGCTGCGGGATGCGGTGGACGGGGTCACCGCAGCCGCCACCGGGGCGATCGCCGGGGCGGTCGTCGTGCTGGGCCGGCGGGCCATCGTGGACCTGGCGACCGCCGCCATCGCCGTCGCAACCCTCCTCTTGCTGATCCGTTTCCGCAAAGCGCCCGAGCCGCTGGTCATCGCCCTCGCCGGCATCGTGGGAATAGCCCTTACGCAACTGACCTAGCGCTGCAGCTTCTTGCACCCGCGCTAAAGCCAACCCGGGGTCGCGCCGATACTTGAGGCCGGAGTTCTCCGTCCCTCAACCGTGGGTTGCGCATGACCAGGGTCTCAGCCATTCGCCTCGCCGGCCTGCTGCTCGCCGGGTCCGCGACCAGCCTGTCGGCACAGGCGGTCACGGACTCCATGGTGTTGTCCCTCGACTCGCTGCTGAGCACCAAGATCAGCACCGCGGCCAAGTACCAGCAGACGATGAGCGAGGCCGCGAGCTCGGTCACCATCATCACGGCCGAGGACATCCACCGCCACGGGTACCGGACCCTGCCGGAAGCCCTGGCCGCGACCCGCGGCTTCTACCTGAGCTACGACCGCAACTACTCGTTCCTCGGCGCCCGCGGCTTCAGCCGGCCGAGCGACTACAACAACCGCATCCTGGTGCTGGTGGACGGCAACGCGATCAACGAGAGCGTATTCGGCGGCGCGCCGGTCGGGACCGACCTGGGCGTGCCGATGGAGAGCCTCGAGCGGATCGAGATCGTCCGCGGACCGGGGTCGGCGCTCTACGGCACCGGAGCGATCTTCGCGGTGGTCAACCTCGTTACCCGCGGGAGCGACACCGATCCGGGCCTGCGCGCGGCGGTTCGCGGCGGCAGCTACGGCGCCCGCGGCGGCACGGTGGAGTATCGCGGCGCGCCTGCCCGCGGCCTGGGCCTGTCCTTCGCCGGCACCTGGGACGGCTCCGACGGCCGTGATCTCTTCTATCCGGAATACGCCTCGCCGGAGAGCAACGGCGGCATCGCCCACGACATGGATTGGGAGCGGCGCTGGGCGCTGCTCGGCGGGCTGAAGGGCGAAGGGTTCACCCTGCACGGGAAGTACGGCGCGCGGACCAAGGCGATCCCGACCGGCGCCTACGAGACCGATCTGGCCGGCGATCCCAGCACCACCCGGGACGACTACGGTTTTGTCGAGCTCCAGATGGAGCGGACCCTCGACGAGGCGCGCGAGATCAGCGCCCGCGCCTACCTCAACGTCAACCGCTATGACGGCCGGTACCTGTCGGCCGGGGAAGAGAATGTCGACGGCTCGCGCAACGAGGTGCTCGGCGCGGAGGCCGCGCTGCACTGGGACGTCGCGTCGTCCAACCGGCTCACCGTAGGGGGCGAGGTCCGGCGCGACCTGCGCGCCTTGTACTTCGACCGACAGGTGAACTGGAGCCGGCCCAACACCGTGCTCTCGGCCTATCTCCAGGACGAGCACCAGCTCACCCGGTCGGTGTCGCTGCTCGCCGGTCTACGGCACGACGCATACGACAACAGCGACGACGCGACCAGCCCGCGGCTGGCGTTGATCTTCGCGCCGACCCAGCGCTCCACTTTCAAGCTGCTCTACGGCACCGCCTTCCGCGCCCCCGGCCCCTATGAGAACGCCGACGGCGGCGAGGACTATAAGGACAACCCCGGGCTGCGTCCCGAGCGGGCTCAGACCATGGAGGCCGTCTGGCAGCAGCGGCTCGGCAGCAGCCTGCTCGGCAGCGTCTCGCTGTTCCACTACGACATGCACCGGCTGATCGACCTCACCCTGGATCCGGTGGATTCGCTCTTCCAGTACCGGAACGTCGGTGACGCCGAAGCCGATGGCTTCGAGGTCGAGCTCCAGGGCCGGGTCGGGAGCAGCGGCACCGGATACCTGAGCTACTCCTTCCAGCACGCGACCGACCAGGCCTCCGGCCGCCGGCTCACCAACTCGCCGGCCCACATGGTGAAAGGTGGCGCCGCGCTGGACCTGACCGGCTGGCTCGGCGCCGGGGTCGATAGCCGCTACGAGTCCGGCCGGCTCACGCTCGCCGGCACGGAGACCGACGCGGTCCTGATCAGCGACCTCCACCTCCTGGTGCCCGCGCGGGCGACCGGGTCGGCCGGCGGCGTGTTCGACCGCATGGAGCTGTCGCTCCGGCTCAACAACGTGTTCGACGCCGAGTCCGCCACGCCGGGCGGAGTGGAGCACCGGCAGGCCGCGATCGCCCAGGACGGGCGCACGGTGTCGGTCGAGCTGAGGTACCGGTTCTAACATGCGCGCTCGCACGGTGGCGAAGCTACTCGCCGGGATCTTCCTCGCCGGACTCGCCGGCGCCGCGCCGCGGCCCCTCGCGGCGCAGGAGATCGCGGTGCCAGTCGCGGTCCAGATCCCCATCCTGGTCAAGGTGCTGAACTTCGACCGGAAGCTGCCGGAGCGGACCGGGGGCCGGCTGGTCGTGGGCGTGCTCTACCAGAGCGGGTTCCGCGCCTCGGCCAACATCGCGGACGAAGTCTGCCGCCAGATCGCCGAGCTTCCGGCCGGCGCACTCGGCGCGCTGCCAGACCATCCGATCACCTGCCTCGCGATCGACCTCGACGCGATCTCCCTGCTGGACTCCGCGCTGCGCCAGCGGCAGGTGCAGGTGCTCTATGTGAGCCCGCTCCGCGCGACGCCGCTGCGCGATGTCATCACCGCGAGCCGCGCCATGCGGGTGACGACCGTGACCGGCGTCCCGCGCTACGTGGAGTCGGGGCTCGCCATCGGGGTCGATATGAAGGGCGAGCGTCCCGAGATCGTCATCAACCTCGCCGCCTCCCGGGCGGAAGGGGCCGATCTCACGTCGCATCTCCTCAAGCTGGCGCGGGTGGTGGGCGACGAGGCGGGTGGCCGATGAGGTTTCAGACCCGGCTCGCGCTGCTGGTAAGCCTGCTCGCCAGCGGCATCGCGGCGTTCATTTTCCTCTACTTTCCGGCGCGACTGGAGCACCAGGCGCTCGATGCCGTCGGCGCCAAGGCCCGCAGCATCGGCGCGATGACCGCGTTCAGCATCAGTCCGGCGATGGTCTTCGGTGACAGCCAGGGCGTGCACGAGGCGATTCAGGGCGCGCTGCAGAACCCCGACTTGGCGTACCTCGTCGTGGTTGACGAGCGCGGACGGGTGCTCGACGCGGTGAACCGCACGCCGGTGTCGGTGCCGGAGCTGATCGAGGCGGCGACCGGCGAGGCCTGGCAGGGCGTGAGCTCGGGCGGCTACTACCGTGTGGCTTCCCGGATCGAGGGCAACGGCCGGACGACGCTGGGCACGCTCCACCTCGGCCTGTCGCTGGAGAAGCTCGAAGGCGCCGTCCGCGACTCCCGCCGCGCCACCGGGCTGGTGAGCCTCGCGGTGTTCCTGGCCGGTGGGCTCGTGGTGCTCGGCCTCGGCGCCCTGGCGGCGCGCCCGCTCACCACGATCGCCCAGACGGCCGAGCGAATCGCCGGCGGCGATCTCACTCAGCGCGCCGTGATCGAGGGTCCGCTCGAGGTGGGACAGCTCGCCCGCGCCTTCAATACGATGGTGGACAACCTCTCGGCCACGCAGCACGAGCTGGCCGGGATGAATCAGCACCTGGAAGACCGGGTCGCCGCCCGGACCGCGGAGCTGTCGCAGGCCCAGCAGCAGCTGCTGGTGGCGAAGGAGACCGCCGAGGCGGCCAACCGCGCCAAGAGCGAGTTCCTCGCCAACATGAGCCATGAGATCCGGACGCCGATGAACGGCGTGCTCGGCATGCTGGAGCTGGCGCTCGACACCGACCTGAGTCACGAGCAGCGGGAGTTCCTGTCCATAGCCTCGGCGTCGGCCGACTCGCTGCTCACCATCATCAACGACATCCTCGACTTCTCCAAGATCGAGGCCGGCATGCTGTCGCTGGATCCGGCGCCGTTCCGGCTCAGCGAGTGCCTCGAGGGCACCCTCAGCACGCTCGCCCTCCGGGCCCACAAGAAGGGTCTCGAGCTCGCCTGCCACATCGACCCGGACGTCCCGGACGATCTCCTGGGCGACCAGGGGCGGCTCCGCCAGGTGCTGGTGAACCTGGTGGGCAATGCGATCAAGTTCACCGCCGTGGGCGAAGTCGTGGTGACTGTCCGCAACGAGCCGGGCGACGAGGACGAGGTCAGGCTCAACTTCGCGGTGAGCGACACCGGCATCGGCATTCCGCCGGAGAAGCACCAGCAGATCTTCGACGCCTTCTCCCAGGCCGATGCCTCGACCACGCGGCACTACGGCGGGACCGGGCTGGGGCTGGCCATCGCGTCCCAGCTCTCCCGGATGATGGGCGGACGGCTCGAGGTGGAGAGCGAGGCGGGGAAGGGCAGCACCTTCCGCTTCACCGCCCGATTCGCCCGTGCCACCGAGTCCGAGCCACAGGGCCAGACGGCGGTCGAGCTGGATGGGCTGCGGGTGCTGGTGGTGGACGACAATGCCACCAACCGCCGGATCCTGCGCGAGATGCTGGGCACGTGGCGGATGGCGGCGCACACCGCCGACAGCGGCCCCACCGCACTCAGGCTGCTGGAGACCGCCGCGCGCGAGGGCGAGCGCTTCCCCCTGGTGGTGGTCGATGCGCACATGCCGGACATGGACGGCTTCGCGCTGGCGGAGCGGATCCGCGATGACGCCGGCATTCGCGGCGCGACCGTGATGATGCTGACCTCGTCCAGCCATCAGGAGGACCTGGCCCGCTGCCGGGACCTCGGCGTCGGAGCCTACGTCACCAAGCCGCTGCGCCAGTCCGAAGTGCTCGACGCGGTGATGACGGCGCTGGGCCGCGCCGCGACCGTGCCCGACGTACCGTCCTCGCCGTCGGCCCAGCCGGAGGGCCCGAGGCTCCGCATTCTGCTGGCCGAGGACAACCCGGTGAACCAGAAGCTGGCGCTGGGCATCCTCACCAAGCGCGGTCACGTGGTGCACGTGGCGCAGAACGGGCGCGAGGCGGTCGAGGCGTCTGAGCGAGAGCGCTTCGACCTGGCGCTGATGGACGTGCACATGCCGGAGATGGGTGGCTTCGAAGCGACCGGATTGATCCGGGCGCGGGAACAGGCCCAGGGCGGCCATCTCCCGATCGTCGCCCTCACGGCGCGCGCGATGACCGGCGACCGCGAGCGGTGCATCGAAGCCGGCATGGACGACTATCTCACCAAGCCGGTGAAGGTGCGCGAGCTGCTGGGTATGATCGACCGCCTGGTGCCGGTGGGCGGAGCCGGCCAGGCACCGCCGACCGAGCCGGCCGGATCGGTATTCGAAACGCGGGTGCTGCACGACCGGTTCGACGGCGACGTCGATCTGCTCCGTGTCGTCGCCGAGACCTTCCTGGAGAGCACTCCTCCGCTCCTGAGCGAGATGCGCGAGGCGCTGGCGGCGGAGGACTCGGACTCGGTCTCCCGGATTGCCCACCGGCTGCGTGGATCGCTGGCCAACTTCGGCGCGGACGAGGCGGTGGAAGCCGCCTTCCGCCTGGAGCGGATGGGTGCGGAGGGCGATCTTCAGGGCGCACACGACGCCTGCGAGACGCTGGTCGAGGGCTACGGCGAGCTGCGGACGGGTCTGGAGCGGCTGCTCGCCACACGCTAGGAAGGCTGGCAAATCGAGAGGCGCCCGGCCAGTATCCAGCATGACCCGGCCCGCCTCCGCAGGAACCGAAACCATTCTCTTCGTGGAAGACGACGGCGCGATCCGGCGCTCCATCCAGCGGATTCTCGAGCAGGAAGGCTACGCCGTCGTCTCGGCCTCCACACCCATGGAAGCGCTCGAGATCGCCGCCAACCACGCCTCTCCGATCCACGTCCTCCTCACCGACATCGGACTGCTCGGCGTCACCGGACCGCAGCTGGCGCGCCTGCTGCTCCCCGAGAGGCCGGGGCTCCGCGTGCTCTACATCTCGGGCCAGGCGGATGCCGAGAGCATGCCGCCGGGGCGGGTGGGCGCCGGGACGGCGTTTCTCCAGAAGCCATTCTCCATGGACGCCCTGCTCCGCGAGCTGCGGTCGCTGCTCGATCGCGAGCGGCGCTCATCGGGAGAGGAGCGGGCCCGGGGAATACCCTGAGGAAAGTTCTGCCGGGGGGAGTTTCGTCATTTCCCGGCACGTTTTCTGACTTACGGCGGGGCATGACCGAGAGCGCCCTGGCCGCTTCCTATTGGGGAACCGAGACCGTCCTGGTCGTCGAGGACGACCCATCGGTGCGTCGGGGAATCGGGCGCTTGCTGGAGTGGGCGGGCTATCAGGTCATCCCCGCGGCGAACGCCGACGAGGCGGTTCACCTGGCGGCGGATCCCGATCTCCAGGTTCACCTGCTGCTCACCGACTACTCGCTGCCGGGCGTCACCGGTACCCAGCTCGCCGAGGTGCTGCGCAGCAGCCGGCCGGGCCTCAAGGTGCTCTTCATGTCGGGGTACAGCAAGGGCGAGCTGCCGCAGGGAAAAATCACCACTGATGTGGCATTTCTACAGAAGCCATTCCCGTCCGAAACCTTGCTGGTGCAGGTCCGAGCGGTTCTCCATCCGAAGAGACGCCGTAGCGACAAGGCAGGCTGAGCGCCCTTTGTAACAGCATCCTCGATCGGGGCTTTCCTGACTGGCGGTCTCACTCGTCGCGACCCAGTTTCGCGTGGTGGGATCCAAGGAGGGAAAGCCGATGCCCGACGACAAATATCCAACGGCCACCGAGCGCCGCCGTTCACCCAGAGCCTATCCTTCGATTGCCGCGGCGATCGGCCGCGCGCGTCTGCTGCCCCACCTGTCGAACCACTACCCTTCACTCAGACCGAACGGCTGGTACAAGGTCATCGCGCAGAACCCGGAGGCGCTGGAGCCGAAGGCTCGGCGGGGCTTTGCCTGGATCGAAGTGGACGGGAGGCCGCGGCAGGTCTGGGCCGGACATTTCGAGATGCAGCCGAGCAACCGCCCATGAGAGTTGCGGGGCATTGCGCCCACCTGGGCGCGATCGAGAAAGTGACGCTGCCCGAGAAGCGGGTGTGCGAGGAGTGCGAGAAGACCGGATCGAGGTGGGTCCATCTGCGCACCTGCCAGCAGTGCGGGACCACGCAGTGCTGCGACGACTCGCCCAACCGCCATGCGTCCAAACATGCGCACGCCAGCGGTCACCCTGTTATCGCATCGGCGGAGCCGGGTGAGCGTTGGCTGTACTGCTATCCGGACGATGACTTCGCGGAGTACTGACACCCCCTATTCTCCTTCCGCTCGCCAATCACGGCCTTCCCCGCAATCCAATCGCGTACCGTTTCCAGTCTCGAGCCTTCTGTCAGCGGGCCGTACGTCACAGCGTGGCCTGGTCCGAGCGCCTAACTTCGCTGTCCCTCTAGTGCACCAGGCCGCAAAGTCCTCCTGTTGACTAGCGAACGAACCCATCGCTCTACCGGTCCATCCCAGAAGGAAGTCGGTCATGATTACCCGCTTCGACAAGCTCCAAACCGAGCTGCCACACCCGACACATCCGTCACCCAACTCTGCCGCCGCTGTGCAGGAACTGCTCGGCGGCAAGTTCGGTGAGATGTCCACCTTCATGAACTATACGTTTCAATCGTTCAACTTTCGGGGCCGGAACGAGATGCGGCCCTTCTACGACCTGATCGCCAATATCGCCGCCGAGGAGTTTGGACACATCGAGCTGGTATCGTACGCCATCAATCTCCTCCTGACCGGAACCACGGAGCGAGGCGATGATCCGGCGGCCGCCCCTCTCGAATCCTCCGCGGATGCCAGGAATTCCTATCATTTCCTCGCGAGCGGGCAGCAGGCCCTCCCGATGGATTCGCAGGGCAATTTCTGGACGGGTGCCAACGTATTCTCCAGCGGAAACCTCAAGCTGGACCTATTGCACAACTTCTTCCTGGAATGTGGAGCGCGCGCTGGGAAGATCCGGGTGTACGAGACGGTGGACGACCCGACCGCACGGGCGTGCGTGGGGTTCCTGCTGGTTCGCGGTGGCGTCCACATCGTGGCCTACGCGAAGGCTCTCGAGAAGCTTTCCGGGGTCGATGTCGGCAAGCTGCTTCCGATCCCCGACATCAGCAACAAGCGGTTTCCCGAGGCCGCGGTTCACGAGGCGAAGGGCCTGCATCGCATCCTCTATCAGTTCAGCGCGGAGGACTACCCGCGAGCGGGGGAAATCTGGAACGGTGCGCACCCGGAGGATGGGAGCGACCTCGAAGTCCAGGTAGGTGGCCCGGAGGGATTTGACCCGCCCGAACTGGACGCGGAGCCGCAGCTGACGGCGCCCATCGGACCCGACATCGACCCCGAGATGTTTCGAGACGTCGCCAGCAAGCTGTTTCCAGAGCTGGGACCGAAGCGGAAACGGAACGGAACGGGCGAGACCGCGAGTCAGCCCACGCGGCGAGGGAAGGTCTCCCCTGCCAGGAAGTAACGCGGTCACACTCACGCTGTTTTCTCTTGCTATGGGGATCAAATGCAGAACTTATTTCTTGCACGCTGCGCTGTGTCGCTGCTGCTGATTGCGAGCGTGGCATGTGCACGCAACGAAGAGTCAAACGACGCTGGGGCCGCGCCGCAGGATACGACGGCCTCGGCCGTTTCCGACTCGACCGCTCCGAATCAGACTGAGTCCGGCGTGGTCGATTCGACAGGGCAATCGACGCTCGGACCAGACGTGGAGCAGACCCGTCCCGACGAAGGGCAGCCTGTCACTTCGAAGGGAGATACGCTGAGTACGGGTTCGGATAGCTCGGCCGCGCCTCAGTAGGAAAACAGAGACCCCGGTAGCCTCTCGAGGCTACCGGGGTCGTCAGACGGGCCCTCGATTTACTTCCAGTTCGATCGGACCAGCCCGTCTGAGTTGTACTCTCCGACCTTTGCCCCGTCGTGGCGCAGCTCGATGACACCCGATCGGCCGCCTGGAACGGTTCGCCGGTACCCATCGTAGAGGTTCGCCAGGTTGAATCCGGTGGAACCGCCGGTCATGGCACCGTCGGTGAGGTTCACGACGAGCACGCCGAGCGAGATTTCACCGTACGAGGTCATCAGCCCGAGTCGGGTGCAGTCCACCACCGCCACGCCGAACTCAAATTGCTTCAGTAGCTCAGCGTTCCCTCGCGGCAGTTCGGGGTCCTGGCTCTCGCTCTCAATCCCCGGCGCCGTTGCAGCTGTCGCCCGATCCGGCGGCGGCTGGGCGGATCGCGTAGCCGGCTGCGCGGGCAGTGACCTCGCCGACGAAGTTGCAGGGCCTCTCGATCGCTCCAGCATCCAGAAGCGTTCCGCCCGGGCTTTGACCTCTCCCTCGAAGGCTTGTTCCCACTCATTTGTGGTGAAGCATTCGACGTTGCCCGCCGGCGACAGGTACAGTGACCACCGCACGGTCACCTTCACCGTCGAAGTGCTCGAATCGCCTCTCACCAACACGTTGTAGGTCGCATGGGTCGGGGGTCCCTGGGCCCCTGCGGTCCTGCTGCAGTCAGCCCAGCTCGCGCCCTCCCCGCCCACGCTCAACTCGCCCGTGACGATCAGTCCGGAGACGCGTTCAATCGTGCGGATGGGGATGTTCCTGGCCGCAAATTGCTCGATCACCGCATCCCAGGTGTGGCCGGCGGAGGCGGAGACCCCTGTGGCCTCGCGCGGCGTCGGTGGGACGGGTGAGGCGTACTTCGTGGAGCAGGCGACCAGAAGCAGGCCGAAGCCGAGGGGGTACCGCACCAGGAGCGCCTCCTGAAGGGGGCAGTGGCGACATCTGAGCAGGGAATGAGGGCCATTGTACGGCCGGGAACGGACCGGGGGAAGGGCTCGGGCTAACGGGAAAGCCGAACTCCAATCAAGGGATGGAGTTCGGCTTGGGGCGACCGGGCGCCATCGGGCTTTAACCGGCTACTGTCGCCGCGCGGTCACGGGCTGGGCAGTCGGCGAGCCCGATGTCTGTTTCCAGGCCTGTGCCACGTTCTCGTTGACCTGGGGGACGATGTCCGCCCGGACGGTCAGGTCCTCCTGCTCGAGGAAGCGCACCACCGCGGCCGGGATGAGATTGTTGAGTTGCAGCACCGCCTCGGTGTAATCGCGGAAGTGCTGATGCGCGAGATCGGCGACCTCCTGCTCCTCATAGGCCAGGGCGGTTGTGTACAGCATGACGTAGCCGATGTTGGCGAGGTTGAACGCCGTGTAGTCGTCGCGGAGGTTCTTGGGGAGGCCTTCGGTGCGGATCAGGTCGATCAGGCCCGCTGCCGCCCCGGCTACCGCCGAGCCCGCACGCTTGACGGACTCCACTACCCCGCCGGCCTTCCGCCGGTCGCTCAGCATCCGCAGGTCGGAGATATGGTGCTCGACTTTTACATGGATCTGCCGCAGGGCGGCCAGGACGTCGGGGTACTCCTTCAAGTCGGTGAGCTGGCTCTTGACCGCCTTCTCGATGTGATCCTCGAGGGCGAGCATGTCGGTGACGTAACTGTTGACTGCCTCGTTCCTGTCGCGTGCCATGGTGAACTCCGGTCTGGGATGAGGGCCCGCTCCGCCGTCGCCCCGAGCGACACGGGATGAGCCCGAAAATCCCAACATGCCCGTTGGGGCGCGCCGACACTGTGTGGAGGATCACCACCGATCAAGAAACTTCCGTGACC
The DNA here is from genome assembly GCA_963796335.1 of uncultured Gemmatimonadales bacterium. Lineage (GTDB taxonomy): Bacteria > Gemmatimonadota > Gemmatimonadetes > Gemmatimonadales > GWC2-71-9 > CAVVWJ01. The sequence goes on from CAWCLG010000006.1 coordinate 1,479,888, forward strand.
TCCTCCTTAAGCACCCGGGCCATCAGAAGGAGCTAGCTCTGCACGGACGGGAAGAAATTGGGCCACGGCCGCCAGCAGGGCGTCGGCGCTGAACGGCTTGGCGAGAACGGGGCTGGGCACAGCCATACTGTTGGCAAAACCGGAGATGAACAACACGGGCAGAGTCGGCTTGAGGCGAGCCAAACGGGTGGCGAGTTCCAGGCCGTCCATGACCGGCATCCGGATATCGGTCACTACAAGGCCGAGCTGCCCGTTCAAGGTGCTGGCCAGGGCTAACGCTTCCTCGCCGTTTTCGGCCGTGATTACCTGGTATCCCTCGAAGGTCAAGATCCGCGCCGCGAGGTCGCGAATCGCGGCGTTATCGTCTACCAGCAACACCATGGGTCCAGACGACTGTTCGGAGGTCATAGAGCACCTTCGGCACTGGTCGAGGAGACGGGTTGGAGCTGCTCACGTCATTTTCGGGCGAAAATATGTGCCACCTATCCGGCGCGCAAGAGGGTTTCCGGCCCGTCGTCTCGAACCCCGGTAGCGGCCGGGTAAATCCACTTCCGATGGATGGTTACGTTGATAGCGCCGGAGGGGTCGGGGCCCTTGGCGTGGGGGGTGGGAGCAAACGAAATCGCTTGACTGGCGCGACTCCCCGACCGGAGTCAGGTCACCTCGATCGCCCGAAGTTTCAGAGTCCTACCCGTGCACTGACCAGAAGGATCAGCGTGTGGGCGCGCCGGCCCTCGACCCCGAATTCCTCCAAGTCCCGGACGCTCTTGAAGGAGGCGATGTGATCCTTCGCCAAGGCCTCGATGCTGAGTCGGCGAGTGACCGGCAGCTCGAGGCCGGCGCCCAGCGCCAGGGCAAAGTTTGTGGCCTGCTCGTCTACTGTCGTGCCCAGGAGCCTCGTGGCGAGCGCGTAGTGGACAATGCCGGCCCCAGCCTGGCCAAAGACGCCTGGGGCGCGAGTCGCCGCACTGAGCGGCACCTGCGCCCGGAGAGCCGCGTCCATGAACCACAGACGCCCGCCGGGGACGGCCACCGAGCCGACCACTGGTACACCGGTCAGCTGTGCCTCGGGCCGGGCATGCGCGACCGCGACTACCACGGCCAGTGTCCGGTTTATCGTGAGATCTCCTTGGATTGCGGCCGCGAAAGCGTCTCCGTTGGCGACCGCTAGAGCACCAGGCCCGGTGAAGTAATCGCCCGAGGTGAGCAAACCTCCTCCAGCTGCCACATGAACGCGTGAGACGCGGCCGAGGTCTTGGGCAGGTGCGAGTGTGGGCGAAAGAATGGCTGAGAGGATGATGCAGGCCCGCAGGCAGGTCGAAGGAGGTGACATGAAGGAAGGCTACGCACGTGCGGGGCGCGACGAAGTGAGGGGCCTCACCTGGGGCGCTCGACGGACACGCTCTCCGCTGCTACACGCAGACGGATGACGAGACCAAGTCTGCCGTGGTGAGTGAAACGCGAAGGTGCGAGCGACGAGGAGCAACCCCGTAACTGGAACCGTAGCACATCGCCCCGGAGGCAACGGCAAGGGTCGCCTACTTACTTGTACTCTCACAACCTACCAAGTCGGGGCGCCGGGATTTGAACCCGGGACCTCCTGCTCCCGAAGCAGGCGCGCTAACCGGGCTGCGCTACGCCCCGTGCGGTCTCTCGTGTCCCTACCTACTGTCCTGCATGGGGTTAGAGACCCTTTGAAGGGACCGGAAGGTACTGCCGGTCCCCCGGCCGCGCAACGCTTCGAGAGTGATACCTAATTACATAGTCGTCCTGGGCCCTCGCCACTGTCCTGCATTGAAGCGTGGGACAGTCTTTGAGCCGTGCCGTTCCCATCTCCCTCACGCTACCGGCGCTGGTACCTCATCGGCGCCATCGTTTTCCTGGCGGCCGGCGCCGCGCTGCTGGCCTTCCGCCGCTGGGGCCCTCAGCGCCCCGCGAGCGACCGCGTCGCCGTCGCCGTTTTCGTCAACCGCACCGGCGACCCCGCACTGGAGCCGCTCGGCAGCATGGCGGCCGACTGGATCACCCACGGCCTCACCCAGTCCGAACTGGTGGATGTGGTGGACGTGGGCGCGATCCACGCGCAGGGTCGCACCTCCGGCGATCCCCGCTTCGAGGCGATCAACCGCGGGCAGTGACCGGCGCGGCTCCGCTGAAGGTCTCCACCTTCGGCTCGAAGTTCGGATAGTAGGGAAGGCCGAACGGCTCCACGAACCTCCGGCAGGCGTCGATGTCCTCGGGCGCCAGTCTCTCCTTCCACCGATCGACCTGAATCGCCGACGGCCGCTGGAGCGAGTACGTCTTCCCGTCACCCTCGGCATTGGTCCGGGCGATCCCCCGCGCGGCGCTTCCGCTCCACCCCATTCCTAAAAGGCCGTAGAGCTGCTGGAACCGCTCGACCGGATCGCCGCAGAGCCATTCGTAAGCCACGATCAGCCGGCCCCGGTCGGCCTGGGTCTGCCGGTGGATGACGTAGACCGTGGCGCCCCAGAGCGCGCCCGCCTTCTCCCAGAAGGTGCCCGCGGAACGGAGCAGGTCGGCGAAGGGGCCGAGATGGTCGGCCATGAGTCGGTGGTTCTCAAGCAGCGTCACCGGATCGGGCTCCCATCCCAGCCGCTGCCAGCTGGAGAACTGGCCGCAGGGATGACGCAGGACGCAGAGCTGTCGGGCGTGAGGGAGGTGGGCGCTGAACCAGGTCAGGTTCAGGTTGGCGAACACCAGCTTCACCAGCACGTTGGGTTTGCGAAAGAAGAGGAAGGGAAGGAGCTCGCCGATCCGGCGTCCCGGTCCCCCGAAGTACTTGAGCAGCGGACCTGGATCTTCCCGCATGGTAAACGCGGTGGCCATCTCGCCGGCGCAGGCCTTCGACATCAGCTTGCGGTAGGCCGAGTCGTCGTGCTGCGGGGTGAGATAGAGGTTGGCGAACCGGGGCTCGGCCTCGGGCACCCGGTCGAAATTGTCGGGCTCGCGGTAGTATGTGAATCCGGGCGCGTAGGAGAGACACTTCGCCAGCCAGCTGGTGCCGCTGCGAGGGAAACCGGCCACGATCACGCAGCGACGCTGGGCCATGGGCACCCTGGGAACGAAGGAGTTACCGGTGGGCTGCGGGCCGGATCCGTTCAGCGGTTAGGTTGGACCGGTGGAAGGACAGGAGTGATTCAGTGCGCCCTGAGGGACTCGAACCCCCAGCCTTTTGATCCGTAGTCAAATGCTCTATCCAATTGAGCTAAGGGCGCAAGGCGTTGCAATCTAAGCAGCTACGACGTTGATATCAACGGCCGCCCGCGCTGCCCTGCGAAACGCCGGGGCGTAATGTCGCCGCCCGGCCGCCACCTGTAAAGTGAAAGAGGGCCACCGCGCGGTGACCCTCCAGAGTGCCCCAAGAGCGCAGGGTTTTCTACGGCCCTGCGATAGGCGTCGGCGTTGAGCGGTTCTCCTGGGTGCCATCGCCGAGACGGCCTTCCAGGTTGGATCCCCAACAGTAACCAACCCCAGCGCCGGTTCTACCGCAGGTATAGCTGACACCGGCGCTCAGTTGAGCAAAGCCCAACCCGCCGGAGACGGCTACGGGTTTCAGTCGCTCGACTTCGGTGCCGTCGCCCAGCGCTCCCGAGAAATTGTTTCCCCAGCAGTACGCTCGGTTGCCTGTGCTTTCGCCGCAGGAATGTCGGGATCCTGCCGTCACCCGGTCGAAGTTCAAGCCGCCGGCTACCGGCCTCGGCCAGAAGCTCAGCAACTTCTTGCCCCCACCCAACTGCCCCGCACGCCCCTCGCCCCAGCAATACGCCTTTCCATCAGTAGTCACGGCGCAGGTGTGGTCCGTGCCGGCGGCCAGTTGCTCGAAACGATGGCCGCCGGACACGAGGAACGGCTTGGTGCGCCGCCGCACGTCGGTGCTGTCGCCGAGCTGGCCGAACTGATTCCCTCCCCAGCAGTACGCCCGGTTGTCCGTGGTTATGCCGCAGGAATGCCACCAGCCCGGGCTCACCGAGCGGAATCGAAGCCCCCCGCTGACCGCCCTCGGCACCTTGCGGAGCTCGCGGGTTCCATCGCCGATGGTTCCCTCGAAGTTGTCACCCCAGCAATAGGCGCGATTGTCCGGCTTGGTCACCCCGCAGGCATGGGACCCGGACGTTTCCACTTGACTGAAACGAAGGTTTCCGGCAACGGGAACCGGAGTGAGCCGCTCCGTAAAGCTGCCGTCGCCGACCTGCCCGGCGTTTCCCCAACAATAGGCGCGATCATCCGTCGTCACCGCGCACCCGGCAAACTCACCGGTACTCACCTGGCGGAATCTCAGGTTCGGGGCGATCGGGACAGGCCGCACACTGCCATTCCTCGTTCCGTTGCCCAGGAAGAATTGCCCCCAGCAGTACAGCCGGTTGTCCGCGGTCACACCGCAGGTGGGCCCACCGGCGCTGATCTGGTTGAACGTCAGGGCGGCGGCGACCGACTGTGTCTCCATACTTGCAACCGAGCCGTCTGGCTCGGTGATATCGTTTTCCGCACACGACGCGACTCCCACGGCAAGCCCTGCCACCAGGAGTGTGAGCTTCGTCACCCGCATTTGTGAGCCTCCAAAGTAGAAATGGTCCCAACTGCGAGCCTGCACGGCGCAGGGTGGCTTCAGGACCTCAAGCGAGAGTCAAGCGTCACGGAGAGCGACTCAACGGTCTGGGGACCATGTGGCCCCATCACAAACGAAAACGGCCGGAGACTGGGTCCCCGGCCGCTGCTGCTGCTGCGATGGGCGGTACAAGACTCGAACTTGTGACCTCCACGATGTCAACGTGGCGCTCTAACCAACTGAGCTAACCGCCCTAACCGGTCGCGCAGACGGGCCGGCGGGACTGTCCGCCGGCCCGTCTGCCCGTCTTCAATAGCGGGGGTGGGATTTGAACCCACGACCTCCGGGTTATGAGCCCGGCGAGCTACCAGACTGCTCCACCCCGCGACGTTGATCCCCCAGACCAATACCGTACCGGTCGGCCCTTCGTTCCCGACTGCCCGCCGACCTTCAAAATCAGAGCGGGAAACGGGACTCGAACCCGCGACCCCAACCTTGGCAAGGTTGTGCTCTACCAACTGAGCTATTCCCGCGAGTGTTGCGACAATCTAATGTCGCCCCCACCAGACTTCTACCGCTGCCGCCCAACCGCCCGCCGACCGCCTGTCACAGTGGAGGCGAGGGGGATCGAACCCCTGACCTCGTGAATGCCATTCACGCGCTCTCCCAACTGAGCTACGCCCCCCTATTATATTGTCGCGCCCTCGGGCGCCGCGGCAGCGCAAAAACCTAGCCGCCGGGAGCGTGAGCGTCAAGCGCATCCTCTGTGGTCCGATAGGGATATAATGGGAGCATGAGCAAGAAGAAGATCGACGGTCCGGGCTCACCCCAACGGACGTCCCAGCGGCCCGCCGACACCTCGCCCGAGCCGCTGTCCGCCGATCTGACCATCGCGGAAATCCTGGCCCTGTCCCCGCCCGCCAAGCCCCGGAAGCCCCGGAAGCGCGAAACCGCCAAGAGCCTCGGCGTCTTCGACGCCGACCGGGACATCCTCGACCAGTACCTCTACGAGGTGAGCCAGACCCCCCTCCTCACCGCCCAGCAGGAAGTCGCCATCGCCCGGCGGGTCCGGGCCGGGGACGAGGAGGCCATGCAGGAGCTGGTGAAGCGCAATCTCCGGTTCGTCATCTCGGTCGCGAAGAAGTACCAGAACCGCGGCATGGCGCTCCCCGACCTGATCGGGGAGGGGAACGTGGGGCTGCTCACCGCCGCCCGGAAGTTCGACCCCGACCAGGGCGTCAAGTTCATCTCTTACGCGGTCTGGTGGATCCGCCAGGCGATCCTGGCCTCGCTCGCCCGGCAGGGGCGAACGGTGCGGGTGCCGCTCAACCGGACCGCCGACCTCTCCCGAATCGTCCGCACGGCGGAGCAGCTGCGCCAGGACCTGCGCCGCGAGCCGATCCCCGAAGAGATCGCGGCCGCCACCGGACTCGCGCTCGACGTGGTCCAGTCGCTCGCCGCGCTCAACACCGCCGACGTGCGGCTCGACGCGCCGCTCGATCCCGAGGGCGACCGGGCCCTCATCGACCGCTTCATCGCCGACGAGCAGAACGACGCGGAAGCGCAGGCGATGGACCGGTTCCTCTCCGAGGAGATCGAGGCAGCGCTGCGCACGCTGGCGCCGAGAGACGCCAAGGTACTGCGGCTCTATTTCGGCCTGGATGGCGGCCGGGAGCACACCCTGGAGGAAATCGGCGGCATGCTCGGCGTCACCCGGGAGCGGGTGCGACAGCTGCGCGACCGCGCGCTGAAGCGGCTGCGGGAAGGGGAAGTCGGAAGGGCGCTGGCGAGCTTCGCCGCGTGACGCTTAATGGGGCGTCCAAGTTGGGCTGGCGCTGAAGATTCCGTCCACCACGCCGATCTGGTAGGCGATGGCCAGGCCCGCGACGAGGCTGATGAGGCCCGATGCCAGCCGCAGCCGCCGGGGCAGCCAGGCAAACCGTCCCATCGCGCCGGTGAGCGGCCAGGCCAGCCCGGCCGTGACGAGCATCATCCCCGCGATCGTCCCCACGCCGAATACCAGCAGATAGACCACGGCCCACGCGCTGTTGCCGATGGTTGATAGGACCAGCAGCGCCACGGCGGCCGACCCAGCCAGTCCGTGCACCATCCCCACGATCAGCGGCCTGGCCACCTGGTAGGGTCCCAACTGGCCCAGCAGCCGGTCTATCCGGGCCAGTGGAGTCTCCTCCGGCCGATGGGGATGGGCTTCGGGCTGGTGTCCGTGCAGGTGGGAGTGCACGTAGTCGCCGTGGGCATGGGCGTGCGCATGCACATTGGTGTGTGGGTGGACTTCGCCGCTTGCCGGCGCCGCCGGCGTTACCGCCTCGGTCACCCGCTGGAGCACGCCGCTCAGGTTCATGAGACCGAGCAGAATCAGCATCACCCCGACCGACAGCTCCAGCGACAGCCCCACTCGGGGCGGGATGACCCAGCCGAGCAGCACGATGCCGGCTCCGACGGCCAGGATGGTCAGCGTGTGGCCCACACCCCACAGGGCGCCGATGGCCGCCGCGCCCGCCGTGGTCCGCTGGCGGGAGAGGATGGTGGTCACGGCGATCACGTGGTCGGCGTCGGTCGCGTGGCGCATCCCGAGGAAGAAGCCGAGCAGGATCACCGCCAGGAAGCTGGTCATGAGAGGATGGTAATGTAGCCGGCCCTGCTTTACTCTCCCCCGTCGCGGCCATAGCTTCCCCACGTGTCGCCCTCCGTGGCATCCCGTGTCGCCGCCCGGGACGGGTTCGTCGCGCACGTAGGCCGCCGCAGCCTCGAAACCGCCCGCGCACTCGCTGATGTCGGAACCTGGGCCCCCCTCCTCCTCGGGCAGATGCGCCGGTTGGGGGTGGACTCGGTTCCCATTGCGGTCTTCATCGCCGTCTTCACCGGCATCGTCCTGTCGCTGCTGAGCTCCTACATCTTCACCGGCACTGTGCCGATGTATTTCGTCGGCGCGCTGGTGGGGAAGACCGTGATGATGGAGCTGGGACCGGTGCTCACCGGGATGGCGCTCGCCGGCCGGGTCGGGGCGAGCATCGCGGCGGAAATCGGCACGATGAAGGTCACCGAGCAGGTCGATGCGCTGGAGACGCTGGCCTACGACCGCAACTCCTACCTGATCGTCCCCCGGGTCCTCGCGGCGACGCTGATGTTTCCGGTGGTGACGGCGTTCGCCATGGCGATCGGCGTCCTCGCGGGATGGATCACCGCGATCAACCTGCTGGACCTGTCCACCCCCGAGTTCCTCAAGGGTCTCAAGCAGTTCTACCGGTTCAAGGACATCTGGTTCGGGCTGGTGAAGAGCGCGAGCTTCGGCGCCGCGGTCGCCCTCATGGGCTGCCTCCGCGGCCTCGACACCCAGGCCGGCGCCGCCGGCGTAGGACGTTCGACCACCCGAGCGGTGGTCCTGGGCTGCGAGGCGATCCTGGTGCTCGACGCGTTCTGGGCGCTGGTGTTGTTGTGAGGCAGGGCAGCGGGGCAGCGGGGCAGCGGGGCAGGTGCACGCGAGAGCTTGGTTCGTGTCGGGAGCAGACTTCCCCGCTGCGCTGCTGCCCCGCCGCCCCGCCGTCATGATTCGCCTCGTCCAGCTCACCAAGTCCTTCGGTGCCAAGTCCGTCCTCCGCGGCGTCACGCTCGAGGTCCCGGCGGGGCAGAACACGGTGATCATCGGGCCCTCGGGCATCGGCAAGAGCGTCACCCTCAAGCTCATCGTCGGGTTGATCGAGCCCGACTCCGGCTCGGTCGAAGTCGATGGCGAGGTGGTGCACCAGCTGAACCGGTCCGAGCTCGCCGAGCTGAGGGGCAAGGTGGGCTACGTGTTCCAGTTCGCGGCGCTGTTCGATTCCATGACCGTGGCCGAGAATATCCGGCTGGGTCTGGTGAAGCGGAAACACCCGGAGGAGGTGATCCGGGCGCGGATCGAGGAGAGCCTGGCGGTGGTGGATCTGCTCGGGGTGGAGGACAAGTACCCGGCGGAGCTGAGCGGCGGGATGCGGAAGCGGGTGGGGATCGCTCGCGCGATCGCCCTGAAGCCGCGCTACATTCTCTATGACGAGCCGACCACGGGCCTGGACCCGATCACCTCGGCCGTCATGGACCAGCTCATGATCCGCACCCGCGACCTCGGCGTCACCGGGCTGGTCGTCACCCACGACATGCGCAGCGCCTTCACCGTCGGCGATCGTATCGCGATGCTGCACGAGGGCGTCATTCGCCAAGTCGGGAGCGTCGCCGACATCCAGGCGACCGAGGACCCGGTCGTGCGCCAGTTCATCGAAGGCCGTCCCGGATCACCCGCTCCGGCGCCGGCCGGGAGGTTCGAATGAGGCGGAGTAACGAATTCGCCGTGGGACTTGCGGTGCTCGCCGCGCTGGCGCTGGTGATCGGCGGCGCGCTCTGGCTGAGCGAGACCGACGTGAACCAGAAGGAGACCACCTACACCGCGCGCTTCCGCACGGTCGGCGGCCTCGGCGTCGGCGCGCCGGTGACGCTCCGCGGCGTCCGGGTCGGCCGGGTCGAGGCGATCCGCCTCGCCCCGGAGGAGTGGGTGGAGACCGAGCTGACCGTCGATCGCACCGTCGAGCTGCCGGCCAAGGCCGCCGTGATCTCCGCCTCGGCCAGCCTCTTCGGCGAATGGAGCGCGAACATCGTCTCCTTCGAGCCGCTGCCGACCGATCCGATCGTGCGCAACGCGCTGGTCGAGTCCGACATGGCGGGCGGCGAGGCGTGGCCCGGCGCCACCCTCCCCGACATCGGCCAGCTCACCGCCCAGGCCAGCCGCATCGCCGGCGACGTGGGCGACATCACCGCCCGCATCGGGCAGGCCTTCGACAGCACCGCGCTCAAGCACCTGCAGCAGAGCGTGAAGGACCTGGCGGCGATCTCCCAGCGGATGGTGGTCTTCGCCGACGCGCAGACCTCCCGCATCGACCGGGTGAGCAGCAACGTGGCGACGACGTCCGACGCGTTCGCCGGCGTGGCCCGCACCTTCCAGCAGGCGGTGGCCCGGCTCGACACCGCGACCAGCGGCGGACAGCTGGAGGACATCCTCTCCAACGGCCAGGCCTCGAGCGCCGACATCCGCCACGCCGCGGCCGACATGCGCTCGGTGATGGCCGCCGCGCGAGAGAACCAGACGAGCCTGGTGCGGGTGATGCAGCAGGCCGACTCCCTCATGACCCGGATCCAGCAGGGGAACGGAACCCTCGGCATGCTGGCCACCGACTCCACGCTCTACCGTGAAGCCACCGCCACCGTGATCCAGTTCCGCGAGCTGCTCACCGACATCAAGGCGCAGCCGCGGAAGTATCTGAAGATTTCGGTGTTTTGATGGCGGGGCAGCAGGGCAGCGGGGCAGCGGGGCAGCAACGACACACCGGTGGGCTGCCGGTGCAGGGGGCAAACGGCCCCGCTGCCCCGCTGCCCCGCTGCCCGTCTCCATCATGACCAAGCGCAAAGCCGATCTCGAAGTGAGCGCCGGCGGCATCGTCTTCCGCCGGACGCCGGACTCGCCCCCGCTGTATCTGCTGATCAAGGACTCCTACGACAACTGGGGCTTTCCCAAGGGCCACCTGGAGAACGGGGAGTCCCCGGCCGAGGCGGCGATCCGGGAGACCGGCGAGGAGACCGGGCTCAACCGGCTGCTGATCCAGGGCCCGATCCGGGTCATCGACTGGCACTTCCGCTTCCGGGGCCGCCACATCCACAAGTACTGCCACTTCTTTCTGCTCGAGAGCCCCGACGGCGACCCCTGTCCCCAGGTGGCCGAGGGGATCACCGCCTGCCAGTGGCGCACGCTGGACGAGGCGCTCGATCTCCTGAGCTACGACAATGCCCGCGGCGTGTTGAAGCGGGCGGGGGAGATGGTGCGCACGCTCGTCGCGGTCGGTGCGGGAAGGCCGGCCCGGCCGCCGGACTGAGCCATGCCCGCGGTCGCCGCACTGCTGGATAGCCGGACGGCGCTGACGGCGCTGCGCCGCACCCTCCCTCGGGGCGGACCGGGCGTGGTCACCTGCCGGAGCGCCGCGGGATTGCGCCGGGTGCTGGAGAACCGGCTGGTCGATGCGGTCGTCCTCACCCCGAGCCTCGCCCTGATCCCCCACCTCGCCGAGCTGCGGCTCCGGCTCCCCGGCGTGCCGGTGTTCGCCTACGGCCAGTTCCGCCCCGACGACGGTGAGCTGCTTCTCGCCTGCCGCACCCACGCGGTGCCGGTCGCCGTCGAGGGGGTCGATGACCCGGTGGTGGGGGAGATGGTGGCCCGGGACTCGGTCACCTCCGAGCGCCGCCGCGCGCTGGCTGAGGCCCCGCGCCTGCTGCGGCTCACCGAGCCGTTGCAGCACTCGGCGTGGAGTCTCCTGCTCGGCGAAGTCGAGCGCCCGGTCCGCACCACCGAGCTCGCCCGGCGGCTCGAGGTGAGTCGCGAGCACCTCTCCCGTCAATTCGGCGCCGGCGGGGCGCCCAATCTCAAGCGCGTCATCGATCTCACTCGAATCGCCTGCGCGGCCCAGCTGCTGGCCAACCCCGGGTACCCGATCCCGGTGGTCGTCCGGCTGCTCCACTTTGCCTCGTCGAGCCACCTGAGCGGCACGGCGCGCCGGATCGCGAACGTGTCCACCGGAGGTCTGGGGATCCTGGGCCCGCGGGGTGTCCTCCTGGCTTTCGTGCGGGGGAACACGAGGAGCCGGGGGTAGGGGGCGGCGGAAGCGGCGGTTACGGCGGTTGCGGCGGTTGCGGCGGACAAGGCGGAAGCGCGTCATCCCGAGCGGAGCGAGGGATGACACCACGCACCCGCCGCCCCCCGTATCCGCCGTTCCGCCATGCTAGCCATTCGACTATCCTTGCGGGGCGCCGAGTCTTGCTTGTCTCTCCCTATTGTGATTATTTTCACAAGCTGTTGGATAACCTCTAAAACTCAGCCAGGGCACCAGACCTCATGGCCACTGACTCGACCCTCCGTCCCGGTGAGCTCAAGAGCATTCTACTCAAGGAGATCCAGTCCGCCGACCTGAGCGCGGACGACGTCTCCGAGGTGGGCACCGTGCTCGAAGTGCGCGACGGCGTCGCCCGGATCTATGGGCTCAATTCCGCCGTCGCCAGCGAGATGCTGGAATTCACCGCCCAGGAGACCGGCGAGACGGTCGCGGGCCTCGTGCTCAACCTGGAAGAGGACAACGTCGGCGCCGCCATCATGGGCGACTACCTGAAGCTGAAGGAAGGCGATCAGGTGCGGCGCACCGGGCGGCTGCTCGACGTGCCGGTCGGGCCCGCGATGCTGGGGCGGGTGGTGGATGCGCTGGGCCGGCCGGTCGATGGCCGGGGCGAGATCAAGGCCAGCGGCAGCCGGCAGGTGGAGATGGTGGCGCCGGGCATCATCCAGCGGCAGCCGGTGAAGGAGCCGCTCCAGACCGGCATCAAGGCGATCGACGCCATGATCCCGATCGGCCGCGGCCAGCGGGAGCTGATCATCGGCGACCGGGGCACCGGCAAGACCGCCATCGCGGTCGATACCATCCTCAACCAGCGCGGCACCGGCGTCATCTGCGTCTACGTCGCCATCGGCCAGAAGCGCTCGACCGTCGCCACCGTGGTGGAGCGACTCAAGGAAAAGGGCGCGATGGACTACACCATCGTCGTCATCGCCTCCGCTTCCGATCCCGCCCCGCTGCAGTACATCGCCCCTTACTCCGGCTGCGCCATCGCCGAGTACTTCATGTACGAGGAGGGGAAGGCCACCCTCTGCGTGTACGACGACCTCTCCAAGCAGGCGGCGGCGTACCGCCAGCTCTCGCTGATCCTCCGGCGCCCGCCAGGCCGCGAGGCGTATCCCGGCGACGTGTTCTATCTCCACAGCCGCCTGCTCGAGCGCGCGGCGAAGATCTCCGAGGACAAGGACGTGGTGAAGCTGGACGCCCGGATCAAGAAGCCGGGCGGCTCCCTCACCGCGCTCCCGATCATCGAGACCCAGGCCGGTGACGTCTCGGCGTACATCCCGACGAACGTCATCTCGATCACCGACGGCCAGATCTTCCTCACGACCGACCTGTTCTACTCCAACGTCCGTCCCGCCGTCGATGCCGGCATCAGCGTGAGCCGGGTGGGCGGCAATGCCCAGATCAAGGCGATGAAGCAGGTCGCGGGTCCGCTGCGGCTCTCGCTGGCGCAGTTCCGCGAGCTGGAGGCCTTCTCCCAGTTCGGGTCCGACCTCGACGCCGCGACCCAGCGGCAGCTGGCCCGCGGCTCCCGGCTGGTGGAGGTGCTGAAACAGCCGCAGTACCAGCCGGTGCCGGTCGAGAAGCAGGTCGCCATCATCTACGCCGTCACCAACGGCCACCTCGACGACGTCCAGGTGCCGCATATCCGGCAGTGGGAGCGGGACTTCCTGGAATACCTCGAGGCGTCCCACGGCCAGGTGCTGAAGGACATCAAGACCAAGAAGGCGCTGGACGACGACCTCACCGGCCGGCTCAAGGCCGCCATCGCGGCCTTCAAGCCGATGTTCCAGGCCGACTGATGGCCAAGGGCCGGCAGCTCAAGGGACGGATCCGCTCCGTCCAGAACACCCGGAAGATCACCCGGACGATGGAGCTGGTCTCCACCTCCAAGCTGAAGCGCGCCCAGGACCGGGTCACGGCCGCGCGGCCCTACTCCGAGGCGCTGCGTGAGGTGCTGGCCGACCTGATGACGCCCGAGCTGGCGGAGCGCTTTCCTTTGCTGCGCCGCCCGGCGGCACCGTCGAAGGGCGGGCCCACCCGCGCGGCCGTCATCCTGGCCACCTCCAACCGGGGCCTCGCCGGCGCCTTCAACTCGAACCTGATCAAGGAAGCCCGCCGCCGGATCGAGGCGCTCGAGGCGGAGGGCTACACCGTCGAGCTCCACGGCGTCGGCAAGAAGGGGATCGGCTTCTTCAAGTATCTGGGCCGAAAGTTGGCGATCGAGCGGTTGGACATCGGGGACAAGCCCTCGTCGGACCACGCCGCCGAGATCGCCGAGCCGCTGATCGAGGCCTACTCGGCGGGTGCGCTGGCCAGCGTGGATCTGGTGCACGCGCAGTTCATCAGCGCCCTGACGACGCCGCCGACGACCACTAGGATTTTGCCGGTGGAGACAGCGGGGCAGCGGGGCAGCGGGGCAGCGGGGCAGGAGGCGAAGACCGGGCCGTCGCGGGACTACATCCTCGCGCCGAGCGCCGAGGCCATCCTGGAGCAGCTGCTGCCGCTGTACGTGCGGAACGCGGTGTACCGCGGGCTGGTGGAGACCGCGGCGGCGGAGCACGGCGCCCGGCGGACCGCGATGAAGAACGCCACCGACAACGCCGGCGAGATCCTCGAGGTGCTGAAGCGCACCTACAACCGGCAGCGGCAGGCGGGCATCACGCAGGAGATCGCGGAAATCGTGGGCGGAGCGGCGGCGCTGCAAGGGTAGGCGGGGCAGCCCCGCCGAACAACCACTTGAACGAAGGATCAGAACCGACATGGCTACAGCGATCGCTACCGAGAAGAAGTCCTCCGGCAACGCCACCCGGAACGTCGGCCGCGTGGTCCAGGTCATCGGGCCGGTGCTCGACGTCGAGTTCGAGCCCGAGCACCTGCCCGAGATCTACAACGCGCTGCAGATCGAGGACAGCAGCGGTGGCTTTGCCGTGCGGCTCACCGCCGAGGTGCAGCAGCACATCGGGCAGAACCAGGTGCGCGCGGTCGCGATGAGCACCACCGACGGCGTCACCCGCGGCATGAAGGTGGTCGATACCGGCAGCGCGATCACCGCGCCGGTCGGCAGCGCGCCGCTGGGCCGGATCCTCAACGTGCTGGGCGAGCCGGTCGATGGTGGCGAGCCGCTGCCCAAGGACGTCGAGCGCTGGCCGATCCACCGGGAGACGCCCAAGTTCACCGACCTCGAGCCCAAGACCGAGGTGTTCGAGACCGGCATCAAGGTCATCGACCTCATCGCCCCGTTCGTGAAGGGCGGCAAGATCGGGCTCTTCGGCGGCGCCGGCGTGGGCAAGACGGTCGTGATCCAGGAGCTGATCAACAACGTGGCCAAGGGCCACGGCGGCAAGTCGGTGTTCTGCGGCGTGGGCGAGCGGACCCGCGAGGGCAACGACCTCTACCTGGAGTTCCAGGAAGCCAAGATCCTGGAGAACGTAGCGCTGATCTACGGCCAGATGAACGAGCCGCCGGGCGCGCGCCTGCGGGTCGGCCTCACCGGTCTCACCATCGCCGAGTACTTCCGCGACGTCGAGGGCCAGGACGTGCTCCTGTTCATCGACAACATCTTCCGGTTCACCCAGGCCGGCTCGGAAGTCTCCGCGCTGCTCGGCCGGATGCCGAGCGCGGTGGGCTACCAACCGACGCTGGCGACCGAGATGGGCGACCTCCAGGAGCGGATCACCTCGACCACCAAGGGCTCCATCACCTCGGTGCAGGCGATCTACGTGCCGGCCGACGACCTCACCGACCCCGCGCCGGCGACGGCATTCGCCCACCTCGACGCCACGGTCGTGCTCTCCCGCGCCATCTCCGAGCTGGGCATCTACCCCGCGGTCGATCCGCTGGACAGCTCCAGCCGGATTCAGGACGCCCAGTTCATCGGCGAGCGGCACTACAACGTCGCCGTCGGCGTGCAGCGGACGCTCCAGCGCTACAAGGCGCTGCAGGACATCATCGCGATCCTCGGCATGGACGAGCTGTCGGAGGAGGACAAGCAGATCGTGGCGCGGGCCCGCCGGGTGCAGCGCTTCCTCTCCCAGCCGTTCTTCGTCGCGGAGCAGTTCACCGGCTTCCCCGGGAAGTACGTCAAGCTGGAGGAGACCATCGCCAGCTTCGAGCGGGTGCTCTCCGGCGAGTTCGACCACCTCCCGGAGCAGGCGTTCTACATGGTCGGCGGCATCGACGAAGCGGTGGCGAAGGCCGAGAAGCTCGGGAGCTCGTGATGCAAGTCACGGTGATCTCGCCCGAGGCGTCTATGTTCGACGGTGAAGCCGACGCAGTGATCGCACCCGCTTACGATGGCGAGGTCGGCATCCTGAACAACCATGCTCCGTTCATGACGCTCCTGGGCACCGGCCGGCTGACGATCCGCCGCGCCGGTGGCGTCAGTCGGTTCACCGTCAGCGGTGGCTTTCTCCAGGTCGTGGACAACCGGGTCCGGGTCGTGGCCGAACACGTCAAAGGAGAGTCCAATGCGTCGTAGTCTCTGTGGTGGGATCCTGGTGCTCACGCTGCTCACCGGTGCTGCCGCGGCGGCCGCCGCGCAGGAGACCGGGACCCCGATCTTCCGGGCGCCCTATCGCGCGTTCGAAACGCACGAATTCGGCGGCTCGCTCTCCGATCCGGAAGGCGCCAGCGTAGCGCTCGAAGGCTTCTACCGGTACGGGAAGAGCGACAACGATTTCGGCGTCCGAGCCGGCTTCGCCGACTCCGACGGCAGCGATACCATTTTCCTCATCGGCGGCGATTTCCGCACCCAGGTCCTGAGCTACAGCGAGAGCTTCCCGATGGACGGCGCGCTCACGCTCGGCTTCGGCGGCCTGTTCGGCGAGGGCGACGACGTCTTCCTGCTCCCGGTCGGTCTGACGCTCGGCCGCCGGTTCGATGTGGAAGGGTCGTCCACCACGTTCGTCCCCTACGTGCATCCCAACATCATCCCCACCTTCGGCGGTGGCGATGACGACGTCCAGTTCGCGCTCGGTCTCGGCGTGGACGTCCGGTTCAGCGATCGGTGGGCGATCCGGGCCAGCGGTGGACTGGGTGACGTCGAGGGTGTGGGCGTGAGCCTCGCGTACATCCGCTAGACCGCACTGGCGCTTCCCGACGCCCGGCCCGCGGCTCCGCGCGGCCGGGCGTCGTGCGTTCGGTCTGAAATCGGTTGACATCCTTCGAAGCCCCAGGGTAGCTTGCGGCGCCCTTTTCGGGGGCCTCTCTGCAGAGATGCATCGCGCACCGGAGGATCGGTATGAAGCCAATCGTGCTCGGGGTCATCGTCGCGGCAGCCGTGCTCGCTGGCCGCGCGGCTCCGGCCGACGCTCAGGTGCGCGGCATCCCGGTCTATAACGCGGGCGTGCCCCGCGGCATTGGCCTCTACGGCGACGTCGGGTTCCCCAACGACGAGGCGGGCGGGGGCACCGGCTACGCGGTCACCGGCCGGGCCGGCTTCGCCGCTTTCGGGGCCTCCGCGATCCTCTCCTCCTACAATCCCGAAGGCCCCGGCGACTCGAAAGTCTCGGTCGGCGGCACGCTCAACTACCGCGTCTTCGGCGGCCCGCTGGTTCCGTTCGCGGTCACGCTGCAGGCGGGGATCGGATACGCCACCCGGGACCAGCTCCTCCCCAACGACGACATCCTCGACGTGACCGACTTGCGGTTCCCGATCGGCGTGGGCCTCGGGCTCACCATTCCCAATCC
The DNA here is from genome assembly GCA_963796335.1 of uncultured Gemmatimonadales bacterium. Classification (GTDB taxonomy): domain Bacteria; phylum Gemmatimonadota; class Gemmatimonadetes; order Gemmatimonadales; family GWC2-71-9; genus CAVVWJ01. The sequence goes on from CAWCLG010000006.1 coordinate 1,496,850, forward strand.
GGTGCTCGCCATCAAGCCGTGGCTCGCGCCGCGCCTCGATATCGTGCGCACCTCGGCCGACGGGTTCGATGCGGAGACCAACACCGAGTTTGCCCTGAGTGGCGGACTCGAGCTGAACACGTTGGGCGGCTTCGGAGTCCACGCCGCCTACGACGCCATCTTCGCCGACGGCGGCACGCCGGGCGTCTTCGGCATCGGCGCGCACTACACGTTCCGGGTCCCCGGCTTGTGAGGTTGCCGCGCCGGGTGCTGCCCGCGCTGCTGCTCCTCACCGTCCTGGCCGGCTGCGCTCACAGCTTCGACGCCAGCTCGATCGGCGTGCCGGTCACCATGGCCTCGCCGGCGGGGCAGACGCCGCAAGGCGACCGCTTCTCGGTCAGCGGCAAGTCGATCTTCGGGTTCTGGGGCCTGGTGCGCTACAAGCAGCCGTCGCTCAGGAAGGTGCTCGCGTCTCAGCTGGTCGGAGGGAACGGCGTCGCGGAGCTGAGGATCAAGGTGCGAAGCCGCTGGAGCGACGTGCTGATCAGCGCGCTCACACTGGGGCTCTTCGTTCCCCGGACGGTGACGTTCGAAGGGGTCGTGACGAAATAGCCTCCGCCAGCATCCCGGCCGAGCGCCCGGACGCTCCCACTCCTCTCCGCACCACCTCCCTCGCCCGCTCGCCCTGCGCCGCCCTCCCGGGCTCATCCTCGATCCATCGCAGCCAGACCGGCGCCAGCCCGTCGCCGGCAACCGCCTCCGCCGCCCCCGCCTCCAGCAGCAGCCCGGCGTCGCGGCTCTCCCCCCAGCGCGGCCCGAACGCGACCGGAAGGCCCCAGGCGGCCGGCTCGAGTACCGAGTGCAGGCCCGCGGTGCCGAGGCCCCCGCCCACGTAAGCCATCGTCCCCGCGCCATACAGCGCGGCGAGGACCCCGACCCGGTCCACCAGCATCAGGGGCGCCGGGCCGGTGGCGGCGCCGAGTCGCACCGGCTGGGGCAGGCCCGCCGCCCGCGCGGCCGTCTCCGCCGCGGCCAGGTGCCGCTCGGTAGGCTCGTGCGGCACCAGGATGAGGCGGGCGTCGGGCCGGCGCTCCCGAACGACGGCGAAGGCCCGCAGGAGGGCCGCCTCGTCCGCCGGCCAGGTGGATCCTGCGACCAGCGTCGGGGCGCCGGCCCCGAGCCGCAGCAGGGGATCGTCGGGCGCGACGCTGGCGACTCGCCGGAGCACGCTGTCGAAGCGGGGGTCGCCCAGCACCTGGATCCGCTCGTAGGGCACCCCGAGCCGGGCGAGGCGCTCGGCGTCAGGCTGAGACACCGCCGCGGCCGCGGCCACGGCTCGATAGCCGGCCTGGAGCAGCGGCCTCGCCGGCCACCGCAAGCGGCCGCTCCCCGGGCTCACCGTGGCGGCGACCATGGCTACCGCGGTCCCGCGCGCTGCCGCCCGGGTTGCCAGCTCGGGCCAGAGATCGAGCTTGGCGAACACCAGCAGGCTGGGACGGAGCGCGTCGAGCAGGCGGTCGGACTCCGCCGGGAGATCGTAGGGGAGATAGTCCGCCGCATCGACCGGCAGGCGGCGGGCCAAGCCTGCCGCGGACGGGCTGTAGTGGGTGTAGATGTACTGCGCGCCGAGGACCAGCGTCCGGAGCTCGAGCAGCACGCTCTCGGCCTGGAGTCCCTCGCCGACCGAGGACGCGTGGAACCAGACCAGCGGACGTTCCGGATCCCGGCCTCCTGCGGCCCAGGCTGCCAGCCGGCCGGCCGCGCCGGAGCGCCCGCTGTGACCCGCCGCCAGCTTGGGGCTCAGCAGGGCGAGCGTCGGCGCGAGGCCGCGGCCGAGCCGGGCGGCGGCTCGGTAGATCACCGGAGTCGACGGCATGGGCGAGAATCTAACGGCGGGCGAGCGGTTGCCGGGAAGGGAGGAACGCTGCTACCATTCGGCGCGCAGTCATGTTCCACCCGCTACCGAGGAGGTGATCCATTGTCTACAGAGTCAAGGGTCGCCTGCGGCTGCTGAGTCAGCGCTGCAACGACGAGCCCAGGCGACACTTACCTGGGGGGGCCGCGAAAGCGGCCCCTTTCTTTTTATTGGCCCTTGGACTTGAGGGCGTAGATCGAGTCGAGCACCTGGCGGAAGACCGGCAGCGGCTGGGCGCCCGTCAGCAGGCCGCCCTCGATGTAGAAGCTGGGCGTGCTGGTTGCGCCCGCCCGGGTGGCCCCCTCCGCCTCGTAGCGGATCTCCGTCTCGGTCCGCGGCGACTTCACGCACTCCAGCAGCTTGGGCTTGGAGATCCCCGCCGAATCGGCCAGCGTCAGGAAGAACGGGCCGGGCTCCTTGAGCGGCGCCCAGACGGCCTGGTGGAGGTAGAGGAGGTCGTGCACCGGCCAGAAGGCGCCCTGCCGCGCGGCGCAGAGTGCGGTGCCCGCGGCCGCCACCGCGTTGGCGTGGATGCTGGTGAGCGGGAAATTGACGAACACCCAGCGCACCTTGCCCCTGGTGACGTACTCCTTCTCCAGCGCGGGGAAGGTCTCCAGCGCGAAGCTCCGGCAGTAGGGACACTGGAAGTCGGACATCTCATAGACCGTGATCGGCGCCTTGGGCGAGCCCTTGGAGCGGGTCGCGACCGCGGTCGAGCTGGTCTCTTGGGCCGCGAGATCGCCCACGGTCAGCGACGCGCCGACCAGGAGGGCCGCGAGGAGTTTCCGTCCCACTCAGTACCTCCGCCGTTTCCGTCCGGTCTCACTGGAGAGTCGCACCGTGTCGCCGGAGACCGGCAGGTTCCAGTACCACTCCGAATTGGGATCCGTGGCGTCCCACGAGCGGCCATAGATCCACCAGTCGCCGGCGGGAAGATTGAATCGGGCCCATCCATCGCCGCGAGTGGTGTCGGTTCGCGGGTCCTGCCGCCGGCGGCTCGCCAGGTTTCTGGTGATGCTGTCGTAGCCTCGGTAGGTGCTATCTTCCCACTGGCGAATCGCCGCGCGCAACGGCTCGCTGCGCTCGACAAACTCGGCGCGGGTGCGGTCGAGAGCGGCTCGGGCCTTGTCGGTCCGAGCTTTCGCCGCCGCGAGCGAATCGGTGAGGCGGGCGAAACGGCCGTAGAGCTCCTGGTACTCGGGGGCGTCGCGCGTCAGGGAGTCGAGCCGGGTCCGAAGGTCGTCGAGCGAGTCGCGCAACCGCTCGCTCCGCTGCAGCGAGCCGGTGTAGTCCATGAACGGCGAGCGGAACCGGCGGAAGAGGCTGTCGAGGGCGGTGGTGTCGGGCCGGACAGAAGGGGCGGCCGCTTCGAGCGCCGCGAGCACGCTGTCCCGGTCGTACGGGAGCGCCACGACGGCCACGCCGGTGACCGGCGTTTCGGCCGAGTCGGGGCCGGGTATGGACACCCGGACCGCGACGTCGCGGGGCCGCTCGCAGGCGGTGAGCCCGGCGAAGGCGATGAGCACCGCGGCCTGCACCGGGAGAGCTATTGAGCGGGACACCAGCCAAAGCTATCGCGCTCCTCGCGGCGCTTCAACTCGCCGCCGGCGCCGCCGGGGGCGCGCTGCTCGCGCAGGACACCGCGCTGACCTCGCTGTTCCCCGCGCGTCCCACCGGCTACGTCACGGACGCCGCCTCTATCGTCGAGCCCGCCGCCGAGGCCCGGATCACCGACCTGGCGGAGCGGCTCAAGGCCGCCACCGGGGCGGAGCTGGCCGTGGTCACCCTGCCCACCATCGGCGACCGCGACGAGGCGCAGGTCGCCCTGGAGATCGGCCGCCGCTGGGGCGTCGGGGCGGCCGCGGGCGTGGGCGACGCGACCCGCAACGCCGGCGTCGTGCTCCTGGTCGTGCCCCAGCAGAACGGGAGGGCCGGCACCGGCCGGATCCGGGTCGAGGTCGGCCGCGGGCTCGAGGGCATCGTCACCGACGCCACCGCCGGCCGGATCCGCGACCTGATGGTCGGGCACCTGGCCGAGGGCGACTACAGCGGCGGCATCCAGCTCGGCGCGGAGGCGCTGGCCACGGTGATCGCGCGCGGCTTCGGGGTGACCGACACCGCGCTCACCAATGCCCGCCCGGTCGCCCAGCCGCGGAGCGGCGGCCGGAGTCCGTTCGTGGGCGCGCTCCCGATCATTCTCTTCGTCATCTTCCTCATCGTCTCCGGCGCCTTCAACGGCGGGCGTCGCGGGAGGCGTGGCCGGCGCAACGTATATTGGGGTGGACCCTGGATCGGCGGTGGCGGTTGGGGTGGCGGCGGTGGCGGCTTCGGCGGTGGCGGCGGCGGCTTCGGCGGATTCGGCGGCGGTGGGGGATTCAGCGGCGGTGGGGCAGGAGGGAGATTCTGATGCGCGACGCAGTGGAGCGGATCGTGACGCCGTTCCTGAGCCAGGTCGATGCCGCGCTCGGCGGCGGCTACAGCGCGATCCTGTACGGCTCGGCCGCACGGGGCGACTTCGTGCCCGGCCGCTCCGACATCAACCTCATGCTCATCCTCGACGACCTCTCTCCCGGGAAGCTCACCGCGCTGGCCGGCCCGTTCGGCGCCTGGCGGAAATCGGGCTACGAGCCGCCGCTGGTGATCGGCCGGCCGGAGTGGGCCCGCGCCACCGATGTCTTTCCCCTCGAGATCACCGACATGCGGGCCGGCTACGAGGTGCTCCGTGGCGCCGATCCGGTGGCGGACTTGAGCGTCGCGCCGGCGGACCTGCGTCGCGCGCTCGAGCGGGAGTTCCGGGGCAAGCTGCTGCGGCTGCGGCAGGGATTCGTCGCCGCGGCGGACGATCCCGCCGCGCTGGGCGACCTGGCCATCCGCAGTGCGGGCACCATTCTCGTGCTGCTCCGGGGCCTGCTCACCCTCCTGGACAAGGCGGTCCCGCGGGAGCCGTTGGACCTCGGGGCCGCGGCGGCGGCGACGGTCGGCGTGGAAGGGGAGCCGCTGCTCAACGTGCTGCGCCACCGGGCGGAGCGAGGCTGGCGCTGCCCGCCTGAGGCCTTCACCGGCTACCTCGACACGGTGGCCCGCGCGGCGGCATACCTCGATCAACTTCAGCTGGGAGATCAGCGATGACTCGCGCTTCGGCGATCCTGCCGTCCTTGCTCGCCCTCGCGGTGCTCACGGGCGGCTGCGGCTACAACCAGATCCAGACGATGGACGAACAGGTGAGTCAGGCCAAGGGGCAGATCGAGACCCAGCTTCAGCGTCGGGCCGACCTGGTGCCCAACCTGGTGGAGACGGTGAAGGGGGTGGCCAAGCAGGAATCGACCATCTTCATCAGCATCGCGGAGTCACGGGCCAAGCTGTCGGGCGCGGTGCAATCGGGAGACGTCGGCCAGATGTCCCGGGCCAACGCCGAGCTGAACCAGGGCATCGGCCGCCTCCTCGCGATCGTGGAGAACTATCCCGAGCTCCGCTCCAGCGAGAGCTTTAAGCAGCTCCAGGACCAGCTGGAGGGCACCGAGAACCGCATCTCGGTCGCCCGGCAGGACTACAACACCGCGGTCGGCAGCTACAACGCGTACATCCGCCGCTTTCCGTATAACCTGACGGCCAAGATGTTCGGCCAGGGGTCGAGGGAATACTTCGAGGCGGAGCCGGGAGCCGCGGAGGCGCCGAAGGTGCAGTTTTAGACAGGCGGGCAGGCGGGCAGGCGGGCGGGCGGACGGGCAGATGGATAACAGAAGGGCCCTCGATTCGAGGGCCCTCGCTTTTCTCTCAATCGCCTCACTGACCGCCTGCCCGTCTGCCCGTCTGTCTCAGTCCGTCACCACATGCTCCGGCAACACATACCGCAGCGGATCCACCGCCCGGCCGTTGACATGCACCTCGTAGTGCAGGTGCGGGCCGGTCGCGAGTCCGGTGTTGCCGACCAGCGCGATGCGCTGGCCGCGGGAGACGCGCTGGCCTTCGCGGACCAGGATCTTCGAGGCGTGCGCGAACTTGGTGACGGTGCCGAAGCCGTGGTCGATCACGACCGTGTTGCCGTAGCCCGCCTCCCAGCCGGCGTCGCGAATGGTGCCGGCGGCCGGCGCCTCGATCGGCGTTCCCATCGGGGCCGTGACGTCGATGCCCTCGTGCGGACGGGCCATGTGCAGGATCGGGTGCGCGCGCATCGAGGAGAAGGCGCTGGTAAGCCAGCCCTGCGTCGGCATGATCGAAGGGGTCGCGGCGAGGCGGGCCGAGTGCACGCCGAGACTGTCGGCGGCCTCCTGGAAGGAGGAGGCGAGCAGGTTCGCCCGGCGGATGAGGCCGTTCAGGTCTACCCGGATCTCGTTGGTCCGCATCATCGCGACCCCCGCGTCGGCCGTGCCCTCGGTGAACGTCGGACCGCCGATGCCGGCGGCCTGCACCTGGGGATCGATCGGCTCGAGGTTGGCGAGGACTCTGATGCGGGCGTCGCGCTGGGAGATGCGGGAGAGGGTGTCGGCGAGACCGGAGAGACGGCCGTTCAGTTCGCTGAGCTGCTGCTCCAACCGTGCATTTTCTTGCGCGAGACGGGCCGACTTCGAGAGATCCACCGTGCGCGAGATCGTGACGTAACCCACGCAGAGCGCCACAGCCGCCGCAAACACCGTCGCCGCGATACCCATCTTCACGAGCCGATACGAGACCTCGACGATCTTCGAGGGCTCGGAATCATGGGGTACCAGAACAACGGTCCAGCGGCGTTTGGCCATTCGTGGGCACACCTCGAAAAAGTTCGGTTCGACTCGACGGCTCCGGGAGCCAATTTGTGGCCGAACGGCGAATTACGGCGTGATCGAAGTCACGCAACCCGGTTAACCTGCGCCCCGAGATAGACGATGTCAAGTGCGCCGGCCCGGTAACTCTATGGGGCTCAACCAGTTTCTTAAGTCGGCCTGAAGCGGCTCAGACCGTGACCGGCTTGGGGAACAACGCTTCGGCGCGACGGACGGTGAGACCGCCGACCGGTGGCGAGGGGAGCGAGTCCCACTCGACCGCGAGATCGCCACCGGCGCCGAGGGTGGACCAGATGCTCGCGGCCTTGCCCGGGATGAACGGCTGGGCCAGCACCGCGAGGCGATACAGCGCACGGGCCAGGGCCGCCAGCGAGGTATTCAGCTCCTCGTCGCGGCCCTCCTTGGCCAACTTCCACGGCGCCACTTGCTGGATGTAGAGATTTGCAGTCGCGACCAGCGACCACGCCGCCTCCGCACCACTGCGAAGATCGTGCGCGTCCATGGCACGAGCGAAATTTTGCACCGATTCGCGTCCCGCCTGGTCCAGCGTCGTGTCGTCCTTCGAGTCCGGGACCAGACCATCGCGATACTTCGCGATCATCGCGAGCGAACGGGAGACCAGGTTGCCGAGTCCGTCCGCCAGATCCGCGGTGTAGCGCTCGTCGAAGCGCTCCCAGCTGAAATTTCCGTCGGCCTCGAAGCCGACTTCGCGCAGCAGGAAATAGCGCAGCGCGTCGGCGCCGTGCCGGTCGATCGCCTCGCCCAGCGTGACCGCGGTGCCCGCCGTCTTCGACATCTTGGTGCCTTCCCACTGCACGTAGCCGTGGGCCCACACCTGGCGTGGCAACGCCTCGTTCGCCGCGAGCAGCATCGCCGGCCAGATGACGCAGTGGAACCGGGTGATTCCCTTGCCGACCACGTGCAGGTCCGCGGGCCAGAGCCGCTCGTAGCCGGGCGCGGGGAAGCCGGTCGCCGAGAGGTAGTTGATCAGCGCGTCGAACCAGACATAGACCGTCTGCTCGGAATCGTCGGGGAAGGGGATGCCCCACGACATGCGGTGGCGCGACACCGAGATATCCTGGAGGCCGTCCTCCAGCAGGCGCACGATCTCGTTGCGCCGGATGGCGGGCTCCACCTTGAACTCGCCCGAGCGGATCAGCTGGAGCAGCGCATCGCGGTAGCGGCTGAGCCGGAAGAAGTGGTTCCGCTCCCTGGTGTGCACCAGCTCGAGCGTGGGGTGCTCGATGCAGTGCCCGTTCACGATCTGGGCCGGCTGCTTGAACTCCTCGCAGCCGGTGCAGTACAGTCCCTCGTAATCTCCGACGTAGAGATCGCCGGGGTTGTGCTGCCGGATCCGGCGCAGCAGCTCGGTCACCGCCTCCCGGTGGCGGGGCTCCGTGGTGCGGATCCAGTCGTCGTTGCTGACCTCGAGGCGGGCCCAGAACTCCGCGAAGCGCTCGGCCATCAGATCGACCCAGGCCTGAGGCGTGAGCCCGTTCTGCTCAGCCGCCTGGATCACCGCCTGCGAGTGCTCGTCCATCCCCATCAGGAAATGAACTTGCTCGCCGCGGAGTCTCCGGTAGCGCGCGATGCAGTCCGCGCCGACCTTCTCCAGGGCGTGCCCGAGGTGGGGGTCGCCGTTGGAATAGTCGATGGCGGTGGTGATGTAGAACTTGGCCATGGGGGGAAAATAGCTGGGGCGGGGCAGGGGGGCCTTACGCCCCCGGCGTCCCCCCGCTGTCGCGGCCTCGCCGCCGTCGCCGCCGCTCGGGCCGGCGGGCATCGCCGTTCTCGGCGGGCTCCTCGGCGGCCGGGGCGCCGTTGGCGGCCGGCGCCGGCTCCTGCGCCGCCACCTTCGCGCGGTACTCGGCCGTCACCAGTACGTCGCCGAGCCGCTCGACTTCGTCCTTGAGCTGGACCAGGGGGATGATGCGGGTGCCGTGCTCCTCGCTGCGCAGGAAGACCCGCTCCCGGAAGATATCGACCGCGATGACCCGCTCCGCGCCGAGGGCGGTGCGGATGGTCTTGTTCTCCTTGGGGAACCGCTTCCGGGCGGTGACGTAGAACTCGTGCTCGTACTTGAGACAGCAGAGCAGGCGGCCGCACCCGCCGGAGATCTGGGTGGGATTGAGCGAAAGGTGCTGGTCCTTGGCGAGGCCGAGGTTGACCGGCGAGAGCTCCTTGAGCCAGGAGGAGCAGCAATATTCCCGGCCGCAGCGTCCGACGCCCGAGAGCCGGGCGGCCTCGTCGCGCACGCCGATCTGCCGCAGCTCGATGCGGGTGCGGAACGTCGATGCGAGGTCCCGCACCAGCGCCCGGAAATCGACCCGCTTTTCGGCGGTGAAGTAGATGGTGAGCTTGTTCCGGTCCCACTGCCACTCGGTGTCGCTCACCTTCATGACCAGGTCGTGCGCCCGCACCCGCTGCACGACTTTCCGCCGGGCGTCCTCCTCCGACTTCCGGATCTCGTCGTGCACCTTGCACTCGTCGTCGGTGGCGCGGGCGATCACCTGCTTGAGCGGCTCGGGCTCGTCGGCCGCCGCCTCGCCGACCCCGCAGCTGGTGCACCCGCCGCACTTCTTCTCCGCCAGGTCGCCGACGGCGGTGATCCGGCCGAAGTCGCGCCCCCGCTCGGCCTCGACGATGACCGACTCGCCGGCCCGGAGCGGCTCCTCGCCGGGCCAGAGGAAGTACGCCTTCCTCGTGCCCTTGAAGCGGACTTCGACGGTCTGGTTCACGTTCATGCCTCGGTGTAGGCGCCCATCGCGCCGAATTTCTCGGCGCGGCGGCGCACCAGCTTCTCGGGTCGAAACTTCTTGAGCTCGGTGACGTGCCGGATGAGCGCTTCGCGCAGCGCCTCGCCGGTGGCGTCCGGATCGATGTGCGCGCCCCCGACCGGCTCCATCACGATCTCGTCGATCAGCTTGAGGCGGAGCAGGTCTTCCGCGGTGATCTTGAGCGCTTCCGCCGCGCGCTCCCGCTGGCTGGAGTCCTTCCACAGGATGGCCGCGCAGCCCTCAGGAGAGATCACCGAATAGACCGAGTTCTCCAGCATCAGGATCCGGTCGGCCACGCCGAGCGCCAGCGCGCCGCCCGAGCCGCCCTCCCCGATCACCACCGCGACCGTGGCCGTGGGGAGGATGGACATCTCCAGGATGTTGCGGGCCAGCGCCTCCGACTGTCCCCGCTCCTCCGCCCCGAGCCCGGGGTAGGCGCCCGGCGTGTCGATCAGGGTGATGACCGGGGCGCCGAACTTGGCGGCGAGCTTCATGAGCCGGAGCGCCTTGCGGTAGCCCTCGGGGTGGGGCATGCCGAAGTTGCGCTTGAGATTTTCCTTGGTGTCGCGGCCCTTCTGATGGCCGATGACCATGACGGACACCCCGGCCAGCCGGGCCCAGCCGCCGACCACCGCGGGATCGTCCAGGTAGAGGCGATCGCCGTGAAGCTCGATGAAGTCGGTAAAGATGGTGCTGAGGTAGTCCAGCGTGTAGGGGCGGCGGGGGTGGCGGGCGACCATGACCCGTTGGATCGGGGTCAGGTTCTTGTAGATCTCGGCGCGGAGCGACTCGAGCTTGCCTTGCAGGCCTTCCAGTTCTCCGTCGATGTCGATCTGCCGTTCGCTCCCGATGCGCTTCAGGTCTTCGATCTGCCGCTCCAGTTCCAGGAGCGGCTTCTCGAACTCCAGCGTATAGGCTGAGGCCATCGGGGTCATCCCGCCTTGACGTAGTGGACGGAATCGGCGCCCAGCAGGTCGCGCAGGGCGCGCACGAGATCCTCCTCCGCCGCGACGCGGACGCGGCGGGACCGGAGCCGGACCGCCTCCCCGTTGCCGTCGCTCCACTCAATATAGAGAGGCGTGGGACCCGGGTGAGCGGTGCAGAGCGCGGCGGCCTGCTGGAGCAGCTCCGGCGGCGGGGCCGAGGGAGCCCTCCAGCTGATGCTGAGCGCGACCGCCCCGCTCCGTTTGAGGTCGTCCATCTGTCGGGCCGTCTCCACGATGAACGGCGCGTGGTCCTCGCCGCGGTCGCGATCGCTGTACCCGCCGGTCAGGAGCAGCGCGGCGTCGGCCACGATCGTCTGGTTCAGCTTGGCCCAGGCGTCGGGGAACACGATCGCCTCCGCCGTGCCGTGGAAGTCCTCCAGCACCAGCCGGGCATACTCTTTCCCGGTCTTCTTGGAGATCTGCCGCTTCACCGCGGTCACCACCGCCCCGATGCTGGCCTGGTGCTCGCTCCACTCGCCGAGGGTGGCGGTGGTGCGGGTGCCGAACAGCTCGACCTCGTCCTTGAAGCGTTGCAGCGGGTGGCCCGAGATGAAGAAGCCGAGGACCTCCTTCTCCTTGGCCAGCCGCTCCGCCTCGGTCCAGGGCGGGATCTCCGGCAAGGCGATGCCGCCCTTCCGGCCGTCCGACCGGCCGCCCGACTCCTCGCCGAACAGCGACGCCTGCCCCGCCTCGCGCTCCTGCTGGAGCAGCTGCGCTTCGGCCAGGGCCGGCTCCAGGACCTCGATCAGCTGCTTGCGGTGGCCCCCCAGCGTGTCGCAGGCGCCCGCCGCGACCAGGGATTCGAGCACCCGCTTGTTGCAGAGCCGCAGGTCGATCCGTTCGACCAGGTCGGCCAGCTGGGTGACGGGCTGCTCGCTGCGGGCGGCGATGATGGACTCGATCGCCCCCCAGCCGACGTTGCGGATGGCCCCGAGCCCGAACCGGATCCGGTGGTCGCCGACTACGGTGAACTTGAAGCCGGACTCGTTCACGTCGGGAGGCAGCACCTCGATGCCCATCTCCCGCGCCTCGTTGATGTACTGGACCACCTTGTCGGTGTTGCCGATTTCCGAGGAGAGCAGCGCCGCCATGTACTCGGCGGGGTGATGCGCCTTGAGCCACGCGGTCTGGTACGAGAGGATGGAGTAGGCGACCGAGTGCGACTTGTTGAAGCCGTAGCGGCCGAAGGTCTCGATCTGCGCCGCCAGGTCGTCCGCCAGCTTCCGGGTGTGTCCCTGGGCCACCACCCGTTCCCGGAACCTGCCCAGCTCCTTCTTGATCAGCTCGGCGTCCTTCTTGCCGACCGCTTTCCGCAGCACGTCGGCTTCGGCGAGGGAGAAGCCGGCCAGCACGTTGGCGATCCGCATCACCTGTTCCTGGTAGGTGATGACGCCGTAGGTCGGCTCCAGCACCTCCACCAGCGATGGGTGGGGGTAGGTGACTTTTTCCTGGCCCAGCTTCCGCTTGATGAAGACCGTGTGCATCCCCGCGTCGAGCGGCCCCGGACGCATCAGCGCGTTGGAGGCGACCAGGTCGTCGAACCGGTCGCACTTCATGGCCCGAAGCATGTCCGTGGCGAGGGGCGACTCGAACTGGAAGACGCCCGCCGTGCGTCCCTGCCGCAGCAGCTCGTACACCTTCGGGTCGTCGAACGGCAGCGCGTCCATGTCGAGATCCGCACCCGTCCGGGCGGCGATCATCAGGACCGCATCGTGGATCACGGTCAGGGTCTTGAGGCCGAGCATGTCCATCTTGAGCATGCCGACCTTCTCCAGCGCGCCCATCTCATACTGCGTGATGATGGCGTCTTCGCCGTCCGCCGCGGCGCCGGCCCCCTTGGTCGGCGCGGTGCACACCGGGACGTACTCCGCGAGCGGGCCCGGCGCGATGACCACGCCGGCCGCGTGCACCGAGAGGTGGCGGCTGATCCCTTCGATCCGCGAGCTCAGATCGACCAGCCGCTGGTACTCGGGATTCTGCTTCACCAGCTCCCGCATCTCGTCGACCCGCTCGACCGCCTCGCTCACCTTGAGGCTGTAGGCCGGGCCGGAGGGGATCAGCTTGGTGATGCGGTCGGCTTCGCCCGGCGGGATCCGCAGCACGCGGGCGACGTCCTTCACCGCGGCCCGCGCCTTCATGGTTCCGAACGTGACGATCTGCCCCACGCTGTCGCGCCCGTAGCGCTCGCGGACGTACTCGATGACCTCGCCCCGGCGCTCGAAGCAGAAATCGACGTCGATGTCGGGCATCGACACCCGCTCGGGGTTGAGGAACCGCTCGAACAGGAGGTCGAACTTGAGGGGACAGACGTTGGTGATGCCGAGCGAGTAGGCGACGATCGAGCCCGCCGCGGACCCGCGGCCCGGGCCGACCGGGATGCCGCGGTCGCGGGCCGCGGCGATGAAATCCTGCACGATGAGGAAGTAGCCGGCGTACCCCGCACGGTTGATCACGCCCAGCTCGTACGTTAGCCGCTCGGCCACCTCGGGGGGCAGCGGCGCGCCGTAGCGGCGCTCGGCGCCCTGCCGGGCCAGGTGATCCAGCAGCGCTTCATCGCTGGCGTATTCGGCGGGGCGGGGGAAGCCGGGCAGGAAGTACTTCTTCTCGAACTCGAACTCGCAGGCGTCGGCCACCCGCTGGGTGTTGTCGAGCACCTCGGGATGCTCCCCGAAGAGCGCGCGCATCTCGCGCTCGGACTTGACGTACGACTCCTGCCCGGTAAAGCGGAACCGCTTGGGGTCGTCGAGGTCGCTGCCGGTGCCGATGGCGAGCAGGACGTCGTGCGCCTCGGCGTCCTCCCGGCGGAGGTAGTGCGCGTCGTTGGTGGCGACCACGCCGAGGCCCAGCTCCTTCCCCAGCCGGAGCATCCCGTCCATGACGGTGCGCTCCTCGCCGATGCCGTGCTGCTGGATCTCGAGCCAGAACCCGTCGGGGCCGAAGGTGCGGGCGAACCACTCCGCGCTCTTCTTGGCCTCCTCGTAGCGCCCGGCCCGCAGGTGCAGGGACACCTCGCCGGAGAGACACGCCGCGAGGCAGACGATGCCCTCGGAGTATTCCGCGAGGATCTCCTTGTCGATCCGGGGACGCCGGTAGAATCCCTCGGTAAAGCCGATCGAGGTGAGGCGGACGAGGTTGCGGTAGCCGGCGCGGTTTTTCGCCAGGAGCACCAGATGACTGTAGGCCGCGGGCGCCCATGCCGGCTTTTCGCGGGCTTGCCGCGGACCGAAGGCGAGGTAGGCCTCGAACCCGAGGATCGGCCGGATGCCCTGGGCCTTGGCCTCCTCATAGAAGCTCCACGCGGCGTGGAGATTCCCGTGGTCGGTGACCGCGAGGCTGTCCATCCCGAGCTTCTTGACGTGGCCCACCAGATCGGTGATCCGGTTGGCCCCGTCGAGCAGGGAGTATTCGCTGTGGGTGTGGAGGTGGACGAAGGCCATGACGGACTAACGGCTCACTTGGTTCTATTCTCCAGCTCGACCAGCACCGCGTCGAGCGATACGTTCCGGGACCTCAACAGCACCAGGAGGTGGTAGAGCAGGTCGGCCGATTCGGCCGCGACCCGCGTCTCGTCCTCCGCATTCGCCGCCACCACCAGCTCCACCGCCTCCTCACCGACCTTCTGCGAGATCTTGGGGACGCCTTGGTCCAGCAGTTGGACGGTGTAGGATCCCGCCGGGCGTTCGGCGGCCCGAGCTGCGATGGTGGCGTTTAATCGGCTCAGAACGTGGCCACCAGGATCTTCGCCGTCGGCCCAATTCCACTCGCTGCCCCGCTGCCCCGCCGCCCCGCCGTCCCGCTGCCCGCTGCCCGCCTGCCCGCCTGCCCGCCCGTCGGTCCGCGGCACCGCCCGCGCAAAGCACGAGCGGGTCCCGCTATGACAGGCCGGCCCGGTCTGCTCCACCCGGAACAGCACCGCGTCGCCGTCACAATCCAGCCGGATCTCGGCCACTCGCTGCTCGTGGCCCGAGGTCTCACCCTTGCGCCAGAGGGTCTTCCGGGAACGGCTGTAGTAGTGGGCAAACCCGGTGGAAAGCGTGCGCTCCAGAGCCTCCCGGTCCGCGTACGCCAGCATCAGGACGTCCCCGGACCTGCGCTCCTGGGCCACCACGGGGACCAATCCGTCGGGACCGAACCGGACAGCCGACAGCCAGTTGTTCTCGGACACCCGGAGAACCTACCGGCGACTCCGGCGATTGTCAAAACCCATTGTCGTTTCTTATCTTGCTCCATTCGAGCACGCCTGCCGCCGGCCCTCCGGAGACCCATCCGTGACACGCTTTCATGCCCGACTGCTTCCCCTTTTTGCCCTTGCCGCCGGTTGCGGCGACGGCAGCGGCCCCGGTCAGGTGAACCTGAACTGCGAGGACGCAGCGCCGGTGGTCCTGGCCCCGGGCCAAGTGGCCATACAGGATGCCTCGGAGACCGCCTGCCTGCGGCTCAGCGGCGACGGAATCGGGGCAGGCGGCGCCCAGTACGTCTACCTGGCCTACTCCAGCGCCGGGAGCGAGAGCCGCACTGGAACCTCCGCCGACTACCGGCTGGCCGGGTCGGCGCCGACCCCACCCGCCGCCGCCGCCGCGGCATCCCGGGCCGATAGCCCTGGACCTGCCGCAGACCCCGCCGGGGCCCTCCACGAGCGCCTCCGGGCCATCGGGCAGGACCTGGCCCGCAGCCACCGAGGCCGGGCCGGCGCCCGGACCCTCCCGGGGGCCAGGGCGACGGCGCCCGACCTGGGCGAGCAGCGCACCTTCAACGTGCTGCGGAGCGCGACGGTGCCCGGCACCAGCGCGGACGACTATGTGCAGGTCGATGCCACCGCCCGCTACGTCGGCCCCGAGGTGGCGATTTTCCTGGATGACGCCGCTCCGGTGGAGGGCGGCTATACCCAGGATGACCTGGACGACATCGGGGGCCTGTTCGACGACTATCTCCATCCCATCAACGTCAACGCGTTCGGCAGCGAGACCGACGTCAACGGCGACGGGATCGTGCTCGTGCTGCTGACCGACCGCGTGACTCGGCTGGCCGACTGCGACGCCGGGCAGATCGTGGTGGGCCTGTTCTTCGCCGTCGATCTGTTCGAAGACCTGGTGGGCTCGAACAACGCCGAGATTTTCTACGGCCTGACGCCGGACGCGGAGTGCGATACCTCTCGGGAAGAGGCGATCCAGGCCCTGCCCTCCGTATTCATCCACGAGTTCCAGCACATGATCAACTACGGCCAGCACGTGATCCAGCGTGACGGCGACGCCGAGGACACCTGGCTGGATGAGGGCCTGTCAGGATTCGCCGAGGAGCTGGGCGGGCGGCTGGTGCCGAACGACCGCTGCCTCGACAATGATTGCCTGACCCAGTTTCACCTGGGGAACCTTGGCAACTCGTACCGGTACCTTTCCGAGCTGCCGGATGCCTACTTGATCGGGCCCCGCCAGCCGCCCTTGCCGTTGAGTCAGTACGGCGCCTCCTGGCTCTTCGTCCGCTGGCTGGCCGATCACTTTGCCGACGACGCGACCCTGGGCACCGATCTGACGCGGGCGCTGGTTCAAACGACGGCCACCGGCACCGGCAACGTGCTCGCGGCCACTGAAGCTCCGTTCAACGAATTAGTGGCCGACTGGCAACTGGCCAACTACCTCGATGACCATCCGGATTACGCGGAGCTGATCGCGGGCACGCGGTTCACCTACACCAGCTGGAACCTTCGGCAGGTCTATGCCGACTTCAACGCCCAGGATCCCACCAAGTTTCCCGACCCGTATCCACTGACGCCCGATGTGTTCACCGGCGCGGACTACTCCCGCACCGGGGCGCTCCGGGCCGGCTCGGGCCAGCATCTGCTGGTGGAGCAGCCTGCGGGGACAACCCTGGACCTCCTGCTCACGACACCAAACGGCGGCGGTCTCAATCCCGACGTCTTTCCCCACGCCGCCATCCTCCGCCTCCGGTGAAACCCATGATCTTCCTCATCGTGGTCGCGACGATCTTCGCCGGCTACGGCACGGCCTATCTCGCGAGCGACGACGTCCGCTACATCACCCGGGCCGGGATCGAAGAGACCCGGATCCTCCAGGCGCGCGAGCCGATCGAAGAGCTGGTGGCCGACCGCTTGACGGACCCGGCGGTGCGGCAGTCACTCCGGCTGGTGCTCGACAGCCGCGATTACGCCGCGAAGCTCGGCCTGGAGGCCAAAGAGACCTACACCACCTACGCGGACGTGGGACGGGATACGCTCCTGCTGGTGCTTCAGGCCGCGCCGAAGGATTGCATCTGCCCGTTCACCTGGAAGTATCCCATCGTGGGCCGGATCCCTTACAAGGGCTTCTTCGACTTCGGGGCCGCACGAAGGACCAGCGCCCAGCTGGCGGAGAAGGGGTACGACGTCTATCTCCGCCCGTCGGCCGCCTTCTCGACTCTGGGCTGGTTCAACGACCCGTTGCTTTCCACCGCGATCACCAGCGACTCGGTCGAGCTGGCCGCCACGGTTTTCCACGAGATCGCGCACAACACCCTCTACGTAAAGAGCGCCACCCCGTTCAACGAGAGCTTCGCCCAGTTCGTGGGCTACCGGTCGGCGCAGTCGTTCTTCGCTTCGCGGTCCGACTCCGCCAACTCCCAACAGGCCGCCGATCGCCTGCATGACGAAATGGTCCTCGGCGAGTTCTACGCCTCCCTCATCGGGAGGCTCGATTCGCTCTACGCCGGCAAGCCCGACTCCGCCGCGCTGGAAGCCGGTCGAGCCGAGGCCGGCGCCTGGGCCCGGGCCCAGCTCGAGGGTCCGGTGGGGGCGCGGTTCAAGGCGCTCAAGATCGGCCGGCTGCCCGACCGGCCGGTGAACAACGCGAGGCTGATCGGCGCGACGCTCTATCGCACCAGGCTCGACCTGTTCGACAAGTGGTTCGACCGGCACGGGCACGACGTGAAGGTGAGCGTGGCGGCGCTGGACTCGTTGATGGCGGGTGTGGAGGGAGACAGCGCCTTCGCGAGGCTGGAGCGGGCGGTGGGGGAGCTGGGGGCAGGGAAATAGCGGGCAGAGAAGCTGATGCTTCATCCCGAGCGCAGCGAGGGACCTTGCCAGGCCGAGTTCGAACGACGGCCGACAAGGTCCCTCGCTTGCGCTCGGGATGAAGTACGAGCGATCCCGTCGCGTCCGCCCTACCTCGTGCTATCCCCTCCGCTCGGCTCGAGTCTCGGCTCCTCACTCTTCGGAGCGTCAGACCCGGTCTCGCCTACTGTAGTGCTGTCGTGATGGGTCCCGCTGTCGCCGTACCCGCCGGCCGTGTCCCGCTCCATCTCCTGATAGCCCGCAGGATTCCGCACCCCGGACGTATCCGTGGTATCCCGGACAGCCGACGAGTCGGTGGTCGCCGAATCGACGGCGGCGGTGTCGATCGCGCCGGTGGGCGCGCTGGTGTCGATGGTGGCACGGCCGGTTCCCGTGGTATCCTGGGCCACTGCCGGAACCGCGGCCGCGACCAGCAGGCCAGCGAGAAGCGCGAGTGTGCGGCGGCCTGGTGAATGCTGCATTTTTGCTGTCCCCTTCCGGTATGCGTCCCGCCGGCGGAGCGGCGAGAACGGTGGATCTCGTTTGTACGCGGCACCCTAGCCCTCGGGTCCGCGGGCGTGCTGTGAGATGGCTCACGCGTTACCCCCCTTCGCCCTCCCCGAGACGCTTCCGAGGTGTAGGTTTCCTGGCAACGTTTCCCACGACTCGATAGGGACCACAGGCCATGGACAACTCGTTCGTTGATCGCGAGCAGCCGCGGCTGCTCCAGGAGCTCACCGACTTCCTCTCCATCCCCAGCGTGAGCACGCTGACTGCTCACTCCGCCGATACCCGTAAGGCGGCCGACTGGCTGCGCGCCGAGCTGACCCGCCTGGGCTGTCCGGTGGTCGATCTGGTCGAAGGGGACGGTCACCCCGTGGTCTGGGCCGAGAGTCCTTCCGTGCCGGGGCGTCCCACGCTCCTCATCTACGGCCACTACGACGTCCAGCCGCCCGATCCGCTTGAGGAGTGGGACACGCCGCCGTTCGAGCCCACCGTGCGCGACGGCAAGCTCTTCGCTCGGGGCGCGGCCGACGACAAGGGCCAGGTCTTCTGTCTCCTCAAGGCCTACGAGTCGGTGCTGGACGACACCGGCCGGCCACCACTGAACGTGCGGTTCATCTTCGAGGGCGAGGAGGAGTGCGGCGGGCGGGTGATCTTCGACCTGCTGCGCGCCGAGCCGGAGCGGACCCGCGCGGATGCCGTGCTGGTGTGCGACAGCTCGTTTTACGCTACCGGCTGGCCGGCGGTCTATACCGCGCTGCGCGGGCTGTGTTACGCCGAGATCTCGGTGCGCACGCTTCAGCGCGACCTCCACTCCGGCACCTACGGCGGCGTGGCGCCGAACGCGCTGGAGACGCTGGTCCGGATCCTCAGCCGGCTGAAGGACGCCGACGGCGAGATCCGGATTCCCAAACTCTACAAGAGCGTCGAGGAGCCCTCCAAGAAGGAGCTCAAGGCCTGGCGGAAGCTCCCCTTCGATGAGGAGACTTTCCTGCGGGAAGAGGTGACCGGCGAAGCGCTCACCGGGTTGGAGGATCGGTCGGTGTTCGAGCGCACCTGGGCCTTGCCGACGTTCGAGATCCACGGCATTCGCGGCGGGTTCGTGGGCGACGGCGCCAAGACGGTGATCCCGGCTCAGGCGGTCGCGAAGGTGAGCCTGCGTCTGGTGCCCGGACAGCACTACGAGAAGGTGGGCCGCCAGCTCGAGCGCGCCGTCGCCGATCTCGCGCCCCGTTGGGCCGAGGTGAAGGTGACTCTGCTCCACGGTGGCGACCCGGTGCAGATCTCGGTGGATCACCCCGCCTTCGCGGTGCTGGACGAGGCCTTCGAGGAAGTGGTGGGCCGGCGCGCCGTGTCCATCCGCGCCGGCGGCTCTATCCCGATCGTCCCACAGCTGGGCGCGGCGGGCGCGCCGGTGTTGCTCACCGGGATCGGCCTGCCCGACGACGGACTCCACTCGCCGAACGAGAAGCTCGACCTGGTGCAGCTGTGGACCGGTATCCGGGTGTTCGGCAGGTTCTTCGAGCTGTTCGCGGAGCGGGGCGGTGAGGTGGTGGAGGAGGAGTCGAAAGCGGAAGAGCCGCAGGCGGTGGAGACGGCCTAGAGCTCCTCCTCGGGCGTCACCCGCTTCATCGGCCCGGAGTAGCGCGCCTCGGTGCGGGCATGCAGCTCATCCACCCCGATCAGCGCCCGGGCCGACGCGATGATCCCGGCGACCACGTCATCGGCCCAGTAGGAGTCGGGACGCTCGTCGGCGGGCAGCTTGGCCGCGCAGCTCTCCAGATAGCGGATGGCGGTGGTGATCCACTCGCTCTGGGCCGACGCGACCGTGGCCCACGATCCGGTCGATCGCAGCTCCATCTCCTCCAGCCCCTTCAGGTCCTCTTCCACCCCCGTCGTGACCTCCCGGGAGCGGAGCTTGTCGGCCACCAGCGTGAGCACGGTGCGCCGCTCCGTCTCCTGCGGTTCGGGCAGCGGCGCCAGGTAGTGCCGTTGGTCCGCCACCATTTCCGCCAGCCGGATACACACCGCCCGGATAGCCGGCATCAGCGCCTTCGGGGCTTCCCTCGCCCAGCTGTCCGCGGCCAGGAGGATTTCCTTGATCCGCTGCTCCGCCTGCGCCTCAGGGGTGGGGCGCCGAGGTGATTCTGCCATGCTAGACAGAAAAACCGGGTGGGGAGGGAAAGGCAAGCGCTGCTGCGACTACCGGGGCCCTCGCCGCATCCGCACGGGGTCCGGCCTCCCGAACCGCTCCTCGGCCCACGGGTCGCCCCGCATGTGATAGCCGTTCTGCTCCCAGAAGCCGGGATAGTCCTCTTCCAGAAGCTCCAGCCCGGTGACCCACTTGGCGCTCTTCCAGAAGTAGAGGTGCGGCACCAGGAGCCGCACCGGCCCGCCATGCTCCGGTGTCAGCGGCTCGCCGTCGTGGGTCAGCGCCAAGAGATTCTCCGGCCGGTCCAGGTCGACGAGCGGCAGATTGGTGGTAAACCCCTGCTCGGCGTGGACCAGGACGAACTTCGCCTCCGGCCGCACCCCCGCCCGCCGGAGCAGGTCCTGCACCGCCACGCCGCCGAAGACATTGTCGTACCGGCTCCACCGGGTCACACAGTGGATGTCGCAGGGCGTCTCCCGCTTCGGCAGCGACTGGAGCTCCGTCCAGGTGAGCTCGAAGGGCCGCTCGACCGCCCCCCGCACCGAGAAGCGCCAGCGCTCGAGATCGACGGTGGGGACCATCCCGTAGTGGAGGACAGGCCATTTGCGGGTGACGATCTGGCCTGGGGGGAGTCTGGGTTGGGTCATGATGTGCTCAGCTCCGGATGCGGGTCGGCGTGTCCTCCCCCCACCCCCACCTCCACCCCGAACACCCTCCCGAACGCACTCACGACCTGGCCGCGCACCTCCCCCATCAACCCCGGATCCCTCCGCAGCAGCTCCTCCGCAACGCTCGTCATGACGACCTGATTGATCCCGCACGGCACGATGAGATCGAACGGATCCAGATCCGTCGTCACGTTCACCGCGAAGCCGTGCAGCGTCACCCACTGCTTCACGTGGATTCCGATGCTCGCGATCTTGCGCCCCGCGGTCCACACGCCGGTGAGTCCCGGGTTGCGATCGGCTTCGATACCGAGCCGGCCGAGCGCGTCGATGAGAACGTCCTCCAGGCTGCGGAGGTACCAGTGCAGGTCTTCCCGGTGCTCCCGCAGGT
Organism: uncultured Gemmatimonadales bacterium; assembly: GCA_963796335.1. Lineage (GTDB taxonomy): Bacteria > Gemmatimonadota > Gemmatimonadetes > Gemmatimonadales > GWC2-71-9 > CAVVWJ01. Next base: position 1,518,021 of record CAWCLG010000006.1, read on the forward strand.
CCAGGATCGGATACCCCACGAGCTGCCCCGGTCCGTGGAAGGTGACGTCGCCGCCGCGCTCGACCTCGAAGACCTCGACCCCGCGGCGCTCCAGCTCCGCCGGGCTGAGCGGGAGGCTGCTGGCGCGCGTGCCCCGCCCGAGAGTGACGACGGGCGGGTGCTCGACCAGAAGGAGTACGTCCTCCTTGAGCTCCCCGGCGATCCGCTGCAGGCGCAGCTCTCGCTGGAGCTCGAGCACCTCGCCGTAGGGGCGGAGGCCGAGATCCTCGATCCGGAGCGCGCCGGTCATGCCGGCGCCAACCGGCGCGCCCGTCGCGCGAGGAGCAGGGCGGCGCCCCCGGTGAGCGCCGCCGCCCCGAGGAGCGCCGGCACGCCGAGCGCCACGTCGAGCGGGCGGTAGAGCTGCATGACGGGGACCGTGGCGAAGGCCGCCACCATCGCGAGGCCGCCCCGGCGGTACGTAGAGGAGAGGGGGCCCAGCAGCCACCAGGTGACCGCGCCGGCCAGGACCAGGCCGCCAAGGGTCCCGAAAGCCAGCAGGTAGAGCGGGGTGCCGAGGGAGGGGTCGGTGGTGCCTGGTGGCGGACGGAGCGCGGCGAGGGCCGCCACCGTCACGCCGACCAGCGAAAGTCCCGCCGAGAGGCCGGCGCCGAGCGCCGTAGCGGCCAGCGGGACCGGATCCATCTCAGATGTGCACGACCCGGCCCATCGAGTCGAGCGCGGCTTCGGCCACGGCCTCGGACAGGGTCGGGTGAGCGTGGATCGCGAGATCTACTTCTTCCACGGTGTATTCGTTCTCCCGCGCGACGGCCAGCTCGTGGATGATCTCCGACGCGTGGCTGCCGACGATGTGGGCCCCGAGGATCTCGCCGTACTTCTTGTCGCGAACGATCTTCACGAACCCTTCGGTGTCGCCCGAGGTGCGGGCCCGGCCGTTGGCGCTGAAGGGGAACCGGCCCACCTGGTAGTCCAGCTTGCGCTCCTTGGCCTGCTCTTCGGTGAGGCCGATGCTGGCCACCTCGGGATGGCAGTAGGTGACGCTGGGGACGTTGTCGTACTTGATGGGGTGCGGCTTGTGGCCCGCGAGCCGCTCCGCCACCACCACGCCCTCACGGCTCCCCTTATGGGCCAGCATCGGCGGGCCGGCGACGTCGCCGATGCAATACACTCCGGGTGCCGTGGTCTCCAACGTCTCCAGGTTGACCTTCACGAAGCCCCTGTCGGTGAGCTGGACGCCGGCCTCCTGCAGGCCCATGGACTCGGTGTTCACCGCCCGGCCCGCCGCCATCAGCACCTTCTCCACCTCGACGCTCTCCGACTTGCCGCCGGCCTCGACCGACAGGGTGACCTTGTCCTTGGCGACGGTCGCCTTCTTTACCTGGGCACCCGCCAGCACGGTGATCCCGCGCTTCCGGTAGCTCTTGGTCAGGGCGTCGGACGATTCGGCGTCTTCCAGCGGCAGGATCCGGGGCAACGCCTCGATCAGGGTGACCTTGGTCCCGAAGGCGGAGAAGACGTCGGCGAACTCGCAGCCGACCGCCCCGGCGCCTACGATGGCCATCGTCTTCGGCGCCTGCTCCAGGAACAGCGCCTCGTCCGAGCTGATGACGGTGGTCTTGTTGATCTCCAGGCCGATCTGGGGGATGCCCTTCACCCGCGAGCCGGTGGCGATGACAACCCCCTTCTTCGCCTCGTAGGTGTCGTTCCCCACCTTGACGATGCGGTTCTTCCCCAGGACGCCGGTGCCCTTGATGACGGTGATCTTGTGCTTCTTCATCAGGAACTCGACGCCCTTGGAGTTCTGTTCCGACACCTTGCGCGAGCGCCGCATCGCGACGCCGTAGTCGGTCTTCACCGTCCCCACTTCGACCCCCAGATCCTTGGCGTAGTGCTGCGCCAGGTTGGCGACGTACGCGCTGTGGAGCAGCGCCTTGGTCGGGATGCAGCCGATGTTGACGCAGACCCCGCCGAGCTTCTCCCGCTCCACGACCGCGGTCGCCAGGCCGAGCTGCGCCGCCCGGATGGCGCAGACGTAACCCGCCGGCCCACCGCCCACCACGATGACGTCGAACGAATTGGTTGCCACTCAGGACCCTCCGTCAGTTCCGGGTAATGTCACCCTGAGCACAGCGAAGGGGATCATGCCTGCATGGTCCCCTTCACTTCGTTCAGGGTGACAGCCTTGCTCAGTACACCATCGCCAGCGGGTTCTCCAGCATGCCGACCAGCGTCTGCAGGAACTTCGCGCCGGTCGCGCCGTCGATCACCCGGTGGTCGCAGGACATGGTGATCCGCATCCGCCGCCGGATCGCGACCGCGCCCTCGTGCGCCACCGGCCGCTCGGCGATCCGGCCGACCGCGAGGATGCCGGCCTCGGGCGGATTGATCACGGCGGTGAACTCGTCGATGTCCAGCATGCCGAGGTTGGAGACCGAGAACGTGCCGCCGGTGTACTCCTCCGGCTTGAGCTTCCGCTCGCGCGCCCGGCCCGCCAGGTCGCGGGCCTCCGCGGCGATCTCCCGCAGGCTCTTGAGGTCGGCGTTCCGGATCACCGGGGTGATCAGCCCTTCGTCGATGGCGACCGCCATGCTGACGTGGACCTCGTTCCAGTACCGGATGTGGTCGTCCTGCCACCACGCGTTGCACTCCGGATGCTGCCGGAGGGCGCTCGCCACCGCCTTGATCACGATGTCGTTGAACGACACCTTCTCGCCGCCCTTGTCCAGCAGCGCCTTCCGCGCGTCCCAGGCCCGCTCCATGTCGGCCTCGGCCGTGAGGTAGAAGGTCGGAATCGGCCCGATGGACTGGGCGAGACGGCGGGCGATGGTCTTGCGGATCTGGGAGAGCGGGACGTCGGTGAAGGGCTCGCCCGGCGGGGCAGCGGGGCGGCGGGGCAGCGGGGCAGCGGCGGACGCACCGCCCGCCGGGGCCGCGGCGGGTACCGCACCCTCGAGGTCGCGGGCGACGACGCGGCCCTCGGGCCCGGATCCCGAGATCGACGCCAAGTCGATCCCTTGCTCCGCTGCCATGCGCCGGGCCAGCGGCGACGCCTTGACCCGCCCGCTGGACGCGGGCTTCGCCGCAGTCGCCGCTCCCGATGCCCGTGAAGCCGGCTGCTGCCCGTTGCCTTCGGCCGCGAGCTCGGCGGATGGGGCAGGGGGCATGGAAACGGGCCGGTTACTGTCTGGGGCCGGCTGGGTGGCCTGTTCTTCGGTGGCCTTAGGCTTCGGTGCGGGCTTCTCCGCAGGCGCCGCGGCCCCGCCGCCCCGCTGCCCCGCAGCCCCGCCTTTCTCAGCCCCGCCGACATCCTCCCCCGGCTCGCCGATCACCGCGACCAGCTCCGACACCGGCACCGTCGTGCCGGCGGGGACCACCTGCTTGAGCAGCGTGCCGCCGGCTCGCGCGACCAGCTCCATCACGGCCTTGTCGGTCTCGACCTCCGCCAGCACGTCACCGACCGCGACGGCTTCGCCTTCCCCCTTCTTCCACTCCACCAGCCGCCCCTCTTCCATCGTGGGGGACAGCGCTTCCATCACGACCTTGGTTGACATGGATGACCCGTCATTCGAGGTACAACACCTGCCTGGCCGCCGCCACGATCTTCGCGGGATCCACCTTCGCGGCTCGCTCCAGGTGCTTGTTGTAGGGCATGGGTACGTCGGCCCCGGTGACCCGGATGACCGGCGCGTCCAGCTCGTCGAAGACCTCGCGCTGGACGGTATCCACCACCTGCGCGCCGACGCCGGCGAACGGCCAGCCCTCTTCCGCCACGACGCAGCGGTGAGTCTTCGCGACCGAAGCCAGGACCGTCCCTTCGTCGAGCGGACGGATGGTCCGAAGGTCGACCACCTCCGCCTGGATATCCTCGCCGGCGAGCTGCTCCGCCGCCTTCAGCGCCAGCGCGACGGTCTTCGAGTGGCAGACGATGGTGACGTCGCCGCCCTCGCGCTTCACCTCCGCCTGTCCCAGCGGCACCACGTGCTCGCCTTCGGGCACTTCGCCCTTCACGTTGTAGAGCATCTCGCCTTCGATGAAGACGACCGGGTTGTCGTCCCGGATCGCGCTCTTCAGCAGGCCCTTGGCATCGGCCGGCGTGGCGGGCATCACGACCTTGAGCCCGGGGATATGCGCGTAGTAGCTCTCGAAGGCCTGCGAGTGCTGCGAGGCGAGCTGGAGCGCCGAGCCCCCCGGCCCGCGGAACACCGCCGGCACGCCCACCTGACCGCCGGACATATACCGCATCTTGGCCGCGGAGTTGACCAGCTGGTCGATCGCGAGCAGCGCGAAGTTCCAGGTCATGAATTCGATGACGGGTCGAAGCCCCACCATCGCGGCCCCCACGCCCACGCCGGCGAAGCCCAGTTCGGTGATGGGGGTATCCACCACCCGCATGGGGCCGAACTCCTCGAGCAGCCCCCGGCTCACCTTGTAGGCGCCCTGGTAGACCCCGACTTCCTCGCCCATGAGGAAGACGCTCGGGTCCCGCTGCATTTCCTCGCGCAGGGCCGCGTTGAGGGCGTCGCGATAGGTGAGAACGGGCACCGCGTCAGCCTCGCTCGATGTCAGGCGCGTCAATCCGCATACACATCCCTGAACAATTCCTCCGTCTCCGGATCCGGCGCCTCGTCCGCGAATTTGTACGCGGCCTCGACCTCGGCCATGATCTCCTTGTCCAGCGCCTTCACCGCCGCCTCGTCGGTGAGCTTCTCGGCGATGAGCCGCTGGGACCAGACGGAGATCGGGTCCCGCTTCCGCTGGTCTTCCACCTCTTCCTTCGTGCGGTAATGGCCGTGGATCGGGTCCGACATCGAGTGGCCCATGAATCGGTAGGTGCGCACCTCGAGCAGGGTGGGCACCTTGCCGGTCCGGGCGCGCTGCACCGCGCGCTCCATCGCGGCGTGCATGATGAGGACGTCCTGCCCGTCCACCACCTCGTTCGCCATGTCGTAGGACGAGGCCCGCTCGGAGATGTCGTAGATGGCGCTGGCGCGCTCCAGCGCCGTGCCCATGCCGTAGCGGTTGTTCTCGCAGAGGTAGATGCAGGGCAGTTTCCACAGCGCGGCCATGTTGAGCGCCTCGTGGAAGGCCCCGTTGTTGACCGCGGCCTCGCCGAAATAACAGACCGCCACCTGGTCGGTGTCGCGGTACTTGGCGGCGAAGGCCATACCCGTGGAGAGGGGGATGTGGCCGCCCACGATCCCGTGCCCGCCGAGGAAGCCGAGGGAGGCGTCGAACAAGTGCATCGAGCCGCCCTTGCCCTTGGAGCTGCCCGGGGCCTTGCCGAAGAGCTCGGCCATCACCGTGCGGGAGCTGATTCCGCGGGCGAGCGCGTGGCCGTGCTCCCGGTAGGAGCAGGTGATGTAGTCGTCGGGGCCGAGCGCCGCGAGGCTCCCGACCGCGACGGCCTCCTGCCCGATGTAGAGGTGGCAGAACCCGCCGATCTTGCCGAGGCTGTAGGCCTCGCCGGCCTTCTCCTCGAAGCGGCGGATCAGCAGCATCTGGCGGAGCCAGTTGCGATAGAGGTCGGCGCGGTCGGGATCGAGGCCGCCGCGGGGGCGGGGCCGGGCGCGGGCGGTGGTCGCCATTACGCGCCGGCCCCCGCCGCACGCGCCTGATCCCATGCGTGATAGGACGAGCGGGTGAGCGGACTGGCCTGCACGTGGGTGAAGCCCATCTCCATGCCGATCTCCCGCAGCTCGGCGAACTCGTCAGGCGAGTAGTACCGGGCCACCGGGAGGTGGCTCGCCGACGGGCGCAGATACTGGCCCAAGGTGACGATGTTCACGTCGCTCCGCCGCAGGTCGCGCAGGCAGACCAACAGCTCGTCCCACTCCTCCCCCATGCCGAGGATGATGCCGGACTTGGTGAGGCCCTCGGGCACCATGCGGCGGGCGCGGGCCAGCAGCTCCAGGGCCCGGTCGTAGCGGCCGCCGGGGCGGGCCAGGCGGTAGAGCCGCTCCGCGGTTTCCAGGTTGTGATTCAGGATGTCGGGGCGCGCGTCCATCACGAGCTGGAGGGCGCGCTCGGAGCCCTTGAAGTCGGGGATCAGGACTTCGACCGTGGTGTCGGGCCGCCGCCGCCGGATCTCGGTGATGCACCCGGCGAACGCCTCGGCGCCGCCGTTCGGCAGGTCGTCGCGATCCACCGAGGTGATGACCACGTGCTCCAGCCCCATCTGCTCCACGGCGTCCGCCAGGCGGACCGGCTCCAGGGGGTCGAACGCCTTCGGGGTGCCGTGGGAGACGGCGCAGTAGGTGCAGTTCCGGGTGCAGACGTCGCCCAGGATCATGAAGGTGGCGGCCTTGTGCTCCCAGCACTCCCCGATGTTGGGGCAGCGGGCCTCCTCGCACACCGTATGGAGCCCGAGCTCACGCATCATCGTCTTGATGTGCATGTAGTTCGGCCCGCCGGGGGCCTTCACCTTGAGCCAGGATGGCTTGCGCGCCGGTGCCGGGACCGGCGCCACGGAGGAGGCGCCGCCGGGCGTGGGGGACGCCGAGCGGGTCAGTTGTACCAGCGGAACCGCCACTCTCTCACTCTCCGGAATCGCGGATCGTCGTTCGCCGATCGTCGGTCGAACCGGCGAAAGCTAGCCCGGGACGGAGGTGGAATCCACCGGCTGCCTGCACTTCTGGAGGATGGTCTGGGCCGCTTCGCGCGCCGTCGCCGAGGCCTTCTCCTCGACTTCGGTAGGACCGCGCTGGGTCGTCATCTCCGCGTAGGTGGTCGCCTCCACCGTGATGGCGCTGACCGCGCCGTCACTCGCGGGATCCACCTCGATCGCGAGCCGGTCCACCATCCGCCGGAACTGGGTGTCGGGCCGGCGCTGCGACTCGTCGTACTTCTTCGCGGTGACCCGGAGGCGGTCGGCGTCGTAGGACGACTGGGTAAAGCCGACCGTCTTGAGCTGGCCGCGCGCGCACTCGAAGACGTCGGGCGCAGGCGCAGGGCTGGTGTCGCTCACCTTGGTGGCGAGTCGGCCGCCGACGCACGCGGCGAGGCCGCACGCGGCGAGTCCGGCGGCGAATGCGGTGGCGCGGCGAGGCATCGTCGGGCGGTCCTTCCGGTATGGGGGTTGGCGTGGCGCGCGCAATCTACATCGCCCTGACACGGCGGGCAAAAACAACGGCGGCCTCCGATCGGAGGCCGCCGTGTACAACGGGTCCTGCCGGCGATGCTTAGAAGAACAGCATCAGACCGACGGCCGGCGCGAACGAAGAGTTCTTGTCGGCGTCCACCACTGACTCCTTCGTCCAGGCGTAGTTGCCCTCGCCCACGACCTTGAGCGACTTGGTGGCCTGGTAGTAGATGCCGGCCGAGACCAACGTGTTCTCGGTCTTGAAGTCGGCTTCGCCGTCGCTCGCCTTGAGGTAGCTGGAGCCGTAGCTGCCGGCGATGGTGACCTTGCTGTTGGCCGGGGTGATGGTGACCTGGCCGATGAAGCCGTAGGAGTTCCGCAGCTCGCCATCATCGCCCACGCCCAGGCCGTCCACTGCGGCGCCGGCGTTGGTGTTGACGCCGTTGAACTGGAGCGTGGTGCCGATGCCCTTGCCCCAGTAGCCGGAGCCGGTGATCGCGAAAGAGGTCGAGCCGAACTTCACGCCGCCGCCCAGACCGACGGCCGTCTTCGACTCGTCGACGATCGTGGCCTTGGCGTTGTTGAGCGTGCCGCTCACCCATACCATGTTGTTGCCGCCCTTCCAGACGCCCTCGGCCTCGAGCCGCGGGACCGAGGTCTCGTTGTAGACCTCACCGGCGTCACCGGCGAGCGATGCCGGCTGGAACAGGCCGATCGAGATCTGGGTGGGCCGGCCGGCCGGAGTCGAGTAGGTCATCTGGGCCACGAAGTTCGGGTAGATGTACCCGAAGCCGATGCGGCCGAGGGTGGTGCCGCCGCCGTTCGGGCCACCGGTCGCGCCGACGCCGAACAGGGTCTGGTCGGTCAGGATGTTCTGCCGGTTGAAGAGACCGAGCTCACGCCCGGCGAGGATCGAGCCCCAGGTGCCGCCGACGGTCAGGAACACCTGACGCATGTCGATCTGGGCCCCGAAGCAATCGTGCGCGTTGCCCGCCCCGCCACCGGTGCCGCACTGGATCTGGGGTGCGAATCCGAAGTGCACGCCGAGGTCGGTCTCGCCTTCCTTGCCCTTGGCATCGAACACCGCGAACGCCGGCAGCAGGCCGGTGCGGATGTTGAAGCCCTTCGCGCCGACCCCGACCAGCCCGCCCGGGGCTGCGGTGGCGCCGTCGTCCTTCTGCGTCTCGTAAATCGCAAACGCGTTCACGTTGCCGGCGAACGAGAAGGTCCAGCCGTTGCTCATCTGCATCGTGAGCTGGGCTTCCGCGGCTGTCGCCGCTCCGAACGCCAGACCCATGCACAACAGTGCGACTCGCTTCATAGGTGCGTCTCCCCTGGTGAAGAAATGACCGCCACGACAGTCAACCTCTGGGACGAATTCCTGCACCTGCAACTCGGACCGCGCTCGGGCGCGGTATGTCAGTTCTGGCCAGTGAGGATTGCGTTCACCTCCCAGAACGCGTACCAGGTCGGCAACGGACGGTGGTTGTGCCACCAGTAGTAGTCGCTGATCCGGCTTGCGTAGACATTTGCGCCATACGGGAAGCGGAAACTGCTGGTCTTGCGTCGCTCCCCGATCGCCCGGGTCAGACCGGCCGAGTCGCCGGTCCATTCGCAGCCCTGTCGCTGCGCTCGGAGCTCCTGCGCTGAGCAGGCCTGCTCCGCCGCCTGGCCCAATGCCGCACCGGCCAGGAATCCCTCCACGTATGCGGTCTGTGCTTCATGGCCCAACCGGCCCCAGTCGGTGCCGTCGCGCTCGATCCAGTGGCGGGCCGGATCCTGCGACCACGCCTGCACGGCGAGCGCGCCCACTGCCCCCAGAACCATCCACCACCAGCGAGTCATCATGCGTAACGAATCGGCCGGTGGGGGCTCCCCGGATTCGGGAGCCCCACCGGCCGGGTTCAACAGGTTACTTCCGCTTGGGCAGGCCGAAGACGAGCAGCGCGTCGCCGAGCGGGAAGCTCAGCTGGAAATTGCCGCCGCACGCCACCGCCACGAACTGCTCCCCGCCATGGGTAAAGGTCATCGGAGCCGAATTGCACCCCGCGCCGGCGTTGAACTGCCAGAGCTGCTTGCCGGTCTTGGAGTCGTAGGCGTTGAAGTTGCCGTTGCCTTCGCCGGTGAACGTGAGCCCGCCGGCCGTGGCCAGGGCGCCGCCCATCATGGGCTGAGGCACCTTGTTCTGCCAGGCGATCTTGCCGGTCTTGAGATCGACCGCGCTGTAGAGGCCGTACTGCTCCTCGCCCGGAATGGCCACGAAGGCCGAGCCGAGCCAGAGGCGGCCCTTTTCCCAGGGCGCGTTGTGCACCTTGTAGTGCATCGGCTGGTGCAGCGCGGCGACGAAGGCGTAGTTGAGGTTCGGGTCGATCGCGATCGGCGACCACTCCGCGCCGCCGTTCGCGCCCGGAAGCATCCGGGTGCCTTCCGGAGTCGGCAGGGCGAAGATGTTTTCGTGGGGCACGAAGTTGGTGCTCTTGCGGACCAGCTTGCCCGTGGCCGCATCGAGCACGTACACCCAGCCGGTCTTGCCCGCGTGGACCACGACCGTCTGGCCGCCCAGCTTGGTCACGACCGGCGGGGAGACGGCGTCGAGGTCCCACACGTCGTGCGGCACCGTCTGGTAGTACCACTTGGTCTTGCCGCTGCCGGCGTCGATGGCCACGACGCCGTCGGTGTAGAGGTTGTCGCCCGGCCGCACGCTGCCGTCGAGGTCGGGTGACGGATTGCCGACCGCCACGTAGATGGTGTTGGACGCCTTGTCGTAGGCCGGCGTCATCCACACGCCGCCGCCGCCCCGCTGCCAGGCGTCGGCATACTTGGCGCTGTCGGCCTTCTCCTTGGCGATGTCGCGGTGGAGATCGGCGTCCTCCGCCTTGGGGGCCCAGGTGCCGAACCAGCCGTTGGGCGCCTTGTCGTCGAACGTCGGATCGCCCTTGGGGGCGGGGATCGAGTACCAGCGCCACACCTGCTCGCCGCTGCCGGCGTTGTAGGCGGTGACATGGCCCCGGATGCCGTACTCGCCGCCGGAGACGCCCACGATGACGTTGTCGCCCACCACCAGCGGGGCGTGGGTGATGCTGTAGCCGAAGGTGGGATCGGCCACCTCCTTGTCCCACAGCACTTCACCGGTCTTGGCGTCGAGGGCTACGAGGCGGGCGTCGAGCGTGCCCATATAGACGTGGGCGCCGCCGTGGATGGCGACCCCGCGGTTGTTGGGGCCGCAGCAGAAGATGGTGGTGCCCAGCTTGTGGGTGTAGCGCCAGAGTTCCTTGTTGGTGTTCAGATCGTACGCCATGGCCGTGTTGTACGGGGTGGTGACGTACATGACCCCGTTCTGCACGATCGGCGTATTCTCGAAGGAGCCGAGGCGGTCGATGCCGGTCTGGAACATCTTCCGGACCGTGAGCTGCGCGACGTTGCCCGTGTTGATCTGCTTGAGCGTGGAGTACCGCTGATTCCAGTCGTTCCCGCCATAGGTGGTCCAGTCGCCCTGCGCGGCGAGCGGACCGGCCGATGCCAGCACCAGGAGGACCGCCGACCAGCCCGGCCTCATCGTCATACGCACTCTCCCTCGGGGGTCAAGGTTTGGCCTCGAGCGGGGTCGCCCGAGCGATACCTACCGAATGAGTTGCTCATCGGCATGGGGGCCGGTCGGCCGGCGGGACCCGCGGGCGGGATGCCCGCTGCCTGGGCCGCATGCCTGTGTCGCATGCCGGGTGCATGAACGATGTCGTAAAGGCGACCCAGGTGGACCGCGTGAGCAGCGCCGGCACGGGCCGGGCAAGTTTTCGGGAAGCGCTAAGTGAATGAACGGCTTACAATACTGGTTCGCGCGGGGCGGGCGTCAAGTCCCCGATTCTCTGACAGTTGGCCCATTTCGGCAGGCCGTTTTGGGCCAACTTCATGTGGTGCAAAAACTTGCGCTCGGCGGCGCCAGGGAACCGCCCCCTCCCCCCCGACCTAACGAAAAAGTACCGCCGCCTTCGCCAGGGTGGTGTAGATCCCCCAGAGCAGCGGCACCGACACCGCCAGCCACGCCAGACCCACCACCAGCCAGCTGCCCGTGCCGGGCGTGGGCGACTCGTCCTCCGAGGCCATGGTCAGCTCCGTTCTGCCGAAGTTGCCGGCTGAAACAATATCCAAACGCGGGTGATTTTATGCAATGCGAGAGGTGACCGCCTACGCCCGTCCCGGCGCCCCCCGCAGGATCGCCCGCTCCCGGTCCAGCTCCGCGTCCGACATGTAGTACCGCTCCGCCACCGGGCGCACCGCCAGGTTGCAGAAGAAGCCCGCCACCAGCAGCGCCGCCAGCAGGTACATGGTGACGTTGTAGGCCTGGGCCGGGGGAATCCCCTGGTTGATCTGGTACTCCCGGATGTAGTTCACCAGCACCGGTCCGAGAATGCCCGCGGCCGACCAGGCGGTCAGCAGGCGGCCGTGGATGGCGCCGACGAACTGGGTGCCGAAGATGTCCGCCAGGTAGGCCGGGATGGTGGCGAACCCGCCGCCGTACATCGTGAGAATGATGCAGAAGATGAGGACGAAGAGCGCCACGTTGCCGATCCGCCCCGCGAACGGCGCCAGGGCGTAGAGCGCCGTACCCAGGGCGAAGAAGACGGCGTAGGTGCGCTTGCGGCCGAGGTAGTCGGAGAGCGAGGCCCAGCCGATCCGGCCCCCGATGTTGAACACGCTGAGCAGCGCCGCGAACGCGGCGCCGATGGTGGCCAGCTGCGCCCGCTGCTCGGCGTTCAGGTCCCGAAGCCCGACGCCGCTCACCCCGATCAGCTTCCCGCCGAACACCTCCTGGATCATCGGCGACGCCATCCCGATCACCCCGATCCCCGCGCTCACGTTGAGGCAGAGGAGGCCCCACAGGAGCCAGAACTGGGGTGTCTTCCACGCCTGATCCACGTGGACGTGGCGGGCGGTCATCATGCCGCTCCGAAGGGCGGAGTGCTCGGTCGTCAGCGCTCGGCGGCGGGGCGTCGGCGGCGCCACCGTCCAGTCGGCCGGCGGGATCCGGTAGCCGAACGCGCCGGCCAGCATCGCCACGAAGTAGATCGCGCCCATGGTAACGAAGGTCTCCATCACGCCCACGGAGGTAGGGGTGGCGTAGTGCTTCATCAGGAGGTCGGCCAGCGGCGCCCCGATCATCGCTCCGCCGCCGAAGCCCATGATCGCCATGCCGGTGGCCATGCCGCGGCGGTCGGGGAACCACTTGATGAGGGTGGAGACCGGCGAGATGTACCCCAGCCCGAGCCCGCAGCCGCCGATCACGCCGGACCCGAGCCAGAGGAGCCAGATCTGGTGCAGGTGGATCCCGAGGGCGGAGATCATGAAGCCGCCGGCCCAGCAGAAGGCGGCGACCACGCCGGCCTTGCGAGGTCCCGCGTGTTCCAGCCAGCGGCCGAACACCGCCGCGGACGAGCCGAGGAACACGAAGAACAGCGTGTACATCCAGCCGAGGGTGCTGATCTGCCAGTCGCAGGTGGCGGCCACCATCATCTGGAAGAAGCTCATCCCCGCGGGGCACGGCACCGGCTCGGTGATCCCGATGGCGCGGCTCAGCGGAAGCCAGAACACGCTGAAGCCGTACGCCATGCCGATGGAGAGGTGGATGGCGAGCGCCGCCGGCGGCACCAGCCACCGGTTGAAGCCCGGCTTCGCGATGATCCGTTCCCGGGAGAGTAGTCCCGCCATTCGGCGCTCCTGGATGTAAATTCTGGGGCGTGAAGCTGTTGAAGCTACCGATCACCCGAGAGTGAGGCCAGAGCCCGCATGACGCCGTTCCGGCGGCTGTTCCCGTTCGCGGTCCTCGTTCTGGCCTTCTCCGCGCCCCTGGGCGCCCAGACCCCGGCCGCGGAGCCGGCGCCCTGGCTCACCGCCGACACGGCCGCGCGCACCGTCACGGTCGCCCTCGAGGTCACCGCCGCGGCCGGCTCCCCCTCCGCTCTGCTCAACGGCTACCGGGAAGGCGGCGTCCAGATCGTCGTCCCCCAGGGCTGGACCGTCACGTGGGACTGGCACTCGGCCGACGCCTCAGCGAAGCACAGCCTGGTCGCCATGGTGGAGCGCGAGAAGCTGCCGGCCGAAGCCGGCCAGCCCGCGTTCACCAATGCGGTGAGCCGCAGCGTGACCGCCGGACTCTCCGCCGGCACCCACGACAAGACCACGTTCGTGGCCGATCAGGTGGGCTGGTACTGGCTGCTCTGCGGGGTCCCAGGGCATGCGCTCGGGGGCGAGTGGATAGGCTTGAAGGTTGACGGTGAGGCAAGGACGGCGGGGGTGAGGAAGAAGTAGAACGCTTTGCTCAGGGTGACATCTGCAACAACGCCTCCACTTCCTTCGCCCACTCCCGTGTCTGCTTCGCGTGCTGCGCTCCCGTCGCCGGGCCGTAGAACCCGGCGTGGATGCGCCGGACCTTGCCGTCCCTCCCCAGGAAAATTGTAGTGGGGAACGCAGTGAAGCCCTGGAGCTGGGGCAGCGTGGCGCCCGCGGCCTCGGTGTCGTTGATGCCGGCGAGCAGCAAGGTGAACGGGATGTCGAACTTCTCCCGGTAGCGGCGCACCTGCCGCCGGTCGACCGCGGTATCGCCGGTCACCTCGTAGGCCAGGCCCACGATCTCCAGACCCCGGTCGTGATACTTCCGGTAGAGCTTCACCAGCTCCGGCGCCGCGTCGTGGCAGGTGGGACACCAGGTCCCGAACACATCGACCACCACGACCTTGCCGCGGAACCGCGGATCGTCCTGGGTGACCATCCGTCCGTCCAGGTCGGGAAACGCGAAGCGGAACCGCTCGGTGGTGTCCGCCTTGGTGTTCTCGGTGACGGTCTTGAGGTGCGGCGCGCCGGTGCTGCGCACCGCGATCCACGGGGTCTGGGTCCTGAGGCCGGCGTGGAAGAGGCCGCGGAGCGTGTCGCCGCCCGCGCTCACGGCGCCGGTGAGCAGATAGACGTACGAGCCGTCGAAGTGCCCGATCGCGAAGCTGTCGCCCTTCGCTTCGCCGGCGAAGTGACCGTAGTCGCCGGTGTTGGAGATGACCGTGCCCTCTAGCCCGGCGCCGCCGTTGCGCAGCTCGATCACCCGCGGCGTGCTGCCGAAGTCGCCCTGCCACATGGCGTCCCACCTGCCGGTGAGCCGCGCGGGCGCGCCGGTGGTGGGCGACTTGCCTCGTGCCGCGCGAAAGGGAATCACCCGCGGTCCCCGGTTGCCGACGTTGCGATACGCCCCGGTAAGCGAATCATCCGTCAGCCGTGCCGTGATCGCCGCTGCATAGTCGGCCATCTCCATCACGACGCTGTCGCCCTCCAGCTTCACCGCGGTGAACGGCTGGCACCGGGTGCCGTTGCAGAGCGTCCCGCCCCATCCCGCGCCTCGGCGCTCCAGCGTCACCCCGAACCGCAGCGGTCCGCCGGCGAGGTCCAGCGCCGCACGCCAGTCGCCCGCGGGGGAGGGCGCCGGGCCGGCCGCCGCCGCCAGCAGGAGGCCGAGCCCCGCGAGCGCGACTCTCACCGCTCGGTCCCCGCAGGCGGGACGCTCAACCCGCCGCCCAGGTACTTCTCGCCGGCTTCGACCTTCGCCTCGACCGTGTTGCCGCGCCACGGCGCCGGGCAGGGATAGACCGAGCTGTAGGCGCAGAACGGATTCCGGGCCCGGTTGAGATCGAGCCGGTAGCGGTTCTCGCCGATCGGTTCCAGGGTGACGAAGCGGCCCGCGGGATACGTCCCGGCATCGTTCGTCGCGTCGCGGAAGAAGATCTCCAGCTCCGACTCCTCCTCCCCGGTCGGGATCCGCCGCACCTTGAGGCGCACCGGCCTGCCGGCGACGCGGATCGTCACCGTGCCCGCCTCGATCGCCTCGGTCTCGATGCCGTCCAGGGCCAGCACCTTGAGCCTGTCCGGCTGCTCCGGTGCCGCCATCGGCCCCTCGAACACCATCCGGCGGTCGTACGGGTAGTACTCGGCCGACTTCTTCTTCCGCTCCGACCCGTGGATCGTCACCACCCGCCGGCCGGGCAGTCCTGCCGGGGTGATGGTGTACGCCCCGATCCGCACCGGCAGGCCCGTCGCGAGCGGGCGGGTGCCGCCCGGACCCTCCAGGCTCACCCCGCCGGATCCCTCGGTGACGCGATGCCGGGGCAGCCCGGCCAGCGGGACATCAGCTCCCTCCGGACCGAGGGTGACGCCGGACCCGATCCGCTGGAGCGCGACGACCGCCAGCGGTGAGTTGTCCGCGGTGGTGAGCCACTGGATGAAAGCGGCCCGTTCCTGCTCGATCGCGGTGGGCGCGCCTTGCGCTGGCAACGGGGAGACGAACGCGGCGAGCGCGAGGAGCGTCGCCGCGGGGAAAGCGGAGCCGGTCACGAGCGCTTGAGGGCTCCGACCAGCAGGATCGGTGAGGTGGGCTGCGCCGAGCCGGACTCGGGTTCCACCGTGACGGCCGCGGCGCTCACGTCTCCGTCGGCCGGCACGTCGATCCGCTCCAGCCTGACCTCGCCCGACTCGCTCGGCTTGAAGGTGACCGACGGGACCGGCGCGCCGTCCTTGATGAACCAGAGCTGGTAGGCCTGTCCCGCCGGCACCGGCTTGAGCCGGAATCCGTTCACGATCGCCCGGTGCCGCTCGCGGTCCCAGTAGAGCTGGATGCCGGGATCGGGGTCGCCGTCGGCGGTGAGCTGGAACAGCTCCACCCCGGGTTTGAAGATCTCCTGGAGTGTTGCCTCGCGCTCGGTGAGACGGGCGGTGACGGCCGCCATCTGGCCGCTGATCGCCGCCACCTGGTCGGTGGCCTGCCCGAGCCGGGCCCGCAGGTCGCGCACCTCGCGCAGCTGGGTGTAGCCGAAGCCGAGCCCGACCACGGCCACCAGTGTGGCGGCGAGCGCCGTCGCGAGCGCACCCCACTTGGGTGCAGGCCGCCTGAGCGGCGTCACCGGACGCTCGGCCGGCTGCTTGAGGCGATCCAGCATCCGCTCCCGCAGGTCGAGCGCCGGCGTCGATGACGGTCCGAGCGCGAGCAACGCCGCCACCTCGCGGTACTCGTCCACCTCGCGCTGGGCCTCCGGCGACCCGGCCAGGTACGCCTCGAACCGCTGCGCCTCCTCGGCCGGCAGCGCGCCGAGCGCGTACGCGGCGGCGAGATCCATGAGCGTCTCCTGCTCGGGGTGGCTCATGCGCCGCGCTCGAAGTAGAAAGGACGCAGGTACTCCCGCAGCTTCTGCATGCCGAGGCGGACCCGCGTCTTGATGGTGCCGAGCGGTTCCTGGAGCCGCTCGGCGATCTCGGACTGCGACAGTCCCTCGAAGAAGGCCAGCTCGATCGCGCGCCGCTGGGGCGGCGACAGCATCTCGAGGGCGAGCTGCACGTGGGCCCGCCGCTCCGTGTGATCGACACCGGCCGAAGGATCCTCCTGCCAGCCGCCCATCGCGGGCGCGCCGTCGGGACGATCGGCGGCCGCGGTCGCGGTGATCCGATCCCTACGGGACCGGGCCCGCACCAGATCCAGGGCCCGGCTCCGGGCGATGGTGGTGAGCCATCCCGCCACCGAGCCGCGCGCCGCCTCGAACCGGGTCGCGTCGCGCCATGCCTGGGCGAAGGTGTCGAGCACGACCTCCTCCGCGTCGGCCCGCTGTCCCACGATCCGGTACGCGACCGCGTACAGCATCTCGCCGTAGCGGTCGTAGAGCGCGCCCATGGCTTGCTCGTCGCCGCCGGCCGCCCGGGCAATGAGCTGGGTGTCGCCGGCAGGCGCGGGCCCGGAGGCGGTGCTAGTCATCGAGCTGGAAGTGCGGGATCGTCTGGATGGCGCGCTCGTGGGATGCGGTTTCTCCGCCAGGAGTCTAATCACGGGAGCGCCTTAGGCCCATCCCCTCGGACGAAGAGGAGCGTCGAGGTCCGGCCGGCGTACGTCGCTCTCACGATGTTGACCTGGTCACTGAATCGCTCGGTGAGGACCCGATTGGTGACGGTGGCGCCGGCGAGCGATCCCTCCAGCCGTCCGCCGAGCCGTACGATCACGACGTCGTCCTTCCGCTCGGATCCCCGCCACGCGAGGGCGACGCCGCGGCCGCGCTCCGCCAGCTGGAACCGCTCGCGCAGATACCGGCCGAGCTCGGACTCGGTGGGGGAGCCGAGATCGTCGGCGAAGACCCGGATGGCCACCGTCACCGAGTCGCGTTCCTGCACCAGCTCGGCGGAGGACGTGTGGGTGGGGTGCGCGGCGAAGGGCGCGAGCCATGCCGCGAGCGCGACGAGCCAGGGGCCGCTCACCAGGGCAGCCGCTCCGCGGCCATGCCGGCCGCCACCAGCACCACGATCGAGGAGACCGCCACCACCCGGAGCCGGTGGCCGAGGGCCAGATCGACCGTCGCGAGCGCCACGCCGGCCAGCGCGAGGACGAGCAGCTGGCCCAGCTCGATGCCGATATTGAAGCCGAGCAGCGGCACAGCGATCGACCCGGTGAAGAGGCTGTGGAGATAGTTGGCGAACCCCGCGCCGTGGACCAGCCCGAACACGCCGGCGAACACCGGACGGTAGCGGCGGCCCCAGGGCGCCTCGGCGCGGTCCCGCACCAGCAGGTTCTCGACCCCGGTGGCGACGATGGTGACCGGGATCAGGAACTCGATCAGGTCCATCGGCAGCTCCACCGCGCCGCTCACCGCCAGGGCGAGCGTCAGCGAATGGCCCACCGTGAACGCGGTGACCACCCAGATCGCCGAGCGCCAGTCGCGGCCCTGGTAGATGGCTGCCAGCGCGAGCAGGAACAGCACGTGGTCCAGCGCCGAGGGATTGGCGATGTGGCCGAAGCCGAGTCGGATGAACTGGATCAGCTCGGTCATCTCAGTCTCCTGCGCGGCTCAGCCGGCTCAGGACCTTGCGCGCCTCGCCGGGCTGGAACGGGTGCCAGCGCGGGTTGATGCGGAGCGCGCTCTCCAGGTGGCGCCGTGCCGCCCCTCCGTGGCCCAGGGCCGCCTCGATCATCCCCGCGTGGTAGAGCAGCATGGCGTCCCGGGTGCCGAGGGCGAGCGCGTGATGCATCGCCGCACGTGCCTCTTCGTCTCGCCCCGAGCGGTGCAGCGCCCAGGCCAGGAGGTCCCACCCATAGACATCGCGGCGCACCGCGATCTCTCGCTCCGCGCGGGCCAGGACGGCGGGGACCTCGACGCCTCGGTCGAGCAGCAGCAGGCCCCACTGCCGGTGGAACTGGTCGGGCTGGCCCAGCACGGCGACGGACATGGCCCGGAAGTACTCCTCAGCTTTCGCGCTGTCGCCCGATCCGGCGTACGCCAGGTAGAGCAGGCCCAGCGTGGCGGGATCGAAGGTGAGTCCGATGGCCCGCTCCCCCAGCTCGATCGCTTCGCGCCGCCGGCCTTCCGCCAGCGCCGTTCGGGCCAGCCCGTCCAGCAGCCGGTGGTCGCCCGGCGCGACGCGGAGACCCGCCTCAAGCTCGTCCTCGGCCTCGCCCGGGTGCCCCTGGCGGAGCGCGAGATCGCCCAGCCTCCAGTGGTACCACGCGATCTGCGAAACCGGCATGTCGTGCTGGTGTGAAATCCGCTCGCGCGCGGCTCGGAGCAGCGCTCTCGCCTCCAGGGGCCGTCCGCGAAGCTCCTCCCACCGGGCGTAGCGGGGCGCCACCGACAGATCGCCGCGAGCGGTGAGCAGCATGCCGAAGGTCCGCTGCGCCTGCTCGTAGTCTCCCAGCTCGAGCTGGATCTCTCCCAGGAGCGCGCGGGCGGAGCGCGAAGTGCTGTCGAGTGCCAGGAGCCGCCCCGCGACCGCTTCCGCCTCCACGAACCGATGCTGTCCCATGAGGCTCGCCGCGAGCACGTGGAACGCGACGCCGTTGCGTCCCTTCCGCAGCCCGAGGGAGCGCCGCGCGTAGCTCTCGGCGCGCCGGAGATCGCCGTCCCCCGCGCCGGTCCGCGACCGCTGGAGATAGAGCCGGGACAGCTCCGCGAAGTCCCGGGCGGAGAGCGAGTCCCGCGCCACCCGGGCCTGGAAGAACGCGATGTCCATCTCCACAACCTCGGCCTCGGAGATCCGCGGCCGCGGGGAGACTTCCGCCGCGCCCAGCTGTCGGGCCACGGTGAAGGCGGCGCTCACCGCGCCGACGAACAGCGCGGTGAGCCCCAGCCGCCACCAGCCGGCGACGGCGGTCAGTTGGGCGCTCCCAGATAGGGGAACGCTGCGCTGACCGGAGAGTCGGTGCCGACGTTGTCGGTGGTGAGTCCTTCCTTGCCCGCCGCGCCGTCGGGATCGGCGCCGAACGGATCCCCGAAGACCGCGAGCAGCGCGAGATCCACCACGTCGTCGGTCAGCTTGCGCCCGCCGTACCCGTTGGCAAAGGGCGCGAGCGGAAGCCAGGTGAGCCAGCCGGCGCCGGATGCCGCCGCCGGATCCTTGTCGGTCTGAACCACCAGCACGTCCGGCAGCAGAACGCTGCCCAGCGTGTTGGCATAGGCCTCGGAGCGGCCGGCCACGCTGCCCGAGCCGGTGATGAAGCCCAGGATCTCCGCTCCGACGGTCGCGGCATCGGCGTCGGGACCGATGGTGCCGTGCGTCGGGTGGCTCGCCTTCGAGAGCAGGACCTCGCTGATCAGCGGGTTGCCCAGACGCTGGATCTGGTCGAAGGTCCGGGGATTGCCGGGCCCGTTGTTATCATCGTCGCTGCACCCTGCCAGGCCGAAGCCGAGCGCCACGACGAGAAGTGGCCCGAGAACTGTGCGCTGCATGTGGATCTCCATGGGTGTGTGCAGTGGTCGAAGTCAGCGGCTGATGGTGCCCCAGATGCCCAGCTTTCCCGGCGCGCCGTTCTCGATCGTCGAGCTGGGAAGCTCCACCACGATCGAGAGCACGTTGAAGCCGGCCACGTAATTCACGCCCGGATTCCGGAAGAAGAACGGCGCGGACGGATTGGGCGTGAGCTGGCAGTCCTGGGAGAGCTCCCCGCCCTCGGGCCGGCGGTCCGGCAGGATGCAGAAGGCCGCTTCGAGGTCGATGAAGAACGGATCGTCCCGTGGACCCGCGAACACCTGGATGGCGTCGCTGCTGCCCAGGGCCTGGTTGATCGCGCCGGTGATCGCGGGCGAGACATCGGCGATCTGGTTGTCCGTCGCGCCCTGGACCGGCGGCGCCACCGGCCCGCGGACCTGGACCTGCTGCGAGGCGCCGCTGCCGTCGAAGCTGACCTGGATGACGCGGTCCTCCCTCGCGTCGCCGTCGGAATCGACCTTGAACTGGTAGAGCAGATCGGGATCGAACGAGGCGTCGGCGGCGGTGGCGCCGGGAGTGAGGAACGCCCGGCTGTTCATCACCAGCACGATCCGGCCCGGCGAAGAGCCGGGGAAGACATAGACGTCCGTCATGTCCAGCTTGGGGTTGTCCACCTCGACTTCTCGCGTGTCCTGGTGGTCCGACCCGATGGCGAGCCCCGCGGCGCCGGCCGCACCGGCCAGCACGAGGAGCCCGGCGGCGAGCGTGCGCCGGCGTATGGTGGGTCTCAGACTCATGACCGTAGTTCTCCTTGACGAGGACAGAGTGCCGGCGCGCCCGTATGGGCGTCCGTGCCAAGGGTACGGTTGTCGGTGGGGAACGGATTTCTGGCGAATGGTGTCACCCCGAAGGCAGTGAAGGGGACCATGGCTGCCATGGTCCCCTTCGCTCCGCTCAGGGTGACACCGTCACCACTTCACCACTTGTAGAACCGGTCTGCCGCGAACGCCGCCAGATCCTCCGCCGCCGGCTCTCCCGCGATGAGCTGCTTGATGAGCAAGCCCGTAAGTCCTGCGAGGAGGATCCCGTTGCGCCCGTGGCCGGTGGCGTACCAGAGGCCCACCAGACGCGGCTCGCCGCCGATGATGGGGAGGCCGTCGGGCGTGACGGGCCGGAGGCCGGCCCAGGTGCGGCGGACGTCGGCGCTGCTGAGCGAGGGGCAGAGCGCGGTCGCGCTGGCGAAGATCCGCGCCAGGCCGGCGGAGGTGACTTCCGAGCGGAAGCCGGTGTATTCCATCGTGGATCCCGCGATGGCCTCGTCTCCTCGGGCGACGAGATAGCCGCCTTGGCCGTAGACGATCGCCCGGCGGGCGCCGGAGGGCCACGGGAGCGCCGCCATCTGGCCTCGGACCGGCGCCACCGCGACGGGACGGGGCAGGCCGCCGATGGTGCCGGACCAGGCGCCCGCTGCCAGCACCACGTCGCCTGCGGCGTAGCGCCCCCGCCGGCCAGTCACTCCGGCGACGCGGTCGCCGCGGGTGTCGATCGCGGTCACCGCGTCCTGCTCCATCACCACGCCAAGCCGGGCGCCGTCCGCTCGCAGGCCGGTCACCAGCCGCTCGGGCTCCAGCGCGCCCTCGTGCGGCGCCCAGAGCGCACCGGCCGTCGGCCCCAGCCAGGCCCAGCGGGTCTTCACCTCGTCGGCATCAAGCCAGTCGGCCAGGTGTCCCTGCTGCCGCTGCCACGCCACCTTCGAGCGGAGCTCCGTCGCCTCGGCTTCGTCCGCGGCCACCCAGGCGATGCCTTCCCGCCAGAGCCCGATGTCGCACTCCACCGTCTCCCGCAGCGCATCGGCCAGTGGACCGTAGTATTCCCGAGCGGCCAGGCCCAATTCCAGGATGGGATTCTCCGGCTCCGACTCCAGCTGCGGAGCCAGCATCCCCGCGGCCGCCTTCCACCCCTGGCCGCTATCCCCCTCGGGATCGAGCACCAGCACGCGGCGACCGGCCAGCGCCAGCTCCCGGGCACAGGCGGCACCTACCGGGCCACCACCCACCACAATAACATCGTAGGCAGCAGTCACTTATCTTTCCTATGAAACTATTTGAAACGTAGGGGCGTACTGCGCGCTGTCCCGTCGTCAGGAGGAAGTTACCATGTTCAGGAGCCTCATCGGATTCGCGGTCTTCGCGGTGATCTCGATTTTCCTGGTCAAGGTGTTTTTCGGGCTGTTCGGTCTGGTGCTGGGATTGATCGGCACCATCGTGTGGCTGGCGGTGGTCGGATTCGTGGTCTATCTGATCCTGAAGATGTTCTCGCCCGACACCGCGGCGCGAGTGCGGGAGATGGTCTCCGGCCGCTATTGAGTCGCGTTGCTCAGGACGCCAGCTCCTGGAGCACGCCCCACACCAGCAGCGGCACCATGAGCTCGTGATGGCCGGTCAACATGTATCCTTCGCCGCCCGCCTTGGTCGGCCGCTGCACAACGTTCACCCGCGGCCGATAGTGCCGCTGCATGTCGAGGTCGGCGGCCAGAAAGTGGGTCGGCTTCCCGTCGTGTAAATTGCGCGCCACCGTCAGCGCTTTCAGAAACACCTCGGGGAGCAGCACCGCGCTGCCGAGGTTGAGGACCGCGCCGCCCCGATGGAGTGCGGGCAGCGAGCCGGCGAGCCGGCGGAAGTCCCGGTGGCTGGTGGCGCCGAGCGCGGCGCCGTCGGTGGCGGGATGCTGGTGGATGATTTCCGCGCCGATGGCCGCGTGGACCGTGACCGGTATATCCCGCTCGAGGGCGGCGAGCAGCACCGAGCTCTCGCGCCCTGGGACTTCTCCGCGGCGGGAGAGGGCCCGCGCGAGCCCCTCGCCCATTCCCTGATCGGCCTTCGCCGCGGCGCCAACCGCGGCGTTCATCTCCGCGCCGGTCTCCTCCGCCATGCCGAAGGTTCCGTCCGCCAAGCCGCTCTCCACGTCTTCGCTGGTCCCACCGAACGCGGCCAGCTCGTAATCGTGGATCGCGGCGGCGCCGTTCAGCGCGACGTGGCTCACGATCCCCCGCTGGATCCAGGCCGCGATCAGCGGGCCGAGGCCGACCTTGATGACGTGTCCGCCCAGCAGGAGGACGACGCCGCGCCGCTCCCGAGCCGCGCGGGCCACGCCGGCGACGACCGCGCGAAAGTCCCGGGCCGCGAGGACGTCGGGAAGGCTGTTGAGAAAGGCCTGGAAGGTGAAGGCGTCCGCGGGAGGTGCGGCGAGCAGCGAGGGATCCACTTTGTTGTGACGGCCGGCGACCGGAACCGTCCGCACGCGGCTCAGGTCGGCCTCGTGGTAGGCCACGCTCAGCCGCCCGAAGTCTTGGCGGTGCCGCCCGGCACCACCATGTCCTTCAGCCGGAGCGTGATGGTCCCGAAGGGAAACTTGCTGCGGATCTGCACCGGCAGCCGGCGCTGGTCGTCGGTGAGCCAGATCCGGGTATCGGAGCGCTTGGAAAACAGTCCCTTGGTATCGATCACCGGATGCAGCACCAGGCACTCGACCTTGCGGCCGTCGGGCAGCTCCATCCGCTCCCGCTTCACCACCTCGATCGTGACCGGATTCTTCTCTTTCCGGAAATACCGGTGGAAGACGTACTTCTTGCCGACCTCGAGCGGGGTGATCCTGACGAAATAGAAGAACGCCGCGTCGTCCAGCGGATTGGAGGGGCTGGCGTAAGTGGTGTCGCGGCCCTTCTCACGGTAGAAGCCGGAGTCCGGGAAGATCTCGAAGGTGCGGTGCTTCGGCTTGTCGTTCTCCACGAAGTCCTGCACGAACCGGTGGGAGGCGAAGTCCTCCGTCCCGACCCACGACTCCAGCACGTCGTCGAGCGAGTAGAACACGGTCTTGCCCTGGAGCCGGAACCGCAGACGGAAGGTCTCCACCCCGCGCACCGAATCGAGGCCGGCCACCTGGAGCGTGCCCGAGCCCAGCGTGAGCATGCCGAGCTTGGCGCTGTAGGTGAGCGTCTCGCCCACCGCGAAGGGGTAGTCGGGCGCCGCGGCGGCCCCGGCGGTGACGGGAGCGCCGGCTTGCAGCAGGGCGGCGAGGAGCGCTGATGGCAGCATCACGAGACGGTCTCCGCATGCCGTTCCGCGTCCCGGACGGATTCGGCCGGCGGCGCGATCGGCGTGGCGCGGAGTTTCGAGCGGGCGCGCCACAGGTTCATGGCTTCCTCGGTCGGCTTGAGCCGGCTGGGACGCTGGCGAAGGTCGTGGCGCTCGACGAACGGCACCGATTCGACTCGCCGGGCGTAGCGGCCCGTGCGCCAGTACAGCTCCGCGTTGGCCGCCCAGCCGTCCGTCACCAGGAATTCGTCTCCATGGCTCCGCATCGCGTTCCGGAGCGCGACCAGCCGGACGATGGCGAATCCGGAGATGACGTCGCGCACGCCAGGCACCGTCACCGAGCCTTTGAGCAGCGTGGGCGCCAGCCGCCGAAGCATCCGGTGCGACCGGGAGGGCTCGCCCTCCAAGGTGCCCTCGGCGACGACCAGATCGGCGCCGCTCTCGATCCGCCGCACCAGGTCGGGAATGACCTGCGGGTTGTGCGAGAAATCCGCGTGCATCAGGATCGCCGCATCCCGCTTGGGCCGGTCGGTCAGGTCGATGGCGGTGCGGAACAGCTCCTGAACCGACGCCGCGTAGCCCTGTCGCTCGGGGCGCTGCATCAGCATGAGCGGCAGCACCCGGGAGTACGGCCCCAGAATCTCGCTGGTGGCATCGGTCGAGCCATCGTCCAGAACAAGCAGCTGGTACTCCCGGGGAAACCCCGCGAACACCTGGCGAATCTTCCAGAGGAGGAGGCCGATCGTAGCGGCCTCGTTGTGACTCGGTATGCAGACGTAAATCATGATCCGTCAAGTAGTGGGGCGACCGAACGATATACCGAATGTACCTCGGCTGCCATGCGTTCGGCGCTGAATCCCTCGACCACGCGAGAGGCCTTCTCGACCAATCGCCGGCGCAGCACCTCGTCACACAGGATCCGCTCGACCGCGCCCGCCAGGGCCTCGGGATTGCGGGGGGGAACCAGGATGCCGGCCCCCTCGTGCAACATTTCGGGAAGTCCTCCGGCCGACGTGGACGCAACCGGGATGCCACGGGCCATTGCATCCAGAACCGAGGTCCCCAGGCCCTCTTCGCGGCTGCTCATCACATAGATGTCCGAATCCGCGATCAGCTTGAGGGGGTGGCCGACCTGGCCCAGCAAGTGGACCCGGTCGCCCAGACCCAGCTCGCCGATGAGCCAGGTCAGCAGCGGCCGCAGCTCGCCGTCGCCGGCGATGACCCAGTGCAGTCCGGGGAACCGGCCGATGAGGCGGCGCGCCGCGTGGACCAGGGTGACGTGATCCTTGTGCGGCACCAGCGCGCCGATGGTGCAGGCGATGGTCGCGTCGGCCGGGAGGTTGAGCCGGTCGCGCACGCCGATCGGCCCGGCCTGGCGCGCCGCCTCGAGATCGATGCCGGAGTGGACCACCACGACGCGGTTGGAGTCGATGCCGTCCTCGCACAGCACGTCGGCCACGGCGGCGGAGACCGCGATGACGCGGGAGGCGCGGCGCCAGAGTCCGGGGCGTTTGAGGTGGAAATCGACCCGGCGGGTGGCGACCAGCGGCACGTACGCCAGCGGAGGGACGTGGCTGAGCAGCGAGCCGAGTCCCGCCAGCGTCACCGCGTGGGAGTCGTGGGCGTGAACCAGCGCGGCGCCCGCGCGCAGCTCCTTCACCAGCGGCCCGAGCACGCGAAGGTCGATTCCCATCGTCCACGTCGCGCTGTGGACCCTGACGCCTTCCTGCTTCACCCGGAACGCCAGCTCGGTGCCGGTCCCGGTGATCACCACCTGGGAAACGCCGGCGCGCTGCAGCTCCCTGGCGAGCAGCCACACCTGTCGCTGCCCGCCGCGCCATTCGCGGCCGGATGCCACGTGGACGACGGTCCGGTTCACGACTCGGGGAGCGCTTCGACCGGCGAGCTGCCGCTCTCGCGGCGGCGGGCGTAGGGACCGGTCTCCCGGGCGATCTCGCCCAGCAGGCCGCGAAGCTCGGCGAGGCTGAAGGGCTTGTGCAGGTAGGGACGGTCCAGCGATTCGAGGAAGGCCAGGGTGTCGCCGCGGACGGTGTCGCCGGTGCTGAAGACCAGCCGGTTCGCCAGCTCGGGCCGGCGGCGGGCCAGCTCCTCGTAGAACTCGCGCCCGCTGAGCCGGGGCATCCGCAGGTCCGAGATCACCAGATCGAAGGCGTCGTGCTCCGCCACCGCCAGCGCCTCCGCGCCGTCGCTGGCGACGACGGGGATGTGCCCCCAGGCCTCGAGCGTGGCCCGCATATAGTGGAGGATGTGCGGCTCGTCATCGACCACCAGCACTCGGAGGCGCTTGGTCGGCACCCGCTCGTCGGCATCCGGCAACGGCTCGGGCGGTCGGGTCGCGAGGGGGAGCTGCACGGTGAACACCGACCCCCGCTCCTCCTCGGTGGAGAGCATGATGCGGCCGCCGTGCTCCCGGACGATGCCCTGGCTGATGGAGAGGCCGAGTCCGGTGCCTTCGCCCTCGGGCTTGGTGGTGAAGAACGGCTCGAACACCTGCGCGGCGAGGGCTTCCGACATGCCCGGCCCGTCGTCGGAGACATCCACCGCGACGCCGTCGAGCCAGCGCCGCGCCCGCACCAATACCGTGCCGGCGCGGCCGGTGCTCGCGATGGCCTGGGCGGCGTTGTTGATGAGATTGACAAAGACCTGCTGGATCTGGTTGGGGTCGATGTCGGGCATCGGCAGCTCCGGCTCGACCTCGAGTGTGGCCTCGACCCGGTGGGCCATGAGATTGTTCCGCAGCAGCAGGAAGGTCGCGTCGAGCAGCGGCTTGAGCGCGGTGGGGCGCCGTTGGTGCTCCTGCTTCCGCGCGAAGCTGAGCAGATTCTTCACGATGTTGGAGGCCCGTTCCGCTTCCTCCTGGATCACCGTGAGCGGCTCCCGCAATGAAGGCGGAACGTTGGGCACCTCGGTCAGGTAGTCGGCGAAGCCGACGACCGAGGCCAGCGGGTTGTTGAGGTCGTGCGCGATCCCGGCGATGAGCTGCCCGATGGCGGACATCTTCTCCGACTGGATGAGCTGGTCCTGAAGCCGGCGGCGCTCGGTCTGGTCGTCGAAAAGGAGCACGACGGCCGACCGGTCGGTGCTGCTGATGGGGACGGCGGTCACCGCGTAAGTCCGCTCCCCGGTGCGCAGCTCGACCTCCCGGCCCGCTCCTTGCTGATCCAGGGCCCGCTGTAGCTCCGCGGTCCATTCCGGTGGTGCAAAAGCTTGCCACGGTCGGCCGATCAGGCTGGCCGGGGGGGCGTTGACCAGGTCGGCGAACGCCCGGTTGGCCCGCCGGATGCGGCCTCCGCGGTCCACGATGCACAGGGCGGGCGAGATGGCATCGACCACCTCCTGCCAGGAGCGCCGGCCGTCGTCGTGCAGATCCACCAGCCGGGCGCTTTCCAGCGCGATGCTGGCCTGGCTCACCAGCCCCTCGAGCAGGATCAGGTCCTGCGGGGTATAGCGACCCCGCTCACCGCGCACCCCGATCGCCCCGGTTACTCTCCCCTTGGCGAGGAGCGGTGCGAACAACCAGGCTCCGGCGCCGTCCGGCTGAGGCGGGAGGGTCCCGTCTTCCAGCAGCGGGTCCAGCCCCTCGGACAGAACCAGTGCCCCGCTTCGGGACGCGCGCTCCAGCAGCGGCGCGCGGTTGGGTCCCCTCGGCGGCCAGACGTGCAGGGTGTCCTGGGCATCGACGTCGTGATGGAACAGGGACAGCGCGATCTCGGCGGGAGCGAGCGTCTCTCGCACGTGGCGCAGCAAGGCGTCCACCACTGAGGCTCGGCGCAGGGTGCCGGCCAGCTCCTGGCCGAACCCGATTACCCGGCGGAGCGCCGCCTGGTCGTCAACCGCGGGAGGATTAGGCATGATCCGGGCGAATGCGCGGGGCCGCCTGACGGCGGCGGACCTCCAGCTGGTAGTGCTCCTGCTCAGCCGGGGCTCCGCGCACCGGCGGGCGTGGCTGGAGCGCCGGCTGGCGGCCGAGGGCCCGGATCCGCTGCTCGACGTTCCCGAGCTGCTGGAACGCCTGCTCACGGTCCGCACGATGCTCGTGCCGTCCGAGACGCTGTTCTTCTACGTGATGGTTCGCCACGCCTTGCGGACAGCCGGGATCGACGACCGCGACCTCGCCGACTATCTCGCCGCGCTCCTGCTCGACTTCGGGCAGCGGGACCGGGCCTGGCGGATCGATTGGCACGACGACCAGCGGCATCAGTATCTGGTGGATATCCTGACCGATCTGGAGGCGACGGAAGGCGACCGCCGGTTCAAGGTGATGGTGCACCTCGGCAACTACTCCCTGTGGCTGGCCGGCCTGTTTCCCGATTATATCGCGGCGCGCCACCTGCGCAAAGGCGGCCCGGACGTGAGCTACTACGACGCGTTGGGGCGGCGGGGCTTCGGCATGGCGTCGGGCCACGCGCTGGCGAACGAGTACGGGCTCGGCGCGGTGCTGCGGACCGCGGCCGAGCGCTTTCATTCGCTGCGCGGCGCGCTCAACGGCGTCAGTGACCGGGTGTTCTTTCCGATGGGTGGCGGAACCGCCCGGGCGCTTCGGGATCTAGGAATTCACTGAGGCGGCCGTGGCCGCCGCGCGCTCCACCAACGCCTTGAAGAGACCCCGCTCCGGCGCGGCCGTCTCCTCATACATCTCCTCCGGGTGCCACTGTACCGCGAGCATCCACGGCTGACCCTCAGCCGCCTCCACCGCTTCGATCAGCTCGTCGTCAGTCCATCCCGACGCCACCAGCCCCGGCGCCAGGTCCCGAATGGCCTGGTGGTGAAAGGAATTCACCCGGACGCTGCCGGCGCCGAGGGATTCCTCGGTGAGACTGCCGGGCCCCAGCCGGACGCGGTGGCTTCGGTCGGTGCGGCTCCCGCCGGGGTTGTGATCCACCGGGCCGGGCCGTTCCGAGGGGAGGTCCTGGTAGAGGGTCCCGCCGAGCGCCACGTTCATCACCTGGATGCCGCGGCAGATCCCGAGGATCGGCAGCTCCCGCTGCCGTGCCGCGGCGAACAGCGCCAGCTCGAACAGGTCCCGCTCCCGGCTGGGCGGATTGCAGTGGGGAGACATCTGGGCGCCGTACCAGGCCGGGTCCATGTCCTCGCCGCCGGTGAGCACCAGCGCGTCCGCGCCGTCCAGCGCCCGGGCCGCGAACGAGGGACCCATCAGCGGGCTCAGGACCAAGGGAACTCCCCCGGCCAGGATCACCGAGCGGACGTACGCGGCGTTGAGTCCGGTGCGGTCGGCGCCGTCCCATGACCGCACCACGCCCCCGAGGGCGATCCGCGGCGCGCTCACCGGATGACCGAGTCCGGGAAGAGCGACGGACAGCTCGGATCGTTGATCTTGGCGGGATCGAACTGGACGCCGATGAGCGGGATCGAGCTGTTGCCGATGGAGACCTGCCCCAGCCGGGGCGCCCCGGTGATGGGACTCCCCTCGAACAGCGCTACGCCCACGACCTTCTCCTGCGGATCGACGACCAGCACGCCGAATCCCGGCTTCACGGTCGGTGGAGGATTCCCTTCGACGCCGATCACGAGCAGGGAGTCGGTCCGTCCTACCACGCCAGGCAGCGCGTTTGCGGTGACGATCCGGACCACGGTCCGTTCCGGCAGGGTGGCGGGTGGCTGGGACAGCGTTTGATTGGGGATGGTGAACTGTTCGAGGAGCGTGGTGGCCGCGGTGATGACCGCGAGGCCACAGGTGGGAGGCACGCCGCCCGCCGGCCGATCGCAGGCCGCCGTCAGCGCCAGAAGCGAGGCAATCCACGCCCGATGCGGCATGCCTCAAGATACCCAGCGGGCCGGTGGGGTCCAAACGCCGACGCGGGTGAGCCCGCTCACATCTGCTCCCCGGGTGGCGCTCTATCCATGCAGCCGCGCGGAAAGGGAGGCGATCATGCCCGGCAGGTTCAGGAATCGGCAGGAGGCGGGGCAGTTGCTGGCGGGGGCGCTACGTCACTACGCCGGGCGTCCCAACCTGCTGGTGCTCGCGCTGCCCCGCGGCGGCGTGCCGGTGGGCCACGAAGTCTCGAAAGCGCTGCACGCGCCGCTCGACGTGATGCTGGTGCGGAAGCTGGGCGTCCCGGGCCACGAGGAGCTGGCGATGGGCGCGATCGCGACAGGCGGTGTCCGGATCGTGAGTGAAGACGTGGTGGAAGCGCTGCAGATTCCCGATCGCGTCATCGCGACCGTCGCGGCCGCCGAGGCGCAGGAGCTGGAGCGGCGAGAGCGAACCTACCGGGAGGGACGCGCCGAGCCCGACGTCCGGGGGCAGACGGTCATTCTGGTCGATGACGGCCTGGCGACCGGGGCCACGATGCGCGCCGCCGCCGCGGCGCTAAAGACGATGGGCGTCGGCCGGGTCGTCGCGGCGGTCCCGGTGGCCCCGGCGGAGTCCTGTGAGGCGCTACGGGAGGTGGTGGATGAGGTCGTCTGCCTGGTTACGCCCGAACCGTTCGTGGCCGTGGGGAGCTGGTACGAGGACTTCTCGGAGACCAGTGACGAAGCGGTGCGGGAGCTGCTGCGTGGGTAGAGCGACGCCATGCGGCGGCGGCCGGTCCGCGAGGGTCCGACCGCGCGCGGCAGGGTTACGGCTTGGCGGTGGTGTCGGTCGTGCTGGTGCTGGTGGTATCCGTCATGGCGGTATCCATCGCGCCCGGAGCCGGGGCGGTGTCGGTCGTCATGCCGGGGCTGCCGGTCTCGGTGCCGGCCCCGCCAGCGGTGCCGGCGTCGCCGCCGGTGCCACCGCCACATGCCGCCAACATGGCGGCCGTCATGGAGCCGAGAATCCAGGATGATCGCTTCATGTGCTTTCCCTTTCTACGGCGGAGCCGCGGAGGTCACCGCTCGGGGTTGAGTTGATTGTAACGGAACGAGCTACCGCGTTTCTCAGGACTGCCAGTCGGGAACGGTAAGCCGACCCGGCGCTTCCTGAGGTGATGCGCATCACCCCTGTTCCGGCCCCCCCGCCAGACCCCGCAGGGACTGTTTCAGATTTCGCCGCGCCGATTCCTCATAGACCGCTCGGAAGTGGCCGGTCAGGTAGATCGACTCGCGCTCCAGCAGCCGCGCGAGGATCGCGGCCCGGGAGGACCGGTAGTGTGATTCGGGGACCCACGCGTACTCCGCTCGAACCCGCCGCTCATACTCCGCGAACTCCTCGGGGGCCCGCCCCAGGATCGACAGGTCGATGTCACACAGCAGCGCCGACAGCCGGTCCGGCGCCGGCCGTACGTGGTCGGTGAGCCGGACCAGGCGCGCGACCTCCCTGGCCAGGTCGTCTTGGACGCCCGAATCCCGTAGCGCATCGGCGGCCAGCGCGGCGCTTCGTGCTTCGTTGTCGTGGACGCGGGTGTCATAGACCGCGTCGTGGAACCAGAGCGCGGTCTCGGTCGCGCCACGATTCTCCGCGCCCCGCGGCGCCGCGTCGAGCTGGGACAGGCAATCCCGCAGGTGGTCCAGGCCGTGATAGTGGCGGTGGGGCTCCTGGTAGGCCTCGAGCAGCTCGCCGCAGATCGCGTGGCCGTCATCCCGGGCGCCCATCCGCCGCCACAGCCGGGCGAATCGCTCGGGCAGAGGGGCGGCGCTCATCCGCCGAGGAACCAGCTCGACATCGGACCGTGGGTCAGATGCTCGACCGTCTCCATGCGGGATCCTCGCGAAGCTTGGCCGCGGCGCGGGCCCGGTCGTCGGCCGTGGGACTGCGGGCCAGACCCAAGCGCCGGAGCCGCATCCGGGCCTGGCGGTAGAGGTCGGAGGTGACGTGTCCTGCCGGGAGCGACCGGGTTCGGGGCAGGAGGAAGAAGTGCACGTGGCGCACCCGTTCGTTGTAGCTCGCGACGTAGGTGCGCTCGGGGCCGATCACCCGCTCGACGGCGGCCACGGCCGCGTGCAGCACGGGGCCGAGCGCACCCGCTTCCGCGGGGGTGAGGTCGCCGAGCGACTCGGCGTGCCGCCGCAGCTGGATGATGAGGTCCCCGGGATCGGTGTGCGGACCGGTGTGGTGGCTCACCAGCCAGAGTCCGTCGTCGAAGATCGGTCCGCCCGGCGCGGTGATGCGGCCGGCGACCTGTTCGCAGATGTTGCAGAGAGCTGGCGGCATCCGGGCCCGGCACCTGGCTGAGGAAGAACCGTAGGCTATTCGGCGGCGATGCCGGGCGGTAGTGCATACGCCCGCACTCGCTTGACGGTCCTCCGGAGCGGGCCTAGCATTCGACTTCCCGTGCAGCGGACGCCGGGCCCGGCGTCTGAATTTCCCGAGGGTTCATGAGAGGCGATCGCCGGCCGTGTTCGACGGCTTGAAAGCCCGGCTGGACAAAATTCTGCGCGAGCGCGGACCGGATCTGCGAGCCCATGCAGCCGGCCTCCGCGAAGCGCTGGTCGAGGCGCGGCTGGGCATCACCGAGATGCGCCGGGCCCTCGCCTCCTCCGAGACGGAGCTCGCCGGGGAGCGGAAGCGGCTCGCCGACGCCGAGCGCCGCGGTCGCCTCGCCGCCTCGATCCCGGACCCCGAAACGGTCTCGGTCGCCGAGCGCTTCGCGGTGCGCCACCAGGAGCGGATCGTGATGCTGGAGCGCAAGGTCGCGGTGCAGCACGACGAGCTGCTCCTGGCGGAGCGCGAGGTCCAGGAGATGACGGTGCAGTGGCGCTCGGCGTCGCAGGGCGGAACGGCGTCGGCCTCCATCGAGGCTGCCTGGCGCGACCTCGAGGCCGCCGGCGCCACCCGAAACGCCGAAGAGGCCGAACGGTTGGACGCCGAGCTCGAGCGGCGCAAGCGGGAGGAAGCGGTCGAGGCCCAGCTGGAATACCTGAAGAAGAAGATGGGGAAGGGGAAGCCGTGAAAAGTGAAAAGGGAAAGGGAGCTCAAGTGAACCCGCTCAATCGGTGGCGACGCATCCTAGTCGTGTCGTGCTTCTCCTTTTCATTTCTCTCCGTTCACGTTTCCCGCCTTTCCGCCCAGCAGCCCACCACCGCTCCGCCGCATTTCCAGAAGCTGGCCCACACCTACAGCATCGTGGGTTGGGATTCGGTGACCGGCGACCTCGGCGTCGTGGTGCAGTCGAAGTTCCCCAACGTCGGCGGGATCGTGCCGTGGGCTCGGGCGGGCGTCGGCGCGGTCGCGACGCAGAGTCTCAGCAATACGGCGTATGGCGAGCGGGGCCTGGAGATGCTGGCGGAAGGCAAGACGGCGGAACAGGTGCTGCGCGAGATCATGAAGTCGGACACCATGCTCCAGGACCGGCAGGTCGGGATCGTTGATGCGCGGGGGAACGCGGCCAGCTTCAGCGGGAACAACACCTTCGACTGGGCCGGCGGCCGGGTCGGGGCGCCGGACGGCAAGGGCAACATCACCGGCGGGAAGGGCCAGGTGCTCGTCGGCCACGGGTTCAGCGCACAGGGCAACATCATGGTCTCCGATCAGACGGTGAAGAATCTGGCGGAGACCTTCGTGAAGACCCGCGGCGGGCTCGCCGACCGGCTGGTGGCGGCGCTGAAAGCCGGCCAGGCGGGAGGGGGCGACAAGCGCGGCATGCAGTCGGCCGCCCTGCTGGTGGTCCGCAAGAACGCCGGCTACCTCGGGGCCAACGACCGCTTCATCGACATCCGGGTCTATGACGCGCCCGACCCCATCGCCGAGCTGGAGCGGCTGCTGGCGCTGCACAAGCTCCACTTCTTCCCCAGCGAGCCGCAGGACCTGATCCCGATCACCCCGGACATCGTCGCCAAACTGGAGCCGATTCTCCTGGTGGAGCCGCAGGGGCAGCCGCAGAAGTGGCTGACGAAGAAGCAGGGCACCGCCACTCCCCAGTTCCTCGAGGCGCTCAAGAATTTCATGTACTGGGAGAACTACGACGTGCGGGTGCGAATGGACGGCAAGATCGATCGGGTGGTGCTGGGCGACATACTCGCGAAGCGAAGTCAGAAAAGCGGGAGGTCCTGACCTTGGCGACCGCCGCCCGTCCGGCCCCTCCTTCCGCCGCCCCGCGCGACACCCGCTTCTTCGGACACCCGAAGGGCCTCTCGACGCTCTTCTTCACCGAGATGTGGGAGCGCTTCAGCTACTACGGGATGCGGGCGCTGCTCATCCTGTTCATGACGGCGCCCCTCGCCTCGGGCGGGCTCGGCTTCGACACCGCGAAGGCCGGCGCGATCTACGGGACCTACGTCTCCCTGGTCTATATCACCTCACTTCCGGGCGGGTGGCTCGCCGACCGGTTCCTGGGCCAGCGGCGGGCGACGCTCTATGGCGGGGTGTTCATCATGCTGGGGCACATCAGCCTCGCGGTGCCCTCGCTCACGAGCTTCTACCTCGGCCTCGGCCTGGTGGTGCTCGGCACCGGACTGCTCAAGCCCAACATCAGCACGATGGTGGGCGAGCTCTACACGCCGGAGGACGAGCGCCGCGACGCGGGATTCTCGCTGTACTACATGGGCATCAATACCGGCGCGTTCATCGCCCCGCTGATCTGCGGCTGGTTCGCCCAGAGCCGGCAGTTCCGCGGGATCCTCGCCGGCCTGGGCCTCAATCCCGAGAGCGCCTGGCACTGGGGCTTCGGCATGGCGGCCATCGGGATGTTCCTGGGGCTGATCCAGTATCTCGCGGGGTGGAAGCACCTGGGCGACGCGGGGATGTATCCCGCTCCGGCGGAATCGCCGGAAGGCGCGGCTTCCCAGCGGCGGCTGTTGCGGGCGGGCATCGCGGTCGTGCTCGGCGGCGCGGTCCTGCTCTGGCTGCTCGCGCGGTCCGGCGTGATCACCATTACGGCGCAGGGCGTGAGCAACTCGCTCGGCATCGTGCTGGTGCTCACCAGCGTCGCGTTCTTCGTGTGGATGTTCACCGCCGGCCAGTGGACCCCCGAGGAGCGGAAGCGTCTGGTCGTGGTCCTGGTGCTGTTCGTTGCGGCCACGATCTTCTGGTCGGTGTTCGAGCAGGCGGGCTCCACCCTCAACCTGTTCGCCCAGCGAGACACCCGCACGGAGGTGTTCGGTCTCGAGTTTCCCGCCAGCTGGCTCCAGTCGGTCGCACCGTTCCTGCTCGTGGTCCTCTCACCCGTGTTCGCCTGGATCTGGTGGCGCTTGGGCAAGCGGGACCCGTCCAGCCCGGCGAAGTTCACCATCGGCCTGGTGTTCGTCGCGCTGAGCTTCGCCATCCTGGTGATCCCGGGCCAGGCCGCGGAGCAGGGAATCAAGGCGAGCCCGCTCTGGCTGGTGGCGGTCTATTTCCTTCACACGGTCGGTGAGCTATGTCTCAGCCCGGTGGGACTCAGCGCCATGACCAAGCTCGCGCCGGCCAGGATCGTGGGCCTCACGATGGGCGTGTGGTTCGTGGCGCTGTCGGCGGGCAACTATCTCGGCGGGCGGGTCGGCGGGCTCTACGAAGCGTTCTCGCTGCCGCAGCTGTTCGGGGTGGTGGCCGCGTTCGCGGGCGTCGCGGCGCTGGTGCTCGCCCTCCTGGTCAAGCCGATCCGGCGAATGCTGGAGCGGAGATAGCGTAGAGCAGCACCTCGCCCACGTCGTCATCTTCGTCCGCGGCGACCGGGCGCATCCCCACGTTCTCCGCCACTCGCAGCGCCGGCGTGTTCCACACCGGCGCGAGCGCCCGGACCTCCCGGATCCCGGGTTGAGTGAAGGCCCACGCCACCATGGCCCGCACCGCCTCGGTCGCATATCCCCGGCCCTCGTGGTCGGTATAGATCGCGTAGCCCACCAGCACCGCGCCCTCGGCATTCACGGGTCCACCGAACGCGACCGACCCCACAGCCCGTCCATCCCGGTCCACGATCAGCCAGTTCCACCACGGCGCCTCCTCCGGCCGCGCCCGCAGCCGGTCGCGCACCACCGGCATGGCCTCGGCCATGTAGGGCGGGGGTGCGGTCGGTTCGCGGAACGTGGCGCCGGTCAGGTCGAACAGCCGGCCGGCATCGCCGAGGAGCAGGGCCTCGACGGCCTCGGCGCTCAGCGGGAAGAGATCGAGGCGGGTGGTGTGGATGGTTTGGGACATGATTCGGTGCCTCAGGTTGCTTGTCGGGGTCGGATCGGCGGAATCGGCGGAATCGGCGGTTGCGGCGGTTGCGGCGGTTGGGTCATCGCGAGCGAAGCGACGAACGACACGTCAGGCTCACATCATCAACGCCCTGACCGCCGGACCCGTAGCGACCGCCCGAATCCGCCGCGTCCGCCGCAACCGCCGAACCCTATCCCCCGTCCGCCGGACCGCTCTTGAACACCCGAAAGAGATAGAGCATCGACGGCACCAGCACCAGCGCGCCGGCCGCCAGGGCCCCCAGGGTCAGCCGCAGGGTGACCGCCGGGGCGGCGGCGGAGCTGACCGTGATGTCGGGCGGGACCAGATAGGGATACTGCGACGCCACCCAGCCCCAGAAAATGAACGACACCTGGAGCGCCGCCGCCACCCGGGCGGCGCGGAAATACCGGTACCAGAGCGCCGCGAACACCGCGACCGCGGCGGCGGCGGTCGCCAGGTGCAGTGGCAGGGCCCAGCGCGACACCATCAGGCCGCTGCTCATGAGCGGCGCTCCCGAGAGCGAGAGCACCAGCACCAGCCCCGACGCCAGGAACACCGCGACGCCGGCCCCGAGCGCCTTACGGCGGAAGTCCTCGACCAGCTCGCGGTCGTGGCTCTCCAAGGTGAGATACACCGCGGCGAGGAATCCGAACAACGTCACCGTCAGCACGCCCACCCCGATGGGGAACGGACTCAGCCACGGCTCCACGAACCGTTCGGCGAAGCCCCCCGCCGTCGGGGCCACGACGCGCCCGGTGGCGACGGCCCCGATGCAGACGCCGAGCAGGAGCGGCGTGACCACGCTTGCGATGGAGAAGATCCGGCCCCACCGGCGCTGGGCGGCGTCGTGCTCGTCGTCGTAGGTGCGAAAGGTGAACGCCGAGCCCCGAAGCACGATGCCCACCAGCATCAGCGAGACGGGAATGTGCAGCACGGTCATGACCCGCGCGAACGCCGGGGAAAAGCAGGTGAACGCCAGCACGATCGCGAGGATCAGCCAGACGTGATTGGCCTCCCAGATCGGACCGATCGCGTGCGCGATCACTTCGCGCTGCCGGGCCCGGCGAGGCCCGGTGGCGAACAAGTCCCAGACGCCGCCGCCGAAGTCGGCCCCGCCCAGGAGCACGTAGGCGTTCAGCGCGAGCGCGAGCAGAACCGCGACGGCGTCGGCGAGATGCGGCTCAGCCATGGCGAGCCCCCGCGGGACGGGTACCAGGCGGCGCGTAGATTCGGGTCCACTCGTCGGGACGCGGGCTCCGGATGATCTGGCGGTAGAGCAGCCAGGCCACGATCACGCCCAGGAAACAGTAGAGCAGGGTGAAGACAACGAAAGGATAGACCAGCCCGGGCATTGCGGTCACGGCATCGGCCGTGCGCATGACGCCGTAGATGATCCAGGGCTGCCGGCCGACCTCGGTGACGATCCACCCGGCCTCGATCGCGATGAATCCCATCGGCGCCGCGAGCGCGATCGCGAGCAGCAGCCGGCGACTCTCGGCGATCTCCCGCTTTCTCCAGGCCACCCACGCGGCCCAGACCGAGATCAGCGCCAGATAGGTCCCCAACCCGACCATCACCTGAAAGGCGGTGTGGACGATCGGCACATTGGGCCATTGGTCCCGGGGGAACTCCTCCAGTCCCTTGACCTCCGCATCGAAATCGCCGAAGGCGAGGAACGAGAGCGCGCCTGGAATCCGGATGGCGTAGCGAATCTCGCCGGTCGTCATGTCGGGCCAGCCGCCGATCAGGAGCGGCGCGCCCCGTCCGGTCTCGAAGTGCGCCTCCATCGCGGCGAGCTTGGCGGGCTGCACTTGGGCCACGGCCTTCGCGCTGCGGTCACCGGAGATGGGCTGGAGCAGCGCCGCGGGCGCGCCGACCAGCAGCGCCACCGAGAGGGCGCGCCGGTGGAAGACGTTGCCGCGGTCGAGCAGCAGGAGGAAGGCATGGATGCCCGCCACCGCGAAGCCGGTCGCGGCGTAGGCCGCGAGGGTCATGTGCAGCGCCTGCTGGAACGCCATCGGGTTCATCATGCCGGCGATCGGATCCACGTCGGTGATCCGGCCGTCCACCAGCGTGAACCCGGTCGGCGCGTTCATCCAGGCGTTGGCGATCACCACGAAGATGCCCGAGGCGGCGCCGCTCACCGCCACCAGGATCCCGGCCCACAGATGGGCCCGGGGCGAGATCCGGTTCCAGCCGTAGAGATAAATGCCGAGGAAGATGGCTTCGGTGAAGAAGGCGAAGCCCTCGAGCGAGAAGGGCATGCCGATGATGGGCCCGGCCGCCTCCATGAACGCCGGCCAGAGCAGACCGAGCTCGAACGAGAGCACGGTGCCCGAGACCGCGCCGACCGCGAACAGGATCGCGGTGCCCTTCGCCCAGCGGTGGGCCAGCTCGAGATAGATCCGGTCGCCCGTCTTCTGCCACCGCCGCTCGGCGATCACCATGAGCACCGGCATGCCGATGCCCACCACCGCGAAGATGATGTGGAAGGCGAGGGACATCGCCATCTGGGAGCGGGCCGCGAGGAGATCCGACATCGGCATTCCAGGGACGGAGCTAGTTGTGAAATTATTCACAAGGGTGGCAAGCTACAAGCTAGCCGATTGGGAGCACCTCGCCGTC
This sequence comes from uncultured Gemmatimonadales bacterium, assembly GCA_963796335.1. Lineage (GTDB taxonomy): Bacteria > Gemmatimonadota > Gemmatimonadetes > Gemmatimonadales > GWC2-71-9 > CAVVWJ01. The sequence goes on from CAWCLG010000006.1 coordinate 1,556,569, forward strand.
CGCGATGACGAATGTCCGGTCCTCGGGCGCCGGATGGACCGCCGCCATACCGGTGAAGCTCCCGAACGCGGGGAGGATGGTGACGCCGGGACGCACCAGGAAGCAGGGAAGCCGCTCCCGCTGCTGCGCGGGGCCGCTCACGACCAGGCCAGGGTGGAGGTGGCCGGCGAGGGTGTGGCCCTCGGGCGAGTCGCGAGGCTCGTGCCGCAGCACGAACGGCGGGAGAAACGCCGGAGCATCGACGCAGTTGATGCGGAGGTCGCCGGGCGGATCGCCGGCGTGGCGATCGTGGTTGCCGCGGACCAGCTGGATCTCGACCCTGGAGCAGCGGTCCCGCCACTCGCGCAGCGCGGCGAGCGTGCGGGTGGCGACGCGGCCGGCCCGGGCGTGGAACAGATCGCCCAGGACCACGAGCCGTCTCGCTCCCGTCCGGTGGAGCGCCGAGTCGAGGCGAGCGAGGTCCTCGGCGGTGGCCCCGCCGGGAATGGGGATCCCCGCGGCGCGGAAGGTCGCGGCCTTGCCCCAGTGCACGTCGGCGATCACGAGGGTGCATGCCCGCTGCCAGAAGAGCGCGCGCTCCGGGAGCAGCCGCACGTCTTCGCCCGCGAGACAGAGACCGATCTCGGTCATCCGCCGCTCCGAAAGCCGCGATGCCCGCCCCTCGCACGCCCGGTCCGCTCCGCCGCGCGCTCCAGCGGCGCGGCCATCCGGCGGATCCGGTCGCCCAGCTTTTCGGAGGTGACCTGCGCTCGGGCCCGGTCCACCAGCAGCGGAAACGCCAGCGGTGTGGGGCGCTCCACCTCGACCACGGTGACCGTCCCCTCGGCGATCCGCCTGAGCGTGGTGGCCAGGCGGCTCTGTTCCAGCTGTCGCTCCAGGACTTCGCGCTGGGCCTGGGAGAGCAGCAGGTTGCCGGGATCGTACCGGGTGAACACGTCGTAGATCAGCTCGCTGGAGGCCTGGACCTGCTTCACCGCCTTCGCGGCGCCCGGGTAGCCCTGGAAGACCAGTCCCGCGATGCGCGCGATCTCCCGGAACTGCCGGCGAGCGAGCTCGGCGGCATTGAGGCTGGCGGGAATGTCGTGCAGCAGGTGCTCGGACGAGAGGAGGCCGGCGGCGAGGGCGTCGTCGAGGGGGGCGCGGTCGGGCGAGAGGAGTTCCAGGCCGTAGTCGTTCGCCGCGAGGGTGAAGGAGATCGGGCCCAGCTGGGCGAGGCGATAGGCGAAGAGCGCGGCCAGTCCTTCGTGGACCAGCCGGCCCTCCACGGGATAGAAGAACAGATGGTGCCCTTCGCGGGTGCGGACCCGTTCGATCAGCAGCTCGCCGGCGGCGGGGATCCGCGACCAGGCCGCCTGGAGCTCGAGGATGCGGCGAACCGCCATCATCTCCGGATCGGCGAACACCCCCTGGCGCGCGTCGTCGAGCTTGGTCCGAATCCACCTGGCCAGCTGTGGCGAGATCGGCATCCGCGCGCCGGTCCAGTGCGGGACCGTGTTGCTCTTGCCGGCGGAGCGCCGCACGTAGGCCACCATCCCGCGCACCCGCACGAACTGCAACACCCGGCCGGCGAAGGTGAACACATCGCCCGGGCTGAGGCGGGCGACGAAGGTCTCCTCGACGGTGCCGATGGTGCGGCCCCGGAGGAACTGCACCTTCATCGCCGACTCGCTCACGATGGTGCCGATGGACATCCGGTGGCGCAGCGCCGCTCCGCGGCTGGTGACGGCGTAGCGGCCCTCCTGTTCCACGACCTTGGCGTACTCCGGATAGGCCTGGAGCGCATCGCCGCCCCGGGTGATGAAATCGAGGACCCAGCGCCATTCGTCGTCGCGGAGATCGCGGTAGGCCCAGGTGGTTCGCACCTCGCGGAGCAGCTCCTCGGACCGGAATCCGCCGCCGAGCGCGACGGTGACGGCGTGCTGGGCCAGGAGATCGAGAGGGCGCTCCACCGGGCGGCGCTCCTCGATGGCGCCGGCCGCGAGCGCGGCGCGCGCCGCCGCCACATCCACCAGCTCCAGCGCGTTGGTCGGTACGCAGGTCAGCCGGCTCACCGCACCGGGCTGGTGCCCGCTCCGGCCCGCGCGCTGGATCAGCCGGCCGACGCTCTTCGGGCTGCCGACCTGGAGCACGCGGTCGACCGGTGTGAAATCGACGCCCAGGTCGAGCGTGGAGGTGCAGACCACGCAGCGCAGTCTCCCCTCGCGAAGCCCGTCTTCCACCCACTCCCGGGTGGCGCGGTCCATCGAGCCGTGATGCAGCGCGATGACGCCGGCCCAGTCCGGCCGCTCGGCCAGCAGCGCCTGGAACCAGATCTCCGCGGTCGAGCGGGTGTTGGTGAAGACGAGCGAGGTCTCGCCCTCCTCGATCGCCCGGATCACCTCCGGGAGCAGCCGGAGCCCGATCTGGCCGGCCCAGGGGAATCGCTCCATCGTCTCGGGGACGAGCGCATCCACCTCCAGCGCCTTGGGGATTAGCCCCTGGATGATCCTGCCGGGCCGCGCACGTCCGGGATCCTCCATGCCGAGCAGGGCGTCGCGCGCGGCGTCGAGATTGCCGAGCGTCGCGGAGAGGCCGAGGGTCTGGAGATCCGGCCGGATCCGGCGCAGCCGCGCGAGACACAGCTCGGTCTGGACGCCTCGCTTGGAGGCCATGAGCTCATGCCATTCGTCCACCACCACCAGCCGGAGATGCTCGAACAGGGCGGGCACGTCCTCACGGGTCAGCAGGAGCGACAGACTCTCGGGAGTGGTGACCAGCGCGCTCGGCAGCCGGTCGCGCTGCCGGGCGCGGATCCGGGCCGGGGTGTCGCCGGTGCGCGACTCCACGCTCCACGGGAGGCCGAGATCTTCGACCGGGGCACGCAGCGCGGCCTCGGTGTCCGCGGCGAGCGCGCGAAGCGGCGTGATCCAGAGAACAGTGAGGGGAGCGGACGGGCGGCGCCGCGCGGTGGGATAGTCCCGCAGCCATTCGAGCACCGGACCCATCCACGCCGCGTAGGTCTTGCCGGTACCGGTCGCCGCGTGGATCAACCCGCTCTCGCCGGCCAGATACGCCTTCCAGACCTCTTCCTGGAAGTGGAACGGCTGCCAGCCGTGCCGCTCGAACCACTCCCGCACACAGTCAAGCGGCTCGCGTCCGGCGCATTCGACGGTCTGCGGGATCCGGGGCTCGGCCACCGGCGGTGACGGAGGTGCCGCTTCACGTCGCTGACGGGCGCGGACCCGCCGGAGATCCACCGCGAGGGCGGAGCCGCCCCTGCGTCCGCTAGTCTCGCTCATCCCGCCCGATCGCTATAAAGTTGAACATTGCGAAAAATAGCTCCGCCCTGACCGGAGACCCCACATGCATCCCGCCGTCGCGCCGCTGGCCGCGATCTTCGAGCTCAACACCGATCTCCTGCTCAACTGCCTGGACGGACTGAGCGAAGAGGAGGCGCAGCATCGGCTCAGCGGCGCGGGGAACAGCCTCGCGTACCTGATCGCGCACCTGGCCGACACCCGGCACTTCCTGGCGACCCGGCTCAAGCATCCGCTGCCGAACCCGCTCACGCCGCTGCTGGCCGATGCCAAGAGCATCGACGACATCCGAGGCTGGCCGCCGGTGGATGAGCTGCGCGCGGCCTGGCGCGCGATCAGCGAGCATCTGGCTGCGGTGCTGTCGGCGCTGCCCGAGGGGGATCTCGCCGAGCCGAACGTGCACCGTTTCCCGATGGGCGACAGCACCCGCCTCGGCCTCATCGCGTTCCTCGCCCAGCATGACTCCTACCACGTCGGCCAGGCCGGCTTCGTCCGCCGCCAGCTCGGCAAGCCCGCGATGGCCTACACCCGCGGCTCCCTGACGAAAGCTCCCGCCGCGCCCGCATGAAAGCATTTCCCTCGGCGCGGGCGTTCCGCGGTTGGCTCGCGAAGCACCACGCCGCCGAGCGCGAGCTGCTGGTGCGGTGCTACAAGACCCACGCCCGGGAGCGGGGCATGACGTACGCCGAAGCCCTGGACGAAGCGCTGTGCTTCGGCTGGATCGACGGCGTCCGCCGGAGTGTCGATGCCGACAGCTTCAGCGTGCGGTTCACCCCTCGGAAGCCAAAGAGCAACTGGAGCGCGGTGAACATCCGGAAGGTCGCTGAGCTCGAGGCGGCGGGCAGAATGCAGCCGCCGGGTCGCTCGGCGTTCGCGGCCCGCGACGAGCGGCGAACAAAACGCTATTCGTTTGAATCGAAGCCAAAGGCGCTCGATCCGGCCTACGAGAAGGCATTCCGGCGGACAAGAAGGCGTGGGCGTACTTCCAGTCCCGGCCGCCGTGGTACCGGCGCACCTGCACGTTCTGGGTGATGGAGGCGAAGCGGGAGGAGACCCGGGACCGCCGGTTCGCGACGCTGCTGGCGTGCTCGAGGGAGGGCGTGCCCGTGGGGCCGCCGCAACCGCCGCCTCCGCCGTCCTTGCCGACTATATCCACCACGGATATACTCACCCCGTGAGCATCGACGCCCTGCTCCCGTTGCAGCCCGCCGCCTTTCATATTCTCGTCGCCCTCGCGGACGAGGACCGGCACGGCTATGCCATCATCCAGGAGGTGGCGGCCCGGACCGGTGGGGCCGTGACGCTGAGCGCAGGCACTCTCTACCGCTCCATCCAGCGCCTCCTGGAACAGGGCCTCATCCACGAGACCCGCGAGCGCCCCGCCCCCGAGCTGGACGACGAGCGCCGCCGCTACTATCGGATCACACCGCTCGGGAAGGCGGCCGCACGGGCGGAGACCCGTCGGCTCCAGCGGCTGGTCGAGCTGGCCCGGGCCCACGGCATCCGGCCCGCGAGAGCTTGATGCGCCTCTACCGCGCGCTCCTCGCGCTCTATCCCAAATCGTTTCGGATCGAGTACGGCGGCGAGATGGCCGCCGTCTTCGAGCAGCGCCGCCGATCGGCAGGCGGGCCCCTCGGCCGGCTGCTGGTGTGGCTGGACGGCTTCGCCGACGTCCTGTGGAACGCCGCGGCGGCTCACCTCGACCTGGCGCGCCAGGACACCCGGTTCACGCTCAGGGCGCTGGCTCGGGCGCCGGGGTTCGCCGCCACCTCGATCCTCGTCATCGCCCTCGGCGTCGGCGCGAATACCGCGGCCTTCTCGGTCGCCGACTTCGTGCTCTTGCGCCCGCTCCCGTATCCCCAGTCCGACCAGCTGGTGAAGCTGTGGGAGCGGGTGCCCTCCTATGCCCGCATGGAGCTGTCGCCGCCCAACTACCGGGACTGGAAGGCGGCCGCCAAGTCGTTCGAGCGCATGGGAGCGTACTACGGGCTCGAGGCCAACCTGGTGGGCGAGGGGGACCCGGACCGGCTCCAGATCGCCCAGGTCACGTCCGACATCCTCCCCATGCTCCGGATATCGCCGGCCCTGGGCCGAGTGTTCGCACCGGCGGACGACGGCGAGGAACCGCCCGGCACCGTGGTGCTCAGCTACGGGCTCTGGCAGTCGCGCTTCGGTGCCGACGGCAGCGTCCTCGGCCGCCGCCTGCTCCTCGACGGGGTGCCCCATGTCGTGATCGGGGTGATGCCGCGTGGCTTCCACTTCCCCAGTCGCGAGGTGGCGCTCTGGACGCCGCTCCGGATCGGCCGGGAGGACGGCGAGGACCGCGACAACAACTATCTCAACGTGCTGGCGCGTCTCAGGCCCGGCGTGTCGCTCGACGCCGCGAGCGCCGAGTTGGAGGTCATCACCGGCCGGCTGGAGCGGGAGTATCCCAAGGAGAACGAGCAGACCGGCGCCACGCTCCTCCGGTTGCGGGACCATCTGCCTCAACAGTCGCGCGTCCTGCTCCTGGCCCTCTGCGGGGCCACCCTCTGCATCCTGCTCATCGCCTGCGCCAACCTCGCGAACCTGCTGCTCGCGCGGACGCTGGCGCGGCAGAAGGAGCTGGCGCTCCGCACCGCGCTCGGCGCCGGGCGCGAGCGGCTGGTGCGTCAGCTTCTCACCGAGAGCCTGCTCCTGGCCGCCGCCGGCGGTGGGCTCGGCATCGCGGTGGCCGCCGCCACCGTGCCGCTGCTCGCGCGGCTGGTGCCCACCAGCCTGCCGATCGGGCAAAACCCGTCGCTCGATCTTCGCGTCCTCCTGTTCGCCGGCATTCTGACCGCGCTCACGGCCGTCGGATTCGGGGTGGTCCCCGCGCTCCGCGCCGCGCGCGACTCCGGCCTGGAAGGGTTGCGCGAGGGTGCCCGCGCCATGGGCTCCGGGAAGCAGCGGCTCCGCGCCGTGCTGGTCGTGACCGAAGTCATGGCGTCGGTGGTCCTGCTGGTCTCCTCCGGCCTGCTGTTGCGCGCCCTCTGGCGGATCCAGTCGGTGGATCCGGGCTTCCGCACCGAGGGCATCTTCACCCTGCGCACCGCGCTGCCCTGGCCCAAATACATCCATACCGCCGACCGCGTGGAGTTCTATCGCCAGGTCCTGTCGGAGGTGAGGGCGATCCCCGGCGTCGAGAGCGCGGGCTACATCAGCTTCCTGCCGATGGTGATGCGGGGCGGGATCTGGCCGGTGGGCATCGGGGGCCAGGAGCCTTCGCGCCAGGGCGATAACCTCGCCAGCCTGCGCTATATCACGACCGGCTTCTTCGAGACGCTGAACATTCCGCTCCGCTCCGGCCGTCCGGTGGCCGAAACCGACCGGTCGGAGACGACGCCCGTCGCGGTGGTGAGCGAATCGTTCGCGCGCCGCTTCTGGCCCGGCGGCGATCCGCTGGGCCGCAGCTTCGAGTTCGCCATGCAGAAACGCACGGTCGTCGGCGTGGTCGGCGACATTCGGGTGCGGGGCCTGGAGGGCAGCAGCGAGCCGCAGGTCTATCTCCCGGCGGGCCAGGTACCCGACAGCAACATCATCAGCTACACCCCGAAGGACCTCGTGGTCCGGTCCTCGCTGGCGCCCGCGACCCTGCTGCCCGCGATCCGTGACATCGTGCACCGGGCCGATCCCGAGCAGCCGATCTCCAACGTTCGGACGCTGGCCGATGTCCTGGCCGAGGAGACCGCCTCCCGCTCGGTCCAGGTCCGGCTCGTGGCGGCGCTCGCGACCGTGGCTCTCCTGCTCGCGGGGATCGGGATTCACGGTCTCCTGGCCTACACGGTGTCCAACCGATCTCGCGAGCTGGGCGTGCGCCTCGCGCTCGGCGCGTCGCGCCGGGACATCCTCGGCATGGTGGTGGGGCAGGGGCTGCGGCTGGCCGCCGCCGGCGTGCTGTTCGGTGCGGTGCTGGCCTACGCGGCCGCGAGAGGTATGGCCACCTTGCTCGCCGACGTGGGCCCGGCCGACGTCGCCACGCTGGCTGCGGTCGGCGGGCTCTGCCTCGCCATGGCGGCGGCGGGTTGTCTGTTCCCGGCGCTTCGCGCGGCCCGCACCGATCCGATCTCGGCGATCAGGGCGGAGTGAGCAGCGCCCGCACCGTTTCCAGCGAATCCGCGTCCGCCGGTCCCTTGTCGGTCCTCCACCGCGCCATCCGCGGAAAGCGCACAGCGATCCCGGATTTGTGCCGCGAAGACGGTTGAATCCCCTCGAAGGCCAGCTCGAACACCAGCTCCGGCTTCACCACTCGGACCGGGCCATGCTTCTCCAGCGTGTTTCGCCGCACGAATGCGTCCACCCGGCGGATCTCCTCGTCGGTGAGGCCGGAGTAGGCCTTCGCGAACGGCACCAGCCGGTCGCCGTCCCAGACGCCGAACGTGTAGTCGGTGAAAAGCCCGGCTCTCCGGCCGCTCCCTGACTGGGCATAGATCAGCACCGCATCCACGCTGTAGGGCTCCACTTTCCATTTCCACCAGTCGCCCTTGCGGCGGCCGACGCCATACCCGCCGGCGAGACGCTTGAGCATCAGCCCCTCCGCCCCGAGGGAGCGAGCGCGGCCGCGCGCGCTTTCCACCTCCGCCCAGCCATCGGCCGTGACCGCCGGCGAGAGCCGCAGCCGTCCCGCCGACGGTGTGCCCGCGACCAGGTCCGCGAGTCTCCGCCGCCGCTCCCCGAGCGGCAGCGCGCGCAGGTCGGATCCGGCCTCCTCCAGCAGGTCGTAGGCGACGAGGAAGACCGGCACCTCGCTCAGAATCTTCCGGTCCAGCGCCTTCCTCCCGATCCGCCGCTGCATCTGCGCGAAGGGCAGGGGCATCTCACCCGACCAGGGGAGCAACTCGCCGTCGATGACAGTGCCTTCGGGGAGCACCGCGCCGATCTCTTCCACCTCGGGGAATCGCCCGCTCAGCAGCTCGTCGCCGCGGGACCAGAGAAAGGTGCGGCCGGCTCTCCGGATCAGCTGCGACCGGATTCCGTCCCACTTCCACTCGATCAGCCACTCCTCGACACCACCGAGCGTCTCCAGCGGCCCTTCCAGCGGATAGGCGAGGTAGAACGGGTAGGGGCGACTCACGTCGGCGTCGCGGAGGTCGGGCGCGATCAACCGGGCGAAGAATTCGGGTGTCGGCTCCCAGCCGCCCATCAGGCGGTGGGCGATGACGCCCTCGGGGACATCGCTCGCGATCGCGAGGGCCCGCTCCACCAGGCGGGAAGACGCGCCGACCCGGAAGGCGCCGGTGATGAGCTTGTTCCACACCAGCCGTTCGCGGCGGTCCAGCTCGCGCCAGGCGCGCTGCATCTCCTCGCGCTGGACGTCGTCGTCCTGCCCTCGCAAGGGGAGCAACCGCTGTTCCACCCAGTGGGCCAGCGACTGGTCGCTCGACGCGCCCGTGTCCGGCAGCAGCAGCGTGATGGTCTCTGCCAGATCGCCCACCGCGGCGTAGCTCTCCTCGAACAGCCAGGCGGGGATGTCCGCGGCCCCGGCTGCCCACGCGGCAAGCTTGGGCGAGGTGACCAGCCGCTTCGGCCGCCGCCCCACTAGGAAATGGATGGCCCAGGCGGCGTCGGCGGGCGGCGCGGAGCTGAAGTACTCGACCAGCGCCGCGACCTTCTCCCCCGTCGCGGTGGTCTCGTCCAGCGCGGCGTACAGCTGGGCGAAGCGCCTCATGCTTCGGAGTCGCCCTCGCGGCCCACGGCTTCGTCATCGACGTCCCCCTCGAAGCGGGTCTCCACCGCTATCGCGTCGAGGCCGTGCTCACTGAGCCAGCGCACCACCGGCGCCGTGAATCCGTGGGTCACCCATACCCGCTCCGCGCCGGTCGCCGAGATCGCGTCGAGCAGGCTGGGCCAATCGACGTGATCGGACAGGGGAAAGCCGCGGTCGAGCGACCGCCGGCGGCGAGTGCCGCGAATGAGCATCCATCCGGAAGCGAAGCCGGTGGAGTGGCTGCCGAATCGCCGGGTCCACACCGATCCGTCCGCCGAGGGCGGCGCGAGGATGATCGCCCGCGACCAGTCGGTGCGCCGGTCGAGCGTGGCCGCGTAGGTGGTGGGCGGGAGCGGCATCCCGGCGTCACGATAGACCTGGGTCATCCGCTCCACCGCGCCGTGGGTGAGGATGGGTCCAATCCCCGGATCGAGCCCCGCGAGCAGGCGCTGCGCTTTGCCCAGGGCGTAGCCGTAGAGCAGGCTCGCCTTGCCGGACTCCTGGTTGGCGCGCCACCAGGCGTTGATGTCGTCGAAGACTTCGCGTTGGGGAGGCCAGCGATAGACCGGCAGTCCGAAGGTCGATTCGGTTACGAAGGTGTGGCAGGGGACCGGCTCGAACGCCGTCGCGGTGGGATCGGGATCGGTCTTGTAGTCCCCGGAGACCACCCAGACCTCGCCGTTCAGCTCCAGCCGAACCTGAGCGCTGCCGAGGATGTGACCGGCCGGATGCAGGGAGATGGTGACGCCGTTGACGGTCAGCGGAATGCCGTACGGCTGCCCGGCGACCTCAGCCTCCGGGGGCAGCCGGCTCCGGAGCACGGCTGCCCCCTCGGAGGAGGTGAGGTATCGACGGCAGCCCCAGGCTACGTGGTCGCCGTGGGCGTGAGTGACGACGGCGCGATCGACCGCCCCCCACGGATCCACGTAGAGGTCCCCTGCCTCGCAGTAGAGCCCCCGTTCCGTGAGGCGCAACAACGTCACGCAGCGCTCCTGGTCAGCGGCGCTCGATCACTCCGCAGACCACGCGGTCGCCGGAGTTGCCGCTGGGATCGGTCGTCTGGTCGTCGGGGTCGGCGTGGATCACGAAAGCTCTCGATGGTCCGGCGGCCACCATGTCGGCCGGCACGGTCAGAGTGGTGTCCGCGCTGCCGTCCTCCTTCGCCAGGAGGTTGGGGAGGTCGCCGGCGTGAGCGCCTTCGGGATTGCGGAGGCCATGCTGCTTCGACGCCGGGTTGAAATGACCGCCCGCGGATTCGAACGTGGGCCCCGTGCAGTCGCCGCTCTCATGGATGTGCATGCCGTGCTCGCCGGGCTTGAGGCCGCTCGCGCTGATGCCGAGATAGGTCTCGCCGCTGGCCTCGGTGAACGTGACCAGTCCGACCCGCGTCCCCGCGCTGTCGCGCAGCGTCGCGTCGGCGGTCGGCTGCGGAAGCTTGGTTCCGCCGGGCCCGCGGGCCTGCCCGCCGCAGGCGGCGAGTGCCACAGTCGAAATCAGCGCGGCGCGAAATCGGTGCATGGCGCTCACTCCTGCCCGGTCCGGCGGGCGTAGGTTCCCATGAGAGTTCCGCGCGCGAGGACATGGCCCTCCATCGCGGTCTCAACCTCGGACCGCCCGGTCCCCGGCGGGATATTGAGCGGCGTGTCGAGCGCGTAGAGCCGGAAGAAGTATCGGTGCGGCTTGCCCGGCGGCGGGCAGGGGCCGGCAAATCCGACTTTGCCGCCGTCGTTCAGGCCCTGCCTCACACCCGACTTGAGCTCGGGAGTCGGCGGGACGCCTTCCTTCAACTCAATGGCGTCGGCCGGCAGGTTCCACAGGAGCCAGTGCAGCCAGGTTCCCCGCGGAGCGTCCGGGTCGTCGCAGATCAGGGCGAACATCCGGGTCTCGACCGGGACACCGGTCCAGGCGAGCGGAGGCGAGAGGTCGTCCGCGTCGCAGGTATGACGGACCGGAATCGTCTCCCCGTCCCGAAAGGCGGTGCTGGAGAGCGAGAGGCTTCGAGTGGGTGAATCGTCACGAGGAGCGGTCATCGCAGGATCGGGCGTGGGAGGTTGAGTGGCCTGCTCCAGGGTGGTGCGGCGGTTGGTCCGAAAGGTAGCATCCGCGGTACCACCTGCGAGCGGGGCGGTTCCACGTAACGGGTGTGAGCAGGGTCACGGAACGGGCGAGACAAAACGGCACCTTTTGTGGGATTCCCGGGCTCAACGCACCCAGGGGGCTCGACGCCCCCGAAACGGAGGAGTACCCATGCGAAAAGGCGGGCTGCTGACCGGGATGGCGATCGGCGCCGGTCTCATCTATCTCCTCGATCCCGACCTGGGTGAGCGGCGGCGGGATCGGCTGCGGACCCGGATCCGGGAACGCTGGCCCAATCCCGAGCAAACGAGTCTGCTGCGGAAGTCCCCGCTCGGGCATTACGGCACACGGCGGGGCGACATCCTGGGGCTGGAGTCGGCCAACCTGCCGCCCGGCGCCGGCTCGAGCGACCACACGGTTGCCATCGTGGGCGGGGTCCTGGCGCTGTACGGGCTCGCCCGGCGCGGCCTGCTCGGCCTCGCGGCGCAGACGGTCGGCGCGGGCATCCTTTGGAACCGGATGCTGGAGACCGGGGCGAAGGCTGCCGCCGGCGGCGGCGAACGCCGCCGCACCGTGGACATCCAGAAGACGCTGTTCGTGGAGGCGCCTACCGACGAGGTCTATCAGTTCTGGACCGAGTACGAAAACTTCCCGCTCTTCATGTCGAATGTGCGCGAGGTTCGCGATCTCGGCGGGGGCAGGTCGCACTGGGTGGTGAGCGGGCCGGGCGGCGTGCCGATCGAGTGGGACTCGGTCCTCACCGAGCAGGTGCCCGGCGAGAGCCTCGCCTGGCGCAGCCGCCCCGGATCGATGCTGGAGAATGCCGGGGTGGTGCGATTCAAGGCCGAAGGCGAAGGCACCAGGGTGGATCTCCGGTTCTGCTATCACCCGCCGGCCGGCGGGGCGGGGCAGGCCGTCGCCGAGCTGCTTGGCGCGGACCCGCGCGCCAAGCTGAACGAAGACCTCGGGCGTCTCAAGTCACTGCTCGAAGGCGCGAACAGGAGCGAGGGCCATGGCGGAGAATCCGAGGCGTAGGTTCCCGCTCAGGAGCTTCGCGGCCGGGGCTGTCGCGGGTTGGGCGGCATGGCGATTCCTGCGCGAGCGGCGGTCCTTCGAGTTCATGGGGAGCACCGTCCTCGTCACCGGCGGGTCGCGGGGGCTCGGACTGGTGCTCGCCCGCGACGCGGCGGCCTACGGCGCACGGGTGGCGATCTGCGGGCGGGATCCCGCGGCCTTGGAGCGAGCGCTGATCGCGCTCGAGCGAATCGGCGCGACGGCCATCGGGCTGCCGGTGGATGTCACCAGCCGAGAGTCGGTCCGCGCGATGGTGGAGGAGGTCACCGCCCGTTTCGGCCCGGTCGACATGCTGATCAACAACGCGGGCGTGATCGAGGTCGGTCCCGCGGAGACCATGTCCGTCGCCGACTACGAGGAGGCGATGGCGACCAACTTCTGGGGCATGGTCTATCCCACCCTCGAGGTGCTCCCGATCATGCGCGAGCGGGGCAGCGGCCGCATCGTCAACATCACGTCGATCGGCGGCAAGCTCGGCATGCCCCACCTCCTCCCGTACAGCGCCAGCAAGTTCGCCGCCCTCGGCTTCTCGCAGGGGCTGCGCGCCGAGGTCGCCCGCGACGGCGTCGCCGTGACGACGGCTATCCCAGGCCTGATGCGAACCGGCAGCCCGCGCAACGCGATCTTCCGCGGCAAGCACCGCGCGGAGTACGCCTGGTTCAGCATCGCCGATTCGACGCCGGGATTGTCGGTCAGCGTCAACCAGGCGTCCCGGCGGATTCTCGCCGCCGCCAGGCGGGGTGATGCCGAGGTGCTGTTCCCGGCGGTCGCCCGGCTCGCGGTCATCGCCTCGGCGGTGGCGCCCAACCTGACCGCCGGCCTCCTGAGCGTCGCGGGACGTCTCCTGCCCGACGCGCCCGCCCGCAGCACCGGGCGGCGTCAGGGAAAGGACAGCGAATCCAGTGTCTCTCCGTCCTGGCTCACCCGCCGGGGCGACGAGGCCGCGCAGCGATACAACCAGATTGCACCCGCAGAGAGGATGGGATGATGACGGCGACGTACAACGGGATCGGCCGGACCGAGAACTGGGAGAACCTGCGGCGCCGGGCCCGTGGGCCCGAAGGCCGCAATGTCGGCCGGCGCGAGCGCTGGATATCCGCGGTCGCGGCCGCGGCCGTCGCGGCGTACGGCCTGCGCCGCCGGCGCGGGCGCGGGATGTTGCTCCCGATCGCCGGCGCGCTGCTCAGCCGGGCGCTCAGCGGACGCTGCCCGGTGAACGAAGCGCTGGGCCGCAATACGGCACTGGACGAGGAGCCGTCGAGCCCGGTGACCAGCGTGCGGCGAGGCGAAGGCGTCCGGGTCGATGAGACGGTGGTGCTCAACCGCCCGAGGCACGAGGTCTATCGCTTCTGGCGGAACCTGGAGAACCTCCCCCGGTTCATGGATCACCTCGAGGAGGTCAAGGTGCTGGACGAGCGGCGCTCGCACTGGGTCGCCAAGGGGCCGGCGGGCAGCCGAGTCGAATGGGACGCGGAGGTCTACAACGAGGTGACCAACGAGCTGCTCGCGTGGCGCTCGCTGGAGGGCTCCGAAGTGGATCACGCCGGATCGGTGCATTTCCTGCCCACGGAGAACGGAGACACCGAGGTCAGGGTGATCCTTCGCTACGATCCCCCAGCCGGTAAGCTGGGGGCCGCGGTCGCCCGGCTCTTCGGGGAGGATCCCGCCCGCCAGGTCGCGGAAGACTTGAGGAGGTTCAAACAGGTCCTCGAGGCCGGCGAAACCGGGTGATCTGGGACTGCATAATCGTCGGCGGCGGCCCCGCCGGGCTGAGCGCCTCGCTCATGCTCGGACGGTGCCGCCGCCGAGTGCTGCTGTGCGACGTCGGCCGGCAGCGGAACATCCGTGCCCACGCGCTGCACGCCTACCCCACGCGCGACGGCATCCCTCCCGGCGAATGGCTCGGGCTGGCCCGTGCCGACCTCGGCAGCTACGACACGGTGGAATGCCGCGAGCTGGAGATCGTGGAAGCCTCGCGCCGCAATGGGGGCTTCGTGGTGTGCGCGGCCGACGGCAGCGAGCTGGCCTCCCGCAAGCTGCTCCTGGCCACCGGTATGGTCGATGAGTTCCCGCCGCTGGACGGTCTCGACGAGTTGTACGGCACCAGCGTCCACCATTGCCCTTACTGCGACGCCTGGGAGTGGCGCGACCAACCGCTCGCGGTGTACGGCGCCGGCGAGGCCGGTCCCGCGCTGGCTCTGAACCTCACCAACTGGTCAGCGGACGTGCTGCTCTGTACCGGAGGGTCGCCGCTGGCCGAGGGATGGACGGGGCGGGTGGCCGCCGCCGGCATCGCGGTGCGGGAGGAGCGGGTACTGCGGCTGGAGGGCCGCGGCGGAAGGCTCGAGCGCGTCGTATTCGCGGGAGGCGCGGGGGTCGAGCGCAGCGCCTTGTTCCTGTGCGGAAGCCAGCGGCAGCGCAGTCCGCTGGCGGAGCGTCTCGGGTGCCGGTTCACCGAGAAAGGCACTGTCGATACCGGAAAGTGCGAGGCCAGCAACGTGCCGGGACTCTATGTCGCCGGCGACGCTTCCAAGGAAGCGCAGTTCGTCATCGTGGCCTCGGCCGAAGGCGCCGAGGCCGGCATGGCCATCCACAAGGCGCTGATGGACGAGGAGCTCGCCCGCCGGGGGCGCCAGGCCTAGAACAGGAGCTCGACGCCGATTCGCGCCAGCCGCGGCGGCCCGTAGGAGAAGATCGGCTGCGCGAAATCCCTTGCCGCCGCGAGGTACATCGGGAACAACTCGTCCCGCCCCGCCACGAATCCGTCGCCATTGAGATCGGCACCCGCCCGGTAGCGCCCCGATTCGAAGGGGATCGGCGAAGGATTGGCCGCATAGGCCGCCTCGGCCATGCCCTCGAGCGCCAGCGCGTCGGCGAGGGGAGTGCCCGTCTCCCGGCGCACGGCGACCACGTTGCGCCGGTTCAGCAGGTTCCGCACATCCAGGTAGATCCCACCCCTGGTGCTTCCGATCCTGAGCGAGCGCCGGATCAGCAGATCGAGTGACGAGTTATTCGGCAGCCGGGAGCCGTTCGGCAGGCCGACCAGCGAATCGCCGCTCAGGTCGCTCATCGAGAACGGGAGCCCCGACGCCAACCGGAAGATGGCGGCGGCCTCGAATCCGGCGAGCGGACGCACCCCGCCGATCGCCGGCCCCACGTCGTCCGGCACCTTGCCGCGGAGGATCGCGGTCAGCGTGTGGCGCTGGTCGAAATCGAGCGGAAATTCCGCCCGGGCGGGCCGGGTGGTGTCGCCGGTGATGGGATCCACCACGATCAGCCGGTTGAGCAGGAACGGATCGGTGGCGGTGGCCTTGGCGTCCTGAAATGTGTAGGCCAGCCGGACGCCCACGCCGTTGCGCAGCTCGCGCTCCAACAGGATCTCGGCGCCGCGCACCGTGCCCGCGTCGGAGTTGCCGAAGATCGTGGAGTCGGGATTCACGCCGATCGGCACCGAGGCGACCAATCCGGTGAGCCGCTTGTAATACACACCGACCCGCAGCGACAACTCGTCCTTCGGCCGAACGCGGACGCTGAACTCGTATTGAGTGGCCTTCTCGAAGCCGAGATTGGGATTGCCCCGGCGGAAGCGGCCGGTGCGCGTGGTGTCGTCGAAGGCGGCATCCACCAGGAACTGGTAGTCGGGCGCCTGGCTGAACCGGCCGTAACTCGCCACCACGGTCGCGCCGCTCAGCACGGTGCTGATGGCGAACCGGGGGCTGACCGAGCTCTGGGCGCCCCGCGCTTCGCCCGGGAGACTGCTGCCGGCGTCGAACCGGTCGTAGCGCAGGCCCGCGGTGAAGGCCAAGTCTTCGACCCTCAGCTGCCCTTCGGCGTATGCTGCCGCGCTCCGGGGCGAGAACGCCGAGAGCGTGGTGGCGGGGACGGTGTCGCCGACGGGGAGATACCCGAGCACCCGCTGGTAGGTGCGGACCTGCTGAGTCACATATTCGCCGCCGGCGTACAGGTCGAACGACGGCGCGGCGCCGATGGTGCCGTCCAGCTGGAACCGGGTCTCGCCGAACCGGTTCCAGGCCACATCGCCCCGCGAGCCGGTCGATTGGAAGAACGCGGGCACTCCCCACGGCGTCAGCGAGCTGAACTCCGGCTGGGTAAATCCGGGAATCGGGTCGTCCGACGCGGTCTGGGTCCGGGCCAGGTCCTCGCCGACGAAGTGGAAGCGAGAGCCGGTGAACGCGCCGACCGCGTAGTCGGGCTGCTCCACCAGCTGGCCGCGGAGGAACTCACGCACGTAGCGTCCGGCTCGCAGGTCGAGCACGAGCGGAATGCCGGAACGGGGATCGGAAGTGTACTGCACGTGCCCGCTGACCAGGTTGCCCCGCAGCCGCTGACCGGGCGCGTACTCCGAGTCGTACTTGTATGCCGGGTCGTAGAGCAGTCGCTGGTCCTCCGAGTGCATGCCGAGGGCTCGGAAGGTGGCGCGGTCGGTCACCGGGACCACGACCTTCGCCGCGCCGGTCCATTGCTCGCCGCTGTTGTGCGGCAGCGGGTAGGGAACTGCCGCGCGGGGGTCGCGTGGATCGGAGGGCGGGGGCGCGTTGACGGCGTCCGCATCCATGCGCCCCGTGATATCGAGCGCGGTCACCAGTCCCAGCCGGCCCTTGATCGGGCCGTCGGCCCGCAGCGCCAGCCGGTCGAGTCCGCGGTCGAGGCTGCCGCCGAACGGCCGGTCTCCCTCGTAGGCCACCCGCCCTTCCCAGGACTCGCCCGGGTCCCGGGTCACCACGTTCACCAATCCCGACAGCGCCTGTCCGAAGCGGGCGGAGAAGCCGTTGGTGACGAGCGATGCCTCGCTCAGCATGTCCGGCGGCACCTGGAGGCCGAGCCCGCCGCTGGAGGCATCGAGCTGATTCTTTACGCCGAGGCCGTCCAGGATGAACGACTCCTGTCCCAGCCGCCCGCCGCGATAGCTGGCTCCCACGCTGCCGGCGGAGAGGGCCAGCGCCTCGTCCAGGGTGCTGACCGGAAGATCGCGGAGATCCTCGGCGGTGATCCGCTGCTCGGTGCTGGTGGCGAGCGGATCGAGCACCGCGTCGTACGGCGCCGTCACGACGAGGGGCTCCAGCTCCGTCGGGTTGCGTTGCAGGTCGAAGTCCAGCGTGACCGTGGCGCCGCCCGAGACGAACACGCTGTCCAGCACCACGCCGCGGTAGCCGATGAGCCTGGCCGAGATCCGGTGCCAGCCGGTCCGCACCGCGCGAACCCGGTAGCGTCCGGCGGTATCGGTCACAGCCCCGATCCGGTTATCGACCAGGATCTGCGCGCCGCCGAGCCCCGCGCGAGACTCCGACTGGCGGACCTGCCCGGCGATGGCGCCTTCGGCCTGGGCCGAGAGATGTGCGGGGACGGCGGCTAGGCCGATCGCGAGGAGCAGCGGACCGGTCCGGGTCATGGCTCGCCCCCGAAGAGATAGAGATCGGCGACCCGGTTCACGAGGGTATCCGGTGGCGCCTCGTCACTGGAGATGATGATCAGCGGGAATCCCTCCGCGACGACGCGGGTCCCGTCGGGAGAGAGCGCGGGGCGCCGGTAAAGCCGGGAGGACACGCCGAGGACCTGATCCGAGCCGCCATCCAGGTTTACCACGTGCAGCACGCCTCCGCTGTCCCAGTGGACCGGCCCAATCCTGGGATCCACACCGAAGGTGATCCGTCCTCCCACGACTGCCGCAATCCGGGTTCCCGCCGCCGATACATCCCGGGCGATGCCGGCCGTGCCGAAGTCGTGGACTACGCTGACCTCGTCGCTGGAGAGCACCCGGCGATAGACCCGGGAGTCGCCCGCGATGGTGTAGAGAATCGCCTGGCCGTCCTCCACCGGCGCCACGCCGGTCGCCAGCTGGGTCCCGGCGATCACGCTCACCGCGCCCCCATTTGCCAGGTCCACCACCGAGATCTCGCTGCCGGTAAACAGGGTATCGAGGGGGCAGCCCGACTCCGGGCAGGCGGTGACGGCCCAGAACCGCTCCCCGACGTACACCAGGCGGCTGGGATCGAGCCAGTGGAGGTACCCCGCATAGTCCTGGAAGCCCCCGCCGGGCGGCGTGAAGGGGAGGCTGCGAACCGTTTCGGGGTTCGCGGCATCCAACGTCGGTGCGATCCCGATCGACAGGATGACCGGTGTGTTGCCGCCGATGGTCCCGTTCCCGGCGGTAAACAAGGCGAGCCTGCCATCGGCGGCCGCGGCGGTCGCCCCGACGACGTCGGTCGTGGATTGCAATCCGGGGACATCGCAGATCAGCCGGCGCTGGCCCCCGCCGTTCGGGGGGAGCTCGGCGAGGCAGATGTCGCGGTCTGTCCGCTCCGGCTGCCGCGCGGCGTAGAGGATCCCCGTGCCGTCCGCGAGCCAGGAGGGTTCGCCGTCATGCCCTGGATTGAGAGTGAGGCGGACCGGAGGAGTCGGGTCGAACGGTCCGGTGGTGCCTTCGCGCTCGGCGAATGGCTCGGAGTGGCTGCACCCGGTCAGCGGGCATGACAAGGCCAGAACGGCGAGCGCGGTCCACCCGAACGGCGTCAGCGGCAATCGATTTGTCATGCGGGCCTGGGATTGGAGGCGGGATGGGAGAGGTGACGAGCACCCATCGCCGGTCAGCACACTCAGTGTTCGATTCCGGGATTCAGCCTTCCCGCGAGCGAACACCAACCGGAGAGTGGGCGCCGAATCTCCGTCACGCAAGTGGAGGCCAGCCAATTCCTTAAGTGTTTGGACCGATGCGGCACGGTCCTTCCCTTGGCACCCGTGGTCCGCTCAGCACGTCGAGTGAGCCGGATCAATCGGAACCTTAGATAAGGAATAGGCGTGGATATCCCTCGTGCACCGGCCAACCGGGGACGCAAGCGGCTGATCTATGGCGCCCTCGCCCTGGTGGCGGTGGTGGCCACCACCCTCGGTCTTCGGAGCCTGAAGCCGGCCGCACCGCGGGTGGATCGGGCCTCGGTGTGGATCGACTCGGTCCAGAAGGGCCCGCTGGTGATCGAGGTCCGGGGTCCCGGCACGCTGGTGCCTGAGCGCATCCGCTACATCTCCGCGGTGACCGCCGGGCGGGTGGAGCACCGGCGGGCGGAGCCGGGCCAGGAGGTTCACCCCGAGACCGTGCTGCTCGAGCTGAGCAATCCGGACGTCCAGCTCGAGGCCCTGGAAGCGGAGCGCCAGCTCACCGCGGCGCAGGCGGACCGGGTGAACCTGGAGACCAACCTCAAGACCAACCGGCTGAACCAGCAGGCCGTAGTCGCCGCCGCCAAAGCCGCCTACCAGGACGCCAAGCGGAACGCCGAAGCGGCCGAGGGTCTGGCCACTAAGGAACTGATTTCGGCCATGGAGGCGGATCGGGCCAAGGACCGGGTGGTGGAGCTGGAGACCCGGTACAAGGTGGAGGAGGAACGGCTGGCGGTGATGGTGGGCGCGGTCGACTCCCAGTTGGTCCTTCAGAAGGCGCAGGTGGGACGGCTCGTGGCCGTGACCGACTTCCAGCGGGGAAGGGTACGCTCGATGAAAGTGCTCGCCGGCGCCAACGGCATTCTCCAGGAGCTGCCGCTCGAAGTCGGGCAGTGGGCCCAGTCGGGCGCCACGCTCGCCCGGCTGGTGGAGCCGGGCAAGCTCAAGGCGGTGCTCCGGATTCCCGAGACGCAGGCGAAGGACGTGGCGATCGGCCAGCCGGCCGCGATCGACACCCGCAACGGCATCGTGAAGGGGAAGGTCTATCGCATCGACCCGGCGGTCCAGAACGGAACCGTGACGGTCGATGTGTCGCTCGAGGGTGAGATGCCGCGCGGCGCGCGGCCCGATCTCTCGGTGGATGGCACCATCCAGGTCGAGCGCCTGGAGAACGTGCTCCACGTGGGCCGCCCCGCGTATGGCCAGGCCAACAGCGCGGTCGGGCTGTTCAAGCTCTCGGCCGACGGCACCGAGGCGGGGCGGGTCAACGTCCGCCTGGGCCGCACCTCGGTGAACACCGTGGAGATCCTGGGCGGGCTCCAGCCCGGCGACAAAGTGATCATCTCCGATATGTCGAGATGGGACGGGCAAGACCGAGTCCGGGTCGATTGATGGCGATCGGGACTCGACTATCAGCTATCGGCTATCAGGTAAGCGATCGAGCTGCCTTTCCACGACGTGACCAAGTACCGCCGTTCCTTATCTGATAGTCGATAACTGATATCTCCATTCACCCATTCATCCGGACCCACCATGGCCGAAACCCTGATCCGCCTCGAAGGCATCAAGAAGGTCTTCTACACCGATGAGGTCGAGACCCACGCGCTGTCGGAGATCCACCTCGACATCAAGCACGGGGAATACGTGGCGATCGCCGGTCCGTCCGGCTGCGGCAAGACCACGCTGCTCTCGATCCTCGGCCTGCTCGACACGCCGACCGAGGGATCCTACACCCTGGACAAGCAGGCGGTGGCGAAGCTCTCCGCCAGCGAGCGGGCCCGGGTCAGGAACCGGCAGATCGGCTTCATCTTCCAGGCCTTCAATCTGATCGGCGATCTCACGGTCTATGAGAACGTCGAGCTTCCGCTGACGTACCGGGGCATGGCCTCGGACGACCGCCGCAAGCGGGTGCAGGCGGCGCTCGAGCGGGTGGGGATGTCGCACCGGATGAAGCACTTCCCGGCGCAGCTCTCGGGCGGCCAGCAGCAGCGCGTGGCCGTCGCCCGTGCCGTCGCCGGCGATCCCGCGATCCTGCTCGCGGACGAGCCCACCGGCA
Source organism: uncultured Gemmatimonadales bacterium (assembly GCA_963796335.1). Taxonomy (GTDB): domain Bacteria; phylum Gemmatimonadota; class Gemmatimonadetes; order Gemmatimonadales; family GWC2-71-9; genus CAVVWJ01. The sequence continues at coordinate 1,577,468 of CAWCLG010000006.1, forward strand.
ACCTCGACTCGACCAACGGCGAAGCGGTGATGGAGCTGCTCCGCGAGCTGCACCACGCCGGCGCCACCATCTGCATGGTCACCCACGATCCCCGCTACGCCCGTCACGCCGACCGCTCGGTACACCTGTTCGACGGCAAGGTGGTCGAGGAGCGACAGCTCACCGCGGTGAGCTGAGGAGATCCCGCCGTGTCACGTGATCTGCGCCTCGCCCTCCGGCGGCTGGCCCGCACCCCCGGATTCACCGCCGCCGCGGTCCTCTGCCTCGCGCTCGGCATCGGGGCCAACACCGCGATCTTCACCGTCATCAACGCGGTGCTGCTGCGGCCGCTGCCGTTCCAGCAGCCGGAGCGTCTGGTCGCCGTCTGGGAAGCCAACAGGATCCGCAAGAGCGAGCGCAACGTGGTCTCGCCGGCGAATTACCTGGACTGGGTGGCGCAGAACACCGTCTTCGAGGCCATGGCTGCCGCGGCGGACGGCTCCGCCAATCTCACCGGCCGCGGCGAGCCCGTGGAGGTGCCGCTGCAGCAGGTGACCGCGGGGTACTTCGATATGCTCGGCGTGCGGCCGATGATCGGGCGCGATTTCTCCGCGGCCGACGACAGGCCGGGCGCCCCGGGCGTGGCGCTCCTGAGCCACGGCTTCTGGGCGGGGCGATTCGGCGGTGACCCCGCCGCGATCGGGAGCTCGATCCGGCTCGACGGATCCACCGTCACCGTGATCGGCGTCATGCCGCCGGAGACCGAGGCGCTCGGCCGGTCCTCGGGCTCCGACGTGTGGGTGCCGATGCAGCTCGACCCTGCGGTGGACTACCGCGAGGTGACGGGCCGGTACCTCGTAGCGGCCGCCCGGCTCCGCGACGGCGTCTCGATCGAGCGGGCGGAGAACGAGATGGTGACCATCGCCGCGCGCCTCGCGGGCGAGCACCCCGACTTCAACACTCACTGGTCGGTGAATCTGGTCCCCTTGGGTGAGCAGATCGTGGGCGATGTGCGGCGCCCCCTGACCCTGCTCGGCGGAGTGGTCCTGCTCGTCCTCCTGATCGCCTGCGGCAACGTGGCGAACCTGTCGCTGGCCCAGGCCACCGCCCGGCGCCGCGAGATCGCGGTCCACGCCGCGCTTGGCGCCGGCCGGATGGACCTGGTCCGGCGCCTCCTGGTGGAGAGCCTCGTCGTCGCGCTGGCCGGCGGACTGCTCGGCGTGCTGCTGGCCTGGTGGTGCACCGACGCGCTGGTGGCCCTCGGGGGCTCCAGCATACCCCGGCTGCGCGACGTCGGAGTGGACGGCCCGGCCCTCGGCTTCACGCTGGTCGTCTCGCTGCTCACCGGCGTGGGGTTCGGGCTGGTGCCGGCGCTGCACGCCTCCCGCGCCCTCCAGGACGATCTGAAGGAAGGCGGCAGACTCCAGTCGAGCGGGCGGGCGCGCACCCGCAGCATCCTGGTCGGGGTGCAGGTGGCGGCGTCACTGGTCCTCCTGGTGGGCGCCGGCCTGCTGCTCAAGAGCTTCAGCCGGCTGAACGAGGTGAACCTCGGCTTCAACCCGGAGCAGCTCCTGACCGCGCGGATCTCCCTCGCCGGCGAGCGCTATGCGGAGGAGAAGAGCCAGGTCCGCTTCTTCGAGGAGCTGCGGGGGAGGATCGCCGCGCTGCCCGGCGTGCAGGCCGTCGGCGCGGTGAACTGGCTCCCGCTCTCGGGTATGGGCTCGAGGACCCGGATGACCGTCGAAGGCGAGCCCGCGACCAGGCCGGGCGAGGAGCCGTCGGCCGACGTGCGAGCGGTCGATGCCGGCTTCTTCGCCGCGATGGAGATGCCGCTGCTCCGCGGCCGCGCGATCGAGCCGGGCGACCGCGCCGGGATCGCCCGGTCGGTGGTGGTGAATCAGTCGTTCGTCGATCGCTATCTGGTGGGCCGCGACCCCCTCGGACGGCGGATTCACATGGAGTGGGGCGACACGCTGGTGGGCACCGTGGTGGGGATCGTGGGCGACATCAAGCACACCGGCGTGGACTCCGCCGCGGTGCCGACCGTCTACTGGTCGCTGCCCCAGTTTCCCTATTCGTTCATGACGCTGGTGATCCGGACCGCCGGCGACCCGCTCCGGCTGGCCGCCCCGGTCGTAGCACAGGTGCGGAGCCTGGACCCCGAGCAGCCGGTAGCCGATCTCAAGCCATACGACGAATGGCTGGGCGGCGCCCTGGCGCGCCGTCGGTTCAGCCTGCTCCTGCTCGGCGGGTTCGCCGCGCTGGCGCTGGGGCTGACCGCGATCGGGCTCTACGGGACCACCGCCTACGGCGTGGTGCAGCGCACCCGGGAGTTCGGCATCCGGCTGGCGCTCGGCGCCGCGCCGAAGGACGTGCTCTGGAGCGTGCTGTGGAGCGCGCTCGCGGTAGTCGGCGCCGGCATCGCGGCGGGTCTGCTCGGCGCCCTGGCGCTGTCGCGCCTGCTGTCGTCGCTGCTGTTCGAAGTGAGCGCGACCGACCCCGTCGTCTTCGCCGCGATCGCGCTGGTGCTGCTGGTGGTCGGCGCGGCGGCCGGACTCCTCCCCGCGCGGCGGGCGACCCGGGTGGATCCGGTGGTCGCCCTCCGGGCCGAGTGAGCGGCCGCATGCGCGCCGTGTTCTGGCACCTGCGCCTCGCCCTCCGCTCGCTGCGGCGGGCTCCCGCCTTTACCATCGCCGCCGTGGTCACGCTCGCGCTCGGCATCGGCGCCAACACCGCGATCTTCAGCGCGGTGAACGGCGTGCTGCTGAATCCGCTGGGGTATCCCGGGTCGGACCGACTCGCGATCGTCTGGGGCAAGCACGTCACCATCGGCCAGGAGACCGCGTCGCTGCCCGACTTCCTCGACTGGCGGGCGCAGGCGCGGTCGTTCGAGTCGCTCGCCGCCATGACCAACACCCGCTTCAACGTCACCGGCGCCGGCGAGCCCGAAGTGGTGCGCGGCGGTCTGACCACCGCGAGCCTCTTCCATGTGTTCGGCCTGGTGCCGACCGTGGGCCGCGGCTTCCGGGACGACGAGGAGCGCGGCGCCGCGCCCCGCGTGGCGATGCTGGGCGAGGGATACTGGCAGCGCCGGTTCGGGGGACAGCGCGAGGTGCTCGGCCGGCAGATCATGCTGAGCGGGATTCCTCACACGGTCGTCGGGATCGTGCCCGCCTCGCTCCAGCTCGAGTCGCCGATCGACGTCTGGAAGCCGCTCGTGACCGACTCGACGCGGCACCGCCGGGCCGACTTCCTCACCGTCTTTGGCCGCCTGGCGGCCGGCAGCACGATCGAGGGCGCCCAGCAGGAGATGAGCACGATCGCCCGGCGGCTCGAGGGGCAGTATCCCGAGAGCAACGCGGGCTGGAGCGCGGAGGTGGTGAGCCTCCGGGAGCAGGTCGTGGGAGAGATCCGGCCGGCCCTGCTGGTGTTCATGGGCGCCGTCGCGCTCGTGCTGCTGGTCGCCTGCGCCAACGTGGCCAACCTCATGCTGGCGCGGGTGGCTGCCCGCGGCCGGGAGCTGACGGTGCGGGCCGCGCTCGGCGCGTCCCGGGGGCGCCTCGCCGGCGAGCTGCTGCTGGAGAGCACGCTGGTGGCGCTGCTCGGCGGCGCGGCCGGACTGCTGCTCGCGGTGTGGGGCGTGGATGCGATGCGCTCGCTCGAGCCCGGCACCATTCCTCGGGCGGAGGAGATCGGCGTCGATCTCCGAGTGCTCGGCTTCGCGCTCGGCCTGTCGCTGCTCACCGGCCTCCTCTTCGGACTCGCGCCGGTGTGGCGGTTCGCCCGCCGGGACCTGCGCGAGGGCCTGGCCGGTGGCGGGCGGGGACTCTCCGGCGGCCGCAGCCTCCAGCGCACCCGGTCCGCGCTGGTCCTGGGTGAAGTCGCTCTGGCGTTCGTGCTGCTGGCCGGCGCGATGCTCCTGCTGCGCAGCTTCGACCGGCTCCAGCAGGTGGATCCCGGCTTCTCTTCCGAGGGGGTCCTGACCGCGCGCGTGGGGCTCCCGCGCGTGAAGTATCCCGAGGGCACGCAGCTGCACGCCTTCAGTGAGCAGCTCCTCTCCCGCATGGAACAGCAGCCGGGCGTGCGCGCGGTGGCGCTGACGTCCGACGCGCCCCTGGGCGACTCGCCGCCGTACCTGGGCTTCGAGGTGCAGGGCGGGGGGACGCCCGCTCCCGGCACGGTGCAGGACGCGGCGGTCTTCATGACCAGCCCCGGGTATTTCTCGGTACTCCACATCCCGCTGGTCGAGGGCCGGTTCTACGACGCCGGCGATCGGGCCGACGGCGAGCCGGTCGTCGTCATCAACCGCACGATGGCCCGGCGCTACTGGCCCGACCGCAGCCCGCTCGGCGTGCGCTTCACCTTCGACGATCCGGCCCAGCCTGACGCGACGTGGCTGCGGGTCGTCGGCGTGGCGGGCGACGTCCGCCAGGAGCGGCTCGACGGCGAGCCGTACCCCCAGGCCTATCTCCCGTTCGCCCAGAGTCCGTCCCGCTCCATGGTGCTGGCGATCCGGAGCGCCGGCGATCCGCTGGCGCTGGTCCCCGCGGTCCGCGCCTCGCTGGCCGAGCTCGATCCCGACCTGCCGCTCACCGACGTCTTGACGCTGGAGCAGCGCAAAACCGTCTCGCTGGCCCGGCCGAGGGTGAACCTCACCGTGCTCGGCGGGTTCGCGCTGGCGGCGCTGGTCCTCGCCGCGGTCGGGATCTACGGCGTGGTGGCCTACGGCGTGGTGCAGCGCACCCGTGAGCTGGGGCTCAGGATGGCGCTGGGCGCGGGCGGCGGAAGCCTGCTGCGGATGGTGATCCGCCAGGGCATGGCGCCCGTGTTGTACGGGATCGCGCTCGGCTTCGCCGCGGCGCTGGCCGGCAGCCGGGTGCTCCGCGGCCTGCTCTACGGCGTCGGCGCCAACGATCCGGTGACCTTCGTCGCCGTGACCTTCTTCCTCGTCGCCGTCGCGCTGGCGGCGATCTACCTGCCCGCGCGGCGGGCGGCCCGGTCCGACCCGATGGCCGCCCTGCGCGCCGATTGACCGGAACGCATCCTATGGACTCGCTGCTTCAGAATCTTCGCTTCGCCATCCGATCGCTGCGGAAGAGCCCGGGCTTCACCGCCGCCGTCGTGGTGACCCTCGCGCTCTGCATCGGCGCCACGACCGCGATCTTCAGCGTCGTCTATGCCGTGCTGTTCCGGCCCCTGCCGTTTCAGCATCCCGACCAGATCCTGATGCTGCGGACCCGGTGGAAGGAGCTCACCAGCTCCTTCTCGGTCGGCAACTGGGCCGACGTCCAACGCCAGCAGCGGAGCTTCCGGTACTTCGTTCCGGCCCACGGCGAGAGCTTCAACCTCGCCGGGTCCGACACGCCGGAGAACGTCGATGGCGCGCGGGTGGGCGCCGACTTCTTCGCGATGCTGGGCGTCCAGCCGGCGTTGGGTCGGAGCTTCCTCCCGGAGGAGGACGCGCCGGGGCGGGGTGACGCGGTGATCCTCAGCGACGGACTCTGGCGCCGCCGGTTCGGCGCGGATCCCTCGATCGTCGGACGCGAAGTCCGGCTGGACGGCCGCCCCCATGCCGTCGTCGGTGTCATGCCGGCCGCGATGGACTACGAGATCTTCGGCGAGGAGCTCTGGGTGCCGAACGCGTTCTCCGCGGAGCAGCTCGCGATGCACGACGAGCACTACCTCACCGTCTTCGCCCGGCTCAATCCCGGCGTGACGCTGGCGCAGGCGCGGGCGGAGATGGAAAGCCTGGGACGCTGGCTGGAGACCAACTACCCGAAGGACAACAAGGACCGGAGCCTCGCCATCTCTTCATTCATGGAAGAGCTGGTCGATGACTACCGGCCCCGGCTCTACGTCCTGCTCGGCGCGGTGGGCTTCGTCCTGCTGATCGCCTGCGCCAACATCGCGAACCTGTTGCTCGCCCGCGGCGCGGCTCGCTCCCGGGAAACCGCGATCCGCGCGGCGATAGGCGCCGGCCAGGGGCACCTGCTGCGCCAGGCCCTGACCGAGAGCCTGGTGCTCGCGGCGGCCGGCGGCGTGCTCGGTATCCTGTTCGGCTATTGGGGCGTCGCGCTCCTCGCGGGCTTCGGCCCCGAGGACGTGCCGCGGCTGGACACGGCGCGCGTCGATGGGGTGGTGCTCGCCTTCGCGACGGGGCTCACGATCGCGTGCGGCATCGTCTTCGGGCTGGCGCCCGCGTTCCGGATGTCGCGGCGCATGCCGCACGAAGCGCTGAAGGAAGGCGGCCGGACCGGGTCCCAGGCCGGGAGCCGGGACCGGCTCCGCAGCGCGCTGGTGGTGGCCGAAGTCGCGCTGGCGCTGGTGCTGCTGACCGGCGCGGGACTTCTGATCCGGAGCGCGATCGCGCTCAACAGCGTCGATCCCGGATTCGACCCCAACGGGCTCCTCGTCGGCCGGGTGTCGCTCCCCGCGGTGGGATATGAAGCGCCGGAGCAAGTGGTGCAGGCGTTCGAGCGGATCGATCAGCAGATCGCCGCCGTCCCCGGCGTCACGGCGAACGGCCTGGTGTCGGGCGCGCCGCTGGAGGACGGGAGCAGCAACGGGCTGGTGCCCGAGGGACGCCCGCTGGAGATCGGTTCCTCGATCAACTCCATGATGCGGCTGGTCACGCCGGGCTACTTCGCGGCCATGCGGCTCAAGCTGGTGCGCGGCCGGCTGTTCGAGGCCGGCGACCGGCGGGGCGCGCCGCTCGCCATGATCATCAACCAGAGCCTCGCCCGCGAGGCGTTCCCCGGGCAGGATCCGATCGGCAAGCGGATCGCGTGCTGCGAGCAGGGGCCGGACGGGAGCCCGGCCTGGAAGGAAGTCGTGGGGGTGGTGAACGACGTCCGGACCGAGGGGCTCGACCAGGATCCCGTGCCGGAGTTCTACCTCCCGATCCTCCAGGCTCCGAACGCGGCGTGGGAGTGGACCGACCGGTCGCTCACGGTGGTCGCGCGGTCCGGCGGCGACGCGGTGGGACTCATAGGCCCGCTGCGGCGCGCGATCGCCGAGGTGGATGGGTCGGTGCCGCTGTACAACCTGGGCACCATGCAGGGCAGGCTGGTCGATTCGATGGCGCAGTCGCGGTTCAGCACCATGATGCTGACCGTCTTCGGCGGCATCGCGCTGCTCCTCGCCGCGGTCGGCGTCTATGGCGTGATCTCCTATGGCGTCACCCAGCGCACCCAGGAGATCGGGATCCGCATGGCGCTCGGCGCCCGCGGCGGCGACGTGCTCCGGATGGTGATCCGGCACGGCGCGGCCCTGGCGGGTATCGGGCTCGCCGTGGGCCTGGGCGGCGCGCTGCTGTTGTCCGGGCTGCTTTCGTCGCTGCTGTTCCAGGTGAGCCCCACCGACCCGCCGACCTTCGCGGTCGGGCTGGTGGTGCTGACCCTGGTGGCGGTCTTCGCGGCGGCGCTGCCGGCGCTTCGCGCCTCGCGCACCGATCCGATCGTCGCGCTCCGGGGCGAGTAGCCATGCTAGCGATCGATCCCCTGATCCGGATGAACGCGCTCTCCAAGATCTTCCATACGGAAGAGGTGGAGACCCACGCCCTGGCCGCCATCGACCTGGAGATCCGTGCCGGAGAGTTCGTGGCCGTCTGCGGGCCGTCGGGCTGCGGCAAGACGACGCTGCTCTCGGTGCTGGGACTGCTGGACTCGCCCAGCGAAGGCAGCTACGTGCTCGCCGGCGAGCCGGTGGCCACGCTCTCGGTAAACCAGCGGGCCCGGGTCCGGAGCCGCGCGATCGGCTTCATCTTCCAGGCCTTCAATCTCATCGGCGATCTCGACGTGTATCGCAACGTCGAGCTGCCGCTCAAGTACCGCGGCGTGCCGGCGGCCGAGCGGCGGGAACTGGTGCACAAGGCCCTGGAGCGGGTCGGCCTGCTGCACCGGATCCACCACTATCCCTCCCAGCTCTCCGGCGGCCAGCAGCAGCGGGTCGCGGTCGCGCGCGCGGTGGCGGGCAAGCCGCTCGTGCTGCTGGCGGACGAGCCCACGGGGAATCTCGACTCCAAGAACGGCGCCCAGGTGATGGAGCTGCTGGACGAGCTGCACGCCGACGGCGCCACGATCGTGATCGTCACCCATGATCCCCGCTACCTCGGCCGGGCCCGCCGCACCGTCTATCTCTTCGACGGCCGAATCGTCCCGCAGGGACCGCTCGACCGGGAGGTGGCCTGATGGATGCGTTCTGGCGTGATCTCCGATTCGCCGCCCGCGGCCTGATCCGGAGCCCGGGCTTCACCGCGATCGCCGTGCTGACCCTCGCGCTCGGCATCGGCGCGAACACCGCGATCTTCAGCGTGGTGTACTCGGTGCTGCTCCACCCGCTCGCCTACGCCGATCCGGCGCGGCTGATCTCGATCAGGGCGGCGTACTCCGCGACCGGCGCCCAGGACATTCCGGCCTCGCAACCCGAGTACCACGATTTCCTCCAGGGCGTGAGCGCGCTCCAGGAGCTCGCGGCCGTCTATCCCATCAGCATCAATCTCACCGGGCTCGGCGAGCCCCAGCGGATCCAGGCCTCGGTCGTCTCCGACAACTACTTCCGGGTGCTTGGCGTGAAGCCGGCGCTGGGCCGCGACTTCACGCCGGAGGATGACCGGGGGCAGATCGGCTACGTCGTGATCATCTCCCACGACCTGTGGCGCAAGCGTTTCGGCAGCGACCCCGGCGTCATCGGGAAAACCGTGCGGCTGGACGACGATCCCATGACCATCATCGGGATCATGCCACCCGGCTTTCGCCACGTGCTGGAGAGCGGCACCTCGCCGATGGAGGTCTGGGCTCCCATCGCGCTGGACAACCCCGATCCGGACTTCCTGAACGCGCGCAACGCGCGGGTCTATGACCTGATCGGCCGGCTCAAGTCGGACCGCACGGTGGAGGACGCGCGGACTGAGTTCGCCGTCCTGACGGAACGACTTCGGGAGCAGTACCCGCAGGTCTACCCCGCGGCGCAAGGCTGGCATCCGGTGGCCGAACCCCTGGCGGAACAGGTCGTGGGCGACGTTCGGCCGGCCCTGCTGGTGCTGCTCGGCGCCGTGGGCTTCGTGCTGCTCATCGGGTGCGCCAACGTGGCCAACCTGCTGCTCGCCCGGGCCACCGTTCGTGAGCGGGAGATCGCGCTCCGCACCGCCCTCGGCGGCAGCCGCGGGCGCCTGGTACGCCAGCTCCTCACCGAAAGTCTCCTCCTCGCGGGGCTCGGCGGTGGACTCGGGCTCCTGCTCGCGGCGTGGGGCACGGGCGCCCTCGGACGGCTGGTCGTCCTCTACCTCCCACGCGCCGGCGAGATCGAGCTCTCGCTGCCGGTGCTGGGATTCACCGCCTTCCTGATCCTGCTCACCGGCCTCCTCTTCGGCCTGATCCCGGCGCTCCAGGCATCCCGCGCCGATCTCCAGGGTGTGCTGAAGGACGCGGGTCGCGGGAGCGCCGGGGCGCCCCGCACCGGGCTCCGCGCCGCACTGGTGGTGGCCGAAGTCGCGGTGGCCCTCATGCTGCTCGCGGGCGCCGGGCTCATGCTGCGAAGCTTTCAGCACCTGATGGCAGTCGAGTACGGATTCAATCCCAATCGCCTGCTCACCCTCCAGGTATGGCTTCCGGTGCCGAACGACCGTTCCAAGGGCCGCTTTCAGAGCCACGAACAGCGCCGGAGCTTCTACGAGCGGGCGTTGGGCGCGGTGCAGGCCGTGCCTGGCGTGCGCGATGCGGCGCTCATCTCCCGGCTCCCCCTGCGCGGCCGGAACGACGCGCGGCTTACGATCGAAGGCCGGCCCGTCGCGCCCGACGATCCGCCGGTGACCGCGGAGGTCCGGTTGGTGAGTCCGAACTACTTCGCGACGATGGGAATTCCGCTCCTCTCCGGCGACGGCCTGCCGGCGTTGGACGACTCGCTCTCCGGGGCTCGCATCGTGGTGAACCGCACCATGGCCCAGAAGTACTGGCCCGGCGTGGATCCCATCGGACGGCGGGTCAGGTTCGGGACCGACGGGCCTTGGGGCACGGTGTCCGGGATCGTGGGCGACGTCCGGCAGATCGAGCTGGCAAAGCCGGCGAAGGAAGAGCTGTACCTCTCCTATCGCACCAGCTCGAGCCAGGAGATGGCCATGGTGGCCCGCACCGGGGAGGATGACCCGGAGCGGCTGGGGGCGGCCGTCACCGCGGCGATCCGGGCGGTGGATCCGGAGCAGCCGGTCTTCGGGGTGATGTCCATGGAACGCCTCATCGAGAACGCCAGCGCCGAGCGGCGGATCTCCATGGTGCTCCTGCTGCTGTTTGCCGGGATCGCGCTCTTGCTCTCCGCGATCGGGATCTACGGCGTGATGGCCTATACCACCACCCAGCGGCGTCACGAGATCGGCATCCGGCTGGCGCTCGGCGCCGCGGGAGGCGACGTGCTGCGCCTGGTGGTGGGGCAGGGCATGCGGCTGGTCCTGGTCGGTCTCGCCGCCGGGCTCCTCGGCGCCTGGGCGCTCAGCCGGGTGCTCGCCAGCCAGCTGTTCGGCATCTCGGCACAGGATCCATCCACGTTCGCCGCCGTCGCCCTGCTGCTCGGTCTCGTCGCGCTGGCCGCCACCTGGCTTCCGGCCCGACGGGCGACCCGGGTCGATCCGATGATCTCATTGAGGACCGAATGATGGAGCCGCTCTGGCGCGACCTCCGCTACGCCGTGCGACAGCTCGCGCGCTCCCCAGGATTCACCGCGATCGCGGTGCTCACCCTGGCGCTCGGCATCGGCGCCAACACCGCGATCTTCAGCGTGGTGAACGCGGTCCTGCTGCGGCCGCTGCCGTACCGGGAGCCCGAGCGGCTGGTCCGGATCAACGAGACCCGGCCCGATGGCACCACCAACGTGGTCTCCTATCCCAATTTCCTGGACTGGAGCCGGCAGGGCGAAGAGGTCGGGTCACTGGCCCTGTTCCGCACCCTGACGTTCACTGTCAGCGGCGACGGTGAGCCGGCCCGCCACGCCGGCGCGCTGGTCACCTCGGGGTTCTTCCGGGTGCTCGGCGTCGAGCCCGAAGCCGGGCGGTACTTCGCCGAAGGCGAGGACCAACCCGGAGCCGATGCGGTGGCGGTCATCGGCCACGGTCTGTGGCAGCGCCGCTTCGGCGGCGCCCGCGACGTCGTCGGACGGACCCTCGTGGTCGATGGCCGGCCGGTCACCGTCATCGGGGTCGCGCCGCGGGGGTTCGGCTATCCGGAGCAGGTCGATCTGTGGGTGCCGGTCTCGCAGGACATTCCCGACATCCTGGAGAACCGCGGCCTGCACGCCTATCTCGTGATCGGGCGGCTCCCTCGGGGCGGCACGCTCGACCGCGCGGCCGCGAGCCTCGCGGCGGTCGCGTCCCGCTTGGGCGGCGAGTACCCCCCCACCAACAAAGGGTGGGGCGTAGGCCTGACGCCGCTCCAGGAATCGCTGGTGAAGGACGTCCGGCCGACCCTGCTGGTGCTGCTGGCCGCGGTCGGGTTCGTGCTGCTGATCGCTTGCGCCAACGTGGCGAACATGATGCTGGCGCGGAGCGCCGCGCGCCGCCGCGAGATCTCCATCCGCACGGCGCTCGGCGCCAGCCGCTGGCGGCTGGTGCAGCAGCTGCTGACCGAGAGCCTGGTGCTGGCGATAGCCGGCGGGGCGCTGGGACTGCTGCTCGCGGTGTGGGGCGTCGATGCCCTGCTGGCCCTCGGCCCGGAGACGCTGCCGTCGAGCGGGGGATCGGTGCTCGACCGCACGGTGCTCGGATTCACCCTGGCCGTGTCCGTGTTCACCAGCCTGGTATTCGGCCTGGTGCCGGCGGCGCACGCCGCGACCCGCGACGCGGAGGCCTCACTGCGGGAGAGCGGCCGCTCCTCGAGCGGCGTCGGCCGGCAGCGGCTTCGCCGGATGCTGGTCGGCGGCGAGATCGCGATCGCGCTCCTTCTCCTGATCGGCACCGGCCTGATGATCCAGAGCTTCCGCCGGCTGCTCGAGGTGAACCCCGGGTTCGCGACCGCGGGGGTGGTCTCGGCCCAGCTCTCGCTGCCTCGCGCCAACAGCGACTCGATCAAGATCACGGCCTTCTACGCCGGATTGGTGGAACGCGCGCGGGCGCTGCCGGGAGCGACCGGCGCCGCGGCGGTCAGCTATCTGCCGCTGGGCCAGGACGGCGCGAGCTACCGGTTCCTGGCCGACGGGCAGCCGTTCGTCGAGCCGCAACTCCGGCCCAGCGCAGACTTCAACGTCGTCACCCCGGGCTACTTCGGCCTGCTCCAGGTGCCGCTGTTCGAGGGCCGAGACTTCAGCGAGCTGGACCGCTTCGACGCGCCGGCCGTCGTCGTGGTGAACCAGACGCTGGCGCGCCGCTTCTGGCCCAACGAGAGCGCGCTGGGGAAGCGGATCACCTTCGGTGAGCCGGACGAGAACGCCTGGCTCACGGTCGTGGGCGTCGTGGGCGACGTGCGCCAGCAGTCGCTGACGAAGGAGGTGCGGCCCCAGGTCTACGCGCCGCAGGGGCAGGTGGGACTGGAAGAGATGGCGCTCCTGGTGGGCACCCGGACCGATCCGCGGACGATGGGCGCCGCGATCCGCGGTGTGGTGCACGGGATCGACCCATCGGTGCCGGTCTCCGAGGTGCGAACCTTGTCCGAGGTCCGGGGCGCTTCGATCTCGACCGACCGCTTCCGCGCGGTGGTGCTGGGCAGCTTCGCGGTGATCGCGCTGGCGCTCGCGGCGATCGGGGTCTATGGCGTCATCTCCTACGGCGTCATCCAGCGCTCGCGGGAGATCGGGATCCGCATGGCGCTCGGCGCCCAGCGCCGGGAGATCCTGCGGCTCGTGGTCTGGGAGGGGATGCTGACCGTGGCGGTCGGCATCGCGGCAGGCGTGGTCGCGGCGGCGGGCCTGTCCCGGTTCATCGCCTCGCTGCTCTACGCGGTGCGGCCCACCGACCCCGCGACCTTCGCGGCCCTCTCCACGCTCATCGCGGGCGTGGCGCTGGCCGCCTGCATCCTCCCCGCGCGCCGGGCGATGCGGGTGGATCCGGCCCGGACGCTGAGGGCCGAGTGATGAGCGGCATCCGCCAGGACCTCCGGTTCGCCGTCCGGCACCTGGGCCGCTCGCCCGGGTTCGCCGCCCTCGCGGTCGCGATGCTGGCGCTCGGCATCGGCGCGACCACCACGATCTTCAGCATCATCAACACCGTATTTCTCCGGCCTCCGGCTCACGTCCGGCAGCCGGACCGGCTGGTCTCGGTGTTCACCAGCGATTTCAGCGGCCCCCACTTCGGCACCAGCTCCTATCCCGACTTCCATGACTTCGCGGCCGGGACACCGGCGCTCGCCGGGCTCGCCGCCACGATGCAGCGTCCGTTCAGCGTGGCCGCGGGGCAGGAGGGCTACCGCGCGTTCGGCGAGCTGGTGAGCGATGACTACTTCGAGCTGATGGGCATACGGCTGGCGCTGGGCCGGGGACTGATCCCCGGCTCCTCGGAGACCGAGGTCGTCATCGGCTACGGCCTCTGGCAGCGCCGGTACGGCGGCGCGCCGGACGTCATCGGCCGGACCATCCGGCTCTCGGGGCACACGTTCACCGTGGCCGGCGTGGCGCCGGACGGGTTCGCCGGCACCATGCGCGGCCTCCGGGCCGAGCTGTGGGCCCCGCTGGCGGCCAACCGGATCCTGTCGCCGGGCGACGACATGCTCACCAACCGGGGCGACCGCGGGCTCTTCCTCGTGGGCCGTCTCCGCGACGGCGCCACCGTGGAACAGGCGAACAGCCAGCTCTCCGTCGTGGGCGCCCGTCTCCATAAGGCCTACGCGCAGCAGTGGACCGACCACAGCGGCGCTTCCAGGGTGGTGACGGTACTGCCCGAGCGCGACGCGCGGATCTTCCCCTCGATCCGCGGGCCGGTGAGCCAGTTCCTCGCGCTGCTGATGGGCGTCGCCTGTCTGGTGCTCGTCATCTGTTGCGCCAATCTCGCCAACCTGCTGCTCGCGCGGGGCACGGCGCGGCGCCGGGAGATGGCGGTGCGGCTGGCGCTCGGCAGCGGTCGCGCGCGCCTGGTGCGCCAGCTCCTCACTGAGGGGCTGGTGCTGGCGGCGGCTGGCGCCGCCGGCGGCGTATTGCTCGCCACTTGGGCGACCAATGCGCTCGCGGGCTTCGAGCCGCCGATGCCGGTGCCGGTGGCGCTCGACTTTCCGCTCGACGTCCGGATCCTGCTCTTCACCGTGGTCGTCACGGCCGTCACCGTGACCCTCTCGGCCCTCGCGCCGGCGCTCCGCGCCACCCGCCTCGAGGCCGCCACCGCGCTCCGCGGCGACTTGAGCGCCGCGGGCCTGGCCCGCATCGGCCTGCGCGACGCGCTGGTGGTGGCGCAGGTCGCCGTCTCGCTCGTGGTGCTCGCGGCCGCGGGACTCTTTCTCGCCAGTCTTCGCAACGCCACCCGGATCGACCCGGGGTTCCGGCCCGCCGGACTCGCGCTCATGCGCATGGAGCTGGGCATCCAGGGCTACGACTCCACCCGGGGCAAGGCGTTCTACGCCGAGCTGGAGAGCCGGGTGCGGGCGCTGCCGGGCGTCGAGCGGACCAGCCTGATCGAAGTGATTCCGCTGGGGCTCTCCCGCCAGCGCCGCGGCATCGAGGTCGAAGGCTACACGCCGCGGGACGGTGAGGAGATGGAGTTCGGGGTCAATACGGTGGGTGCTGGGTACTTCGAGACCATGGGCATGGGGCTGGTCCAGGGACGCGCGCTGGAAACGTCGGATCGCGAGGGCGCCGCGCCGGTCGCCGTGGTGAACGAGTCGTTCGCGCGCCGGTTCTGGCCCGGTGAGACCGCGATCGGCCGCCGTTTCAGCACCGGCCGTGGAGGCACCCGCACGATCGTCGGCGTCGCGCGCGATGGGAAGTACGTCTCGCTGACCGAAGACCCGCAGCCGCACTTCTATGAGCCCTTCGCGCAGGCGTACGAGGCCGACATGGTGCTGCTGGCGCGGACCTCGGGCGACCCGCGGCAGCTTTTCCCGGCGATGGCGCGCGAGGCGCGGGCGCTGGATCCCGAGCTCCCGCTGGAGCTGAGCACGATGGCCGAGCACCTGGGCTTCGCGCTCTTCCCCCAACGGGTCGGCGCCACGGTGCTCGGTGCGTTCGGCGCGGTGGCCGGCCTGCTCGCGGCCTTCGGCCTCTACGGCGTGATGGCGTACGTGGTCTCCCGGCGCACGGCGGAGATCGGTATTCGGATGGCGCTCGGCGCGCGCGCCCGCGACGTGCGGCTTCTGATCGTGCGCCGGGCCCTCGCGCTGACCGGCGCCGGGCTGGTGCTCGGCCTCGCGGGGGCGGTGGCCGCCTCCCGGGTGCTGGCGTCGTTCCTGGTGGATGTGAGTCCCACCGATCCGGTGACGCTGGTGGCCGTCACCGCGCTCTTCGCCGCCGTGGCGCTGCTGTCCAGTTGGGTGCCGGCGAGCCGGGCCGCCGCGATCGACCCGATGCGCGCGCTCAGGAGCGAGTGATGGGCTCGCTGCTCGGCGACTTCCGGCTCGCGATCCGGCGGCTTCGCCGGAGCCCGGGCTTCACCGCCGCGGCAGTGCTCACCCTCGCGCTCGGCATCGGCGCCAACAGCGCGTTCTTCAGCCTCGCCGACGCCGCCCTGCTGCGCCCGCTGCCGTATCCCACCGCCGATCGCCTGGTCATGCTGTGGGAGCGCCAGGCCGCCGCGGGCAAGGAGCGGAGCCGGATCTCGGCGCTGAACTTCCTCGACTGGCGGCGGGGGTCCAAGTCACTGGACGAGCTCGTCGCCTGGGCACCCTGGGGTCTCGCACTCACCGGCGAAGGCGATCCGGAGACGGTGTCCACCGTGCGCGCGTCGACCAATCTCTTCCGCACGTTGGGCGTCGCGCCGGCGCTGGGCCGCGGCTTCCTCCCGGAGGAGGAAGTGTCCGGCCGCGACCGGGTGGTGGTGCTGAGCCATGCCTTCTGGGCCGGCCGGATGGGCGGCGACTCCGCGATCGTCGGCCGCACGCTCACGCTCGACGGCATCCCGCACGAGGTGGTCGGCGTCATGCCGGCCGACTTCCGCTTCCCCGACGACGGCGCGGTCGCGCTGTGGAATCCGCTGGCGTTCGACCCGTCGGAGCTGCGGAGCCGGGAGGAGCGGCGGTTCAACGTCCTGGCGCGCCTCGCCCCCGGGACAGCGCCGGCCGACGCCCTCGCGGAGCTCGACGTCGTGGCGTCCAGACTGGCCGCCGAGCATCCCCAGTCCAACGCCGGCTGGACCGTGACCTTGCTCCCGGCGAGCGAGGCGGTCGCGGCCGGGGGCCGGGCCGCCCTCGCCCTGCTCCTCGCCACCGTCGCGCTGGTGCTGCTGCTCGCCTGTGCGAACGTCGGCCACCTGTTTCTCGCACGGATGCTCGACCGCGACCGCGAGCTCGCCATCCGGGTGGCGCTGGGCGGCGCGCCCGCGCGCCTGATCCGGCTGCTGGTGATCGAGTGCCTCACCGTCGCCCTCGTCGGCGCGCTGTTGGGCCTGGGGCTCGCCGCGTGGGCGGTTCCCCTGGTTCAGGCGATCGATCCCGGCCTGCTGCCGGCGTGGCGGGCGGCGGCGCTCGACCGCCGGGTCGTCGCCTTCGCGCTCGCGCTGCTGATTCCGGTCACGCTGCTGTGCGGGGTGCTCCCGGCGCTCCGTGCCATCGGGCTGGACCGGCGGGTGCCGCTGGCCGGGTCGGGTGAGCGGCTCACCGGCGGCCGCACCCGCTCGAGGGTCCGCCGCGCACTCATCGTCGGTGAAGTGGCGCTCTCGGGCGTCCTGTTGGTCGCGGCGGGCCTGCACCTCCGCAGCCTGGCGCGCCTGCAGCAGGAAGACCCCGGCTTCGATGCCGAGCACGTCCTGGCCGGCACGCTCTTCCTCTCCGGCACGCGTTACGACGCCGACGAGAACCAGGCCGGATTTTTCGGTGAGCTCATCCAGCGCCTGCAACAGCGTGCGGGAGTGGTGGCCGCGGGCGCGGTGACGACGCTGCCGATGAACCCGGTCGGCATCGACTACGATCTGCCGTTCTCCCCCGACGGGACACCGCCGCCACCCACGGCCGATCGCACGGAGGTGGATTTCCGGGTGGTCGCCGGTGACTACTTCGAGGCGATCGGCGTGCCGGTGCTCCGTGGCCGGGCGCTGGACGACTCCGACCGGGCGGACGCGGCGCGCGTGATCCTGGTCAACCGGGCCCTGGCCGATCGGTTCTTCCCGGGCGAGAACCCGGTGGGGCGCCAGGTCTGGGTCGGCGGGGGCATCGGCAGCGCCACGGTCGTGGGCATGGTGGGCGACGTGCGCCACCGGAGCCTCGCGCTGTCGCCGAAGGCGGAGATGTACGTTCCGTTCCGGCAGTACCCGCACGGCGGCATGACGATCGTACTTCGGGGGGCCGGCGACCCGGCGACGCTGGTCCGCACGCTCAAGGACGAGATCTACGGGCTCGACCCGGCGCAGCCGCTGACCGATCTCGTCACCCTGTCAGAACTGCTTGCCGGCTCGGTCTCTCCCCAGCGCTTCACCATGATGCTGCTCGGCGGGTTCGCCGTGCTGGCGCTGTTGCTGGCCGGCATCGGGGTCTATGGCGTCATCGCGTACGCGGTGGGCCAGCGGACCCGGGAGATCGGGATTCGGATGGCACTCGGCGCCGCCGGCCGGGAGATCCGCCGGGCGGTGATCCTGCCGGCCGTGGGTCTTGCCGCCCTCGGCGTCGCGCTCGGGTCGGCTGGCGCCCTGCTGCTCGGCCGGCTTGTCGCCCCCGACCTGTATCAGATCAGCCCGCACGATCCGCTCACCTTCGCCGTCGTCGCCGGCATCCTGCTCGCCGCCGCCTGGGCGGCGTGCGCGCTGCCGGCCCGGCGCGCGAGCCGCCTCGATCCGCTCATCGCCCTGAGGTCGGAATGATCGACTGGTTCCTGCGGGATCTTCGCTACGGCGTCAGGCAGCTGCTCCGGAGTCCGGGCTTCGCTCTCGCGGCCGGGGTCACGCTCGCTCTCGGCGTGGGCGCGAACACCATCATCTTCAGCATCGTCAACGGCATGGTGCTCCGGCCGCTTCCGGTCGATCGGCCCGGTGAGGTGGTGGCGCTCTACGCCACCGACCGGGCCCGCGGCGGCCAGACCCGGAGCCTCTCCTATCCCGAGTATCTCGACTACCGCGATCGCAGCGGCGTGTTCGCCGGCCTGGTGGCGCAGCAAGGCTTGCCGCTCAGCCTGGCCGGCGAGGACCGCGCCGAGATGGTGTGGAGCGAGATCGTCACCGAGAACTATTTCTCGGCGTTGGGGCTGCGGCCCGTGCTGGGCCGCACCTTCACGCCGGCCGACGCCCGGGGCCCGGGCTCGGATCCACTGATCGTGGTGAGCCATCGCCTGTGGCAGGACCGGTTCGGCGGCGATCCGGGTGTCCTCGGCACCGCGGTCCGGCTCAACGGCCATCCATTCACGATCGTCGGCGTGGCGCCGCCGGGGTACAACGGCGTGCGCAAGTTCGGATTCCATCCCGATCTCTGGGTGCCGATGATGATGCACGCCCAGGTCATGAGCGGCGCCGAGGGGATTCTCGACGACCGGGAAAGCACCTGGCTCACCGTCGCCGGGCGGCTCCGCCCCGGTCTCGATCTGGCCGCCGGCTCCTCGAGGCTGGCGGACTTCGCGGCGCGGCTGGAGCAGACGTATCCGGCCACCAACCGGGAGCGGGGCGCGCTGCTCATCTCGGGCGGTACCGGCTTCGACGATCCCGACTTCGCCCCGCGGGAGACCCTGGTGCTGAGCGCCGCGCTGGCGATGGGAGCGGCCGGCCTGATCCTGCTGCTCGCCTGCACCAACGTCGCCAACCTGCTGCTGGCACGGGCGTCCGCGCGGGGACGTGAGATCGCCGTCCGGCTGGCCCTCGGGGCGACCCGGAGCCGGCTGGTGCAGCAGCTGCTGACCGAAGGGCTCCTGCTCGCCGTGGTGGGCGGTGCCGCGGGGATCGTGCTGTCCTCCTGGAACAGCGAGATCCAGGAGGCGATGGTGCCCCGGCTTCAGTTCCCGGTCGGCTTCGAGATCTCCCTCGACCACCGGGTCCTGCTCTTCGGGCTCGGGATCTCGCTGCTCACATCGCTGCTGTTCGGATTGGTGCCCGCCTTGCGCGCGGCCAGGCACGACGTGGTCGGCATGCTGAAGAATGCCGAGCCCAAGGGGCGGCCGCCCCGGTGGGGGCTCGACCTCCGGAGCTTCCTCGTCATCGGACAGGTGTCGCTGTCCCTGGTACTGCTGGTCGGCGGCGGGCTCTTCCTCAAGAGCCTGGTCCACGCGCGCGACATCGATGTCGGCCTCGCGCCGAACAACCGGATGCTCCTCTCGCTCGATCCCGGCCTCCAGGGCTACGACTCGGCTCGGAGCGACGCGCTCTATCGCACGCTGCTGCAGCGGGTGCGCGAGCTGCCCGGCGTCGCCTCCGCCACCCTGGGATTCCCGATTCCGCTCGACACCTACGGACGGAGCCGCACCGTGTTCTTCGAGGGGGGCGAACCTGTCGGGGAGCGGGACGGACTCGACGTCGGCGTGACGGTCGCGGGCGCCGATTACTTCGGGACGGTGGGCACGGCGCTGCTCCGGGGCAGGGACTTCGCCCCGGGCGACACCATCGGCGCGCCGCGGGTCGCGGTCGTCAACCAGACCCTCGCGGCCCGGCTGGGCGGCGAGGCGGCTGTCGGCCGGCATTTCCGGCTCGGCGGTCCTGAGGGCGACCGGGTCCGGGTCATCGGCGTGGCACGCGACGCGAGGTACGGAACCCTGGGCGAAGGCCCCCGGCCGTACCTGTATGTCCCGCTCTCCCAGAATCAGCGCTCGTGGCTCACCCTGATCGTCCAGACCGAGGCCGATCCCGCCGCGGCAATACCGGTCGTGCGCGACCTGGTGCAGGGGCTGGATCCGGATCTGGCCGCGTTCGGCGTCATGACGATGGATCGCCACCTGGAGAACGCGCTCAATCTCGCGACCACCTCGGCGATCATCGCCGGGGCGTTCGGCGGCCTCGCGCTGCTGCTCTCGGTCGTGGGCATCTATGGACTGGTGTCCTACTCCGTCGCCCGGCGGACCCGGGAAGTCGGCATCCGCATCGCGCTCGGCGCCGGGCGACGCGATGTGCTGAGGCTGGTCCTGGGGAAGGGGCTTCTCCTGGCTCTAGCCGGCGTTGGCGCCGGGTTGGTCGTGGCGCTGGCCGCCGGCCGGCTGATCGGCGGCATGCTGTACGACGTGAGCCCCGCCGACCCGACCATTCTCGGATCCATGGCCTTCCTGCTCGCCGCCGTCGTCCTGCTCGCCAGCTACGTGCCCGCGCGGCGCGCCCTGCGGGTGGATCCCGTCACCTCGCTGAGGTCGGAATGATCGACTGGCTGCGGCAGGACGTGCGGTACGCCGTTCGGAGCCTGCGGCGCAAGCCGGGGTTCACCGCGGTCGCCGTGCTCACCCTCGCGCTCGGCATCGGCGCCAGCACCGCCATCTACAGCGTGGTCCACGCGGTGCTGCTGAGCGCGCTGCCCTATCCCGACGCCGATCGGATCGTGGCGATCTGGGGTGCGCAGGGCGAGGATCGCCAGGCCTTCACCGCCTACACCGACGTGCAGGACTGGCGGGCGCGGAGCCGCTCCTTCGCCGAGATCGGCATGATCCGCGGCCAGAGCGTCAACCTGACCGGCGGGGACGCGCCGGATCGCCTCGGCGGTGAGTTCATCACGGCCGAGACGTTCGCCGTGCTGGGGGCGAAGGCGGCGCGGGGCCGGCTCTTCACTGCAGAGGAGACCAGGCCCGGCAACGATGTGGCGGTCGCGGTGCTGTCCGATCGGATGTGGCGCGGCAGACTGGGGAGCGATCCCGCGGTCGTCGGCCGGACCCTGGTGCTGAACGGCCGTCCCACCGCCGTGATCGGTGTCCTGGGGCCGGGCCAGCAGTCGCCGTTCGGCGCGGCGATCGACGTCTGGCTGCCGGTCACCGCCATTCCCTCCGGCCCGGTCAACTTCCAGCGCGGCGAGCGCAACGTCTGGGCGGTGGGCCGGCTCAAGCCCGGTGTGGCGCTCGCCGAGGCCCAGGCCGAGCTCTCCGATCTCGCGGCCCAGCTCGCGGTCGAATACCCGGCGACCAACGCGGGCGTCGGCGTCGCTGTGCGCTCCCTCCGCGACCAGATCTCGGGTTCCATCCGGCCGGTGCTGCTGACGCTGCTGGCCGCGGTGGTGCTGGTGCTGCTGGTCGCGTGCGCCAACGTGGCCAACCTGCAGCTGGCCCGGGCGTTGTCGCGCCGGCAAGAGCTGTCGCTCCGCGCGGCGCTGGGTGCGGCGCGGGGCCGGCTCTTCCGCCAGCTCTTCACCGAGACGCTGGTGCTCGCCGGGCTCGGCGGGGCGGCCGGGATCTGGCTGGCGGTGCTCGGGGTGGATGCGATCGTGGGCGCGCTGCCCGGCGGCCTGCCGAACGACGTGCCGGTGAGCGTGGATCGTCCGGTGCTGCTGTTCGCGCTCGGCGTGACGCTGCTGGCGGCGATGGCGTCCGGCCTGGCGCCGGCCTGGTACGGACTCCGCGCGAGCCTCATCGAGGGCCTGAAAGTGCGCGGAGCCGGCTCCGTGTTCGGCCGGATCGATCCCCGCAGCGTCCTGGTGGTCGTCGAGCTGGTGCTCTGTCTCGTGCTCCTGGTCGGCGATGGCCTGCTGCTGCGGAGCCTGGCGCGCATGCAGCAGGTGCACCCGGGATTCGATTCGGAGAACCTGCTGACGTTCCAGTTCCGGCTGCCGGCCGCGAAATACACCGAGCCGGAGCAGATGGCCGCGTTCTTCGGCCCGGCAGTCGAGGCGATTCGCCGGGTGCCGGGCGTGACCTCGGCGGCGTTGGTGTCGGCCACGCCGATGAGCGGCAACTGGGGAACCACGGGCTACCTGGTGGCCGGCAAACCGGAGCCGCCGGCCGGGCGCGAGCCGGTCGCCCAGTCCAGTCTGATCAGCGACGGCTACTTCAAGACGATGGAGATCCCACTGCTGGCCGGACGCGAGTTCGACACTCGCGACCGGATCGGCAGCGCGCCGGTCGCCATCGTGAGTCAGGAGCTGGCCCGCCGGGAATGGCCGGACGAGTCGCCGGTGGGCAAGCTGATCAAGGAAGCGGGCGACAGCGTCTGGCTCACCGTCGCAGGCGTGGTCGGCAACGTCAAGCAGCTCTCGCTCGGCGATGAGCCCACGCCTCAGATGTACCTGCCGGTACTCCAGGCGCCGAGGCTGTTCTCCAACGTCGTGGCGCGGACCACGCGGGATCCGCTAACGCTAGTGTCCTCGGTGCAGGCGGCCGTCCGGACGGTCGATCGCGATCAGCCGATGTGGTCCGTGTATTCGATGGCGCAGCTGCTGGAGCGCGTCACCGGCCGCCTCCGGTTCACGATGCTGCTCATGTCGGTCTTCGCCCTGGCCGCGCTGGTGCTCGCCGCGGTGGGGGTCTATGGCGTCGTCTCCTTCCTGGTCACCCAACGCACTCGCGAGGTCGGCATCCGCATCGCGATCGGCGCCACGCCGTCCCAGGCCGTGGCGCCGATCCTGGGACACGGGCTTCGCCTGATCCTGGTCGCCACGCTGCTTGGCGTACTGGCCGCCGCCGTAGGCACCCGGCTGTTGACCGATCAGCTGTTCTCGCTCAGACCCACCGATCCGCCGACCTACGCGGTGGTGGCGCTCGGCCTGGCCGCGGTCGCCTTCGCGGCCTGCTGGATTCCGGCCCGGCGGGCCGCCCGGATGGATCCCATGTCGTCTCTGAGGTCCGAATGATCGACACGCTGCTCAACGACCTGCGCTATGCGCTCCGCACCCTGCGCCAGCGTCCCGGCTTCACCGCGCTCACCGTCCTCACCCTCGCGCTGGGCATCGGCGCCACCAGCGCGATCTTCAGCGTGGTGAACGGCGTGCTGCTCCGGCCCTTGCCGTACCAGGACCCCGACGGCATCAAGCTGATTCACACCCGGCTGGACAACACCCCCGGGCGCGAGCTGAGTCTCCCGGAATACTTCGACCTCCGAGAGCAGTCCCGCGCCTTTACCAAGGTCGCGGCGTTCGCCAACGGATCGCTCACCCTGACCGGCAGCGGGGCGCCGGAGCGGCTGGAGGCCGGCTACGTCTCCGCGGACGCGTTTCCGCTGGTCGGCGTGGCGCCGGCCCGGGGCAGGGGCTTCGCGGCGGATGACGACCTCCCGGGGCGACCCCCGGTCGTGATTCTGAGCGACGGCCTCTGGCGGCGGCGCTTCGCGGCCGATCCCGGGATCATCGGCCGCACGCTCATTTTCGACGACGCGCCGACCACGGTCGTGGGCATCATGCCGCCGGGATTCCAGCTGCCGACCCACTACACCGGTACCGGGATGCAGTTGTGGACCCTGCTCCAGCTCGATCCCGCGATTGACCGCAGCGAGCGCGGCTGGCACTGGCTCACCGTGATGGGCCGCCTCCGTCCCGGCGGCGACGTGGCCGGCGCCGCGAGGGAGACGGCGTCGCTCGGAGCGGCGATGCTCCAGCGCTACCCCGGCGAGTACGACGCCGATTTCACGATGTCGTTCTCCCCCGCGATGGAAGCCCTCGTCGGCAACATCCGCCCGGTGATCCTGGTGCTGATGGGCGCCGTCGGCCTGCTGCTGCTGATCGCCTGCGCCAATGTGGCCTCGCTCTTCCTCGCGCGGGCCGAGGCGAGACAGCGGGAGATCGCGGTGCGGGCGGCCCTCGGCGCGCGCGCCGGCCGCATCGTGCGCCAGCTGCTGACGGAGAGCGGCGTCCTGGCGATCGCCGGCGGGCTGCTCGGCCTGTTGCTCGCGATGTGGGGCGTGCGGGCGCTGGTCGCGGCGGCGCCGCCGACTCTGCCGAGGCTGGAGACGATCGGCATCGACGGCCGGGTGCTCGCCTTCACGGTCCTGGTGACCCTCACGACCGGCATCCTCTTCGGCCTGGCGCCCGCGCTCCAGTCGGCGCGGCCCGATCTGTCGGGCGCGCTGACCGAAGGCGGCCGCGGGGGCAGCGCGAGCGCCCGGCGGCAGCGGTTTCGCCGGGGATTGGTGGTGAGCCAGATCGCGCTTGCCTTGATGCTGGTCGCGGCGGCCGGCCTGCTGATCCAGAGCTTCGCCAGACTGCGCGGGGTGAACCCGGGATTCGACCCCGAGCGGTTGCTGAGCGCGCGGGTCGAGCTGTCGCCGGTGCGCTACCGCACCAATGAGGAGATCCGCTCGTTCTACCGGCGGCTGGTGGCCCGGCTCGAGGCGATCCCGGGCGTCCGCTCGGCCGCGGTGGTGAAGGCGTTGCCGATGACCCAGCTCGAGCTGGGCGACTGGTCGTTCGTGCGCGAGGGGATGTACTCGCTGCCGGTGAAGCCGTCGGAGTGGAACCTGGCGTACTGGCAGACGATGAGCCCCGGGTACTTCGAGACCATGCGGATCCCGGTGCTCCAGGGACGCGGCATCGGCGCGACCGACCGGATCGGTTCGCCCGGCGTCGCGGTGATCAACCGGACGCTCGCGCGCCAGGTGTGGCCCAGCGGCGATGCCCTGGGCCAGCGGATCCTGATGGGCGGCGGCTCCACCGACTCGGTGTGGCGCACGGTCGTCGGCGTGGTGGGCGACGTGCGGCACCGGGGCCTCGACGCCGAGCCGCGACCCGAGATCTATCTGCCGCACGCCCAGTTTCCCGCCGGCACCGGCACGCCGCTCCGAACCCTGCGGATCGCGCTTCGGACCGAAGGCGAGCCGACGGCTCTCGCCGGCGCACTGCGGGCCGCCGTATCCGAGCTTGACGCCGATCTGCCGGTCGTCGAGCTGCAGACGATGGACGAAGCGCTCGGTGCCTGGGCCGCGGAACGGCGGCTTACGATGACCCTGGTGGCCGGTTTCGCGCTCCTCGCGCTCGCGCTCGGCGCCGTCGGGGTCTATGGCGTTATGGCGCACCTGGTGGTCCAGCGGACCCGGGAGATCGGCATCCGCATCGCCCTCGGGGCGATGCCGCGCGAGATCCTCGGGCTGGTGCTCTCCCAGGGCGCCTGGCTCGCGGGACTGGGCATCGCCGCCGGGCTGCTCGGCGCGATGGCCGCGACCCGGCTTCTCACCAGCCTGCTGTTCGGCGTGGAGCCGACCGATCCGGCCACGTTCGTGGTCACCGCCGCGGCCCTGGCGCTGGTCGCCGCCGTCGCCTCGATCTTGCCGGCGCTGCGCGCGGTGCGCACCGATCCGGTCGATGCGCTGAGGGCCGAATGAGGGGGTCCGGGCTCGGGGCGGATTTTCGCTTCGCCCTACGGTCGCTGAGGCGCCGGCCAGGCGTCTCGCTGGCGGTGGTGCTGACGCTCACCCTCGGCATCGGCGCGAATACCGCGCTGTTCAGCGTGGTGCGCGGCGTGCTGTTGCGCCCGCTTCCGGTCGCGGATCAGGACCGGGTGGTGATGCTGCACCAGTACGACCGGATCAGCGGCACCGAGCGTGAGCCGTTCTCGGTTCCCGACTACTACGATCTCGCCGAACGGGGCCGGTCGTTCGCCGCGGTGGCGGCGTTCGCGGGCACTCCGATGACGCTGGGGCGCGACGGCGGCGATCCGTTGCCGGTCAACGCGACCGGCGTTACCCATGGGTTCTTCCCACTGATGGGCTCGGGGCCGGCGCTGGGCCGCGGCTTCCTGGAGGCGGAAGACGCGACGGGCGGGGCGAGGGTGGCCGTGCTGAGCCAGGCGCTCTGGCGCGGGCAGTTCCTCGCGGATTCGGGGGTGCTGGGCCGCACCGTGCGGCTGGACGGGTCCCCCTATACCGTCGTCGGGGTGGCCCCGCCTCACATCGACCTTCCCGGGCTCGCCACCGACGTCTGGTTACCACTGCAGGCCGATCCCACCTCCAGCAGCCGCTCGCGGCACGACGTGTCGGTCGTCGGCCGGCTCGCGCAGGGCGCCTCTCTCGCCAGCGCGCGGCGTGAGGCCGGCGCGCTCGGCGCGCAGCTCGAAGCGGAGTATCCCGAGAGCAACCGCGGCCGCGGCATCTCGGTTGAGGCGATCACCGACGTCGCGGTGGGCGCGGTGCGGCCGGCGCTGGTGCTGCTGCTCGGCGCCGTCGCGCTGCTGCTGCTGGTCGCCTGCGCCAACGTCGCGAGCCTGCTGCTGGCCCAGGGGTGGGCCCGTGCCCGCGAGTTCGCCGTCCGGCGCTCGCTTGGCGCCTCCACCTTCCGCCTCGGCCGCCAGTTCCTGATCGAGAGCCTGCTGGTGACCGGCTTCGCGGGACTGCTCGGCATCGCGGTCGCGGTCTGGGGACTGGACCTCCTGCTGAGCCTCGCGCCGCAGGACCTGCCCCGGATCGCCGAGGTCCGGGTGGATGGGCTGGTGCTGGCGGTGACGCTCGGACTCGCCACCGGGGTCGGCCTGGTGTTCGGGCTGGTCCCGCTGGCCCAGGCGCGGCGGCTCGATCTCAGCGGCGCCATCCACGGTGAGGGCGGGCGCGGCGGCACGGCCGGGCCTGGCCGACGCAGGTTGCGCGACGCGCTGGTCGTGGGTGAGATCGCCATCTCCGCGCTGCTCGTGATCGGCGCGGGACTGCTGATCCGGAGCCTGTACAATCTCCGCGCCGTGGATCCGGGTTTTCGCACCGAGCAGGTGATGAAGCTCGACTTCCGGCTGCCCGAAGCCCGCTATCCCCAGTCGTTCGACGTCTATCCCGAATGGGTGGAGATCGCCGGCTTCCACGCCCGGCTGCTGGAGCGGACGCGGGATCTCCCCGGCGTGCTCGACGCGGCGATCACCGCCTATCACCCGCTCGCGCCTGGGTTCACCAGCAGCTTCGTCATCGAGGGGCGGGAGACCGAGTACCAGCAGCAGCCCGAGATTCCGATCCGGCCGGTCACGCCGGGGTACTTCGGGACGCTGGGTGTGCCGCTCCGCCGCGGGCGGATGCTCGAGCCGCGCGACGGCCCCACGACCCCCGGGGTTCTCCTCATCAACGAGGCGGCAGCGCGGCGCTTCTTCCCCGGCCGGGATCCCGTGGGCCAGCGGATTTCCTTCTGGGGCCGGAGCCGCGAGGTCGTCGGGGTGGTGGCGAACGAACGATTCCGCGGGCTGGGAGAAGACGCACCGCCCGCGGCGTACCCCCCGCTGACCCAGACGCCGATGGCGTCGGCCTCGCTGCTGGTGCGCTCCACGGCGGAGCCGGCTGCGCTGGTGCCGGCCCTGCGGGAAGCGGTGTGGAGCATCGATCCCGAGCTGGCCCTGTCGGGCATCGAGCCGCTCGATCGGACGCTCTCCGATTCCATCGCCCGGCCCCGGTTCACCACCGCGCTGCTCGGCGCCTTCGCCGGCCTCGCCCTGCTGCTCGCGAGCATAGGGATCCACGGCCTGCTGGCCTACGCGGTGGCGCAGCGGACCCGGGAGCTGGGCATCCGACTCGCGCTCGGCGCGCCGCGCCGCCGGGTGCTCGGCGAGGTGCTGGGGCACGGCCTCAAGCTCGCGCTGATCGGCGTCGGCCTCGGCCTGCTCGGCGCGCTGGCGCTCACCCGCCTGCTTCAGGGACTGCTGTTCGGCGTGGCGCCCACCGACCCGGCGATCTTCGCCGCGACACCGCTGATTCTCGCCGCCGTCGCGCTGCTGGCGAGCGGCCTGCCGGCGCGGCGGGCCACCCGGGTGGATCCCATGATTGCCCTCAGGAGCGAATGATGCCCGACTTCGTTCGAGACCTGCGGCTCGCGATGCGGTCGCTGCTCAAGTCCCCCGGGTTCGCGCTGATCACCGTCGTCACCCTCGCGCTCGGCATCGGGGCGAACACCGCCATCTTCAGCGTGGTCAATGCGGTCCTGCTGCGGCCGCTGGACTACCTCGACCCGGACCGGTTGGTCGTCATTCGGGAGACCTACGGCGACCGCACCAGCGGGTCGGTGAGCGGTGCCAACTTCGTCGACTGGCGGGACCGGAGCCGGAGCTTCGCCGGCATGACGGCGATCCGCACCCTGTCGGCGGCGTTGGTGGGCCCGGATGAGCCGGTCGAGGTGCGGGGCGCCCGGGTGTCGGCCGAGTTTTTCAAGGTGGTCGGCGTCGAGCCGATCCTGGGGCGGGGGTTCGCCGAGGGCGAGGACAAGGGCGAGAGCGGCGTCGCCGTCATCGGGGAGGGGCTCTGGCGCGAGCGGTTCTCCGCCGATCCCGGCATTCTCCAGCGGAGCATCCGGCTGAGCGGCCGGGAGTATCGCGTCATCGGCGTCGCGCCGGCGAGCCTCAACTACCGGGGCCTGCGCGACCTCTGGTTGCCCCTCGGCTTCGGCACCGGCAACTCGCTGGACCGCGACGCGCACTCCTACGACGTGATCGCGCGGCTCCGCCCCGGCGTGACGCTGGAGCAGGCCACGGCCGACCTCTCCGCCGTGGCGCGGACCCTGGAGCGCGAGTTCCCGGTGACCAACAGCGGCCGCAGCGTCGAGCTGGTGCCGTTCGGGTTCGATACCGTGCGCGGGGTCCGCCCGGCGCTCCTGGTCCTGGTCGGCGCGGTGGCGCTGGTGCTGCTCATCGCCTGTGCCAACGTGGCGAACCTGTTCCTGGCCCGCGCCGTGGGGCGGCAGCGGGAGATCGCCGTGCGCGCGGCTCTGGGCGCGGGGCGCTGGCGCCTGGCGCGGCAGGTGCTGGCGGAGGCGGCCGCCCTCACCGCGGCCGGCGCGGTGCTCGGCCTGCTGCTCGCGACCTGGGCGGTGGACGCCCTGCTCGCGCTCGCGCCGGCCGGCATCCCTCGATTCCGCGAGGTCGGGATCGACACGGCGGTGCTCGCGTTCACCGTGACCGTGTCCGCCGTGGTCGGCCTCGCGTTCGGCGTGCTGCCCGCCCTGTACGTGGCCGGGCTCGACCCGGCGGAGTCGTTCCGGGGCGAAGGCCGCGGCAGCAGCGAAGGCGTGAGCCGCAACCGGGTGCGGTCGGCCCTGGTCGTGATCCAGATCTCCCTGGCGGTGATCCTGCTGGTGGGCGCGACGCTGCTGATGCTGACGGTGCGCCGGCTCGGCGCGATCGATCCGGGCTTTCGACCCGAGGGCGTGGCGACGTTCCAGCTCAACGTCGCCACCGCCCGGCACCCGGATGCCGCCGCGCAGCTCGCCTTCGTGGGACGGGTCATCGATCGGCTGGAGGCGATTCCCGGCGTCCGGGAGGGGGGCGCCGTGTTCTACCTGCCGCTGGACAACGGAGACATCAGCGGCGACATCACCCTGGAAGGCGACCCGCAGTCGCCCGCCGGCCAGGAGAAGTACGCCAGCTACCGTCTGGTCGGCGGAGACTATCTGAACGCGGCCGGCGTGTCGCTGGTCCGCGGCCGGCTGCTGACTCCGGCCGACCGCGAGGGAGCCCCGGTCGTCGCGGTCCTCAATGAGGCGTTCGTCCGGAAGTATTTCGGCGGCCGCGATCCCATCGGCACGCGGATCACCTTCGGGACGCCCGACAGCCTCGCCGTCTGGCGCGAAGTCGTCGGGGTCATCCGCGACGTGCGCCACCGCGGCCTGGCGGAGGAGGTCCCGCCCGAGATGTACGTGCCGATCCTTCAGCTGCAGCCCGACTTCTGGTCCATCTTCACGCCCACGCCGCTGTCCTTCGTGGTGCGCGGCACCCTGGACTTCGCCGCCTTGACGCCCGAGATCCGGCGCGCGGTCAGGGAGGTGGACCCCGAACAGCCGGCGGCGCGGCTGCGCGAGGCGGATGCCCTGCTCACCGACGCGACCGCCCGGCAGCGATTCAGCATGCTGCTGCTGGTGCTGTTCGGCGGGCTGGCGCTCACCCTCGCCGCCATCGGCGTGTACGGCGTGATGGCCTACGGGGTCAGCCAGCGCACCCGGGAGCTGGGCATCCGGCTGGCGCTCGGCGCCCGGCCGGGATCGGTGCGGATGCTGGTGCTGTGGCAGGGGCTCGCGATGGCCCTGCTGGGCATCGGCCTCGGGGTCGCCGGTGCGTTGCTCCTGGGCCGGCTGCTCACCAGCGTGCTGTTCGGGGTGAGCCCAACCGACCCCAAGGTGTTGCTGACCGCCGCCGGCGTTCTCGGCGCCGTCTCCCTGCTCGCCAGCCTGGTCCCGGCGATCCGCGCCACCCGGGTGGATCCCATCGACGCCCTTCGGAGCGAATGACATGAGCACTCTCGGACGCGATCTGCGATACGCCCTGCGGGCTCTGCGGCGCACGCCGGCATTCACCGTCGCCGCCGTCGCGGCGCTCGCGCTCGGCATCGGCGCAACCACCACGATCTTCACCGTGGTGAACGGGGTGCTGCTCCGCCCGCTCCAGTACCAGGCCCCCGACCGGCTGATGAACATCTGGAACGACCTGGGCGACGGGGCGCAGTCGCTCCCGGCGGTCTCGCCCGGCGACTTCCGCGACTACAAGGAGCGGAGCCGCACCTTCGAGTCCTTCGCCGCGGCGGCGGAGGGCAACGTGGCGAACCTGCGGGGCAACCTCACCGGCGAAGGCGAGCCGGAGCGGGCCGACGTGGTAACGGTGACGGCCAACTTCTTCCCCCTGCTGGGCGTCACGCCGATGCTGGGGCGCCAGTTCCTTCCGGCCGAAGAAGTGGTCAACGGACCGCACGTGGTGATGCTGAGCCACCGGCTGTGGGAGCGGCGGTACGCGGCGGATCCGTCGCTGGTGGGCAAGACGATCCAGATCGACGGCGTGGGCCACGAGGTGGTGGGCGTCCTGCCCCGCGACTTCCATCTCCAGCTCCCGACCGAGGCGTTCCAGGTGACGGACGGCGATCTGTGGGCGCCGATCCAGTTCGACTACGGCCAGCCGCTGCCGCGGAACCTGACGTTCTTCACGGTGTTCGGACGGCTCGCCCCCGGAGTCACGGCCGGGCAGGCCCAGGCGGAGATGAACCTCATCGCCGAGCGGTTCCGCTCGGAGTTCCCGGAGCACAAGGCGTCGAACCTCCGGATCCGCGCGGTGCCGCTCCACTACGACGTGGTGAAGCACGCCCGGCCGGCGCTCTTCGTCCTGCTGGGCGCGGTGGGCATGGTACTGCTCATCGCCTGCGCCAACGTGGCGAACCTGCTGCTGGTGCGGGGGACCACGCGCAATGCCGAGTTCGCCCTGCGCACGGCGCTGGGCGCCACCCGGACGGCGATGGTGCGCCAGGTGCTAACGGAAAGCCTGCTGCTGGCCCTCGCCGGCGGTGCCCTCGGCCTCGGCATCACGGTCCTCGCGCTGTCGGTGCTCCGCCGGCTCCATCCGGCGAACCTTCCCCGGCTGGGCGACATCGAGCTCGACACCACCGTCCTGCTGTTCACGGTCGCGGTGTGCGCGGTCACCTCGGTGCTGTTCGGCCTGATCCCCGCGCTCCGGGCCGCCGGCACCGATCCGCAGGAGCACCTCAAAGCCGGAGGCCGCGGCGGCAGCGGCGGAGACCGCCGGGGCGCGCGCAGCCTGCTCATCGTGGCGGAGGTGGCGATGTCGGTCGTGCTGCTGGTGGGCGCCGGCTTGCTGATCCGGAGCTTTGTGGCGCTCCAGCGGGTCGATCCCGGCTACGACTCGAGCGACGTGCTCACGTTCGAGCTGTCCATGCCCTTCGGGAAATACCCCGGCGGGGGAGCCCGCCGGGCCTTCTTCCGCGACCTGCGCGGGCAGCTCGAGGCGCTCCCCGGGGTGAAGACGGTAGGCCTGGTCTCGCAGCTTCCCCTCACCGGCAGCGGGCCGCTGTCGCCCTTCGCGTACAACGAGGAGACCGCGCGGAACTTCGAGAGCGTCACCGCCGACGGACGCAACGTGTCGCCGGAGTATTTCGAGGTGATGGACGCGCAGCTCATCGCGGGCCGCACCTTCACCTATCAGGACTCCGCGGGTACCCCGCCGGTCATCATCATCGACGAGAGCCTCGCCAAACTCGCCTGGCCGGGACAGAACGCGGTCGGCAAGCAGCTTCAGCTCCAGCCCACCGGATCGGAGAACGCGTTCTCCGAGGTGGTGGGCGTCGTAGAGCACATGCGGCAGCACGACCTCACCCGCGACATCCTGCATCAGATCTATTATCCGATCGGCCAGGGCACGCCGCCGGTGATGACCTTCGTGGTGGAGACCGGGATCGACCCGGCCAGCCTGGTGCCGACCGTGCGGCAGACCATCGCCGGCATGGATCCCGACCTGCCGGTCAGCAAGCTGACGCCGATGAGCGGCTACCTCTCTGAGGGCCGGGCGCAGGCCCGGTTCAGCCTGGTGTTGATGAGCGTGCTCGGCGCGGTGGCGCTGCTGCTCACCGCAGTCGGCGTGTTCGGGGTGATCTCCTACAGCGTGAGCCAGCGGACCCGGGAGTTCGGGATCCGGCTGGCGCTGGGCGAGGACCCCCGGCAGACCAAGCTCAGCGTGGTGCTCGGCGGCATGCGGTTGGTGCTGATCAGCATCGGCATCGGGCTGGTGGGCTCACTGGTGCTGAGCCGGCTGATCGCGGGGCTGCTGTACGGCGTGCGCCCGGCCGATCCGATCACCTTCGCCGGGATCGGCATCCTGCTCGCGGCCGTCGCCCTGATCGCCTGCTACCTTCCAGCGCGGCGGGCGACGCGGGTGGATCCGGCGCTGGCGCTGCGGGCGGAGTGAGATCAGGCGGGCAGGCGGGCAGGATGACAGGTAGCATCAACCTATACCGTTAGGATGACGACCTCATGATCCGACTCGTCAATCTCGACCGCTACTACGAGGCCGGTCCGACCCGCACCTACGTGCTCCGGCGCATCAACCTGGAGATCCGCCAGGGCGAGTTCCTCACCATCATGGGGCCGTCCGGTGCGGGGAAGTCGACGCTGCTCAGCATCCTGGGCATGCTGGATAACGCCTGGACCGGAGAGTTCTGGTTTCTGGATGAGGCGGTGCACGAGCTGCCGGCCAAGAAACGGGTGGAGCTCAACAAGAAGTACATCGGGTTCGTCTTCCAGAAATACCATCTGATCGACGATCTCACGGTCTACGAGAACCTGGAGATCCCGCTCTCCTACCGCGACATCAAGCCGAAGGAGCGGGCGGCGATGGTGGCGGAGACGCTGGATCGCTTTCAGATCGTGGGCAAGAAGGATCTCTATCCCAGCCAGCTCTCCGGCGGCCAGCAGCAGCTGGTCGGAGTGGCCCGGGCGGTGATCGCGAGCCCCAAGCTCCTGCTCGCCGACGAGCCCACCGGCAACCTGCACAGCGCCCAGGGGGAGGAGATCATGGAGCTGTTCACCCGGCTCAACCGGCAAGGCACCACGATCGTCCAGGTCACCCACTCGGAGCGGAACGCGTCGTACGGTCACCGGACTATTCAGCTGCACGACGGCTGGATCGTTGAAGGGGCGGGGCAGGTGGGCAGCGGGGCAGCGGGGCAGGTGACTCCTGCGCGGTAGGGGCCCTGTGCGGTAGGCCGCCGCCCCGCTGCCCCGCCGCCCTGCTGCCCCGCTACATTCTCACGACCTGTGCCCACTACCGCATCTCCTACCGCCCACGTCCTCGTCGCGGACGACCAGCCCCACGTCCGGGAGGCGCTGCGGCTGCTGCTCAAGGGTGAGGGCTACGCGATCGAGACCGCCGCCTCCCCCGCCGCGGTGTTGTCCGCGGTTCAGGCCATCGATTTCGACGCGGTCCTCCTCGACCTCAACTACGCCCGCGACACCACGACCGGCCGCGAGGGCCTGGAGCTGGTCTCACAGCTCCAGGCGGTCGATGCCACGCTCCCGACGGTGGTGATGACCGCCTGGGGCAGCGTGGAGAAGGCGGTGGAAGCCATGCGGCGTGGCGCCCGCGACTTCATTGAGAAGCCGTGGGACAACACCCGGCTGCTCGCCACCCTCCGGACCCAGGTCGAGCTGGGACGGGCGCTCCGGCGGACCCGGCGGCTGGAGAGCGAAAATCGTCTGCTCCGCCGCGATGGGATGCCGGAGCTGATCGCCCAGTCGGCGGCGATGCGGCCGGTGCTCCAGCTCATGGAGCGGGTCGCCTCCTCGGACGCCAACGTCCTGGTGAGCGGCGAGCACGGCACCGGCAAGGAGGTCGTCGCCCAGTGGCTCCACGCGGCCTCGCCCCGCGCGGCGCGCCCGATGGTCGCCGTCAATCTCGGGGGGCTCTCCGAGGGCCTGTTCGAGAGCGAGATGTTCGGCCACGTGAAGGGCGCGTTCACCGACGCCCGCGCCGACCGGATCGGACGCTTCGAGCTGGCCGAAGGCGGCACCCTGCTGCTCGACGAGATCGGCACGCTCGGCGTCCGGCAGCAGGCCAAGCTGCTCCGGGTGCTGGAGACCGGCGAGGTCGAGCGGGTCGGCGCCTCGCGCCCCCGCAAGATCGACGTCCGGATCCTCTCGGCCACCAACGCCGACCTGCCGGCGGAGGTGGCCGCGGGACGCTTCCGGGAAGATCTCCTCTTCCGGCTCAACACCATCGAGATCCGCCTGCCGCCGCTGCGCGAGCGGCGAGAGGACATCCGCGCGCTCGCCGAATTTTTCCTGCGCCGCTACGCGGGCCGCTACCGCAAGGCGCTGGTGGGATTCGAGGCCGAGGCCGTCGAGGCGCTGGAGTCCCACTCCTGGCCCGGCAACGTGCGCGAGCTGGATCACGCGCTCGAGCGCGCCGTGCTCATGGCCCAGGGAAACAGCGTGCACCCGGTGGACCTCGGCCTCCGGCTCACGTCGGGCGCCATGCCTCGGCTGGAGGACCTGCCGTTGGAGGAGGTGGAACGGCTGCTGATCCGCAAAGCGCTGGAGCGGCACGGCGGCAACGTGAGCCACGCGGCGAAGGCGCTGGGGTTGAGCCGGAGCGCCCTCTATCGGCGGCTCCAGCACTATGGGCTCTAGCCGGCGGCGGACTCGAAGTCACGAATCGCGCATCTTCACCGGCGCTCTGGCCGCCGGGCTGCCCGCGGTGGTGGTGGCGGGCTGGCTGCTCTGGGCCAACGACTATCCGCTCCGCGTCCGGCTCACCTTCTCGCTGCTGGCGGGCGGCGCATGGCTGCTCGGCGCGCTCCTCCTGCGGGAGCGGGTCATCCGGCCGCTCCAAACCATCTCCAACCTCCTCGCCGCGCTGCGCGAAGGCGATTACTCCATCCGCGCCCGAGGCGCGGGCGCCGACGATGCCCTTGGCCTCGCGCTGCTGGAAGTGAACGCGCTGAGCGAGACGCTCCGGGGGCAGCGGCTCCGCGAGCTGGAGGCGACGGCGCTGCTGCGACGGGTGATCGAGGAGATCGACGTGGCGGTCTTCGCCTTCGACGGCGACCGGCGGCTGCGGCTGGTGAACCGCGGCGGTGAGCGGCTCCTGGGGCAACCGTCGGAACGGCTGCTGGGCCGGCCGTCGGATACCCTCGGCCTGACGCCGTGGCTCGACAGCGACACGCCCCGGACCTTCGAGGCCATGTTCCCCGGCGGAGCGGGACGGTGGGAGGCGCGGAGCGGCACCTTCCGGCAGGACGGACTGCCGCACCAGCTGCTGGTGATCGCCGACTTGTCCCGTGCCCTGCGGGCGGAGGAGCGCTCGGCCTGGCAACGGCTGGTCCGGGTGCTGGGCCACGAGATCAACAACTCGCTCGCCCCGATCAAGTCCATCGCCGGAAGTCTGCGGAGCCTGACCGCGCGCCCCGCCCGTCCGGCCGACTGGGAGAACGATCTCAAGTCGGGGCTCGAGGTGATCGAGGGCCGGTCCGAGGCGCTGGGCCGCTTCATGGGATCCTACGCCCGGCTCGCGCGGCTGCCGCAGCCCAGCCTGGGCCCGGTCGATGTGAACACCTGGGTGGGACGGGTGGCGGCGCTGGAGACCCGCCTCGAGGTGCGAGTGACCGGCGGCCCTTCGGCCTCCATCACGGCCGACGGCGACCAGCTGGATCAGCTGCTCATCAACCTGGTCCGCAACGCGGCGGACGCCGCGCTCGAGACCGGCGGGGGAGTGGAAGTCGGCTGGCGGATCGCGGCCGGCGTGCTGGAGCTGTCGGTCGAGGACGAAGGACCCGGCCTGCCCGATCCCGGCAACCTGTTCGTCCCCTTCTTCACCACCAAGGCGAACGGCTCCGGGATCGGTCTGGTGCTGAGCCGGCAGATCGCCGAGGCCCATGGCGGCGCCCTTTCGCTGGAGCCGAAGCGGGGGCGGCGTGGCGCGCGGGCCTGTCTGCGACTTCCGCTGGGAGAACGGAGCGAGCCGAGCTTCACTTGAGGGAACCCGCACCACCCCGCCCGCGTTAAGCCCGCATCCCGTCCCCCGAGGTCTCGTCCTTCATGCGGGTCCTGATGTTCGGTTGGGAGTTCCCGCCCTTTCAGGCCGGCGGTCTCGCCACCGCCACGGTCGGATTGGTGCAGGGTCTCCTCGCGCGGGGCATCGAAGTGACGCTCGTAGTGCCGTTCGCCGCCGCCCAGACCGACCTCGCACGGCTCCGGCTGGTCAGCGCGGCGGAGTCCACCCGCGGCCCCCGGGCGATCCGCGTCGAGTCTCCGCTCCAGCCCTACGCCGGCGAGGCCGAGTATCTCTCGGCGGGAGAGCGCCGGGCCGGCACGTCGGGCGCCGCCGTGTACGGCTCCAATCTGTTCGCCGAGGTCGAGCGCTACGCCGAGGTGGCGGCGGAGATCGCCGCGAGCGAGCCGCACGACCTGATCGACACCCATGACTGGATCACCTTTGCCGCCGGCGTGCGCGCCCGCGAAGTCTCCGGGCGCCCGCTGGTCGCCCACCTCCACGCCACCGAGTACGACCGCTGCGGCGGACCGGGCAATCCCGAGATCCATCGCCGGGAACGCGACGGGATGGTCGCCGCGGACCGCGTCATCAGCAACAGCGCGATGCTGCGCCGGCGGGCGATGGTCGAGTACGGCATTCCCG
Organism: uncultured Gemmatimonadales bacterium; assembly: GCA_963796335.1. Taxonomy (GTDB): domain Bacteria; phylum Gemmatimonadota; class Gemmatimonadetes; order Gemmatimonadales; family GWC2-71-9; genus CAVVWJ01. The sequence goes on from CAWCLG010000006.1 coordinate 1,614,227, forward strand.
GCGAGAAGGTGGACGTGGTCCACTTCGGCGTCGCGCCTTCCCAGGCGGCCCACGAGGGCGCCGAGCTGCCGGTCGCCACCGGCCGGCCCACGGTGCTTTTCCTCGGCCGCGTCACCCGGCAGAAGGGGCCGGAATACTTCATCGAAGTGGCCCGCCGCGTGACCGAGTTCGTCCCCGACGCACAATTCATCCTCGCCGGCACCGGCGATCTCCTCCCTCGGATCATCGATCGAACCGCGGAGCTCGGCCTGGCCGACCGGGTGCACTTTGCCGGCCCGGTGGCATCGAATGAGGTGGACCGGCTGTACCGCTCCTCCGACGTGTGCGTCATGCCCTCGGTGAGCGAGCCGCTGGGGCTGGTAGCCCTGGAGAGCCTCCGCAACGGGACACCCTGCATCATTCCCCGGGAGTCGGGCGTGGCCGAGGTGGTGCGGCATGCTTTCCGGGTGGATTTCTGGGACGTCGATGAGACGGCGAACAAGGTGATCGGGCTGCTGACCCATCGCGCCCTGTGGGAGGAGCTGAGCGAGGCGGGCTTGACCGAGGTCCAGAGCCCTCGGCTGGGGCTGGAGGAGGCCGCCGGCAAGACCGCCGATGTGTACCGGCGCACCCTGTTGGAGACGATGTAACCTCCCACAACGGAGATCCCGCGTGCCCGACCTCTGCCTCTACTTCCAAGTCCACCAACCCTACCGCGTCCGCCGGTTCCGGGTCTTCGATATCGGGACCGGGGCAGGGTACTTCGACGACCGGGCGAACCGCGCGATCCTCGAGCGCGTGGCCGAGAAGTGCTACCTGCCCGCCAACCGGCTGCTGCGGGAGCTGATCGAGCGATCGGCCGGACGCTTCCGCATGGCGCTCAGCCTGAGCGGGACGCTGCTGGATCAGCTCGAGGACGCAGCGCCCGAGGTGCTCGAGAGCTTTCAGGCCCTGGTCGCGACCGGTGGCGTCGAGCTGCTGGGCGAGACGTCCCATCACAGTCTCGCCTCGCTGGCCGATGAGGAGGAGTTCAGGGCCCAGGTCGAGCTGCATCGGCTCGCGCTCGAGCGGCACTTCGGCCGCCGTGCGGAGGTCTTCCGCAACACCGAGCTGATCTATCACGATGCGCTGGCGCCGCTGGTGTCGGCGTTGGGCTTCAAGGCCATGATGGTCGAAGGCGCGGATCGGGTGCTCGGGTCGCGATCGCCCGACCAGGTGTATCACGCCGCCTCCGCGCCGGACCTGCGCCTCATCCCCCGCAACTATCGGCTGAGCGACGATGTAGGGTTCCGGTTCTCCGACCGCGGGTGGGACCAGTGGCCGCTGGCGCCCGGCCGCTGGGCCGACTGGATCGCCCGGAGCGCGGGTCAGAGTGTGCACGTCTTCGCGGACTACGAGACCTTCGGCGAGCATCAGTGGGCCGACACCGGCATCTTCGAATTTCTCCGCGCGCTGCCTGAAGAGCTCGAGCGACGGAACATCTCGTGCATCCATCCCTCCGCGCTTGCCGCCCGGGCGTCGGCGGGACCGCTCCGCTTTGCCTCGCCCACCTCGTGGGCCGATCTCGAGCGTGACACCAGCGCCTGGCTCGGCAACCGTATGCAGCGGACGGCGCACGAGCGCCTCTACCGTTTGGGCGGGCGCATCCGCGAGACCGGCGACCCGCTGCTGTTGGAGGCATGGCGGCGGCTCGGCACCAGCGACCAGTGCTATTACATGGCCACCAAGGCGCTCGGCGACGGCGACGTGCACCGGTACTTCAGTCCCCACGACTCACCGTACGATGCGTTCGTGGCATTCATGAACGCGTTGACCGACCTCGAGCGCCGGTGCGAAGCCGGACCGAGCCGGCCGGCGCCGCGCATGGCGGAGATGGCCGTGGCCGTCTAGCGGCGGGAGACCTCGGGTCGTATATCAGGAGGTCGGTTGCAACTCCACTCAAGACCGAGGCTTTCGCGATGCTGAAGGCATTCAAGGAATTTGCGATGCGGGGAAACGTGCTCGACCTCGCCGTCGGCATCATCATCGGCGGCGCGTTCGGGACGATCGTCAAGTCGCTGGTAGACGACGTCATCATGCCGCCCATCGGACTGGCGCTCGGCAACGTCGACTTCTCGGACCTGTTCCTGCTCCTCAAGGCCGGCGCCAAGGCCGCGCCGCCCTATGCCACGCTGGCCGAGGCCCAGACGGCTGGCGCGGTGACCATCAACTACGGCCTGTTCGTCAACAGCGTCATCACCTTCCTTATCGTCGCGTTCGCGGTGTTCATGGTGGTCAGGGCTGCACTGCGGCTGCAGCCACCGTCCCCGGCCGCGGCTCCGTCGACCAAGGACTGCCCGTACTGCCGCATGGCGGTTCCGGTCGGCGCCACCCGCTGCCCGCACTGCACTTCAGAGCTTCGGTAGGATTGAAGGGATCGAGATGGCAGCCGGCGCTGCTTTACACAGCAAAGTCATTTGCGCTCGCCAGGGATGAGCCGGGCCGCCCTCGAGTTGGACCGCCTGATCCACGAGCGGATGCGGCTCGCCATCGTCTGCGCCCTGGCGGTGCACGAGTCCCTCACGTTCAACGAGCTCAAGCGGTTGCTGGAGACCACGGACGGCAATCTCAGCGTGCACGCGCGGCGGCTGGAGCAAGCCGATTACATCGTGTGCACCAAGCTGTTCGAGGCCCGGCTGCCGCGGACCGAGTTCCGTCTCAGCGCGACGGGCCGCCGGGCGTTGGAGCGGTATCTGGCGGGCATGGAGGAGCTGATCCGGACCGCTCGGGGCACCTAGCCGGCGGTGGAACCTTTCGACGCCGGGTGGCGTTCGACTCTCCGGGCGCCTGTGTCCCGGGCCCCGGAAAGGCGAGACCCATGATTCACCGGATATCCTGCTCGGAGATGCTTCTCCGGCTTGACGATTTCGTAGATCGGTCGCTCGGTCCCCAGGACCTGGAGCTGGTGGAGGAGCACCTGCTCGAGTGTGCCGAATGCGCCCGCAAGTTCAGCTTCGAGACCTCGCTGGTGGAAGGTTTGCGCGACCGGCTGCGACGCATCGAGGCGCCGGAGCGCCTGCTGCGCCGGATCCAGGACCTGCTGCGATAGAGCCTGGAACCTCTCCGGGCTCCTCCGCATTTCCCCTCACGACGACTTGCCCATCTACCCCGAGCAGTGACGCCGTGCGCTCCCGCCTCCGGCGTCGGGAGGAGTCTCGTGAACGGAGCCGAGAACGGCCGCCTCGCCGAGGACACCGAGCGGACGCGGAACTGGAAGCGGTGGGGCCCCTATCTGGCCGAGCGGCAGTGGGGCACGGTGCGAGAGGACTACTCGGAGTTCGGCGACTGCTGGAACTACCTGCCGCACGACCAGGCGAGAAGCCGGGCCTACCGCTGGGGTGAGGACGGACTGCTCGGCATCACCGACCGCCAGGGCAGGCTCTGCTTCGCGCTGGCGCTCTGGAACGGCCGCGATCCCATCTTGAAGGAGCGGCTCTTCGGTCTCACCGGCCCTGAAGGCAATCACGGCGAAGACGTGAAAGAGCTGTACTACTACCTCGATTCCACCCCGACCCACTCCTACCTGAAGGCGCTCTACAAGTATCCTCAGGCCGAGTATCCCTACGAGGCTCTCGTACGGGTGAATCGCGAGCGGGGGAAGGGGGACCCCGAGTTCGAGCTGGTGGACACCGGCGTGTTCGATGGCGACCGCTACTTCGACGTGTTCGCCGAGTACGCCAAGGCGGACACCGACGACATCCTGATACGGATCACCGTCGCCAACCGGGGACCCACGGCCGCCAAACTCGACGTCCTGCCGACCCTGTGGTTCCGGAACACCTGGAGCTGGGGTCGGGAAGGCGAGGGGTATTGGCCCAAGCCGTCGCTGCGGCAGGCCGGGGCGGCGCGCATCGAGGCGGAACACGAGTCGCTCGGCGGCTACGTCCTGGAGGCCGAGCCGGTGGACGGCGCCCCGGCCCCCGAGCTGCTGTTCACCGAAAACGAGACCAATGCGGCCCGCCTCTTCGACTCGCCGAACGCCAGGCCGTTCGTGAAGGACGCCTTTCACCGGCTCGTGATCAGAGGCGAGCGCGACGCGGTCAATCCCGGTGCGGCGGGGACCAAGGCGGCCGTCCGGTATGTCCTGGATATTCCCGCGGGAGAGGCCCGCGTCATCCGCCTGCGGCTCCGGGACTCGCGCTCGGGCAAGGCCGCCCCGTTCGGCTCTCGGTTCGACCGTGTCTTCGCCGACCGGATCCGCGAGGCCGACGAGTTCTACGCCGAGCGCATCCCGGCGGCCGCCACCGAAGACGAGCGGAGGGTGATGCGCCAGGGGTACGCCGGCCTGCTCTGGACCAAGCAGTTCTTCCACTACGTCGTCGAGCACTGGCTCGAAGGAGATCCCGGCCATCCCGCGCCGCCGGCCGGCCGCCGTGAAGGCCGCAACCGCGAGTGGCCCCACCTGTACAACCGCGACGTGATCTCGATGCCGGACAAGTGGGAGTATCCCTGGTATGCCGCCTGGGACCTCGCCTTTCACATGATCCCGTTCGCCCGGATCGATCCCGCCTTCGCCAAGGAACAGCTCCTGCTGTTTCTCCGCGAGTGGTACATGCATCCCAACGGCCAGATCCCGGCGTACGAGTTCGCCTTCGGTGACGTGAACCCGCCGGTTCATGCGTGGGCGGTGTGGCGAGTCTACAAGATGACGGGCCGGCGGGGCCAGCGGGACCGGCTGTTTCTCGAGCGCGCGTTCCAGAAGCTGCTGCTCAACTTCACCTGGTGGGTGAACCGCAAGGACCTCGAGGGGAAGAACCTGTTCGCCGGCGGGTTCCTGGGGATGGACAACGTCGGCGTCTTCGATCGCTCCCAGCCGCTGCCCACGGGCGGGCACCTGGAGCAGGCCGACGGCACCGCCTGGATGGCGTTCTACTGCAACACCATGCTTTCGATGGCGCTGGAGCTGGCCTCCGAGGACCCGGCCTACGAAGATCTCGCCTCCAAGTTCTTCGAGCACTTCATCGCCATCGCGGACGCGATGAACCACCTGGGCGGCTCGGGACTCTGGGCCGAGGACGAAGGGTTCTACTACGACCAGCTGCACGTGGACGGCCGGCACATCCCGCTCCGGGTGCGATCCATGGTGGGCGTGCTGCCCCTGATCGCGGTCGAGGTACTGGAAGAGGAAACCTTCGCCGGGCTCGAGGGCTTCAAGCGGCGGATGAGCTGGTTCCTGGCCAACCGGACCGACGTCACCCGAGACATCGCCTGCATGCGTCCCCGCGACCGCGACGGGACGTCGCGCCGGCTCCTGGCCATCCCGACCCGCGAGCGGCTGGAGCGGATGCTGCGCTACGTGCTCGACGAAGCCGAGTTTCTGGCGCCGCACGGGCTGCGCTCGGTGAGTCGCGCGCACCTCGAGCATCCCTACCAGTTCGACGTCATGGGAGCGGCTCACCGGGTGGACTATGTGCCCGCCGAGGGCAACACCGGACTGTTTGGTGGAAACTCGAACTGGCGGGGACCGATCTGGTTCCCGGTCAACTTCCTGGTCCTCGAGGCGCTGGAGCGCTATCACCACTTCTACGGCGACGACCTGAAGGTCGAGTGCCCGGTCGGATCAGGCCGGATGCTGAACCTGCAGGAGGTGGCGCTGGAGCTGGAGCAACGGCTCTCACGGCTCTTTCTCGCCGACGGGAGCGGGCGCCGTCCCTGTCACGGTGACGATGCCCGGTACGCCGGCGACCGCCACTGGCGCGACCTCGTGCTGTTCCACGAGTACTTCGATGGCGACACCGGGCGCGGCGTCGGCGCGAGCCATCAGACCGGCTGGACGGCGCTGGCCGTTCGCTGCGTGGAGGACATCGCCCGGCGCCGGGAAGCGCGCGCGCCCGCCGCGCCGGTTCGGAAGGCGCCCGCGCTACAGGGGAGCGGACGATGAGCCTATCGATCCCGGTGGACGACGCGACCGAGTGGCTGGAGGCGGACGGGCTCGGAGGATTCGCGTCCGGGACCACGTCGGGCGTGCGCACCAGACGCTACCACGCGCTCCTCCTGATGGCGACCACGCCGCCGACCGGACGGATGGTCCTGGTCAACGGGCTCGATGCGTGGATCGAGCGGCCGGGTGAGCCGGCCGAGTACCTGACTCGCCAGCGATACCGGCCCGGCACGGTCGCGCCGGAGAGCGGGGCGACGCTGGTGGGATTCGCCGACGAGCCCTGGCCCACCTGGATCTGGCGGCTGCGCGACGGCGGAACCGTGGAACAGGAAGTCCTGGTGCCGCGCGGCGCGGCGGTAGTCACGATTCGCTGGCGCCGGCGCGGCGGTGACGGGCGGGGCGCGCTCGTCGTGCGGCCGTTCCTCTCGGGTCGCGATACCCACGCGCTGCACCACGCCAACCCGTCGTTCCGTTTCGAGGCTCGGCAGGACGGAGAGCGGGTCACCTGGGAGCCGTACCCCGGCGTCCCGGCGGTCCACGCCCTCAGCGACGGCGAGTATCTGGCCGACCCCCAGTGGTATCGCGACTTCCAGTACGAGGAGGAGCGCGAACGTGGCCTAGACTTCCTGGAGGACCTCGCCTCGCCGGGCCGGTTCGAGTGGAGCGCGGGCACCGACGAGGCCGTCCTCCTGCTGGCGGGCGGCGAGGAGCCCCCGGCAGGGCGCGCGGGTGAGGTCGCCGGACGCCTTCGCCGCTCGGAGCGCGCCCGGCGGCGGCGGTTCCGCTCCCGGCTGGAGCGCTCGGCCGACGCATATCTCGTCGAGCGCGGAACGGGGCGTTCCCTCGTCGCGGGCTATCCCTGGTTCACCGACTGGGGTCGCGACACGTTCATCTCGCTCCGAGGGTTATGCCTCGCCACCGGACGGCTGGCGGATGCCCGCTCGATCCTGCTGGAATGGGCGGGGCAGGTCTCGGAGGGCATGCTGCCGAACCGCTTCGTGGACCAGGGCGGCGCCGCGGAGTACAACACGGCCGACGCCTCGCTCTGGTACGTGATCGCGGTGCACGACTATCTCCGCGCCGTCGAGGCGGCTGGACGCCACGTCTCGCCGAGCGACCGGCGCGCACTCGGCGCCGCGGTCCGCGGGATCCTGGAGGGGCACATTCGCGGGACGCGCTACGGCATCCGGGCGGACACCGATGGCCTCCTCGCCGCCGGCGAGCCTGGGTTCCAGCTCACCTGGATGGACGCGAAGATCGGGGATTGGGTGGTGACGCCGCGCAGCGGGAAACCGGTGGAGATCCAGGCGCTCTGGCTCAACGCGCTCCGCGCCGCCGCCGAGTTCACCGGGGAGTACGCGACCCTGGTGGAGCGGGGAACCGACGTATTCGTCCGGCGATTCTGGAATTCCGATCGCGAGTGCCTGTACGACGTGGTGGATGTGGATCACGTGTCCGGCGCCCTCGACGGCGCCATGCGTCCCAACCAGATCCTCGCCGTCGGGGGGCTGCCCTGGCCGTTGCTGGATGGCGGGCGCGCGCGGCAGGTCGTGGATGTGGTCGAGCGCGTGCTCTGGACTCCGCTCGGACTGCGAACGCTCGAGCCCGGGGTGCCTGGATATCGGCCGCGCTACGAGGGTGGCGTTCTCGAGCGGGACGGCGCCTACCATCAGGGTACCGTCTGGCCGTGGCTCCTCGGTCCGTTCGTGGAGGCGTGGGTCAGGGTCCGGGGCGGGGCTCCGTCCGTGCAGGCCGAAGCCAGGCGTCGGTTTCTCGATCCGGTCCTGCAGCATCTCAATACGGCGGGTGTCGGCCACATCTCGGAGATCGCGGACGCCGACGCGCCCCACCGGCCGCGGGGATGTCCCTTCCAGGCCTGGTCCGTCGCGGAGGCTCTCCGCCTCGATCTGCAGGTGCTGGCGGGCCCGCAGGTGCCTACGCTCGAGCCGGAGCGCATGGCGGTGGGATGACCGCCCCCCGATCCCGGTTCAGGCCGGAGTACGCCATCGAGGCGGCGCTGCTCGCGACGTTCATGATCTCGGCCTGCGGATTCGTGGTGCTGCTGGAGCATCCCGCATCGCCGGTGCGCCAGATGCTGCCGGAACCGTGGCTCAGGCGGGCGCTGATGGGGCTGTCGATGGGAGCCACCGCCGTCGCGCTGATCTACTCGCCCTGGGGCAAACGCTCAGGCGCCCACATGAATCCCGCCACGACCCTGGCGTTCGCGCGACTGGGAAAAGTCGCCCCCCGCGACACCGCGCTCTACGCGGCGGCCCAGTTTGTCGGCGGCCTGGCCGGCGTGCTGGTGGCCAGCCTCATCCTGGGGGATCGGTTGGCGGACCGCGCCACCAACTTCGCGGCGACCATGCCCGGGCCGTCCGGTGCGGCAGTCGCGTTCGGCGCGGAGGTCGTGATCACCTTCATCCTCATGTGGGTCATCCTGGTGGTCTCCAACGATCCGCGACGCGCCCATCTGACCGGCCTTTGCGCCGGCGGTCTCGTCGCCCTCTACATCGCGCTCGAGGCGCCCCTGTCGGGCATGAGCATGAACCCGGCGCGGTCCCTGGCCTCCGCGGTCTTCGCGCGCGACTGGACCGCACTCTGGATCTACTTCACCGCGCCGCCGCTCGGCATGCTGGCCGCGGCCGAGCTCTACCTGCGCCGCCGGGGTCGAGGATCCGTCTTCTGCGCCAAGCTGTGTCACGCGGAGCCGTGTCTCTTCTGCGAGTGGCAGGGCAGGGACCCTCACCAGACGCAGAACGTTCCAGCCCAGGACTAGCGGCTGGAACGCTCGCGCGTGCGCCCACCGTCCGTCAGCGGCTGGCCGACTGTACCGCCAGCGGAGGCCGCACACCCGTGACGCTGGTGCGCACCCGATAGAGGCCTGAAGTCGCGGTCAGGTACAATCCCCGCGCATCGTCGTCTCCCCAGGCAAAATTCGCCGCGTGCTCCGGCGGCTCGATCCGGCCGAGCGCCTTGCCCTCGGGGGACAGTATCCACACGCCTCGCGGCGCGGAGACGAAGACGTTGCCCCGTCGATCGACCTTCACGCCATCGAGGGCGACCTCCTCCGGCTCGCCGGTGAAATCGAAGAACACGCGCCCCTCGGCCAACGTGCCGTCCGGCTTCAGCTCGTAGCGCATGAGGACCTTCTTCCGGAGATCCCAGTTGCCGACATAGAGGTACCGCTCGTCCGGAGAGAAGGCGAGGCCGTTGGGGCCGCTCAGCTCGCTGGTGAGAAGGGTCAGCGCGCCGTCCTTCAGGCGATAGACTCCGCTGAACGTCAGCTCCTTCCCGGGGTCGTCGAACACCTTCGGCAGGCCGAAGGGTGGATCCGTGAAGTAGAGCGAGCCGTCCGCGCGATAGACCAGGTCGTTCGGGCTGTTGAGACGTCTGCCCTGGTACCGGTCGGCGAGCACGGTCACGTTCCCCGGCCGCTCCAGCCGGACCACCCGGCGGTTGCCATGCTCGTTGATCGTCAGGAGCCCGTCCCGATCCAGCGTCAGACCGTTGGATCCCGGCTGGCGGTAGGCGCCGATGTCGAAGCCGCTGTACCCGCTCTTGCTTCGGTAGATCGATATCGCGCCGGCGGGCGACCAGCGGTAGATGGTGTTGGCGTTGGGATCGCTGAACAGCAGGTACCCGTCGGGATGCCAGACCGGCCCCTCGGTGAACTGAAAACCGCCGGCCAGCTTTTCGATCGTCGCGTCCCGGGGGATAATCCGGTCCAACCCCGGACCGAGCCGGACGATCCTGCCGCCGGCAGGACTCCCCCCGCCGACGCGGCCCTTGGCATAGAAGTCCAGCGTGGCCGAGCGGATCCAGATGTAGTTGGCCGGCGGGCTGCTGATCGGCCCGTTGACCCCGAACACCGCGATCTGAAACCGCTGGCCCGGCCTCGCATTCGAGGTCAGGAGCACCCGGTTGGGCGCGTTGAATCCTTTCACCAGCTGACCACCCGTCTGGCCCAGCACCACCGGCAGCTTGCCGTCCACCCACACCTCGGCGTAATCGTCCAGCACCAGCTCGAGCACGACGCTGGAGCCGGCGACCTCGAAATCGGCCACCCGCGTGGGGAGGGTGAGGCTGGTGCGATACCAGTTGAAGGCCAGCCGGCCGTGCGAGCGCCGGGTCTCCAGCTCCGCCGGCTGGATGACGGGCCAGCCGGAGTCGTCGAAGTCCGCGGCGCCCGCGTGCGGCGTGATGTCGTTGGTCCGGTTGGCCGGTCCCGACGGCCGCAGATCGGATCCCGGCTCGCGGTGCTCGACCTCGATCACCGAAGCGTCTCTGTAGCGCCAGGTCGCCCCGACCAGGCCGGCACCGGTCGCCGTCTTGAGGTCCACCACCGCCCCGGGAAGCGAGGCCGGCACGTCAGTCGTTTCCTGCGCATGGAGCGACCCGCCCAACAGTGGGAGCAGCGCCAGAAGGAATCGCGGGTGGCGGCGGCTCACATCGCCCCCCCGCCGGTCGCCCGGCCGTCCTGGCGGACTTTCACGACGTAGTAGAGCAGCGGTCCGCTGACCTGCTTGAACCAGTGTGGCGTGCCGTTCGGCACCACGACGACGTCGCCCGCCTCGATCTCGCGGGCGTTGCCGCCGTCGATCGCGGTCCCCCGCAGCTCCTCGGGGCCGGTGGACTTCGCCGCGACCGCCGTTCCGCCCGTCACCAGCGTGGCCGATCCCTGGAGGACGTAGATGATGTCGGTGTCGCGGGTGTGGACCTCGGCGAGTCCCGGCTGCGACTCGCGCCGGCTCGCGTGGATCTTGTAGTCCTCGACCTCCACCAGCGGGGACCCCTTCGCGAAGGCGGCCCGCACCTCCGGCGCCTTGAGGTAGGTCACCGTTCCGTCCTGCGCCTGCGCCACCCCGAAGGGCATGGCCGAGGCGAAAAGCACTATGCCGATGCGCATGGTCGTATCCTCCTACCGGCTCGCGCTGGTCGTCGCGACCAGCGCCGAGGCACCGGCGGCGGCAATGACCTGATCCCGGGCGGCGCTCGCGGCGCCACTGACCCCGATCGCCCCGACGACCTGACCGCCGACCAGGATCGGCTCGCCCCCCTGGAGCGGAGCCGGGACGACGCTCAACAGTGGCGTGCGTCCCGAGACGATGACGTCTTCGAGCGCCTTGCTGGGCCGCTGGAACAGGGCCGCCGTCCGTGCCTTCTCGGTCGCGATGTGGGCCGACATCGGGAACGTGGGCGCCAGCCGCTCCAGATAGATGAGATAACCGCCGTCGTCCACGATGGCGATCGTGCCGCCCTCTTTCCCCCGCCGCGCTTCCGTTGCCGCCGCCGCCGCGACCGCCTTGGCCCCCTCCAGCGTGAGCCCTTGCTTGGGCGCCGTGGTCTGGGCCGAGACCGTGCCCGCGCCAACCGACGCCGCGAGCAGGCCGATGATGATGGTGCCGATGATTCGCATGGTTTCCTCCCCCAGTGTGATGGTCCTGTACGTTGCTGGCGGTCTAATGCCGAGCGGTCCAGGGGAGTTCCCGACTGATGGCGGCCGCCGGCTCAGTGGGCGACCGCGGGCCGCACGATGCCGCGCTCGACGGCGACATCCCAGAGCGCCCGCTGGAGCATCCGCCGGCTCCGGTGCAACCGCGACCGGACGGTGCCGACCGGGCAGGTGAGGACGTCGGCGATCTGCTGATAGGAGAAATCGTCGATGAAGTACAGCGTGGCGACCACCCGGTACTCCTCGGGGAGCGCGTCCAGGGCCCGGCTGACTTGCTCGACATCGAGCTTGTCCATGAGGATCGACGCGGGATCGCCGTCGCGCGCCTGCAGGCCGGTTTCAACCGTCTTGTCGTACAGAAACAGCGCCGGCGCCTCGTCCAGGCTCAGATTCGCGCTCTCGTGCTTCTGCTTCCGATGCCGGCTGTAGAACGCATTGGTCAGGATGCGGAAAAACCACGCCTTGAAGTTGCTGCCGGTCTCGAACGATTCGAATCCACGGTAGGCCAGCAGCGCCGCGTCCTGGACCAGGTCTTCGGCCACCGTCCGGTCCCGCGTCAGCCGCACGGCGGTGCCGTAGGCCATGGACAGGATGGGTGTGAGCAGGGCCTCGAACTCGGCCTGCCTGTCGATCATGGGACGTCCTCCCTGACCAGCTCGTCCACCAAGGGCGGACAGTTGATCATCATGACCGACCGGGTTGCCAGGCGCCGCAGCAGCCGGGCGGCCCCGCGGTCGAGGTAACTCACGTCGGCCAAGTCCAGCGACAGTTTCCGGTCCGTTGCCAGCAGCTCCAGACATTCGGCCTCCAGGAGCCCCACCCATTCGCCGACGATCTGCCCTTCGACGACCAGGACGATCTCCTGGGGGGGCCGCGTGGTGCGGGTCAGACGAAGCATTGATCTCTCGGAATTGCGGTACCGGAAGGAAAAGCAGGCGGTATGCCAGCCTCGGCAAGGGCTGGCAGCTGTCTGATAAAATATTCTGTGGTAACTGGTTAAACGTTCAGACTTGGAGGGAGACAGGGGCGGGATTGGGAAATAATTCCCACGCCATTGGGAATCTCACGACGATTGGGACTCGACTCCTGGGCGGGTGATCCCCATGCGCTTCATCCGTGCTTCCAGGGTCGTGGGCTTGAGGCCGAGGAGCTGGGCGGCTCCGCGAGGTCCGCTCACGCGCCACCCGGTTTCATCCAACGCCTCCAGGATCCGCTGGCGGGTCAGCTCCTGGAGTGTGCGTTCCGGGCGGGCCGGCGCCGAGTCGGCCATCGGCGCCAGGGAATCGCCCAGCTCGAGGTTGGTGCCGTGGGTGAGGATGATTGACCGCTCGAGTACGTTGGCCAGCTCGCGCACGTTGCCCGGCCAGCCGTACAGGCTCAGCCGCTCGAGGGCCGAAGTGGGCACGCTGTCGATGCGCTTGCCCATTTTCGCGGCGTACTTCATGACGAAGTACCGCACCAGGGCGGGAATGTCGTCGCGGCGCTCCCGGAGCGCGGGGGTACGGATCGGAAAGACGTTGAGCCGGTAGAACAGGTCGGCTCGGAAGCGACCCTCCGCCACCGCGGCATCCAGGTCGCGGTGGGTGGCCGCGATCACCCGCACGTCCACGCCGATCGTGCGAGATCCTCCGACCCGCTCCAGCTCTCCCTCCTGGAGCACCCGCAGCAGCTTCACCTGAAGGTCGAGCGACAGGTCGCCGATCTCGTCGAGGAAGATCGTTCCGCCGGTGGCCAGCTCGAAGCGGCCGACTTTGCGGCTCACCGCGCCGGTGAACGCGCCCTTCTCGTGGCCGAACAGCTCGCTTTCCACCAGACCCGCCGAGATCGCGCCGCAGTTGACCGTCACCATCGGACGGTCCTTGCGGGTGCTGAGATTGTGGATGGCGCGCGCGATCAGCTCCTTGCCGGTGCCGGTCTCGCCGGTGATGAGGACCGTGGTGTCGGTCGGGGCGACCTGCTCCACCTGGCGGAGCACGCGCTGGAGCACCGGGCTGCGGCCGACGATCTCCTCGAAGCCCTGCTGCTGTTTGACCTCCTCGAGGAGATAGATGTTCTCCGCCTGCAGCCGGTCCCGGAGCTGCGCCACCTCGGTCAGCGCGGCGCGCAGCGCCTGCTCGTCACGCTTGGCATCGTCCACATCGGTGCAGACGCCGAACCAGCGGATGATCTCACCGTCCGGCGATCGCATCGGAATACTGCGCGCCTTGAACCAGCGGTACTCCCCGTCCGCCCGGCGGAAGCGGTACTCGGCTTCGAAGGGATGGCCGACCCGGCGCGACTCGTCCCAGACCGCCATCGTTCGGTCCCGGTCCATCGGATGCAGCGCCTCGGTCCAGCCGTAGCCCAGCGCGGCGTCTGAGCTGATGCCGGTATAGTCGAGAAACCGCTGGCTCACGTAGTCGCAGGAGCCGTCGGGGAGATTGGTGTAGAGCACCTCGGGGACGGTTTCGGCCAGCGTGCTGTACCGGAGCTGGCTTTCCCGCAGGGCGTCCTCGGCGTGCTGGCGCTCCAGCTCGGTGCCGGCCCGGCTGGCGAAGATCCTGAGCAGCGCCAGGTCCTGCGGCTCGGGGAGGAGCGGCCGGTCGTGGATCAGCGCGATGTGGCCGACCACGTCTCCCGCGGAGCCGCGAAGCGGCACGCCGAGGTATCCCTCGGCGTGCAGGGTGGCGAGGTCGCGGTCCTCCGGGAACAGCGCCTGGATCCCCCGGGGATGATGGCAGATCTCGCCGTCGATCACGGCCTGGCAGGGCGTGCCCGCGAGCGGGTAGCTCACGTTCTCGGCGAACCCGCCGTCCTGCCAGAAGGCCAGCGTGGCGACTCGGTCCCGGCGCGACCCCTCGACTCTGGCCACCAGGGCGAACCTGGTCCCGAGCGTCTCCGCCGCCAGGCGGGCGACCGTTCGGAAGAAGGCCAAGCCGGTCCGCGCGGCCGTTCCCTCGCTGATGGTCCGCAGCGCCGCCTCCATCCGGGCGCGGTCCGTCACCTCCCGCTTGAGGCCGGCGTAGAGCTGGGCGTTCTGCACCGCGATGGCCGCCTGCGAGGCGACGACCTGGATCAGCGCCAGCCGGTCGGGCGTGAAGACCCCCGTGGCCAAGTTGTTCTCCAGGTAGACCACGCCGAGCAGTCGGCCCTGGTTGATCAGTGGGGTGGCGATGACGGATCGGGCCCCGTGCACGAACATGTAGGGGTCGTGCCGGTAGCGGTCGTCGCTCCGGGCATCCTCCAGCACCAGGCTCTCGAGGGTGCGGCGGACGTAGTTCACGATCACCACCGGCACCGCGTCCGTCTCGGCGAGCGGCGCCGCATCGTGCACTTGCACGACCAAGTGCTCGCCGGATCCCCTCGCGTGCATCCGAGGCGCCCCGTCGTGCTCCAGCACCAGCGCGCCCCGCTCGGCGCCCGCGTTCTCGATCGCGATCGCCAGCAGCTTCTCCAGCAGCCGTTCCAGGTCCATTTCGCCCGCGAGGACGTGGGCGGCCTTCATCACGGTCGCGAGATCGAGGCTGCCGGCCTCGGTGGAGATCGCCGGGATGCCGCCGGCGGCGGGCAGGTGGTCGAAGGCCGCGACTTTCGCCGCCGCCCCCCAGCGCCCGTACGCCCGGCGGGCCGCGGCCAGAAAGGCTTCGGCTACGCCGCGCTGGCCCCGCTCCAACCAGAACCGCCCGCACAGCTCGTTGGCCAGCGCCTGGTGCTGGAGCAGGCCGGTCTCCGCGGCGAACCCGATGGCCTGCTCGTAATGCTCCAGTGCCGCCAGCGGACGGCCGGTGACCCGATCGATCTCCGCCGAGAGGAGCAGCCACCGGCAGCGGAAGTTCTCCGGGCAGCTCTCCGCCAGCACCGCGAGCGAGTCGCGCGCTTCCTCCATCTCCCGTAAGGAGACGGTCCCCGCGTCCGGGTGGGCCGAGGCATAGTCCGCGGCCAGAGTCAGGCCGTTCCAGAAATGGAATTCCACCGGCCAGATCGTGCCCGCCAGCTGGGTGGCAGCCCGGGCCCTCCGCGCCGCCTCCGGGGCCTGGTCCAGCCGCCCGAAGAGATAGCAGAGCTGCAGCTTGAGCACGCCATGGATCGCGGTAAACAGCGGGTTCTCGCGATACCGCTCCACATACTCGCGCTCGTCGATCCCCTCGTCCGACAGCGAGACGGTGTCGGGGGTCAGCCCCTGCAGCGCCCGGGCCCAGTTGAGGATGATCCGCACCGAGTCGGCAAACCCGACCGCCTTCAGTTTCCCGATCAGCGCCAGATACGGGACGTACTCGCGGACGAACTCCGCCAGGTCCTGGGTGCATGCCATGGCGGGCCAGGTCTCGGTGGCGGCGCCATAGGCGGCGTAGAGGAAGTCACCGCTCTCCAGGCCGCTGCGGCAGGCCTCCCGGGCGTGGGGAATGCAGCTGGCCATCGGGAGGCACCAGAGGTTCACGTGGGCGTGAAACTGCTGGTGGATCTTGGCGCGGCGCCGCCGGTCGTCGAATCGCTCGTTGACCTGGAGCGCCAGCCGCCCGAACTCGTGGGCCGTGGCATAGTCTCCCCTGACGGGGCCGACGGTGATCGCGTGGGTCACGTAGCCGTAGGCCGACTCCTCCACATTGCCGTGGACCAGCGACAGGCGGACCATGGTGGCGGAGATCAGCCGGGCCAGGATCGGCTCGCCCAGCAGGTAGGCCGAGGCCCAGATATCGGTCAGGACGTTCATCACCATCCGGATCTCGGGATCGGCCATCACCGGCAGGTCCACCAGCGATGGGATGGTCCGTCCATCCAGCAATCGCTGAATGGCGATGATCTCACCCTCCAGGGCCGCCTGCCGTTCCTCCGGCCCATCGGGAAAGGAGAGGCCGAGCATCGCGAGGCATTCGCGGGCCGTCGCCAGCGCGTCCCCATAGCGCGACATGGTCTCGTACTGGAGACTGCGCAGACGATAGACCCTGGCCCGGTCCAGCGTGCTGCCGGCGCGCTCCTGCAGCAGGGTGAAATGCCGCTCCGCCTCCGCGAATTTTCCGCAGAGGTATCGGGATTCCGCCGCCTCCAGGTGCAGGGCAAACGCGAGCTCGTAGTCGGACGCCCAGGGGCCGTCTCCCACCTGTTCCACGCCCGCCAGGAAGTAGTCCAGCGCCGCCTCGTGCGCGGTCGCCGCCTTGGCCTTCCGCCCGGCGCTCAGATTCAGCCGTGCCAGCGCGAGCCGCTCCGCCGGCTCCGCGATCAGCCCCCGGCCCAGGTTGAGATGGTGCACCAGGTCGAAGATCCGTTCGTCGACCTGTCCCGGATCGGCGTGGGCGAACAGCAACCGGCCGACGGCCAGATGGACCGCCCGCTTGCGCTCGTCCGGGATCAGGGCGTAGGCGGATTGCTGCACCCGGTCGTGGAGGAAGGCGTAGCCGGTGCCCGCCGGGTGGATCAATCCCTCGTCGAGCGCCTCCCGCAGATCCGCCGCCACGGCTTCGGGCGGTTGCTCGCTGACCGCCGCGAGGGTGGCCTGGTCGAACGGGTTTCCGATGCACGCCGCGAAGGTGAGGGCCCGCTGGGTCCGTGGTTGCAGGCGCTGGATCTTCCTCGTCATCAGATCGATGACGTTGTCGGTCATGCCGGCCTTCGCGATCGCGTCCATCTCGAAGGTCCAGCACTCCCGCGCGTAGTCGAACCGCAGCAGGTCCGCCTCCCGCAGCGCCTTGAGGAACTGGCCGACGAAGAAGGGGTTCCCCCCGGTCTTGCGGGAGAGGAGCCGGGCGAGCGGATCGGCCTCCGCGGCATCGCAGTGCAGCGTGTCGCGCACCAGGCTCGCCAGATCCGACAGCTCCAGCGGGTCGAGCGGCACCCGCTCGATGGCGATCCCGGCGGCGGCGAGCTCCCGGGTGGTGCGGGTCAGGGGATGGACCGGATCCACTTCGTTGTCGCGATAGGCCCCGATCAAGAGCAGCGCTTCGATCTCCGGGTCGCCGAGCAGCGGCTCCAGCAGCTTCAGCGTCGCGCTGTCGGCCCACTGGAGGTCGTCGAGGAAGACGACCAGCGGGTGGCCCCGCCGGGCCACGGCCTGGAGAAACTGCTGGACCACCATGCGGAATCGGTTCTGGGTCTCGGCCGGGCCCAGCGCCGGCGCGGGGGGCTGCCGTCCCAGAATCGACGCGATCTCGGGAACGACTTCGGCCAGCACGGCCGCTCCTGGCCCGAGCGCATCGGCCAGCCGATTCCGCCATGCCGCAACCTGGTCCTCGTTCTCGGTCAGCAGCTGCTGGATCAGGTCCCGCACCGCCACTAGCAGCGCACCGTAGGGCGTCCGCATGACCTGGTCGAACTTCCCCGCCGTGAAGTACCCGCGCCGGCCGATCAGGGGCCGGTACAACTCCCGGATCAGCGAGCTCTTGCCGACGCCGGCGTAGCCGGAGACCAGCACCAGCCGGGTGGGGCCGGAGCCCACCTGCTCGACGGCGGCGGTCAACCGCGCGAGCGGCTGTTCCCGGCCGTAGAGCCGCTGGGGAAGCAGGAACCGGTCGGCGACATCGCCGCCGGTGGTCCCCAGGGCGCTCAGCTCTTTTCCGCCGGACCACTGCGCCTGCCAGCCGGCGAGGTCGGCCTCGAGTCTCGCCGCGCTCTGGTACCGATCCTCCGCCGCTTTCGCCAGCAGCTTCATGACCATGTCCGAGAGCGGCGCCGGGATCTCCGGGCGGAGCTCGCGGGGAGGCCTGGGCGTCCGAGCGATGTGGCCGTGGATCAGCTCGAGCGGGTCGGCCGATTCGAAGGGCAGCCGGCCGGTGAGCATCTCGTAGAACGTCACGCCCAACGAGTAGAAGTCGCTGCGGTAGTCGATCGCCCGGTTCATCCGGCCGGTCTGCTCCGGGGACAGGTAGGCGATACTGCCCTCGAGGACGCCGGGATGCCGGAGCTCCTGATGCTCGGCCGGCGCCCGCGAGGCGATGGCGAAGTCGATGAGGGTGAGCCGGCCGGTCCCGGGATCGACCAGCACGGAGTCGGGATTGAGGTCCTTGTGAATGACTCTGACGTGATGGAGGCCCTGAAGAATCCGGACCATCTGGAGGCTCTGGCGAAACCAGGTCGCGAGATCCATCCCGCCCGCGGGGATCAGCAGCCTGAGGCGCTCGCCCCCCGCGTCCTCCAGCACCAGGGCCGCGCCGCCCTCGCCGCGCACCAGCTCGACCGCCCGGGGAACGCCGTCGAGTTCGAGGCTCCGGAGCAGCCGGTACTCCCGCTCCAGGACCTCCGCGCCCGCCGCCTGGTCGGCCGGCGACTTTAGGAGGACGGGGGCGCGATCGCTCTGGCGGATCCCGCGCGAGAGCACCCGCCGGCGGTCGCGCGCCACTTCGCCGGCAAGGGTGTATCCCGGGAACGGCTCGATGCTGTCGCTGATGTGAGGGGGTGCCACGCCTCTAGTCTAGGAGCGCATGCGGCGGTTGGCTAGACGCCGCCCATGCCTGCGGGCGGGGTGGAACCAATCACCGGCCGGCTGCATTCCACCGGTGTCATCATCCGCCAACACCATCAACGAGAGGGGAGTATGCGACGCCGTACCTGGATCCTTGGACTGGTCGTGCTCGGCGCGATCGGCTGGTATCTCTTCCGGCCCGAGCTGCTGTTCGTCAAGACCACGGTCAACGAGAGCCTTCCGAATCAGGCGGCCCTTCGGACCGATGTGGCGGGGGGGCGGGCCGAGGCAGGCCTGCTGCTGAGCGGCAAGTTCCGCTCGTACGCCCACGAAACCATCGGCACCGCGGCCGTGCACGATCTGGGCGGCCGCCAGGTCCTGCGTCTCAGCGGCTTCAGCACCTCGAACGGGCCCGACGTGAGGGTGTACCTCGTCGCGGCCAACGATGCGACCGACAACGAGACGGTGACCAAAGCCGGCTTCGTCGAGCTGGGCAAGCTGAAGGGCACCCAAGGCGACCAGAACTACGACATCCCCGCGGGCCTCGATCTCCAGAAGTATCGCGCCGTCACCATCTGGTGCCGCCGGTTCAGCGTGAACTTCGGCACGGCTCCGCTCGCGGCTCCATCCGTCCAGGCTGGGCTTACCGGGGACGCGGCGGCCACCACCCGGTTCAAGGTGACGGTGCAGAACATCACCCAGGGTGAGGCCCTGCGCCTCTCCACCGGCAAGACCGCCCCGTTCGTGGCCGCGCCGACCTTCTGGGCTCTGCACACCGGCGCTGCCAATCCAATCTTCACCGGGGGACGGCCCCAGCCGGACAACGGCCTGGAGCAGCTCGCCGAAACCGGCAACCCCGAAGGACTGGTGAAGTACGTCTCGGCGGAGAGCGGCGTCGGCGCGGTGGGCGCCAACGCGAGGCCGGCCGGCGCGACCGGCGACGGCCCGCTGACGCCGGGGCAGGAGTACGAGTTCGAGCTGTCCGCCGCGCCGGGCCAATCGCTGTCCCTGGCGTGGATGTTCGGCCAGTCGAACGACCTCTTCTACTCCAACGCTCGTCCGATCGCCCTCTTCGCGGGCGACCAGCCGGTGAGCGGCGATCTGACCGCGGAGATCTCGCTGTGGGATGCCGGCACCGAGGTCAACGAGGAGCCGGGTCTGGGCCCCAATCAGGCGCCGCGGCAGAAGAGGCCCGACGCGGGCGTCACCGAGCGGCGGCCGGTGGGGCAGGTGCGCGACCGCTACCGGTATCCGCGGACCGGCGACGTCCTGCGCGTGACGATCGCGCCGGTCGCCACCTCGGTCAGCCTGCGCTAGGCGACGGCCTTCGCGATTCCTGTTCCCCTTTCGGATCGGTGCCTCTCATGCACTTCGACATCATCGTCATCGGGTCCGGCGCCGGCGGGGGCACGTTAGCCCACCGCCTGGCGCCCTCGGGCAAGCGCATCCTGATCCTGGAGCGGGGCGACTACGTGCCGCGGGAGCAGGAGAACTGGAGCACCCGCGCCGTGAACGTCGAAGGCCGCTACGCGACCAAGGACCGCTGGCGGACGAAGGACGGCGCCGAGCTGCACCCGCACACGAATTACTGGGTGGGCGGCAACACCAAGTTCTACGGGGCCGCCCTCTTCCGAATGCGGCGAGAGGACTTCGGCGAGCTGCGGCACCATGGCGGCATCTCGCCGTCGTGGCCGCTCGAGTACTCCGACCTCGAGCCCTACTACACCGAAGCCGAGCATCTGTACCAGGTCCACGGCCAGCGGGGTGAAGATCCGACCGACCCGCCTGCGAGCGCCGATTATCGCTTCCCGGCGGTGAGTCACGAGCCGCGGATCCAGCAGCTGAGCGACGACTGGAGCCGCGCCGGCTGCCGGCCCTTCCACGTGCCCCTCGGCATCATGCTCGACGAGCGGGACCGGCGGCGGAGCCGATGCATCCGCTGCGGCACCTGCGACGGGCATCCCTGCCTGGTGCAGGCCAAGTCCGACGCCCAGGTGGTCTGCGTCGATCCGGCGCTCGAGTATCCCAACGTGTCCCTGATCACCGGCGCCTACGTGTCCCGGCTGGAGACCGACGTCTCGGGCCGCGAGGTGAAGCGGGTGGTGGTCGAGCGAGACGGCAGGCAGGAGTCGTACTCGGCCGACATCGTCGTCGTCGCCGCGGGGGCGATCAACTCCGCGGCCCTCTTGCTCCGGTCGGCGAACGACCGTCACCCCCGCGGTCTCGCGAACGGGTCCGACGTCGTCGGCCGGCACTACATGGGGCACATCAACTCGGTGCTGATGGCGGTCTCCCGCTGTCCCAATCCCACCGTGTTCCAGAAGACCCTCGCGCTGAACGACTTCTATTTCGGCAGCGAGGATTGGCGCTACCCCATGGGCCACATCTCGTTCGTGGGCAAGCTGGACGGGGCCACGCTCGCCGCGGGCGCGCCGAAGCTCGCGCCCGGCTGGACCCTCGACCTCATGGCCACGCATTCGCTCGATTTCTGGCTCACCTCGGAGGACCTGCCCGATCCGGAGAACCGGGTCTCGCTCGACCGGGACGGCAACATCGTCCTCGCCTATCGGCCGAACAACGGGGAGGGGCACCGGCGGCTGACTCGCCGGCTGGAGGATCTGATGCAGCGGCAGACCCGCTGCGCGGTGCACGGGCACGACTGCCATCAGGGACTCTTCGCCCGCAGTCTGTTTGTGGGACAGCGCATCCCGCTGGCGGGCGTCGCCCACCAGAACGGCACCGTTCGCTTCGGCAATGATCCGCGCACCTCGGCGCTGGACGTCCATTGCCGGGCCCACGAGGTCGACAACCTCTATGTCGTGGACGGGAGCTTCTTCCCCTCCAGCGGCGCGGTGAACCCCGCGCTCACGATCATGGCGAACGCGCTGCGGGTGGGCGACCACATCCTGCAACGCCTGGGCGCCCGTCGCGAGGAGCGGCAACCCGCGATGACGGCGGGAGCGGTCTCATGAGTCCCATCGTCGCGCTCGCGTTCCTCCTTGTCGTCCAATCGCCGGCGCCACGGTCCGCCCCATGGCAGGGCCAGGGCATCGCCGTGGCCGAGAACCGTGCGGCTGAGCCCCGGACGGCCGCCGCGCAGGCTGTCTCGATGGTCGGACTCACCGTCTCCGACCTGGACCGCTCGGTGGAGTTCTACACCACCGTCCTCGATTTCCTCAAGGAGACCGACGGCGAGCTGGCGGGAGAGGCCGTCGAGCGGCTCCATGGTGTGCGCGGCGCGCGGATCAGGGTCGCCACGCTGCGGCTGGGCGAGGAGCGGCTGCGGCTCACCGAGTTCCTCGCGCCTGTCGGGCGGCACGCGCCGGCCGACTCCCGGAGCAACGATCGCTGGTTCCAGCACGTCGCCATCATCGTGACCGACATGGATCGGGCCTACGAGCGGCTGCGCCGCTTCGGGGTCCGGGAGGTCTCCGCCGGCCCGCAGACGTTGCCCGCCACGATTCCGGCGGCCGCCGGGATCCGGGCGTTCTACTTTCGCGACCCCGACGGGCATCCGCTCGAGATTCTGCAGTTTCCACCGGACAAGGGCGAGCCCCGGTGGCACCGCCAGTCGGGCCGTCTCTTTCTCGGCATCGACCACACGGCCATCGTGGTGGATGATACCGACGCAAGCCTGGCGTTCTACCGCGACGCGCTCGGCTTCCGGGTGGCGGGCGAGAGTCTCAACTTCGGTCCCGAGCAGGAGCGCCTCAACAACGTGAGCGGCGCCAGGCTGCGCATCACCGGCCTGCGGGTGGCGGCCGGGCCCGGAATCGAATTTCTGGAGTACCTCGCTCCCTCGGACGGACGGCCGTTCCCGGCCGACGAGCGGGCCAATGACCTGGTCCACTGGCAGACCACGATCCTGGTTCCGAGCGCCGAAGCCGCCGCGACCGTCGTGCGGCGGGGCGGTTTTCGCCTGGTCTCGACCGGGACGGTCGCCTTGTCCGATTCTTCCCTGGGCTTCCGGCGCGGGCTTCGGGTCCGCGACCCCGATGGCCACGTGATACAACTCGCAGAGCAATGAGGCTCCCATGTCCGCGACCGATGTCCCAGTCCTACCCATTCAAGCCCGGCGAGGCGCCGGCCCGGCCGGTCCGGCCATGATGAAGGCCGTCGCCGTCTTCCCGGGAAAACCGGATTCGATGCATCTGGCGTCGATGCCGAAGCCGACCCTGGAGGAAGTGCCCGGCGGCCGCGGCGTGCTGGTCAAAGTGCTTCGGGTAGGGGTGGACGGCACCGACAAGGAGATCAACGCCGCCGAATACGGCGCGGCTCCTCCCGGCTTCGACTTCCTAGTCACCGGCCACGAAAGCTTCGGCCGGGTCGAGGCGGTGGGGCCGAACGTGACCGAGCTGCGACCGGGCGACTACGTCGTGGCGACCGTCCGGCGGCCGGGGTCCAGTATCTACGATCGTATCGGCACCTATGACATGACGACCGACGACGTGTACTTCGAGCGGGGCATCAATCTCCGGCATGGATATCTGACCGAGTACTACGTGGACGACCCGGAGTACATCGTCAAAGTGCCGCCCGAGCTGCGTGAGGTGGGCGTCCTGCTGGAGCCGACCACGGTCGTCGAGAAGGGCATCGCCCAGGCGTACGAGATCCAGCGGCGGCTCAAGGTGTGGCGCCCGCGGAAAGCCGCCGTGATGGGCGCCGGGACCATCGGCCTCCTGGCAGCTCTCGCGCTCCGGCTCCGTGGACTCGAGGTGACGGTCTTCGGCCGCACGGCCAAGCCGTATCTCAATTCCGACCTGATCGAAGCGCTGGGGGCCCGCTACGAGAGCACGGTGGACGTGCCCATTCTGGACGGGGCCCGGCGCTTCGGGCCCTTCGACCTGATCTTCGAGGCCACCGGCGCGTCACCCGTCGTGTTCGAGAGCATGCAGGCGCTGGGAAAGAACGGTGTGCTGGTGCTGTCCAGCGTGACCGGCGGGGACCGACGGATCGAGGTTCCGGCCGACCGGATCAACCTCGAGTTCGTGCTCGGTAACAAGGTGATGGTCGGGACCGTGAACGCGAACCGGGAATACTTCGAGATGGGGGTCAAGGACATGGCCCATGCCGAAGCTCAGTATCCCGGGTGGCTGGGCCGCCTCCTCACCCATCCGGTGCAGGGCCTGGACAATTGGAAGTTGCTGCTCGACACCCTGACCGGCGCCAAGGGGGCCATCAAGGTGTATTGCGTGGTCTCGGACATGTGACCGCGATGTCGCCGACCACGATCGCGACCGGACGCGAAGCGAGGCTCCGGCCGGAACACGCGGGGCGCTATCCCGGCATCCGGACGGGCGTGTGGGAGTCCGCCGCGACGCTGTGTGACCGGGTGCTGGCGGGCCGCCTGCTGCGCGGCGACCCGCTGGGATGGGGCGAGCGAGTGCTGCCGGCCGAGCACTTCGAGTTTCGCGGGGGCAGGGAAGGACATCGGCCACTGCGGGAAGACCGCTAGATGTCATCCTGAGCGCAGCGAAGGAGGCCATGCCTGCCTTCTTTACCGCTCGAACACCGTCTTCCCCTCCAGCATCGTCCGCACCACCCGCACCGAGTGGATGTCCCGCGGATCGACCTCGAACAGGTTCCGCTCCAGCACCACCAGGTCGGCGAGCTTTCCCACCTCGATCGACCCCGTCTCCCGCTCCTGCCGGTTGGCGTAGGCCGCGCTGATGGTGTACAGCGCGATCGCGGCCGGCAGATCGATCACTTCCTCCGGCTGCCACGGCGGTTTGCGCTCGCCCGGCTCCCGGTGGGTGACGGCCACCTCGATGCCGTCGAGCGGCGCGATCGAAGAGACCGACCAATCGCTTCCCCCCGAGACCACGGCGCCCGACGCCACCAGGCTGCCGATGGGATACTGCCACCGCGAGCGCGCCCGGCCCAGCGCCGGCTCCGCCAGGCGGGTGAGATACTCGTCGCCGTTGGCCCAGAAGGGCTCAAAGTTGGCGACCACGCCGAGCCGGCGGAACCGCGGGATGTCGGCGGGATCGATGAGCTGGAGATGGGTGATGGCGTGCCGCGCGTCGCGGCGGCCGTTGGCGCGCACGGCCTGCTCGAACGCGTCGAGCGTCATCCGGATGGCCCGGTCGCCGATCGCGTGGACGTGGACCTGCCAACCCTCCCGGTCGAGCGCGCCGACCAGGCTGTCGAGCGCCGGCTGGGAATGGATCGGCGTCCCGGCATCACCTTTCCGGCCCCGATACGGCTGGAGCAGCGCGGCCGTGCGCGACTCCATCACGCCGTCCTGGTAGAGTTTCGCCGCGATCGGCCGGACCCGGCGCGTCGCATAGCGAGTGCGCCAGTCACCCAGCCGGCGAACCATGCCCTCGATCCCGGTGGAGTCGAGTTCGACGTCCGCGGCCGCGACGATGCGGACGGTCAGCGGCGCCCTGCGGTCGGCGGCGGCATAGGTGCGGAGATAGCTCTCGGGGGCCCACGCCTCGAAGACGGACGTGATGCCGGCCTCGTTCGCCAGGCGCACTCCCCGCTCCAGGCCGGCGGCCAGCTCTCCGTCGGTGGGATCGGGGAGCAGATCGGATACCAATCCGATCGCGGTCTCCCGCAGCGTTCCGCTCGGATCGCCGGTGCGGGGATCCCGC
This sequence comes from uncultured Gemmatimonadales bacterium, assembly GCA_963796335.1. Classification (GTDB taxonomy): domain Bacteria; phylum Gemmatimonadota; class Gemmatimonadetes; order Gemmatimonadales; family GWC2-71-9; genus CAVVWJ01. The sequence goes on from CAWCLG010000006.1 coordinate 1,639,552, forward strand.
TCGATCCGCCCATCGAGTGGATCGGGCGTATCTCGACTGATCTTTGCCAGCTCGAGGGCCTTGCTGTTGGCCCAGGCCGAATGGCCATCGGCCGCGGTGAACAAGGCGGGCCGGTCGGGGACCAGGCGATCGAGCAGCTCCTTCGTGGGGTTGGCATCGGGGAAGGCGGGCAGCGCCCAGCCCACGCCGCGGACCCAGGGTGCATCGGGACGGGCCGCGGCGCAGGCGCGAATGGAATCCGCGATCGCCGACCGGCCGCTCAGGTCGAACAGCGGGCAGTCGCCCAGCTCCACCCCGCCCTCGAGCAGGTGCACGTGATTGTCCTGGAAGCCGGGCAGCACCATCCGTCCGGCGAGCTCCAGCACCTGCGTCCCGGGGCCGACGGTACCGGCCGGCAGGCTGTCACCGACGTAGGTGATCCGGCCGCCGCGCACTGCAACGGTGGCGGCCCACGAGCGGGCGGCATCGACGGTGTAGACGGCGCCGCCTTGGAGGACGAGGTCGGCCGCGGCCGTTGTGTCTTCCGCGGGGCTGCGAGTGCAGGCGAGCAGCAGGAGGAGCGCAGCGAAGGGGACCATCTCCGTCTGCTCAGTGCGCAGACGAATCCGCCGGGACCGGCGTCAGCACCAGATCCTGAAAGTCGAAGCTGAAATCGACCGACGCCGACGCCGGCACGATCTTGAGCCGCTCGATGCTCCCATCCGGATTGAGCGCGAAGGTCGCGAACGCGTCGGCCCGAAGGCTGCGGTCGCGCCAGCGGGCGAGGAAGGTGTCGTGCTGCCAATGGATCAGGTCGCCCACCAGCGACGGCGTGCGGGTGAAGCGGATCACCAGTCCCTTGCCGTCCTGCGCGATGGCGACGTCGCCGTACCACGGGTCGCGGTAGGTGCCGGCGTAGCTCGCCGGCGGCAGCGACGGGCCCGAGGTGGAGTCCCGGGTGGTGGCGGCCTCGCGGTCCTGCGCCTTGACCATCTCCTGCTGCGCCTTGGTGAGCTGGGAGAACAGCGCCGGATAGTCCGGCGGCTTCACGCCGATGTAGTGGTCGAGCACGTGGTAGGCGATGGACTCGAACGCCGCGCCCGACTCCTGGTTGGTGAACACCGCGACGCCGAGCCGTAGATCGGGGATCATGGCGACCTTCGACAGGTAGCCCGGCAGTCCGCCGGTGTGCTGGCGGAGAATCTTCCCCCGGTAGTCCCGCACGTTGAGGCCGAGGGCGTAGCCGGCCACCGTGGGGCGGAGGTGGGCGAGACCCGGCATGCCGGCCGGCGGGGCGCCGATCGGCGTGGGGGTCACCTCGCGCCAGAGCTGCTTCGCGCTCGCGGCCGAGAAGAGCCGGGAGCCGTCGGCTACCCGCCCGGAATCGAGCTGCACCAGCATCCACTTCGCCATGTCCGCGGCGCCCGACATGATCCCGCCGGCCGGGTTGGTGTTGTCGCTGCCGAACGGCGGCACCGGCCGCACCGTGTCGTTCACCTCCGCATGGGTGCCCGCCACGTTGCCCCCGGCCTCCGCGCCCGAGTGGCGGACGTCGCTGTCGCTCATCCCCACCTTGTCGAGAATCCGCCCTTTGACGAATGCCTCCCAGGTCTGTCCCGTCACGGTCTCGATCAGCTCGCCCGCCACCAGGTAGAGGACGTTGTCGTAGGCGTACGCGCTGCGGAACGAGGTCGCCGGCGGGATGAACCGGAGCCGGTGGGCGATCTCCTTCCGGTTATAGGTCGATGGCGGCCACCAGAGCAGGTCTCCCGCGCCCAGTCCGAGCCCGCTCCGGTGCACCAACAGATCGCGGACGGTCAGCTCATGGGTGACGTACGGGTCGTACAACGCAAAGGCCGGCAAGTAGCGGATCACCGGGGCGTCCCATTCGATCTTTCCCTCTTCCACCAGCAGCGCCAGCGCCGTCGCGGTGAAGAGCTTGGTGTTGGACGCGATCCCGAACCGGGTGCGCTCATCCACCGGGGTCGGCTCACCCATCCGCCGGACGCCGTACCCCTTCGCCAGCACGACCTTGCCGTCCTTCACGATCGCCACCGCCATGCCCGGCACGGTGAAGGTCTGCATCACCCGCCGCACGTAGGCATCGAAGCTCGGCGGCGGCTTCTGGGCGGAGACCGGGGCGGCGACGAAGGCGACGCAGAGCAGCGCGGCGAGATGAAGAAGGCGCGGCATGGAGTCCTTCGGTTGGAGTGAGCGACGGCGATCCGCCAGTTAGCTAATCGGTGAGACGCACCTGCTCCGGGGCGGAGCGATTCTCAAAGTCGCCGACGCCGAGCTGCCCCTGCGCATTGTTGCCCCAGCAATACACGGCGCCGCCCGTCGTGAGCCCGCAGGTGTTGCCCAATCCCGCGCTGAGGGCCGCGAACCTGATGTCACCGGCAACCGGCTGGAACTCGGGCTCGAATTCGCCGGTCTCGCCGGTGCCGAGCGTGCCCTCGGAGTTCGAGCCGAGACAGGATGCCTCGCCTGCCGTCGTCAGGATGCAGAGGTGCGTTTCGCCGACCGCGACGGTGCTCACTCCGGTCGGAGCCGGTACCTGTCTCGGCGCCAGGACCGGCTCGAGCTCACCGGGCAGCCGGCCCCAGCACCAGAGTTGGTCGTCGAGCGTGAGCGCGCAGGTCATGGTCGCACCTACGAACAGGGTTCTTGCCGCCGCGGCCAGCTCGGTCAGCACCGGCGCATGAGCACATGGCGCACCGATGCCGGGACCCAACCCGCAGTTGTCTTCACTGGGATCGAGGGTAGCGGACGGAGCCCCCAGTTGCTCCCCCGCGCCCCAGCAGTAGACCGCGCCTTCCTCGGTCAGTCCGCAACTGTGCGACAGACCGGCGCCGATCGTGTTGAAGCTGAGGCCTCCCGCAACGGTGTTTGGCTCCAGGTTCCAGTTCCGGCCCTCCGGCTCCCCCGTACCCCGCATGCCCAGGTTGAGATCGCCCCAGCACCAGGCCGTGCCCGCCTCGGTCAGGCCGCAGAAATGCGTGCTTGCCGTCACCATGGTATCGAGCGCCACGTCGTGCTCCAGCGGCGCCAGTTCTTCGCTCAGCGGTTCAGAGCTATCGAAGCCGATATGCAGATCCCCCTCGCAGAGTGTGCCCGCCTCCGCCAGGCCGCATACGTAGCGGCCGAAAAGCCCTGCGCGACGGATAGCTGGCGAAACCGTTGGCCACCGCCGTAGGCCCTCGGTTCCGAATCCAGGGTCGACAGGTCACCGAGCCTGGCTCCCCAACAGTAGGCGGTGGCGACTTCCGTGAGGGCGCACGCGAAGGCCCTGCCGACGCTGACGCTGGTGAACACCGCGTCCTCACTCGGGCCGTTACCGTCGGAGCAGGCTGCGGAGGCGAGCACGATGGCGAGCGCGAGCGATCGGAGTTGGCGCATGGCTCAGGGCTCCAGCACGAAGGTGTATTCCTTGCCTTTCGGCGCGACGTCGGCGATCCGGTACCCGTGTTGGTTCAGTAGATCGATCGTCGCCCGGGTCCGCTTCGGCCCCACCTCCCGCCAGCGGTGGTGGAACTCGATCAGGATCTGCCGCGGGCGGAAGCCGGTGGCCAGCATATCCGGAATCACGGCGTACTCGGCGCCTTCGACATCCAGCTTCACCACGTCGGGCGTGCGGCCGACCAGTGCCGCGAGCGTGGCGAACCGCCGGACCGGCGCCTGGATCGGATCGCCGATCCCGGTGGTGCGCACCATGCTGAAGTTCTCGCCGCCTTCACGGCGCGACGGGACGAACCGCGCGGTGCCGTCGTAGTCGGCCAGGCCCAGCTCGTGGAGCACCAACCGGTCGGGGAGCTGCTGCCGGCGGACCCACTCGAGGGCGCGCGGCGTGGGATCGAAGGCGTGCACGGTGACGCCGAACCGCTCGATCAGCGCCCGCTCGAAGCTGACGTCCCGGCCGACGCCGAAAGAGAACACCACCGTCGAGGGTGAGAGCCCGCCGGTCGCGACGAACCAGCTCGCGCCCCGGTCGCCCAACACGTCGCCGGGCACATTGCACTGGGCCAGCTGAAAGACGTCGAGACCGACCAGCGACCGGAGCCAGCGCTTCACTACCCGCGACGGTCTGGCTCGGCGCATCGCGGCGGTCTTACCGGTCGGCCTGCACGAACCGCAGCGGCTGCTCCAGTCCCTCGGCGTAGATCAGCAGCGTCGGTCCCGACCGGGTGAAGCGCTTGGCTCCCTCGAGCGCGGCCAAGTACTTGGCCTCCTGGTCCATCAGCGCCTCGGCGCAGGCCATCTTGGTGGATCCGAGGCCGGTGAACCCGATGGACTCGCCCGACGCCTTCGCGGTGCCGAAGAATCGGTTGCAGGAGCCCCGCCCGGCGACCTTGCCCTCCGCCAGGAACTCCAGGGTGGCCTCGGAGCCGTCCACGATGCCCGCGCCGGCCACGTCCTCCAGCCGCCAGGCGGTGCCGGTGAGGTCGTCCTTGGCGGCCACCGTCTTGTCACCGCTGCTGTCGCCCGGCGTTTTCCCGGCACAGGCCGCCAGCGCCCACAGGCCCAGCGCCGGCAGCACCACCCATCTCAGTCGCCTCATCACTCCTCCGCGGGTACAAATCGGGTTTCGACCGGTTCACCCGGGTTGAAGCTCTTGAGCCGCAGGCCGTCGTCGGTCAGGCTCACGATCTCCACCCGATAGGACTGACCTTCCTCGATCATGGTCAGCGAGTCGCCGCGATAGCTCCACTTGCCGAACGCGGGCAGGGCATGGGGCGAGGCGAACACCAGGGTCCCCTCGGAGAGGAACACCACCAGGTCGCCCGGACTCGATGCGTTCGACTCGGCCACCCGCCACACCCGGTCCACCAGGCGGGCCGAATCGCCCGCCGCGTCCGCACTCCCTGGTCCGGCCGCGGGTGCCGGCCGCGAGCAGCCCGGCAGAGCCACCGCCGCCGCCGTCGCGAGGGCCATACAGGTCGAATTCATCGGTCCCTTCAAGCTGGGGAAATTGCGCCGGGTCGCAAGCCGGGCGAATACCCGGTTTGCGGTTGACATCGGGGGGCTCCGGGCCGAACCTTCACCCCGTCCGAGCCGGGGAACCGGCTCCATTTCCAGTACTACAACAGGCAGTGGGACTATGGGTTACAAAGGTATTCTGGGTGCGGCTTCGCTGGGCGTCATCGTGCTCGCGGCCGCGGGCTGTACGGAAGCGGACCGGTTCGGGCCGGCGACCGGGATCGAGCAGGCAGGCCCCGACCTCGCGGCGGCCGGAACCCAGCCGGGGATCGTCTTCTCCTCATCCGCGCTCACGGCGTCGCAGCTCAACTCGGTACACACCGGCCTGGTGGAAAACCCCACCCCGTCGAGCGTCCTCAACGTGCTGTCGCAGGTGAGAGCGAAGGGTGGCCGGGTCCTGATCAAGCTGGCCGGAGGGGAAGGCGCCTACAAGAACTCCGACGGCACCTTCAATCTGACGAAATGGAAGCAGAGCGTCGATCGCTACCGCCGGATCAACCTCAGCTCCTACATCAGCGACGGCACGATCGTGGGACACTTCCTGGTCGATGAGCCCCACTTCGCCGACCGCTGGGGCGACAAGCAGATTCCCCAGGCCACCGTCGAAGAGGCCGCCAAGTACAGCAAGTCCATCTTCTCCAGCCTCCCGACGCTGGTGAACGCCCCCGCCAACTGGCTGGCGTCCGCGCCGGTGACCTACACCGGCCTCGATGCCGGCTGGGCGATGTTCCGCTCCAAGAGCAGCTCCTCGCCGGCCAGCTGGATCCAGCAGCAGGTCAACCGCGCCAAGTCGAAGAAGCTCGGGCTGATCGCGGGGATGAACGTGCTCGACGGCGGGAACGGCTCCAGCGGCATCCGCGGAACCCAGCCCAAGACTTGGAAGATGAGCGCGGCCGAGCTGCGCTCGTACGGCAACGCGCTGCTGGGCCAGAGCTACGTCTGCGCGTTCTCGATGTGGCGGTACGACGCGACCTACTACAATCGGGCGGACGTGAAGGCCGTGATGGCGGAGCTGTCCGCCAAGGCGAAGAGCCACGCGAAGACCAGCTGCACCCAGTAGGCTCGTCCGGCCTCAATCGAAGACCAGCTGCACGACGTTGGAACAGAACGTAGACTTCGCCTGGCATAGCTTCATATCGTAGGTGGCGGGCCCGGTGAACACCCGGTTGATCGTGTGGCGCCCATCGTTGTCCGTGGTGTTGACCCGGACGTTGTCCCGATAGATATCGACCTTCGCGCCCACCGCTCCACTCCAGCGCAGCACCATGTACTGCTTGGTCGCGTCCTCGCGGCCGGTGGCCGAGAGGGCGATCGCCGGGGCCGCCACCGCGACCGCCGCTGTCGTCTGGTGGGTCGCTTCGCCGTCGTCCGTCACGGTCAGCGTCACCTGATAGGTTCCGCCCGCCGCGTACTGGTGACTGGGATCCGCCTCGCTCGAGGTCGCCCCGTCGCCGAACTCCCAGCTCCACCCTTGCACGCTGCCATCGGAGTCGGCGGAGCGGTCGGTGAAACCGCAGCTCAACCCCGAGCAGCTCGACTCGAAATCCGCCGCGGGCGGCGCGTTGCCGGTGCCGGCCGCCACCGTGCGGGACCGGCCGCCGGTCCCGCCGTCGTCGTCCGTCACCGTGAGCGTGACGGTGTAGCTCCCCGCCTCCGCGTAACTGTGCGAAGGGCTCTGCTCGGTGGAGGTCGCGCCGTCGCCGAAGCTCCAGCTCCAGGAGGCCAGCGTCCCGTCGGTGTCGGCGCTGCCGTCGCCGAAGGCGCAGTCGAGCCCCGAGCAGGAGACGCTGAAATCCGCCGAAGGCGGCTCGTTGTCCGGCTCCGGCGGGGGCGTATCGTTGATGACCGATCCGTCGCACGCCACGTAGCGCTGGGTGACGGCCTCGAAGAGCCGCTTGAGGGACATCGTATCCACGGCGGCCGACTGGGAAGCGGGCGTCCGGCCGTTGAAGCTGAGCACCAGATCGAGAGACGGCACCACCAGCAACCAGTTCTGGCCCGAGCCGGTCGTGCGGTACATGTCCGCCGGAAACTTGGCGCCCCAGCGGCAATCGACGTTCGAGCGGATGTTCCGGTAGTGCGGCGCGGTGGTGAACTGGCGGAGCCATGCGGCGGGAAGGATCTCGCCGCCGTTCCACTCCCCCTCGTGGAGCATCAGGTAGCCCACCCGGGCGAAATCCCTGGCGGATGCCAGTCCGTTGCCGGCGGCGGCCCAGCGGTAGTCCCCCATCCCCACCGTCGTCTTGTACGCCATCCGGCCGACGCCGATCGGCTGGAGAATGGCCTGCCGGAGATATTCGCCCGGTTCCAGACCCGTGACGTTGCGGAAGATCAGGCTCAGGTGATTGAAGGCCACGCTCGAATAGGCGCTGCCCTTGGCGTACCCGCCCGGATTGCCGGGCGTGTAGTACAGCGGGCGGGTGGCCGGATAATCGGCGTCTCTCCCGACGGTGAACAGGTCGAAGTTCCACTTCGTCCCCGGCTGCACCGCGCCCGAGGCGATGGACTGCTCGATCTCCGGAATGATTCCCGAGGCGTGGCGGAAGACCTGATCGAGGGTGATATCGGCCTTTCGCGCGTCGGTGAGCGGGAAGCCCTGGGGCAGCCAGCGCTGGTCGTAGAGCTTGCTGTGGCCGGTGAGGCCGAGCTGGGCCTGATCCCGGGCCATCCGGCCGGTGAGCAGTATCGCGAACGTCTTGCCGTTGGACGCCAGGTAATACACGCCCGTCGCCGCGCTCGCCTTGTTGTAGTACTCGCCCACGATCCACCCGTTCTTGATCACGATCGCCGCCTTGTTGGTGGGATCGTAGCCGGTCACGCCGACGGCATAGTTCTCGTGGGGGAGCGCCATCAGGTAGGAGCCGAGCCCGGCCAGGCGGGACGGATCGATGCCGAGGCCGAGGATCTGCGCGGGATCGGTGGCCTTCCGCCATCCACCCGCCGCCTCGGCCGGAGGGTAGTAGTCGGTGAGCTGAAACGAGGCGATGGACCCCGAAGCAGCGGTCTTGGGTTCGGGGAGGCCCGGCTCGGGGGAAAGCGGGCGGCCGGGTTCACAGGCAATGGAGAAGAGCAGCACCGCCGGCGTGAGTGGCGCCAGGGATCGGGATTGCGCGCGCTTCACAGGGGGTACTCCACAGGGACCAGGTCAGGGCTCAGCCGGGGGCCGTGCTGCCAACGGGAGAAATCACCCCCGGAACGGGCGCCGTCAAGGGTCCCGAGCGCCCAGAAACGGCTCCGCGTACCGGTCCAGGGCCCGGATGAACGTGTAGTCGCTGTTCACCAGCACCGCGACGACCAGGCGGGCCTCGGGATAGAGGATCAAATGGGCGGTGCCGCCGACCGACCCTCCCGAGTGCCGGACGCGGCGATTCCCCAGTGAGTCGCGCTCCACCGTCCACCCGATCCCGTACTCGGTAGGCTGCCCGTCGCTGGTGTGCATGGTGGTCCACAGCAGCCGCAGCGTCTCCAGGCGGACCAGGTTTCCGTTCAGCAGGCGATCCCCGAACCGGGCGAGGTCTTCCGCCGTCGAGAGGAAGCCGCCGCTCGCCCACTTGTAGGTATTGTCGACGTACGGCGCGTTCACGGCCGGGCCGGTCGAATCGGCGCGGGTGTAGTACCGTCCCCGGTTGGCGATGATGCTGTCCGGCTCTTCGGCGGCCGTGTGCGTCATCCCGGCGGGGCCGAACACTTCCGCGGCCATGTAGTCCAGATATGGCCGGCCCGACGCGCCTTCGATGACGGCGCTGAGCAGATTGTAGCCGTAGCTGGAGTATTCGAACCGGGTGCCCGGCTCGAAGAGCAACGAGTCGCCGGCGAAGATGCTCAGGCCTTCGCTCACCGTCGCGTAGTGCTTCTGGTTCTCGAACTCGCCCGGCAGGTAATGCCTGATCCCTGCGAGGTGGCCGGCCACCTGGCGCACCGTGATCGGGTATCGCTTGACCGGAAAGCCGGGCACGTATCGCTGGACCGGTGCATCGGGATCCAGCTTCCCGCGCTGGTACAGCAGCCCCAGCGCCACGCCGGTGAGGGATTTGGAGACGCTGCCGATGCGGAACTTCGTCGTGGTCGTGACCGGCACCCGCTGCTCCAGGTCGGCCAGGCCGATGCCTTCGCTCCAGACGATCCGGCCGTCCCGGATGATGCAGATGGAGGCGCCCGGCGCCCGGAGCACGCGGAGGGTGTCGGTGATGAACCGCCGCACCGCGCCGATGGCCGGCTCGGCGGAGGGCGCAACGGGGGACGCGGGACCCGGCGGCCGCGCCGGAGACGATGGCGCACAACCCAGGAGGACTGCCACCGCCATCGCCTGGATCGCCGCGGTCTTTCGATTCATGTCAATGATTTCTCGAACCAGTGGTGGGCGTAGGGCTCGTCGTTGAACCGTTCGACTTCCCGGAATCCGCTGCTGCGGTACAGGGCATGGGCCTCGGTCAGCGTCTTGTTGGTCTCCAGCCGGAGCAGCGGCAGACTCCGCTCGCGCGCCAGCTCCTCCAGGCGCCCCAGGATCCGCCGGCCGACGCCCAAACCCCGGGTGGTTCCGGCGACCCACATCCGCTTGATCTCGCCGTGGGTCGGATGGACCTTGAGCGCGCCGCAGCCGACCGGCTCATCGTTCAGGCCGGCCAGCACGAAGTACCCCCGCGGAGGCGTCATCTCCTCCGCGTCGGCGGGGATGCTGCGCGCCGGATCGAAGCCGGTCTCGAAGCGGGCCGACAGCTCCTCGAAATACTGCGCCAGACTGTAGCGGGCCGCCGCGGATCTCGGATCCGCCACCTCCAGGTGGACGGCAGCCGCGAGCAACAGCCGCTCGACGGTGGCCATCCCGCCGGTGAGCGCCTCACGCTGGGAGGCGGAGAGTCGCCCGAGCAGGGCGGCGGCGGCTTCGTCGGAAAGACGGTTCAGCAGCGCCACTTCCCGGCGGCCGGCGCGAGTCAGCGTAACGTAGCGCACCCGGGCATCGGCGGACGAGGGACCGGTGCGGATCAGTCCCTCCCCCTCCAGGCCCCGGAGCAGGCGGCTGGTATAGCCGGAGTCGAGGTCCAGACGGGCCCGGAGCCGGCGAACCTCCACGCCGTCGGGGCCGATCTCGAACAGCAGCCGGGAGGCGCCCAAGGAGCGGTCCCGCCCCAGGAACCGGCTCTCCAGCGCGCCGATCCGCTGGGTTACCGTCCGGTTGAACCGGCGGACCTTGGCGATCGCGTCCATATCTGACGTTAGTCAGATAATTTACCGGCCACAAGCTATGCTGGAACCGGGGCAGGAGGCCGCCGGTTCTCCATATCCACCGAAAGGAATCGCATGCTACCGACCCGCACAGTTGGCACCCAGGGACTCGAGGTCTCCGCGATCGGACTCGGCTGCATGGGGATGAGCCAGTCCTACGGCGTGCCGGATGACAAGGAGTCCGTCGCGACGCTCCATCGCGCGCTGGAGCTGGGCGTCCGGTTCCTCGATACGGCCGAAGCCTATGGGCCGTTCACCAACGAGGAGCTGCTGGGCCGCGCGCTGGCAGGCAAGCGCGACCAAGTGGTGCTCGCCACCAAGTTCGGCTTCCGTTTCGAGGGCGAGCGGCTGAGCGGGACCGACAGCCGGCCGGCCCACATCCGGGAAGTGACCGAGGCGTCGCTGCGCCGGCTGCGGACCGATCGCATCGACCTGCTCTACCAGCACCGGGTGGATCCCGCGGTTCCGATCGAAGACGTCGTCGGGGCGATGGCGGACCTTGTACGGGAAGGGAAGGTCCGCTTCCTCGGCCTGTCCGAGGCGGGTGAAGCGACGATCCGGCGGGCGCACGCGGTGCATCCGATCTCCGCGCTGCAAAGCGAATATTCGCTGTGGGAGCGGAATCTCGAAGTGGACATCCTCCCGCTGTTGCGCGAGCTGGGGATCGGCCTGGTGGCGTTCAGCCCGCTGGGCCGCGGCTTCCTCACCGGCACGGCGCGCCGCGCGGAAGAGTATCCCGAGGGCGACTACCGGAGGGGCGATCCCCGGTTCCAGGGCGCCAACTATGACGCCAACATGGCGGCGGCGTCGGTGGTGCGGACGCTCGCCGAGCGACAGGGCGCGACCGCGAGTCAGGTCGCGCTCGCCTGGCTGTTGCACAAGGGGACCGACGTGGTGCCGATTCCCGGCACCAAGCGCCGCCGGTTCCTGGAGGAGAACGCCGCCGCTGCCACCCTCGCGCTGGCCCCCGGGGACATGGCGGAGCTGGACCGGGCGCTGGCCCCCGAGGTCGTGGCGGGGCCGCGATACAACGAACGCATGATGGCATTCATCGACAGATAGGAGCGCGGTATGAGGATCGGCATCATCGGCGCGGGCAACATCGGCGGCACGCTGGCGCGACGGCTGACGGCGCTGGGACACGAGGTCTCCATCGCCAACTCTCGCGGGCCGGAGTCGCTGGCTGCGCTCGGGCAGGAGACCGGCGCGAAGCCGGTGAGCGTGGAGCAGGCGGCTCGGGCAGGGCAAGTCGTGATCGTCACGATTCCGGAGAAGAACATCCCGCGGCTTCCCCGCGGCCTGTTCGACGGCGTGCCGGCCGACGTCGTCGTAGTCGACACGGGCAACTACTATCCCCGTCCGCGCGACGGGAGGATCGAGCCGATCGAGCAGGGGAAGACCGAGAGCCGCTGGGTCTCGGACCAGCTCGGCCGGCCCGTGGTGAAGGCATTCAACAACATCTTCGCCCGCAACCTGCTGGAGCTGGGGAAGCCCAAGGGCACGCTTGCCCGCGTCGCCCTGCCGGTCGCCGGTGACGACAAGCGGGCCAAGGACGTGGTCCTCGACCTGGTGGAGCAGCTGGGGTTCGACGGAGTGGATGCCGGGGGACTGGACGAGTCGTGGCGGCAGCAGCCGGCGACGCCGGTCTATACCACCGACCTGGACGCCGCGGGCGTCAAGCGCGCCCTCGCCGAAGCGAAGCCGGAGCGGCCCGCGTCGTTTCGCGCGCCCGAAGGGAGCCCGGTGTCGGCTCGCTGAGGCTCAGGGTTTCTTTCGCTGCGCCGCAAGCCTGCTGGTGACGGACGCGCTCGTGAGCTCACGCAGCGCGTCCTTTCCGTTCCACCGGGCCGCGGGGTCGGCCGACTCCGCCAGCCGGCGGGCCACGGCGACGGCCGCCGCATTGAGGGCGCGGCTGCGCTTGCCGGTCGAGCGCAGCGCCATGTTGACCGCCTTCTTCACGAAGTTCCGCTCGTCGGTGGCGGCTCGCTCGATCAGCTCCAGGCCGCGGAGGAACTTGTCCTCACCGGCGGTCTTGTCGTGCACGGTGAGCCCCCAGAGCAGCGCGAAGGCGGCGCGGCGCACGAACTCCTCGCGCTTCGGCGCCCATTGCCCGACCTTGGTCCAGGCGTGCGGCGTCCGGTCGAACAGCTTGAAGCACGCGGTGTCGCAGATGGCCCAGTTGTCGAAGTCGCGGCACCAGCGGTCCATCTGGGCGGCGGTCACCTGGGCGGGGTCATCGACCATCGTCGCCAGCATGCGGGCCTCGTACCAGCCCGTCCTCCAGAGGGCCTCGGCGAGGTCGTGGTCCGGGCCCAGGGTCTTCGCCATCTGTCCCAGCGCGGCGACGGTGACGCCGAACGCCTTGTCCGACGGGATGGCGTAGCGGGCCATGCCGTCGCGGATTTTCTTGGTGCCGCGTCGCCGGAGTGTAGCGACGACGCTGTCGGCAGCCTTTGCGGGCACAGGGGTCAGGGCTGACGCCCGGGTCGCCCGGCCGTGAGCAGCACAGCCGGCGACTCGAAGCTGACGCCGCTCCCTTCCCGGGTGACGTGTGGCGCGATCTCGGTCTCAGCCTCTCGCAGGATCTCCTCGATCAACTTCTCTTCCAGCACCACGCCGAGGATCGGCAGCCAGCCGCGGACATCCGCTTCGACCATGCTGCGAATGCTGGGGAACCGGCCGCGTCCCGCGACGAGTCGGATGCCGGCACCGGCGATCCCCGCCTCTTTCGCGAGGGCTGCCATCTCCGCAGGGTCGCCGAGGACGAACGGCAGCCGGAGCCCGTGGCCTGCCGCCGCGCCCGCGAGCCGCTCCACCAGCGCCGTCTCCGCGGCGTAGGCCGGCGTATCGTCGAGCGAGGCCCACACCGCCACCGCCAGCCGCCCGCCCGGCGCCAGCACGCGCATCATCTCTCGCAGCGCCTGCGCCTTGTCCGGGACGAACATGAGTCCGAACTGGCTCACCACGGCATCGAACGACTGGTCGGGAAAGGGCAGGGACTCGGCGTTCCCCTGCTGCCACCGGATGTCCGGGCTGAGACGCGCCGCGACCGCGAGCATCGCGGGATCGAGATCGAGGCCGGTGACGCTGCCGCCCGCGCGCCGCGCGGCCTCCCGGGTGAGCACGCCGGTGCCGCAGGCGACGTCGAGGACTCGATGTCCGGCGCGGATGCCCGCCGCCTCGGCGAGGCGCGGGGCCCACTCCTTCATCAGGGCCGGGACCAACGTGTCCTGATAGGCGGCGGCGGAGTCGGTTTGCTCGCGCAGGCCGGCCGCGGAGCGGACGCCGGCGCCCGACATCAGCCGACCACCTCGAACGTGCCTCGCACCGGATGCCACTGGTCCCCGCCCGAGGCGAACCCGACCAGCTGCCGGTTGGCGAAGTTGAGCACGACCGTGAGCGTGAATCCGGAGGGCGCGAGATAGGAGACCGCGCACACCTCACGGGTCACCTCGAACGCGGCATAGGGAGGCCGCTCCTTGGCTCCTCCCTTCGCGGCGGGCGCCTTGCCGGCGTCGTACCACTCGACGGTGCCGTCCTGGTGAAAGACGTGCTCGTGCACGTGTCCCGCCGTCGGGCCCTCGGTCCACGACCAGCGCATGATCTTGCCTCGAACCGCCGCCGCTCTGGGGGTCTCCGCCATGGTCGTCACTCCACGAAGTTGGCGCATCCGGTTTCGTCCGCGACCACGGCCAGGCCGCCCGAGAAGCCGAACGCGATGCGCCGCGGGATACCGCCGCAGCTGGTGATGGTCCGCTGGATGGTGTGGGTGGCCGCGTCGATCACCTGGATCAGTCCCAGGCTGTCGCCGGTGATGACACCGGCGTAGATCACCGTGCCGTCGGGGGAGAGAGCGAGGGCAAACGGGCCGCCGGTGGACGAGACCGCGCCGGAGGGAAGCGACGTCACCAGGATGGCGCTGTCCAGGTCGTAAACGTCGAAGTCGCCTGGCCCCGACTCGTCAGCCACATAGAGCAGGTCGCCGTCCGGGGAAACCGCGAGGCCCTGGGGCTCACCCCCGACCACGAAGGTGCGTGACACGGACCCCGCCTCGAGGTCGATCTCCGACACCGTGCCGGTGGTGAACGAGCTGGCGTAGAGCCGGGTGCCGGTCGGGTCGAGCGCCAGATGGTTGGCGCGCGCCAGCGCGATGCCCAAATCGATGGATCCCGACACGCTCGACGAGGCCACGTCGAACAGGAGCACCCGCCCGTCGTTGGTGCCCAGATAGACGGTTTGGCTGTCCGGCGTCGTCACCGCCGAGAAGGCGGCCACTCCGAGCGGGACATCGAGCGCGATCTCGTCCGATTCCAGATCGATCACGGTCGCGTGGTCGTTGTCCGCGCCGGTCGGCGTGACCAGCGCGGCGCCGTCGCCGAGCAGCACGATGGACGTCGGCGTGCCGTCGAGCATGCGGCTCGCGAAGCCGGTCGTGATCGGGTAGGGGCTGACCGCGAGGCGGCCGGTGTTGGTCTGGGAGATCAGGACCTGCCCGTCGGCGTCAACCGCGGCGGCGAACGGGCCTCCGCCGGTCTGGTCACCGGTGAGCCGGGCGGAGGTGATCGTGGTGCCGAGCGGGTGCCCGGAGCGCATGCCGGTGTAGGCGACCACCGCGGTGAGATCGCCGCTGGCGACGGTGATCTCCGCCTCGCCCGGCCCGATGTAGCGCACCAGGCCTTCGCCGGTGACGGTGGCCAGCGACGGATCGCTGGAGGTGTACTCCACCGCGGCTCCGTCCACGGGGTCGTCGGCGCCGTCGAAGACGGTCACCGTGAGCTGGCGCGACGTGCCCAGTCCCATGACCAGTCTCGAGGGCGACACCGCCAGTCGCCCTCCGTCCGACGGGGAGCCAGGGCTCTCCGAGCCGCACGCCGCGGCGGGGACACCGAGCAGCGCCACCGACAGCAGCCGCCTCACCGCATGAAGTCGAGCCATTCCTCGGACAAACTATGCGCCCGTCTTCCGGTCAGATAGTGTCGCGCACGAGCCCACGTTGCACTTTGGGATCATGGGAGCCGGCGGCGAACGCGATCCATATCCTCGAGCAGCTCTCGAACGATCTCGCCGGCGGGCTGTTCCCGCCGCGCGAGCCGGAGTCCCTGGCCGGCGAGCAGTGGCGCCCATTCGCCGTCGCCCTCGAGCGACGCCCGGTAGATGTCAATCGCCGCCGCGGTCTGGCGTGGCCAGGACAGCGGCCGGGCGCCCGCGTCGCGGAAGGTCGCGATGAAGCTGTTGAGCAGCCCGCGCGCCGCCCGGCCGCTGAACGCGTCGGTCACCACGGTGTCGGTCTCGTCCGCTTCCAGCAGTCGTCGCCGATAGATCGGAGGCGCCCCGCTCTCGACCGCCAGCAGAAACCGGGTCCCGAGCTGCACCGCCTGGGCCCCGAGGGCGAACGCGGCCACGATCCCACGCCCGTCCATGATCCCGCCGGCCGCGACCACGGGGATAGACACGGCATCCACCACGGCCGGGAGCAGGGCCATCGTGCCGACCAGGGGAACCGAGTCCGGCGGTCCTGCCTCGAAGGTGGAGCGGTGGCCCCCCGCCTCGGCGCCCTGGGCCACGATCACGTCGGCCCCGGCGGCCTCCGCCGCCTTCGCGTCATCGACCGTCGTCGCCGCGGCCATGAGGACCGCCCCCGTGGCGTGCACTCGAGGGGCGTACGCCCGTGGCGAACCCATCGCGAAGCTGATGACGGGAACGTTGGCCGCGCTGGCGATCTCCAGTCCTTCATCCACCGTCGCGGCGTTCGTCGCGGCCGCCGCCGGGGCCGTGGGCAGTCCCAGCCGCCGGCGAATCTGATGGAGCACTTCGACCGTTTGCTCCCGATGGGGATCGTCCCGGCCGCTGACCGTGGGGATCAGAAAATTGACCCCGAAGGTCTGAGCGGTGAGCCGGCGCACTTCGCGGATCTGCCGCCGGAGCTCGTCGGCCGTGAGGCGCGCGGCGGCCAGCATGCCCATTCCGCCCGCCTCGGACACCTCGGCCACCAGCTCGGGCGTGGTCCAGCCGCCCGCCATCGGGGCCTGGATGATCGGATTCGCGATCCCGAGCCGGCCGCACAGCGGGGAGTACATGGGCGTCTAAGGTCCGACGGTCACCATCTTCGCGATCGACGGCACGCCCTGCGGGCTCAGCAGGAACAGCAGGTAGGGGCCGGGAGGCGCGAGATGGCCGCTCGGCGGGGCGTCGGCCCGGAGCGTGGTGGCCCCGTCCGCCGTGAACGCCAGCGGATAGATGTGCTGGCTCTGGTTGAAGGCGTGGGTGACCGACGACAGCCGGATGAGCGTACCTCTGGTTACGGTGCCGGCCTCGGGACTCTCGACCGCGAACGAGCCTCCGTAGGCGATATTCGCCGGCGCGGAGGCGATCGTCGGTCGCGCCGCCGCCGAGCCGTCGGGGTTGTACAGATACGGCGGCGAGAACACCTGCATCGTGAACTGACTGTTCTCGAAGCTGACTCCGCCGCCTTCGCCGCTGCCGCTGGAGAGCACCCGCCCGTCGGGCAGGAGCAGGGCGGCGGAGTGATAGGTCCGGCCCACGGCTTCGCGGGCCATGGTGGTCCATGCCTCCGTGGCGGGGTTCCACAACTCCGCTTCCTCCACCGCCTGGGTGACGTCGTTGAAGCCGGGGCCGCTGGTGCCGTTGGTGACCAGCACCGAGCCGTCCGCGAGGATCGTGGCGTTCATCTGCCGCCGGGCGAACTGCATGCCGGCGACGTCCCGCCAGCCGGGTGACGCGGCGTTGAGGTCGATCACTTCGGCCGAGCTGGTCGGGGGATCTCCGCCGCCTGCGTAGAGCACCTTGCCCGGCGCGTACATCACCGCGGAGCCGAGCTTCCGGTCGGGAGCGTTGCGGGTGGCGACCGTGTTCCACTGGCCGGTGCTGCCGGTGCTCAGATATCGAGTGCTGGCCTGAAAGCCGGCGAGGAACGGCTTGCCATTCGGCGCCAGGAACACCGCGGGGTAATACGGGTTGGGAATCGAGAGGCTGGCACTCGTCAGGCGGCGCCAGCTGCTGCCGTTCCAGACCTCGGGGATGTCCACCACCGTGGCGGTTTCGTCCGACCCGGAAATCGCCACGACGTTCCCGTTCGACAGGACGGTCGTGGTCGGATAGTAGCGGCCCTGTGCCATGGAGCTGGTTGGGGTCCAACTGTTGGTCGCCGGGTCGAAGATGACCGCGCGAGGATCGCCCCGGGTGCCGCTGATGGTACCGCCGGTGATCAGCAGCCGGCCGTCGGGAAGGAAGGTGTGGCCGCTGCAGAAAATGCGGTACGTCTTGGCGATCGCGGTGAATCCTCCATTCGGGCTCTCGGGATCCCACAGCTGAGCGTCGCCCCGGTCGCCCCAGAGGAGCACCTTGCCGGTGGGCAGCAGGTGGACGTGGATCCCGACGACCGGGGTCTGGAAGGTCGGGCCCCACTCGCCCTTGGTGGCCACCGGGTCCGATCCGGTCGAAGCGAAGACGGCGTTGATGGTGCGGGCCTGGATGATCGTGTACTGGCAGGTGCCGGCGCCGCTGCAGGGCGGACCCCAGGTGTTGAAGCTGCTGCCGGCGGCCGCCGTGGCGGTCAGCACGACGTTCGTGTTGGCGGGGTAGGACACCGAGCATCCGGTGGCTGCCGCGACGCCGTTGGTGATGGTGCAGTTGATCGCCGGCGTGAGGCCGCTCTGGCTCTGGACCGTGCCGCTCCCGGTGCCGGACCCGCCGGCGATCGTCAGCTTGAAGGGCCCCTTGGAGAAGCGCGCATCCGCGGTCCGGTTGACCGACATGGAGGTGGAGCAGGTCCCGGTGCCGGTGCAGAGCCGGAACCAACCCCGGAACGAGTGCCCGTTCTTCGGCGTGGCGGTGAGGGTGACGTTCGTGCCGCTGTTGAAGGTCGCCTTGCACCCTGTCGCGGCCGGGACGCCCTTGGTGATGGTGCAGTTGATCCCGGCTGGGCTCGAAGTGACTGTCCCATCGCCGTTTCCGCTGCCAAGCACCGTCAGGGTCTTGGCGACGGCGGCGGCGGTGGGATCCACCTCCGTCATCCTGGAGGAGTCGTTGCAGGCGAGGGATAGGAGGACGGCGACGACGATGGCGAATACGGCAACGGGGAGGGCATGGGGCCAGCGCATACGACGACTCACGGTCCAGGGGGAGAACACGTCATCGGAACACCACGCTTTCAAGGAAAGCGTGGTGCGGACCTCTCAAGCCAACGTCAAGTGGCCGGGCAGGCGTCGTCCCGGGCGCGGTCCCGGGGCAGGGGCTGGCCCTCCGGATCGAACGGGGAGGCGAATCCGAAGGCATGCCCGGTGGGCCCGTGCCGCTCGAGGTGGGCCAGCCGTTCCACCGCTTCGGCGACGGTGGGCCGGTGCCCTGCCGGCACCCACCAGAGCGCGACATAGACCCGCTCGAACCGCTCGAACCACTCCCGCCGCCGCCGCATCACCGCCGCGTGCTCGCTGCTGAACACGTACCCCCGCAGGGCTTCGAAGCCGCCCCACACCGAGAGGTTGATCAGGATCAGGGGATCGTCGTAGGGCCGGAAGGCGGTGGCGTCGCCGTCCTCGGTCTGGAGCCGCCAGACGAACCCCGGGCTTCGCTCCGCGAGCGCGTTGATCTCCGGGAGCCGGGCCATGAATTCGGCCATGACCGGGTCGTCCGGTTGGCCCCGTGCTCGGCCGATATTCACCTGGGCGAGATTGAAACTGGACGGTTCGGCGCGCATGGGGCGATCGCGAAGCTGGAGGAGAAGAAGAACCCGATCCATAGTGCGAAGACGGGGAGATCCGGGCAACACATCGCGCTCCGCCTACTGGGCGCGGCCGAACGGAGGGATTGACATATTCCCATATGGGTATATATAATTTCTCATGGCAAGAGCAGCTACGACCACCGACGCATTCAACGCGGTCGCCGAGCCCCGGCGCCGGCAGATCCTCGACCTGCTGAGCGGGGGAGAGCGGTCGGTCAACGATCTGGTCGGGCGGCTCCGCCTGGCTCAGCCGCAGGTGTCCAAGCACCTGAAGGTGCTTCGGGAGGTGGGTCTGGTGGTCGCGCGGGAGGAAGGACGCCAGCGGATGTACCGGCTCAACAGCCTGCCGCTGAAGCCGATCCACGAGTGGGTCAAGAGCTACGAGCGGTCATGGGAAGAACGGTTCGAAGTCCTCGACGAGCTCCTGGGCGAGCTCAAACAGAAGGAGTAAGGAGATCATGGCAATGGCGACTAGCGGTACAGCGGTGGTGACGCTCCCGACCGACACTCAGATTCTGATCACCCGGGAATTCGCCGCCCCCAAGCATCTGGTCTATAAAGCATGGACCACGCCCGAGCTGATCAAGCGCTGGTGGCACGCCAATCGGGGTGAAGTCACGCTGGTGGAGGTCGATCTGCGGGTCGGCGGCAAGTGGCGGTACGTGATGATCGCGCAGGGCGACTTCGAGGTGGGCTTCCACGGAGTGTACCACGAGCTGGTCGAGAACGAGCGCATCGTGAGCACGGAAGTATATGAGGGCATGCCGGACGCCGAGGCGGTGAACACGCTCACCCTCGCCGAGAAGGACGGACGCACCACGGTCCGGATCCTGGTACAGCACGAGAAGCGGGAGCACCGGGACGCGCACATCGAGTCGGGAATGGAAGACGGCATGCAGGACGCGATGGACCTGCTGGAGCAGGCCGCGATCTCGCTCCGCTGACGGAGCTCGGCGCTTCTAGGGCCGGGTCCGATAGACGTCGGTACTCATGTACTTGAGTCCCGAGTCCACCATCAGCGTGACCACGGTGGCGCCCGGTCCCAGACGCTCCGCCACCTGGGAGGCGGCGATGACGTTCGCCCCGGACGAGGTGCCGGCGAACAGCCCCTCCTCCCGCGCGATCCTCCGCGTCATGGCTTTCGCATCGGCGGTGGGGACGGCCACGATCTCATCCACCAGCGCCGGCTCCCAGAGCGGCGGCGTGTAACCGATCCCCACGCCTTCGATCTTGTGGGGTCCGGCCTGTCCGCCCCGCAGCACCGAGGACTCCGCGGGCTCCACCGCCACGATCTTCACCCCGGGCTTGTATCGCTTCAGCGTGGCCGCGACGCCGCGGATCGAGGCGGCGGTGCCCACGCTGTGGACGAACGCATCGACCTCGCCGCCGGTCTCCCGCCAGATCTCTTCGCCCAGTGGATGGTAGGCCTCGATGCTGTCGCGGTTGTTGAGCTGGTCGGTCCAGTACGTGCTGGGCTCTTCGCTCAACCGGCGCGCCACCTCGATCATGTCGAGGATGAGGCGCTTCGTGGTAAGTCCGCCCTCGCTCGGCACCAGCGTCAGCTCCGCGCCGAGCGCCGCCATGTGGTCCCGCTTCTCCTGGCTGAACGCGTCGGATGTGACGATCCGGATCCGGTAGCCCTTGGCCGCGCAGACCAGGGCGAGCGACGTGCCGGTGCTGCCGCCGGTGTATTCCACGACCGTGCCGCCGGGCGGCAGCCGGCCGTCGCGCTCCGCCCGCGAGATGACCGTCAGCGCCATCCGGTCCTTCATGCTGCCGGTGGGGTTCTCCCACTCGAGCTTGGCGAAGAGCCGGGCGCCGTTGGAAGGAAGGACTCGGTGGAGCTGGACCAGGGTGGTGTTGCCGATGGCGCTCAGGATGTCCATGTCACGGCCTTCGGATCGCGGGAGCCGCCTGCGCGGCGGGCCCGGAAAGGCCCCGCCGCCGGCCGGACTAATGATACCAGTTCACGCCAAACATCAGCCGGGTGATCGTGGTTCCCTCCAGCCGGGGAACCGGCACGCTGAACCCGTTCTCGGTCAGCTTCCCACCGAAGCGGCCGAATCCGATGTTGACCCCGCCGTCCAGCGCGAGGTCGGATGAAAGCAAATACTGCACGCCTCCGCCCAGCCCGAGCGTCAGCCCGTTGAGCCCGATGTGTCCGGTATTGCCCGCCAGATCCACGATCGAAGTGCTCAGACTGCGCCGCCCCACCGTGGCCGGCATAGGGCCGCACCGGGGATTGGCCGGCGGGCACGCTCACCCGCGCGTCGGCCTCGATGTGCATGAGCCGGAAGCTGCCGGTCAGGCCGTCGGTCCGGCTGCCTTGCCGGCGTCTATCGGCTCGGCCCCGACTCCACGGCCGCGATCCAGGCGCTGGTGGTGACGGGCTCACCCGCGAGGCCAGCCGGAGCGTTCCACGCGCGTGCTGGCCGGCTCACGATCACCCATTCGTTCGAGAACTACGTGGCGGGCCACTTCGAGATCGACGCAGTCGGGTTCGAGGCGGCCGACCCGAGCGACGAGAATCGGCCGCTCCACGTGAGTGGAACGTTCACGGCGGCGCCCGGTCACTGAACGATTCAGCCTTGCATCTGGGGGGCGCTGCCGCTGGTGAGTGGCCCCTCCCCGGCGGGGTACTGGTCAACCCTCCGGCACCGCTTTACCCTCCAACCATGGCACCCGCCGTCCAGCACGATCCCACCGCCCAGCGCTTCACCGTCGATCTCGGCTCGGGCACCGCCGTGCTCGCCTACGCGACGGCGACGCCCGGTGTGCTCGACCTCTACAGCACCTACGTCCCCGGCACGGACCGGGGGAAGGGCATCGCCGCCCGCCTGGTTGAAGCGGCCGTCCGCTACGCCCGCAGCGAAAACCTCCGCATCATCCCGACCTGCTGGTACGTCGCGGTCTGGATGCAGCGGCATCCCGAACACGCCGACCTGCTCTCCGCGTAGCACCTCCCGACAACCGTGGACACGATCGTCATCGGCGCCGGTCTCGCGGGACTCGCGGCGGCCGCGCGCCTGGTCGAGGCCGGTGCGTCGGTGATGCTGCTGGAGGCCCGCGACCGGCTCGGCGGACGAGTCTGGACCGAGCGGGACCGCGACGGCACACCGCACGAGCTGGGACCGGAGTGGATCGGCGGCGACGGAGCCTGGCACGACTTGCTGGCGGGAGCCGGCGCCCGCCTGGTGGCGGCGGAGGGCAAGCAGCTCGAGCGCGTAGCCGGCGGATGGCGCGATCTCGCCGATCTCTCCGGCGGCCACGACGCGCTGGTCTCCCGCGCCGCGGGGGTATCGGGCGACGACATCTCGCTCCGGGCGGCGATCGATCGCTGCTGCGGCGGCCCCGAGGACGCGGATGCGCGCGAGCATCTCCTTCTGTATGCCCAGGGATTCCATGCGGCGGAACCGACCCGCCTGAGCGTCCGATGGCTGGCCGAAGTGGAGTCGAGTCAGCCGGCTGAAGCGTCGGACATCAGGTCGCGGGACGGTCTCGACCGCGGGGTGGACCTGTTGGCCAGTCGCCTGGCGAGCCGCTGCGATGTGCGACTGGGCACGGTGGCTCGCGAGGTGAGCTGGCGGCCGGGCAGCGTCGAGGTCCGCATCGCCACCGGGCAGACGCTCCGCGCCGAGGCCGCCGTCATCGCCGTGCCGCTCCCGCTGCTCGACCCGCCGGACGCGAGTGCCGGCGCGCTGCGCTTCGCGCCCCGGCTCGACCGGAAGCTGGAGGCCGCGGGGCTGCTGGAAATGGGCCACGTGGTGAAGCTGGGGCTCACGTTCCGCGACCCCTTCTGGCGCGAGGACCCAGCGCTCGAGGGCGGGTTGTTTCTCCACGCTTTCGACCAGCCGCTGCCGACCTGGTGGACCTCGGTCGATCCGGTGGCGCCGACGCTCACCGCATGGGCGGGCGGTCCCTTCGCCGACCGCATCGCGGGCGCGAGCGAGCCGGAGCTGGTGGATCTCGCGCTCGGCTCCCTCGCCGCGCTGCTGGGCCGCTCGCGGCACGACGTCGTCGCGCGACTGGAGAGTCACCGCTTCCACGACTGGCGCAGCGACCCCTTCTGCCGGGGTGGGTACAGCTACGTCACCGTCGGCGGCGCGGAGGCGCATCGAAGCCTCGCCGAGCCGGTGGCCGCGACGCTGTACTTCGCGGGGGAGGCCACCTGCGGCGGCGGTCTCAACGCCACGATGGAAGGTGCGTTGGGATCGGGACGTCGGGCGGCGGAGGAGCTGCTGGAGGGGCGGGAAGCCTGAGGAGCAGCGATCGGGGAGGCTCAGTAACATCAGGACATGGAGGCCGCTCTTGCGCCGGCCGGGCCTGGTCCCAACTTGAGAACCACGCGGTATGGGTGCCCTGCTCCTTGGAGCGCTCAAGTTGGCGCTCACCGTTCAAGCCAGCCAGGCCGCCATCGCCGGCACTGTCCGCGATGGTGAGAGCGGAGCGCCGCTGGCCGGCGCGGTCGTGGTCCTCACCGATCTCGATCGCGCCGTCTTCACCGACGCCTCCGGCCGGTATCGCCTGGAGGGGGTGCCGGCCGGCCCGCAGCATCTCTCCGTCAAGCGCATCGGCTTCTCCCCTCGCAGCGTGCACGCGCTGGTGCCGGGCGAGGGCGATCTGTCGCTGGACTTCTCCCTCCGACCCGTGCCGCTGCAGCTGCCGGCGATCGTGGTGCGCTCGCCGGTTGCCGTCCGGGGGCTCGACCCGGCCGACAGCACGCCGTTTCCCGACCGGGGCATCTCGGCCGCCGCGCTCAGAAATCATCCCCTCCTCGCCGAGCCCGACGGATTCCTCGCGCTGAGTGGGGGCGAGGTGTCGGCGGCCCCGGAAGCGCCCAGCGGGATGCACATCCGCGGCGGTGCTTCCGACCAGGTGGCGTATCTACTCGACGGGATCCCGGTCTTCAGTCCCTACCACACCGCCGGCACCTTCAGCGCGTGGAATCCCGATGCGCTCGACCGGCTCCAGGTCCTCTCGGCCTTGCCCCAGCTCGACCCGCCCGACGCGCTGTCGGGCGCGATCGCCGGAGCCACCCGCGCCACCGGGGCCGAGGTCAGGGCGCAGGGAACCTTCAGCACCAGCCACGGCCGGCTGACCATGCTCGGTCCCGTAGGTGGGACCGGGGCGGGTTTCCTGCTGAGCGTGCGATCCGGCTTCCCCGGCCTGTTCGCTCCTGAGCGGGATCCCTCGTATCTCCGCGGCCACACCGGTGACGTGTTAGGCAAGCTCGAGGGACCTGCGTTCGGAGGGCGGCTTCGGGTGTTGGCGTACGACAACCACAACAGCGTCGATGCCACCACGCTCAGTCCTGACAGCGTCCGGCGCCGTCCGCGCAACGGCTTCGAGTGGTCCAGCCGATCGGTGGGGCTCGAATGGAGCCGGCGGGTCGAGGCGGCCGCCACCCTGCGGATACGGGCGTGGAATGCTATGGGAGAGGCCGAAGCCGGCTGGCATCCCGACAGCGGCCTCAGTCTCGCGCTGGAATCCGATCGAGAGGACCAGGGGCTGCTGCTGGCCCTCGAGCGCCAGGCGGGAGGGCGCTACTGGGGCGCGGGGCTCCGGATCCAGCGCAGCCGTACCGCGTACCGGGTCGCCGCCCACGGCGGCTCTGGCGTCGGGACGTCGCTCCGGGCCATGACGCCGTCCGCCGCGCTCTTCTTCCAGCACCGCCGGCCGCTGGTCGCCGCGCTCAGTGCCGATCTCGCCCTCTCGACGACTGCGGCCGCCCGCGACGTCTGGCTCGGCGCCCAGGGTGAGCTGCGGTGGCGGCCGTCGGCGATGGCCTCGCTATCGGCAGGGTATGCCCGGTCGCATCAGTTCTCCCAATCGCTGCGCAATTCGGAGTCCGTGGCGGGTGGCATCTTCCCGGCGGATCTCTTCATCGGAGCGGGCTCGCGCGAGGTCCCGGTGGGACGCAGCGACCGCGCGGTGCTCGCCGCAGAGTGGCTGGCGTTTCCCGGGGTGAGGTTGGGGGGGCAGCTCCATGCCGGGGAGTTCGAGGGGCTGGTGCTGGTGGCGCCTCGCGCCTCGTCGCCGTTCGCCAACGGCGCATTCGTCACCGGCTCCGGCAGTGCCCGAGGGCTGTCACTCGACGCGGCGATGAGCGGCTCCCGCTTCGGGGTGACCGCGAGCTACGGCTGGCAGCGGGTGCGGCTGGCCTACGGTGACTCCAGCTTCGCGCCCGGCTACGGCGCCAGCCACCTGGTCGAGGCCGGCTTGGTCGTTTTCCCGGCGTCCACCATGTCCATCCGCCTCGGCCTGGCCGGCGCGCTCGGTCGGCGAGGGAGCGGGCTGCTTGGCGCCTTCGAATGGGAGTCCTGCAACTTGCTCGATCAGGGCTGCGAGTTCGTCGGGAGCCCGGGCCATGACACCGGCAGCTTGGGCCGGGTGCGGTTGCCTTCCTACCTCCGGCTCGACGCAGGCGTTCGCCAGCATTGGCACCTGGAGCTCGCCGGGCGCGACGTCGAGCTGGCCATCTTCGGCACCGTGACCAATCTCCTCGGGCGGCGAAACGTGCTGGCGCTGGCCACCGATCCGGTGACCGGAAAAAAGACTGCGATCGAGATGCGCCCCCTCGCGCCCTTGGTCGTTGGAGTGGATTGGAAGTTCTGACCCCACCCGCCCCGTCACATTCCAAGACCTTGGCTTGCTCCAGTTGCCGGGACGACACGGAGCCTTTGCCCTGAACCCGCCGTTCCATGACCGCGTCGTGGAGCTGTTCCACGCGCACTACCACCGGTTGGCCCGCTATCTCGATCGCCTGTCGGGCGACCGGGAGCTGGCGGCTGACCTGGCCCAGGAGACGTTCGTCAAGTTGTACCAGCGGGGCGCGCTACCGGACCAGCCGGAGGCGTGGCTGATCTCGGTGGCGATGAACCTGTTCCGGAATGCGAGATCCACCGCGACGCGGCGGCGGCGCCTCCTGACTGCTTCGCGCGCGGAGTGGTCGATGGGCGACCCGCTCCCAGAACCGGGGCAGGGAGCCGAGACCTCGGACTCGCGTGAGCGGATCCGGGACGCGCTCGGCCGGCTCAGTGAGCGCGACCGCCAGATCCTGCTGCTTCGCGCTGAGGGCTACGCTTACCGCGACCTCGCCGCCGCGCTGGAGCTGCACGAGGCGAGCGTCGGAACATTGCTGGCCCGCGCCAAGCGCGCGTTCCGGGAGGCCTATGAGCGCCGTACCGATGCATCTCGATGACGAGTGGATCCAGCGGCTCCTGCACGGGGAGCTGCGGGGCTCGGCGGATCAGATGGCCCGCGACCATCTCACGGAGTGCGGCGAATGCCGGGCACGGGTGGAGACCGCACGGGTGGAGGACCGGGAGATCTTCGCTCGGCTGGGCGAACTGGACCGGCCGATCGCCTCGCCCGATCCGTCGCGGCTGTTCCAACCGGCGGCCTTCGCCGGTCCGCGGCGGTTCCGATGGGCGGCGGGCCTTCTCCTGTTGGTCGGACTCGCCGGCGTGGCGTATGCCGCGCCGGGCTCGCCCCTATCCGTCGTCATCGATCGGCTCACCCAATGGATCGCTCCGCCCTTGCCTCCTCAAGCGGAGCATCCGTCCATCCCCCGGCCGCCCGCGGAGGCGGGTATCGCGGTCTTTCCCGGCTCGAGCCTGACCGTCAGCTTCGACCCTGCCGTGGACACCGTCACCGCCGAAGTAGAGCTCAGCCGGGACGACGCGGTGGTTGTGCGGGCGCTGAAGGGGAATGCGGCGTTCGTCTCCGAAGTGGACCGGCTTCAGGTCCGGCCCATCGGACGCGCCCACTTCGAGATCCTGATCCCGAGATCGGCGCCGCGGGTGACGATCGAAGCAGGCGGTGACACGGTGTTTCGCGCGGCCGACTCCCGCGTAATCACCGACGCCCGGCGAGACGCGAATGGCCGATACACCCTCCGGCTCGCGCCCGTCGGTCCCTGAGCGTCACAAACGCCGCGCTGACCTGCTCCTCCCAGGGTTCCAGATCCACCAGCATCTCCGGGAGGCACCATGCTCCGAGCTCGCACGAGCGCTCTGGCGGCACTACTGGCGATCGTGGCGTGCGGTGACGAGTCGTCCGGACCGGGCTACGACCCGCAGCTGAACCCGGCCGATTTCGTTCCGGAGGTCACCAATCCCTTCTTCCCGCTGACTCCGGGCGTCACACTTCACTATCGTGGCGAGACAGCCGATGGGTTGGAGACCAGCACGGTCGAGGTGATGGCCGAGACCAAGACCATCCTCGGCATCGCCGCCACAGTGGTGCACGACCAGGTCTTCCTCGACGGCGAGTTGATCGAGGACACGTTCGACTGGTACGCCCAGCAGAGCAACGGCGACGTCTGGTATCTGGGAGAGGACTCCAAGGAGCTCGAGAACGGCGAGGTCGTGAGCACCGCGGGCTCGTGGGAGGCGGGGGTGGATGGCGCCAAGCCCGGGATCATCATGTGGGGCGACCCGGCGGCCCACCTCAACGAGCAGTACAAGCAGGAGTTCTATCAGGGAGTGGCGGAGGATGTAGCCGAGGTGATCGCCCTGGATGAGAGCGTGAGCGTGCCGCACGGTGATTTCAGCGGGTGCATCAGGACCGAGGACCGGAACCCGCTGGAGGCCGGAGCCGTGGAGCACAAATACTATTGCTCGGACGTGGGGTTGACCCTGGAGGGACCGGTGGATGGGAGCGAGCAGTTCGAGCTGGTCGAGGTGACAGGGTCGTAGCACGGAGAAGTGATCCTGGGCACATCCCGGTCCGAGCCCGGCCGCTACCGTACGCCACATGACCGGACCCTACGAGCACCACCAGCAGGATCTCGATCCCAACCGCCCCACGGAACAGCACAACGCGCGGCTGGAGGCGGAATACCGGCTCAATGAGCGGGGCATCGAGATCGCGCAGGACGACAGCGATGAAGAGGTCGCCGACACCCTCGAAGCCATCGAGCGGTTCGAAGCGGCCGTCGAAGCGAAGGGCGGGGACCTCTTCGTGAACCGGATCGGATCCTCCGAACCGGAGGACCCGGCGTTCGTCCCACCGCGGCGAAAGCCGGGGGAGAGCGCGGCGGATTACTGGCAGCGCATCGAAGTTGCCACCGGGCAGCTCCGCAGCCGTCGCTAGGCCTCGACCAACCCGTTCCGCACGGCGTACCGGACCAGCTGGCTCACCGAGCGGATCCGGAGCTTGCGCATGACGTTGGTCCGGTGCGACTCCACCGTCTTGATGCTGATTCCCAGCATCGCCGCCACTTCCTTGCTGCTCCGGCCCTCGGCCACCAGCTGCACGATCTCCCGCTCCCGCGGCGTCAGGTCCCGCCACTCGGCGGGAGCGCGGTCGGTCTCCGGCGGCGCGGCGGCAAGGTTCGGCGTCTGGAACGACTGGTGCTGCTCCAAGCTCTCCACCGCGGTGACCAGGTCCCGGTCGGCATCGGACTTGAGCACGTAACCCCTGGCGCCGGCCTGGAACACCTGGTGGGCCAGCTCCTCCGAATGGTGCATGGTCAGCACCAGCACCTGGGTGCGGGGCGCCTCGCGCCGGATCCGCCGGGTTGCGTCGAGTCCGTTCAGCTCCGGCATGCTGAGGTCGAGCACGACGATGTCGGGGTCGAGGCGGTTCACCTCGTCGACCGCCTCGCGGCCGGTCGATGCCTCGCCGCACACCTCCCAGCCCTCCTGGCTCTCCAGCAACGCCTTGACCCCGCGGCGAACCACGGCATGATCGTCGGCCACCAGAATACGCAGACTCACTGATCCTCCGGTGGAGCGGGCAGCGCGGCGCGCACGGTCGTGCCCCCGGCTCCGGATTCGATCTCCAATTCTCCGCCGAGCTGCTGTACGCGCTCACGCATCCCGGCAATGCCCACGCCCTCTCGCCGCCGCCGGCCTCCCGGCGGCATCCCGCGGCCCCAGTCCTGCACCTCCAGCACCACCCGCGACGGCTGCCGCCTGAGGCGAATCTCGGCGGTCGCACTCTGCGAATGGCGGTGGATGTTGTTGAGGCTCTCCTGCACGCAGCGGAAGAGCATCATTTCCACCTCCTGCGGCAGTCTCCCGAACTCCTCGGGGACCACCAGCCGGACCTCGATGCCGCTTCTCCGTTCGAACCCCTCCAGGTACCAGCCGAGCGCCGGCTCCAGTCCCGCCTCATCCAGCAGGGGAGGGTGCAGGACGTACGACAGGACCCGGATGTCCTCCATCGCCTGGGTCGCCAGGGCGGCGCCCTCGCGGAGCAGGCTCCGGTCCTTCGCGTTCGCCACCGCGCCGTTCCGCTCCAGCGCCGCGAGGTTCAGCTTGAGGGCCGCCAGGTCCTGAGCCGTGGTCTCGTGGAGCTGGCGGGCGATCCGGCGGCGCTCTTCGTCCTGCACCCGGTTCACCCGCTCCTCCGCCAGCTTCTCGGCGGTGACGTCGGCGATCGTCCCGATGCAGCGCTCCACCTCGCCGTCGCGGCCGACGACAGTGTGTCCCAGGTAGTGGATATAGCGGATGCCGCCGTCGGGGTGCAACAGGCGATAGGTCCCCTCGAAATCCGTCTTGTTCTGGATGCCCCGGTGGACGTCGGCATCCACCCGGCCGGCGTCGTCGGGGTGGACCCGGTCGAGCCACGCGGTGTAAGTCGGAGGGCCGTCGGACGGATCGAATCCGCAGATCCGGTAGGTCTCGCGCGACCAGTAGAGCGAGCCGGTGAACGGATTCAACACCCAGCTGCCGGTGCGGCTGATCCGCTGCGCGTCGGCGAGGTAGGCCTCGCTCAGCCGCACCTCGTCCTCGGCCAGCTTGCCGTCGGTGATGTCTTCCACGACGCCCATGAGCAGGGCCGGAATGCCGTCGGGGCCGGGGATGCTGGTGCCGGTCAGCCGGACCCACACGACCTTGCCGTCTTTCCGGCGGTACCGCTTGTCGACCCTCGCCACCAACCGGAGGCCCCGCACCATCTGCGCGGCCAGCTCGGCGGTGGGAGCGCGGTCGTCCTCGTGGGTGAGATCGAGGACCGACATACCCTCCAGCTCCTCGGCGGTGTAGCCGACGATCTCCTGGTACGCGCGATTGGACGCCAGAAACCGGCCGGTCAAGTCGGTCATGGCGATGCCCACGCCGGCGTGCTCGAACACCGCGCGCCACTGGACGGCATCCAATGCGATCGTCCCGCTGTGGGTCATCCCCCGGAATCAAAACCGGCGGGCGGCGCGATTCTACCCCCGACCTCGCCGGTTACAGGCCCCATCCCAGTGAAACCCGGAGCTGGCGCGGCTCCGCCGGGTGGAAGTGCACGTCATCGACGCCCTCCGTGGGCTCCCCCCGGAGCCGCGAGGTGTAGTAGTACTGAATGTCCGACTCCCTGGCGTCGAAGACGTTGAGCAGGCTGACCTGGATCCGGAGCCCGGAGTCGAGCTGCCACCCCGCCTCGGCGTTGAACAAGGTCGTCGCGGTGGCGCGAATCGCGTTGTCTTCAGTCAGGGGGTAGGACCCGAAGTGCCGCAGGCGGAACGCACCGAACGGACCGGCCTCGATCGAGCTCCAGGTAGCGCCCGCGGTGACCACGTTCTCCAGCGCGCCGGGAATGCGATCCTCGCCGCCCGGAACGCCGGAGAACCGGGCCCGGGCCAGCGACACGTCGGCATCGAGCGAGAGCTGGGGAATCGGCCGGTAGAAGTTGGCCAGGGTGACGCCGCGGCGGCGGCTCGCGGCGGCGGGCTCGGTGATGCCGGCGTCGCCCACGAACAGCAGCTCGCTGTCGAGGCCAAGCGCCCAGAGCGACAGCGTCGTCCGGAGCCCCGGCACCAGGGTGGCCCGCAGGCCGAGCTCGGCGCCGCGGGATCGCACGAGCGGATCGACCTGGTCGGCGGGCTCACCGGTTTCGGGGTTCACGGTGATCGTGGTCCCCCGCGCGTCGTTGCTGTGGAAGCTGAAGCCGCCGCTGAGATAGAGCTCGAGGCGATCGGAGGGCGCCGCGACCAGCGAGGCTTTAGGACTCACGATGCCGGCGCTCCGGCGGCCGGAGTTCCGGGCGATGTTGGCGTCCACGTCGAACAGATAGACGTCACCCCGGACCCCTACGGTGCTCCGGAGCCAGGGGCGCCAGCGGGTTTCCGCCTTGAGGTACGCGCCGCTGCCCCATTCGGTCACCTCGTCCTCGCGGATGGTGCCGACCCGGGTGCGGCCCTGAGTGCGGTACAGTCCGACCGGGCGCAGGAAGTCGGCTCGGCTCTGGGCCCCGACTTCGATCAAGTGGGACACGCCAAAGGCGGCGGTCTCCTGGACGTGCCGCGCGTTGCCGCCGAGAAGGATTCGCTCTTCCCGTTGGTTGAACTGGTCCCCCCGCTCCGCGTCGCCCAGGAAATACTCGAAGTTCGAGAACAGGCTCAGGTCGCTGTAGACCCCGAAGAGCTGGACGTTCTGCACCGACTGCGCGCCGGCGTGACGCCAGCTGCCCGACAAGCTGAAGCGCTTGGTCTCGCCGCCGTCGGTGGGATCGATGAAGCCGAACCGGTCGATCAGCCGGCTCTCGACCGCCCGGCGCGGAATCTGGTCCGACGCGTTCCATTGGTTGTGGTAGGCCATTCCGAGGAGTGAGAACTGGGACTCGCCGCGATCCCAGGAGTAGCGCGCCACGCCGCTGAATTTCCGGAGCTCCTGGGCCAGCTGCCACGGGCCGTCGTAGCTCTTGGCCTCGCTGCCGACGAGCAGGTTTCCGCCGCCGAGCGCAGTGGAGGCCCCCGCCGCCACCCGTGCCAGCCCGTCCTCGCCTCCCGTCACCGACGCGAAGGGACGCCGGAGACTCTTCACCAGGTGGAACTCGGCGCCGCCCGCACTCCCGAAGTCGCCCAGCTCGGGGTGATACACGCCGAGACGGTAGTCGAGATAGTCCACCAGCTCGGGCACCAGGAAGTTGACGTCGGTGTATCCCTGCCCGTGGGCGTGGGACGGCATGTTGAGCGGCATGCCCTCGATCCGGGTCTGGAAGTCGGTGCCGTGATCGAGATTGAATCCGCGGATGAAATACTGGTTGGCCTTGCCGTCGCCCGAGTGCTGGGTGACGATCAGGCCGGGGACGGTCTCAAGCAGCTCGCCTTCGCGGGTGATAGGACGAAGGCGCAGGTCGGCGGCGCCGGTGCGGCCTTCGGAAGCGCTGGCGGCAATCCCGATCAGGTCGTCGTAGCGCCCGGTCACCACCAGCGAGTCCACGTTCTGGGCCGTCGCGGTGTCGCGGCCGGCCTGGGCCGCCGGCTCCTGGACGAGCAGGAGACCGGCGGTCAGGGAGAGTGCAAAGAGCACAGGTCAGCTCGGCAGGAGTACTTGGTCCACCACGTGGATGACGCCGTTGGACTGGGTCACGTCGTAGGTCGAGATCGCGGCCACGCCGCCCTTGGCGTCACGCAACACAACGTTGCGGTCGCCGTTCATCATGATCCAGAGGCTCTCCCCGCTGGCGGTCTTCAGCTCCGCCTTCCCGCCGCCCTTCTTGATCTGCTTCATCAGCGCCGCCGCATCCAGCCGGCCGGGCACCACGTGATAGGTCAAGACCTTGGTGAGCTGCTCCTTGTTCTCCGGCTTGAGCAGCGTCTCGACGGTCCCCGCGGGCAGCGCCGCGAAGGCGGCGTTGGTGGGCGCGAAGACGGTGAACGGCCCCGAGCCTTTCAGGGTCTCCACCAGTCCCGCCGCCTTCACCGCCGCCACTAGCGTGGTGTGGTCGGCCGAATGGACCGCGTTGTCGACGATGTCCTTCGTGGGATACATGGCCTGCCCGCCGACCATCGTGGTCCTGTCGTCCATCGCCGTGGCGCTCATGCCCTGGGCCGCCGCCGGGGTGGCGGCGAAGGCCAGCGCGAGCATGGCGACCGCCTGCCTGGTGTACTTCCGCATACCATCATCTCCAGTGTGAGGTGGAATCCAATCGCGACGCCCCAGGTACGCATGAGGCGAGGCATCGGATCTGTTTGGGAGATGGGGAGCGTGGGAGGCTACAAACTGCGAACCACGGAGCCACGGAAGACACGGAAACAGCCACGGAGAACAACAACTTTTGTGTTTCTCCGTGCCGACCTTCGTGTCCTCCGTGGCTCCGTGGTTCGCAGTTCAACACTTCGCACCAAAAGCGATGGCCGCCTTTCAGCGAGACCCCAATGCCCGAATCTCCTTGAGCTCGAAGCTCCGCTGAGGCACCCAAGCTCCGGCCCGGCTGGAGTCCGCGGTCTCAAAGGTCCCCCCGGTGGCGGTGGTGAGGGAGAGCGCGTAGCGCTCCCGCAGCCGGCGCTTGGGCCGGCCGGACGAATCCGAGGTGGTCACCGTCGTGTGCAGCACCCGGATCGTCCGCCCGGAGATGCTCTCGCTCGCGGTATCGGCCGTCTCGTAGCGCACCACGTCGGTGTTCGGCTGGTGGGAGGTCCAGGTCATCCCCGGGCCCACGGGCCGCGAGATGGACCAGTCCTGCCGCTGCATGTCCCACTGATACAGCGTGTCGCGCGACACGCAGAGCAGCGTCGCTTCGGCGGTCGTCTGTCCCGGCATCCGCCGGATGGCGACCCGGGCGCATTCCGAGTCGGGACGCGGCCCCGCGTTCGGGAGAACGGAATCGACGGTCCAGGGCGGCTGCCGTTCGCCCTCCGATTCATAGATCAGCTGCATGCCCGGCTGGAGCCCGGAGGCGAGGCGGTCCCTCTGCGAGTGCGGCAGCGGGATGGCGAGCAGGATCAGGGCGGCGGCGGCGGTCGGTCTCATCCGGGATATGCTGGGGCCAGTGGCCCGGAAAGGCCAGGGCCGCGGCATTTGATCCGCGGCCCCGGGGTATGGTGGCGGTTCGACTGCGAGCTACTGGACTGCGCCGACCGGTTCGAGAATCACCTCCCGAGCGGCGATGTCGAGGCCGCCTTGGTCGGCAGCCACCCCCGCCGGCGGAGGCGCCGGTGCGCAGGGATCCGGCAGGGGCGACGCCTGGAGGTTGTACCGCTCACCGAGCGGCACCGCCTTGTAACCCAGGTCCCGCATCGCCGCGGAGGTCATCCGGCTCAACGGGTTGATGAAGTTGGACGAAGCGCCGTTCAGGAAGCCGGTCATCAGCTCGTTGAAGAACGTGTTCTCGTCCCAGTGCGAGTTCCGCGTGCCCGGGCCGCAGGGGAGGCCCTCCACCGGCACGGTGAACTGCCGGCCGCCGAGCGAGAGGTACATCGCCCGCGCCAGCTTCCCGAGGAAGCGGGGGTCCGTGGTGTTCGGGTTCTGCAGCAGCGTGCGCTGGAACACCCCGGGGATGTTCAGGTTGAAGATGCCGCCGCTGAAGCCGAGGACGTGGCCCATTTCGTGGGTGATGACCTCGTCGAGCAGGCTGTTCTGCTCCAGAAACGCGAGGTCCTCGGTATCGAAGAACATCACCCCATAGAGCGGCAGCCCGTCGGTGGTGCGCACGAAGCAGGCGCCCGCCTGGCCCAGGATGCCCCCCGGCCCGTCGATCGGCTGGAGCAGCACATTGATCATGATGTCGTCGATCACCCCGGTGAACTCGGGCAGCGGAATCGACGCGCCGCAGCCGTTGGCCGGGATGGTCCCTTCGGTCGCCTCCACGTCGCCGAAGATCAGACCCTGCCAGCGGCCCGCGGCTTCTTCGAACTGGGAGCGTTGATCGTCGGTCGGGGGATTGATGAAGCGGAGGGTGATCTGGAACTTTTGGGCGGCTCCCGGAAGGCCGGGAACGCCGTTCTTGACGAGTTTGGCGGAGCGTAGCACCGGAAGGGAGCCGCTCCCCTCGATCGGCGTCATCCCGGGGGAATCCGCGTTGGGAGACGAGACTTCATCGGTGCTGCAGGCGGCGAGAGCCGCCAGACTAAGCAGGAGTGGCAGAGCAAGGAAATTGCGCATGACTGACCTCGTGGATCAGGCCGCGCCTTCTTCGGTAGCACAGGCCGCCTCGGCGACGTCACGAGGCCCTGGGGGCTTTGCGAACCGGCCTCGCGGCCGGGGTGCCTTTGTCGGAAGTTGCGAACCGCAGTGGAACAGGATGCTGCGTGAGCGACAGGGACGCTGAATGGAACCGCCACCAAGGGGAACCGCCACTAGGATATGGCGCCCCGAATATCTGTGGGGCCCGCCCCGCAGGTCAAGCGGAAAGTTTTTCCGGCGTCACAGCCAGCCCAGAATCCGCGAGTGGATGAACCCCCAGGCCACCATGCAGCCGAGGAACGCGACCACGAAGACGAACCCCAGCTGCCAGTGTCCCATCGGGATGTGGGCGAAGTTCATCCCGAAGATGCTGGCGACGAAGTTGGGGACCAGGATGATCACGGTGACCGCCGTGAGCCGCTGCATGATCCGCCCCAGGCGGTTGAACGCGTAGAACGCCTGGACGTCCAGCGCGGCGCCCAGCAGGTCGCGATAGGTGTCGAGCTCCGCCAGCACGTGGACCGCGTGGTCCTGCACGTCGTCGAAGTAGGGGCGAAGTCCCTCGGGGATGCCCCGGTCGCGGCGCAGCACTTCGGCGAGCACGTGGCTGGTCGGCGCCAGCAGGCGGGGAACCCGCAGCAGCTCTTTCGTGAGCCGGAACAGGTCGGCCGCGGCGGTGTCGGCGCCTTTGAAGATCTCCTCCTCGATCCGCTCGATCCGCTCGCGCACCCGGTCCTGCACCACGAAATACCCGTCGACCAGGCTCTCGAAAAGCGTGTAGGCCAGCGCGGCCACGCCGTAGGCCTCCCGGTTCTCGTGCTGTTCCCAGCGGCGCCGCGCCTGGTCCAGCACGGCGAGCACGGCGGGGGTCTTCCGGTGGATGGTGACCAGGTAGTGGTCGCTCCAGAAGAGGTTCAGCTCCCGGGGCACGAACCCGTCGCCCGCGGTCTCGGCGGCGTAGACCACGATGAAGTAGTAGCGCCCGTAGGCCTCGCAATGCGGCCGCTCGTGCGGCCTGGTGACTTCCTCCAGCGCCAGCTCGTGGAAGCCGAACACCCGCTGGAGCAGCGCGACCTCCGCCTCGCCGGGATCGGCGATGTCGAGCCAGATCCGGTGCCGGCCGTCGGCGAGCAGCGCGTCGAGCTGGCTGAGATCGGTCTCGGCCGGCCGGGCCGCGCCGGGCGTATCCACCACGAGCCGCATGGTTCCCATGGTCCCCTCTCCTCACCGCCTGGTGCTGAGGAACGCGACGATCGCCCGGGTCTGCTCCGGCGTGAGCACCCGGACGTAGGCCGGCATGTTCGGGCCGCCGTTGGTGATCCGGGCGGTGATCTGGTCGGGCGACATCCGCGCCGCGACCTCGGAGAGGTCCGGCCCACGCGCCCCGCCGAAGCCTTCGACCGCGTGGCAGAACTCGCAGCCCTTTTCGTGAAAGAGCTTCGCCCCCTCCACCACCGCCGGATCGCTGCTGCGCACCACCCGCGCGGGGAGTGGCGGGGCGTCGAAATCCGGCGACCACGACGCCCGCTCGCCGGCCACCCAGAAGACCACGATCATGGTCCAGATGAACACCACCAGCAGCGCGGCGAGCGGCCGGCGCCGCACGCTCCGCTCGCCCTTGTTGAACAGCGGGACCAGCAGCAGCAGCGCGCCGAACACCAGCGGCCCGGCGACGATGATGATGTTCTCCAGGTGGTGCGGCGCCATCGCCAGCACGGCGAAGTACCAGAGGAAGTACCAGTCGGGGCGGGGGTAGGCCTCGAGAATGCTGGGATCGGGCGGCGGCCCCAGCTCCGGCGGCCCCACGATCAGCGCCAGCAGCGCCACCGTGGCCACCATCGCCGCGCCGAAGACCACGTCGCGCCAGGCGGCGTCGGGCCAGAACGGCACGCCCTCTTTGCGCAGCAGCTCGTCGTAGCGGGCGCGGTAGGTCGCGGGGTCCACCGGATCGCCTGCGCGGGGGCGCTCGGAGATCCCGTGCCGGAGCACCAGCCAGAGGTGGAGCCCGATCAGCAGGAAGACCAGCGCCGGGATGAAGAAGACGTGAAAGGCGAAGAAGCGGCTCAGCGTGGCGCCGCCGATGGTGTCGCCCGCGAGGAGAAAGCGCGCGATCTCGTCGCCCACGACCGGCATCCGGCCCGCCTGCGCGGCGCCCACGATCACCGACCAGACCGCGGTGGAGTCCCAGCGGAGCAGCTGGCCGGTGAAGGCCAGCGCCAGGGTGAGCAGCAGCAGCACCGCCCCCGAGAGCCAGTTGAGCTCCCGGGGGAACTTGTACGCCGCCATCAGGTAGGTGCGGGAGACGTGGACGCCGATCAGCAGCACCATCGCCGACGCGCCGAAGTAATGCATGCCGCGGAGGAACCGTCCGAGCAGCGCCTGCTCCGAGATGAACTTCAGGCTCTCGTACGCCTGGCCGCTGGAGGGAACGTACGCCGTCGCGAGGGCGATCCCGGTGACGACCTGGAGCACGAACGCGAGCAGGGTGGCGCTGCCGAACACGTACCACCAGCCGGTGCGGGGCGGCACCGGATGTTCCAGCGCCCGCCGCGCCGCCGTGAGGAGACCGCTGCGGTCGTCGATCCAGGCCAGCAGCTTGCCGAGCACGGCGGCCTCAGGCGATCGGGATCGGGCTGGTCTGAATCTCGACCATCCCGCCGTTCACTCGCACCGGGTAGGTCGGGAGCGGACGCGGCGGCGGCCCGGCGGAGACCGAGCCGTCGGCGTAATACACTCCGCCGTGGCAGGGACAGAGGAACAGCGTCGCCTCGGCCACCCAGCGCACCGGACAGCCGAGGTGAGTGCAGTGCACCGAGAAGGCGGTGAAGTGGATGTCGTCGTCGCGGCGGAGCCAGGCCGCGGTGCGTGCGGTGACGCCGGCCCAAGGGAGCGGCGACGCGTCCTCGAACCGCACGCTCGCCGTCTCGCCCACCTTGAACTGATCCACCCGCCCGACCGGTCGCCACACTTTCGGCTGCTTGCTTGCGAGCGGAGCCAGCAGGAATCCCACGACCGGCAGTCCCAGCACCGCGGCGACGGCGCCGGAGATCGCAAGCGAGAGGCGGCTCAGGAAGCGACGGCGGTGGACCTGGGGGTCGGCATCCATCGGGCGGTCCGCGAAGAAGAACGAAAACCGGTGAGCTTCGAGGCCAAGTTACGGCGGTCCGGCGGGAGGGACAAGCGTTCAGCGAAGCTGGATCGCGAGCCAGACGGGGTTGAGTGCGCTGTTGCCGAAGCGGCTGACGAAGAGGCGGTTGCGGCCGTCGGTGCCGACCACGAACACCACGGAGTGGCCCACCGTGGTGAGCCCGTCGTGCGCCACGTAGGCCAGCCGGTCGGCGCCGGGAGACACCCGAATCTGGTTGGCGGTCACCACCCGTTCGTTGATCGGGGCGAGGAGGGCCGGCGTGCCCTGGAGCGGGACGCGGAGGATGCCCGGCCCGGCGTCCTGACTCAGCACGCCGTGCACCGCGAGCGACGCGCCGTCCGGGAGCCACGCCAGCTCGCCGGGCACGATCGGGGCAAAGAGCCTTACCGCGGGGCCGGACGGATCGGTCACGATGAGCTGTTGGTCCTCATCCTGGTAGTACGCGATGCGGCTGCCGTCGGGCGACCAGGCCGGGTCGCTCTCGGCCTCACCCTGGCTCTCGGTGAGGTTGACCTCCGCCCCGCCGCTCACCGCGATCCGCCAGATGTCCGGCTTCGCGCCGCCGACCCGGCGGCTCACCGCCACCGCGTCACCCGCGGGAGCCCATGAAGGCGTATCGCAGATCTGCGGCGCCGCGCAGATCGTCCGCTCCACCTCGCCATCGGGGGTGACGAGGACGAGATCCTCACCGATGCGAGTGACCAGCAGATCGCCCCGCGGCGACCACGCCAGCGGAACGCCGGGGATTCCGGTCAGGCGCGGCTCCAGGGTCGCGGGATCCAAGAGCACCGCGCCGGTGAAGCCGGGTTCGTCGGAGAGGTAGAGCAGGTGGCCGGTGCCGGGGTGGACCAGCAGCGCCGGTCCCGAGGGGCGCGGCGCTTCCGACTCGCCGGGCGCCAGCTGCCAGACGCCGACCGCCTCGTGGAAGCCGTAGATACGCCAGAGGCCGGTGCTCTCCTCGCGCTCGGTGAAGGCCAGCTCGGGCACCGAGTCACCGTTGCCTCCGGGTTCGGTACCGCCGCAGGCGAGCAGCAGGAGTAGGCCGGCGGACAGCATACGGCGTGGTAGCATTGAGGAGCTCCGGCGCGGCGGCAACAGAAGAGTGACGCCAAGGTGACGAGCCATCGCCGCGCCGAAGCACCGACACCCGATTGAGTCCGCCGACAACTGCGAACCACGGAGCCACGGAGAACACGGAGACAGCACGGAGAAACAGCAACGAGTTTTTCTTTTTCTCCGTGCGAACCTCCGTATCCCCCGTGGCTCCGTGGTTCGCAGTTTGGCACTCAACCAGGACAACACCTTCGCGATGCCTTTATGCGCAGTCGTCCAACATGGTCTATGACTTAAACATACAGCGATGAGCTAAACTTGTTTCTAGGTCCGAGCTCAGGACATCAAGCTTGACAACGGCGGTACCGGTCCGCCGATTAGATGGTACGCCACACTCTGAGGGGCCGATGTTCGTCCTGGTACAGCACGTGATCTCCGAGCCGGTCGCCTTCTGGAACGCGGCCGACCCCGCGACGCTTTCTCCTGACGTAACCCTGCACCACACCTTCCCCACGCCCGACGGCACCCACGCCACCTGTATCTGGGAAGCCCTCTCGATCGAGCGATTGCGCGCGGTGCTGGAGCCGGCGGTCGGCCGATACAGCGACAACGCGTATTTCGTGGTGGAGAATCGGGAGGGCTTCGCGCGTCCGTCACAGGTGCCGGTGGTTGCGACCTCAGCGGGGACTGGACTCCGCTAGCCGGCCGGCGTCCTGCGCGGCGGTCAGCGCCGCCAACCGCTGGCGGACTTCCGCCGCGCTGCGCGGCCGGGCGTCGGGTCGCTTCGCCAGGCACTCGAGCACCAGCGCTTCCAGCTCCGACGGAATCGGCTGCGTAGCGCGCGCCGACGGCGGCACCGGCTCCTGCTGGAGATGCTGGAGAATGGTCTGCAGCGGCGTGTCGCCCTCGAAGACCAGGCGGCCGGTCAACAGGTAGTACCCGACGCAGCCGAGCGAGTAGAGGTCCGCGCGGCCGTCGACGGTGCGGTCGTGGGCCAGCTCGGGCGCCATGTAAGCCGGCGTGCCCGGCGTCATCCCCGCCGCATCGGTCAGCGACTCCTGACTCGGCCCCGACATGGATCGCACCAGGCCGAAGTCGAGCACCTTCACGAAGTCCTCCCGCAGCCCCAGCCGTCCCAGGTGGATGTTTGCCGGCTTGATGTCGCGGTGGACCAGCCCGTAGGTGTGGGCCTCCTCCAGCGACTCGCACACCTGGCCGAGGATGTGCGCCACCCGGGGCCACGGCAGCGGTCCCTGCTGGCGCACCAGCAGCTCGAGGTTGGTGCCCTCCAGCAGCTCCATCACCAGGTACAGCGTGCCGTCCTCGGTCACGCCGAAGTCGTACAGCTCCACCGTGTGGGGCGAGCGGAGCCGCGCCGCCGCTTCGGCCTCACGGCGGAACCGCGCGGTCGCGGTCTGCGCCATGGACCGGTCGCCCGAGGCGAGCACCTCCGGACGGATCAGCTTGATCGCGGCGGGGCGGGCCAGCATCCGGTGCGTCGCGCGATAGACCTCGCCCATCCCTCCACGCCCCAGCAGCTCGCCGAGCCGGTAGCTCCCCAGCTCACGCTCCTTCGAGACTTCCTGCCCCAGCCGCGTCACCACCCGGGAGATGACCACCGCCACGCCCAGCAGCAGGAAGTTGGGGTAGTGCATCAGGAACACGTTCCGGAAGGCGCCGTAGTGGTAGGTGGCGTGGAGCTGCCCGGCGATCATGCCCAGCGAATCCATCGACGCGGCGAGGATGCCCGCGATCAGGAACTTGGTCGGATTGGCCGGCACGATCGCGGCGGTGATGAGCATGATGGGGCCGACCCAGGTGAGCATCGGTCTGGTGTCGGCCGGCGCGAACGACGCCTCGCCCCAGTGGATCAGGACCCCGATGCCGAAGCACATGAACACCATGTGCACCAGCGCGAGGTCCAGCACGAGCTGCGGCTCACGGCGGCGGATCCTGAGGAAGGCGTAGAAGAGCAGCGAGGTGGCGATACAGCTGACCGCGATGGCATCGACCACGTTGAAGCGTCCCCAGCGGGGATCTTCCGGCTGGGTGAGGTACAGCGCGAGATGGCCCAGGAGCGGCGCCAGAGTCCACAGCGCCGCGGCGACCAGCGCCATGATCTCCACCCGGCGCGAGGCCTGGCGCAGGAGGTCGTCGGGGAGCTGCCGCACCCGGCCGCTCGCCGTGCGAGGCTCGGACGTGTCGCGAGTGAGCCGTCCGATGAGCTTGGGCGTTTGCATCGTCTACGCCCGCATCCGAAACTGGCGGCGATCCATGCCCGCAGCATAGACCGCGGCGGGCACCATCGCCACCTCCCTCAGCGGGCGGGCCACATCGCGCCCAGGCGGAGGTCCCATTCCGGCGGGTCGAACGACTTGTTCCCCCCGGTCGGATAGTGCGTCAGCTCGCCGACCACGACCCGCGGGCCGAGCGAGTAGAGATCCACCCGCACGAAGTCGAACTCCCGGGAGAGCCGTTCGGCCACCGAGCGCATGGTGGGAAAGGTTGCCGGCAGCGCGATGTCGGGACCCGGCGGGTAGTACATCCGGAGGGCGGCCGGCGCGCCGTCGGGATGGTAGAAGTTCCGGGTGTGGCCGGTGAACCGGTTGAAATCGACCTGCACCAGGGCCGCGCTGCCCCGGAAGCAGAGCCATTTCCAGTCCGGTGGGACCTCGCCGTCGCCGCCGTCGAGCAGCTCCTCGACGATGAGCCGGGGACGGATATCCCGGTATCCCCACTCGCCGTTCTTCCGCCAGTAGCGGTCGACCAGCCATCCACGCGCCTGCTGCACGATGGCCGCGCGCGTCGCGGGATCGTCGGACCTGACCAGCGCCGTCATGCCGCACCCGTGCGTCGCCTTGACCACGTAGCGGGTTGGCAGGGTCAGGGCGAGCAGCTCCTCGGGGGTATCGAGCGCGCCGTACAGCCCGGGGAGGTAGCCCGAGCCCAGCCGCTCCTCCACGAAGCCGCGCACCGCGAGCTTGTCTGAGGTGACGGTGAGAAGCGGATCGCGGTCGCGCGCCATCTTGAGAAACAGCCGGTGGGTGAGCGTGGAGGGCTGCGACACCGGCAGCGGCTTGCCGTGCCACAGGCGGTGCCGCAGGCGTTGGAAGGCCAGCGGAGGAAGGTACGCCGCCACGCTTCGGATCCTGCGCCACAGCTTCCGGCTCCGGCGCAGCTCGGGCGTGAGCTCAGGCGGCATCGGCGCTCCGCTCGAGGAACCCGGCATAGCGGCGTCCCGCCGCCGCCACCGCCCGCTGTGCCGCCGGCCCCAGCCGGCCATAGGGATTGAGCGCGAGCGACACCCGGTCGTCAACGACCGTGCGGTTCCAGTATCCCTCCACCCGTCCGTTCACCACGATGGCGGGGCGGAGGAGGCCCATCCCCGCCGCTTCGTGCGCGTGGGCCGGCGCCACCAGGTCCGAGCGGTCCTTGTAGGCGACGGTGTACTCGTCGAAGGCGGGCAGCAGGTAGGCTCGAGCCGGCCCGCCGCGGGCGGAGCCGGGCGCAGCCCACCAGGCGCGGCCTTCGCGCTCGACGGCGACGAGGGATCGACTCGCGGCGTCGAGGCCGCGCTGGGCATCACGCACGAGGAGTCCGGACCACCAGGCGAAGTCGCTCACCGTGGCGGGGCCATGGCTGGTGAAGTAGCGCCGCGCGAGCTCGGCCAGCGCCTCCTCCCGGTCCATCGCCGTGGCCGGCGGGAGCCACTCGTCGAGCAGGACGACGGTGTGGTGCTTCCCGTCCCGGGGCCCGTAACAGATCACTCCCTGGTGGGCGAGGGCGGAGACGATCTGGAGGCCGCGGCCGCCGGCGGTCTTGATCCTGGCCCGGTCGAGTGTGCCGTAGAGTCCGGCGCGGGTGAGACACCGGCCGCCTTCCAGTGCACGAGTCGCCGCGTCGGCGCACCGGCCGAGGACTCGTGCGTCGAGGCCGAACTCGCGTCGCAGCCGCGCGGCGCTGGCGGCCACGACCCGGGGCGTGAGCAACGCGAGCATCCAGCGAACGTCCTCCGCCGCCACGAAATGCAGGGTCCCGCGCATCGGCCAGGTCCGCACGATCCTCCGGTCCGCCACCGCCCGCTCCACCGCCGCCTCGGTGGCAAACCGCATCCGGAGTCCCACCGCCCATAGCGCGCCCAGGTAGTCCTGCGCCTGCACCGCGCCGAACCAGCGCACGACGTCGGCTG
This sequence comes from uncultured Gemmatimonadales bacterium, assembly GCA_963796335.1. Lineage (GTDB taxonomy): Bacteria > Gemmatimonadota > Gemmatimonadetes > Gemmatimonadales > GWC2-71-9 > CAVVWJ01. Next base: position 1,682,706 of record CAWCLG010000006.1, read on the forward strand.
GATCGGTGAAGTCGCTGGCCGCGAGACGCTGGCTGTGGAGACGGTGGAGCGGAAGGCCGCGGGGAGTCATGGCGCGGAATAATATCAGCTTCCCGTGAGGCGGTCTAAACGACGAGCGCCCCGGAGGTTTTCCCCGGGGCGCTCGTGACGGTACAGCCGGCGATCAGCGGTCCACCGGTAGCCCGCTTGGCACCCGGAACGGCGTCACGGCCCGCATGTTCCGCGCGGCCGGATCGGTGAGCGCCTTCATGAACTCGGTCACCTCGTCCACCACCTGCGCCGGGAACACCACGCCGTTGAGAAGAGTGTCCCGGGTGGCGAGGATCGCCTCGACGTTCGGCACCAGCGTGAGCCGCAGGCTCTCCTCGAGCTGGTTGACGTCGTAGCTCCGAAGCTTGAGGTCCGATTCGCTGTAGTGGTCCACGAAATCCCGGAGATCCATAATCGCGCCGTCATGCCCGAACGGGGCGGTCAGCTCCACGTTCCGGAGCGGCGGCGTGCGGAAGGCGTACCGCTCGGCGGCGTCGCCGGTCTCGCGCATGCGCCCGAAGTCGTCCTTGCCCGCGCCGTCGCCCTGGCCCGGGCCGACCTGCGCCACGGCGACGTTGTGAAATTTGTTGTCGGTGAGCGCCGGCCCGTTGTGGCAGATGGAGCAGCGCGCGCTCATGAAGTTCTTCGCGCCCTGGAGCTGCACGGTGGAGAGCGCCCGGTTGCTGCCCGCCAGGAACCGGTCCCAGGGCGAGTTGTTGAACGACAGGCGCGCCACGAAGAACCCGGCGATCGCGTTGCTCGCGTGGGCGAACGTCAGCTGCTCGAACCGCCGTCCGGGGTAGGCCTCCTCGAACATCCGGCGATACTGCCGGATCCGTCCGAGGCGCTGCATCAAGGCAGTCCAGATGATGTCGGGCCGCTCGTCAGGAAGGCTGGCCAGCTCGTTGCCGGCGTCGGCCCGCATCTCCGAGCGGGAGAGCACTGGGAAGAGCGCCAGCGCCGAGATGGCGCCGAACTCGAAGCTCCGCGTCATCCGGGGCGTGAGGTACTGCTTGGCCGGGGTATGGAAGACGCCCTGCGCATCCCGGCTCACCCGCCCGTCCCAGAACAGCGCCTCGAGCGTGGTGAGGTTGAACAGCGCCGGCGCGTTCCTGGGGATGAACACCCCGTTCGGGTGCTGCCGGCCGGGGCCCAGCCCGGTGGCGCCCTGTCCGATGGACAGGCTGCGCGCGTCGCTGGTCCCGTGGACCGGCAGGTGGCAGGTCATGCAGGAGATGTCGCGGTTGCCGCTCAGGATCTTGTCGAAGGCCAGCGCCTGGCCCAGCCGCACCAGCGCAGGCCGCACCGGGGCAGGCCGCCGCAGGGCAGTGATGCCGCGGGCTTTGGTGAGCTCGCGGACCAGGCGGGCCAGCGAATCATTGGGGCTGCGGTGGGCCTGCAGCTCGGTCTCGACCGGGCGCGGCGCGGTGCTCTCGTCGCTGCATGCGCCGATCAGCAGCGCGAGGCCGATGGCGGCCGCGCCGATCAGCTTTCGAGTGGACATGGAACCCCTCTGGATAGTCGGGCGTGACCCATCTACGCCATCGCGGCCCGCAAGCGCCGCACTCGGAGGGAGGGCGGGCGTGGGGAAGGACGAGGCTGACTGTTGTCGGGGGGTGGTGAGCCGGCGTGCGGCAGATCCGCGATGGAATGAACGCCAAGCTGGCGTCATCTCGTCATCATATGCTCGCGGAGTGGTTGCACGATGGGGAAGGGTACGTGCGTTGTCAAGCGAGAGCGGGTGCTCGCCGGGGATCGCGGCAGTGAAAGATCGGAAACGGCGTTTCGTGGTTGCGGAGCGCCGGTACTCCCGGATCCTGGCCCGCCGGCACCGCCACTTGATGGTGACTCTTGCCTCCGGAAACGCCCGACCATACTGTCCCACTGCATCCCGGCGACACCCCCACCCGGAGAAATCCGATGACTCGCTTTCTTTCGATTCCGTCCGCGGCGCTGCTGGCCGGCGCGGCGGTGCTCCTGGCGTGTTCCGATGAACCTTCCCCCACCGCGGAGTCGGCGCCCGCCGCCGAGTCGGCGGCGGCCGTCGACGGTCCCACTTTGCGGGTCCAGCGCAGCGGCACCACCAACCGGCTCCAGGCGGTGAGCCCGGTGAACGCCGATGTGGTCTGGGCCAGCGGCACCGGCGGCACCTACGTGCGCACCACGGACGGCGGGAAGCACTGGGAAGCGGCGGTGGTGCCGGGCGCGGAGGCACTGGAGTTCCGTGACGTGCACGGCGTGAGCGAGCGCGAGGCCTACCTGATGGCCGCGGGCCCTGGGGATGCGTCGCGCATCTACAAGACGGTCAACGGCGGGCGAACCTGGAAGCTCCAGTTCGTCAACCAGAACGCGCGGGCGTTCTACGATTGCTTCGACTTCTGGACTCCCGACCGCGGCCTCACCATGAGCGATGCGGTGAACGGCGCCTTCCCCGTCATCCTGACGCGGGACGGCGAAACCTGGAGCCGGATCGCCCAGCGGCTGCCCGAGGCGCAGCCCGGCGAGGCTGCCTTCGCCGCCAGCGGGACCTGCGTGGCGGTGCAGGGAAGCGAGAACGCCTGGATCGCCACCGGTGCCGCCCCGGAGGCGAGGATCCTCGCCACCACCGACGGCGGACGGAGCTGGAACTCCTACGGCACACCGATCGTACAGGGCACCCCGGCCTCCGGCCTCTTCACCGTCGCCTTCCGCGACGCGAGGCACGGAATCCTGGGCGGCGGCGATCTCGAGGCGCCGGATGCGCTCTCGGACAACGTGGCGGTATCGAGCGACGGCGGTCAGACCTGGGAGCTGGTGGATGGGACGCCGTTCCCCGGCGCGGTCTTCGGACTCAGCTACGCCGGCGCGCCGAGCGGCGACCACCTGCGCACCGTCGTCACCACCGGGCCGGGCGGCGCCGCCTGGACCCCGAACGAGGGCCGGCGCTGGCACCTTCTGCCCGGCGTGCTCAACTACTGGGCCGTCGCCTTCGCCGACCCGCGCCACGGCTGGCTGGTGGGCACCGAGGGACGAATCCTCAAGGTGATCTTCTGAACGGGATCTCCTGAGTTCCGCAACCCTGGAGCGGCTTCCCTTGTCCCACTAGGGAGCCGTTCCTAGAATTGGCGCGCCGCTCCACGCGGCGCGCCGTGTTCCCGCGTCCTCATCGTCGAGAGGTTTCCGTGTTCCTTGCCGCCGTCCTTCCCGCGCTCGTCCTCGCCGTGCAGGGCCCCAGCGCGATGCCTCCGTCTCCCGTCACCCGTATCGACGTGCAGCCCGCCGGCCGCGCCATCACCGCGGGCGACTCGGTGCAGCTCGTCATCCGCGCGCTGGGCAAGGACGGGAAACCGGTCCCCAACGCCGTCACCTGGGTGAAGATGCTCGGAGGCCGGGGCGAAGGGAGCCTGCGCCCGGAGTCCCATTGGCTGGTGGCCAGCTCGGTCGGAAAATTCCCGCTGAGCCTGAGTGCGGTGGTGCCGGGAAGCCGGCCGTTCGTCGATTCCACCTCGATCGAGTTCGAGGCGGTCCCGGGGCCGGCGGTGCGGATGGAGCTAGCGCCGGGATCGGTCACCATCGTCGATGGCCAGTCGCTCCGGATCGACGCCAAGGCGTACTCCAAGGCCAACGACCGCACGCCGGACCGGATCACCTGGCGCTCCAGCGATCCCAAGATCGTCTCGGTCGATGACGGCGGCGTGATCACGGGGCATGCGCGGGGGAGCGGGCGGATCACCGCGTCGGTGCGAGGCGCGTCCGCCGCGGTGGAGGTGCGGGTGCTGGCCGCGGCGGTCTCCCGTCTCACCCTGAGTCCTTCGAAGCCGAAGGTGCGCCAGGGCGAGGTGATCGGGTTCGAGGTCGACGCGCGCGACGCCGGCGGCAAGCCGATCGCCGGCCTCACGCCGAGCTGGAGCTTCGCACCGGGCGACGGCCAGCTCGGCGCGGACGGACGCTTCGTGGCCTACCGCCCCGGATCCTACACCGTCACCGCCACCCTCGGCCGCCAGTCGGCGAGCACGATCGTGACGGTGAGCGAGCGTGACGTGCGCCGGTCGGTGACGGTCGTGGGCCGCCTGCCGCGGACCGCGTTTCTGACCTCGGAGGTCTGGATCCACCCCAACGGCAAGGTCGCCTACCTCGGCACCCATGGCGGGGGCGACCGGGTCTATGCGCTGGATATCTCCGATCCCGCCCGGCCGGTCGTGGTCGATTCGCTCCAGGCCAATACCCGCCTGGTGAACGACATGCAGACCACAGCCGACGGCAACTACATGGTGTTCACCCGGGAAGGCGCCGCGGACCGGAAGAACGGCATCGTCATCGCCGACACCCGCGATCCGCTCCACCCCAAGGAGATCGCCCAGTTCGTCGACGGCGTCGCCGCCGGCGTCCACTCGGTCTATCTCTACGAGCACCCGCAGTACGGCCGCTACGTGTTCCTCACCAACGACGGCACCGGCGCGATCGACATCGTGAACCTCGACGATCCCGCCAAGCCGACCCGGGCCGGCGAGTGGCGCACCGACCGCCCCGACGCCGCGCGCTACGTCCACGACCTCGACATCCTCGACGGGCTGCTCTACGCCAGCTACTGGAACGACGGGCTGGTGGTGCTCGACATCGGGAACGGCAAGTGGGGCGGCCGGCCCGACAAGCCGGTCGTGGTCTCCCAGTTCAAGTACAACCTCGACTCGCTCTACAAGCAGGTCGAGGACGTGAGCGGGCCGGGGTTCACCCGGGGCACCCACACCGCCTGGCGCCAGCGGGACGGGAAGTACGTCTTCATCGCCGACGAGGTCTACCTCAACAAGCCCATCGCCGGGGCCAAGGACGCCTCCTCCAGCCGGATGTTCGGAACCCTCCAGGTCATCGACGTGAGCGACATCGAGCACCCCAAGGCGGTCGCCTGGTACACGCCGGAATACGGCGGCGTCCACAACGTCTGGCAGGTGGCCGACACGCTCTACCTCGGCGCGTACGACGCCGGCTTCCACGTGTTCGACATCGCGGGCGAGCTGAAGGGAGATCTGCGGGCCCAGAGCCGGGAGATCGCCTCGCTGAGCACCGCCGACATGGGCGGGGCGGTGAAGAACGCCGCCTTCACCTGGGGCGTGGTGGTGAACCCGAAGGACGGTCTCGCGTACGTCAACGACTTCAACAACGGTCTCTGGGTGGTGCGGGTGAATCCCAAGAAACCTTCCGCGCCGTTGATTCCGTGAGGCACCGGCTGCTCGCGCTGGCCGCGCTCGCGGCCTGCGCGTCCGGTCGGAGCCAGCAGACGGCCGCCGGACCTCCCCCGGCCGCCGCCGATACGACGGCCGCCCCGGCCGACTCGGCCGGCGCCTACCTCGTGTTCGTCGCCAGCGAGGGGAACGACCGCATCTCGCTGGTCCGTTTCGCGCGGGGGAAGGCCCGAGTGGAGCGCGAGGATCGGATCGGACTCAATCCCACCGAGTTGGCCGGCCCTCACGGCCTCTATGTCTCACCCGACGACCAGTGGTACTTCGTCACCACGGCGCACGGCACGCCCAATGGGGCGCTGTGGAAATACTCCACCGCTACCGGGGAGCAGGCCGGGCGGGTGGAGCTGGGACTCTTCCCCGCCACGCTCCAGGTGGCGCCGGACGGGCACTACGCCTGGGCGGTGAACTTCAACCTCTACGGCGACATGACGCCGTCGTCGGTCTCGGTGGTCTATACCGACGACATGGTGGAGGTGCGGCGCATCTCCACCTGCGTGATGCCGCACGGCTCCCGCCTGACTCCGGACGGCAAGCGGCACTACTCCGCCTGTATGATGAACGACGCCCTGGTGGAGATCGACGCCGACCGGATGGAAGTCAGCCGCCATTTCGTCCTCACGGCGGGGCAGGAGCACGGGATGAAGGGCCCGGTCCAGGCGATGGCGGCGCACACCAATGGGGACGACGCCCACGGGACGTCGGCTCCCGCGCCGGGCAAGGTCACCTGCTCGCCCACCTGGGCCGAGCCGTCACGCGACGGGCGCTCAGTCTGGGTCGCCTGCAACAAGTCGAACGAGTTGGTCGAAATCGACGCCGCGGCCTGGACCCTCAAGCGCCGCCTGCCGGCCGGGGAGGGGATCTACAACCTGGCCGCGAGCCCCGACGGCAAGCTGATCGTGGCGACGAACAAGAAGGGCCAGTCGGTCTCGGTGGTTGATGCCGCGGGCGGCAAGGAGCTGGCGCGGATCCCCACCACGCGCCGTCTGCCCAGCGGCCTGGTCATCTCCCCCGACAGCCGGTACGCGTTCGTCACGCTCGAAGGCGTGGGGTCGGAGCCGGGAACCGTGGACATCATCGATCTCCGGAGTCGCGGACGAGTGGCGAGCGTGGACGTGGGGCAGCAGGCGGGTGGAATCGATTTCTGGAAGACCGAGGCTCGCTGAACCTGCGCGACTTCGGCAAAAGCTGGAACAGCACGAAGGACACGAAGAAAAGCGAAGGACACGAAGGACCGTGGGAGTTCGGAGTCCACAACACTTTTTGTTGTTTTCTCCGTGCCCTCTGTTGTTTTCCTCCGTGCCCTCCGTGCTGTTCCGGCTTTTGCGAGGCTCAAGCCAACCACGATACCCGCAATGAAAAAAGAACCGCCCGCAGCCACACCGGCCGCGGGCGGTTCTCGCAATCAGGCCGCGAGCTTAGTGAACCGTCACCCCGAGCCCAAACTGCCCGACGTTCGCATCGGCGTTCGAGGTCGCGGTCGCGAAGCCGTTCCAGTAGGGCGTGAGGCTGACGTTCTGCCCCACCCGCAGGTCGTAGCCCAGGCCGACCAGCGCGCCGAAGCCGGTCTCGGTCTCATCCAACAGCTCGTCGATCTCCGCGCGGATGGAGCCGACGCCGAGGCCGCCCTGGAGGAAGAAGCCGCCGGTCGCGGACGGATAGTAGCGGGCCAGGGCGGTCAAGGTCGCTACGGTGAGGGTCGCGCCATTCTGGCTCTTGGTCCAGCCGTTGGTGCCGGCGCCGAGGAGGAACTTCTGGCTGATCGTGCCACCGATCGCGAGGCCGCCGCTCCAGGCGCCTTCGCGGCCTTCACAATCGTCGCAGCCGAGGCTGCCGTAGCCGAGGCCGCCGTTGAACCAGAAGCCCTGTCGGGTCTGGCTGAACTGCGCCGAAGCGGTGCTGGAAACGCTGAGCGATAGCGCGACAATGGCCGCGAGGACCAGACGAGGTGCGCCCTTCATCGGTTCTCCTTGAGTGGGGGTGTGGCCGCGCGGGGGGCAAGAGCCGGACCGCCGCCGGTCCGACGTCGAAATGGCGGCGGGTCATACGACTACATGGCGTCCGGCCGGGACCCCCGAACCTCGGCTCTTGCAGAAAACCGGGCTTCGGCGTATGTTCGGGACCCCACTGCCACTCCATCGGTGAGGAGGTCAGCCCGCGTAACAATCGCGTTACAGGGCTGGGGCGGATGAGGTCTTGGCGTCAGGTTGAGTCGCACCAGTGCCGATGTGGAAACCCGTGGCTGTGCGGCCGCGTCGTTCGAGAACAAGCTTTCTTACGGACGGCATCGCTTTATGAACAACCTTGCTTGGCTTCAAAACCTGCTCGATCGCAGTTTCGCTACCCGCGATTTCACCGATCTCGCCGGCCACCTGGCTCAGGACGTCGTCTTCGAAGTCACCCCGCCCGGCGGCAGCGGCACCACCGCCCCGGAGTTGCGGGGCCGGCAGGCGGTGATCGACTACTTCACCAGCCTCGGCGACATCGTCACTTTCTGGCGAGTCCAGTGCTATGGCGACGGCGATCGTGTCGTGGCGGTGGGCGCGGAGAGCTTCACCATTCCCCGCTATGGCGTCACGCTCGGCAGCGAGTTCGCTCTCCTGCTCCGCGTGTGCGACCAAACCATTACCCGGTTCATGATCCTGGAGGAGTTGTCGGAGTCGTCGGAGGTCAGTGAGGCGATAACGGCGTGAAGGGTGAAGCGTGAAAGGTGAAAAGTGAAAGGGAGAAACCACGCACCTTGGGGTTTCTCCCTTTCACTTTTCTACTTTTCACTTTTCCCGCGGTTTAGACGTTCCACGTCATTCGCATCCGGACTCGGCTCACCGCTGCTCCCTCGATAGCGCGTCCAGCTCCTCCATGGTCCGGGTCCGGCACTCCTTCCGCAGATCCTCGATGTCCGCCGCCAGGAAGCTGCCCAGCGTGCCGTCGACCGTGATCTCGAAGGCCGGCAGCTCCTTCTTCGCCACGCTGTTGGAGTACATCGCCATCACGGCCCGGTCGTCGAAGCGGTAGAACGAGTAGGTGGGATACCGCCCGAACAGCCAGACCTTCACCGGCTTCTGGTGATCGCGCTCCAGACGGCCGAAGTAGCGGTAGGCGTCGGCCACCATCGCCGGGATCAGGAGCCCGTCGTCGAAGTGCTTCTCCAGGGAGAACATGAGCTCATGGTTCTCCAGGTCCGGCAGGAACACCTCGAGCGAGCTCTGCTCCTTCGACATGAAGGTCCGGATCGCCGCGTCGTGATTCTCCCGCCACCGGCGCGAGTGGATGAAGTACAGCGCCATGGAGCCGGAGGCCGCGATCAGCTCGTCGAAGCGGCCGACGAAGCCGGCGAACGGCCCCACCCGGACGATGCCGGGATCGCGCGATGGCGTGGGAGTGGTGAGCGTCATGGGCAGGATGCTATCTCCCTGCGGCGGGCTGAGCAATCACCGAGGGGAGCGGGGCGAGGCTGGCGTCCCGCTGCCGGGCACGGCAGATTCCGGCCATTCCCGAGCCCGAACCGCGCGTGTCCAACCCCGCCAATCTGTTCGCCGAAGCTCTCCGCGACCGATATCTCCTGGAGCGCGTGCTCGGCCGTGGCGGCATGGCCACCGTGTATCTCGCCCGCGACCTGAAGCACGACCGGCTCGTCGCGCTGAAGGTGCTCGATCCCGATCTCGGGGCCTCGCTCGGCTCCGAGCGGTTTCAGCGTGAGATCCGCCTTGCCGCCCGTCTCCACCACCCGCACATCCTCTCGGTCTATGACTCCGGCGAGAGCGCCGGCCGGCTCTGGTTCACCATGCCCTACGTCCGGGGTGAGAGCCTGCGGGAGCGCCTTCGCCGCGAAGGCGTGCTGCCGATCGAAGAGGCGCTGCGGATCGCCCGCGAGGCGATCCAGGCCCTGAGTCACGCCCACCGGGAAGGCGTGATCCACCGCGACGTCAAGCCGGAAAATCTGCTCCTGACCGAGGACGGCTCCACCCAGGTCGCCGACTTCGGGATCGCCCAGGCGACCGACCAGCAGCACGACCAGCGGCTCACCGAGATCGGGATGGCGCTGGGCACCCCGGCCTACATGGCGCCGGAGCAGTCGTCCAGCGAAGGCGCCGTGGATGCCCGGGCCGACCAGTACGCGCTCGCGGCGACCTGTCACGAGATGCTGGCCGGCGCGCCGCCCTACACGGGGGCGTCGTCCCACGACATCATCGTGCGCAAGTTCACCCTGCCGGTGCCGAGCGTGCGGGTCTCCCGGCCCGAGGTTCCCGGCATCGTCGATGAGGCGCTGCGCAAGGCGCTCGCGCTGAAGCCCGCCGATCGCTTCGAGAGCATCGCCGACCTCGGCACCGCGCTCGGGCCCGGCGCGATCACCCCGGCCGGCACGCTCGGCACCGAGTCGCCCCGCCGCCGCAGGCCCGTCGCGCTCGTTCTCGGCCTCCTGTTCCTGGCCGCCGGTGCGGGTGTCGTGGTCAGCCGGACGCGGGGGTCGGCGCGCGCGGCGACCGCGGAGGTGGAGACCGCGGCCGCCCATACCGCCGACGCCACCCGGCTCGCGGTGCTCCCCTTCGAGAACCTGGGCGACTCCACCGACGCGTATTTCGTGGACGGGATCGCCGACGAGGTGAGAGGAAAGCTGGCGCAGCTGTCCGGTCTCGAGGTGATCGCCCGGTCCAGCTCGAGCCAGTATCGGGCCGGCATCGGGGCGCACGCCGACATCGCGCGCGACCTCGACGTGACGTACCTGTTGACCGGAACGGTGCGCTGGGAGAAGCGGCCCGGGCGGCCGACCCGGGTGCGGGTGATTCCCGAGCTGGTCGATGCCCGCACCGGGGCCACCCGCTGGCAGAAGTCCTTCGACGCCGCGCTGACCGACGTGTTCGCCATCCAAGGCGACATCGCCGGCGACGTGGCCGACGCGCTCAACCTCGCGCTGGCGGGGCCGGCCCGGCGAGAGCTGGCTTCGCAGCCGACCCAGAGTCTCGAGGCCTACACCCTGTTTCTCCACGGCAAGGAGCTGCGGGCCGGCGAGGTCGCGCCCGAGGCGCTGCGCGGCGCGCTGGCGGCCTTCCAGCGCGCGGTGGAGATGGATACCGCCTTCGCGACGGCGTGGGCCGAGCTGGCGATCGCCCACCTGGACGCGCTGCGGCTGGGCGGCATGCTGACCGGCGACGCGGAGCGCGCGGGCCGCGCCGTCGAGCGAGCCGCGGCGCTGGCGCCCGAGTCGCCCGACACCCGCAAGGCGATGGGCCGCTACGCGCACGTCGTCCGCGGCAGCGCGTCGTCCGCGCTGGCGGAGTACCGCGCCGCGTTGCGCGCCGCGCCGCACCGCAGCGATCTGCTCGGCGCCGCCGCGAGGGCGGAGATCGACCTGGGGCTGTGGACCGAGGCGATGGCTGACTTGGAGCACGCGGCGAGGATCGACCCCCAGTCCCCCGACGTGTTGGGCGACCTCGGCTCGATCTACGTCCGGCTGCGCCGGTTTCCCGAGGCGCACACGGCGCTGGAGCGGGCCAGCGCCCTCCGGCCGTCCAGCATGAGCCTCGGCCACGCCCGGGCCCGGCTCGCCGCCGCAGAAGGCGACCTCGAAGGCATCCGCCGGGTCTATCGGTCGATGGAGGAGATCGTAGGCCAGCGGCGGGTGGTCGCGTATGTGGCCCTTCGGCAGGATCTGGTCTGGGCGCTCGACGACCGCGACCAGCAAGCGCTACTTGAGCTCACCCCCGAGGATCTCGACGGCGGGCGAGCGGACTGGGCGCTGGCGCTGGCGGAGGTGCACTGGCACCGGGGCCATCGGATGCTCACCCGGGTCTATGGCGACACGGCCGCGTCGGCCTTCGCCGAGCTGATCGCGGGGTATGGAAATCAGGTCGATCGCTATCAGCTCCTGGCGGTCCGCGGGCTCTCGCTGGCCTATGCCGGCAGGTTCCGCGAGGCGATGGCCGAGGGGTTGCGGGCCGAGGCGGAGCAGCCGAAGGATCAGAACACCCAGACGTCGTATGTCCGGTACGTGGTGGCGCGGACCTACCTGCTGGCGGGACAGCCGGACCAGGCGCTCGACCGGCTGGAGCGGATGGTGGATGAGCCGGGGATCCGGACCCGGGCGTCGCTCAAGATCGATCCGAACCTGGCGGCACTCCGGACCAACCCGCGATTTATCAGACTTGTAGAATTGTAGAAATTAGCCGCAGATGAACGCAGATAAACACAGATGTGTTTCTCCGTTTTCTGCGTTCATCTGCGGCCATTCTTTTTTTACGGAAAAATCCCCAGCTGCTCATAGCTGATCGCGACCTTGTCGATCGCCACCACCAACGCCGCCGTCCGCATCCCCTCCTTGCCGCCGAGCTGCTTCCACATCTCCCGGATCGGGTGATAGGCACCGATCATGGTCTCCTCCAGCCCCGAGTTGACCAGGTCCTCCTCGCTCGCGCCCTTCGTCACCCGCTCGACTTCCTCCGGGGTGAAGCGGCGGCCGGTGACGCTTTCGACCGCTTCCAGCAGGCGGCCGTAGGCGCCCTGCTCGAAGCGCTTCTGCATCCGGCCGAAGCGGACGTGTCCCAGGTTCTTCACCCACTCGAAGTAGGACACGGTGACTCCGCCGGCGTTGATGTACGCGTCGGGGATCACCAGGATGCCGCGCCGGGCGAGGATTTCGTCCGCCTCCGGCGTCGTGGGTCCGTTCGCCGCCTCGACCACGAGCTTGGTCTTGAGGCGGGGCGCGTTCTCGGCGGTGATCTGGCGTTCCAGCGCCGCCGGGATGAGGATGTCGCACTCCAGCTCCAGCGCCTCCTCCCGGCGTGAGAGGTTGGTGGCGCCGGGGAAGTCGAGGATGCTCTTCCGGTCGCGGCGGTGGGCCATCACCGCCTCGATATCGAGGCCCTTGGGGCTCGCGATCGCGCCCTCGGACTCGGACAGTCCGACGATGACCGATCCGGATTGCTGAAAGAACTGCGCCGCGTGGTACCCCACGTTGCCGAGACCCTGGAGCACGACCCGCTTGCCCTCCAGCCCCGGGGTGAGGCCCAGCGCTTTCATGTCATCCTTCTGGCGGCAGATCTCACGGACCCCGAAGAAGACGCCGCGGCCGGTGGCCTCCACCCGCCCGCGGATGCCGCCGGCGCTCACCGGCTTGGCGGTCACGCAGCCGAGCGCGTCGAGCTCGCCGGGGCGGAGCTGGGTGTAGGTGTCGGCGATCCACGCCATCTCCCGCGGCCCGGTGCCCACGTCGGGTGCCGGCACGTCGAGCCCCGGCCCCATGAAGTTCTTGCGTACCAGCTCGAAGACGTAGCGCCGGGTGATCCGCTCCAGCTCGGACGGCGAGTACTTCTTGGGGTTCAGCTTGATCCCTCCCTTGGCGCCGCCGAACGGCACATCGACCAGCGCGCACTTGTAGGTCATGAGCGCGGCGAGCGCCTGCACCTCTTCGGCGTCCACCGCCTCGGCGAAGCGGATCCCGCCTTTGGTGGGGAGCTTGTGGTGGCTGTGCTCGGCGCGCCACGCGTGCATCACCTCGATGCTCCCGTCGTCGCGCTTGATGGGGAAGCTGGTGTAGAAGAGGTTCTTGCACGCCTTGATGTTGGCGAGCAGGGTGGGGTCGTGGCGGGTGAACGCGGCCGCGCGGTCGAAGGCCTGATTCACCTGCTCGAGGAATCCGGCGCCGAGGGACATGAGCGCTCTCTTGCGGGGACGATGGTGACGGATGGGTGCGAACAATATAGGCGGACTCGCCCACCGCGGGAGCCTGACCGGGTCACGGTGATTCCACCAGTGGCGGGCGGGTGGCGCTCGCGCCACTTTGGAAGGCGGACAATCCGACCCAGGAGCTATCCGATGGGTGCTAGAAAGTGGCTGGCGGTCGCGGGGCTCTGCCTGGCCGCCGGCGCGGCGGAACGGGTGGAGGCGCAGGCCCAGCCTCCGGTGGCCCGGCGGATCCCCAAAGTCGATACCCTGCACGGCGACGTGCTGCGGGACGACTACCACTGGCTGCGGCAGAAGACCAATCCGGAGGTCCGCCGGTACCTGGAGGCCGAGAACGGCTATACCGAGGCCGGCCTGGCGCACACCACGCCGCTCCGGGACTCCATCTACCGGGAGATCCTAGGCCGGGTGAAGGAGACCGACCTCTCGGTGCCGTGGCACTACCGGGGCTACTGGTATTACGAGCGAACCGAGAAGGGAAAGAGCTACTCGGTCCTCTCCCGCAAGCGGGGGTCGCTCGACGCTCGCGAGGAGGTCATCCTCGACGAGAACGAGCTGGCGACAGGCAAGAGCTTCTTCAACCTCGGCGGCTACGAGGTGAGCCCCGACGGGACCCGGCTCCTCTACCAGGAGGACACCACCGCCTTCCGCGAGTTCACGCTGTACGTCAAGGATCTTCGGACCGGCAAGCTGGTGGATTCGATCGCCAAGGTCCGGGGCGGCATGGCCTGGGCCGACGACAACCGGACCTTCTTCTACACCCGGGCCGACTCGGCCAAGCGGCCGTACGCCGTCTGGCGCCACCGCCTCGGCACGCCCGCCGGCGGCGACGTGGTCGTGTTTCAGGAGGACAACAACCTCCGGTACGTCGATGTACACCGCTCCCGGAGCGGCAAGTACGTTTTCATCTCGGCCGACGGCTTTACCGACAGCGAATGGCGCGTCATTCCCACCGCCCGTCCGGGGGATCCGCCCCGGGTCATGATCCCGCGCAAGGCGAACGTCGAATACTCGGTGTCGCACGTGCCGGGCCGGTTTCTGGTCCGCACCAACGACGGCGCCACCAACTTCCGGATCGCGAGTGTGCCCGAGCGCGACCTGTCCCCGGCGGCCTGGCGCGACTGGCAGGCGGGCAGCGACTCGGTCTTCATCGAGGGGATCAATGTCTTCCGCCGCCATGTGGTCGTCGCGGAGCGGGCGGCCGGTCTGCGGCGGCTCCGGGTCGTCCGGCTGGCCGACAATGCGACCCACTTCATCAGCTTTCCCGATCCGGCGTACGGCGTCTATCCCACCGACAACACCGACTTCGAGGCCGGCACGCTCCGCTACAGCTACTCCTCCTTCCTCGTGCCGCGGACGATCTATCAGTACGATCTCGAGAAGCGCTCGCGGAAGGTGCTGAAGCGGCAGGAGATTCCCAGCGGGTTCGACCCCGGGAAATACGAGATGCGGCGGGTGATGGTGAAGGCCCGGGACGGGGAGGAGGTGCCGCTCTCGATGCTGCTGCCGAAGGGCTTCCCGGCCGACGGAAGCCGGCCGTTCCTGCTCTACGCTTACGGCGCCTACGGCTCGACCAACGAGGCGGATTTCGACACAGGCATTCTGAGCCTGGTGGATCGCGGCTTCGGCTACGGCATCGCCCACATCCGGGGCGGGCAGGAGATGGGCCGGCGGTGGTACGACGACGGGAAGATGATGCACAAGAAGAACAGCTTCTACGATTTCATCGACGTGGGCGAGTACCTGGTCAAGCAGCGCTACACGTCGCCGTCACGCCTGGTGGCGACCGGTGTCAGCGCGGGCGGCCTGCTGATGGGGGTGGTCGCCACCTGGCGGCCCGATCTCTTTCGCGCGGTCGTGGCGGGTGTGCCCTTCGTGGACGTGATCAATACCATGATGGACGAGTCGATTCCGCTGACCGCGCCGGAGTGGGACCAGTGGGGCAACCCGCACAACCCCGAACACTACGCGTACATGAAGAGCTACTCCCCCTACGACAACGTCGCGCCGATGGAGTATCCGGCGCTGCTGGTGACCACGTCGTTCAACGATTCGCAGGTGATGTACTGGGAGCCGGCCAAGTGGGTCGCCAAGCTGCGGGCGACGAAGCGGGGGAAGAACCCGGTGTATCTCAAGACCAATTTCGCCGGGGGGCACGGCGGATCGTCGGGGCGCTACGACCAGATGAAGGAGACGGCGTTCGAGTATGCCTTCATGGTGGACGCGGTGAGGCCCGAGCCGGCGCCGGTGCCGTGACAACCACTAATCCCCCGCCGCCGCCCCTGACGAGATCGCCTCCCGGATCTTCCTCGCCAGCCCCTCGGGACTGAACGGCTTTTGCAGGAACGGGTGGTTCGACTCCAGCACCCCGTGGTGCCCCAGCGCGCCCTCGGTGAACCCCGACATGAACACCACCCGCGCCGCCGGACGCAGCTCCCGCAACTTCGTCATCAGGCCCGGCCCGCTCACCCGGGGCATGATCACATCGGTCAGCACCACGTCGATGATCCCGGCGTGCTCGGCCGCGAACAGCAGCGCCTCCTCGGCACGCCGCGCGACCAGCACGGAGTAGCCGTACTGCCGGAGCGCGCGGGCGGCGAACTCCCGCACCGCGTCTTCGTCCTCCACCACGAGTATGGTCTCCCGCCCTCGCAGCTGCTCCGGCGCCGGCGCCACCGGGGGCAGTCCGGGCGGCGTGAACTCGGAGAGGCGGCGGAGATAGACGCAGAACGTGCTGCCCCGTCCCGGCTCGCTATAGACCGAGATGGACCCGCCGCTCTGCGCCACGATGCCATACACTGTCGAGAGGCCGAGCCCGGTGCCGTGCCCCGCGCGCTTGGTGGTGAAGAACGGCTCGAAGATCCTCGGCTGATGCTCGGGCGCTATTCCGATGCCGGTGTCGGTCACGCCCAGCATGACGTACGCGCCCGGCGGCGCGTCCAGATGCTGGCCGCTGGTGACCGACTCGAGCTGGATGTTCCTGGTCTCGATGGTGAGCAGGCCGCCGTCCGGCATCGCGTCCCGGGCGTTCACCACCAGGTTGATCAGGATCTGCGTCACCTGGCTCGGGTCGGCCATGGTCGGCGAGAGGTCGGGGTCGCTCATGACTTTGACCTCGATGTGTTCGCCCACCAGGCGGCCCAGCATCCGCATGGTGTCGTTCACCACTGCGTTGAGCAGCATCGGCCGCGGGTCCAGCACCTGGCGCCGCCCGAAGGCCAGCAGCTGGCGGGTGAGCTCCGCCGCCCGGGAGGCGGCGGCCTCGATCTGATCGATATCCTCCCGGCTCTCCTGGCCGATCGCCGGATCCTGCTTCAGGAAGGCCGCGTGTCCCAGGATGGCGGTGAGCAGATTGTTGAAATCGTGGGCGATGCCGCCGGCGAGCTGGCCGATCGCCTCCAGCTTCTGCGCGTCGCGCTGCCGCTCGAGCACCAAGGCCCGCGACCGGAGCCGCCGGCTGAGCATCGCGCCGAGCAGCCCGATGCCGAGGATCACGATGGCGCCGAGGCCCACGCCGAGCGCGAGCTGGCGCGTCGCCAGAACCCCGCCGCCGGGGTGCCCGGTCTGCCCCGGGACGGTGAACTTCGCCGCCGCCATCCCGGTGTAGTGCATGCCCGCGATCGCGGCGCCGAAGATGAGCGCGCTGCCGAGGCGGCCCAGGCGGGTCCGTTGGCTCTCGTCGGAGCGGAGGTGGTACGCGAGCCACAGGCCGGCGAGCGACGCCACGATCGCGATCGCGATCGAGGCCCACACCAGCGGCGTCGAATAGACCAGCCGCGCGTTCACGCTGAGCGCCGCCATCCCGACGTAGTGCATGCCCGCGATCGCGGGACCCATCCAGAGCGCGCCGCCGACCAGCGCGAGGGGGCCCAGCGACGGGCGGCTCGCCATGAAGAGCGCCAGGGCCGAGGCCCCGATCGCCACCACGACCGAGAGCAGCACCAGGCCGAGACCGTAGGTGATCTGGAGGGGAAGATGGAAGGCGAGCATGCCGATGAAATGCATGCTCCAGATGCCGACGCCCATGGCGACCGACCCGCCGGCGAGCCAGGCAAGGCGTTCCTGGCCCTGCGCGGCGGTCACTCGTGCCGCCAGCACCAGCGCCGTGTAGGAGGCCGCGCTGGCGATCAGGATCGAGAGGATGACGAGGCCGGGACTGAACCAGCCGTCAAGAGGCATGTGGGGCATAGTAGCGAAGTGGGGCGGCCGACTCCAGCAGCCGGCCGCCCCGGGTCCGTCCGGCAAGGGTCAGCGCGAGTCCCGGCTTTCCTCCCGCAGGACCGCCAGGCTCTTACTGCCGAGGGTGAACAGCGATTCGAATCTCCCCTTGACCCCGATCTTCGAGCCGGAGCGGGGCGGCCCGCCGGTCTCGCTCACCACGGTGAGGGTGCCGGTGTTGTCCCGCACCTGGTAGGCCCCGAGGCCGAGGCCGCCGGCGGACTCCTTCACTTCGCCCTGCACCCGAACGGTCTTCCCGTCGTAGCGCGCGGGGTTGTCGAGCAACTCGCCGATCGGAGTGATGCCGGCGCAGCCGGCGAGGGTCAGCAACAGCGCGGCACTGGCGGCGAGCGCCGCGGACCGGCGGACGCGAACGGCGGGGAGGGGCATGGGGGCGGCTCCGGTACGGGTCGCGACTGGTGGCCTGCCTGGGCGAATCTATCCCGGGCGCCAGACGGGGACCAGCCAACCCCTGGGTGGCGTACCTCTTGCTCCCGTGGCGGGCTCCCCTCGGCACAGGCCGGCCAAGATGATCACGGACAAGGCGATGCGGTCCCGTCTCGCGCGGTACGCTCTGGTGGTCTGCGGCAGTCTCC
This sequence comes from uncultured Gemmatimonadales bacterium, assembly GCA_963796335.1. Lineage (GTDB taxonomy): Bacteria > Gemmatimonadota > Gemmatimonadetes > Gemmatimonadales > GWC2-71-9 > CAVVWJ01. Next base: position 1,700,446 of record CAWCLG010000006.1, read on the forward strand.
TGCTCGCCGCCTGCTCCGCCAAGTACTCCCAGGTCCCGCCCAGGCTCGACCTCCAGCGCTACGGACGAGTGGCGCTGATCACGTTCACCTCCACGGGCGAGAGCCCGGCGATGGGCGCGCTGGCCAGCCAGCGCTTCACCGAAGCCCTGCTGTCCGGCCAGCCCGGCGTCGAGGTGCTCGAGCTGGCCGCCACCGACTCGCTGCTGAAGGCCCATCCTCCCGGCACCGATCCGATGGTGCTCGCGCAAGCGCTCGGTGAAGCGAGGGACATCCCCGCCGTGTTCGTGGGCGAGGTGGTGGTCTCGGGCGTGAAGCCGCGGGCCCGCCTCGACGTGAGCGAAGTCAGCGTGCGCGCCTCGGTATCGGCCCGGCTCAGCGTGCGGCTCCTCTCCACCCGGGCGGGCGGCACGCTCTGGCGGTCCAGCTCCGCGGCCAGCGGCAACGTCGGCCGGGTAAAGTTCGCCGGCGGGCTGCCCTCGGTTTCGATTCGTGATTCGGAGGAGGCGTACGGGGAGCTGGTCGGGTCCCTGGTGGATGACGTGAGCGCGGATCTCCGACCCACCTGGGTCAAGCAGTAGCCTCAGCGGAAGCCCCTGCCGTTCGCGGTGAGCACCGAGTGTCGCTTACCGCCTGCCGATATGCTCGTCGTTCCGCTCGTGCGGTCCGCTCCAGGCGTTGGCGCGGCCGACCGGGCCGCCCCGGAACTCGAAGTGCGACTCGAACAGCGGGCGCTGCTGGCTGGGAGCTCCAGTCCGCCGCAGATAGAGCCCGCGCTCCAGCACGAAATCCCTCAGACTGCACGCGGGCACCCAGACACCCGGGGTCAGGTCGGGGTAGAGCGCGGCGTGCTCGGGCCGGAGGCGAGCTTCCCGGATGGGGTAGAGCATGACGCGTGAGTGGAAAGGTGCCCAAGCCCCCTCACAAAGGACAGCGCCGTGAGCCAATTGTGACCCGGTTGCCGCGGTTGCCGAGACCTCTTTCGGCCCCTACCTTCCGTCTGGCTGCATGTAGATGTCACATCCCACTAGCCCCGTCCAGGATCTCACAGCTTCCAGCCGCCGCTCACTCATCATCGGAGGGTTCTCGTGAGCCCCGCCGCGAACAATCGTTTGCCCCAGGTTCTCGAGCGCCGGGAGGCGGAAGTTCTCGAGCGCTGGACCAAGGCACAGCTCGCCGCCATCACCCTTCGTCGCGATCTCATCTCCGAGGCCCAACTTCGTGAACAGTCCCGGGAGTTCCTGAGCCAACTCAGGATGGCGCTGGCGAAAGGCGGCACCGGCGACGTCGGCGCGCCGGCCTGGAGCGCCGTGCGAGAGCAGCTGGGCGACCTCTCCCGCAGCCGGGCCGCCAAGGGATTCTCTCCAGCCGAGACGGCGACCTTCGTCTTCTCGCTGAAGCAGCCGCTGTTCGAAGTCCTCCGCGAGGAATACGCAGGCGATGCCGCGGGCCTGGCGCAAGAAATCTGGGGAACCAACGTCTTCCTCGACCAGCTCGGCCTCTACACCACGGAGGTGTACCAGAAGGGCAAGGAAGAGGTCATTTACCGGCAACAGCAGGAGATGCTGGAGCTCTCCACCCCCGTGGTGAAGCTGTGGGACGGCATCCTGGCCCTGCCGATGATCGGGACCCTGGACAGCGCGCGGACCCAGGTCGTCATGGAGACGCTGCTCCAGCGGATCGTGGAGACCGGCGCCGAGGTGGCGATCATCGACATAACTGGGGTGCCGACGGTGGATACGCTGGTTGCGCAGCACCTGATCAAGACCATCACCGCGGCGCGACTCATGGGCGCCGAGTGCATCATCAGCGGCATCCGCCCCCAGATCGCCGCGACGATCGTGCACTTGGGGGTCGATCTCAGCGCGGTCATCACCAAGTCCACCCTGGCAGATGCGTTGCAGGTGGCCCTCGGACGCGTGGGGCTCTCGGTGCAGCGCACCGCGCCGCGCGGCTGATCGGAGCGCTCAATGGAACGGATTCCGATTCTCAAGATGGGCGATATCCTCCTGGTGACGATCCAGGTGGACATGCACGATCAGCTTGCCTTGACCCTCCAGGACGACCTCACCGACAAGATCTCGAAGACCGGTGCGCACGGCGTGCTGATCGACATCTCCGCGGTGGAGATCGTCGATTCGTTCATCGGCCGGATGATCGCCAACATCGCGGCGATGGCCCGGATCCTCGATGCTCAGACCGTCATGGTCGGGATGCAGCCGGCGGTCGCCATCACGCTGGTGGAGCTGGGACTCACCCTGCCGGGCGTCCGCTCCGCGCTCAACGTCGAGCGCGGGATGGCGCTCCTCCAGGGGCGGGACGATGGCCACGCTAAGGGATGAAACCCTGGAGATCCGCTCTAGCGCGGACGTGGTCAGGGTCCGGCAGGCGGCCAGGGCCTGGTCGGCGGAGCTGGGGTTCAGCCTGGTGGATCAGACCAAGATCGTGACCGGCGCGAGCGAGCTGGCCCGCAACACGCTGGAGCACGGCGGCGGAGGGCGGGTGCGGCTCGAGATGCTGAACGACGACGATCGGCGGGGACTGCGGATGACCTTTCTGGACGAGGGTCCCGGGATCCCCGATATCACCCTGGCGCTGACTGACGGCTATTCCACCCGCGGCGGCCTGGGTCTCGGTCTCGGCGGAACGCGCCGCCTCATGAACGAGTTCAAGCTCCAGAGCCAAGTTGGCAAGGGCACCCAGGTGCAGGTGGCCCGGTGGCACTGAGCCCCGGCGCGGCGGGCGGCGGGCTCACCGGGCACACCGTGGCCGTCGCGGTGGAGGATTCCAGCCAGATTGGCGAGGCGCGCCGGGTGGCGATGGCGCTCGCGGCGGAGGCCGGGTTCGACGACGCGGCGCGCAGCGACATCGGCATCGTCGCCACCGAGGCCGCGAGCAATGTGGTCCGGCATGCCGGCAAGGGCGAGGTGCTGGTCCGAGACCTGGCAGCCCCGCAAGGGCCCGGTCTCGAGGTCGTCTGTGTGGATGGAGGACCCGGCATGCCGGACGTCGGTGCCTGCCTGCGGGACGGATACTCCAGCACCGGCAGCATGGGCACCGGTTTCGGCGCGATGAGCCGGCTGGCGGACGGGTTCTCCGTCTATTCGGCTCCGGGCCTCGGCACCGCGCTGGTTTGCCGCTTCTGGACCCGGAAGTCGTCTGCGGGAAACGGCGCGATGCCGGCCATCGCTGGGCTCGCCGTGCCCATCGCGGGTGAAACCGCCTGCGGCGACTCCTGGACCGCCGTACCCACCCCCTCCGGACTGGCGGTGCTGATGGCCGACGGGCTGGGGCATGGACCCGCGGCCGAAGCGGCATCCGTCAGCGCCGTCCGGATCTTCCGCGATCAGGCCACGATGCCGCCGGTGCTGCTGCTCGATGTCCTGCACGCGGGCATGCGCAGCACCCGTGGCGCCGCGGTCTCGGTGGCCCTGATCGACCGCGACCGCCACGAGGTCCGCTACGCCGGCGTGGGGAACATCAGCGCGGCGATCGTCACCGACGGGAGCGTGCGCCATCTGGTGTCCCACGCCGGCACCGTCGGGGTCCAGATGCGCAAGGGACAGGAGTTCGTGTATCCCTGGCCCGGCGGAGCAGTGCTGATTCTGCACTCGGACGGCCTGGCGTCGCAATGGAAGCTGGATCGGTACCCCGGCCTCCTGCAGGAGGATCCGGCCCTGGTCGCCGCCATCCTCTATCGCGATCACGCCCGCCGGCGGGACGACGTCAGCGTTGTGGTCTGCCGCCTCACCGGGCGCGAGGCGGCGTGAACACGCCGCTGCTTCGGATCCGGCTGCGCCGCGGCGAGGACGTCGTGCTGGCCCGCCGGCGCACCCGCCAGATCTCGGAGCATCTCGGCCTCGACAGGCGGGAGCAGGTGCGGCTCGCCACGGCGGTCTCCGAGATCGCCCGGAACGCGGTCGAGTATGCCGGCGGCGGGTGGGTGCAGTTCGAGCTGGTGACGGACGGCGAGTCGCTGCTGGTCGTCCGGATCGAGGACCACGGTCCCGGCATCCCTCATCTGGACCAGGTGCTCGCTGGACAATACCAGTCACCTACCGGTCTCGGCGTCGGCCTCATGGGCGCCCGGCGTCTCACCGAGCGATTCGCCATTCAATCCACGGCCGGGCAGGGCACCTCGGTGACGCTCGGCAAGCAGCTGCCGGCGGCGCGGGCGCCGCGCGCGGTCTCGGTTGCCGAGCTCACCCGGTCGCTCGCCGCCGATCGACCCTCGGACTCGGTGCATGAGCTGGAATACCAAAATCAGGAGCTGGTTCGCGCCCTGGCGACACTGGCCGAGCACCAGTCGGAGCTGGAGCGACTCAATGCCGAGCTGGCCGAGACCAACCGCGGGGTGCTGGCGCTGTATGCCGAGCTGGACGACCGCGCCAGCGAGCTGGCGCGCGCCTCCCAGCTCAAGTCGGCATTTCTCTCCGGGATCACCCACGAGCTGCGGACTCCGCTCAACTCGATTCACAACATCACCCGGATTCTCCTCGGCCGGATGGACGGCGAGCTCACCGGGGAACAGGAGATTCAGATCGGGCTGATCCAGAAGGCCGCCGTCAGCCTGAGTGATCTGGTGGCCGACCTCCTCGACCTGGCGCGGATCGAGGCCGGCAAGACCGAGATCCGGCTGGCGGCGTTCACACTGTCCGACCTCTTCGGCGCTCTCCGCGGCATGTTCCGCCCGCTGTTGACGTCGGATGAGGTCTCCCTCGTGTTCGAGATGCCGGAGCACGAGATCACCCTGACCACCGACGAGGGGAAGCTCTCCCAGATCCTGCGCAACTTGATCTCCAACGCCATCAAGTTCACCGAGCGGGGGGTGATCCAAGTGTCCGCGGCGACGCAGCCCGACGACCGGATCCTCTTCGCGGTCACCGACACCGGCATCGGCATCGCCGCGGAGGACCAGCAGCGGATCTTCGAGGAGTTCAGCCAGGTCGACAGCGCCCTGCAGCGCAGCGTGCGCGGCACCGGCCTCGGATTGCCGCTGTCCCGCAAGCTCGCAGGGTTGCTGGGCGGGAGCCTCGAGGTGGAGAGCTCCCCCGGTCTGGGATCCCGCTTCGGGCTCCGGGTACCGAGGATCTACCGCGCGCCGCGGACGTCGCTGTCCGAGGGCATCCCCGCGGTCACCGCGATGGGAGAGCCGGCATGACTGAGCTCGCGCGTATCCTGGTGGTGGACGACACCGAGGCGAACCGCTACGCGGTGAGCCGGCACCTGCGGGCGGCCGGCTTCACGGTCTGGGAGGCCACCGACGGCCGGCGTGCGCTGGAGCGGCTGGCTCAAGAGCTTCCCGACCTGATGGTGGCCGACGTCCGGATGCCCGGCATGGATGGATTGGAGCTGGTGCGCCGGGTCCGCGCCGACGCGCGGACCCGGCATCTTGCCGTGCTCCAGGTCTCCGCCAGCTTCACCGATCCGATCAGCCAGGCCCAGGGACTCGACAGCGGCGCCGACGCCTACCTGACCCATCCGGTCGAACCGCTCGTCCTGCTGGCCAGTATCCGGGCCCTCCTTCGGGCCCGCACCGCCGAGCGCGAGGCGAGGGCGGCCGAAGCTGCGTGGCGCGCCACCTTCGAGGCGATCGGCGACGGCGTCTGCGTGATCGATTCCACCGGCTGCATCGAGCGGTGGAACGCGGCCTTCGAGAGCGTCCTGGGTACCGCCGACCTGAAGGGCCACAATCTCACCGATCTGGTGCCGGCGCTCACCGTGATCGGGACGGCTCCCTACATCGCGCTGGCCGACGGAACACCGCTGCACGGCACGGAGATCACCCTGGAAGGCAAGCGAGCCCGGGTGTCGGCCCGGCCCGTCCCCGAGGAGGTGGGCGGACCGAATCGCACCGTCTGCGTGATCACCGACATGACCAAGCAGCGGGCGGCGGAGATGCGGGTGCAGCAGGCCCAGCGGCTGGAGGCCGCCGGACAGCTGGCGGGGGGGATCGCCCACGAGATCAACAACATGATGACGGTGATCCTGGGACTCACCGAGTTCGTGAGCCGCTCGCCCGACCTGGCGGAGGGACACCGGCGCGACATGGGCGAGATCGGGAAGGCGGCGAACCGCGGCGCCGGGATGGCGCGCCAGCTCCTCGCATTCACCCGGCGGCAGATGCTCCAGCCCAGGGTGCTCGACATCAACGCCACGCTCGCCGGCATGGGCCGGCTCATCGGGCAGCTCATGGGCGCCGACTGCGAGGTCAGCCTGCGGCTCTCGCCCGACGCCGGCCTGGTCTATGTCGACGAAGGCCAGCTGGAGCAGGCCATCCTCAACCTGGCGCTCAACGCCCGCGACGCGATGGAGCGCGGCGGCAAGTTCACCATGAGCACCGGCCTCGAGCGGCTCGGCGCCGAGTTCGCCGAGCGCTACCCGGGCATCGATATCCGCCCCGGCGACTACACCAGGATCAGCGTGAGCGATACCGGCATCGGCATGGACCCCGAGACGCTGGAGCGGATCTTCGAGCCGTTCTTCACCACCAAGCCGGTCGGGCAGGGAAGCGGCCTCGGCCTGGCGACGGTCTATGGCATCGTGAAGCAGTCGAACGGGTACATCTGGGCCGAGAGCGGTCCCACGGCGGGCGCGAGCTTCCACATCTACCTGCCCCAGACCACCGGCCAGCTGGGCGGCGCCAGCGCCGAGGCGGCGAGGCCGGTGCTGCGCCGGGGCAGCGAAACGATCCTGGTGGTGGACGACGAGCCGATGGTGCGGGCACTGGCCCGCCGGTCGCTGGAGATCTATGGATACTCGGTGATCGAGGCGGAAGACGGCCAGGACGCCTTGCAGAAGGTGAACTCCGAGGCCGGAGGATCGATCGCGCTGGTCGTCGCCGACGTGGTGATGCCGCGGATGGACGGCCGCGAGCTGAGCGAGCGCCTCCGCCACAGCCACCCCGGTCTCCTCGTGGTCTATATGTCGGGTCACACCGGGGACGAGCTCGCCCGCCGCCGTGTGCTCGATCCGACGGTGCCGTTCATCCAGAAGCCGTTCCATCCCGACGAGCTGGTGAGCCTGGTCCAGGAGCGCCTCGACCTGAGGTTGCGGACGCCGGCATGAGGCGCGCACATCTGCTCCGGTGCTCGGTGCTGCCCATGCTGCTGCTGGCCACCGGCACGACCAACCGGTGCCGTCTCGCCACCGAGAGCGGCACCGGAGAGCTGCACATCAGTGGGACCGTGCACTTTCTCCAAGCCGAGCGCGGCTGCTGGCAGCTCGAAGCGGACGGCGGACAGCGCTACGAGCTGTGGCAGGAGCAGGCGCCCGCCGGGCTGCTGCGGGACGGCGCCCGGGCGAGCGTCGTGGGAGAAGGGGCGGAAGGATGGGACACCGGCTGCCGGGTCGGCATGCCGCTCGCCGTGCGGCGGGTCGTGTCCGTGGAGGCCGGCCGCTAGCCGTTACTGCACGCTCGCCAGGTTGTACAGCGCCCGCCAGGCCCGAAACACCTCGCCATAATCGTCGTGCACGTATTCCAGGGTTCGGCCGCCGGTGCGGACCGAGCCCGGGACCAGCTCCGCCATGTCGGCCATCTGGGTGAGCGCGAACTCGACCTGGAGCCGGATCGGACGCTCCAGCGTAAAGGGCCGGTGGGTCCGGCGCAGCGCCGCGGTCGCGCCCTCCCCGATCCGGCGGCACGACTCCGCCGGCGAGACGCTCCGCGCGGCGAACCGCCCGATCGCGTGCTTAACGATGACGGCCTCGACCCCATCGCCCAGCAGCGCTTTCGCCTCCGCCGCCAGCGCCTGGTCGCCGCTCACCAGCGCGACCGGGACGCCGTGCAGGCCGGCCAGCGCCGCGTTGATCGCCAGCTCCCCGACCGGGCGGCCGTTGAGCCGCGCTTCGTGGACCGTGCCGGTGTAGGTGTGATCGATGACGGCGTGCCGGGTGCCGGCCATCGCGTGATACCCGACGAACATGGCGGCGTCGAATCCCAGCTCCACCCCCTCCACCATGGAGCGCAGCTTCGGTCCGCCGCTCAGCAGCTCAGCCGCCGGATGCAGCTCTTCCGCCAGCAGGTTCCGCATCTGCCAGTGGCTGTCGTTCACCAGGATCCGGGTGGCGCCGGCGGCGAGCGCGCCGTCGATCGCGGCGTTCGCCTCGCTGGTCATCAGCCGGCGGTATCTGTTATACTCTCCGGCATGCCGGGGATCGATGGGGTCGGTCTGGTCTTCGTGGACCACACCGGCGATCCCTTCCATATCGACGGAGATGTAGATCCGCATTGCCTCTCCCATGATGGTGGACACCCGGCGCCCGGCAGCTGCCGCATGGCAGCAACCTGAGGGACGAACGATGCGTGGATGGACTCTTGGAATCGGTGTGGCGGCGGCCGCGCTGGCCTGCGGCCCCCACGGCGATTCCGCCGCCAGCGACCTGCTGCAGCAGGGTCGCCAGTACACCGCCTGGCTCTACGGCAGCCAGTACGAGCAGCTCTGGAATCGCTTCTCGCCCGACATGCGCCAGACCTTCGGCAGCGCGTCCGACCTCGCCCGCTTCGCCGGCCAGGCGGTCACCCGGCTCGGCAAGGAGCAGGGGCAGATCGACGAGAAGGTCGAGACCGAGAGCCCGACCCGGATCTACAGCCGCACCGCGAAATTCGATCGCTCGCGCCACCGCATGCTGCTGGAGTGGACCCTGGGCGAAGACGGCGCGGTGACCGGCATGGTGCTGCGTCCCGCGGTCGATGGCCAGTAGCGCGCCCCCCGCGGTCCTGAGCTAGTACACCCGGCCTCCCAGCGGCACCTCCCGCTCCACGGCGAGCAGCACCACCTCTCCCGCCGCGCTGGGCAGTCCGAGCACCAGCACCTCCGAGGTGAACCCGGCGATGTTGCGCGCGCCGAGGTTGACCGCGGCCACCACCAGCCGTCCCACCAGCTCCTCCGGCCGGTAGAGCGCCCGCAGCTGCGCGCTCGAGGTCTTCTCTCCCAGCGGGCCGAAGTCGACCCACAGCTTGTAGGAGGGCTTCCTCGCCCGCTCGTTGGGCTCGGCGCGGAGCACCCGGCCGACCCTCAGATCCAGGGTCTCGAAGGCCTCGGCCGGCGTCATGGAATCACCGCGTCCGCTTCGATCTCGATCAGCATCTCCGGCGAGATGAGCCGCCGCACCTCCACCATGCTGGTCGCGGGGCGGATGGCCCCGAACACCTCGCCGTGCGCGCGCGCGTACTCCTCCCAGCGCGAGATGTCGGTAACGAACATCCGGGTCCGTACCACGTCGGCCAGCGAGGCGCCGGCGCGCTGCAGCGCCGTTTCGATGTTCTTGAGCGTCTGCGCCGCCTGAAGGTACGCGTCGCCGGCTCCCACCACTTTGCCGTCGGCGCCGGTCGCCGTGGTGCCCGAGACGTGCACCGTGTTGCCCACGCGGACGGCGCGGGAGTAGCCGACGACGGGCTCCCAGGGAGCGCCGCTGGAGATCAGCTGTCGTTCCATGCCGGTTCTCGGTTGCGGGACGAAGTTGGGTGATCGTGCGGTGGGAAGTAATGTGCGGAACGGAGGGAAGAAAAGGGCGGCACCGGGACCCGGGCTCAGGAGGCGACGCGGCGGACCTCCGGTGGCGCGGCCATCTGGGGCGCGGGACAGATCGCGGCGACCGCGCGGAGGAGGTCGTCGGCGGTGAACGGCTTCGACACCGGCGGGACGCCGGAGCGATCGACCAGGGCGTCGACCCCGTCGCCGCTCAGGTCGCCGCTCGCGACGATGAGCTTGCCCGCGAGGTCCGGGGCGGTATTCCAGATCCGCTCGCACAGGACCGCGCCGCTGGTGCCGGCCATCCGGAGATCGCAGATCGCCGCGTCGAAGTGGTGCTGCCGGACCAGCTGCAGCGCCTCCTCGCCGGTGCCCGCCGTGCGCACCCGGTAGCCGGCCCGCTCCAGCAGCCGGCTGATCACCTTCCGGATGGTCGCCTCGTCATCCACCACTAGGATCGTCGGGTGATACGGCTCGCGAGTCACGGATCGAGGTCCTTCAGTGCCTTGCGGGCGATCTGCTCCCGGACCTCGGGGCTGTCATAGAAGCCGCTCTCCAGCCGTTTAATGATCTCAGACAGGCGGTCGGACGAGATGCCATCCCGAGTGGATGAGGCGTCGGGGCTCGACGGATCCATGGGCGGGGTCGCCTCATCGCCAGGATGCCCCGGCTGGTCGGAGTCGTGAGGGAAGGTCGTCGTCACGATGATCGGCATGAGGAAGGTATCGGCTTTGGCAGGCCGGGACTTGAGTTCTGCCCGTGCTCCATGGTCGGGGTTTCCCCTGAGGTTCTGCAGTAACCCGGAAATAATTGCCGCATCGCAAGATAGGTCTCGGACGAACCCCTGACGCTTGGTCCTGGAAGCGCTATTATGTGCAGTCCGTGCGCCCGGAAAGGCGCGAGTCACCCCCGCGCCCCCTGAGCGCCTTTTGACCGCCTCGATTCTCTGCATCGACGACGAGCCCGCCGTAGGTGTGATCCTGGAGCACACCCTCTCCCGTGCCGGATACCGGCCCGTGCTGGTGTCGAGCGTGGAGGAGGCCATGCGCGTGATTTCCCGCACGCCCTTCGACCTGATCATCGCCGACTACCGCCTGCCGGGACTCACCGGCCTCGATCTCCTGGCCCAGCTGGAGAAGGAGGGTTACAAGATACCGGTCATCATCATGACCGGCTACTCCAGCATCGAGCACGCGGTCATGTCCATCAAGTCGGGCGCGATCGACTATCTCACCAAGCCGATCCTGGCAGAGACGCTGGAGATCGCGGTGCGCCAGGCCCTGGAAGTCGTGCGGCTGCGCCGGGAGAACGAGACCTTCCGCCGGGAGATCGTGAAGATCCGGGGCAGCCGCAGCCTGGTGGGCGACAGCGAGGCGTTCCGCCGGGCCATGGAAGTGGTGAGCACGGTGGCCGCCTCCCGGGCGACGGTGCTGCTCCAGGGCGAGTCGGGGACCGGCAAGGAGCTGTTCGCCCGCGCGATCCACGACCAGAGCCCCAGGGCCGACGAGCCGTTCATCACGGTGAACTGCGCCGCCCTCCCAGAGGGCCTCGTGGAGAGCGCGCTCTTCGGCCACGAGAAGGGCGCGTTCACCGGCGCCACCGTACGCTCGGCCGGCGCGTTCGAGCGGGCCCACGGCGGCACCCTGCTGCTCGACGAGATCTCCGAGATGCGGCTGGACCTCCAGTCGAAGCTGCTGCGGGTAATCCAGGAGCAGGAGTTCGAGCGGGTGGGCGGCAGCCAGCCGATCCAGGTGGATGTGCGCCTGATCGCCACCACGAACCGCGACCTCAAGGCGGAGGTGGACGCCGGCCGGTTCCGCGGCGACCTGTACTACCGGCTCAACGTCGTGCCGATCATGACGCCGAGCCTGCGGGACCGGGCGGAGGACATTCCCCGCCTGGCCCACCATCTAGTGAATCGCGCGGCCGAGCTCCACGGCGGGACCGCGCCCACGCTTGCGCCCGAAACCCTCCAGGTGCTCCAGCGCTATCCCTGGCCCGGCAACGTGCGCGAGCTCGCCAACGCGGTCGAGCGGGCGGTCATCCTCTGCCGCGGGAGCGTGCTGCTGCCGACCGACTTCGATCAGCAGATCCGCGACACTGCCGCCAGCTCGGCGGGACTCGCGCTGATCCCCGGTCCCGGCGCGCCGGGCGGCCCCGAGACCGTCGACTACAACCTCGACGCGCTCGAGCGGCTCGCTATCGAGCGCGCGCTCACCGCGACCGGCGGCAACCGAACCCGCGCCGCCCGCCTGCTCGGCATCAGCGAGCGCACCCTCCGCAACAAGCTCAACGCACCGCGCCAGGCATCGAACGGCTGAGCGAAATCTTCCGCCTCCAACCCGGAAGATTTGACTCGACGCCGGAAAGTTCTTCCGGCAACTCTTCCCGGTACCGTCTCGGCGAGGAGATGAAAATCGCTGCATAACCCCTCGAATCCAGCCTCGCAACGCCCTGTCTGCAAACCCGTTACGATAACGACTTCAACTGATTTCTAGGGCGCTCCGATCGCGGCACCGCGATTGCCTTTAGGCATGGCAGGCAGGCAACGCACACACCGGGAGCGCATCGCATGCGGCAGAACGGAATCGCCGACACCTGCAGAATCGTCGTCGGCAGCGGCAAGGGCGGCGTCGGGAAGTCGGTCGTGAGCGTGATGCTCGCGGCTGCCGCCGCCGAACGCGGCCGCGAGACCCTGCTGCTCGATGGCGAGCAGAGTCTGGCCAACCTGCATGTACTCCTTGGGGTCGGCGCGGCCGGCAGCATCGAGTCGATGCTCGGCGGACGGACCGGCGGCCAGCAGCTGGTGCAGCCGGTGGCGCCCAACCTTTCGCTGCTGCCGTCGGAGTCGGGTGCCGAAGGGCTGTATGCGCTCGGTGCGCTGGAGCGGGCCCGGCTGCACTGCCGCCTGGTGGAGCTCTCCCAGGGCTACGAGGTCGTCGTGGTGGATGCGGGCGCCGGGATCGAAGGTGTGGTCCGCGCCGCGACGCTGGGCGCCGACCGGGTGGTGCTGGTGACCGCTCCGGAGCCGACCGCCCTGATGGATGCGCACGCGCTGGCGAAGATGCTGAGTCTTCAGGCGGCGCATGTTCGGATCGACGTGCTGGTCAACCGCTGCGCCGACGAGGACGAGGGCCAGGGAGCCTTCATCCGGCTGGCCGCCGCCGCGGAGCAGTTTCTGAATCGCCGGCTGCATCTCGCGGGCATCCTCCTCGAGGAGCCGCCGGTCGCTGTCGCCGTCCGGGACCCTCGCCGCTTCCTGGCGAGACTGATGGAGACCCGGGCCGCCGCCACCATCCGCGCCATGAAGCTCGACTTGCTCGGGCTCGCGACATCAACCAGGAGCCCCACGTGAACGCCGCCACCGCGACGATCAGGAATGGGACGATGCCCGCAGAACTCTGGCAGCGCTATCGGGAGACCGCCGATCCGGAAGCGCGCCGGGAGCTGCTCGAGCTCTACATCGGCCTGGTGCACCACGTGGCGCGGGAGATGAGCCGGCGCACGAAGGTGGAGCTGGACGACCTGGTGAGCGCCGGCACCTTCGGCCTCATCCGGGCGCTCGACAGCTTCGACCTCTCGCGGGGACTGGCGTTCAGCACCTACGCCGTCCGCCGGATCCGCGGCGCGATCCTGGACGACCTCCGCAGTCAGGACTGGGCGCCTCGCGCGGTGCGGGTGAAGGCCCGCCGGCTCCAGGTCGCGACCGTGGCGCTCGAGGCGCGGCTCGGCCGCTCGCCCCGGCCGGAAGAGGTGGCCGAGCAGCTCGACATCGATATCACGACCTATTGGCGGTGGCGGGACGACACGGCCACCCGGACCGAGCTCTCGTTCGAGGGCGAGCCCGCCGGCGCCACCGGCAGCGCGACGCCGCTGCACGACCTGTTGGAGGACCCCAGTGCAGTGTCCGCTCCGGAGGAGATGGGCCGGGCAGAGGAGATCAAAATGCTTCGCGACGCGATCGGCCGGCTCCCCGAGAAGGAGCGTACCGTGATGTCACTCTACTACTACGAAGAGTTGAACCAGCGGCAGATCGCCGAGGTGATGCACCTGACCGAGTCGCGGGTCTCCCAGATCCGCACCCAGGCGCTCAAGCGGCTGCGGTCCCGCCTGTCTCCGGCCGGAGGCGACCGGTGAGCGCCGGCTGGCCCGGCCGGGCCGAGGACCCGCGTGAGGAACCCGCCATCCGTCCGCGCGAGAACGCGGGGCGGGTGCCGCTCGGACCACTCGATCCCACGACGATCCACCGCGCGCGGTCGATCAACGCCGACGCGCTCAGGATCATCGACGACCTGCTGGATCAGATCGCGGACTCGGGGCGCAAGTAACCATGGATCTCGACGCCGTGGCGATGCGGGGCATCGCCGATCTGACCGTGGCGCTGGAACGCGAGTGCCGGCTGATGGACGACCTGCACCGGGCCGTCCTCCAGCAGCGCGACGCGGTGGCGGACAACGACGCGCCCAACGTGGAATCGAGCATCCGCCTCGCCGGCCGGACGCTGCTCACGCTCCAGGAGACCCGGCGCCACCGGGCGGCGCTGCTCCAGCGGCTGGTGGGCGATCCCGCTCAGCCGCTCGCGGATCTGGAGCGCCGGTTCGAGGCGCCGCTGCCCGAGACGCTGCTCGCCGTGCGGCGCCGGGTCCAGCACACCGCGACCGAGGTCGCCGAGGCGGTCTGGCATAATCAGGAGATGTTGCTGGGCGCGGTGCGGGAGCGGGAGGCGCTGTTGCTGGAGCTGCTGACCGGCGTGCGGCCTACGACGCCGGCGGCGCCCCCCGGCGCCACGCCGGAAGGGTGATCACGAAGCGGGCGCCCGGCTCTCGCTCTTCGGCCTGAGTCAGGGTTCCCCCTGAGAGCCGCAGCAGCTCGCGGGCGACGATGAGGCCGATACCCGCCACCGGATGGCCGCTCTTCGTGGTGATGGGCGTTTCGAACAGCCGGGGAAGCAGGTCGGGAGGAATGCCGACCCCGTTGTCGGAGACCGAGATCTCCACCTGATCGCCGGCGTTCCGGGCGGTGATGTCGATGAGTCCGCTCTCCCGGGTGCGAAGCGCGTCGGTGGAGTTGAGCACCAGGTTGAGCAGCGCGTGCTCGAAGTGCCGCTCGATGCCCGCCGCGGCCTGCAACGAGGGATCGACGGTGAGCTCGAGCCGGGACGGCGTCCGGCCGGAGTGGTGCAGGTCGGCGATGAAGGTGAGCGACTCTCGCACCGAGAATGGAGCGATGTCGCCGGGCGGGGCGGGGTGGATCACCCGGGACAGCAGCTCGAGGGTACGGCCCAGGTGGCCGCAAGCGTCCCGGAGGATCTCCTCCACCTCTCCGTCGGGTTCGGTGAGCAGGTCGGCCAGCAGGGTGAGCGACTGCGCCGGACTCCGGATGTCGTGCAACAGCCACCGCGCAGCCGTCCCGAAGGCGGTGGCTCGGTTGGCGGCGATGAGCAGCGCGAGGTCGCGGTGGGTCGGTGAGGTCGTAGGAATGCAAAAAGCTACACCGGGTCGGCCGAATCGCCAGACGACCCGACACTCGAGGAGCCATCATGATCGCGAGACCGGAAATCAACGCCCGACTCCTGCTGCTGCTGCCCGACAGCGCCGCCCCATCCGCTCTGACGGAGCACCTCAAGGCCGACGGCTACGACGTCGCGGTGGCCCGGTCCGCCTCCGAAGCGCTCCAGATGCTCGCTCGGCTCAAGTTCGGCTGCATGGTGGTGGATACGTCCATGGCCGAAGATGGCACGCCCGAGTTCATCGCCGGGAGCATTCAGCGTGAGCCCAGCCTCGCGATCGTAGTCTGCGGGGCCAATCACGACGCGCGCACCGCGGTCCGCTGCATCCAGGCCGGCGCCATGGACTTCGTGCCCGACCTGGTGGATTCGATCGCGGTCGAGCGCGCGGTGCTCGACGCCATCGCCCGGCGCCGCGAGGTGATGCAGGAGCAGGCCGCGAAGCGGATTCTCCGGGAGGAAGTGGCCGGCCTGGTGGGCGAGCTCCGGCAGGAGCAGGCCCGGGTGGAGACCCTCGCCGTCGCCACCCTGGAGTCGCTGGTGCGCGTGGTGGAAACGAAGGACGCCTGGCTCGCCGGACACTCGGTGCGCGTGGCGCAGCTCGCCGCTTCGCTCGCCGCCGAGATGGGACGCACCGATACCGAGATCGAAGCGGTCCGCCTCGCCGGCCAGCTGCACGACATCGGCATGATCTGCCTGGGTGACGGCATCCTCTCGAGGGAAGGCCCGCTGACCGAGGCCGAGTTCGAACAGGTGAAGCGGCACGTGGTGATCGGCCACCAGATCCTGGAGCCGCTCCCCCACTTCGGCATGGTCAGCCTGTTCGTCCGCAGCCACCACGAGCGGTGGGACGGCACCGGCTATCCCGACCGGCTCTCGCAGCAGGAGATTCCCTGGGGCGCCCGCCTGATCGGCGCGGCGGAGATCTACGACGCGCTGACCACCACCCGGCCCTACCGGAAGAGCGTGTCGCCGGAGGAGGCGGTGGAGAGCATGCGCAACCTCACGGGCAAGGTCCTCTGCCCGCTGGTGTTCGCCGCCCTGGCCGCCGTCGTGGCCCGGCGGGAGGCATTGGTCTTCGTGGATCATCTTGACGAGAACGAGCCCCGGGGGACCGGCCAGGAACTGGCGGTGGATCTCCCGGGGCGCGCGGCGATCAAGCTCGCCTGAGGGTGTCGGCTAGATCTCGTCGTCCCCGGGGTCGGGGTCGAGCTTCTGCTTCGCCTTGCCGACGGCCTGCTTGATCTTGCCGCCGACTTCCTTCGCCTTGCCCTTCACCTGCTCGCCCGTATTCCCGGTCGCGCCGCCTACCACATTGCGCACCCGGCCCTCCACCACGTCGGCGGTGCCTTCGATCTGGTCCTCCGCGCCCTCGGTGGCGAGATCCTTGCGATCGCCCATGTCATCCTCACGGTTGAAGTCCGCCTCAACATGGCGGTGAACCGCTCGGGTGACCGTGACTGCGCTCACCCCTTTTCCGGCGTCGGGGTGCTCTCGGCGTAGTGACAGGCGGCCTGGGTGTCGCCGACCGTCCGGAGAAGTGGTACCTCACTCCGGCAGCGCTCGTCCTTCCGGGGGTGGAAACACCGGGGGTGGAATGGGCAGCCCGGGGGCGGCTGGGTCGGGCTTGGCAGGTCGCCGGTCAGCACGATGCGGGAGCGCTGGCGGGCGGGGTCGGGCTCGGGCACGGCCGAGAGCAGCGCCACCGTGTACGGATGCCTCGGCTGGTCGAGCAGTGCCTGGGTCGAGCCCTGTTCCACGATCCTGCCGAGGTACATCACCGCCACCCGGCGCGCGATCTGCCTCACCACGGCGAGGTCGTGCGCGATGAAGAGGTAGGAGAGGCCTCGATCCCGCTGGAGGTCGGCGAGCAGGTTGAGCACCTGCGCCTGGACCGACACGTCGAGCGCCGACACCGGCTCGTCGCACACGATGAAGGTGGGCTGTACCGCCAGCGCGCGGGCGATGCCGACCCGCTGGCGCTGTCCACCGGAGAACTCGTGGGGATAGCGGCGCGCGTAGCCGGGATCGAGTCCCACCTCCTCGAGCAGGCCCTCGACCCGACGAGCCACCTCCTTGCCGGTGGCCAGACGGTGGATCTCGATGCCCTCCGCGATCGCGGCGCCCACCGTCATCCGCGGATTGAGCGAGCTGTAGGGATCCTGGAAGATGATCTGCATCCGCCGCCGCATCCGGCGGAGCGCGGGCCGGTCGAGCGCGAACAGGTCGGCCCCCTCGAAGGTGGCGCTGCCGGCGGTCGGCTCCTGGAGCCGGAGGATCGTCCGCCCGACCGACGTCTTGCCGCACCCCGACTCGCCGACCAGGGCGAGCGTCTCGCCCTGCGTCCACCTCGAACGACACCCCATCGACCGCGCGCACGGGGGGGCCGCCGGAGCGAAACACGCCGCGCTGCTGGTAGTGCTTCACCAGGTCGCGCACCTGGAGGAGGCTCACCGGGAGGGTCGCTCAGCGCGCATCGTTCTGCTCCGCCAGCCAGCAGCGCATCCGGTGGCCCGGCTCCAGCGGCAGCAGCGGCGGCATGGTCTCGCTCTTGTCGAACGCCTTGGGGCAGCGCGGCCGGAAGCGGCAGCCATCGGGCCAGGCGCCCGGGGGCGGGACGCTCCCGCCGATGGGCGAGAGCCGTCCGGTCGGGCCGGTGAGCCGTGGGACCGAGGCGAACAATCCCTGGGTATATGGATGCGACGGCCGCGCGAACAGCTGCTCGGTCGATGCCTCCTCGACGATCTGGCCGGCGTACATCACCGCCACCCGGTCGGCCCGCCCGGCGACGATGCCGAGGTCGTGGGTGATCAGCAGGACGGCCATGCCGTGGGTGTCGCGCAGCCGATCCAGCACCTCGAGGATCTGCGCCTGCACCGTGACGTCGAGCGCGGTCGTGGGCTCGTCGGCCACCAGGATCTCCGGCTCGGCCGACAGCGCGATCGCGATCATCACCCGCTGCCGCATGCCGCCGCTGAGCTGGTGCGGGTAGGCGTCGAGCCGGCCGGCGGGGTCCGGAATCCCGACTTCCTGGAGCAGCTTGAGCGCGCGCGCCCGCGCCTCGGCGCGGGAGACGTCGAAGTGGGCCCGCACCCCCTCGGCGATCTGGTTGCCGACGGTGAAGACCGGGTTCAGGCTCGTCATCGGATCCTGGAAGATCATCCCGATCCGCCGGCCCCGAATCCGCCGCAGCGACTCGCCTTCGAGCCCAAGCACGTCGGTATCGCCGAGCCGGATGCGGCTGCCGTCGTCGATCCGCCCCGGCGACGGGATCAGCCGGAGCAGCGCGAGGCTGGTGAGACTCTTGCCGCAGCCGGATTCGCCCACCAGCGCGAGCGTCTCCCCCCGCTGCAGCGAGAAGGTCACCCCATCGACCGGATGCACTCGGCCGCGTGCGCCGTCGGGGAAGGAGACCCGGAGGTCCTCGACCTGGAGGGCTCGGAGTCATGCGCCTCGGGGATCGACCGCGTCGCGGAGGGCGTCGCCGAACAGGTTGGCCGACAGCACGGTGAAGACGATGGCGAGGCCGGGGAAGAGCCCGGCCCAGGGAGCGACGAACATGACCGACTTGCGCGTCGAGGATCATCCCGCCCCAGGACGGAGTCGGCGGCTGCACGCCCAGGCCGAGGAAGGAAAGGCCCGCTTCCAGCAGGATCACGTCTCCCACCCCCAGCGTGGCCGCGACCAGCAATGGGCCCGCGGTGTTCGGGGAGCAGGTGCCGGAAGATAACCCGCCGCCTGCTCGCGCCCAGCGCTTCGGCCGCCCGCACGTAGGCCTCCTCCCGCAGCCGCACGACCTCGCCGCGCACCAGCCGTCCGGTTCCGAACCAACCGGTGGTGCCGATCAGCAGGATCAGCACGCCGACGGGCACCGTCTCCCACACCGCGAGGACCAGGAGCAGCAGGAACAGCCGCGGAATAGAAAGCGCCGCATCGACCAGGCGCATCAGCGCCGTATCCACCGCGCCGCCCCAGTAGCCGGCGACGAGCCCCAGCAGAGCGCCCAGCGTCACCGAGAGACCGACCGCGAGAAACGCGACCGACAGGGAGATCCGCCCGCCGCTCGCCACCCGCGACGAGGATGTCGCGGCTCAGGTCGTCGGTGCCTAACGGATGGGCCAGGCTCGGCGGGAGATTCTTGCAGGTGAGGACGCAGGGCTGCGCCAGCGGATCGGGCAGCAGGAACGGCCCCACCAGGGCGGCGGCGGCGATCACGGCGAGCGCCAGGGCGCCCGTCCGGCCCCGCGGGCTTCGCCAGGCCCCGGCCAGCGCGTCCAGCATCGGCGTCACGAGTAGCGCACTCTGGGATCGAGCAGCGCGTACGCCAGATCGGTCAGCAGGCTCGCGGTGACCACGATGGCCGGCGGCCAGGAGCGACGCGCCCATCACCAGGGGATAGTCCCGCCTCCCCGCGGCCTCGGCCGCGAGCAAGCCCAGCCCGGGCCAGGCGAACACCATCTCTACGAACACCGAGCCCGTCACCAGCAGCGGCAGCCAGAGGCCGAACAGGGTGATGACCGGGAACAGGGCGTTGCGCCACGCGTGGCGCCATACCACCGCCGCGCTCGGTGATCCCCTTGGCCCTGGCGGTCCCTATATAAGGAAGGCGCAGCACCTCCAGCAGGGCGTTCCGCTGGTATCGCATGGTTCCGGCGATAGTGACGAGCGAGAGGGTGAGCGCCGGCAGGACCAGGTGGGCGGCGACGTCGAGCGCCGCCGTGGCCAGGGGGCGTCGTCGGGCAGCACGGACTCGGTCATGCCGCCGGCCGGCAGCCAGCGGAGCTTGATCCCCACCAGCCAGGCCAGCACCAGGCCGAGCCAGAAGGAGGGCGTCGCGTAGCCGCGAGGGAGAGCGCCGTGAGGACCCGGTCTTCCTGCGACCCGCGCCGGACCGCCTGCCGCACGCCGAGCCAGAGGCCGACGGTGAAGTTGAGCAGGATGGCGGAGCCGCCGAGCAGCAGGGTGGGGACGATGCGCGAAGCGAGGAGGGTGGTGACCGGGAGCCCGTGCTCGATGGAGATCCCAGATCGCCCCGCAGGACGCCCTTTCACGAAGGCGAGAAACTGCCGGTGGATCGGCTGGTCGAGGCCGTACAGCGCCCGCAGGCGTTGGCGATCTCCTCGCGGGCGTGACGGCGCGGTCCTCCTCGCATCCGCGACGAGCGGGATCGCCCGGCGCGATCCGCATGAGGACGAACATCAGGACGACGGCGATCGCGAAGGTGGCGATCGCCTGCGCGATTCGGCGGACCAGCCAGGCCGTCAACTCAGGACCCGGGGGCGGGCCAGCGCCACAGCGCGCTCCACGACGATTCCGGGCGTGATCGTCACGTCTCGGAATCGGCGGTTCACCGCGAAGAGGTAGGTCTGGGTGTACAGGAACGCCGCGGGCGCGTCCTCCTCCACCCGGCGCATGAACTCGTGCCACAGCCTGCGGTCCGCCTTCGGACTCGCGATGGCGCGGAGCAGCAGGGAGTCCGCCCCGCGGTCGCAGTAGCGGCCCACGTTGCCGGTGTCCATTGCACGACCAGCTGAATACCAGACCGGTGGGCGACGGATCCTGGTTGGTCGTTGGAGAAATCGATGTCGAAGTTGCCCGCCGTTGCGCCGCTCGTTCCACACCGGCCGCGTCCACCCGGACCAGCTGGATGTCGCACGCCGACCTGGCGCAGCTGCTCCTGGATGATGGCGGCCATCTGCATCCGCGTGGTGCTCGAGGTGGAGACGGTGAGACGGAGCGAGAGCGGGTCCCCTCGCGATTCTCCCGGACGCCGTCGCCGTCGCGATCGATCCATCCGCGTCCGGCGAGGAGCCGCCGGGCGGTCGGACTGGATCCTGCGCGGCGGGCGCGGGCGCGCCGTGCCGGATCCAGAGCTGGGCCGACACCGGGCCGTACGGCACGTTGCCGTAGCGTGACGAGGACGGCTCGCACCAGCAGGTCGCGATCGAGGGCCAGGATCAGGGCGCGCCGCACGTCGCGATCCGCGAGGATGGGATGGGGCCGGTCGCGGTGCGCCGGGATCGCGTTGGTTGAACAGCAGGAAGCCGAGGGTGTTGGAAGGAACCGGCACCAGCGCGCAGGTGCGGCGCGGCCTCGACGCGGGCGAGGTTGGTGGGCGGGGGTGGGATGTTGTCCATCGCGTCCGCTTCGCCGCGACAGCAGCAGGTTGATTCTGGCGTCCGGGCTCGCCCGCCACCCGGACGATCACCCGCTCGATACCCGGCCGGCCCAGAAAGAAATCGCTGGTTGGCGGCGAGCTCGATGAACTGCCCCTCCACCCGCCGCACCCAGCGGTAGGGTCCGCTGCCGACCGGTTGCCGCGGCGAACCCGGCCCAGGCCTCGCCGCGGTCGGAGGCAGGCTCGCCAGCAGGTGGGCCGGCAGGATGGCGACGTGAAAGGTGGCGTCGTAGAGCTGTTCGGCGTACACCTCCTTGAACCGGAACGACGACGCGGTGGTCGCCCTCGGCGGTGACGCTCGCGATCCGGCGCAGCAGGCTGGCCAGCCGCGGCGCGATCGTGCCGTCGCGCGCCCGGCCGAAAGTGAAGACCACGTCGCGCGCGGTGACCGGCGCGCCGTCGTGCCAGCGGGCGCGGGGGTCGAGCTCGAAGACCAGGGTGAGCGAGTCCGCGCCGGCTCCAGCTCTTCGCGAGCAGCGGCACGAAGCCTCGGTCGCCCGCCGTGACCAGCGCCGGGGCCGACCGCCGCCAGCCGGAGGAAGAGCTGGTCGGCGATCTCGTAGTTGGCGAGCGTGTTCTGCAGGCCCTCCATCAGCGTCGGGATCGGCATCGTCGCCTGCTGCCCGGTGACGATCACGATGCTGGAGGGCTCGTGTTGCGCCAGCACGGTCGGCCGGCGCCGGGCGCGCAGCCGGCGAGAGCCGCGGCGAGGCGAGAGTCGTGCCGTCCAGGACATCACGGAGAGCTCCGGTGCGATGCGATGGAAGGGAGGGGACCAAACACAATGTAAACGGGAGGCGCCGGGAAGGAACGGCCGCGGTCACGACCTCCAGGTCCACTGCGAGGAGCGAAACCTCGCTTCGTGCCTCGCGGCCTCGCCGAGCAGCTCCGTCGGCCGCCGCGTCCGGCGCCACGCGCCGCCCCACCGCGCTTGCGGCCGCCGTGGCGACGGCCTCCGCGACCTGTTCGGCGCTCACCAGCCGCCCGGCCGCTTCGGCGACCGAGCCGGCGAGATCGGCGGGCGCGGCCCCGTGAGTGACGGCCCGCACCATCGCCTGGTCGCCGCCGAGCAGGATGGAGCCGTGCTGGAGCAGTCCGCCGCCCTCGCGGAGCTGCGCGCTGCCGACCAGCTTGCGCCCGCCGGCCAGGACCTCGCCCCCGGCCGGCGACGCGAAACAGGCCCCGGCATCGACCCCGGCCGCCGCGTCGCGGCTCGCGCCAGCTCCGCCGCGACGCCCGAGACGGCGGAGCGCGTCGAGCAGCATGCGGTGGATCTCGAGGTAGGCAGCCCGCGAGCCCGCCCAGCTCTTCCGCCGGCAGCGCGACGGCGTAGGTCAGCTCGTCCGCGTGCCACACGGCGCGGCCGCCGGTCGGCCGCCGCACCACGTCGAGCCCCAGCGCCGTCGATCCGCTCGCGGTCGTACCGCCGCGCCGCCGGCTCGTGCCGCCCGAACGAGAGGCAGTGGGGGGCCCAGCGGTAGAGCCGCAGCCACCGCTCGCCCCGGGCGGCGCGCGCGAGCATGGCTTGGTCGAGGGCCATGTTGAGCGGGCCGGGCCGCCGTGAGGTCGATGAGCCAGGTCCAGCGGGGCGGCAGGGCAGCGGGGCGGCGGGGCAGCACGGCGGCGGCGTGACAGAGCTGGAACCCCGCGCGATTCGCCAACTGCCCCGCCGCCCCGCCGCCCCGCTGCCCCGCTACTCGGCATACTCCTCCATCGGCGGACACACGCAGACCAGGTTCCGGTCGCCGAACGCGCTGTCGATCCGGCCTACGGTCGGCCACACCTTGTGCTCCCGCACCGCGCGCGCTGGGGTAGGCCGCCCGCTCCCGGGGGTAGGGGCGGTCCCAGCCGTCGGCGATCACCTGCTCCAGCGTGTGCGGTGCGCTGGTGAGGAGGTTGACCTCGCGGTCGGCGCGGCCATCCTCGACCTCCCGGATCTCCTCCCGG
Organism: uncultured Gemmatimonadales bacterium; assembly: GCA_963796335.1. Taxonomy (GTDB): domain Bacteria; phylum Gemmatimonadota; class Gemmatimonadetes; order Gemmatimonadales; family GWC2-71-9; genus CAVVWJ01. The sequence goes on from CAWCLG010000006.1 coordinate 1,723,547, forward strand.
ATCGCGATCATCGCGTCGCAGAAGCGGTCCAGCTCCTCCTTCGACTCGCTCTCGGTCGGCTCGATCATCAGGGTGCCGGCCACCGGGAACGAGACCGTCGGCGGATGGAACCCGTAGTCGATGATCCGCTTGGCGATGTCCTCGACGTCGACGCCGGCCGATGCCTTGAAGGGCCGGGTGTCGATGATGCACTCGTGCGCCACCAGCCCGTTCGGGCGCCGGCGTAGAGCACCTCGTAGTGGCCCTTGAGCCGCCGCGCGATGTAGTTCGCGTTGAGGATCGCGATCTTGGTCGCCTCGGTGAGCCCGTCGTAGCCCATCAGCGCGATGTACGCCCAGGAGATCGGAAGGATCGCGGCGCTCCCCCAGGGCGCCGCGGACACCGTGCCGCAGGCCTGGGCGTGGTCGAGATCCACGATCGGATGGCCCGGAAGGAACGGCGCCAGGTGCTTCGCCACGCCGATCGGTCCCATGCCCGGGCCGCCGCCGCCGTGGGGGATGCAGAACGTCTTGTGCAGATTGAGATGGCAGACGTCGGCCCCGATGTCGCCCGGGCGGCAGAGACCCGACCTGGGCGTTCATGTTGGCGCCGTCCATGTAGACCTGCCCGCCGTGCTCGTGCACGACCCGGCAGATCTCCCGGATCGAGCCCTCGAACACCCCGTGGGTGCTGGGGTACGTCACCATCAGCGCGGCCAGCGTGTCCCGGTGCGCCTCCGCCTTCGCCTCGAGGTCGGCGAGATCGATGTTGCCGTCGGCGTCGCTCTTCACCGGCACCACCTGCATGCCCGCCATCACCGCGCTCGCGGGGTTGGTGCCGTGCGCCGACTGGGGAATGAGGCAGGTGGTGCGGTGGTCGTCGCCGCGCGCGCGGTGGTACGCGCGGATCACCAGCAGGCCCGCGTACTCGCCCTGCGAGCCCGCGTTGGGCTGGAGCGACACCGCGGCGAAGCCGGTGATCTCCGCCAGCTGGTACTCCAGCTGGCTGAACAGCAGCTCGTAGCCCGCCGCCTGGTCCCGCGGCGCGAACGGGTGCAGCCGGTTGAACTCCCGCCAGCTCACCGGCATCATCTCGGTCGTGGCGTTGAGCTTCATGGTGCACGAGCCCAGCGGAATCATCGCGGAGGTGAGCGAGAGGTCCCGCGCCTCCAGCCGCTTGATGTAGCGCAGCATCTCGGTCTCCGAGTGGTGCCGGTGGAAGACCGGATGGTCCAGGTAGGACGACTTCCGCTCCAGCGCCGGCGGGATCGCGCGCTCCGACTTGATCCCGATGTCGTCCAGCATGAACGGCAGCGCCTCGTTGAGCGAGAACACCGCGATCAGGTCGGCGAGGTCGCCCAGGGTGACCGTCTCGTCCAGCGCGATGCAGAGCCGGGTGGGCGGCAGCGGCCGGAGGTTGATCTGGCGGACCCGGGCCGCGTCGAGCAGGCGGGGCAGGGCCCATTCCGGCACTTCGACGCAGAGGGTGTCGAAGTAGGCCTCGTGCACGATCCGGTAGCGCAGCCGCCGCAGCGCGTTCGCCAACACCACCGTCCGGGTGTGCACCCGCTCCGCGATGCGGCGCAGGCCGCCGGGTCCGTGATAGACCGCGTACATGCTGGCCATGACGGCGAGCAGCACCTGGGCGGTGCAGACGTTGCTCGTCGCCTTGTCGCGCCGGATGTGCTGCTCCCGGGTCTGCAGCGCCATGCGGAGCGCGGGGCGTCCGTCGCGGTCGCGGGAGACGCCGATGATCCGCCCCGGCATGAAGCGCTTGTAGGCTTCCCGCGTGGCGAAGAAGGCCGCGTGCGGCCCGCCGTAGCCCATCGGCACGCCGAACCGCTGGCTGTTGCCGATGGCGATGTCCGCACCCCATTCGCCCGGCGGGGTGAGCAGGGTGAGCGCGAGCAGATCGGTCGCCGCGGTGACCAGCGCGCCGGCGGCGTGGGCCCGCTCGGCGAGCGAGCGGAAGTCGCGCACCGCGCCGTCGGTGGCGGGGTACTGCACCAGCGCGCCGATGACTCCCGGCTCGAAGGCGAACGTCTCCGGCTCGCCCACGACCACCTTGATGCCCCGCGCCTCGGCCCGGGTCTGCACCACCGCGATGGTCTGCGGGTGGCAGTACTCGTCGACCAGGTAGACCGGCTCGCCGCTCGTCTTGCTCACGGCGAGCGTGAGCGCCATCGCCTCCGCGGCGGCGGTCGCTTCGTCCAGCAGCGAGGCGTTGGCGATCTCCAGGCCCGGTGAGGTCGGAGACCAGGGTCTGGTAGTTGAGCAGCGCCTCCAGCCGGCCCTGGGAGATCTCCGCCTGGTACGGCGTGTAGGCGGTGTACCAGCCCGGGATTCTCCAGCACGTTGCGCTGCACCACCTGGGGAGTGAAGCAGCCGGCGTAGCCCATGCCGATGTAGGAGCGGTAGACCCGATTCATGCCGGCGAGACCGCGGAGCGCCTGGAGCACCTCTCGCTCGCTCCGGCCGGGAGGGAGCGCGAGCGGGCGGCGGAGCCGGATCTCCTCCGGCACCACCGCGTCGATGAACGCTTCGATCGAGTCGTAGCCCAGCACCGCCAGCATCTCGCCCACGTCGGACCGCCGGGGGCCGATGTGCCGGTAGGCGAAATGGCTGGGGTGAAGCACGTGCAGCTCGGGCGTGGTCGAGGTTGGTGTGCGGACCGATGTCATGGGATCAGTGCCTCGGAGTGGACTGGTGGTGCACCTGGATATGAGAACGCCCCGAGGGGACGACCCCGGGGCGCCGCTGATTCGCCTGCTTGCCTGCACACCGATTGAGATTCACGCCCGCGCCCCTCGCACCCGTCACTCGCCGATGTGCCCCCGGTACGCGCTGGCGGAGAGAAGACCGTCCAGCTCGGCGGGATTCGCGACCCGCAGGGTGATCATCCAGCCCTCGCCGTAGGGGTCGCGGTTCACCACGGCCGGGTCGCTCTCCAGCGCGCCGTTCACCTCGACCACCTCGCCCGCCACCGGTGCGTACAGCTCGGACACCGCCTTCACCGCTTCGATGGTGCCGAACGACTGATGGTCTGTCGACCGAGTCGCCCGGCTTCGGCAGGTTGACGAAGACGACGTCGCCCAGCTCGCCCTGGGCGTAATCGGTGATGCCGATGCGGACGACGGCGGCGTCGGAGGTCCGGGCCACGTATTCGTGTTCTTTGGTGTAGACGCAGATCGTCCGGAACGTTGGACACGGCGGGCTCCGTCGTGTGGTGGCGGGTGGGAGGATAGGCGGAGTCGCGGTGGAGGTCAAGCGCGAGCCTGGAGCGCGCGCCACACGCGTCGCCGCGGCGCGTTCCAGCGCGGCGAGATCGCCGTCGTTCTCGATGACGTAGTCGCTGCGGGCGCGCTTTTCCCGCGGCGGGCGTCTGGGCCCCGATCATCCGCCGGGCTTCGCCGTCGTCCAGGCCGCGATGGAGCCGGATCCGGTCGAGTCGCACCGCCTCCGGCGCGTCCACCAGGACGATGGCGTCGAACGCCGTCGGGATCGCCGGCCTCGAAGAGCAGGGGGATGTCGCTGATCACGATGCGGTCGCCCCGGGCGCGCGCCGCCGCGAGCAGCTCGCGCCGCCGCGCCTCCACCGCCGGGTGCACGATCCGTTGAGTGCCGCCAGCGCCTCGGGATCGGCCAGCACCCGCCGGCGCAGCGCCGGCGCGGTCGAGCGCGCCGTCGGGCAGGAGGACATCGGCGCCGAACCGGCCCGCGATCGTCGCGAGAAGCGGACTCCCCGGCGCCTGAAGCCTCACGGACGATCTCGTCGGCGTCGATCACCGTCGCCGCCCCACCGGCGGAACAGGCCGGCCACCGCCGACTTGCCGGCGGCGATGTTGCCGGTGAGAGCGACGTTCAACATGCGTGCGGCTTCCCCATCGTCGACCTCGGCCGGCAAGATCCCTCGCGGACGCTCGGGATGACACCCACGGCCCGTCTGCCCGCCTGCCCGTCTGCCCGTCCGCCTACAACAGCTTTCCCTGATCCTCATCCCTCCGCGGCACCTTGTGGCAGTGCCGGCAACGGGCCTCGTAGCTCTCCCGCCCGCCGATCATGATCGTCGGTGAGTCGTAGCGGGCCGGCTTGCCGTCGAGCAGCCGCTGGTTGCGGCAGGCGGGATCGCCGCAGACGACGCAGATCGCCTGGAGCTTGTCGACCATCTCCGCGACCGCCATCAGGTCGCCCATCGGGCCGAACGGCTCGCCCCGGAAATCGGTGTCGGTGCCCGCCAGGACGACCCGCACGCCGCGCGAGGCCAGGTGCGTGGAGACGTCCACGATGTCGGGGTCGAGGAACTGGGCCTCGTCGATCGCCACGAGCTGGGTGCCCGGCCGCACCAGGCGGAAGATCTCGCCCGCCGAATCGACCGGGGTCGCCTCCAGCTCGGTGCCGTCGTGGCTGGAGACGCTGTACAGCCCGGCGTAGCGCGCATCGAGGTGGGACTTGAAGACCTGAACCCTGCGCCGCGCGATGATCGCGCGGCGCACCCGGCGGATCAACTCCTCGCTCTTGCCGCTGAACATCACGCCGCAGATCACCTCGATCCAGCCGGGATGATGACCGTAGTTCATGACCGCTCTCTGGGCTTCCGCTTGGCCGGCCCCCGATCGACCCGGGCGGAGATTCGCTTCCGCCGGATAGTGACGCCGTTGAGCTCGCCCGCCACCTTCTCCACCTCCTGGGCCGGCAGCTCCACCAGCGCGTAGGAGTCGCGCAGCTCCACCCGCCCGATCTTCTCCCGCTTGACCCGGAGGTCCTTGGTCAGCACCGCCACCAGGTCGTTCACCGTCGCGCCGTCCTTCTTCCCGATGCCGACGAAAACACGTGCGGTGGCCGGGATTTCCGGGACCGGCGCGGCCTGGCTCGCCGGCGCGGTGGTAGTCCACAGCCGGTAGAGCGCGGCCGCCACCCGGGAAGCGTCGTAGCGCTCGAACAGGGGAGCGAGGGTCAACAGCGCCGCCTCGGACGGCTGCTCTTCGATCGCCTTTGCCACCGCGGCCCTCCGCGCCGCCGCGGCGGACGCCGCCGCGTCCCAGGCGCCCGGCAGTCGCAGCGGCCGTCTCGGCTCGGCGAGGCGCTCGACGTAGGGTTCGCAGCCCGGCGGCACCAGCAGGACCACCGGCCCCGCGGCCAGCAGCTGGCGGAGTCGGTCGGCCGTGGGGAGATCGAACGCGATGACGGCGGAGGCCTTTGGCGCGTCGCCGGTCACTATCCGGATCGTCGCGTCGCCCGGAGGCAGCGCGCGGGCGATCGCGTCGTGCCGCGAGCGATCGGCCGTCCAGATCACCGCGGAGTCGGGATCCAGCGCCTCGATCACTTCCGCGGGGGCGGCGACGCGACGGTCCCAGGAGACGCCGACGGTGCGCACCGGACCGTTCGGCGCGGCCGGCGCCGTCTCGCCCACGGTCAGCGCGCGCCGGGCGTAGCGCTCGACCAGATCCGCCGCGCCCGTGGCGGCCGTGGTGAGGATCAGGCGCTGGGCATCCTTGTCCAGGTCCTGCATCAGCGCCGGGATGCTCTCCGCGCTCTCCCACTGCTCGGGCCATGCGAGCATCACGGCGCCGAGCCCCTCGGGCCGGAGGGCCGAGCGGGCGTGCAGCGCCAGCGCGGTCTCTGGCGGAGCCACCAGCAGGTCCAACTCGCCCGTCTTGAGCCGCCGCATCGCCCGCGCTCCCTCGCGGGCCACCTGGATCCGGAGCCCGTCTCCGGCCAGGGCCGTCACGGCGGCGCCCCATTCCCCCAGCTGCGCGTCGGCGCAGAGCAGGAGTCCGCGAGTGCCCTCCCCCAGGCGGCTTAACGCCCCCGCGAGCGCGGGCACCGCGTACGCCGGCGACGGCGGCGCCACCTGCACCAGGTTGTGCCCCCGTGCCGCCGTCGGCGCCACCTCCCGCAAGGCGGGATCGTCGGCGTCCCATCCCAGCCGCTCCAAGGCAGCCGCGATCGGTGGCGAGAGGTGGAGATCCTGGTATGTGGTCACGGAAGGCCTCGAGTAGGACGTGGCAACGGGTCGGGAACGTAGCAGTGACGGAGGAACGGCGGAAGGCGCGGCGGATGCCTGCCGCCCGCCCGCCTGCTATGTTGACTTCCCGGTGCCGACGAAGAACTTTCCCGGACACCACCGACCAATCACCAGCCCGCGGACCCACGCATGGATTCCCTCTCTCCGAACGTACAGTACCTCAAGGCCTCCGAAACGGTGGCCATCAGCAACGAAGCCAAGCGGCGGAAGGCGGCCGGCGAGGACGTTTACGACCTCGGCGTCGGCGAGCCCGACTTCGATACGCCGGCGCCCGCCGTCCAGGCCGGCATCCAGGCCGTCCAGAGGGGCATGACCCGCTACCCGCCGAACGTGGGCATCGCCGAGCTCCGGCGCGCGATCGCCGGGCAGCTGAGCCGCATGTCCGGCGGGCGAAAGGTGGATCCCGACCAGCTGGTGGTGAGCTCGGGGAGCAAGCAGTCCATCTTCAACGCGTGCTTCACCCTGTTCGGTCCCAAGGACCGGGTGCTGATCCCCGGACCCGCCTGGGTCTCCTACCCGCAGATCGTGCACCTCTGCCGCGCCGAGCCGGTGCTGGTGCCGGGCGACGTCGAATGGGGCCTCAAGGTGAGCGCCAAGGATTTGGACCGGCATCACACCACCAGCACCCGCGGCCTCATCCTCTGCTCGCCCTGCAATCCGACCGGCGCGGTCTATACGCTCGCCGAGCTGCGGTCGATCGCGGAGTGGGCCCGGGCCAACAAGGTCTGGATCATCTCCGACGAGATCTATCGCCGCATCAACTACGGCCCCGGACCGGCGCCGTCGCTCCTCGACCTGCCCGACGAGTTGCTCGAGCGCGTGGTCCTCATCTACGGCGCGAGCAAGGCCTACGCGATGACCGGATGGCGCATCGGCGCCGCGCTGGCTCCGCCGGATCTCACCAAGGCGATGGCCGCCCTCCAGTCCCACACCACCACCGGCGCCAACCACCCCGCCCAGTGGGCCGCCGCGGCCGCGTTCACCGACGAGAAGGTGGATGCCGAGGTCACCCGCATGGTGGCCGCGTTCCGCCGCCGCCGGGACTACCTGGTCGAGCGCTTCCGCACTGCCGCGCCCGGGATCGAGTTCGTCGAGCCGCACGGCGCCTTCTACTTCTTCTTCCGGGTCGACGGCATCCGGGAAAAGGACCCCGTAACCGGGACCGCCTTCTGCGAGCAGCTGATGAAGCAGGAGGGGGTGGCGCTGGTTCCGGGCGGCGCCTTCGGCGACGACCGCTGGGTCCGGCTGAGCTACGCCGTGTCCGACGCCGAGCTCGAGGCGGCGCTGGACCGAGTCCTTCGTCTCATCGAACGCCTGGAACCCGCCCGTGCCGCCTAAGGCGCCTCGGCTTCAGATGGACGTCAAGATCGAGCCTCTGGGCGACCCGCTGCCGTCCATCGGGTGGCGGTGGGACCCCGAGACCGACATCCTGTCCGGCTCCTTCAAAGGCAACCGCAAGTCCGGCGGCCTCACCGGGACCGTCGAGCTGACCGACGCCGAAGGATCGGTGGCGGTGCTCGACGTGAACAGCGGGGTGATCTGCGGCATCGACGTGGTGGTCTGGCCCGAGGTCTCCACCCGCTCCGACATCCAGGTCCCGGCCCAGGTCACCGAGGGCAGGGTGGTGCTGCCGTCCGGCGGATCCCGCGGCGGCGTAGCCTCGGTCGAGGTGGACACCAGCCTGTCGGTCGAGACCAACAGCTCGGAGAGCACCTTTCACCTCCGCATCGGGCCCCGGCGGCCGATCAATGTGGTGCGGGTGGCGGACACCTTCTATGTCGAGGTGGATCAGCAGGGAGCGCTGGCCGGCTTCTGGATCACCAACGTGCCGCCCTTCTCGGCGTTCGAGGAGGAGTAGGGAGCAACACCCGCAGGCCACCGTCTCGCCGATTCGCTACTTTACTCCACATGCTTATCTCCAACCTGGCGGACCTTCGCCGGCGGCTGGCCGGCAAAGGCCTTACGCCCGCCTTCTCCGTGCCGGAGTCCAGCGGCGGGCGGACCGAGGAGGCGTGCATCCGGCCCGCGCGGCTGCTCGAGGATGCGACGGTGCAGTGCCATCCCGTCGGGACGCCGGAGCCGTGGGTCGGTCCTCTCGCGTACCTCGACGGCGTGCAGCGCATGCGCCTGGTGGCCTACGCCGGAGCGTCGCCGCTCTACGTCGGTGAGATCGCCGCCGCGGTGCGGGAGCGTCAGGCGACTCGACTCGCCACGGTGATGGAGGACCGCCGCCGCTTGGTGATCGGCCGGCCCCGCGCGCTCGCGGCCGCGGGCGACGCGCTCGACGGGCTCGCCACGCTGGGCCTCCCCGAGGATGAGCCGCCCCATCCGGTGCGCGATCTCACCCAGGCGTCGCGGGCGCTGGACCGCGCCCGCGGGCAGCTCGAGATCGATCTCGGCCACAGCTTCCGCCGCCGCTCGGCCGGCTGGCTGCTGGTCGACGGATCGCTGGCCGAGAGCCCCGGACTGGGCCTCCGATCCCCGCACGGTCGGCGTCTCCAAGAGCCATGCTACCCTCCCGTTCGAGGGCGACGACCTGGAGCGATACCTCCGGCTTCCGCGCGGGCACCGCAGCTCCATCTTCGCGCCCCAGACCCGGAGCGTGGCGCCGGTGCACGCCTGGGCGCTCCGCCTGTGGGACTGGGAGCAGAAGGACCTCTTCCACGGATTGGTCCGGGTGGAGGTGGCGCCCGCCAACGGGGAGCCGGAGACCGCCGATCTGCTCTCCCGCTGGCTCCTCGCCGAGCGCGCGCCGATCAGCACGCCCGATCCCCGCTGGGATCGATTGCTCTACGGCATCCACTCCGTGGAGCAGTACCTTCGCGCTCGCGCGGGAGCGCTGGTCTGATGGCGCGCGCATTGGCGGCCCTGGCCGGCCGGGAGTTCGACGTGCTCGTCGTGGGGGCCGGCATCACCGGGGCGGTCGCCGCGTGGGATGCCGCCCAGCGTGGGCTCTCCGTGGCGCTGCTCGAGCGGGGTGACTTCGGCGGCGCGACCTCGGCCGAGTCGCTGAAGGTGGTACACGGTGGCGTCCGCTACCTCCAGCACCTCGACGTGGTCCGGGTGCGCGAGTCGAGCCGTGAGCGCCGCGCCCTGCTGCGCATCGCGCCGCACCTGGTGCATCCGATGCCGTTCGTGGTGCCCGCCTACGGCCACGGCATGCGCGGCCCGGAGATCCTCGCCGCCGGGTTCGCTGTCCTCAATGCGCTCACCGCCGATCGGAACCGCGGCATCACCGATCCCGCCCGGAAGGTGCCGGCCGCGCGGATCGTGTCCCGGGCCCGCGTGCTGGGCTGGTTCCCCGAGATCGAGCGGGAGGGGCTCACCGGCGCCGGCGTGTTCTATGACGGCCAGATGTTCAACCCGCCGCGGCTGGTGTGGGCGATGGTGCGGACCGCAGCCCGGGCCGGCGCCGCGGTCGCCAACTACTGTGAGGTCGCGTCGCTGGTGCTCCAGGGCGGCCGGGTCATCGGCGTGCGCGTGGAAGACCGGCTGGGCGGCGACAAGTTCGAGGTCCGCGCCCGCACCGTGATCAACGCGGCCGGTCCCTACGCCGAGGCGCTGCTGGTGCGCTCCGGCGTGCGGGCGACGCGCAGCGTGCCGTTCTCCCGGGACATGGCGTTGGTGCTGAAGCGCCCGCTGCTGGACGGCTACGCGCTCGCGCTCCAGACCCGCTATCGCGATCCCTCGGCCGTGCTCACCCGCGGACCGCGGCACCTGTTCATGGTGCCGTGGCGCGGCAAGACGCTGGTCGGGGTCAACAGCCTCATCTGGCGCGACGAGCCCGACCGGCTGCGCGTCACCGAAGCCGAAGTCGCCGGCTTCGTCGCCGAGATCGCCGAGGCCGATCCCAAGCTCGGACTCACGATGGACGACGTCGCGCTGGTGATGGCGGGGCTCCTCCCGGTCGAGAAGGGTGACGAGACCACCGGCGACGTCAGCTTCGGGAAGCGGCCGCTCGTGGTCGACAATGCCAAGACCGATAACGTGCAGGGGCTGGTCTCCGCCATCGCCAACCGCTACACCGTGGCGCGCGGCGTCGCCGAGCGCGCCGTCGATCTGGTGTATCACAAGCTGGGGCGCGAGGTCCGCCCCTGCCGCACCGAGCTGACCCGGATCCACGGGGCCGACTTCTTCCGGTTCGACGAGCTGGTGCGCGAGGTGGCCGCCGCGCTGCCCGAGGGCGTCGATCGCGGCATCGCCGACCGGGTCGCCCGCGACCATGGCTCCGCCTACGGCGAGGTGCTGCGTCTGGCGCGCGAGCATCCCGAGTGGGGTCACACCATCGGCGGCTCCGGCGTCCTCCGCGCCGAGGTGGTGCACGCCGCCCGGAGCGAGATGGTCTGCAAGCTGTCCGACGCGGTCTTCGGCCGCATCGGAGTCGCGACCGTCGGCGATCCCGGACGCGCCGAGCTCGAGGAGTGCGCCGATCTGGTCGGCGGACAGCTTGGATGGGACTCCGCCCGGCGCGAGGCCGAGCTGGCCGAGGTACGGGCCCGGATCCCGTTCCGGCGGACCTGAGCGCCATGGCCGCCCCACCGATCGGACGGGTCGTCGCCACCGAGCTGAAGCCCTCGACGCCCCACCAGTTCCACTTCTGGACCGCGCGCGAGTCGCCCATCGGCATCGGCGCGATCGTGCGGGTCCAGGATCCGGGGCGGACGGTGTTCGGCGTCGTCACCGACGGCTTCGCCTACTCCGATCTCGTGACCCCGATGCACGCGGTGCTCGGCGCCGACGGCGATCCCGTCGCGGCCGGCGAGGAGCCCACGGCGCGGGCCGAGATCCGGCTGTTTACCGCGGCGGTGCTGCGGCAGATCCCCGAGGAGCCGCTCCAGCCCGTCCCGCTCGGCGCCGTCTGGCTGGCGGACGACGCCGATGTGCTGCTGGCCCTGCGGATGGACGGCTACACCGGCGGCGAGCGTTCCACCGGGGTGCCGGTCGGCCTCTACGCCGCCGGAGGGCTGGAGTCGCCGGTCTATCTCGACTGCGACTTCCTCCTGGGACCCGAGGCGGCCCACCTCAACATCACCGGGGTCTCCGGCCTGGCCACCAAGACCAGCGCGGTCGAGTTCCTCCTCGCGAGCATCTTCCAGACGTTTCCCCGGCACAAGGGATCGGTCGCGGCCCTCTGCTTCAACGTGAAGGGCCCCGATCTCTGCTTCCTCGATCAGCCCGCGACGCTGGCGGACGAGGACCGCCGCCTCTACCAGCGGCTGGGACTTCGGCCGGAGCCGTTCCCCGATGTCCGCTACTACGCGCCGCTCCGGCCCGACGGCGTGAACCTCAATACCCTGCGGACCAACGAGGCGCTGGCCGGCAACACCGAGCCGCTCATCTGGGGCCTGCGCGAAGTGCTCGACTACGCCGAGGTGGTCCTCAACCGTGACGACGTCGATGCCAAGGCCGACGCCTTCATCGATTTCCTGGCCGAGCGCGTGGTCGGACGGGAGTACCAGGACGACCTGCTGCGGGGCCGGCCCTTCCAGGTCCAGAGCTTCGCCGATCTCGAGGAGTTCTTCCGCGCGATCTTCGATTTCATGGAGGCGCTGGGGAAGGGGGGCGAGGTCTGGAAGACCCACCACCTCGCCACCATCCGCAAGGTGCGCAACCGGCTCAGCAACATCTCCACCCGCTCCAAGGGACTCGTCACCGACGACGGCACCGCCAACGACCTGCCCTGGGGCCGTTTCGCCGACCGCAGCGTGCACGTCGTGGATGTGGCGGGACTCGATCCGCTGGCGCAGGACCTCGTCTTCGCCCGGATCGTGTCGAAGCTGCGGGAGCATCTCGAGCGTCGGGATCTCGGGGTGGATCACGTGGTGGTCTTCGTGGACGAGCTCAACAAGTACGCGCCGGGCGACGGGCACGAGACCTACGTCCGGAAGATGCTGCTCGATCTCTCCGAGCGCGGCCGCTACCTCGGCCTGGTGCTCTTCTCGGCCCAGCAGTTCCGCTCCCAGGTGCAGCGCCGGGTGGTCGGCAACGCCGGCACCGCCGTGTACGGCCGGATGGACGCCGACGAGCTGGCCACGCCGGGCTACGCCACGCTGTCAGCCGGCTACCAAGATCAAGCTCGCCACTCTGCCCAAGGGCGAGCTGATGGTGCGCCATCCCCACTTCACCCAGCCGATCTTCGTGAAGTTCCCCCGGCCCGCCGGTGCTCGGCGGGCGCGAGGGAATCGAGCGCTATCCTCCGTCCGGGGACGTGCCCTTCGCCGAAGCGGTGGTGCGGCGGCTTCGCGCCCTCGACCGCCGGATCTCGGCCGAAGCGGTATTCGCCGCGATCGATGGCCGGCGCGAAGACGACGTGCGCCGCGCCCTTTCCGCCACCCGCCGCGAGCGCCCGGCCGACCCGGTCGCCTACTTCGTCGCCTGTCTCGGCAAGCGTATCGCGGGAGAGGTGGTCCGCCCCCGGCGCGGCATCCCCGCCCTCAAGCGCGGCGACGAAGGCTACGGCGCTTGATAAATCCTGCAGGTACATGACATTTCCGGGGTGAGACTGGCTCACCTCGCCGATCCCCACCTGGGCATTCGGCAGTACCATCGTCAGACCCCCTCCGGTATCAACCAACGAGAGGCGGACGTCGCCCGCGCCTTCCGGCTGGCCGTCGAGGGCGTCATCGCCGCCCGTCCCGACGCCGTCGTGATCGTCGGGGACCTGTTTCATTCAGTACGTCCGACTAACTCCGCTATCGTATTCGCCTTCAAGCAGTTCCAGCGTTTACGTGAAGCTTTGCCTGAAGCTCCAATCGTGCTGATCGCGGGCAACCATGACACCCCGCGATCCACCGAGACCGGTTCGATCCTCCGCCTCTTCGAGGAGCTCGGCGTCGATGTCGCCGCTGAAGAGGCGCGTCTGCTGGAGTATCCCAAGCTCGATCTCTCCATCCTCGCGGTGCCGCACGCCGCGCTGGTCTCGTCCGAGCCGCCGTCGCTGCGATCGGAGGGCGCCGCGCGCCACCGCGTGTTGGCCCTGCACGGAGAGATCGAAGGAAAGGTGCCGACCGAGCGGCACAGCGTGGAATACGGCGGCGCCCTGGTCGATCTCCGGGAGGTCGCTCCCAAGGACTGGAGCTACGTCGCGCTGGGCCACTATCACGTGCAGCACAAGGTGGCGCCGAACGCGTGGTATGCCGGATCGCTGGAGTACGTCGGACTCAACATCTGGGGTCAGCTCGCCGACGAGGCGGAGAAGGGAAAGCGCGGCAAGGCCTGGCTGCTCGCCGACCTCGACACCGGGAAGGTCTCGCGGGAGGAAGTCGCGCCCGCGCGGCCCATCATCGACCTCGAGCCGGTGCGCGGCGAGGGCCTCACCGCCGACGCGATCGACAGGCTGATCGCGGAGCGCCTCCGCGCCATCCCCGGCGGCGTGGCCGACCGGATCGTCCGGCTCAAGGTCTATGACGTGCCCCGCCACATCGCGCGCGAGCTGGACCACGCGGCGATCCGCGGCTACAAGGCCGAGGCGCTCCACCTCAATCTCGACATCCGCCGCCCCGAGATTCACCGCACCATCGGCGTCGGCGCGCCGGGCCGGCGGCAGACGCTGCCCGAGCTGGTCCGCGCCTATCTCAGCAGCCGGCCGCTCCCCGCCGACCTCGACCGCGAAACATTCGTCCGGCTCGGGGAAGCGCTCATGGATTCGGTCGAGCGCGACATGGTCGGCAGCTGATGCAGATCGACCGCATTCACCTCCGGAACTTCCGCCAGCACGAGGACACGGAGCTGGAGTTCGGCATGGGCCTCACCGGGATCGTGGGCCCCAACGGAGCGGGGAAGACGACCATCCTCGAGGCGATCGCCTGGGCCATGTACGGCATGCCCGCGGCGCGCGGCAGCCGCGACACCATCCGCCGCCGCGGCGCCGCCCCTCGCGACCGGGTCGAGGTCGAGATGGACTTCACCCTGGGCCCGCACCACTACCGGGTGGTGCGCTCGCTGAACGGCGCCCAGCTCTACCAGGACGGAGAGAGCGCGCCGGTGGCGAACAGCCTGGGGTCGGTGACCGATCGGGTCACCCGTCTGCTGGGCATGTCGCGCGACGAGTTCTTCAATACCTACTTCACCGGCCAGAAGGAGCTGGCAGTGATGGCCGCGCTGTCCGCCCCGGAGCGGGCCCAGTTCCTCTCCCGCGTGCTGGGGTACGATCGGCTGCGGGTGGCGCAGGAGCGGCTCAAGGAGAAGCGCTCCGCGCTGCGCGCCCGCCTCGACACCCTTCGCGCCGGCCTGGGCGATCCGGCCGAGCTGGAGGCCGGCGAGCAGCAGGCCCGCGAGCGGCGCGCCGCCGCCACCGCCGTGGAGACCGCGACCGCCGAGGCCTGGGCCGGCGTCGAGCGCCGGCTCGCCGAGCTGCGACCGAGGGCCGAGCGGCTGCAGCAGCTGCGGGACACGGCGCTCCGGCTCGAGGCGGAGACCCGGGTCGCCGATCACGAGGTATCCTCCGCCGAGGCGCGCGTCGCGCAGTTGGAGAAGCAGGTAACCGAGGCCGACGCCGCCGGCGCCCGGCTCGCCGAGGTCTCCCTGCAGCTCGGCCCGCTCCCGGGGCTGCGCGAGGAAGGCACGGCGTTCGAAGCCCTCGCCGAAGCGCACGCGCGGCGGCAGGGCCTGATCGCCCAGCACACCGACGTGCGCAAGCATCTCGCCTCCGTCGAGGAGCGGGCCGGCCGGCTGCCGACCGCGACGGCGGTGGAGGCCGCGCGGCTCAAGACCCAGGAGCTGCGTGCGGCGCTGACCGTGCTCGCCCTCGACGCGGAGAATGCGCGCACCGCCTGGGTGCGCGACGCGCAGGACGCGCAGACCAAGCGTCAGGGCCTGCTCGATCACTATCACGAGCTGCGCGAGCAGCGGCATCGGCTGGAGCACGCCGGCCCCGAGGGCGACTGCCCCACCTGCACCAGGCCGCTCGGCGCCGAGTACGGCAACGTCATGGGATTGCTCGACCGCCAGATGGAGGAAGTGGTCTCCAACGGCAACTTCTACAAGCAGCGCATCGAGCAGCTCCAGGCCGAGCCGCCGGAGCTGGAGGAGCTGGACCGCGGGCGGGTCGCCATGGAGAAGGAGCTCTCGGGCGCGACGGCGGAGGTGGGCCGGCTGGAGGCGCAGTTCCAGGAGGTGAAGCCGCTGGGACAGGAGCGCCGGCGTCTGCTCGCGCGCGTGAAGGAGCTGGAGGTCGCGATCGGTCCGGAGCTCGCGCCGTTCGACGAAGCGCGGCATCGCGAGGTGCAGGCGGCCATCCGGGCCCTCGAGCCGCTGGCGCTGGAAGCCGAGCGGCTCCGGGTGATCGGCGAGCGCGGGGCGGAGCTGCGCGCCGCCCTGACCGCGACCACCCGGGAGCGGACCGGCGCGATGGAGCGCGCCACGGCGCTGCGCGCGCAGGTCGCCGAGCTGGGCTACAGCGAGGTCGCCCACCGCGAGGCACAGGAGGCGGCCGCGGTGGCCGAGCGCAGCCGGCGGGAGGCCGAGGTCGCGCTCGCACGGGCCAAAGGGGAGAGCGGCGCCGCCGCCGAAGCGGTACAGGCCGCCGAGCGCCGCCGCGAGGAGTGGAAAGTGCGGGAGCGCGAGATGGCGGACACGGCCCGCGACCTCGCGCTCCACCAGGAGCTCGACCGCGCCCTGTCCGATCTCCGCGGCGAGCTCAACGCCACGCTCCGCCCCGACCTCTCCGAGCTCGCCTCGGGCTTCCTGCGCGATCTCACCAACGGGCGCTACACCGAGCTGGAGCTGAACGAGGACTACGGCTCGACCCTGCTCGACGACGGCGATCCTAAAGCGGTGATCTCCGGCGGCGAGGAGGATATCGCCAACCTGGCCCTGCGGCTCGCCATCAGTCAGATGATCGCGGAGCGGGCGGGACAGCCCCTCTCCCTGCTGGTGCTCGACGAGATCTTCGGATCGCTCGATGAAGACCGGCGCCTCGCGGTGGTGGATCTGCTCCGCAGCATCGCCGACCGGTTCCCCCAGGTCATTCTCATCACCCACATCGATTCGGTCCGCGACGGATTCGATCGGGTCATCCGGGTCGGGCTCGACGTGGCGCGAGGCGTCGCCACCGCGAGGGACGAGCCGATAGCGGGGCACGATGTGGCGGCCTGACCGGAGCGTCCGGGGTCCCGAGCGGGCCGGGCAGCGCGACATCGATCCGCTCAACCGCGTCTTCGCCGAGTCGTTCACCGATCGCTACAGCCGCGACGGCCTGGTCGGCGTCCGGGTGCCCCAGCTGAATCCGCTGGTCTGGCGCTACGCCATCGAGGACGCGGGCGAAGGGGCCATGGTCTGGCGCGACGCCGACGGCCACATGGTCGCCTTCAACATGGTCCACCGCTCGGGGACCGAGGGTTGGATGGGTCCGCTGGCGGTGCGCCCCGACCGGCAGGGCGAGGGGCTCGGCTCGGTGATGGTGCGCACCGGGATCGACTGGCTGCGGGCGCAGGGCGCCACCACCATCGGCCTGGAGACGATGCCGCGGACGGTGGACAACATCGGGTTCTACAGCCGCATCGGCCTCGTGCCCGGGCATCTGACGGTGACCCTGGTGCACGACGTCCCCCGCCGCGTGGCGACCGAGGCCGATCTGCTCTCGCGCGTTCGAGGCGCGCCGGATCTCGGCGTCGCCGAGTGCCGCGACCTGACGGAGGCGCTGCTGCCCGGCGTCGATTTCACCCGCGAGATCGCCCTGACTCGCGAGCTCGGCATCGGCGATACCACGCTGATCCGGGAAGCCGGAACGCTGGTGGCCTTTGCGCTCTGGCATTCGACGCCTCTCGCCGCGGGCCGTCCCAAGGACGAGCTCCGGGTGCTCAAGCTGGTGGCCCATGACGCGGCGGCGCTCGACCGCCTGCTCGACACGCTGCCGGCCACGGCGGCGAGCGAGCGAGTGGGCCGCATCGCGATCCGGTGCCAGTCGGAGTTCGCCCCCGCCTACCTGCGGTTGGTGGCGCGCGGGTACCGGGTGCACTGGACCGACCTGCGGATGACGCTGGACGGCTACGAGCAGCGGGCGCCGGTGCGGGGAATCGTGATGTCCAACTGGGAGATTTAGTTTGTCGGCCCCGCCGCCAGCGCGTCCTCCACCGTCTCCAGCAGTCGCGAAGGCAGAAACGGCTTGCGCAGCATCGGCACCTGCGGGTCGAAGAGGTGGTGCGCTTCCAGGTAGGCCCGCGGGTACCCGGAGATGAAGAGCAGGGGAACGTCGGGGCAGTGCTGCCGCATCCAGATCGAGACCTCCCGCCCGTCCAGCACCGGCATCACCAGATCGCAGATCACCAGCTGAATCGACGCGGCGTCCCGCTCCAGCAGCGCGACCGCCGCGGCGCCGTGACTGGCTTCGAGCACGCGATACCCGACTTCGCGGAGCGCGCGGGCGACGAGCGCGCGCACCACGTCCTCGTCATCGACCACGAGGACGGTGGTCTGGCGGCCGTCAGGGAGTTCGGACTGCGGCAAGTGGGCAACCGTTGCGGAAGCGACGTGCTAGATATGGAAAGCGGAAACGGCCGACTGTGATCCGCGTCACTGGCCCAGGACGTCCTGATAGACGGCGAGTGTCCGGCTGACACTGGCGTCGAGCGTAAAGTGTCGCTCGAAGCGCGCCCGGCCGCTCGCGCCCATCCGCGCCCGCAGCTCTGGAGACAGCAGCAGGCGCTCGATCCGGTCGCGCAACACCGTCGCGTCGCCCCGGGGAACCAGGTAGCCGGTCTCCTCGTCCTCGACCGACTCGTCGATCCCGCCCACCGCCGACGCCACCACCGGCAGTCCGGCCCGCATCGCCTCGAGGATGCTCAGGGGGAACCCCTCCCAGTTGGTCGCCAGCAGGCTGAGCTGGGATTGGGAGAGGATCCGATCCACATCGCTGCGCTGGCCGAGGAAGCGAACCCTTCCGGTGAGGCCCAGGCTCGCGGCCAGCGCCTCCGTCTCACCCATCAGTGGTCCGTCGCCGATGAGATCCAGCTCCCAGGGGTGTTGCCGCAGCTCGGCCAGCGCTCGGAAAAGCGTTGGGTGATCCTTCTGGGCCCCGAATCGGGCCACCATCACCATCCTGGCCGGCGATCGCGCCGGGTCCGCCCGCAGCTCGGGCGCCACGTCGGGCATCCCGTTGTGCACTGTGACCAGGCGGTCCTCGCGGGCGATCCGCGCCGCCAGCCCGAGCCGGCGGTCGAACTCGGAGACGGTGATGATCCTGCTGGCCAGCGGGCCCACCAGCCGCTCCGCCTGCCGGTAGATCGCGGCGTGGAGCGGCGGCACGCCCGGGGTGAACGCCCAGCCGTGCACCGTGAAGACGACCGGGACTTTGAGCGAGCGGCCGGCCAGGCGTCCCAGGATTCCGGCCTTGGAGGAATGCGCGGCGATGAGGTCCGGACGGAGCTCGGTCAGCGCGCCTCGGATCTCTCGCAGCGCGCGGAGGTCCTCCAGCGGACGGATCGGGACCGACAGGTGGCGCATCACCCGCACCGGGATGCCCAGGCGGTGCAGGTCGTCGATGAAGACCCCGCTCCCGCCGGTCAGGACCGCCGGCTGGTGGCCCCGGGCCGCGGCGGCCGCGGCGAGGTCCCGCACATGGATCTGCGCGCCGCCGATGGGCGACGCGGTGGTCACGATGTACGCGATCCTCACGCGGGATGCCTCCGAGCTTGCGGCTTGCTGTCTGTGACCAACTTGAAGCCTCCGGAACGGCGAGAAGTATATCGCCCGTCGGACATTGCTCTATGGGGGTCGCCCGGCGGGTGTGGACGGTCCGCCACACCTCTCGACGACAATGCCCGTCCGCCCGGCAACCCTGTATGTGCTGGGCAACACCGAGATAGGACCGGATCCGGGGTGATCTTGGGATCTATGTGGTATAGATTGCGTTGCGTGACCGGCCGGGGGGTGTGCTCCCCTTCGCCGCCGACCCTGCCGGGGCATGGATTGTGCTGGCCGTGCCTCGGAATACCCCGACTGCGGGGCCAGCAATCTACATTTTTCCTACACGCTGAGGTTTATGCGGATCCACGTCGCCGTCTCCCTCCTCGCTCTCGTACTGCTCTCCGCTCCGGCGTCGGCCCAGGACACGCGCGCTTCCAGCGAGCAGGCGACGCTGGCCGCGGGCGATTCGGTGCGGATCGTGGTGTGGCGGCGGCCGGAGTTCAGCGGAGACTTCGTGGTGGCGCCCAACGGCACCATCACCCACCCGCTGTACCGCTCCGTGCAGGTCGCCAATGTTCCCTTTGCGACCGCCGAAGGCAACCTCCGCCGCTTTCTGACGCGCTTCGAAGAGAACCCCGAGTTCGTGATGGAGCCGCTGATCCGGGTCGCCGTGTCCGGTCAGGTCGAGCGCCCCATGGTCTTCGCGTTGCGGCCCGAGACCACGATCGCGGAAGCGGTGGCCCGCGCCGGCGGGGCCAACGAAGTCGGCGCCCGCAACCGGGTGCGGGTGGTGCGCCTCAACGCCAGCGGCGTGCAGGAACAGCTCGTGGTCAACTTGACCGATCCGGAGGCGGGCTTCGGCCGCATGCCGATCAAGTCCGGTGACCAGATCATCGTGGATCGCCGGAAGTCGTTCATGAGGGACATTCTCCTGCCGACGCTCGGCGTGATCGGGTCGATCGCGTCTCTCGGTCTGCTCATCGACCGCGTCAGCCGGAACAACGAAAACAACACCCCGAATTGATGCCCATGCGCCCTCCCGTCCCGCCCGCCCGCCAGCTGCCCGGCGGCTTCGAGCCGAACATGCGCCCCATCGACCCCCCCGTCGGCGACACCGCCGGCGTGGTGTCGTTCCGTCAGGCGCTAGCCGTGATCCGCCGGCGGTTCCAGCTCATCCTCGGCGTGACGGCCTTCGGCGCCGCGCTTGGCGTGTTCCTCGCCTCCCGTGAGCCGACTACCTACAAGGCCTCCGCCATGCTGCGCCTCGCCGGCGAGCGGCAGACGCTGACCGGTGTCAACGAAGACGCGTCGCCCAATCTCCGGACCGCGGATCCCATGCTGTCGATCCTCGAGCTGGTGCGGAGCCGCACCGTCGCGGGCGAAGCGGTGGACAGCCTCGGCCTGCAGCTGGTGAGCATGACCCCCGAGTTCTCGGTCGAGGATCTCGCCCGGGTGCAGGTGGATCCCCGGGCCGCGGGCGACTCCGTCGTCGTGAGCTTCCGGGAAGACGGTCTGAATGCGCGGCGCGGCGATCGCGCGCTCAGCGCGTCCTACGGCCAGCTGGTCAATCTCGGTGTGGTGCAGTTCGTGGTGCGCTCCCGCCCTGCGTTGCAGACCGTCACCCTCGGCATCCGGTCGCGCGAAGCGGCGATCGATGCACTCCTGGCGTCGCTGCTGGTCACTCGGCGCGAGCTGACTGACGTGATCGACGTGGCCTACATCGCTGAGAGCCCGCTCCAGGCCCAGCGTGTGGCCAATAGCACCGTCAGCGCCTTCCAAAGCCTGAACGTGAAGTGGGCCCGTGATCGGTCCACCCGGCGGAGGGTGTTCCTCGAAGAGCAGTTGGCCCAGAACGACAGCGCGCTGCGGATCGCGCAGGCCGAGCTGGCCCGATTCAGGGCCCGGCAGGCGCTGGCCAGCTCTGCTTCCAGTCTCCAGCAGCAGCAGATTCAGTTGATAGAGCTGAGGGGCCAACGCAGCCAACTCCAGGCCGATCTCAGCACCTTCACCGGGCTGCAGGGTCGTCTCAAGGCCAGCGATGAGGAACAACGCAGGGAGGCGATCCAGGCGCTGGCGACCTCTCCGGCCATGGGAGCCAACCCCGCGGTCGGGAGCCTGTACACGCAGATGCTCCGGTACCAGAACCGGATCGATTCGATGACCACCGGTCCCTGGCGCGTTTCGGCCAGCAATCCCGACCTGGTCCAGGTGCGGTCGCTGGCGCAGAGCACCCAGCAGCAGCTGGTTCAGGCTGTCGGCAGCCACATCGGGCAGATGCGTGAGCGGATCAAGGCCCTGGACAATCTCCAGGCCGAGTCCGGCGCCTCGATGGCGCTGCTCCCCGCCATGGCGGAAGAGGAGATGCGGTTGGACCGCCGGGTCACGGCGCTCGCCAACATGGGCGATGACCTCCGCGGCGACTTCCAGCGCGCCCGGATGGCTGAGGCGGTAGAGGCCGGCGACATCGAAGTCGTGGCCATGGCCCCCCTCCCGTCGACCCCGCTGCTCAACGGCGCGGTGCTCAAGGTGGCTCTCGGCCTGTTTTTTGGGCTCGCCCTTGGCATGGTCATCGCCTACGTGCTCGAGGCGCTCAATACGTCGGTGCGGCGCCCCGAAGATCTCGAAGAGGTGCTGCACGTTCCGGGGCTGGCGGTCATCCCGCGGATTACCTCCGGCTCCCGCAATGCGCAGTCGCACTTCCGCCGTCTGCTCGGGTCCGGCAAGGCCGGCGCCCCCACGGTGGGGTCGCCGCTGTCGGGGAATCAGACCTTCTCGATCGGCATCGAGGCCTTCCGGAACCTGCGGACCGGCCTCATCTGGTCCGACGGCGGTGAGCAGCTGCGGACGCTGGTGGTCACCAGCGCCGCGCCGGGCGAAGGCAAGACGATGACCGCGGCGAACCTGGCGGTCACCCTGGCGTATGACGGCCTGCGGGTCCTGCTGGTGGACTGCGACATCCGGCGCCCCCGGATCCACGGCCTGTTCCAGCTGCCCCGCTCGCCGGGACTCATGGAGATGCTGCGGTCGGCGGGCGACCCCGAGGTCGCCACCCCGCGCGCCATCCGGGAGACCCCGGTCGCCCGGCTTTCGGTCCTCACCTGCGGAGCGCTGCCGGTGAATGCGGCGAACCTGCTCAGCGGAACCCGGATGCGGGTGCTGCTGGCCGAGCTCCAGGAGCAGTTCGACATCATCGTGCTGGACACGCCGCCCGTCCTGGCCACCGCCGATGCCAGCATCGTGGCATCGCTGACCGATGGCGTGCTCCTGGTCGTGCGGGCCGGGACCACCGACAAGAACGCCGCGCAGCGGGCGTATCAGCAGCTCGCCAATGTCGGCGCGCGGGTCGTCGGCACCGTGTTGAACGATCCCGGTGGCGAGGTCGCCAAGGAGGGCGACTACTACTACCCGTACGACTACGCCGCGCAGGAATAGCGACACCCTTCGGTGTTGATCGCCGCGCCCGGCCCTCACGGGCCTAACTGACGCTCACGGAGGGATGTCAGCTTCTGATGTCGACTTCAATCGCTCCCACGGAATCTCGCGCCGCCGCGCCCAGCGCGACGGACCAGCGCATGAACATCGTGATCGTCGGCCATGTGGATCATGGCAAGAGCACGGTGATCGGGCGTTTGCTGGCCGATACCCACTCGCTTCCCGAGGGGAAGCTCGAGCAGATTCGCGCCCAGTGCGAGCTCAACTCCAAGCCCTTCGAATACGCCTTCCTGCTCGACGCCCTCAAGGACGAGCAGGCCCAGGGCATCACCATCGACGCGGCCCGGGTGTTCTTCAAGAGCGACCTGCGCCACTACCTCATTCTCGACGCCCCCGGCCACATCGAGTTCCTGAAGAACATGATCACCGGCGCGGCCCGGGCTGAAGCCGCGCTGCTGGTGATCGACGCCGCCGAAGGCGTGCAGGAGAACTCCCGCCGCCACGGCTACATGATGTCGCTGCTCGGCATCAAGCAGCTCGCGGTGGTGGTGAACAAGATGGACCTGGTCGACTGGGACCGCGCGGTCTACGACCGGATCGTCCGGGAGTACGGCGCCTTCCTCGATCAGGTCGGCATCCGGCCCTCCGGCTTCATCCCGGTCTCGGCGCGCGGGGGCGACAACATCGCTACGCGCGCCACACAGGCTCCCTGGTACACCGGTCCGACCGTGCTCAACGCGCTGGACCAGTTCCACAGCGAGCCGGCCCCGGTGGAGCGGCCGTTCCGCATGCCAGTGCAGGACGTCTATAAGTTCACCAAGCAGGGCGATGACCGCCGCATCGTGTCCGGCACCATCGACTCGGGCACGGTGAAGGTGGGCGACACGGTCATCTTCTACCCCTCGGGCAAGAAGAGCCGGGTGAAGACGATCGAGGTGTTCAACCGGTCTCCCCAGACCCGCGCCGAAGCGGGGTGGGCGGTCGGCTTCACGCTCCAGGAGCAGATCTACATCACCCGTGGAGAGATGGCCGCGGTCGAGAGCCAGACCCGGCCCCAGGTCACCACCCGGCTCCGGGTGAGCCTCTTCTGGCTGGGCAAGGAACCGATGGTGAAGCGGAAGGAGTATCTGCTCAAGCTGGGGAGCGCGCGGGTCACCGCCCGGGTGGAGGAGATCCTCCGGGTCATGGACGCCTCGACCCTCAACACCGAGCAGAAGCCCTCGATCCAGCGGCACGACGTCGCCGAGTGCGTGCTCCGTCTCGACCGGGCCATCGCCTGCGACCTGGCCGACGAGATCGCGTCCACCAGCCGCTTCGTCATCGTCGACGACTACGAGATCCGCGGCGGCGGCATCGTGCGCGAGGCCATGACCGACCGCCAGACGGTCGTGCGCGACCAGGTGCTGCTCCGGAATTACAAGTGGGAGCCCAGCATCATCCAGCCTGAGCACCGGGCCGAGAAGTACAACCAGAAGGCCGCCCTCATCCTCGTCACCGGCGAGCACGAGAGCGACCGGAAGGGTGTCGCCAAGGCGCTCGAGGACAAGCTGTTCCAGGACGGCAAGGTGGTGTACTTCCTGGGCATCGGGAACGTGCTCTACGGCATCGACGCCGACATCGGGCGCAAGCAGGAGAACCGCCTGGAGCACATGCGCCGCCTCGCCGAGGTGGCCAACATCATGCTCGACGCCGGCATCATCCTGATCGTGGCCGCGGCCGAGCTGACCCAGGACGACCTCGAGGTCATCAAGACCGCGGTCCAGCCCGACTGGATCGAGACCATCTGGGCCGGCGACAACATCACCACCGATCTCGCCTGCGACCTCCAGCTGCCCGGAGGCGCGGTCCCCGAGGCGGTCGATCGCCTGAAGGCCCATCTCCAGGACAAGGGCGTCATCTTCCGCCCATGGTGACGCGCGAGCTGCGGCAGGCCGTCGTGGACCTCGTGCGCGAGGCCGGACGAGCCACCATGGTCTACTACGACTCGCCGGCCGAGGCGGGGGTGCGGGAGAAGGACGACCGCAGCCCGGTCACCCTGGCCGACGAAGTCGCCCACGGCATCCTGGTCGAGGGGCTTGGCCGGATCGACCCCGAGACGCCGGTGGTGTCGGAGGAAGCCGCGGCGGCCGACTTCGCCGCCCGCCGCGGCTGGAGCAAGTTCTGGCTGGTCGATCCGCTCGACGGCACCAAGGAGTTCATCAAGAAGCGCGCGGAGTTCACCGTCAACGTCGCGCTGATCGACAACGGTGAGCCGGTGCTCGGCGTGGTCGAAGCTCCCGCCCTCGATCTGCTCTATTGGGCGGTGAAGGGCGAAGGCGCCTGGCGGGAAGCGAAGGGCGGCCAGGCCGAGCGGATCTACTCCACCGCTCCCGCCCCGGGGACACCGCTCACGATCGTGGAGAGCCTCTCGCACCCCTCGCCCGAGCTCGAGGAGTATCTCAAGACCATTCCCGTCGGCAAGCGGGTCAAGGCCGGCAGCTCGCTCAAGTTCTGCTGGGTCGCCGAGGGCCGCGCCGACGTCTATCCCCGCCTGGGCCCCACCATGGAGTGGGACGTCGCGGCGGGCGACTGTGTCTTCCGGCAGTCCGGGCGGGAAGGGGAGCGGCCGTCTCCCCTGACCTACAACAAGCCCGACCTGCGGAACCCCAGCTTCGTCATCGGACTGTGAGCGCGCCCGCCAAGCCGGCGGCGGCGTCCCCCCCGCGGACGGCCGCGCCGGTGCTCTGGTTCACCGGACTCTCGGGATCGGGCAAGAGCACCATCGCCACCCGGGTACACCAGGAGCTGGTGCGCCGCGGCGCCGAGGTCGAGTACATCGACGGCGACGCCCTGCGGGAGGTGTTCCCCGGCACCGGCTTCACCCGGGAGCAGCGGGAGGAGCACCTGCGCCGGACCGGCTATATGGCAAGCCGGCTGGCCGAGCACGGCGTCACCGTGGTGGCCTCGTTCGTCTCGCCCTATCGCGAGTCGCGCGAGTTCATCCGGCGGCACTGCCGGAATTTTCTGGAGATCTACGTGGCGACGCCGCTGGAGGAGTGCGAGAAGCGGGACGTCAAGGGACTCTACGCCCGCGCCCGGCGCGGCGAAATCAAGAACTTCACGGGCATCGACGACCCGTATGAACCACCCGAGCATCCCGAGCTGACGCTGGATACCCGCGCTTTGAGCGTGGATCAGTGCGTCGTCCGGGTGCTCGAGCGGATTGGAGGAGGACACTGATGGCTACGGGCATGGATCATCTCGACCAGCTGGAGAACCGGAGCGTTCACATTCTCCGGGAAGCATACGCCAACTTCAAG
The DNA here is from genome assembly GCA_963796335.1 of uncultured Gemmatimonadales bacterium. Classification (GTDB taxonomy): domain Bacteria; phylum Gemmatimonadota; class Gemmatimonadetes; order Gemmatimonadales; family GWC2-71-9; genus CAVVWJ01. Next base: position 1,748,905 of record CAWCLG010000006.1, read on the forward strand.
AACCTGGGCATGCTCTGGTCCATCGGGAAGGACAGCACGGTCCTCCTGTGGCTCGCCCGGAAGGCGTTCTTCGGGCACGTGCCCATCCCGCTGATCCACATCGACACCGCCTTCAAGATCCCGGAGATGATCGAATACCGGGATCGCCTGGCGCTGGAGTGGAACCTGACGATGATCTACGGTCAGAACCGCGAGGCGCTGGACCAGAAGCGGACCTATCCCGACGGAGCGATCGACCGGATCGCCTGCTGCAAGGCGCTCAAGACCGACGCGCTGAAGCACACCCTGAGCGGCGAGTGGCCCCGCTACCGGCTGAACCACGCCAAGAAGGCCTATGAGCTGGACCGCAACACCGAGGCCTTCACCGGCGTGATCGTGGGCGCGCGGGCCGACGAGGAGGGCAGCCGCTCGAAGGAGCGCTACTTCTCGCCCCGCAACGCGCAGTCGCGCTGGGACGTGGGCGACCAGCCGCCGGAGTTCTGGAACCAGTTCAAGACCGAGTTCGCCCCCGGCACACACCTGCGGATCCACCCGCTGCTGGACTGGACCGAGCTCAACATCTGGGAGTACATCCGGCGGGAGAGCATTCCCACGGTCTCGCTCTACTACAACCAGGGCACCGGCAAGCGCTACCGCTCGCTCGGCTGCTACCCCTGCACCAACGCGGTGGAGTCGGACGCGCGCAACGTGGATGACATCATCCTCGAGCTCCAGACCGGCAAGTTCGCCAACATCGCCGAGCGGTCCGGCCGGGCTCAGGACAAGGCCGACGGCGGCGGGCTGGAGACCCTGCGGCGCGACGGGTACATGTGACCCTTCCCAACTTCGTCGTCGTCGGGGCGGCCAAGGCGGGCACCACCGCGCTCTACTGGTATCTCGCCGAGCACCCGGATGTCTTCATGAGTCCGGTGAAGGAAACCAATTTCTTCGCCTACAACCTCGGCCCCGATGGCCGGCTGCTGTACGGCGATCCGGACGTGCACCGGTTTCCGATCAAGACGCTGGCGGACTACCAGGACCTCTTCCGCGAGGCGGGTGGGGCCGCCGCCGTCGGTGAGGCGTCGCCGCTCTATCTCGAATCTCCCGAGGCTCCCGGCCGGATCCAGCAGCTGCTGCCCGGCGCCCGCATCATCGCCAGCCTGCGGCATCCGGTCGATCGGGCCTACTCGGACTACCTGATGTACCTCCGCCGCCGGGGCCGCCGGTTCGACCCGGCGCGCGAGCTCACTCCGGGCGCGATGTGGGCCCGGCCCGACTCGCGGTGGATGCAGGTCAGCCGGTATCACGGCCAGCTCGAGCGGTACTACGAGACCTTTCCGCGCGAGCAGGTCCACGTGCTGCTGTTCGACGACATCAGGAAGAGCGCGACGGGAGCCACCCAGAACGTGTATCGCTTCCTCGGCATCGACTCGACGTTCCAGCCCGACGTCGAGACTCCGCACGCGGCTGGCGGAGTGCCGGCGAGCCCGGTGCTGGAAGGATTTCTCACTCGCAGCGCGCTGAGCGCCGCGCTTCGGCCGCTGGTGCCGGCGAGGGCCGCCAACTGGGTCCGGCGGCTGCGGGCCCGGACCCTGCGACGCCCGCCGGCGCTGTCACCCGCGCTCCGCAGCCAGCTCACCGCCCCCTTCCGCGACGACATCCAGCGGACCGGCGACCTGATCGGCCGCGACCTCGACCCACTGGATCTAGAGATCGGCCGGGGCCGCCGGACGCTAGGTCCAGTGGCTCAGGTCCCGGCCGATCAGCCGTCCCAGCAGCGCCACCTCGTCCCGGAAAGACTCGACCAGCTCCGCGCGGAGCCGCGGCTCCAGCGGTTCGCGCCGCTCGCGCACCGTGTTTAGGGCCACGAGCTTCTTCTTCGCCGCGCCGATGCTCTCGCCCGCCCACCATTCGCTTGAGGCCGCGGAACGCTTCGCGCAGCAGCCGGCGGCGGCTTCCGGTACAGTCGCCGGAGCCAGGCCGAGCGGGATCGCTCTTGTTCTCGTTGATGCGGGGAAACTCGGTGCGCCCGTCGTGCGGGATGCCGAGGAACCGGATGACCTCGTCATAGACCTGCTGGGGAGAATCGGCGAAGTCATCGAACAGGATGATCTTCACCTGTTCGCGGGGGAAGGCGGCGAGCATCCGCTCGGTCTGGGTGCCGAACTGTCCCACCTGGCCGTACTGGACCAGCAGCGGAGAGCGGATCCGGGGCGGCAGGTCCAGTCCCTGGGCCCGGCGCTCCTGGAGCCGCCACGCGGTCTCGAAATCGCTTTCGGTCTCTTCGGAGACGTAGAGCAGCTGCGAGTGCAGCGAGTAGACCATGTCCACCGGATTGCGGAACATCGCGACGAGCCGGCCGTCCGGGATTGAACTCGCGGATCGCCGGGATGGCGACGGAAGATCGCAGGTAGTAGACCGACGCTTCGCCCACCCGCGGTGTGCGCCGCGGTCGCGCCGGAGAAAAGCGCCCAGGTAGTCCTCCGCCGTCTTGATCCGGGGATACGTCCCCAGGTCCCGGGCGAAGTAGTGCGGCTCCTTGATCTGCGCCATGAAGATGTTCGGGATGCGGCCGCAGATATTCGTAGAGCGCCGTGGTGCCGCACTTGGGCGCGCCCACGAGGAAGAAATTGGGTTTGAGCTGGCAAAATCCCGTGCTCCTCAGTGGTTCGGGCCCGAAGGATCCGCTGCGTGCCGCCGTGTCGCAAGGGCGCAACAGAGGGGCGGACTACCTTAGCAAAGCGCCTGCCGCCAGCGGATTTGCGAGAGGCCAGCGGGGCGGGTGCCCTCGCCCATGTGGCCGTGGTAGATTGCCTTCCGCGTGTTCGAGGGTCAAGCGTGGGGGCATGGATCGTGCTGACCGCGAACAGGCCTTCCATAGCCGTGACGGGCCGGCCGCTGTTCGGGCGGCGGTACCCTCACGGGGCAAACTTTGGCGGACTATGAAAATCATTAAGCCGATCATCATCGTGGGCACCGGCCGCTGTGGCTCGACGCTCTTTCACCGGCTGCTGGCCAAGCACCACCAGATGATGTGGATGTCTCCGCTCTGCTATAAGTATCCCCACCGGCCGTCGTGGAACCGCATCGCGGTTACCGCGATGGACAATCCGATCCTGTTCAAGCTGTTCGGCGACAAGGTCCGGCCCGGCGAAAACTATCGGTTCTGGGACAAGTACGCCTACGGCTTCTCCGAGCCCTGCCGCGATCTGCTTCGATCGGACGTGAGCGCCCGGGTCAAGAAGCAGGTGCGGGCGGCCTTCGAGCCGATGCTCAGCGCCAAGCGCGACCGGCTCCTCATCAAGATCACCGGCTGGTCCCGGATCGGCTTCCTGAGCGAGATCTTCGAGGACGCCAGGTTCATCCATGTGCTGCGCGACGGGCGCGCCGTGGCCAGCTCGCTGCTCCACGTGAACTTCTGGAAGGGCTGGTACGGTCCCCAGGGCTGGAGGGCCGGACTGCTGTCGCCCGAAGATCAGGCGCTCTGGGAGAGCTACGACCGGTCCTTCGCGGCGCTCGCCGGGATCGAGTGGCGGATCCAGATGCGGGCCATGGAGGCCGCGCGCCAGCACCTCGACCCGAGCCTCTTCCACGAGGTGCGGTACGAGACCTTCTGCGAGCAGCCGGTCGAGCACTTCAAGCGGGTCCTGGAGTTCGCCGAAGTCCCCTGGTCGGCCGATTTCGAGCGCGGGATCCGCGCGGCTTCCATCAGGAGCACCAGCAACCGGTGGCGCGACGACCTGGCGCCCCGGCAGCAGACCATTCTGGACGACCTGTTGCGCGACGACCTGCGGAAGTACGGGTACGGCGACCAGGGAAAGACGGGGAGAGTTCCGGAAACCGCGGCGCGTTGAGTTGAGCGCGCGGTGACCGAGGCCAAGCCGGCGCCGATCGCCTTCTTCCTGCCCTCGGTCCGCGGCGGCGGCGCCCAGCGGGTCATCGTCAATCTCGCGCAGGGCATGACCGAGCGGGGCATCCCGGTCGACGTCGTGCTCGCCACCGCCGAAGGCGTCTTCCTCGATCAGCTTCCCCCCACCGTCCGCGTGGTGGACCTCGGCGTCCGCCGCCTCGTGAAAAGCCTCTGGCCGCTCGTCCGCTACCTGCGGCGCGAGCGGCCTCGCGTGCTGGTTTCCTCGATGACCCACGCGAACCTCATCGCGCTCTGGGCGGCGAAGCTGGCCCGGAGCCGCACGCCGGTGATGGTCACGGTGCACAACACGATGTCGCAATCCACTCCGGACCAGGGCGGCCTCACCGGCGGCTTCTCGCTCCGGATGCTGCGCACCTTCTACCCCTGGGCGTCGAGCATCGTGGCGGTCTCCCGGGGCGCGGCGGACGATCTCGCCAGCAGCACCGGCCTTCCGCGCGAGCGGATCGACGTGGTCTATAACCCCGTCATCACGCCCGCCATTCTGGCCCAGGCCCGGGAGCCGATCGGCCACCCCTGGTTCGACCCCGGTCAGCCGCCGGTGATCCTCGGCGTCGGGCGGCTCACCCGGCAGAAGGATTTCCCCACCCTCATCCGGGCCTTCGCCGAAGTGCGGCGACACCGCGCGGCGAAGTTGATCATTCTGGGAGATGGTGAGGACCGCCCCGCGCTCGAGGCGCTGGTGGCGGAGCTGGGGATGGCCGCGGACGTGGACCTTCCCGGCTTCCGAAACGCCATGGCCTTCATGGCGGGCTCGGCGCTGTTCGTGCTCTCCTCCGCATGGGAGGGCCTGCCGACGGTGCTGATCGAGGCGCTGGCGGCCGGCGCGCGGGTGGTCTCCACCGACTGCCCCAGCGGACCGCGCGAGATCCTCCAGGGCGGCCGGCTCGGCGCGCTGGTGCCGGTGGGCGATTCCCCGGCGCTCGCTCGGGCCATGCTCGAGGCGCTGGACCGGCCGGCGGGCGGGGCCCCCGCGGACGCGCTCACCCCGTTCACCCGCGAAGCCGCGGTCGACCACTACCTCGACGTCATCAGCCGCGCCTGAACCACGCCCTCCAGCCGACGAAGACGACCAGCACCACTCCCGAAAGCGCCGCGAGCGCGAGGGCGATGCGCGGCGCCCGTTTCTTCCACGCCGTCCAACGGGTCGGCATCGGCCAGCGGGATGAGTCCGTCCTCGCGGTGGCCAGGTAGCCCTCGATCTTCGCCGTGACATCCGGCTGCGAGGCCGCGACGTCACGCCGCTCCGCCGGATCGCTCTTCAGGTCGTACAGCTCGAGATCGCGCCAGGGCCGGATCCGCACCGCTTTCCAATCCCCCATCCTCACCGCCTGTTGGCCGCGGAACTCCCAGTACAGGAATGGCTCAGCCGGTTGGCTCTCGCCGCGCAACGCGCGCGCCGCCGGCGCCCCGTCGATGCCCGCGGGCGTCCGCGCCCCGGCGAGCTCGGCGAGAGTGGGCAGCATGTCCCAGTGGGCCCACACGTGATCGCTGACCTTGCCCGCCGGGATGGTGCCGGACCAGCGCGCGATCATCGGAACCCGGATGCCGCCCTCGTAGAGCCCTCCCTTGGCTCCGCGAAGGCCGTCGGCGCTCTTGAAGAATTGCGGGTCTCCGCCCGCCGCTCGGTGCGGCCCGTTGTCACTCACGAAAAGGATCAGCGTGTTGCGCTCCAGGCCCCGGGCGCGCACGACCTCCGCCAGCCGGCCGATGTCGCGATCCATGCGGGTGATCATGGCGGCGTACGCCGCGTGAGGCGTGGGCTGCGAGCGGAAGCCCAGAGAGATGCTGTCGGGTCCGGTGGGGCGGGCGTCGGCCTTGGGATTGCTGAACGGCTTCTCGGGGAACTTGCCGCGGAACTCCTTCAGCGCGTCCTCCGGCACCCGCAGCTCGGCGTGGGGAACGGTGTAGTTGAGGTACAGGAAGAACGGACGCTTGTCCGATTGCTCGATGAATCCCGTCGCTTCCTGCGTGAACAAGTCGTTCACGTAGTCCCGCGACGAATCGATGGCGACCCGCTCGCCGTTCCGCCACAGGTGATCGGTGTACTGCCGGTGGGCGTGATTGTGATCCAGAAACCCGAAGGAGTAATCGAAGCCCTTGCGCTCCGGCGCGCCGGTGGACCCCGGCCGGCCCAGCCCCCACTTGCCGATGACCGCCGTACGGTAGCCCGCCGCATGGAGCACCTCGGCGATCGTGGTGTCCTGCGGGCGCAGGGGCACGTCACCATGGCCCCTGATCCAGGTGTGCCCGGTGTGCTGCCCGGTCATCAGTGTGGCCCGCGAAGGGGCGCAGACCGCGCTTCCGGCATAGTACTGGGTGAACCGGATGCCCTCCCGGGCCAGGCGGTCGAGCTCCGGCGTCTGGAACCTCGACTGGCCGTAGGCGCTGAGATCGCCGTAGCCGAGATCGTCGGCCTGGATCAGCAGGATGTTCGGCTGCCGCGCGGCGGCCGTATCCTGCGCCTCAGCCCGGCCGGCGAGGGCCAGGGCGAGCGGAAGAACCAGCGGAATGACGGCTCGGGTCTGTCGCACGGGAACTCCGGGCGGGTGGGGGTGGGGTGGCCGAGGATGCAAGCTACAAGGGTTCTGGACGGGTGTGATCCGGCCCCCGATTCGCCTGTTGCTCCCACCCGACAACCTTGTGCTAAGTCGTGCTGGGATAGGTAGATTCCGGCGCCACCGACGGCCCCAGGCGGCATGAATCGTGCTTGCCCGGCCGGGCGAAAGTGTCGGTGGTGGCAGTGGTCTGAACCCACGTGGGCAGGGCCCATCGAGAGGAGCCGCAGGGTGGCTTCGGCAGAGAATTCCGCCGGCGGAGGGAGCCGGATCCCGTACCTGTGTCTTCCGGGGAGCCGGTTCACCGGCTCCACCCTGCTCGGGTCGCTGCTGGGCGAGCACCCGGACTGTGCCTCGATCGGGGCGGCCGTTGGATTGATCCGTCGCACCGATCTGACGACGTATCAATGCTCCTGCGGCCAGCTGTTTCTCCAGTGCGAGTTCTGGAGCGACATCGCCGCGCGCACCAAGGCGCTCGGATATCCGGTGAACGTGTTCGAGACCAACTTCTGGAACACCCACCTGCGCCTGTCGAAGAACCGGGTCCTCAACGGGATGCTCGCCCGCCCGCTGGGTTGGGATTCCTTCGAGCGCATGCGGGACACCGTCGTGATGCGGGCGCCCGGCTCGAAGGCGGCGATCGCGCGGATGGGGTGGAACACCTGGAGCCTCGCGCGGGCGGTGCTGGACCGGACCGGCAAGAGCGTATTCGTGGATACCGCCCGCGATCACCAGCGCCCCAAATATCTCTTCGGGCATCCCATGCTCGACGTGAAGGTGGTGCACCTGGTGCGGGATCCGCGGGGCAACGCCGCGAGCATCGTGAAGCACACCGGCGTCGATATGGCCACCGCCGCGAAGCAGTGGAAGCACTCCAACGTCGAGGCCGCGCGGATCAAGCGCTACCTGCCGGAAGATGCCTGGATGTCGCTCCGGTACGAGGAGCTCTGCGCCGATCCCGCCGGGGTGCTCGACCGGATCGTCCGCTTCATGGGATTGAGCCGGCCGATGGTGCGCGACGGCTTCGGCAATCGGGGCGGCCACATCATCGGCAACAAGATGCGGATGCGGGCGCTGACCGAGATCCGGGAGGACCTCGCCTGGCGCGACCAGCTCAGCCCCGCCGACCTGGCGACTATCGCCCGCATTGCCGGGCCCGCCAGTCACAGCTTCGGCTACACGTGGCCCTGAATCTTCCGGGCCTCTGCAGGTGCTAGATTGCCCATGCGCTCACTCACTGCGGCGGTGACGAACTCGAGATGACGGCGGACCAGCAATCTTCTCCCACCCCCGGACGGCGCCGGGGCGGCGCACCCCGAGGGCTCACCCAGCGGGCCATCGGAGGGATGTTCTGGACCTTCTCCGGCACCGGCGTGCAGGTCCTGGTCCAGGTGCTCGCCATCATGGCCCTGGGCCGCCTCCTCACCCCCGAGGAGTTCGGTCTCATGGGCGCGGCGACGGTGGTCATCGCCTGCTCCCAGATCGTCTCGCAGGTGGGCGTGGGCCCGGCCATCATCCAGCGGCGCGAGCTGGACCAGACGCACGTCCGGGTGGCCGTCACGCTCTCGTTCGCCCTCGGCGTCCTGCTGGGCGCGATCGTGTTCTTCGGCGCGCCGGTCATCGCCGCGTTCTACCGGATGCCCGAGCTGGAGCCCATCCTGCGGGCGGTGTCGTTCCTCTTCCCGCTCGACGGGCTGAACACCGTCGCCAAGTCGCTGCTGACCCGCGATCTTCGTTTCAAGCTGTACATCGCGCTCGACGTGCTGGGGTACGTGCTGGGCTACGCCGCGGTCGGCGTGGTGATGGCCCTGCTCGGCTTCGGGGTCTGGGCGCTGGTCTGGGCCAACCTGATGCAGGTCGTGGTGCGGCTCATCGCGATGTACATCGCCACTCGCCACACCGTCAAACCCAGCTTCGACGTGCGGGCCGCCCGCGACCTGCTGAGCTTCGGCGTCGGCCACTCGATGGCCCAGATCGGGACGCTGCTCTCCCAGCAGGGCGACAACCTCGTGGTCGGCCGCTGGCTCGGCCCCGAGGCGCTCGGTCTCTACGGGCGAGCCTACAACCTGATGGTGATGCCGGCCTCGGCCTTCGGCCGGATCATCAACCGGGTGCTCTTCCCGGTGATGTCGCAGGTGCAGGACGAGCCTGAGCGGCTGGGCAACGCCTACGAGCGCGCCCTCGCGATCGTCGCGTTCGTCTCGCTGCCGCTCAGCGTGTACCTCTGGGTCGTGGCTCCGGAGTTCATCGCGGTCGTGCTCGGCCCCAGGTGGGGCGGGGTGGTGCTGCCGTTCCGGATGTTCTCCATCAGCCTCCTGTTCCGGATGAGCAGCAAGATCAGCGACGCCTGCACCAAGGCCGCGGGCGAGGTCTTCATCCGGGCCATCCTCCAGTACGTCTATGCCGGCTCGGTCGTGCTGGGCGCGATCCTCGGCCAGCGCTGGGGCGTCGGTGGCGTGGCGGTGGCGGTCTCGCTGGCGATGGCGTTCAACTGGCTCAGCATGGCCTGGCTGGGCCGCAAGGTGACCGGGTTGTCGTGGGCGCGGTTCGCCTGGGCCCACGTGCCCGCCGCGCTGCTCGCGGCCGTGATCGGACTCGGTTCCATGGTCGTCGCCGGCTGGGCCCGCTCCGCCCAGCTTGGGATCATCGTTGTCCTCGCGGTGACCGGTCTGGCCGCCGCCGCGGTGGCCCTGGCGGCGGCGAAGCTGAGTCCCGCCCTGTTCCTCGGGGCCCACGGCACCTGGGCCGTGGATCAGGGCCAGTCGCTGCGCGGCCGGATGTCCCGCCGCACGGCGCGGGCGGCCGCCGCCGAGGAAGTGGCCGCCGCCGACGAGCTGGCCGCCGCCGGCGAGGCGAAGCCGCGGTGAGCACGCGGGGCGCGCTGATGGACCCGGTGGTGGCGCCGCTGCGCCGCCTGCGCGCGGACTATCGGACGCTTACCGCGCCGCTCCGCGGGCTGCCCGCCGCGCTCATCATCGGCGCTCAGAAGGGCGGCACCACCTCGCTCTTCAACTATCTGGTCCGGCATCCCGACGTGCTGCCCCCGCTGGGCAAAGAGATCCACTACTTCGATCTCCACTACGCCCGGGGCATCCGCTGGTACCGCGGCCGGTTTCCCTACGGCTACCGCCTGCGGGGCGGCGCGATGACCGTCGATGCCTCGCCCTATTACCTGTTCCACCCGCACGCCCCCGAGCGCGCCGCACGGCTGCTCCCGGAGGTGAAGCTGGTGGCGCTGCTCCGGAATCCGATTGATCGAGCCTTCAGCCACTACCAGCACGAAGTGCGCGGCGGCCGAGAGACCCTCTCCTTCGAAGCGGCGGTCGCGGCCGAGCCTGAGCGGCTCGCCGGCGAAGAGGAGCGGCTGGGCGGCGATCCCGGTTATTACAGCTACAACCACCACCGCTATTCCTACCTGAGCCGCGGCCGGTACGTCGAGCAGCTGCGCCGCTGGGCCGAGCACTTTCCCCGCGAGCGGCTCCTCGTGCTCCAGAGCGAGTGGCTCTTCCGCGATCCCGCCGCCGCCACCGAGGCCGTGCAGCGGTTCCTCGGCCTCCGGCCGCATCGCGGGGAACAATACCGGCCGTTCCTCCAGGGGCGGTACGACCGCGAGATCCCCGCCGAGCTGCGCCGCCGGCTGGCGGATCACTTCGAGCCCCACAATCGCGAGCTGTACCGCTGGCTTGGCAAGGAGTACGACTGGGCATGACCTCCATCGCGTACGGTCTGCTGTGGCTGTTCGTCTTCTCGGTGCCCTGGGAACGGATCCTGGTGCTCCCGGGCGTCGCCATCGTCTCCCGGGTGACCGGCGGCGTGGCGCTGGCGCTGACCCTCGCCGCGGTCATCATGACCGGGCGGTTCCGGCGCTGGCACCTGGTCCACATGGCCGCGCTGCTCTTCTGGATCTGGGCCGGCGCCAACCTGCTCATCTTTCACGGCGGCGAGCGGTTCCCCGCGAAGTATTGGACCTACGGCCAGCTGCTCCTCGTGTTCTGGATGATCTGGGAGGCCGCGCAGACGGAGAATCGCGCCCGCGGGCTGATGATGGCGTACGTCTTCGGCGCGTACGTGGCCGCGTTGGATACGCTCTTCATCTATCGCTCGCACGCCGGCGCGCTCCGGCGCTACGCCGCCGGCGGCGCGGACCCCAACGATCTCGCCATGGTCCTGGCGCTCGCGATCCCGATGGCGTGGTACCTCGGGATGACCGCGCGCAAACCGCTGACCCAGTGGATCTGCCGGGCCTACCTCCCGCTCGGCGTGCTCGCGGTCGGGCTCAGCGGATCGCGAGGCGGCATGGCGACAGCCACCCTGGCGCTCCTGATCGTGCCGCTTTCCATGGTCCGGCTCTCGCCGGGCCGGCTGGTGTCCGCCATGGTGATGCTGACCGTCGCGGGGGGGCTCGCCGTGGCGTACGTCCCCGAGACCATCGTCGAGCGGCTCTCCACCATCGGGACCGAGCTCGAGGGCGGCCGAATCGGCGGCCGTGGCAAGCTGTGGGTGGCGGGCCTGGAGGCGTTCGTGTATCACCCGATCGGCGGCTACGGCACCGGACTCTTCAAGGGGGCCATCACCCCGCTCCTCGGCGGCGCGGCGCAGGTGGCGCACAACTCGTACATCTCGGTGCTGGTGGAGCAGGGAATCGTCGGCTTCGTGCTCTACATGACGATGGTCCTCGGTGTCCTCCGCTCGGTGTTCAAGCTGCCGCAGCTGGAGCGCCGCTTCGGGCTGGTGCTGATGGGGACACTGGGCATGGCGATGCTCCCGCTCACCTGGGAGGACCGTCGCGCCGTGTGGACCGTCCTCGCTCTCGTTCTCGTGTTCAGCCAGTCGTATCTCGCCAGGCCGAGCAGCGTGGTCTGGGAGCCGGTGGCCGATCCCTCGCGCCAGGTGCCGGTCCGATCCCGATTCTCCCGCAGGCGTCCCCGCGAGATCCCGGACGTCACCACATGACCCCCAGGGTCAGCGTGGTGACCACGGTCTATAACGGAGAGCCATACTTCGACCGGGCCGTTCCCGGCATCCTGGCACAGACCTTCGAGGACTTCGAGTTCATCCTGGTCGATGACGGCTCCACCGACTCGAGCCTCGCCAAGCTGCGGGCGCTGGAGTCGCGCGACCGCCGGATCAGGGTGTTCTCCCCCGGCCGGCTGGGCGCCTCGGCGGCGTACAACTTCGGCGTGGAGCAGGCGAGGGGTGAGTACGTGGCCCGGCAGGACTTCGACGACCGCAGCTACCCCGATCGGCTGAAGCACCAGGTCGCCTATCTCGACGCCCATCCCGAGGTGGGCATGGTGGGCGGGTACTACATGCTGGTGGATGAGCGCCGGGGCGAGCGCTATGTCCGCATGCCTCCCACCGAGCACGGCGCCATCGTGGCGGCCATGGCGCGCTACGTGCCCATCGCGCACACCGTCGCGACCTTCCGCCGGCGGGCGTGGAGCGAAGCCGGCGGATACCCTCAGGTCAACAACCTGATCGATCTGCGGTTCTACGTCAGGGTGGCCAAGCAGGGGTGGAAGTTCGCCAACATCCCGGACGTCGTGGGCGAGCATTACGTCCACGACGGGAGCTGGTTCCACCGCACCCTCCAATACACCGAGCGGCAACGGGATCTCGCACGGGTCCAGGCCCACGCGGTCCGGGAGCTGGGGCTGCCCCGGTGGATGTACCTCTTCTCCCTGGGCCGCCACGCCTACGCCTACATCCCGCCGGGACTCAAGCGGCTGGTGCGCCGCGGGCTGGTCCGCTCGCGCGAGCGGGACGTATGAGGATCTGTTTCCTCTCGACCAGCATGGGGATGGGCGGCGCGGACAGCCAGCTGCTGTCCGCGGCCAAGGAGCTGCGCGCCCGCGGCCACGAGGTGCTGATCGTCTCGCTCACCACGCTGGGTCCGATGGGACTCGAGGCGCGGAACAGTGGCATCCCGACCGAGTCGCTGGAGATGCCTCGCGGTTTCCCCGATCCCCGCGGCATGCTGCGGCTGGCCCGGCTGGTTCGGAGCTTCCGGCCGGACGTGGTGCACAGCCACATGGTGCACGCCAATCTCATGGCGCGGCTGCTTCGGCTCATGGCCCCGGTGCCGGCCTTGGTCTCCACCATCCACAACGTCTATGAGGGCGGCCGGCTGCGAATGGCCGCCTACCGGCTCACGAACGGCCTGGTGGACCACATGTCGATCGTGAGCGAGGCGGCGTACCAGCGCTTCGTGTCGGAGCGGATCGTGCCGCGCGAGCTTCTCTCGGTCGTTCCCAACGGCGTCGATACGGCCCGCTTCCGTGCCGTGCCTCGCAGCGCGGGTGAATCGGTGCGGCGCGCGCTCGGTCTCGGCCAGGAGTTCGCGTGGCTGGCGGTGGGGCGCTTCGAAGTGGCCAAGGACTATCCCAACATGCTGCGGGCGTTCCTCAAAGTCCGGCAGCGGGAGCCGGACGCGGTGCTGCTCCTGGTGGGGCGGGGATCACTTCAGCCGGATACGGAAGCGCTGACCCGGGAGCTGGGTCTGGTGGGCGCGGTGCGCTTTCTCGGCGTGCGCAGCGATGTGGCGGAGGTAATGTCCGCGGCGGACGGATACGTGATGTCGTCGGCGTGGGAGGGCATGCCGATGGTTCTGCTGGAGGCGGGTGCCGCGGGACTGCCGATCGTCTCCACCAAGGTCGGCGGGAACGACGAGGTGGTCCTCCACGAGGTCACCGGCTACCTCGTGGAGCCGCGCGACTCGGATACCCTGGGAGAGGCGATGCTGCGGCTCCACGCCTTGCCCGAGGCGGACCGCCGCGCAATGGGCCGGCGGGGACAGGAGCACATCCGCGATCACTACGATCTCGCCCGGGTGGCGGAGCGCTGGGAGGAGATGTACCGCGCGGCGCTGGCGAAGCGAGGCGTGGCTCCGGCGGCTCAGCTCCCGCCAGTGGCCGCCGGAGGACAGCGATAGACCTGGAGGTACTGCTGCCGGAAGTCCAGTCGGCCGATGCCCACCGTGTTCTTCATCTGGCAGTTGTCGTACAACCATCCCGCCAGACCACCCGCCTTCAGATTGGTCCGGAACGCGTGCGCCGGGGCCGGCGCCACCACCCAGAGCGCGCGCCCCCCCGTCTGGGGCAGTTTGGCGACCGCCTCCACCAGTGGCTCCGGGTCCCGCCGCAGCTTCTGCACCGAAGGGCCGCTCAGGTAGTGGTCCAGCACCATCGGCTGATCGGAGAAGACCACATCGCTCGGTGCCATCTGCGGCTCGAGCCACTGGGCGACGCCGCGGAAGTCGAATCGCCGTCCGTTGCGGTACTGCGAGGCCAGCGTGGCGGCGCCCGCGGTGAGGAAGACGACCAGGACGGTGGCCGACACCAGCCATCGCGGCCGCACGTTCCAATCCACCTGGAAGACCCGGTCGAGAAACACGCCGGCGCCGAGGAAGAACACCGGAGCCGCGGGCAACAGGTAGAACGTCGAGACCGCGGTGCGGACCGACACCAGCGCGATGAAGAGCAGGGGAAAGAGTCCCAGGCTGGTGAGAAACAGGGCCGCGGTTCGATCCCGCTGTCCGAGCAGATAGATGCCGACCATGCCGCCGAGCGCGACCGGGATCGTCAGGCTCTCCAGGTACGCCGTGAGCAGGACTGCCTGCTTGATCCCGTTGGCCCGCTTGGGACCGAGCAGGAACTGCCCCATGCCCGGGTTCTCGTCGTGCATGGCGATCCAGTCGCGGAGCAACGGAAAGAAGCGCACCACCGTGGCCGCCACGAGCAGCAGCGCGAACGCGAGTCCCCAGCGAAAGGCGGTGTGCTTCCACGCCGCCCTGAGATGGTGCGGCCGGAGATACACGATGCCGAGCCAGATCACGGGGCCGCCTACCAGCAGGATGGCCACGGGATGGGAGAGCACCGCGAGCACGGTGGCGATCACGCCGAGCACGACCGCTCTCCGGTCGCCTTCCTTCACGCCGGTGTAGATCAGGAAGGGGTAGATAGCGCAGAAGAGGAAGACCAGCGACCAGTAGCGGGCGAACTGCGAGTAGAACACGTGCAGCGGGCTCAGGGTGAGCAGAAGCGCGGCGAACAGGGCGGCCCGGGTTCCGATCACGCGGCGGCCCGCGTAGTAGAGGCCGGGGATGGCCAGGACGCCGGCCAGGGCGGGGAGCAGCCGGAGACCCAGCTCGTCGAGCGGGCGGAAGGTTCCCACCAGGTAGTAGTTGAGCAGGTATCCGAGGGGCCTGGGATTGCGCCAGCGGGGGCGAAGCGAGTCCCGCAGGGTGAACATCTCGGTGGCTTCGAAGTTCCAGTCGCCGAGGCGATAGAAGCGCAGGACGAGGGCCAGGACCGTGAGGGCGACGATCAGCACCGCGGGGGCCAGGTAGGGACGGTCGGCGGTGCCCGCGGTGGTTCCCCCTCCAGCGGTCATGATCGTGTCTCCGTGCGTCTTAGGGGCGTTCAGAGGCGTCGGGCGTAGGCCTGGGGGCGGGCGGGGCCCGCGGCAGGGCAATGTGGCAAGGCAGGTCACCGATCGGTAGGGGGTGCAATTGGTTGCGCGTTAGTCCCTTTCTTGGAATAGACTCTTGACAAAGGTGACGTGCATCACCATCCTTGTCGCGGCGCAAGCTCAAGACAATGAGATGGCACCACCCCGGTGTTCATTCCTTTGCGCCCTGGGCGACTAGTTCCCTAGTCTCATCCCAACGAGCAATCCCAACACAATCGTAGGGTTTGGCCGATAACCGGCCTCTCCCGCTGCGTCAGGACCACATCGACGAGTCACCGCGTCGGCCGCGCCGAGCGTTGACCCCTCGCCTGACCGGAATCCGTGTGTCCTCCCAAACCATTGTTTTCGGAGAGAGGAACAGCTCGCGTATGGCCTTTCGTTTTTATCTGTCGCGACCGCTCGGCTCGGCTCGAGCCCTTGTCGCTGCCGCGCTCGCCTTCGGCCTCGCCGGGTGCGGTGATTCGAATCCCCTCACCACCGACACCAGCACTGTTCCTCCCACGGGTACCGAGGTCACCGTGGTCGAGGACGGCGCCACGCTCGACGAAGCGGCCACTCCGGCGATCGCTGCGCCGGCTGCCGCTTCCTTCGCCGGCGGCATTCCGTTCGGTACGTTCGCGCAGCCCACCAGCGCATTCGGCGACGTATTCAGCGGGGCGCACCGCATCATCTATCCGCAGTTTCTGGTCAAAGAACTGGCCGCTATCAAGTCTCGCGGCGGCAAGGTCATCATCAGGCTGTCGTACGGCGACCGGTATATCAAGGACGGCGACGGCTCGTTCAATCTGAACAAGTGGAAGTCGATGGTTGACCGCTACAAGAACGTCAACTTCAACTCCTACATCAGCGACGGCACCATCGTCGGGCACTACCTCATCGACGAGCCGCAGGATGTGCGCAACTGGAAGGGGAGGGCCATTCCGCCAGCTACGATCGAGGAGATGGCGCGCTACAGCAAGGAGCGCTGGCCCAACATGCCGACCATCGTCCGGACCTGGCCCGACTACCTCGACGACTACAACGGCAGCTACCGCCACCTCGATGCGGCCTGGGCCCAGTTTGCGGCCAATCGCTGGCCCGACGCGAAGAAGTTCCTGGCAGAGAACGTCGCGAAGGCCAAGCGCAAGAACCTCGCGCTGGTCGTAGGCCTCAACATCATCCATGGCAGCCCCCAAAAGCGGGAGATGAGCGCCAGTCAGGTCCGGGAGTATGGCTCGGATCTGCTGAGCGACTCCTACCCCTGCGCCTTCATCAGTTGGCAGTACCGGTCGTCATACATGTCCTCCAGCATCAAGGAGGCGATGAAGGACCTACGGCGCCAGGCGGAGAATCGGGGCTCGAAGTCCTGTAAGGCCTGAAGCGAACCGAGGGATGAAGGGCGGGGCCGCGGAGTCATCCGCGGCCCCGTTTTTCGTCTACCCGGACCCGCCCGAGCCTCCGCAGCCGGCCAAGGGTGTAAAGCGACTGAGTACTGTATTAAATTTAGGCAATATTTTGTTACAATTGATAGTATTGCTTTTTGATAACTCATTAAAAAATGCTGATTTACAAGTTCCACTAAATGGCGTTCAACAAGAAAGCGTCTAACTTCTGCTATTGAGATATTCCCTGGCGTACCGTAAATAGCTCAAGCCCAAGGGTGGGAGTGGAAGACGGGAGGGTTGGGCACCCCGTAGGTGCTACCGCAAGGATCCACCGACAAATGACGTACAAGCACAAGCTTGCGCGGAGATTGGCGATCTCGCGGAACTTGGCCATGGTGAATGCCCTCGCGCTGTTGGCAGCGTGCGCGGGCGATACCACCGCACCGGAGGCTCCCGCCATCCCAGGCATACCCGCTTCACCGAGCGCCCCACTCGGCTTCCGTGTCCTTCCCGGCGCGGTCACCGTCGAAGTCAATCAGCCGGTCCGGTTCCGCGGGGAGCTCCAGAGCTTCCGGGGTCAGGTCTTTTCGCCTCCCCTGGCGTGGGAAGCCAGCGGCGGACAGATCGATTCCAGCGGAACCTTTCACGCCGGCCGGCCCGGCACCTATCGCATCGTCGGCCGAGGCAAGCACGCCGGCCGGAACCACCCGCAGCGTCCCGACACCTCGATCGTCATCGTGGTGCCGCGGCAGCCCCAGCTTCTTTCCATTCGGGTGACGCCGCGCGGCCCCCGGCTCGATGCCGGCGAGGAGCGCAGCTTCAAGGTTGTGGGTCGCTTGAACGACGGCTCCACCCCGCCGATCGGCGTGGTCTGGACCGCCACGGGCGGGACCATCGACCCGTCGGGCGTGTTCCGCGCGGGCCACCGCTCGGGCACCTTCAAGGTCGTCGCCACGAACACCGCCGGCACCTTGTCCGACACCGTCCGGGTGAAGGTCGTCGAGGCCGAAGTGGCCGATACCACGCCGTCCCCGAATCCGGATCCGACGCCAGAGCCCGAGCCGGAGCCCGAACCCGAGCCGACTCCGACGCTCGGCCAAGTAGTGCTCAAGCCGGCCTCCGTCGCCCTGGCGACCAACGCCGTCCACCAGTTCGCCGCGTTCGGCCGCACCACCGCCGGAGACAGCGTGGTGGTCGATGTGACCTATCGCGCCACCGGCGGCACCATCACCTCGACCGGTCTCTTCACCGCCGGCCCGAGCGCGGGCAGCTACCGGGTCATCGCCTCGTCGGACGACCTGGCCGACACCGCGATGGTGACCCTGACCCGCGCGATCGGCGGGGGCACCGGGCCGTTCGCCGCCGGAATTCCCTACGGCGTCTACAGCGCCTGGGAAGGCACCAACTACAAGGCGAACACCGACGTCTTCGGGCTGAGCATCGGTACGTACACCTCGGACGACATCCTGCGCCGGCTCGAAGTGGCCCGCGCCGGGAAGAAACAGCTCATCCTCGCCATGGCCGGCGGGAAGCACGAGCAGTACAAGACCAACGGCGTGTTCGACTATTCCAAGTGGCGCGCCCGGATGGAGACCTACAACACCCCGGCGATCAGGGCGGCGATCGCGGCCGGTGTCGTCGACGGGACCATCATCGGCAACTCGGTGATGGACGAGCCCCACAACACCGCGCCCGACAACAGCTGGGGTCCGGCCGGCACGGTGACCAAGGCCCGGGTCGATGAGATGTGCGGCTACGTGAAGGCGATGTTCCCCACGCTGCCGGCCGGCGTGGTGCACCCGCACGACGTGCTCGAGCCGACGAGGTCCTATCAGAACTGCGACTTCATCGTGGCCCAGTACTCGCACCGGAAGACCAAGGGCGACATCGAGAAGTTCCGCGACGAGGCCCTCGCCATGGGCCGACAGAACGGCATCGCGATCGCCTTCAGCCTGAACATCCTCGACGGCGGCGTCCAGTCGGAGCGGAACGCGGGCTGGAACTGCGGCCCCGATACCGGCGGCCGTGGCACCTACGACCCGAACTGCCGGATGACCCCGCAGCAGGTGCGCGAGTGGGGCATCCTCCTGGGCAGCGCGGGGTGCGCCCTCACCATGTGGCGCTACGACGCGAGCTTCATGGGCAAGCCGGAGAACCAGGCGGCCTTCCGCGACGTGCGGACGAAGCTCTCGACCCTGCCAGGGAAGGCGTGTAGGAGGTCGTAGACAGCGGGGCAGCATGTCCGCCTGACCGTCCTCGGTAAACAACACCAAAGGAGCCGCGATCTCAGCATCGCGGCTCCTTTGCTTCTACTTCTTGCTGCTCCGCTGCCCCGCTGCCCCGCTGCCCCGCCTTCTACCATCCACCTCGCCTGAACAAGATCACCGGGATCGTCCGCAGCATGATCCGCAGGTCTTCCCAGAAGCTGCGGCGGCGGATGTACTCCAGGTCGTAGCGGACCTTGGTCCGCACGTCCTCCATCGAGCGGTCGTAGTGGTGGTGGATCTGGGCCAGGCCCGTGATCCCGGGCTTGGCCCGCTGCCGCTGGGGATACTCCGCGATGTGCTCCCGCAGCTCCGCGAAGATCGTCGGCCGCTCCGGCCGGGGCCCCACGATGTTCATCTCCCCCCGCATCACGTTCAGCAGCTGGGGCAGCTCGTCCAGCCGGTACTGCCGCAGGAACCGCCCCACCGGGGTGATCCGGGGGTCGTTCTGGGTGGCCCACACCGCGCCGGTGGTGCGCTCGGCATCGACCCACATCGTGCGGAACTTGTAGATCTTGAAAGGCCGGCCGCCGAGATCGCGGAGCCGGCGGTGGTTGCCGCCGTCGCCCGGGGTGCGGCGGTCGAGGCCCACCCGCTCCTGGGTGTAGAACACCGGCCCGCGCGAGGTCAGCTTGATCGCCACCCCGATGAGCAGCAGCAGGGGAGTGAGGACTACCAGGCCCACGAGAGCGAGGATGAAGTTGAGGTACCGCGTAGCCCGGTCGCTGAACCCGTGCTCCGCGGCGTCGAGCGCGTCGGCGCTCGCCCGTTTGGTCTGGAGCGCGGGCACGGCGTCGGCCGCTGAGCCCACGCGCTCCACCAGCGCCTCCATCCATCGCGTCACGTGAATCGTCCGCTTCCTGTCAGTTCGAGGGGTTGAATCGCGGCGCGCGCGGCGTCGAAGAGCCCGCGGCCGGCCTGCGTTCGGCCCGTCATTTTTTGCACGATCTATGCCCATCAAACGCCGGCGTGAAAAGCCATTCATAACAAGCTATATCTCTGTGTATTATAAAGGTTTACTAGTTTGGCTTAAAGTAACTTCTATGTTGCGTCGGCCAATCCGTGTGGTGATTCGCCTACATTCTCGCCGCCCTGGGTGACAATTCAGGCCCGCAGCGCCCACCAGCGGACCAGCAGGGTGGCGCTCACCGCGAGCAGCAGATGAATCGCGCCCGCATTCACCGAGCTGAAGAAGACCAGGCCGATCCAAGCCAGCAGACTGAGGATCGCGCCGAGCAGCAAGGGCGACATCGCTTGTCTCCGGGAAGTGCTGTTTGCGTTGACGTTGCAGGAGCCGGTTCCTATCTTACCACTCACGGTAACGGGGAGCCACATTATTGAGCCAACAGGTCCGATGATGGGCCCGAATGCCGTGGCGGATGTCATGCCCCTCGGGGGAAGACAGAAGTCAGGGTGAGGGCGCCGAGCATTCTCATTGGGCTTCAATAATCCTCGTCGTTGCCGTCCTAGACGCCGATCTCCTCGTGGGGTCGGCGTTTTTGTTACGCCCTAGCCTCGCTCTCCCGGACCCCCCATCTTCCCATCCATGCCGAGAGCCAGCGTCACCCGTAAGGTCCACTTCAACGCGGCCCACCGGGTGCACAACCCCAAATTTCCCGACCAATGGAATCGAGAGATGTTCGGAGTGTGTAACAATCCGAACTATCATGGCCACAACTACGAGCTGGAGCTGACGGTCGAAGGCGAGATCGATCCCGACACCGGGTACGTGCTCGACCTCAACCGGTTGAAACAGCTCGCCGAGGAGCGGCTGCTCAGCCGGCTGGATCACAAGAACCTGAATCTCGACGTGGACTGGTTCAAGGACCTCATTCCCACATCGGAGAACGTGGCGCGAATCTGCTGGCGGGAGCTGCGCGCCGTCCTGCCCGACCATCTCACCCTCCGGCTCCGGCTCTGGGAGACGCCGAGGAACTATGTCGACTATCAAGGCGCATAAGGCGCCGCAGGCGGTGCCCTTCGCCGACAAGGTGCGCGAGATCCTGTCCGCCCTGGGGGAAGACCCGGAGCGGGAAGGCCTCGTGAAGACTCCCGAGCGGGTGGAATCCTCGTTGCGCTGGCTGACCCAGGGCTACCGGATGACCGTGGAAGACGCGGTCGGCGACGCGGTGTTCGAAGAGGCACACCAGAGCATGATCATGGTGCGCGACATCGAGCTGTACTCGATGTGCGAACACCACCTGCTCCCCTTCTTCGGCCGGGCCCACGTCGCCTACATCCCCGACGGCAAGATCCTCGGCCTCTCCAAGGTGGCTCGCATCGTCGATGTCTTCGCCCGGCGGCTCCAGGTGCAGGAGCGGATGACCGACCAGATCGCGGACGCGGTCATGGACGTGCTCCGGCCCACCGGCGTCGGGGTCGTCATCGAGGCGGCCCATTTCTGCATGATGATGCGCGGGGTCGAGAAGCAGAACTCGCGCACCGTGACCAGCGCCCTCCGCGGCATCTTCCGGGACGATTCCAAAACGCGGGTCGAGTTCCTCCGTCTGGCCCACGGCGGGCGCAGCGGCGAGTGACCGTGCTCGCGGGGCGGCTGGCGCTAGTCACCGGCGCGTCCCGAGGGATCGGTGCCGCGGCGGCGCATGCGCTGACGGGCGCGGGGGCGCGGGTGATCCGGGTCTCCCGTTCCCTTCAGGCCCGGCAGCATGAGACCTCGCTCGACCTCCCCTGCGATCTGAGCGATCCCGCCGCGGTCGAGCAACTCGCCCGGCGGATCCTCGACCAGGAAGGCGTCCCGGCTATCGTGGTGAGCAACGCCGGCGGATTCCTGCTCCAGTCCCTGGAGCGCACCACCCCCGCCGAGTTCGACCAGCAGATCGCGCTCAATCTCCGGGGCGCGTTCCTCGTGGCGCGGGCGTTCCTTCCGGCGATGCGCGACGCGGGCGGAGGCGCCTTCATCAGCGTCGGCAGCGTGGCCGATCACACCGGTCTGCCCGAGAATGCCGCATACGCCGCCAGCAAGTATGGACTGCGCGGCCTGCACGAGACCCTTGCCGCGGAGTACCGCGGCACCGGCGTCCGACTCACGCTGGTCTCGCCCGGAGCAACCGACACGCCGATCTGGGACCCGTTTCATCCGGAGCGGCGGCCCGGCTTCCCGTCCCGCGAGGCGATGCTCCGCCCCGAGGACGTCGCGGAAGCCATCCTCTTCGCGGCCACCCGTCCCGACCATGTCCACGTGGACTGGATCCGGCTCCAGCCGTCCGGCCGCGCACGATCCCATTCCTCTCCCTCAGATCTCGATGACTGATCCGATCTCGAGCTGGGCGCGTCGGCTGCCTTCCTGCGGCCGACTCCTCGTCCTGTGCGCGCTCTCGGGGTTTCTGCCGTCCACGGCAGCGGGGCAGCAGGCGCTGCCCGACCTTCCCGACGGCGCGGGTTGGGGCGTTCACGTGCTGGCCGCGGCGCGCGACCCCGGTGGCACTCTCTGGCTCGGCACCTACGGTAAGGGGATCTACCGGCTGGCGGTCGGTTCCACGGCGTGGCAGGTCATCCGCAGCGATACCACTCCGGGCGCGCTCTCCTGGGATTTCGTGCACGCGTTCGGCTTCGGGCCAAGGGGCCAGATCTGGTACGGCACGGTTGGGAACGGCTGGGGCTTGTCGCTCGACGGGGGGAATACCTGGAAGAGCTGGACCTTCGACCAGCTCGGTCCGGAGTGGCAGTACGTCGCTTCCGGCGGCATCGCGGTCCGGGGAGACACCACGGTGATCGCCACCGCCGACGGACTCCAGATCACCACCGACGACGGCGCGCACTGGACCGCGATCGTCGATGCCGCCGGACCGGCGGCGAAAGGGCCCGCGGATACGGCGCTGGCGCTGCTGGACAACGAGTACGTCCGCAGCATCGCGGCCGACCGGCGGGGCTGGCTGGTCTCCACCCTCCACGGAAACCAGCTGATCCGTCATACCGATTCGGGCTGGACGTCGGAGCCGGCCAATGGATCGTACTTTCTCCCCGCCGACGCGATCACGTTCGCGGGCAAGCCGTACCGTGGCGGTCCCTGCGGTCTGCGCCCCGCGGGCGTCGTCCCGGCCTGTCTCCATGGCGACGCCCCGCCCGCGGATGATCCGATCGCGCCGTTGACGGTCTGGCTGAAGCGGCCGATCGCGGCGCGCGACAACCGGATGATCGACCAGACCTACCGCTACGGCTCGACCATGGGGGGCAACTTTCAGCAGCACCAGGGCGTCGAGTTCAACAATCCCGACGGCACGCCGGTGCTCGCGGCGGCGCCGGGGACCGTGGTATATGCCGGAAGGGCGGAGGCCGGTGCGCTGACGATCACCATCCGCCACGACACCACGGTGACGAAGGACGCGGTCAGGTACCGGCTCTACTCCACCTACTACCACAACTCCGCCCTGCTGGTGCGCCCGGGGCTCCGGGTTCGGGCCGGCCAGCGGATCTCCTTGGTCGGCAACACGGGGCGCGCCACCAACGACCATCTGCATCTCGAGCTGGCGGCTTCGCCCACCGACTCGCTGGGCGCGATCGTCGACTCCACCCAGCGTTTCCCGCCCTATACCACGAACGCCGAATTGTGGATCGAGCCACTCCCGGGAACCGGCATCGTCGCGGGGCAGGTGTTCGATGCGGCCGGCGTCCCCGTGCCTCAGGCGCGGATCTACGGCCTGGTGAAGCCCGTGCCGTCCGAGACGCCGTTCTCCTTCGCGGAGACCTACGGCGACAAGGGGCACTCGCATCCGCTGTACAAAGAACATTTCGCGGTGAGCGACGTGCCGGCCGGGACCTACATCGTCGGGACCGAAATCGAGGGGCGGAAAGTCTTCCGGAAGGTGAAGGTCGAGCCGGGCAAGCTGAGCTGGGTGGTGTTCCGGCCTTCCTGAGCCATCGACCACCATGTTCATCGAGCTCACGGACCACCTTCGCTGCCCGGCCGATCACGAGGAGAGCTACCTCGTCATGCTGCCGGATCGCATGGAGGGCCGCTCGGTGCGCGAGGGCCACCTGGGCTGCCCCGTATGCGGGCGGACCTATCCCCTCACCGACGGCGTGCTGGATCTCGGCGGCGAGCCTCCACCGGCACCGGAGACGACGGTGCTCACCCCCGAGGCGCTGACCCCGCTGGTGGGTCTCGGTGGACCTGGTGGGTATCTGGTGCTGGTGGGCCGTCCGGCCTCAGGCTGGCGCGCGGTGGCCGACGCCAACCGCGGGGTGGCGCTGGTGGCGGTGAATCCGCCACCGGAGGTCGCGGACGAGCCGGGCATCAGCGTGTTGCGGGCCGGCGCGCTGCCGATCAAATCCCGCTCGATGCGGGGCGTGGTGCTGGGCGCGCCGTACGGCGGCGATCCGAGCTGGGTCGGCGATGCGCTGCGGGTGGTGCTGCCCGGGCTGCGGGTGGTGGGGGAGGGAGAGGTACCGGAGGGTCCTGGGATCGAGCTGATGGCGGCGGCGGGCGGCGCCTGGGTGGCCACACCTCGCCGCTGAACGGGCGGCGGACGGTCACGCTTCGTGGTAGAGGGCCTCGATCGCCGCGCGGTTGTGCTCTTCAACCACCCGGCGCTTCACCTTCAGCGTGGGCGTCAGCTCGCCCGACTCGACGGTGAATTCCTTGGGCAGCAGGAGCAGCTTCTTCGGCATTTCGAACTGGGCCAGGTCCCGCAGCGTCATCCGCACTTCCCGCTCGATCTTCTGCCGCACTTCCGAATCGCGCAACAGTTGCTCGAGGTCGCCGTCGGGCATTCCCTTGTGCTCCGCCCAGCCTTTCACCTGGGTTGCGTTGGGCACCACCAGCATGACGGGGAAGGGGCGCCGGTCGCCGATCATCACGGCGGTGGAGACGAACTTGCTCATCTTGGCCAGGTTCTCGATCGGCTGGGGGGCGATGTTCTTGCCGCCCGCCGTGACGATGAGGTCCTTCTTCCGGTCGGTGATGCTGAGGAAGCCGTCGGCGTCGATCACGCCGATGTCGCCGGTATGGAACCAGCCTTCCTCGTCGATGGCCTCCGCGGTGGACTCCGGCTTGTTGAAATAGCCGCGCATGACGTTGGGACCGCGGGTCACGATCTCCCCGTCCGCCGCGATCTTGATCTCGACCTCGGGAATCGCCCTGCCGACCGTGCCGAGCCGGTGGTGCTGAAACGTGTTCACCGCCATGACCGGCGAGGTCTCGGTGAGGCCGTAGCCCTCCAGCACCGGCAGCCCGGCCGCGTAGAAGAACCGGGCGATCTCGCGGGAGAGCGGGGCGCCGCCGGAGATGAAGAAACGGATCCGCCCGCCGGTGCGCGCCCTGAGCTTGGCGAACACCAGCCGGTCGGCCACCGCGCGCTTGAGCCGCAGGCTCACCGGCACCGGCTTCCGCTCGATGGTCGCTTCGGCCCACTGCTCCCCCACCTGTTTGCTCCACGCGAAGATCCGCTTTCGCAGCGGCGACGCGGAGCGCACGCTGTCCAGCACCCGGGCGTAGATCTTCTCGTACAGCCGCGGGACCGAGGCCATGAGCTGGGGCCGGATGGCCTGCATGTCCGCCGGGACCGTATCCACGCTCTCCGCGTAGCTGATGATCACGCCCGCGTGGAACATGCAGTAGTGGCCGAACATCCGCTCGAAGATATGAGACAGCGGGAGGAACGAGAGACATTCGTCCTGATCGGTGAAGCTGAACAGCCCGACGCAGGTGGTCACGTTGGAGGCGATGTTCCCGTGGGTCAGCATGACCCCCTTCGGATCGCCCGTCGTGCCGGAGGTATAGATCATCGTCGCGAGATCGCCCGCCTCCGCCGCCAGCGCGTCCGCCCGCCAACCGCCGTGCCGGCCGCGTGCGCCGCTGCCCCGCCGAAGCACCTCCTCCAGCGCGAGCACGCCGGGACCGCTCGCCTCGCGGTCGAACGCCACCACGTGGGCCAGCGCGGGCAGCCGGCTCCGTGCCGCCATCACCTTCTCGAGCTGAGCGGGGTTGGAGACCAGGACGGCCACCGCTCCCGAGTCGCGGAGGATGTACTCGGCCTGCCTGCCGGGAAGGGTGGGGTAGATCGGGACGTCGGTGCAGCCGGCCGCGAGGCAGGCGTAATCGGCGATCGCCCACTCCGGGCGGTTCTCCGACAGGATGGCTACCCGGTCGCCGCGCCGCACGCCCAGCTCCAGGAGGCCGATGCTGAGGTCCTGCACCTGGTCGGCCATCTCACCGTAGCCGATGTCCGCCCAGCGGCCTTCGCGCTTGGCCCTGAGCGCGACCGGCCGGCTGCCGAACCGGTCCATCGCCTCGAAGTAGAGCTGGTTCAGCGTGGCCGGCGTGGGGCCTCCTACTGGAACAGAATGATGAAGCGCTGGCCCGAGCCGGGCACCGGCGTGTCGTCCGCGCGGCTGGCCCGGATCGCGACGATCGCGGTGTCGGGGGCGGTCTGACCGGCGACCAGGCTGAGGGTGGCGCTCGCGGTGCCGTCGGTGGCGGTGGTGAGGGTGTCGATCTGCACGCCGCCGGCGAGGGTCACGACCGGGGTGGCACCGGCTACCGGCTGCACGATCTCGAAGATCGCCCCCTGGGCGGCAACCGGAGCGGCCGGCGCGAACGACTCCAGGCGGACCGCCATCGTGGCCGGGACCGGCGGATTGGCCGCGGCGAGCACCACCAGCACCGAATCACCCACGATGATGAGCGTATCGGGCCGGGCCCGGACAGTGAACGGCACCAGCTCCGACGTGAGCGAGCCGACGACCGCCTGCACTCCGCTGTTGCCGGGAGCCACGGCGGTGACCAGCCCGTTGGCATCGACGGTGAGGGCGGCGGTGCTGGCGCGCCACTCGATCGTCGTACTCACCGTCTCACCGTCGGCGTCCAGCGCGCGGGCCGACATCTGGCGCTGCTCGCCGACCTCGACGCTCCGCTCGGCGATATCGGGGAACTGGATCTCCAGCCCGACCACGCCACCCTCCCCCTCGTCCAGACCGCTGCACGCCGCCGCCGCGAGCAGCGACAGCAGGAGCCAGCGGCTCACCGCATCTCCTGTTGCGCGGGGGTGCCGGCGATGTCCCGCAAGGCGGTCTCGGCGTGGCGGATCCAGCGCTCGGCGTCGGGGCCTTTGGGTGGCCGGACGAGGAAGGCGCGCAGGTGCTCCGCGGCCTGTTGCTGGTCCCCCCGCTTCAAGAGGAGGAAGGCGACACCGTAATGGGCGCCGACCAGGGAGGGATCCAGCTCGAGCGCGCGCTTATAGTGCCGGATCGCCTCTTCGGGCTGGCTGGTCTTGGTGAAGGCGATCGCCATGTTGAGGAGGATCCGGGAGTCGCCCGGGTTGTCACGGAACGCGAGGCGGTAGGACGTGAGCGCCGCCTCGAAGTCGCCCTGCCGCTCCAACGCCAGTCCCTCGTTCAAATAGTCGAGGCGCTGCGGCTGCAGCGACTCGCGGGGCTCCTTGCCGAACATGCGTCGCCAGAAACTCATGGCAGCCTGTGTTCTCCGACCAAAGTCAAACGGGGACAATGCGTTGGCGTATCGCGAATCTAGTGATCAGAGGAGACCGCCGCAACGCGCGCCGCCGGTTGCCCACCCTTCGGATCCGGCGTAGGTTGGGACAGCCCAACCCGGAGGTCCGCATGCGCCGGAGCCAGCCACCCGCGTCACGGGGGGTGCTCGAGGTCGATTGGCCGTTTTTCGGCGAGCTCTGCCGCGCGCTCGCGCTGCGGGTGGCTCGCGAGTACGAGCCCGAGATCGTCCTCGGCATCGCCAAGGCCGGCGTCATCCCCGGCGTCGTGGTCGCCTCGATCCTCCAGACCGAGTTCAGCTCCATGGCCGTGACTCGCCAGGCCGCGGGCGGGCCGCCGGTCCTGGTCTCGGGACCCCCGCCGAGCATCCGGGGCCGCCGGGTACTGGTGGTCGACGAAACCTGCGATACCGGTAGCACCATGAAGCTCGCCCTCAGCGAGATCCGAGCGCTCCACCCGGCCGAGGTGCGGTCCGCCGTCTCCTTCAAGACCGGCGAGTACGCCCCGGACTTCCACGCCTTCGAGACCGAGAACTTCATCATCCTCCCCTGGGATCGCGAGATCATTCAGGGCGGCGAGCTGGTGATGCGGCCGGACTACGCCGCCCGGCTCTGATCGCTCGCTGCAACCCTCCGCCACTCTCCCCCATCTAAGCAGGGTCCTCATCCCGGAGAGACTCTCATGCAGGTCCTGCCGGCACTGCTGCTGGTCACCGCCGCGTTCGTCCCAACCGCCGCCTCGGCTCAGGGCGGCGAGCGCTATACCCTGAGCGGCGACGAGGTCGCCGTCTATAACATCGCCGGGGCCCTTTCGGTCGAGCCCGGCACCGGCCCGGTGTCAGTGGCCCTCACCCGGGGCGGCACCGACGCCGCCAAGCTCAAGGTCGAGCAGGGCGACCTCGACGACCGCGAGACCCTCCGGGTCATCTACCCGTCTCAATCCATCGTCTATGCCGGCATCGAGCGGGGATCTTCCACCACGTTGCGGGTTCGAGAGGACGGGACCTTCGGGGACCGGCACTGGCATCGGGATGGGGACGACTGGGACGATGACGACCGGGGGCGCCGGGTCCGGATCACCGGGGACGGCAGCGGGTTCCAGGCCCATGCCGACATGAAGGTGACCATGCCCTCGGGCGCGCGGGTCGCGCTGTATCTGGCGGTGGGGAAGGTCTCGATCGCGAACGTCAACGGCGAGCTGATGGTCGATGGCCACTCGTCGCCGATCACCGCCACGGGAACCAAGGGCTCGCTGGTGCTCGACGTCGGCTCAGGCTCGGTTCGCGTCACCAGCGCCGAGGGCAGCCTCAACGTCGATACCGGGTCGGGCTCGGTCGAGGTCTCGGGCTTCAAGGGCGACGAGCTGTTGATCGACACCGGCTCGGGCGGCGTGTCCGGCAGCCAGCTCCAGGCCTCCGAGATTCACATCGATACCGGCTCAGGGGACATCGACCTGACGGCCGTGACCTCGCCGGTGCTCTCGCTGGAGACCGGCAGTGGCAGCGTGGGACTCGATGCGCGGGGAACCCTGAAGGAGCTTGGGGTGGAGACCGGCTCGGGAGACGTTTCGGTGCGCGCGCCGGCTACGCTCGCGGCGGAGGTAGAGATCGAGACGGGGAGCGGAGGGATCGAGACCGATTTCCCGCTGCAGGTCACCCGGCACTCGCGGGACCACGTGGTGGGCCAGATCGGCGCCGGGACCGGCAAGGTGGCGATCGAGACCGGCTCCGGCGACATCCGTCTGCTCAAGAACCCGAACTGATCCCCAGCGCTTCGGCGTAACCCGTGCCCTGAGCCATGCGGTCGTAGAGCGTGCTCAGGGTATCGGGGGAGCCGGCCAGGAACCGGCAGCGCGCATCGCCCCGCGAGCGGCACTCCACCTCCATCACCGCCACCAGCCCGTCCGACAGCCGCCCGAAGAAATCCGCCAGCATCCCACAGGTGAGATGACAGCTCGGGAACTCGTTTCCGCCTGATTCCACCGCCTCCGCCCATTCGGTGGAATCGAGCGCGAGCACCGCGTCGCCGAGGGGCGATGCGTCGAGGCGTCCCCATCCCTGGTCGGCAAAAAATTCCGACAGCGTCTCACCGAGGAACTCGGAGTCGAGCTCTTTCGGCTCCTCCACCCCGCGGGTGGACAGGAGCCACTCCCGGAACTCCGCGTACATCTCCTCGCCGCCGGCGAATCCGGCTTCCTGGAGATAGGTCGAGGCCTGCAGGCCGGTATCGCGCTCCAGCGCCGAGCGGAGCTGGTGCAGGACGCGCCGGCCGAGCCTGAGGCCACCGGGATGGTGGCGGGTGTGGTCGCTGGTCATGGGATCGGTGGTTGAGGACGATGGAGCTGGGGAATCTTAGGAGGCGCGCCCGACGCGACGCAAGAGCTCGGACTCGTCGATCACCTCGACGCCGAGCTCCTTGGCCTTCTCGAGCTTGCTTCCGGCGTCGTCTCCGGCCACGAGCGCATCGGTCTTCTTGCTGACGCTGCCCGCCACTCGGCCCCCAGCGCCCTCGATCAATCCGGTCGTCTCGGCGCGGGAGAGCGTGGGAAGCGTGCCGGTGATGACGTAGGTTCGGCCCGAGAGCGGTCCCT
Source organism: uncultured Gemmatimonadales bacterium (assembly GCA_963796335.1). GTDB lineage: Bacteria > Gemmatimonadota > Gemmatimonadetes > Gemmatimonadales > GWC2-71-9 > CAVVWJ01. The sequence goes on from CAWCLG010000006.1 coordinate 1,778,522, forward strand.
CGCCGCCGGCCGATCCCGGCTCGGTGAAGGTGAGGCCCGCCTGCTCCAGCCGCCCGATCAGCTCGACGTTGCGGGGTTCGGCGAAGAAGGCCACCACGGCGCTGGCGATCGTGGGACCGACGCCGGAGACCGCGTTGATCGCCTCCTCCGGCGCGGCCATCAGCGCCTGCATGGCGCCGAAGCGGCGGGCGAGCAGGACCGCGACGGTCTTGCCGACGTGCCGGACGCCGAGACCGAACAGGAGGCTGGAAAGGGGGCGCGCCTTCGAGGCCTCGATCGCGGCGACGAGTTGGTCGGCGGACTGCTGGGCGAAGCGCTCGAGTGCGACCAGCTGTTCGGTTCGGATCTGGTAGAGGTCGGCCACGTCGCGGATCAGCCGTTCGTCGAGCAGCTGGCGCACCCGCTCGTAGCCCAGGCCCCGGATGTCCATCGCACCGCGCGAGGCGAAGTGGACGATGGCTTCGAGGATCCGTCCCGGGCAGGAGGCATTGGGACAGTACCGCATCACCTCGTCGGGAGGGCGCTCCACCGGGGTTCCGCAGGCGGGACAGCGGTCGGGCATGCGCCACGGCTCGGCGCGCGTGGTGGGATCCACGCCGTCGAGCAGGGGGCGCACGACCTGGGGGATCACCTCGCCGGCGCGGATCACCTCGACCCGGTCGCCCTCGCGGATGTCCTTCTGGTTGATCAGCTCCTCGTTGTGCAGGGTGGCGGCGCTGACGGTGACGCCGGTGATCTGCACCGGCTCCAGCGCGGCCCAGGGGTTGAGCGCGCCGGTCCGGCCCACGTTGATCTCGATCTTCCTGACACGGGTGACGGCGACTTCCGGCGCGAATTTCCGGGCGATCGCCCAGCGGGGCTCCCGGCCGCCGATCACGCCGAGCTCCGGGTAGAGCCGCAGGCGATCGACCTTGACCACCACGCCGTCGGCTTGGAAAGGCAGGTGGGGAAGAAGGTGCTCGAACGCGACGATTTTCTCGCGGACGCCTTCGAGGCTGTCGAACCGCTCGCGGTGCGGCTCCACCTGGAAGCCCCAGGCGTCGAGCAGGTCCAGCACCTCGGAGGTCGAGTCGGCGGGGAGGGTTCCATCGATCGGCTCGACCGAAAAGGCGAACATCCGGAGCCGCCGTTTCCGGGTCAGCGCCGGATCGAGCTGCCGGAGCCCGCCGGCCGCGGCATTCCTGGGATTGGCGAAGAGCGGCTCACCCTCTTTCTCCCGCGCCTCGTTCACCCGCTTGAAGCCGGCGTAGGGGAGATAGACCTCGCCCCGGACTTCCATCACCTTGGGCCAGCCCCGTCCCTTGAGGGTGAGCGGCACGTCGGGGATGGTCCGCAGGTTGGCGGTGACGTTCTCGCCGATCTCGCCGTTGCCCCGGGTGGCGCCGACCGTGAGCCGGCCCGACTCGTAGGTCAGGCTGACCGCGGCGCCGTCGATCTTGATTTCGGTGGTGTAGCCGGCGCTCCGGACGTCGGGCGCCAGGCGGGCGTTGCGCTCTTCCCAGGCCAGCAGCTCCTCATCGGAGAAGGCGTTGGCCAGGGAGAGCATGGGCCGCCGGTGGGTGTGTTTGGCGAACGCGCTCGCGACCGGCGCGCCGACCCGCTGCGTGGGGCTGTCGGCAGAAGAGACGTCGGGATGGGTCGCTTCCAGCGCCTGGAGCTCGCGGAACAGGCGGTCGTACTCGGCGTCGCTGATCTCGGGCGTGTCGAGTACGTAGTACGCGTAGTTGGCCCGTTCAATCTGTTGCCGGAGCGAGGCGGCCTGGTCCGCCGCGCGGGAGGTCACCGCGAGGCGGCCTCCTGGCTGAGCACCGCCTGGGCGACGCCGGAGAGCCGCCCGATTTCGGGGGACACGTCCGCCGCGCCGGCGGGCTCGTCATCCAGCCCGGCGCGGGGCGGGTAGGCCGACAGCAGGTTGCGGAGGAACCCGATCAGGGCCGCCTGCTCCCGCTCCCGGCGCTGCAGCGCGGTGTTCTCGCCCCGCTGCTGCCGCAGCTTCTCGAAGCGATGCGCATTGCGCAGGGCCTTGGCGGTGAGATTGGCGACCACCTGGCAGAACTGCAGGTCGGCCGCGGAGAACGCCGGTCCATCGCGGAAGGTGCGCAGCAGGATGGCCCCGATGGTGGTACCTCGCCAGGAGATCGGGATCGCGGTGATGGACTTGACCCGCCGGGCGGCGAGGGCGCCGCGGGCCGGGCTGAGCGAGGGGTCGGCCGCGGCATCGGCGATGAACACGGTCTCGCCGGTCTGGATGGCGCGGCGCAGCTCCGGATAGCGTTCCAGGTCGACCACGTAGTTCCGGATGCCCGGATCCTCGTAGCTCGCCACCAGGCGCACCCGGCGCCCGCCCCGCTCGGCGAGGAAGATGGAACAGCGGTCGAGGCCGAAGGTCTCCCCCAAACGCAGGGCGACGGACTGCACGATGTCCGCGAAGTGCAGCGTCCCACTGATCTCCTGCAGGATCTCGATGACGGCCAGCAGGTGCTTCCGCTCCTGCTCGAGGGCGTTGAGCCGGTTCTGCAGCCGTTCGATTTCGTCGAATGCTGGCACCGCGGTCATTGGGGTATCCGGAGTGGGATGGTCATGGCTCATATATAAGGCGCCGGCGGCGGGGCGAAAGCCGTGAATCCGGCTGCAGTTGCGGTGTCAAAAGCCTGCGGTGTCACGAGTGTTGACGCCACCACCCGCCCGGCTAGGTTGCACGTGCCCGGTCAAGTCCGGTCGCCGATGCGCTTGGCGAGGGCGGCCGCCCGGTCTCGATACAGTGGATCGAGCAGCTCCCGGTCGGGCAGGGCGTCGATCTGGCTCAATTGGTCCCGGGCTTCCTGATACCGTTTGCGGTCGGCATAAATTCGGGCCAGCTCCAGCCGGTGGTAGATCCGGGTCGGGTCGAGCTCCACCGCCTTCTGCAGGTTGGCGATCGCGGCTTCCCACGAGGCCTGCTTGAAGATGCCGGCACCGAGGAAGCTCTTGGCGAAGAACCGGCTCAGGCCCGACAGCCGCATGATCTCCGCGTTCCAACGGCCCAGGACATGGTAGGCGCCGTCGTAGGTCGAGTCCAGCGCTATGGTGCGGAGCGCCTCCTCGCGAACGATCTTGGCCCGGCGGATGCGCTCCTTCTTCCCCATGTCGAGCGAGGCCCGGCCCACCGTCGCGGCCACGGCGAAATGGCCCTCCGGCCGCATCGAGTCCGCCGCCACCGCCCGCTTCGCCAGCACCTCGGCGCGGGCGAAGAGGGAGTCCTGCTCCGGGCTCCGGGCGCTGTCGGGAATCTGCTCGCCCTCGTCGAGCAGGGCGATCGCCGCCCGCCAGTTGGCGGCATAGTCGGTCGAGTCGATGGCCAGCGCCGCGTCATAGTGGGCGAGGGCGGTGCGCAGGTCGTGGGTTTCGATCGCCGCGACGCCCATCGCCACGTGATCGGACGCCGCCTGGCCGGCGAGGGCAGGCGGCAGGATGAGACCGAGCAGACCGGTGGCTAAAAGTCGAGGGAGCATGCGACCGACCGTTCGCGCAGTGGGTTCAGAATGGTGATCCCCTCCTTGATCCAGCACAAGCGGGACGGGCACGCGATCGCGCCGGAGGATTGGGCCCGGCTGGTCGCGGACTACACCGCCGGCCGGATCCCCGACTATCAGATCTCCGCGCTGCTGATGGCGATCGTCTTCCGGGGACTCGCGCCCGAGGAGCTGTCGGCCCTCACCGACGCCATGCTCCAGTCGGGCGATCGCCTCCGGTTCGACGGCTTCCCGGTGCCCCGGGTCGATAAGCACTCCACCGGCGGCGTGGGCGACAAGGTCTCGCTGCTGCTGGCCCCGATGGTCGCGGCCTGCGGGGTGGCGGTGCCGATGATGTCGGGACGAGGCCTGGGTCACACCGGCGGCACCCTGGACAAGTTGGAGGCCATTCCCGGTTTTCGCACCGGGCTCTCCCTCGCCGAGGCCCGGGAGCAGGTGGAGCGGATCGGCTGCGCCATGCTGGGCCAGACGCCGGAGATCGCCCCCGCGGACCGGAAGCTCTACGCGCTGCGCGATGTCACCGGCACGGTGGAATCCATTCCGCTCATCTCCGCGAGCATCATGTCGAAGAAGCTGGCCGAAGGGCTCAACGGCCTGGTGCTCGACGTGAAGACCGGAAGCGGCGCCTTCATTCCCGATCCCGAGCGGGCGGTGGAGCTGGCGCGCACCATGATCGCGCTGGGCGAGAGCCGCGGCTGCCCGGCGGTCGCGCTGCTCACCGCGATGGACCGGCCGTTGGGGCGGGCCTGCGGCCATTCGCTGGAAGTCGAGGAGGCCCTGGAAGGCCTCCAGGGCGGCGGGCCGGAGGACCTGATGGAGGTCACCTACGCCCTCGGCTGCGAGATGCTGATGCTGGTGGGCGCCGCCAGCGACCGCTTCGATGCCCGCACCAAGCTGGAGGCGGCAATCACTTCCGGCCGGGCGCTGGAGACCTTCGGCCGCATCATCGAGGCCCAGGGAGGCAACCGGTCCGTCATCGAGGATCCCGCCATCCTGCCCCAGGCCGGGGCCGTGGAGGTCTTCCGCGCGCCCCGCGGGGGCGTAGTCTCGGCGGTGGAGCCGCGGCGGATCGGCCGAGGGATCCTGGAGCTGGGCGGGGGACGGCTGACGATGGAGGACCGGATCGATCCCTCCGTGGGATTCGTGATCACGGTCAAGCCGGGAGACGACGTGCGCGCCGGCGATCCCGTGGCGTCGGTCTTCGCCCGGGACGACGCTGGGGTGGCCAGCGGGCTGGCGGCCTTGAAAGAGGCGATCGTGATCGGCGATGTGGGCAAGCTCGCGCCGCTCATCAGCCACCGCATCACCTCCCGCGGCGTCGAAAACGTGGCGGCTCCGCGCTGACATGCCGGTGATCGGCGGCCCGATGCCGGCGGTGCTGCTCGCAGCGGTGCTGATCGTGGCGCTGGCCATCTGGCTACGCCGCGACCGCCGCTACCCCGGCCCCCGGTTGCACGGGGTCGAGGCGATCGATCGGGAGGAGCTGGAAGAGGCCGAACGGGAGGTTCGCGATCTGGAGGCCGGCGCGCTGCCGGAGGAGGATCGGCCGAGCGACGACTGGGGACCGGGCACGGGCCGGCCCCGGCCGCCGACGCGGCTGTGACGGAGGATCGGAACATGGAAACCACAGGACCGGCGCCGGCTCCGGGTGAAGTGACCCGGCTGCTCGAGGCCGCGGTGGCGGGCGACAGCGATGCGCTGGACCGCCTGGTGCCGCTGGTATACGAGGACCTGCGCCGGGTGGCGCACCGCCAGCTCGATCGCGAGGGCGGCGGCCACACGCTCCAGACCACGGCGCTGATTCACGAGGCCTACATCAAGCTCGCCTCCGGCGGGGGCGTGAGCGCCACCAGCCGGGCCCATTTCCTGGCGCTGGCCGCCCGAGCCATGCGCCAGGTGCTGGTGGACTACGCCCGCCGCCGGAAGGCGGCCAAGCGCGGCGGCGGTGTGATCTCGGTGACGCTGGGCGATGAGCCCGACCCGACCGACACCTCGGCCGATGACCTGCTCGCGCTCGACGATGCCCTGGAACAGCTCGAGCCGCGGCAGCGCCAGGTGATCGAGTGCCGGTTCTTCGGGGGGATGGAGGAGAAGGACATCGCCCAGGTGCTCGGTGTGTCGGAGCGGACGGTGCGCCGCGACTGGGTGAAGGCACGGGCGTGGCTGTACAAGGCGATGTATCCGGAGGGAGAAGAGAAGGCTTGAAAAGTGACAACTACTGTATGTCCACCGCAATCTCCCGCCACCGTCCCTGCCTGAACCTGATCAGGCTCAGCACGCACCTCGTCACGTGGCCCAAGAGGATCGCCACCCATACGTCGATCGGATCCAGCCGGCCGGTCTGCTGGATGACGAAGCAGATGCCGAGGGGCACGACAACCTGGGAGACGATCGAGATGTAGAGCGGGCTCTTGGTGTCGCCGGTGCCCTGGAGTCCGCCGGTATAGGTGAGCGCCGCGGCGATGAAGAGGCCCGAAACGCTGAGCACGCGGAGCAACTGCTCGCCGATCTCAACGACCGCCGGCTCGTTCATTCCGAAGATCGCGAGCAGCTGGCGGGGGAGGAAGAAAAACGCCAGGCCGATGACGGCGGCACCCGCCACGCCGAACTTCGCGGCCAGGTGCACGGCCGCCGCGGCCCGATCAGGGCGGCCGGCCCCGAGGTTCTGGCCCGCGACCGCAGCGGCCGCGCCCATGAGCCCGATGGACGTCCAGGTGATCAGCGAGAAGAGCTGGGTGTAGGAGATGGCATACGCGGCCTGGGCCGCCGCGCTCTGCGCCAGCGAGCCGATGAAGGCAAGCATCAGGACACCGCCCACGTTCATCGCGATGCCCTGGATCCCGCTCGGCAGCCCGAAGCGGAACAGGGAGCGGATGATCTGCCAGTCGGGACCCCAGCCCTGCCCCCGGGGGAACGACACCACCCAGCCGCCGCCCCAGACCCGCGCGATCGCATAGACGGCGACCAGGCCGCTCGCGATCACCGTTCCCATCGCCGCCCCCGCGGTTCCGAAGGCAGGAATCGGTCCCAGGCCGCTGATCAACACCACGTTGAGCACCAGGTTCAACACCGTCATCACGATGCCGAGGACCATCGGCGTGCGCGCATCGCCGGCGGAGCGGAGCGCGCCGCTCAGCATGTAGAAGACCAGCATGCCGCTGCTGAAGAGGAACATGATCCGGAGGAACGGCAGCGCCTCCGCCTTCACCTGGGGCGTCGCGTTCACCAGATCGAGCAGGGTGGGGGAGAGCAGATATCCCAGCGGCGCCATCACCAGGAGGGAGATCCCGGTGGCGGTCAGGAACGCCTGGTATACCGCGCGGTCGGCTTTCTCGGCCTCGCCCGCGCCGGCGAAGCGCGCGACCAGCACGCTCATGCCGATGAACAGCGAATTGATGAAGATGATGACGACGATGATGAGCTGCCAGGCGACGCCGATCGCCGCGTTGCCGGTGTAGCCGACCAGGTGGCCGACCATCGCGTGATCGACGATTCCCTGGAGGCCGCCGAACACGTTGGTGACGACGGTGGGCCAGGCCAGCTTCCAGACCGCCGGGCCGAGGGGGCCCTCGACGATCGAGCGGTCGAAGCGGCTCTTTTCCTGGGGCGCGGGCGCCGGCTCCGGCCGGGCCGCCGAGGCGGCGGGTCCGGCCGGAGCGCTGATTGGCACCGGCGTGTCGGTCATCTCATGCACCTTAGCACGACGGGAAAGCTAGTCGGGTCGTTTCTCACCGGCTCTTCAGGGTCTGGCGAGGCTGCGCAACCAGCTCTCATGAAAAGTCCGCTGAGCTTCGGTCGGCTGGTCGGTCGGCGACAACTCCACTCTCGGATCGGCGGTCAGCCGGACCACGGCCTGCACCTCGCGCCCCCGCTGGCGGAACCGAAGGGCCGCCGAGTCTCCGGGCGTTCGGGCCGCCAGCATCGCGTTCCAGTCCGCTTCGCTGCCGATCGTCCTGCCATCCAGCGATAACAGCAGATCGCCGTCGGACACACCCGCGGCGTAGAGGGGCGTGCCCGCGAGCGGCGCCGAGCTCACCTTCACGCCAGTGCTGTCCACCGCGAGCGCCATGGCTCCGGCGAATGCCTTGGCCGGCTCCGGGCGCCGCAACTCCAACCCGGCATGCGCCAGGAGCGCCCCGTAGTCCGGTACATCGCGTCCCCGCACGTACCGGGCGAAGTAATCCACGGCGAATGCCCGGTCGCCCATGTACTCGCCGAGCGTGCGCTCGAGATCGTCCACGGTGTAGGGGCGCCGGATCACGTAGCGCCGGGCCGGGCGGCCGAACCGTTCCCACATGAGGCGCATGTAGCCGTCGAGGGTCTTGCCGCCGGGCCGGGCGCGCAGGGCCAGGTCCAGGCCCAGCGCGATGCCCGAGCCCCAGGTGTAATAAGAGAGGAAGGTGTTGGGCTGGTTGACCGGGTCGATGGCGGTCGCGGCGTCGGCAAACGGCGCCTGGAGGCTCATCTCCATCGGGCTGAAGAAGCGCCGGCCCGGTGCGAGCACCACGTCGTTGACGATGGTCCCCAGCATGGCGGCGAAAGCCGAGTCCGAGATCAACCCGGCCCGCCGCAGCGCGAGCCGGTCAAAGTAGTTGGTGAACCCTTCACCGAACCAGAGCGCGTGCGAGGGGTCGCTGCGGGTGAAGTCGAAGGGCTCGATCTCGGCGGACCGGATTCGTTCCATATTCCACGAATGGAAGAACTCGTGTGAGGCGGTGAGCAGGAGGCGAGTGGAGTCGCGCGCGAGCGTGCCGGTCGAACTCAGCACCGTGGAGTTGCGGTGCTCCATCCCGTCGCCCGATGCCCAGGGGAGGTAGTCGGCGAGGAAGGTGTAGGTGCCGTGGTCGTAGCGGGCAGGCTCGCCGAAGATCCCGATCTGCTCCGCCACCACCTTCTTCAGCGCCTCGACGTACCGGTCGAGCTCGGCGTCCGTGCCTTGGTGGTGCAGGGCGACGCGGATCGTATCGCTGCGCCCGCCGGGACCGGGGACCGTCCAGCTCCGAAGCGCGAAGGCGCTGAGCTCCGTGGGGCTGTCCATGAAGTACGCCAGGTCCGGGGCAACCCACCGAAGCGAGTCCCGGGTCCCGATCAGCTGAGTGGCCACCCGCCACCCGCTTCCCGCCGGAGAGGTGAACCGCACCGCCGCGGGCCGCGATTCCAGCCCGCGGGCCCAGGCAAAGGTGGCCGGCATGTTCAGGTGGGCGTGGCTGGCGTCGATCTGGGAGTAGGTCCCGTCGGCCCGGTCGGCGAAGAGCGTGTAGGCGAATCGCACGGCTCGCCCGCGGGCGAGCACCAGCCAGCGGTAGGGATCGCGGCGCACCACCGGCAGCGCGCGCCCCGACGCGTCGGTGACTTGCACGTCGTACACGTTCTTGGCGAACTCGTGCAGGGCGTACCGGCCCGGTGAGGACCGGCTCATCCATACTTCCAGCGTATCCCCCTTCGCCGCCGGGAAATCGGCCACGATACGGGCCTCGTGGTGGGCGGGATCGGGAAAGGTGACGGCATAGCGGACGGTGTCGGTCGGGGCGGCGGAGAGCAGCGCGAGCAGGATCGAGAGCATGGGCGGCCTGGAAAGGGTGAGCGTCGCTGATCGGTGCGGCCGGGAGCCCTACGGGACCGGCTGCGCCAAGTTACGGACGACCAGGACGATCGCCAACGCACTGCTGGCCTTCCGACGGACGCACCCGCATATTCCCGCCATCCCCGAACAGAGGCTGGGATGGACGAGCTGCGCGGCCGGCTGGAAGCGGCGTTGGCGGGCGTGTACGCGTTCCAGCGGGAGCTGGGGGGCGGGGGGATGTCCCGCACCTACCTCGCGGTGGAACAGGCGCTCAACCGGCGAGTGGTGGTGAAGGTCCTCGCGCCGGAATTGCTGGCCGGCATCTCGGTCGAGCGGTTCCGGCGCGAAGTGCTTCTGGCCGCCCAGCTCCAGCATCCTCACGTAGTCCCCGTGCTCAGCGCGGGGGACGCCGGCGGGCTGCCCTGGTTCAGCATGCCGTACGTCGACGGCGACAGCCTGCGCCAGCGCCTGGAGCGCGGGCCGCTGGCCACGGGCGAGGTCATCAGCATCCTCCGGGACGTCGCGCGGGCCCTGGCCTACGCCCACGGACACGGGATCGTTCACCGGGACATCAAGCCGGACAACGTGCTGCTATCCGCGGGCAGCGCCACCGTGACCGACTTCGGCATCGCCAAGGCCATCAGCGCCGCCCGCACCGACGGCGGCGGTCCCCACGCCACCCTGACCCAGATCGGGACCTCCATCGGCACGCCGACCTACATGGCGCCCGAGCAGGCGGCGGCGGACCCCGATGCGGACCATCGGGTGGACATCTATGCTTTCGGCGTCATGGCGTTCGAGCTGCTCGCCGGCCAGCCGCCCTTCCAAGGCAGCACGCCGGCGCGGCTGCTCGCCGCGCACATGAGTGAGTCACCCCGCGACCTCCGGTCCTTCCGCTCCGACATCCCACCCGCGCTCGCCGACCTGATCATGACCTGCCTGGCCAAGGATCCCGATGGCCGGCCGCAACAGGCGCGCGAGCTGGCGCGGGTACTGGAGACGGTCACGACGAGCGGAGACGCCGCCGCGGTACCGGCGGTGCTGCGGGGCGGCCGCATCCCGGTCGGGAAGGCGATCGGCCTGTGGGCCGTCGCGACCGCCGGCGTGGGCGTCACGGCCTGGGCGGCCACCGACGTGATCGGACTGCCCGACTGGGTCCTGCCGGGATCGCTCGGCGTGATGTTCGCCGGACTTCCGGTCATCGGCATCACCGCGTTCGTGCAGCGGGCGGCTCATCGGGCGTACGCGACGACACCGCAGCGCACCCCGGGCGGCGGCGTCCCGGCAGCGGGCACGCTCGCGACGCTGGCGCTCAAAGCGAGCCCGCACGTCTCCTGGCGCCGGACCTGGATGGGCGGCGGGATCGCGGTGGCGGCGTTCGCCACGCTCGTCGTCGGGTTCATGGTCACCCGGGCATTCGGCATCGGGCCTGCCGCGTCGCTTCGAGGCAAGGGGGCCTTCGGCGATAAGGAGACCGTGGTCGTCGCCGACTTCCGGGCTCCGGCCGCCGATTCCACACTCGGGCCCACGGTCGCGGAAGCACTGCGGACCGACCTGGCGCAGTCGAGCTCGCTCAACGTCCTCACCCGCGCCTCGGTCCGGGATATTCTCGGCCTCATGCAGCGCCCGTCGGAGAGCGTGGTCCCCTTCGAGCTGGCCCGGGAGATCGCCACGCGCGAAGGAGCCAAGGCGGTGCTCGACGGCGAGATCGTGCGGCTGGGACAGAGCTACGTGGTGTCGGCCCGGCTGGTATCGGCGCTCGACGGCCAGGAGCTGGCCACTTTCCGCGAGACGGCCGAGAACGAGGACGCGCTGATCGGAGCGCTGGGCCAGCTCTCGCGTGCGATCCGCGAGAAGGCGGGGGAGTCGCTGCGCACCATTCGAGCGAGCTCGGAGCTGGAACGGGTCACGACGCCGTCCCTGGCCGCGCTCCGCAAGTACGTCGAAGGCTCGCAGCTCGCGGATGAATCGGGGGAAATGGACCGCGGGATCGCATTGCTCGAAGACGCGGTGGCGCTGGATACGGCATTCGCCATGGCCTGGCGGAAGCTGGCGGTGCTCCTGGGGAACGAGGAACGCGATCGCAGCCGCGCGCTCGACGCGATCGCCACGGCGTTTCGGCACCGGGGCCGGCTGACCGAGATGGAGCGCCTGCTGACCGAGGGGTACTACTACACCCGGGGTCCGCAACCGGACCACGACAAGGCGCTCACGGCATACGAGGAAGCAATCCGGCTCGATTCTCTCAATACCAGCGCACTTAACAATGCCGCCGTCATCCATGGGCAACGAGGTGAACACGAACGCGCCGAGGAGCTCTACCACCGCGTGACGAGGCTGCCCCGCACCTTCGGCGGGGCCTTCGCCAACCTGATTCGGGAGCAGATCCGGAACGGACACGTCAGCGGGCTGGACTCGACCGTGGCCGCCTTTCGCGCCCGGTTTCCGGAGAGCAACGACGTGTGGGAGACCGAGTGGTATGCTGCCTGGGGCAAGGGGGATCTTGCGGCGGCTGACAGCATCGGTCGCGCCGTACAACGCCGGGCCCGGACCAGCCGTCAGGCGTTCCGGTCCGCGTATGCCACCGGACTGCTGGCCCAGCTGCAGGGCCGGCCGCGCGAAGCCCTTCGTTGGTACACGCTGAAAACAGAGGCGTTGACGCGGGCGTCGCCGTCGGTTCTCAGCCGACTCACCTTCGCGATCGACACGGCGTTCTTTGCCATGCGGCAGGGCGACTACAGACAAGGCCGGGCCACGATCGCCGCGGGTCTCAAGCGGCACCCGACCGATTCTATCCCCCCCGGCGATCGTCCCTGGCCGGAGCTGTCGGAACTGGCCGGTCTGCTCGGCGACTCGGCGCTCGCCCGCCGCGCCTTGGCAGGGTTCGACCGCGACCAGGCAATGTTGTCTACACCGGGATTGCGCGCCCTTTTCGTGGGTAACCTGGCCCTACTGGAAGGACGCTGGAATGAAGCCATCCGGGCCTACCGCGACCCCGTCCTGCAGCGCGTCGACTTCGAGCGATATGCATACGTCCAGCTCGGCCGGGCATATGACGGCGCCGCTGTTCCCGATTCGGCCATCGTCTATTATGAGAAGTTCCTCCGCACGCCCGACGCCGAACCGACCGAAGATGCCAACTGGCGGGCCCACGCCCACCGCTGGCTCGGCGAGCTGTACGAAGCCAAGGGCGACGCGCCGAAGGCGATCGAGCAATACGACCACCTGCTGGCGCTCTGGAAGAACGCGGAGCCGGAGCTTCAGCCCCAAGTCACCGAGATCAAGGGTAGAGTGGCGAAGCTCCGGACGAAGGTGGGATAGGGCAGGGCCCGCCGAGGAATTCGAAAGCAAGGGAGCCGCGGTCGGGCTCCCTTTTCGTACCCTATGCGATCAGTATGAGTGGTGAGCACTCTTGCAAGGAGCATCAGGCATGGAAACCAGACAACTCGGCCGGCAAGGTCCTGGCGTCTCGGCCATCGGCTTCGGCGCCATGAGCCTCGGCATCGCAGATATCTACACCAGCAGTGTGCGCGACGATGAAGCCGCGATCGCGCTGATCCACCGAGCGCTCGAACTCGGGATCACCCTCATCGATACCGCCGACGTCTATGGCGAATCCGAGATCCAGGTGGGGAAGGCGCTGAAGGGCCGGCGCGATCGCGTCGTGCTCGCGACCAAGTTCGGGTTCGTGGGCGAGGGGGATACCGAGCATATCGACGGAAGGCCGGAGTACGTGCGGAAGGCCTGCGAGGCCTCTCTGAAACGGCTCGGTGTGGATACCATCGATCTCTACTACCTGCACCGCGTCGATGCGAACGTCCCCATCGAGGAGACGGTCGGGGCGATGGCCGACTTGGTCCGCCAGGGCAAGGTGCGCCACCTCGGCCTCTCGGAACCCAATCCCGAGAGCCTGCGGCGGGCGCACGAGGTCCACCCGATCGCGGCGGTGCAGAACGAGTACTCGCTCTGGACCCGCGATCCGGAGGAGGCCCTGCTGCCGACGCTACGTGAGCTGGGTGTCGCGCTCGTCGCGTACAGTCCACTCGGCCGCGGCTTCCTGGCCGGCCGCTTCCGGTCGCCCGAGGACCTGGCGCCCGACGACTGGCGGCGCAACAACCCCCGGTTCCAGGGCGAGAATTTCAAGCGCAACCTCGCCCTGGCCGACCAGGTCCGCATGCTGGCGGAGAAGAAGGGATGCACGCCGGCCCAGCTCGCACTGGCGTGGCTGATCCGACGCCATGACGACGTGATTCCCATCCCCGGCACGTCCAGCCGCAGCCGGCTGGAAGAAAACGTCGCCGCCGCGGATGTCCAACTCTCCAAGGCAGATCTCGCTCGCATCGAGGAAATCGCGCCGGCGGGCGCCGCCGCGGGCGAGCGCTATGACCCGCACATGCTGGAGCTGGTGAACCGGTAGGGACCGGTGTCACCCTGAGCAAAGCGAAGGGGGCCATGCATGCATGGCCCCCTTCACTCCGTTCAGGGTGACAGCAGTCGGTCGTCTAGACGTCGAGGTTGGTCACGTATCTCGCGTTGCGTTCGATGAACAGACGTCGCGGCTCGACCTGGTCGCCCATCAGCTCGTCGAAGAGGTCGGAGGCCGCCGTGGCGTCTTCCATCGTCACCCGCAGGATGGTCCGCTTCTCCGGGTCCATGGTCGTGTCCCAGAGCTGATCCGGGTTCATCTCGCCCAGGCCCTTGTAGCGCTGAATGTTGACCGTACCCTTGCCGTCCGCTCCGCTCAGCCGCTTGCTGTACTCCTCCCGCTCGGCGTCGTTGTAGGCATAGAAGACCTCCTTGCCCTTGGCGACCCGGAAGAGGGGCGGTTGCGCGATGTACACGTATCCGGCCTCGATCAGCTCCTGCATCTGCCGGAAGAAGAAGGTGAGGAGCAGGGTGCGGATGTGCGCCCCGTCGACATCGGCGTCGGTCATCAGCACGATCTTGTGGTAGCGCGCGTCTTCCAGCTTGAAATCGTCCTTCACTCCGGTCCCGATCGCGGTGATCATGGACCGGATCTCCTCGTTGCTGAGGATCTTGTCGAGCCGCGCCTTCTCCACGTTCAGGATCTTGCCGCGGAGCGGCAGGATCGCCTGGAACTCGCGTTTCCGCGCCTGCTTGGCGCTGCCGCCGGCGGAGTCGCCTTCCACCAGATACAGCTCGCAGAGCGCGGGATCGTCGTAGGAGCAATCGGCCAGCTTGCCCGGCAGCACCGCGTTTTCCAGTCCCGACTTCTTGCGCACCAGGTCGCGCGCCTTGCGGGCCGCTTCCCGGGCCCGGGCCGCGCTCACCGCCTTCTCGATGATGTTCCGGGCAACCGGCGGGTGCTCCTCGAGATAGTTGCCGAGGTGCTCGTTCACCACCGTCTTGACGATCCCCTCGACCTCGGAGTTCCCCAGCTTCGTCTTGGTCTGCCCCTCGAACTGCGGCTCCCGCACCTTTACGTGCAACACGCAGGTGAGGCCCTCCCGGATGTCTTCGCCGGAGAGGGTGAAGCCTTCCTTCTTGAGGAAGTCCCGCCGCTTGGCGACGTCGTTGATGGTCCGGGTGAGCGCCGACTTGAAGCCGGTGAGGTGGGTGCCGCCCTCGTGGGTGTTGATGTTGTTCACGAAGGTGAACGTGTTCTCGTTGTACCCGTCCTCGTACTGCAGCGCGAGGTCCACCTCGACGTCGTCCTTCGAGACGCTGAAGCTGATCGGCTTGGGGTGCAGCGGTTTCTTGTTGCGGTTGAGCCACTGGACGAACTCGACGAGGCCGCCTTTGGCGAGGAAGGTCTCCTGCTTCTTCTGGTCTTCCCGCTCGTCCTTGATCGTGATCGAGAGGCCCTTGTTCAGGAACGCGAGCTGGCGAAGCCGGTCCGCCAGGGTCGTGTAGTGAAACTCGAGCACCGTGAAGATCTCGGGGTCCGGCTTGAACCGGATGGTGGTGCCGGTGGTGCGCACCTTGCCGAGAACCTCCAGCTTCTTCACCGTCTTGCCGCGCACGAACGCCATCCGGTGGCGGCTGCCGTCGCGCTCCACCACGACCTCGAGCCGCTCGGAGAGCGCGTTGACCACCGAGACACCGACGCCGTGCAGGCCGCCCGACACCTTGTACGTGTTCTTGTCGAACTTGCCGCCCGCGTGCAGCACCGTCAGCGCCACCTCGACCGCCGGCAGCTTCTCCGTCGGATGCATGTCCACCGGGATCCCGCGGCCGTTGTCGGACACGGTGATCGAGTTGTCGGCGTGGATGGTGACGCTGATCGTGTCGCAGTGGCCGGCCAGCGCCTCGTCGATCGAGTTATCGACCACCTCGTAGACCAGGTGGTGGAGCCCGTTCTCGCTGGTGGACCCGATGTACATGCCGGGTCGTTTCCGGACCGCCTCCAGACCCTTGAGGACCTGAATCGCGTCGGCTTTGTACTCCAGTGTGCCCTCGAGGAGGGCGGCG
The DNA here is from genome assembly GCA_963796335.1 of uncultured Gemmatimonadales bacterium. GTDB lineage: Bacteria > Gemmatimonadota > Gemmatimonadetes > Gemmatimonadales > GWC2-71-9 > CAVVWJ01. The sequence goes on from CAWCLG010000006.1 coordinate 1,794,029, forward strand.
TCTCGCTTGGCCATAGGCTCCGTCGGTTGCTGGATCTTCGGGGGCCGTGTGTTTCGGTGGACCCCGGAATCAGTTTCTAACCCAATCTCAAGTCCGAGGCGGCTCACTCATCCCCGGAATCCAGCGGATCTGCTTCACCCGCCCTTGCCGGCCATCGTTGAGCCGGGCCAGGATCCTGGGGGTCATCAGGCTGAGCTCATTGGCCCAGGCCGCGGTGGACACCCGCACGCGCAGTACGCCGTCCGGAGTGACCGATTCGGGCGCCGTGACCGCGGCGATCTGGGGGCCCACCAGCTCGGCCCACGACTCGATCACGCCCGCCTGCTGGATCCGCTTGGAGAACCCGGATCGCTTCAGGTAGCTCGCCAGCGCGTCGGCGAGCGTGGAAGGACGGCGCTCCGCCGTCATGTCGCCGAGCTGGGCGCCTGCACCCTGCCGTCCGCCACCGTCCAGACGTCCAGCGCCATCCCGCGCGGCAGCTCCTCGGGCCGGGGGGCCGTGAGGAACACCTGCCGACCGGCCCCCATCAGCCGGGCGGCGAGCCGCTCCCGGCGGTCCCCGTCCAGCTCGGCGAAGACGTCATCCAGCAGAAGGGCGGGTTCGGTGTCGCGCGCCTCGAGCAGCGTGGTCATCTCCAGAAGCTTGAGGGCGACGGCGGCGCAGCGCTGCTGCCCGGTCGATCCGAACTCACGCACCGGCCGCTCGCCGATCTCGAGGCGCAGGTCGTCGCGATGCGGGCCCACCGTGGAGACGCAGCGGGTCAGATCCACCGTGCGCGCCTGTTCGAGGGCCTGGGACCACGCGCCCGGATCGACCAGTTCCGGCGCGCCCTTGTAGCTCAGTTGGGCGCGGCCTCGCTCGCCCAGGCAGTCGAACTCCGCCGCGAACCGTTCGCCGGCCTGCCGGGCCCAGCGCTCCCTCGCCTCCACGATCGCCGCGCCCGCGGCAGCCAGCGGAGCATCGAACGCCCAGGCGAGTTCGGCGCGGTTCTGCCGCAAGGCGCTGTTCCGCTGCGCCAGGGCCGCCCGGTAGCGGCTGAGAGCGGCGAGATAGCCGCGGTCGGCCAGGGACAGCAGGCGGTCGAGGTATTGCCGGCGCACCGCCGCCGGCCCCGACGCGAGATCGACGTCGCCCGGCAGGAACACCACCGCGAGCCAGCGCCCGACTGCCTCGGTGAGCCGTTCCGGCTCGCCGCCGTCGAGCAGGATGCGTTTGCGGCGCCCGGCCGGCAGGTAACCTGCGGCCAGCACTTCGACGCCGGCATCCTCGACCGTGGCCTCGACGTGGAACCCCGCGGTGCCGAAACCGCTGACCTCCTGGTCGGGCGCGCCCCGGAACGAGCGAAAGAGCACCGGGTAGTACACCGCTTCCAGAAAGTTCGTCTTGCCCTGCGCGTTGCCGCCGAGCAGCGCCATGCCACGCTCCGGGATGGCGCAGTCGAGGTCGGCCAGATTTCTGAACCCGCGAGCAGCCAGACGGCGAAGGCGCACTACTCGATCGTGAAGCGGCGCAGGACCGTCGGACCGACGTTGCCCAGCACATCCACGCCGAAAATCGTCACCGACACCTCGGTTCCGCCCAGGCCGAAGGTCGGCAGGTTCAGCGCGAAGTTGAACGTGTCGACGCCTGCGGCATCGAGCGGCAGATACGACAGGTCGGCGCCCTGAATGTCGATGAAGACCGAGTCGACGCCCGAGGAATCCACCGCACGACCCCCGATCAGGAACACGTCGCCCTCCGTGAGCGTGGTGTCCCTGGAGGGCGGGTCGATCCTGCTGGTCGGGCCGAGATGGTCTTCCGGATTGGGCTGGAAGGTCAGCCGATCCCGCTCGTCGCAACCCAAGAGCAGGCCCAGAAAGAGCAGCCGAGCCACCCGATTTGGCATCCGCGAAAGATAGGCGGGAAGGGCGCTAAGTTGTAGTGGAAACTGAGCCTCGGTCGAGAGGAGGGGGCCGGTTTTCAGGCCCCCCGGAAACGGGGGCTCCGCTTGTCCATGAAAGCCGCGGTTCCCTCCCGCATGTCGGCCGTGCCGGAGAGCAGGCCGAACAGGTTGGCCTCCAGGAGGAGCGCATCGTCCAGCCCGACGTCGGAGCCGGAATCGACGGCTTCTAGGCAGGCGGCCACGGCCAGCGGGCCGTTCTCCAGAATGCCGCGCAGGACCTGCTCGCACTCCCCCAGCAACCGGTCGGCGGGAACCACGCGGTTCACCAGCCCGATGCGGTAGGCCTCCTGCGCGTCGATCATCTGGCCGGTCAGCAGCAGCTCCAGGGCTCGGCCCCGGCCCACCAGCCGCGGCAGCCGCACTGTGCCGCCGTATCCGGGTCCGATGCCGAGCTTCACCTCAGGCTGCCCGAAGCGGGCCCCCTCGCTGGCGATCCGGAGATGGCACGCCATCGCCAACTCGCAGCCACCGCCCAGCGCGAAGCCGTTGACGCCCGCAATGACCGGCTTGCCGCAGCGCTCCAGACTGCGGAACACCCGCTGGCCCTCCAACGCGCGCGCCTTGCCGTCCACCGGTCCCTGGGCGGCGATCTCCGCGATGTCGGCCCCGGCGACGAATGCCTTGGGCCCGGCGCCCGTCAGGATCATGCCCCGGATGGCAGGGTCGGTCCGGACCCGGCTCGCGGCGTCCCCCAGCTCCGCGATGACCTGCGCGTTCAGCGCGTTAAGCTTTTCCGGGCGGTTGACCGTCACGGTGGCGATCGCGTCCTTGACCTCGAACAGCAGAGTCGTGAAAGACATGGGGGTGGGGGCTGGGGTTCTTAAGGAGCAGCGGGAACGGTGAAAGGTAAAAGGTGAAAGGGGGTGCGCACCCTTTCACTTTTTACTTTTGACCGTTCACCGGAGTTCGAGGGTATCTTTTTGCCCATGCAACTTCCAACTCCGATCGCATGGACCGCGGCCGGCGCCATCCGGTTGCTCGATCAGACGCTGCTGCCCGGCGAGGAGCGGTACCTGGACCTCGCGTCGGTCGATGCGGTCGTCGAGGCGATCAAGACGCTGCGGGTTCGCGGCGCGCCGTTGATCGGGATCGCGGCGGCCATGGGTGTGGCGGTCGCGGCCGGGCAGGGAGGTGGGCTCGAGGCTGTTCGGCACGCGGTCGCGCAGCTCGGGAGCGCCCGCCCGACCGCAGTGAACCTGCACTGGGCGCTCCGGCGGATGGAGCGGCGGGCGGAGGCGGCGGCTGCGGACGGGCAGGACCTCGCCGCCGCCCTTCGGGCCGAGGCCCAGGCGATCTGGGACGAGGACCGCGAGATGTGCGAGCGGATCGGTGAGCTCGGCGCCCAGCTGATTCCCGACAATGCCACGGTCGCCACGATCTGCAATGCCGGCGTGCTCGCCACGGGCGGCATCGGCAGCGCGCTGGCGCCGATCTACTATCTCCACCGAGCCGGCCGGGCGCCGCGCGTGGTGGTGCCGGAGACGCGGCCGCTGCTCCAGGGCAGCCGGCTCACGGCCTGGGAGCTGAGCCGCGCCGGCGTCGAATGCACCGTGATCGCCGACGGCATGATCGCGAGCCGCCTGCGGCTGGGGGATGTCGCCTGCGCGATGGTGGGCGCCGACCGGATCGCCGCCAACGGCGATGTCGCGAACAAAATCGGCACCTACGGCCTGGCGCTCGCCGCGCGCGCGCACGGCGTGCCGCTCTACGTCCTGGCCCCGATGTCCACCGTAGATCCCGCGGTCGCGGACGGCTCCGCGATCCCGATCGAGGAGCGGGGACAGGACGAGGTGACCGGGTGGCGCGGGGTCCGGGTCGCGGCGTCCGGCGTCCCCGCCTGGAATCCGGCCTTCGACGTGACGCCTGCCGAGCTGGTGACCGCGATCGTGACCGACCGCGGCGTGGTGCCGCCCGGCCAGCTGGCCCGCCTCATCGACTGATGGCTTCGATCCTGGCGCTCGACCAGGGCACCACCGGATCCACGGCGCTGGTGATCCACCAGGACGGATCGGTGCTGGGCCGGGGCTATCGCGAGTTCACCCAGTTCTTTCCCCAGCCCGGCTGGGTGGAACACGACCCCGAGGAGATCCTGCGGATTTCCCTGGAGGCGATCGCCGAGGCGTTGGCCGCCGCGGATGAGCGACCGGCGGGGCTCGGGATCACCAACCAGCGGGAGACCGTGGTCCTTTGGGATCGGCGCACCCTCGCGCCGGTCGCGCCCGCCATCGTGTGGCAGGACCGGCGGACCACCGCCCGCTGCCGCGAGCTCCGGGAGTCGGGGACGGAGCAGCTGCTGCGGCGGCGCACCGGCCTGGTGGCCGACCCCTACTTCTCCGCCACCAAGCTGGAGTGGCTGCTGCGGGATCCCGAGCTGCGCCGGCGCGCCGGCAGGGGCGAGCTGGCGGCGGGCACGGTGGAGAGTTGGCTGGTGGCCCGGCTCACCGGCGGACGGATCCACGTGAGCGACCACACCAATGCCAGCCGGACGCTGCTGTACGATCTCGCGGACCGCGACTGGCACCCCGAGCTGCTGGAGATTTTCGGGATCCCGCGCGAGCTGTTGCCGCGGCTGGTGCCCTCGTCCGCCGTGGTAGGCGAGTGCGAGCCGTCGCACCTCGGCTTCGCCTTGCCGATCGCCGGTCTCGCCGGCGACCAGCAGGCGGCGCTGTTCGGCCAGGGCTGCTGCCGGAATGGTCTCGCCAAGAACACGTACGGGACCGGCGCATTCCTCCTGGTTCACCGTGGCGACCGGGTGCCCGAGCCGCCGGCCGGCGTCCTCGCCACCGCCGCGTGCGGGCCGGCGGGCGAGCCCGCCTACGCGTTGGAGGGCAGCGTGTTCGTCGCGGGCGCGGCCGTCCAATGGCTGCGGGACGGACTGGGGGTCATCGGGAGTGCCGCCGAGACCGACGCCCTGGCCCGAAGCGTGCCGGATACCGGCGGCGTCAGCTTCGTGCCGGCCTTCGTCGGACTGGGCACGCCGCACTGGGAGGCGGACGCACGCGGCACCGTCACCGGCATCACTCGCGGGACCACCCGGGCCCATCTGGTGCGCGCCGCCCTCGAGGCGATCGCCCACAGCTGCGCCGACCTGCTGGAGGCGATGTCGGGCGCCGGCGGGGTCAGCGTGCCGGCGTTGCGGGTCGATGGCGGCGCCGCGGCCAACGATTGGATGATGCAGTACCAGGCCGACATCCTGGATATCCCGGTGGAGCGGCCCGACATGGTGGAGACGACCGCGCTGGGCGCCGCGGGCCTCGCGGGGATCGCGCTGGGCGTCTGGGGCACCGGAGCGGATTTTCTGGCCCGCCGGCGGTTCACCCGGTTCGAGCCGGGGATGGGGGCCGCGGAGCGCCGGAACCGGCAGGCGCGGTGGGCCAGGGCGGTAGAAACGGCGCTGGCGTGGGCTCGCCGGGACCCCGGGGCTTGATCCAGCAGGGCGACAGGAGAACTTTGAGACCATGAAAGCCGGCCATCGATTCCTCATCGGCGCCACCATCATCGTGGCGGCCGTGGTACTGCTCATCGTACAAGGGGTGAAGGAGACGGGCGTGTATTTCCTCACGCCCAGCGAGCTGGCCGCCAAGGCCGGCGCCGACTCCACCTTCTACGACCTCGGCCTCAAGATGGGCGCCAAGGTCGTCCCCGGCTCGATCCATCGCGACGACCGGAACCGCCAGGTGGATTTCCAGGTCAGCGACGGCCTCAAGACTTACCCCGTGACCTATCGCGGTCTCGTTCCCGACACATTCACCGACGCCAACGACATCGAGGTGATCGTTGAGGGCCGGCTGGGCCGTGACGGCGTGTTCCGCGCGACCGAAGTGCTCGCCAAGTGCGGGTCCCGCTACGAGGCCGCGTACAAAGAGGCCAAGGCGTAGCGCCTCATGACGCTCCTGGGACAATTCTCGCTCTGGGTCGCCCTCCTCCTCGGATTGTGGGCGGCGATCGTTTCGTTCTCGGGGCGGTGGCAGGACCGGCCCGCCCTGGCCGACAGCGTTACGGGTGCGGTCTATGGGATCTTCGCCGCTCTCGCGGTGGCCTCGGTCGCGCTGTGGAAGGGACTCGCGGCGCACGACTTCAACATCGAATACGTCGCGGCGTACACCTCCAGGAATCTTCCCTCGGGCTACATCTTCTCCGCTTTCTGGGCCGGCCAGAAGGGCTCGCTGCTCTTCTGGGCCGTGGTGCTGTCGCTTTTCGGAGCGCTCGCCCAGCTGCTCACGCCCAGGCGCTACCGCGATCTGCTGCCCTACGTGGGCGGCGTGACCTCGCTGGTGGCCGCGTTCTTCGTCTGCACCATGATCTTCGCGGCCAATCCGTTCGAGCGGATGGCGTTCACGCCCGCGGACGGACGCGGCCTCAACCCGCAGCTGCAGAACCCGGGGATGATGATCCACCCCCCGATGCTGTACCTCGGCTACATCAGCCTCACCATTCCCTACGCCTTCGCCATCGCCGCGCTGCTGTCCCGCAGCCTCGATGCGGGATGGATCCACGCCATCAGGAAGTGGACCCTGGTGAGCTGGCTCTTCCTTTCGGTCGGGATCACGCTGGGGATGTGGTGGGCCTACGTGGAGCTCGGCTGGGGTGGCTACTGGGCCTGGGACCCGGTGGAGAACGCCAGCCTGCTGCCCTGGCTCACGATGACGGCGTTCCTGCACTCGGTGATGATCCAGGAGAAGCGGGGGATGTTGAAGCGGTGGAACCTGGGTCTCATCGTGGGGACGTTCCTGCTCAGCATCTTCGGAACGTTCATCACCCGGTCCGGCGTGATCGCGAGCGTGCACAGCTTCACCCAGTCGCGGGTGGGCTACTTCTTCCTGGCGTTCCTGGCGGTCGGCGGGATCCTGTCGTTCACGCTGCTCTACACCCGCTGGCCTTCGCTGAAGGCCGACGTGCAGCTCGAGTCAGTGGTGAGCCGCGAGGCGGCGTTCCTGTTCAATAACCTGCTGCTGGTGGGCATCGCCTTCTCAGTGCTATGGGGGACGCTGTTCCCCATCCTCTCCGAGCTGGTTCGTGGCAGCAAGATCACGGTCGGCCCGCCGTTCTTCAATCGCGTCAACGTGCCCCTCGGCCTCCTGCTCCTCGGACTCACGGGGATCGGACCGCTGATCGCGTGGCGCAAGGCCTCGCCGGCGAATTTGCGGCGGCAGTTCACCTTTCCGGTGGCGACGGGCGTCGTGACGCTGGTCGCGCTGGTGTCGGCAGGAGCCCGGGACTTCTACGCGCTGATCGCGCTGGCGCTGGCCGGGTTCGTCGCCGGCACCGTCTTGCAGGAGTTCTATCGGGGCGTGCGGGCGCGGCGGCGGATGCACGGAGAGTCGGTTGTGCTCGCCTTCGGACGGCTGATCGCGCGGAACCGGCGTCGGTACGGCGGATACCTGGTCCACGTCGGGGTACTGATCTACTTCGTGGCGTTCTCCGGGATGGCGTTCAAGCGGGAGATCGAAGCGACGCTCAAGCCCGGGCAGTCGGCGACGATCGCCAGTCCCTTCGGCCACACCTACACCCTGACCCACATGGGTGTCTCCCAGTTCGAGGCGCTCAATCGCGTCGTGACCGCGGCGACGGTCTCGGTGATGAAGGACGGCCGCGCCGAGGGACTGATGACGTCGGAGAAGCGGCAGCACGTCGATAGCTTCGGCCGGCCGACCTTCGAGCCATCCACCGAGGTGGGAATCCGCAGCAACCTGCAGGAAGATCTCTACATCACCTTCGCGGGAGCGGTGGGCGGCACCGAAGAGGCGGTATATCGCTTCACGATCAATCCGTTGGTGTGGTGGGTGTGGTTCGGCGGCTTCGTGCTGGCCTTCGGCGGAATCGTGACGATGTGGCCGGGCGGTGGCGCGGTGCAGGCGGCGCCGCGCCGGACCCAGCCGGACTACCCGGCCAGCCTGGCCGGTGCGGGAATCGCGGAATGAGCGGGGTTTCCCGTCGCGGATTCGTCGCCCGACTCGGCGGTCAGGGGCAGGGACCACCCCAGGACGCCTTGGCCGGCCAAGGGGATGCCGGCACGCTCCGAGATCCGGCGGCCGCGGGCCGGCCCCGCGCCCCGACCGAGCTCGCGGACTACGACGAGCGGATCAAGGCGATCGAGCACCGGCTCGCCTGCTCCTGCGGCTGCACGCTCGACATCTTCACCTGCCGGACGACCGACTTCACCTGCACCTACTCTCCCCAGCTCCACCGCGAGGTGGTGGCGCTCGACCGCGCGGGGAAGACGGCGCAGGAAATTCTCGACACGTTCGTGGAGAAGTACGGTGAAAAGGCGTTGATGGCGCCGAAGCCCGAGGGCTTCAACCTCTGGGGCTACCTCCTGCCCGGGTCGGCGATCCTGGTGGCGGGCGGCGCGCTGTTGGCGCTGATCTCTCGCCGGCGGCTGGCGGTGGCGGGCGCCGGCGCGCCACCCGCGCCGCAAGCGGCCGCGGATGCCGGGCGCCGAGAGGCGCAGCCATCTGCCGCGTCTGCGGCCACGAACGAGGAGATGGAACGGCTGAAGCGGGCTCTGGCCGAAGTCGAGGACTGATGCTGACCGAGGCGGTGGCGGCGGCCCTGGTGGGCCTGGTGGCGCTGTGGTTCGTGCTTCGCCCTCTCCTGATTCCCTCCCAGCCTGCGGCGCCGATAGAGGAGCCGATCGACCCGGATGAGACGCCGAAGGGCGTGGCCCTGCTGGCGCTGAAGGAGATCGAGTTCGACCGGGAGACCGGCAAGCTCTCCGACGCCGACTACCGGATGCTCAAGGACAAGTACACGGCCGAGGCGCTGGCGGCACTGCGCGCCGAGGACAGGGCAGGGGCGCCCGACGACGTCGAGGCCTTGATCGCTCATAGGGTGCGCACCCTTCGCTCCGCTGCGGCGACGGCGCCGCCGGGCGCCCCGAACTGCCCTACCTGTGGGCCGCGGCCCGAGTCCGATGCCCAGTATTGTTCGACCTGCGGGCACCGGCTGCCGGCGCCGGACGCCTGTGCCGGCTGCGGCGCAGCACTCTCCTCCGACAGCCGGTTCTGCGAATCGTGCGGGGCCCGCGTGGCCGCCTGACGGCGGGGGCCCCGGGGCTAGATCCGGCATCGCAGCGCAAGGCCGACCGATAGTGCGCGAAGCCCTCGCAGATCCGAGATTTCCCCCAGATCGGCCGCGACGATCGGATTGCCCGAGATCCCCACACCGATCCTGTTCTCCAGCTCTACCCCACCCAGGTCCGCCCGAACCCCGACTCGGACTTCTATCCCGGCTCGCAGCCGGTGTTCTCCCTCGACGGTCCAGAGATCGACCGCGGGGACCAGCGCCAGGCTCACGCTGCCGCCCCCCAGCCCCGCGACACCGCGGCTGATTCCCAGGCCGAGCCGGTAGCGCGACACGGCCGCGGTTCGATCTTCGACCGACACCAGCTCGTTGCCCACTTCCACATGCCCGCCGGCCCAGCCGGCCTCGACCGCCAGCTCGACCGGCCGGTACGTCCGCGAGACCGAGAGGTGGAACGCCGGCCGCGACGTGGGACGCAGCTCCGCGCGGACGCCCGGTGCCGCCTGGCCCACGGCGACGGCGCCGAAGCGCACCGCATCAACACCGGCGCCCAGACGCCAGCCGAACTGGTCGGCCGAGGCCTGGGCGAAGGCGGGCGGAGTGGCCGCCAGGAGGGAGAGGAGGAGGGAGAAGCAAAGCCGCATGCCCGATCCGGGTGAGCAGTAGCCGGCAAGATGAGCAGGGTCCGTCAACCGACCATCAATCGAGAGGCGGGCCTATTTCATGACGAGCCGGACCCATCCGTTCGTCCGGTTGCTCTCGCCCTTGATGATCCAGTTGCTGTTGGGATGCGACTCACCCACCACGGCGCTCTCGACCGCGTTGCCGATCAGCTCGTCGTCGGTCTTGATGACGGAGGCAAGCGCACGGATGATCTGCTGGATGGCGTTGGCCCGCTTCCAGAATTTCTGGAGGCCTCCGCTCGTGCTGTCGCGACCGCCGGTCAGATGGGGATAGGCGGCCTCCACCGATCGCACCAGCTTCGAGAAGCGAGCCGGATCGGTCCGGATCTGACACGGGCCGTCGTCGTCCTCGACGAAGAAAACCCGGAGATTCTGGTTGGGATGGCCTCGGCGATACGACTCGAGCTGGGTCTGGCTGATGAGCAGGACGCTGCCGCTCCAATCGAGGCCGTTCTGGTCGAACCGGTAGTAGCCCGCGGCCGGCTCCGCGGCGCAGGCGTAGGACGTGAGCGAGTCGCCGCGCCCGGCCTGTCCCAGGAGATGCACCTCGATCTCGGGGGCGCCCTTGATCCAGCCCTCGTGGGTCTCGAGCAAATGCGAGGCGGTCATGTAGAGACCCGGCGGCGGAGCCGTGGTCCCGCCCCCGCCGCCGAGGAAGTTCGGTGCGGGAGGCTCGCGATCGAAGTCGGTTTCCGCCGGCACCAGCGCCAGCACCGGCGTGGCCGGCGGACTGTCCGGGCTCAGGACGACCCGCCTCCCCTCCGGCGTATATGCCACCGGCGGAAGTCGCTCGCCTTCGGTGGTGGCGACCAGAATGTTGTCGTCGCCGCTCCAGGCCGCGCGGTGCTCGGGGACCGGGAAGTACATCTCCAGCGCGGAGGACCGGCCGGCGTCCAGCTCCACCGCCGCCGGCGACTCGCCCGCCGCCCGCGCCATCGCACCGGCGCGCCCCTGCCGATCGAAGAGGTATCGCTGGAAGTGCAGCTTGTGCTCGCGGACCGGCGAGCGGTCGAGATCCTGCTTCAGCCGGTGCCGGAACTCTCGGTCGGCCAGCGCTAGCGCGACCCGGCGGGCGAGACGCACTCTGGCGGCGGCCGGGACGCCGCCGCGGGGAATGGGCGATGCATCAGGGAAGGCGGGGGCGGTGTGATCGGTGCAGCCGGTGAGCGCGATGGCCGCGAGGAGCGCCGGCAGGGGGAAAGGGCAACGCATGGATCCTCCTTGGGTGGATCGCGCGCGAGAACCGCGCGAGGTTCCAATGGCGCGCCCAAGGTAGGATCTGCGTTGTGGTGATTCGGGACCGGGTTAGTGCGATGGTGACCGCGAAACAGCGCGGCGGTCAGCGCGATGTGTCAGGGACGAACGCCGCGATGCGCAGTGGGCCGCCGCTTCCGCCCTTGATCTTCATCGGCAGCGCGACCACGTACGCCCCCCGCGCCGGCAACCGATCGAGATCAGCCACGTTCTCGAACCCCGGAATGTTCTGGGCATAGAGAATCCGGTGAGTGTCGAACGTCGAGGACTGCCCGTAGTCGATGCTCGGCGTGTCGATCCCGACGGCTTTGACCTTCCGCTCCGAGGACAGCCAGCGAGCGGCGGCGGAGTCGATACCGGGGAAGTGCAGCGCCTTCACCGCCTCCGGTCCGCGCTTCGAAGTCCCCAGATAGCGCTCCGCGTCGGGCCAGCGGCTCGACCACCCCGTCCGGATCAGGACGATGCTGCCGTCCGCGATCCGCCCGTGCGCCCGCTCCCACCCCTCCAGCGCGGCCACGTCCGCCCGGTAGTCGGCGCTCGAGTCGGCCTTCGCCGAAACATCCACCACCACCCCCGGCCCGGTGAGCTGTTCCAGCGGGATCTGGTCGGTGCTGTGCTTGCCTTCCGCGAAATGGATCGGGGCGTCGAGGTGGGTGCCGCCGTGCTCCGAGGTGGAGAAGTCGTTCGCCGCGTAGAACCAGCCGGCGGGGGTGACCTCGTCCGAGATGACCTTCAGCGTGAACCGCGTGGCCGTGGGCCAATAAATGGTCTCGGCCGAGAAGTCGTGGGAGAGATCCACCCACGACCCGGCGCTGAAGGGATCCGACGTCGCAGGGCGGGTGGGCTGTTCCTGAGCGCCGCAGGCGGCGAGCAGCAGCGCGGCGGCGAGGGCATTGCGGTCCATGAGGTCGCCAGGTGAGTGGAGCGGCAACTTGCGCTTCCACTCGGGCGGTCGCAAGGCCGCGGCGGTCTAACGCCTTGCCAGCTCCGCGGTGGCCGCCCGGGCGGCGTCCAGGGCACGCTGGATCCCGCTGTCCGGCACGTCGAGGTGGGTGACCGCCCGCACCGTCGTCGGACCGACGTTGCTGAACCTGACGCCGTGCGACGCGAGAGCCCGGGCGGCGAATTCGTCGGCGCTCAGCCCGGTGCCGCGGACGTCGAAGATCACGATGTTGGTATCGACCCGGTCGGCATCTATGGCGACCCCCGGCAGCTCCGCGAGGCCGCGCGCCAGCTCACGGGCCCGCTCGTGGTCTTCGGCCAGACGGTCCACGTGGTGGTCGAGCGCGTAGAGGCCCGCCGCGGCGATGATGCCCGCCTGCCGCATGGCGCCGCCGAAGCGCTGCTTGAACACCCAGGCCTCCTCGATGAATCCGCGCGATCCCGCCAGGACCGCGCCGACCGGCGCCCCCAGGCCCTTGGTGAGGTCGATCCAGAGGGAATCGACCTGGGCCGCGAAGCGCCGGGCCGGCGTTCCGGTGCTCACCACCGCGTTCATCAGTCGGGCGCCGTCGATGTGGCACGCCAGGCCGAACTCCCGCGCGGCCGCGCAGACCGCCTCGACTTCGCCGATGGGCCAGCAGGCGCCGCCGACGATGTTCGCCGTCTGCTCGATGGACACCACCCGGCTGCGCGGCATGTAGTGCACCGGCGGACGCACCGCCTGACGGACCTGCGCGGCGGTGAACATGCCGCGCGGTCCGGTCAGCGGCCGGAAGACCGCGCCGATGAGCGCGGCCGCTCCCCCCGCTTCGTACAACAGCGGGTGCGCCGTCTCGTGCAGCAGGATCTCGTCGCCGGCCCGGCAGTGGACCGCGAACGCCACCTGGTTGCACATCGTGCCGGAGGGCAGGAAGAGCGCGGCCTCCTTGCCCAGCAGCTCCGCCACCCGCTCCTGGAGCCGATTGACGGTGGGGTCCTCGTACTGCTGCTCGTCGCCCACCTCCGCCTCGGCCATGGCCCGGCGCATCGCCGCGGTCGGCTTGGTGACGGTGTCGCTGTAGAGGTCCACCACGATGGCTGGGCGGCTCATTCGACCCCGCCCGATGCGATCTCCATGCTCTCGATCCTCCGGGCGCTCAGCCGCAGAGGAAGAATGGTGGCGCCGACCAGGATCAGGACGACAACGATCCCGTGCACCACCATCCTGGTCGTGATCGCGAGCTCCTCGCCGCGATGGTAGGCCCGGATCTGCGCCGCGACCGGCGGAGCCTCCAGCATGATCACGAGCGCCAGCAGCGTGAGGGTCGCCATCATGTAGACGACGCCGCCGAAGCTGGTGGGGATCTGGGCCGCGTTCTCGGTTCCGAACTGGGGATAGAACACGCCGAAGGTCAGCGCCAGCGCGCTCGCCGCCAGGGTGTACAGCAGGATGGTGCCGATGCTCACCGCCATCATGAACGGCCCGGCCCGCAGCAACCAGTTGGTCAGCACGGTGATGACCAGCGCCAGGATCAGCAGCGGCACCGTTCCTGTCCAGTACTTGCTCCACAGCATCGCCGCCGGATCGAGCGGGCTGGAGCGGAGCAGCCACATCTGGCGCCCCTCCAGCGAGATCGCGGGGAAGATGAAGCGCGCCGCCACGGCGGTGAGGACGAACCCGGCCAGTCCGAGATTGAGGAAGGAGATCACGATGACCAGGGTCAGCGGGATCCGCTCGCCCGAATGGATCGGCAGCGACTTGATGTTGAAGATGTAGATCAGGAGCAGCACCGCGAGCAGGATCAGCTGGCTCCACTGGGTGTTGTCCCGGAAGAAGAGCCGCAGGTCCTTGAAGATGAACTCGCGCTTCGCCGCGGGCACCCGCTTGAGCAGGGTGTTCAGCGGCCCCCGGAGCGGCCGCTGCACCTTCCGGCCCGCCCCTTCCTGGGCCTTGGAGAACCCGGAGTGGAAGAGCCGCCGGTGGACCTGCGCGCCGATCGCGACGGCGATGAGGGTGGTGCCCCACAGGAAGACGATGGGCCAGGGGTCCGCGACCCGGAGCAGCCAGTTCATGACCATCTCCTGGGTCCACTCGCTGGGCAGCAGGGGATTGGTCGGCGTGCGGAGCGCGGCGAGGTAATCGACGAAGTTGCGAAAGCCTTCGGGCCGGGCCAACTGCTCCGGCCGCATGAACCGGAGCAGGATCACCACCGTCACCAGCGCCCCCAGCCCGATCAGGCCGAGCAGCTCGCGGGTGCGCCGGGCGGGGAAGACGTTCACCAGGAGCGAGGTGAAGAGCGTCCCGATGACGGCGGGCAGCACCAGGAAGGGAACGAACGCGGCCAGGGCCACGAAGGGGAACAGCAGACCGCCGGAATAGACGATCCCGTACGCCGTGAAGATCGGCAGCGCCAGCAGCCCGACCATCCAGCTCGAGTGCACCACCGTCTCGCTCAACTTGGCGAGATACAGCCGCAGCGAGCCGACCGGCGCGGCCACCAGCATGTCGAGATCCTTGGCCAGGAAGTTGGTCGACAGCGCGGTGATGACGTTGGAGAGCAGGAGGATGCTGTGCAGGGCCAGGAGGATGATGCCCAGCACCTTCCCGGCCAGCAGGTCGCCGATGTCCGCCACCTGCTGGATGTAGCTCAGGACCCGGAAGGCGATGCCGAAGATCGCAGTCCAGAAGAGGCCGCCGGCGACCACGAAGAGCGTCAGCTTGGCCCAGGACCCCCGGCGCTCCTGCCGCAGGCGGGCCAGCGCGCCGCGCCATTTCGGCGTGAGCAGCGTCCAGAGGCCGGGCTGCGACCGCGGGGCCTCCAGCTCAGCGCTCGAGGACGGCATCGAGCGCATGGGCGCGGTGGCCGCCGGTGAGCTTGAGGAAGAGGTCCTCCAGACTCAGGTCGCCCGACTCGGTCTGCTGCCGCAGCTCGGCCATCGTCCCGCTGGCCGCGATCTTTCCCTGAAACACGATCGCGATCCGGTCGCACATGACCTCGGCGACCTCCAGCGTGTGCGTGCTCATCAGCACGGTGCCGCCCCGATCCACGAACTGGCGGAACAGGTCCTTGAGCAGCCGGGCGCTCTTGGGGTCGAGCCCGACCATCGGCTCGTCCACGATGATCAGCTCGGGCCGGTGCACCAGCGCGCCGCAGATGATGAGCTTCTGCCGCATCCCGTGGCTGTAGGCCTCGGTCAGCTCGTGCTTCCAGGGCGTGAGGTCGAAGACCTCCAGCAGCTCGTCGATCCGGCGCTCGACGACCGTCCCGTCCTGGCCGTAGAGCGCGGCGGTGAACCGGAGGAACTCGCCGCCGGTCAGCTTGTCGTAGACGAACGGCCGGTCGGGAATGAAGCCGATGCGGGCCTTGGCCTCGAGCGGCTTGGCCAGCATGTCCACGCCGCCCACCAGCACGGCGCCGCCGGTCGGCTGGAGGATGCCGGCGATGATCCGCATCGTGGTGGTCTTCCCGGCGCCGTTCGGGCCCAGCAGGCCGAACAGCTCGCCGCGCGGCACGTGCAGTGAAATCCCGTTCACCGCCGTGAACTTGCCGTATCGCTTGGTCAGGTCCGTCAACCGGATCACGCCGTCCTCCGCACGATGGCTTCCACCGCCTCTCGCTCCTCCTGTTGCCCCACCACGATACAGAGCTCCGACGGGTGCTCCGCGGCGCCCGGTCTGGGAAACGTCTCCACCAGCAGGCCGGCCGCTTCCTGCAGCGTCAGCCGTCCCTCCTCGGTGCCGACCAGCGGGGCGGCGATGCGTCCCAGCCCCCAGGCGCCCGCCTGCTGCCACGCCGACACCAAGGCCCGCCGCACGGTCACCCGATCGACCGGCTTCAGCGAGTCCCGGATCACGACGTGGATCACGAAGGGCGCCGGCAGGTCGCCGCCGCCGGTCACGACCGCCGCGCCCGCCTCCAGCGGTGACCCGATCCGATGCTGGTCCGCGAAGCGCTCGCCCGCAGCCTGATCCAGCCGGGCGGCGACCGCCGCCAGCGGTTCCAGCGACTCCCCGGAGGGCCGCACGAGGGCGTCCACCCGGAGCGTGGCGAGGTCATCCACCACTACGGTGATCACAGGTCCCGCTGCGTCAGGCTCATGAGGCACGTGTATGGTAGAGAGTGGTCGCGGAAACCGGAACCCGTTGACCCTCGGCGGCGGCTTCGGGTAGCTTTCGGGGCTATGGCTCAGGAACATCTGGTGGTACGGGGCGCCCGCGAGCACAACCTCAAGAACATCTCCGTTGCCATCCCCCGCAACCGGCTCACCGTCATCACCGGGCTGTCCGGCTCGGGCAAGTCCTCGCTCGCCTTCGATACCATCTACGCCGAGGGGCAGCGGCGCTACGTGGAGTCGCTCTCCGCGTACGCCCGGCAGTTTCTGGGCCTGATGGAAAAGCCGGACGTGGATGCCATCGAGGGGCTCTCCCCCGCCATCTCGATCGAGCAGAAGACGACCGGGCAGAATCCGCGATCGACGGTCGGCACCGTCACCGAGATCTACGACTATCTCCGGCTGCTCTGGGCCCGCGCCGGAGTGCCGCACTGTCCCAACGACGGCACGCCGGTGACGCGGCAGAGTGCGGCCCAGATCACCGATACCGTGCTGGGCTGGCCCGCCGAGACCAGGATCGAGGTCCTGGCGCCGATGGTCCGGGGGCGGAAGGGCGAGTTCCGCGACCTGTTCGAGGACGTCCGCAAGCGCGGCTTCGTGCGGGTGCGGGTGGATGGCAAGGTCTACGACCTCGCCGACGTGCCGGCCCTGAACCGGCGGCAGAACCACGACATCGCGGTGGTGGTCGATCGGCTGGTGGTCCGGCCGCACGACCGCGGACGGCTCAACGACTCGATCGAGACCGCGCTCAAGACGGCGGACGGCCTGGTGGAGATCGTCCGGCCGGAGGGACCGGTGGTCTTCTCCGAGCGCTTCGCCTGCCCGGTCTGCGGGCTTTCCCTGCCCGAGCTGGAGCCCAGGCAGTTCTCCTTCAATTCGCCGTTCGGCGCCTGTCCCGACTGCCACGGCGTCGGCACCCGGCGCGAGGTCAACGCCGAGCTGATTCTCGGCGATCCCAGCATCTCGATCCTGGAAGGCGTGATCCTCCCCTGGGGCGAGCCGTCGGGCTACCTGCGCAAGGTGGTGCTGCCCACCCTCGCCAAGGCGTTCAAGTTCGACCTCAACGCGCCGTGGGCGGAGCACAGCGCGTCGGCCAAGCAGGCGCTGCTCTCCGGCGCCCCGGGCCGGTTCAAGTTCCAGACCGAGGGCGCCCGGGGGCGCGGGGAGTACGAGAGCGAGTGGGAGGGCGTGCTCCGGAACGTGGAGCGGCGCTACCGCGAATCGACCAGCGACGCGGTCCGGGTCACGCTCGAGGAATTCATGATCGAGCAGCCCTGTCAGACCTGCGGCGGCAAGCGGCTCAAGGCCGAGAGTCTGGCGGTGCTGGTCAACGGACGCAGCATCGGCGATGTGGTGGATCTGCCGGTGGAGCGCGCCGTCGAGTTCTTCGAGGCGGTTCCCCTGCGCACCAACGGGCGGCAGGGTCTCGATCCCGAGATCGCGGGCCCGATTCTCAAGGAGGTGGGGGACCGCCTGCGGTTCCTGCGGGACGTCGGGCTCGAGTACCTGACGCTCGGCCGGGGCGCCACCTCGCTCTCGGGCGGCGAGACCCAGCGCATCCGGCTGGCCACCCAGATCGGCTCCCGCCTCGTGGGCGTGCTCTACATCCTGGACGAGCCGAGCGTCGGCCTTCACCAGCGGGACAACGAGCGCCTGCTCGGCACCCTCCGCGGGCTGCGCGACCTCGGCAATACCGTCATCGTGGTCGAGCACGACGCCGACACGATCCGGGCGTCCGACCATGTGATCGACTTGGGACCCCGCGCGGGACGGTTCGGCGGTGAGGTGGTAGCCGAGGGGACCGTGGATGAGATCCGGCAGCATCCCACCTCGCTCACCGGGCGGTACCTCCGCTCCGAGCTGCGGGTGCCGGTGCCGCCCGGACGCCGGCTGGCGGCGCGGGGCCACCGTCTCCGCATTGTCGGGGCGAGGGCCAACAATCTCCAGAATCTCACGGTCGATATCCCCCTGGGCCTGTTCGTCTCGGTGACGGGGGTCTCCGGTTCGGGGAAATCGACCCTGGTGACCGACATCCTCTATCACTCGCTGGCGCGGCATTTCTACCGGGCCAAGGTGATACCCGGGACCCATACCAGGATCGAGGGCCTCGACCGGATCGACAAAGTGATCGACATCGATCAGAGTCCGATCGGACGTACCCCCCGCTCCAACCCGGCGACCTACACCGGCCTGTTCACCCCGATCCGGGAGCTGTTCACCCAGCTCCCCGACGCGAAGCTCCGGGGCTACGGCCCGGGCCGTTTTTCCTTCAACGTGAAAGGCGGCCGGTGCGAGGCGTGTCAGGGCGACGGCCTGGTCAAGATCGAAATGCACTTTCTGCCCGACGTCTATGTGCCCTGCGAGGTCTGCAAAGGCCGCCGGTACAACCGGGAGACGCTGGAAGTCCGGTATAAGGGGAGGAGCATCGCCGACGTGCTCGACCTCACGGTGGCGGATGCCCTCGATTTCTTCGCCAACCAGCGGCGCATCGCGGAGAAGCTGGAGCTGCTGAACGACGTCGGGCTGGGCTACATCCATCTGGGGCAGGCGGCGACGACGCTGTCGGGCGGCGAGGCGCAGCGGGTCAAGCTCGCCACCGAGCTGGCCAAGCGCGACACCGGCCGGACCCTGTACATCCTCGACGAGCCGACCACCGGCCTCCACTTCGAGGACGTGCGGCTCCTGCTCGAGGTGCTGCACCGCCTGGTGGACAAGGGGAACAGCGTCGTGGTGATCGAGCACAACCTCGACGTCATCAAGACCGCCGACTGGATCGTGGATCTGGGTCCGGAGGGGGGAGAGCGGGGAGGACGGGTGGTGGCGGAGGGAACACCGGAGGAAGTGGCGGCGGTGGCGGAGAGCCACACCGGTTACTTCCTCCGGAGAGCGCTTACCCCGGCGTGACGAACTTGGCTTCCTTGGCCGCCGGATCCACGGTGAACCGGAGCCACATTCCGCTCAGCCCGTGGCCCGGCACGCCACAGAAGATCCGATAGCTGCCGCTGTCGGGCGCGGTGAACCGGATGACGTCTTTGGACTCCTGCGGGAGGCCCTCGACCACCTTGTTGGTGTAGGCCCGGGGAATCGCCGGATCGCCGCCCAGGTTCGGCATCGGGTCCTTGTCGGCGATCAGCTCGGCGCTGTGGGGGGTGCCGTCCTTCTGATAAAAGTTCATCACCACCTTGGCGCCGGGGGGCACCACCAGGTTCGCCGCTCCGTCGGTGTAGCCGTCGAAGTTGAAGGGGCTCTTGGCGCCATCGGCCCCCGCGATGAGCTCGAACGTGGCCGTCTGTGTCGACGGGTCCCATTTGAGGTAGTTGGGGGCCTGGGCGGCCGCTTCGGCACACGGCAGTGCTGCGCTCAGGGCCAGGATCAAGGCGGGATGGTGAAACCTCACGACTCCTCCGTCCGAATAGTCTGCCCATGATTCGCCCGACAGCGTGACTCCGCAAGCTACAGGGATCGCGGCTGAACAGGTATCCTTCTGCAACATTCGTCACCTCTGACCCGAGTCGCACACCGTGAACCGTTTCCTCAGCCTGACGCTTGCCGCCGCCCTGCTCCACCAGGTTCCCGCGGCCGCCCAGCAGACCGATCCCTCCCGTCTGACCGTGCAGCGGATCTACGGCTCTCCGGAGTTCGCGGCCCAGCCGTTCGGGCCCTCCCGCTGGCTGGGGGACGGGGCGGCCTACACGACGCTGGAGCCAGCGGCGGACGGCGCCGGCAAGGACATCGTCCGATACGATGTGGAGCGCGGGAGCCGGGAGATCCTGATCCCCGCCTCGGCGCTGGTGCCCCAAGGTGGCGACGAGCCGCTCGAGGTCGAGGACTACTCCTGGTCGCCCGACGGCGGGAAGCTCCTGGTCTTCACCAATACCCAGCCGGTGTGGAGGCTCAACACCCGGGGCGACTACTGGGTGCTCGACCGGGACGGCCGCAGTCTGAAGAAGCTGGGCGGCGCCGACGCGAAGCCATCGACCCTCATGTTCGCCAAGTTCGCTCCCGACGGCGGGCGGGTGGCCTACGTGCGGGAGAACAACCTGTACGTCGAGGACCTGGCGAGCGGGCGCATCACCGCGCTCACCACCGACGGGTCCCGCACGATGATCAACGGCACCTTCGACTGGGTCTATGAAGAAGAGCTGATGAACTACATCGCCGACGGCTGGCGCTGGAGCCCCGACGGCAGGAGTATCGCCTACTGGCAGCTGAACGCCGACTCGGTGCGCAACTTCAACCTGATCAACAACACCGACTCGCTCTACTCGCGGGTCATCCCGGTCCAGTATCCCAAGGTCGGAGAGACCAACTCCGCGGCTCGGGTCGGCGTCGTGAGCGCCGCCGGCGGGCCGACCCGCTGGCTCGAGGTCGAAGGCGATCCCCGCAATCACTACATCGCCCGGATGGATTGGGCCGCCTCCTCGACCGAGGTGTATCTCCAGCGGCTCAACCGGCTGCAGAACCGCACCGAGGTGATGCTGGGCAACGCCGCCACCGGCAAGGTGACGCCGGTGCTGGTGGAACAGGACAGCACCTGGATCGATGTGGTGGACGACGTGGTCTGGCTGGATAGCGGGAAAGCCTTCACCTGGGTCAGCGACCGCGACGGCTGGAACCACGTCTATGTGGTCTCCCGCGACGGGAAGAAGACCCGGCTGGTGACCAAGGGCGACTTCGACGTGCTCGACGTGCAGGCCATTGATACGAAGGGCGGATGGCTCTACTACGTCGCTTCGCCGGAGAACCCGGTGCAGCGTTACCTCTTCCGCACCCGGCTGGACGGCAAGGGGAAGCCCGAGCGTCTCAGCCCGGCCCGCGAGCCCGGCACCCACGTGTATGACCTGTCGCCCGGCTATCGCTACGCCATCGAGACCTACAGCACGATCAAGGACCCGCCGATCATCCGCCTGGTGCGGCTGCCCAACCACCAGTCCATCCGAACCCTGGTCGACAACCAGCAGCTCCGCGGCCGGATCAACGCGGTGCGGCGTGGGGCGGTCGAGTGGCTCAGCCTCCAGGCTGAAGACGGCTCGCGGATGCCCGGCGTCCTGATGAAGCCCGCCGACTTCGACTCCACCCGCAAGTATCCGCTGTTGTTCTTCGTCTACGGCGGTCCCGGCAACACCGAGGTGCTCGACAAGTGGGGCGGGTACTACCTGTGGCACACGATGCTCACGCAGAAGGGGTACCTGGTCGCGACGGTCGATAACCGCGGCACCCCGGCGCCGCTGGGCAAGAAGTTCCGCAAGGCCATCTACGGCCAGCTCGGCGTGGTCGAGACCAGGGACCAGGCCACCGCGGCGCGCGCGATGCTGCAGCGCCCTTACGTGGATCCGGCGCGGGTCGGCATCTGGGGCTGGAGCTACGGCGCGTTCATGGCGCTCAACACCCTGTTCCAGCACGGCGACCTCTACCGGACCGCGGTCGCGGTGTCGCCGGTGACCCACTGGGCGCTGTATGACAACGTCTATACCGAGCGATACAACGGGTTGATCACCGACAATCGGGCGGGCTACGATCGCGGGTCGCCGCTCAGCTACGTGAAGGGTATGCGGGGCAACCTGCTGCTCATCCACGGCAGCGGGGACGACAACGTGCACTACCAGAACAGCGAGATGCTGATCAACGCGCTGGTGGCCGCCAACCGCCCCTTCGAGATGATGGAGTATCCCAACCGGACCCACTGCAACTGCCAGGGCAAGGGCACCACGGCCCACCTCTTCGACCTGGTGACCCGGTTTCTCGATCGGAACCTCCTGGCGGCCCCTCCCGCATCCCCGCTTTCGGAGCGGGCCGCCGCCGGACAATAGCTCGCATGGCGACTGGGGGACCCGGCGCCTAAATTGGGGTTTCCACCCCCGCCGGAGTTCCCCATGACCTACGAAGACATCGTCGCCTTGCTCGGCTATGCCGGTGGACACGAGCAGCAGGTCCGCATCACCACCACCGACCGGACCGAGGTCATCGGCGTCCCCATGAGCGTGGATACCCACGTCACCGCTCACGAGGTCTATCTCCGCCCAGCCGGCAGCGACGACACCGAGATCGCCGTCTCGCTAGGCGCCATCGAGGCGGTCGAGCTGGTCTGATCCGTCTCCGGGATCCGTCCGTTTCTCATTGAAACAGTCTGGCTGGCCCCCACGTAGTAGGGCCGCGGGACGCAGCGGCAAGCCCACCGGAGGCGACAGGAATGGATATGGAAGGCGTACTCGCCATCACGTTGATTTTCGGGGGAGGCACCGCCTTCCTGCTCTCCATCAGTCCCATCGGGAGAGCCATCGCCGAGCGGATCCGGTCCCACGGCGCCGTTCAGGTCCAGGATCCCGAGCTGCTGGCTGAGGTGGATGCGCTGCGCCGGGACGTCAGCGAGCTGCAGGAGCGGGTGGACTTCGCGGAGCGCCTCCTGGCCCAGAACCAGGAACGGCCTCAGGTCGCGAAGGGAGGCGTGCAGTCATGATCCAGGGCCAGATTCCGGGGCCGCCGTTGCCGCCGGACATTCCGTTCGACCCGAACCTCCTGTTCATGACCGGCTCCGGCGCGCCGATGCTGGTCACGATCGTCGGACTGAGCCTGCTCGCCGCCACGGTCATTCTCTGGCCGATCATGCGGGCGCTGGCCCGGCGGCTGGAAGGCAAGGGCGCGACCGATCCCGCGCTCAGGGCCGAGGTCGAGCAGCTCCAGCACCGTCTGGGCGAGGTTGATTTCCTCCAGCAGCGGGTGGCGGAGCTGGAGGAGCGGCTCGACTTCACCGAGCGGATGCTGGCGCGGGGCCAGATACCTGCCGCCCTGCCGGGCGACGCCGCGCGATGACGCTGCTGGTTCAGGCGCCGGCGCCCCCGATGCCGCCGCCGATCCCGGGCTCCGAGATGTCGGTCACCGGCAGTCTCGACGGTTTCGCCGCGGTCGCCATGCTGCTGAGTGTCGGGGTCCTGGTAGCCGTGCTGCTCTGGCCGCTGATCAAGGCGGTGGCCCGGCGGATCGAATCGGGAGGGGGCGCCGGCGCCGAGTTGCAGGGGGAGCTGGAAACGTTGCGCGATCGGGTGCGGCAGCTCGAGGAGATGGCACCGAGAATGGCGGAGCTGGAGGAGCGGTTGGACTTCACCGAACGGGTGGTCACCCAGGGCCGTGAGCCCGACCGGCTGCAGGGCTAGGAGGAACCAGGGATGGGTGCTCTCAATGCGGCCGAAGCCATCGCGATCGTGGCGATCGCGCTCGCCGGAGCCCGGATCCTCAGTCCCATCATGGCGGCGCTGGGCCATCGCCTGCGGGGACGGCCACAGATCGCGAGTGATGCGACGCTCGCCGCCGATCTCGAGCAGGTGCGCGCACGGCTGGCCGAAGTGGAGGAGCGGTTAGATTTCGCGGAGCGGCTCCTGGCCCGTGGCGGTGGTGCCGATCAAATTCCAAGTGGAGCCAATCGATGATCACCCGAGAGGACATCCAGTCGTTCCTCGACCGCCTCGAAGGCGGCAATCTCACGACCACGGAGATCGAGCCGAATCTCTGGATCGTCCGCACGCCGGACGACGCGGAGGTCGTAGTTCACTTCGCGCCGCCGGTCGTCATCCTTCGGGTCCGCGTGATGGAGCTGCCGGCGAGCGAGCCCCGGCGCGGCGAGCTGTTCCGGCAGCTGCTGGAGTACAACGCCCGCGACCTGGTGCACGGATCCTACGGGCTGGAAGGCGATCACGTGGTGCTGACCGACACGCTCGAGCTGGAAGACCTCGACTTCAGCGAGTTCGAGGCGAGCTTCGATTCCATTACTCTGGCGCTCGCCTCGCATCTCGGCGCGCTCGCGCCCTACCGCGAAAGGTGACCGTGCATGGGAATCTTTGATCGTTTCTCCACCCTGCTGCGGTCGAACATCAACGACCTCATCTCCCGGGCCGAGAATCCCGAGAAGATGTTGAACCAGCTGATCGTCGATATGAAGTCGCAGCTGGCCAAGGCCAAGCAGCAGGTGGCCTCGGCCATCGCCGACGAGAAGAAGCTCCAGTCCGATGCCGAGGCGATGAAGAAACAGGCGGAGGACTGGGAGCGCCGGGCGGTGCTGGCGGTGCAGGAGGGCCGGGACGACCTCGCGAAGCAGGCGCTGGGACGGTACAACGAGCACCTGCACGGCGCCCAGCAGCTGCACGAGACCTGGCTCAAGCACAAGGCGGAGACCGACGCGCTCAAGCTGTCGCTCCGCCAGCTCAACGACAAGATCGAAGAGGCCAAGCGCAAGAAGAACATCCTGGTGGCGCGTGCCAAACGGGCCGAGGCACAGCAGCGCATCCAGGAGACGATGTCGGGCATGTCCGACAAGAGCGCATTCGAGTCTTTCGAGCGGATGACCGAGAAGATCGAGGCCAGCGAGCGCAAGGCGATCGCCGCCGCGGAGATCCAGGAGGAGTTCGCGGGCGACCAGCTCACCCGGCAGTTCGAAGCGCTGGAGTACAAGGGCAGCTCGGACCAGCAGCTCGTCGCCCTGAAGCAGCGGATGGGTCTGCTCCCCGCGGGCGGCGCCGGCCAGAGCCGGCAGCTCAACCGGGGCGCGGAGGACATCCACGACGCCGAAGTGATCGAGGACGGCGAGGGCGGCAAGACGGCGTAAAGTGCTGTCACCCTGAGCACAGCGAAGGGGGCCATGGTTGCCATGGTCCCCTTCACTGCGTTCAGGGTGACAGCAGCACTGTGCTGGCTATATTCCACCGCCTTTTACACTCTACGGACTATGACCGCACCTCGTTATCTGATCATCGCCGACGGCGACTTCGGCCCGATGACCTCCAAGACCGCCAACTCGGTCGTCCGCTACCATCCCGAGCGCACCGTCGCGGTGCTCGATCGCCAGCATGCGGGGCGCACCGTGCACGACGTGCTCGGCTTCGGCGGCGCCATCCCGGTGGTGGCGACCATGCGCGAGGGGTTGGCGTTGGGTCCCAATGCGGTCCTGGTCGGTATCGCGCCGAAGGGCGGGCAGCTCCCGACGGAATGGCGGGCCTGGCTCGGAGAGGCGATCGACGCCGGCTGCGACATCTGGAACGGGTTGCACAACTTCCTGGCCGAGGATCCCACCCTTGCGGCGAAGGCCCGGGCGAAGGGGCGGACCCTGCACGATCTCCGCCGGCCGCCGGCGGATCTGCCGATCGCCTCGGGGCTGGCCAAGGCGTTGGATCCCCTGGTCATTCTCACCGTCGGCACCGACTGCAACGTGGGCAAGATGACCGCCCAGCTGCAGCTCACCCGCACCCTCAATCAGCGGGGCGTCCGCACCCGCTTTGTGCCCACCGGCCAGACCGGGATCATGATTGAAGGCTGGGGCATCGCGGTCGATGCCGTGGTGGCCGACTTCATCGCCGGCGCGGCGGAGTGGCTGACTGTAGAAGGGGCGAAGGACGCGGATGTCGTCCTGGTGGAGGGGCAGGGGAGCATCAACCACCCCGGCTACTCCGGGGTCACCCTGGGCCTGCTTCACGGCTCCTGTCCCGACGCCATGATCCTCTGCCACCAGAGCAGCCGGCAGTACATCGGCGACTACCGTGAGGCCGCCTGGCTCAGGATCCCGCCGCTCAAGGAGTACGTCCGGCTCTACGAGTCGATCGGGAGCGCGGTGCATCCCACCCGGGTCCTCGGCATCTCGCTCAACACCTACGACCTGAGCGAGACGGAAGCCCGCCGCGCCTGCGACGAGGCACAGCAGGAGACCGGGCTTCCTGCCACCGACCCGGTGCGATTCGACTCCGCCCCCCTGATCAACGCGATCGTGGACGAGCGGAGCCGCTACCTCGAGACCCGGAAGGCGCACCAGCGTTGACGCCGTCCGGACCGCGTCTCTAGGTTAGGCTCGTGACCCCAACCCGCCGCCATGTCGGAGCTTAAGCTCGCCTTTCTCACCGGGATCGGCGAGACCCTCGCGCGTCTCGCCCAGATCCTGGAGATCAACGGCGAGAGCCTGGTGCGGAACGGCACCCGGGTCATCGGCATCTGGGTGCTCGCCTGGCTGGCCTATCGGGTAGTCCGGCTGGCGGCGACCCGGATCGAGGCGGCCGTCGATGACGGCGACGACTCGGTCACCACGCTCCGCGAGCGGCGGGGCAAGACCATCTCCCAGCTGCTCAGGAGCGTCGGGCGGGTCGTCGTGGTCGTGATCGCGCTGCTCCTCACGTTCAACATCTTCATCGACATCGGGCCGATCCTGGCCGGCGCCGGCATCCTGGGCCTCGCGGTCTCCTTCGGAGCGCAAAGCCTGGTCAAGGACGTCATCTCCGGCTTCTTCATCCTGTTCGAGAATCAGTTCGCCATCGGCGACGTCATCGAGGCGGGTGGGAAGTCGGGCGTGGTCGAGAAGATGACGATGCGGGTCGTGGTGCTCCGAGACCTCCAGGGCACGATGCACGTGATTCCGAACGGCGAGATCAAGGTCGTCAGCAACATGACGCGCGGCTGGTCCCGAGCGGTGATCGATATCGGCGTCGCTTACGATGAGGACGTGGACCGGGCCCTGGCGGTAGTGCGGGACGAAGCCGCGCAGTTCACTACCGACAAGGACTGGGCGCCGCAGCTCGACGGGCCGGTGGAGGTCCCTGGCGTCGAGGCTCTGAGCGACAGCGCGGTCGTGATCCGCTCGCTCATCAAGACCCAGCCCGGCAGCCAGTGGAACGCGGCCAGGGAGTTTCGCCGGCGACTCAAGCTGCGGCTCGACCGGGAGGGGATCGAGATTCCCTTCCCTCAGCGCCGAGTCCACGTCATCGTGGACGATCCCTCGGTGGATAGCCGGGTGCGCGCCGCCGCCGGGGCCGCCGGCGGATGACGCTCCGCCTCCACAACACCCTCACCCGCCGGATCGAGCCGTTCGTCCCCCTCACCAAGGGGCGAGCCTCGCTCTACACCTGCGGGCCCACCATCTACAACTTCGCCCACATCGGCAATTTCCGGACGTTCCTCTTCGAGGATCTCCTGCGGCGCTGGCTGGAGGCCAGCGGGTACGACGTCTTCCATATCATGAACCTCACCGACGTGGATGACCGGACCATCGCCGCGGCGTCGGCGAAGGGAGTCTCGCTGCGGGCCCACGTCGATCCGTTCGCCACGGCATTCGCGGAGGACCGCGACTGGCTCAGGATCCGCCCGGCGCATGCGCAGCCCAGGGCGACGGAGTACATCGAGCCGATGATCGCGCTGATCCAGGAGCTGTTGCGGCGCGAGGTGGCATACCGGGGCGACGACGGCTCGGTCTATTTCGCGATCGCCCGGTTTCCGGCATACGGGCGGCTGTCGCAGCTGGACCGCCGCGAGCTGCGCACCGGGGCTAGCGAGCGGGTGAGCGCCGACGAGTACGCCAAGGAGGACGCGCGAGACTTCGTGCTCTGGAAGGCGGCCCGCCCGGAGGACGAGGCGGTCGGGGCCGCATGGGACGCCCCCTTCGGCCGGGGCCGGCCCGGCTGGCACATCGAGTGTTCGGCGATGGCCCTGGAGCTGATCCGTCGGCAGTGGAGCGTCGATGTGCTCGACATCCATGCCGGCGCGGTCGATCTGATCTTCCCGCACCACGAGGACGAGATCGCCCAGAGCTGCGCCTTCACCGGCAAAGAGGAGTTCGCCCGGGTCTGGGTCCACGGCGAGTTCCTGGACCTCGAGGGGACCAAGATGTCCAAGCGGTACGGAAACATCCTGACCGCCCGGGACCTCCGGGAGCAGGGGGCGGACCCCGGCGCCGTGCGGCACCTCCTGTTCAACACCCACTACCGCCAGAAGCTGGACTGGAGCGACACCGCGCTGGGCGCCGCCACCGAGGGGTCGGCCCGGTTGGGGGCATTCCGCGACCGGCTGGCGCTCGCGGCGTCTGACGGAGACGACCCCGAGGCGGCGGCCGCGGCCGCCAAGTTCCGGACGGCCTTCTCGGCCGCGCTGGACGACGACCTCAACGCGCCGGAAGCGCTTGGGGCGCTGCATGTTCTGGTGCGGGAGGGGAACCGCCTGCTGGACGAGGGACGGCGGCTCGGCCCCGAGTTCAAGGCCGCCTGGGGCCTGGCCGACGACGTCCTGGCGGTGGCCCCGTCGGCCCGGGCGCGAACCGTGACCGCGGACGCGCTGGTCGTGGCGGAGGAGGACGGGATTCCGGTGCGGCCGCCGGAAGTGCCGCCGCCCGATACGGCCGACGCCGAGGCCTGGGCGCTCCGGTGGGCGGCGGTCCGTGCGGCGGAGAAGCGGGCGCGGAATTTCGGCGAGGCCGACCGGATCAGGGACCTGCTCCGGGGCTCCGGTTGGGAGATCCGGGACCGCCGTGACGGCGCCATCGAAGTGGTGCGCCGGACCGGGGTGGCCTCGGGGTCCTGAGCCCCGCCCTGCGAGACACCCGGGAACGGCTCCTAGAATACTCGCAGCCCATTGACGTGCCCCAACTTGCCCTCTATCATACGAGTCTGTCTTAGTTCGGCCTCTTTTGGCTGACGTAGCTCAACTGGCAGAGCACCTGTTTTGTAAACAGGCGGTTAGGGGTTCGACTCCCCTCGTCAGCTCGGTTCGCGCTGATAAAAACTAGCGCAGAGGTTCGCGCCGACACCCGAATCGATTCGTGGGACCCCGCCCTCTTGCCGGCGGGGTTCTGTCTCAGATGAGGGTGGGTGATGTGTCGGTGGGGTGACCGAGTGGCTAATGGTAGCAGACTGTAAATCTGCCGGGCTCACGCCCTACGTAGGTTCGAATCCTACCCCCACCATTGATGGCGGGCAGATGGACAGGCGGGCAGACGGGCAGTGAACCGGAGCGCGCGGAAGCGGAAGCAGGAGTCAACAACCTGCCCGTCCGCCCGCCGGGCAGCCTGCCCGTCCGCATGCGGGTGTAGCTCAGTTGGTAGAGCATCAGCCTTCCAAGCTGAGGGTCGCGGGTTCGAGTCCCGTCGCCCGCTTGTATGACGGAGCCTGTACGACGGAG